>NZ_CM129816.1:0-3840168 GCF_052983955.1 Halomonas sp. LS-001
GTGTCTCTCGCGCTTTGGCAGCAATGTCTCGATTATTTGCAGGACGAGCTGAATTCGCAGCAGTTCAATACTTGGATACGCCCACTTCAGGCTGAAGAAGGCGAGTCCAATGAGCTGTGTCTTCTGGCGCCTAACCGTTTTGTGCGTGATTGGGTAAATGACAAATATGCCAAACGAATCAGCGAATTGGTGAGAGAACTGGCGCCTGCAAAACCACCTAAGGTAAGCCTGACCGTTGGCAGTCGCCGAGTGGCTTCGGCTGCGCCGCAAACGCGGGAGCTGGGGACACCTGTTTCTGCTTCACCTGCCAGACCGTCATCGCCTGCTGTCAGTACGCCGTCACGGCGTAGCCATATGAATGACGAGCGTGAAATTGATCAGCTGCGTGAGGAGTCTGCCGCCAAGCGGCCGGGCGAGCGCCAGGTGCAGGTCGAAGGTAGCTTGAAACATAATAGCGGCCTTAACCCGAATTTCACCTTTGAAACCTTTGTGGAAGGTAAATCTAACCAATTGGCGCGAGCGGCTTCCCGGCAGGTCTCAGAAAACCCGGGCGGCGCGTATAACCCACTGTTTCTTTACGGTGGCGTAGGTTTGGGTAAAACCCACCTGATGCATGCGGTAGGCAATGCACTGGCCGAGCGGCGAGAGAATGCGCGGGTCGTTTACCTACATTCGGAACGTTTTGTGGCCGACATGGTAAAAGCCCTTCAGCTGAATGCGATCAATGATTTCAAGCGTTTCTATCGCAGTGTTGATGCCCTACTGATTGATGATATTCAGTTCTTTGCCGGCAAGGAGCGCTCTCAGGAAGAGTTTTTCCATACTTTCAACGCCTTGCTGGAAGGCGGCCAGCAGATGATTCTCACCTCTGATCGCTACCCGAAAGAAATCAGCGGTGTAGAAGAGCGTCTCAAGTCGCGTTTCGGCTGGGGTCTTACGGTTGCCATCGAGCCGCCTGAACTGGAGACCCGTGTGGCTATTCTGATGAAAAAGGCCGATCAGTCGAAAGTCGATTTGCCCCATGACGCTGCGTTCTTTATTGCCCAGAAAATCCGCTCGAATGTGCGCGAACTCGAAGGCGCACTGAAAAAAGTGATCGCCGACTCCCACTTCATGGGCAAGCCCATCACCCAGGACTTTATTCGCGAATCTCTGAAGGATCTGCTCGCGCTGCAGGACAAGCAGGTGGGTGTGGATAATATCCAGCGGACAGTGGCAGAATATTACAAAATTAAAGTGGCCGATTTGTTGTCCAAAAGACGCTCGCGCTCTGTCGCGAGGCCGCGTCAGGTAGCGATGGCCCTCGCCAAAGAGCTGACCAACCACAGCTTGCCTGAAATTGGTGATGCATTTGGAGGGCGTGACCACACCACGGTGCTACACGCCTGTCGCAAGGTGAAAACCCTGCAGGAAGAGAACGCGGATATCCGTGAGGACTATAAAAACTTGTTGCGTCTGTTGACCAGCTAACCACCGACTAATCTGGAGCGTTGATGAAATTTTCCATTTCCCGAGAGGCGTTGCTGCGTCCGCTGACATTGGTTGCCGGTGTGGTTGAGCGTCGGCAAACATTACCGGTACTTTCAAATGTACTGATTGAAATTGAAGGCGATCAGGTGGCCCTGACAGGGACCGATCTTGAAGTTGAGCTTATCGGGCGCACGGTAGCCAGTGCAGTTGAGCAGGAAGGTTCTGCAACGGTTCCAGCTCGCAAACTGATGGATATCTGTAAATCGCTACCGGAACAGTCAGAGATCCAGCTAGCGGTAGAGGAAGGCCGTGCGGTATTACGTAGTGGTCGTTCACGCTTTACACTTTCTACACTTCCTGCTGCCGAGTTTCCTAATATTGAAGAAGCTGATAGCAGTCAGGAGTTCAGTGTTCCACGCGGCACGCTGAAACACCTGATAGAATCAACGGCCTTTGCCATGGCTCAACAGGACGTCCGCTATTACCTGAATGGCCTCTTGCTGGAAATTCAGACTAACCTGCTGCGTGCGGTTGCGACCGATGGACACCGTCTGGCCATGTGCTCCCGGCCCGTTGAAGTGGTGGTTGAGCAGTCGCAAAAGCTGATTGTGCCGCGCAAGGGTATTCTGGAGCTTTCGCGGTTGCTGGACGATAGCGACGAGCCGGTTAGTTTGACGCTGGGGTCGACCCATGTGCGTGCACACACCGGTGACTTCACCTTCACTTCCAAACTGATCGACGGCAAGTTCCCCGACTATGAAAGAGTCGTGCCACGTAACGGTGATAAGGTACTAATAGCTGAGCGCGCCGACCTGCGTCAGATGCTGTCACGCACTGCTATTCTCTCAAATGAAAAGTACCGTGGTGTCAGACTTTATTTAGAGCCCGGTAATCTGAAAGTGATGGCGAACAACCCTGAGCAGGAAGAAGCCGAGGAAAATATCGCTGTCGAGTATAATGGCGCAGCGATGGAAATTGGCTTTAACGTCGGGTATCTCGTGGATGTATTATCCGTGCTTGACGAAGACCGTATGCAGATGACGCTTGCCGATTCCAACAGCAGTGCCTTGATGGAAGAGCCTGGTGGTGGTGACGCCCTCTACGTTGTTATGCCGATGCGCCTGTAACGGCTCGGCGTGATTGATTTAATGTTGTCTTGGTTAATTTTAATTAGGCGGCGCCGTTTTTACTTAGCGGCTGCCGCCTGCGTATTTATACCTGCCAACAAAACGTTGATGGGAACAGGTGTCCAATGAGCATTCAGCAGCTCAACTTCCATGGGATACGTAACCTGAAGCCTATTAGCGTTTCTCCCTCCAGCCGAATCAATATCATCAGTGGTGCTAACGGCAGCGGTAAAACCAGTATTCTTGAAGGAATTCATATCCTTGGCCTGGGCCGTTCTTTTCGTACTCGTCAACTGAAAAATGCGATTCAGCATGGCGTTGCTGAAATGACGCTTTTTGCCAGATTGGCGGATGAATCTGCTACGACGCTGGGGGTTCGCCGTTTGCGGGATCAGCGTGAGCTTGAGCTGCGTGTTAAAGGTCATAAACAGGTTCGACTGGTTGAACTTGCCGAATTAATGCCGTTACAACTGATTAACCCGGATGCATTCCGTCTATTGGAAGGCTCACCTTCAGGTCGAAGAGAGTTTCTGGATTGGGGAGTGTTTCACGTGAAACATGAGTTTTTCAGTGTTTGGAAGCGAGCACGGCGCGCGCTGAAACATCGGAATGCCCTCCTTAGGCGTGGTAGAATAACGGCAGCTGAGATTGATGTCTGGGAGCAGGAGTTAGCCGCCAGTGGTGAAAGTATTGATCAGCAGCGCCGAGAGTGGTTTAGCGAGTTTTTGCCAGTGTTTGAAGATACGCTTGCCTCGCTTTTACCCCTGCAAGGATTGACGCTTCACTATGCTCGCGGCTGGGATAAAAATCGTTCACTCTCTGAAGTATTGATGGGCAATCGTTCAACTGACGAACAAATGGGGTTTACCCAACAAGGTCCGCAACGTGCCGATCTGAGAATTAAAGTCAATAAGCAACCAGCTGTTGAGGTGCTTTCCAGAGGTCAGCAGAAATTGGTGGTGAGTGCGCTCAAGTTAGCGCAGGGCCGATTTCTGGAAAGTACGGTTAATAGGCATTGTGTGTATCTGATTGATGACTTGCCCGCTGAGCTTGATGAGCAACATCGGCAGCGGTTTTGTGATCTTCTCGAAACCATGCAGTGTCAAACATTTATAACGAGCGTCGAACCAACCGCCTTACAGAGTCGATGGCTTTCCGGTACTGAAGTAAAGATGTTTCACGTGAAACATATTGAACAGGATGGGGGAAAGCAACCACTGAGCCAGTTAAATCTAACTGAGCAGTGAGCTTTGCAAGTGTAGTGCAATATTAAGCATGAATCGGTACCGGGCGGGTAGGCGATACGGACACGACAGACTTCACGATGGAGTGGTCAATGAGCGAGCAGGCTTACGATTCATCAAGTATCAAAGTGCTCAAGGGGCTGGATGCAGTTCGCAAGCGTCCAGGGATGTATATAGGCGACACAGATGATGGCACGGGGCTACATCATATGGTGTTCGAGTTGGTGGATAACTCCATTGACGAAGCGTTAGCGGGCCATTGTAGCGAAATTCGCGTTATCATCCATCCGGATGAATCTGTTAGCGTCAGCGATAATGGTCGTGGCGTGCCGACAGAGCTTCATGAAGAAGAAGGCGTTTCGGCAGCCGAAGTTATCATGACGGTACTTCACGCCGGTGGTAAGTTTGATGATAATTCCTACAAGGTGTCCGGCGGTTTGCACGGTGTCGGTGTGTCTGTAGTAAATGCATTATCATCAGAGCTGCGCTTGACAATCTGGCGTCAGGGCGAGGTCTTTGAACAGATTTATCAGCACGGTGTTCCTCAGGCACCGCTTTCTGTTGTGGGTAAAACCGAGAAAAGTGGTACCAAGGTACATTTTCAGCCCTCGACAGAAACCTTTGCGAACATTGAATTTCACTACGATATTCTTGCCAAACGACTGCGTGAATTGTCCTTTTTGAATTCAGGTGTTGCCATTCGCCTGATGGATGAGCGCAGTGGTAAGGAAGAGCTCTTCCACTATGAAGGTGGTCTTAAGGCCTTTGTCGATCACCTGAATAGCAAAAAAACTGTGATGAACCCTGTTTTTCATTTCAATGCCGTGCGGGAAGATGGCGTTGAAGTGGAAGTGGCGATGCAGTGGAGCGACACGTTTACGGAAAATATCTTCTGCTATACCAATAACATTCCGCAGCGTGACGGTGGGACGCACCTGGCAGGTTTCCGTGCAGCCCTCACACGGACATTGAATCATTATATTGAAGCGGAAGGGTTGCTGAAGAAATCCAAGGTTAATACGTCTGGCGATGATGCCAGGGAAGGGCTGACGGCGATTATTTCCGTTAAAGTGCCTGATCCCAAGTTCTCATCGCAAACCAAGGAAAAGCTGGTTTCCAGCGAAGTGAAAACTGCTGTAGAGCAGGAAATGGGCCGCCTGTTTTCGGAATATCTGATTGAAAAGCCCAACGAAGCCAAGTCGATCGTCAACAAGATGCTGGACGCTGCGCGGGCACGTGAAGCCGCACGCAAAGCACGTGATATGACGCGACGGAAAGGGGCGCTGGATATTGCGGGCCTGCCGGGTAAGCTGGCTGACTGCCAGGAAAAGGATCC
Source organism: Halomonas sp. LS-001 (assembly GCF_052983955.1). Classification (NCBI taxonomy): domain Bacteria; kingdom Pseudomonadati; phylum Pseudomonadota; class Gammaproteobacteria; order Oceanospirillales; family Halomonadaceae; genus Halomonas; species Halomonas sp. LS-001. Next base: position 5,178 of record NZ_CM129816.1, read on the forward strand.
CAGCTTTTCGGAGCTTTATCTGGTGGAGGGTGACTCAGCCGGGGGAAGTGCTAAGCAGGGGCGTGATCGTCGTACTCAGGCGATACTGCCGCTGAAAGGTAAAATCCTCAACGTCGAAAAAGCCCGCTTTGATAAGATGCTTTCATCTGCTGAAGTCGGTACGCTGATTACGGCGCTGGGTTGCGGTATCGGTCGTGAAGAATTCAATCCTGATAAGCTTCGCTATCACTCCATCATCATTATGACGGATGCGGATGTAGATGGCTCGCACATCCGTACGTTACTTCTGACGTTTTTCTTCCGTCAAATGCCAGAACTGATCGAGCGTGGCCATGTGTTTATCGCTCAGCCCCCGCTTTATAAAATCAAACGCGGTAAGCAGGAGCTCTACCTGAAAGACGAACAGGCCATGGTAGATTATCTGACGACCACGGCGCTGGATGGAGCGCGTCTTTATGTAAATGCCGATGCGCCTGGTATTTCCGGCTCTCAGCTCGAGGCGCTGGTGACGCAGTACCGTGGGGTAATGAAGCGTATTGACCGTCTTTCACGGGTTTATCCAATTGAAGTGCTCAAGCAGATTGTTCATGCCTCGGCGCTGCTTGGTGAGGAAAGCCTGAAAGATAATGTGACCATGCAGAACTGGATTGCTGAGTTGCAGAAAGCCATGGATGATCAGGTGGCTTATGAAGGTGGCCCTCGCTATCATTTCCATCTTCAGGAAGATACTGAGCGTGGTTTATATCTACCGACTGTGTCGCTGTTGGCTCATGGTGTCACCACCGATTATACCTGGGGGCTCGACTTTTTCGAGAGTGCTGATTACCGCGCCATTACCGCATTGGGTGATACACTCAATGGTCTTTTGGAAGAGGGTGCTTATATCGCCCGTGGAGAACGCCAGAGACCGGTTAAACAGTTTGCTGATGTGTTGGCCTGGTTGATGCAGGAAGGGCAGAGAGGGCTTTCTGTGCAGCGTTACAAAGGGCTGGGTGAAATGAACCCTGACCAGCTGTGGGAAACCACTATGGACCCCGATAGCCGCCGCATGCTGCGCGTGACCATCGAAGATGCGGTTGCTGCTGATATGATGTTCAACACCTTGATGGGTGATGACGTTGAACCGCGTCGTGACTTCATCGAAACCAATGCGCTGGTGGCGAATCTTGATATATAACTCAGGGCATTGGAGCCATCGGAGACCTAATGTTTCACGTGAAACATCTTGTTGTCTCTAGATAAGTAACGTTATTCGCTAGACCTTAAAAGCCCCGCTGAGCCATTGGCCCAGCGGGGCTTTTTAATCAATATATCAATCATGTCACACAATGGATGCTGAGCTGACGTTTAAGCTCGATCATGTATAGAACATCAACAGGCCCTGGTGTTTCACGTGAAACATCTGTGAGCGAAATACTAAAAAAACCCGGCGGTGCCGGGTTTTAAGATTGCTTGGTTCTACAGCAAGCCTGCTGTTACGAAATAAATATCACTGAGGAAGTTCGGAAATGTCAGCTACCTCAAGGAACAGCGCTTGTAGGCTGGCCAGCAACGCCAGACGGTTATGGCGAATAGCCTTGTCGTCAGCCATAACCATGACCTGATCAAAGAAGTCATCAACAGGCTGACGCAAGGTTGCCAGCGTGTCCAGAGCTTCCATGTAGTGGCCGTCTGCAAAAAATGGCGTGACACTTTCACGACAGTTGGAAATGCCGCTAAAGAGCGTTTTTTCAGCGTCTTCACTCAGCAGGCTGGCATCTACCTGGGTGCTGCCATCATGCGCCTGTTTGCTTAATATGTTGGAAACACGCTTATTGGCTGACGCCAGTGCGGTTGCTTCTTCACGTTGGGCAAAAGCTTTAACGGCACGTAGACGACGAGCAAAGTCCAGTGGCTTGGTAACAGGGCGAGAACGTACCGCCAGATACATTTCAGCGCTGATGCCTTCTTCCTGCCCCCAGGCGCGGAAACGATCCAGTATATAGGTCAGGACGTCGTCTACTAGCCCCTCTGTCTGGGGGAGGCCACTGTGCTGGTCTACGGCATATGCCAATAGCTCACGTAGATCCAGGTTCAGCTCACCCTTGATCAGGATGTTGAGTATGCCAATGGAGGCGCGACGCAGTGCAAAGGGGTCTTTTGCACCGGTTGGGCGTTGGCCAATACCAAAAATCCCTACCAGGGTGTCAAGGCGGTCAGCAAGTGCCAGCGCCTTACCTGTTGAGGTATGCGGAATGTCATCGGCCGCGAAGCGAGGCAGGTACTGTTCTTCCAGCGCTGTGGCGACGTCATCGGGTTCGCCATCCTGTTCAGCATAGTAGCGGCCCATGATGCCCTGAAGCTCGGGAAATTCGAGCACCATTTCCGTTACCAGATCGCACTTGGCCAGCTGCGCGGCACGCTGGGCAAATTCCGGATTACCCCCGATCTGATTGGCAATCAGCGTGCCAATGGCGGTGGTGCGGCGTGCTTTGTCTGCCAGGGTGCCAAGCTTCTGCTGGAAAACCACGCTTTCCAGCATGGGAATGCGGCTGGCCAGAGTGCGTTTGCGGTCTGTCTCATAGAAGAAGGCTGCATCTGCCAGGCGCGGGCGAATGACTTTCTCGTTGCCTTGAATTACCTGATCAGGGTCTTGGCTTTCGATATTGGAAACCGTAATGAAAAGCGGTTTGAGCTGGCCATTTTCATCCACCAGGTGAAAATATTTCTGGTTGGCTTTCATGGAAGAAATCAGGCACTCCGCCGGAACTTCCAGAAAACGCTCATCAAAGCTACCCGTTAAGGCAACAGGCCACTCCACCAGGCCACTGACTTCAGCCAGCAGTGACTCATCAATCACGGCCGTAGCGTCCTGAACTTCCGCCTCAGCCAATACCTGCTCACGAATACGTTCACGACGACGCTCACGGTCGGCAAGAACATAGGCATTCTCCAGCGCTTCCAGGTAATCGTCGGCATGGGTGAGCTGAATGGCATCCGGTGCATGAAAACGATGGCCAAAGGTGGTGCGGCTGGCCTCCAGGCCAAGCACTTCAGAAGCAATAACATCGTTGCCATATAGCGCCACCAGCCAGTGAACCGGGCGTGAAAACTCAATGCGCGAAGCGCCCCAGCGCATGTTTTTTGGCACTGGCAGGCTGGCAATGGCTTTGCGCAAAATGCCTGGCAATAGCGTTTGAATGGACTCACCCGTCTGTTGCTCGTGGTAGCCCAGCCAGGTGCCTTTGTCAGTTTCCAGATGAATCAGTTGATCTACGCTAACGCCGCAAGAGCGTGCGAAGCCTTCTGCTGCCTTGGTGGGCTGACCATCCTTGAAGGCGGCAGCCAGGGCAGGGCCACGCCGTTCTACGTTGCGATCAGGCTGTTTGTCAGCCAGTTCGATAACCTGTACGGCGAGCCGCCGAGGTGTTGCAAAAGCACGCACAGCCTTGAAGGCTACATCAGCTTCCTGCAACCCCTGCTGAATACCATTGGCAAAGGCATCAGACAGGGCATCGAGGGCCGCGGGGGGAAGCTCTTCTGCGCCGAGTTCCAATAGAAGCGTATTAACAGCCATTATGCGTCTCCCTGATCGGCCAAGAGTTCACGCCGTAAAGCCTCGGGTGCCATGGGGAAACCTTCGGCTTTACGGGAGTCGTAATAAGAGTGGGCAACATCGCGGGCCATGGTACGTACCCGCAGAATAAAGCGTTGACGTTCGGTGACCGAGATAGCGTGGCGGGCATCCAGCAGGTTGAAGGTATGAGACGCCTTCAGTACCTGCTCGTAAGCGGGCAGGGGTAACTTTGCATCCAGCAGTTTGGTGCACTCTTTTTCCTGGTGATCAAACGCTTTGAAAAGTTGTTCGACATCGGCGTGTTCGAAATTGTAGGTCGATTGCTCACGCTCATTCTGTAGGTAAACATCGCCGTAGGTCACCTTGCTGCCATCGGGCGCAATGGTCCATACCAGATCATAGACACTATCAACGTCCTGCAGGTACATGGCGATCCGCTCAATACCGTAGGTAAGCTCGCCGGTCACCGGATAACACTCGATACCACCTGCCTGCTGAAAGTAGGTGAACTGGGTAACTTCCATGCCATTCAACCAGATTTCCCAGCCCAGCCCCCAGGCACCCAGGGTAGGGGATTCCCAGTTGTCTTCAACAAAGCGGATATCGTGTACCAGTGGGTCAAGCCCGAGGCGCTTCAATGAGCCTAGATAAAGCTCCTGAAAGTTGGCGGGTGACGGCTTCATTACCACCTGAAACTGGTAGTAATGCTGCAGGCGGTTAGGGTTCTCTCCGTAACGGCCATCTGTTGGGCGACGCGACGGCTGAACATAGGCCGCATTCCAGGTTTCAGGACCAATGGAGCGCAGGAAAGTGGCCGGATGAAACGTCCCGGCGCCAACTTCCATATCCAGTGGCTGAAGTACAACGCAACCTTGCTCTGCCCAGTATTGCTGCAGCGCAAGGATTAGTCCTTGAAAGGTCGACACATCGGGTGTCGTACTCGGGGTTGAATCACTCATCGGGAAAAGCACCATTGGCCATGAATTCACAGAGCGTCAAGTATACAATCACAAGCAGGCAGGTTATAGGCGCAAAGCTACCTAGTGGCTATCAAGCAACAATATGCGCAATATGAGACGGGTTATGGAGCGACTGAATGAACGAATCGGCTAAACGTTTGCTGGTGATTGGTCCCTCCCGGTTGGGGGATATGGTCATGGCACAGAGTCTTTTTATTACTCTGAAGCAGCGTTATCCGGAGGCGGTGCTTGGGGTGATAGCACCGGCCTGGTCATCGCCGATTCTGGCACGCATGGCGGAAGTCGATGAAGTGCTACCACTGGGTGTGGAAGATCGTAACTTCGGCATAAAAACACGCCGGGAACTTGCCCGAAAGCTGAAAGGGCGCTACGACCGTGCCATAGTATTACCACCTTCATGGAAAGCGGCCTTGGTACCGTTTCTGGCAGGTATTCCTGAGCGTGTCGGGTTTCTGGGTGAGCAGCGCTATGGCTTGCTGAAGGAGCGTCGCAGGCTGGATAAACAGGCGCTGAATCAGACAGTAAAACGCTTTGTCTCTCTGGGCCTACCGGAAGAAGAGGCCAGCACAGGGCAATTCGCCATTCCACGCCCACGCTTGATGATTGACCGCGATAACCTGGTTAATTTGCGTATTACACATGCGCTTTCTTCCCGGCCTGCCATTGGCTTTATGCCGGGCGCTGAATACGGCCCCGCCAAACAATGGCCGCTGGCGTATTTTCATCAGCTTGCTGAATGTCTGGTGAATGACGGTTACGAAGTACGTATTTTCGGTGATACGAAGGATCAGTATGCAGGTGATGAGATCGCCCAAGGGTTGCCAAACACGCACAACCTGTGTGGAAAAACCAGTTTGGCTGATGCCGTTGACCTGTTGGCAGATTGCAATCAGGTGGTCACCAATGATTCGGGATTGATGCATGTTGCCGCTGCTGTCGGGGCACGGATACATGCTATCTATGGCTCTTCATCACCGGCTTGTACGCCGCCACTAACGGTCAACGCTCGCATTCATTATCTTGGTCTGGAGTGCTCGCCGTGCTTCAAGCGTCAATGCCCATTGAGTCATACTAACTGCCTCAACGCGCTGGAGGTCAATACGGTGTATCGCGCACTGAAAGATGCGTCGTCGAATTCATGAAAACTTAGTGAGTAATCGGTAGTTCGTCTGGCAGGTCTTTGGGCGTTTCAAGGATTTGTGAGTCGTTAACCGGGAGGTTTTCAGGTGTTACCGGCTGTGGCGGTGCTAGCCCTTCCCATAGTCGCTGCTGGAGTAAGCTTTCGGCATGCAGGCGGTCGTTGATCTCCTCGGCGCTGTAGCGTTCAAGCAGTGTTTCCGTATTGCTTAGCAGGGAAACACCCAAACCGGCGCGTGCATTCCGTGGGGTATAACCCATGGCGTCCAGCAGGGTAGGGAAAATATCCATGGCCGAGGCCTTGCGCTTGATATGCTGTGGTGGATGGTCACTGCCCAGCAGGATAAAGGTATTATCCCGTTCCATGGTCGTCAGTTCATCCCACGCGGAGACGCGCATGGTGAGGTGGTCACTGAGAATCGCCACCACGGTATTTTCAAGTAGGCCGCGCTCTTCCAGGCGCTCAATCATGTCCCGCGTCAGCCAGGCCGAACATTCCACTGAATAGAGAATATCAACACCGTCCCATTCACCTTGCCGGTCAATGCACCGCTTTGCCGGATAGCCGTTGGGAGCATGCCCGGTAATACTCAGATTGACGACACCCCAGGGACCATCGGCTTCGCGATCCAGGCGCTCGATTTCTTCAATGGTCAGATCATACAGAGTGTCGTCGTAAAGCCCCCAGTCATTGGTATATTCAGGATCTTCCAGGTGTGACTGGAGCGCTTGAAAGCCGTTGACATGTTCAAACCCATGCCCTTCATAGAAAAGCCCCTTACCCGCAAATTCGGTGCTGGCACCGCCCAGAAAACTTAATTGATAACCCTGCTCGCGGAGAAGATCTCCCAGACAATCGACGCCCGGCACCACCGTTGATAGGGGATCAAACTGACGATCATGCAACAGGCCTGCGGGCATCAGTGGGCTGCCACATTGACTGGCAATCATGCCTGCCATTGTCCAACCGGTGTTATCAATCTGCTCGATACCTTCAAAGACCAATCCTTGTCTGCCAAGGTGGGTAAGGTCGGCATAGGCATCACCAAAGCGCGGGTCGCTGTAAGTGCGTTCGATGCTTTCGAGATATATGATCAACAGATTGGGAGGTGATGACTGCGGCGTGATATCAGGAGCTACGTAGCGCCGATCCAGCCAGCCGGGATCATCCGCGGTGACCACGGCGCTGCGTTGTCCTATGCTATAGAGGAGTGGGTTGCTGACCAGTAATATGATGGCGATAAGGGGTTCTGAGCGTCGCCAACGCCAGTCATTGCGTACCAGCCAGGTGAACGAAATCAACATCGCCAGCATGAATGACGTGTAAAGCCCGGCAGCAATCAAACGGCCTGATCCGCCATGATCTTCCATACCCGCCTGAAGGTGGAAAAATACGGCACCCATGTCTACATCACCAAAACTGGCGGCCAGATAGACATACACTCCCCAAAGACATAATGGCAGCAATGACCATGGCCTGACCTTACGGTAGCGCTGGTAGGGAACCTGTCCCGTGCCAATCCGCCGTCCCAGCCAGACGAAAACCACCGCACAGGGCAGAAGCGACCACCAGGGCAGTCGCGTCAAAACGGAGATAGCGTAACCCAGCCCCAGGCCGAGAACGGCTAACGGCATCCAGGTGGCTAGTGCGGGCAGCTTGAAACGTGGCATGGAGGTCCTTTTATGGCAATGCGGTAAAACCGCGTATTGAAGGGTGATTAACCACCATGCAGGGCGCTATTGCTGCGTCCCACGCCCACATAATGCAAGTCGGCGGCCGTCGCGCTTTCCAGGTCGTAAAGGTTGCGACCATCAACCACCAGTTTTTCTCTCAGCTCATTCGCCAGCCAGGTAAAGTCGACACTACGGAATTCTTTCCACTCCGTGCATATCACCAAAGCATCGGCGCCTTTCACGGCCTGGATTCGATCAAACGTGAGTGTCAGGTCATCACGATCACCGTAGAGACGACGGCATTCGGCCATGGCCTCCGGGTCGAACGCCTGCACTTTGGCACCTGATTCCCAAAGGGCTTCCATCAGCTCTCGGCTAGGCGCTTCGCGCATATCATCCGTATTGGGTTTAAACGCCAGCCCCCATAGGGCGATGGTTTTACCGTTCAGGTCGCCGAGCACGTGGCGCAGTTTGGCAAACAGGGTGCGCTTCTGCTGGTAATTGACCTGCTCGACGGCATTTAGCAGAGCTGGCTGATAGCCGTGCTCACGGGCGGTGCGTTCGAGTGCCTGCACATCCTTGGGGAAACACGACCCACCATAACCGCACCCTGGGTAAATAAAGTGGTAACCGATACGTGGGTCACTGCCAATGCCCCGGCGAACCTCTTCAACATCGACGTTAAGGCGTTCTGCTAGGTTGGCGATTTCGTTCATGAAGCTGATTTTGGTAGCCAGCATGGCGTTGGCGGCGTACTTGGTCATTTCTGCTGCCCGTACGCTCATGAACATCAGCTTGTCGTGGTTACGGTTATACGGGGCATAGCAGGCACGCATGCGCGCTTCAACGTGGGGGCTGTCGGTGCCCACGATAATACGTGCCCCGCGAGTGAAATCTTCAATCGCCGCTCCTTCCTTCATGAACTCAGGGTTGGAGCAGACATCAAAATCGAGTGTAACACCGCGCTCGTTTAATGCATTGGCAATGGCCGCCTGGACTTTTTCAGCGGTACCAACCGGGACGGTTGATTTATCGACGATCAGCTTGTAGTTATCCATTTGCTCGCCGATGCTTCGGGCAACCGCCAGAACGTGACGCAAATCTGCGCTGCCATCTTCATCCGGTGGCGTACCCACGGCAATAAACAACAGCTCACTTTCTTTAACGGCGGTGGCGGTATCGGTCGTAAAGCGCAGGCGGCCTGAATCGGCATTGTGCGTCACCAGCGCGGTCAGGCCCGGTTCATAAATAGGGATTTCACCGGCCTGCAAACGGGCAATGCGCTCGGCGTTGATATCCATGCAGATTACCTGATGCCCAACGTCGGCCAGGCAAGCGCCCGCCACAAGCCCGACATATCCCGTACCAAAAACGCTTATATTCATGCTGGTTCCGTTTTGCTGCAATGTCGTTGATAAGGAAGAAAGCTTACCATGCGCTGCAAACCGTGGGCGACAAGGCACCCGCGAGCACTGCGTTACATCAGCGAATGTTGAAGCATGCTTTGTGCGCTAATGGCGCAGCCACCTATCTGAATGGAGCATGGTTTTCAACGCAAAAGCGTCGGATTGCAGATAATCAAGTCGCCTATAAGAGCTTAAAAAGAGATTTAAAAAAGAGCTTTAAAAAGCTATCGGTTTGTCTTGCTGGGCCTGGAAGACGTTTGCATTCTGGCTTTGAACATGAGGTTATGAAGTTCTCGAGTCACCTTGCCTTTCAAAAGATACCAACGCCAGCGCAGACGTACTAATCCACGCCTCGCCTGAGAGGTATCAACACCAAGATCTATGGCGGACTCAAATTCAGGGTTATGAGTAAGACAGGGATCAAGCACGCCGTAACATTCCACGCCATTTGCCCAGAACTGGTCCATCTCTATATCAACAGGTTCCGCCCAACGTTCCCCGTATTTCAGAAATTTTTTCGCAGCAGACGGAGTGAGGTAATAACCCGTCGCACTCTTATGGCCTCGCAGAAACTTTGCGATAGACAGGCCGCTTTGCTCGAAAACCTGCCAGCTTTGCTTATTTCGGGATTTATTCTTGAACAGTCTGACGCATTCAATTTCCTGGGGGAGGCTGGAAGCCTGCTGCACAAAATTCAAAAATGGCTCCGGAAAGATCATGGCGTCATCTTCCAGAACAATGATGGGTTTCCCGAGATCGACGCAATGCTGCCAGACAATAAAATGACTGGCATAGCAGCCAAGATGACCTGGCGTCAGAGGAATCTCGCCGATTCGCCTCGCTTTATCAGCGTCATAATGGGTAAAGAGTTCGTGCCCCGGCTTGCCATCGATCGCATCAAAAAAGCGGAAAGCCAGCTTCAATTCACTAAACTGCTTCTCAATTGACTGTCGTCTTTCGGTCGCTCGTTCCAGGCTAATGACGATAATTTCTGGTGATTCCATGTTTTTACATATCCACTTAATAAAGTATGTCACGCATTGTTGCCCGAAAGAGGTGGCCTCCAGGCCTTGTGCTCAGAACAAGACTGACCCTAATACGTTGCGCGATACCCTTGAAGAATCTGAGTGGTCGATATGCCTGGATTAAACTTTTGTGCAGAGCTTTCTAGTCTTTTCAAATTTGCGTTTTGCCACGCCCCAGGTGAGCGTAACCGGCAGCGATCTAAATCAATTAGCCAGGGGCTGCTCTGTGGATCAATCAAAATATTGCGGGCATTGAGGTCCACATGGTCTAAACCATGATCGTGAAAGCGGCGGATCATGCGCCCGACGTTTGTGAGCATGGTGCTTAAGACGTCTGTTGGTATTTGCGTATCGTTTAAACAATCCGCCAAAGTGCGGGCGCCGGGTATGCGCTGTGTAATAAGGGCGGCCTCGTAGGTGAACCCATGGCGGATGACGCATGCGGCGATGGGGCGGGGGACAGGTAAACCGTTAGCAAAAAGCGCAGCCGTCAAGCGGATTTCGCGAAAAGAGCGGGTACGCTCGCAGCCTGTCCATATGTAGCGAGACTTGCTTAGCCTGGAGATGAGACCGCCGCGGTGATAGATGCGTAATACCCATTGCGTGCTTGCCCCCGGCGTTGGTTGAAGAAAGAGACTGCTGCCGCGGCCTGGAGCTTCTCCGGTCACCAGGGCTCGTTCCCGCCAGTACTCAGGGGTAAAAATGGCGGGCAGAATTTGGTGTGATTCTGGCGTGTCACATAAGCTGTCAGCATCGTATAAAATATGGCTTTTTCTTTGCTGGAGTGTCGCTAAGCGCATGAAGCCTCTCTGCCTGCTAAATCTAACGATATGGCCATTTTGCGTTGGTCGGCATTAGGCGACGTCTGCAACTTTTTCCCCACCGTGCGGGCTTTACGGCAGCAGTGGCCCCAAGTGCGGATTACGAGGATGATCAGTAAAGGGGAATTCATCTTACTGACTGGGCTCTCTGGGGTCGAGTCTGTTGTTAAAGCGCTCATGATGGGCGTGCCGGATCAACGAGAGGTGCCTGATGACAGCTGGTGTAATCACTTTGAAACAAGCCCGCGTAGCGGGAATGGAGATAGCGGGAATTGGCAATGCCGCCATCCGGGGTTATGAAAGCTGATGGCTGACTGGCCTCGCCTGGCGTATTCGGCGGCGCTTTATGCGTTATCACCCCTTGTATGGCAGCGGGTGTGGCGTGAGCAATTACTTACTTACCCCCGTAGGCAACGGCTCGGTTTTGACTCATCGCCGCGCCCAGAATGCCCGGTTATCTGGTTACACTGCGCCTCGGTGGGGGAAGTGCGGGCTGCGCAGCCGCTGATCAGGGCGCTTCTGGCTCGTTATCCCGAGTATTGTTTACTTATCACTACCATGACAGCAAGTGGTGCACAGCAGGTGCAAGCACTTACTAACCTTTCCCCTCAGTTGATACACCGTTTTATCCCCCTGGACTTTCCGGGTAGCGCCAGGCGTTTTGTTCGCCACTGGCAGCCTGTGCTCACCATTCTGTTTGAAACCGAACTATGGCCCAACCTGATGGCTGCCAGTCACCGTCAGCAAACGCCTATCGCAGTGGTCAACGGCCGCCTATCGTCGCGGGCTTTTAGCGGTTACCAACGCATTCGTCCCTTGATGGCGAATACTCTGGGCTGTGTTAGCTGGCTGGCGGCGAAATCCGAAGGTGACGCGGAGCGCTTTCAAGCGTTGGGCATGAAAGTAGAAAACATCCAGGTTGTCGGGTCGCTTAAGTTTGAGATAGTAGCTCCTGAAAATGTTTTTAATGATAGTAAGCGCTTACTTCAAACGCTGGGTTTAGATATGTACAAACGGCCTGTCTGGGTGGCTGGCTCTACACGGGAAGGCGAGGAGGCATTGATTCTGGACGCACATCGCGAGTTATGTCGCCGCTACCCGAAGGCATTGTTGATACTTGCGCCACGTCACCCCCAGCGCTTTGATGATGTGGCACAGCTATGTGATCAGACCCAGTGGGAGACGTCACGCAGAAGCCAGCAAGAGCCTGTCACGGCGCAGACGCAGGTTTACCTGGCCGATACGCTAGGTGAACTTGAAACGCTTTATACGGTAGGTGATGTGGCGTTTGTCGGTGGCAGTCTGGTGCCGTTAGGCGGACATAATGTGGTGGAACCGGCAAGTCTGGGCTGTTTTACCCTGTGCGGCACTTCAATGGAGAACTTTGAAGATGTTGCCAGGCCCTTGCAGGCGGCTGGCGCGCTTGAATGCGTAGCGGACGCTAAGGCATTGGCAAAGGCCCTGATCGCCGCATTCGATGCACCTGAGGAAACGGCACGCAAGGGCAAAAAAGGGCAGCAAGTGGTTGCTCAGCAGCGAGGGGCGCTGGCGCGAACGCTGGCAGGGCTTGCCCGACTGCTGCCCGTGTCGAATTAACGCAGTGCGGTGCGTTCGACGCCGTCTTCTTTGCCTAGTAGGAGAATATCGGCTCCGCGTGCGGCAAACAGGCCATTTGTGACAACGCCAACAATGCTGTTCAAGCGCGCTTCCATGGCTACAGGGTCATCAATCATGAACCCGTAGCAGTCAAGAATCTGATTGCCGTTATCCGTGACGACGCCTTCGCGATACACCGGCTCAGCACCGAGTTTGACGAGCTCGCGGGCCACGTAGGAGCGAGCCATCGGAATGACTTCGATGGGCAAGGGGAATTCCCCGAGTCGCGCCACGTATTTTGACCCATCCGCAATACAGATAAAGCGCTGGGCGCAGGCGGCCACGATTTTTTCCCGGGTTAAAGCGGCGCCACCCCCTTTGATCATATGTAAGTGAGCATTTACTTCGTCTGCACCGTCTATATAAAAAGGAAGTGTGCCAACTGAGTTAAGCTCCAGAACATCAATGCCCTGCGCTTTCAGACGACTGGCACTGGCATCCGAGCTGGCGACAGCACCTTGAAAACGATCGCCAAGCCTGCCCAGTCGGTCAATAAACAAATTGGCCGTGGAGCCTGTGCCAATCCCCAGCACGGTGTCCTTTTCAAGCCACGGTTCGATCTCTTTGATAGCGGCGTCTGCGACTGCGGCCTTGAGTTCATCCTGCGTCATGGTGTGCCTTTTATGAAGTGAGAATAAAGGGTTGAGAATGGATGATTGAGAACCGTTGGTTAGAAAAACAGTTAACAATAGTTAGATTATGATTGATGCGGATTTGTGAATGCCGACAGTATAGCGGGATAACATGCATCTGCCGATGTCGGTGGGGTTATTGATGTCGGGTAAGCACGGCAACGAAACGTCGAAAGCCTCTAGACGGCGCTGGTCACAATCTGCTACCAATAGAGGCTTTGTTCAAACCCTGCCGTCAAAGCCGCCAACGAGATACCCGCATGCTAGAAGCTACCGTGAAAAAGATCCTTAACGCCCGCGTTTATGGTGCCGCGCGTGAAACGCCGATTTCCCCCGCGCCTCTTCTGTCACGCCGCTTCAACAATACCATTTTGATTAAACGGGAAGACCTGCAGCCGGTCCATTCCTTCAAAATTCGTGGCGCTTATAACAAGATGACCCAGCTAACGGATGAGCAAAAGGCCAAAGGCGTGATTGCGGCGTCAGCAGGCAATCATGCTCAAGGGCTGGCCATGGCGGCTAAACAGATGGGCGTTAAAGCCATCATTGTAATGCCGCGCATTACCCCTGAGATCAAGGTGCAGGCCGTACGCGGCTGGGGAGCCAAAGTGGTGCTGAAAGGTGATGCCTTTGCCGCCGCCGCCGAACATGCCCAGACGCTGATTGCCGAACACGGCTATACCTATATTCCGCCGTTTGATGATATCGATGTGATTGCCGGCCAGGGCACTATCGCGGTGGAAATGCTTCGTCAGTACGCTGAGCCCATCGACACCATTTTTGTGGCGGTGGGCGGCGGTGGGTTGCTTGCCGGCGTGTTGGCCTATGTCAAATACCTGCGTCCGGAAATCAAGGTAATAGGTGTGGAGTCTGAAGACAGCGCTTGCCTTAAAGCTGCCATGGATGCCGGTGAACGCGTGGTACTTGACCAGGTCGGTGTGTTTGCGGAAGGGGTTGCGGTTGGCCAGATTGGTGAAGTGCCCTTCAGTATCATCCAGGGGCTGGTAGATGATGTCATCACCGTCAATGCCGACGAAATGTGCGCAGCCGTCAAGGATATTTTTGAAGATACCCGTGCTGTTCCAGAGACCTCCGGCGCGCTGTCTTTGGCAGGGCTGAAAAAATATGTTCAGCAGACAGGGGTGGAAGGCCAGACCCTGATGTGCATCAACTGCGGGGCCAACATCAATTTCGACCGCCTTCAGCATATTGCTGAACGTGCCACGCTTGGCGAGCAGCGCGAAGCCATTTTGGCCGTCACTATCGACGAGCAGCCTGGCAGTTTCAAGAAATTCTGCCGAGCCCTTGGCAAGCGCATGGTAACGGAGTTTGGCTATCGCTATTCGAGTGCCAGTGAAGCACATATCTTTGTTGGCGTGCAGGTTAAGCCGGGGGGTGAAGACCGTAAGGCAGTGATCGAAAAGCTCGAAGAGGCGGGTTATCAGGTCGAAGATCTGACCGAAAATGAGCTGGCCAAGTTGCACACGCGACACTTGGCGGGTGGGCGCCCGATTGAGCATTTCGAGGAAGAGCTTTACCGTTTTGAATTTCCCGAGCGGCCAGGCGCACTAATGAACTTTCTGACCAAACTGCCCCATGATTGGAATATTTCGCTGTTTCATTACCGTAATCACGGTGCGGCATATGGACGCGTTCTGGTGGGTATGCAGGTGCCAAACGGGGACCGTAAAGACGTTGAAAAACATCTTGATGCCATCGGTTATCGCTACTGGAAAGAGAGTGATAACCCGGCCTATCGCCTGTTTATGGCGTAATAACTGAGCCTGCCATAAAGTAAGTGTTTACTTACTTTGCGTCTCAAGTATAGCGCGATGCGCTTGCTAATTTTAATTTGGCATTAAAGGCAGCGTTATGTTGCCTTTACCCATTGCTTGAAGGTGCCTATTGGCCCTATAGTCCACCCAAGATTTATGTATTAAATAATTTATTGAACGATTCGTTGTGCAAAGCCGTCTCATAGCGGACTAATTGCCAACAAAAAACGTTTCAGCATTGATTTTGACCACTGTAGTATTTCTTGGAGAAGGACAACATGCGTCGTAAAAAGCCGGATATGATCATGGCATTATTTGTGATCTTTGTACTGGGGGTATTGGTCACCGGGTACGCACAGGCGTTATCGGGCAGCTAATCGGCCGGATTGTCCACAGAACCTTCTTGAAGAGATCGCTTCTTTTTGAGCCAAAATAACCGCGTCGTGCGACTAGCCGATGCGGTTATTTGTATGAGCGCGAGGTCGAATCACGTTCTGGTCCGTGACGATAGCGCTTAACGGAATATCCCAGGGTTCAACCGGCAGTGCGTCCACTTCCTGACAGGCGTGAGCTACACCGATCAGGCGCGGGGCAGGTCGACGATGACGAACAAATGCCAGCGTGCGATCATAAAAACCACCGCCCATCCCCATCCGGTTTGCCTGAGCGTCAAAACCCACCAGAGGCACGATCATGGTATCCAGTGCCCAGGGTGGCAGGCGATGACATTTTTTGGCACTGAAGCGCGCGCTAGGTTCCCATATCCGATAGCGGTTCTTCACCATGGGGGTGTCGGTTCGGTAAATGACAAACCAGAGCGAATTTTCTGTGAAAGGCCGCAGAACCGGCAGGTAGACGTTGACGTTACGCTTGTGCAGCCAGGACAGTAAAGGGGTGGGATCTATTTCACCATTGAGAGGTAAATACAGGCTGATACGACGGGCTCGCCGAATGTCAGGAAGCTGCTTGAGCTGACGGCAGAGCTGTTTCGCTGCCAGGCGTTGAGCGTGCGCAGAAAGTGCGCGCCGACGGCGTTTTAATTCGCGTCTCAGGAAAGGCTTGTCATTAGGTGTCGTTGACACATCCGACCGCGTTTGGGCAGAAATTGGCGGGGTAAGCGTCAGGTCATGCATCATTATCAGGTTCCCCAGAGTGCCGCTGTCGTTCTGGCCCTGAACCCAAAGGTTCAGGTGGGTGGCCGCAGCCAGGCCATCAGGCTTTCCGTCACGCGGACATGCACACAGGACTGGCTAGCATTTGGCCCCCTAGGTATTGCGCATAGGCTCAAGGGACGTAAACGACTGGCTAACACCCCAGGAAACATCACTATCCTAACAGAGCCTATCCAGATACCAAAGATTCGATATGCAATTTACGAAACGTTTATTCAATAATACGGTTCTGGTCAGGCTATGATTCGTTCGACCTGTCAGCGGCGTCACGGGTGTTTTTCAATGCGGCTTCCAGCCTCTCGTCCAGGCGCGTGAGATCCGCCTCGTAGCGACGTTGCGCATCCTGCGTCTCCAATAGCTCATTGGTAATATTGAGCGCCGCCATAATGGCAACGCGTTCAGTGCCCAGCACGCTGCTTTGGGAATGAATGCCCTGCATGGCGCGATCCAGATAGCGCGCGACGCGTTCGAGCTTTTTCTCTTCGCCCGTGTCACAGGCAATGGTGTAGTGTCGCCCTAGCAGGGTGATATCCGTGGTGGGACGCTTGGCGTCACTCATTGAAAGCTCCGGCGCGGGCCTGCGTGGGCCCGATGCGTTAATATCACTGCATGGAAACATGCATACAGACTCAACTATAAGGAGCCACCGTTGCAGGGTCAATCGACACGAAGGGTAACGCTTGTCGTCAATTTTCCTGTGGCTCTGTTCTGAAGCGCCTGCTTCCCGTTTTTTTCCGTTTTTTACACGCAAATGCACAATGGATGATGTTATGTCCCTGATTGATGAACGCCACGAATTTTCTGATATCGCCGATGTTTTTCTACTCCACAGCAGTATGCAGTCGCCCGCGTTTCTGGATGGCCGACTATGCGCTCTGCTGGCACTGAAAGATATTCCCGCGTCGGCATGGCTGGAAGAAGTCTGCCTGAGCCTTGGGGTCGATCAGCCGCGCGACCAGGAAAGCGGCGAACGCCTGCTGGGCTGGCGCAAGCAAACACTGGAGGCCTTGAGCGCCAGCGATCTTAACTATGCGCCGTTACTGCCGGATGAGCTGTTTTCTCTGGCGGAGCAGGCTCAAGGGCTAAAGGAATGGGTGCAAGGGTTCAACGAAGTGATTGATGACGTGGTCGATGACACGCTTCGCAAGCGCTGGTCACAGGCATTGCGCGATGCACTTGACGACATGCCCGCGATTGCACAGATCGAAGCGGATATTGAGGATAGCCCGGAAAATGAGAATGACCTTTTTGCCTTGACCGAGCATGTACGCATGGCCGCGATGCTGTTGTACACCGAGCAGCACCCTGGCCAGCCACAGGTTGAGCAGGCAGACGCGCCGGCGCATTAAACGGGCGGTGATTCTCAACACCCTCGAACGCTTTGCTCGGTTGATTCATAAAACGGTTGATTCGCCCGTTTTTTCATAAGGTTACTGGAGATAGCATGCTGCCCGAACTGATCTCGCCACCCTCGCCAATCGCCCCTGAGGTTTATCACGCACGCCGCGCACGGCTCATGCAACGGCTTCCCGCCGATGCGGCTGTGATTCTGCCGGGTGCTTCCCTGGTGACCCGTTCCCGTGATAGTGAATACCCTTTTCGTCAGGACAGCGATTTTTACTATCTCACCGGAATGGTCGAGCCTGATGCATTGCTGTTGCTGTTTCCCGGCGATGGCGAGCAGGATGGCCAGAGTATTATCTTCTGTCAGGATCGTGATCCGACGATGGAGGCCTGGACGGGGCGCCGTCTGGGTGCCGAAGGCGTGATGCGTGAACACGGGGTAGATCAGGCGTTTGAAAACGCCGCGCGTGAGGAGCAGATAAGCGCCTTGCTTAGCGGCCGAGAAGTGCTTTATCTGCCGCTTTCGAACCCTGAGGCTCAATCCCTCGCAGAAGATGCTTACCAGCAGGCACTAGGGGCCCAGCGTCGAGGCCACGCACCGCTGCGTGGCTGGCTGGATATCAGCCCGCTGATTCATGAAATGCGGCTGATCAAAAGCACAGAAGAAATTACCTTGCTGCGTCATGCTGCCGTCATTTCAGCTCGCGCGCACTGCCGTGCGATGCAGACAGCCTCGCCGGGGCTCTTTGAGTACCAGCTGCAGGCGGCCCTGGAGCATGAATTTGTCTGGCAGGGAGGAAGCGGCCCCGCTTACAGCTCCATTGTGGGGGGCGGTGCAAACGCCTGTGTTCTGCACTACATTGAAAATGCGTCGCCGCTCAAGGCGGGGGATCTTGTGCTGATTGATGCAGGGGCAGAATACGGCCTCTACGCGGGGGATATTACCCGCACCTTTCCTGTCTCCGGTGTCTTCACCGAGCCGCAACGAGCGCTTTACCGCATTGTCCTGGAAGCCCAGAAAAAGGCAGTGGCGGCTGTCTGCCCCGGGGTAACACTGAACGCGATCCATCAGGGGGTGGTAAGAGACCTCACTCAAGGCCTGCTTTCACTGGGCCTGCTGGACGGTGACCTTGATACGTGCATTGAAGAGGAAAGCTATCGCCGCTTTTATCTGCACTCCACTTCCCATTGGCTTGGCCTGGATGTTCATGACGTGGGGACGTACCGCCTTGATCCCGAAACACCCCGCCCATTGCAGCCCGGTATGGTGGTTACCATTGAGCCAGGTCTCTACCTTCCTGACGACGAAGATATTCCTGACTGTTATCGCGGTATAGGGATTCGTATTGAAGACGATGTTGTAGTGACGTCACAAGGTCATGAGGTATTGACGGCGGATGTGCCCAAAGAGATAGCAGATATTGAGGCATTAATGGCTAAAAAATAACCAGATATTATTTCTATAATTTTTATTATGTAAATTACATTACGAATTAAATTAATGATTTAAAAGACTATTTTATTATATCGGCTTTTGATCAATGATTAATGGCAAGAGGATGTGACGATGGCGACGCCGGAACACGCGGTCACGCACGATATCGTGATAGTGGGTGGAGGGTTGGTGGGTGCCAGTCTTGGCTGCGCCCTGGCACCACTCATTAAGCAACATGGATTACGGGTGGCCGTCATTGAAGCGACCGCTCTGCCAGATGCTGCTGAGCCGCCTGTCTGGCAGCTCAGTTTCGATGCCCGCGCCAGCGCGATTGCCGAAGGCTCGGCTCAGCGCTTTCGACGTCTGGGCGTATGGGAAGCCATGCAGCAGGAGGCCTCACCCATCCGGCGCATCCATATCAGTGAACGGGGTCGGTTAGGTGCAACACGTCTGAAGGCATCTGATTTAGGGGTCGAAGCCCTGGGGCATGTCATCCCGAACGCCTGGATGGGGCGGGTGCTGCATCATCAATTGAGTGGGTTGCCACTTGAGTGGCATTGCCCTGCGCGTGTTGAGCAGCTGACGCCAGTCTCTACAGGACATCATCTGACGCTTTCAGATGGCAGTGAGCTGGTCGCCGGGCTCACTGTGCTTGCCGATGGAGGGCGCTCCGGGCTCAAAGAGCAACTGGGAATACCCAGCGCTAGCGTTTCCTATCAACAGACCGCATTGATCACCCATGTAGGGGTGAGTCAGCCGCATCAAGGCATTGCCTATGAGCGCTTTACCTCACAAGGCCCCATCGCGTTATTGCCATTACCCGGCAATGCCATGGAGTTGGTATGGACCCACCCAAGCGGCGATGAACAGGCGCGTATGGCACTTTCGGACAGTGACTTTCTCGCCCAACTGCAAACGGCGTTTGGTGACCGCGCCGGGCGATTTACCCGAGTCGGCCGTCGCCATGCGTATCCATTGTCGCTGACCACCGCCGAGGAGCCTATTCGCCCTGGCCTTGTGGTATTGGGCAATGCCGCGCACGCTCTGCACCCCGTTGCGGGTCAGGGGTTTAATCTGGCATTGCGTGGCGTGATGGATCTGGTCGACTCACTGGCGAAAGCATTGGAGGAGAACCGCACTGGCGATGATGTTCACCGGGAGCCGGGTGACGTTCTTGGTGCAATGAAAACGTTGGAAGCCTTCGAGCATCGGCGCGCTCGCGACCGTGCCAATGTCATTCGTTTCAGCGATGGATTGGTCAGGCTGTTTGGATTGGATTGGCCGTTGTTAGGGCATGCGCGTGCTGCGGGTCTGATAGGGTTGAATCTGGTGGGGCCGCTGCGCCGCAGCTTGGCTCGCCGTGCCATGGGTATCGAACGCTGACCGGGAGGTTGAACCGATGATAGAGACACGAAATAAACAGGTTGCGGTCTTTGATGTCGTGGTGGTGGGCGGTGGCATGGTGGGCGCGAGCTTGAGTGCGTTGCTGGCGAATGCGGGCATGCAGGTAGCCCTGGTAGAAGCCAAGGCCAAACCGTTAATGTCCGTTGAGCGTAATGACCGTTTAGAGCCTGCGCCGCGTGTCAGCGCGCTAACGCCGGTATCACAGCGTCTTCTGACTCACTTGCAGGCCTGGCCTGCCATGCAGCTGGGGCGTGTGACGCCTTATTCGGCCATGCACGTGTGGGACAGTGAAGGCAGCGGGGATATCCGCTTTTCGGCAGACCAGGCGGGAGTGGCGGTGCTGGGGCATATCGTCGAAAACGATGTAACGCTGGCCGCACTCAATCAACAGCTGGAACATCAGCCTGGCATGACTCGCTTTGACGGGGTGAAGGTTGAGGCATTGCAGACGACAGCCTCCCAGCGCTATCTGGTGCTAAGCGATGGCCGACAGCTACAGGCGCCACTGGTCGTGGCTGCTGATGGCGCGCGTTCAACGCTGCGGGAGATGGCGGAAATCGATA
This sequence comes from Halomonas sp. LS-001, assembly GCF_052983955.1. Classification (NCBI taxonomy): domain Bacteria; kingdom Pseudomonadati; phylum Pseudomonadota; class Gammaproteobacteria; order Oceanospirillales; family Halomonadaceae; genus Halomonas; species Halomonas sp. LS-001. The sequence goes on from NZ_CM129816.1 coordinate 25,758, forward strand.
TCCACGAAGATGATATGGGGCATAGCGCTGTCGTCACCACGGTGCGTTGTGAAAAACCTCACGGCAATACGGCAAGGCAGGTGTTTGTTGAAGGGCAGCCCTTGGCATTTTTGCCATTAACGGTAGGGGATGACGATCATTACTGCTCGATTGTCTGGTCAGTGCCGCCAGAAAAGGCAAGCGAACTTTGCGCATTAACCGCCGAGGCGCTGGGGCAGGCGCTGGAAGAAGCCTTCGAGCAGCGTCTGGGGCGTGTGGAAGTGCTGGATAACGCTTACAGTTTTCCACTGGTCCAGCGTCATGCGAGTCATTATGTGTTGCCGAACTTTGCCCTGGTGGGCGATGCGGCACACAGCATTCATCCACTGGCAGGCCAGGGCGTGAACCTTGGGCTGATGGATGCAGCGGTATTGGCGGAAGAAGTAGTGGCTGCCTGGCAGCGGGGTGCCCCCTGGGGCGATGAGCGCATTCTGCGCCGCTATGAGCGTCGTCGCCGCACCGATAACACTGCTATGTTGGCGCTAATGAAAGGCTTTAAGACGCTCTTTAATGCTCAGCATCCAGCGCTGGTGCTGGCACGTAATATGGGCATGAGCCATATGAATCATGTGTTGCCATTAAAACGTATCATGATGCGCCAGGCGACAGGCGAACGAGGTCGCCTGCCAGCCAGCTGCCGTTAATGCCGCCACTAACGGCGGCGATCAACCACGTTCAAGGCCTTCAGTAAGTTCAGCGCTTCGCTTAGCTGGTAATCATCGAGCAAGCGTTGGGAGGCCTCCTGCCTTTCACGGACTTCATTCTGTGAGCGAAGGTGGCCTTCAAGGTCAGCCTCTCGCACCTGGCGGCGGCTTTCAGCAACTTCCAGGCGACCGCGCACCACTTCCACGTCCGGGCTGATACCCTGGGCCTGAATGGAACGCCCATTGGGCGTGTAATAAAGCGCCGTGGTCAGTTTCAGCCCTTCGCCATTACCCAGCGGCATGATCTGCTGCACGGAGCCTTTGCCGAAGCTATCAGTACCCATAATTACGCCGCGCCGCTGATCCTGAATGGCACCCGCGACAATTTCAGCTGCCGAGGCGCTGCCGCTGTTGATCAGGACTACTAACGGGACATCCGCTGCGGGTGTCGCGGAAGACGCCGAGAATGACATCTGGGTGTTGGCCAAACGTCCTTCCGTATACACCACCAGACCGTCGTCCAGGAACAGGTCGGCAATATCCACCGCACTTTGCAGAATGCCGCCAGGGTTGTTGCGTAAATCAAGCACCAAGCCTTCCAGTGATTCCTCACGAGCCATCTGCTGAAGTGCCTGGCGGGCCTGTTGCGCCGTGCGTGACTGGAACTGGCTGATGCGTAAATAGCCGTAACCCGGCTCGAGGAGCTCATGTTTCACGCTCTCGTTGCGAATGATTTCACGGGTCAGTGTGATATCTCTCGGCGTGTCTTCGCCTGCGCGGAGTATGCCAAGAGTTAACTCGGTGTCTGGCTCGCCACGCATCAGATTGACGGCTTCCTGCAGCGACATGTTCTCGGTGGGAGTGCCATTAATGCTGATCAGTACATCCCGTGACATCAGCCCCGCGCGTGAGGCGGGCGTGTCATCAATCGGCGTGATAATGGTCAACTGGCCATTATCCATGCCGACTTCAATCCCGATGCCACCAAACTCGCCCTGTGTTGATTCTCTCAGGCTGGCGAACTCTTCTTCATCGAGATAGGCCGAGTGAGGGTCCAGCTCGCTGAGCATGCCGCGCATGGCGTTGCGTAACAGGGTACGGTCATCCACTTCATCCACGTAGGCAAGCTTGATGCGTTCGAAGACTTCGGCGAATGTCTGAATTTCTTCAAGAGGGAGGTCATCAAAGCTACCGCTACTGAATTCATTATTACCATTGGCAAGTTGCGGGCTCTGTGCCAGCGATATTGCCGGAGCGGCCAGCAGCGCAACGGGAATAAGCACAGCCAGTACCCGCTTGACGGGGGCCGTTACCACCTTTACTGATAGCGTCATGATGACTCCGCAAAGCGATGGGCAGTTACGCTGCCGGATGAATGTTGAGCACGGCGAATATGACAATACATTAACAGGCTTATCCCGTCAGCGTCGCGCAATCCATTGTTCAGGGTTGGTGGGTTCGCCGCGTTGACGAACTTCGAAATAAAGCCCTGCCTGAGACTGCCCGCCACTGTTACCCACGCGACCTATTTCATCACCTCGCTGAACCGCCTGGCCGGTGGTGACACTGAAGCGCTGCAGATGCGCATAAAGCGTCATGATATGGTCACCATGGTCAATAATCAGCAGGTTGCCGAAACCGCGCATCCAGTCCGAGAACACCACGCGGCCCTGGTGAACGGCAGTTACTGGCGCGCCTGCATTTGCCTGAATCATGATACCTTCGCGGTGAACGCCTCGGTCCTGGTGGAAGCCTTGCTGCAGATTGCCTTGTACCGGCCAGGGTAGCTCCCCCTGGGTCTGGCGGAAATGGGTACTCGGTGACGGCTTGGAAAGACGCACCATTTCCTCACGAATGCGCTGCAATGTGCGGCGGGCTTCTTCGCGCTCAGCTTCAAGCGCCGCCAGACGTTCTTCTTCTGTCTGGTGGCGTGCATCCAGTTCAGCCACCAGATCCTGGCGTTGAGACGTACGCTTGGCAAGCTGTTCACGCTGTTCTTCCAGCTCATCCGCCAGAGTATCCAGGCGTGTCTGGTGGGTTTGTAACTCGGTGGCGGTACTGGCAAGTGCGCTATCAAGTTCAGCAATCGCCGCAATACGTTGCCTGCGCGCTTGCCCCAGGCGGTTCAGGTAGGCCTGCATCCGGTCAAGCTGGGCGGGGTCTTCCTGATTAAGCAATAATTTGACCTGGAGCGTCGGCCCAAGCCGGTGAAGGGCGACGAGCTGCTCACTAAGCGCAGCCGATTGAAGGCGACGTTCTTCCTGCAGCTGTTCGCGTTGCTGGCGCAGTTGACCCGCCTGTTCATCAAGGTCGCTTTTCTCACCGTTGAGCGCATCCAGCCGTTGATGGGTCTCTGCCAGCTCGGTTTCGATCGCCTGTAGTTCGCGAGCGACCTGTTCGCGCTCGGAACCGGTAGCGGTCAAGCGTTTGGCAACGGCTTCAATCTTCTGGCCAATGCTTTCCAGTAGTCGTCGAGCGCCGGATTCGCTTTCTTCCTGCCCCAGGGCTGGCATGGCCAGCCCGATGCAGAATGCAAAGCCAAGTACAATAAAACCAGGTGCAATAAAACCCCTCATGGCGATCTCTCAGTCCAGCGAGATCAGCGGCGTTCCCGTCATGGCGTCGGGTGCAGGCTGATCCATCAGCGTAAGTAAAGTCGGGGCGAGGTCGCAGAGCCGTCCATCGCTCAGTTTTCCCGTGCGTTTGCCAACGTAAATGAGCGGCACCACAAAAGTGGTATGCGCCGTCTGCGGCGCACCGGTTTCCGGGTGAACCATCTGTTCGGCGTTGCCATGGTCGGCAGTGATCAGGCAGGCGCCATTGGCTCGTTCCATGGCATCCACGACGCGGCCGACACATTCATCCACGGTTTCGATGGCTTTAACGGCGGCCGAGAAATCTCCTGTATGGCCCACCATGTCACCATTGGCGTAGTTGCAGATGATCAGGTCAAAGTGGCCGTCGTCGATGGCCTCGACCAGCTTATCTGTAATTTCCCGGGCGCTCATCTCCGGTTTTTCATCGTAGGTACGTACATCCTGCGGGGAAGGCAGCAATATGCGTGTTTCACCGTCGAACTCGTCTTCACGGCCACCGGAAAAGAAGAAAGTGACGTGAGGGTATTTTTCCGTTTCGGCGATACGTAGCTGTTTAAGCCCGCGCTTGGCAACCACTTCGCCTAATGTATCGTTGAGATCCGACGGTGGAAACGCGGTGGGAGCTGGAATGTCAGCCGCGTAGCGGGTCATCATGACCATTCCGTCGCCCGCCAGTTTCGGGCAGGCGCGGCGCTCAAAACCGGCAAAATCAGGCTCGGCGAAAGCGCGCGTCAGCTCGCGAGCGCGATCGGCACGGAAGTTGGCAAAAATAGCCGCATCCCCGTCGCTAATGGTGACCGGCTGATCGCTGATGCGAACACTGGTGGCTGAAACAAACTCGTCGGTTTCGCCACGTGCATAAGCATCGCGCAGAGCGTCTTCTGCATTCACGGCAGTGAAATCAGCGCGGCCCTCTGTCAGTAATTCGTAAGCCTGGCTTACCCGCTCCCAGCGGTTGTCGCGGTCCATGGCGTAAAAGCGTCCGATAACCGAGGCAACAAAGCCGTTATCGGGGCCAACCAGTTCCGCTAGCCGGGCATTGGCAAGTTCGATGGACGGCAACGCACTTTCCGGTGGCATGTCGCGACCATCCAGAAAAGCATGAATATAAATGTTTTTGGCACCACGTCGTGCGGCAAGTTCGGCGAGCGCCAGAAAGTGGTTTTCATGGCTGTGGACACCGCCGGGAGATAACAGTCCAATCAGGTGCACAGGACGTTGATTGGCCACGGCGTCGTCGATCGGCTGGGTCAGTGCCGGATTGGTATCCAGGTCGCCGTCTTCAATGGCTTTGGTGATACGGGTGAAATCCTGATACACGATGCGACCTGCGCCAATATTCATGTGACCCACTTCTGAATTACCCATTTGTCCGTCGGGTAAGCCAACATGGCGGCCATCGGTGTGCACAAAGGCATGGGGGTGTTTTGACCAGAGCGCGTCCATGACGGGCGTGTTGGCGGCGGCGACCGCATTATGCTGGCTATCGGGATTGTGGCCGTAGCCATCCAGAATGATCAGCGCAACAGGGCGCGGGGTACTAGACGTGTTCATGAAAACCTCTTGATTGCCGAATGCAGTAACCCGTTCGGGGTCGCGACTCACTCACTCTTCGGGCATCATAGCGCAGGCAGTGCGGGTCCGTCATGATATCGACCTGCGCGCAAGTGTATGTGGCGTGTATACTGTGGCGTTTAAACGGCGGCAGTGCCGCTTTATTTCTGCATTGACCAAGAGATTGTGAACGCGATGATCGATCAGCTGTTCGAATTCGTAACAAACCACCCATTGTTGGTGGGAGCGTTTTTACTCGTGTTAGTTGCCTGGCTTGTTTACGAGATGCGTAACGCTTCCAATAATGGCGTAACGTCTACCGAGGCTACGCAGCTTATCAACCGTAAAGATGCGGTCGTACTGGACCTGCGCGAGAGCAAGGACTATAAAACCGGCCATATTGCGGGTGCACTCAATATTCCGCAAAGCAACCTCGACAGTCGCATGAACGAACTGGAAAAGCACAAGAGCAAGCCGGTCATCGTTGTGTGCAAGCACGGCCAGAGTTCAGGCGCTGTTCAGGCGAAGTTGGCAAAAGCCGGATTTGAGCACGCAGTGAAGCTTAAAGGTGGCATGACGCAGTGGCAGTCAGATGGCTTGCCAATGGTCAGAAAGTAACCGGTTATCAACCCTCCCGTTGGTAACGTGACGCATGCACTGATCGATGATAGTGATAACGTTCTGTGACATGTAGTCTGTGAGATTTAGTCTTTTAGATATAGCCCGTGACATATAGCTGTGACATGTGATCAGTTATCGACCCAACTTAAATGATAAGGAGTTTCCCATGGCGGAAGACAACACGAATCAGGCAGCTGGCGCTCAGGCGGCAGATAAGCCGCAGCTTCAATTCTCGCTGCAGCGTATTTACGTTAAAGATATTTCGTTTGAAGCCCCCAACTCACCTGAGGTGTTCAAGCAGCCGTTTAAGCCGAAAGTCAATCTTGACCTGAATACCACAAGTAACAAGGTGTCTGACGACCAGTACGAAGTTGTCGTTAAAGTCACCGCTCAGGTCAATGACAACGAAAGCGGCACAACGTCCTTCCTGGTGGAAGTTGAGCAGGCCGGCCTGTTCCGCATCTCCGGAATTGAAGGCGCACAGCTTGACCAGACATTGGGCGCCTTCTGCCCGAACCTGCTGTTCCCGTATGCTCGTGAGTGCGTGGATAGCCTGGTTAACCGCGGTGGTTTCCCGCCGCTGATGCTGGCGCCGGTCAACTTCGAAGCCATGTATGCCCAGCGCAAACAGCGTGAAGCGCAGCAGGCGCAGGGCGAGCAAGCCTGATCAGCATGAACGCAGCGCAGTGGTCTGCTGAGCATGGCAAAATGCCGCGAATTTACGTGCCGGCATCTCTGGTGGATGGTGAAACCCTCATCTTACCGGAGGGGCCGGCACGCCACCTTACCCGGGTTCTGCGTATGCAGCCGGGAGCGCCGCTGGTGCTTTTTGATGGTGCTGGACATGAAGCCGGTGTGCGCCTTGCTGAGGTGTCGCGCAAGCAGGTGACGGTGACAGTGGAAGCGCTGTGGCCGGGCCAGGGTGAGTCGCCGTTGATGATTCATCTTGGCCAGGCGGTCTCCAAAGGGGATCGCATGGATTATGCGATTCAGAAAGCGGTAGAGTTAGGCGTGACCGCGATCACGCCTCTCTATACAGCGCGTACCGAGGTGCGTCTGAAAAGCGAGCGGGAAAACCGCAAACATGCTCACTGGCAGGCTGTTGCTGCCAGTGCCAGCGAGCAGTGCGGGCGTGCTGTTGTGCCCACGGTCTATCCTCCGCAACCGCTAGACGCCTGGCTTGAGCAGCGCGATGAGGACTTGCGCCTGATGCTGCATCTGGCAACAGACAACCCTTTTCAGCAGGCTCAAAAACCCACCACGGTGGCACTCCTGATTGGCCCGGAAGGCGGGTTAACACCAGACGATATTCATGCGGCCGAAAGTGCCCATTTCGCCCCCCTGACACTGGGTCCGCGTGTTCTACGTACAGAAACCGCACCGGTTGTGGCCCTGTCATTGCTGCAGCATCACTTTGGTGATCTGTAGGGCTTACATTTGCCTGACGCGAACAGGTGAATGGGGCATCTCTTTTTGGCTGTCTTTTCGACTCTCTTACTGACTCTCATTTTTTCAAGGCATTTCCGCTATGGCTCGTGATCCACGTTCTTCGCCTCCTCCCGCCACTGCCGTTAGCGCGTCAATGGGCGATGTTGCTTATCTGACCGTGACCGCCGTCACCCACGTAGGGGCGTTTCTGCGCTGGGGGCCGCCAAAGGATGTGCTGCTACCTTACAGCGAGCAGCCCTTCCGGCCGGATGTGGGAAAGCGTGTGCTGGTCAAACTCTACGAAGACGACCAGCAGCGTCCGGTGGCATCGATGCGTCTTGAGCGGTTTTTGAGCGATGAAGCCTGGGAACTGACCCAGGGAGATGCCGTGACACTGGTGGTAGCCGAGCGAACGGACCTGGGTATGAAAGTTGTGGTCAATCATGCTTACTGGGGGTTGATTTACCAGGATGACCTCACTCAACCGCTGCGCCGCGGCCAGACGTTATCAGGCTTTGTAAAAAGACGCCGCGATGATGGTCGGCTGGATATTTCGTTATTGCCGCCGGGTCAGGCGAGGCTGGACGTAGTCGGTGACAAAATCCTTCAGGCGCTGCGTGAAAGTGGCGGTTATCTGCCGCTGGGCGACAAGAGCAGTTCGCAGGAAATCAAAGCCCGTCTGGGGGTCAGTAAAAGTGCTTACAAACAGGCCATCGGGCGCTTATACAAGCGTGAGCTGATCAGCATCGAGCCGTTGGCGATTCGTCTGCATCCTGGTGTGGCCAGTGAACTGGATGGTAACGACACTTAACCGTTGCTAACCCTGGATTTGGTGCCAGCCAAGCCATGCGGCATACTGCTGAGAGTCGCGCCTTCTTGAGGTTGCGACGAATACTCTACTTATTTCCGGAAGCGCTGATCAATGAGTCAATCGAATCTTCGTCTGGGCGTGGTGATGGACCCGATCGCGGACATTGCCTACAAGAAAGATACTACCCTGGCCTTGCTCTGGGCAGCACAGGATCGTGGCTACCAGCTTTATTACATGGAACAGCAGGACATATTCCTGAAGGCCGGTGAAGCCTTTGCCCTGATGCGCCCACTGACCGTCCATCGCAACGCGGAACATTGGTTTGATCTGGGTGAGGCAGAGGCGCGTCCGCTGAAGGAACTTGATACTATCCTGATGCGCAAGGACCCGCCGGTAGACGCAGACTTCGTCAATGCGGTGCATCTGCTAGGGTTTGCCGAGCGTGAAGGGGTGCTGGTGGTTAACCCGACGGCCGCGTTGTTACAGTGCAATGAAAAGCTGTTTGCCCAGCAGTTCCCCCAGTGCTGTGCGCCCACGATTGTTGCTAGCCGTGATGATGTGCTGCGCGCCTTCCAGGCCGAGCACGGCGACGTGATTTTTAAACCGCTGGATGGTATGGGCGGTAGCGGCATCTTTCATATTGGCCCGGATGGCCGCAATATCGGCGCGGTAATTGAGCAGCTGACTTTGCGTGGCCAGCGTCAGATCATGGCGCAGCGTTATCTGCCGGAGATTAAGGATGGGGATACGCGTATTCTGCTAGTGGATGGCGAACCGGTTCCTTTCGGGCTGGCGCGAATTCCTTCCGCGGGTGAAACGCGTGGCAACCTGGCGGCGGGAGGGCGCGGTGTTAGCCGTGAGCTAACCGAACGTGACCATTGGTTGATCCAGCAGGTGCAGCCGATGATTCGCGAAAAAGGTTTGCTGTTTGTCGGCCTGGATGTCATTGGTGATTATATTACCGAGATTAACGTCACCAGCCCCACGTGTGTGCGTGAAATCGACGACCAGCGCGGTACCCATATCGCCGGTTTGCTGCTGGACGCGATTGAGCGCCGTATTATACCGTCAGTTTGAGACTGAAAAGTTTGCCGCCGTATCGGCAAACGTTAGGAGCCGCATGCAAAGTTTGAAACATCATTTCCTGTTGGCCATGCCGCATATGGAAGATACCCATTTCGCCAGTAGTCTGGTTTATTTATGCGACCACGATGACAATGGCTGCATGGGTGTCATTGTTAACAGAACTCTTGAAATTACCCTGGACGCGCTGTTTGATCAGCTTTCCCTAGGGGGTGAGCGTAGTCTGCACCGTAATGCGCCGGTTTATTATGGTGGCCCGATGCATAAAGACCGCGGTTTTATCCTGCATCGCGGTAATAGTCAGGCGTGGGATTCCAGTATTCAGGTCAATGATGATATTGCCTTGACCACCTCCATGGATATCCTTCAGGCATTGGCCAATAACACCGGGCCAGAGCACTTTCTTATTTGCCTGGGCTGCGCTGGCTGGGATGTTGGGCAGCTGGAAAACGAGCTTAAAGAAAATACTTGGTTAACGGTTGATGCAGCTCCGAGCGTGCTGTTTGAAACGCCGCCTGCCGAACGGCTGTCTGCTGCTGCGGGTATTCTGGGTGTTGACCTCAATCTGATGACACGGGATGCGGGGCACGCCTGATGGGTCAGCGTTTGGTGCTTGCTTTTGATTTTGGTACACGGCGTATTGGTATCGCCGTCGGTAATGAACTGCTGAAAAGCGCCAGAGAACTTACCCCGTTACCCGCTCGTGATGGTATTCCCGACTGGAACCAGGTAACACGGCTAGTAAAAGAGTGGCAGCCTGATGTGTTTGTGGTTGGCTTACCGCTTAATATGGATGGGTCGGAATCTGCCATGAGTACGCGAGCGCGCAAGTTTGGTAATCGACTGCATGGCCGCTATGGCAAACCCTGCGAAATGATTGATGAACGCGGAACCACGCGGGAAGCCAAACAGATTGCACATGCTGCCGGGCATCGCGGCAATTATCGCGAAGAGAGTGTGGATGGCATTGCCGCCGTGCTTATTCTGGAAGGCTGGTTTGCCCATCTGGAAGGGCTTCCAGATGGGCGGGCCGCGTTTTAGCCAGCACAGTTCACGATGAAACGTTAGCGGTCAAGGGTGCCTACCTGAGGTGGCACAAACCAGCGTACGGGGCGCATTTCTTTCTCTACCAGCTCATCGACCTGTAATAGCGTGGCAAAAATTGACATGCGCATCGGGATGCCGTTATCCGTCTGACGGAAAATCGCCAGACGCGGGTCACCGTTAAGATTCACATTCAGATCGTTTGCCCCCGGGCGGCTGTCGCGCGGTAGCGGGTGCATGACGATCGTGCTTTGGCTACAGCGCTGATCAAGAAACTCACGATTGACCATAAAGTCTTGGGAAAGCCCCTGAAAGCTTTCATTCATCTCGTCGGTAAATCGCTCCTTTTGAATTCTTGTGGTGTACACCACGTCCAGGTCCGCAAAGTTGTTGGCCAGCGACTCGCGCTGTTCAACCCGATGCCCACGAGAGGTCACCAGATCAATCAAGGCGGTTGGCATTTCAAGGCCCGGGGGAGATACCAGCGTAAAGCGCAGAGGGTCATAAAGAGACAGCAGCTTGATGAGTGAATGTACCGTTCGGCCGTACTTCAAATCCCCGGTAAGCAGAATATGTGCCCCCTTGAGGGATTTACCCAGGCGCTGGAACTCCTTATCAATGGTGTAAAGGTCCAAAAGCGCCTGACTGGGGTGTTCGCCCGGGCCATCTCCGCCATTAATGACCGGCACGTTGGTCGCGGCAGCAAATTCCGCTACAGACCCTTGATCCGGGTGGCGCATGACAATGGCATCGCAGTAACCACTCATTACCCGGCTGGTGTCATAAAGCGACTCGCCTTTGGCCATGGAAGAAAACGTAAAGCCTGTGGTATCACAGACGCTGCCGCCCAGTCGGCAGAAGGCCGCATTAAAGCTCACCCGTGTGCGGGTACTGGCTTCAAAGAATAAATTGCCGAGTACTGCGCCTTCCAATACCCGTGTCACCTGACGGCGATTCGCAATCGGCTCCATACGCGCTGCTACACGCAATAGATGATCAACGCTTTCACGGCTTAAAGAGTCGACGCTTAACAGGTGCTGGCTCATCACGGACCTCAGGCTGGTTGGGGCGAGTAAACAGATACATTAACAGCCTAGTGTAACTGCCAACCACGTTATCGCCGAAGCGCTTTTCATCAGGTGCGCTTTAACCCCGACAAGCCAGGGGATTTAACTTTTTACAAAACCCCTTGCATCCTCTGCGGCGAAACCGTAAAGTACGCATCCGCTGCAGGGGACGCACAGCGTTGTCCGCGGTGTTAAAAAGAAAGTTGAAGGTAAAAACCTTCGGTTTGTCAAGAAGTTAGCGAATAGTCATTGCGTTTTCTTCTCCCGCTGAAATCGGAATCAACATCGAAATCAGTCATTGACAAACACACAGGAATGCGTAGAATATGCCTTCCTCGCTGAGGCAAGTCATTCAGGTCATCGAATGACGCGGTTTAACCACCACCTCGCGAATGCTCTTTAAAAATTTGATCAGGTAATTCATGTGGGCGCTTGCCGATGAGGGTGATAAATCACCAAATATCAAGGCAAGCGGTCATGACAATGTAAATTGAAATGAATTCGTTTGAACCTTGAGCCAAGTTTGATTCGCTTTTGTTGCTTTAGAGTGACAAGTAAGAATCACAATGATTTTAAACTGAAGAGTTTGATCATGGCTCAGATTGAACGCTGGCGGCAGGCCTAACACATGCAAGTCGAGCGGTAACAGATCTAGCTTGCTAGATGCTGACGAGCGGCGGACGGGTGAGTAATGCATAGGAATCTACCCGGTAGTGGGGGATAACCTGGGGAAACTCAGGCTAATACCGCATACGTCCTACGGGAGAAAGGGGGCTTTGGCTCCCGCTATCGGATGAGCCTATGCCGGATTAGCTGGTTGGTGAGGTAATGGCTCACCAAGGCGACGATCCGTAGCTGGTCTGAGAGGATGATCAGCCACATCGGGACTGAGACACGGCCCGAACTCCTACGGGAGGCAGCAGTGGGGAATATTGGACAATGGGGGCAACCCTGATCCAGCCATGCCGCGTGTGTGAAGAAGGCCCTCGGGTTGTAAAGCACTTTCAGCGAGGAAGAACGCCTGTCGGTTAATACCCGGCAGGAAAGACATCACTCGCAGAAGAAGCACCGGCTAACTCCGTGCCAGCAGCCGCGGTAATACGGAGGGTGCAAGCGTTAATCGGAATTACTGGGCGTAAAGCGCGCGTAGGTGGCTTGATAAGCCGGTTGTGAAAGCCCCGGGCTCAACCTGGGAACGGCATCCGGAACTGTCAAGCTAGAGTGCAGGAGAGGAAGGTAGAATTCCCGGTGTAGCGGTGAAATGCGTAGAGATCGGGAGGAATACCAGTGGCGAAGGCGGCCTTCTGGACTGACACTGACACTGAGGTGCGAAAGCGTGGGTAGCAAACAGGATTAGATACCCTGGTAGTCCACGCCGTAAACGATGTCGACCAGCCGTTGGGTGCCTAGCGCACTTTGTGGCGAAGTTAACGCGATAAGTCGACCGCCTGGGGAGTACGGCCGCAAGGTTAAAACTCAAATGAATTGACGGGGGCCCGCACAAGCGGTGGAGCATGTGGTTTAATTCGATGCAACGCGAAGAACCTTACCTACTCTTGACATCTACAGAAGCCGGAAGAGATTCTGGTGTGCCTTCGGGAACTGTAAGACAGGTGCTGCATGGCTGTCGTCAGCTCGTGTTGTGAAATGTTGGGTTAAGTCCCGTAACGAGCGCAACCCTTGTCCTTATTTGCCAGCACGTAAAGGTGGGAACTCTAAGGAGACTGCCGGTGACAAACCGGAGGAAGGTGGGGACGACGTCAAGTCATCATGGCCCTTACGAGTAGGGCTACACACGTGCTACAATGGCCGGTACAAAGGGTTGCCAACTCGCGAGAGTGAGCGAATCCCTTAAAGCCGGTCTCAGTCCGGATCGGAGTCTGCAACTCGACTCCGTGAAGTCGGAATCGCTAGTAATCGTGAATCAGAATGTCACGGTGAATACGTTCCCGGGCCTTGTACACACCGCCCGTCACACCATGGGAGTGGACTGCACCAGAAGTGGTTAGCCTAACGCAAGAGGGCGATCACCACGGTGTGGTTCATGACTGGGGTGAAGTCGTAACAAGGTAGCCGTAGGGGAACCTGCGGCTGGATCACCTCCTTAAACGATGCATTATCCTCGCGGTAAGCGCTCACAATGAATTACCTGATCAGATAGCTGTTGATACGCAGTGATAAGCGATTTCTTCATATTGAAAAAAGAGAAAAGACCTTTTTTAAAGACTTTTCTTTTTCTTTTTAACGTGAAAAAGCATTCGTTTATCACTGCTTATGGCAGTCGCTCTTTAACAATATATCAAGCTGATAAGGTTCTTTTAAGAACGCGATCCATCACCGTCTTTATGACGCTGTTGTGGATCACGAACGTGAAAGAACCATGTACGTAATAAATTGTTATGTGATACGTCTCAAGCGTATCCGGCAATCGTTGTCATTGCGAACCCCAGACTCCTTCGGGTTATAGGGTCAAGCAATGAAGCGCACACGGTGGATGCCTAGGCAGCCAGAGGCGATGAAAGACGTGGAAGCCTGCGATAAGGCTCGGCGAGGTGGCAAACAACCTGTGACCCGGGCATTTCTGAATGGGGAAACCCACTCATCACAAGATGAGTATCCTGCACTGAATCCATAGGTGACAGGAGGCGAACCAGGGGAACTGAAACATCTAAGTACCCTGAGGAAAAGAAATCAACCGAGATTCCCCTAGTAGCGGCGAGCGAACGGGGACCAGCCCTTAAGCATGTGACTGATTAGGCGAATGCGCTGGGAAGCGCGGCCATAGCGGGTGATAGCCCCGTAGTCGAAAATCTGATCATGTGAAATCGAGTAGGTCGGGGCACGAGAAACCTTGACTGAAGACGGGGGGACCATCCTCCAAGGCTAAATACTCCTGGCTGACCGATAGTGAACCAGTACCGTGAGGGAAAGGCGAAAAGAACCCCGGAGAGGGGAGTGAAATAGACCCTGAAACCGTGTGCGTACAAGCAGTCGGAGCGGACTTGTTCCGTGACGGCGTACCTTTTGTATAATGGGTCAGCGACTTATATTCTGTGGCGAGGTTAACCGTATAGGGGAGCCGTAGCGAAAGCGAGTCTTAACTGGGCGCACCAGTCGCAGGGTATAGACCCGAAACCGAGCGATCTATCCATGAGCAGGGTGAAGATTGAGTAACATCAATTGGAGGCCCGAACCAGGATCTGTTGAAAAAGATTTGGATGACTTGTGGATCGGAGTGAAAGGCTAATCAAGCTCGGAGATAGCTGGTTCTCCTCGAAAGCTATTTAGGTAGCGCCTCATGTAGCACCACCGGGGGTAGAGCACTGTTTCGGCTAGGGGGTCATCCCGACTTACCAACCCGAGGCAAACTCCGAATACCGGTGAGTGACGCGTGGGAGACACACAGCGGGTGCTAACGTCCGTTGTGAAAAGGGAAACAACCCAGACCGTCAGCTAAGGTCCCGAAATCCTGATTAAGTGGGAAACGATGTGGGAAGGCTCAGACAGCTAGGAGGTTGGCTTAGAAGCAGCCATCCTTTAAAGAAAGCGTAATAGCTCACTAGTCGAGTCGGCCTGCGCGGAAGATGTAACGGGGCTAAATCAGGTACCGAAGCTACGGGTTCATCCTCTGGATGAGCGGTAGAGGAGCGTCGTGTAAGCCAATGAAGGTGGATTGAGAAGTCTGCTGGAGGTATCACGAGTGCGAATGCTGACATGAGTAACGATAAAGGGCGTGAAAAACGCCCTCGCCGGAAGACCAAGGGTTTCTGTTCGACGCTAATCGGAGCAGAGTGAGTCGGCCCCTAAGGCGAGGCCGAAAGGCGTAGTCGATGGGAAACGGGTCAATATTCCCGTACCGGACATGATTGCGATGGGGGGACGGAGAAGGCTAGGTGAGCCAGGCGTTGGTTGTCCTGGTGAAAGTGAGTAGGCTTGTGTCCCAGGTAAATCCGGGAGACTTCAAGGCCGAGACACGAAACGAACTGACCACGGTCAGGAAGTCATTGATGCCACGCTTCCAGGAAAAGCCTCTAAGCTTCAGATCATGTGCGACCGTACCCCAAACCGACACAGGTGGTCAGGGAGAGAATCCCAAGGCGCTTGAGAGAACTCGGGTGAAGGAACTAGGCAAAATGGTGCCGTAACTTCGGGAGAAGGCACGCCGGCGTAGGGTGAAGAGACTTGCTCTCCTAGCCCGAACCGGTCGAAGATACCAGGTGGCTGCAACTGTTTAGTAAAAACACAGCACTCTGCTAACGCGCAAGCGGACGTATAGGGTGTGACGCCTGCCCGGTGCCGGAAGGTTAAGTGATGGTGTTATCTTCGGAGAAGCTCTTGATCGAAGCCCCGGTAAACGGCGGCCGTAACTATAACGGTCCTAAGGTAGCGAAATTCCTTGTCGGGTAAGTTCCGACCTGCACGAATGGCGTAATGATGGCCACGCTGTCTCCACCCGAGACTCAGTGAAATTGAAATCGCCGTGAAGATGCGGTGTACCCGCGGCTAGACGGAAAGACCCCGTGAACCTTTACTATAGCTTCACACTGGACGCTGATGTTGCCTGTGTAGGATAGCTGGGAGGCTTGGAAACCCGGACGCCAGTTCGGGCGGAGCCAACCTTGAAATACCAGCCTGGCATCATTGGCGTTCTCACTCAGGTCCGTTATCCGGATCGAGGACAGTGTGTGGTGGGTAGTTTGACTGGGGCGGTCTCCTCCCAAAGAGTAACGGAGGAGCACGAAGGTACCCTCAGCACGGTCGGACATCGTGCAATGAGTGCAAGAGCATAAGGGTGCTTGACTGCGAGACAGACACGTCGAGCAGGTGCGAAAGCAGGTTCTAGTGATCCGGTGGTTCTGTATGGAAGGGCCATCGCTCAACGGATAAAAGGTACTCCGGGGATAACAGGCTGATACCGCCCAAGAGTTCACATCGACGGCGGTGTTTGGCACCTCGATGTCGGCTCATCACATCCTGGGGCTGAAGTCGGTCCCAAGGGTATGGCTGTTCGCCATTTAAAGTGGTACGCGAGCTGGGTTTAGAACGTCGTGAGACAGTTCGGTCCCTATCTGCCGTGGGCGTTGGATGTTTGAGAAGGGCTGCTCCTAGTACGAGAGGACCGGAGTGGACGCACCTCTGGTGTTCCGGTTGTCACGCCAGTGGCATTGCCGGGTAGCTAAGTGCGGACGGGATAACCGCTGAAAGCATCTAAGCGGGAAGCCCCCTTCAAGATGAGACATCCCTGAGGCCTAGAGCCTCCTGAAGGGCCCAGCGAGACCAGCTGGTTGATAGGCACGGTGTGGAAGCGCTGCAAGGCGTTGAGCTAACGTGTACTAATGGCCCGTGAGGCTTGACCCTATAACACCCAAGGGGTCTGGTCGCAGTGACAACGAGCGCGAAAGCGCACCGGATACGCAAGAGACGATCACAGTGCATCAGCACGAACAATGTAAAATACGTACTTCGCGATAACGCGTGAAAATCAGCTTGATATAACCAGTTACGCCTGACGACCATAGCGAGCGGGAACCACCTGATCCCTTGCCGAACTCAGCAGTGAAACCGCTTAGCGCCGATGGTAGTGTGGGGTCTCCCCATGCGAGAGTAGGTCATCGTCAGGCACTTATTGAGAAACGCCCCGAGCACTTTGTGTTCGGGGCGTTTTGCTGTGCGTGGAATAAAGTATTCTTCTTGCGCGTGTTGCAGGGCTGTCATTCCCGAGTGGGTTTATCGGGAATCCACCTTGACCTTTCCTGCTGAAGCCCGAAAAACCAGGGTCAATCTGGATTCCCGCTAAGGGCATGCGGGAATGACGATGTGGCTGGGTTTTTTGTTTTGGGGGTGTTATTTACCACTCAATCGCCTCTCCCGCCCAGTCCCAGAAGCTGCCTGTCTCCTCGGGAGTACGCTGAGACATGACATCCAGCAGGCTGTCCGCGACAAACTCGGGGGTGAAAAGCTTATGCTCGGGAACGCGGCTCTGGAAAGGCTGGGATAAAGGGGTATCGGTTGTACCGGGATGAAGGCAAAGCACAATAGCCTGTTTGTTAAACCGTTTAAGTTCGATAGCAAAGGTTTTCATCAGCATGTTATGCGCGGCTTTACTGGCACGGTAGCTGTACCAGCCGCCAAAGCCATTATCATTAATGGAGCCGACACGCGCTGATAGACTGCCAATGACCACCGGATGTTTGCCCTGCAGAGAGCGCTTGATAGACGCCAGCAACAGGACAGGCGTTGCCGCATTAATGTGCATGACCTGCGCGAAATGCGCAGCATCAATGTCTTCCATGCGTTTTTCAGGCGAAATGTCTTGCGACGCATCATGAAGCATACCCACCGCATTAAAAAACAGATGGACCGGTTGAGCATTCAGGTGTTGTTGTAAACGCATACGCCCAGCTTCCTGGCTGATATCGGCGGTAAGTGTTTCGATACGCGGGTCAGGAAAATCCTGGGGAGAGCGACTGACGGCAATAATACGTGAAGGGCGTTGCGAGGCAGACAACGTCTTGACCATTGCCTGGCCGATACCGCCACTGGCGCCAGTGACCACGGCAGTAAAACCATCCGGAAGATGAGGCAGCAACATAATAGGCTCCAGATTAGAAAGAGATCTTCCCATTGAAGCTTTTTGTACAATATTTGTCTATTTTTAATACAAGGAAAGGTTCACTAACATAATAGCGAGGTGTCAGGCTGACGCGTTGATACGTCCGGGCTGAGCGCTATTGCGGCCGTCTGGTTTATACAGCGTTTTTTCAGCGATCTGGCGAATATAATCAAGCATCTGTTGGTTGTGTTTCATGCGTAAAGCCAACATCTGTCCGGTTAATTCGTTCATGCGCGCTACCCGCTCGCCTTTGATCACCAGGCTTTGCCAGTCATCTGGGCAGTTGGCATCAAGTGCTGCCTGCTTGGCACCCTCATGTCCCGCAGGATATCCCAGGCGTTGCTGAATATTGCGCCGCAGGGATTCTTTGTTATCCAGCGCCGCAAGCAGTTCTTGCTTCTCTTCTGCAAGGGCTGCCAGGGCGTTGCCGTCAATATCGCCCTGGGTCAGTTGCTTTTGCTCCTGCTCCATCAGATGAATCAACTGATCCATACGCGCTTGTTGTTCACTGAGTAGGCGTGAAAGGCTCATGGGAGCTCCTGGCAGAGTCTGCCTGTGACAAATGGCTAATTACCCGGAGCGCGTTGACTCGGGCATTAAAGTTTGGAAAGCAGGCCATCCGCAATGCGTTCCGGATTGATCTCCATACGGCCTTCACGGATCGCTGTGCGAATTTCATCCACTTTGGCGCGGTCGATATCCTGCGATGTATCCGTACTCTGCTGGCTTAACTGAGTCGCCGCGGTAGACGCATTACCGGCATTACCCGTTTTCTGCATCTGCGCACGCTGTGCGTCATCTCGCTGCTGAGCCTGGTTAGGTCTCAGCAGCGAATTCAAAGTATCAATTTTCACGGTGTAAGCCTCCATCTGAAACGGGTAGGCGATGATGCGCCAATGATGATGTTATCGGCTAGCCTCCAGCAAACTTTAGTGCCAATGTCAGAAATCAATCATTAGCTGACCGTCAGCGACCACGCGGGCCTCAAGAATATCCCGGCTGCCAAAACGTACACGTACACGCTCACCTTCCGCACCATTATCCATGGCTTCGCCCTCGCGTGAAACGCGAAACGCATCCCCTTGTGCTATGACGCTAACCCGTTGCCCACGTTCAACCAGTAAGGGTGCCTGAATATCGTGAGGTTGCAGGGTGCTGCCGCTGCGAATGGGGCGACGCGCCACCTTGCCAATAATCGCTTGAGGATCGGTGATTGCTCGAGCCGAAAGATCGCTCAAGTTGCCTTGTTGCAAGCCAATCATGGCGGCGGTGATGGCGGCTCCACGGGGAATATCCTGGGTCGCGACGGGATATCCACCAATGACATCGACCTGGGCCTGCAGGTAGCGGACCTGGCGCTGGGCTTCTCCGCAGCGTACCCCAACATTCACGCGCCCCAATGGCGACTGGTCGGCATTGGGCAGAAAGGGTTCGGGGTCGATGCAGGCGGGCAAATGTGGTGAAGGGGGGCGTAATTCAATCATGACGTCTTCGCCCAAGGCCTGGGTTTGCTCATACAAAAACTGCTGAACCTTCTGAATCAGGGCCTGATTATCGGCGTGAGCGGCCATTGGGGCTAATAACGCAAGCAGACCGCTCATTAGCAATATACCGACACACCACCGTATAGAAAGACGCGCATAAAACAAAACATGGAGCATAAAGGCCTACATCGTCGATGAAGCTGTCAAGGATCGTAAAGTTTACGCAATGGAGACACCTGCATCAGCAGAAATACAGCCCGAAAAAACGGCTGTTCTCTGCTTTAGGCTGACGGTACTCCGAGTATTCTCCATCATAGCTAATTTTCTTTATTTAACATTGCTCGCAACGCGAGGGTCAGCATGCTTGATCAACTTGAATCTGCCTTTAATTTTCATCAGCAGGCGCTAGGGTTGCGTCACGCTCGCCATGAAGTACTGGCGGCCAATATTGCCAATGCTGATACGCCTAATTATAAGGCGCGGGATATCGATTTTGGCAGTGAGCTCAAGCGTGCTGTCGAAGGCGCTGCATCGTCACCGTCAGGGCGCGATGGGCTGTCGTTATCGCTTACATCCCAGCGCCATCTTCCCGGCCAAGGGCCTGCCGTCAATGGCGCGGGCAATCTTGATCTGCTTTATCGCGTGTCAGACCAGGCAAGCCTTGATGGCAACACAGTGGATATGGATGCAGAGCGGGCCCAGTTTGCGGATAACGCCGTGCGTTATCGGGCTGCGCTTTCCATGTTGAATAGCCGCATTCAGGGGTTAAAGAGTGCCATGCAGCCTGAGTAATGCCCCGATTAGCACCACGGATACGTTATAGCGCAAGAACAACAAGGAACCATGCCCATGTTTTCCGCTTTTGATATTTCAGGCTCGGCCATGCAGGCGCAATCCCAGCGCTTGAACGTGACCGCCAGCAACCTTGCCAATGCTGACAGTATTGCTGGTCCGGACGGGGAGACCTACCGCGCCAAGCAGGTGATGTTTGAAACCCAGGCACACAATACCCGTTACGGCGTTGGTGGGGTGCGGGTAACGGAGGTCGTGGAAGATGATTCACCGCTGCGGCGTGAATACTTGCCCAATCATCCGGCTGCTGACGAAGAAGGTTATGTTTCCAAGCCCAACGTCGAGCCTGCTCATGAGATGGTCAATATGATCTCAGCATCGCGCTCCTACCAGGCTAACGTTGAGGTGTTCAACACCAGCAAGCAGTTACTGATGCAAACACTGACCTTGGGTGAGGGGTAAACCATGGTAGACGGTATTAACCCAGCCACACTGAGCAATATCAACGGTGGTGGTGGCGCGAAATTAAGCCAAAGCGAATCTGACGAGCTACGCCAGAGCTTTTTGACCCTGTTGATTACCCAGCTGGAAAACCAGGACCCCCTGAATCCGCTGGAAAACGCCGAAATGACCTCACAGCTGGCCCAGATCAATACCGTCAGTGGCATTGAGGAGCTGAACAAGACCCTGCAAGGCATTACTCAGCAGATGGACGCTGGCAAGATGCTCCAGGCCTCTGGCCTGATCGGCAATGCCGTACTGGTGCCGGGTAACAGCGTCAAGGTCAGCAACAATGAAGACGGCTCTGCCAATGCGACACCCTTTGGTGTGGAACTTGGCCAACCTGCTCAACGTGTTGAAATCACGGTTCGCAGTCAAGGCGGCGAAGTGGTGTATACCGAACAGGTCGAAAATGTTGACGCCGGTGTGCAGTCCTTCAGCTGGGATGGATTGAACAGCAACGGCGAAGCGTTACCACCGGGTGATTATCGTGTCAGCCTGAACGCGTTTGATGGCGAAGGCGAGGAAATGAACGCCCAGCCACTCAACTATGCGCTGGTACAAGGGGTGGCCACCGCCAATGGTAATAATGGCGATGTGCGGCTTGATCTGGGTGCGATATACGGTCAGGTAGCGCTGGATCAGGTTAAACAGATTCTTTAACTACGTTTGGCAAATCAGTCATAAACAGATAAGCGTTCCAAAATACAACGCTTTCATGCAAAACACGCTTCGGTGAGGAAATATTATGTCATTTACAACGGCACTCGCGGGCCTGAATGCTCAGTCAGAAAAGCTGAACTCGGCAGGCAACAACATCGCTAACTCGCAAACCGTCGGCTATAAAAGCTCTGACGTGCTGTTTGCCGATGTGTTTGCGGCTTCTCGTGGTATCGGTGTGCAGGTGTCTGATGTACGCCAGAACTTCAATCAGGGCAGCATCGAAAATACCGGTCGTAATCTGGACCTGGCGATTGCTGGTGAAGGTTTTTACCGCCTGGAGCGTTCCACGGGGGAAATTGGCTATTCACGTAACGGCGAGTTCAGCGTCACCGCCAGCGGCGATATCGTTAATGCTCAGGGCGATAAGCTGATGGGCTACGGCATGGATGCAGGCGTGACCGAAGATACCGATGACGAGCAGGCCTTTCCGTTTTCCAACGTGGTAGTGGGCGGTGCGCCGCAGGCGCTGAATGTTCCCGCTAATGATATTCCCGCCAAGGCGACGACAGAAGTGAATGCCTTGCTGAACCTGGATGCAGGAACAGTTGCTGGGCCAGGAAGTACTATAGAAGTCGATAATGGAGGAGCGAATCCATTAGCAGTTAACTACCATTTTTCCAACAACTTTACTGCCTATGATTCTTTAGGTAACACCGTCAATGTAGCAACGTACTTTGAGCGTCTTCCTAGCGCTGATCCTGATAACGTTAGCAGTAATGAGTGGCAGGTTAATGTAGTCACAGATGGTACTTTTAGAGGCAGTTTTAATGCTAATTTTAATGAAAATGGCGGATTAGTTACCACCCCAGATGGGTTTATTGATGCATTTTCTGATCCTGTTAACGGCGTTGATACAACGGTAGCATTAACCCCATCTATAGACCCGGCAGCTGCAAATGGTCAAAGCGTAAACATCGCCGGTATCCCTGGGGGGGATGTAGCAGTGCCGCTTGATATCGAGTTTCTGTTCAACGGCACCACCCAGTACGCCGCGGATTCCCTGCAGAAAGAGCTGAACCAGGATGGCTTTACCTCGGGTGCCCTGGCAGGCATTAACGTGACAGAAGACGGCCAGATTCTGCGTAATTTCACTAACGGTGAAACCCGCGCGGCCGGGCAGATCTCTCTGGCCAGTTTCCGTAATGAAGAAGGCCTGAACCCGATCGGTAATAACCTGTGGGCAGCCACCAACGCCTCAGGCGTTGAAAACCTTGGCGCGCCAGGTGCCGGTAGCTTTGGCCAGATTCAGGCTGAGGCGGTTGAAGCCTCCAACGTGGACCTGGCGGCTGAACTGGTCGATACCATAGTGTCCCAGCGGGCTTACCAGGCCAACTCCAACACCATCAGCACTCAGGATGAGCTGCTGCAGACCATTATCAATCTGTAACGCGTGGCTGATGCTGTTAGCCCGAGGCGTTGTTAGCCTAGCAAGGTGAGGGGTCTATTGTGGATCGAATGCTTTATACCGCCATGAGCGGTGCCAAACACAGCATGGATCAGCAATCCGTGGTGAGTAATAACCTGGCGAATGTAACGACGACAGGTTTTCGTGCCCAGTTGGATGCTGTGCGCTCAGTGCCGGTTCAGGGTGAAGCACGGCTGGAAACACGCACTCACGCGGTGACCACCACACCGGGCACTAACTTTTCTCAAGGCCAGCTGGAACAGACGGGCCGTGCCCTGGATGTGGCCATGCAGGGTGACGCCTGGCTGGCGGTACAGGCCGAAGATGGCAGCGAAACCTACACTCGCCGTGGTGACCTGCAAATTGATGCTGACGGCATTGTGCTGAATGTCGGGCGCCCGGTGATAGGCGACGGTGGGCCCATCAATGTCCCTCAGGGGGCTGAGATTTTCGTCGGGGCCGATGGCACGTTAAGTGCCATTCCTGAAGGCGAAGGGCCAGAAGCGCTGGTGGATGTGGGTCGCCTCAAGCTGGTTACGCTGGAAGAAGGTGAACTCACCCGCGGCGAAGATGGCCTGTTCCGGGCACCGCTTAACGAAGAAGGTTTGCCGGGCGTGTTGGCGGCAGACGACAACGCCCGTCTGGTCAGTGGTGCACTGGAAGGCAGTAACGTCAGTGCCGTCGGCGCCATGGTGTCGATGATTGACGTGGCGCGCCGCTATGACCTGCAGATGAAGATGATCAGCACCGCCGATGAAAATGCTCAGCGCGCTAACGGCATCCTCTCGATACAAGGCTGATAAAGCCAAGCAGCCAAAGGAAATAACATTATGATTTCATCCCTCTGGACAGGCAAGACCGGTCTGGAAGCCCAGCAGACCAAGCTGGACGTGATCTCCAATAACCTGGCGAACGTGAGCACCAACGGTTTCAAACGCTCGCGGCCAGTCTTTGAGGACCTGCTTTACCAGAATATGCGCCAACCGGGTGCACAGAATAATATCCAGGACCGTTTGCCATCCGGCATGCAGGTAGGTACCGGGGTGCGTTCAGTGGCCACGGAACGTCTGCACACCCAGGGCGGGTTGGAGCAGACTGAAAACTCGCGGGATATGGCGATTAACGGTAAAGGCTTCTTCCAGGTGCTGATGCCGGATGGCTCCACTGCCTATACGCGGGATGGCAGTTTCCAGCTAAATGAAAATGGTCAGATGGTTAGCGCCAATGGTTACCCGCTCGAACCGGCTATTTTCATTCCCCCCAATGCACTGACAGTGACCATTGGCGAAGATGGCACGGTCAGCGTGACTGAACCCGGTAACGCCTTGGGTAACGAGGTTGGGCAAGTCAATCTGGCATCGT
Organism: Halomonas sp. LS-001; assembly: GCF_052983955.1. Taxonomy (NCBI): domain Bacteria; kingdom Pseudomonadati; phylum Pseudomonadota; class Gammaproteobacteria; order Oceanospirillales; family Halomonadaceae; genus Halomonas; species Halomonas sp. LS-001. Next base: position 49,526 of record NZ_CM129816.1, read on the forward strand.
TTATTAACCCGACCGGGTTGGAAAGCATCGGTGGCAATCTGTATCGCGAAACCGGCTCTTCCGGCGCGCCGAACCAGAATATTCCAGGCCAGAATGGCATTGGCAGTCTGTTCCAGGGCTTTGTAGAAACGTCCAACGTCAGTGTGGTGGAAGAAATGGTCACCATGATCCAGACCCAGCGCGCCTACGAAATCAACAGTAAGTCGATCTCCACCAGTGATGAAATGCTGGCACGTTTGAGCCAGCTGTGACGGCGGAGTGAAAGCATCATGATGAGCCAGTGGTTAGCCCGCTACGGTAAGTGCCTAGCGTTGTGTGGAGTCGTGCTGTTGATGATGACCGTGGTGGGGTGCGCACAAGTGCCCCGCGCGTCGGTCGTAGGCGAGCAGGAGCAGATATCGATTGTGGACCGGCCGCCACCCGTGGCCAACGGTTCTATCTACCAGGTGCGCCGAGGCTACCAGCCACTGTTTGAAGATCGTCGCCCGCGTTCGATTGGTGACATTCTGACCATCGTGCTGGATGAAGACGTTAGCGCCAGCAAGAACTCGCAATCCAATGCCAACCGTGAAGGCAGCGCCGGGCTGGAACTGGAGCAGCTGCCGGATATGTTGGATGCCCTGGCAGAATATGGTTTTAACGTTTCCGGTAACAGTGATTTCGCCGGTAGCGGCGGCTCTCAGGCATCCAACTCGTTTACCGGCACGATTACGGTGTCCGTGCTGGAAGTTATGAATAACGGCAACCTCAGGGTGCGTGGTGAAAAACAGATTGCGATCAATCAGGGCACGGAATTTATCCGCTTTGCAGGCGTGGTGAATCCGCGCACGATTACGGCCCAGAACACGGTGCCCTCGACCCAAGTGGCCGATGCGCGGATTGAATACGTTGGCGATGGCTATATCAATGAAGCCCAGACCATGGGCTGGTTGCAGCGTTTCTTCCTGAATGTATCGCCTTTCTAGATCAACTGAACGGCAAGCAGGCACCCGGATGGACAGTCAGCAATTCGATGGAATCAAGCCAGTAGTGAATAAGTGGCGGCTATGGCACCTGCTGGGCACCTTTGCCCTGATGTGCCTGATGGCATTGCCCGTTCAGGCGGAACAGATACGGGAACTGTCCACCTTTGCTGGTGTGCGTGCCAACCAACTGGTGGGTTATGGCCTGGTCGTAGGGCTGGACGGCACCGGTGACCAGACGACACAGGCACCGTTCACCAGCCAAAGCCTGACCAACATGCTCTCTCAGCTTGGTGTGACGGTACCTGCCGGCACCAACCTGCAGCTGCGTAATGTGGCAGCCGTCATGGTGACGGCAGACTTACCACCGTTCGCCCGCCCAGGGCAGGATCTGGATATTGTGGTTTCCTCGATTGCCAATGCGCGCAGTCTGCGCGGCGGTACGCTGTTGATGACCCCGTTGAAGGGTGCCGATGGTGATACCTACGCCATTGCACAAGGCAATATGCTGGTCGGCGGTGCCGGGGCAGAAGCCGGCGGTAGCAGTGTGCAGATCAATCAGCAGGCTTCCGGGCGGATTCCTAATGGAGCGATGGTCGAGCGCGAAGTTCCCCTCAATCTGGGAGCCAACGGCGGCACGCTGGAACTGCAACTTAACGAAGCGGATTTTGGTACCGCGCAGCGCATGGTCACCGCCATCAATAATGAATTTGGTCGCTCAGTGGCTTATGCCCGTAATGGCGGCGTGATTGCCCTGGACGGCCCAGTGGATGATAACTCGCGCGTCAACTTCATGGCCCGGGTGGAGAATATCAACATGATACCCAACCGTGCTCGCGCCAAGGTCGTGGTTAATTCTCGCACCGGCTCGGTGGTCATGAACCAGTCGGTTACCTTGCAGCAGGCGGCGGTGGCTCACGGCAGCCTGTCAATCATGATCGATGCCCGTTTTGGCGTTAGCCAGCCTAACCCCTTGGGTGGCGGCCAGACCGTCGTTGTGCCGGATGCTGATGTGGATATTGAACAGCAGGAAGCTTTCTTGCAGATTGTTGAAGGGGCTGACCTGAGCGAAGTGGTCAACGCCCTGAATGCCCTGGGCGCCACGCCGCAGGATATGATGTCGATTCTGGAAGCGCTAAGAGTCGCGGGTGCGCTGCGCGCTGAACTGGAGGTGATCTAGTGAGCATCAACCAGGACATGACGGCCCAGTTTGCGCTGGATATGCAGGGCTTCCAGCGCTTGCAGCACACGGCGCGAATGGACCCGGAAAAGGGCGTGGAAAGTGCTGCCCAGCAGTTTGAGGCCATCTTTGTGCAGATGATGGTGAAAAGCATGCGTGACACCATTCCTGCTTCTGGGTTGATGAATAGCCAGACAACCGACTTTTACCAGTCGATGCTGGATCAGCAGTGGTCGCAAGTCATTGCCTCACGCGGCATCGGGCTTGCGGATGCGCTGGTTGACCAGCTGGAGCGCCAGGGGGCGTTTCAGCGCAGTGAGTCGGTGGCAGGTGCTGACCGCGACACCCAGTCGCTGATTGCCGGTATTCCACGTGGCACACCACAGCCGTTACGCGGCATGGATTCCCTGCCTGTACCACCGCCCGCTGATGCGACAGATGCCAAGCCGCTGGACTTTATCAATCAAATTGAAACCGGGCGTGAAACGCCACCTGCTCCAGCGCCTGCGCCTGAAGCACCGCTTGCTGAGGCGCCTGCTCGTCAGGCTGACCATGTTCAGCAGTTTAAGGCGGCATTGGCTGAGCCTGCTCAGCAAGCCAGCCAGGCAACCGGTGTCCCCGCTGAGCTGATTCTGGCACAGGCCGCGCTGGAGACAGGTTGGGGACGCCATGCCATCGCGACGCAAGACGGCCAGAACAGCCATAATCTGTTTGGCATCAAGGCCGGGAGTCGCTGGGAAGGCAAAACCACGGATATTGTGACTCACGAATATATTGAGGGTCGGCGTACCCAGATGGTCGATACGTTCCGTGTTTATGACTCCTATGCTCAGGCCTTTACGGATTACGCTTCGTTGATCGGCGATAACCCACGCTATGCCGCCGTCGTGAACGCGGGCAGCCCTCAGCAGGCCGCACAAGCGCTCCAGGCTGGCGGTTATGCCACTGACCCGCGCTATGCCGATAAGTTGGTGGCCGTCATGCAGACGATTGGCCAACTGGATACCGCCAACTTCCTGGCGCAGTCGCGCTGATTTCCTGACAGTAGGAATTAGCGGCGACCAACCCTCAAGTATTTGGCAAGCAGGCCGATAACTTACCCATCGGCTTAAGGAAAAATGACCATGAGCATGTTTTCGATCGGGTTAAGTGGCCTGAATGCGGCACAAAATGCCCTGAATACGACCAGTAACAACATCAGCAATGTTTACACGCCCGGTTATAACCGCGAAATTGCCCAGCTGGGCGAGGGGCCCGCGGGGTCTGGTGGTGTACAGGTCAATAATATTGAGCGCCAGTTCAATCGATTTGTGGCCGATCAGCTCAATGATGCCAAAACCCAGTCCAGTGCGTTGGCCGCCTACGAAGGCCAGATCAGTCAGATTGATAACCTGCTGGCAGACCGCGATGCGGGTCTGGCGCCTTTGATGCAGAACTTCTTTGCGTCGATGGAAGATTTGGCCAGCGCTCCCTCCGACCCGGCTTCCCGGCAGTCGGTGATTGGTGCTGCCCAGACGATGACGGCGCAGTTCCGTTCGTTCGATGGTTACTTGCAGGACATGCAAAGCAACGTCAATAGCGAGATCAAGGATGAAATCATCAAGATCAATAACACCACTGAGCAGATTGCCGGGCTCAACCGTGAAATCACCCTGGCGCGTGCCCGCACGGGGGAAGCCCCTAATGGCATGCTCAATCAGCGTGACCAACTGGTGTCTGAACTGAATGAATCTCTGGATATACGCCTGAATATCCAGGATGGAAAGTCCTACGGCATCAGCTTGCCGAACGGGCAGCCGTTGGTGACCGATACCCAGTCAATGAAGCTTGAGCCAGTTCCTTCTGAACTTGATCCCCAACGCACCGTCGTGGGTTACCAGGACAGCAGCGGCAAGGTAACCCGGCTTAATGAAGGCCTGATTGAGGGAGGAAAGCTGGGTGGGCTGATGACGTTCCGTGAGGAAAGTCTGGACAAGACTCAGAATCAGATCGGACAGCTGGCCATCTCTCTGTCGACGGCGTTCAACGAGCAGCATCGTAACGGCATGGACCTGAACGGCAACCCGGGCGAAGACTTTTTCACCCTTCGTCAGCCTCAGGCCTACAGCTATCAGGATAACGCCGCCACAGTAGCGAACATCCAGCTTGAGCCTGAAAATCTGGATGATCTGCGTGCTGCGGATTACACCGCCACGTATGACGGCACGGATTTTACCGTCGTGCGCAATGACAATGGTCAAGCAGCAGAAAACGTCAACTGGAACGGCACTACGTTATCCTTTGGCGGCGTGAGCATGGAATTCAATGGCACCCTGGCAGCGGGAGACAAATTTGAAGCGCAGCCAGTGCGTCGTGGTGGTGCGGGCATGAATGTCGCTATTGAGGATGTCGATAAACTGGCGGCAGGTCAGCCGATCAACCCTGAAGACCCGAGAGCCAGCTGGATTGCAACAGGCCCTGGCGATAATCGTAATGCGTTGGCGCTTCAGGACCTGCAGAGTGAGCCGATTGTGGGGGGGATTGCGACCGTCAGTAGCGCCTATGGCGGCATTGTCAGTGATGTGGGGAATCGCACCAACATTACCCAGGTTAATCTTGATGCCCGTCAAGGGCTGACCGATCAGCTACGCGCTGTACAGCAGTCCGAGTCCGGGGTGAATCTCGACGAAGAAGCCGCCAACCTGATTCGCTACCAGCAGTATTATCAGGCCAATGCGCGAGTGATTGATTCGGCAACGACGATCATGGACACGATTCTCGGCCTTCGCAATTAACCCAGGAGCTAAGCCATGATGCGTATCAGTTCCGTCACCATGTTTGAGCAGAGTTCTGCGTCGATTAATCGACAGCAGAGCGACTTTCTCAAGGTCAGTCAGCAGATTGCCAGTGGCCGTCGTGTGGTCAATCCCTCGGATGATCCTCAGGACGCCGCTCGCGCGGTGCGAGTCGATCAATCCAAAGCGGTTACCCAGCAATTCGAAGATGCCCGGGTGAGCGTGCGTAATTCGCTATCTCAGACAGAAAGTATCCTTAATAGCGTGAGTGACGCGGTTACCAGCGCCAAGACGCTGTTGGTACAAGCCTCCAGTGATACTTTGAGTGACGCTGACCGCCAGTCAGTGGCCAGCGAACTGCGTGGTGTTTACGAAACCATGATTGGCCAGGCCAACGCCACTGACGGCAATGGTCGCTATCTGTTCGGTGGTTATGAAGACGGCGCGCCCCCGTTTGTCAAAAATGCCGACGACAGCATCGAGTATCGCGGTGATAGCAATATCCGTGAGCAGCGGATTGATTCATCACGCCTGATGCCGGTGACGGAAAACGGCGAATCGATCTTTAATTCGGTACCCAGTGGGGCGGGTTATGTGGCGGAAGCCATCAAGACCGATGCCAATGGCAACCCACTGCAGAATGCGTCTGCTCGTAATGATGGCAGTGTGATCTTCAGTGGCCCGCAGGTTACCGACGTCAACAATGCGGACTATGGCGATAACTTCCGGCTAGTCTTCGGTGAAGATGGTGCAGGTGAATCAACGGTCAGCGTGCAGCGTTTTGATGGCGGGAGCTGGACAGCGTACGACCCGGAAGGCGACGGCGCTTTGACGGACGCGCCCTATAGCGATGGGGCCAGCCTGTCGTTTGGGGGCGTAGAGCTGACATTAAGCGGTGAGCCCGAAGCAGGCGACCAGATTCTGGTGGCGCAGGCCGGAAGTGAACAGCGTGAACCGAATCTGTTCCGCACCATGGAAGAGGCCATTCGCGTACTCGAAACGCCAGCGGAAACCGATGCCCAAAAGGCCGATTTGCGTAACACCCTGAACACCTCCATGCGGGACCTGGATAACGGCCTGGATAATGTACTGACCGTACGTGCCTCGGCAGGCGCGCGTCTGAACGAACTGGATGTGGTCGATTCGGTGGGCAGCAACCGCATGCTTAATTACGAACAGACGCTCTCTGACCTTGTGGACCTGAACTATGTTGAGGCCATTTCAGAGTACAGCCTGCGCCAGGTTGGCCTGCAGGCCTCTCAGCAGGCGTTTGTTGATATCAAGGGCTCAACGCTGTTTGATTATCTGCGTTAACCGGTCACGACCGTACGCCAACGGCTCTCTGCTGCAGTGGCTCACTAAAAACCCCAGTTCGATGACCTGGGGTTTTTGCGTGTGCGCCAGGCATGGCGTGCAGCGCCTTGACTGGCGCTGTTCCCGAGGGTGGTGCCTCGGGATGACTTGGGGGTGAAAGTCCCCTGCACGCCCGGCAAGGGGAAGTGCTAGCCGACGGCAAGGGTGTCTCTCGCGAGGGGGAATCTGAAGGCAGCCCGAGGCAAAACGCTGGCCTGACGAACAGGAAGCGGATACGAGGCGGCATGGCGGGGTGAGGTGGCACGAATCACCAAAGCCCAGTACTTGCACGGAACGCCATGACGTATATCCGACAGGCATAAGCGGGAAGGTCGCGCGTCTTACCCTGGGAGGTCTGGTGGTCTGCCACGGAGCTACCGGCGCCGAGAGGCGACGGGATGGGCCACTAGATGTCAGCAGAGGCCATAGTAAGTGCCGGTTCACCGCGGCACCAAGGGCCGAACATGAAGAACCGCGAGTAGGCGATAACGTCTCGAGGATCGATCATGAAGACAGAAACCGACGCTAATACCGTCACTCACCCAGAGGGGCAGGGGCAGTACCCCGAGTCACAGCCGGTGAGCGTCGAGACGAGCCCGGCGTCGCTATCGTGGACGAAAGCGGAGTCAGCCTCGCTCATGGAACGGGTCGTTGACCCGGACAACATGCAACGAGCTTACCGTAAAGTGGTGGCTAACAAAGGCGCGCCGGGTGTCGACGGCATGACGGTGCATCAGTTAGCGGGCCACCTAAAGCAGTACTGGCCAACGCTGCGCGAGCAGCTGTTGGCTGGAGAGTACCACCCTAGCCCGATCCGAGCCGTCGAGATTCCCAAACCGAAAGGTGGGACGCGACAGCTCGGTATTCCCACGGTGACCGACCGCCTAATCCAGCAAGCGCTGTCCCAGGTGCTCATATCGGAGCGAGCTTATTGGCGCGAGCGTGTTCAACTGCCTCTTTCTTTGGAGTAATGGCGCATATGGATCTAAGAAATAAAGAAAGCGTGGTGGCATGGCTCACGGACGGCCAGCCGGTCATGCAGAGCATGGTCAATAAGGGTAAGCTGCTGGCGCTCGTCAGCCAGGCATTGGAGCAGGATGGCCACAGCGTAGATCAAGACACGCTGTCCGCCATCTTTATTGACCCCATCAACGATTACGAGCAAGCAACAGGGAATAGCGCAGGCGACCCCCGAAACCAGCGTATTCTCCCCACGATGGTTTACCTGTACTACGCCGATTGGGGAATCAGCTATCACCAAGCTAATGGGAGTTCCGTGTGTAGACATACAGCCAGACTGGACGGCGTATCACCGGAATACAGGAAGAGTGATTAAGGCGCTCAGCGCTATTGGTATAGAAGTGTTATTAGCGGGCCCCAAATCCTACGAAGAGGAGCACGGCCACTCAATGCTGGAAGTATTCATGGCCTCTTGCGAAACCGGTGAGGATTACGACCAGAGCAAGGCACGACTGACTGCAAAGCGCAAAGGCCTACAACCCCTGTAATTTAAGCAGGCTGCTACGCCTGGGAGTTTGCATGTCTGAGAAAGGTGCAGATCGAGCAGGAATGTTATTAGCAGTGGGTGGGCTTCTGGTAGGTGTGGCAGCGGTGATTCCGGCAGGGGCTGCGTTGGCTCATGCATTTCTGTAAGCCCGAACATGTCTCTTCAATACTTACATTTATCCACGCTGTTCATAACAACAGTTTGCATGGATTTAGCGTGACTGTTGGCGAATTAGCAGAACTTGCCTGAGTGAAAATGGTCGATTATGGTAAGATACAAACATTAGCCGCGCATTTTGCAGCTAATCAGGGGGCGCAGTGATCATGATTGAAGAGCTTGAAAGAGAAGAGAAGAAGCTGGAGAAGGAGGCTAGTCGGTTTGTGACCAAACACCGAACTGGCGTCGTTCAATCTGCTCGTTTCATGACCACTGGAAAGCGCCCAGACTCGGGATTTTCCCGTTCAGAGCAGCGTCGGCTAGATGCCTCCGCCGAGCGAGTGCGGAAAGTTAGAGCCCAAGTGACTTCTATGAGAGTGCAGATGCGCACTCTGAAAAGCGATCAGCCCTTTACAGACAAGGCCCTTGAAGCCATTGCTACCATGCAAGATGACTTTAAGGCTATTTATGAGCAGCATGTAGCGAGCGCTGAAAAGCCACCACTTAAAGCACTTATGAATGATCGCCGGGTGGCTATTGCTCACGAAATTCTAATGCTTGAATTGCAGATCGTGTATGGAGAGCTAGAGTCTTTACGGTGGTACATGGAGGAGTACAACGTGGATGTTGGGCCAGTGAACCGTGGCAGCGTTCCGGTAAGCACTGAAAACGGGATTGATGCTGTATTTGCCAGCTTGTGAATAGGCTAATAACCTCCATCGACTTTGAACGCTACCCCTCTTTTCTCAAAGCGCTGGGGAAGCTGCCCATCGAAGTGAGGGAGCAAGCGAAAGCGGCATTGAAAAAGCTACTGCATGACCCACAGCCTAAGTCGATTCGACTGGAAAAGCTCTCAGGCTACAGGCGCCCTGATATTTACACCATCCATGCTACAAGCAACCATTCACACAAGATTAGCTTTGAGCTAGAAGGTGCATGCGCAGTGATGAGGCGAATAGATACCCATAAGCGAATAGATAAAACACCGTAACCCCGCCACCGCGGGGTTTTTTGTGGGCGGCTGCTGGTTCGCTATATATAAATTTACTTCGACGGAGGCTAGTATGAATGCGTTCCTAAAAATCAATGAGGGTCGCATGACTACATACGCCGATTTGCAGGCTGTCTATAAGCAGCATCGAGAGGCGCAAAACGCTTATTACATTCAGTTGGAAGAAGTGGTTCAGCGCATTATCAAGGACTATGCGGAGCACCTGGGCGTTCGGGGTAAAATGGCTCCCATGAACGGCTCGATGACACCCTATGTGACTCAAGGCAGGTTGTCAGGGCTAAGCTTTGAGGAAGACAATTCCTTCCAAGCTCGCACCATGTTCGGAAAAGAGATGGCTACCCATATTGGAGTGGTCGTGGAAGAGTCTGAGCGATCAACTAGGAAGGCCCGAGTAGTAGTAGAGTTACGTATTTGGAAAGACCAGGGTGAATACCACTACCTGCTCACCGCTCCGCACTCGCCGGATAAGCCTGGAATTGAAGGGCGCGTACTCAATGACGCTGACTATAAAGAGCTTTACGAAGACATCAGTGAAATTCTTCTGCGCGTTATGGATCCCGAGCCCTTCAAATGAGCTCAAAAAACCGCCACCGCGGTGTTTTTTATGGTGCGCCAGGCATGGCGCGCAGCGCCTTGACTGGCGCTATTCCTGAGGGTGGTGTGGGGGTGAAAGTCCCCTGCACGCCAGGCAAGGGGAAGTGCTAGCCGACGGCAAGGGTGTCCTTCGCGAGGGGGAATCTGAAGGCAGCCCGAGGCAAAACGCTGGCCTGACGAACAGGAAGCGGATACGAGGCGGCATGGCGGGGTGAGGTGGCACGAATCACCAAAGCCCAGTACTTGCACGGAACGCCATGACGTATATCCGACAGGCATAAGCGGGAAGGTCGCGCGTCTTACCCTGGGAGGTCTGGTGGTCTGCCACGGTGCTACCGGCGCCGAGAGGCGACGGGATGGGCCACCAGATGTCAGCAGAGGCCATAGTAAGTGCCGGTTCACCGCGGCACCAAGGGCCGAACATGAAGAACCGCGAGTAGGCGATAACGTCTCGAGGATCGATCATGAAGACAGAAACCGACGCTAATACCGTCACTCACCCAGAGGGGCAGGGGAGTACCCCGAGTCCCAGCCGGTGAGCGTCAAGACGAGCCCGGCGTCGCTATCGTGGACGAAAGCGGAGTCAGCCTCGCTCATGGAACGGGTCGTTGACCCGGACAACATGCAACGAGCTTACCGTAGGGTGGTGGCTAACAAAGGCGCACCGGGTGTCGATGGCACGAGTCGCGCGGCGCGTGGACGACAAACGCGCTCTGCGCCTGATTCGTCGCTATCTGGAAGCGGGCATGCTCCAGGACGGCTTGCCCATGCCACGACGGCTGGGGACGCCCCAAGGTGGGCCACTCAGCCCACTCATGGCGAACATCCTGCTGGACGACATGGACAAGGAGCTGGAACGCCGCGGCCATCGCTTCTGCCGCTACGCTGATGACGTCCAGGTGTACGTCAAAAGTCGACGGGCAGGCGAGCGTGTCATGGAAAGCTTGAGTGAGTATCTCGAGAGCTCACTTCGGCTGACGGTCAATTGCACGAAAAGTACGGTGGATCGACCATGGAAACGCGGCTATCTGGGCTACACGCTAACCCGGCACAAGCGGCCGAAGCTGACGCTGGTCAAAGCCAGCTTGCAGCGCCTAATGCAGCGTGTCCGCGAGATCCTGAAGTGTGGGAGGGGGCGTCACATCCAACGGGTAATCGAAGGGTTGGGGCCAGTCCTACGAGGATGGGCCAACTACTTCAGCCTTGTTGATGTGAAACGCCCCTTGGAAGCGCTGGATCAATGGATACGCCGCCGCTTACGCGGTCTGATCTGGCGGCAATGGAAGCGCCTGACGACCCGACGGCGGAAACTCCGAGGGCTAGGACTGGATGCGTACCGTGCTTGGAAATCGGCGGGCAACGGACGAGGTCCGTGGTGGAACGCCGGTGCCTCGCATATGAATCAGGCCCTGCCGAGAAAGTGGTTCCACAATCAAGGGCTGATCTCGGTACTCGATACGGTAAGATGGCTTAACCGTTCTTCATGAACCGCCGTGGTACGGAACCGTATGCCCGGTGGTGTGAGAGGACAGGGGAGGCAACTCCCCTTCCTACTCGATTTTTAAAAATGACTTAGCTGGCCTGTGCCATCAGCTCAATCAGTTCCTGGAGGAACATCAAGGCGTCGCTGAACAGGCGCTCCAAGAACTGTTTCAGGTCTGTCATGACGACCATCAGCAGGATAATGCCGACGATAAGCGAGGTGGGAAAACCGATATTGAACACGGTGAGCTGGGGAGCCGAACGGTTGAGAATGCCCAACCCAAGGCTGATAACCAGCAGCGGGGCAATAATGGGCAGCGCCATTAATAAACCCGAGGCAAAGATGGTGCCGCCGTAACGGGCCAGCATCTCAAAGGCACTGGCGTTGAGTGTGTTCATGCCAATGGGCAGGGTCTGAAAGCTCATGACCAAGGTTTCAAGCACCATCAGGTGGCCGTTTAAGGCCAGAAACATCAGCAAGGTGACCATATACAGGATGCGTGACAGCACCATGATGTTGGTACCGCTGGCCGTATCGAAAAAACTCGCGAAAGCCAGCCCCATTTTGAGGCCGATAAAATCACCCGCGGCCTGCACCACGGCGAACATAATGCGCATGACCATGCCGATCGCGACACCAATAACCAGCTGTTCGGTAATGATACCGACGCTCACCCAGGACATCAGCGGCGCATCAGGCATGGCAGGCAGCAAAGGGGCGATCACTATGGCGACGACGGCTGCCAACCCCACCTTGGCCTGATTGGGAATACTTGAGTGCCCCCAGATAGGGGAAGCGGCCATAAACGCGGTAATGCGCACAAATGGCCAGAAAAAAGCCACAAGCCAGGCCTGCAGCTGGGTGAAGGTGACCTCAACCATGGGATTACATCACCATGCTGGGAATTTCAGTGAACAGCCGCCGGGTAAAGTCGGTAATCACCTGTAAAAGCCACGGGCCTGCCAGAACCAGGGTAGTAAACACTGCCAGAATCTTGGGGATGAATGTCAGGGTCATTTCATTCACCTGAGTGGCTGCCTGAAAGAGACTGATGATCAAACCCGTTAACAATGCCACCAGAAGTATCGGGCCGCCCAATAGCAGGGTTACCCGCATACCTTGATAGGCAATGCTCATTACCATTTCAGGTGTCATGATAAAACTCCAGCACCGGCAAGCGGCGCACTAAAGCATATAGAAGCTTTCGGCCAGTGAGCCAATAATCAACTGCCAGCCGTCCACCAATACGAACAGCATCAGTTTGAAGGGCAATGAAATGGTGATGGGCGGAACCATCATCATCCCCAGGGCCATCAGCGTACTGGCAACGACAAGGTCGATAATCAGAAACGGAATAAAAATCGTAAAGCCGATCTGAAACGCGGTTTTCAGTTCGCTGGTCACAAAGGACGGCAGCAATACGCGCATGGGCAGATCTTCCGGACCTTCCATTGGTCCAACGTCAGCCAGCCGTGCAAAGAGCGCCACATCCGGCTCGCGGGTTTGCGCCAGCATAAACTCACGAAACGGCTGCTGAGCGATCACCAGGAACTCTTCAAAGTTGATCGTCTCTTCTGAAAGTGGCACCCAGGCCGTCTGGTAGACCTGATCCAGCACGGGCGACATGATGAAAAAAGTCAGAAACAGCGCAATGCCCAGCAGAACCTGATTGGGTGGCGTCGCCTGGGTCCCCATGGCGGTACGCAGCAAGCTCAGCACGATAATGATGCGCGTAAAGCTGGTCATCATCAGTAGCATGGCAGGCAGAAATGCCAACGAGCTGAGGAATAGCAATGTCTGGAGAGATACCGACCACTGCTGGCCGCCGTCTTCCATCGGCTCGCTGATAATGCCGGGTAGCTGTTGTGCGACGCTGATATCCGGCAGACACAGTAACATCACCGCCAGGCACAAAAATATCCCTAACGGACGTGTCGCAGGGGTGACGTGAGGTAACTGTTGGCGTACCTGAAAGCTGGGCAATATCCGTTGGCTCATGATGAGGAGTCGGGTTTAGTAGAAGAAGAGGGCGCTGAAGGAGAGTGCTGGCGCTTGAGGGCATGTGCAAAGCGTTGAGCAAAGGGCTCCGCCGCAGTGCCGGAGCCGACTTCAGGCTCAAGTGGCGCTGGCAGCTCATGCAGTTTGCTGATCTGACCACTGCCAACGCCAAGCACCAACCAGGTGCCTTCGACGTCGACAATCACCACCCGTTCACGGTTACCGACGGCGGTACTGCCCACCACTTGCAGGCGAACACCCTGTCGAGAATGACGGTTTCCCCAACGCCGGAGCAATGCCGCACATACCAGGATCAGCGCGATGACCAACGCCAGGGCAGCGGCGGTTTTGCCCAGAGTGGCCATTCCCAACAGGGCGTCGCTGCTGCCTGCGCTTTCCACTGCGACGGAACCGGAAACCGCGCCTGCGTCGTCGTTCATCGGTTGAGTTTGTGGATACGCTCGGACGGCGTGATGATTTCGGTAATACGAATGCCGTACTTATCCTCAATCACCACGACTTCACCCTGAGCAATCAGGTAGCCATTGATCAGAATGTCCATTGGCTCACCTGCCAGACCTTCCAGCTCAATGACCGACCCCTGAGCCAGTTCCAGCAGCTGTTTGATGGTCAGCTTGGTGCGCCCCAGCTCGACGGTAAGTTTCACCGGGATATCCATGATCATTTCAAGATCACGTGCACTGCCATGACTGGTTGACTGACTCAGCGGAGGAAAGACATCACCGCTGGCTTCCCTTGCCTTGGGAGGTTCCGGCGCAGGGTCTTCGGCAGCCGGCGCATTTTCTTCTGCAGACTGCTGTTCAGCCATCGCGGCGGCCCAGGGGTCTTCTTCTTCGTCCATACCTGATGCATTCTGGCTATCCGTGTCTGACGGCGCGTGCTGGTCGAATGCGTCATCTGTGTCTGCAGTGTCGTCGTTTGTTTCCTGTTCAGACATGGCGGCCGCCCAATCATCGTCAGAGACGTTCTGATCATCAGGCTTGTTGGGATCAGTCATGCTTTGGGTTCCTTGGCTTTCTGTCGCGCGGACTTGGTTAAAAAGTCGTGGGACGATACGTTATTCATGGCGGCATGGTCGATCATGCGCAAAACGCGCAGCGCGCGCTGCTGGTTCTGGCTGCCGAAATGACACTCCATCACCGGTACACCATCCACGTGGGCACTGACGGTATTGGGGATGTCGACAGGCAGTACATCGCCCTTTTTCAACCCCATTACCTGGCCGATACGGCTGGGAATCCGGGCAAACTCTGCTACCAGCTCAACTTCTGAGTGCTGAATTTCGCTGGCCATGCGCTTGTTCCAGGTGCCATCCTGACCGTGATTACTATCGTTGATCGGGTTCGCCAGCAGGTCGCGCAGCGGCTCAATCATGGCGTAGGGCAGGCAGACCTGGAAATGGCTGCTCAGGTTGCCTACTTCGAGATTGAATTTGGTATTGACCACAATCTCGTTGGGCGAATTGGTAATGTTGGCAAACTTTGACTGCACCTCGGAACGCAGAAAGCTCAGTTCCAGTGGATAGACCACTTTCCAGGCTTCCTGGTAAGCATCCAGCGCCAGATTCAGCAGGCGCTGGATAATGCGCTGCTCGGTATTGGTGAACTCCCGCCCATCCGACTTGGTCACGAACCGACCGTCACCGCCAAACAGGTTATCCACGACCATGAACACCAGATTCGGCGGAAATACCACCAGCGCTGAACCGCGCAAGGGGTTCATGGCCACAATGTTCAGGTTGGTCGGCACTGGCACATTGCGTGAAAAGTCGCTGAAGCTTTGATAGCGCACTGACTCCACGGTGATATCGGCGCTGCGCCGGATCAGGTTGAAAAGCCCCGTGCGGAAATAGCGTGCAAAGCGTTCGTTGATAAAATCCAGCGCATGCAGGCGCTCGCGAATGACGCGATGCTGTGTCGATGGATCATACGGACGAATACGCGATTCATCATTTTGCGATGAGGATGAAGCGGATGGCTCATCATCACCGCTGACGCCCTTCAACAGGGCATCGATTTCTTCCTGGGACAGTAGATCGTCCTGCGACATGACGGCTCCGGGTTCCCGAGGTTATTGCACAATGAATTCAGTGAACAGCACTTCACGCAGATCCAACGGTGGTTGGTTCTCGGCCAGCGGCATATTCAACCGGTTGATAATCTGTTCGGAGAGCTGCTGTTTACCTTCCGGGGAGGTCAGTTCGTTCGCCTGCATGGCCGATAACACCATAATCAGACGGCTGCGCACCTGAGGCATATGCTCTTCCAGAATGACTTTGCTTTCTTCGTTGCCAACACGCAGGGTAATCCCGGTATAGAGCAGGCGAGAGGAGCGGTCGTCAGCAAGATTGACGGTAAAAGGTTCAATCTCAACAAAAATGGGTGATTCGCGTTGCGGAGCAACCACCTGTTGGGCTGCTTCACCATTGCCGTTACCTGACGGGTTCATCACCATATAAATCGCCGCTGCCGCACCACCTGATGACAGCAGTACCAGCATGATCATTACCCAGAGCAGTTTTTTCGACCCACCGCTTGATTCTGCCATTAGTTTTCCTGTGATCTCCGAGCGCAGGGCACCATTATGCCGATTACGCTTAACTGTGATGAAACGAACAAGCTCGCAGGGCGAGCTTATCTTTCCGCTTAATAATGCTGGTTCGTTCGAGAGTGTGTTGCCGCCGCGTCACAATGACGTCAGGCATAAAGATCGACACGCCCATCGAGGGTTAATGTCTGACGCGGTGAACTGGCATCCGTCAGGGCTTCGCTGTCACCTGACGCCGCATCATCACCATTTTGATTGCCACCACCACCGGCCAGCGCGGCATCGCCACCCTCCTGCTGGCGCTGTTCGCCAACGGAGGTATCCGCCAGGTTAATCCCTTGCTCTGCCAGCGCTTCGCGCAGCTGTGGAATGGCCATTTCAAGCACTTGTCTTACCTGGGCATGGGCGGACAGAAAATGCGCCTGCGCGCCCTGTTCGCCCATTTTGATTGATACCGAAAGCGGGCCAAGCTCAGCCGGATGAATGTTCAGTTTGACCTGCTGCTCGCCGCCGCGCTGCGTCAAGGGTATTAACTGCTGACCCAGCTCACGCGGCCAGGCAGCGCTTGTTAATGGGGCCTGAATACTGCCCTGAGTGATAGCGCTGTTAGACTGGCCGGAGGAAGTCGGTAATCCCTGAGCATTCACACCCTGGGTAAGCGCGGAGGAGAATTCAAAGCCATTCTGGCGCGAGCGGTCGCCAACGCTGGGTGCATTGAGAGCCGCAAGCAGCAGGTCACGACTGCCCTGAGTGGGCGGCATGCTGCTGTCAAGTGTGACAGTTGGCTGAGTTGAATTCATCAGCGTTTGCGAGTCCCAGGTAAAAGCTCCCGATGACAGGTTACGGTTTTCCGAGGCTGACGGCTGAGCCTGACGGGCGTTGGCGACGCTCTGAAGCATCGCCATGATCTGTTCAGCGCGTTGCGGCATGCTGTCATTGGCCATTGTCGGCTGAGAAGGCGCTGAGACCTTGATGGTGGCCGGTGTGGGCTGAGCGGCCAAGGCCTCACGCAGCTGAGGCGCGGCCTGTTCGATTGCCTGGCGCACCTGCGGGTCGGCAGAGACGAAATTCGCCTGCAGGCCTTTCTCACCCGTCGTCAGGGAAACCGTCAGCGGGCCGCGCTCGGCAGGGGTAAGCTGCAGCTGAGCCTGAACCGCTGGCTGGCTCTCACCCTGAGGTTGTGGAGATCTCTGGGCGGATTCTGCCCCCTGAGCCAGCTGCGCTAGCTGCTGGCTCAGTTCCCGTGACCAGCCAGGGCTTGCCAGCGGCGCGCTGATGCTGGCGTCTACTGGCTGGGGCGGTGCCTCAACCTTGATGCTGGCAAGCGTTGAAGGCTGTGCCGTCAGAGCTTCTCGCAGCTGAGGCGCGGCCTGCTCGATTGCCTGGCGCACCTGCGGGTCGGCAGAGACGAAATTCGCCTGCAGACCTTGCTCACCCGTGACCAGGGAAACCGTCAACGGGCCGCGCTCGGTAGGGTTTAACTGCAGCTGAGCCTGAACCGCTGGCTGGCTCTCACTCTGAGGCCGTGGGGAGGATTCTGCCGCCTGAACCAGCTGCGCTAGCTGTTGCCCCAGCTCCCGTGACCAGCCAGGACTTGCCAGCGGCGCGCTGATGCTGGCGTCTACTGGCTGGGTTGGTGCCTCAACCTTGATGCTGGCAAGCGTTGAAGGCTTTGTCGTCAGAGCTTCTCGCAGCTGAGGCGCGGCCTGCTCGATTGCCTGACGCACCTGCGGGTCGGCAGAAACGAAATTCGCCTGCAGGCCCTGCTCACCCGTGACCAGGGAAACCGTCAGCGGGCCACGCTCGGCAGGGTTAAGCTGCAGCTCAGCTGTCACTTGAGCTGGCTGTTGAGCCTGAGATGCTTGGCCCGTGCCTGCTGCCTGAACCAGCTGTGCTAGCTGCTGCCCCAGCTCCCGTGACCAGCCAGGGCTTGCCAGCGGCGAGCTGATGCTGGCGTCTATTGGCTGGGGCGGAGGCGCAATGTTGATGCTAGCCAGTGGCGTAGACTGTGTTTGCAAGGGCTGAGCGGCCAGAGCTTCTTGCAGCTGAGGCGCGGCCTGCTCGATTGCCTGGCGCACCTGCGGGTCGGCAGAGACGAAATTCGCCTGCAGGCCCTGCTCACCCGTGACCAGGGAAACCGTCAGCGGGCCGCGCTCGGCAGGGGTAAGCTGCAGCTTAGCCTGAACCGCTGGCTGGCTCTCACCCTGAGGTTGTGGAGATCTCTGGGCGGATTCTGCCGCCTGAACCAGCTGCGCTAGCTGCTGGCCAAGCTCCCGTGACCAGCCAGGGCTTGCCAGCGGCGCGCTGATGTTGGCGTCTACTGGCTGGGGCGGTGCCTCAACCTTGATGCTGGTAAGCGTTGAAGGTTGTGTCGTCAGGGGCTGGGTTTGCAAGGGCTGAGCGGCCAAGGCCTCACGCAGCTGAGGCGCAGCCTGCTCAATTGCCTGGCGCACCTGCGGGTCGGCAGAGACGAAATTCGCCTGCAGGCCCTGCTCACCCGTGACCAGGGAAACCGTCAGCGGGCCGCGCTCGGCAGGATTAAGCTGCAGCTGAGCCTGAACGGCTGGCTGGCTCTCACCCTGAGGCCGTGGGGATGTCTGGGTGGATTCTGCCGCCTGAACCAGTTGCGCTAACTGCTGGCCAAGCTCCCGTGACCAGCCAGGGCTTGCCACCGGGGTGGCAATGTCAGGTTGCGGCGGCGCCACTGGCGCATTGGGTTGGCTTGCGGCGGTCGTGGTCTCGCTAAACATCGCCATTAATGCTAAACGCTGTGCAATGTCCTGCAAGGCGTTCGGCTCACCATCTACAGAAGAGGCGTTGGCGAATGCTTGCACGCTGGCATTGATTTCGTTCAAGCGCCTGTCGCTATCTGCATTAGCGAGACCGCTTTCCGCTTGCGTGGCTAGCGAGGTCGTCAGCGTTTCGAGCGCCTCCTGGAGGGCTGGCTGTTCAACGATATCGGCGACCAACGCCTGCATATCAGCGTGTTGCAGCTGCGCTTTACTAACGCCCAACTCCTGAAGGTGGCGCTCAACGCTTTCGGGAGGAAGTGCCCGGGATGCCTGTGGTGACGGGCTGGCTGACATCGGCAGACCCACCGATGATTTGCCAGACGCCTGGGCAAACGCCTGCATAAAGCCGTTCTGACGGGGACGTGAGCTATTGTCTTGCTGAACGCGCTCAGCGTTACCTTGTTGCAAAGCCAGCATAGCGTGAAGGTTCATAATACGTTCCCGGACCCGTTAAGGGGTCTTGTCAGATTGACGGTTGGCCAAGCGGCTGGTGACCAGGTCATCGTTGGTCTTCTGCTCTTGACGATTCTCTTGCCGCTGCGCTTCTAATTGCCGACGTGATGCCAGCGTATCGTATGACGAGAGTTTGCGCTGCTCCTGTCGCCACTGCTCCTGAGTTTTGTTGACCCGCTGTTCCTGTTCCGCCAGCGCCTGTCTGGCACGCGCCAGGGCATCATCCAGCGAAGCGAGAAACTGTTGATAGTTGTACATGCTGGCCGGATCAATGCCTTTACGCATGGCGACCTGGAGACGCTCGCTGTATTCGCTGCGATAACGGTGTAGCGCTTGCAGCTGCGCCTGGGTCTGCTGTTCGGTCTGACGCTCCTTGGCCAGTAACTGCCCCACCTGGTCGCGGGCATCCTTGGCCAGGCGCGCCAACATATCCAATTGGGATGTGGTGCTTTTTGACGTCATGCTTGTCCTCCCATCCTGGATGATCCGGCAACCGCGTCAAGCGCCTGGCGTGAGGCGCTGATGGTGGCTTTTTCATTCATACTTTGTTGCAGAAAATGCTCAAGCTCTGGAAAGCGTTTGACGGCTTCATCAAGCTGCGGATCGTGGCCGGGGGAATACGCCCCGACACTGATCAGGTCGCGATTACGCTGATAGCGTGAGAAAAGACGTTTGAAATTACGCGCCCGCTGCTGCTGCTGCGTATCCGTAATGGCTGTCATCGCGCGGCTGATGGAGGCCTCAATGTCGATCGCAGGGTAATGGCCGGATTCTGCCAGGGTACGCGATAACACAATGTGTCCGTCAAGTATCGCACGGGCAGCATCGGCAATCGGGTCCTGCTGGTCATCACCTTCGGTGAGTACCGTATAGAAGGCCGTAATGGAGCCCCCGCCACGCTCGGCATTACCGGCACGTTCGACCAATCCGGGCAGTTTGGCAAATACGGAAGGCGGGTACCCTTTGGTGGCTGGCGGCTCGCCGATGGCCAGCGCGATTTCACGCTGGGCCATGGCAAAGCGGGTAAGTGAATCCATGATCAGCAGCACGTTGCGGCCTTCATCACGAAAGCCTTCTGCCAGACGCGTGGCGTACGCCGCCCCTTGCAGACGCTGTAGCGGAGAGGTATCGGCGGGTGCGGCGACCACGACCGAGCGTTTGCGCCCTTCGGGGCCGAGGATGTTGTCGATAAAATCCTGCACCTCGCGGCCACGTTCGCCAATCAGGCCAACAACGATGACATCCGCCCTGGTGTAGCGAGCCATCATGCCCAGCAATACCGATTTACCCACCCCCGAGCCTGCAAACAGCCCCATGCGCTGACCGCGGCCAACGCTCAACAGCGCATTGATGGCGCGAATGCCCACGTCAACCTGTTCATCAATGGGAGCGCGCGATAGCGGGTTGAGCGGCGCCGAACTCAATGTGGCACGGGGGAGGTCGTCAATGTTCTCGCGGTCATCCAGCGGGTTGCCATTGCCATCCAGTACACGTCCGAGAAGGCGCTCTCCCATGGGGAAGCGTCGCGCACTTTGGCCGCCGCTGTCGCCGAGGGGGGAAACACGTGCGCCGGGCATCAGGCCGGAAATTTCCTCCAGCGGCATCAAGTAAAGCTTATCGCCGGAAAAGCCCACCACTTCGGCTTCTGCGTGTTGAGCGCTGGTGCCTAACCGCCCGTCACGGCCGGGCAGCTCAATCAGGCAGGCACTGCCCACCGCTACCTTCAAACCGATCACTTCAATCACCATGCCGGTGGCGCGAATCACCCGCCCACTGGCACGATAGAGCGGCAGTTGCCCCACCCGTGCCTGGGTGCGCTGCAGGGCTTTCTGCCAGCGTTGTTGATGAAGTGATGCGGTGGTCGCACTCATGGATATTCTGCCGGTTTGCCCGATGACGCCACAGGCGGGCTGTCGTCATCGTGAGAAGAAACTTTATGATGGCGCTGGCGAACCTGCGCCTTGATGGACTTCCAACGGCTTTCAAAGGTGGCGTCGAGCTCGCCCTGGGCACTGGTCACACGGCAGCCGCCGCGAGCTAACTGGTCATCGGGCTGCAGTGTCCAATTCGCGGCATCAAGCTCATCGCCCAGATGCTGTTGAACCAGGCTGTGATCTTCCGGGTTTAGCCACAGGCGCTGCTGGCCTACCAGCGGTGGTTCGGTATGCAGCAACTGGCGCACCAGGCGCAAAATTTCTTCCGGGCGAGCTTCCAGGGCGTCACCCGCCAGCTGCCGGCCCGTTAACATCGCCAGCTCCACCAGGTCATCTGCCATGCTGTCATCCAGCCGGGCCAGTGCGTCGTCAAACTGCTGCGCCAGGTGAGCAAGCGGCGTGAGGGTGTTGCCAACCTGCTCTTCAAATGCCTGTCTGGCCTCCTGCTTGCCTTCTTCCAGGCCCTGGGCGTGACCTTCCTGCTGACCGCGTTGGAAGCCTTCCTGATAACCTTCCTGCTGGGCCTGATGACGAATTTTTTCAAACGCCGCCTGGCGTTCTCTGGCTTCACGCTGACGGGCTTCTTCAGCGGCTTTCTGGGCGGCTGCGACACGCCGCTGGTGCTGCGTGGCAGGGGATTCAGGCTCGTCGCCAGGCGAATGCGCTGGCTTGGCCAGTTCATCCATCTGCCAGCGTCGCCAGCTCTGGTGGCGATCGAATTCCGAGGCCTGAAAATCAGACATAAGCGTCGTCCCCTCCTGCCAGTACTATCTCGCCGGCATCCGCCAGACGACGGACAATCTGCAGAATGGCTTTTTGTTCGGCTTCTACCTGAGAGACCCGGATGGGGCCACGGGCTTCCATGTCCTCGCGAACCAGGTCGGCAGCCCGCTGGGACATGTTGCGCAGGAATTTGTCGACCAGCACGTCCTCGGCACCCTTGAGTGCCACCACCAGGGAGTTGTTCTCGACCTCCTGCAGCACCATCTGGATGGCGCGGTTGTCGAGGTCCAGCAGATTTTCGAACAGGAACATCTCGTCGATGATTTTCTGCGCCAGGTCTTCGTTGTGCGAGCGCACGGTTTCGATGGCGGTTTCTTCCTGAGACGAGTTCATCAGGTTGAGGATCTCGGCTGCTGTTCTTACGCCGCCCATCTTGCTGCGTTTGAGGTTCTGGCCATCGAGCATGCTGGTCAGCACCTCGGTGAGTTCCTGCAGGGCCGCAGGCTGCACGCCGCTGAACGTTGCCACGCGCAGAATCACGTCGTTACGCAGCTTCTCATCAAACAGCTCAAGAATGTCGGCAGCCTGATGGCGCTCCAGATGAACCAGAATCGTGGCGATGATCTGCGGGTGCTCGTCGCGAATCAGCTCAGACACCATGGACGCTTCCATCAGGTTGAGGGCATCGATACCGGAATTTTCTCCGGTGGTTTCCAGAATGTCCTCAATCAGGCTGGTCGCCCGGTCACTACCCAGCGCTTTGGTCAGTACGGAACGGATATGCTCACTGGAATTGAGGTTCAGCGCCACAAACTCCTCGGTTTCCTGATGGAACGCTTCCAGTACGGCTCTCATGTCGTCATGGGAGATCTGGTGCAGTTTGGTCATTTCCACACTGATTTCCTGTACCTCGGTGGCATTCAGGTACCGGAAGACTTCCGCTGCACTATCTTCATCAAGGGCAAGCAGCAGGATGGCGCTTTTGCGTGCGCCACTCATTTCAACAACGGGACTATTCATGTGAGTTCATCCAACCGCGAATAATCATGGCGACCATGCGGGGGTCTTCCTGAGCCATTTCGCGCAGGTCCTGAAGGTTGTGTTCGTACAGTGACGTTTTACGTTTGCGCTTGGGCCGGTGATAGGTGTTATCGGCGTCTTCACCCTCGGTCGTGTCTTCTTCACTCTCGTTTTCATCATCCCCTACGCTGGTATTCAGCGTGCCACCTGGCATGGCGGTTGCCATCACCGGGCTTTGGGTGTAGCGCTTGATCAGCGGCCGCAGGATCAAGAGATAAAGCAGCAGGGCGGCAAGGGCAACCAGCAGGTAGCGCCCTGCATTGGCGGCCATGGACAGGATTTCAGGACGCTGCCACCATTCCAGCGCGTCGGCTTCTTCATCGGTGCGGGCAAACGGCGTGTTGACCACGTCAATCTCATCACCACGAGCCACCGAGAAGCCCATTGCCTGGCGTACCAGACGCTCAATCTGTTCGACTTCTTCGTCGCTGAGAGCGACAGGTACCCACTCGCCTTCATCGTTCATCTCTTCACGATAGTTGACGACGACGGCAGCGGTTAAACGCTCGATCTCACCGCGGCGATACTGAACGTGTGAAACGTTGCGATCCACTTCGTAGTTAACCACGTCATCCTGATTCAGACGGCGCAAAGCATCAGGGTCGTTTTCGGCATTGTCAGCGTCGTCGGCGTCTTCATCCGGCGCATTGATCGGCGAGGGCGCGACGCCCGGTGGGGTATTGGTGAGCGCGCCGGGAATCCCGGTGGCCAGCGGATTTTCGCCATCAAAAGATAAGCTTGCCTGACGGCTGCGAATGGCGGCTTCGTTGGGCGCCTGGTTGGGGCCGTAGGTTTCAGTGGTTTCTTCACGACGTGAGAAGTCTATCTGCGCTGCCACCTGGGCGCGGATGTTATTGTCCCCCAGAATCGGCGTCAGAATATTTTCAATGCGCCGTTGGTAGGAGCGTTCCACTTCAGCAATATATTCAAGCTGAGAGCCATCGAGATCATTGCTGCTGCCAGTATCTGCCGACAGTAACCGACCGTCCTGGTTAACTACCGACACATCCTCTGCTGCCAGCTGTGGCACGCTACTGGACACCATATGCACAATCGCGCTGACCTGACCTTCGCCCAGAACTCGGCCAGGTAGCAGTGTGAGTACGATGGAGGCCTTGGCGGGTTCCTGGTCGCGAATAAACACGGAGGGTTTGGCCATGGAGAGATGAACACGAACATCCTCGACCGGCCCCAGAGAGCGAATGGAGCGGGCAAGCTCACCCTCCAGGCCACGCTGGTAGTTGACCTGTTCGGTAAACTGGCTGACCCCGAATGCCTGGTTCTGCATCAATTCAAGACCGACATCACCGCCACGTGGAAGCCCTTGCTCTGCCAGTTGCAGACGCAATGTATAGACGTTTTCGCTGGGCACCATAAGCGCTTGCCCGTTATTGCTGAAACGATAAGGCACGCCACGCGTGTCGAGTTCGCTAATGATCCGACCGCCGTCAGCTTCACTCAGGTTGTTATAAAGCACCCGGTATTCAGGGCTGCTGGCCCACATCAGCAACGCAGCAATGATGGCAATACTGGCAGCACCTGCAATCAGCAGTACCACCAGCGGGTTGCCACGGAACTGTTGTTTCACACGGCCAAAAACAGACTCGGAAGCATTTTGTGCTTCCGTGTCGCCAGGTTGAGAAGTTCGTGTCGTGCTGTTCTGACGGCCTGCCGTAGAATCAGTCTCGCTCATTTACTCCTCCGAGAGCATAGGCAAAACTGATGACGGCCAGGGCGCACCACCAAAAAAAACATAGGCTAAGTCCGTCGATCGCGATGATCCGCCTTCAATGTGAGCGGAATTATGATGAGCGCCATTATCCGGTGGCTTGTCACCCCTAAAGGAACGAAAAGGTTGGCTTTTTATACGTATTTGTTCGTATGAGGTAAGTTGTCCTGATGTTAGTGTATCTTACATTATTTCATTTTTTAACGCTGAAGGCATGCGTATGAGTTCACCGGCAATTCAATCTGCGCTACAGCAAATGCAAAGCTTGGCCAGTCAGGCAAGCCAATCTCCCATTAACGACACCCAGATGGCGGCCAATGTGGGGCGGGGAAGTTTTGGCAGCGAACTTCAGGCTTCCATTCAGCGGATTAATCAGCTGCAGAAAAGTGCGAACAGTCAGGCAATGGCATTTCAGGAAGGTGATTCTGATCTGTCGCTCAATCAGGTCATGGCTGATATGCAAAAATCCAGCGTTGCCTTTCAGATGGGCACGCAGGTAAGAAACCGCTTGGTAACGGCGTATAAAGACGTGATGAATATGCAGGTATAGCGCCGTTTCAGAACGGTCTTTCAGACTTTTAGGCTGATCAGCCCACCTTGCTGAAGTTCATCAAGACGCTCAGCGAGGCGGAGTACTTCCTCGGCAGGAATCTGCCGGATAACGTCACCAGACTCCCGGTCAATAACCCGCGTTACTACACGCTCACTTTCCTGACGGATCTCAAACTCCAGGCCACGCTGGCTCATGACCGTATTGATGCGCTCAATCGGCTCCGCCAGATCGGCAGTGCTGATGCCATTTTTATCCTCAGCTTCCCGAGTCGACTGCATCGATGCCGCAGGATTGGCTGACGCCTGCAAGCGGGCGTCCGAGGTGCGAGACAGCGCAGCGGTTTGTTGAGTCGATGGTCGTGTCGATAGTACTGAAAATTGCACCGAGGCAAGCGCATCATTGAGTGGTGAATTCATCGGTTTCTCCCCCTTCTTTTTGTCTGAGCTGACAGGCGTGCTGAGCATGCACTACGTCTGTCATGTCATGGCTCGTCAGCATTCCTGTCGCACATCAGAATGAAAGCCGTCGCCGCGTTGTTTTTTAAAGAGATGCTTACTTGATCGGCAGTTCATATAAAAACTTTAGGTGTTTTTATCTTTTCTGACGGAAGGATTGAGCGGGTGATAAAAAGTTAAAAAAAGTAAACTTAATGATGTGCGGGGCTTGTAGCGCTTCTGGTATGCTTTTGCGTCGCATTAGCGCATGCCGTTGGCGTCCCGTGGTGAACGCGCTGGCCTGCGCCACACATTATTTCGTTAGGAATAGGGAAGAGAGGCGTTGATGGAAGCGCATCAGAATGACTACGAGCGCGTCACCGGGCCCGTGATGATCGAATTGTTGCTGAATGGTTTGATCGAAAACGGAGGTGTTTCGCTTTGCCTGGATGTGCCCGGCGCACGTCAGGACCCCATTATATTGATGGAACAGCACGCTGATAAAACGTTGGTGATGGACCTTTCGTCGGTCGATTATCTGTTGCCACAGCTGCAGGATGGCGTGTCATTTTCGCTGCATGGGCAGTCCCAGGGCAAGTTAGTGCGTACACCCTCGCTCGAACTTACCGAGGTCCGTCGCTCTGGTGGTCGATATCTGTGCTGTAGTCATTACCCGAGTTACCTGGATGTTCTGCAACGCCGAGACGCTTTCCGCGCTGAGCTGCGTATGGGGATGCAGGTGCAGGTCACCTTATTGGGGGCTGACAATCAGGTCGTCAATGGCGAGCTGCGCGACCTGAGCCAGGAGGGATGCCAGGTAGAGCTGCCGATGTCGGCCAGTGGTATTCTCGCTGCGGCGGATCGTTCACCGGTGAAAATGGCGCTTAAGTTTCCTGATGGCACGTATTTTGAGGTTTATGGCGAAGCACGCTATCAGAAAACCGAGCCCGACCAGCAGCTGTTACGCGCAGGTTTCCGCTTTTCTCGCTGTAGCAGTGAGCAGGAGCGCCAGGTCTGGTACTTCGTATGTGAAATCGAGCGTGAAGCGGCACGCTATGAAAGAGAAAACCAGGGAAACCGGCAGCCGTCCCCGTTGTTTGAAGTGCCCAAGAAGCGCTATGCCGCTGATGATCATGTTGGTCGGCGTGAGTTGCGTCACTACGCCACCCCAATGGCGCGTCGTCTGGCCAAAGTGTCGGGTTACCTGGACTCCCAGATGCTGCTGTTGCAAAACGGTAGTGATATTGATGCCCGGCAGCTATCGCGCTATGCCGACCGCTTGCTGGCGCTGCATGAAGAAGACCGTGAAGCTTTGCTGTTTGCCACCCGTTGCATGGCGCGCGAGCCACTGCTGGTCCGTCATGGGCTTTCCGTCGCCATCCATCTGCTGGATCTGGTTGGCGATAACATCCCCCAGGATGTCCGCAAGGCTATTGCTGCCAGCGCGATGGTGCATGATCTGGGCAAGGCGCTGGTGCCACAGGTGTTGTTTCAGGCCAAAAAGTTCGATGCATCACACCGCGACACAATGAGTGAACATGTTGAACTGCTTCTGTTGCGGATAAAGAGCTGCCATTGGCTTTCAGCAAGTATTGCTCACGCCGTGATTGGTGGGATCAATGAGCGGATGGATGGCAGCGGCTACCCGAAAGGCGTGAACGGAGAGCAGCTGCACGAACTGGCCAAGGCGAGCGCTATTGTAGACGTGGTTGAGGCGATGCATCGTGACCGTGCGGATCGTCCGGCACGCACGGCCCAGCAGATCTATCGCCATCTGCTGCGTCACCCCCACCAGTTCGACCCGCGCTGGATGAAGCGTTATATCGAGCATTTCAAAGCGCTGCCGATTGGTTCGCTGGTGCGCTTTTCCAGCGATCAGCTGGCCTGGGTGCTGCGTCTGGATGCCAGGGGTAACCCCACAGAAGTGCAGGTCACTGAGCATCCCGAGCCTCCTACCAGCGATAATCTTGGCACCCTGATCCGGGGGAATGTTATCGAGCGTCTTGGGCGACCGGTGAGTGAAGTGGCCGTTTCAACCTGAGGAACGCTTGTCCAGCGGATAATCAATGCCAAGATTAAGCCGTAAAAAAGCGCGCCATTGTTAAAGTCATCGCAACGCCTGCCGATATAAAATCTACTGAGGCACAACGCTGCCCGTCAGCGTTAAGCCGACATGGCGAGGTCGCCTGTCGGGCAGTGATTCAGATAACAGGAGTTGTATTGATGACTTACACACATGGCGCCAGTGCCTATGCACGGGTGGGCGTAGAAAGTGGTGTGATGGCGGCAGACCCACACAAGCTGATTGTGATGCTTTTCGATGGAGCTCAGGCATCCATCCGGGCGGCTCGCATTTATATGCAGGATGGCAACATCGCCGAGAAGGGCAAGTCGATTTCCAAGGCGCTGGATATTATCAACAATGGCCTGTCAGCAGCGCTCGACCAGGAAAAAGGCGGTGAAATTGCCGAGCGCCTGGGGTCACTTTACGACTACATTGCTCGCCTGTTGCTGATCGCTAACTTGCGCAACGACGAAGAAAGCCTCAACCAGGCCGAAAGGCTGCTGGAAGATGTCGCCTCAGCATGGCGTGAAATTGGTCAACAGCGAAGCGCATGAGGTCTGAATGTCAGCATCCCGGATGGCTCAGCAGCATCAGACCCAGCAAGCGTTGCTGGGCGCTTATGCGGCACTGCTTGATAGCGCCGCAAAGATGCATGAGCTTGCAAACAAGGAAGACTGGGCGGCGTTGATTGATCAGCGTACCCACTATGTGATGCTGGTTGAAAAGCTGCGTGAACTCGATGTCGAAGTCACCTTGGATGCCAAGGGGCAGCAGCGCAAGGCAGAGCTTCTTGAAGCTATCCTTGAGCATGATGTGGAGATTCGCCGCCAACTGGTTGCCCGGCGTGATGAGCTAGGCAAGCTGATCGGCCTCACCCAGCAGCAACGTCGCCTGCACCGTGCCTATGCTCCGCAGCAAGGGGAGTCCGACGCGTTTTACTCACTGGGTGAGGCGCCGACGAAGAGGCCGACGTGAGCGGCATCAATCTGCTGATTGATACGCTCATGCACCAGGTGCTGGGCAAGCGTGGTGATCCAGCCCCGCGAGTGCTTAATGAGCCTGTGCGTCCGGTTGATCCGGGCGCTGGCCCAAAAGCATTGCACAGCGATTCACGTCTGGATGCCCGCTCAGACCCTCGATTATCGGCACTTGACCGCTTACCGCCTTCGCTTGATCTGCCTCGCCAGGGGGGGCGCAGTGAACTTCCAGCGGGGCAGCAGGGCTCTACCCAGACTCACTTCAGCCCTGCCGCTCGCAGTATTGCCGATGTCTTGATGCGATTCCCAGCGCCGCTTTCTACGTTGCGTACACAGGCACCTTTGATGCAGTCCACGGAAAGCGCGTCGGCGCCGACGCTGGCGGCGCGCCTTGAAGGCAGTGTTCGTGATAGCGGCCTGTTTTATGAAGCGCACCTGAAGCGCTGGTTTCAAGGTGATACGCCTCGCCAGCAGTTGCTCCGTGAGCCGCAAATGCAGCCCGGTGTTCGCCCTCTGCCGATGGCGACATTCGCAGGGCAGCCGCTACCAGGCATCAACAATCCGGTGTTGCCTAATGGTCCGCCGCTGCTGTTGCCGACCGCGCTACCTTTTATGCTATCACCCAACTCACCCTTGGGGTTGGCATTGCAGGCACAGGGTTCAAGTGCGAATGGCGCGTTTATTCAGTCTGGCAGCTTACTGCTGCCCGTGAACAGTAGTGCGCTATCGGCGAATTCATCTGCCTTGCCCTCTGGTGGTTCACCGGCCAGTCAACCGCCTGCCAATGCTCCGCTGGCCCAGCCGCCCACTCAAGCGGCCGATGCATTGCGCAGCGAACTGGCCGCAGGGCGAGAGCTGCTTGAGTTGAGTTCGGCCCGCCAGCGTGAGGTGGTACATGAAAGTCTGCAGAGTCTGGTTCGTCAGCAGCTGGAAATGCTGGTCACGCCAACGCTGCGTTGGGAGGGGGATGTCTGGGCTGGCATTTTCATGGCGCTGGTAGTCAACTTGCCCTCACGTGAGGGCGGTAGCGATGAAGGTAACGAGCAGGGAGAGCCCGAAGACGGCTGGCGCTCGGAAATGCGCCTTGATGTCCCCAATCTGGGGGAATTCAATGTGGCGTTATGGCTATATCGCGGCACCTTGAGTGTCGACTTCACGACAGACAGTGACGACGTCCAGCAGCAGCTGAATGAAGGCTTGGCTGTACTGGAGCAACGCTTATCGGCACTGGATCTGCGTAAGGTGCAGCTAAAAGTGCGCGATATCGATAGGGGGGCGTCTTATGAAACCTCCTCATGAACGGCGTCGTCAGGCAGTGGCGCTGGCCTATCAAGGCGATGATGAGGCGCCGCGAGTCGTCGCCAAAGGCTATGGCGAGCTGGCTGAGCGCATCATGGCGGAGGCTCAGCGCCAGGGGATTTACGTGCATGACGCCCCTGAGCTTGTTGCCTTGCTGATGCAGCTCAATCTCGATGAAGAAATTCCGGGCAGCCTTTATCAAGTCGTAGCTGAAATCCTGGTCTGGGTGTTTGAGCTTTCAGATGACAGCGTTCAGCCCCGCGGGCCGGACGTAAATGAAGGATAACAATGCGGTTGCCAGCCTCGCTGTGTTTGCTGGCCGAGTTGTGAAGCTAAACCGTTTAGATTCAGCCTAGCGAATGCATGCAATATATGTAACGATGCGGAACAGTAAACAAACGTAAAATGTAAATTATGTTGTTATAATAAAGCGATAACACTGCCGTATGGGTTAAACAAATTAGCATGAGTCATACCAGCTTTTTCGACGAAGTTCAGGAAATCAATCTGGCCTATTTGCTGCTGGCCCAACGCTTGCTGGCGGAAGACCGTGAGACTGGCATGTTTCGTCTGAAGGTCGATGGTGAGCTGGCTGATTTACTGCTGTCACTTAATGCCCGCCAGCTGACCAAGCTGGCCAGAACCAACCAGTTACTGTGTCGTTTCACACCAGAAAATGCCGAGCAACTTCGTCAGGTCACCCACAATCCACGTGACCAGGGATTATCCGGTTTGCATACGTCCCTGCTGTTGGCCGGAGAGCCCCTGGAACGTCTTCCCGACCGGCCTGTATCGCGTACAAAAGATGACAAAAGCAATGAGTAGCTTACCCGTCAAACATTCTGATGAGAGGTCGGATTGAGCCAAAAAAGCCTGGTTGATGAAATGCACCAAGTGCAGCTTGCCATTGAATTAATTGAGCTTGGGGCACGCCTGCAGGTGTTGGAAACAGAGACAGAGCTGAGTCGTACGCGACTGATAAAGCTCTATAAAGAAGTGCGTGGCATGTCGCCACCCAAGGGCATGCTGCCATTTTCAGCTGACTGGTTTATTACCTGGTTGCCCAATATTCATTCGTCTTTGTTTTACAACACTTACCGCAGTTTGCTTGAAGAAGGCAGTTGCGAGCGTATTGACGCCTTTGTCAAAGCCTATCGTTTATATGATGAACAGATTGAGCTAGAAGAGATGGAGCCTGTATTAGGGCTGACGCGCGCCTGGACGCTGATCCGCTTTTTCGAAAGCGATTTACTCCAGCTTAGTCGCTGCATTCGCTGTGGCGGGCACTTCGTTGCGCACGCCCATAGCCCCTCACATGATTATGTCTGTGGCATCTGTCAGCCACCTTCCCGTGCAGGAAAAACCCGAAAAGCAGCCAATATTAACTGAAACTGGCTCGAATCATGCCGGTTTAAACGCCTCACGGGGCAGCAAGCCGATGAGCAATATCCTGATAACCATCACGGTTATGTTGACTATTGTGTGTTTTCAACGCGACAGAGCGCTCCCCAGGTCGACGGGTAGGTTTATTTTCTGTTAAATAGTATTAACTATAAAGTGCTAGGTCTAGCGTTTTAGAACTAGCATTTTGGACTTGGTATTTTGGAAATAGTGTGTCGGATTAAGTCGGGTTGAAAACCGTCTTGAAGACGCGTACTCACTCCACATCAGGAGTGCCGCCCCCGGTAATCGTCGGTGAGGCGTTTCTGTGTAGAAAGCGTTGGCGCGAAGGCTGACGAACGTTATTGATACACAAAACCGACAAGGATACTGCTTGTGTTAATTGCGCTTGGCTATTTGGTGGTCTTGTTTTCGGTGTTCGGGGGCTACGTGCTTGCCGGAGGCAGCCTGGGACCGCTTTACCAACCACTGGAGCTACTGATTATTGGTGGCGCTGGGGTCGGGGCGTTTCTGGCCGCTAATAACGGCAAGGCATTGCGGGCAACCTTCAAGATATTTCCGCGTCTGCGGCGCACCAAAAAATACAATAAAGCCATGTATATGGAGCTGATGGCACTGCAGTACAAGCTGCTCTCCAAGGTGCGTCGTGAAGGAATGCTGGGCATTGAGCGGGATATTGATAACCCGCAGGAAAGCCCGTTATTTCAGGAGCATCCGATAGTGCTGGCGGACCCGCATATCATGAATTTCCTGACTGACTATCTGCGCTTGATGGTCAGCGGTGGTATGGAGCCGATGGAAATTGATGAATTAATGCTGCATGAAATAGAAGGATTCGAGCAGGAAGCCCACATTCCCATTGATGCGATTGCCAAAGTCGGTGATGCGATGCCGGCTTTTGGCATCGTGGCGGCGGTGATGGGGGTCGTTAAAGCGTTGACCTATGCCAATGCCAGTCCGGATGAAATGGGCGAAATGATTGCCCATGCGCTGGTCGGCACTTTTCTGGGAATCCTGCTGGGCTATGGCTTTATCAACCCCTTGGCCAGTTCTCTGGAGCGTCAGGCCAAAGAAGCCGAAAAAATGTTGCAGTGCATACGCGTGACACTGCTGGCAAGTCTGCATGGCTATGCCCCTCAGATTGCCGTTGAATTTGGACGCAAAGCACTGCACACCGCAGAGCGCCCCAGTTTCAATGAGCTGGAAGACTACGTACGTGATGCGAAAAAGGCAGGCGGTGCATGAGTCAGGGGGCAGGGGAACGGCGCCCGATTATCATCCGGCGCAAAAAAGTCGTACATGCCCATCATGGTGGGTCATGGAAAATTGCCCTGGCTGATTTCATGACCGCATTGATGGCGCTGTTTCTGGTGATGTGGATTCTTAGCACCGCCAGTGAAGAGCAGCGCGAAGGGGTTGCGGATTATTTCAGCATGCCACTGACCGCCGCCATCAACAGGGGAGATCGTTCCGGGAGCACCAGTCCGATTCCCGGCGGCGGTCCAGACCCGATGCATAGCGATGGCGAGCGCTCCCGCATTGATATTCGTCAGCACACTCGCCCCAGCGAACAGGAACGGCGCTTTTTTCGCGATGTTCAGGAGCGGATCGAGCGCGCCATTGCGCTGGACCCCAACCTTCGCCAGATGCGTGAGCAGATGCGTTTTGATCTGACCCGGGAAGGGTTACGTATCCAGTTACTGGATACCGAACAGCGGCCGATGTTTGAGTTGGGCAGTGATCAGGTTGCCCCGTATATGCGCGATCTACTGCGCACCATCGCTCCGCTGCTGAATGAGTTACCCAATGATCTGAGTATTGGCGGGCATACCGACAGTATTCCCTATGGGGGAAATTATCGTGGCTACAGTAACTGGGAGTTATCCAGTGAACGTGCCAATGCCTCCCGGCGCGAGCTGGTGGCTGGTGGTCTGGACCCTGGCCAGCTGTTGCGGGTTGCCGGATATGCGGATCGCGTCACGTTACCGGAGACCGAAGCGCTGGACCCGATTAACCGACGTATTGAGCTGGTCGTGCTGTTACCGGAAGTGGCGGAGTCGATTCGCAACCCCCGTGTGACCTCGGAAATGCCCGCAATGGTGTCACGCCCGGCGAATGAAAGTGCTGCCGAGGGTAGCGCTGAGCAGGAAGGTGGTACGCAACCGTCCGACGATGGCTAATACCCGTCGTCGCTGACATAACAACGACGCATAAGTGGGGGAGCGTGCATGGATATCACGGATTTTTTTGACACCTTTTTTGAAGAGGCCGAAGAGCTGCTGGCAGATATGGAGCAGCACCTGCTGGAGCTGGATGTCGAAGATCCGGACAGCGAACAGCTTAATGCCATTTTTCGTGCTGCTCACTCCATCAAGGGCGGTGCGGGGACCTTTGGTTTTACGGTACTGCAGAAAACCACGCATATTTTTGAAAACCTGTTGGACCATGCACGCAAAGGCGAGCTGTTACTGCGCGCCGACCTCGTTGATACCTTCCTGGAGGCAAAAGACATCATGCACGACCAACTGAATGCCTACCGCAGTGAGGAGGAGCCGGACCAGGAGACGTACGAACGTATCTGCCAGACGTTACAACAGATTGCCCTTGAAGAAATCGGCAAAGGCTTAGAGGCTGCCGACAGCGCACCGATAGCCAATACCACGACGCCAACGCCTGAGCCATCAACCTCCGGCGCTGAGCAGACGCAGGACGCTACCGCCTCTGATAGCGGTGATCTGCTGCAGGTCGTGCTGTTAAACGTGAGTGAAAAAGATCGCATTCTGCTGGCAGAAGAGCTTGAGCAGCTAGGGGAAATTCACTCACAGTCTGGCGATGAAACGCGTTACGAAGTGATTCTCATGGGCAACACGAGCCCGGATGATATTGAAGCCGTCATGTGCTTTATCATTGAGCCGGAGCAGATTGACGTCAAGGTACTGGATGCCCCCGCACCAACCGAGAAGGCAGAGCCGCCTTCCGTGCCCGAAAGCGCTCCTGAGCCTGTCCCTGCAGAGCCAGCCAAAACGCCAGTCGCCAGCCCTGAACCGCCCAGCAAACCGGCAGCTTCCGATACCAAGGCTGCCCAGCCTGCTGCCGCCAAGCCCAAAAAAACCGCCCAGGAATCTTCTTCCATCCGCGTGTCGGTCGATAAGGTGGATCAGATCATTAACCTGGTGGGCGAGTTGATCATCACCCAGTCAATGCTCGACCAGACCGTCAGTGACCTTGAAGAGCAGAACAGTTCGCTGCAGAACGGCATGAGCCTTTTGCAACGTAACGCGCGGGATCTGCAGGAATCCGTGATGTCGATCCGCATGATTCCCATGGAGTTCGTGTTCAGCCGCTTCCCACGCGTGGTGCGGGACACAGCCGGTAAGCTGAAAAAAGACATTGAGCTGATCACTGAGGGCAAATCCACCGAGCTTGATAAAAGTCTGGTTGAGCGGATTACCGATCCCTTGACTCACCTGGTGCGTAACAGCCTGGACCACGGTATTGAAATGCCAGACGAACGGGAAGCCAAGGGCAAGCCGCGTACTGGCAAGCTAACGCTGGCCGCACGTCACCAGGGCGGCAATATCCTGATTGAAGTCAAAGACGACGGCGCTGGTATGGATCGCGAGGTGTTGCTCAGAAAAGCCCGTGAAAACGGCCTTAATGTGTCCGACACTATGTCCGATGAAGATGTCTGGCAGCTGATTTTCGCGCCTGGCTTTTCAACCGCCAAGGAAGTCACTGATGTGTCCGGCCGCGGTGTGGGCATGGACGTGGTCAAGCGCAACATTCAGGCCATGGGCGGCCGGGTCGAAATCCAGTCGAAAAAAGGCGAGGGCACCAACACTCGCATTGTACTGCCGCTGACTCTGGCCATTCTGGATGGCATGTCGATCAAGGTGGGGCGTGAAACCTTCATTCTGCCGCTTTCGGCGGTGCTCGAATCGTTACAGCCTGCCAAAGAAGATATGTACGCCATGGCCGGTGATGATGTGGTGCTGAAAGTGCGCGACGAGTACCTGCCTGTGATTGCCATTCACGAGGTGCTTGATGTCGAAAATGCCATTACCGACCCGACGAAAAGCATTGCCGTGATCGTACAAGGGGAAGGGCGCCGTTACGCCATGCTGGTGGATGAATTGATCGGCCAGCAACAGGTCGTGGTGAAGAACCTCGAAGACAACTATCGCAAGGTGCCAGGCGTGTCAGCCGCGACGATTCTCGGTGACGGCAGTGTGGCGCTTATCCTCGATATTACTGGCTTGCATCGTTTGGGCCGCAACAAAAAAGAAGCCGGGAAGGTAACCCAATCCCCGCACTTTTCATCGAACCCGTCTGTTAAATCTAAAAAGGAGGCTGAGCCGTCATGAGTCAGGCCAACAATGATGCTGTGCTCTCTGCCGCAGAAGCGGATAACCGTGAATTTCTGGTCTTCTCGCTGGGCGAAGAAGAATATGCCATCGATATTCTCAAAGTGCAGGAAATCCGCGGTTATGAAAATGTCACGCGGATTGCCAACGCACCGGATTTCATCAAAGGGGTGACCAATCTGCGCGGCGTGATCGTGCCGATTGTCGACCTGCGTATCAAATTTCATCTGCAAAGCGTCGAGTATGGCGGACAGACCGTTGTTATCGTCGTCAACGTTGCCGATCGCGTTGTCGGCATTGTGGTGGATGGTGTCTCGGATGTGATGACGCTCACGCCGGATCAGATCAAGCCGGCCCCGGAATTCGGCGTGACGTTATCGTCGGATTTCCTTAGCGGCCTGGGCAGTCTCGAAGATCGCATGCTGGTGTTGGTGGATATCGACAAGCTGTTGACCAGTGAAGAAATGGCGCTGGTGGATACGACACAACAGTCCTGAACGACCCAACAGTCCTGATACGACCCGCCACGATAATGGAGACGTGTTCTTGACCGAGCAACGTGAGGTAGCCGAGGCCAGCCAGTGGTCTTCCGGTAGCCAGATTGAACGCGATCTGGTGCTGACAGATGCGGATTTCAAACGTATTCGCGAGCTGATCTATCAGCGTGCGGGCATCGTGCTGGCTGAACATAAGCGTGAGATGGTCTATAGCCGTCTTGCCAAGCGTCTGCGTCATCATGGTCTGACACGGTTCAGTGATTATCTTTCACGTCTTGAGAGAAAGCCTGATGCGCGTGAATGGGAAGCCTTTACCAACGCCCTGACCACCAACCTGACGGCTTTTTTCCGGGAGTCTCACCACTTTCCTCTGCTCGCCGAACACATCAAACATAAAACGGGTCCTGTCTCCATCTGGTGCGCGGCGGCTTCTACCGGGGAAGAGCCTTATTCGCTGGGCATGACGCTACTGGAAACCCTCGGCCCCAAGGCTAGCCAGTCCCGTGTGGTAGCGACTGATATCGATACGGAGGCGTTGGCGAAAGCGCGCGCTGGCGTTTACCCCCTTGAGCAGGTGAGCAAACTCGACGAAGTGCGTATCAAGCGTTTTTTCCAGAAAGGGACCGGCAAGCGCATGGGGTTTGCCAGAGTTCGCCCGGAAGTGTCGAGTCTGGTGGAATTTTCAGGGCTTAATCTGCTGGCACCGCAGTGGCCGGTTCAAGGGCCCTTCGATGCCATCTTTTGCCGCAATATCATGATTTATTTCGATAAAGAAACGCAGGCAAAAATTCTCAAGCGCTTTGCCCCGCTGTTAAAACCCGATGGGCTGCTATTTGCCGGGCATTCGGAAAACTTCTCGTATATCAGCAGCGAATTCAAACTGCGAGGTCAGACGGTCTACACCCTGGCCCCCCAGCATCGTTCATCCGGCAGCTAGTCAGCAGAACTTGGCTAACATCAGACAGGAGGCGTGCATTGAGCGCATCTAAAATCAGAGTGTTATGCGTCGACGACTCGGCGCTCATTCGTGATCTACTCACCGAGATCATCAATTCCCAGCCGGATATGGAAGTGGTGGCTGTTGCGCCAGACCCGATTGCCGCGCGAGATTTGATCAAGCAGCACAACCCCGATGTGTTGACGCTGGATGTCGAAATGCCGCGTATGGATGGTCTCGATTTTCTCGAACGTTTGATGCGCCTGCGTCCGATGCCAGTATTAATGGTGTCTTCACTGACGCAGTCCGGCTCTGAAATCACCCTGCGGGCGCTGGAGCTGGGGGCGCTGGATTTTGTCGCCAAACCGAGCCTTGGCATTCGCAACGGCATGATGGAATACGCCAACGAGATCGCCGAAAAGCTGCGTGTGGCGGCGCGTTCGCGCCCCCGTCAGGGGCTGCAAAAGAAAAATGCGCCTGCACGCAAGGAACTGACGGCACCGCTGACCTCCAGCGAAAAACTGATCATTATCGGCGCGTCTACCGGTGGTACAGAGGCGATTCGTTCGGTGCTAGAGCCGTTGCCCGCCAACGCGCCGGCCATTCTGATCACTCAGCATATGCCTGGTGGATTTACCCGTTCCTTTGCTGAACGCCTTGACCGTTTATGCCGTATCTCGGTGAAAGAAGCCACGGATGGTGAGCGTGTCTTGCCAGGGCATGCCTATATCGCCCCCGGCGATCAGCATCTGGAGCTGGCGCGCAGTGGTGCCAACTATGTGGCCAGGCTGAACAGCGGTCCACCGGTTAACCGCCACCGCCCATCGGTGGATGTGCTCTTTCATTCGGCAGCTCAGCATGCGGGTAAAAATGCCGTTGGCGTAATTCTCACCGGGATGGGAAAAGACGGTGCCAAGGGGCTTTTAGAGATGCGCGAGGCAGGTGCTGCCACCATTGCCCAGAACGAAGAAACCTGTGTGGTATTTGGTATGCCGCGTGAAGCGATTGCCATGGGCGGGGCGCTGGAAGTCGCCGCTCTGGATGATATCCCCGGAAGAATGATGTCGCTGGTGGCCGCGTCTGGCCGCGCTCAGCGCGTCTGATAACGATTAAAACAATTAACGATCAAAACAATAACGAACGGGGCAGCCAATAGGCATGTTTCATGAATCATTTTATTAACAAGGGATACTGTCATGAGCCGTTTACTGCGCAATGCATCGCTGAAAGCCACCATTATTACTGTGTTGGCGTTACTGATGCTGGCGATTGCTTCGAATGTCGTGATTTTCATGTTATCGGATCGGGCCACGCAAAAAACGTTACAGACTCTGCAGGCCATCAATGTCGAGCAGCTCAATGAAATCAACCGCGCCGATGCGTTGTGGAGTGGTGCGATGATTGAGCTGGAAGCTGCCTCCAATGATTTCATGTTGGGGCGCCGCCAGCAGGCCGATGAGCGTTTAGTGATGGCAGCAGATTTGCTGGATCGAGCAGAAGAGCGTTTCAACAGCTTCGCCTCGGTACCACGCACAGATAGAGGGGAGGCACTTGGTGCGCAGATCGAAGCCACTTTCATGCGTACCCTCGAGATCTCTCGCCAGCAGCTTGAAGCGCTGAATGACATGCGCACGACACGGTTTAATGAGCTGCGCAACGAGCTTGCTACAGCTGGCCAGGCCCAGGAAGAGGCGTTGGATAAATTTGTGGAATACGCCACGATACGCGGCGATGAGCTGCAGCAGGAACTGGAAGATATCAAGCGCTTTTATACCCTGCTTCAGTGGATCATTCTGGCGCTCTCCGTCGTGCTGGTGGTGCTGATCTACTTTGGCCTGCGGGCCATCGTTTTGCGTCCTTTAAACCAGGCAGCTCAGGCGCTGGACGGTATTGCCGATGCCAACCTGACACAGACGCTACCGGAAGGTGGACGCAATGAAATTGGCCGTTTGCTGACGTCCATGGGGCGAATGCAGATAAGCCTGAACGATATGGTTTCGAATGTGCGTGAAGGCAGCCAGGAGATCTATCATGGCACCCGTGAGATCGCCAGCGGCAACGCGGATCTGTCATCGCGTACCGAGCAGCAGGCGGCGTCCATTGAAGAAACCGCCGCCAGCATGGAAGAGATGACGGCCACGGTAAAACAGAATGCCGACAATGCCCGTCAGGCCAGCACGCTGGCCGCGGATGCCTCCTCCACGGCAGAACGTGGGGGCGATGTGGTTGAGCAGGTCGTGAAGACCATGCATGGCATTTCCTCCAGTTCACAAAAGGTCGCCGATATCACCGGGGTGATCGACTCGATTGCCTTCCAGACCAATATTCTCGCGTTGAATGCCTCTGTCGAGGCGGCGCGCGCCGGTGAGCAAGGGCGCGGCTTTGCCGTGGTCGCGGGTGAGGTACGTAACCTTGCCAGCCGCAGTGCTGATGCTGCCAAGGAAATCAAAGCCCTGATTGAAAGCTCGGTATCGCAGATCAATGCAGGCTCGACACTGGTCGAGCAGGCCGGAGCCACCATGACAGATGTGGTGAACTCGGTACGGCGCGTCACCGACATCATGGATGAAATTTCCGCTGCTTCCCAAGAGCAGAGCGATGGCATCGAGCAGGTCAGCCAGGCGATTGGACAGATGGATCAGGTCACCCAGCAGAATGCTGCTCTGGTGCAGCAGGCATCGGCCGCTGCCGCTTCGCTGGAAGAACAGGCTAACCGTCTTGAACAGGCGGTTGCTGTCTTCCAGCTGCTGGGTAGTCAGCCCTCCCAGGCGGCGCTGACACCACCCAAAATTCCTGCGCCCGTGCAAAAAGCCTCGGCGCCAAGGGATGTCAGCCGCCCACAAACGGCGCCGTCAAGTCATGATGACTGGGAAGCGTTCTGATGGCCTGTGTCTTTTGAAAAGCGTGGGTAATCTACCGTTTCACATTGTTTTAAATTTAGGCGGTGGCGATATACTCGCCCCCTGATTGTCGTCTGAAGACCAACCATTAAAAGTAGCGTTAACACTGAGTGAGGATACCCATGGCGGATAAGAACATGAGCTTTCTGGTGGTGGACGACTTTCCGACGATGCGTCGGATTGTCCGCAGCCTACTGAAAGAGCTGGGATTTACCAATGTAGAAGAAGCAGAAGACGGCCAGGATGCGCTGAACAAACTGCGCGCGGGCAAGTTCGAATTTATTGTGTCGGACTGGAACATGCCGAACCTTGACGGCCTGGAAATGCTCAAGGAAATCCGTCAGGACGATGCGCTCAAGGAATTGCCGGTGCTGATGGTGACCGCTGAAGCCAAGAAAGAGAATATTATCGCCGCCGCCCAGGCAGGTGCTAATGGATATGTCGTCAAGCCGTTCACGGCAGCGACACTCGAAGAGAAGCTCAACAAAATCTTCGACAAGATGGGCAAATAAGGCGGTATGTGGTTAGGGCCTGTTTCGCGAACCGCGACCAACCGTCAACAGGCCCTAAGGCGCCTGAATAACAAGGAGACAACATAATGCGTCAGAATGAGCAGAATGATTCTGCCCAGCTGTCCGAAGAGGCCGCCGAGGATCTGATTAACCGTGTTGGCAAGCTGACACGCATGCTGCGCGAAAATATGCGGGAGCTGGGTCTCGACAAAGAGATTGAAAAAGCCGCAGAAGCGATCCCCGATGCGCGTGACCGTTTGCACTATGTTGCCGCGATGACCGAGCAGGCCGCTGAACGTGCGCTCAACGCGATTGATCGTGCCCAGCCCATGCAGGATCAGTTGACTGAACGGGCCGAAGCGCTCGACAAACGCTGGTCTGAGTGGTTTGAAGCACCACAGGAACTGGATGACGCCAAGGCGCTGGTCAAGGACACGCGCCAGTATCTGGGCGATGTGCCGGATATGACCTCCGCTACCAGCAAAGAACTGCTTGAAATCATGATGGCCCAGGATTTTCAGGATCTGACCGGCCAGGTGATCAAGAAAATGATGGATGTGATCCGTGAGATCGAACATCAGCTGGTGCAGGTGCTGATTGATAACGTGCCCGAAGCGCAGGCGCGCAGGTCGATGCAGCGCAAAGCAGAAGACCAGTGGAAGCATGAAAACGCGCGGCGCAACGAAGAGTTACTGAATGGCCCGCAGGTCAAGCAGGATGAACCCGATGTGGTGTCCGGACAGGATCAGGTGGATGACCTGCTGGATGAACTGGGTTTCTGATAGTCCGAGTTATGTTGTTGGTTTTCATGGTTACCCGGTTTCAACCGCCCAGCAGGGCGGTTGAGTGCTTATTGAGCGGCCGTTGTCACCTCATTGGAACGCGTTTATTGCAGAGACTTTATGGCAGAAAGCGATAGCGACGATGAAAAGACCGAAGAGGCCACGCCCCGACGAGAGGAAAAAGCCCGAGAAGAAGGCCAGGTACCGCGATCGCGGGAGCTGACCACTTTTCTGATGCTGCTGGGCGGCGTCATTGGTTTATGGAGCATGGGCAAGATGCTCTATGACCAGCTTGGACTTGTCATGGAGCAGGCCTTTGGTTTTGAGCGTCGTGAAGCCATGGAAACGATGCCCATGCTGGTCAACACGCTGGATATCGGTGAGCGCACGTTATATGCCATTTTGCCGCTGTTTTTGCTGCTGACAATTGTTGCCATGGTGGCGCCCGCCCTGTTGGGTGGCTGGTTGATATCCGCCAAATCCATGCAGCCCAAGCTCTCCAAGCTGAATCCGTTTAAAGGCTTGAAGCGCATGTTTTCCAGCCAGGCCTTGATTGAGTTGTTCAAGGCGCTGGCGAAATCGGTACTGATCGGCGGCGTGAGTGCTGCCTTTCTGTACCTCAATATCGGCAAGTTCCTGGCGCTGATGGACCAGTCGATTCAGCAGGCGTTGGCCAATATGCTGACCATGGCGGCACAGGCGGCCGGGCTGATGGTGCTGACCCTGATTGTGGTCATCCTGATTGATGTGCCGTTTCAGCTTTACAGCCATGCGAAAAAGCTGCGCATGAGCAAAGAAGAAGTCAAACGCGAGCATAAAGAATCCGAAGGCGATCCTCAGGTCAAGGCGCGGATTCGCCAGCAACAGCAGTCGATGGCACGAGGTCGAATGATGAGCAAGGTGCCGGATGCCGATGTGATCATCACCAACCCGACCCACTATGCAATCGCTTTGGAATATCAGGAAGGCAGCATGGGAGCGCCGCGGGTGGTGGCCAAAGGGGCCGATGCCGTGGCTGCAAGGATTCGTGAGATTGCCGACGAGGCAGGCATCCCGCGCCTGGAAGCCGCGCCATTGGCGCGGGCTCTTTATCATCACGTTGACCTGGATGCCGAAGTGCCTGCCCAACTATACACCGCCGTGGCCGAAGTCATGGCCTGGGCGTATCGCCTGAAAAACATTGCCGATCAAGGAGGCGACGTGCCCCCCACGCCAGATAACCTGCCGGTGCCACCGGACATGGATAGCCGCGATTCGCGCGGTAACGAGACACCGACATGAAAGGGTTAGGCCAAATATTTAATCAGCGTGACTGGATGGGCGATGTGCGCATGAAGCTCCTCGCCGGACCGATACTGATCATCATGATTCTGGGCATGATGATTCTGCCGTTGCCGCCCTTCGCGCTGGACCTGCTGTTCACGTTCAACATTGCTCTGGCGATCATGGTATTGCTGGTTAGCATGTTCACCCAGAAACCGCTGGATTTTGCGGCATTTCCGGCGGTGCTGCTGTTTACCACCTTGTTGCGCCTTTCCTTGAACGTGGCTTCCACCCGGGTGGTGCTGATGAATGGCCACGAAGGCGGCGACGCGGCGGGTAAAGTGATCGAGGCGTTTGGTACCTTCCTGGTGGGCGGTAACTTTGCCGTTGGCCTGGTGGTCTTTCTGATTCTGGTGGTTATCAACTTTATGGTTATCACCAAAGGTGCCGGGCGTATTGCCGAAGTGGGTGCCCGCTTTATGCTGGATGCCATGCCGGGTAAACAGATGGCGATTGATGCTGATCTCAACGCCGGGCTGATCGGCGAAGAAGATGCCAAGCAACGGCGCTCTGAGGTGGCACAGGAAGCCGACTTCTATGGTTCCATGGACGGTGCCAGTAAATTCGTGCGTGGCGATGCCATGGCGGGGCTGGTCATCATGGTGGTCAATATTATTGGCGGCCTGATGATCGGCATGATGCAGCACGGCATGAGCTTTGCCGACGCTGGCGAAACTTACACCTTGCTGACCATCGGTGATGGTCTGGTTGCCCAGATTCCGGCGCTGGTGATTTCCACGGCGGCCGGTGTCACTGTCTCCCGGGTGAATACCGATCAGGACGTTGGTCAGCAGATGATCAGCCAGCTGTTCGTGAACCCCCAGGTGCTGATTCTGGCCGCAGCGGTCATGGGGCTTTTAGGCATGGTGCCGGGCATGCCTAACCTGGTATTCCTGATTTTTACGGCTCTGCTG
Organism: Halomonas sp. LS-001; assembly: GCF_052983955.1. Classification (NCBI taxonomy): domain Bacteria; kingdom Pseudomonadati; phylum Pseudomonadota; class Gammaproteobacteria; order Oceanospirillales; family Halomonadaceae; genus Halomonas; species Halomonas sp. LS-001. Next base: position 92,782 of record NZ_CM129816.1, read on the forward strand.
GGCGGACTCGCCTGGTACCTGATTCGTCAGAAGAACCAACAGCTGGTAAAGCAGGACATTGCTGATACGCCCGCACCGATTCAGGAAACCCCGGAAGCCAGCTGGGAAGATGTCCAGCTGGTGGATACCTTGGGGCTTGAGGTCGGCCATCGGCTGATTCCGCTGGTGGATGCCCGCCAGAAAGGCGAGCTTTTAGGGCGGATCAAAAGTGTACGCAAGAAGTTTGCCCAGGAAGTCGGGTTTCTGCCGCCGGTGGTGCATATCCGCGACAATCTTGAACTCTCGCCCAACAGCTATGTGCTGACCATGAAAGGGGCGGAAATCGGCCGGGCTGAAGCTCACCCCGGTAAATGGCTGGCCATTGACCCAGGGCAGGTCTCGGGTGAGCTGCAAGGCGCGCCGACCAAAGACCCGGCCTTTGGTTTGCCCGCTGTATGGATTGAAAGCAACCAGCGTGAGCATGCCCAGGTGTACGGCTATACGGTCGTCGATGCCAGCACCGTGATCGCCACACACCTCAACCACCTGTTGCATCGGCATTCGCCGGAAATGCTTGGCCGTGCCGAGGTCCAGAAGTTGCTCGACAAGCTCAGTGGCGACCAGAAATCGCTGGTTGAAGAAGTGGTGCCCAAGGCGATTTCGCTGACGGTGCTGCAGCGTATTCTGCAGAACCTGCTGGATGAAGACGTCTCGATTCGTGACCTTCGCACCATTCTAGATGCGCTGGCGGAATATGCCACGCAACAACAGGACGCCAATGAACTGTCGGCGCTGGTGCGGGTCGCGTTGGGGCGGGCGATTACCCAGCAGTGGTTTGCTGGTCAGGAGGTGCTTAACGTCATGGGGTTGGACGCCCAGCTTGAGCAGGTGCTGATGCAGGCAATGAACGGTAACGGTGCGCTGGAACCTGGCCTTGCCGATACCCTGATGACTCAGGCAGAAGAGGCCTTGGCACGCCACGAAGGGGCCGGTGAACCTCCGGTACTGGTGGTGCAGCATACGCTACGCGCCGTGCTTGCCCGCTTTTTACGTCGCCGGGTGCGTCATATGGCGGTGATGTCACAGGCGGAAATTCCTGACGATCGTACCTTGCGTGTTGTCACCCTGGTAGGAGGGCGATAGTCATGCCGACAGCCATGCCGACAGCCATGCCGACAGCCAGCGATAGATGCATGGGAGTTGCTTCACGTTTGAACCGACAGGCAGAGGGTGAAACATGAGCGTAAGACGTTTCGTGGGTGCCAACAGTCGCGATGTCATGCGCCAGGTGCGGGAAGCGCTGGGAGATGATGCACTGATTGTCGCCAATCGTCGCACCGAGGGTGGCGTGGAGATTCTGGCCATGGCAGATGCCGCCGTGGGCCACTTTGAAACCGCGCCGCAGGACTCTGTCAACCCGCCACCTGCGCCTGAAGGGTCACAAAAACCGGCGCCACAATCGGCACCACAATCGGCACCACAATCGGCACCACAACCGACGTTTGAAACGGCGTTGGCTGCGGCGTCTTCGCGTCCCGCCGCCGAGCCTGCCAGTGCTGGGCTGACCGAGCCAGACCCGCTTCAGGCAATGAGCGACCGCTTGCTTAAAGAAATGCAGGATATGCGCGCCCTGCTGGCAAACGCCGGGCAAACGCCGGAAGTTACGCCGCCGAAGGGCTGGGCACACCGGCTGCATCAATTACTCTTTGAAGTCGGTTTCAGCGTCGAGATTGCCAATGAACTGCTGGCCACAATGCCTGAGGCCTTCAATCAGCTGGCCGATAGCAGTCAACAGCCACTGGCCTGGCTACGTGACCAGCTGGTCAGCCGGTTAACGGTGCTCAAGGAAGAAAACCGGTTTTTTGATCAGTCCGGCATTGTGGCTCTGGTCGGCCCTACCGGCGTGGGAAAAACCACTACCACCGCCAAACTGGCGGCGCGTTTTGTGATGCGTCACGGCACGCGCCCCGTGGCGCTGGTCACCACTGACAGCTTCCGTATCGGCGCCCATGAACAGCTGCGTATCTATGCCCGTTTGCTGGATATTCCCATGTATGCGCTGGATTCCGAGCAGCCGATTGACTCACTGCTGGGGCGTCTGAAGGGCAAGCAATGGGTGATTATTGATACGGTCGGCATGAGCCAGCGCGACCAGCGGGTCATCGAGCAGATTGCCCAATTACAGGGCGGCCAATCGAGGGTGCGCCTGGTCTTGCTGCTCAATGCCGCCAGTCAGCCGGAAACCCTCGAAGAAGTCGTATTACGTTACCGCCAGGCAGCGCGGGCGGCCGGTGCCGAACTGGATGACTGCATCATCACCAAGCAGGACGAAGCCGGACGGCTGGCACCCGTGCTGGATATTGTCATGCGCCATGGCCTGCGCGTTCTGTTTGGCTCTCACGGCCAGCAGGTGCCCGAAGACATGAGCCTGGCGGCTGCGGAACCACTGATCGAACAGGCACTGAAAACCCGCACACCACGCTCGGCTCAGGAAGAGGCTGACACGTCGCCTGCACTCAGCCTGCCACGCTGGTCGCGGGACGTGCTGGGGCAGGGGCGTCGGCTTTCCTCGCTGTTAAGTCGTCTGCGTGAACGGGTGGGTGGTTTTGCCCACCTGGAAGCCTGTTGGGATTTAGCCGCTTTGCCTGCCCAGGTGCAGAATCAGCGCCTTGGCCAGGTGCTGGACAGTTATCCGCCAGCGGGCGCCACCCTGGGAATGAACTGGGCACCGCGTCGCAATGAGCGAGGATGTGACTGGGCAATGCCGGATACCGGGCTCGACCCGGACGGTGCCTGGCTGGCGCTGCCCTGGCTGCAGCACCGTCATCCTGCCGGTTGGCAGCCGCGCCTTGATGCCGTGACTGCCACCAGTGGCGTGGCGGTGCATCTATTGCCACAGCTGCCGGAAACGCCGGTGCGTGCCTGGCTGCATGCTCAGCAGCTTACCTGGGTCAGCCAGGGGCGCGCTGTTCAGCGGGTAATGGCACAGGGCGAGCGGGTCTCGCTGAAACAGCTCTTCACTCAAAGCACGCTAACCCATAGCGTCGAGGTACGATTTCGTGGTCAGCCGATGCAGTTATGGAACGTCTACGCAGAAGTGGAAACGATGGATGCCAGTCATCCGGGTGATGAACTGCTTGCCTGGTACGGCGAAGTGCGTGACCCGGAAAGTTCACGGGTGGTGGTGCGTCGCTACTGGCTGACGCCGCGTCATCTGGGCGCTGAGGTGTTGTCATTGCTGGTGATGCAGTTACAGGGCGAGGGGTTGCCCGGATTAACCCGGCGTGCCTGGCAGCAGCTCAAACAGGATGATGGCGGTGAGGTGAGCGCTGAAGTTCGCCTGCTGATGGCCAGCGGCTGCGCAGCCGTTGCCGGTCACCTGGAATGTGCCGATGATGACGCCGCCACCGCGCTGCGCAGTGATCTGCTGGGGCTCTTGGGTGGCCGTCGTCGGCGGCGCGATACGGCGTTATTGGATGCCTTGTTATATGCCCTTATGGCACGTGATGCCATTCGCCAACTGGGCACGGTGAATCGGGAGGGTGTCGTGTGAGCAGCGGGCAGGATCAGGCAGCGGGATTACGTAAATGGGCCAATTTACAGCGTCAGCAGCAGTCTCAGGCAGACGACGACAGCGAGGCCGACTCACCACCTGAATCAGCACAGGCGCTGTCGTCATCGCCAGCGTCCGCTGATACTGATTTGCCAGAGCCAGAGCCAGAGCCAGAGCCAGAGCCAGAGCCAGAGCCAGAGCCAGAGCCAGAGCCAGAGCCAGAGCCAGAGCCAGAGCCAGAGCCAGAGCCAGAGCCAGAGCCAGAGCCAGAGCCAGAGCCAGAGCCAGAGCCAGAGCCAGAGCCAGAGCCAGAGCCAGAGCCAGAGCCAGAGCCAGTACCAAAAAAAGTATTGATGGTGGTGGGGTTGCCGGGTACTGGCAGTGCCCAGGCGCATCGCGTGCGTGAACGTCTTGAGCAGTGGTCGGCGCTGGGTCGGCAGTGGGCCGGTAAGCCGGAAGACTGGGATATCCATGTTGTGATGCCCGACGACCCGGGCCTTCACAAGTATGCGCGGGAACATTCCCGCTGGGCGCTATGGATCAACAGTCACGCAGATAGCTTTGCGAGCACGTTTCGTACCCTGCACCAACTGCAGGAGGCGGGCGGCCCAAAGCGGCTGCTGGCATTCCATGAACCGCACCTTCCACGCGCAGGTTTATTGAACAACCTTCAGGCAGCGGCGCGTACGTATCTGGACATTGAACTATTGATTCTGGCGCACTAGGGTCTCCTGACGCTTCATTCGTGATGAAACGTCAATAGACACTAGATGCCTTTGCTGTCGGTTTGCATTAAGCTGATTATTAAATAGTTTGTAACAAATTTGAGTGATCCACTTCAGAAACACAGATGCCCTTCTGGAAGGGGGGGGTAAACGGGAGAGGCTTTTGTATCAGATACGAAACGACGCGGCGCTATGTTGTCGCGTCACTTGATGAAACCACAGCGGATTATCTGCCTGCTGGTTCTGTTATGGCTCCCCGCCAGTGTCATGGCTGCCACTGGCAGTTGGGTAGCCAATGTGCCGGGCATGCTGGTGGCGATGAGTGAGCGTTACAGCGAGACGCAGCGCGTGACGCCGCCACCGGGTGCGCCCGTGCAAGGGCGCACAATAAGCCGCGTGCAGTGGCGCTGGGAGCATCCGCCTGGTCAGCCGGTCAGTGCCTGGCTTTGCCACTCGGCAGGCTGCCTTGCCGTGCCAACGCAGCGGGGCAGCACCGAGGCATTTGAAGGCCTCAGCGCGTCAGCGCCGGTGCACTTTCGTTTTACGCTGTCACACGGGCAGCGGCCAGTGCGCGTACAAGGTATGCAGGTCATCGTTAATTATCAGTGACACACGTCCAGCCGCGAGGCGAAAAGATGTACACAGCACAGGGCAGGTTTGAACAGCAGGACCAGTTAACGCAGTACATGCCACTGGTGCGGCGTCAGGCGCTCTCGCTACAGGTGCGCTTGCCGGCAAGTATTGAGCTGGATGATTTGATTCAGGCCGGAACCGTTGGCCTTCTGGAAGCGCTTAGCCGTTTTGATGCCAGTCAGGGGGCGACTTTTGCCACCTTCGCCAGCCAGCGTATTCGTGGCGCGATGATGGATGAGTTGCGCACCCGTGACTGGTTACCGCGCAGCGTGCGGCGCTCTGCTCGCGCGATTGATGAAGTGGTAAGGCGGTTGGAGCAGCAACTCGGCCGGGCACCGGATGAGGGTGAGATTGCCAGCGAGCTGGATATGTCGCTCAGTGAATATCAACAGGTGTTGCAGGATACCAACAGCGGCCAGCTGCTGCCGTATGAATCTCTGGTGGAAGAAAACGGCGAGCCGGAAGGCCCAAGCCACCAGAGTCGTCCATTCGAGCAGTTGCTGGATAGCCAGCAGCGTGAACGGCTGGTGGCGGGCATCAGCGGCTTACCGGAGCGTGAAAAACTGCTGATGGCGCTTTACTACCAGGAAGAGCTCAACCTCAAGGAAATCGGTGCTGTGCTCGGCGTGACAGAGTCGCGTGTTTCCCAGCTTCACAGCCAGGCCGTCAGCCGCCTGAGAGCAAAACTCCATGATTCGGCCTGACTAAGCGTCTGATCACTTCGGGCGCATTCGGCGCGTATTTTTAGACCCATAAGACCGGCAAGGAGTCGTTGATGAACCCCTCAACGCTAATCGGTATGTTCGCCAGCATCGCACTGCTGGTCAGTGTTCTGTTCTTCACGGCGGAATCGCCGCAAAGCTTTCTGAATCTGCCGGGGCTGGCCATTGTCGTCACCGGTACCCTGGCTGCGACCTTTATCAGTTATCCGCTACGCGAAGTCCTGCGTGTGGTGCGCCTGGTGGGTGTCGTGTTCCGGCGCGAAAATACCTATGTGCGCGACGACATCAAGGAACTGGTGGATATGTCGCGGCTATGGTTCAAAGGTGATGTGCGCGCGGTTGAGGAGGCATTGAAGTACACCCGTAATCCGTTTCTGCGTTCGGGCATTCAATTAGTGATTGCCAACACCAAGCAGGATGAAATTTTCGATATGCTGCGCTGGCGTATTGCGCGCCTGAAGGCCCGTGAGCATGCCGAAGCCCAGATCTTTCGCACCATGGCAACCTATGCGCCCGCCTTTGGTATGATCGGTACTCTGGTGGGGCTGGTGAATATGCTGGAAGTGATGGACGCCGGTGATCTGGAAGTGATCGGCCCGCGTATGGCCGTGGCACTGTTGACGACCTTTTACGGCATTTTGCTGGCCAATCTGATCTTCAAACCGATTGCGGTCAAGTTGGAACGCCGCACGGAAGAGCGTTTGATTACCATGAACATGGTGCTGGAAGGGATTTCGCTGATTACCAAGCGTCGTCTGCCGTCCTTTATTGAGGAAACGTTGAATTCCTTTGTTGCCAATTATCACGATGAAATCCGCGACTCTAACGTCAAATTACGTAAGGAGTAGTGGGCATGCTGGATCATGATACCCGGCGCACACTGGAACCTACGGTGTTTGAGGGTGGCGGTGATGATGAAGGCTGGTTGACCAGCTATCTCGACGTGTTAACGCTGCTGATCACCCTGTTTGTCCTGCTTCTGGCATTGACGCCACCGGGAAGCGGGCAAGCCAGTGAAAGTGCGTTCATGCAGTCGCCCAGCGCGGTGCTGGCGCATCCGCTGGCCAGCCTGGCAACGGGGATTCAGCCCCGCCATGACGGGTTACAGCCACGGTTTTCTGGTTTGAGCATTCCTGGCGTTAATGTGGAACAAGGGCGCGAAGGGGTGACCCTGCGTATTGATGACAGTCTGCTGTTTTCCAGCGGTGAGGCGGATCTGACCACCCAGGGTCGTGGGGTGATTGAAAGTCTGGTGGAGGTGTTGGAATCCTTTGATGGCCAGGTGTCAGTGGAAGGGCATACGGATAATCTCCCGATTGCCACGCCACGCTTTCCGTCTAACTGGGAGCTGTCAGCGGCCCGAGCGATTGCTGTGGTGCGCCACCTGGAGAGCGAAGGGCTGGCGATTGACCGTATGCGCGCCGTCGGTTACGCGGATACTCAGCCGATGAAAAATAATGCAACGCCGCAGGGACGAGCGGCTAACCGACGAGTAGAGTTGATCCTGCGCCAATTACTTTAAGGGGCATCCCTTATCAAGGTAACGTCCGTGAAAAATACGCCATGAACCCTATGCTATGAACAATACTCACGCCGCTAAACCGTCATGGCAGATACAGTCATTCGGTGCCCTGTTGGTGGTGGATAGCGAATGCCGTCAGGTATATGCCGTTAGCGATAATCTGGCCAGCCTGTTTGGCCTGTCGCCGTTTACCCCGACCACGCCTTCGCTGGCTTTTTTACTCGGCGAGCGGCTCAGTCAGCGCGTGCGCCGTACCTTGCAAGACAGTCAACGCCTACCTGCCCCACTGACGTTTGTCCGTTATGTCGAGGGGCGACAGGTGCGTTATCAGCTTCATGCGACACGCAGCGCCAACGGTGTGCTGATTGAAATAGAGCCGCTGAATCCATCCGGCAAACAGCGCTTACTGGGGGCTGTGAACGAATGGTTGATGCATCTTGCGGAGACGACCCATCAGCAGGCATTACTCGATTATCTGGTATCGGCAATACAGCAGCTGACGGGATACGACCGGGTGGTGGTCTGTCACTTCGATAGTGATTGGCACGGGTTTATCCTGGCGGAAGCCGATGGGGGTGCATTGCCTCCCTTGCTGGGTCGGCGCTTTCCGGCCAGTGATTTCCCGGTCACCTTGCGGCGGGCTTATGAACGTAATCCGGTTCGTTATATACACGACGTGCAAACGCCCGCCGTCGACATGACCTTTTTGGCGCCCCTTGACGCGCTGACAAGCAATACAACACAACCCTGCTCGCTGGATACCAGCCTGGTGCGTGCCCCCAGTGCTTCCCGGACGCGTTACTTACAGTGTATGGGGGTGCGGGGGGCTCTTACTCTTTCCATGCTCGGCGATATGAGTCTGTGGGGCATGGTGATCTGTCATTCCGCGACCGCCCATCCAACGCCGCCTTCGGTTCGCGATGCGGTTCGGGCGCTGGTGCAGATGGCTACCCAGCGCCTGCTGCTGTTGCGTGCGCGCCAGGAAGCGCAGTATCTTCAGCGCGTTCAGGATGGCCTGATGCTGGCCAACCTTGCACGCAAGGAGCCGCGCAGCGCGAAGCAGATATTCGATGCGCACGCTACCACCTGGATGGAACTTTTCCGCGCCGATGGCGTTGCCCTGTGGGTGAATGGCAAGCTCTATCGGGCAGGCAACACGCCGGATGCCGCTGCGGTTAACCAATGGGTAGCACTGTTGAACCAGACCCACCAACACACCGGCCCCTGGTGTACCCGGCAGGTGTCAAAAAATCCCCTGACCCGTTCCCTGGCGATGAAAGATTGCTGTGGTGCCCTGGCCATGCCGCTGCCATTCAGCCCGCAACAGCGTGGTTGGTTACTGCTGTTTCGTCCAGAGCAGGTGGAAACCCGCTACTGGGCCATGCAATTGACCGGCTCTTCCCCCCTATCGTTGATCAAACCGTTGCCCACCCCAGCCTGGAAGGAAGAGGTGATGGGTCGTAGTGAAGCCTGGCAGCGGGTTGAACGCCTGGCCATTGCAGACCTGGGAGAAGATATTACCCTGGCCATTGCCGCCTATGAAATCAGCCAGCTCAATGTGCATCTCGAACACGAACGCCGAGCTCTGGCCAGTGCTAATCAACGCCTTGAACAGCTGGCGCATTTTGATCCGTTGACTCAGGTCTGGAACCGTTACCGTATTGAGCAAGCCATTGAAGCCGAACTGGTGGCGGCTCAGCGTTATGGCGCACAGTTTGGTGTGCTGCTGTTTGATGTTGATCATTTCAAGGCAATTAACGACACCTACGGCCATGGCTTGGGCGACGAGGTGCTGGTGGCGCTGGCAAAGCAGGTGGAAGATTCACTGCGCGGCTGTGATCATCTGGGGCGCTGGGGGGGTGAAGAATTTATTGTGCTGGCGAGGCACGCCGAACTGAGTTCCCTGATGGGGCTTGCCGAGCGTTTGCGAACGCTGGTGGCCAGCCTGAATGTAAGCGGCCTGGATAGCCCGCTGACGGTCAGCGTTGGCGTGGCTGTCTGGCAGCCGGAGGATAGCTGCAAAACCCTGATTGCCCGTGCAGACCAGGCGATGTACCGCGCCAAACATGCGGGTCGAAACCGCGTTGAAATGGCACCAGGAGAGAGGACGTAATGCTGCGCAGACTGCTTGGGCGCTGGATGTCGCCGCGCCGTGCCACCTGGGGCGCGGGTGCCTTGATGCTTGGTCTGATGGCGCTGTTGGCCTGGGAGATGCGCCATTACTACCTGAACCAGCAACAGCTGGCGCAGGCGCGCACGGAATCCAGTGCTGAAATGGTCGCTCACTGGCTGGAAAGTGCGCTGGAAACCTCACTACATTCGCTGCGTGGCGTCAGCGAACTGTATCAACTGACATTGATGGGGCAGCTATCGCAGCTGGACCTTGTTGATTTGCTGGAGCGTCGTCGCAACAGCCTTCCCGTCTGGGACGAAGTCGCCGTGCTGGCACCCAACGGTAGCACCATCGCTGGGTCTCATACGCCGACCCTGTCGGCAGAAGACTGGACGCTGCTAGTGGAGTTGACCGCTGATAACGGTCAATCCAGTGCGGTTTCGGCTGTTTTTCATGCCAAGGATGCCAGCCGTAAGCCTTACCTTTTGCACGCCCAGCGGATTGAAAATAGCCGAGGGCAGTTACAGGCGGTGAGTGTAGCCTGGCTGGCACCCCGCTATCTCGTTAATCTGATCAATCAATTACCACTGCGCCATGGCGATAGTATTGCGCTACTGGATACTACCTCACGCGTCATGGTGCAGCGCAGTGATCAACAGCGTAAAGCGTCTTCACTGATTGATGAAAAGGTTAATACACCGCAACTCAATGCGTTTCTGAATGCCCGGATGCAACGCGACACCTGGTTGAATACATCACCGCTGGACGATGAAAAACGCCTGTTTACCGCCTATAAGCTGAGTATTGCGCCCTGGGTTGTTATTGCCGGGGAAGATGTCACGGTTTACCTGCATGACTGGTGGCGGCGTTTTTGGGGGATACTGGTGGGTAGCCTGTTACTGGTGGGGTTGGGGGCGTTGGCCCTGCGCCATTACCGGCAGCTCTACGTGGCCGAGCAGGCGCTACGTGAACACCGCAACCAGCTGGCCATTGAAGTGGCGGCGCGTGCAAAAGCGCAGCAGGCCACCGAGCTTGAAGCCGCGCAGCTCAAGATTGCGGCGATGGCCTTTGAAACCCACCTGGGGATGTTTATTGCCGATGCGAATAATCGCATTGTGCAGGTTAATCGCACCTTTACCGATATTACTGGCTATCGTGAAGAAGATGTCATCGGCAAAACGCCGGCACTGCTCAGTTCCGGGCGTCATGATGGCGCCTTTTATCGCGCCATGTGGCATGACCTGAACGAACATGGCCGCTGGCAGGGCGAAGTGTGGAATCGCCGCAAAAATGGCGAGATTTACCCACAGTGGCTGACCATTAGCGTGGTGCATAACGATCAACAGGAAGTCACTCACTATGTGGCCACGCTAAGTGATATTACCCAGCGCAAAGCGGCTGAGCAGGAAATTCATCAGCTGGCCTTTTATGACTCGCTGACATTACTGCCAAACCGTCGCCTGCTGATTGACCGTCTGGAAGCAGCGCTCAAGAATACCCGGCGGGATGGTCTTTACAGCGCCTTGATGTTTATTGATCTGGACAACTTCAAGACGATCAACGATAGCCTGGGGCATTACCTGGGCGACAGCCTGTTACGTGGTGTTGCTGACCGGCTGGTCGCGGTGGTCCGTGATAACGATACCGTGGCGCGCCTGGGGGGCGACGAGTTCGTGATCATGCTGCATAATCTGGGTGATAGCGAAGCGGCTGCCATCGACGGCGCGGAGGCTATTGCCTCGAAGTTGCTTAGTTCCCTGCTGGAGCCTATAGACGTAGAAGGACATACCCTACAGATCAGCGGCAGTATTGGCATTACGCTCTTTCAAGGTGATGGTGTTGGTGTCAGTGCCATCCTTCAGCAAGCGGACCTTGCCATGTATCAGGCAAAGGCGGCAGGGCGCAACGCGCTGCGCTTCTTCGACCCGTCGATGCAGGCAGCGGTGGTAGACCGTGCTCAGCTGGAGGGAGATTTACGTTACGCCATTGAGCGCCAGGAACTGGCACTTTTCTACCAGACACAGGTGAATGCCGAAGGAAGCGTGGTGGGTGTGGAAGCCCTTGTTCGCTGGCATCACCCCATGCGCGGTGTGGTGTCGCCGGGTGTTTTCATTCCCCTGGCGGAAGAAAACCATTTGATTGGCTCCATTGGTGGGTGGGTGTTGGAAACGGCCTGCCAGCAGCTGGCTGAATGGGCCGGTGGTGAAGCGACCAAGGGGTTGATCATTGCCGTCAACGTCAGCCCCAACCAATTCCGTCAACCGTACTTTGTGGCACAGGTGGAAGAGGTACTGGCGCGAACCGGTGCCAATCCCCAGCAACTCAAACTGGAAGTGACCGAAAGCCTGCTGATGGAAGACCTGGGCGCTATCAGCGCCCGCATGGAAAAGCTGCGTGAGATGGGGGTACGCTTTTCACTGGATGACTTTGGTACCGGCTATTCATCGTTAGCCTATCTGAAACGCCTGCCGCTGGATCAGCTCAAAATTGATCAGTCATTTGTGCGCGATGTCCTGGACGACCCTGCGGATGCAGCGATTGTGCGCACTGTCATTGCGCTGGCCCATAGCCTGGAACTGGACGTGATCGCCGAAGGCGTAGAAACCCAGGCGCATCGCGACTGGCTGTTTTCTGAAGGGTGCCTGGCGTATCAGGGCTACTGGTTCTCTCGCCCGGCGCCGATTAATGCAATCTCGTTGTAAAGGGAAGGTGTCACCGGCGGCGATGGTAGCGTGTCGCCGGCACAGCTTGCCTTTAGGTGGGCGAGGGCAGTAGCGGCACCCTGCAGACTGAAGGTCATGTGCCAGGGCTCACGTTCCCCCTGCTCAAAGGCAACAAACAACTGCTCCCCGCTGCCCATCTCCTTGAGCAGGGTATCCAGCGCATTGAGATAGAAATGGGCATAAAAGCCATCATCGCCGCGCTGGGTGATAAATTCCGCGACGCCCTGATGAATCGGGCGTTCATCGACGCGTACCAGGGTGGGCACCATATTCAGCGTGGCATCGTTACCCTGAAGCGTGTCGAGTGTCACGCGCATCTCCAGCCAGGGAAGATCACACACATCGTGCGTGGCATTGACGCTGAACGTTGCATCGGAATAGCTATGGGTTTCCACGGCGCGAAAATGGCGCTCCTCCCCAAGTGACAGGGTCATCGACTGCCAATGCTGATGCTGGCGGGCATCGCTCACGTTATAAGGCGTCGCGAGTGCCAGTGCGGGCAGCCCGGCGAGACTGAAGACGGCAAGACGTAACCCTGTGTAAAGCGTGCTGACACCCATGGCATGGTTTTCCCCAATATAAAAAACGAAAGCAAAATAAAAGCAAAACGCAAGCCTACAACGGCATACCACCGGGAAAAAGGGTAAGGTGCTGATTTTTCTATATCTAGTATTTTTTAACAAAAAAGTTGGCCTATATGGTGTCTGTCAAGACTATACTTCATTCTTTCACGTCGTATAATGCCCTTCGTTTTGGGTCGTGACTATCCCCGTCGAGAAGGAGTTTTGCCACATGAGTACTGCTGCCAACGCCGTAAAAACATCCAATGATGTCCCGCTGCAGGAACCCTCGCAGGAAATCTGGGACGCCAAATATCGGCTAAAGGATCGTCATTCTAATCCTGTCGATCAGGATGTCAGCGCCACTTACGAACGTGTTGCGCGCGCGCTGGCGGCAGTGGAAGGCGAGAAGGCAAACGAGTGGTTGCCGCGCTTTCAGTGGGCCCTGGAAAACGGTGCCATTCCGGCAGGGCGGATTCTTTCCAACGCCGGTGCCGAGGAATACAAGCCAGCGGTCAGCCTGATCAACTGCACGGTATCCCGCACGATCCGTGACTCCATGCGCGATATTCTCGACTCCGTGGTGGATGCCGGCATGACCCTGAAATCCGGCGCGGGTATTGGCTACGACTTCTCGACGCTGCGCCATAAAGGGGCCTTTGTCTTCGGCGCGGGTGCGGGCACCAACGGCCCGCTGGCGTTTATGGATATCTACGACAAGATGTGCTTCACCGTGGCCTCGGCGGGCGGCCGTCGCGGCGCCCAGATGGGCACCTTTGATGTCGGTCACCCGGACGTTCGCGAATTCATTCAGGCCAAGCGTGAAGCCGGTCGGCTGCGCCAGTTCAACCTCAGCCTGCTGATTACCGACGAGTTCATGGAAGCGGTCAAAAACGACACTGACTGGCCGCTCGCCTTCCCGCTGCATCCGGGTGAGAAAGACGACGTCAAGCCGGAAGACCTGATCTACCGTGACTGGCCGGTCGTCGAAGACGGCTATACGGTTGATAATGAAGGCCGTGTGGCTTGCCGGATCGTCGAAGTGATCAAGGCCCGCGAACTGTGGGACACCATCATGTCTTCCACTTACGATTACGCCGAGCCAGGCTTCATCCTGATTGACCAGGTCAATCGCATGAACAATAACTGGTTCTGTGAAGATATCCGCGCGACCAACCCCTGTGGTGAACAGCCGCTGCCGCCGGAAGGTGCCTGCCTGCTGGGCTCGGTCAACCTGACCCGGTTCGTCATCGACCCCTTCGGCAAAAAGCCGCGCTTTGACTGGGAGCGTTATCGCAAGGTGGTAGCGATCTTCACCCGGATGCTGGATAACGTGGTAGAAATCGCGGGCCTGCCGTTACCCCAGCAGCAGCGTGAAATCGAGAAAAAGCGTCGCCACGGCATGGGCTTTTTGGGGCTGGGGTCTACCCTGACCATGCTCAAGGTGCCTTACGGTTCGCGTGAATCCCTGGTCTTTACTGAAGAAGTCAGCCGTCATCTGGCGCTGGAAGGCTGGAAGCAGGCGCTGGAACTGTCAAAAGAAAAAGGCATGGCACCGGTACTGGAAGAAGAGCACACCATCACCGCGAAAATGATGCGTGAGCGCCCGCAGCTGAAAAAAGACGGCTATGAAATCGGTGACAAGGTGCCGGGTCGCATTCTGCATGCCCGCTACAGCCAGTACATGGCCAAGGTTGCCGAGTTGGAGCCGGAGCTGGTCACTGCCCTGGCGGAGCATGGCGCACGCTTTACCCACCACAGCTCGATTGCGCCCACCGGCACCATTTCGCTGTCAATGGGCAATAATGCCTCCAACGGGATTGAGCCGTCGTTTTCGCACCGCTATTTCCGCAACATTATCCAGTCCGGCAAAAAAACCAAGGAACAGGTGGAAGTGGTCTCCTTTGAACTGGCCGCCTACCGTCACTTTATCGCTGCCGATGCGGTCGACAGCGATCTGCCGGATTATTTTATTACCGCTGATGCGGTTTCGCCGGAGCAGCACGTTGCCGTGCAGGCCGCTGCCCAGCAGTGGGTCGATTCCGCCATTTCAAAAACCGTCAATGTGCCCACTGACTTTCCGTTTGAGCAGTTTCAGGATCTCTACCTGCAGGCTTATGAAAGCCGCCTGAAAGGCTGCACCACCTTCCGCTTTAACCCGGAAGCGTTCCAGGGCGTACTGGTGCGTGAAGATGACCTGAAAAGCACCACCTATGTGTTCGAGCTGGAAAACGGAGAAACGGTTGAGCTGACCGGTGATGAAAAAGTCGTTTACGATGGCGAAGAGCACAACGCAGCCAACCTGTTTGATGGGTTGAAAGAGGGCACTTACGGCAAATGGTGATGATGAAAGCCGCGGCCAAGGTCGCGGTGTTTGTCCATTGCAACGCATCATCACACTCTTGGCTTAGTGGAGAATATAATGGCGGTTGAAATTACCTCGAAGATAGTCGGTTATCGCATCAAGCAGAACGAGCCTGCCCCGCAGGCGCCGACCCTGCAGGAAGAAGATCCGCTGACGGTGCGTATTCCATCGCGCCCGGAAGGCACCCTGGAAGCTGTGTCCGAAAAGATCTCTTACGTAGGCGCTGAAGGTCGCAAGAAAGTCTACCTGCTGGTCTCTTTCATGCCGGTAGAAGGCGTGGTCGGCGGCAAGCGCGTGGTGATTGAACGCCCGGTGGAATTTTTCTTCCCTTCCGGGCAGCTCTCCAGCGAGCACCAGTGGATCACCGCGACCATGCGTAGCCTGTCATTGGCGGCACGCGGCGGTTACGTGACCCAGGCGGTGGCTGATCTGCGCAAGGTGGCCTGGGATAAAGGGCTGGTGCGCTGCGGCTGGAACCGTTGGGGCAAGCCGATGTTCCACGATTCTGAAGTGTCGGCGATTGCCTGGTCGATCCAGCAGATCCTCTACCGTCGTGGCTTCCTCGACCAGGACGGTAACCAGGTCGCGGTGGAAAATCTGGTAGCGCGTTACCAGCACCGTATGCAGCACGGCCATGCCTGGCAGCCGCCGGTAGATGAGCCGGAAAGCAGCGTAGAAACAGGCGCCGTTGAGCCGATTGGCGGTGCTGCCGAGCCGGAGAAAAGTGCAAAAAAGCCTGAAAGCAGTGGCCCCGCGACCGTCGGCCACTGCCCGGAATGCCGTGGCGAACTCATCATGATGGACGGCTGCCCCACCTGTTACGCCGGTTGTGGCTGGTCCAAGTGTGGGTAAGTCAGTGTGAGTAAGTACGTGCGAGTAAGTCAGTGACCGTGTGACCCCGCGACGTTTTCACGTGTCTCTCCACCCCTTGGCTTGCCAAGGGGTAAGTTTCTTTAAAGTGCCTATTTTTCAAGTGCCCATTTTTCAAGCGCTTAACAGACGTCGTATCCGTTTTACGGCGTCGCCTTTTCTTCCTGCCAGTTCCACGCTGACTGTGCCACGGCATCATGGGCATGCAGGCTTTCTGCGTGCACCACCCGCAACGCAAAGCCGGTAAAATCGGTCTGAGAGCGCAGCATGTGATGCAGGCGTCGAGCGGCATCTTCACAAAACATCAGATTCTGGCCGTTGGCCAGGGCAAAGGCTTGCTCGTCAACCCGCTTTACCGCTGTCTGTAAGGCGGTTCCGAGCGTACGTTCTACGCTATCGACAAGTGAGAGCAGGGGGATTTCGGCGTTGTCAGGGTTAAGCCGCACCGAGATATGCGCCTGACTGCGCTGACTGTGCGGAGTTGCCAGAATACCCTGATCACTCCCCAGCCATGCGCTAACCGCTTCGCGGGTCACCGGCATTTCGGTGAAGTCTTCTTCGAACGCCTGTTGAATCAGCTGACGTGACAGCGCGGCTGAACATGGGCATGTCGATGAATATCCGATCGTTACGTTGAGCGTTACGCTTAATCCCTGTTCATCAAGATGACAGCGCAGGACGAAAGGGTAGTCTTTCCAACCTGACAATGGGCTGATAAGCGCAGGGCGGCGAAGCAGAGCGCGGCCATCTAGGTCGAGATAGGCATTGTTCGACAGTAATTGATGACTTGATAGAAACGTCTCCAAAACGCTTTTGATCAAACTCAGCGAGAGTTCCTGATTTTCCAGCTCGGCCAGGGCGAGATAAAGCCGCGACATATGGATGCCGCGTGCATCGGGGTCATCCAGGCTGACACCGGCTGAGGCACTGCCAGCGATGACCTGATTAGCCACTTTGAGAGGCAGGGCGATCCCTTCCATACCGACCCAGTGTAGTTGGCCATTGTGCACGGCCTGTGTTGCTGCAATATCATTCAGGGCTATGTTCATATCCACCTCGTTAAATACGTTATAACATAACAATTATAAGCGGGTTATAACACCCTGACTTGCCAAAACGCAGCCCTGTTTCTCGTGCTGGCGCTAACGGTTTAATACGTTATGTTGAAACGCGCTGTGTATCAGTCAACAGCGTATCAGCCAACAGAACCCCGGCGGTTATATTGGCTGACACAGCAGTAGGTGGCATTTGCAAGACGTCTCAGCCAAGCAGGTGCTTGATCAGCTGGTGATAAAGCGGGATGCCCAGCATCACGTTGAGCGGGAAGGTGATGCCCAGTGAAGCAAGCATGGCGAGGCCAATATTGGCTTGAGGAATCGCCGCTCGCATGGCCGCTGGTGCCGCAATATAGGACGCACTGGCAGCGAGCGCCGCCAGAATCACAACCGAACCGATCGGCAACCCCACCAGTGCCCCGACCAGAATGCCCAGCAGTGACAGCAATAGCGGAGTAACGAGGGCAAAGGTAACCAGACGCCAGTGGTGCCAGGGCATCGGGCGCAGCGTCTGTGCGGCGGTCAAGCCCATTTCCAGCAGGAACAGCGCCAGCACGCCTTTAAAGGCACCGGTAAATAGCGCAGTCACCTCTTCCCCTTGAAGCGGCCCATACATTGCGCCGATGATCACACCGCCGGTCAGCAGAATCACGCCACGGTTGGTCAGGGTCTCATGCCAGAGTTTGCTGGCGCTTTCCTTAACGGCGGCCCCCTGATGACGCCGGAACAGGGCAATCGCAATCATGATGGCAGGCAGCTCCATAGCCACCAGGTAAAGCGTCACCTCGCTACCCACGGGAAGCTGGCGCGCTTCGACATAGGCCAGCGCGACGGCAAAGGTACCGGCACTGACCGAGCCGTAGTGAGCGGCAATACTGGCGCTATCCGCCGGCGACAGGCGAACCCAGCGGCGCAACACCGGCATCAGCATCAGTGGTATCAAGGCCGATAACAAGGCCACCCCGGCCAGTTCGGGTACCAGGCCCCAGTGGATATTGCCATACAATGCCATGCCACCCTTTAAGCCAATGGTCAGCATCAACAACAGGCTTAACGTATCGTACGTGGCCTTGGGGACTTCAAGGTCGGATTTTACGGCACCCGCCACCAGCCCCAACAGGAAAAACATCACCACAATATCCGGCATTGCCGCAGCTCCTTGGTTATTCCGCCATAAGTCTTATGCATATGGCCAAAAAAAGAGCCTGCATTCTGCGAGCAGCGACGCAAGATAACTAATCATATATTGCAAGATAGCCATAGAATATTATCTATATATATGATCTTGGCGATGGTGTGCAAAACGCATTCCGCCCCGGCAAGCCAGGGCGGAGTCGTGAAGGGAAAGGAAAAAAGCGTGGTCAGGTTAGACCCTAAAGACCAATTGCCGACGAGGTGGAGCGACGTGGGTCGGCGCCTCCATAGAAGATGCCATCCCGAATCATGATGGATTGCGCGGCCCCCATGGCGGGCTGCTGGCTGATGGTGTGGCCGCGTTGCTCAAGCAGGCTGAGGGTGTCCGGGCTGAAGCCGGCTTCAACGCGAATTTCATCGGGCAGCCATTGATGGTGCATGCGCGGCGCGCTAACGGCGGACTGAATGTTCATATCGTGGTCAATCACGTTCATTAACACCTGCAGCGTGGTGGTAATGATGCGTGAGCCCCCTGGGCTTCCGGTGATCAGGAAGTTTTCGCCATTGTGTTTGACGATTGTCGGCGTCATTGATGAGAGCATACGTTTGCCAGGCTCTACTTTATTGGCTTCACCGCCAATCAAGCCATAGGCGTTAGGAACCCCAGGCTTGGCAGAGAAATCGTCCATTTCATTGTTGAGCAGGAAGCCTGCGCCATCGACCACAATGCCAGACCCATAGCTGAAGTTAATGGTGTAAGTGTTTGACACCGCCAGGCCATTGCCATCGACGATGGAGAAGTGGGTGGTTTCGTTGGACTCGTAATCGGTTGGATTACCCGGTGCAATGTCAGCGCTGGGTGTGGCCTGGTCGCCAATCTGGCTGCGCAGTTCAGCCGCGTATTCTTTCGAGGTGATGCCGCTTAATGGCACGTCCACAAAGTCAGTATCGCCGAGGAACTCCGAGCGATCCGCATAGGCGCGCTTCATGGCCTCAGCCATCAGGTGCATGCTTTCTGCAGAGCCGAAGCCCATCTCACCGATAGGATACTCTTCCAGAATATTAAGCATCTGCACGATATGCGCCCCGCCGGAGGACGGTGGGCTCATGGCATAAATATCATAACCGCGATACGTGCCGTGGCTGGGTTCACGGATGACAGGCATGTAGTTGGCCATATCTTCCAGGGTGATCAAGCCGTCGTGATTCTCCATCTCAGCCACAATCAGCTCTGCCGTTTCGCCTTCATAGAATTCCCTGGCGCCCTGTTCGGCAATACGCTTGAGGGTGGCGGCCAGATCCGGTTGCTTGAAAATATCGCCAACGGCGTAGGCACTGCCGTCTTCCTTGAAGAACTTGGCCATGCTCGCTTCCCAGGGCTCGAAACGTTCTCTGCTATCCTGCAGCCCCTGAACAAAGCGCAGCGGAACGGCAAAGCCATCTTCTGCCAGACGAATGGCAGGGGCCAGCGCGTCAGCAAGGCTCATGGTGCCGTACTCTTCGAGTGCCATGGCCAGACCCGCCACGGTGCCGGGTACGCCTGCTGCCAGATGGGTGAAACGTGAGCGCTCGGTGACCGCATCGCCGTTTTCATCCTGGAACATGGTTTCAAAGGCTGCCGCCGGTGCCATCTCGCGATAGTCGATGGCGATCACCTTGCCGCTGTTTTCATCCGAGACCAGCATGAAACCACCACCGCCAATATTGCCGGAGCGCGGCTGGGTAACGGCCAGGGCAAACCCCGCCACGACAGCAGCATCCACGGCGTTGCCGCCCTGGGCGAGTACGTCGCGGGCCACCTCAGAGGCAAGAAAATGGCTGGTGGCGACCATGCCGTGCTGGCTTTCCTGAGGGTGAAAACGTTCACCTTCCAGAATCGCCTCCTGGGTAAATGCCTGGGGGGAAATCAGCAGGCCGCTGATAAACACACTGGCGGTGAGTGCCTTGAGTGGATACGAGGGTATGAAACGGGCAATCATGGGCAGTATTCCTTGTTGTTATGACATGGCAAAGTGCATCATGAGTATAGTCGTTTGTCAGTGCATCGACACACGTATGCCGCTTATCTCTCCTGGGACCCGACTGCCATGAATATTCGTCACCTGACTTTTCGGTTGCTACAGGTTTATGTGACCGTGGTGCGCAGTGGCTCCATCAGCGAAGCCGCCCGCCAGCTTCATCTTACCCAACCGACGGTATCACAGCAGTTGAAACGGCTCAGGGAAGCGGTGGGTAGCCCCTTGCTGGAACAGCACGCCCAGCGCGTGACGATGACCGCCACCGGGCAGGCGCTTTATCAGGCCAGCCGCGATGTACTCGGGCGTTTTGAGGATTTTTCCGACCAGCTCAGTGACCTCCAGCAGGGCAGCAAAGGGCGTTTCAGCATTGCCCTGGTGAATACCGCTCAGTATGTATTGCCGCGCCTGCTGGGGCCTTTCAGTCAGGCGTTCCCCGAAGTTGATGTGACGGTGCATATCGGCAACCGCCGCCAGGTGCTGGCACGCTTTGACCGCCAGGAAGACGACCTGTACGTGTTCAGTCATCCACCGGCGCTGGCCCATGCGGTGGCGGGGCGCTTCATGCGCAACCCCCTGGTGGCGATTGCGGCAGCAGACCACCCGCTTGCACAGCATTCAGCCATCACCATGGAGCAGTTGCTGAGTGAGCGCTTACTGTTGAGGGAGCCCGGTTCGGCCACGCGGATGCTGCTCGATAGCTGGCTACAGGAACAGGGCGTGAGTATGCGCAAGACGCTGCAGATGGCCAGTAATGAGGCCATTCGCGTCGGCGTTGCGGCTAACATGGGCATTGCCGTGCTGTCAGAACATGTTCTGCCCAGAGAGCACCCGGAACTGGCCGTTTTACCGGTGCCGGGCCTGCCCATCGAGAGCCATTGGCAGTTTATCGTGCGTAATGACCAGCGCCTGCCGCAATCGGCACAGCGCTTTCTGCATTACGTTCACGATCATCTCGACCAATGGATCGAGCCGCGTTTCGTATGTAACGAGCTGGACGGGTTACTGGCGGCCTATCCGACCTTCCCCTTGCGTGGCTGAGAGGCCAGCAGCGGGGCCAGAAAGCGGCCCGTGTGGGACACTTCCATCCTGGCCACCTGCTCAGGCGTGCCTTCGGCGATGATTTTACCGCCGCCAGAACCGCCTTCCGGGCCAAGGTCAATCACCCAGTCAGCCGTCTTGATCACATCCAGATTATGCTCGATGACCACAATGCTGTTGCCGTGATCGCGCAGGCGGTGCAGCACGGTCAGCAGCTGGCGGATATCCTCGAAATGTAGCCCCGTAGTGGGCTCATCGAGGATATACAGCGTCTTGCCGGTATCGCGCTTGGCCAGCTCGCGGGCCAGCTTGACCCGCTGGGCTTCGCCGCCGGACAGGGTGGTGGCGCTCTGTCCCAGGCGAATGTAGGAAAGCCCCACATCCAGCAGGGTCTGCAGGCGTCGGGCGATGGCAGGCACCGGGCTGAAGAATTCCAGCGCGTCCTCGACGGTCATTTCCAGCACCTGATGGATGGTTTTGCCCTTGTAATGAATATCCAGAGTTTCGCGGTTGTAGCGCTTGCCCTTGCACACATCGCAAGGCACGTAGATATCCGGCAGGAAGTGCATTTCGACCTTGATCATGCCTTCGCCCTGACACGCCTCGCAGCGCCCGCCCTTGACGTTGAACGAAAAACGCCCTGGCTTGTAGCCCCGCGAGCGGGCTTCCTGAGTGCCGGCAAACAGCTCACGGATGGGCGTGAAAATGCCGGTATAAGTGGCCGGATTGGAGCGCGGTGTGCGGCCGATCGGACTCTGGTCGATATCAATGACTTTATCGAGCTGGTCGAGCCCGTCGATCTTGCGGTACGGCGCCGCTTTCAGCGTGGTGGCACGGTTGAGTTCGCGGGCCGCAATCGGCATCAGGGTGCCGTTGATCAGCGTCGATTTGCCGGAGCCGGAAACGCCGGTGATGCACACGAAACAGCCCAGCGGCAGATTCAGGGTGACATCCTGAAGGTTGTTGCCCGTGGCGCCACTTAATACCAGCTGCTTTTCCGGGTTGCCGGGAATCCGGTAGGGCGGCACGGCAATTTCACGGCTGCCGCAAAGGTACTGGCCGGTGAGTGAGTCCGGGTTGTCCATCACATCCTGCGGCGTGCCCTGGGCGACAATCTGCCCGCCATGCACGCCCGCGCCGGGGCCGATATCCAGCACATGGTCGGCGGCGCGAATGGCTTCTTCGTCGTGCTCCACCACAATCACGGTGTTACCCAGATCACGCAGGCGCTCCAGGGTTTTCAGCAGGCGGTCATTGTCGCGCTGGTGAAGCCCGATGGATGGCTCATCGAGAATATACATGACCCCGACCAGACCCGCGCCGATCTGGCTGGCCAGGCGGATACGCTGGGCTTCGCCGCCGGAAAGGGTGTCGGCGCTGCGCTCCAGGTTGAGATAATCCAGCCCCACGTTAACCAGAAATTCCAGCCGGGCATGAATCTCGCTGACGATTTTATCGGCAATCTCGCCCTTGCGACCGGGCAGGGCCAGCTCGGCAAAATAACGCCAGGCATCGCCAATCGGAAAGTGCACGATATCCGCGATGGTATGGTCATCGACGAACACATGGCGGGATTCCTTGCGCAGCCGCGAGCCGTTACAGGTCGCACAGGGTTGTACGGCAATGTATTTCACCAGATCGTCGCGGACCATGTTGGATTCGGTTTCGCGGTAGCGGCGCTGCAGGTTGGGCAGCACCCCTTCAAACGGATGTTCGCGGGTGACCTTGCGGCCTCGGTCGCTGACGTAGCTGAACGGCACCGGCTCATTGCCGCTACCGTTGAGGATGAGTTCCTGCTCGTGGCGGGCCAGCTCCTGCCAGGGAGTTTCCAGCTCAAAATGGTAGTGTTTGGCCAGCGCCTGCAATTGGCTGAAGTAGTACACGCTGCGCCGATCCCAGCCTTTGATCACGCCTTCCGCCAGCGAAAGCTCCGGGTGGCTGATCAGCTTCTCGGGGTCGAAATACTGCTGCACACCCAGGCCATCACAGGTAGGGCAGGCGCCCGCCGGGTTGTTGAACGAGAACATTCGCGGTTCCAGCTCAGCCAGCGAGTAGCCGCACACCGGGCAGGCAAAGCGCGCGGAAAAGGCCAGATCGTCGTGGTCACCGTCCATAAAATGAATCATGGCCGTGCCGTCGGCCAGGTTGAGCGCGGTTTCGAATGACTCCGCCAGGCGCTGGGCGATATCGTCGCGCACCTTGAAACGGTCAACCACAACGCTGATATCATGCTTCTTGCGCTTGTCCAGCGGCGCAATATCATCAAGCTCCAGCACCTGACCATCAATCAGAACGCGCACAAAGCCCTGGGCGCGTAGCTCGGCGAGTAGCTGAAGGTGCTCGCCCTTACGCCCTTTCACCACCGGGGCCAGCAGCATAAGCTTGGTGCCTTCGGCCAGGTTCATGACCTGATCGACCATCTGCGAGATGGTCTGCGCTTCCAGGTCCTCGCCGTGCTCCGGGCAGCGCGGTGTACCGGCGCGGGCAAACAGCAGGCGCAGGTAATCGTAGATTTCGGTAATCGTCCCCACGGTAGAACGCGGATTATGGGACGTAGACTTCTGCTCGATGGAAATCGCCGGTGATAACCCTTCAATGTGATCCACATCGGGTTTCTCCATCATCGACAGAAACTGCCGGGCGTAAGTCGACAATGACTCCACGTAACGCCGCTGACCTTCGGCATACAGGGTATCAAACGCCAGCGATGACTTACCGGAGCCGGAAAGCCCGGTAATCACGATCAGCTTATTGCGGGGAAGCTCAACATCGATCTCTTTGAGGTTGTGGGTGCGGGCACCCCTGACCAGAATGCTGTCCATCAACACCTCGTAGCGCGCGGCAAAAGGAGAATTATACGTTTCTTATACCTTGTTGAGCAAAAAGGAGGCGCAGACAAATTCCGTCATCGTGCTACGGATAATGCCAACGCCGCCCGCAACGGGTTAGAATAGCGGGCTATCTTGCGCATTGTCGCTGCTGCTTTTTTGGATAAGACGATTAATCAGGGCCGCTGACCACAGCAGGCCCTGTCAACAAAGGACCTTATGCGACACGTTTTCGCACTTTTGCTGGCGTCTGAGCGCCGCGCGATCAGCGGCCTGGCCGGGCTATATGCATCGCGTATGCTGGGGCTTTTCATGGTATTGCCCGTGCTGGCGCTATACGCCGATGAACTGGCCGGGGCCACGCCTCTGCTGATCGGGGTCGCCCTGGGCATTTACGGGCTGACACAGGCCTGCCTGCAGATTCCGTTTGGTTGGCTGTCAGACCGGTTCGGCCGCAAACGCATGATTGCCATTGGCCTGATACTGTTCGGGCTTGGCAGTATGGTCGCGGCAACGGCGGATTCGATCAGCGGCATCATTGCTGGTCGGGCATTGCAGGGAAGCGGGGCGGTGGCAGCGGTTATTATGGCGCTTCTGGCGGACCAGACCCGCGAACAGATGCGCACCACGGCCATGGCCACCATCGGCTTATCCATCGGTCTCTCGTTTGCATTGGCGATGGTGCTTGGCCCCTGGCTGGCCGCGCGGGCTGGCCTGGGCAGTATTTTCTGGTTCACAGCCCTTCTGACGCTGGTTGGCCTGCTGGTGCTATGGGGCTGGGTGCCTACTGCTCCGCGACGGCTAAAGCACCGCGATGTAGGGATGGACCGGCGTCAACTTCGCCATGTCATCACCCGGCCTGATCTATGGCGCCTGGATGTCTCGATTTTTGCCCTGCATCTGGTATTGATGGCGATTTTCGTGGCGGTGCCCTTTCGTCTACTCGACGCCGGCATTGCGGTAGAGCGCCACGGCATGGCGTATCTGGCGATCATGGGGGCAGCCTTTGTGCTGATGGTGCCACTGGTGATCATTGCCGAGAAATATCAGCGCATGAAGCTCATCTGCCTGCTGGCCGTCGGGGCGATCGCCCTTAGTCTGGCCGCGCTGGGTTTACCGATTGCCGAAGGCAAGGGGCTGTTTGTCTGGCTACTGGTGTTTTTTACCGGGTTTAACTTGCTTGAAGCTACCTTGCCTTCCATGCTCAGTAAACTGGCGCCAGCGGGTGCCAAAGGCACGGCCATGGGAGTGTACTCAACAGGGCAGTTTCTGGGCGCTTTTCTGGGCGGCACCTTAGGCGGGTGGCTGGCACATCACTGGGGGCTGAATGCGGTATTTTTCGGTAGCGCCGCACTGGCACTGTTATGGTGGGTGGCAATGTGGTCCATGCCTGCGCCGCCGCCGCATTCCAGCGAAGTCGTGGCGCTGGGCGAGACTCACGGCGATGCAATCGACACTCTGATGGAACGCCTGGCAGACGTGGCCGGTGTGGAAGATGTGATGGTAGTGCCGGAAGAGCGCCTGGTTTACCTTAAGGTCAATCGCCAGCAGCTGGATCAGGACGCACTCACGCGGCTTCTGTCACCACCACGGCAATAAAAGCGGCACAGCAAGCGGCCCACACATTATTATGAATGGTATCAAGGAGCATCTCTTATGGCGCGCGGAATCAATAAAGTCATCCTGATCGGCAACCTCGGTCAGGACCCGGAAGTACGTTTTACTCCCTCCGGCACAGCGGTGGCCAACCTCAACCTGGCCACCAGCGATACCTGGATGGACAAGCAGACCGGCCAGCGTCAGGAACGCACCGAATGGCACCGCATTGTGCTGTTCAACAAAACCGCAGAAATTGCCCAGCAGTACCTGAAAAAAGGCTCCAAGGTCTATATTGAAGGGCGTCTGCAAACGCGCAAATGGCAGGACCAGAACGGTCAGGACAAGTACAGCACGGAAATTGTCGCCAACGACATGCAGATGCTGGACTCGCGCGGCGGCGATTCCCAGGGCGGCGGTGCCTACCAAGGTAACCAGCCCCAGCAGGGTGGCGGCTACCCACCGCAGGGCAATAACCAGTTCCAGGGTAACAATCAGTTCCAGGGCAATAGCCCGCCCCCGCAGCAGCCACAGCGCCCACCCCAGCAAGGCGGCGCGCCACAACAGCAGCCCGCCCCCCAGCCACCGCAACAGGGCGGCCAACAGAATCATCAGCAAAACAACCAGTTCGGCGCCCCCGACCCCGGCAGCTTTGATGATTTTGATGACGAAATTCCGTTTTAACCGCGACAAAATCAAATTGCCGTGATGAAACGTCAAAAGCCCCATTTTTGGGGCTTTTGGGTTTAAAAGTGCTGATCAAGGAGGCGCAGTCATGAATCAATTGAAACCGGACACTCAGCAGATGCTGGATAGCCTGCGTACCGCCGTTGCCGAGACGTTAGAACGTAAACGACGCCTTGGGCAGTATGCTGTGCTTTGGCAGGATGGCAAACCTGTTTTGGTCGGTGACGATGCACCAGAATCCCCAGCAGATGAACACCTTCTTCAGGACAAAGATTTACATTGATGGTGCGCAGAAACCGTCAAGCTAAAGTGGGTGGCTGGGTCAACAGGCGTTCCGGCTCCTATGCCTAGTTTAAGCAATTAATCCATCATCACCTGCTGTAACTCCGCTGACTGAAACAGTGTAACTCCCCGTACCATCGTCACCCAGGTCAGCAGCTTCCAGATAATAGGTACCACTGCTTTCAGCGATATAGCTGAATTGTGCCAAATCTCGGTCAGAATCATATTCAAGGAAGGAACCACTTGGGCTATACAGGTCGAGGCTAGCTGTCTCTACATCTTCTGGTGTCATCTGGAACAGGTAACGCTGACCTTCTTCCAGGTCTACCGCGAAGAAATCCCTGTCAGAAACAATTTCGATAGTGCCTTCCAGTGAAGTACCTACTTCAATGGCCGTAGCACTGGCGATGGTATCGCCATGATCATCATCCAGCGTTACTGTATCCACCATGATTGAGTAGCTTCCGGTACCATCGTCACCCAAGTCAGCAGCCTCCAGATAATAAGTACCACTGCTTTCAGCGATATAGCTGAATTGTGCCAAATCTCGGTCAGAATCATATTCAAGGAAGGAACCACTTGGGCTATACAGGTCGAGGCTAGCTGTCTCTACATCTTCTGGTGTCATCTGGAACAGGTAACGCTGACCTTCTTCCAGGTCTACCGCGAAGAAATCCCTGTCAGAAACAATTTCGATAGTGCCTTCCAGTGAAGTACCTACTTCAATGGCCGTAGCACTGGCGATGGTATCGCCATGATCATCATCCAGCGTTACCGTATCCACCATGATTGAGTAGCTTCCGGTACCATCGTCACCCAAGTCAGCAGCCTCCAGATAATAAGTACCACTGCTTTCAGCGATATAGCTGAATTGTGCCAAATCTCGGTCAGAATCATATTCAAGGAAGGAACCACTTGGGCTATACAGGTCGAGGCTAGCTGTCTCTACATCTTCTGGTGTCATCTGGAACAGGTAACGCTGACCTTCTTCCAGGTCTACCGCGAAGAAATCCCTGTCAGAAACAATTTCGATAGTGCCTTCCAGTGAAGTACCTACTTCAATGGCCGTAGCACTGGCGATGGTATCGCCATGATCATCATCCAGCGTTACCGTATCCACCATGATTGAGTAGCTTCCGGTACCATCGTCACCCAAGTCAGCAGCCTCCAGATAATAAGTACCACTGCTTTCAGCGATATAGCTGAATTGTGCCAAATCTCGGTCAGAATCATATTCAAGGAAGGAACCACTTGGGCTATACAGGTCGAGGCTAGCTGTCTCTACATCTTCTGGTGTCATCTGGAACAGGTAACGCTGACCTTCTTCCAGGTCTACCGCGAAGAAATCCCTGTCAGAAACAATTTCGATAGTGCCTTCCAGTGAAGTACCTACCTCAATGGCCGTAGCACTGGCAATGGTATCGCCATGATCATCATCCAGCGTTACCGTATCCACCATGATTGAGTAGCTTCCAGTACCATCGTCACCCAAGTCAGCAGCCTCCAGATAATAAGTACCACTGCTTTCGGCGATATAGCTGAATTGTGCCAAATCTCGGTCAGAATCATATTCAAGGAAGGAACCACTTGGGCTATACAGGTCGAGGCTAGCTGTCTCTACATCTTCTGGTGTCATCTGGAACAGGTAACGCTGACCTTCTTCCAGGTCTACCGCGAAGAAATCCCTGTCGGAAACAATTTCGATAGTGCCTTCCAGTGAAGTACCTACTTCAATGGCCGTAGCATTGGCAATGGTATCGCCATGATCATCATCCAGCGTTACCGTATCCACCATGATTGAGTAGCTTCCGGTACCATCGTCACCCAAGTCAGCAGCCTCTAGATAATAAGTACCACTGCTTTCGGCGATATAGCTGAATTGTGCCAAGTCTCGGTCAGAATCATATTCAAGGAAGGAACCACTTGGGCTATACAGGTCGAGGCTAGCTGTCTCTACGTCTTCTGGTGTCATCTGGAACAGGTAACGCTGACCTTCTTCCAGGTCTACTGCAAAGAAATCCCTGTCGGAAACAATTTCGATAGTGCCTTCCATTGAAGTACCTAATTCAATGGCCGTAGCGCTGCCAATAGTATCACCATGATCATCTAACAGCTCAGGTGTCTCGGGTTCTGTTTCAGGCGTATCCACAGTCTGACCGAAGAGATCTCTGAACATCAGTAGGTCATCGACGTCAACCGTACCGTTGCCATCAAAGTCGGCATCATCTTCTGTGCTGCCCTCAGAAATATCGTTAGCACCGAATATTTCGCGGAATGCCAGCAGGTCGTCTACGTCAATGACACCATCGTTATTGAAATCTGCCGATTCCTGAAGCGTCTGTTCAGATGCCTCCTCAGTGATAGACGTTTCGGTACCTGCTGTGATTTCTTCAAACACAATGCTGTTT
This sequence comes from Halomonas sp. LS-001, assembly GCF_052983955.1. Lineage (NCBI taxonomy): Bacteria > Pseudomonadati > Pseudomonadota > Gammaproteobacteria > Oceanospirillales > Halomonadaceae > Halomonas > Halomonas sp. LS-001. The sequence continues at coordinate 121,593 of NZ_CM129816.1, forward strand.
GAACTATTGAGTTCCGCTGAGGTGAGTTGTGTATTATTTTGACTACGATTGTCAGTATTGATGCCCATAATAATTGAACCACTGCTGAAGGATGTATGTAATAGATTTATATTTTTCATAATTCTGTCTTGTTCATGGCACAAGACTGGAAAAGATGGTGATTAATATTGCATTAAATCAGTGCTTTGCAGCATAAAAATGATCCACGGTAATTATTTTTATGCAGCAGGATCTAATGTTTCTGACGCTGATATGAAATGGTTAGTGCATATGCAATTTCAGGTGTGAGTCAGCCCATCTATGGCATCATCGCCGATAATAATTAATAAAATATAAAAAATAATTATATATTATAAGCAGAGATTAAACTGGCCTGTATGTAAGCGATTGCCTACATGATTTGTAAGTCATTCCGAGGCTTATAAAACTACGCGTATTAAGCAGTGTTCTTAATCAGAATTTCCTAAATATACGATCCTGTTCAATGCCTGTCCTTTCGCTACTCACATAATCGCACGCTGTTCCAATAAAACTAATAAGCCGAACTGCTCAACCCCCATCGGTGGCTAAGGGGGTTTGCTAATTTTTTCGTTAGAGCTCGTTTCAGCAGCAGTGCTGGTGGGCTTGGCAGCGCGAGATTCAGTATTCAATGGCTTCGCCTTGAAGGCTTCGGGCAACCAGGCGTCCTTTTGCCTCGCCTGGAAAGTGATACTATAGTGATACTTTGTGTTGGATTCAGGGTAAAACCCATGAAAGTTGAGCTTGTGACAAACCTTAAACGCCAAGCCACGAAAATTTTGGCGGACTTGCATCTTACAAAAGAGCCGATTCTGATCACGGAGCACGGTCAGCCTTCCGCATACCTTGTTGATGTTCAGGATTATGAGTTCATGCAGCGCAGGCTTGAACTGCTTGAAGGGCTCTCAAGGGGAGAGCGTGCTGTGCTGGAAGGGAGAACGTACAGCCAACGTGAGGCCAGGGAAAAAATGAATAAATGGCTGAAGTAACCTGGACAGAGCCAGCTCTGCAGGAATTAGACGCTATCGCAGAGTACATTGCGCTGGATAATCCTGATGCGGCCAGCCGCTTGGTGGAAGAGGTTTTCAATAACATCGGCCGCTTGGAAGATTTTCCGCAATCCGGGCGGGTTCCTCCTGAGTTACCCAATTCCGTCTATCGGGAGGTAGTGGTGCCACCGTGCCGCATTTTTTATCGTAATGATAGGCGCCGTGTTCTTATCCTGTACGTTATGCGAGACGAGCGGCAGCTTCGCGCTTACATGCTTGAAGGCAGTTAACCAAGAACGCGAATCAGCCGAATTTCTCAACCCCCGTCGATTGGTCAGAGGGCTAGCTGATTTGCATGGGCGCTTTCGTTAGAGCTCGTTCCAGTAGCAGTGCTGTTGGGTTTCGCAGCGTGAGACACGGTATTCAAGGGCTTCGCCTTGAAGGCCTCGGGCAACCCGGTGGACTTCCAGTAGCGGTGAGCCGATATCGACCCCGAGATGTTTCTGTTCCTTGGGGCCTGCCGCCACGGCAACCAGGCGTTCCTCTGCCTTTGCCACGCTTTGGCTGAATTTCTGCTGATAAAGCTGGTAAAGCGTGTTGGGCAGCGTTTGTGGCTCGCTTTCCAGGGCCGGAAACCTTTCCGCATCAACGACCAGGTCTTCCAGCAAAGAGGGAATATCATCCAGCACCCTGATCCGCTGGATATGCACGACCACCGCGTTTTCCTCTATGTCCAACGCCTGCGCTTCTTCCTTCGTGGCGGGTCGGCGTTCCCGCTTCAGTACACGAGAAATCGGCAGCGAACGGGTGCCATCGTGACGTGCAAAATGAAAAAACTGGAAGAGCGACCGATCACTGTCATGTGTTGCCACGACAGTGCCTTTGCCTTGATGACGAATCACGACATTCTCGTTGGCGAGTGCATCGACTGCCTTGCGTAAGGTTCCCACGCTGACGCCGTATTCCTGTGACAGGGCGGACTCACTGGGAATGAACGTGCCCGGTGGCCAAATGCCTGACACGATGCGTGAAAGCAGAGCTTCCTTGATCTGTTGGTAGAGCGGGCGGTAACTGGGGGTTGGCTCGGCGTTCATGTTCGGTTCCTTGAAGTGCTGCTAACACGGCATTGATGTCCGTCAATTTATTTTCGCTGGCCCTAATAATATCAAAAAAATATGCTGTGAACTTGCTATCCTTTATCATATGTCATATATATGAGTAGTGGTTTCAGCGGATGTAGCGCGTCACGGCTTTTGAATATTGGTTTTTAAATACGTTTTTGAATATTTTGAGCCGCTTTGTGTAGGCCGTTTTTTCAGACGGGTTTTAGACAGGTTTTGTAAGCGGTTTCCGTCATTGGATGCTTTGTCATTCGACACCGGGATAACGTCAATAACCTCACAGGTTGAGAGGAGATATTATGAGCATCGACTTTATAGTGCATGATGCCGACGATAGCGTCGGGGTCATTGTGGTCGAGGGGATTCAGGCTGGCCAAGAGGTAACAGGCTGGATCATGGAAGGTAACGAGACGATGACTTGCACCGTTCATGATGCCATTCCGATCGGTCATAAACTGGCGGTTCGTGATCTGGCAGAAAATGATGCTGTCATGAAGTACAGCGTCGATATTGGTCGCGCCATCAAGCCGATCAACAAGGGTGAACACCTGCACGTCCACAATGTTAAAACCAAGAGGTGGTAAAAATGGAAATTACAGGTCGCAAGTTTCAAGGCTATCGTCGCGAGAATGGGCGCGTTGGTGTCCGTAATCACGTTATCGTTATGCCGGTCGACGACATTTCCAACGCTGCCGCCGAGGCCGTCGCCAATAACATCAAGGGAACGCTGGCACTGCCGCATGCTTATGGCCGTTTGCAGTTTGGTCCTGATCTCGATCTGCACTTCCGTACGCTGATCGGTATTGGTTGCAACCCGAACGTTGCTGCGGTCATCGTGATTGGTATTGAGCCGGGCTGGACGAACAAAGTTGTGGATGGCATCAAGGCTACCGGCAAGCCCGTTGAAGGCTTCTGGATCGAGCAGAACGGTGACCACAACACGATTTGCGCGGCGTCCAAGACAGCCCGTGAGTTCGTGCAGCACGCCAGTGAATTGCAGCGCGAAGAGTGCGATATCAATGAGCTGTGGGTCTCTACCAAGTGCGGTGAGTCCGACACTACCTCAGGTCTGGCTTCCTGCCCGACGACAGGTAACGCGTTCGATAAGCTCTATGATGCAGGCTGTACGCTGGTATTCGGTGAAACATCCGAGTTGACGGGTGGCGAGCATCTGGTTGCTGAGCGTTGCGCGACGCCTGAAGTACGTAAGCAGTTCCAGGCGATGTTTGACGGTTACAGCAACATGATTGACCGCTACAAAACCAGCGATCTATCGGAATCCCAGCCGACCAAGGGCAACATTGAAGGTGGTCTGACGACTATCGAAGAGAAGGCGCTGGGTAATATCCAGAAAATCGGTAAGCGCTGCATGGTCGATGGTGTGCTCGATAAAGCCGAAGCGCCGACCGGGTCAGGGTTATGGTTCATGGATTCTTCTTCGGCAGCGGCTGAGATGGTGACACTGTGCGCAGCGGCGGGCTATGTCGTGCATTTTTTCCCGACGGGCCAGGGTAACGTTATCGGTAACCCGATTCTGCCGGTGATCAAGCTGTGTGCTAACCCGCGTACCCTGCGGACCATGAGCGAGCATATTGACGTTGATGTCACGCCTCTTGTCAGACGCGAGATGGATATGGACGAGGCTGGTGATGCATTACTGGAAATGATGATGCGTACTGCCAATGGCCGTCACACTGCCGCTGAAGCGCTTGGGCATCGTGAGTTCGTTATGACACGCCTTTACGAAAGTGCCTGATCATCTTTTGACGCCCTTGCTCTATGTGGCTGGGCGTCGCTTTGTTTTAGGAGGAATGTTTAACCGATAGCGCCTCTCACCCAGTACCGTAGACTATCGCAAGCGTCGGTACTGTTTGCTCGCAAGTTAAAAACGACAATGACAACGACAATACTTGGAGAATAAATCATGCGAATCTCTCTATCCATCGGCCTGGCAGCCGGTCTGGGACTATCCCTCGTCAGCGCTTTGACCATGGCTCAGACTGACGACTTCCCATCCAAAAACATTCAGTACGTGATTCCCTTTGGCCCAGGCGGTGAGTCTGATATCAGCGCCCGTCTGCAGCAGAAATATTTCGAGGAAATCACCGGTGAACAGCTGATCGTCCAGTATATGCCGGGCGGCGGTGGTGCTGTGGGTTGGTCTCAGCTCTCGGATATGTCGGCGGATGGCTACACGATCATGGGGTCCAACCTGCCGCATATCATCCTCAAGCCGATGGGGAAAGATGTCGGTTTCCAGCTGGAAGACCTCAGTAATTTCCACTATTTCCATTATTCGCCGGATGCCATTCTGGTGCGCAATGATAGTCCTTATGAAACCCTTGATGACTTGATTGAAGCCGCCAAGGCAGCGCCGGGAGCGGTAACTCTCTCTGGTAGCGGTACTTACAGTGCCAACGATGTGGCGAATACGCGCTTCCAGCAGTTAGCGGATGTCACCACGACCTATATTCCCTTCAAGGGAACCGGTGCAGCGGTAACGGCGCTACTCGGTGGTCAGGTGCAGGCAGAGTGGGGCTACACGACGGTCGCCGCCAATCATCAGGACAAAGTCCGCATGCTGGCAGTGGCTTCTGAGGAGCGTCACCCGATGTTCCCTGATGTGCCGACCTTCCAGGAACTTGGCTATGACATGATAGGGGGTGCCTATCGTGGTATGGCGGTACCTGAGGGAACGCCTGACGACATTCAGCAGAAGCTTTCTGATATTTTCCAGCAGATTAACCAGAATCCTCAGTTCCAGCAGGAAATGCAGGATCTAGGCTTTGTACTGATGGATATCCCGGTAGATGAAATGGACGCCTTCATGGCGGAGCGTATGGATGTTTACGAAGCTACCGCGCGTGAACTCGGCCTGATCGACTGATCTGACCCCGGTAAGGAGTCGTATGGATATTCTCAGTCATGCATTAGGCGCTTTGTCGCCGATGAATCTGGGGTTGGCGCTGCTGGGGGTTGCGGCGGGAATCATCATCGGGGCGCTGCCAGGGCTTTCAGCCACTATGGCAGTTGCCGTGTTGGTGCCGGTGACCTTCGGTATGACGCCGGAGTCAGCGTTGATCATGCTGGGTGCGATTTATACCGGTGCCATTTATGGCGGGTCGTATTCGGCCATCCTGGTCAATACGCCGGGAACGCCGTCGGCAATAGCGACAACGTTCGATGGCTTCCCGATGGCCAAGCGTGGAGATGGTGACCTGGCGGTCACCCTCTCGACATTAGCTTCGGTGGTGGGTGGGCTGGTCGGCGTACTGGCCTTGCTGACCCTGGCACCTTTGCTTGCACAGGTGGCGCTGAGCTTTGGTCCTGTGGAATATTTCTGGCTGGCCATTTTCGGGTTGACGCTGATCTCAGCGTTGTCCGAGGGGTCGACGTTGAAAGGTTTCATGGGCGCTGGGTTTGGGTTATTGCTCTCTACTGTCGGCGTGGCCGTGGTGGGGGGCGATATTCGCTATACCTTTGGTTCTCAGGTGTTGCTGGGCGGCATCGAGACAGTATCGGCGCTAATCGGGCTGTACTGTATCCCGGTGCTGATTGATCTTGTCGCTACCCCTGAATCCCATCTTAAAGTTAGTGAAGAACCACGCGGGATCCGTTTACGCGAAGCCCTGAAGCATGCCTGGGTAGGCAAGCTGAATCTATTGCGTTCGGCGACCATTGGCACCGGGGTGGCGATTTTGCCGGGGGCTGGTGGGTCGATTGCCAGTCTGGTGTCGTACTCGGAAGCCCGGCGCACCGCTAAAGACTCGAGTTCCTTCGGTAAAGGAAATCCTCAGGGCGTGCTGGCCACCGAAGCCGCTAATAACGCGACGGTAGGCGGTGGCTTCATTCCCACCCTGGTATTGGGGATTCCTGGTACGCCGCCGGATGCTGTCATCCTCGGGGCGCTGTTGGTGCAAGGGTTTCGTACCGGACCGGAGCTGTTCACCACCAATGCGAGTATCACCTACACCTTTGTCGGCGGGCTGTTTATCGCTACCTGCCTGCTGTTGCCGCTGGGGTTACTGATCGGCCGCTATGCCTTCAAGTTCATTATCACCATTCCCAAAGCGTTACTGGTACCTACCATCGCCTTTATGACGGTGATTGGGACCTATGCCATTCGCAATAGCGTGAGTGATGTCATCATCATGCTGACCCTGGGTGTGGTGGGCTGGTTCCTCAATCGCTACGGGTTCAAACCCTCGCCGATCGTGCTGGGCCTGATTCTGGGGCCTATTGCCGAACAGGGGTTCGTGCAGGGCTTCCTGATGGGGCGTGCAAGCGGCTCCTACGCAACGATGTTCTTTGGTGGGCCGATTTCGCTGACGATCATCGCCTTATCGATCCTCAGTGTTTTCTACCCGGTGATCAAAGCGCGTCGAGCCCAGAGGCGCCATAAGAAAGGTGCGGATGATTCCCATCAGGAGACTTCATCATGAGCAAAACGCTTCCCAGGCTCCAGGCGTCGTGCTCGGCACGTTCAGAGTTCCTGATGCCGCTGCTGTTCATCGGTATCGGCGCTGTCTGCCTATGGCACAGCCAGGATATGAGCCAGCTTGGCGCTATCTTTCCCGCCACCATCGCTATCGTGGTGATTGTCGCGGGGTTACTGCGGCTTGGCCAGCTGGTGGTGCGCGGGGTGTTAAGCAATACGGAGCGTGACAAGGGTTCCACGCCCAGGCGGATACTGCTGGTGGTCGTGATGACCGTCTGGGCGCTATTGATGCCATGGGTGGGGTTTCTGCTGACAGGACTGGCAAGTTTTGCCTGCTTGATGGTAGTGGCTCAGTACCGATCCTGGCCAGCGCGACGTTTAATCGGACATCTGGTGACCGGAGCCGTGATGGTCGCCTTTTTCTACGGTCTCTTTGCCTTGCTGCTTAATGTGCCGTTGCCGCTGGGGCGGTGGTGGATGTAGCCGTTTTGTTGCACAGAGACATACAACCCTGATTGCCGGGGCTGCCCCGGCAATAACAGCTGTCACGTTAATAATAACTGTTCCATCAATAACAACTGTTCCATCAATAACAACTGTCCCAGTAATAAAACTGTTCCAGTATTAACAAAGGAGTACTCATGACCAAAATCGTGATTTCTGAGTTCATGGACGAAGCCGCTGTCGAGAATCTTCAAACGCAGTTTGACGTCATTTTCGACATCACCCTGGTTGATAACCGCTCGTCCCTGCTTGCCGCCGTCGCTGACGCTGACGCCATTATCGTGCGCAATCGCACCCAGGTTGATGCCGAGTTATTGGCGGCGGCTCCTCGCTTGAAGGCGGTAGGACGCCTGGGCGTGGGCCTCGATAATATCGACCTCAAGGCCTGTGACGCCCATGGGGTGGCCGTGAAACCGGCGCATGGCGGAAATGGCAGTTCGGTTGCCGAGTACGTACTGACTGGCATCTTGATGTTGCGCCGCAATGCCTATTTCTCCAGCCCGTCAATGCTGGCAGGTGAATGGCCCCGTCAGGCGTTGATTGGACGCGAAGCCAGTGGCTCAACACTGGGCCTGGTCGGTTTTGGTGCCATTGCGCGTGAGACGGCGCGACGAGCACTTGCTCTGGACATGAAAGTGGTGGCGTTTGATCCTCATCTGGCGGCGGATGCGCCGGAATGGGCGGGGGTTGAACGTCATGAGAGCCTCGATAGCCTGCTGGCAGTCGCAGATTCCGTCAGTTTGCATGTGCCATTTACGGATGAGACGCGTCACTTGATTGACGATGCCGCCTTGAATCGCATGAAGCCCGGCGCCGTTCTGATTAATGCCGCACGCGGCGGTATCGTGGATGAAGTGGCCTTGGCTGCGGCGTTGCGCGAAGGTCGGCTGGCCGCTGCCCTGCTGGATGTCTTTGAACAGGAGCCCTTGCCAGGTGGTTCAGCCCTTGACGGTGTGCCCAACCTGATTCTGACGCCCCATATCGCCGGTGTTACCGAAGAATCCAATGCCCGTATCAGTCAGATGACCGCCGATAATGTGCGTGATGTGCTGGCACAAGCGGGGGTAAGCGCATGACTGACAACGTCAAATTAAGCGTCGCCGACGTGCGTGAGCTGGCCATGGCCGCCATGCGGGGGCGTGGCTTTAGTGAGAACGAGGCCGCAGCGACCGTCGAGGCCTTGCTGGCCGCAGAACATGATGGTTTACCGTCACACGGTTTGTCACGGTTGCCTTTCTATCTGGACCAGGCAGCCAGTGGCAAGGTAGATGCCTCAGCCGTCCCTCGGGTGGAGACACAAGGCGCCGTGGTGCGCGTTGATGCCGCCTATGGCCTAGCCTTTCCCGCCGTAGAGCAGGGGCTGAAAGCGGGCTATCAATGCGCCGCGCAACTGGGAATGGCGGCGGTGTCGATCGCACATTCTCACCATTTTGGGGTGGCCGGTGCCTCGGTGGAAGCGGCCGCCCGGCAGGGCTATCTGGCGCTGGCGTTCAGTAACGCTCCGTCTGCCATGGCCCCCTGGGGCGGAAAGCGCCCGCTGTTTGGCACCAACCCGATTGCTTTTGCTTGCCCACGTCGCGAAGACGACCCGCTGCTGATTGATCTGTCGCTGTCCAAAGTGGCGCGTGGCAAGGTGATGATGGCGAAGCTGCAAGGTAAGCCGATCCCGGAAGGCTGGGCACTGGATATAGAGGGGCAGGCCACCACGGACCCGGATGACGCGCTGGCAGGCAGTATGGTGCCCGCCGGTGATGCTAAAGGGGCCGCGTTAGCGCTGATGGTTGAGCTATTGACAGCAGGACTGAGCGGTAGCAATTTCGGGTTTCAGGCCAGTTCCTTTTTTGATGCAGAGGGCAAACCTCCCGGTATTGCGCAACTGATTCTGCTGATTGATCCGCAGCGGTTTTCCTCGGGCTTTGTTGAGCATGCGGAAAGTCTGTTTGCGGCCATGTTGGAACAGCCTGACGTTCGCATACCGGGTGAGCGTCGCTTTCAACTGCGCCGTGAGGGCGATGGCCAGGTCACATTATCGACCTCTCTTGTCGCCGCGCTTGAGAGCCATGCAGCCGCGAGCTGACGTTCAAGCCGTTGGGTTTAATGGGCCAGTCGATTCCCGGATGACCAGGGGAGCGTCGAGTAACTGCCGGTGTGGGGGTGTTTCGCCCGCGATGCGGGCCACTAATGCATCGGCGACTTGATACCCGATATCAGCGGCAGGAACCGCCACGGTAGTGAGAGCTGGTGTCATGAAGCGGGCTTGGGGAAGGTCATCGAAGCCCGTGACCGAAAGGTCATCAGGTATGCGAACGCCAGCTCGCTGGGCCGCCAGCATGACACCGAACGCCAGGGTGTCGTTACCGCAAAGTATGGCGGTGGGAGGTGTTTCAAGGCGCATCAGTGTTTCAAACGCCTGAAACCCTTCAGCAATGCCGTAAGCGACAGTGACGACACGTTCCGGCGGTATGGCACATCCGGCCTGCTCGGCTGCCTGGAGAAAACCCTTCAGGCGGGAGCGGGCGCGGTCATTGCCTTCTACCGGTGCGCCGACCACGGCGAGTCGACGATGCCCAAGCGATAGCAGATGTTCGGCCAGTGTCTGGGCAGGTGCCGTATTATCAAAGCCAATGGATGGCCAGTTGGGATCATCAATGCTGTGCCAGCAGGTTAAAAAAGGCAGCCGGCGGCGCTTTAGCGTTGTCAGTGCACTGGGTCGATGGTCATGGCCGATCAGCACCAGACCATCAACCCCTTGTTGTATCAGCGTGTGTAACGCTTCGAGTTCATCATCAAGATCATAGCGGTAGGTGGCAATCAGCAAACGGTAATCGTGATGTTTAAGACGCTGTTCCAGGCGGTTGATACCTGTACTGAAAATAGAATTGTCCAACGTAGGGACCAGCGCCCCAATGGCACCGATACGCCGCGAGGCAAGGGCCCGTGCAGAGCCATGTGGCACATAGCCAAGTTTGTCTACGGCAGCTTCTACACGAACACGCAACTGGCTGCTGACATGCGGTGCCCGGTTGAGAACTCTTGAGACAGACGCGGTTGAAACGCCAGCTTCCATGGCAACATCGGCCAGTAGAGCGTGTTGTAGTCCTTTGTTCATAAAAGCTTTTTCCCTATTCTTTACAGGATGAACCCCTTGGCACATCGACATGTGCATGGCAAAGGAAAGTTTTTCTGGACAATTCATCTATATGAGTCTAGTTTGAATACACAGCTTTGTAAGCGCTTACATTCAAGCCTACTTCTATATACAACATTGAATGGGCCGCTGCCAAGGCTAAGTACGTTACGTAAACAAGGCACGTAAACAAAGTACGTAAAAGAAGTACGTAAGTGAAGTGCGTAAGCGCAGTACGTAAACACAGCACGTAAACACAGACAGACAAAGATAATTACAAGAATAATGTTAGAGGAGTGACCCTATGTCGGATTCATCTCATCAACCTTCGAGTCACAAAGGGATTGGGGCTCTCATGTGGATAGCCTTCGGCCTTTTTGTGGTTTTTTTCCTCAATGTTTTGCTTCAACGCTTCAGTCCGGGGACGTTAAATCTTTCCGCCGCTCAGGAAGCTTTGTTTCTGCTGGCGACTACAGGGATTTTTATTTCGGCCTGTCTGAAACTTGAATCCCGCAACTCCGATACTGCATGAGGTCTATCGAGGCCTGACAACAACGTTTGTAACAACGCTGATAACAACGATTGATAACAACTACAAGGAGCACGCTGATGTCTCTGTTAAACCGTTTTGAACTCTTCAAGTCCGGTGTCGCTGGTGAGCCTAGTCTGCCAGAGCGTCGTCAATTCATGCTTAACGCGGGCCGCTATGGCTTTAGCGCTGCCGTGATTGGCGCTGTTGGCGGAACTCTGTTTTCAGAGCAGGCCATGGCGCAAACCGCACAGGAGGAGAGCGAACTTCAGGCGGCTGCCGAAATGACCATCGTTCTGGCAACCGGGTATCGGGTAGGCGCAACGCGGGCTTATCCCATCATGCAGCTGAACTACAAAGAGAACCTGCAGAATTTCACGGGTGGTCGAATCTACGTCAGGCTGGCGCCTGCCGGTGAGCTGGGTGTTGGCGACACGCTGATCAGCAAAGTGCAAGGCGGGTCTATCGCGATTGCGCAGCATTCCATGGCGAACCTGGCGGCCTTTGCACCGGAAGTGGATCTGATCAACATTCCTTACTGGTGTGGCAATAATCAGAATCTTATCAACCTGGTGACCTCACAGACCTGGGAAAATGTGGTTCACAACAAGATTGAGGAGCGCGGTTTCAAGGTGCTTTCCTATATCTGTATTGATCCACGTACAGTGGCGGTTCGTAAGGGGTTGCTTGATGGTCCCGTCAAAACGCCGGAAGACATCCAGGGCATCAAGTTCCGGGTTCCGGGCTCACAGATCCTGCAAAAAGTGTATCGCTTGCTGGGCGCTAACCCAACGCCGGTTGCGTGGGGGGAAACATCTTCTGCCATGCAACAAGGCGTTGCCGATGCGCTTGATCCCAGTGTTCAGGCCTTGCTGGTGTTTGGTTTCACCGACGTGCTGAATAGCATTTCCACCATTCGATCCGTCGCGGATGCCCAGGTATATACCTGCAATAAGGAATGGTTTGATTCGCTGCCTGCTCCGATTCAGGAAGGTGTGATGCAGGCGTCTGCCACAACGTTCCGGGAGAACCTGGCCAAGGTGCCTGCCGCGCGGGCCTATGCTTATAACCAGATGCGTCAGGCAGGCGTCGAAGTTTATAACCCGACAGACGATGAAATTGGACAGTGGCGTGATCGCTGTGGTCATCAGCTGGCGGATTGGGACGAGACCAAGCTGGAGCTGGCCGGGTCTATGGATGTCTTCGAGCAATTACTCGCGGCAACGGAGGAAAACAATGGCTACTTCGTCGACAGCAACAGCTAAGGTGTCGAAGTGGCGGGCGTTCCGACTGCGCTGTGACAGTATTGATCGCAAGGCTGAGCGTTGGCTACTGCTGACTTTCTACGCCTTGATCATTCTGACTATTGCCATCGAAGTGTTTCGTCGCTTTGTCATTAACTACTCCTCGCCCTGGGGCGAGGAGGTTGCCCGCTACGCGTTTATCTACCTGGCATGGCTGGCGGCAGCGGCAGCGGTCAGAGATCGGGCGCATATCCGTATCGATGTGCTGGTGAATCTGGGTGGCCCGAAAATGAAGCGCCTCGGTTGGTGGCTGGCGGATATTGCCACTCTGGTGCTGGCGGTATGGGCTCTTTGGCTATCGATTGCCCCAATTGTCACCTCGCTGAACTTTGGGTCGATTACTCCCGGTTTGCGTGTATCACAGGCCTTTTTCCTGGCGGCCGTGCCCCTTGGCTTTGCCCTTGTGGTATTGCGAGTGGTGCAGTCAATGCTGGCAGATGTTCGCCGTATGAAGCGTGGTGAACCCGTGTTTGATGGTCAGAAGCTGTTTGACTGAGGTAAATCGCTATGGAATTTATGACATATCAACCCGCCGCGGCAGATTTGGGGTGGAGCTTTTTTCTCCCCATTCTGGTACTGGTCACCATGATTGCATTAGGTGTGCCGATCTGGGTCTCCATTGGGCTAGGTACGCTGTTGGCGATGACCTTCACCGAAGCATTGCCCTTATCGGTGTTCGGGGCGTCGTTGTTTCAAGGCATCAATGCGTTTGCCCTGATTGCCGTTCCGCTGTTTATCCTGACCGGCGATGCGCTGGTGCGCTCAGGCCTATCGGAGAAATTGCTTAACCTGGCACAGGCCACGGTGGGTGGGTTTCGAAGCGGCATGGGGAGTTCTACGACGCTGGGCTGTGGCTTCTTTGCCTGTATCTCCGGCTCTGATGCGGCAGGTGCTGCTGCCGTTGGACGCATGACCATCCCACGGCTGGTGGAAAGAGGGTATCCGCTTCCCGCCGCCTGTGCGCTGGTCGCAGCGGGCGCCTGTACCGGGATTCTGATACCGCCTTCGATTGCCTATATTGTCCTGGGACTCGTGTTGGGCATGCCGGTTTCCACGTTATTTCTGGCCGCTATTATCCCCGGCATTCTGGTGATGCTGGCGATCATGATAACCAATGTGGTGTTGAACCGGATGTACGGCTTTGAAAAGGGGCACGAGCGTTTCTCGTTTCAAAACTGGCTACACGCTGTATGGGATGCGAAATGGGCACTGTCTGTCCCTGTCGTGATTCTGGGTGGGATTTATTCGGGTATCTTTACACCGACAGAGGCAGCGTCGATCGCCGTCATCGTTGTTGTGCTGGTGGGTTTTCAGCAAGGCACCCTCAGGTTGAGTGATATTCCCCGAATGCTGGAATCATCGGCACGCGTGTGTGGGGTGATTGTGCCGATTATTGCGATTGCGCATCCATTGGCTCAGATGCTTGCCAGCCTGTCTATTCCGCAGACCATGGTCGGCAGTATCACCGGTTTTACCGACTCTCCGGTAGTGATTATTTTGTTGATGATCGGTGTTCTGGTTCTGGCAGGCTGTGTGATGGAGGCGACGCCTAATATCGTGATTCTGGCACCGCTTTTACTGCCACTGGCACAGATGGTCGGCATGGACCAGTTCCATTTTGCCATCCTGATGGTGACGACACTGGGACTCGGGTTCATAACCCCGCCATTAGGGCTGAATCTCTTCGTGGTTGCCGGGTTGACACGCTGCTCCGTGCTCGCTATCGCACGCTATGCCATCCCCTTTGTACTCGCCATGCTGTCGGTGGCTTTACTGGTCGCGTTTGTGCCTTGGCTGTCGCTCTGGTGGCAGTAAGAGCATAACCATACCGGGATGAATTGATTTGCAACATACCTACAGATTGGTGGCGATAAAAAAATGTAAGCGCTTACATTTTGTAGGGGTAATGCCTGATGTGCCCATGGATGTCTCGAACTTCTTGTGCACTGGGACTGAAACGTCAACAAAAAAACGTCAGTAAAACAAAACAGAGGAATGTAGAAATGGCGATTACTTACTATAAAAAAGCCGATAAAAACGCATCAACCGGGCATGACCAGACACAGGAAGTCGTGTCCAGAATGCTGGCCGAAATTGAAGCGGAAGGAGAAAGTAAGGCAAAAGAATATTGTCTGAGCCTTGATGGTTGGCAAGGGGATGTTGTGGTAGGCCGAGAACAAATTGAGGCGGCGAAAGCGAAAGTACCCGAGCAACTTAAAAAAGACATTCAGTTTGCTTACGAGCGCGTCAGCCGCTTTGCTGTGGCTCAGCGTGACAGCATTCAGGAGTTTGAGACCGAGCTGTCGCCGGGACTTTTTGCTGGCCAGAAGCTGATCCCGATGGAAACGGCTGGCTGTTACGTACCGGGTGGTCGTTATGCGCACATTGCGTCAGCCATCATGAGCGTGGCAACGGCGAAAGTTGCCGGTGTCAAAAATGTGGTGGCGTGTTCAGTGCCGCGTGATGAGCAGGGGATTCACCCAGCCATTCTTTATGCCATGGACCTGGCCGGGGCGGATACCATCCTACAGATGGGTGGCGTGCAAGGTATTGCTTCCATGGCTTTCGGCCTTTTCACCGGCAAGCCGGCCGATATTCTTGTTGGCCCGGGTAATCGCTTCGTCGCCGAGGCCAAGCGCCAGCTGTTCGGCCGCTGCGGTATTGATATGTTTGCCGGTCCGACTGAAATCGGCATCATCGCGGATCACACTGCTGACCCGGATATCGTCGCTGCTGATCTTGTTGGTCAGGCTGAACATGGACCGGATACCCCGGTCTGGTTATTCACAATGTCCAAGGATCTAGCCGATGCGGTAACAGAGCGTATGCCCGGCCTGATCGAATCGCTACCTGAAACCCAGCGTAATGCCGCTGAGGTGGCTTGGCGTGATTATGGCGAGATCATCCTCTGTGATACCCGTGAGGAAATTGTGGAAGTCAGTGATCGCTACGCCTCCGAGCACCTGGAGCTCCAGGTGGAAGACCTTGATTGGTGGGTAGAGCGACTGAACAGTTACGGTTCACTGTTTGTGGGTGAAGAAACCACCGTTGCCTTTGGTGACAAGTGTTCAGGCACCAACCATATCCTGCCAACCAAGGGCGCTGCCCGTTATACCGGCGGCCTGTCAGCGCAGAAATTCCTCAAGATTGTGAGCTATCAGCGTCAGAGTCGTGAAGCAACGCGCAGTGTCGCTGCGGCTACGGCGCGGCTATCTCGCTGCGAAGGCATGGAAGGACATGCGCGCACCGGTGATGTTCGTCTGGCCAAGTACTACCCGGACGAGACCTTTGATCTGGTGATCAATGAGGAGGTCTGAGATGCAAGCGGACTTCAGTCTCGATGGCCAGGTGGCACTGGTAACCGGCGGAAGCAGCGGTCTGGGGCGCGCCATGGCCGAGGCACTGGCGGCATCAGGCGCCAAGGTGGTGGTTGCCGCTCGAAGGCGCGAGGCGCTGGAAGAGAGTGTCGCGACGATTGAAGCACAGGGTGGCCAGGCGGCCGCCCTTGTGGCTGACCTTGCCGCGCCGGAAGCGCTGGATGATATTGCCAAGCGTGCTGCTGAACCCTTCGGAACCGTTACGATTCTGGTCAATGCGGCAGGCGTCAATCTACGTCAGCCCATTGACGAGGTTGACCTGGCTTCCTGGCAACTGACGCTGCAGCTGCATCTGGGTACGCCTTTCTTTTTATCTCGTGCGCTGGCGCCGGGGATGCGTGAAAAGGGCTATGGGCGGATCATCAATTTGGCCTCGCTGCAATCGCAGCGGGCCTTCCCCAACAGTGCGCCTTATGGGGCGGGTAAGGGCGGCATTGTTCAACTGACGCGGGCCATGGCCGAGGCGTGGTCGCAGTATGGCATTAATGCCAATGCCATCGCGCCGGGATTTTTCCCCACGGAGCTTACGGCACCACTGTTTAATGATTCGGCGGCAGCCGGAAACCTGGCGGAGCGAACGGCCATTGGCCGCAATGGCAGCATGGCTGATATCGCTGGTCCAGCGGTGTTTCTGGCGTCCCCGGCATCAGGCTATATCACGGGGCAGACACTCTACGTTGACGGCGGATTTACCGCAAAATAACGTGATTCTGTAAGGAGTTGCACTATGCAAGCGCTTTATTATGTTGGCCCGGAACAGGTAGAAATGCGCGAGACCGAGGAATTGCCGTTAGCCGAAGGCGAGTCCCGGGTGCGCATTCTGGCGACGGGGATTTGCGGTTCCGACCTGCATGCCTTTCATGGCCATGATGCCCGTCGTCAACCACCAATGATTCTCGGGCATGAAGCCGCTGGAGAGGTGCTGGAAGGCCCTTTGGCCGGCAAAAGAGTGACCATGAATCCGCTCATCGTATGTGGGCACTGTGAGTACTGTATTTCCGGGCGTCAGAACCTTTGTGCCAATCGCACCATGATTGGCATGACCCGCCCTGGAAGTTTTGCTGAAACGCTGACGATTCCAAACCATTGCCTGATTGAACTACCAGACTCACTGTCTGCAGAAGCGGCAGCATTGACAGAGCCGGCTGCCACTGCCCTGCATGGTGTAAACCGTCTGGCAAACTATCTTTCAAGGCCGCTTTCCGAAGCGCGGGTTCTGGTAATTGGTGCGGGTGCCATTGGTTTATTAACGGGGTTGATCCTGCGCCATAAAGGGGTCCGTCATCTGCAGCTTGCCGAAACCAACCCGTTGCGGCGCAGCACGGCGGAAGCAGCCGGGCTAAGCACGTTTGATCCGCGTGAACAAACACCGCAGACGGATAGCTTTGAAGCCGTTTTTGATTGTGTCGGTTCAGGGATTACCCGAGATATGGCAGTACGTTTCATACGGCCGGGCGGGGCCATTATGCACCTAGGGTTGCAGGACAATGAGGGGGGACTGGATACCCGATCCATCACGCTCAAGGAAGTCGCCTTCCTGGGAGCCTATACTTATACCTCCGCCGACCTGCGCGCCACCGTCGACCTGCTGGATTCACAGGCACTTGGCCCGCTTTCATGGGTCGAAGTCCGCCAGCTTGAACAGGGCGCTGCGGCTTTTGCTGATCTTGTTGCCGGTCGTACGCCTGCGGCGAAAATAATCCTGACACCTTAACGCTTCCGACGATATGAGAAAGTACGGATGGGAACGGTGCCGCTGGCGTACGCAGGGCTCTAGGCTACATAATAACTGGCTGATGTAGCACTGTATGATTCAGGTTGAGAACCAACCTCGCATTAGCCACATGCCTCTGGCATGAAAGGATTAGGAGCTGGCACATGAAGCCATCGATATTTACGACTTCCGGGGATAGCAGGTTGTCTCGGCTTATACGTCGAGTCCTTGATTCTCGCGATATTGGGCGTGGTCTGCTGGTGTGCTTCACCATTGCACTGGCAACCACGTTCATTGCTGACCATTACGGGGGGCCGACGCTTCTTTACGCCCTGTTGTTTGGTATGTCACTACACTTTCTGAGCGATGAAGGACTGTGCCAAAAGGGCATTGAATTTGCGGCTCGTACGGTGTTGCGTCTTGGTGTGGCTCTGCTGGGGGCGCGGATGACGTTTGATCAGGTCGGTGAGCTAGGCATCGGGCCTGTGCTCACCGTGATAGGGTCAGTGGCCATCGTTATCCTGTCAGGGGCGGTGCTGGCCAGAATGCTAGGTTTACAGCGTGATCTTGGCTTGCTGACGGGTGGCGCTGTTGCCATCTGTGGTGCCTCTGCAGCGTTAGCGTTGTCGGCGGCGATGCCACGTCATGAAAACAGCGAGCGCAACACCATTCTGACGGTGGTCGGGGTGACCACGCTCTCAACGGCGGCCATGGTGATCTACCCTTTGATTGCGGGTGTTCTGATGCTCACCAATACTCAGGCAGGGATCTTTCTGGGCGGTACTATCCACGACGTTGCTCAAGTGGTGGGGGCGGGTTACATGATCTCGGAAGAAACGGGAGACACCTCAACGTTGGTCAAGCTGGTCCGGGTTGCCATGCTGGTGCCTGTCGTCATGGTGTTCATGTGGCTTTTCCGGGCGTCACGCAAGGAAGAGAGCGGCGCGAGCAAGGTGCCTATGCTACCGGGGTTTCTGGTGGGCTTTGTGGTGCTGGTGGTGATTAACAGCCTGGGATTGATCCCTGAGGTGGTGAATGATGGGATGTCGACATTGTCCCGCTGGTGTCTGGTTACGGCTATTGCAGCCCTGGGCATCAAAACCTCTTTTCAGAAACTTGCCGTCGTGGGATGGAAGCCGGTGATATTAATGGTTCTGGAAACGCTGTTGCTGTTGGCCATTGTACTGGGTGTTGTCGTGTTTGGCGGACTGGGCATCTAACGCGTCCAGGTCGGCATGAACAGACGTCTGGTTATGTAAGGCGAGTTGGCGAAATAAGCCACTCGCCGTTTTTTTGCGTATTTTCTAAAATCCTAGCTGCTTGAACAGGGCGTCATAGGTCGACTGGCGGTCTTCCGGTCCGCAGACGATATGGTCGACTGTCTGGATCGCGTCTGGCCGTTTCTGTAGGTAGTTGATCATGCGGCTGACACTGGGAACCGAATCCATGCTGTTCGAGCCGCTGACGTTAACATTGAGGTTGCGGCAGACATGCAGCTTACCCTGGCCGATCAGAATCAAATGATGGCAACGTACCGTATCGCTCCATACCGGCAGTAAACAGCCCGAGCCTTCGCACACAATCGACGCCGCACCCCGCTCGCATAATTGCTGATAAGAAGCCTGAATAACGTGTTTATCCATGGCATCAAGATGTTCCGGCGTATAGCGGTGGGGTAAAGCGGTGGCCTGCGCCATGGGAAAATTCAAGCGCTGCAGCGCCGCTTGAATATCACGCCGCTGTAGAATCCTCGCATCCTGCATGCAGCTATAAAAGACACGGTTGCCGAGTGCCCGTGTGCCTTTGCGCATCAGCAGTGTGTTACCGCGATGCGGGTAGGAAATACGATAGGAAGGCGCCACCAGCTCCAGGTCCGCAGTGGTGGTCATGTTAGAGGCTTCGCTCAATACCACGGCATCCTTGCCAAACAGCACTTGTTCATCGCCGCCCGGTGCAGAGAGCAGAAAATCATAGGAATCCAGAAGCTTGATGCCGCCATATGGCTTGAAGCCCGCCACCGCTTCACGCTTGGCGAGATAGCGCACCAGTGCGCTGGAGATAGCGGTCTTGCCTGCGTCGGTGGAGTTCCCGATGACCCAGTACAGAGTAGGTGGTTGGCGCATGAAAAATCCTTTTCAGGGCGTTAGGGGCTGTAGATTTCCTAACTGCCCCATCAGAGATCCTTATGGCGCAGCAACGTGGTTCGGGATGAAACGTTAACGGGCCTAGGATTAATAAAATCAAGCGTATCATTTTCCTAGCCAGACTGCTCGCTTCAGATATATGGGGCATAGGCAATAAAAAACCCTTACCTGGTTGGTAAGGGTTAACCGTTTGAAAGATCTTTTGGCCAAGCTTAGGAGTAAGATCTACCAAGCATTTATTTCAAGGAGTTTACAAATAGTTAGTTAAAACGACTACCAATCAGAAGATGCCTCCTGTCCATCGAACCTTTTCCAGTTGTCTTGTTCACTGGCTGTAAGATCACCTGTAGAATTTGAGCTATCGATGTTGAAATGCGGATTTTCCCCGGTGGTTGCGTCCATGTCTTAGGTAAAACCTATTTCATTGGAATAGTCATCTGATTGTTTGAACTGACCATTAGTGGTACTGGACGGTTCTTCCACATTAAACTCACTGGCAGAAAATGTTTCTTCTGCGGATGTATGCATGTCGGCAAAACTCAATTGACTAAATATCAAGCCCATGGCCGTCATGCCAAGTGTTTTTAATGCCTTTTTCGCAACCATGATTCGCTTTCCTTTCAAGTCGACGAGCCCTGATATTGAAAAAAGTGGTGCATGCTGCACCACTTTGTGGTGATTGGCTAAAAGTGACTTAGGAGTCAGCCATTTCCTGCACGCGTTGCATCAGCTCAGGGTTTGACTGAACTGCCTGACCAATGGCGTTAAATGTGTCAACTTCCAGACCGCTGTCTTCGACAGTCTCGATCATTTTTTCGTTGGCTTCTTGCTGAATCTCTTGCTGTGCAGATTCGCCCTCAGCAGACTGCAACTGTTGGGTGTATTCCTGAGAGAGCGTTGCGATTTCTTCTGATGCATTGACGAACTGCTCTAGTTGCTGCTCGGAAAAATCTGCTGCGGCCGGAGCAGTTTGCGTTGCTGTGTTCTCCTGAGCATGGATGTTGGCATTCGCCATAAGGCCCAGGCTCAACAAAGCAGCGGCTAAGATAGATGTTTTAAATTTCATGGATATCACCATTTTGGTATTTAAGGTTCATTTCAATTTACGCCTCCCTATGACGGATGTGTGTAACCTGGGTTCAATAAAGAATGTTATTTAATGTTAATTTTGAGCGGGTGCACGCTCCTTTGAATGGCAAGCTGTATTCAACGTTAGGCGCAAGGCATAGGGTCGAGGACTGGGTGGTAAAGTTTTCTGATGCATGGTCAGCGGTAAGCATGTGCCGATTCGCTTGTTAACGTTTAGAATGGTCGGCCTAAAACGAGATTGAATATCGTGGCGTGAATACGCCCAAGGGGAGAGGCTTTCGTGAAGCTGCTGATTCTGGATGCGGGACACTGTATGAGCCTGGCGTTGGCGCGCGAGGCTGGCCGCCGCTCGGATACCGAACTGGTGATTGAAGCAGGAATGACGCTGAGCGCTGAACGCTTGGCGGATATTGCGCCGGATGCGGTAATCGTGCCGCCTCTCGCACACCCATTAAGAATGGTACCTGCCGAGGTGATGGCACATGCCGATGCGGTTGATGCTTGCCTTGAGGCTTGCAAGACACAGCAGACGACGCTGGTGTGGTGTGTCTCTGACCAGTTATATGAAGATGGTTTCGACGTGCCGATCGATGAGCACGTCGTACCAGCACCACGGGATGAAAGTCTGCGTCGTCTGGTCAGAACCGGTGACCGTATTCGCGCCGAATATTCACGCCATCTGATCGTGCGCCTGGGGCCACTGTTTGCGCTGGAGGGTAGTCACGCCTGGTTAAATGAGATTATCGATACGCTGGTGCTGGGAGATAGCGTTAGCGCCGCCGAGGATGTTGTTTTCTGCCCCACCAGTGCCGATGCCGTGGCGCTGGCGCTGGTGGGGATGCTGCAGCAACTGCGCTGTGGCGTAAACGCCTGGGGTGCTTATCACCTGGCGGGCACAGAGCCGGTCAGTGCTTTTACCTTTACATCGATGGTGCGTACCCAGCTGGCAACGCATCTGGAAGGGCGTGGCGAGACGGTCATGCTGGGTGACGTGCAGGCATTGAAGCATCACCACGATGCCAAGTTGCGCCGGGTGCTGAACTGTCGTCGTGTACTGGAAACCTTTGGCGTTCATCAGAAACCCTGGCGGCTTGAGGTCGGACGCATGTTGGATGCCTGGTGCCTGACGCGAGATGACGGCGCAACGAATGAGACGGAGGGCGCCGTTTGATGAATGCGCTGCGCAGTGTGATTTTTTATATCGGGTACTTTGGCGCCATGTTGTTGATAGGGGCTTGCTGCTTACCCATCGCCCCCTTTTTGCCGTTATCAGGACGGTATCGCCTGCTCAACCTGTACAACCACTTTCTGATGGTGTGGTTTCGTCTGGCCTGCGGAGTGCGTTACGAGATTGAAGGGCGTGACAACCTGCCGGAAGGGCCCTGCGTGATTCAGGCCAATCATCAGTGTGAGTGGGAAACGGTGTTTCTGCAGGTGATGAAACCGCCGGTATGTACGGTGTTGAAGCAGGAGTTATTAAGGCTTCCGGTCTTTGGCTGGTCATTAAAGTTGCTTGACCCGATTGCTCTCGACCGTTCTCGACCGGCGCGCGCCATGAAGCAGGTGTTGACGCAGGGCGTGGTGCGTCTGAAAAGCGGGTTATCGGTGTTGATCTTTCCAGAAGGAACCCGAGTGGAACCAGGCGTGCGTACACGCTATAACAAAAGTGGCAGTGTGATTGCCTGCCGTGCGGGCGTGCCGGTATTGCCGGTTGCCCATAATGCCGGTGAGCGCTGGCCAGGTCGACATTGGGTCAAGCGCCCGGGGGTCTTGCGTGTGCGCATTGGGGCACCGATTGCGACGGAAGGAAAGACGTCTGATGAAGTGAACGTCGAAGTGGAAACATGGATTGAAGCACAGCTGCAGGAAATCTCGGATGTGCCGCGACCCTTAACGCCCTAGGGCGAAGTACTTCAGATATAGTACTTCAGATATAGTACTTCAGACATAGTGCTTCAGGCATAAAAAACGGCGCCAATCCTCAAAGGATGGCGCCGTTTTGTTTGGCTGCGTATCAGCTTTCGCAACGCTGCTTCAGCGGGTTACACCGCATTAGCTGGCGTAACGTTGGAACACCAGACAGGCATTGGTGCCACCGAACCCGAAGCTGTTGGACAGCACGCGCTCAAGCGTTACGCCATCGCGACGCTCGGTGACGATGTCAAAGCCGTCTGCCTGCTCATCCAGTGAATCGATATTGGCTGAGGCCGTCACGAAGTTATGTTCCATCATCAACAGCGAGTAGATCGCTTCCTGCACGCCCGTGGCACCCAGCGAATGGCCGGTGAGTGATTTTGTGGAACTCATGGCAGGCGTGGTATCGCCAAACAGGGCGCGAACGGCTTGCAGTTCGGCCACATCGCCCACCGGCGTCGAAGTACCGTGGGTGTTGATGTAGTCGATATCACCATTCACCGTGGCCATTGCCTGCTGCATGCAGCGAACAGCCCCTTCACCGGAAGGCGCGACCATGTCATAGCCATCCGAGGTGGCCCCATAGCCGACCAGCTCTGCGTAGATTTTGGCACCGCGCGCCTTGGCATGTTCAAGCTCTTCAAGTACCAGCATGCCGCCGCCGCCTGCAATCACGAAACCATCGCGCGCCTGATCATAAGGGCGCGATGCCTTTTCCGGCGCATCGTTATAGTTCGTCGAGATGGCACCCATGGCATCGAACAGGCAGGAAAGCGTCCAGTGTTCTTCTTCACCGCCACCGGCGAAGACAACATCCTGTTTGCCCATCTGTATCTGTTCCATGGCGCTACCAATACAGTGTGCAGAGGTGGCGCAGGCGGATGAGATGGAATAATTCACACCCTTGATCTTGAACGGTGTGGCCAGGCACGCAGAAACCGTGCTGCCCATGGTGCGCGTGACGCGATAGGGGCCAACACGACGCAGGCCTTTCTCACGCAGCACATCAGCGGCTTCTACCTGATTGGCACTGGATGCGCCCCCGGAACCGGCAATCAAGCCTGTCCGTTCGCTGGAAACCTGCTCCGGAGAAAGGCCTGCATCTTCGATCGCCTGTGCCATGGAAATGTAGGCATAAGCGGCCGCGTCTCCCATAAAGCGCAGCAGTTTGCGATCAATCAAAGCGTTAAGATCAATATCGACGCTGCCAGCTACATGGCTACGAAGACCGCGTTCGGCATACTCTTCTTTGAAGCGAATGCCACTGCGCCCATTTTTGAGCGCATCCAGGACCTGTTGCTGATCATTGCCGAGACAAGACACGATGCCCAGGCCGGTGACTACCACTCGTCGCATGGAAGCCTCCTGTTAAAAGTTCGCAGTGGAGGTGAATAGGCCAACGCGCAAGTCGTTCGCCTGGTAAATCTCGCGCCCGTCGACTGTTACGGTGCCGTCGGCCATTCCCAGAATCAAGCGGCGAGTAATAATGCGCTTAATGTTAATACTGTAGGTGACTTTTTTGGCATCGGGCAGAATCTGGCCGGTAAACTTCACGTCACCACAACCAAGCGCTCGCCCGCGGCCTGGGTGACCGAGCCAACCCAGATAGAAGCCGACCAGCTGCCACATGGCATCCAGACCCAGGCAGCCAGGCATTACCGGATCACCGGGAAAGTGGCAATCAAAAAACCACAGGTCTGGTGTAATGTCCAGCTCAGCAATCAGCTCGCCTTTGTTACTTTCACCGCCGTCTTCGGTGATGCTGGTAATGCGGTCCAGCATCAGCATGTTGGGAGCGGGCAGCTGTGCATTGCCGGGGCCAAATAACTCACCGCGTGAGCAGGCCAGCAGTTCTTCGCGATCAAAAGAGTGTTGCTTGGTCACTGAAACGTTCCGAATATCGAGATTATTGTTGGCCGCGCGCGGCACCCAAGCCGAAGCGGAGTGCCGATGCACAGGCCGCAAGGCCATGACTAGTCTACTTCCCGACGCTTTCGAATGCACGTAGTGCCTGTACGGTTGCGTCATATCCGATGTTATCTGCTGGCAGACAACACCGCTAACTTACCCGCAGCGTGACACTTTCAGGCCGTAAGATGCAAATAGATAGCCACTGCGTGAATGATGCCCGATCAGCGCCCAGGAAGCGAGTATCGCTCATCAAACCCTCAGTGGTGTCATGATGGTTTACAAAGCAGCGTCCGCCCTTGCCGTGATCCCGGCGTTTTTATGGCGGGCCTCGTTCATGACAAGTATCACTTATGGCGAGTGTTGAGGAGGCGTGCCATCTGTCAGTGTGAAATGTTCTTTCCATTCAACCAGCTTGTCGGCTGGCATCGGCCGGGCGAACGCATATCCCTGACCATAGTCACAGCCCAGAGCCAGCAATGCATGAGCATGGGCGTAGGTTTCCACACCTTCGGCAATCACGCGGCGCTGAAAGGCGTCTGCCAGGCTGAGAACGCCCTTGAGCATTACCAGGTCTTCTTCGTTATCAAGCATGTTGTATACAAAGCTTCTATCGATTTTCAGGATGCTTGCTGGCAGGTAACGCAGATAGGCGAGGGTGGAGTAACCGGTACCAAAATCGTCCAGCGCAAATTGAACACCAAACGTCTGGCAGTCACGCATAATGGTTGCCACCCGCTGGATATCATCCAGCGCACTGCTTTCCAGCGCCTCAATTTCCAGATCACCCGGGACAATATCGGGAAAGGTGTCAAGCGCATGACGCAGCCAGTCAGTAAAATTCGGGGCCTGCAGATGAATGCCATCGACGTTGACGCTGATTGGCAAGTTAACGCCGAGTTGCTTCCAGGTGCTGCACTGCGTCAGGGCGGTGCGTATGACCCATTCTCCCAGTGTAATGGCAAATGGATGCTGCTGTATCACGGGCAGGAATCTGTCAGGCGATAGCAAGCCTTGCTCAGGATGCTGCCAACGTATCAGCGCTTCAACGCCAATCACGTCGCCATTTCGCATATTAATTTTCGGCTGATAGAAAAGCACAAACTCATCGTCGACAAGCGCCTTCTGGATACGCGCAATACTTTGATGATGCCCACGCACTGCGCGTTCGTGGGCCAGATCAAACATATGGTAACGGTTCTTGCCTAACTGCTTGGCCTGATACATGGCGTGGTCGGCCTGGCGGATGAACTGGTCCGGTTCAATATCCTCACTACCATCGTACGCGGCTACTCCAACACTTGCCGACACCTGAATCTCGTAACCGGTAAAGCGAATCGGTTGGTTAACGCGCTGGATCAGACGTTGAATCACGCGCTTCATTTCCTGATCACATTGCTGGTGAGGGAAGACCATAATGAACTCGTCGCCCCCCAGACGGGCGACAATATCGTCATGCTGCAAGGTGCTGCTCAAGCGTTTGGCGACCACTTTCAACACGCGATCACCAAAGGCGTGGTCATAGCGATCATTAATGTATTTAAAGCCATCAAGATCCAGGTAAGCCAGCACCAGTCGGCAATGGTTCTCGCGTGCTTCCCGCATGGTCCGGGTAAGGTGTTGGGTAAAGCTTTCACGGTTGGGAAGGTTGGTTAATTGATCAAAATAGGCCAGGTGCTGCAAGCGCGTTTCGTAGTCTTTCTGGCGTGAAATATCGGTAAAAACGATGACATAGTGGGCGGTGCGGGTCGCTTCATCCTTAACCCGTGAGAGGGTTAACTGAATGAGATAGCGCTCGCCATTTTTGCGTGTTTCCCACACTTCGCCCTGCCAGACGTCGTCAGAGGCCATTGCAAGTATGTGGTCATCACTATGTGTACCGAACCGGTGTTTCAGCAGTGGGGCACGCTGATTGAGGACTTCATCCGCTGGGTAGCCGGTAATCCGCGTGAACGCTGCGTTAACTTCCAGTGTGACGCCCTGATCATCGGTTAGCATGATGGCGTCATGGGCATGATGAAATACGCTGGCGGCCAGACGTAAATTGGTCTCCGCATGTTTTTCAGCGCTGATATCAATACGTGTGCCAGATGCCGTTAATGCCTTACCGCTGGCGTCGCGGCGAGTGACCTGTCCACGGTCAAGCACCCATAGCCAATGACCGTCGCGGTGCCGCAGGCGAAACTCGCAGGAATAGTAAGCACGTCTGGCACGAAGGTGGTCATCAATGGCCTGATTAACGCTGGCAAGGTCGTCGGGATGCACCCATTGCTTCCATTGCGGCAGGCTGTTGGAGGTGAACTGCTCGGGGGCATAGCCCAACATGGTGGCCCAACAATTATTGACGTGCAGTTTTCCCGTTACGACATCCAGCTCCCAGGTGGCGGTGCCAGTGACATTGAGGATTTCCGTCAAGCGGTTCTGGTTGTGCTGTAACTCACGGGTTTTACGCCTGACCACCTGACGAAGACGCATATTCCAGGCCACTATCCATAAGCTGATCACCACCACAACCAAGGCGTGTGGCCAGTAGTTTCGCCATTGAATACTGGCCGATGGAAGCATCTTGCCCATCCACTTTTCCTGGATGTTATCCAGCGTGCCATGTTGGCGCGCTTGAGTAATGCCTTTATCCAGTATGCTGTTTAGAAGGTGATTATCTTCTTTTACTGCCATTGCGTTAAGGCCGGTATAAAGCGGTTCGCCAACCCGTTTCATTTCCACATTCAAGCCTGAGCGATAGAGATGAAACATCACAATCTGTTCATCGCCAATCATGGCATCGGCTTCACCACCCAGGACGGCAAGAATGGCATCTGCGAAATTGATAGTAGAAACAAGGGTGACATCGATACCTGCCCTGGCTAAATAGTCTTCCGCGTAATCACCAAGCTGGGTAGCAACACGCAAACCCTCGAGATCCTCAAGCCGGGTAATATCGGGGCGGTCAATAGGCACAAACATTGCGGCTGGCACGTCAAATACTGTCTGGGTGAAATCAAAGGTTTCATCCCTGTCAGCACTATAGAAAAAGCTGGTGAGTATATCGGCTTGGCCGGACTGAAGGCGTGATTGCGCAGAACTAAAATCGGTATGGGTGAAATGTGCCTGGAATCCTGCCTCAGCGGCGATCCAGCGGGCAAGCTCAATCATCATGCCGTTGCTTTCGCCATTGGCATCGGAAAATTCAAAGGGCGGATAATTGCTCTGGCTGACAAAAACAATGGGTTCGTTTTCTGCCAGATAAGCCTCTTCAGCCTCGTTTAACGAAATGCTTTGCGCGCTGGCCTGCGTGGAATGCGTGGAAGAAGCAAGCACTAATAAAGCGACACACAGCCGACCCAACATGGCCCCAACACGGCCGATGGGCCAATGTTCAAGAACGAATGTCGTTGTACAGCCCCAGCATCCTGGCACTTGCGGCGCTCCTTTTATGGGTATTGATGAGCCGTCAGTGATCTGACGAAAGATCGTCAGGAATTATAATTTTACAATTAGTAGCCTCGCGTAACTTTCCTCAGGCGTCTAGGGGTTAAGTTAATTTTTTCACGCTTGCGTTAACGCAAGTATGTGATAAAGCTTAGCGCTAATGGTTGGACGTATTCAGACCCGTTGATTTAAATAAAAAAATGGAACACCCGATGCGGGGTGTTCCACTGTGTTGTTTCTGGGGCTATTACCCTGGGTTATTAAATCTGCTCGATATACTGGCCGTAGCCTTCGGCTTCCATCTGTTCCAGCGGGATGAACCGCATGGCGGCCGAGTTCATGCAGTAACGCAGGCCTGTCGGTGCCGGGCCGTCATCAAACACATGGCCAAGGTGGGAGTCGGCGATACTGCTGCGAATTTCGGTTCTGACGATGAACCAGGAACGGTCATCGTGTTCTGTCACGACGCCCTGGTCAATGGGGCGTGTAAAGCTGGGCCAGCCGGTGCCGGATTTGTATTGGTCGCGAGACGAGAAAAGTGGCTCGCCGGATACCACATCCACATACAATCCTGGCGCTTTATTATCCCAGTAGGCGTTATCGAAAGCCGGCTCCGTTCCGTCTTCCTGAGTGACGTTATACTGCTGTTCTGTCAGTTTTTCACGCAATTCGGCATCGCTTGGCGGGACAAATGCCTGATCAGCACTGGTGTTCTCATCCACGCTGCTGTTGTCTGGCTTGAACTGGCTGAAATCGATCGTCTGCTCGTCGCCCCATACCCGGTCGATAAACTGATAACGGCCAGAGTTGAAGGTGTAGAATTTATAACGGACCGGGTTTTTCTTGTAGTAGTCCTGATGGTAATCCTCAGCGTCGTAAAAGACATCGAACGGTTGAATCTCAATGACGACCGGTTCCTCGTAGCGACCGGATTCCATGAGCGCCTGCCGAGAGGTTTCGGCCAGGCGTTGCTGTTCGCCGTTGTGATAAAAGATGGCGGGGCGATACTGCTGCCCGCGGTCAACAAACTGACCATCAACATCGGTGGGGTCCATAAACCGCCAGAACCCCGCCAGTAGCCCTTCGTAAGTGATCTCCTGCGGGTCATAGTAAACCTGAACCGCTTCTGTATGGCTGGTATTCCCGGAAGATACCTGCTGGTAATTGGGGTTGGGTTCATCGCCGCCGCTGTAGCCTGAGACAGCTTCCACCACGCCGGGAATCTTTTCGAAGCCTTCTTCCACGCACCAGAAACAGCCTCCGGCAAACGTAGCGACTGCCAGGTCGGGGTTGTCGGGCGCGTAAGCGGAATCAGTGTTCATAGCGTCGGTCGCGTTGACTTTCACAACCGCCAGTGTGCTTGCCATGAGTAGCAGCGAACCATAAGCGAAGATGCGTTTCATAAGCCTTATCTCCTGATAATTTGTGTCTCAGGATTCACTCTATAAGGATAAAATCACAGAGATATCCGCCAGACATCACAAATTTATAACGCAGATGTGTGAGCGGGTAGGCAAATGGTGAACACGGCTCCGTGGGGCGTGCGGTTGGCGACCTGAATAGACCCTTGCTGCAGCGTCATCATGCGCTTCGCGATAGCCAGCCCCAGCCCGATATGGCCAGATGTCTGGCCCTGAACCAGGGTGTGCGACCCCTGGTAGAAAGGCTCGAAAACATGCGCCAGGTCCGGTTCCGGAATTCCCGGCCCTGCATCGCAGACACACACCTTGAGTGATGTATCATTACCGGTAATCTCCAGGTCGACCTGGCCGTTTGCCGGGCTGTAGGCGATGGCGTTACCGATCAGGTTATCCAGCACACGCTCAGTCATGGCAAGATCAGCAACCGCCATGGGGTTGGGCGCGTTACCACCATCAACGTTCAGCGTTACCTGTTTGCTGGCGGCTGCCGGAGCATGTTTCTGAGCAATGTCGTGAACCAGCTCCGCCAACATGCAAGGTTCGACACGTGGGACGCTTTCACGCGCTTCCAGGGCGGCCAGTTCAAACAGTTCGTTTACCAGGCGGCCCAGGCGGTGGCCCTCCTGCAAGGCAATATCGAGAAACGCATCCTGCTCGGTCGCGCTAAGGCTTTCGCGCTTCATGCGCAACGCCTCGATATACCCCTGCATGGAGGCCAACGGTGTTCTCAGATCATGGGAAACCTGGGCAATCAGGCGTCGACGCTGGGCATCCTTGTCCTGCAATTGTTCGATCTGGGTGGCAATCCGCTGTGCCATCTGGTCAAACCGTTCGGCCAGATAATCAATTTCATCGCCTTTTGAAGGCGGTTTTCGGCGCAGTGAAGGGGAGGGAGCCTGGGTCATGCCATTGCTTTCGAAGGCCTCCACCTGCTGTGTCAGCTGGGTCAGACGCCGTGTCAGCCGATGGAAAACCGCCAGCCCTGCGAGCATGCCCACTGCCAGGCTAATCGCGATCGCCCAAAGGCTCATCTTGATGAAATGGCCGCTGCGGGCCATGGTTTCCGCGAGGTCATATTCCTCGCCCCGCAGTACCACGTAGAGATAGCCTTCCGGGTTGTCAGCCGAGGGGACTGGCGTCACTGAAAATACCTTCTGACGGTCGTGACTGCGAGGGTCATCCCCAAGAACCGGGTACTCGTTCATATCCGCCAGCAATGTGTGGATGGGCGCCAGTGACACCTGATTGCGCTTGATCTTGGCCGGGTCCGCAGAGTAGGCCATGATGGTGCCTTTCTGGTCGAGCAGGTAGATCTCAATGCTGGGATTGATGGTCATGTAAAGCGCGAATAGCTCGCCGAGCGCCTGTTGATCAAGGCGCCCCTCGTCAACCAGATTGCGATCGGCCACCAGATGCCTGGCCAGATCACGGTTCAGTTCCTGATTTAACGAGGCGTTGTATTGCTTCAGTGTATAGATACTGACAAAGGCATAGAGAATGCCGACAGCGACCAGCAGCAGGAAAAGTCCCAGCGCCAGTCGGGTATAGAGTGTTTTTGGCAAGGTTCTCACCATAAGTCAGTATAAATAGGTTGGCTTATAATAGGTTCGCTTATAAATAGCTCCGCTGATAAATAGCTCAGCTCATAAACCGATAACCCACCCCCCAAACGGTCTGGATAAAAACGGGGGAGGCGGGGGTTTGCTCAATCTTGTTGCGCAAACGGTTAATGTGCGTGTTAACGGTATGCTCATACCCTTCATGATTATAGCCCCACACGGTATCCAGCAATTGGGTACGGCTGAAAACGCGGCCAGGATGGCTGGCAAAGTGCCACAACAGATCAAATTCACGGGCGGTCAGCTCCACCTCATGACCATGAACCTGTACCTTCCGCCTGGCTGGGTCAATGCGCAGATCTTCAAACTGAATTTCTTTGGGAAGGGGCGCCTGCTCCGGTTTGGCCGCCATGGCATCAATCCGGCGGAACAGTGCCTTGATGCGCGCCCCTAATTCGGCAGCGCTGAAGGGTTTGGTGAGATAGTCATCTGCTCCCATCTCCAAGCCGAGTACCCGGTCAAGCTCGGTTCCTTTGGCCGTCAGCATCATCACCGGCACATAGTCGCTACCGCTGCGAATCTCACGACAAATAGCCAGGCCGTCCAGGCCCGGCAGCATCAAATCCAGAACCACCAGGTCGATACCGCCCTCCTGAAAGCGGGCCAGACCGGTATCGCCTCGGTCCTTGAGCGTCGCCTGCATGCCCAAGTCTTCCACGTGCATGCGCACCAGCTGGCCAATGCCTGGGTTATCCTCAATGATCAATACATGTCGTGTCATCAGCTCCGGGCTCTCAAGTTGTCAGGTCCGGCAGCGACGACGCTGCGATGGACCCGGTTATTGATCCATCGTGTCGTCGTGCATCATGCTCTCGTCGGATGACGTCATCTCGTCAGCATGGGCCACACCGGCCCCCATTGCCATGACTAACATGATGGCCAGACTCGCTGCATTTATGGATTTGTTCATTGTTGTTCTCCTGAAGATAAAGTGCCTGTCAACGCTTATGGCAGGCTCAAATATCATTCTGAGACGGCATCATCACAGACGCATCACGAGACAATCACAAATCTATCGCGCAAATCTCACGTTTCTGTCACGGCGGCTTGAACGGGTGAAACGTCAGCTGGGATACCAAGAGTGATGTAACGACGGGCAGAGGAAAGCGTTTTTGCTAAATTGGCAAGATAGTAGAAAAGCCTCTAAAAAAGGGCTACTAGAATCAACAGGCTCATCAACCACATACATGCCACACCGATGATAAACGCCGCCGTCCGCCACGGCTGAAGCCCTGCCAGATAACATAACGTGTGCATGTATCGAGCGCCGGTAAACGTGAGGAAAAGCCAGGGCGCCGCCCCAGGCGAGGCACCCACCCAGACATAGGCCACCCCAAGCGCCAGAAAGATGGGAATATTTTCAAGATCATTTAACCAGACGCGGGCCGCTCTCTGTACCTGTGGCAATTCTTCTTTAGCAGGCTCACGGCCCACCAGGGCGGCGTCTTCAGGGGTCTTGAAGGTCATCTTGCCGATGCGATGAAACCCCTGATAAGCCGATGTAGCGAACATCTTAAAAAAAAGCAGCACGACAACGATGGCGTACCAATACACTGCGTTATCCATGGCGTCTCCTTACTCTGCCCCCGCAATCAGCGACGGGCGTCGAAAAACCAAGTGTAGCGCGGATTGAGGCTGGGGAGGGCGAACGCTTTGTACTCCAGCGACACGGCTGGTGGCAATTTTGAATAAAATTGGTGACAACGAATGCCGTTGTTGTTGCAACTTGTTATACGTTTTGGGAGCGCTCCCTAAGTAGGCGCCCTTTTGCTTTTGATTCATGCTTTAGGAAGTTAACCATGAAATGATAATCAGGGTGCGATTTCAAGCTACGACTGACAAAGTAAACCCTTGTTGAACTGTGAGAAAATGTCTTTACTACCCCAGAGCCTAGATTGCTGCCAGCGACAATGCTGAATTTTATCCCAGGTATACTAAATACTATATGTTGATAGCCATCATGATTTTTGACTGTAGGAAAGCTCATTGATGGTGTGTCAACTACTTGATTCTCAACATATACGGCCAGGTAAGTGTTTTCTGGTAAAGCTGAATCTCCCATAAGAAATTTCGAAAAAGCATACATTTTTTCCTTGCGAATTGAGTTTTCTGTGTCGGGTAATCCGCATGACCCCCAGTCTGTTGCCGACATCCTCCAAGCAATACTGACGGCAAAATACATGAATCCAAAGGCTAACTCTCCATTAGGTGGAAAATACCAAACTTCATCCTGTACGCTAGTCAGTGCCTTATACTTCCTTATTTTCGTAGCTAGCTTGAAACCGTTTGGGCGAGCCATCAGTGGTAGTACTATATCCTCTCCATTTTTGGAGAACTTCAACTCACAATTTTCGCAAAGCAGATGTTTTTTGGCTTGTTTATCGGTATACGCTGCTGACTTATCAAAGCCAGAGATCCAAATAATATCTTCCCCTTGCCCTGGAAAACCTTTTTTAATAGTTCGATAAATTGCCTTAGGCATGAAGTGACTATCTTTCAGCTTCATTGACCGATTACATAAAGCGCAGACTCCGTTCATTAACGCTCCTCGGGCGTATAACCGTTTATTATTGCGCATGCGCGTTTTTCTAGAAAACTTAATTCTGCCAAAAACTGATAAAAAATCGATAATAAAGATTTATTAATTTTCGTTCTAAAGTTTGCCAAAAAAGCATGCATGAGATTTATTTTTTTTAAGCCATTATCAAAATAGCACATAAACATACAGTTAGCCTTATCAACTCATTGCCACTTCTTGGGTTTGTAAAAAACACCCGTCAAATTAAGCACTCACCCATGCCAGGGATAAGGAAAAACGCGCATTGCCGACACTCAAATAGAGCAACGGGGCGCTTATGCTGCCGATACACGAATGCCGCATCACACTTTCATGCATACCAATCGCTGTTGCGCTGAACGGCAAAATTTTCTTTATGCCCATTTAATGTTTGCGCCGAACTTAGCTGTCGGATCCCCTTGCATCTCCTGCCTCTGCCTCCTAGACTGCTTGCATTAACTGCTTGACGGGGTGCCGGTGAATCCGGCTGAGATGGCGCAGGGCGTATCACTTAGATGCTGCCAAAGCGCTGGTCCCGCTGAACCTGATCCGGCTAATGGGCGGCTCCTCATGAAGAGGGCAGCTCGGGTACCGGCGTAGGGATCAAGCGATGGCCTCGGCTCAGCTTCACGCCACCTTCCGTGCCATTCCCTCGATCTCAATCGCCCGCCTTCCGGATCATTACCACCGGAGGCATCATGGGCTACTGCTTTACCGACCTTACCAACGCCTGCCATGACGACTGGCGTGCCTATATTGAGCACGATTTTGTCCGCCAGCTGGGCACCGCCGCGCTACCCGAACCCTCGTTTCGCCACTATCTGAAACAGGATTATCTGTTTCTGATTCACTTCGCCCGTGCTTACGCCTTGGCCGCCTATAAAAGCCCGACCCTTGCTGACCTGCGCCAGGCCCATGAGGGTTTAAAAGCCATCGTGGATGTGGAGCTGGGCCTGCACGTGGGGTTCTGCCAGGAGTGGGGCATTTCAGAAGATGAGTTGGCCCAGCTGCCGGAAGCGCGAGCAACGCTTGCCTACACCCGCTATGTGCTGGATACCGGCAACCGTGGCGACCTGCTGGATTTGCACGTGGCGCTGGCCCCTTGCCTGGTGGGTTACGGCGAAATTGCCAACTGGCTGAACGCTCAGCCGTTCACCCTACGCGGCGCGAAAAATCCCTTTGACGCCTGGATCGCCATGTACGAAAGCGAGGAGTTTCAGGCCGCCATGCAGGCGGAACTGGAATGGCTCAACGCTCGCCTTGCCGAGGTGACCCCCGCCCGTTTTGCCGAACTGAGCAGGATATTTGGCGATGCCACCCGCCTGGAAATCGATTTCTGGCAGATGGGGTTGGATCTTGCTCACTGACACCGGCCAATCCATCCGTTCAATCGCCTTATAACAACCGTTTCATAACAACAAGCAAACAATAAACCCAAGGAAATCATCATGAGTAAAACTAGCCACTTTCTAGCAGAAACCGCCCAGGTCGATGCCGCTGCCATTGCGCCGCTGCCCGCCTCGCGCAAAGTGTATGTCGAGGGCTCACGGCCGGATATCCGCGTGCCGTTTCGGGAAATCACCCTGTCGCCTACCAAAACCAGCAGCATCGATGAAGAGAACCCGCCGCTGCTGGTGTATGACACCTCTGGCCCTTACACCGACCCCGCGGCCAGCAACGATTTACGCCAGGGCTTACCCGCGCTGCGCCGTACCTGGATTGAAGAGCGTGACGATACCGAGTTCCTAGATGGCCCAACCAGTGAGTACGGCAATCGTCGCGCTAACGACCCAACGCTTGCCCAGCTGCGCTTTGATTTAACCCGCACCCCACGCCGGGCAAAAGCGGGCAAGAACGTCACCCAGCTGCACTATGCGCGCCAGGGCATTATCACGCCGGAAATGGAGTTTATTGCCATCCGCGAGAACCAGCGTCGCCAGACGTTAGGCACCGCCGAAGTCGAGCGCATTCTGGGCCATCAGCATGCTGGCCAGAACTTTGGTGCCAGCCTGCCGGAAGAAATCACGCCGGAATTTGTGCGCGACGAAGTGGCCCGTGGGCGAGCGATTATTCCTAATAATATCAATCACCCTGAATCCGAGCCGATGATTATTGGCCGTAATTTCCTGGTGAAGATTAACGGCAACCTGGGTAACTCAGCGGTCACCTCGTCGATTGAAGAAGAGGTCGACAAAATGACCTGGGGGATCCGCTGGGGATCGGACACCATCATGGACCTTTCCACGGGCCAGAATATCCACGAGACCCGTGAGTGGATCATCCGCAACTCGCCGGTGCCCATCGGCACCGTGCCGATCTATCAGGCGCTGGAAAAGGTCAACGGCGTTGCTGAAAATCTAACCTGGGAGATTTTCCGCGATACCTTGATCGAGCAGGCTGAGCAGGGTGTCGATTACTTCACCATTCACGCAGGCGTGCTGCTGCGCTATGTGCCACTGACGGCCAACCGCGTGACCGGCATTGTCAGCCGTGGCGGCTCCATCATGGCCAAGTGGTGTCTGTACCATCACCAGGAAAGCTTCCTGTATACCCACTTCGAAGAAATCTGCGAGATCTGCAAGCAGTACGACGTGGCGTTTTCTCTCGGCGATGGCCTGCGCCCCGGCTCAGTGGCCGATGCCAATGACGAAGCACAGTTCGCTGAGCTTGAGACGCTGGGCGAGCTGACGAAGATTGCCTGGAAGCACGATGTGCAGGTGATGATTGAAGGCCCCGGCCATGTGCCCATGCACCTGATCAAGGAGAACATGGATAAGCAGCTCGAAGCGTGTCACGAGGCGCCTTTCTATACCCTGGGCCCGCTCACCACCGATATCGCCCCTGGTTACGACCATATTACCTCAGGTATTGGCGCGGCGATGATCGGCTGGTTTGGCTGTGCGATGCTCTGCTATGTCACGCCGAAAGAGCACTTGGGCCTGCCAAATAAAGATGACGTGAAAACCGGCATCATCACCTACAAGATTGCCGCCCACGCCGCGGACCTGGCCAAGGGGCATCCGGCCGCACAGCGTCGCGATAACGCGCTTTCCAAGGCACGCTTTGAATTCCGTTGGGAAGACCAGTTCAACCTGGGGCTGGACCCGGATACCGCCCGCGAATACCACGACGAAACCCTGCCCAAGGATTCCGCCAAGGTAGCGCACTTCTGTTCCATGTGCGGGCCGAAATTCTGCTCAATGAAGATCAGTCAGGAAGTGCGCGATACCTATCGGGATCGCACGCCGGAAAATGCCTCTGAAAGCGACGCCGAAGCTGTCAAGCGCGGTATGCAGGAGCAGGCGGAGAAGTTCCGCCGGAAAGGCAGCGAGCTGTATCAGGAGGTGTAACGTAGCACCTCGCTGAACAGCCTCGCTGATTGACGTGGCCCTTGAGTGTTAAAGGAACACTATGAAACCTCAAGGGCCACTTTCAACACGCCGTCGCGCTGATGGGAAAACAGATCGTATGCATCAACGATGTTTTCCAGGGCGTAGCGGTGGGTCACCATGGGGCCAAGATCCAGTCGCCCTGAGGCAATAATGCTCATCAACCTGCGCATGCGCTCTTTGCCGCCAGGACAAAGTGACGTAATGATCTTGTGGTCACCCAGGCCCGCGCAGAAAGCACCCAGCGGTATTGTCAGGTCTTCGGAGTAAACGCCAAGGCTAGATAGCGTGCCGCCGGGCTTTAACACCCGCAACGCCGATTCAAAGGTTTGCTGCAGGCCGAGTGCTTCAATCGCGGCGTCCACACCGCGCCCACCCGTGAGCTTAAGAATTTCTTCGACGACATCGACCTTGCGAAAATCCAACGTCACGTCAGCGCCCATTTTCCTGGCCATCGCTAAACGCTCATCCACGCCGTCGACAGCAATGATCATTCCCGCTCCGCGCAGCCGTGCTCCCGCCGTGGCGCACAACCCAATTGGCCCCTGAGCAAACACCACTACCGTGTCACCTATCTTGATGCCCGCTGACTCGGCACCGGCAAAACCGGTCGACATGATGTCAGGGCACATCAGCACCTGTTCGTCAGTCAGGCCGTCGGGGACGGGGGAGAGATTCGCCTGGGCATCAGGCACCAGGAGGTACTCGGCCTGGGCGCCGTCGATGGTGTTGCCAAAGCGCCAGCCTCCCATTGGTTTGTACCCATGGCTGTGGTGGCCGCCATCCTGCGAACAGCAGTCATCCTGGCAGGCGTAAGAGGTGAAGCTCGGGCAGATGGCGCCGGCGATGACTCGCTGGCCTTCTTGGTAACCTTTTACGTTGGCGCCCAGCTTTTCAATCACACCCACCGGCTCATGGCCGATGGTTAAGCCTCGCTCAACAGGGTATTCACCCTTGAGAATATGAATGTCGGTGCCACAGATGGTGGTGGTCGTCACGCGCATCAGCGCATCGTTGGGACCGATTTCGGGAATGGGCTTGTCGTCAATTTCAATACGACCAGGCTCAACAAAAATAGCGGCTTTCATCATGGTAGGCATGGGATACTTCCTCAGTGAGGGGAGTCATGACACATGATCATTAAGCAATAGCAGGCCGCCAGTCATATTGAGCTACGTCATCTTTTGTACAGACTGATTTGTGCAGGCTGGTTTTGTACAGACTGATTTTTTACAGACTCGGTTTGTGCAGACCAAGAAATAACATGGCACCCGTTGCTTTACGCAAAAAAAAACCGGAGCCGTGGCCCCGGTTGTTAGAGTCGGTTGTTATAACCGGTTGTCAGAATAGGAATCGCGTTAAAGATTACTTCTTCTTGGCTTTCTTCTTGACCTCACCTTTGCCTTTTTCCAGCTCACCCTTTACCTGCTGGGCTTTGCCTTTGGCTTCGGTTTTTGTGCTTCCAGTTACCTTGCCTGCCGCTTCTTTCGCCTTACCTGCTGCTTTATTGGCGGTTCCTTTCACTTTATCTTTTTTGCCACTTGTCATGACGAAAGCCTCTAATCCGCTAGTGGGAATGATGTCGCTCACTAAGTGAATACTGACTTCGAATAGCGACTCCTTTCATAGCGTAGCCTGTGTTAGAAAAGTTACCGCAAATACTTTGTCGGAAAATGCCGCTATTGATGACACACAAAAAACCCCTACCACGTAACGCTCGTGATAGGGGCTTCTCGTACGCTTATTTACCGTACTGACCTGTATTAATTGACGATATTAAAAACGGTATTTCATGCCAACGCTTGCGGCACCGAAATCGTAGGCGGTTTTATCCAGGTAGCGCATGTAATCAGCACCGACAGAGATATTCGGGGAAAGATCCATTTCTGCGCCTGCACCGTAGGAGAAGCCGGTTTCACGGTCGCTATTGATATCCACTTCGGTGAAACCTGCCAGGCCGTACAAGCGAACGTCAGGTGCCATGGGTATGATACCTTTTGCATAGGCACCTGCTACGTGGTCTAGCTCGGCGCCACCATCAGAACCGCCGGTACCTAAATGCCCTTCAAGCGCGAAAAAATCGTTGAACTGTGCACCGCCGCGCAGACGCAGGCCAACGCTGTCTCGCGAGGACCCGCGATCAGGGTTAAGGCTCCAGAACATGGCATCACCGCCCACATAAGTTTGTGGAGACTGTTGCGCTTGAGCCGATGCCGCGAAAGCACCCGCACCAACGAGGAGTGCGGCCGTGGTGAGTGATAATACGGTCATCTTCATAGTTTGAACCTCAGTTAAGAAACAGTGTTTTCTTACGTTGAGTAATTGTGGCTAATACTTAAGGCGAACGCAAATACTATCGTCCTTTTGACAGACTCAGTGCGATGATGCCGCTGACCACCAGCGCGCCGCCCATCAACTGGCTAGTGCTGATTGTCTGACCCAGAACGAGATAACCCAACAATAAAGCGGCGACCGGTTCAAAATTCATGACGGGGGCGTTTCTTGCCATATCCAGGCGCGGCACAAAAATAAACAGAAGGGAAAAGGCACTGCCGTATAACACAGCCAGCAGGGTGAGCCCTGTCCAGCCGGTGCCGGTTTCCGGTAAGCTCATGCCACCCGGCAGCGCGCCCAGTAACCCCGCCACGATGATGGCAACAAAGACGGTTTGCATGGTCAGTAAGCTGCGTAAGGTGCTGCCAACGCTCGCCAGGCGGTGTTCGGTTATCCAGAGTGCGCAAGACAACGCAAAGGCCGCACTTAACCCAAAGCCAATACCCGCCAGCCACTCCGTCCCCATTGTATGGGCGTTGGCTATCCAGCTCGGAATATCAAGCACCACTAATATCCCGATTAAAATAACGCCCATCATCAGGCAGCTACGTAGCGAAGGCCGCGAGCCGCCCAGCGCCCAGCTTAATAGTGCTAACTGGATGGGAAAGGTATTGATCAGCAGTAGTGCAATCACCACCGGTAAACGTGCTACCGCAGAATAAATACTGACGCTTTGAATGGCGATCAACAGCCCGGCCGCGAGCTGCCATGGCCAGGTGCCCGGCGGCAGCCACAGGCGCTTTTTCTGGGTGATGACCAGCGTCAGCAGAATCAGACAGGCAACGCCGGAGCGCATCAACACGGCGAGCAGCAAGCCGGTGCCGTTATCAAATGCCAGGCGCGCTGCCACATGATTGGCCGCAAACAGGGTGGCCATCGTCAGCAATAATAAAACGGCAACGTGACGGGGGAGTCGCTCAAGCATTGTAGACCACCTGTCCCAGTTCACTGATAGTGTAGCCGCCCAATGCTTTGGCGCGCTGGATAAAGCGCTCGCTTTGCGCAAACGCCAGTAACTTCTGCACGGGTGGTTCAAAGTAATGGCGGCGGTGCATGGCGAGGTCAAAACATTCTTCATGCAGGGCAATAAAGCGCAGGCCCTGGCGCCGGGCGGCGGCTTCGATACCCAGCCCGGTATCGGCATCGCCTTGTTGGATCATCAAGGCCAGATCATCCTCGCTTAGCGCTGGGTTGGCTACCCAATTAATACGTTTCTCATCAATTCCGTGGCGCTGAATCAGGCTGTGTAGCAGATGGCTGGCGCCGGCATCAGGCTGACGCCGGGCAACACGTACCTGTGGCTGGGTGATATCTTCAAAGCGTTGGATCTGTCTGGGATTGTCCGCTGCCAGCAGTAGCCCTTGCCAGCGCTTGGCCCAGCGGATCATGACAAGATCGCGCACGCCACCCATGCCCAGTTCCGCCGGGTCATTATAGCCTTGGCTATGGGGGTGCCACAGATGCATTCCCGCCAGCATGGCCTGCCCACGCAGCAAACGCTGCACGCCGTCGCCGCTGCCCTGGCATAACAGTGCCAGATCGGCACCGCTTTCCTTGATCGCCCATTCCAGCAAGGGGTCCTGGCTGCCCGCCACCACCAGCGGCACCGGGGTATGGCTGGCGTGGTCACCCTCCAGATGATTCATCAACCATAAGTCGATGCGTTGTCGCGGAAACAGCAGTTTGCCAGTGACCTTGACGCAGGGGATGACCCCCTGACTGACCAGATCGTAGATCTTACGCTCTTTCAGACGTAAGTAAGCGGCAACTTCGGCAGTCGTCAGGTAAGCAGGCAGTGACATCCAGATGCTCGCAGAAAATAAGGGGCGAAAGATGCTTAATAAAGCATAAAGCTGCATGAATTTCACTGCTAGGTGAAAATTGGCAATATAAAGAACACGATGCAGTTTATAAACGGAGAACACGATGGCTGCAGAAACACATGCGTTCAATATTGCCCTGTCCCTGCTGATCAATCTGGATGATGCCCTGGTTGGTATTGTGCTGCTTTCGCTGCAGGTTTCATTGCTGGCTGTGTGCATTGCAGCGGTGATGGGTTTTCCGCTGGGAGCGGCGGTAGCATTGTGGCGCTTTCCTGGGCGTGGGGTGTTGGTGGTCGTACTGAATGCCTTGATGGGGCTGCCGCCGGTGGTCGCCGGGTTGAGCGTTTATTTACTGCTTTCCCGCGCGGGGCCTCTGGGCGAACTTGGGCTTCTTTTCACGCCTGGCGCCATGGTGATTGCCCAGGTAGTACTGGTGCTGCCTATTCTTGCAGCGCTATCGCGTCAGAAAGTTGAGGAGCTTCTGGGCGAGTATCAGGAGCAGTTTATTTCGCTGGGGATGTCGCGACTGCGGATGATGCCGACCCTGCTATGGGATGCCCGCTTTGCGCTGCTGACGGTCCTGCTGGCCGGTTTTGGCCGCGCCAGTGCTGAAGTCGGTGCGGTAATGATGGTGGGTGGCAACATTGATGGTGTTACCCGAGTGATGACCACATCCATTGTCCTGGAAACCAGTAAAGGCAACCTGCCGCTGGCACTGGGCCTGGGCATTGTGCTGTTAACGCTGGTCATGTTGATCAATGCCGCCGCCTATGTGATGGGTGAGCTGGCGAGGAGACGCATGGGATGACGATCCTGCAGCCGCTGGAGCCGCACACCACGGCAGGTGCCGGTACCGCCCTGGCGTTTGAGCGGGTGACTTTCCATCATCAAGGCAAATGCTTGCTGGGGCCGTGCTCCTTTGC
This sequence comes from Halomonas sp. LS-001, assembly GCF_052983955.1. Lineage (NCBI taxonomy): Bacteria > Pseudomonadati > Pseudomonadota > Gammaproteobacteria > Oceanospirillales > Halomonadaceae > Halomonas > Halomonas sp. LS-001. The sequence goes on from NZ_CM129816.1 coordinate 163,264, forward strand.
ACTTGAAGGGAGCGGGCCCACGATGGTGATGGGCCCTAACGGCGCGGGTAAAAGTCTGCTGCTACGCCTCGCGCATGGGCTGCTGGCACCGACGCAAGGTAGCATCCGCTGGCCCTCTCAGCGGCCACGTCAGGCCATGGTGTTTCAGCAGCCGGTGATGCTGCGTCGTTCCGCGATTGCCAATCTGATCCATGCCCTGGCCGTTAACAAGACACCGCGCCCCCAGCGTCGGCCACTCGCGGAAGCCGCGCTGGAGCGGTTTGGCTTGAGCCGCGTGGCCAAAACACCGGCCAGAGTGCTGTCCGGGGGCGAACAACAGCGTCTGGCGCTGGCGCGTGCCTGGGTGTTGGCCCCCCAGGTACTGTTTCTTGATGAGCCGACCTCAGCCCTGGACCCTGCTGCCATAAAGGCGGTGGAGGCTGCCATTATGGCGTTTCACCATCAGGGAACGCGGATTGTGATGACCACCCACGATATTCATCAGGCCAGGCGGTTGGCCGGGGATGTGCTGTTCATGGCGGGTGGACAGGTTCGTGAACACACGCCAGCCCGTCAATTTTTTCATCAGCCGGTTTCGCCCAGCGCGCAGGCTTATCTGTGCGGTGAACTTGTTGAATGAACTTGTCGAATGAGCTTGATGACCCGCCGATTAAATGCGCCTGAGATTGAAAACATCCTGAGTTTCAAACACGGAGACGTTCAATGAAAACCACGTTAACCCTTGCCCTCGCCACCGTGATCAGCGGTATCTCGGTCTCTCAGTCTTACGCAGACGATTTCATTACCCTGGCATCGACAACGTCCACCGAAAACTCCGGCCTGTTTGGTGCCATTGTGCCGATATTTGAAGACGCAACGGCTATTAAGGTACGCGTGGTCGCCGTGGGTACCGGGCAGGCGTTCGAGATCGCACGGCGGGGCGACGCCGATAGCCTGCTGGTTCACGATACGGCCGGTGAAGCGCAGTTTTTGGCAGACGGCTACGCCAGTGAGCGTGCCGATGTCATGTACAACGATTTTGTGGTGATTGGCCCTTCTGATGACCCGGCAGGCATTGCCGATGCCGACAACGTAGCAGAGGCGTTTAGGCTTATTGCCGAGGCACAGGCACCTTTTACGTCGCGTGGGGATGACAGTGGCACCCACCGCGCTGAGCAACGGCTATGGGAAAGTGCTGGCGTGGCACCGCAAGGTAAATGGTACCGCGAACTGGGTAGCGGTATGGGCCCAACGCTTAATACTGCCACTGCCATGGATGCCTATGTGATGGCAGACCGTGCCACCTGGGTCGCGTTTGAAAACCCTCAGAACCTGGCGCTACTGTTTGAAGGGGATGATGTACTGTTCAACCAATACGGCAGTCTGTTGCTATCACAAGAACGTCACCCGCACCTGAAGCATGATCTGGCTGAGCAATGGCATCGCTGGTTGCTATCGGAAGAAGGCCAGCAGGCGATTGGTGCCTTTGAAGTGGAGGGGCAGCAGCTCTTTTTCCTCAATGCGCAATAATGTCGCATCAAGGGTGTGCTGAGGTTGTAATATGGTTAAGGTGAACCCATGGTATAAGCCTACGACCTAAACGATAACGCCTGCTGCTGCGATAGCCGCAGGCGTTATCGGCACATCCTTTATCGCTGCATAAGGAGCTAACGATGTCACTGCGTATTAATGAAGTGGTTCCGGATTTTGAAGCCAATACCAGCCAGGGCCCGATCCGCTTTCACGACTGGATCGGTGATAGCTGGACCATTCTGTTTTCTCACCCCAAAGACTTCACGCCGGTCTGCACCACTGAATTTGGTGCGGTCGCGACACTGGATGCCGAGTGGAAAAAGCGTGGCACCAAGGTGATTGGCGTATCGGTAGACGGCGTGGAAGAGCACAAAGGCTGGATCAACGACATTCAGTCCTACTGCAGCAATGATGTGCATTTCCCGATCATCGCCGATGAAGAGCTGAAGATCTCTAAACTGTTCGATATGCTGCCAGCCGAAGCTTACCTGCCGGATGGCCGCACACCGGCTGACAGTGCCACCGTACGTTCGGTGTTTATCATCGGCCCGGATAAACAGCTCAAATTGTCGATGACCTATCCGATGACAGTGGGCCGCAACTTTGCGGAAATACTGCGCGCGCTGGATGCGCTGCAGACCACTGCCAAGCATGGCGTTGCCACCCCGGCAGACTGGACCCTTGGTCAGGACGTCATTATTCCGCCGAGCGTTTCAGAAGACGATGCCAAAGCGAAGTTTGGTGAATATGAAACCATCTTCCCTTACCTGCGCAAAACCAAGCTGCCCCAGTAATTCGTCACGATTAGACCCGCAGCAAAAATAAACCACCCTGACGGCCGCCCCGTCAGGGTGGTTTGCTTGTGTAGGGAGGTCTGTTTTATATGCATGCTTGGGTTCATCATTAATACTTGGTTTCATCATCAATACTGGGCTCATCATCGATGCTTGAGTAATGCGCTGCAGCGTTAACGCGCCTGGCAAGGAGGGGGAGGGAAGTGGTGATTGGATTATATGGGGCAGGGCTTCTGGCCGCCGTCCTGGCGTTGGGCGTGGCACTCCAGCGGCGTTTTCATCGTCGTCTGCACCGTGAACTGGCGGCACCCCGTGAAGCGGTGGGTGATGTGTTGTCAGCGTTTGGGCTGGAAGGAGAAACCGTTCATTTTACGACCCAGGGTAAGCGCATGCTGGAAGCCTGGTGGCTGCCGGTAAAGACGCCACGGGGGCAAGTTGTGATCACCCACGGCTGGGGTGCTAACCGGGCAACCTTGCTGCCCCTGGCCCCTTTGCTGATGGCAGCAGGATGGAGCGTCTTGCTGATTGATGTACGCAACCACGGTAACAGCGACAGCGATACATTTTCTTCCATGCCGCGCTTTGCTGAAGACATTGAGGCGGCACTGCATTGGCTGAAGCGCCATCAGGCACCGTTGCCGACCGCCTTGATTGGCCACTCGGTGGGTGCCGCCGCGACCTTACTGAGTGCTTCACGGCGAGACGATATTGTTGCCGTGGTCAGCCTGAGCAGCTTTGCTCATCCGGATGGCATGATGCGCCGCTGGCTGGCTGCCAAAGGCCTGCCGTTTTTCCCTCTTGGCTGGTACGTGATCCGCTATGTGGAAAACGTCATCGGCCACCGTTTTGATGATATTGCGCCGCTGACAACCTTGCCGTTGATCCGCTGCCCGGTATTGCTGGTACACGGCGAAGACGATGAGGTTATTCCGCTGAGTGATGCTCAGCACCTCGCAGAGAAGGGCGGCGCTAACGCTGTGTTGCGCGTGGTGCCGGGTGGGCATGACCTAACCGACAGCCTGGCGCGTCACGGTGATGAGTTGATGGCGTTTCTCAACGCTGCCGTTGGGGAACCAGTCACCGAACGTTGTGCTTAATAGAAACGTCTTCAGAAACGTTTACGATTGCCTTGAACAAGACAAAAGACAATGCCGTACCATGGTAACGGTGATGCTAATGACAACAGTTGATAAAGACAGTTATTAAAGACAGGGAGAGCAGAATGAAGAAATGGTTAGCGTTAGCCGGCGTTATGGTGATAACCAGCGGTTGCCAGAATATGGACGCGATGGGGCCATTACTGAATGCCGGTACGCAAATTGCCGGGGCTTCTGGGGCACAGGATTCATCCCGCCTGGCCAGTGGTATCAAGCAGGCGTTGGCATTAAGTACGGATCGGGCGACCGAGAGTCTTTCCACTCAAGGTGCCTTTAATATGCCCCTGCCCGGTGCAGGCCAACAGATTGCCGACACGCTGCGTCAATTCGGCATGGGGCAGTATGTCGACCCGGTGCAGAATGCCATGAACCGCGGAGCCGAGCAGGCTGTTGCGGAAGCGGCGCCAGTCTTCAAAACCGCAGTGCAGGAAATGAGCGTGGATGACGCCATGGGCATCCTTCGCGGTGGCGATACTGCTGCGACCCAGTATTTTCGTACCAGTACTGAAGCAACATTGCGTGAGCGTTTCTCGCCGATTGTGCAAAGCAATCTGCAGCAGACCGGATTTTACGATCAATACCAGTCCATGTTGGCGATATATGAGCAGCTACCGATTGGCAATGGGCCCGACCTGGACCTGGAAAGCTACGTGATCAATAACAGCATGGATTCACTGTTTGCAGAAATCGGCAACCAGGAACGCCTGATTCGCCAGGACCCGGCTGGCCAGGGCAGTGCTCTGATCGGCCAGGCATTCAAGCTGATCAACTCAACCGGCACCCAGTAGACAGCTGTGCCAGGCACAGCACCAACCCTCAGGGTTGATGCTGTGCGGCTGAGTATAGAAATCGCTTGAACAGTGCTGTTATTGCCGACAGGATTTTCTCTGCTGTTCGGTCATATCAACACACAACACATCACTCGGCTAACCGGTCTCTTACCAGGTAGCTCAACGGGTGGAGTAACAGGAACGCCACCACAAAGGCACCAATAACACTACCAACGACGGCAATCCAGTCAAAAACGGTGGTGATATAGGCAAATTGCGAATGGGTTAGCCAAGGCACCCAGAACACAGCCGAAAGACCAATCAATACAGCTACGATAGTGGCCAGCATACAACGGTACTCTGTGATCTGATAGCCGCGCATATAGGCGAGTAAATGCAGCACCACAAGAACCACAATACCGGCAACGATCAGCCAGACGAAAGGCGCCAGGGCATACATCAAAACGGTAAGAATACTGGTGATTGTCATGACGACCTCCTGTTATGCCTGGCCTTCAAGCACGGCGTAGTAAGCGGGTTGCAGCATGTAGTCTTTCATTACCCAGACGGCCCAGGATTCGTCCTTGGGGTCGATGAACGGGAAGGAAGGCATAAAGGCAAACTCATCCTCGTAGCCAAACTCAACCAGCATGGCTTTGCCGATACCGGTAATCATCGGGCAGGAGGTATAGCCATTATGGCGAGCATTCAAAGGCTTACCCTGAATGGCCGCTAACAGGTTGGCTTCCACAACAGGCGCCTGAGCTTTAACACTGGCGGCTGTTTTATTGATCGGGGCGCCAATCACATCACCAATGCCAAACACTTCCGGGTAGCGATTGTGCTGCAGGGTGTGGATATCCACATCCAGCCATTCGCCTCTGAAAGGGCCTTCTTTGGCAACCAGGTCACTTTGCTTGATAAAATCCGGGGCGCTCATTGGCGGCACGACGTGGATAAAGTCATAGTCGGCAATGACCGTTGGCAGACCGTCGCGCTGGTACTCGGCCTCGCGCAGTTCGTGGTGTGAGGTGAACTCGCTGTCTGGCCCAACAAAGGTGAATTCTGCCTGTTTGGCCTGAGCGTCGATGGCAGATAGGCGATAGTGGTGGCGGCGGTTAACACCTTGCTCATCAAAACGCTGCTTAACGAACTGATCAACCCAGGGTTGTGAAAAGAGCCCGGCACCGGGGGATATATAATCCACATCAAAGGCTTCTCGGTGGCCACTGTTTTCCAGATGAGACAGCGTGGTAAACGTCATCTTCAAGGGGGCACCGGCGCATTTTACCGGCGTTGGGGCCGCGGTAAAGATGCCCTTACCTTCACCGCTGTCAATCCAGCCCTTGATGGCCTGGCGAGTACGGCTTGCGCCTTCAATACTGGCATAAACGCTACCGATACCGTGTTGACCCACCAGGTCGGCTGACATGCCGTCAATCAGGTCATAATTAAGCTGCAGGCCCGTAGCAACCACCAGGTAGTCGTATTCGAGGCTTTCACCATTGGCGAGATCAACGCGGCGATTCTCGGCATCAATACCAGCGGCATACTGGCGTATCCAGTGAATGCCTTGAGGTACGAAGTCCGCATTGGGGCGCATGGTTTTTTCTGGGTTCCATACGCCGGAGGCAACGAGTGTCCAGCCAGGCTGATAGTGATGCGTGTCGCGCGGTTCAATCAGGGTAATGCTGCCGCCGCGCAGCTTGGTGGCGAGGCGATTGGCCATGGCCATGCCTGAAGCCCCGCCACCTATCACCACGATTCTTGCTTGCGTATCGATGGTATTGGCATGCAGTGCGCTGGTATAGAGTAGACCACTGGCACTTAAACCTGCGCCTGCCTTAAGCAGTTGACGGCGGCTGAGTGTCATAGAGGATTTTTTCATGGCGGACTCCAAAACGGGTTTTTAAATAACATATGGATATATTGTTATAATTAATAATAGCTCAAGTCTGCCGTCGTGTTAGTCGTATTTAGTCGTAATAAAATAAGGTGAGAAGCACAGGAATTGCCCGGCATTCAGGCCGGGCAAGATAGGAGCAATGACCGAGTTGAAGGTCGTTCAGAAAGAGAAAACGGGAATCGACGGATCGCGCATCATCTCTGCCATTGGGCCTGGTGCAGCAACACCAACACCTTCAAGCAGGTCATCTTCTGCATAATCGGTGTTGGGCAGGTAGATGGCGCACACATCAACTGAAACATCTTCACCCATCATCATTTTCAACAGGCCTTCCGGAGCTAGTTTTTCCATGGGGTTGCCGGGCGGTGTGTTAATCGGCGCGTCGCTGGCATACCCTTCAACGGCAAGGTCGCCTGCGGCATCACAGAGCAGAATATGCAGGTCGGTGCCTTGCTGGCGCATGGCATTTCCCAGAATCAGGGCCATGCTCTGCGTTTCAATAGCATCACTGGTGATAATCATCAGTGCCTGATCTGTGGTCTCAGCGTGATCACCATGATTATCGGCGATAGCGTAAGTTGACAAAGCGGCGGTTGCCGCCAGTGTGGCAGTTGCAATCAATGTAAGGCGCATAATTTCTCCAGTCAGCAAATAAAAATCAGGTGAAACAAAAAGGGATGGAACTCGTCAGGTCTGGCTTATTTGTCTGCATGCCAGGCAACATCCGGGTCGACCGAGTCGCTCCAGGGGAGCCCTGAATAATGTGAGCGGCAAGGCACTACGTAACAGGCGAGGTTTCTTTGACTCAGGTATTTTTTATTCAATAAAAGAATAAATAAATAACTATGTCATATTTAAAATAGACCAGTATGGGGTAAAAAAAAGATGGCGTTTTGTCGCATGGACAAACGTCTTGGGCAGACGCTTGGCAGGAAGACGCTGGCTTAGTGGATGGCGTGCTGGAAGGCATACATGGCGAAAAATGCCAGCACGACGGTGGTTGCCACTGAGCTGGGGGAGGCATTTTCCAGTGCATCTGGAAGAATTTCAGAGAACACCATCCACATCATGGCACTGGCGGCAATGCCCAGGCCGATGGGAAGGAAAGGCGTAAACCAGGTGACAAACAGGAAGGCGGGAACGGCCATCAATGGTTGCGGCAAACTGGTGAAAATGCTCCAGCTGCCAGCCTTTAGGACAGACATGCCGCGTGGAATCAATATCAGGCTGATGGCTAAGCCTTCGGGAATGTTATGCACGGCAATTGCAGCACTGATAAATACCCCAAGGGACTCGCCACCACCGTAAGAAACGCCCACGCCCACTCCTTCAGCAAAGGAGTGAATGGTCATAATGCCAAGAATTAACAGGGCTTTGCGTGCATTGGCTCCGTGGAGTTCGCTGACATCAGGGGCGCCTCGGCGTTGGATGCTCCAGTCTGAAATAATAACCAGAGCCAGACCTATTGCCATACCTGCCAACGTCAGCCAAGGGGCGTCGCGGCTTCCCTCGCTGACCAGGCTATGGCTGGCAGCTAACATTAAACCTGCAGCTAACGCGTTGAAAAGGCTAAGCCATCGGGCACTGAAAGATTTCACGAACAGAAAGGGTAGTGCCCCCAGCCCGGTCGCCAGCGCCGTTATCATCGCGGCGAAGAACACGAACCAAAGCGAGATATCGACCGGCATGAAGTCTCCTGGGCGCACTCAAAATGCGCTGACGAAGCTGGCCAGAGCAGCACCGAGCAGATTGACTCAGCGTTGCTTCGCCGCTGTTTGTTCGAGAAGGGCACGGCGGTCTTCAAGATCATGCCCTGCCTGACGCGCCGCCGCCAGCAAGCTGGGGATATCGCAGCTGGGCGATTGGCTTTTGGCATGTGCCCACAGGTGAATCGCGCGTTTGCCGCTGCGGCAGAAGGCCAGAATGGGCGTCGGCAGGTTATCCAGTGCATTGCCAAAGGCGGCGATATCAGCCTCGCTGTATTCACCCGGTGTGACGGGAATGCAGCGCCATTCGATACCTAACGCCCTGGCTTTAGCGCTTAAAGTGGCATCGTCTGGGTGATCGTCAGCTTCGCCGGGGCGGCGATTACAGATCACGGACTTAAAGCCACGCCTGGCGACGTCTTCAAGGTCATTCGGGGTAATGGCTTCACTGATGGCAAAGCCCGGTTCGAGTTCGTGAATATTCAAGGGATCTCCTTATTATCAGTCACCGCGACAGGATGTCGTGGTGACATTCAATATAACCCATTGCCATGGTGCCTTGGGTGGTTACTCCCAGGCGGCTCCTTCCAGTGCATCCAGGGGAATTTTCAGATAGCGCTTACCATTGGCCTCCGGTTCCGGCAGGCGTCCACCACAGGTATTGACCTGTAAGGCATGCAGAATCAGCTTGGGCATGGGCAGTTCACTGTCGCGCTGATTGCGCAGTTCAATGAAACGCCCTTCACTGACGCCAGCCAGGTGTGGGTTGACGCTTTTCTGCTCTTTCACCGTGCTTTCCCACTGCGGCTCACGGCCATCCGGCATGTAATCATGGCCCGTGAACAGGCGGGTATCGTCCGGCAGTGTGAGAATTGCCTGAATGGAATCCCATAACGATTTGGCGCTGCCACCGGGGAAATCCGCACGGGCGGTACCGAAATCCGGCTGGAAAATCGTGTCATGAATAAACGCCGCATCGCCGATAACGTAGGTGATTGAGGCTAATGTATGGCCGGGTGAGAACATCACCTGCGCATCAATGTTGCCCACCTTGAAGGTATCCCCTTCACTGAACAGGCGGTCCCACTGACGTCCATCGGCAGGGAAATCGGGCCAGTGATAGATGTCTTTCCATAGCGCCTGCACTTCCTTGACGCAATTGCCAATCGCCGTCGGCGCACCGGTTTTTTCTTTCAGATAGTGGGCAGCAGAAAAATGATCGGCGTGGGGGTGAGTGTCGAGAATCCATTCCACCTCAAGCCCCTGCTCTGCGACATAAGTAAGTAGCTCATCGGCATGATGCGTCGCGGTTGCGCCAGATTTCTCATCGTAATCAAGCACAGGGTCGATGATAGCGCACTTATGCGTGGCAGGGTCACTGACAATGTATTGCACGCTAAACGTACGCGGCTCGAAAAAGCCAGCGACGTCAGGGGTGTTAGTGTCATGACTGCGAGAGAGAGAAAACCTTTGCATGTCGGCCTCCTGAAGCATTTGCGGTGAAACCGCGAGGGCGGCTGGGCCGCTCTCAAGGAAATGGCTAATCTTTATTTATATTATAATCTTAGCTCTTTTTATTATATAAACAAGCGCTGCAAGTTTATCGAGTGGATAGTGTCAGGTTATAAGCGGGGTTTTTGGTGGGGGCGGAGCCAAAAAAGGGCGCCACGAGGGCGCCCAAAACTGACGTTTCCGCCAGATAGGAGAATTAACAACGGCAGATCAATGGTAGCCTTCACCCACTTTGACCTTGCCGCGGAATACCCAGTAGGACCAGGCGGTATAAGCCAGCACGATGGGAATGACGAACAGCATGCCAATCAGCAGAAACAGCTGCGATTCAGGCGCGGACGACGCATCCCAGATGGTGTAGTTGGGCGGCACAATCACCGGCCACTTGCTGGCAATCAGACCCAGATACGTGAAGATGAACAGCCCCAGCGCCATCACAAATGGCAGCCCCTCTTTCTGGCGCTTGACGGCGCGATACAGCACGGCCGAACACACCAATGCCAGAATCGGGAAGATCCAGATCAAATGGAGCTGGCTGAGCCAGCGTTCACGCACTTCAAGGCTGACCAGCGGTGTCCACAGGCTGACGATGCCGAAGACAACCAGCACGGCAAACAATAGCGTTGGTGTAATGCGGTAGGCCCACTGCTGGACGTGCCCTTCAGATTTGAGAATCAGCCAGGTAGCGCCCAACAGTGCATATCCGGCCATCAGGCCGAGTCCGGTCAGGACGGTAAAGGGTGTCAACCAGTCCAGGGCACCGCCGACATAAACAAAGTCTTCAACAGCAAAGCCCTGAATATAAGCGCCCACCACGGCACCCTGTGCGAAGGTAGCAACCGCAGACCCCCAGCAGAATGCGCGGTTCCACCAGTGGCGATTCTTGGATGATTTGAAGCGGAACTCGAACGAGATGCCGCGAAAAATCAGCCCTGCCAGCATCAGAAAGACCCCGATGTACAGCGCGGGAAGAAAAACAGAATAGACCAGCGGGAAAGCGCCGAGCAGCCCGGCACCCCCCAATACCAGCCAGGTTTCGTTGCCGTCCCAGACGGGTGCCACGGAATTCATCATGACATCGCGGGATTCTTCGTCCGGGGCGAAGGGGTAGAGAATCCCCAAGCCCAGGTCGAAGCCATCCATAATGACGTACATGATGACACCAAAACCGATGATACCTGCCCAGATAAGGGCTAAATCAAGGTTAATCATGCGTTTGCTCCTTCAGTGGCGTTGTCCATATCGTCATCGAACGGCGTATGGGCGGCGGAGAACGGGCGCTTCGGACGTTCGACTTCGCCGCTGACTTCTGCCGGTTTTTCCAGCATGCCCTGGCGTACGACACGGGTCAGATAATAGATCCCGACCATAAAGACCACGCTATATACCGCGACATAGCCGATCAGCGTAAACAGCGCCATACCACCGGTCAGAGACGGTGTCAGCCCTTCGGCGTGAGTCATCACACCGTAGACTAACCAGGGTGCCCGGCCGGCTTCCGTCACGATCCAGCCAGCAAGTACCGCAATGAAAGGCGAGGCAATCATGCCGACCAGTACTTTATGGTAGAGCGGACTTTCGAACACCCGGCCACGGCGGCGCAGGAAGAGCCCGGCGAGCGCCACACCTATCATCAGAAAGCCCAGGGCAACCATGGTACGAAACGCCCAGAAGACGATAGCCACCGGTGGCTGTTCCTCTACCGGGACGGCACTGATACCAGGGACTTCACCGTCGGCACTGTGGGTCAGCACGATGCTGGCCATATTAGGAATGCCAATTTCAAACAGGTTGCTCTGGCTGTCCTTGTCAGGGATGGCAAACAGCAGTAGTGGCACATTGGTGCCGGTTTCCCAGTTCCCTTCCATGGCAGCGACCTTGGTTGGCTGGTGTTCCAGGGTATTAAGGCCGTGGAAATCGCCGACAACCGCCTGGGCAGGTGCCAGCAACAGCAGTAGCCACAGGCACATGGACAACGCTTTCTTGTTGGCTTCCACGTCGCGCTTGCGGAGCAGGAACCAGGCGCTGACGCCTGCCACCACGAAACCACCGGTCAGGAAGGAGGCCATTGCCATATGGGTAAAGCGGTACCAGAACGACGGGTTAAAGATGGCTTCCATCCAGGAAACGATATGGAAACGCCCATCAATCAGCTCGAACCCGGCTGGTGTATGCATCCAGCTGTTGGCAGACAAAATCCAGAACGAAGAAATGAACGTGCCCACCGCTACCATGATAGCGGCAAACAGATGGACGCCTTCAGGCACCTTGTGACGCCCGAACAGCAGCACGCCGAGGAAGGCCGCTTCCAGGAAGAACGCCGTGACGACCTCGTAGCTGAGCACGGGCCCCAGGAAGTTGGAGGTCGCCAGCGAGAAGTTGCTCCAGTTGGTCCCGAACTGGAATGACATCACGATGCCTGAGACCACGCCCATGCCGAAGACAACCGCAAACACCTTGGTCCAGAACAGTGCAAGCCGGTCCCAGGCGGGATTTTCCGTCTTGTAGAAAAGGCCGTGAAGTACGGCAATATAGGATGCCAGCCCGATGGTAAACACCGGAAAAATGGCATGAAAAGAAACCACAAAGGCAAACTGCAGCCTGGATAACAATAGCGGATCTAGGTCCATGATGACCTCCAGCTGTTTTCTAGGGAAAACCGATGCAATTATTTCTTTTTGGAATAAGTTTATTGCGTTAAATATATTTTAAAGTAAACCAAGACGCCTATCAGCGTTTAACCTGCGTTTTTGGCACGGCGTATTGTCGCAGTGCCGATGGTGAGTTCAGTTGGCCTCCAGCGTCAGGTGACGGGTAATGCGTGGTAAGTAAGGGCTATCGCCCAATGCAGAACGTTTCACACTGGTGTGTACCAGATAGATAACACTGCGGTGTTCCAGCCAGGTGTCCAGTTGCTGTGACAGCCGCGCTGCCGTTGCCTCGTCGACACCGGCAAAAGGCTCGTCCAGTAGGACCAGGTCGGGGTCACGCAGGTACAGCCGTGCCAATGCCACTCGTCGTGCCTGGCCACCCGACAGCTGACGACCCCCTTCACCAACACGCGTGCGCAGGCCATTGGGCAGCGTGTCAGCCCAGTCGGCGAGCTCGACGTGTTTCAGTGCCTGCCAGAGTGCGTCGTCATCTGCCTCGGGGCAGGCAATGCGCAGGTTCGCGGCCAGGCTGTTATCAAACAGTTCGCTATGCTGGGTCAGTACCGCTACCCGTTGGCGCAGTTCGCTTTCCGGCCACGCGGCCAGGTCGATGCCGCCTAGCGTGATGCTGCCCTCGCTGGGTGACAGTTGACGGCTGATCAAACCAGCCAGCGTGGATTTGCCTGAGCCGGATGTGCCCTCAACAGCCAGGCGTTCGCCGGGGCTGAGTGTCAATGACAAGGTATCTAGCGCTGGCAGCAGGGCGTTGGGGTAATAGACACTCACCGCGTCAAGCGTCAGCGTTCGGGCATGGTTTGGCTGAACCCTTGGTGTTGCCGGATAGCTCACCCGCTGGGCATTCAGTTGATTCAGCCGGGCAGCCGCGCCTTTGGTGGCACCCAACCAGGTAAAGGCGGCGGGCAGTGCACCAAGTGCTTCATTCATGGCCAGTACCGTCATGGGTAACATCACCATGACAGCACCACTGATGCTGCCTGATTGCCAGGCAAGCGCGGTCAGCCACAGCGTCATCAGGGTCGCCGCGCTGACCAGCCAGGCCTGCAGGGCATTACCCATGGCGGAAAAATGGCCCAACTGGCGCTGGCCGCGCTGCAGCTGCTGTTCAATCGTAATTAGCTTGTGACGATGATCCGCCAGCCCGTCGTAGGCTTCCAGTTCGGCAAGCCCCTGCAAATGCTCAATCGTACGGCTGCGCAGTGCTTCCAGCTGATGCACATGGCGTTCACTGGCTCTCATGCCGAGTCGCGCCTGCCCGAGTGTCAGCCATAACCAGCCAAGCAGAAGGAAAGCACCGAGCAGTAACCCGGGCTGTGGTACAAAAATCGCCACCCCGCCACTGAGCAGCAGAATCGCGAGCAGTGCTACGGAGGGCGGGGCCATCAGGCGTAAATAGAGGCTATCGAGGGTGTCGATATCCGCCGTCAGGCGGTTAAGCCAGTCACTGGCGCGGCGTTTTGCGAGGCTATGACCGTCCAGCTCAGACAGCACACCAAACAGTTGAGAGCGTAAGTCGGCCAGCAGGCGCAGCACGGTGTCGTGATTATAGATGCGCTCGATATAGCGGCTAACGGTCCGGCTGACGGCAAAAAAGCGAATGGCGCCGCCGGGGACGTAAACATCCAGGCTGGCAGCGATGCCTGCCGCCAACAATAAGCCAGTAATGCCGGTCGCGGTAATAAACCAACCGGAAACGGCCAGCAAACCAAGTGCAGAAAGCAGCGTCAGCAGCATCAGCAGGGCGCCCAGCCATAATCTGGCCCGGCGTCTGGATAGCGCACTCAGCCAGGGGCGTAGCGTGGTGATCAACCCTTCAGTTGGCGTCATGGCTGGCCTCCGTGGGGGTTGCCCGTTCGCTGAGTTTGCCCTGCTCGATATGCCAGTGACGGCTAGCCAGTGCCATCAGCGCTGGATGGTGGGTGGCAATCACCAGGGTGCGGCCCTCTTGATGCAGGGTTTCCAGCGCGCTCATCACCGCCTTTTCGGTGGCTTCATCCAGGCTGGCCGTAGGCTCATCCAGCAGCACTAATGGCGCTGCAGAGAGAAACACACGTGCCAGTGCCAGGCGCTGGGCCTGGCCGCCGGAAAGCCCCACGCCACGTTCGCTGATGGGCGTCTCGATGCCGTGGGGTAACTGGCGGATCAGGGAACTCAGGTGGGCTTTTTCCAGTGCTTCCCGCAGGGCATCATCGCTGGCCTGCGGCGCGGCGAGGCGCAGGTTATCTGCCAGGGTGCCCTGAATCAGTAACGGGCGCTGATCCATCCAGGCAAAGCGCAAGTCGTCGGAGGTGTATCGCTTGCCGTCTCCGGCATCCACAAAGCCGGCCAACAGCTGCAGTAACGTGGATTTGCCACTGCCGGACGGGCCGGTCAGTACAACGGTTTCACCGTGTTGCAGTGTGAGGGATAGCGGCCCGAGCACGACACCACGTTCAGGGTGGCTGACGCTGGCGTTTTCCAGGCTCAACAAGGCATGACGTGGCGGCGTTGGTGGTGTTGCTGCCATTTGCCGATTGGCGGGCGGTGCTTCATCCAGCACTTTGACCAGACTATCCGCAGCACCCAGTGCCGCCGCGCGGTCATGATAGTGCTGCGCCAGGCTGCGCAGTGGCTGAAAGAACTCAGGTGCCAGGAGCAGAATCAAGAGCCCACTGAACAGGGTGAGCTGATCCGACGGGCCGTAGTCAATATAGCCCAAAAGCCCAAAGCCAATGTAGATCGCGATAACGGCAATCGCCACGGAGGCAAAAAATTCCAGCAGAGCCGATGACAGAAACGCCAGACGTAACGTGCGCATGCTGCGTACGCGATAACCCTCAGACGCCAGATGGACACTTTCACGGGCACTGGCGGTCTGGCCAAACAGCTGAAGCGTGGTCAGGCTGCGTACGCGATCAATAAAGTGGCCGGAAAGGCGGGCAACGGCAGCAAACTGGTCGCGGTTAAGGCGCTCTGCCCCCATGCCGACCAGCGCCATAAACAGCGGAATTAACGGTGCGGAAAGTAACAGGAAAAGCGCGGCCAGCCAGTCAAGGCTCAGGGTGATCATCAGAATGCCCAGTGGCAACAGAAGGGCGAGCCACATCTGTACGCGAAAGCGGGCAAAGTAGCCGTCCAGTGCTTCAATCTGCTCAACCAGCTGGTACGCCAGCGATGCCGAATGGTAACTGGCCAGGCGCACGGGCCCTAAAGCAGCCAAATGGGATAAAAGCTCAGCGCGCAGCCGCTGGCGAATGTCCAGCGATGCCTGCTGGCTTAACCGTTCCTGCGCATAGGTCAATAAACCGCGTAGCGGCAGGATAAGTAGCCACAGCACAAAGAGCGATGTCAGGCTTTCCAATGGGCGTGAGGCAACCACCAGTGCGCTGACCAGCCAGGCAAACAGCAGCATCTGCCCCCAGGTAAGCATGCCCGCTAGCGTGCCACAGGCAACTGCAGCTGCCAGACGCCGCCGTTCGGTGGCTGCCAGCTGGGTGAGCAGTTGCTGTGCGCGATGCGCCGCCATAGTCATTCCTTTGTTGAATGTACAGGATGTGTACTAGTTTCAAAGGTTACGACGAAAGTGGAGGCTTACCAAGGGGAGTGCGGCAAAGCGACTCGTTTATTCAGGATAATGAAGGGTAATCCGTTTCAGCTATCGGCAAGCCTGTCATGGTTAACGAATGGTGGCGCTTCCACTACCT
Organism: Halomonas sp. LS-001; assembly: GCF_052983955.1. Taxonomy (NCBI): domain Bacteria; kingdom Pseudomonadati; phylum Pseudomonadota; class Gammaproteobacteria; order Oceanospirillales; family Halomonadaceae; genus Halomonas; species Halomonas sp. LS-001. Next base: position 178,973 of record NZ_CM129816.1, read on the forward strand.
GATTGCGGCCTGAGAATTTGGCTTGATAAAGCGCATCATCCAGGCGTTTCAGGCAACTCCTTGAATCATCCGTCGGTTGAAGTGTGGTGACCCCAAGGCTGACGGTGAGCTGGTCAATGACTTCGAAACGGTAGCTTTCAATCATGCGTCGCAGACGTTCCGCCAGATGGCGAGCTTCGAGCATGTCAGTGTCAGGCAAAATGATCACAAACTCCTCGCCACCCCAACGGGCAAGCAGGTCGGGAACGCGCAGGTTGCTTTGGATAAGCTGTGTGAGGGTGACCAGCACGTCATCGCCGACATCGTGACCGTAGGTGTCATTGATTGGTTTAAAGTGGTCGATATCCAGCATGATCAGTGCGCTGACAACGCCGTTGCGGCGCCGACGTGCCAGCGTTTTTTCAATCTCTTCATCGAAGCGTTTGCGATTATAGGCACCTGTCAAGTGATCAGTGATGGCGTTGCGCGCCAGTTCAGCTTCCAGCTGCTTTTGTTCGGTAATGTCTTGAACGGTGCCGATCATGCGCTGAGCGCGCCCTTCATCGTTGAGTTCGACCAGGCCACGTTTATGTAGGGTACGTATTTTACCGTCCGGTCGGATAATACGGTGCATGATGTCGTAAGGTACGCCTTTCAGCGCGATATGAAACGCGTCCTGAACGTTGTCTCGGTCCTCGGGGTGGATCGTTTGCATAAACAGATCGTGGGTGATGGTTTCACCCTGTCGCCGACCAAACATCTCATAGATCTGCTCACACCAGCGGATCTCTCCTGTTACAAAATCCGAAACCCAGTTACCAAGCCGTGCAATGCGCTGTGCTTCCAGCAAATCCCGCTCGCGCTGAAGAAGAGCATTCTGCTGTGCTTCCCGCTCGCTGATATCGCGGATGGTCGCCTGTAACAGCGTTCCTTCTTCAGGAAGATCCAGTCGGTAAAGCATGATTTCTGCGCTGAAAATACGGCCGTTCAGGTCGCACAGACGCCATTCGAAGAAACACCGGCCATGGGTCAGGGTCTGCGCAATCAGCGCATTGCCCTGCTCCTGGCTGGAGGAACCATCCGGCTGAGTAGCGGGTGATAGGTGGGCAATATCAAGTGCCGTAGGGTCGCTGTCTGCGGGAATCGCGAACAGCGTAAAGGCGGCTGGATTGCAGTCGTCGATACGTCCATGCTTAAAAAATATAATAGCTTCACGAGATTGCAGAAAAGCTGCACGATAACGATGAAGTAGGGCGCTATCTGAAAGACAATGGACAGCGTCGTGTTGATTCTCCATTAGGTGTCCCTTTCGAGGAGTCCAAGCACATAACGAACAATACATAGCTAGCAATACATAACGAACCGCACATAACGGACATCGGGAGCATCATCAGTCATTGGCTGGATGCAACCTGGACAATACCGGTTTGATCAGAACGATTTTGTGCCAATTATAGTTTACTCTAACCGTTTATGTCGTCGTTTGTTATTGATTTGTTAAATTCTATCTGCATGTGAACGGGGCCATTCCAAGGAAGCGTGTGTCTGATGTTTGAAACCTTAACCCCTAGCCTGTTGGCGGGGCAGTTTTTTGGCCTGGTAGCGCTAGTCATCTGCCTGGTGGCTTTTGCCAGCAAGCAGGATGACCGCCTGATGATGCTGTTGATCTCGGCCAATGTGGCATTTGCTCTGCAGTTCATATTTTTTGCCAGCTGGACGGCGGCTGTACTGACGCTGTTGGTGATTGTCCGTATCGTCCTGGCGCGGCGCTTCGTCGGCAGCCATAAAGTGCTTGCCGCTGTGCTGGTGGCGAATTTTCTGGCGGCGGCACTCACCTGGCAGCATTGGGTCGATGTGTTCCCGCTGATCGCCGCTACGCTCGGGTCGTTGAGCATGTTTCTGTTACGCGGCGTTGCCATGCGAGTAGGGCTTGGGTTGGCGGCGTCCGCGTGGATGCTGAATAACCTTCTCATTGGCTCCATTGGCGGCTCGCTGGCGGAAGGACTGGTGGTGGTGACCAATGCGATTACCATCTGGCGCATGCTGCGAGTGCGGCGCAAATACCCGGAACTCTTCGATGCGAGCGTGGAAGAGACGACCGACCGCCATTAAAGATTGGCTGCCCGGTGCCAGATAGCGTTGCAGGCCGGGCCTGACCGTGATGTAGTTCACCGCTTATGCGACGGGGAAGGCAGGCGATTTAATCATGCAGACAAATGGATTTTTCGAAGGGGTCGGTGAGACCATCGGTGAGGTCATTCAAGCGCTGGTGACGGGGCTTCTGTCTTTGTCTGATGGCTCTCTTGGCGCGTTCGAAGGTTTTATCAACGGTCTGGCCGGTTCGTTGGGTATCAGCCCATCGTTTTTCAGCATTCTGATATTGGTGATTGGGTTGTGGATTCTCTGGGGTGGTGTTCGTGCGCTGCTAAGGGGTTCGCTACTCGGGGCGGTTGTGCGGATTGTGCTGGGGCTGCTGATTCTTTCCTGGTTATTGACGTAGCGGCGACGGCTTTCTTTGCGGATGTGCGGATGGTTTCGGGGATAATGGCCCAGCGGTTAGCCGCCGGGCCATTTTCAGCCCTTTCTTTTAAAACAGTTTTTCAGTTCTGTCTCGTATTGGTCAGTAAACGTTGCTCCAGCGCCATGATGTGGGGATCTTCCACGGCCATCTCACGCAATGCCTGGGCCAGATTCAGCAGGTAATCGCGGTTAGGGCCGCTAGGGCCGTGGGCACGATCAATCTGTGCTGCCATGGCATCCAGCGGTGTATCTCCCAAAAATGCAGGGTTTTCCGCCGTTGCCAGGTAGACCAGGCCAGACGCCTGCTCTCCATTGGTAAAATACAGGGTGATTTCTTCTCGCAGATAGCCGTTTTTTTCGCGGATATCCAACGGTTTCAGGGTTTCCCCGCTGACCCGGTAGGCCATGCCGTGGCAGAGCGCATCGGGCGACGCGATCAGGGTGGCCACTCGGCCGGGTGACTCTAGTGTGCCACGATGATCGTGTGAGCCTTGCCAAAAGCGCCGTTCCCAGCCCTTAATGGCGGCACGGCGACGCTCCAGGTAAGGAAAGTCCGCTTTCCATATCAAGGAGCCGTAGCCAAACAGCCAGACGGATTCCTCATCGCCAATCTGGTGGCGCTGCTGGTTGAGCGCGCTGGTATCCTGCATGCTGACACTCCTGTTATGTTTTCAAACTCCTGTGACGTTCTCAGACCGGGTATCTGACTTATGCCGTTAACCGTGGTACATCACCCGGGCTATACCATTGAGCTGCCTGCCAGCCACCCGTTCCCAATGATGAAGTTTCGCGTGCTTCGCGAACAGCTGGGAAACGCTGAGCTGGCGGTGCCGGTTAGCTGGCAACAGCCGGAGCCGATCAGTTTACAGGCTTTACGGCGGGTGCATCATAACGATTATATCAGTGCGCTGGTCAACGGGCAGCTGGCGCATGCCGCTCAACGGCGTAGTGGCTTCGTCTGGTCTGAGGCGCTGGTGGAGCGCGTCCGGCTGGAAACCGGCGGCACCTTGTTGACTGTCGAAGCCGCGCTGGCGGCAGGATTGGCGTGTAACTCAGCTGGTGGCACGCACCATGCCCATGCCGACGCGGCCAGCGGTTACTGTCTGATCAATGATCTGGCGGTGGCGGCGGCCCATGCCCTGGCCAAGGGTTGGGCCACGCGGGTGCTGATAGTTGATCTGGACGTGCATCAGGGTGATGGAACGGCACGGCTATTTGCCCATGAAGCGGGCGTGTTCACCTTTTCGATGCACGCCGGGCGCAATTTTCCCGCTCGCAAAGCGCGCAGCGATCTGGATGTGGCGCTGGAAAACGGCCTGGAAGACAGCGCCTATCTGAGTGAGCTTGACGCCCGTTTGCCGGGGCTTCTGGCGGCTTACCAGCCGGATCTGGTGCTTTATGATGCTGGAGTGGACGTTCATCGGGATGACCGACTGGGCTATCTGGCCTTGAGTGATGCCGGCCTGTATCAGCGCGATTATTATGTCCTGGCGGCCTGTCGCGAACGGGGAATTCCCGTGGCAGCTGTTATCGGTGGTGGTTATGACCGTGACATCAGTGCATTGGCCGCCCGTCATGCGCAGCTGCATCGCGCCGCCGCTGAGGTGTTGTCGATAACCTGATAGCCTTCCTGAACAGTGAAACTACGGTTATTCAGATCCATTTATATTCAGACCCACTATTGAGAATCACTATGCAGGCAATTTTTCTGGTCGATAATGGCTCCTTGCGTCCTGAAGCAACGCTGAATCTGCGCCGCGTGGCGGCATTGCTCAGCCAGCGCTTTGGCCAACACGTGCAGGCTGCGTCGTTGCTGCATTCAAACAAGGTGCCCGCTGAAGCGCTGGGCGGTGAGCCGGCTGTTACGCTGGGCCCAGCCGTGGAAAAAGCCGCTGCCGCCGGGGCACGCGATATTGTGATTGTGCCGTTTTTTTTCGGCCCTAGCCGGGCATTAACGGATTATCTCCCTGAACGGATGGCCGCTGCCCAGGCGCTGTTTCCAGGGCTTGGTGTGCGGGTCGCCATGCCGTTAATGGATGAACTGGGTGAGGTGGATACGCGACTGGCCGAGGTGCTGGCAGACAACGTGCGTGAACGCATTGCCGCGCATCAAAAGCCTGGCGTGGTGTTGGTCGATCACGGTAGCCCGATACCTGAAGTGACGGCGGTTCGCCAACGTTTGGCCGGGCAGTTAAGTCTGCTGCTGGCTGACGAGGCGCGCTACGTCACATCCGCGTCCATGGAGCGGCGCGAAGGCGAGGCTTACCGTTTTAACGAGCCACTGCTGGAGACGCTGTTAGCTGACCCCGCACTACCAGAGGGCGACGTGGTGCTGGCCATGCTGTTTCTGTCGCCGGGTCGCCATGCTGGAGAAGGCGGTGATATTGCCACGATTAGCGCCTCCGCCGTACAGGCGCGGCCAGCGATGAATGTTGTTTCAACGCGCCTGGCGGGTGAGCATGACGGCATTGTGGCGATTCTCCAGTCACGCCTTGAAGCGGCACTGGCAGGACGGCTTCTGTTGCAATCCTGAGCCGTTGTTGCTCTCACGACTCACGACTTACCACTCACAATTCACAATTCACAACTCACCACTCACCACTCACCACTCACCACTCACGATTCACGGCTTAACCACTCACGGCTTCACGAATCAGCCAATAATTCTTTCATAGGTCGCCTCGGAGGCGGGTGCGCGGTCTGCATCCAGCATATTGCCGTCAAACAGGGCGTTGATTTCTTTGGCGATGTCCACATAAGCGATCATCTGCTGGTTGCGGCGCTTACGCAGCGGTGGCTTAACCAGCAGGCTGATACCGCGAATCGGCTGATGGACGTCGCCGCGAAGCAGGTCGGGCATCTCACCCGGCGGGAAGGCATTGGCAATCGTGATCGGACTTGATGGCTGCACGCCGTCGATATGAAACACTTTCTTGATAGGGTCGAAGCTCGCCTGTTTATCATTTAGCCATTCAGTCAGACGCTGGTCGGTGGCTTCGCTTGGCTGGGAAAAAATAACAAACAGTGAATGCTGGCTAACCTTGGGGGTCAGCTTTTTAGCCTCGTCGTGAGTTTCTGGCGCTGGCGCATGATTATCAACAGGAGGCTTTGATGAAGGCGCCTGTTCCTTACCTTTATCTTTCTTCCTGGCATGGCTGCGGGCCACTAGATAGATGAGCAGCGCGACGGCGACCAACCCGAGCAGAAACGAGCTGAAAGCCAGTACGGTGACCAACGAGTTGTCCATCCATGTCTCCTTGAAGCCAAATCGCTTACATGTGAATCATCAGATTACCAGCAGACTCTTTCAGGCAGCGCGTCAAAAAAGCCTCTAATGCAGTAGGGTTTTTCGCCTTAGCGCGGCCTCGCCATGCCGCAATGCATGCGCTTTTCGCTAAAAAAATGCTGATTGATGAGAAAAGTCATACCACCTTGATATGCATCAATGTGTGCGCTGATGCTTTCAGGCTTAAATGTGCAATATTGTTAACTATACTTGCTCGCTAATCTAGCCTGTTATGTCAGCAGGTTCGTTGGCCTGTTGGCCTGGCCCCCTGAGACTTCCGGAAGGAGCACGAATGCGCATTACAATAAAGGCGCGCTTGATCACCGTGATCAGCGTGATGTTGGTATTGATGCTGGTGGTTGGCGCCATGGGTTTTAGTGGAATGGTCTCATCCAATCGGGCGGTGGATACCCTTTATCAGGACAGCCTGCGCAACACGCAACGGATTACCGCACTTAATGAGTATGCCAAGGATATGGTGATGGAGCTGTCATTGTCGGGTCAGCATAATCCTGTGCTACCGGTAAGCTCCATGCATGACCACCCAGTGCAGATGCATATGGACAATATCGTCCAGAACCTGTCCAGAATTGATGCTACCTGGCACGAGCTGACCAATACCGAATTGCACGCATTGCCGCCTGAGGTTGAAGCGCTGGCTAACCGGTTCAACGATAATTATCGTGATCTGCTGGGAGCGGTTGCGCCCGTCATGCCGATGTACAGCATGGGTAACTTCGATCAGGCTGATGAAAAAGCCTTCACTGAAGCGTTACCGGCCTATCGCCGCATGAGTGCGACACTGACGCAGATGATTGAGCTGGAAGAACAGGCCGCTCAGGATCAGTATGAGGCAGCGCTTGCGCGCGCAGATTTCATGCGCAACCTGATGATTGGCGCGCTGATCATCGCTGTACTGCTTGGCGGCATGATGGGCTGGCTGCTGATTCAGCGCATTACCCGGCCTCTGGCAATGGCGCGCCATCATTTCCACACCATGGCAGAAGGGGATCTGACCCATACCATCAACTTTACCAATCGTGATGAAGTTGGCGATATGCTGATGGAACTGGATGATATGCAAACCAAGCTGCAGTCTCTGATTGGTGACATCCAGTCGTCGGCAGGTGCCATTTCAACGGCCTCTGCGCAGATTTCGACCGGCAATATCGACCTGTCCCAGCGCACTGAGCAGCAAGCTTCAAGCCTGCAGGAAACCGCTGCCAGCATGGAACAGGTGGCAGCAACGGTTAAAAACAACACTCAGCATACCGGCGAAGCGAACAAGTTGGCCCACACCGCCAGTCGTTCTGCCAGCTATGGTGGTGAGAAGGTCACCGAAGCCGTGGGCAAAATGCATGAGCTGACCGAGAGCTCGGAAAAAATCAGTGGGATTGTGACGCTGATTGACGGCATTGCCTTCCAGACCAATATTCTTGCCTTGAACGCCTCAGTCGAGGCAGCGCGGGCAGGTGAGCAGGGGCGCGGGTTTGCCGTAGTCGCTCAGGAAGTGCGCAGCCTGGCACAACGTTCAGCGGATGCTGCCAAGCAGATCCAGGCATTGATTGTTGAAAATAACGACGTGGTCAAGCAGGGCAGCTCGCTGGTGGAATCCGTGGGTGATTCGATGCAGCAGATCGTCACCAATATTGGCAAGGTGTCGGATCTGATGGAAGAAGTTAGCCGTGCCTCTGACGAACAGACCTCAGCCATTGATCAGATGAGTACCGCCATCAACCAGATGGATGACGTGACCCAGCAGAATGCGGCCCTGGTGGAAGAAACAGCCAATGCGTCGGCATCAATGGAAGAGCAGGCGCGTGACCTGGCGAATGCGGTCGCTTTCTTCAAAATTCGCCAGGGCGATGCCCGTTCGGCGTTGATGACACCGCCTGCCGCCAGTTCTGCGGAACGCCCCGCTCTACAGGGCCATAATACGGGTCGGCCAGTCACTGCCGCGCCATCTCCTCAACGCAGGCCAGCTGCAAAGCAGCCGCAGTACGAGGAAGCCGACTGGGAAACGTTCTGATTTTCCTGGACGGCTAAACCGATAAAAAATTAATGCCGCTGCCATGGCCAGCGGCGTTTTTTGGGCTGGCTGAGTTGCAGGATGGCCGTATTCAGCGGCTCCAGTACGGCACTGAGCTGACGGTAGCAAACCGCGCTGCTAAGCACCCCCGGGCACTGTTTCAGCAGCAGGTCGCTGCCTTGCGAGGCAACCAGAAGCTGTTGGGCCAATAAGGGGTCGTTCAGTGCAGCCTGTTGATAGCAACGCTTAAGCTCGCGGCTTAGCAGGGCAAGCAGGCTGGCGTCTAACCAGCACGGCAGCGGGTCTTCAAGACGTCCTGCCATGGAATGCTGAATGGCCTCAAACGAGGTGCGGATAAACACCAGTGTCTGACGTAGTTGACGCGTTTCAGGGTTCATCGTGCTAAACCTTTTCGTGATCGGGTTATCGAACAAAAATAAAAGGTCTTAAATAATATTGATTATCATTTGCTTTAATTTAGCGCGATGTTTTGTCGCTGTCAATTCGTCATCAGCCCTGGTGTTCAATCGGCCCGGCAGAACGGCCAGACCTGGTAGAAACGGTCACACTGGAATTCACTTTCGCAGCGGGCTAGCTGGGCGCTGTAACGGTTGGCACGCTGTTCAACATTACGTGCCGCTCGCAGAACAAAAGGTTTGGAGCGGTGATTGCCACGCCGATATCCGGCAGCGCCTTCATGGTAGGCCAGGTACAGGTGCTCCGGGTTATTCAGGGAAATACCGGTCTGGGCGCGGGTACGGGTGTTGTACCAGCCAATGAAATCGGTGGCGTACTTCATATGAGTACGTCGGGCAAAAGTGCTGCCTGCCTGGTCACGATATTCGCCCCATACCGGGTCGAGGGCCTGGGCATAGCCCAGCGCTGACGAGGGCCGAGGGCCAGGAAAAATGAAGAAGCGTTTACCCTGGCGGGGTGGCCGGACATGGCTGCGAAACGAAGATTCCTGCTGGATAAATGACATCTGGGTGGCAATCGGTGTGCCCCATTTTTCCTGGGAATCGCGCGCGTAGTCGTACCAATCGGGATGTTCGCGGAAAATTTCACAGATATTACTCTGATCCTGCGGCGGGCTGGGTGCCAGCGCAGCGCAGCCCACCAGTACCATGACGCTCAGTAGGCTAATCAGTAGAAACGGCATTTTCCGGCGAGCGGGTTTGGCACACTTTGCCATGGTCGGGCTCCTTGTTTAAGCCGTTATTCCTCAGGCTATACATTCCATGTTTTTTAGCTTACTACCCGAAAGTGATGCCTGCCCAGCTTTCTAATCCTCGTCCTGGGGGTTGCTGTCAACGAAAAGGCCGAGCTGGTTGGCGGAGACCGCTTTTCGGGCGGATGGCTTGCGCTGAGAGGGGCGCCGCTGGCTGGCCAGTTTCTGAAGTAGCGCCTGGCTTTCTTCACGCGCCTGCGGGGTGCGCCTGAGTTGATAGAGGCAGGTTTTCCAATGGCGAGCTTCGCGTTCGAAATCGTGTGGGAAGGGGTAGTCTTTTCCGGGGTGAAAGCCAAAGCGCTGGCGCAGCGACGTCGGCAGCGTCCACGGTGTTTTGCGCCACTCCAAGGGCAATGCCGCGAGTTCGGGTACCCATTGGGCCACGAAATCGCCCGTTGGGTCGTTATCCTCGGCCTGTTTGAGCGGATTATAGACGCGCAGGGCGTTGGTGCCGGTGGCGCCGGACTGCATCTGTACCTGAGGGAAGTGAATGCCAGGCTCATAATCAGTGAACAGCCGCGCCAGATGAAGGGCCGGTTCGCGCCAGTGCAGGCCCAGCCCGAAAGTCGCATAGGAAATCAGCATGGCGCGCATGCGAAAATTCAGCCAGCCGGTCGCCATCAGGCTGCGCATACAGGCATCCACCAGGGGTACGCCGGTTTGCCCTTGTTGCCAGGCCACCAGACGCGGATGCTGCAGGTCGCGTTCGCGCAGACCGCGTAAAGCGGGGTGCAGCGTGCGATATTCCATATCGGGCTGGCTTTCCAGCTTCTGGATGAAATGGCAGTGCCAGTAAAGCCGTGAGGTAAACGCGCGCAGAGACGCCGACCAGCGCGGGTCGTTCTGGTATTTTTCGCGCTGGCGGCGCAGCGATTGGACGACTTCGCGCAGCGACAATGTGCCCCAGGCCAGATGCGGCGATAAGCGGGAACCGAACTCCCAGGCCAGAAGCGGCTTGGAAAGTGAACCGCGGTAGCGGCGCCCACGCTGCTGGACAAAGCTGCGCCAGACCTCCCTTCCTGCCTGGCGCCCGCCTGGCTGGCGCTGGGGGCAGGGCGTCTGATCGATACCCAGGGTGAGGGACGTGAGGGATTCAACGTTAACCTGGTGAAACGCTTCCCAATCGGGCGCGGTTTGCGCACTTGTGGGGGCGGGTAGCGTGGGTGCCGCCATCAGGTGTTCCCATTGAGTCTCCCATTGCTGGCGTTTAGCCAGCCCGCGCACCACACCCTGTTGGCGGGCTTGATGCCAGTCAACGCCATTGGCCCGGCACCAGGCGAGAACGGCGTTATCACGGGCATAACTCCAGGCGTTACCGGTTTCCTGATGCGAGTGGAGCACGAAATGCGGGTAGCGGGTTTTCAGGGCTTCGAGAAGCTGCATCATGCTGCCGTGCCAGCAGCACAGAGGGAGCTTTATGGCTGCCAATGCCCTAACAAGATCCGTAAGACCATCAGCGGTAAACTGCCAGTGGCGCAGGGCGCTGTCCGGCGTTTGCCACTGCTCGGGCTCGATGGCAAATACGGGCAGCACCGGGCCTGCCGCCGCCGCGCGATGGAGCGGCGCGTGGTCATGAATACGCAGGTCACGTTTGAACCAGACAACCTGAATAACGCCCGTCATAAAGGCCTTTTTATTGCAGAGGGTGCTAGTGTTTCATCGGCATTACTGGCCGAACCGGAGCGGAAAATTCGAGTGTTTCACCGTTATCGAACGTCAGGTTTAACGATACGTTGTCACCTTTGCGGATCGGACTTTCCAGGCCAATCAACATCAGGTGGAGGCCACCGGGTGCCAGCGTTGTCTCACCGCCTGCCGGTATCTCGATGGTTTCGATTTGACGCATCTGCATCACGCCGTCCGCCTCGACATGGTTATGCATTTCCGTGTGTTCGGTAATGCTGTTCCCAGCCGCGACCAGGCTAACCGGTGTATCACTGCTGTTATGCAGGGTCATAAAAGCTGCTGTAGCGGGAGAGCCGGGCGGCACCTCCCGCACATAGGGGTCGTCAATGCTCAGGGTGTCAGCGTTGGCACTGACGGCAAAAAGCAGCGTGCTTAGAATGAATGTGCTTAGGGTGAGTGTGGCAAGTCGTAACATCGGCATAAGAACTCTTTGGCGAGGTGGTGGAAAAATACACTTTATTATAGACACCTTATCCAGCGGGTGGCGTCATTATGCGACACCTCGTCTCATACCGCGGCAATGTGTCTTGTGCTTCCCGGTGGTTTTCAAGTGTGTCGGAAGGGAGTAGCGTAAAGCGTTTCATAAGAATCTTTCTTAAAAACGTTTTATAAATCTGACGAGCCCTTCAAGGAGCTTCCATATGTATATCGCCATGAACCGTTTTCGTATTGCCCTCGGCCGTGAAGCCGATTTTCTGGCCATCTGGCGTAATCGCGACAGCCATCTGGATGACGTGCCCGGCTTCAAGTCGTTTCATATGCTGCAGGGGGAAACCCGCGACGATCATACGGTGTTTATTTCCCATAGCGAATGGACCTCGGAAACTGCGTTTCGCGACTGGACGAAATCGGACGCCTTCCGCAAGGCCCATGCCAATGCCAAGTCGCCGGAAGGCATTTACCTCGGCCCGCCGCAGTTTGAAGGTTATGACGTGGTGCTCTGATCGCGCTGGGCTTCTTCAACCAGCCAGTCATGCACGGCCGCTACCCGGCGGTCGTCCAGCGCCCCCGGCGCATGAACGATACCGTACTGTTTGCCCGTGGCGACACGCTGGCCAAACAGCGTGACCAGTGAGCCGCTTTCCAGCTCATCGGTGATCAGCGTGCGGCGGGCAATCGCCACGCCCATTCCTGCAATGGCGGCTTCCATGGTCAGCTGGTTGCGGTTGAAGGTGTACCCCCGACGCACGTTGATATGCGGTGCGGCAATCGCTTTCAGGTAGTGCTCCCACTCAGCGTAGTCATGGCTTCCCCGCCAGGCGGTCACATCGTGAAGTAGCGGATAATGCGTCAGGTCTTCAGGACGGATCAGCGCTGGTTTCCCCGTGAGAAGGGCTGGTGCGCAGACCGGAAAGATCAGCTCATCCATCAAAGGGGTAATACAGAACCCTGGGTAGTAACCGTCGTTAAGATCAATGGCAAGATCAAAATCACCGTCGCGCAGCGAGATATTGCTGTCTTCGGCAATGATCTGCAATTCAATATCCGGAAAGCGCGCCTGCAGCTTAGGCAGTCTCGGCATGACCCATTTATTCAGAAATGACGGCACACTGCGCAGCCGCAGAATGCCGCTCATCACCCCTGAACGCAGGCGCCGAACTTCCTGCTCTACCGCCTGATAGGCGTCTTCCGTGACGGCTGCCAGGCGTTGCCCTTCATCGGTTAGCTCAAGGCGTCGCGTCAGGCGGCGGAATAAACGAAAGCCTAGCCGTGCTTCAAGCTGCTTGATCTGTTGGCTGATGGCGCCTGTGGTGACGTGTAGCTCTTCAGCAGCGCGGGTGAACGAAAGGTGCCGGGCACTGACGCTGAAAACCTTGAGCCAGGCATGGGTCTGAGCATTAAGATGTCGATTCATGGTTTAGAATTACTAAAGAGAGGCTGAGATATTATCGATTGTCGCGCGTTCTGAATCCCGATAACAATAGTACTACCGCCTATAAAGGCAGGAATAATAATAGACGCTTTAGTAAAGTTAATGCATTGCCATCATGATGTCTTTGTGGCGATGATGGATGTCGTTCGGGGGTAAGCGGTATGTCAATCAGTGTGTTTGATCTGTTTAAAATCGGGGTAGGGCCGTCAAGTTCCCACACCGTCGGGCCGATGCGCGCGGCTTTTGATTTTCTCGCAGAACTTCGAGAAAAGCCGTTTCGAGAAGAACGGTTTCCAGAAAAACAGCTTCGAGAAGAACAGTTGCTGACGCAGGTAGTGCGGATAGAAGTGCAGCTTTATGGCTCGCTTTCTGCCACCGGCATCGGGCATGGCACGGATCGCGCGGTGATTATGGGGCTGATGGGGGAGCGCCCGGATCAAATCGACCCGGCAGTGATCAATCCGCGTATCGACGCCCTGATGGAAACCCAGACCCTGCAGCTCGATAACCAGCAGGCGGTAGAGTTTCAGTGGGCGCGTGACATGCAGCTCTATGACGAGTGTCTGCCACATCACCCCAACGCCATGCGTATGATCGCCCATGGTGCCGACGGGGAACTGTATCGCAATACCTATTACTCGGTAGGCGGTGGCTTCGTGGTCGACGAAGCCCAGGCGCAGGAGGGCGTGCTCGACAGCGACACAACAGTGCTGCCTTATGATTTCAATTCCGCCGCCGAGCTGATGAGGCTTTGCCAGCAGCATGGCTTTAGCATCAGCGAGCTAATGCTGGAAAACGAAAAGGCATGGCGCAGCGAGAAGGACATACGCGATGGCCTGTGGCGAATCTGGCAGGCCATGCGGACCTGTGTCGAGGCTGGGCTGCAGAGTAGTGAAAGTATTCTGCCTGGCGGTCTGAAGGTGAAGCGTCGTGCTGCCTCGCTGCATCGTCGTCTGGAGGTCTTTGAAGAGAACCCCAGCCTGATTAGTACGACGTTTTCCGCGATGGACTGGGTGAATGTGTTTGCCCTGGCCGTTAACGAAGAAAACGCGGCAGGCGGGCGGATGGTGACGGCACCGACTAACGGGGCAGCAGGCATTATTCCCGCAGTACTGCATTATTATATGAAGTTTCAGCCGGGCGCCTGTGAGCGCAACGTCGTGGATTTTCTGCTGGCGGCTGGCGCAGTGGGGATTCTGTGTAAGAAAAACGCCTCGATTTCCGGCGCGGAAGTGGGCTGTCAGGGTGAAGTGGGGTCGGCCTGCGCGATGGCGGCGGCCGGGCTTGCCGAGGTGATGGGAGGCTCGGTGGGTCAGGTGGAGAATGCCGCTGAAATCGGCCTGGAGCACAATCTCGGGCTGACCTGTGACCCTGTGGGCGGTCTTGTGCAGGTGCCATGTATCGAGCGTAATGCGATTGCCTCTGTCAAAGCTATCAATGCGGCACAGATGGCGCTGCGTGGCGATGGTGAGCATTTCATCTCGCTGGATAAAGCGATTCGGACCATGCGGGACACTGGCCGCGATATGCAGGATAAATACAAGGAAACGTCCAAAGGTGGGCTTGCCGTTAACACCATCGAGTGCTGATAGCGCGTTTCTCTGACCGTCATGCTGGTGCGTATAACGACATATATATGTCTGAAAACGACGCGGGTGTCGTTAAGTGACAGTTAGTTACTTAAATAGCGGAAATTCTAAATGCGTCAAGACGCCATAGGTATTACATTTTAGAGAATACTTGTCTGTCAGCGACCCTGAGCGCCCTTGCCGATGTCGCTAGTAGCAAAATCATTACCACAATAACGAAAAGTCGCCTGAGCGACACAAGGATGAAAGGAGACTTGGCCATGACGACGAATCAGACTGCCTCTGCGCGCCAGCCACAAACCATCGGCTTTTTACTGCTCGACAACTTTACCCTGATTTCGCTGGCGTCTGCCATTGAACCACTGCGCATGGCGAATCAGCTGGCAGGGAGCGAGCTATATCGCTGGTACACCATCAGCCTGGATGGCACTGCCGTCAGTGCCAGTGATGGCCTGACGACCGTTCCTGATGTCAGTATGTCGACGCCGCTGGCGCTGGATATGATCATCGTGTGTGGCGGTGTCGGTCCAAGCCGCAGCGTCAAACGCGAGCATATTGCCTGGCTGCAGTCCCAGGCCCGCTCGCCACGAAGGTTGGGGGCCGTCTGTACCGGCAGCTGGGCGCTGGCCAAGGCCGGTCTGCTGGATGGTTATGAAACCAGTGCGCACTGGGAATGCCTGGCGGCCATGCAGGAAGCCTTCCCACGCGTAGCGCTCTCCACGCGGCTGTTTACTATCGACCGCGACCGCGCGACGGCCTCAGGCGGGGCGGCTCCTCTGGACATGATGCTTAACCTGATTGGGCGCGATCACGGCCGTGAACTGTCGGCGGGCATTTCCGAGATGTTTATCTGTGAGCGGGTGCGTGGCGAGCAGGACCTGCAGCGGGTGCCGCTCAAGCATGTATTGGGCACTACCCAGCCGAAGCTGCTGGAAATTGTCGCCCTGATGGAAGCCAACCTTGAAGAGCCGATCGGTCTGGATGAACTGGCCAATTATGTCAGCGTGTCGCGCCGTCAGCTGGAGCGTCTGTTCCAGAAATATCTGCATTGCTCTCCTTCCCGTTACTACCTCAAGTTGCGGTTGACCCGTGCCCGCCAACTGCTTAAACAAACGCCGATGCCGATTATCGAAGTGGCGACCGCCTGTGGTTTTGTCTCAACGCCGCATTTCTCCAAGTGCTACCGCGAGTTTTTTGGTATTCCGCCGCGTGATGAGCGGTTGGGTATTCAACCGCGAACGCCACTTGATGGCATGCTGGAAATCACTCAGCTTGCCGATGCCGCCCAGAATGATGCCGTCACATCGCCGGTTTCCAGTGCCGTGCTTGCCTTGGCACAGGCGCGGGGAGAGCCAACCTACGCCAGTGTCAGGTTGCTATAACCCATTGCGTCAGTGACAGTTACGAATGAATGAACCGCGCCCAAGAGGCGCGGTTGGTTTATGTGGCTGGCGTATCGTGATTGCGACACCTGTGACGCTTTTGGAATTCCACCTGTCGTTTTCAAACGTCGCCATGCCAATAGGGGGCGCTATGCTGCCGACACGTAAAACTTACACATAAATACGTGCACATAAATAGCTAGACGTGCCGGAGCACAGCCATGACCCCGCGTGAATTACACGATGACAGCATCATTATTGACGGTTTGATTATTGCCAAATGGAACCGTGAACTGTTGGAAGATATGCGCCGTGGTGGCCTGACGGCAGCTAACTGCACGGTATCCGTGTGGGAAGGTTTTCAGGCCACGGTGGATAATATCGCCAGTACACGAAAGCTGATGGACGAGTGTAGTGACCTGGTGCGCCCGGTACACACCACGGCAGATATTCTGCGTGCCAAGGAAGAAGGCAAGACGGGGATTATCTTCGGCTTCCAGAATGCCCACGCGTTCGAAGATCAGATCGGCTATGTCGATATCTTCAAGCAGCTGGGCGTAGGCATCGTACAGATGTGCTACAACACCCAGAATCTGGTGGGCACCGGCTGTTACGAACGCGATGGTGGCCTGTCTGGCTTCGGGCGTGAAATTGTGGCGGAAATGAATCGCGTCGGCATGATGTGTGACCTTTCCCACGTGGGTAGCCAAACCTCGCAGGAAGTGATTCTCGAATCGAAAAAACCGGTGTGTTATTCCCACTGCTTGCCATCCGGCCTCAAAGAACATCCGCGCAACAAATCCGATGAAGAACTCAAATTTATCGCCGACCACGGCGGCTTTGTCGGTGTCACCATGTTCACGCCTTTCCTGCGGGCGGGCGTTAACGCCACGGTCGAAGACTATGTTGAAGCGATCGAATACGTGATGAATATCGTGGGCGAAGATGCGATTGGTATCGGCACCGATTTCACTCAGGGGCATGATCAGGCGTTCTTTGAATGGCTGACCCATGACAAAGGCTATGCCCGCCGTCTGACCCGCTTCGGTGAAATCATCAATCCCAAAGGGATTCGCACAATCGGTGAGTTCCCGAACCTGACGGAAGCATTGCTTGAGCGCGGCTTCAGCGAGTCACAGGTGCGCAAGATCATGGGCGATAACTGGGTGCGTATCCTCAAGGATGTATGGGGCGAGTAAGCCACCTGACGTTTTATCAAACCAATAATAACGCCACAAGGAACACCACCGTGACCAAGACTGCGCCCGAACTGCCCATTGACGTTGATAGTGAAACCGGTGTCTGGACGACCGACGCCCTGCCGATGCTGTATGTGCCACGCCACTTTTTTATCAATAACCACATGGCCGTGGAAGAGGCGCTGGGTGCTGAAAAGTATGCCGAAATTCTTTACCACGCCGGTTACAGGAGCGCCTGGCACTGGTGCGAAAAAGAAGCCGAACTGCATGGCCTCGAAGGGGCTGATGTGTTTGAGCACTACATGCTGCGTCTTTCCCAGCGCGGCTGGGGCAAGTTCATCACGGAAGCCATTGATCTGGATGCCGCCACTGCCCGAGTGCGCCTGGAGCACAGTGCCTTTGTTTATCAGCTAGGCAAAACCGGCCGCAAGGTGGAGTACATGTTTACCGGCTGGTTTGCCGGTGCCATGGATCAGATTCTGGCGGCCAGCGGAAGCTCGCAGCGGACCGTTGCCGAGCAGACGCAGAGCGCCGCCGAAGAAGGCTGTGATGTTGGCTACTTTGATGTCACCCCGAAGGCACCGCAGAGCAACTGATAGAGTCATTGAGAGAGAGACATCAGAATGGCATTCGACGCAATCTTTCAGCCGATCGATATCGGCAAGCTGACCATCCGTAATCGCGTCGTGAGTACGGCGCATGCGGAAGTT
This sequence comes from Halomonas sp. LS-001, assembly GCF_052983955.1. NCBI lineage: Bacteria > Pseudomonadati > Pseudomonadota > Gammaproteobacteria > Oceanospirillales > Halomonadaceae > Halomonas > Halomonas sp. LS-001. Next base: position 196,454 of record NZ_CM129816.1, read on the forward strand.
CACGCGACTGACGGTGGCATGACCACTGAACGTTACGTCAGATACTATGAGGAAAAGGCCAAAGGTGGCTGCGGCTTGTGTATCTGCGGTGGTTCGTCGGTTGTCTCGATTGACAGCCCGCAGGGCTGGTGGAGTTCGGTCAACCTGTCGACGGACCGGATTATTCCGCATTTTCAGAATCTTGCCGATGCTGTCCATAAGCATGGCGGCAAGATCATGATCCAGATTACCCACATGGGGCGTCGTTCGCGCTGGGACGGTTTTGACTGGCCGACGCTGTTATCGCCGTCAGGTATTCGCGAGCCGGTTCACCGCTCCACCTGCAAGACGATTGAAGAAGAAGAAATCTGGCGGATTATCGGTGATTTTGCTCAGGCCGCCCGACGCGCCAAAGAAGGCGGGCTTGATGGTGTTGAACTGTCTGCGGTGCATCAGCATCTGATTGACCAGTTCTGGAGCCCACGGGTCAATAAACGCACTGACCAATGGGGTGGCAGCTTCGAAAACCGTATGCGCTTTGGCATGGAAGTGCTGAAAGCCGTGCGTGCCGAAGTGGGCGATGATTTCGTGGTAGGCATGCGTATCTGCGGCGATGAGTTCCATCCCGACGGTCTGACCCAGGACGACATGAAGCAGATCGCCACCTATTACGATGCCACCGGTCAGGTCGATTTCTTCGGCGTGGTAGGGTCCGGCTGTGATACCCATAACACCCTGGCCAACGTGATTCCCAATATGTCCTACCCGCCGGAGCCTTTCCTGCATCTGGCGGCGGGTATCAAGGAAATCGTCAGTGTGCCGGTGATTCACGCCCAGAACATCAAGGACCCCAACCAGGCCCAGCGCATTCTTGAGGGCGGTTATGTCGACCTGGTGGGCATGACCCGTGCTCATATTGCTGACCCGCATCTGATTGCCAAGATCAAGATGAACCAGATTGACCAGATCAAGCAGTGTGTGGGCGCTAACTACTGCATCGACCGCCAGTATCAGGGCCTTGATGTCCTGTGTATCCAGAATGCGGCGACATCTCGGGAATATATGGGCCTGCCGCATATTATCGAAAAGTCCGACGGGCCAGTCCGCAAGGTCGTCGTTGTTGGCGGTGGCCCCGGCGGAATGGAAGCGGCTCGCGTGGCGGCTGAACGCGGGCACGATGTCGTGCTGTTTGAAGCGGCCGAGCAACTAGGCGGGCAGATCACGATTGCCGCACAAGCGCCGCAGCGTGACCAGATCGCCGGTATTACCCGCTGGTACCAGCTGGAGCTGGCGCGCCTGAGCGTGGATGTGCGCCTGGGCACCCGCGCCGACGCGGATGAACTCACCGCCATGCAGGCGGATATCGTTGTACTCGCCACCGGTGGTCAACCCTTCCTTGAGCAATACCCGGACTGGGGCTATTCAGACGACCCGCAGGAAAGTCTCGTGGTCAGTTCCTGGGACATTCTCAGCGGCAGCGTGGCGCCCGGCAACAACGTCCTGCTTTACGACACCATCTGCGAGTTTGCCGGTGTTTCGGCGGCAGATTACTTGGCCGACAAAGGCGCCAAGGTGGAAATCGTCACCGACGATATCAAGCCGGGTGCTGCCGTTGGGGGCACGACCTTCCCGACTTACTACCGCAGTCTCTATGAAAAAGAAGTCATCATGACCTCAGACATGATGCTGCATAAGGTGTACCGCGAAGGGGATCAACTGGTTGCCGTGCTGGAAAACGAGTACACCGGTCAGCAGGAAGAGCGCGTGGTCGATCAGGTCGTGGTCGAGAACGGCGTTCGCCCGGATGAAGCGCTCTACTACGCACTCAAACAGCAATCGCGCAACCACGGTCAGGTAGATCTGGAAGCCCTGTATGCCGCTGACCCTCAGCCCAGCCTGAGTGAGAACGGTGAGGGCTTTCTGTTATTCCGGTTAGGGGACTGCAACGCACCACGCAATACCCATGCGGCCATTTACGATGCGCTGCGTATCTGTAAAGACTTTTGATTCTGCAGCCGGGGAATGATGCCCAGCGCGAACCGGGTGCCTCATTCTGCGGCGTTGCTCCTCAACCGAGGTGAGTGCCATGCTTGAAAACCTCCTGCCTGTTCTGATCTTTACGGCGCTGGCGCTGGCCCTGGTAGGCGCCTGGCGGCGTATCGGCCTGTGGCGACAGGGGCGAGCCGCCCCGGTCAGCCTGATGAAAGGATTGCTGGCGATGCCACGCCGCTATCTGGTGGATCTTCATCACGTCGTCGAGCGTGACCGTTATATCTCCCACACGCACGTTGCTACGGCCGGGGGCTTTGTCGTTGCCGCACTGCTGACGCTGGTGGTGCATGGGCTGGGCCTGGCGCAGGGCGTGCTGGGCTGGCTGTTGCTGGTCGCCAGTGCGGTCATGTTTGCGGGCAGTGTGTTGGTGGCAAAACGTCGGCGCAACCCGCCCGCCCGTCTTTCCAAAGGCCCATGGATGCGTCTGCCGAAAAGTTTGATGGCGTTTTCTGCGGGCGTTTTTTTCGTCACCTTGCCAGTGGTGGGATTGGTGCCAGCACCGGCGGAGCTAGGGTTCTGGCTGGCGGCTTTGGTGCTGCTGGCGATGGTGGCCTGGGGGCTGGGCGAAATGTTTTTCGGCATGACCTGGGGCGGGCCGATGAAACACGCCTTTGCCGGTGCCCTGCACCTGGCCTTTCATCGCCGCCCTGAACGTTTTTCCACGTCATCGGGCGGTGGTCGTTCCACCGGGCTGAAAGCGCTGAACCTAAACGATGAAGACGCCCCGCTGGGGGTTGAAAAGCCGACAGATTTCACCTGGAACCAGCTGCTCGGGTTTGACGCCTGCGTGCAATGCGGGCGTTGTGAAGCGGTTTGCCCGGCGTTTGCGGCGGGCCAGCCCCTCAATCCTAAGAAACTCATTCAGGACATGGTCGTCGGCATGGCGGGCGGCTCAGATGCGGCCTACACCGGTAGCCCCTATCCGGACAAACCGGTCGGTGAACATCAGGGTGACCCCCACGGGCCCATCGTGGCGCGTGAAGGCAAGGCGCTGCTGGATGCTGACACGCTATGGTCGTGCACGACATGCCGCGCCTGTGTGGAAGAATGCCCGATGATGATCGAGCATGTCGACGCCATTGTGGATATGCGCCGCCACCTGACCCTGGAGCGCGGCCAGACGCCCAACAAGGGCGCTGAAGTGCTGGATAACCTGATTGCCACGGATAACCCCGGTGGCTTTGACCCGGCATCGCGCCTGCACTGGGCGGCGGACCTGAACTTGCCCAATATTGCCGACCTGGGCCAGGTAGATGTACTGCTGTGGCTGGGCGATGGCGTTTTCGATATGCGCAATCAGCGTACGTTACGGGCCTTCGTCAAAGTCCTGCGCGCGGCCGGTGTGGACTTCGCCGTGCTGGGTAATGAAGAGCGCGACAGTGGAGATGTGGCGCGCCGTCTGGGGGATGAAGCGACGTTTCAGACGCTGGCCAAACGCAATATCGCGACCCTCAACCAGTACCAATTCGTGAAAATCGTCACCTGCGACCCGCACAGCTTCCATGTGCTGAAAAACGAGTATGGCGAGCTGGGTGGCCATTACCATGTTAATCATCACACCACCTTTATTGCCGAGCTTTACCGCGAAGGGCGGCTGGCTTTTACTGCATGGAAAGGCGGGGCCGTTACCTATCATGACCCCTGTTATCTGGGGCGCTATAACGGTGAATACGACGCGCCCAGGGATGTGCTGAAAGCGATGGGTATCGAGGTCAAGGAAATGCAGCGTTCCGGCTACCGTTCGCGCTGCTGTGGTGGCGGTGGCGGGGCGCCGATTACCGACATTCCCGGTAAGCAGCGGATTCCCGATATGCGCATGCAGGATGTAGGCGAAACCGGCGCTGAGCTGGTTGCCGTGGGGTGCCCGCAGTGTACCGCCATGCTGGAAGGCGTGGTAGATGCCACGGCGGAGGTACGGGATATCGCCGAACTGGTGGCCAATGCGCTGGTCGAACCGCCTGCCGTGTCCAGGCAGGTCAAGGCCGAGGAGGTAATGTCATGAGCGATATCAAACGGCGTAACCCAAGAATCGAATGGATTGCCCGTAACCGCCTGCACCCGGAGCATGCCAGCGTGTTGGCAGCTATGGGGCAAGGGGCGGCCAGTGAATGGCAGGGCCCTAATGGCGTGATTCGCAAAAACCCTCACGTGGTCGGTTTTATTGGCCCTAACGGCATCAAACGAGTCGACCGTAGCGGTGCCCAACAGGCCGCCGCTGGCGACCCCGGTACGGCCGCAGCGGCACGTGATACCCGCCAGACCGTTAGCATCGAGAATCCGGCTTTTTACGTAGTAGTGGTGCCGGACATGAGCGGTGGGCGTTTGTCAGCCCACGACAAGGACCTGCTTGGGCTGGCACGTCAGTTGGCGGATGCGGATAACGCTAGCGGCGCGGTGCTGGCCGTTATAGGGCCTGAGCATAAAGAGCCGCAGTTAGGCGAGGCTGGCATTGACCGTGTGATGCATCTGCCCGAAGACGCCGCAGGCCAGTTTGCACCGGATAACCGGTTGACGGCGCTGGAAAGTATTGAAAATCAGCTTCAACCTCGCCACTGGCTGTTGCCGGATTCCGCGCTGGGCGGTGGTGACCTGGGCCGTCGGTTGGCCATGCGCCTGCAGGAAAGGCCCGCGACCGGCGTCTGGCGCATTGATGCCGATGAGTCAGCTGCGCTAGGTTGGCGCTGTACCGCGCGAGGGGCTGCCGACAGCCTGGATATCCAGCGTCCGCTGCCGCGCGTTGTGCTGGCATTGGCGGAATGCGCCGAACCCGTGGACGCAACCCGCCATGCGGCCCAGCCGGTGGCGCTGGAAAGTGCCCCGGCGGCCTTTACCACCCGCATCAATGATCAAGGCCAGGTGGCCGTTGACCCGGCGAGTATTGCGCTGTCGGAAGCGGAGTTCATTCTTTCGGCGGGTAACGGCGTCAAGGACTGGGACGGCTTCCATCAGGCAGCCAACGTACTGGGAGCCACCGAAGGGGCTTCACGGGTGGCCGTGGATGATGGCTATATGGCGCGAGATCGCCAGGTGGGCGCAAGTGGTACCTGGGTCACAGCGCGAGTCTATGTGGCCGTGGGTATTTCCGGGGCTATCCAGCATCTGCAGGGGATTCAGCCATGTGAAAAAGTCATCGCGATCAATATGGATGCCAGCTGTGACATGATCAAACGGGCTGATCTGGCCGTTATCGGTGACAGCACGGAAATCCTCGCCGCCCTGGTGGCCAGAATCCAGCAACAGCAAGGAGAGCGCCATGCAGCCTGATCAACTTCTCAACGTTGCTGTGCTGGTCTCCCTTGGGCGTCATCCACTCACCGGACGCCCACGTCGCGCCGACCATGATGCCCGTGGCGTGGAGCTGGCGCTGGGGGTTGAATCGCGGCACGCCAACACCCGGCTGGAGCTGGTTCACGCCGGAAGCTGTTACCCAGACAGCGAGGCTGCCCTGAGAAGCTATCCCGGTATGGCTGGCCTGCCCTGTATGACGTTGCTGGAGCAGGAAGACGGGGCTGATGCGATACCGGCGCTCTGCGAGTATCTCACTGAACAGCGCCCGCAGCTGGTGTTGACCGGCTGCCGCGCTGAGCGAGGCGAAGGCTCCGGATTATTACCCTATGCCCTGGCCGAGCGGTTGGGCTGGCCAATCATCAATAATCTGGCGGAAATCGAACACATTGAAAATGGCGTAGTGACCGTGCTGCAGGCGCTGCCACGCGGTCAGCGTAAACGCCTGCAAGTGCGTTTGCCTGCCATCATGAGCGTGGATGGCGCCGCACCTGCGCCGCGCCAGAGTGCCTTCGGGCCTGCCCGTCGTGCCAGGTTTGAATCACTGACGTTTGCCTCCCATATGGACGAGGAATTGACGCAGTGGTCGCTTTCACCCGCGCGTAAACGGCCCAAACGGCTTAAAATCGTCAAGTCAGCCTCGGCCCGCGATCGTTTCAAAGCGGCCGCCGCCAAGGCCGAAGGCGGCAGTGGCCAGATACTTGAAGGCGTTAGTGCCGAGCAGGGCGCTGACGCAATTCTCAAACTGTTGAACGAGGAGGGCGTGCTGCGTTAAGCGCCTGGCCGACCTCCAGGATTCAAGGACATTGTGAACCATCAGCGCTGAGGCTACGCTCAAGAAGCGTTAATCGATTGTGGCCCGAGCACCTGAATGACACCCTGTTATTAAAAACATGTCTTCAAAAGCATGTCATCAAAAGCAAAGCAATGAGTGCAAAATGACTACTCAGACCGTAACCCCCCGCCGTGCCCGTGGTAAGACACGTGGCCGCTCGTTGGCCCCCGACGCCCTGGATGCCCTGCGTCAACTACTCGGCGATGAACGCGAACAGCCGCAGCGGCGTCAGCGCGATCTGCTGATCGAGCATCTGCATGTGATTCAGGATGCTCTCGGCCATCTGCCGCTGACACACCTACGGGCGCTGGCCGCTTACATGAACCTGCCGATGGCGGAAGTTTACGAAACCGCCACCTTCTATGCCCATTTTGATGTCATCCACGACGATCAGTCGCCGCCCCCCGCGCTGACGCTGCGGGTGTGTGATTCGCTTTCCTGCCAGCTGGCAGGCGCAGATGCCCTGCAGCGCGAACTGGCGGCAGGCGCCGATCCCGCTGACGTACGCGTCCTGCGCGCCCCCTGCATGGGTCGTTGCGATAGCGCACCGGTCGTGGAAGTGGGGCACCGCCACCTGGGGCATGCCAGCGTTGAGGGCGTACAGGCGGCGATTGCTGCGAATGACACCCATCCTGAACCGATCAACTGGCCGCGCCTGGAAGATTACCGCTCAACCGGCGGGTACGGGCTGCTCAGCGCGTGCCGGGCGGGCGAAGTCAGCGTCGAGGCGCTGATGGAAACGCTGCAAAGTGCGAACCTGCGCGGGCTGGGTGGCGCGGGCTTCCCGACGTTCAAGAAGTGGTTTTTCGTGCGTGCGGAAGCCGGGCCGCGCTACTGCGCCATCAACGCCGATGAAGGCGAGCCGGGCACCTTCAAGGACCGCCACTACATGGAACGCTCACCCCATCAGTTTCTGGAAGGCGCTTTGGTCAGCGCCTGGGCGGTGGACGCCGACGCCTTGTATATCTACCTGCGCGATGAATATCCGGGCCTTCACCAGGTGCTGCATCAGGCGATTGCTGAGCTGGAAAGCGCCGGGCTGGTGGCGCTGGGCTATATCGTCCTGCGCCGTGGGGCCGGTGCCTATATCTGCGGGGAAGAGTCGGCGATGATTGAATCGCTGGAAGGCAAGCCCGGCAAACCGCGCCATCGCCCGCCCTATGTGGCGCAACGCGGCTTGTTTGACCGCCCGACCCTGGTCAATAACGTCGAAACCGTCTACTGGATTCCGGCCATTTATGCCCAGGGCGCTGACTGGTTTTCAGGGCACGGCCGCAACGGGCGTAGCGGTTTGCGCAGCTTTTCGGTCTCAGGCCGCGTGAAGAACCCCGGCGTGCACCTGGCTCCGGCGGGTATCACCTTGAACGAGCTGATTGACGAATATGCCGGTGGCATGCAGGACGGCCATCAGCTGGCAGGTTATTTACCGGGTGGCGCCTCAGGCGGCATTCTGCCCGCCAGCAAAGCTGATATTCCGTTGGATTTCGATACCCTGGATGCGCATGGCTGTTTTATTGGCTCGGCCGCCGTGGTCGTGCTCTCGGATCAGGACAATCTGCGCGATGTGGCGACCAACCTGATGGCCTTTTTCGCTGATGAATCCTGCGGGCAGTGTACGCCCTGCCGTGTGGGCACCGAAAAAATGCTGACCCTGCTGGAGCGCGATGCCTGGGAGGTGGCCACCCTTGAGCGGCTGTCACAGGTCATGATGGATGCGTCCATCTGCGGGCTGGGGCAAGCCGCGCCCAATCCGGTACTTGGCCTTTTGCGTGATTTCCGCGCCGAACTGGCCGCACAGAATGTGATCATCAAAGGGTGAGGAGCCAGACATGAATCAAGCAATCGTCAATCAGGATGCCTTCACTCTGACGCTGGATGGCACCGACGTCAGCGCCTACCCCGGTGAGTCGTTGTGGCAGGTCGCCAAGCGCGCCGGTGAGACCATCCCACACCTGTGTTTCAAGGATGCTGACGGCTACCGTGCTGATGGCAACTGCCGTGCCTGCATGGTTGAGGTAGAAGGCGAACGCGCCCTAGCCGCCAGCTGCCTGCGTGAAGCCAAACCCGGCATGGTGATCCATAGCCTGACGTCAGAGCGTGCCCGGGTGGCCCGTGAGGGCGTGCTGGAAATGCTCGCCGTGGACCAACCGCCTCGCGAACAGAGCCCGGATGCCTCCAGCCACTTCTGGGCCATGGCCGACCAGCTGGCTATCGATGTGGGTGCGGTGAGTGAGCGCCTACCCAGGCGCGGCGAGCGAACCCAGCCCACGGTGCATCATGTCGCCGAGCGTGAAAACGCCATCGTCCAGGACCGCTCGCACACCGCCATGGCGGTCAACCTGGATGCCTGCATCGAATGTAATCTGTGCGTGCGCGCCTGCCGCGAAGTCCAGGTCAATGACGTCATCGGCCTGGCCCATCGTGGCAGCGCCTCGAAAATCGTCTTCGACTTTGACGACCCCATGGGTGACAGCACCTGTGTGGCCTGCGGCGAATGCGTTCAGGCCTGCCCCACCGGCGCTTTGATGCCTTCAACGCTGGTCGACGAACACGGCGTGGGGGATAGCGCCGCGACTGACCGGCAGGTGGACTCCGTCTGCCCCTACTGCGGCGTCGGCTGCCAGCTCACCTACCACCTTAAAGACGACGAGATCGTCTACGTGGAAGGCCGCAACGGGCCGTCCAACCACAACCGGCTGTGTGTGAAAGGGCGCTTCGGCTTTGACTACCCCAGCCACCCGTCACGCCTGACCACGCCGCTGATTCGCCGGGACGGCGTGCCCAAAGGGCTCGACCCGACCTTTGACCCCGCCGAGCCGCTGACTCACTTTCGCGAAGCCAGTTGGGACGAAGCGCTGGACATGGCCGCCAACGGCCTGATGACACTCAAAGCCCAGCATGGCCCGAGTGCCCTGGCAGGCTTTGGCAGCGCCAAATGCTCCAACGAAGAAGCCTGGTTGTTCCAGAAGCTGGTGCGCACCGGTTTCGGCACCAATAACGTCGACCACTGCACCCGTCTGTGTCACGCAAGCTCAGTCGCCGCGCTGATGGAATGCCTCGGCTCCGGCGCGGTGACGGCGTCGTTCATGCAGGCCGCCAATGCGGATGTAGTGATCCTGACCGGCTGCAACCCGGCGGTGAATCACCCGGTCGCCGCGACCTTCTTCAAACAGGCCGCCAAACGCGGCACCAGATTTATTATCCTTGACCCGCGTGGTCAGGCGCTGGATGCCTATGCCCACCTCAGCGTGCGTTTTACACCCGGGGCGGATGTGGCGCTGCTGAATGCGCTACTCAACGTTATCGTTACCGAAGGTCTCTTTGATGAGCGCTACATTGCCGAGCACACCGAAGGCTTTGACGCGCTCAAGGCCCATGTGGTCGACATGACCCCTGAAGCCATGAGCGCCCAGTGCGGTGTAGAGGCCGAGACGATCCGTGAGGTGGCACGCCTGTATGCCAATGCCGACAGCGCCATGATCTTCTGGGGCATGGGTATTTCCCAGCACACCCACGGCACCGACAACGCCCGCTGCCTGATCTCGCTGGCCCTGGCCTGTGGCCACACCGGCCGCCCCGGCACCGGCCTGCACCCGCTGCGCGGCCAGAACAACGTTCAGGGCGCCTCGGATGCGGGCATGATCCCGATGGTAATGCCCGACTACCAGCCGGTGGGCGACGACCAGTTGCGTTCGGCCTTTGAAGAACTCTGGAATACGCCGCTGGACGCCCAGCCGGGGCTTACCGTGGTCGAAATCATGGAAGCCATTCACGACGGCCAGATTCGCGGCATGTACATTCTGGGGGAAAACCCCGCCATGTCCGACCCGGACCTGAGCCATGCCCGTGCCGCCCTGGCCAAGCTTGAGCATTTAGTGGTGCAGGACCTGTTCGTCACCGAAACCGCCCAGTATGCCGATGTGATTCTGCCGGCGTCCGCCTGGCCAGAAAAAGACGGCAGCGTGACCAACACTAACCGTCAGGTACAGCTCGGGCGTGCCGCCTTGCCCCTGCCGGGGCAGGCGCGTGCCGACTGGTGGATCATTCAGCAGCTCGCCCAGCGCTTTGGCCTGGGCTGGAATTACGCCCACCCGAGTGAAGTGTTTGCGGAAATGAAGCAGGGCATGGCCTCGCTGGACCATATCAGCTGGGAACGCCTGGAGAGCGAGCAATCCGTCACCTATCCGTGCCCCAGCGACGACGCCCCCGGCCAGGATGTAGTGTTTGGCGATGCCTTCCCCCGCGAGGGCGGCAAGGCGAAGTTCGCCCCCACGCGGCCCATCCCGCCGGATGAGCCGGTGGATCACGACTACCCCACGGTGCTGACCACCGGCCGCCAGCTGGAGCACTGGCACACCGGTTCGATGACCCGCCGCGCCAAGGTGCTGGATGACCTGGAACCCAGCGCCGTGGCCAGCCTTTCAATCAGCGAGATGCAGCGGTTAGGGCTCGCCCCGGGCGATGCCCTGACGATTACCACCCGGCGGGGCAGCATCACCCTGGCCGCCCGCGTTGACCCTGGCATGCCGGACGGCATGGTGTTTGTGCCGTTCGCCTATGCCGAAGCCGCTGCCAACCTGCTAACCAACCCGGCGCTGGACCCTTATGGCAAGATCCCGGAGTTCAAATACGCCGCCTGCCGTCTGGAAGCCGCCAAGGCATTGGAGATTTCCTGATGATGTACGCTGACCTGGTGGATGAAGTGGACTTTCGCCAGCGTCTGGTCGACATTGGGCTGGTGCCCCCGGTGGATGCCAGCCCCGCCGACCTTGCCGAAATGGCCGCCTGCCGCTACAAGGCAGGCGGCCTGGCGGCGCTGCCGGAAGCCGTCGCAGACCTTTTGCGCTATAAGGGTGTCATGCTGCCAGAAGTGCTTGAGGCCATTGAGACAAACCTGCTGCCGGTGGTGGAGGACGCTAAAACTGGCAAAGACTAACGCTGCAATAGCTGAGGTCGCGAAGCCAAATTAATCTGAATAGGCAGAAATCCGGGTGAGTGATGGAGTATCAGCCTAAGACCTGGTAGCGTCCTGACTCATCCCGGATATTGAATGGATTCCCTATGGCCGACCCCTCATTGACGAAAGGCCTTTATGACCTGCTGATTACTGAAGATATAAAACATCAGTTAGAGCGCTCTGAGCTTCAATCTCATACCGAATTCCTACAGTCAGATAATAGCCACTGGCGCCTTGCCGATGAAATCACTGATAGGCTATCTCAAATTCTTTCCCAGCTGCCTCAGCAGGCCGATGGTAGTAAGCTACAGCGCCAAGTAGCGTTATTTAACGAATTATTGGTCACGGCCAGGCGTCATCAGTCAGAGTCATCCCAAGACTCACAAACAGACTTTTTGCCGGACCGCCCCAGCCGTTTACTTGCGCTTGCTGAGCATCATCGCCAGCCAGAGCTTCCCAGTATTGGTCTTTCCCAACCTTGGTTGTTTACCGCAGGAAAGGACTCCCCGGCGCTACTTCATGAGCTGTCTGCTGAGCTTTCTAACTGCAATCAAGTCGATATATTAGTTAGTTTCATTACTGTGTCTGGTGTTCGCAAGATCATCGATATTTTGCGCAGAATTACGGCTCAGGATGCACGTGGTAATAGCCAAGCCAAGCTGCGTGTTTTAACGACGACCTATGTCGGTGCTACCGAACAGAAAGCGCTGAATTTACTGGCGGAGTTGCCAAATTGTGAAGTCAGGGTGTCACTTGATGGCCGACGAACCCGTTTGCATGCCAAAGCGTGGTTGTTTAGCCGCGACACGGGTTTTGGTTCTGCTTACGTAGGTAGCGCTAATCTCTCTGGGGCTGCTTTAATGGGCGGACTGGAGTGGACAGTCAAGTTTACGGAAACGGGGCAGCGTCAGCTCTTCAACCGTGCTAAGGCACATTTTGAATCACTCTGGGAAGATAATGAATTTCAGCCTTACGACCCCGCTAACAGTGAGCATCAGGCGGTGTTGCGTCAGGCACTCAAGCGCGAATCAGGGCAGGGCAATATCATTGCCAACCCTACTTTTTTTGAGCTGCAGCCTAAAGCGTTCCAGGAAGATATTCTCGATCAGCTGTCGATAGAGCGAGAACACCATCGTCATCGCAACCTATTGGTGGCGGCTACCGGCACCGGTAAAACTGTGATGGCGGCATTTGATTATCGTGCTATCGCGCGTCGGGAAGGAGGACATCCCAGACTTTTGTTTGTGGCGCACCGCATTGAAATCCTTCAGCAGGCGCGTGCCACCTATCGGCAAGTGTTGCGCTCACCGAACTTTGGCGAATTACTTTCGGGACATCACGAGGCCAGTGACTATGAGCATCTGTTTGCCACTGTGCAAAGCCTACACAGCCAAGAATTGCTAAATCGCCTTGGACACGACTATTGGCGCGTCGTGGTCGTAGATGAATGTCATCACATCGAGGCCAGCCAGTTTGAGCGCTTTGTGTCGGCAATTCAGCCGCATATCCTGCTTGGCTTGACAGCCACGCCCGAACGCCATGATGGCAAAGATATCTTGCGCCATTTTCATAATCGCCCGGACGGTACGCCTGCCGTACAGCTGCGCTTATGGCATGCGCTGGATATGCAACTGCTTGCTCCGTTTGAGTATTACGCCTGTGATGATGAGCAGGATTACCGCGGTATAGAGTGGTCAAAACCGGCATTGGAAAAGCAGCAGCTGGATAAGCTGTTAACGGGCAATGATGTACGTGCTAGAGCGGTGGTCAGCAACTGGGATCAACTGGTCGATGATATCGGTACTTGTCGGGCGCTTGCCTTTTGCGTATCGGTTAATCACGCACGTTTCATGGCCGACTATTTTAACAAGGCAGGTATCAAGGCCATGTTGGTAACCGGTGAAACCGATCAGGAAACACGCCGGGATGCTCGATACTGGTTGGAAACACGGAAAATTAACGTGATTGTGACGGTAGATCTGTATAACGAAGGAGTTGATTTACCCTTTGTGGATACGCTTTTACTGCTTAGACCCACCCAAAGTGCGACTGTTTTTCAGCAACAGATAGGTCGTGGCTTGCGTCTTCATGAAGATAAAGATAGCTGCCTTGTTCTGGATTTTATCGGTCAATCTAAAGGGTTTCAGTTTGATACTTTGTATCAAGCAATCACGGGGCTATCTCGCCGAGAGATACTCGAAGGTGCAGAAAAAGGGTTTGGCAAGTTACCGTCCGGTTGCCACATTCAACTGCAAAAGCAGGCCCGTGAACAAATTCTCAAGCAGTTACAAGACGCGGTTAACCAGAACTGGCGGCGGCTAAAAACTGAACTGCGCAGCTATGTTGCTTTACATGGCCGTGATGCGCTCACGTTGGCTCGATTTACTCATGATCAGCGGCTTGAACTTGACGACATCTATGGGTCTGGCAATAAGAATAATCGTGGTTGGGTGAACCTAAAGCAGGCAGTAGGCCTGTTTACCAACCCTGTGGCTGAAGAGGCATCGTATTTTAGTCAGCGGTTTAGCAGTTTGCTGCACATCGATGATGTTGAGCAGTTAAATCTGCTCGAAAGAGTGGCAGAAAGCCCGGCTCAATATCAAATCAGCACTGAACGAGAGCGCCTGAGACTCCAGATGCTGGCCTATCAAATCGATAGCCATGACAATCAAACGGGTGCAGTGGAAGCTTTCTTGCAACGCTTGGCCGATGCGCCTGAAGCCGCCCAAGAACTCAAAGAACTAGTGGAATGCCTGAACCTAAGTGCTCATACACATTATCCGCCGTTGCAAGGGCTTGAGCATACGCCCTTGAAACTGCATAGCCGCTACAGCCGGCGAGAGATATTAACGGCAGTGGGTTATCACACGTCAGAAAAGCGCAAGAGCTCACGTGAAGGTGTGGTTAGGTTGCATGATCAATGCACCGAGCTGATGTTTGTCACTCTTGATAAGTCATCCGCACGGCATGAAGGCGTCGCTTACGATGATTACGCCATCAGTGCGGAGCGTTTTCATTGGCAGAGCCAGAACTCGGCAAGCGCCAGTACACCGGCTGGCCAGCGTTATATCCAGCATGGCGAAGGCTCGGAAAAACCTTGGACCTTCCAGCTATTTGTGCAGGAAACCAAGGCTCACGCCTTCAGAGCCTGCGGCCCGGTGACCTACATCGGTCATCGAGGTGAAAAGCCCATGAGCATCACCTGGCAGTTGGTACAGCCTCTATCACCACGACTTTACGAAGCTTTTAGTGTCTTGCGCGGGCAGTAAATATTTAAATAAGCCTCTTAGCTGCCTACAAAAAAACCGGCCACTTGAGCCGGTTTTGTCGTTTCTGGTTGCCAGCTTAGATATTGGAATCCGGGAAGGCGGCTTTGCGTTCGGCGACGTAGGCTTGCAGGGCTTCGTCGGTGGCCGGGTCCAGCTCGGGTGCCTGGTACTCGGCAAGCAGTTTCTTCCAGCGGGCGTTGGCGCGCTGGCCCATGTCCAGGCGGCCGTCCAGGTCCCACTGTTCGAAGCTGTTGTTATCGGTAATGGGTGACAGGTAAAACGCGGTCTTGAAGTTGTTCTGGGTGTGGTTGCAGCCAAGGAAGTGCTTGCCCGGCCCAACTTCACGAATGGCGTCCATTGCCTGGCCGTTTTCGGAAAGATCGACGCCTTTGAGCATGGTGTGCATCATGCCGGTCTGGTCGGCATCGAGGACGAATTTTTCATATCCCATGGCTAGACCGCCTTCCATCCAACCGGCTGAGTGCAGGGCAAAGTTGACGCCTGCCAGGGTGGTGGGCAGCAGGGTGTTGGCGCTTTCGCTGGCGGCCTGGGCATCCGGTAGTTTGGAGGCAGTGAGTGATCCACCTGAGCGGAAGGGCACGCCCAGGCGGCGAGCCAGGTTGGCCATCACGTAAAGCACCAGGGCCGGTTCCGGTGTGCCGAAGGTCGGTGCGCCTGACTGCATTGACATGGAGCTGGCAAAGCTGCCCATGATGACCGGCGCACCGGGGCTGACCAGCTGAACAAAGGCCATGCCTGCCATGGCTTCGGCCAGCGTCTGGGCGGCGGTACCGGCCACGGTGACCGGCGACATGGCACCCGCCAGAATGAAGGGCGTGATGATGCAGGCCTGATTGGCACGCGCATATACCTTGGCCGCGCCCAGCATGGTGTCGTCGAAGGTCATCGGCGAGTTGGCGTTGATCAGGCTGACCACGCAGGTGCGCGGCTTGCCGGTGTCCGGGTCGATCCAGCGTTCACCAAACAGGATTTTAGCCATCTCCACGGTGTCCTGGGCACGGTCAGGGTGCGTCACGGAGCCCATGAAAGGCTTGTCTGAAAGCTTCATGTGGCTATAGATCATATCCAGGTGACGCTTGTTGACCGGCAGATCCACGGGTTCACAGATGGTGCCGCCGGAGTGATGGATACTCGGCGACATATAGGCCAGCTTGATGAAGTTCTGGAAGTCTTCCAGCGTTCCGTAGCGGCGACCTTTATCCAGATCAAAAACAAAGGGGCTGCCGTAGGCGGGCACGAAGACAGTGTTGGGGCCACCAATTTCCACGTTGCGTTCCGGGTTGCGCGCATGCTGGGTAAATTGGCTCGGCGCGTTTTCCTGAATCAGCTTGCGGCACAGGCCACGTGGGATGCGTACCCGTTCGCCCTGAACGTCTGCACCGGCTTCGCGCCAGATCTGCAGGGCTTCTTCATCGTCGCGAAAATCGATGCCAACCTCTTCAAGGATGATTTCGGCATTATTTTCGATGACCGACAAACCTTCGTCACCCAACACCTCGAAATAAGGAATCTGACGCGTGATGTAGGGTTGAATGGGCTGAGCGGCCTGAGTGCCGCGACGAGAGGCGCTGGAGCGAGAAGAGCGGCGGCGAGAGGTGGTAGCGGTCATGGGTCAACTCCGTGTTCTTTCAGTAGCACTGATGCGTTGAAGGGATCAGTGCTGGTGTCGTTTTCAGATGATGGCGGTGTCTGGTAGCGCGTGACAGGCGCAAGCCCGTTGCGCTACCAGGACCATCAAGGTGTTTCTTGACAACGTTTATTCTCACGACGGCTTACCGAAAGATGACGGTCTTGCTGCCATTGGGGAATACGCGATGTTCCAGGTGAAAGCGGATGGCACGGGAAAGTGCCATGTTCTCGGCATCGCGCCCTACAGCAGCAAGCTGAACGGGGCTGTAGGTGTGGTCAACGCGTTCGACGACCTGCTCGATGATCGGGCCTTCGTCCAGATCGGACGTTACATAGTGGGCGGTGGCACCAATCAGTTTGACTCCGCGATCAAAGGCCTGGTGATAAGGCTTGGCCCCTTTGAAACCCGGCAGGAAAGAGTGGTGAATATTGATGGCACGTCCGGACAGCTGCTCACAGAGTTCCTGCGATAGAATCTGCATATAACGCGCCAGCACGACGAGCTCCGCCCCCGTTTCATCAATGATTTCCAGTAACCGCTGTTCCTGAGCCTCTTTGGTCTCGGGTGTTACCGGCAGGTGATAGAAAGGTATGTCGTACCACTCGGCGAGGCGTTTGAGATCGGGGTGGTTGGAGACAATCGCCGGGATCTCCATAGTGATTTCGCCCGTGCGCTGGCGATACAGCAGATCATCCAGGCAGTGGTCGAACTTGGAGACCATGATCAGCACCTTGGGAGGCGTTGTGGTGTCGTGAATCTCCCATTCCATCTGGTCGCGCTTGGCTACGCCATTGCCGAATTGCTCACGCAATGCTTCCAGCGAAGGGGTGACGCCAGGCGTCGTGTTAAACAGGCAGCGCATAAAAAAGCTACCCGTATCGCTTTCATCAAATTGCGACAGCTCGGAAATATAGCAGTGGTTCTGGGCAAGGAAGGTGCTTACACGCGAAACAGTACCAATCGCGCCACGGCAGCTTGCCTTGAGTACATAGATATTTTTGCCCTGAGTCATGGCGGTCATAGCGGACATGGCGTGCTCCTTATTATGTTGTAGCGTTGTTGTTTGTAGTGGGCTGAATCTACTCTGCCTGCCCGGTTGCGCATTCCCGCAGGCGACGCTCAACGTCTTTCCAGCGACTGTCAGCGGTAATTTAAAAATTAATTTAATAATTGAGAAATCAGTAAGTTGGAGATGAGACGCCAGCAGGTCGTTTTTTTCTTTGGATGACGCTTCTCGGCATCCAAAGGTCGTTCAAGCAGAAGTGGTAGCGCTGGGCTGGGCCTACTCTGCAAGCGCAATCCTGCTATCGCCTTCGTAGCGCTGAACAGCAGGGCCATGAACGTAAGGGGTAGGCACCGTGACCGATACATATGACGACGAAGATTTTGATCTCAACGAGCTGCCAGACGATGAGCTTGTCGAGCAGATGCATGACGACCTTTACAACGGTTTGCGAGAGGAAGTGATCGAAGGCACCGAGATTCTGCTGGCGCGTGACTGGAGTGCCAGCCGGGTTCTTGATGAAGCCCTGGTAGGCGGAATGGCGATTGTCGGCGTGGATTTCCGCGACGGCATCCTTTTCGTACCCGAAGTGTTAATGGCGGCCAATGCCATGAAAGGCGGTATGGAAGTTCTGCGGCCGCTATTGGCAGCCTCTGACTCGGAAACGGTCGGCAAGATTGTGATTGGTACGGTTAAGGGGGATATTCATGACATCGGTAAGAATCTGGTGTCTATGATGATGGAAGGTGCCGGTTTCGAGGTGATTGATATCGGTATCAATATCCCGGTAGAGGACTATCTGGCTGCTCTGGAAGAGCATAAGCCGGACATTCTGGGTATGTCGGCACTGCTCACCACGACCATGCCTTATATGAAGGTGGTTATCGATACGATGGTCGAGAAGGGTCTGCGGGATGATTATATCGTCATGGTCGGCGGCGCGCCTCTGAACGAAGAATTTGGCCAGGCCGTTGGTGCGGATGCTTACTGCCGTGACGCGGGGGTGGCGGTGGATATGGCCAAGGATCTTATCGCCCGTCGCCGTGCTGCCTGATTCGCAGACGACAATGTCGATGGTCATCCTCGCCTGCGGTGCACTGGCCCGTGAGATCAATGCTCTGATTGCTGCCAATGGCTGGCAGGGTGTTCGCCTGGAGTGTCTGCCAGCGCACCTGCACAATGAGCCGCAGCGTATTCCCGAAGCGGTCAGGGAAAAGCTGCTTCAGTTTGATGCTGGCGAGCCGGTGTTTGTGGCTTACGCTGATTGTGGTACCGGTGGGCGGCTGGATCAGGTGCTTGAAGAGTTCGGCGCCCAGCGGCTGCCCGGCGCGCATTGCTACGATGTCTTTGCTGGTGAGGCGGTTATCGCCGAGCTTTCCGAGCAGGCCCCCGGCACGTTTTACCTGACCGATTTTCTGGCCCGGCATTTTGATCGCCTGGTGTTGCATGAGTTAGGTATCGAGCGTCACCCGGAACTGGCCCAGCTATATTTCGGCCAGTATCAGCGGGTGCTGTATCTTTCACAGCGCGAGGACCCGGAGTTGCAGCGCCTCGCCGAGCGCGCCGCCCAGCGGCTGGGGTTGGCCTTTGAGCGTCGCCATACCGGCTATGGCGGCTTGCACACCAACCTGGTGCGTTTTGTTGAATCCCCAGTAGCTGCCTTATCCGGCAGCAGAGGAGGTTGAATGGCCTCAATGATACTCGTCAGTTGGCGGGATATTCCGGCCCAGGTCATCGTCAAACAGGGCCGCAAGACGGCGAAAGCCATGCTGTCGGAACGTTTTCAACATGCCATTGACCGCTCAGCGATGCGTGCTGGCAAAGGCGGTTCCGATGCTTACATGGAAGACTGGAAGCGTAGCCCGCCATCGCCCTGTGGTAATGACCTGCAGGAAGAAGCTGAAGCAGAAGCGCAGCGTATTGAAGCAGCCTATAGCGATGAAGACCTGAAGCTGCTGATTCGCCAGAAAGGATTGGCTGACACCCCTGATGCTGTGTGAAATGCTGTCAGGATAAATGATTTACGTGTTTTGGGCGTCGTTTCACGGTGGCGCCGTCAGGGGAAATGCCATGTATAAGGTAAGACGCTGGGTGGTGCGCCACTCCCGTTTTTTTGAGGCGGTTTATCGTACCTTCGAGCCTCTTATTATCAAGCTGCACCCGGTGTGGAGTCGCATTGGTTATAGCCGTGTGGAGGCGCCGGTCAGGTTCGTCGAAAAAAACGTCAAAGGCTTTCTGTTTGATTGCCAGATGTGCGGTAAATGCGCGTTGTCATCAACCGGCATGTCTTGCCCGATGAACTGCCCGAAGAATCTGCGTAATGGCCCCTGTGGCGGCGTGCGGGCGAATGGTAACTGTGAAGTTGAACCGGATATGCGCTGTGTCTGGGTGGATGCCTGGGAAGGCAGCCAGCAGATGAAGGGAAGCGACAAAATTCATGCCGTTCAGCTGCCGGTGGATTACCGCACAAAAGGCACGTCATCCTGGCTGCGTGAAGTCAGACAGGCTGTAGAAATTCATGATCCCGCTAGCGCTTCAGAGAATCGTGCAGCGGATAAAGGAAGCAGCCAATGAAATTTGAAGATGAGCCCGTTCCGGGATACTCACTGCCAATTCTTCCCGGTCACTCTTCACCTGGCCGCTTTGAACGCGTGTTACGCGCGGGCAAATTTGCGGTCACCAGTGAAATTGACCCGCCTGACTCCGCTGATCCTGCCGAAGTGTTGCAGCGCGCGGCGATTTTTGATGGCTATGTCGATGCCATCAATGCCACGGACGGCTCAGGTGCCAATTGCCACATGTCGAGTGTCGGCGTGTGTTCGCTGCTGACGCGGGTGGGCTATTCCACCATTCTGCAGATTTCCTGCCGCGACCGTAACCGGATCGCCATTCAGGGGGAAATTCTGGGCGCTGCTGCCATGGGCGCTTGCAACCTGTTGTGCCTGACGGGCGATGGTGTGCAGGCGGGTGATCACCCCCAGGCCAAGCCGGTGTTTGATCTGGACTCCATGTCGCTATTGGAGCTGGCGCGCACCATGCGCGATGAAAGCCGCTTTCAGAGTGGGCGAAAGTTAACCAGTCCGCCTCGGTTGTTTCTGGGTGGCGCGGCGAATCCTTTTGTGCCGCCGCGTGACTGGCGCCCGCATCGTACGGCCAAAAAAGCTGCCGCCGGTGCCCAGTTTATCCAGACCCAGTATTGTTTTGATGTGCCCTTGCTGCGCGAATACATGTCCAAGGTTAATGACCTTGGGCTGCTGGAAGGGCCTGACCGAATCTTCATTCTACCGGGGATTGGGCCGCTCGCCTCGGCGCGTGGCGCTAAATGGATTCGTACCAACGTGCCTGGCGTGCACATTCCGGATTCGGTTATCAAACGTCTGGAAGGGGCGGATAACCAGAAGGAAGAAGGCAAGCAGCTGTGCATGGATCTGCTGCAGGAAATTCGTGAAATTCCCGGCGTCAGCGGTGCCCACATCATGGCTTACCGCCAGGAACATGCGGTGGCCGAAATTATTGAAAAAACCGGCGTACTTGAAGGGCGTGTGCCCTGGTACCCCGGTCGAGATAACCCTGCTGAGCTGAACCCGGAATCGCCGGATGCCCTCGGCAACACATCTGAAACTGTTTAAGGATGGCGGTGAGATGCCAGCAAACCTCCGGCATCACTGCATGAAGCAACACTAACAAGCATAAATGAGGAACCCCCATGACCGACACCGTCATCAGCTCAGCCAGCAAGGAAGTCGTGATCGGCTTCGAACGCCCCTTCGTTGTGATTGGCGAGCGAATCAACCCTACCGGCCGCAAACAGCTGGCCGCTGAAATGGCCGCAGGCGATTTCTCCCGCGTGGTTCAGGATGTTGAAGCCCAGCTGGCGAATGGCGCCCACATGCTGGATGTCAACGCCGGTATTCCGCTGGCAGATGAGCCGGCGATTCTGGCCCAGACGATTGAACTCGTGCAGTCAATTACCGATGTGCCGCTGTGCATTGATTCCTCGATTATCAAGGCATTGGAAGCAGGGCTTAGTGTTTATAAAGGCAAGGCGCTGGTTAACTCGGTGACTGGCGAAGATGAAAGTCTTGAAGCCGTCCTGCCGCTGGTGAAAAAGCACGGCGCTGCCGTGGTCGCCATCAGCAACGATGAAACCGGTATTTCCCAGGACCCGGACGTGCGCTTTGGCATCGCCAAAAAGATTGTTGAACGTGCTGCTGACCACGGTATTCCGGCCTGTGATGTTGTCGTTGACCCGCTGGTCATGCCGATTGGTGCCGTCGGTAGCTCCGGCCGCCAGGTGTTTGCCCTGTGTCATCGGCTGCAGAAAGAACTCAAGGTGAATACCACCTGCGGTGCCTCGAATGTCAGCTTTGGCCTGCCCAACCGCAACGGCATCAATGCGGCATTCATGAGCATGGCGATTGCCTCGGGCATGACCTCGGCGATTACCAACCCGCTGCATCAGGAAATCATGACCTCCATCATGGGGGCTGACGTCATGATGAACCATGACCCGGACTGCGGCCGCTGGATTCAGAAATTCCGTGAAGCGCCTGCCGCCAATGCCGACGGTAGCGAAGGACGTGGCCGTCGTCAGACGCGCCGCCGCCGCGCGGTTACCTGAGCGGTCTGATACGCAACGCCCGCATACACTGTGTTATTCCCCCAAGAGCCTCTGTTGAGGCTCTTTTTTGCCAACGTCTACTGACGTATGGAGGCTGGCATGTCGGTTACGAAAGAATCTGCTACCACAGAGGCGGCTGCCGATGCTCTGGTGGTGTTTACCCCTTCCGGACGGCGCGGACGCTTTCCGGTCGGAACGCCCGTTCTGGAAGCGGCTCGCGCACTGGGCGTTGATATTGACTCGGTGTGTGGCGGCCGCGGGCTGTGTGGGCGCTGTCAGGTGGATTTGTGCGAAGGCCAGTTTACCAAGCATGGTGTGGACTCCCGCGCAGATCACCTGAGTGGCAGAAGCGACACGGAAATCGCCTGGGAAAAACGCCGGGGTGCCTTGCGTGAAGGTCGGCGTCTGAGCTGCTCCACCCAGCTGCTAGGGGATGCGTTGATTGATGTGCCGTCTTCCAGTCAGGTGCATCGTCAGATTGTGCGTAAACGCGCTGAGGTGCTTGATATTGCCCTGGACCCGATCGTGCGCCTTTACGTGGTGGACGTGCAGGAACCGGACATGCACCTGCCAGCCTCTGATCTGCGTCGTCTCAAGGAAGCGCTCGCCTATGAGTGGAACCTGACCGAGCTGGACAATGATATCCGAGTGGTTCAGCAGCTGCAGGTAGCGCTACGCCAGGGCAAGTGGCAGGTCACGGTGGCCGTGTATGATGACCAGCGCATTATCGGCGTCTGGCCGGGGTTCCAGTCGCAGATCTATGGCATGGCAGTGGATGTAGGGTCGACCACGATTGCGGCCCACCTGTGCAACTTACAGACCGGCGAAGTCGTGGCTTCCGCCGGGCGGATGAATCCGCAAATCCGCTTTGGTGAAGACCTGATGAGTCGGGTTTCCTACATCATGATGCATCCCGGCGGGGATGAAGCGATGACCCGCTCGGTGCGTGAGGCGCTCAACGAGCTGACCGTGGAGCTGGCCGAAGAGGCTGGAGTGAAGGTCGATGCTATTCTGGAAGCGACTTTTGTCGGCAACCCCATCATGCAGAGCCTGGTGTTCGGCATTAATCCGGTCGAGCTGGGAGGGGCGCCTTTCGCACTGGCAACCGATGAAGCGATCAACGGCCTGTGGGCCACCGAGATGGACCTGGTGATTCACCCCAATGCGCGGGTTTACGGTTTGCCCTGCATTGCGGGCCATGTCGGCGCAGATACGGCGGGCATGATTCTGTCTGAAACGCCTTATCTTGGTGAAGAGCTGATGCTGCTGGTGGATGTGGGTACCAACGCTGAAATCGTGCTGGGCAATCGTCATCGTCTGCTGGCCTGTTCCAGCCCGACCGGCCCGGCGTTCGAAGGTGCCCAGATCAGCGGTGGCCAGCGTGCCGCAGCGGGAGCCATCGAACGGGTGCGTATCGACCCATTAACACTGGAACCCCGTTATAGCGTTATTGGCTGCGAGGTGTGGTCCCATGAAGCGGGCTTTGAAGAAGCGGCTGGCCCCTCCGGCGTTACGGGCATCTGTGGCTCGGGCATCATTGAGGTCGTCGCGGAGATGTTCCTGGCAGGCATCATCAATCAGGATGGCGTGATCCAGGGTGATCTTGCCGCCAAAAGCGAGCGTATCATTGAAGATGGCCGAACCTTCAGCTACATCCTTCACCAGGATGCCCAACGCACCATTACCATTACCCAGACCGATATCCGTGCCATTCAACTGGCCAAGGCGGCCCTTTATGCCGGTATTCGCCTGCTGATGGAACAGTTTGGTACTGAACACGTTGACCGGATTCGTATCGGCGGTGCCTTTGGCGCCCATATCGATGCCAAGTACGCCATGGTGCTGGGGCTGATTCCCGACTGTGAACTGGAACACGTCACGTCTGCGGGTAACGCCGCAGGTACTGGCGCGCGGATTGCGCTTCTCAGCCGCAAGGCGCGGCGCGAAATTGAAGAAGTGGTGCGTCGGGTGGAAAAAATCGAAACCGCCACCGAACCGCGTTTTCAGGAACATTTTATTGGTGCCATGGCCCTGCCACACAAATCAGACCCTTTCCCGCTGTTACGTCAGCACGTCATGCTACCGGCGCCGATAAACGCCCAGGGCAGTGGCGAATCGCGTGGTAATCGCCGCCGTCGCCGCCAACAGCAGGTTCACTGATATGCCAGACGAACCAGGAACGACCTATCGGCTGGGCATCGATACCGGCGGCACTTACACCGATGCCGTGATCATGGATAGCGCTGATCAGGTGGTCGCGACCGCCAAACGGCTGACAACACGCTTGAATCTGCAACAGGGGATTGCTGAAGCCATAAACGCGCTTCCGCCCGCTTTGCTGAATGATGTCAGCCTGGTGGCGCTTTCCTCAACCTTGACCACCAACGCGGCGGTTGAAGGCAAAGGGGCGCCGATTGGCGTGATACTGATCGGCTATGACGAACGTCAGTCACACGCCACGGGTTTGCATTCGCTGCTTGGCGGGCGTGATATCGCCAACATTGCTGGCGGCCACGACGCCGACGGACAGCCACTTTGTGAGCTGGATGAAGCGGCGCTGCGCGAGAGCATTGCCGCCTGCCAGGGGCGTGTGTCGGCGTTTGCGGTATCGTCGACCTTCAGTGTGCGTAACCCCGCTCATGAATTGCGTGTTGCCGAGATCGTCCGCGAGATGACGGCGCTGCCGGTGACCTGTGGGCATGAACTGGCGGCGTCACTGGGCGCACCGCGCCGGGCGATGACCTGCGCGCTGAATGCCCGCATGAT
Organism: Halomonas sp. LS-001; assembly: GCF_052983955.1. Lineage (NCBI taxonomy): Bacteria > Pseudomonadati > Pseudomonadota > Gammaproteobacteria > Oceanospirillales > Halomonadaceae > Halomonas > Halomonas sp. LS-001. The sequence continues at coordinate 220,872 of NZ_CM129816.1, forward strand.
TGCCTATGTGGCGGAACTGATTGAGGCGGTTCGCGGCCTCTTGCAGCAGCATGCAATTAAAGCGCCGCTGATGATCGTCAAGGGGGATGGCTCACTGATTTCCGCTGACAGTGCCATTCTGCAACCGATTACCACGGTGTTATCCGGCCCGGCCGCCAGCGTGAATGGGGCCATGCTGTTGAGCGGGCGGCGTAACCTGATTGTGGCTGACATGGGCGGAACGACAACAGACATTGCCGTAGTACGCGATGGCCAGCCAACGCTTTCTCATGATGGAGCCAGAGTGGGTGACTGGCGACCCATGGTGGAAGCCATCAAGCTGTATGCCATCGGTCTTGGGGGCGATAGCGAAGTGGCGTTTGATACCACCCATGGTGTTGCCATTGGCCCGCGTCGGGTGGTGCCGTTAAGCCTGCTGGTCAGCCAGCACCCGCCTCTGCTGGATGCCTTGCGCCGCCAGCTACATATCCTGCCGACCAGCGGCCATCTGCGTTTTGCAATGCGCCTGCAGGCAGACGCCACTCGGCTTGATCAGCTCGGCCGCAATGAAAAAGCGGCCTGGGATCGTCTGGAAAGCGGCCCTATCGAAATGCTCACGGCGGTGGAACATGAACGCTGGCTGGCGCGCGCACTGGCCAGCCTGGAACGTCGCGGGCTGGTGATTTTCAGTGGTTTTACACCGACGGATGCCGCCCATGTGCTGGGGCTTTCGCAGCACTGGGATGTTGATGCGGCGCGCCTGGCAGCACTCATCTGGGCGCGCCGAATGCGCCGCCAGTATGGTGTGGGGCGCTGGGCTGACGGTGATGCCGAAGGCCCCGCCCGGGATGTGTTTCAGCGCGTAGTGAAAGCCATTGCTACCAAGCTGATTGAAGCCGGGCTACATGATGCGGATAGCACCCGCGACCCTGAACGACTGGCGCAGTCGTTGGCGGGCCTGATGTTGCAGGGTAACGCACAGAGTCGCGCCCCGAGTTCCGTGTTTGCGCTGAACTTTTCACCACAGGCGGCGGTGGTGGCCGTCGGCGGCCCGGCCGCCAGTTACTACCCAAGCGTGGGGGATGCGCTAGGCGTGGACGTGGTGCTGCCTTCTCATGGCGAAGTGGCCAATGCGATTGGTACGGTGTTGGGGCAGGTGGTTCAGCGTGTACATATCACCGTTGTCCAACCGTTTCGCGGCTGTTTTCGGGTTTTTCTGCCCGAAGGGCCAAAGGATTACGACACTGAAGAAGCGGCTTTCGCGGCGGCACGCGCAAGTGCCGCTGCGCGCGCTGAACAGTTGGCCTACCAGGCGGGGGCTGGCCAGGTGACGGTAAAATTCGAGATCAACGAAAACCGTGTGGATCATGACATTGATGGCAGTGTTTTCTTTGAAGCACGCATTACTGCACTCGGCATTGGGTCGCCATGTTTTTCACAAGTGTTACAAGTCTCATAAGTGCAGGTGGCAAAAGGGCATGTCGTAAATGCACCCAGGCGCGGCGTGGCCAAGCATCTTAGCTGCCAATGGCAACGCTACCATCGCGGATCATTAACCGATTTAGTCATTAACCGATCTAGTCATTAACTGATTTAGTCATTAACCGATCCAGTGACCATCCGCAAAGGGGATAGAAATGACATTGTCCAATCAAAGCCTGGCAGATTACGACGCCTCCCTGGCCGCGGCCATGGCAGAAGAAGTTGAACGTCAGGAAGTTCATATTGAACTGATTGCCTCAGAAAACTACGCCAGCCGCGCAGTGATGGAAGCACAGGGCTCGCAGCTGACTAATAAATACGCGGAAGGCTATCCGGGCAAGCGTTATTACGGCGGTTGCGAATACGTCGACCAGGTCGAGGCGCTAGCGATTAAGCGTGCCTGTGATCTGTTCCGGGCAGATTATGCCAACGTCCAGCCACACTCAGGGGCTCAGGCCAATGCGGCCGTGTTCATGGCGCTGGTCTCTCCGGGAGATACGGTACTCGGCATGAGCCTGGCGCATGGGGGCCACCTGACCCATGGCGCCGCGCCGAATTTCTCTGGCAAGCACTATAACGCCATCCAGTATGGGCTTGACCCACAAAGCGGTGAGCTTGATTACGCCGAGATGGAGCGACTGGCCCGCGAGCACAAGCCGAAGATGATCATTGCCGGATTCTCTGCTTACTCCCGCGTGATCGACTGGCTGCGTTTCCGCAACATTGCCGATGAAGTCGGGGCCTGGTTGCTGGTCGATATGGCCCATGTGGCAGGCCTGGTCGCCGCAGGACTTTACCCCAGCCCATTGCCCCATGCGCATGTGGTGACGTCGACGACCCATAAAACACTGCGTGGCCCACGAGGTGGACTGATTCTCTCGGCCTGTGGCGATGAAGCACTCTACAAAAAGCTCAACGGAGCCGTGTTTCCGGGGCAGCAGGGCGGCCCCCTGATGCATGTGATTGCCGCTAAAGCCGTGGCTTTCCGGGAAGCCATGAGCCAGGACTTTGTTCGCTACCAGCGCCAGGTAATTGAAAACGCGCAAGCCATGGCGGAAGTATTTGTCGAACGTGGGTATGAGGTTGTGTCGGGAGGAACCGATGACCACCTGTTTCTGGTGTCACTGATTCGCCAGGGAATTACCGGCAAGGATGCCGATGCTGCTCTGGGGCGGGCACATATCACGGTCAACAAGAACTCGGTGCCGAATGACCCGCAAAGCCCGTTTGTTACCTCAGGGCTACGCATTGGCACACCGGCGGTGACCACCCGTGGCTTTGATGCGACTGAATGCGCCGATCTGGCTGGCTGGATCTGCGATATTCTGGATGCGATTCCTGAGGAAGACGGTAGCGCCGAAGTAGAAGTGGCTGTTCGCGATAAGGTAGCCGATATCTGTTCGCGGCATCCGGTGTACAGCAAGGCATCAGTGGCGGCACCAGCCCCTGAAGTGGCCATCTCAGAATAGCCGTGAGTCCCTTCCTTTCATAAGTCTTTGTAAACCGTCTTCTATGGAGGCGGTTTTCTTATCTAGGCATAGCCGCTGGTGTCCTGTAAGTTTGGCGTGTATGAACACTGTCAGCAGGTACCCATCGCTATGCCGCATGCTTTCCACATGCCAATGAGTCAGTTATCAAACGAAAATCGCCGTTCACAAAGGCGTGCTATTGCCTTGTATTGTCTGGCGCTTTTAGTGATGGTCATGGTGTTCGCAGGATTATTGATCGATCAGTATCATCAGGAACTGCGGGTCGCCCATGAGCGCAATGCGACGCGGGCGGACCTGATTGCCGAATGGGTTCAGACGACGTTTGTGCTCAGTGAATATATGCTCCTGGGAGTTGCTCAGCTGCGGCAGCCACCCCTGGCGTCGCAGATGACGGAGCAGGAAACGCTGGCAGCGGTGCTGACATCGCGCAGAGAAAGCCTGCCATTAATCAGCGATATTGCGCTGATGGATCGGCATGGCAGTGTTATCGCGAGCACCCACAGCATGCATGCGCGTGGTTTTGATGCGCATCAGTTGCCGTTTTTTCAACAGCTTGAAGAAACTGAGGCAGAGCAATATATCAGCCCACTGTTCTGGTCAGCCTCCAGGCAAGACTACCGAATTATGCATTCTCTCAAACTGCATCGCTCCAATGGTCAGTTCGACGGTGTGGTGGCTGTGCAGCTATCGCCCGCTGTCTTCGATGACACACTTAACCGGCTGACCATGCGAAAAGGCGAAAGCATGGCGATCATGGATAGCGAAGGGCGTTTGGTCGCCCGTCGGCCGAGTGAGCTGTTTGAACTGGGCATGCTGGTAAATAGTAATGCCGAGGTTGAAAGCTTTCTATCCGGTGACGCGCGCCAGCAAGCGATGCGTATTAATTCGCCTGTGGATGGTGAAGAACGCCTCTACTGGATGAAACGCCTGGACGGCCTGCCGTTTAGCGTGGTCGTGGGTGATAGCACGCAGCAGCTGCTGGCTGGCTGGTGGCAAAGACTGTGGATTCTCGGTTTGATTGCCAGTGTGATTATGCTGCTGGGAGCCTGGATACTGCGCCATTACGTTAACCGCCTGCAATTATCTGAGCAGCTGCAACAGCGGGTTCAGGAACGTGAAGAGGCACGTGCCCAGGCGCAGGAGCATGAAGCGGAGCTGCGCATTGCGGCGACCGCGTTTCAGTCCCATCTGGGGATGGTGATTACCGATGCACTAGGACGGATACTCAAGGTCAACGACACCTTTACAAAGATTACCGGTTACCGCGAAGACGAGGTGCTGGGAGAAAACCCGCGCATGCTTAGCTCAGGGCGCCACAGTGCGGCCTTTTACAAGGCGTTGTGGCAGCGGGTGGCCGAAAAGGGTAGCTGGGAAGGTGAAATCTGGAACCGGCGAAAAAACGGCCAGGTGTTCCCCGAGTGGCTGACGATCAGTGCAGTAAAGGATAACGAAGATCACTTGACCCATTATGTTGCCACGCTCAGCGACATCAGCGAACGCAAGACGGCGGAACAGGAAATTCATCAGTTGGCTTTCTATGACCCGTTAACGGGGCTTGCCAACCGGCGGCTGTTTCTGGATCGCATGGAAACAATGATCAAGGATATTGAGCGTCAAAATAAGCAGGGCGCGCTTTTGTTCATTGACCTGGATAATTTCAAGCAGGTGAACGACACCTTGGGCCATTATGCCGGTGATCGGTTACTCCAGAGAATGGCACGCGAGCTGACGGGGGTGTTACGTGATACCGATACGCTGGCTCGTCTGGGCGGTGATGAATTCGCCGTACTGATTGAGAATCTGGGAGAAAGTATCGATCAGACCGTCCGTCTGTCGGAAAGTATTGCCCATAAGCTGATGACGGCTATTCGTCGTCCGATTGAGATGAACAATGAAACGGTGCTGGTCACCGGCAGCATTGGCATTACCCTGATTGATGGCAGCGTGAATGGGGTTGATGGCTATCTTCAGCAGGCGGATATGGCGCTTTTTCAGGCCAAGGAGGCCGGTAGAGATACGCTGAGTTTCTTTGATCCAGCCATGCAGGCTGCGCTAATTAACCGCGCACGGCTGGAAACCGATCTGCGTCAGGCGTTGGACAATCATCAGTGGAGACTTGAGTATCAGCCACAGGTGGACCGTCATGGCATGCTCATCGGCGTTGAGGCATTGCTGCGCTGGCGCCACCCCCTGCGGGGTACGATCTCGCCTGCGGATTTCATTCCTCTGCTGGAAAGCACGCGTTTGATCAACGAGGTGGGGAACTGGGTGCTGGAAACGGCCTGCCAACAGTTGGTTAAGTGGCAGAAACGGCCGGAAACCGCCCACCTGAACATGGCGGTTAACATCAGCCCCGTGCAATTCCGCGAAGACAGCTTTGTGCCCAAGGTTCTGTCGATTCTGCGCCGGACGGGGGCACCTGCCGACAAGCTCAAGCTTGAAGTGACCGAGACCCTGTTCCTTGATTCACGCGATGATGCGCAGCGTAAAATGGCCTATTTGCGCAATCAGGGCGTGCGCTTCTCGCTGGACGATTTTGGTACCGGCTATTCATCACTGTCGTATCTGGCGCATTTGCCGCTGGATCAGCTCAAGATTGATCAGAGCTTTGTGCGCGAAGTGCTGGGTAGCGAGGCAAATGCCGCCATCGTAGCAAGCACCATTGCGCTGGCCAAAACTCTGGAACTTAGCGTGATTGCCGAAGGCGTGGAAACCGAAGCGCAACAGCGTTGGCTGGCTGAACATGGCTGCCTGGCGTACCAGGGGTATCTGTTTGGCCAACCCATGGACGTGGCGGAGATCGAAGCGCTGATCTAGCCTCACAGGCATGGCTAGGTGGCTTAGGTAGCCGTGAGACTGCTTGTCGGCAGGCTTTCCAATCATGCGCAGCGTAGTGGACTTACTGCAGCTGGACGGCCCCAGCATTCTGAGACGCGCTCCAGGCGGAAAATTCATTTGATGACTTTAATGCCATAACGCTGCAGCCTGCGCACGACACTGGATTGGCTGATACCCAGCCGCTTGGCGATGGCATATGTGCTGGGGAGTGTTTTGCTTAATTCATCCAGTGCTTCGCGCTCTAGCCTTGCAAGGTAATGCTTGAGGGATTCATCCGGCGCTAAGACGGTTGTCGAGGAGGGCGCTGAGGTGTTCGTTACGTTCGTGGAAGGCTGCTCCGCATAGCGGTGCGTATCAGGTGTCTCGATTTGATCGGTTGGGCTGGATAGCCAAGCTCTTTCCAGCCAGTTTTCAAGCTCGCGAATGTTGCCCGGCCAGTCACAGCCCATCAACGTTGACCATACCTGGTTATCCAGGATTTTTTGCCGCCCATAGCGTTGGTTAAGGCGCGCCAAACAGGCTTCCACTAGATCGGGAATATCTTCCCGGCGGTCGCGCAACGGGGGAAGCGTGACGGGTATGACGTTGAGGCGGTAGTAAAGATCCAGGCGAAATAAACCCGCTTCTACTTGTTTCGCTAAATTCTGGTTCGTGGCGACGACCAAGCGAAAATCCACTTTGCGGGGGCGAGTATCGCCGAGTCGAGTAAGGCTACCGTCCTGAATGACTTTTAGCAGTTTCGTTTGCATTAAAAGAGGGAGCTCGCCGATTTCATCAAGAAACAGCGTGCCGCCTTCTGCCTGCTCTAATAACCCCGCTTTTCCTTGACGAGCCGCGCCGCTGAATGCGCCTGGCTGATAACCAAACATCTCAGACTCAAATAGATTTTCAGGGATAGCCGCACAGTTCACCTCAATAAAGGGGTGATTATGGCGCTGGCTCCAGCGGTGAAGCTGTTTGGCAAACGCGGTTTTCCCCACGCCTGACTCGCCTAACATCAATATATTGGCGTCCGAAGGTGCGACGCGTTTGAGCAGTAGGGCGATTTCACGCATAACGTGGCTTCTCGCCTGCAGGTCATCCAGCGCATCGTCCAGTGCTTGCTCCTCGGCATCGGGAGCTGCCTGGCTGCGCTTTAAGTGCTCACTAAAGCGCTTCTGGAGCAGTGCATATTCGTCCTGAAGAAACTGTAAATCGGTTAAATCCCTGGAGCGGCTAATCACACGCTCCAGTTTTCCATTAACAAAGACGGGGTAAGCTTCGGCAATCACACGACGTCCGGTGCCTGTTATCTGCATGAGTTGCGCAGGCTTCAGGGTGCGCATCACTTCCAGGGTGATCGATGGCTTCAATATGCCTGCTTGCTGAAGCTGGTAGACGCTACTGCCCAGCAGCTCTTCCCGAGGCGCGCCATAAACAGCTTCAGCACCGGGGCTAATATCAAGTACCTGGCCTTCACCGCTGACAATAAAAAAATGGTCGTTAGCGGTTTCAACAATGGTCTTCAGCACGCACTGATCGATCTCACTCACGGCAAATGTCCCTTGGATAATTTTTGAGTTGTTTTTGCATTAAAATGCATATTTGACTTAATTATACGTATTTTTGAGTCATTATTGAATTGTTAATAACTGAAAACTCTACCTTCCGGGCATTCAGGAACTTGGCACGTTCTATGCAATGTATTCAGCATCAGTACGTAATACAGCGTTAACAATTCCAAGGAGAACTGTATGTCTGAACTTAACCAGCCGCTCGGTGGAAATAGCATGCCGCGCTTTGGTGGGCCAGCCACCATGATGCGTTTACCTACCCAGGAAAGCGCCGCAGGGTTAGATGCTGCCTTTATCGGTATTCCAATGGATATTGGTACGTCTAACCGTCCTGGTACACGTCTTGGCCCCCGCCAGATCCGTGATGAATCACGCATGCTGCGCCCCTATAACATGGCCACCCGTGCCGCGCCTTTTGACAGCCTGCAAGTCGCGGATATTGGTGATGTGCCGATCAATACGTTTCACCTGCCTAAAAGCGTCGACATCATTACCGCCTTTTATGATGAGGTGCTGGCGCATGACTGTGTGCCATTAACACTGGGTGGAGAGCACACGCTAACGCTTCCTGTCCTGCGTGCTATTGCGAAAAAACATGGCCCCGTTGGCTTGATCCATATTGATGCCCACGCCGATGTGAACGATCACATGTTCGGTGAGCCGATCGCCCATGGCACGCCGTTTCGCCGCGCCCAGGAAGAAGGCCTGTTAGCCCACGGCAAAGTGGTGCAGATCGGTATTCGTGGCACCGGCTATGCCGCCGAGGATTTTGACTGGTGCCGTGATCAAGGGTTTCGTGTCGTTCCCGCCGAGGAGTGCTGGTATCGCTCGCTTGCTCCCCTAATGGAAGAAGTGCGCGAACAGATGGGCGATACCCCGGTTTATATCAGTTTTGACATTGACGCCTTGGATCCATCGCTTGCCCCCGGTACGGGCACGGTTGAGATGGGGGGGCTTACGTCGTCACAGGCATTGGAAATTGTGCGTGGTGCGGCAGGGCTAACGATTGTCGGCGGTGATTTGGTAGAAGTATCGCCCCCCTATGACACGAGCGGCAATACGGCGCTGATCGGTGCCACTTTGCTGTACGAAATGTTGTGTGTTTTGCCAGGCGTAAAACGCCGCAGCTAATCAGTGATGACTGAGTCTGTTTTTCAAAGCGCCGACTTAACAAGGCGCAAATATAAAAAACCAAGGGGAAGCACTGCTTCCCCTCGGACGCCACCAGCCCACCTCTAATAATCTCTTCCAATAGGTGAAAGAAATGTCTTACTCCCAAGTCAAGTTGGATAAAGCTGACCCGTCGGCACCGGTCCATCGGCTGCATTTGCTGAAGTTCTTGATTCCCTCATTCATTGGCGGACTGTTTTTCTTTATTCCTTCCCGTAATTTGCTGTTATCAATGGAGGTGAGTCATGTCGCTTAAGGATAATTTTGGCCAGGACTCGCTTTCCGCAGAGCATGTTGAACGCAGCCTGGGGTTGCCTGGAACGTTTGCCCTTTGGCTTGGCGCCAATGTGGTAGTGACCACCATTCTCACTGGCATGTTTTTGGTGCCAGATCTCACCTTTCAGCATGCCATACTGCTGATTTTATTGGGTTCAGCGATCGGTATTATCCCCTTGGTGTTAATCGGCGTAATGGGGCAGCAAACCGGCATGACAACCATGGTGCTGGCGAGGGGCACTTTTGGCCGCAAAGGGGCTAATTTTCCTGCTTGGGTTAATTTACTGGCGCTAATTGCATGGAGTTGGATCCAGGCACTATTAGCGGGTATGAGTCTTGATTACGCCGTTGAAAGTCTCACTGGCTATTCCAATGTGGCGCTGTTTACGGTGCTATGCGAAGCGCTGGTAGTACTTATTGCCCTACGTGGCCATTTAGGCATCGAAAAGGTAGAGAAAATAGCAGCGGTACTGATGGTGGGACTGTCGGCTGTGGTGCTATTTGCGCTGAATCGTCATTACGATTTACCGAGCATTACTCAGATGGAACCCGAGGGGGTGCTAGGTGGTGGCGTGGTTTTCGACATTGTTATTGCGACCGCTTTTTCCTGGATTCCGTTAGCGGCTGATTACAATCGTCATTGCCGCTCGCTAAAAGCTGCCGTTGTGGGTACCTGGGGCGGCTACGTCACTGCGACATTGATTGCTATGGGGTTAGGGGCCACGGTGTCAGCGCTCTCGATTACGGTTGGGATGGAGCAAACCTATGACCCTACCGCGCTGCTCAGTAATTTCGGGTTTGGCCTACCTGCCGCTTTGGTTATTTTCTTTTCGGTGCTGACCACTAACGTAATGTGCGTATATAGCGCAACACTTTCGTTTATGAGCGTGCGCCCTAAAGTACCTTTTTGGAAGCCTGCGTTAATCATTGGCATAGTGTCAGTAGTGGGCGCGCTGATCCCCGGTATTCTGGACCAGTTTCAAACCTTTTTGTTGATTATTGGCAGCGTGTTTATCCCGGCTTTTTCTTTGATGATTGTGGATTATTACCTGCTAGGTCGTCAGCGCTATACGTCAGCAGAGCTTATTCAGGCTGAAAATAGTCTTCCAGCTTTCAACTGGCTGGCATTGGGTAGCTATGCGGTAGGTGCGATCTTGGCCTACTACTGGAATTGGGTAGCACCGTTAGACTTTGGCGCTTCACTACCGGTTTTCGTGATTACCGGGGCGCTTTATTTTGTGGTCAGTAAGGCCGCCTTTGCGAAGCGAGTAACCGTATGAGCCTTCAGCGTATTAGCGAACAGCAGTGGTATCGCACCGTCCCCAAGGGGGACGGTATTACCCTGATCGATGAGCCGTGGATCAAGCCGTTTTATCGCTGCAATATCTGGCATGTTAAAGGCAGTAAGCGCGGTATGGTGGTGGACTTTGGCCTGGGTGCCGTGCCACTGCGTCAACACGTAGCGCTGCTTAGTGAGCATCATCTGCTGGCGGTAGCGAGCCACACGCACTTTGATCATATCGGCAGCGCCCACGAATTCGGCTGTTGTTATGTGCATGCCGCAGAGGCAGGTATTCTTTCATCACCTGACAACGCGAGTACCCTGGCAGACCAGTTCCTCAGCGATGATATGTTCGAAGCGCTGCCGCCGACACCATACTCCCATAAACGTTACCGCATTACTGCACCTCAGATGGTATGCCCATTAGAGGATGGTGAGGTGCTGGATTTAGGTAACCGCCAGTGGGAAGTGATTCATACGCCGGGGCATTCCCCCGGGGGTATCGCGTTATGGGAATCGGCAACCCAAACGCTGATTTCAGGTGATTTGATTTACGATGGTCCGTTAATTGAAGACTTATGGCACAGCAATCTCTCCGACTATGCCTCCAGTATGCGAAGGCTGCGTGAGCTGCCCGTTCGCACTGTGCACGGTGGCCATTTCCCCAGCTTTAGCGGCCAGCACCTAAACCAACTGATTGATGGCTGGCTTCGCCAACACGAGCTTTAAAGGAATTGCGGTAGTGTCTATCAGCCTCATTCATGGGTAGAGCACTAAACGTTCAGACAGCAGTTCATCAACAATGGTTTTCATAAAAAATGGTCTTCAGCACGCACTGATCGACCTCGCTCACGGCGGCTGTCCCTTGAATAAAATGTTAATTCATTTTTGCATCAATGATTCATTTTTGACTTAAGCGCATATTTTTTTGAGTCATTTTTGCATTTTTGGTGGCGGAAAACCCTATTACCACGGCGTTCAGGAACTTGGCACGTTCTATGCAATGTATTCAGTATCAGTACGCAATACAGCGTTAACAATTCCAAGGAGAACTGTATGCCTGAACTTAACCAACCGCTCGGCGGAAATAGCATGCCGCGGTTTGGTGGGCCAGCCACCATGATGCGTTTACCTACCCAGGAAAGCGCCGCAGGGTTAGATGCTGCGTTTATCGGTATTCCAATGGATATTGGTACGTCCAACCGTCCTGGTACACGTCTTGGCCCCCGCCAGATCCGTGATGAATCACGCATGCTGCGCCCCTATAACATGGCCACCCGTGCTGCGCCTTTTGACAGCCTGCAAGTCGCGGATATTGGTGATGTGCCGATCAATACGTTTCACCTGCCTAAAAGCGTCGACATCATTACCGCCTTTTATGATGAGGTGCTGGCGCATGACTGTGTGCCATTAACACTGGGTGGAGAGCACACGCTAACGCTTCCTGTCCTGCGTGCTATTGCGAAAAAACATGGTCCCGTTGGCTTGATCCATATTGATGCCCACGCCGATGTAAACGATCACATGTTCGGTGAGCCGATCGCCCATGGCACGCCGTTTCGCCGCGCCCAGGAAGAAGGCCTGTTAGCCCACGGCAAAGTGGTGCAGATTGGCCTGCGTGGCACGGGCTATGCCGCCGAGGATTTTGACTGGTGCCGTGATCAAGGGTTTCGTGTTGTTCCCGCCGAAGAGTGCTGGTATCGCTCGCTTGCTCCCTTGATGGAAGAAGTGCGCGAACAGATGGGTGATACCCCGGTTTATATCAGTTTTGACATTGACGCCTTGGACCCATCGCTCGCCCCCGGTACGGGCACGGTTGAGATGGGTGGGCTGACGTCTCCACAGGCGTTGGAAATTGTTCGTGGTGCGGCAGGGCTAACGATTGTCGGCGGTGATTTGGTAGAAGTATCGCCCCCCTATGACACGAGCGGCAATACGGCGCTGATCGGTGCCACTTTGCTGTACGAAATGTTGTGTGTTTTGCCGGGCGTAAAACGCCGCAGCTAATCAGTGATGACTGAGTCTGTTTTTCAAAGCGCCGACTTAACAAGGCGCAAATTATAAAAAACCAAGGGGAAGCACTGCTTCCTCTCGGACGCCACCAGCCCACCTCTGATAATCTCTTCCAATAGGTGAAAGAAATGTCTTACTCCCAAGTCAAGTTGGATAAAGCCGACCCGTCGGCACCGATCCATCGGCCGCATTTGCTGAAGTTCTTGATTCCCTCAATAATTGGCGTCCTGCTGTTTCTGGTACCTTTTCAGGTAGGTGGGTCGATCAATATCGGTATGGGCCTAATGGCCGACGGGTTGCAGTCGCTGCTAAGCGCGGCGCTACCCGCCATTGCCATGATAGTGCTATGTCTGTCCGTGGTGATAACGCTTTATGTCAAAGTGGCGAAGCCTGGATGGGCGCAAAGTGGCCACTTTCACGATATGTTTGATGTGGGTGCTATCTGGGTAGTCATGCGTCTATTAGGTGGCATTTTTGTCATTATGACGTTTTTCCAGGTCGGCCCGGAATTTGTCACGGCATCGTTTACTGGCGGCGTGATGCTAAATGATCTGGCGCCGGTACTACTGACGTTTTTCTTCTTCGCAGCGATTCTGCTGCCGTTTCTGGTTGAATTCGGCTTTATGGAATTCATCGGCACCATGGTACGTAAGCCGTTTCGGGTGATTTTTAATCTTCCAGGACGCAGCGCTATCGATGCGACGGCGTCCTGGATGGGGTCAGGCACTGTCGGGGTGCTGATCACTTCGCAGCAGTACGAACAGGGGTACTATAACGGCCGCGAAGCGTCTGTTATCGCGACTAACTTTTCAGTCGTCTCCATCGCGTTCAGTCTTTTGGTAACGAACTTCGTTGATATTAATCATCTCTTTGTGCCGTTCTACTTTACGGTCGTGGTGTCTGGGTTGATTGCTGCCATTATTGTGGCGCGAATTCCCCCGCTATCGCTAAAATCTAACGATTACTACGAGCCGGTTGGCTGTCAGTTAAGTGAAGAGCGCACGGAAAATGTCGGGCTGTTGCGTTACAGCTTGCTTCAGGCGACTCGCCGGGCAGCAGATGCGCCAGGGCCGAAAGAGCTGGTTCGTTTAGCACTGCTCAACGTGGTTGATATCTTCCTGACACTGCTGCCTCTGGTGTTCGCCATTGGCACGGTCGCGCTGATTCTAGCGGAATTTACCCCGCTGTTTACCTGGCTTTCCTACCCGGTGGTGCCGGTACTTGAGTTACTGCGGATTCCTGAAGCGCAAGCCGCAGCGCCCGCCACACTGGTTGGGTTTGCCGATATGTTCTTACCGGCGGTACTCGCGACGAATATTGAAAGTGAGCTGACCCGTTTTGTGATCGCCTGCCTGTCGATGACGCAGCTGGTGTATATGTCTGAAATTGGTGCGCTGCTGCTTAAGTCAAAAATTCCCATCAAATTCTGGGAGCTCGCGGCCGTTTTCTTGATTCGCACCGCCATTACACTGCCTATCATCGCCTTTATGGCCCACACTTTTGTATTCTGAGGGGCCTGGAATGAGCAATAACGCAACGAACAGTAACAAGACAATGACCTGTGCCGAGCTGCTGATTCGCCTGCTGCGAGACACTTATGGCGTACAGGCGCTGTTCGGTATTCCCGGTGTGCATACGGTCGAGCTTTACCGTGGGCTGGAAGATAGCAATGTGCAACATATAACGCCGCGCCATGAACAGGGCGCGGGGTTTATGGCCGACGGCTATGCCCGCGCCAGCGGCCAGCCTGGGGTTTGCCTGATTATCACTGGCCCGGGAATGACCAATATTGCTACCGCCATGGGTCAGGCGTTGGCAGACTCTATTCCCATGCTGGTGATCTCCAGCGTTAGCCGTCGGGATACGTTGGGGTTAGGCCAGGGTCGGTTGCACGAACTGCCCAGCCAGCAGCAGATGATCAGCGGCGTGGCGCGGTTTAGCCACACGCTGCTGGATGCCAACACGCTACCCGAAGTGCTGGCCCGCGCCTTTGCGATCTTTAAGGGCGCGCGCCCAGGCCCTGCGCATATTGAAATTCCCATTGATCTGTTCAATGCGCCGGTGAAGGTGCCGACCCGTTGGCAGGCGCCAACGCTTTACCGGCCGTCGCCTGACCCACAGGGGCTTGCTGAAGCGGCTCGCTTGTTAGCAGCCGCGAAGCAGCCCTTAGTGCTGTTAGGTGGCGGCTGTGTGGCAGCGCCGGAAGCGGCGCGGGCACTGGTAGAAAAGCTTGATGCCCCGACGGTGACGACCATCAACGCCAAAGGGCTGCTGGGCCGCGACCATCCGTTGGATCTGGGTGCTAATGCGGCGCTGCCAGCGGTGCGTGAATTGGCCGCTAATGCCGATGTGATTCTGGCGGTGGGAACCGAGCTTGGCGAGACCGATTATGATGTTGTGTTTGACGGTGGCTTTCACCTCAATGGCACATTGATTCGTATCGATCTCGACCCCGAACAGCTGGTGCGTAACCAACGTACAACGCTGGGTTTGGTGGGTGATGCCGGGCGTAGTCTCGAACTACTGCTTGCTCACTATCCCGAACCCTTGCAGCGCCAGGGTGTTGAACGAACCGCCGCCGCGTTGAACGCGCTGGATCTGGTTAACGACCCAGACTTTAGCGACTTCGTGCCGCTCTATAAAACCCTGGCGGATTCCCTGCCCGAGGCGATTTTGGTGGGCGACTCTACCGCGCCGGTGTATGCAGGCAACCATCTGGTCAGCCAACCAGCGCCAAGGCGATATTTTAATGCCTCTACCGGCTACGGCACGCTGGGCTATGGGCTGCCAGCGGCGCTGGGCGCACAGTTGGCCCGCGCTGACTTGCCGGTGGTGGCGCTGGTGGGTGATGGTGGGGTGATGTTCACGCTTTCTGAGCTGGCTACCGCGGTAGAAGAGCGTTTGCCGGTAGTGATTGTGCTATGGCACAACGCAGGCTACGAAGAAATTCGCCGCTACATGGATGCCAACGGTGTGGCTCGTTTGGGCGTCGATATTCAAGCGCCCAACTTTCTTACCCTGGCGGAAGGCTTTGGTTGCCCAGGCGTGCGGGTAGAGAGCCCTGACGAGCTTGCCAGCGCGCTATCTAATCGCGCTGCCAGCGGGCCGTTACTGATTGAAATCGATGCGGCTGCGTGGCAGCGCACGTGCAGAATTACCGACCAGGATACTTAGATGCAGTCACTTAACCAGCAGTTAATCAACCAGCAGTTCATCAATAACGAATGGGTTGCCTCGGCAGGCACGCGACTGCTTGATGTCATGAACCCTTATCGCGAAGCGCGTATCGCTCAGGTGACAGCGGGGGACGCAGCAGATGTTGATGCTGCCGTTCAGGCCGCTCAGCAGGCACAGCCTGCCTGGCAAGCACTGGGTGGGGCTGCACGTGCCAACTATCTGGAGGGTTTTGCCGATGCCCTGGAAGCCCGTCGAGACGCGCTTATCACGCTATCATCTACCAACAACGGTAAGCCGCTGGTGGAAGCGGGTATCGATCTGGATGATGCGATTGCCTGTTATCGCTATTACGCCAGGCAAGCCAGGGCGCTGGATGACCGCCAGGGCGAATTGGTCAGTGTAGAAATGGAGGGCGTTGAAGCGCGCACGTATCACGACCCTGTCGGTGTTGTCGGCCTGATTGCTCCGTGGAATTTTCCGCTGGTGACAAGCGCCTGGAAGCTGGCACCTGCGTTGGCAGCCGGTTGTACGGCGGTGCTTAAACCATCAGAGGTAACGCCGCTACCTGAGCTGGTACTGGCCGAAATAGCGCTGGAGATTGGTCTGCCTGCGGGTGTCCTGAATCTGCTCAATGGCGACGGCGAGGGTATCGGTGCTCCGCTATCCAATCATATCGGGGTAGATAAAATCTCTTTTACGGGCAGTAATCGCGTTGGCGAAATCGTTATGCAAGCCGCTGCTGCTCGCACCGCCAGTGTCTCTTTAGAGCTAGGTGGGAAATCTCCGGTTCTGGTAATGGAAGATGCTGACCCCGCCCAAGCCGCTGACTGGGTGATGGCGGGGATTTACTTCAACGCCGGGCAAATCTGTTCAGCGACCTCGCGTTTACTGGTACATGAAAACGTGGCAGAAGCCCTTTATGCTGCCCTCGCTGAGCGAATGGATGCGCTCACCCTGGGTGACCCGCTTGCTGAAGGCACTGACTTGGGGCCGCTGACCAGTGCTAAGCAGCGCGACGTAGTAAAGCGTTATTTGGATCTGGCCGAACAGGAAGGCCTGACGCCAGTGCGCGATGCTTCCCATCGCACGCTACCCGCTCAGGGCTACTTTTTAGCGCCGACGCTTTATCGCGATGTGCCGCTGGAAAGCCGTTTATGGCAGGAAGAGATTTTTGGCCCAGTGCTATGTGCGCGCAGCGTCGCCAGCGAAGAGGAGGCGATTAGGCTCGCCAACGATAGCGAGTATGGGCTAGTTGCGACGGTGATCAGTGGCGACCCTGCGCGGGCAAAGCGCATTGGCCGTCAGCTAAAAGCCGGCACTATCTGGTACAACAGCGAGCAGCTCGTGCTGCCTGAAACCGCCTGGGGCGGCTTCAAGCGTAGTGGCATTGGCCGTGAACTTGGCCCGTGGGGCTTAAGCGCCTATCTGGAAGTGAAGCATATCGTCGGGCCGGCGTAACGACGGCTCGACTCTGCCGGGAGGGCGGAGATCGAGTAGTTCCACAGGCATGGCCTGATAGCTTAGAAAGAACTTAGGAAGAGCTTAGGAAGCCGTGAGGCTGTCCTGTCGACAGGCCTGCAACTGTTCCAGCAGCGCGTCAGCGTCCAGCGTAGTGTCATCAGGCACGATGATTTCCAGGCGTGAATCCTGACGCCAGGCGGTAGCTGCCAGTTGAAAGGCGCCGCCTGCCCGGTTGAACTGTTTCCAGCCGTCTGATGTGTTCAGAACCCCTTTGATGCGTGCGGCGGGGGGCAGGTTTGTGAGCGCGTCGGCAAACGGGTCCAGTGCAAACTGGTCGGTTGGGTGCCAGCGCAGCCCCAGGCTGGTATAGCCCAGCGACGATCCGCTTTCCTGCTGTGGCTTGCCGGGGGCGGGCGGCAGATCGAAAAAACTGCCTTCCAGCTGCGCTGGCAGGTCCGGGCGCTGGTGAGAAGCTGGCGCCTGATGGGCTGTGTGTTGATGGGTATCGCTATCCAGTAGTCGCCTGATGGGCAGTTCTCCCAGAGGCGCTTGTTCTATCCATTTGCGCGGTGGCCAGTGGGCATTTGCCAGTGCATGCGCGCGGGTAAGCTGTTCCGCGCTGCTGTGTTCACATTGGGTGATAGCAATGGCATCGGCCATGGCCAGCTGGTCTTTAAAGGTCTCATGCGCCTGTGCCTTGGCGTCATCCATACGTCGCGGATCTAGCGTGGCGATAATATCGCGTATTTCCAGAGCGCCTTCAAAAGCCTCGCTGCGCAGCAGGTCAATTAGCCCTGCGGGATGGCCCAGCCCCGAAGGCTCAATGATCACCCGGTCCGGTTTTGCACGCGCCAAGAGGTTAACCAGCCCCGCCTGCAGAACAAACGCCAGCTGACAGCACAGGCACCCACCCGGCAGGCCTTTGATGACGACATCGTCGCGCTGTTCGAACATGGCCTGGTCAATGCCGATCTGACCAAACTCATTGACCAGGATTGCCCAGGTTTCATCCACAGGCTTGTCTCGAATCAGGCTGTGGATAAGCGTGGTTTTGCCACTGCCCAGAAAGCCCGTGATGATATGCACCGGAATTGCCATGCGGTGGTTAGCCCCCTGTCATATTCATGAACCGTACGACCTGCACATCGCCGTCGGTGGTGAAATGATGGCGCTCAGGCTTTAGCGGTAGCGCGTTGACAATGGCCGTTTTTAACGCCTGCATATCCCCTGGATGGCGGCGCAGTACGGCGCGTAGATCCACGGAATGTTCGTTGCCCAGGCAGAGTAGCAGGCGACCTTCTACCGTGACACGCACGCGGTTGCAGCTGGCGCAGAAGTTATGGCTATGGGGCGAGATAAAACCGATACGTGAGGTGCTGTCAGCCATCTTGAAATAGCGCGACGGGCCCGCTGTGGTTTCTGTTGTGGGTATCAGTGGGTAGCGGGCTTCAATCAGCGCCTGAACCTCGTCGCTGGAACAGTAGGTTTCATCGCGGCTATGGTCAGACACATCACCCAGCGGCATTTCTTCAATAAAGCTGATGTCCACGCCTTCATCGCGGGCAAACTCGACCAGATCCAGTACCTCGTCATCGTTACGCCCTTTGAGGATGACCGCATTGAGTTTGATTCGCTCGAAGCCTGCTTCCTGGGCAGCACGCAGGCCATCTATCACCTTGGTCAGGTCGCCGGTGCGGGTCAGTTGCTTGAAGCGTTCGGGGTCGAGGGAGTCGATGCTGATATTCAGCCGCTGCATGCCGCCGTCACGCAGGCGCTGTGCATGCTTACGCAGGCTGGCGCCGTTGGTGGTCATGGTGAAATCATTCAGGCCGGGTAGGGTGCCAATCTCGTCAACCAATTGCTCAATGCCACGACGGACAAGCGGTTCGCCGCCGGTCAGGCGGATTTTCTCGACACCCATTTCGGTAAACGCACGGGCAATCATGCTCATTTCTTCCAGGGTTAATACCTGGGCGCGAGGCAGAAAGGTCATTTCCTCGCTCATGCAATAGACACAGCGAAAGTCGCAGCGGTCAGTGACCGACAGGCGGACGTAGCTGACGCGGCGGCCAAAGTCATCAATCAGTTGTTGGTTCATCTAGGGTTCTCCCCTGCCTCAAGCGTCAGCGGCTGAAGGCTGACGACATCGCCAGGTGCGGCGCTGGCGCAATGGTCGGGCAGTTCAATCAGGCAGTTGGCGGCTACCATGGAGGTCAGAATTCCTGACCCCTGGGCGCCGGTACTGCGTACATGGAGATGCCCCTGGGCATCGCTGTAGTAAATGCCGCGCACGTAATCACAACGACCAGTGCGGCTTTGCAGGGCGTCATCGCTGATAGCCTGCAAGGTGTTGGGTGGCGTCACGGGCTGCCCTTCCAGGCGTTGTAGTAGTGGCACGACGAACTGCAAAAAGGTGACCATAACGGCCACAGGGTTTCCCGGCAATCCCACTAGAGGGGTACGCCTTTCGGATAGCCAGCCACATGCCAGTGGTCGGCCGGGGCGAATCGCCACCCGCCAGAAGGCCAGTTGCCCCAGGGATTCCAGTGCGGCACGGGTAAAGTCTGCCTGGCCAACGGAAACGCCGCCACTGGTCAGCACCAGGTCGCTGTGTTTAGCGGCGTCCTGAAGCGCTGCCTGAATCAGCGCCTGGTCATCGGCCAGAATGCCCAGGTCAATCACCTCGGCCCCATACTGTTGCAAAAGGCCTGTCAGGGTGAAACGGTTGGTGTCATAGATCCCGGCGCCGGGTAGCGCCTCGCCTGGCGCGGTTACCTCATTGCCGGTCGAAAAGATCGCCACCCGAGGGCGTCGCCATACGTTGACCTCGGCAATGCCTAATGACGCAATCAAACCCAGTGAGGCGGCCTCCAGGCGCGTGCCTGCTGGCAAGGCAACTTCCCCCTGACGGATGTCTTCCCCGGCCTGGCGCACATTCTGGCCATGGCGTACCCGTTCCGGCTGCAACACCGTGACTTCACTTGCGTTTTCTTCCAACTGCTCACGCATGATCACGGTATCGGTGCCCGCGGGTAGTGGGGCGCCGGTGGTAATCCACACGCAGGTGTCAGCTGGCACCGGCCCTGCAAACTGTTCACCAGCGTACACACGGCCCGCCAGCGGCCAGCAGGTTTGGACAGCCCCGGGCCATGCCAGTGCGATGCCGTCCATGGCCGCATTGGTATTCTGTGGCACATTAATCGGGGCATGAATGGCGCTGGCCAAACGACGACCGTGGGCCCTGGACAAGGCGACCGATTCGTGGCTGACCGGTGTTTCTACCAGCGTGGCCAGGGCATTACGTGCCTGATCAACGCTGAGCATCTGTTCGCCCATGTCAAAACACGAGAGGGCACTTGAATGACTCATAGACTACCTTGCTGCAAGGCGGCTTCCAGCCGGGTTTTATCGTCCGGCGTGTTCAGGTTGGCAAAGGCGTTGGCGCAGTCGCTCATGTTGATCCGACACCAGGCATGGCGGGCATACCAGCGGTCAATCTTGCGTTCGCCCGCCTGCAGAGCGGCTAACAGGTCATCCGCCAACTCTGTGCGAATCAGTGCCACCACCGGGTGCATGCGTTCGCCATCATCGGCCACGCCGATCGCATGCTCACCGATGCCTGCCACCATGCGTGTGACCAGATCAAAAGGCAGGGCAGGGGAGTCACACGGGGTGACCAGCAGCCAAGGGGTATGCGCGGCACGCAGGCCGCTGTAGATACCCATCAGTGGCCCCTGGAACCCCCCTTCGGCGTCTTCAATCACGCGGTCAGCATATTGGCGGTAACTATCAAGGTTGCGGTTGGCGTTGATCAACAGCTCAGCGACCTGGCCTTGCAAGCGTTCGGTCACATGGCGAATCAGCGGTGCGTCAAGCAGGGAGGGGGAGCTGAAGGTTTCGAGCCCCTTGTCGCATCCCCCCATACGGCGGCCTTCTCCCCCGGCGAGGATCATCCCGGTGATATCCCGTTTTGCAATCATGGCGTCGGTTCCTGGGCAGCAAAGCTGTCCTTTGAAGAGCGTGCTTTGGGTGGCCGGTTAGGGATGGCGTCCAGCACCAGGCGCTGGCCTGCGTTAATGGCCTGGAACTGTTTGCCTTTGGCGCGGGCAATCAGCATCACGCCGAAACGTTCGGCCAGCTCAACACCTTTTTGCGTCACCCCCGAGCGGGACACCAGGATACTGATGCCCATCTGGGCGACTTTAAGTACCATTTCCGACGTCAGCCGCCCGGTGGTGTAGAAAATATCGGCGGCATGGCTGTCGGCTTCCTGCAGCCACTGACGACCCGCGAGGGTATCCACGGCGTTATGGCGGCCAACATCCTCAACAAAATCCAGTACCTGATCCTGCTGGCAAAGCGCGCAACCGTGAACGGCACCGGCGCTCTTGTAGGTTTCGTTATAACTGTTCAGGTTGTTAAGCAGCGTGTACAGCGTTGATTGAGCAAGCTGTGTGGCGGGTAGCGCAGTGAGCGCCGTCTGATCCAGCAGTTTGCCGAATACCGTGCCCTGACCACAGCCGGTAGTCACGGTACGCTGGCCAAGACGTTCTTCCAGATCGTCCGGCAGATGGCGGGTAATCACCACCGCCGCCTCGACGTCCCAATCGACCTGAACGGCCTCCAGATCCTGTGCACCGCGTAGCAGGCCCTGATTACGCAAATAGCCCACCACCAGTGCTTCTGGGTCGTCGCCCAGCGTCATCAGGGTGACGATTTCGCGTTTGTTAAGGTAAATCGTCAGCGCTCGCTCGGCAGCGATTGCCTGTTCGCGGGTATCACCAAACGCATCCACCACCTTGACTTGCGTCGTGGCGGGTAGTCGGGCATGGCTCAATGCGATATCAGGCATATGCCGCTCCTTGTGGCAGGTAAATACAGGATTTTTGTGGTGCAAGGAATTTCAACAGTTGATGTTTTATAGTTGAGTAAAACTGTCGGCATTACCCATCTTGACGATGATGGCGCTGTGCAGGCTTACTTGTCTAGCCCCTTTTATCATCCCATGTCGAGAGATACCCAGATGCACGATAACCAACGCCCGTTAAGCATCATGCTGGTAGAAGAGCAAAAGCGCGTCGGCAGGTTCAGCATTCGCCAGTGGCGCATTGGGGAGCTGGCGCCCGGTGAGCAGGGGCCGAGTGTGGTGTGGTTGCAGCTCAGTATGACGGAGCGCGCGGCTTACCGCTTCAACCTGACCTCGGCGACCCCGCAACTGTTTGTGCGGGCGGGCTTCAGCGGAGAGGTGCCTGCCCCGGAGGTCATCACGGCCAGCCAGGACGTGGCCGCCGGGTGGATGGATGGCGAACAGCAGGTACTTGAAGCGCCGATGCCGATGGCCATTCAGGTGTGGATAGAGGGTTATCTTGCCCGCCACGGCGAAGCGCCCCCGGAAGTGCGCAAGAAAAAGCGCAAAGGCGCTGGGCGAGGACGTGAATTGCCGACCCAGGGTGATGCGGGCCAGGCCAATGCAACGGGAAACACGCAGGAGCCATTGTCATGAGTCGTTTTGAGCGCTGGTCACGGGCCAAACGCGGCCTGCCGGTAGATGATGAGCCACCGCTGGATGGCGAAGACGCGAATCAGGCCCACGCCGAACAGGCGCTCACGGAGGATCTCGATGAGGCGTCTGTCACCGAAAGTGGCACTGATGCCCCATCGCCGCCGCCTGAGCCGGACAGCCCAGAACCTGGTAGACTGGAACCGGACAGACTGGAACCGGGCAGCCTGGATGCTACGCTGCCCGACCCTGACACCCTTGAAGAAGGCAGCGACTTCAGTGCGTTTATGTCGCCGGGAGTCAGCGGTGCGCTGAGGCGCAAGGCGCTGCGTCGGCTATGGTCAACCGGCGACTACAACGTGCGTGATGGCCTCAACGATTATGACCAGGACTTCAAAGCCCAGCTGAAACCCATGGCGGCAGAAATGGCCGATAAAGTCCGTCAGTGGACGCACAAGCTGGAAGAGAGGCTGGACGAGACGCTGGAAGAGCCCAACGATACTCCGAATGATCGTCATCCGCCGGAAGACGCTGATGCCACTTTGGTCGACGAAAACCCGCCTTCCTCATCATCAGTCAACAGCTCGAAAGACGATGCGGAGTCTACGCCGGATGAGCGTTGATTCACCGGATGGCCGAAAGTTGGCAAAAACAATGCTGCCGTCATAGGATAAGAAAGATGTAATAAACGGCTTTAGTCGGCTAGCCCAAGTGAAGCCCGCAAATTAAACTAAAAAAATTAATCAAAATAATAAAAGCACCTGACCGTGAGAATGCATGAATCAGCCAATCCCACTGGCGTCTTTTGACGACCAGCGTAATGCCCAGGCTAAAGAGGCGGTACGTCAACGCGTCTCCTGGCCGGCGAACCTGACCCCTGCCAACGTCACCTATCATAGTCGTGGCCACGCATTGGTAATGGGCAGCGAACGAGACGTGCGCCAAGCCGCGCGTCTGTTGATGGCCAACGCCCACGCTAAAACAGAGGGTGGGCTTGCCTCCATCACCTTGCTGTTGACCTCTGCCACCGAGGGAGAGTCGCGGGAGCAGGACGACAGCGAGCTGCTCGCAGCGACCGCGTCGCTGACGACGCAGGCATTAACCCGTGCTCAGGTGGAACAGCTGAATATCAGCGGTCATCTCGGCGCTTTCAACGTTGTCATCCGTGACGATGAGCCGCTGGAGCTGGATCTGGCGCGCGCCCTGATCGAGCGCGACACCTTTGACCTGATCCTTGATCTCAATTCAAGTTCCTGCCTGACAACGGAGCTTTCGCCGCCTGGCTATGTGCGGCTTGACTGGCAGACTGCAGAAACCCATCAGGAAGCGTTGGCGGAGTTTGCCGCGCTAACGGGGGAGTTCGATAAGCCGCGCTATTTTCAGGTCAACAGCGACCTGTGTGCCCACTCATCGAGTGGCAATGTCGGCTGTACCCGCTGTCTGGACGTGTGCCCCGCGGATGCCATCAGCAGTCATAAGGGGCGGATTGAATCGCGTATCGAGATTGACCCCTTTCTATGCCAGGGCGTGGGCAGCTGTACGAGTGCCTGCCCGACGGGGGCGATTGAGTTTCGTCTGCCTGAAACCCGCCGTCAGCAGGACACGCTGTCGAGCTGGCTGAGTGCTTACCGCGAGGCAGGCGGCACGCATCCGGTGCTGCGTTTTATCACCCATGACACGCTGGAAGCGGAACGTCAGGCGGGCGCGAGTGTGGCTAACCACGTGCTGGATATTCCGCTGGAAGAGCTGGGTGCGGCGGGCCATGACCAGTGGCTCACCGGGCTTGCAGCCGGTGCCGCGGAAATTCGGGTTCAATATCATGCCAATATGCCCGAGCGCCTGTCGTCATCGCTTGAAGCACAGCTGGCGCAGGCGCACGTTTTGCTGGAATCGCTCGGGCTGGACGGCGCACGCGTTCAGGCAATCACCTCGGATGACAATTCTGCGCGTGATGCATTGCCCGTACGGCTACCGCTGACGGAGCAGCCGTTGACGCTTGACGCACCGCAAAAGCGGGCGCGCTTCAATCAGGTGCTGGCACGCCTGGCTGAACTTGGTGAGCCTGCGTCGGAGCGCCAGCCGGTACCCGCAGGTGCTCCTTATGGGGCCCTGGATGTGGACAGTGACGCCTGCACCCTGTGCATGGCCTGTGTCAGCAACTGCCCGACGCCAGCCTTGAAAGCGGGCGGTGACCGGCCTGCGTTGAGTTTTCTGGAAGCCGACTGTGTGCAATGCGGGCTATGTGCTGACGCCTGCCCGGAGAATGCGATCACCCTGGTGCCGGGCTTTCTGGCAGCGCCAGAGCGTACCGAGCGGCAGATCTGTCATGAAGAAGCGGCGTTCGAATGTATCAACTGCGGCAAGCCGTTTGCCACGGTGAGTACGGTGGCCGCGATCAAACAGAAGTTGGCAGACCATCCTTATTTTGCCGGTGATGCCATGGCGCGCCTGGAAATGTGCGAGGACTGCCGTGTGAAAGATGTCTGGCAGACCATGGCCCGCGACCCTGATGCGCAATTGAAGGTATGAAAAATGAGTAATGTGGTTAACGCCGCCGAGGCGACAACAGGCAGTCTGAATGATGAAGACGCGCTGCGTGCTGATATTTATACGCTGCTGGCCGGTCTGCTGCGCCAGGCGCCAGATGCCGAGCTGCTTGATTGGCTGGGCGGGCTGGAGACGGATGCTGACGGCAGCCGTTTGACGTCGGCCTGGCAGGCATTGTCACAGGCCGCCTCCCTGGCGACGCCGTCAACGCTTGAGCGTGCTCATTTTCGCCATCTGGTCGGCGTCATTCAGGGGGACGTCACGCCTTATGCTTCCTGGTATCGCCAGGGTGAACTGATGGAAGCCGCGCTTGTAGAGCTGCGCCGCGACCTGAGGGCCCTGGGGTTTGAACGCAGTGCTCAGACACATGAACCGGAAGATCATCTGGCGGCGATGTGTGAAGTCATGGCGATGCTGGTGACTGACGCCGCCATGCCGCGTCAATCGCGCTTCTTCTTTCAGCACCTGGCGCCCTGGGCATCCCACTGCTTCGCTGATTTAGCCAAGGTAGATAGTGATTTTTACGCCGCACTGGGTGAATTAGGCAATGCGTTTATGGAGAACGAAGCGGCACGGTTGCAGGACGCCGTTAGCCAAACGCCAGTAAAAATGATGACACCACCGCCGTAAGATCCGCCATAAAGACGCCACTGAAAAAACCGCAGCATCGACTAAAATTAAATCACGAAAAATTAAAACATCAAACGTCAGGATTCGGCCCCAACGACGCAGGACGCGTTCTTTGCTGCCTGGCAAGACAACCTGACAAGACGACCTGACAAGCAAGAGAGGATAGCCCCATGTCCACGTCACACCCTGTTAGCTCAACAGATGGCAGTTCGCACAACCCTGATCGTCGACGGTTTATGAAAACCATTGGATTGGGCACTGCCGCCGCTGGTGCCGCGGCGGCGGTTGGCCATGTCACGTTAGCGAATGCAGACGATGTCCCTGCCAAGCGCGATGAAGCATCGCTCAATTATCGTGAAACCGACCATATTCGCGCCTTCTACGCGACGTTGCGTGATTGACGGCCAATGCCAGGAGAACTGCCATGCGTTTAACTCGCAAATCCACCACATCAAAGGCTAACGGCCTGGGCATCAGCCGTCGCCAGTTCCTGAAGCGCAGCGGTGCTGCCACTGGCGGTATCGCGGCGGCCGGCTTTATGGGCGCGCCGATGATGCAGCGCACTCAAGCGGCCGACAAAACACCGGTGCTTGATTCCCCCGTGGAAACCAAACGCACCATCTGCTCGCACTGTTCGGTGGGCTGTGGAGTTTATGCCGAAGTACAGGAAGGTATCTGGACCAAACAGGAGCCAGCTTTCGACCACCCGATCAACCGTGGTGCTCACTGTGCCAAGGGCGCTGCCTTGCGCCAGCACGGCCATTCAACCCGCCGTCTGAAATATCCGATGAAGCTGGTCGATGGCGAATGGCAGCGTCTGAGCTGGGATGACGCCATCGAAGAAATCGGCAATAAAGTGCTAGAGCTGTCTGAACAGTACAGCCCCGACAGCATCTATTGGCTGGGGTCTGCCAAGTTCAACAACGAGCAGGCGTATCTGATGCGCAAGTTCGCCGCGCTGGCGGGCACCAACAATACTGACCATCAGGCGCGTATCTGTCACTCCACCACCGTTGCCGGTGTAGCGAATACCTGGGGTTACGGAGCGATGACCAACTCGCTCAACGATATCCAGAATTCCAAGTCGATCATGTTTATCGGCTCCAACCCGAGTGAAGCGCACCCGGTGGCCATGCAGCACATTCTGCTGGCCAAGGAGCGCAGTCACGCCGATATCATCGTGGTTGACCCGCGTTTTACGCGGACAGCCGCGAAGGCGGACAGCTATGTCCGTATTCGCCCAGGGTCGGACGTGGCGTTTATCTGGGGTCTGTTATGGCACATTTTTGAAAATGGCTGGGAAGACCGCGAATTCATTGATCAGCGTGTCTATGCAATGGATGAAGTACGCGCTGAAGTTGCCAACTTTACGCCTTCAGAAGTCGAGCGCATTACCGGCGTTCCCGAAGCGGCCATGTTTGATACGGCCAAGCGGCTGGCGGACAACCGCCCAGGCTGTATCGTCTGGTGCATGGGCGGTACCCAGCACACTACGGGCAACAACAATACTCGTGCCTACTGCATTCTTGAGCTGGCGCTGGGTAACATGGGTAAATCGGGTGGTGGTACCAACATCTTCCGTGGTCACGACAACGTTCAGGGTGCCACTGACCTTGGTTTGATGTCGCATTCGCTGCCCGGCTATTACGGCCTGGCAGAGGGTGCCTGGCGGCACTGGGCTGGCGTGTGGGATCTTGACTACGAATGGCTGCAGAGCCGCTTCGATGATACCGAGTACGTCGATGGCAAACCGATGCACTCCAGCGGTATTACTGTATCGCGCTGGATTGACGGCGTGCTGGAAGAAGACGAAAACATTTCCCAGCGTTCCAAGCTGAAGGCCATGTTCTACTGGGGCCACGCGGTGAATTCGCAAACCCGCGGTGTGGAAATGCAGCAGGCAATGAAGCAGCTGGAAATGATGGTCATTGTCGACCCCTACCCGACAGTTGCTGGTGTCATGCACGACCGCACCGACGGCGTTTATCTGCTGCCTGCCGCGACTCAGTTTGAAACCACGGGCAGCGTGACGGCCACTAACCGTTCCATTCAGTGGCGTGACCAAGTGATCGAGCCGATGTTTGAATCCAAGCCCGACCACGAAATCATGTATCTGCTCTCCCAGAAACTCGGCTTTGCCAATGAACTGTTCAAGAACATTCGCGTCGAGAACAACCGCCCGGTGATTGAAGATATTACCCGTGAATTCAATGCGGGCATGTGGACCGTCGGCTACACCGGCCAGAGCCCGGAGCGCCTCAAGGAACACCAGAAAAACTGGCATACCTTCAGTTTCCGCGACCTTAAAGCCGAAGGTGGACCGGCGGATGGCGATTACTATGGCCTGCCCTGGCCATGCTGGGGCACCGCCGAGATGGGGCACCCGGGAACACCAATCCTGTATGACACCAGCAAGCCAGTGGCCGAAGGCGGCCTGACCTTCCGGGCGCGTTACGGGGTCGAGCGTGATGGCGAGAACATTCTTGCGGATGGCTCCTTCAGTGCCGGTTCTGAGATTGAAGATGGTTACCCCGAATTTACCGCTCAGATGCTCAAGGATCTGGGCTGGTGGGATGACCTGACGGCGGCAGAAAAAACCGCAGCAGAAGGCAAGAACTGGAAGACCGATCTTTCTGGCGGTATTCAGCGGGTGGCAATTGCCCATGGCTGTGCGCCCTTTGGTAACGCCAAGGCGCGTTGTAATGTGTGGACCTTCCCTGACCCGATTCCCAAACACCGCGAGCCGCTGTATACCAGCCGCCGCGATCTGGTCGAGGACTACCCGACCTGGGACGACGTGGCCTCGCATTACCGTCTGCCTACGCTATATCGCACTATTCAGGAAAACGACAACAGCGATCGCTACCCGATCATTCTGACCTCAGGCCGTCTGGTGGAATATGAAGGCGGTGGTGAAGAAACCCGCTCCATGTCATGGCTTGCTGAGCTACAGCAGGAGATGTTTGTCGAAATCAACCCGGCGCTGGCCAACGATCACGGCATTCGTGATGGGGATATGGTCTGGGTAGAAGGCGCCGAAGGCGGGCGCGTCAAGGTGAAAGCGCTGGTAACGCCGCGTGTGGCGCGTGAAGTCGTGTTCATGCCGTTCCACTTCGGTGGCATGTTCCAGGGCGAAAGCCTGCATGACCGTTACCCCGAAGGCTCAGCGCCTTATGTGCTGGGCGAGGCGGTTAACACCGCCACGACCTATGGCTACGACACCGTGACACAAATGCAGGAAACCAAATGCACCCTGTGTCGCCTTGAGCGCGCTTGACACCCTGACCTGATAGCCAAGCGGTGCAAACGCCATTTTGCACCGTGTGAGGAGAAACATCATGGCCCAAATGAAATTTATGTGTGACGCCGAACGCTGCATCGAATGCAACGGCTGTGTCACCGCCTGTAAAAATGCCAACGAAGTTGAATGGGGCATTCAGCGCCGCCGGGTAGTGACGTTAAATGATGGCGAGGCCGATGAAATGTCGATCTCGGTCGCCTGCATGCATTGCGACGATGCACCCTGCATGGCGGTCTGCCCGACCGACTGCTTCTACAAAACCGACGATGGCATCGTCCTGCACGATAAAGACCTGTGCATTGGCTGCGGCTATTGCCTGTACGCCTGCCCCTTCGGTGCGCCGCAGTTCCCGCAGCAGAATGCGTTTGGCGAGCGTGGCAAAATGGATAAATGTACCTTCTGTGCCGGTGGTCCTGCGGAAACCAAAGAAGAAGAGTACGAGAAGTACGGCGCGAATCGTATTGCAGAAGGCAAGCTGCCGCTGTGTGCGGAAATGTGTTCGACCAAGGCGCTGCTGGCAGGTGATGCCCAGGAAGTGGCCGATATCTTCCGTCAGCGTGTAGTGCAGCGCGGCCATCCGGATGGTGCCTGGTCAGGCAACCCACAGGCCAGTGCTGACAACCTCGCCTATGATGCTGCCCGTAAAGGGTAAGGAGGCTTGTCATGAACCTGATCAATACGGGCTTGTGGCGTTGGCTGTGTCTGGCGCTTGTGCTGGTGGCAGGCCTTGGCATGGTCTCGCTGGCCAGTGCCCAATCTACCTCGGGCCAATCCACGTCGGAAAGCGAAATGGTCACGGCTGCGCCAGGCATTGACGCCGACCAATGGCGTCAGGTGCGCAGCGGTGAAACTGACGCCAATTTTCGCGACTCGCGCTTTGACAGCAACTACAATCTGATCAACTCAAGCGGTGAAACCTGGCGCCAGTGGCGTAATCGCTGGGTGTCGCCCTACGGGCTGATCGTGATATTGGGTATGGCGGGCGTGATCACGCTGTTTTACCTCGTGGTGGGGCGTAAAGAGCTGGATGAATCACCAACGGGGCGCAAGCTGTTTCGCTGGTCGTTGTTTATGCGCTCACTGCACTGGACGGTTGCCTCGCTGTTTATCGTACTGGCACTAACCGGCCTGAACCTGCTTTATGGCAAGTTCGTGTTCCGCTCGCTGTTTGGTGATGCCTTCTGGGCCAGCATGATTTCTGGTTCCAAGATACTGCACAACTATCTCGGGCCGGTGTTCGGTATTCTGCTGGTTGTGCTGCTATTGAAGTTGCTGAAGGATAATCTCCCCAAAAAGCATGACCTGGAGTGGTTCAAAATGGGCGGTGGCATGGTGGGTAAAGGCCATCCGGATGCCGGCTTTGCCAATGGTGGTGAGAAAGCCTGGTACTGGCTGCTGGCCACGGTGGGATTGCTGGTAGTGGCAAGCGGCTTTGTGCTGGACTTTCCCAACTACGGCCAGAGCCGTGACACCATGCAATGGGCCAATATTGTCCATGCGGTAGGCGCGTTGGGTCTGACGGCCGTTGCACTGGGTCATATCTACATCGGTACTCTCGGTACCGCTGGCTCCCTGGAAGGCATGACGACCGGCTATGTTGATGAAACCTGGGCCAAAGAGCATCACAACCTCTGGTATGAGGAAGTGAAGGATCAGGCTCTGACAGAAGACGAAGTGGCGGCGCAGAAAAACGCCAGCAACAGTGGTGATGCCTCCGCGACCAAACCCGGTTAATCTGTCTGCTTAATTGCTTTACGACACCGCCTTCGGGCGGTGTCTTTTGTTATGCTGCAGATAAGTAAATAATCGCTAAGCAAACAGCGGGTAAACCCAGATCGAGAAAAGGAGCGAGAATGTCCACGTTTAATGAGTTAGACCCCGCCAAGCGCACAGAACTTGAAGCGGCTGCGTTTCGTCGTCTGTTAAAACATCTGGACGATAACAAGGATGTCCAAAACATCGACCTGATGATTCTGGCTGATTTCTGCCGTAACTGTCTGTCGAAATGGCTGGTGACGGCGGCAGACGAACATGGCGAAACGCTGGATTACGAAGCCGCTCGTGAGTATGTCTACGGCATGCCGTACGGTGAATGGAAAACCCATTACCAGGGCAAGGCGACCCCTGAGCAACTGGCCGCTCTGGATGCTCGACAAGCACAGAAAAAAGCCGAGGAGTAAGCCGATGGAGGCCATGGTGGCACTTAAGGTAGCGGTGTTGACGGTATCCGATACACGCACCGATGAAACCGACCGCTCAGGCCAGGCACTGGTGCAGCGCTTGACGGATGCTGGGCATCGCCTGGTGGAGAAACGCATCGTAGTGGATGATGTTTACCAGATACGCGCCGTGGTATCTGCCTGGATCGCCGACCCTGAGGTGCAGGTGGTGATTTCCACCGGCGGCACCGGCTTTACCGGTCGCGACTCCACGCCGGAAGCGTTGTCCGTGCTGTTCGATAAACGCATTGAAGGCTTTGGTGAACGCTTTCGTCAGCTGAGTGGCGATGAAATCGGCAGCTCGACCATCCAGAGCCGCTGCCTGGGCGGGTTGGCGAATGCCACTGTGATTTTCTGTCTGCCCGGTTCAACGGGCGCCTGCCGCACCGGCTGGGATGGCATTCTGGCGGAGCAGCTTGATAGCCGCCACAAGCCCTGCAACTTCGCCAACCTTGTCATCCCCGAGCGAGGGCAACATGGCTGAGCTGGCACGTATTGAAACGGCCATAGCCGCACTGCTGAAGAATGTCAGCCCGCTTGAAAGCGAAGAGATTGCCTTATCGGATGCCGCCGGACGAGTGCTGGCGACGGATATCAAGGCGCAGCTTGACGTGCCGCCTTTCGACAATAGCGCCATGGATGGTTATGCGTTGCGGGCGGCCGAAGCCGGGCAGCCGCTGCTGGTCAGTCAGCGGGTCGCTGCCGGGTCTTCCGTGACGCCGCTGATGCCGGGCACCTGTGCGCGCATTTTTACCGGCGGTGAGATTCCGCCCGGGGCTGATTGCGTGGTGATGCAGGAACGGGTTTCCCTACAAGGCGAGCGCGCCATGCTGCCTGCGGATATTCCTATTGGCGACAATATCCGCCGCCGTGGGCGCGACGTGCGCGCTGGGCAGACGCTGCTGCGCGCCGGTACGCGGCTGGAAGCTGCCGCGCTTGGGCATCTGGCCGGGCAAGGGGTGTCAGCCGTCAGCGTGGTTCGCCGCCCGCGGGTGGCGCTTTTATCCACGGGCGATGAAATTATCGACCCCGGTACGCCGCTTCAGGCTGGTCAGCTATACAACTCCAATCGCCCGATGCTGAAACGCCTGCTGGAAAACTTCGGTGCTGAGGTGGTGAGCCTTGTCAGCGTGCCGGATGATTTTGCAAGCACGTGTGACAGGCTACAGCAAGCCGCCGCACAGGCAGATGTGGTTGTCAGCACGGGTGGTGTCAGCGTCGGTGAAGAAGATCATGTGAAAGCCGCGCTGGAATCGTTGGGCCAGCTGGACATCTGGAAACTGGCCATTCGCCCTGGCAAACCGCTGGCGCTGGGGCAGATTTCTCATTCACAGGGTTCAGCGAATTCACAGGGAGTAGCACGCTTTGTTGGTTTGCCGGGTAACCCGGTATCCAGCTATGTAGGGGCCTGGCTGTTTCTGCGCCCCTTGATGGGCGCGTTGCTGGCTTGCCCGGCATTACAACAGCTGCCGGAAATCACCGCCCGCTCAGGTTTTGCTACCTCAACCGGCCCACGTCAGCATTATATGCGAGTACGCCTGGCGTTCACGCCTTCCGGCGTGACTGCCGAGGCTTTCGACGACCAGAACTCCGGCGTGCTGTCCTCCTGCGTTGACGCTGATGCGCTGACGGTTATCCCCCCGCACACCCAGGTGAACGCAGGAGACACCGTGACATGCCTTTGGCTGGCCA
The DNA here is from genome assembly GCF_052983955.1 of Halomonas sp. LS-001. Lineage (NCBI taxonomy): Bacteria > Pseudomonadati > Pseudomonadota > Gammaproteobacteria > Oceanospirillales > Halomonadaceae > Halomonas > Halomonas sp. LS-001. The sequence goes on from NZ_CM129816.1 coordinate 253,482, forward strand.
ACACGGGGTAACGTTGGCTGTTTTATCATCAACCGTCAGCGTTGATGCGCTTTATAATGGCGTTGAGTGTGTCTTCTGCCTTGTCGTTATCGATCTGGCAGGTGCCGGCGTTTAAGTGGCCACCGCCGGCGTATTCAAGGCATAGCTCGCCGACATTGGTGTTGCTGGAACGGTCGAGGATGGATTTGCCGATCGCCAGGACAGTGTTCTGCTGTTTGAGTCCCCACATCACGTGAATGGAAATATTGCACGCGGGGTAGAGGGCGTAAATCACAAAGCGGTTGGTGGCATAGATGGTCTCTTCATTGCGCAGATCGAGCACGACAAGGTTGCCGTGAACATTGGCGCAGCGCTGAATCTGTTCTTTGGCCTTGTCTTCATGGTCGCGGTAAAGGTCAACGCGTTCGCGTACATCGTCGAGTGCCAGAATGTCATCAATCGAATGTTCGCGGCAGTAGTCAATCAGCTTCATCATCAACTGATAGTTGGAAATTCTGAAGTCACGGAAGCGGCCAAGGCCAGTGCGTGCATCCATGATGAAGTTCAGCAGCACCCAACCCTGTGGGTTGAGAATCTCCTCTTTGTTGAACTGAGCGGCATCGCCTTTATCCACGGCGGCCATCATGTCTTCCCAGCGCGCTGGAAACGCGTCAAAACCGCCGTAGTATTCAAACACTACCCGTGCCGCTGACGGGGCATCGGGGTCAATAATATGGTTGTCGGCGCGCTCGCTGTTACGCACTGTCTCACTCAGGTGGTGATCAAATGCCAGATGGCAGCCGGGCACGTAAGGCAGGTTGGTGGTGATATCGCGATCAGTGATCTCGATGATCCCATCCTGCATATCCTTGGGGTGCACAAACTTGATATCGTCGATCAGATTAAGGTGAGTCAGCAGGGCGCCGCAAACCAGGCCGTCGAAATCGCTGCGGGTGACCAGGCGATAGGTTTGAGGGGAATAGGTTTGAGGGGAATCAGAAGAAGCCATCGTTGTTCCTTATGGGTTTGATAAGTGTGTGGTGAGTTTAAAAAGTATGTGATGAGTTTAAAAAGTGTGTGGAATCGGTTTGACCAGATGAAAGCATTGAAACTGCCAGCCAGGCGCGGCGTCTTCATGGTTAATCAGGCCGCAGAGAGCACCCGTCAGGCATATGATTAAATAATGTTAATATCGGATAGATGGAAGATACCAGCCCTTGGCGCATAGGGGAACGCCCCTGCGTCCAGTACAATGAGCAAGTGAGCGACGTGCTGGTTCTGTGGCAGACAATGGGTCCAGCAACCTCGTCTATTTTTCAACAGCAAGGAGTAGGCAGTGAGCGACCCGATCATTCGCATTGAAGGCCTCGATAAAAGCTATGTTGATAAAAGCGCTGTTGATAAGAGCGGTGCTGGACGTTTCCAGGCATTACGTCAGGTTAATCTGAGTATCGAACGGGGCGAGATTTTTGCGCTGCTCGGGCCGAATGGTGCCGGTAAAACCACGCTGATCAGCGTGGTGTGTGGCCTGGCGTCGCCCACCCAAGGCACGGTGTGGGTGGACGGTTTTGATAACGTTAAAAATTACCGCGATGCCCGTGAGCGAATCGGGCTGGTGCCTCAGGAGTTAACCAACGAGGCATTTGAAACCGTGTGGAACACCGTCAGCTTCAGCCGGGGGTTATTCGGCAAGCCGCCCAACCCGGACCATATCGAGAAAGTGCTCAAGGCGTTGACGCTGTGGGATAAACGCAATAACCGCTTGATGACGCTGTCGGGCGGTATGAAACGCCGCGTGCTGATTGCCAAGGCGCTCTCCCACGAGCCGCGTATTCTGTTTCTGGATGAGCCAACGGCGGGCGTCGATGTGGCGCTGCGCCGCGATATGTGGGAAGTGGTACGCGAGCTGCGCGATCAGGGCGTGACGATCATTTTGACCACTCACTATATCGAGGAAGCCGAAGAGATGGCTGACCGGATCGGGGTCATCAATAACGGCGAAATCGTCCTGGTTGAAGAAAAAAATGCCCTGATTGAAAAGCTTGGCCGTAAACAGTTAACCCTGCAGTTGTTTGAACCCATTGAGACAATTCCTGATTCGCTGGCAGCGTTCGAGCTGACGCTTAGCGAAGCCGGCGATGAGCTGGTGTATACCTACGAAAGTTCCGCCAAACAGCGTGACAGCAGCGGTATTTCAACCTTGTTGCGTGCCCTGGAGACGGCGGATATCGGCGTCAAGGATTTGCACACCCGGCAAAGCTCGCTGGAAGATATTTTTGTTGATCTGGTCAAGGAGCGCGCATGAATCTTTATCCTGTCCGTGCCATCTATATGGCGGAAATGGCTCGTACCCGCCGAACGCTGCTGCAGAGTATTGTGTCGCCGGTGATCTCTACCTCACTGTATTTTGTGGTGTTTGGCGCCGCCATTGGCTCACGCATTGAGGAAATCGGGGGTATCAGTTACGGCGCCTTTATCGTGCCGGGTCTTATCATGTTGATGTTGCTGACCCAGAGTGTCTCCAACGCCTCGTTCGGGATTTTCTTTCCCAAGTTTTCCGGCAGCATTTATGAGCTCCTGTCGGCGCCTATTTCCTATCTGGAAATTGTCATTGGCTACGTGGGAGCGGCAGCGTCGAAATCGGTGCTGTTAGGGATCATCATACTGTTGACCTCGAACTTCTTTGTGCCGCTGGAAGTTGCTCACCCTGTGTGGATGCTGACGTTTCTGGTGCTGACTGCACTGACCTTCAGCATGCTGGGGTTTATTATCGGTATCTGGGCAGATGGTTTTGACAAGCTGCAACTGGTGCCGCTTTTAGTGATAACCCCGCTGACCTTTCTGGGCGGGAGCTTCTACTCGATTGATATGCTGCCGCCTTTCTGGCAGGGCGTGACCCTGCTGAATCCGGTGGTCTATCTGGTCAGCGGTTTCCGCTGGAGCTTTTATGGCATCAGTGACGTGAGTATCGTGGCCAGCGTGATCATGATCTTTGTCTTTCTGGTGGGCTGCCTGGCAACCATAGCGTGGATTTTCCGCACGGGATATCGCCTGAAACCCTGAGTCGCTTTGTGCCGCGCCACTGTTGAAAACGTTGTCAGCCAACGTGATGAAGACCCCGTAAAACCGTTTTAAGGACACCCTGATCGCCATGCCATTATTGCAAAGTATTGTTCATCGCCTGGAACCCGCCCTTGAGGGTGCCCGCCTGAACGTGACCCCGGCGAGCGCTTCCCACCCACCGGGCAGCGAGGTAATGGAGGCGTTGGCGGGCGCACTGAATGATACCTATAACACCAAGCCCAAAGGTTGGGGGCGTTTCAGCGCAGACCTTGACGCCGAGAATGCTGTGTTTGCCTCTGCGTTGAGTCGCTATCTGAGCGAGGCAGATGATTTTGCCACGTTCACACAGGCCCTGACCGAACAGTTGGCCAATGCGCTGGCCGAGCACCTTTCAGTGGCAGGCTACCTGCTGTTTGCTCACCAGCAGCAGGGTGACACCGAGACGTTTCTGGTGGCATTGGTGCATCAGCGTGAGGGCATTGGACTTGACTCAGCCCACCACGCCATTCCGGCAGCGCAATTGAATACCCGCCAGCTGACGTTGGCGGCACGCATTAACCTGACCCAATGGCAGCAGGGCGAAGAACAGACCCAATATGTGTCGTTTCTGAAGGAGCGAGGTGGCCAGAAGGTAGCCGAGGTGGTAGCGCAATGGCTGGGTGTCAGTGAGGGCGTGGATGCGCCGCAGGAAACCCGCGCGCTGCTCAAGGCATTCAGCGACTACGTCGAAAAAGAAGCCTTTGACGAAGACGCCAGCCGTGAAAAAACCGATGCGCTGGTAGGTTACGCGACGGATCAGCTACGCCGTGGTGAAACCATGGCGCTGGACGAACTGTCTGCCGTGGTGGATGAGCGCCAGCCCAAGGCCTTTTATGAGCATATCCGCCATTCAGATTACGGGTTAGCCGAAGAAATTCCCCCTGATAAGCGTACGCTTAACCAGTTCCGCCGTTTTACCGGCCGTGCTGGCGGCGTGTCGATCAGCTTTGATTCCCATCTGTTGGGCAACAGCATCGAGTATGACGAAGCCTCTGACCGGTTAATTATCAAACAGGTGCCCAAACAGCTCAAGGAGCAGCTGAAAGAGCGTGACTAACGTCGAATCGGACAGAAAAGGTAAGCAATGATGACTCACTCCGTCTCAAGTCTGACCGATTTGATTGATATAATGGAGCAGGTGGCGCCGCAGAAAGCTTACGTCAGTGTTGATGATGTCTTTCAAGTGGTTGGTTTGCGCACGTTCGGCCCGCTACTGCTGGCGGCCGGGCTCATCACCCTGGCCCCTTTGGTGGGTGACATACCCGGGGTGCCAACACTGATGGCTGCTATTTTACTGTTGACCGGCGGACAGCTGCTGGCAGGGCGTCGGCACATCTGGTTGCCGCATTGGCTGTTAAAGCGCCAGCTGTCGCGGGCCAAGTTTATCAAGGCGTTGCAGTACGCCAGAAACCCCGCCCGCTGGATTGATCGCTGGTTACGCGTTCGCTGGCGGTGGCTGACGGGCAAACAGGGTAGCCGATTAACGGCGGTAACCGCGCTCATTATTGCGCTGGCCATGCCGCCCATGGAGTTTATTCCATTTTCGGCCAACGGCGCGGGGCTTGCGCTAACCTTGCTGGGGCTAGGGCTGGTCGCTCGCGATGGGCGTTGGGTGCTGGCGGGTATGGTCCTCACTCTGGCAACCTTTGTGCTGGTTGCGGTCAATGTTTTTTAAAAAGTAAGCGTGTCGTTCAACTGATGGAGCGGAGCCTATAATGACGAATCATGAGCCGGAACAGCGAGGGGAAAAGCCTTTGCCCAAGACCCCTGACCAACAGCATCCCTGGGAGCGACGCGTTGAAAACCTGCTATGGAACTCGCGGTTTCTGGTGATGCTGGCGGTCATCCCTAGTCTGCTGGGGTCGGTCGTGCTGTTTGCAGTGGGAACAATCGATATTTTCAAAATTGTCGCTGGGACCGTGAGTTACTATTTGTTGGGCAGTGAGACAAATATTCACGATACTCTGGTGCCGGATGTGGTTGTTGCCGTGGATATTTATCTGATTGCGATCGTGCTGCTGATTTTTTCGCTGGGCATCTACCGGCTATTCGTGTCACGTATCGATAAGGCCGAAATCAGTAATCTACAGCATCCGTTCAACGTGGCTTCATTGGATCATCTGAAAGACAAGATTGCTCGCGTGGTTATTCTGGCGGTGATTATCGAATTTTTCCGCGCTGTGGTGGATATTCGTTTTGCAACGCCTCTGGATGCGATTTATCTGGCACTTTCGGTGTTGGCGCTGGCAGGAGCGCTCTATCTGATGAGTCTTGGCCACAAGAGTGAATAGCCCGAGAAAAGACATCACCACTAACGCAACGGTATCCCTACAAAAAAACGCCACCGCTTGTATAAGCGGTGGCGTTTTTTGTAAATCAGCATCTTATCGGGCATCGTCAGGCGCAGTCCGCAGCGCCCTCACCAAACATATCGAACATAAGCTCGCGGCCCATGGCTGTCAGCACGAAATGGTCGTATTCGTTATAAACCGCTGCTTCGCTGGCAATCAATACCTTCTGGCAGGTCGCCCATTCGGTTGACTGCTTGTTCAGCGTGGCCAGATCTCGGCGTGTTAACCCGCGATGCGAAAGAGTAATGGTTTCCAGCACATGGCCGTGATGGTAGAGCAGCTCCGCTGCCGTGGCGAGGCATTGACGCAGGCTGCGTTGGAGATGCGCTGCTGTTGATGTATTAGGAGTCATAAAAGGTCTCCGTCAAGAAGCTCCAGAAAGGGCTTGTTGCAGCGCAGTATAAAACATATTTGATATAATACCAAGGTCGAATTTATACCAAAGTCTTAGCCAAGGCGTTAGCCAAGATCCTGGCCAAGGAGCCAGCAAGTCGCCTCCCTCTGTTTGCTACTGGCGAAATTTAACGACTTCATTCCATAAAGTTATGATTTTTCCGCGGGCTCAGAGTCTTCTGTCTGGGTGGAGGTGGGGTCGATGTGTCCCAGTATCCATTCAACAAACCCTTTTACCTTGGCAACTTCGCCTTTGTATTCCGGGTAGGCAAGATAGTAGGCGCCGCGGCTGGTAAACGCATACGGCCAGGGAATGGTGAGCTGGCCGGCATCGAGTTCTTCCTGAGCCAGAAAACGTGGCACTAAGGCAACGCCGCAGCCTGCGCGTGCGGCCGTCAATGCCATGTAAAACGTATCAAAACGTGGACCGTGATAGCTATGCCGGGTGTAGCAGTGCTGGGCAGCAAACCAGTCATGCCAGGCTTCCGGGCGCGTCGTACTCTGCAGTAATACCAGCTGGCTCAGTTCCATGGGGTCCTGGATGCCCGCTTGTGGAACCAGGCTGGGCGCACACACAGGCACCATCGTTTCATCCAGCAACTTGATGCACTCCGCTTTTGGCCAGACACCATGGCCAAAGAAAAAGGCCACATCAATGTGCTCTTCTTCGAGATCAAAGGGGTCCACCCGATTACTGATATTGAGATAAACGCCTGGATGGCTAAAACGAAAGCCGTTCAGGCGTGGAATCAGCCAGCGTGCGCCGAAGGTGGGTAGGGTTGTCACGTTGAGCACTTCGCTTTGCCCACCGTAAGACTGCATATAGCGGGTCGACATTTCTACCTGGGCGAGAATTTTACGCACCTCCGTCAGGTAAAGAGAGCCTTCCGGGGTGACCTGCAACCGCTTGCGCACCCGCCGGAACAAGGGGTGCTCAAGCACGACCTCCAGTTGGGCTACCTGTTTGCTGACCGCGCTCTGCGTCAGGCTGAGTTCTTCAGCGGCACGCGTAAAGCTGAGATGTCGCGCCGATGCCTCAAAGCACTGCATGGACGTGAGCGTAGGTAAGTGCCGCCAACTCATATACTTTCGCCTTATAAGAAAAAATAGAATGATGTCGTTATAAAACCTCGTTTGAGGTGCGTCAATTCTCCTGTCAATACTGTCTGGGTATTCAGACACGTCAATGACAATCAAAGGAGACATCATGATCGACACCATTATGCAGCGCATGGGCGTTAAGGCCGAGATGTATCAGAACGGAGATTATGCGGTGGCAAGCCCCACCGATGGCCAGCCGCTTGGCCATGTGACGATGGAGAGTGCTGAACAGGTCAATACACGGATTGAGCGTGCGCAGGCCGCTTTTGAGCAGTGGCGTCAGGTGCCCGCGCCACGGCGTGGCGAGCTTGTTCGTCTGTTTGCCGAACAGTTGCGCGAACATAAGGAAGATCTGGGCAGCCTGGTGACCCTGGAATGCGGCAAAATCTACCAGGAAGGGCTGGGTGAAGTTCAGGAAATGATCGACATCTGTGATCTGGCAGTAGGGCAGTCGCGTCAGCTGTTCGGGTTAACGATCGCATCCGAGCGCCCTGGCCACCATATGCGGGAAAGCTGGCATCCGCTTGGCCCCATAGGCTTGATTACGGCCTTTAACTTTCCGGTCGCTCCATGGGCGTGGAATGCCGCCCTAGCCCTGGTATGCGGCGATAGCCTGCTATGGAAACCTTCGGAAAAAACCCCGCTGTGTGCCCTGGCTTGCCAGGCGCTGCTGGACAACGCCATTGCGGAGTTTGGCGATGATGCCCCTGACTACCTGAGCCAGGTCATCGTGGGTGACCGTGACGCAGGCGAAGCGCTGGTCGATGATCCCCGTGTTCCGTTGATTAGCGCGACAGGCAGCACTCGCATGGGCCGCGAAGTGGGACCGCGTGTGGCAGCCCGTTTTGGTCGCAGCATTCTGGAGCTTGGCGGTAACAACGCCATGATTGTTGGACCGAGTGCAGACCTGGACATGGCGGTTCGTGCCATTCTGTTTTCAGCCGTAGGCACAGCAGGCCAGCGCTGTACGACGCTACGCCGTCTGATCGTGCATGAATCCGTGCGGGATGAGGTGGTCGAGCGGGTCAAGAAGGCCTATGCCAATGTCAGCATCGGTGACCCGATGAAGGGTAATCTGGTTGGTCCCTTGATTGATGAGGATGCCTTCAATCAGATGCAAAGCGTGCTGAGCGAGGCCCGTGATCAAGGGGCGAACGTGTTCGGTGGAGAGCGCCAGCATGCTGAACAGTATCCTCAGGGTTATTACGTGTCACCCGCGATTGTCGAAATGGACAGCCAGAATGCTCTGGTCAAGCAGGAAACCTTCGCGCCTATCCTGTACGTGATGAGTTACCAGGACTTTGATCAGGCACTCGCACTGCAAAACGATGTGCCTCAAGGGCTTTCATCATGCATTTTCACCACCGATGTGCGTGAAGCAGAAGCCTTTATTTCCGATACCGGCAGTGACTGTGGCATCGCCAACGTCAATATCGGCCCAAGCGGTGCCGAGATCGGCGGTGCTTTCGGTGGCGAGAAAGAAACCGGCGGCGGTCGCGAATCCGGCTCGGACGTATGGAAAAGCTACATGCGTCGTCAGACCAATACCGTAAACTACTCTCGCGAACTGCCGCTCGCCCAGGGCATCAAGTTCGATTAATCGGCAAGCCGCAACTGCTCTGACAAACGGGACAGTTGCGGTGATGCTTTTTCTGCTGAGGAAGATACCCCCTCAGCAGAAATGCTGCAGGAGATAAGCATGAAAGAGCAATGCTTGTGGCATGTCATATCGCCTTTGCCCAGTCTTGATCTTGGTCCGCTTGAAGGGGAGCAGCAAACGGATGTGGTGATTATCGGGGGAGGCATTACCGGGCTTTCCACGGCGCTGCATTTAGCCGAGGCGGGCGTAAAAGCCACCTTGATTGACAGTGGTGATATTCCCAACGGTGGCTCAGGCAAGAGTGTGGGACTGGTCAATGCAGGGTTATGGATACCGCCTGACGATATCGTCAAAGCCCTGGGTGAGGAAGAGGGCGAGCGTGCCAATGCCATCCTGGGGAATGCGCCGGGTGAGGTGTTTGCATTGATTGAGCGCTTTGCCATTGATTGTCAGACGACTCGCACCGGTACTTTTCATCTGGCCCATAATGCGGGCGGTGAAAAAGAGCTGGCTCGGCGAGCCGAGCAGTTGCAACGTCGCGGTGCTCCCGTGGAGCTTGTTGAAGATGAAGCCTGCCAGCAGAAAATCGGTACGACGCGCATTCGCCGTGCGTTATGGGATGGCCGCGCAGGTACCATCAACCCGGCAGCTTACACGCGTGGGCTGGCGGCAGTGGCACAAAACCTCGGAGCAACACTCTATACGGAAACACCAGCGCTTTCCCTGGAGCGGGTGGGCGAACAATGGCGGGTAGACACACCGCAAGGGAATATTACCGCCCCTGACGTGGTGTTGGCGACCAATGCGTATAGTGAAGATGAATGGAACCAGGTGCGCGACAAATTTTTCCCGGGGCATTTCTTTCAAGTGGCATCAGAACCTCTGACGCAAGCGGCAGCTGACGAGATACTGCCTGAGCATCAAGGTGCCTGGGATACTCGCCTGGTGTTGAGCAGCATGCGCAGAGATGCTGAGGGGCGCCTGGTATTGGGTAGCCTGGGCAAAGGTGACGGTCGACCGCAGAGCTATGTGCGTTTCTGGGCAGACCGTATTCAGCGTCATTACTTTCCACAATTGGGTAATGTTACGTGGGAATACACCTGGTCAGGTCGTATTGCGTTCACACCTGACCATACCTTGCGGCTATTTCAGCCTGCCACAGGCATACTCGCCGCAGCGGGCTATAATGGTAGAGGTATTACGACGGGAACGGTGGTTGGCAAGGGCTTCGCGCATTACCTGATTCATGGCGATGACAGTTTGTTACCACTATCGCTCAAGCCCCCGAAACCCATCAAAGCCAGGCCGCTTTGGAGCAAAGCTTATGAAGGAGGGTTTACGTTGTACCACTCTGGGCAGTGCCTGAGAGTGTTAATCTAAAGGCGTGCTTTAAACCGATAGAGCAGGGGCGATGCCTTATTTCCCCGGATCAAACACAAAAACCCGTGGAATCGACACGTGAATGCATCGCTACAATCGTATTCTCTTAATATGGGGATTTAAACGCGACGTTTAAAGGCAAGATTATTTTTTAAGCGCCGTTTATTGTCAGTTGAGGAAAGTCACGGATAAAACAAGCAACAGCCCCTGAAGTGTGTTTCTGTGATTCAGTGTCCTTAATGATCTAGCTGATCTGTTGCAACACAGGCACATCACCGCTGAGAAACCATCAAACGTTCAATAATAACGAGGTTTACAAGATGGAAGAGAAACCAAAAAAGGTTCGTCAAAAACCCGGTCTCGGGCTAGCGCTAACGCCCGTCGTGCTGACATTGATTGTCCTTGCTATACAGATTTTCTATTTTGGCGACTTTACGCCGCATATCCCTTTGGCCATCGGTCTGGCAATTACCTCGTTGGTCGGCATCAAGCTTGGCTTCCGCTGGAAACGCATTGAGGATGGCGCCTTTCACGTTATCAACGTATCGCTTCCGTCGGTATCAGTATTGATCCTGGTGGGTATGATCATTGGCGTGTGGATTGCCAGTGGTACGGTACCCAGCCTGATCTATTATGGTCTGTTGATACTGTCTCCCGCTATTTTCCTTGCGGCGGCCATGTTGATCTGTGCGGTGGTTTCGGTTTCTCTGGGGACTTCCTGGGGCACCGTGGGCACGGTAGGCTTGGCGCTTGTCGGCATTGGTGCCGGGTTTGAAATCCCGATTTACTGGACAGCGGGTGCCGTTGTTTCCGGTGCTTTCTTTGGTGATAAGATTTCACCACTTTCCGATACCACCAATCTGGCATCAGCGGTAACCGGCAACGATGTGTTCTCGCATATCAAAAACATGATGCCGACCACCGTCCCTGCCATGCTGATTGCGCTAGTGATCTATCTGGTCGTGGGCTATACCATGATTGATGATCAGGGCGCATCGTTTGAGAGCATTGAAGCCATTACCGCATCACTTAACGCAAACTTTACTATCTCTCCGTGGCTGCTGTTGCCGGCGTTACTGGTTATTGTTCTGGCTGTGAAGAAAATGCCGCCGATTCCCTCGCTGTTTGCTGGTGTGTTGGCCGGTGCTGTTACGGCCATGGTGACACAAGGCGTTGGCTTGCATGACATCGTGACCTATGCCAACTATGGCTATTCCATTGAAACCGGCGTTGCCGAAATGGATAGCCTGCTCAACCGTGGTGGCATTCAGTCAATGATGTGGACCATCTCCTTGATCCTGATCGCACTGGGTTTTGGTGGGGCGCTGGAGAAAACCGGCTGTCTGGAAACCATCATCATGGCGATCATGGCCAAGGTGAAGTCATTTTCTGGCGTTCAGACCTCTGCTATCCTGACGTCTTTTGCGACGAACCTTGTCGCAGGCGACCCCTACCTCTCCGTGGCACTGCCGGGCCGTATGTACGCACCGACCTACCGCGGGCTGGGTTATTCGACCCTGAACCTGTCGCGTGGTATTGAGGAAGGCGGTACCCTGATGTCGCCGCTGATTCCCTGGAACGCAGGCGGTGCTTTCGTGATCAGCGTGTTAGGCCTTGGTATTGGGGGTGGTAGCGTCGAGAACCTGCTGTATATTCCGCTGGCGTTTGCCTGCTGGTTATCGCCTTTGATCGGTATCCTTTATGCGCAAACGGGTTGGTTCTCGCCCAAGGCGACCGATGAAGAGCGCGCTAAGTGGGAAGAGCAGGGGGAGCATATTGCCTCTTCCGAAGCGCTGGGAGCTGCTGCTGACGCCGCGGTAACCAGCTCTACGCACAAGCCATCTACCGCGAGCTGATAGACACTCGCAAGACAGCATCTGATACGTAAGATGACACCCCGACCTGTATCAGGCGGGGTGTTTGTTTTTGTGGCTTTCGCTGTCAACAATGAACCTGGAGAGACATAATGACCATAAGCCGCCCAACGGTAGTGATTGGTGGTGGAATTGTCGGGATTTGTTGTGCGCTGTATCTACAGAAAGAAGGCAAAGCAGTCACTCTGATTGAGCCTGCCATGCCTGGGGATAGTACGGCCAAGTGGAGTTGCGGCCAGATTGCTGTTAGTGAAATTATCCCTCAGTCCAAACCCGATATTATAAAAAAAGTGCCCGGCTGGCTGCTGGACCATAAAGGGCCGCTGGCCCTGAGGCCCTCTGCGTTACCGGGGCTGCTGCCCTGGATGCTGCGGTTTATTACCCATGCAAGGCGCTCTCGCATCAACACCATTGCCCATGAGCTGGCAACCCTGACAAGTCGTGCCTATCAGGATTACGCCCCGCTACTGGCCAACTGCCAACGTGACGACCTGATTGGTCAGCATCCTACCCTGGAGCTGTTTGATGATGCGGCGGGGCTGGCGCATGAACAGACATATGTCGAGCTGCGACGTTCGCTGGGGTTTGCCTCCGAAGTGCTCGATGCCGAGCAGATCGCTGAACTGGAACCGGCCCTGGCTGGGCGCTTTTCACACGGATTGCTGCTTTCCGACTGGCGTACGGTGTGCGATACCGAAACCTTTATGGCTGAACTGGCCAAAAGCTTTGTTGCCCAGGGCGGTGAGCTTGTCCAGGACAGCGTTGCACGCATCGAAACCCAGGGCAGCCGTGCGGTTGGTGTCACGCTTGAAAGCGGTGACAGGTATCCCGCTGAAGAGGTGGTGGTTGCTGCCGGTAATGGCAGCAAGGCGTTTTTTAAAACCCTGGGCGTCAAGGTGCCATTGATCAAAGTGGGCGGTTATCAGGTCGTGCTGCCCAACCCTGAGGTTGAGCTGACCCATGCCAGTTTTTATGCGGACGGTGGCTTTGGTATGGTTCCCATGGAGCGTGGTTTGCAGATCGGCGGTACCATTGAGTTTGCCAGTGAGAACGCCGAGCCAAACTTTAAGCGCGCTGAATTTATTCTCGAAAAAGCCAAGGGAATCCTGCCAGGGTTGAACACCGAAGGCATGGAGTTCGGTGCTGGCTGGCGGCCCTTTCTGCCGGATACCAAGCCGGTGATTGACCGCTCACCGGCACTGGAAAACGTTGTCATGGCATTTGGTCATGGCCAGCTGGGTTTAACCGTTGGGGCAACAACAGGTAAGTGCGTGGCGGATTTGCTGTCAGGAAAAACCGGCGATGTTAATCTGACGCCTTTTAGTGCCTCACGTTTTTAACGCCTTACGTTTTTAACGACTTCAGGAGTGAGTCAGGCATGGTAATTCAATGAGCGGAGTGGCGAATAATGCACCTTCCCTTTCGGTGGGTATCGTGTTGCTGCACCGCTTTACATTGCTGCCGTTTGCCGCGTTTGTGGACTGCCTGCGGCTGGCGGCGGATGAAGGCGACCGCAGCCGCCCGCTGCGTGCTCAATGGGTCTTTCTGACGCCTGACGGCGAGCCGGTGACCTCCAGTTGTGGCGCGGTTATCTCAGCATGCCAGCCGTTTCAGTCACCGGATAGTTTTGACTATCTGGTGGTGATTGGCGGCGTGCAGGAAGGCTCCGCGCCATTGGAAACGGCTACCAGTGCGTATTTACGTAAAGCGGCTCAAGCAGGTGTGCCGCTGGTTGGCCTGTGTACCGGCGTATTTGCGCTGATTCAGGCCGGGTTAATGCAAGGCCGCCGCTGTTGTGTCAGCTGGTACCACTATCATGAAATGACCAAGCGCTTTCCTAACGCTGACCCGGTGGCAGACCGCCTGTTCATTGATGACGGTGATCGCATTACCTGTGCCGGTGGAGCGGCGGCAGCGGATCTGGCGGCGTTGCTGATCGAGCGCCACATCGGCAAGGCGTGGGCGATGAAAAGCCTGCATATCATGCTGCTCGACGAGGCCCGCGAGGGTGCTTCACCGCAACCCCAGCCGGTGGTGTTTGGTAAAGTGGAAGACCGCATTGTGCGGCGTGCCGTCACAGTGCTGGAGCAGCATCTTGGTCAGGTGATCAACATTGAAGCACTGGCGGAACGGGTTGGTACGTCACGGCGCAATCTGGAGCGGCGATTCAAGGCGACGTTAGGGGTTAGCCCACAGCAGTTTTCCCGTGAGCTGCGGTTACGCTATGGCTTGTGGCTACTGAATTACACGGGCAAAAGCGTGACCGAAATTGGTGCTCGCTGCGGCTTTGCCGACACCGCGCATTTTTCCCGCCAGTTTCGCGAGTGTTTTGGTGCTTCGCCTTCCATGCTGCGCAAAAACGCAACCCTGCCGAATGGCCATCAGGTTGACCCCTTCTTTCTGTATGTCGACGGCAAGCCCGCGCTTTAATGCCCCGTTCCCGCTTTTTCTAGCATTAGCCTGAAGCGCTTTCTATTTGAAATATTCATGTGTTTTGTCGCATTTGTTCAATTAGTGGGCAGCGTAATAGCCTTTAATTCAATAACAGCAAATTCCCTAATCCATCATCGTTCACCAATAATAATGACGTAGGGCTGCCGGGGTGGGATGAATTGCCCGCAGAAAGCCTGACGCATTCAGGAGCCTTCCATGCAACGCTATTCTGGCTTCGGGCTGGTTAAGCATGCGCTCAGCCATCACGAAAACTGGCAGCGCCAGTGGCGCAACCCAACCCCTAAACCGGCCTATGACGTCATTATTATTGGCGGTGGCGGTCATGGTCTGGCGACGGCCTACTATCTGGCCAAGGAATTTGGGGTCACGAATGTGGCCGTTATTGAAAAAGGTTGGCTGGGCGGGGGTAACACCGCGCGTAACACCACCATCGTGCGTTCCAATTACTTATGGGACGAGTCTGCCTATCTTTATGAGCATTCGATGAGGTTGTGGGAAGGGCTTTCCCAGGATCTCAACTATAACGTCATGTTTTCTCAGCGTGGCGTGCTTAACGTCGGGCATACGCTGCAGGATATGCGCGATATTCAACGTCGGGTGAATGCCAACCGTCTGAACGGCATTGATGGCGAAGTGCTGGATGCCCAGGGCGTACAGGCACTGGTGCCGATCATGGATTGCTCTAAAAACGCCCGCTACCCGGTGATGGGCGCCTCCTGGCAGCCGCGTGCCGGGGTTGCCCGCCACGATGCCGTTGCCTGGGGCTATGCCCGGGGTGCCGATGCGCTGGGGGTGGATATTCTTCAGCAGACAGAAGTCACCGGCTTCAAGATTCGTGATGGCCAGGTATACGGCGTACACACTAACCGTGGCGATATCGAAGCCAAAACCGTGGGCTGTGTGGCCGCCGGTAACTCCGGCGTGCTGGCGGGAATGGCGGGCTTCAGACTGCCGCTGGAATCACACCCGCTGCAGGCGCTGGTGTCTGAACCGCTCAAGCCGGTGCTGGATACCGTGGTGATGTCTAACCATGTGCATGGCTACATCAGCCAGTCGGATAAAGGTGACCTGGTGATCGGCGCCGGGATTGATGGCTATAACGGTTATGGTCAGCGCGGCAGCTACCCGACGGTAGAGCACACCCTGCAGGCAATTGTCGAAATGTTCCCGATTTTCTCCCGCGTGCGTATGAACCGCCAATGGGGCGGTGTCGTTGATACCTGCCCGGATGCCTGCCCGATTCTGTCCAAAACTCCCGTCAAAGGGCTGTATTTCAACTGCGGCTGGGGGACCGGCGGTTTCAAGGCAACGCCAGGTTCCGGGCATGTGTTTGCGGCCAGTCTGGCCAAAGGCGAGATGCACCCGATTGCCAAGCCGTTTTCGATTGACCGCTTCCACAGCGGTGCGCTGATTGACGAACATGGCGCTGCCGGCGTCGCGCACTGAGCTCACGTACTAAGGAGAGAGCGACATGCTTTACATCTATTGCCCTTACTGCGAAGAGCACCGTGAGGAAGAGGAATTTCATCCCAAGGGCCAGGCACATATTCTGCGCCCTGAAGAGCCGGAAGCCTGTAGCGATGAAGAATGGGGCGATTACCTGTTTTTCCGCGACAACCCCCGAGGTATTCACCACGAAATGTGGGTACATGCGGTTGGCTGTCGGAAATTCTTCAACGTCACTCGCCATACGGTGAGCTACAAGATTCTAGAAACCTACAAGATGGGCGAAAAGCCTTCCGTGACCTCGGAAGACACCGCTCAGAACCCGGGAGGCGTGCGCTCATGAACCACGTAAATCAGCCGCAGCGCTTGGCCGAAGGCGGCCGCATTGACCGTACGCAGACGCTGACCTTTACCTTCAATGGCAAAACCTATACCGGGCATCCGGGCGATACCCTGGCGTCAGCGCTACTGGCCAACGGCGTGGATATCGTTAACCGCAGCTTCAAATACTCGCGTCCGCGGGGCATCGTGGCGGCTGGCGCTGAAGAGCCGAATGCGATTGTCCAGCTGGGTGCAACGGAGGCGGGGCAGGTGCCTAATGTGCGCGCCACTCAGCAGCCTTTGTACGATGGCCTGACGGCACGCAGCACCAATGGCTGGCCGAATGTACAGCGCGACCTGATGGGGATGATGGGTAAGCTGGGCGGCCGGTTCATGCCGCCGGGCTTCTACTACAAGACCTTTATGGCACCGGCCTCGCTGTGGTTGACCTATGAAAAATACATCCGTAAAGCGGCTGGCCTGGGGCGTAGCCCGATGGAGCCGGATGCGGATATTTACGATCATATGCATCAGCATTGCGACGTGCTGGTCATTGGCGCTGGCCCTGCAGGGTTGACGGCGGCAGTGGCGGCTGCCCGTAGCGGCGCGCGGGTCATACTTGCCGATGAACAGGACGAAATGGGCGGCTCGCTGTTGGCCAGCCACGAAACCCTGGACGGCCAGCCAGCCGCTGACTGGGCTGCCGGTGTGCTGGAAGAGCTGGCAGGCCTGGATAACGTCACTTTATTGGCCCGCACGACAGCCAATGGCTATCACGATCATCATTTTGTGACCCTGCATGAACAGCGCACCGACCACCTGGGCGAAACGGCATCACGCGTGAATGGCCTTCGTCAGGCGCGGGCTCGGCTGCACCGGGTGCGTGCCGGGCAGGTGGTGTTGGCCACCGGCGCTCATGAGCGGCCACTGGTTTACGCCAATAATGATGTGCCGGGCAACCTGGTGGCGGGTGCCGTTTCTACTTATATTCGCCGTTACGGCGTGGTGCCGGGTAAAACGCTGGTGCTGTCGACCAGCAATGATGATGGCTATCGCGCCGCACTGGACTGGAAGGCGGCAGGCCATGACGTAGTGGCGATTGCCGATAGCCGCGAGAACCCCGAGGGCGAATGGGTCGAGGCGGCGCGGGCGCAAGGCATCCGCATTATCACCGGTAGCGGTGTGATCGAAGCCAAGGGCGCGAATCGCGTGACAGGCGCGCGGGTCGCGAAAATCGATCTGGCGCGTTTCTGCGTATCCGGTGCGGTTGAAGAGCTGGCGTGTGACACCATTGCCAGCTCTGGCGGTTTTAGCCCGGTGATTCACCTGGCATCTCACACCGGTGCGCGGCCCACCTGGCGCGATGATCTGCTCGGCTTTGTGCCGGGGCTGGTAGAAGGTGTTCATGCCTGTGGGAGTGCCAACGGAACTTATACGCTGGCTAGCGTGCTGGCCGAAGGCGCGAAAACCGGCGCCGAAGCCGCCGCAGCGCGTGGCTTTAGCGCCGCTGATGTCAACCTGCCTGCCAGCGTGGAAATCCGCAAAGGCGACGCTCAGGGGGTCTATCAGATTCCTCATGAAGCCTCCACGTTGCGGGCACCCAAGCAGTTTGTGGATCTGCAGAATGACGTAACCGCCGCCGCCATTGAACTGGCAACCCGTGAAGGCTTCGAGTCTATCGAGCACGTCAAGCGTTACACGGCCATGGGCTTTGGTACCGACCAGGGCAAGCTGGGTAACATCAATGGCATGGCGATTGCGGCGCGCTGTCTTAAGCGCTCAATCCCTGAGGTCGGCACCACCGTCTTCCGCCCCAATTACACGCCGGTCAGTTTCGGTGCCATTGTCGGGCGCCACTGTGGCGAGCTTTTCGACCCCGAGCGCTATACGGCCATGCATGCCTGGCACGTGGCGCGTGGCGCTGAGTTTGAGGATGTCGGCCAGTGGAAACGCCCCTGGTATTATCCACACAAGGTTAACGGTCAGCTGGAGAGCATGCATGATGCTGTCCAGCGGGAATGTCGTGCCGTGCGTGAAAAAGTCGGCATTCTGGATGCGTCCACTCTGGGCAAGATTGATATTCAGGGCCCGGATGCGCGTGAATTCATCAGCCGCATGTACACCAACAAATGGGCCAAACTGGCGGTGGGTAAGTGCCGTTACGGCCTGATGTGTAAAGACGATGGCATGGTAACCGACGATGGTGTGACCAGCTGCCTGGGCGAAAACCACTTCCTGATGACCACGACGACGGGCGGTGCGGCCGCCATTCTGGAGTGGCTGGAACTCTGGCATCAGACCGAATGGCCGGAGCTTGAGGTCTACTTCACTTCTGTGACCGACCATTGGGCGACCATGACGGTGACCGGGCCTGAAGCGCGCAAGCTGGTGAGTGAACTGACCGACATTGACCTTGATCGGGAGAGCTTCAAATTCATGGATTGGCGTGCCGGGAAGGTTGCCGGTGTGCCCGCGCGTATTTACCGGATTTCCTTTACCGGCGAGCTGAGTTACGAAATCAACGTTCAGGCGCACTACGCCATGTACGTCTGGAAAACGCTGTTCGAACACGGTGATAAATACGGCCTGACGCCTTATGGCACCGAAACCATGCACGTTCTGCGCGCTGAAAAAGGCTTTATCATTGTTGGCCAGGACACGGACGGCTCGGTAACGCCGGAAGACCTCGGTATGCAATGGTGTATCGGTTACGACAAACCTTATTCCTGGATCGGCAAACGGGCATTGACGCGGTCGGATACCCGCCGCGAAGGTCGCAAGCAGCTGGTTGGCCTGAAACCCAAGGACCCAAGTGTGGTGCTGGAAGAAGGTGCCCAGATCGTCCTCGACCCGCAGCACGCGATTCCGATGCCGATGGTCGGGCATGTGACCTCCAGTTATTACAGTCCGACGCTGAATAGTGGCTTTGCGTTAGCCGTGGTGAAGGGCGGGCATAACAAGATGGGAGAGAGTGTCTTCCTGCCCATGGTGGATGGCCAGGTCCACGAAGCTGAAATCGTCAGCCCGATTTTCTATGACCCCAAGGGAGAGCGCCAGCATGTCTGATATCGCTACCTTCGATACCCGAACCGACAGCGCTATCGCGATCGAATCGCCGCTGGCCTTCAGCCTGCAGCATCGCCCGGCCCCTGCGGCAACGCCTGCCAGCCGCGTGGATATGCGTGAACGCGCCTTCCTGGGCCACCTGATCCTGCGCGGCAGTGCTGCCGTGCTGGGGGAGGCAGTGAAAACCGTCACCGGCATCGAGATGCCGACTAAGCCCTCGGGCTTGGCCCATGATGCCAGCGGCGAACGTTCCCTTCAGTGGCTGTCGCCAGATGAATGGCTACTGATTGTCCCCGACGGTGAAGCCTTCGAGCTGGAAACCCGCTTGCGTGAGGAATTGGGCGGTGCTCACTTTGCCATCACCGAAGTCAGTGGCGGCCAAACGTTGCTTGAACTGGATGGTGACGCAGCGCGTGAGCTTTTGATGAAAAGCGTCATCTATGACGTTACCCCAGAGCATTTCCCGGTAGGCAAGGGCGTCACCACGGTGTTCGCCAAGGCGACGGTTATCCTGCGTCGGCCCAGTGAGCACCGCTGGGAACTGGTGGTACGCCGCAGTTTTGCAGATTACGTCTACCGCTGGCTGCTTGATGCCGGTGATGAATACGCCATTGGAATCGTCAAATAAGCCAACGGCGAGACAACGTTAGCTTTTGTCTTTGCTTTTGAAAATGTTCAGGAATTGCCGATGCTGGTGTTGCGCCTCATCGGCATCCACTGCTCGCAGGCGTACTTTCTGCCCCGGCTGGCATTGCGCCAGTCGTGACGCAGCAAGCGGTGTTAGGTTGCCAAGCCTCGGGTAGCCGCCAATCGTCTGACGATCGTTGAGCAGCACTATCGGCTGGCCATCCGGTGGCACCTGAATAGCCCCCAGTGAAATCCCTTCCGAGACCATGGAGTCGATGCGGCAACGCAGCGTCGGCCCCAGCAGTCGAACACCCATACGGTCAGTGCGTTGATCCACCTGCCAGTCGGCGTTGAAGGCATCAAATACGCTTTTGCCGCTAAACGCCGCAATCTGGGCGCCGGGCAGACAATCAAGGGTGGCTTCCGCCGTATAGTCAATGATCTCCGATGACGGCGTTACCTGTGCCTCGCCCGAATGGCGTGGTGCCTTCTGCAGCATCAAACGGTCGCCCTGGCGTAAGGTTTTGCCCTGGCCGTCGATGCCGCCCAGCTGCTCGCGTACCACGCAAGCCGTGCTGCCTAAGACGGCCTCACCATAAAATCCACCTGCCACTGCCAGGTAAGCGCGCAGACCGTTTGTCGGGGCCGCGAAGGTGAGGGTATCGCCCGGGGTAACCTGGAATGAGCGCCAGCATGGGGCAGGCTGTTGGTTATGCCGTGCGCCCAGGTCGGCACCGGTGATAGCCAGCGTCATGACCCGTTCAGCAACCAGTTCCAGGCCACCAAACGTAACCTCCAGTGCACTGGTGCCCCAGGGGTTGCCAGCCAGGCGGTTGGCCCAGGCCCAGGCGTGAAGGTCGGCAGGCCCGCCCTGGGTGACCCCCAGGTGGCGAACGCCGAATCGGCCAGCATCCTGTAAAAGTGCCAAGGGCCCGGCGCGGGTCACACGCAGGCCGTCCAGGCCTTTTTCAATGAGTGACTTCATCAGCGGTGGGCCTCCTGTTTCGTGGTTATCGCCTTGAGCGGTGAGGTATCACCGCCTTCGGCTTCAAAAGCGGTTTGGTCGATGCTGACAAAACGCACGCGGTCACCCACTTTGAGCAGGCTGAATCCATCGCGCTGGCGGTCAAAAAGCCTGACGGAGGTTCGCCCGATCAGGTTCCAGCCGCCGGGCGTTACGCTAGGGTAGGCGGCGGTCTGTTGGCCTGCAATGGCCACGCTGCCTGCCGGTACCCGCTGGCGTGGCGTGTCCAGGCGAGGGCAGTGAAGCGCGGGGTCAAGCAACCCCATAAAGGCAAACCCCGGTGCAAAGCCCAGGGCGAAGACGCGGTATTCCTGCTGAACATGGCGTTCGACCACTTGTTCAGCGGTCAAGCCGGAGAGCTCTGCCACACGTTCAACATCCGGCCCGACGCTGGCGTCATACCAGGTGGGAATGTCATGCAGGCTGCCTTCAACGCCGCTTTCTTTCGGGCTTAAGGTAGTGAGCAATTGCGCGAGGGTTTGCCGGGCGGCGGCAGGCGTCAGTTGTTCAGGATCAAACACGACCAGCAGGGTGGTGTAGGACGGCACTAGGTCGACAAGGGCCGAGCCGAAGGCAGCCTCACAGTCGTGCGTCAAGGCGGTGAGCCAGGGCAGATTGTGCTCATCAATGGTGTCAAACAGCCGTACCATCCAGCCATCAAGACCGGCGCGCTCCAGGCGGGGTAAAGGGCTAATCTTCATAGCGTTTCCAGCATCTGGCGAATTCGGCGGACCGAGGCCACCGATTCGGCGTTATCGCCATGCACACACAGCGCATCGGCACTCAGTATCAAAGCGCTGCCATCGCTGGCGGTCAGCGCTTCGCTCATGGCAATCCGCCGTGCCTGTTCGATGATGATCTCCGGGTCATGATGAACGGCATTGGGCAGGCGGCGCGACATCAGGTGGCCATCCGCATCGTAGCCACGGTCAGCAAAAGCTTCAAACCACAGGCTAACGCCTTGTGCTTCGGCCAGCTGGCGTAGGCGTGACGTGTCGCGGGTTGCCAGCGTCATCAGCGGAAGTGAGGGGTCAAACGCCACGACTGCCTTAGCGACTGCGCTAAAAATCTCCTCGGAGCGTGCCATATCGTTGTACAGGGCACCGTGGGGTTTGACATAGTGCAGAGCTGTACCTTCTGCCCGGCAAACCGCCGCCAGCGCACCAATCTGATACAGCACCAGGTTCTCGATCTCCGCCGCCGAGCAGGCCATGCTGCGTCGCCCGAAACCGACCAGATCCGGGTAGGCGGGGTGAGCGCCCACTTTCACGTCATGCTCGACGGCCATGCGCACGGTACGCCGCATGACATCCGGGTCGGAGGCATGAAAGCCACAGGCAATATTGGCCAGATCAATGTAAGGCATGACCTCATGGTCCAGGCCCATCACCCAGGACCCGAAGCTTTCGCCCATATCGGCATTGAGTTGTAAGGTTCGCATGCATCCCCCTTGTGGATGGTAATTTAATCAGACAAGGCCATTTTTTGGTGCATACGCCATTGGCTGACAAGAAACAGGCTGGCGCTGACAGCCAGTGACGCGCCAAGAGCGCAGAAAAAGACGGCCATGGGCGGTAGTTGGCCCACTGTCAGGGCTGTGGTCGCAGCAAAAGCAACGAGGCTGAGCATGCCTCTTTGTGCGGCTGCAATGGTCGCCCTGGCGACATCTGCACCATAGCGGTCGTAAAGGGTCCAGCCAATGGTCAAAAGGCCCACAGGGAAGCCTATCAGTAATCCCGACAAGTCAGGACCTGAGTAGGCGGCAAGTGTCGTGGCAATACTGACCAGTATGCCAGCCAGCAGGCCGCGTAGAATAAGATCCATCCAGCCGGAGGTGGTGGCAACGGCAAGGTGTTGAAGCGCCAGCGCCCGGCGGATGGTATCGGCCACCCACAGCAAACCGAGGTAGCCCAATACAGCCAGTGTGACGCCGCCGGGTAAATAGGTGAAAAGATAAGCTGCGGGTATCCAGCAGAGTGTTGCCAACCCCAGGCTCATAACGCCGCTAAAACGTTTGGCAGTAAGCACAAAGCACAGGCTGAATAGCAGCGTGGCCATCAGGGCATGCAGGGTTGCCAGCGCTGCAGAGGCAATAAAGTCAGCGGGCCAGTCCTGAAGCATGAAAAAGTAGCCAGGCCCCAGAACAATCGGTGTTCCGGCAATGATGCCACCTAGCCTGGGCCCCAGTTTGCCAACGGCAACGGATACCAGAATCACCACCAGGGCGGTGGCGATCAGTTTGATGACCAGGATGCTCAGCATGAGAGACACAGCGGAGTGGCGTTAAAAAGAACCGCCGGATACCGTTGTGCCAATGAAGCCTTTCTGTTCATGTCATCACCGGTAGCGTGTGGATGCGATAGGTGTGCTCCAGTTCCCGTTGACGCACAGGGTCGTGCAGTACCATACGAAATTGCTCAGCAGGACGCAGTTCGCCGATCACCGGCAGCGTGCCGCACAGCATGACCTGACCAGGGGCAAGCTGTGGGCTGTCATATCCAAAGCGTTTCAGCAGCTCAATAGGATGAAGCAGTCCGGTCAATGGGCCTTGCTGATAGATGTCTTCCTTGCCATCGTTAGTGATGTAGGCCGTCATCTGCAGTTCATCCCAATGGTCAATGACGCTGTCGAGTCGCCAGACCTGATGGCTCACCGGCTTGACGCATACCTGCTTGGAGTGCGCCACTGACCAGGCTTCAGCCTCACGGTCCGTGTGGTCAGAGCCAATGCCCACCAGGGTGCCATTGTGAGAGCCTATCAGCACCACCTCCACTTCGCCGCTTGATGCCTCGCCCAACACCTGTACTTCCGATGCTGTGGCTAACTGATTGGCGGCAACACGGTAGAACACTGGTGTACTTGAGGGAGGTGTCACGCCAATTTCTTTCAGTTCTTCGATATGCTCATCAATGGCGGACTGGATACGGCCAGCCCAGCCAGCAATGATCAGTTGCTGCACATCGACCTCTATGGTTTCTGTGCTATCTGCGAGTTGAAACACTGTCATATCATCGCTCCGGCCAGTTGGGTGATTAGTTCATCAGATTGGGAAGCAGCAGGGCAATCTGCGGGAAAAGCACCAGCAATATCGCCATCAGGAACATGATGCCGACATACGGCAGGGCACCTTTCATGACATCGCTGAAGGCGCCGCCTTCACGAACTCCCTGGACTACATAAAGATTCAGCCCGACGGGTGGTGTGATCAGCGCCATCTCAATGAGCAGTATGATCAGAATGCCCAGCCATACCGGGTCAAACCCCATGCCGATAATGATAGGGGCCACGATAGGAATCGTGATAACCATCAGCGACAGAGTTTCGATAAAGAAGCCGAGGATGATGTAAATCATGATCGCCAGCATCAGGGTTGAATAAGGTCCCAGTCCCGCCGTTTCGAGAAAGCCCGTTATCTCACGAGTGACGCCGCTGGAGGCAAGTACGAAATTAAGAAAGTAAGAGGCAATGATAATCAGCAGAATCATGCCGGTCGTTTTCATGGTGCCATCAAGGGCATCAATGATGACCCGCCAGGATAGTTTGCGCATAAAGGCAGCAATCATCAAAGCGCCGAGTACGCCGAGTGAAGCGGCTTCGGTCGGGGTTGCGACCCCGGTATATATGGAGCCCACCACGATGGCAAACAGGATAAGTACGGGAACTAAATGTTTCAGGCCATAAAAGCGCTGGCTCCACGAATGAGAAACACTGGGGCCTCCCAGAGCGGGCTTCCAGATACAGATCAGTGCTGTGCCGATAATAAACATCAAGGCCAGCAGTAAACCGGGAACCAGGCCTGCTGCAAACAGTTGGGGAATCGACGTTTCAGTTAAAAAACCATAAACGATCAGGTTAATGGAGGGTGGGATCATAATGCCCAGGGTACCGCCTGCGGCAATTGAGCCGGTAAAAAGCTTGGGGTCATAGCCCATTTCCTTGCCTTGAGGCAAAGCAACTGTACCAATAGTAGCGGCGGTGGCAACACTGGAACCTGACGTGGCAGAAAACAGGGTGGCGGTACCGATGTTGGCGTGAAGTAACCCGCCCGGTAACCAGGAAAGCCAGCTTTCAAGCGCCTGATAGGTGCCCCGTGCAATACCCGTGCGGACCAGGATTTCACCCAACAGAATAAACAGAGGAATGGCGATCAGCAGAAAACTGTCAGACGCGGACCACAACACATCCCCCATGGCGTTAATCAGCGGGAAGGGGGAAAACAGTTCTGCGAGAAGCAATGCCAGAGCTACCAGAGTCGCGGCAACAGGAACGCTCAGCAGTAGTAAAGCCAATAAAATCAGCAGCGCGGTGATGATCATGAGCGAGCGTCCTTGTTTTCATCTTCGATTTGTTCGTCGAGTGTCGGGCTACCGGCAAGTTGCTGTACGCCTTGGTCATCTCCACTGAGAAGCCCGAAAAATACACGCAGGCACATCACGCAAACGGCAAAACAGAACCAGGTAAGGCCTCCAAACCACAGGGCTTGAGGTATCCACAGCGGTGTGCCGAGTGGAGTATTGGCCGTTGAGCCAGCGCTGTAGGAATGTGTAAGCACATCAAAGACGGCGCCCACCATCAAAAGGCAGAAGATGGCCATGGCCATCATGGCCACCAGGTCAAGCACGCCGCGCACCTTCATGGAAAAATTCAGATAAAGGGCATCAATGCGGATATGTGCCTTGCTCATCAGCGTGTAGGCAAACGACCAGCTGGCACTGATTGCCATGATATAGCCGGTGAGTTCAGTGGCATGGACGGCAGAGCGTCCGGTCAGCTGGCGGCTGAGCACTTCAATGGTAACCAGTGCCACCGTTAGCAGAATGAGCACGCCACCGGTGCGGGCCAGCCATAGCGAGCCGACCTGGATTCCCGCCAGTAACCGGTCCAGGATAGAGTTAACCCGTTGAAACATATCTTTCTCCAGAGCGTGGCCGGGCTGCTAAACAGCCCGGCTGCCATTGGCGGAGCCTGTTTAATGGAAATACCAGATGAAGTGCTAAGCGCTTATTTGGAAGCGCTCAGGCCTGTTACGGCGCCAATGGTCTCGTTCCAACGATCTACCCACTGCTGGTCGACCCGCTCAGCCCAGTTGGGTAGCAGGGTTTCTTCCAGGTGGCGAGAGGCTTGCACAAAGTCGTCATCGGTCGCTTCAACCAGGACCATGTCACCCGCATCACCACGGCCACACTCACCTTGGCCAGTCAGGCAGGCAATACCTTCACGGGTTTCTTCAACCGCACTTTCCCAGACAGGCTGCTCATAGTTCTCAGCGATTTCATTGAGTAGCCATTCCTGAGTGGTTTCGGAAAGCGAGTTCCACTTGTCGCCGTTCATGGCTGTGATGACGTGATCCCAGCCGCCAACCGGGAGCGGGTAAAGATGAGTGGAGACCTCATGCCAGCCAGAGCTATAGCCTGAGAGTGACCCCGTGACAGCGCAATCGATAACGCCGCGTTGCAGCGCGCCAGGTACTTCGCTGAAGTTAAGGGTAATGCCTTCTGCGCCCAGGGCTTCGAGGAATTCAGCGGTGGTACGGCCACTGGCGCGAATTTTCATACCGGCGAGGTCGGTCAGACCGTCAATGTCGGCATTGCAGAACACCATTTGTGACGGATAGGGGACAACCGCAAGGAGTTTGGCACCGTCATAGCGTTCGCTGAAGATATCTTCCAGCACAGGACGATAGGCTTGCGAAATTTCACGGGCGGTTTCAACGTCCGGCGCTATCATCGGCATATCCAGGCCTTCCAGCTCAGGCGCGTCTTCGACAGCATAATCCGCAACGGTAGAGGTCACCTCGATCACATCCCGTGACATCAGCCGGTAGACTTCGCCGCCACCCAGGCCCATCTGGTCGAAGGTAGTGACGTCACTGGTGATCTGGCCATTGGAAGCTTCACTAAGATGTTCTTCCCAGAAGGGTTTTTCGAAATTGCGGTACAGCGACAGACTGCTCCAACTGCCGACGTAGGCAATGTTGGTGCTATCGAGATCCTGGGCAATCGCCGGGGTGGCTGCTATGGCCATGCTCAGCAGGGAGGTCGGGAGAAGGTATTTTGTTTTAATCATCGGTGTTTCCTCTACATCATGAATGAACATCTTTTTGCAGCGCTTGTTAACGTTGTGCTGCGGTTTTAGCTGTTTGCCTTTTCTTTCCAAAGGCAGTCTTGCGAAAACGTTTTGAGAAAGCTCCTTACAAGATAGAGCTAGGTCAGAAAAGTGCCAGATGACTGTCCGGGATATCTGTCACCAGCATATGCCCAGGACGGTGGGTAATAGCGAACTCGATACCTGCGTCCATCAGTACCTTGTGTGGTGTCACACCGCAGGCCCAGAAAACAGGGAGTTCGTCTTCTTTCAGGGTGACTGCATCGCCATAATCCGGCGCGCTGAGATCCTGTATGCCGATCAAGGCGGGATTACCCAGGTGAACCGGTGAGCCGTGTACGTGGGGGAAACGCGTTGTGATCTGCACGGCACGAATGGCATCCGCTGCAAGAAACGGGCGCATCGAAACGACCAGGTTGCCGCCGAAACCGCCAGCTGTCTTAAGAGCAACCGAGGTGTTGAACATCGGCACGTTGCGTTGCTCATCGATATGTCGGACATTGAGCCCGGCATTTATCAGGGCGTGTTCAAAGGTAAAAGAGCAGCCAAGTGCGAAAGTCACCAGGTCGTCCCGCCATTCGTCCACTACATCGGATGCGGTGCCGCTGTTTTTGCCTTCCCTGAATATCTGATAAGCGGGTACATCCCGGGCGATATCCAGGTTGCTGCCCAGAATATCGCAGCTGCGCTCGCCAGGTTCGCTGACAGCGAGCACTGGGCAGGGCTTGGGGTTAGCCTGACAGAAGCGCAGAAAGCCAGCTGCCTGTGCGGCTGGCAATATCACCAGGTTGACCTGAACAAAACCGCTGGCAAGGCCCGAAGTGGGGCCGGTCAGGTGAGCTTCCCTTGCTGCCAGACGAACTTCCTCGGGAGATGAGCTGGCATTCAGTGCGCCAGCAGGTGAAGCATTTTGAGTCTGTGTCTTTTCGGAAGTATGTGACATTGTGCCGCCTTGAATTATTTTTCTTACATTTAAGGCAGATACTCTGATCAATACAAATCGAAATTTAAGATCAGTTTTGATTGAAAAAGCTGATCAGTCTATTTTTGGCGACATGTAATAGGGCGGTTGAACGTGCTCTTGAGCGCTTAAAATGGCCAGCTCTGCGATGGCGTCAACGACTTTAATGCCGGAATTAGCGTGGTAAGCGGCAGTGAATTCAAGATCTGGCACCTGACCGGCGACTTCAAAGGGACGTAAAAGACCGCCCTTTAATTCTTGCTCGAGAATTTCCCGAGGGAGTGCGCTGACACCTATTCCATCCACCGTCATTCGAATAATAGTGGAGAGTGATGAGCTTGAATGCACACGCGTCGAATGATGCATGGGATCGACCAATGAGCGGATCGCAATGTAAGGCTCGCTTTGCCGTGGATAGGTAATGATTGGCCAACAAGCCAGCTCTTCCAGTGAAAGTCGTGTGGTAGGCAAATCGAGTTTGGGGCTGGCGACCCATATAAGTGAGTATTTACACAGTGGAAGGTTGACGATGCCTGGTTGGTTGACAACGCCCATCAGGAAAGCGATGTCGATCTGATGGTTTTTTAGTTTCTCTGTGAGATTGACGGAAATATCGACGTCCAACTCAAGATTAATGGCAGGATAGGCTTCACTGACTTTTTCAATTAACTGAGGAAGCCAAGTGTGAGCAATGGTCTCGGAAACCGCCAGACGGATAGTGCCCTGAATAGCAGATGTCTGGGCAATGGTCTGAAGCATTTCACCGTGCAGGCTCAGCATCTTCTCAGCATAAACGAGAAACTCCCGCCCCTTTGCGGTTAACGTTACCTGCCTGCCAGAGCGGTCAAACAGCTCTACCCCGAGCTGATCTTCCAACCCTGCAATGCGTGCCGAGAGAGAAGGCTGTGAGGCGTAAACCCGATGGGCTGCGGCACGAAAACTGCCCAGTCGGGCAATCCACACAAAGGTTTCCAATGTTCGGATATTCATCGTAACTCACCTAGTGGAATCGGCTGTTCTTCAGTGTTGTCAACCTTACTAGAGTGGTCGCTGATGGCGCTAAGCTTATCCTCCATAACGTTTTAACGCTCCTGGACGTTTGTGTTGGTAAAGCTCTAACAATTTATCAACGTTTTATGGTTAAAGCATCGTCCTTTTGGTCTGTGTTCCGTTGGCGGAGTCGTTAAAGAATACCTAGTCTCCTATCAGGGTAGAACGTCTACACTCAAATGGCGTAGACGCTTGAATCTGCCGAGCTAACAATAATTTCTAGTATGAGGATCTCATCATGACACTTCGCTCATTTCGCTTAACGTCTCTTGTCACAACGGCAAGCCTGGCCTGCGGTCTGGCGGCAATAAGTACCAACGCCAGCGCTGCCACCGAATGGGACATGCCCACACCTTATGGTGACCGGACTTTTCATACGGTGAATATTCGTGAGTTTGCCGATGATGTCCGCGAAGCGACCGATGGTGAGCTGGATATTACCGTGCACTCCAATGGTTCCCTGATCGGTCATGCCGAAATCAAGAACTCAGTGCGCCGTGGTATCGTGCCGATGGGGGAGCTCATCATGTCGCGCCTTGCCAACGAAAACCCGATTTATGAAGTCGACTCAGTGCCTTATCTGGCGACCGGTTATGACGATGCCTGGACGCTGTGGGAAGCCTCACGCGATATCATTTCCGAGGAACTGGAAGGCCAGGGGCTGCGCCTGCTGTTTTCAGTACCCTGGCCGCCACAGGGTATCTACACCAATCAGGCCCTTGAGTCAGGAGATGATCTGAAAAACCTCAGCATGCGTGCCTACAACACGTCCAGTGAACGGATTGCCCAGTTGACGGGGGCCGTCCCTACGCAAGTAGAAGTGCCGGACATTCCTACCGCCTTCAGTACGGGGCGTGTTGAAGCGATGATTACGTCGCCGGCAACCGGCGCAGATACCAAAGCCTGGGATTACTTAAGCCACTTCAACCATGCCCAGCTGTGGCTGCCCAAGAATATGGTGATTGTCAGTGAGAGCGCCTTTTCGCGCCTGGATGAAGCTAGCCAGAAAGCCGTGCTAGAAGCGGCGACTCAAGCGGAACAGCGCGGCTGGGAGATGAGCCGTCAGGAAACTGACGAGGCGATTGCGGTGTTGGAGGAAAACGGTATTGACGTCAGCGAACCCAATGATGCGTTAGCCCAAACGCTGCGGAGTGTGGGCGACACCATGAAAGCCGAGTGGGTCGAGCGCGCGGGTGAGCAAGGTCAATCCATCCTCGAGGCCTATGAAAGCGCCCGAAAATAACCATTACACGCCTCGGCCAGCACTAGTCGGGGCGTTCTACTTGTCGGAACGCTCATCATGACCTATCGACTTCGTCCGCTTTATCATCTGGGCGGCTACCTGGCGGCTACTTGCTTGAGCTTGATCTGCCTTTTGATCACGGCACAGATTCTGGGTCGCATCATCGACCGTTTGGCCGTGGCCGTTGGCGGCGATCGAATTGGCCTGGCGATACCTGGCCTGGCGGATATTTCCGGTTTCTTGCTGGTCGGGGCGAGTTTTTTGGGCCTGGCTTATACCTTCATAAACGGTGGCCATATCCGGGTCACCCTGCTGATTAGCCGCTTGCCAGCGGCGATACGCGCCTGGGTTGAGGTTTTTTGCCTGAGCGTTGCGCTGCTGTTATGTACTTACCTTGCTTGGCATCTTTACTGGCTGCTGGCAGACAGTATTGCCTTTAACGAAACTTCCTATGGTTTGCTGCGCATTCCATTATGGATTCCCCAATCCGCCATGCTGGCAGGCGCTGTGCTGTTCTGCCTGGCACTGCTCGAAAGCCTTTTTCAGACGCTGATAATGGCTGTCCGCTCCCCCCACCACTTTACGATTGACGACAGCGGGCAAGAGTAAGCCTGGGAGAATAACCATGTTAGTAATGATGATCGTACTCTTTGGCGCGCTGTTGCTGTTGTTGAGCAGTGGTGTCTGGGTGGCATTTTCGCTACTGGGTCTTGGCTGGATAGGGCTGACCTACTTTACGTCTGTACCGGTAGGCGCCGTGATGGCTTCCAATATCTGGGGGTCGAGCTACAGCTGGGAACTTACCGCCTTGCCGATGTTTATCTGGATGGGTGAAATCCTGTTTCGTTCGCGGCTCGCCGATGACATGTTCACTGGCCTTGCTCCCTGGATGCAGCGTATCCCCGGTCGATTGCTGCACACCAACGTGGTGGGTTGTGGCTTGTTTGCGGCTGTTTCAGGTTCATCGGCAGCAACCTGTGCCACCATGGGCAAAATGACCATTCCCGAGTTGACTGGGCGTGGCTATGACGAGCGTCTTGTCATCGGCACCCTGGCGGGTTCAGCAACGCTTGGGCTGCTCATTCCGCCTTCGATTATCCTGATTGTATTCGGGGTGGCGACGGACCAGTCCATTGCGCGCCTGTTTATGGCCGGTATTTTGCCGGGCCTGATGCTGATTTCACTGTTTGCGCTATACCTGATGATCTGGGCCTGGCGCTATCCTGACCGTATACCACCAGCGGAAAGCGGGTTACCACTGAACGAAAAGCTGCGCCGCGCACGCCGTTTGGTGCCTATGCTGGCGCTGATTATTGGCGTCATCGGTTCTATCTACACAGGGCTTGCATCACCTACTGAGGCCGCCGCCGTCGGTGTGGTGCTGTCGCTGATTCTGGCGCGTGTTCAGGGCAATATGGACGTCAGCGTGTTCCGTGATGCCTTGTTGGGTGCTGTGCGCACGTCGACCATGATTGCCTTTATTCTGGCTGGGGCCTCATTTCTGACCGTTGCCATGGGCTTTACGGGGCTGCCCAGCGACCTTGCCGCCTGGATTGGAGGCATGGATTTATCACCCTGGATGCTACTGGCGGCATTGACGCTGTTCTTTATCGTACTGGGCTGCTTTCTGGACGGCATCTCAGTGGTGGTGCTGACCACCTCTATCATGCTGCCGATGGTAGAAGCCGCTAACATTGATTTGATATGGTTCGGCATCTATCTGGTCATTGTGGTAGAAATGTCGCAGATTACACCGCCGGTGGGGTTTAATCTGTTCGTGCTGCAGGGGATGACAGGGCGCAATATCCTGTACATCGCTTGGGCTGCCATGCCGTTCTTTTTCCTGATGATGCTGGGTGTGGTGCTGATCAGCCTTTTCCCCGGTATTGTTACCTGGCTACCGCAAGTGATGAATAACTGATTGCCCCTTAACACGGAGAACGCCACACCATGGATCACGAAAGCGCCTCGCCTGCACGCAGCGTTTATGGGCCGATTGTCTCATCCGAGCATTTGTCACGCAGTAGCCAGGAACTCTCCGAGTTCGAGTTTGGCCTGATCATTGCAGGTCATGCCTTCGACCGCTGGATGGTGCGCTGCATGACCGCAACAGGCTACTCAGAGTTAAACGCGCTGGATATTCTGGTGCTTCACAGTGTTAACCATCGGGAACGAGCCAAACGTCAGGCAGATATCTGTCTGGTGCTCAATGTGGAAGATACCCACACCGTGACCTATGCCCTCAAGAAACTGGCGCGGCTGAAACTGGTGAGCGGCACCAAGCAGGGCAAGGAGACATTCTTTCAAACCACGGAAACCGGACGGGAAGCCTGCAGTGAATACGCCAGAATCCGTGAAACCTGCCTGGTGGATTCACTGGCGTCCATGGGCGTTGAACGCGAAGAAATGCATCGGCTTGCCGGACTGCTGCGTGCCATGTCCGGCCTCTACGATCAGGCGGCCAGGTCGGCCGCATCTTTGTAACCTCACACTGCCAGCACCGCGCTGTCGGTACGCGGTTCTAAGTGACACCGACTTTTTAACACCCTCATGTCGTCGACCTGCCCATGGCTCACCTCATCGTAGCGTATTACATTCTTGAGGTGTCCACTGTTGCTGGGTAAGATCAGCATCGCCTATAAGGGCAGGTTAGCGTGTGAACATGCTATCCAGGTGGTCGGCAAACAGCACGTCACGCATCCACTGTTGCAGTTGCTCGTGGTCAGCTTGCATCAGCTGGGCTTCTACCCAGTCAGGCACATCGCCAAATTTCAAGCCAAGCTGGGTGCGCAGCACGTCTTGTGCTTCAGTCAAACGCCCCTCCTGCCGACCTTCCAAACGTTCTTTTTTGACCAGGTTCTCTAAATTCTCTGCCAACATGTCTTTGTCCTCCATCAAGCTATCCAGCTGTGCCAGGTTCACCTCTGAGCCCAACCAGGCCAAGTGCCGTTTTAGCCAGCGCGTAATGATCTTGTCAATACGCTGTTTATCTGGGTCGGCCTGTAGAATCGCCACCACCCGATCCACGGCTGCTTGTAGCGTTTCCCAACTTTCGCCGGCGTTTTCTACGCCGAACACGCCACTGAGCGGTGTCTGGCGTAACCCGAGTTCTTCGTTAGTATAACGCCCTTCGTCGATGAGGTAATAGCGCAGATGCGGTTGGTAGGCCTGCAGAAAGCTTGGCGGTTCCGGCTGCACCATGTCGTAGATGTCCAGCGGGGCTGTCCAGGGTGGCAAGCCGTTGTAGAGCACCACCGGAAAAACCGGCGGCAGGCCCTGGCTGGGGGTGACTTTTTTCTGCTTGAGCAGTTCGCTGTAGAAGCAGGCCACGTAGTGCATCAGCCGAATGGGCATGGTGCGGTCAACCGACGACTGAAACTCCAGTAAGATATACAGAAACGCCCGCTGCGTGATGCCTTCCCAGGTGACCTCTACTGACCACACCACGTCTTCAATTTTTTCCTCGAACAAGGGTGTGATGTAGTGGCCGTTTTGTTTCTCGAGGGTAGTGAAATCCATTAGCCCGGCAATCTTCGGTGGGGCAAAGCCTTCCATCAATTGCTGCACAAACTCCGGGTGGCTGAAGAGTTCCTTATAGCCAGTATCGTGGTGGTGGCTTGGCATGGCGATTCCCTGCTGACGTATCCGTGTCAGCCCAGTATAACCCTGAATGGTGATCAGCGCTGGGTGACTCCCAGGCCGAAGGTGCCTGCAATCTAAGCTCCCGAGAGCTCCTGCGTTACACAGATTTTTCCTAAGGGAAAGGACTTCCAACAAATCACAGATGCTGAGGTGCGACGAGTGGTCAGCAAGTTAAAAAGACCGGCCTAGAAAGCGCCTCGGCTATCGAACACCGGCTCAGGTGTTCCTAGGTGTTGGATCCCGTGCGATTAAACGCTCGCTTGGTAAATAACTCTATTCGCTTGTCGCGCCATTAGCTTCACACCGCCAACACCGCACCATCGGCACGGGGTTCCGTACCGCCTTGCAACACGCCGCTGTTTGGGGCGCGCAGTATGATCTGGCCGCGCCCGAAGGTCAGGCCATCGCTGCATTTGACGATATGATGCCCACGCCGGGAGAGCGCTTGTGCCAGGTGGTCGGGGAAACCCGGTTCGACCTCGACGGTCTTGCCCTGTGTCCATTTCCAGCGCGGGCTGTCCAGCGCCGCTTGGGGGTTGAGCTGGTCGTCCAGCATGGCGGTCACTACCTGGACATGCCCTTGCGGCTGCATGAACCCACCCATGACGCCGAAAGGCCCTACCGCTTGATTATTCCGGGTGATGAAGCCGGGGATAATGGTGTG
Organism: Halomonas sp. LS-001; assembly: GCF_052983955.1. Lineage (NCBI taxonomy): Bacteria > Pseudomonadati > Pseudomonadota > Gammaproteobacteria > Oceanospirillales > Halomonadaceae > Halomonas > Halomonas sp. LS-001. The sequence continues at coordinate 287,865 of NZ_CM129816.1, forward strand.
ATAGGGGCGCTTGCCGGGGGCCAGCACGTTGGCGTCGTCCGGATTTAATGAAAATGACCAGCCACGATTCTGCAGGCTGATGCCTGTTCCCGGTACGACCATGCCGGAACCGAAGCCGTCGAAATTGCTCTGGATAAACGACACCATATTGCCCTCAGCGTCTGCCGTCGCCAGATACACGGTGCCGCCCTTGATAGGGTTGCCGTGGCGTGGCGTCAGTGCCTGCTGGCCAATCAGGTCGGCGCGGCGTTGCAGATAGTCAGGGGCGAGCATCTGTTCCACACTCGCCGCCATGGCGCCAGGCTCTGTGATGTAATGCAGCCCATCCGTGTAGGCCAGTTTGGTGGCCTCGATACGTTGATGCAGCGTATCTAACGGGTCACGAGGGGCTTCGCCCAGAGCCTCCAGCATGCCCAGCGCCTGCAGGGCGATCATGCCGCTGCCATTGGGCGGAATTTCCCAGATATCGTGATCCCGGTAGCGTACGCTGATGGGATTGACCCATTCCGGCGTAAAGGCGGCGAGGTCTTCCTTACGCAGGAAACCTCCGTGCTGGCGTGAAAAGGCATCAATGTCATCGGCCAGTTCACCGCGATAGAAGGCTTCAGCCTGGGTCTCGGCGATGCGTTGCAGGGTGTGTGCCAGCTCCGCTGAACGCCAGGTTTCCCCTGGCTGTGGGGCATGGCCCTGTGGCGTAAAGTGGGTAAACCAGTGGGCAAACTCAGGCGAATCGTACTGGCGGTAGCGCTCTTCCGCCTGTTGCCAAAGCTGGCTGACCACCGGCGATACGGCAAAACCCTGCTCCGCCAGGCGAATGGCAGGGGCGAGAAGGGCGGCAAAATCCAGTTTACCAAAGCGTTGCGATAGCGCCGCCCAGGCGGCAGGGGCGCCGGGAACCGTGACGGGTATCAGCCCGTGGGCGGGCATTTCGCGATGACCCAGTGCTTCCACGTCGTCACGGGAGATGGCTTCTGGTGCCGGGCCACTGGCGTTGAGCCCATAAAGCTCGCCATTGACCCAGACAATCGCAAACGCATCGCTTCCGATGCCATTGGAGGTGGGTTCAACCACTGTCAGGGCAGCGGCGGTCGCAATGGCCGCATCAATGGCGTTGCCACCGCACTTGAGAATATCGGTGCCGACCTGCGCTGCCAGCGACTGGGAGGTGGCAACCATGCCGTGTTGGCCAAAGGTGACCATTCGACGTGAGGCGCTCGGGTAATAATGAGGATCAGAGTGCACGGGGGAATCCTTCTTAAAAGTCATCGCGACACTAAAGGGAATCTTGTAATCTCGGCAATCGAAAGGTAGGTCAGTTTATCTCCCCACGTTATTGACTGCGGAAAACGTTACACCGTTAAGCCTCAACAAGATAGCGACACAATGTCCACGGAAAAGGAAAACACGCAAGTGAGAAATATAGTGCTGCTCGATGGTGGAATGGGCCAGGAACTCAAAAAACGCAGCCACCGACCTGTGACACCGCTATGGTCGGCGCAGGTCATGCTTGATGAGCCTCATCTGGTGGTGGCGGCGCACCGTGATTACATCGAAGCAGGTGCTCGGGTGATCAAGCTCAATAATTACAGCGCAACGCCGCAGCGTCTGGCGCGTGACGGCGACCCTGCCATGTTTGAAACGCTGCATGCCGCTGCCCTGGAGGCGGCTCATCAGGCGCGGGAAGAAAGCGGGCGCGAGGTTAGCATTGCCGGTTGTTTACCGCCGCTGGTCGCCAGCTATCATTCTGAAAGCGTGCCGGATGACGCTACCTGCCAGCGTGCTTACCGCCGCCTGGTCGCAGCGCAGCAAGGCGGTGTTGAGCTGTTTTTGTGTGAAACCATGTCGCTGACCCGTGAGGCAGTGGCAGCCACTCAGGCGGCGGTGGAAAGCCAGCTACCTGTGTGGGTGGCCTTCTCTGTCGACGACGGTGACGGTACCCGGTTGCGCTCCGGAGAACCCCTGCTGGGGGCGGCTCAAGCAGTGGTTGAGGCTGGCGCGCAAGCGGTGCTGGTGAACTGCTCGGTGCCTGAAGCGGTCACCACGGCAATGCGTGAGCTGACGGGCCTGGGCGTGCCGTTCGGCGGTTACGCCAATGGTTTTACCTCGGCGGCAGCGCTGCAACCGGGGGGTACCGTGGATAAGTTAACCTCGCGAAAAGATCTTGGCCCTGACGCTTACGCTGAGATTGCTTTAGGCTGGATAGAGCAAGGTGCCACGCTAATCGGCGGCTGCTGCGAAGTAGGCCCCGCGCACATTGCGGCACTGGCCGAGCGGTTGACCGGTGAGAAATATCAGCTGGTATCCGGTGACGAGCTAGTTAAAATAGGTTCATGAACACACGCTTTTTACAGTCGATACGTTTTTTACAGTCAAATAGTAAACTGGCCACCTTTGTGCGTTTTGCCATGGTGGCCTGTAGCATTGCCTTGATTGATATCGGCACGTTATACGGGCTGCATGAAGGCTATGAGACCAACGTGTATCTGTCTCGCGTCGTGTCGTACTTTCTGGCCATGACCGCCGGTTATTTTCTGAATCGCCATTTCACGTTTCAGCATCAGCGGCGTTTCCGTAACCTGATGGCCGATCTGGCGCGCTTTTATTCCGTCTTTGCGGTGGGGGGGCTGCTCAACTACGCCATTTTTGCCCTGACGGTCGCATTTGGGGTGCAAATTGGTTTCAAGCCCGAAGCGACGTTCTGGCTCCCGCTTCTGGGGGTCTGGTTGGGTGGCATGGTAGGAATGAGCTTTAATTACTTTTTTTCCCATAAGCTGGTCTTTCAGGAACCATGACGCATTTTCTCACCCTCATGGAAGGGCTCGGCCTTCATGTGGCCTGGTGGCTGCGCTCGCTATTAACCTGGCGAGATCCTCTGGCTCCCATGACGCCTAAGCGAGCCGCTGTGCTGTTACTGGGAATGCCGGTCTTTTTGTTGGTCCAATGCATCCATGCGGTTTGTCTGCTGCTGGATGACATTCTCTTTCCGAAATACCGTAACGTCGTTATTGAACGTCCTCTGTTCATCACCGGCATCCCCAGAAGCGGTACCACGTTTCTGCATCGTACGCTTGCCATTGATAACGAACGCTATACGACCCTGACTACCTGGGAGGCATTGCTTGCGCCTTCTATTATCCAGCGTCGGATCATCCGTGGCGTTGCCTGGCTTGACCATCGGCTGGGCGGAGTGGGGAAGCGCAGCCTGAATGCCCTGACGCAGCGGCTGGCAGGCGGGCTGGAGGATATCCATGAAGTCGGCCTGGAAGCGGCAGAGGAAGACTATTTAGCGCTGCTGCCAGCGGCGGGCTGTTTTATCCTGTTGCTGGCTTTTCCCAGCGCATTAGGCCTGCAGCAGCTTGGTCACCTGGACAGGAAAATGCCAGAAAAGCGCCGCCAACGGCTGCTGGATTTCTATCACGGGTGTCTGCAGCGCCACCTTTACGCCGATGGCGGGCAGCGGCGGTTGCTATCCAAAAACGCGGCATTTGGCAGTTGGCTGGCTGGTCTTCACGACCAGTTTCCGGATGCTGGTTTTATCATCTGCACCCGTGAACCGCTGGCCGCGTTGAGTTCACAGATCAGCTCGATTGACAGTGCCCACACCCTGTTCGGTACTGCCGTACGGGAAGAACCTTTTCAGCAGCTGTTTGCCGAGCAGTTTGCTGAAACGCTGGCGCATATGGCGGTGATACTTGCTGAGTGGCCCATCGCGCGGGCCGTCGTCCTGGATATGGAAGATTTGGGGTCTGATCCGGGTGTCGTTATTCCAGCGGCGCTTCGTCAACTGGACCTTCCCGTCAGCGACGCATTAACCGACTATCTGGCCTCTTTACCCAAGCGTTCACGCAGCCAGCATCAACATAATGCCCATGGCCTGGCGCTGCCGATCTCTGAGCTTGAGCAACGCCTGCAGCCTCCTTACCATCGCCTGATGGATCTTCCACACCGGATGCGGATAAATACGTGAACGAAACTTCCAACCCTACCAATGCATCCCACCTGAATGCTGGACAGCTACGTGTTGCCATTTTTTCCGATTCATTATCCGAGCGCAACGGGACAGGGGCTTATTACCACGATCTACTGGCGCATCTGCAACGGCACGTGGCGGCTGCAGAAACCATCCAGCCAAAGCCGCGTGGGCGCTGGGATTTTCTTTCCGCCCCGTTGCCCGGCGACGCAACGCAGCGGTTGGTAGTGCCGAATCTATGGCGGGTTCACCGTCAGCTGGCGGCACTGCGGCCAAATATCATCGTGAGCGTTACGCCTGGGCCTTTTGGCATGCTGGGTCTGTGGCTGGCACGTCGCCACGGCTGTGGCTTTATTTCTGCTTACCATACGGATTTTGAAGGCCTCGCAGACATGTACTGGGGGCCTGTAAAAAAGCGTGTTATCAACGGGTTTCTTCAGGGCGTTAACCGTTTTATCAGCCGCCGCAGTGCTACCGTGCTGGTTAATAACAGCGAGCTTGCAGCGTCGGTGAAATCCCTGGGTGCGCCACAGGTCGATGTGATGGGAACGCCGTTGGAGCCCGGTTTTCTGCACACGCCGCCGGTGCCCCCGCCGGGCAGCCTGAAACAGGTCTGTTATGCCGGACGGTTGGCCGCAGAAAAGAATATCGATGCCTTCATTGATGCGGTTCGCTGCCATCCCGAGATCCACTTCGTCATGGGCGGCGATGGCCCGCTGCGCAAAACCGTCGAACAGGCGGCGAGCGAACTGGCCAACCTGGACTATCGTGGTTGGTTGAGTCGCAACGACCTGCGCCAGTTAATCGATCAATCCAGCCTGTTGGTGCTGCCTTCACACATGGAAACCTTTGGCTCCATTGCGCTGGAAGCCTTGTCACGCGGGCGACCGGCGCTGGTCTCCGAAAATGCCGGTATTCACGACTGGTCACAGCTTGCCGATGTGCTGATTCCGCTGCGCCACGACGAAACCGTTGCCAGCGTGCTGGATACGCTTGCCGAGTGGCCTGCCGAGCGTTGGCAGGAGCAGGCAGTGCTGGCCCGTGAGGCAGCGCTGACGCTGAATCAGCAGACCGTGGAGCAATGGTTGAGCGTGCTCTGTCGTCACGCCCACGGAGGCCGCCAGTGAACGCACTGATCAGCATTCATGATGTCATGCCCGAGACCCTCGATCGGGTGCGTTGGCTCATCGGTCAACTGCAGGAAAATGGCCATCGCGCCATTACGCTGCTGGTCGTGCCTGGGCGAAACTGGACAGCTGAAGATATTCGCCAGCTGGCCGCTTGGTCGGCCGAGGGGATCGAGCTGGCGGCTCACGGCTGGCATCATCGAGCGAAACACGTACGAGGTATCCGGCATCGCCTGCATTCCGCCTTGATTTCACGGGATGTCGCCGAGCATCTGGCGTTGGATGCCGATGGCATTGTGGCGCTGATGTGCCGCAGCGCCGCCTGGTTCACGCAGCAAGGCCTGCCGGCGCCAACCAGCTATGTGCCACCGGCATGGGCGTTGGGAACGTTGCCACGGTCACGCTGGCAAGCCTTGCCTTACCGCCGGATTGAGGTCACGCGGGGCATACTTGATACCGCTTCCGGGCAGCTTGATGCTTTGCCACTGGTCGGGTTCGAAGCCGACACCCGCCTACGGGCTAATTTTCTGCGTGTATGGAACCGTTTTCAGGCCAGGCAGGCGAAACGCCAGCATAGGCCTTTGCGGATCGGTATCCATCCCCATGATGGTGACCTGAAACTCGCCGATGATCTGATGGCGTTTATGGCGGGTGACTGGAACTCGAGCCGGATGGACAGCCGTGCCTAGCACTTTATTCGCCCGGTAAGGAGTTCCGAATGCGCCGCCTCTTTTTTATTGTGCTTCTCATCGCGCTGGGCATGGGCATTGCGCTTCAAAAAGAGTGGATCGAGATTCCTCGCCATTGGAATCCTTGGGCACCGCTTTACATTGACGATCCGCTGACGCCTGTCACCCAGCTTAAGCTCAAGCGGCTAAGCGACGACCGGGAGGAATGTCTGGCAGCGCTGGACACCGTACCGGATGCTGAACTTCGCTACACCTCGTTAGCTGACTACTCACCAACCGCAAGCTGTCCGCTCACCAATATTGTGCGCATGCAATCCAGCAGCGTGCGTTTTAACCAAAGCTTTGTGGCCACCTGCCCTATGGCACTGGCTTGGGTCATGTTCGAGCGCCACGCGCTTCAGCCCGCCGCTCAGGAAATCATGGGCAGCAAGGTCGCCCAGGTGGATCACGTCGGCAGTTTTGCCTGTCGCAACGTGTATGGCCGTGAAGCCGGCAGACGCAGCGAGCACGCCACCGCCGAAGCCTTTGATGTGGTGGGATTTCAATTGGAAAATGGCCAGCGTATTACGCTGCTCGATCACTGGGATGATGACGCCAAGGCTGGCGCGTTTTTAAGGGCAGCCAGAGACGGGGCCTGTGATACGTTTGGGAATGTGCTAGGGCCTGATTACAACGCTGCCCATGCCGATCACTTCCATATGGGCATGCGCAGCTTCAGACTTTGTCGTTAATTGATGCGCTGATGCAGATAGCGTTCGGCGTCATTCGCGCCCCGTTTCTCCAGCCAGCGTCCCCAGAAAAAGATCACTAATCCGCAGAGCGCTAACCCCGTACCGACCAAACCGGTGCTCGACCAGCTGAAGCCAGCACTAATCACCAGCCCAGCTAACCAGGCTCCCAGCGCATTGGCTCCGTTAAAGGCCGCATGGTTAAGTGACGCCGCCATGGTTTGCGCATCTTCTGCTACATCCATGAAGCGTGTCTGCAACGCAGGTGCCAGTGCCATGCTGGTGCCGACCAGGCCGACAAATAACAGCCCCGTCCAAACGTTATTGGCCGCAAAATAGAAAAGTCCCTGAATGACCGCACACCAAACCAGGATGGCCGGAATCGCACGCATCAGGTTCTTGTCCGCCGCACGGCCACCGATTAAGTTGCCCGCAATAGAGCCCAGGCCAAAAATCACCAGCACTAACGGCCCCAGCGCTTCGCTCATGCCCGCCTGCTGGGTGAGCGTAGGCATGACGTAACTGAATATGGAAAACATGCCGCCGCAGCCGATACAGGCAATCGCCACGGTGACCAGTACGCGCTGCTTTACCAATGCCGAAAGCTCGCGCAGTGGGCTTGCTTGCGTATCAAATGGCTGCACGGGGACATGCAGACGAATCAGTAATGCTGTCAGCAGGGCAATGCCTCCCACCGCCGCAAACGCGATTTGCCAGCCAAACAGGTTGCCCGTCCAGGTACCTAGCGGCGCCCCAATCAAGATTGCCAGCGTTAAGCCCATCATCACCCTGGAAATGGCCCGCGCCCGCTGATCAACGGGTACCGCGCCAGCAGCCACCAGCGCAGCGATACCAAAGTAGGCGCCATGAGGCAGTCCAGCAATAAAGCGCAGTCCTACAAACGACCAGAACCCCGGCGCCATGGCGCTGGCAATATTACCCACGGCAAATACCAGCATAAGAACAATCAGTAATGCCCGCTTGGGTACCCGCGCGGCAAAGGCTGAAATCAGCGGTGCGCCGACCACCACGCCAAGCGCATAACTGCTGATCGCATAACCCACTTGTGGCACTGTCACGGCAAGATCTTCCGCGACACGGTTCATGAGTCCCATAATGACGAATTCGCTGGTGCCGATGCCAAATCCACCCAGTGCTAATACGAACTCTGTTATCCGTGGGTTGCGTGCAAGCCCAGGTGACGTCTCCTGCATATTTTCTCCCCAGGCACATTTTGCACCCGCTCAATAAAGAGGTCGGTAATAGCGGTAAATGATCGCAGGATTAAACGAAAGTAGAAATGTACGACGCTAAAAAAGATAGTGGTCAGTATCCGCGTTACTATGTGCCTGAGCGCCTCCAGCAGGGCGCTTGACGGGCTGACAAACCAAAGGAGCGGCCAGATGAACGATGAAACATCTCTGGAGAAACGCCTTCGGGCATGGTTACTCGCGCTGCCTGAAAGTGCTGTGCCAACCACCTACCGGGAGGCGGCAAATGCCATGCAACTGAGACCGCCGGGTACCATACAGCAGGTCGCCGGCGCGCTGGAAACCATGATGCACGAAGATGTCGAGGCAAGCCGTCCTTTGATAGCTGCCCTGGTGGTCAGCCGACGTGGTGACTTGCCGCGACCGGGCTTCTTCGAAAAGGCGGTGGCGCTTGGCCGTTTCCCGGAAGACCCGGCAATGCATGATGCTGCCTATCGCAAGGAGTTCGAACAGGCTTTGGCCGTCAGGGCGGCGATGCAAACCTAATGGTGACATTCTCATGACCATGGATCTCTTTGAACAATCGCCACCGACGCCCTGGGTTGAGCCCCTCTGCGAGGGAGCGGTTGTGTTACGCCGCTGGGCCAGTGCTTGCGATGAAGCGCTGATGCAAGGTATTGAGCAGGTGGCGAACCAGGCACCGTTTCGGCAGATGAAGACGCCGGGAGGGCATACCATGTCGGTTGCCATGACGTGCTGCGGCGAATGGGGGTGGGTGACGGATGCGCGTGGCTATCGTTATCAACAGCAGGACCCGCTTGATACCATGCGCTGGCCTGCCATGCCTGATGTCATGCGCACTCTGGCCGTTCAGGCGGCTGCAAAGGCTGGGTATGCAGGCTTTGACCCCGACGCTTGCCTGGTGAACCGCTATTCAACGGGTGCCAAGATGGGACTGCATCAGGACAGGAACGAAACGGATTTTGACCAGCCAATTGTTTCCGTGTCGCTGGGCACGCCAGCGACGTTTCAATTCGGTGGCATGCAGCGCAGCCATCCACCGCAGCGAGTGCCTCTGGAGCATGGCGATGTGGTGGTGTGGGGTGGCCCCGCTCGATTGCGCTACCATGGCGTCTTGACCCTTAAAGCCAATCACCACCCTTTGACGGGGATTTATCGCTATAACCTGACGTTCCGGCGGGCACGTTAACCCGCCGAAAGCTGTTTTTGCTGCCGGGGTTAGCGGCGGCGACGGCGTTCCCCGCCAGTTTTCGCGGGCTGCCCCTCTGGTTTGCGTTTAGCGCGAGGCTGCTGACGCTGACCACGGCGACCGTTTTCGATGGGCTCAGGCCTGGCGTTAGGGTCAGGCTCAAAGCCGGGTTCAATGCGCTTGGGTAGATCCTGCTTGATCAAGCGTTCTATCCCGCTTAACAAACCGTGCTCATCGACACACACCAGAGACACCGCTTCTCCATCGCTACCGGCGCGCCCTGTCCGGCCAATACGGTGCACGTAGTCTTCGGCCACATTGGGCAAGTCATAATTAACCACATGGGGCAGTTCGTTAATATCCAGCCCGCGAGCGGCAATATCGGTTGCCACCAATACCTGTAAATCGCCACTTTTAAACGCGCCCAATGCGCGCGTTCTGGCTCCCTGGCTTTTATTGCCATGGATGGCCATTGCCGGGATATCCTGTTTGGAAAGCTGCTCTGCCAAACGGTTGGCGCCATGCTTGGTGCGTGTAAAAACAAGCACCTGAAACCAGCCGTACTGCTGAATCAGATGAGCGAGCAGCTGACGTTTCTGATCGCGGTCAACGCGGTAAATCGTTTGCTTGATCTTCTCGGCCGTGGTGTTGCGCGGTGCGACTTCAATGAGAGCTGGGTTATTGAGTAGCTGCTGAGCCAGTGCCTGAATCTCATTGGAGAAAGTGGCAGAAAACAGCAGGTTCTGGCGCTGTTTGGGTATAAGACGCAGTAGCCGTTTGATGTCATGGATAAATCCCATGTCCAGCATGCGGTCAGCTTCATCAAGCACCAGAATTTCGACAGCAGACAGATCAACGTGGCCCTGCTGATGTAAATCGAGCAGCCTGCCGGGCGTGGCCACCAGTACGTCAAGTCCCGCTTTAAGCGCATTGACCTGCGGCTGTTGACCAACGCCACCAAAAATAATATGCGAACGCAGGGAAAGGTGCTGGCCGTACAAAGTAACGCTTTCGCCTACCTGGGCGGCGAGTTCACGGGTTGGTGTCAGCACCAATGCCCGGACCTGGCGTTTTCCGGGAGGCTTGCCAGCGGATAGCCGCTGTAGCATCGGCAGCGTAAAACCTGCGGTTTTTCCGGTACCGGTCTGTGCGCTGGCCAGCATGTCACGGCCTTCCAGAACAACAGGAATCGCCTTTTGTTGAATAGGAGTGGGCTGTGTGTAGCCCTGCGCGGTCACCGCGCGTAGTAAATCGTCGTGCAAACCAAGATCAGAAAAGCTCATTCGTTCTCCGCAAACGCCCAGCAGGCATCGCCGTAGGATAGCGTCGTTACTGGGCGTAATATATTCGAAAGCGAGGGGATGTCATCGCGGCAGCGAATCTGTCAGATAAAGGCCGACGCTGCGACGGTCATTCACTATTGATAAAACAGGGTTAAAAGTATCGTTGACAGTGCTCTTTGGCTGACATATTGAAAACGTCAACAAAAAAAGCACCCGCAGGTGCTTGATTTGCTTAATAAGGTGGTGGAGGCGGCGGGAATTGAACCCGCGTCCGCCGACACTCGCCCATTGGCTCTACATGCTTAGATTTCGTCTTTTGCTTTAACGCGACTGGCTCCGACGATCAGGATCCAGCTACGCGAGCCTTCTAAAGTTTAACGATTGATGAGAAGACACCACCAACCGCGGTCCTATCATTTTTAGCTCGTATCTCCTCAGCGATGAATAGGCACATCACCTTGGAGCCGGACAAGAAGCTAGCAGTGTTTAAGCTGCCAGCGCGCCCTGAGCGTAGTTTTCGTCGTTTGCGACTATTATTCGTGATGTTGGATTTACGAGATACACCACGCTCTCGGCATGCACCGCAGGGTTTGTCATCAGCGTCGAGACCATGTCGCCCCCTTACTTGACCCCATATCGTAGCGCATAAAATCAGCGCTGACCAGCTGTGTTTTTGTCTAGCTATGCTTTGTTGTGTTCGCGCATGATACGTCCTTTCTGACGATTCCAGTCGCGGTCTTTTTCGGTAGCGCGCTTATCATGCAGTTTTTTGCCGGTAACAAGCGCGAGTTCGCACTTCACCAGATTACGTTTCCAATACAGTTTCAAGGGTACACAGGTGTGCCCTTTGTCCTGCGTTCTGGAAAAGATTTTGGCAATTTCTTTGCGATGTAACAGTAGTTTACGTGTTCGCGTCGGGTCAGCAAGTTCGTGGGTGCTGGTTGTGTTGAGCGGCGTAATGTGGCTGCCCAGCAACCAGGCTTCTCCGTTGCGCACAAGAATATAGGTGTCCGTCAGCTGTGCCTTGCCAGCGCGCATGCTTTTGACTTCCCATCCCGACAACGCCAATCCAGCCTCGAAGGTTTCCTCGATATGATATTCAAAACGAGCCTTTTTGTTTTGGGCGATGACGCTACTGCCGGGGCCTTTCTGCGTTTTCCCTTTCTTTGTGGCCATGAAACCTCATCATTGATCTGTCAGTTGCCTCTTCGCTTGGCAGAGAGGCGTGATACCATTTATGTATTACGATTATTACCTATGATACGCCTTGGGCACTGTGAAGTCAGCGGAGAGGTCAATGCCAACCGTGAATCGTTCCGCTTTAGTGCGGCACACACCTCAGAAAATGTTTGATTTAGTCAATGATTTTGAACGTTACCCCGAGTTTTTGCCTGGGTGTCGTCATGCGCGATTGGTCGAGCATGACGAGGAACACCTGATCGGTGAAATGACGTTGGGTCGTGCAGGCATTGAGCAAACCATTACAACGCGAAATGACCTCTTTGCGCCTGAGCGCATTGAAATGTCTCTGGTGAAAGGTCCTTTCAAGCACCTTAAAGGGCGATGGTTGTTTATACCGATGGGAGAGGGCGCCTGCAAAGTCAGCCTGGAAATGGAGTTCGAATTTGCTAACCGCTTGCTAGGTATGGCGTTTGGTAAGTTGTTCCAGCAAATTGCGGGGCAACTGGTGGATTCCTTTACCAAGCGTGCCGATCAATTATATGGCCGATGATGTGACGGATCTGCTGTACGTCGAAGTAGCGTTTGCCTTGCCATTAAAACAACGCATTGTGGCGCTTGAAGTCCCGCAGGGAACAACGGCTGCTGACGCGGTGTTAAAGGCAGATTTGCCTGGTCTGTTTCCAGAAGTTACGGCGGACGTGTTTGATCAAGCGACGCTGGGAATATTTGGCAAAGCTTTAAAGGCACCTTCACAGCATATTTTGTGTGATGGCGAGCGGGTAGAGGTATATCGCCCGCTGAAAATTGATCCTAAAGCCGCCCGCTTGGCGCGCGCACAAAAACAGCAGCAACAGTAATTGCCGCTCTTTTTCGTTGACAAGCGCTAACAGCTTGCAGGTTTTCAGGCTCGGTTTTTTTACGAGCCTGAAAGCTCTCAGCAACCAGTTTATTTTAGTCTGGCGTGCCTACGCGAAGGTCCAGAGGCTGTGCCTGGAAGGCCTCTGGACCTTCATTGGCGGGCCCGAGCTCCGTGTCGCCATCAAAAGGCAGTGAACGGCTCAGCTCGCCTTCAGTGTCGATGTTGGCCAGTCGACCCTGTGGGCTGAAGGTCAGAGTGACACGACGTGTCTCAACGTCTCCGTAAGCTTTATCGAGCTGGAACACATAGTCCCACTCGCTGGCATCGAAGGGGGCTTCCAACAATGGGCGGCCCATCACTGAGACAACCTGTTGTTGTGACATCCCTGGCTGCAGCTGGTCCACCATGGCCTGGTCGACCAGATTGCCTTGTGGAATATCTCGTTTATAAACACAGCCACCCATGACGGTGAGTGCGGCGGAGATTGCGATAATTCGAGTTAATTTTTGCATTTGATCCTGATCTTCACTATCGTGGTTTTGGTCGATGATAACCGACCTAACCTGTAACTGCGAAGAGCAACCATGGCCGATCAAAACCATGAACTGCGTAAAGCGGGGTTGAAAGTCACCTTGCCGCGCGTAAAGATTCTGCAAATCCTTGAAAATGCTACGGGTCAGCATCATTTGAGCGCTGAAGAAGTGTACAAGACACTGATTGATGCGGGCGAAGATGTTGGTCTGGCAACTGTTTACCGCGTGCTTACGCAGTTTGAATCAGCAGGGCTGGTGATCCGCCATAATTTTGATGGTGGTCACGCCGTATTTGAGCTGACCCAGGAAGATCATCATGACCATATGGTGTGTCTTGATAGTGGTGAGATCATTGAATTTGTTGATGAAATCATTGAGCGTCGGCAGCAGGAAATTGCTGAGGAGCACGGTTATGAACTCGTGGACCACGCACTGGTTCTGTATGTGCGTCCCAAGGGTTCAAAAGCCTCACGCCCCGATAATAGCGTTATTCCCAAGCACGGTATTAACAAACGTTAATCTGCTTGAGCAAGCGTTAAGTTAATCACTGGTAGCGCTTTTTGCGACTGAATGCCGATATTGCGTTTTGTAAGTCGGCATCAGTGGCATCATAGATGATGTCCTGTAACGGTTGCCCATAACGCATCAATAATGGGATTGTTCAAGCGTCGGTTAAGTGTGCAGAGCCCAACATCGTAGTGGGGTAATTCAGGCTTGACGTTGAGTACCTGAACACGCTCGGCCAGCGGGCTGTTATCCAGCACTATTTTTGGCACTACTCCTACCCCGAACCCCAGTCCTACCATACTGACAATGGCTTCGTGCCCAGCGACCTGTGCATAAATACGTGGTGCAATACCCATGGCTTTAAACCAGGTATTGGTATATTCCCGTGAAAGCCCCGCTTCAGAAAGGATCATCGGTACGTGCTGCCATTGTTTGGCGGTTGAGCTTTCTGGTTGGCTGGGTTGCCACTCATGGGCCTCTTTAGGGGCAATAAACAGCAGCGGAGATCGAGTCAGTGACTTGAATGCCAGTGCGTTGGGAGGAATGCGAGGGCGTGGTGTGATTGCCATATCATCAATGCCATCCAGCACTCTTGTCATAGCATTGGCGGGATCGCCGGTGTGCAGTTTTAGTTCAATGCCAGGGTGTCGCGTGCGAACATCGCTCAGCAGTTCATAAAGAAAGCTGTAACTCGCTGTGACTGAGCAGTAAATACTGATTTCGCCCTGCAGTTGTTCCGTCGTTGTGGCGAGAATTCTTTTTTGCGCCGCCCATTCTTCCAGGGTTTCTTTTGCGTAATGTTGAAATGCCAGACCTTGAGCAGTGAGGGTGACGTGGCGGTTGTCTCGTTCAAAAAGCTGCGTGCCCAGTTCGGCCTCAACCTGCTGGATAGAGCGGCTGAGAGTCGACGGGCTGATATGACAAAGCTCGCTGGCACGACCAAAGTGGAGCGTCTCGGCGAGTGTCACGACATGCTTTAACAGGCGAAAATCCATAAAATCTCTGTGTCTGCGATAGTCTTTCATAATTTGAAATAGTATGTTGCAAATATAGCGTTTTACGCAACGGTGGCGGTGGCGTAGAGTTGCCCTCAATGCTTATCCCAGTGCTACACAAGATGGCACGGGTGGCTGTCAACGCTGACACTAACTCTCTACATGATTGATCAACTTTATTTCTGGAGCTCCGCCATGCACGTTTATTACGATAAAGACTGCGACTTGTCCCTCATTCAAGCCAAGAAAGTCACCATTGTTGGTTATGGCTCACAAGGCCACGCTCACGCCAATAACCTGAAAGAGTCAGGCGTCGATGTGACTGTTGCGCTGCGCAAGGGCTCTTCGTCTGCAGCAAAAGCAGAAGCAGCCGGCTTGAAAGTCGCAAGCGTGCCTGAGGCGTGTAAAACTGCTGACGTTGTCATGATCTTGGCGCCGGATGAGAATCAGAAAGCCATCTACGAACAGGAAGTAGAGCCAAATTTAAAAGAAGGCGCTACTCTGGCCTTTGCTCATGGTTTTAACATTCACTATAACCAGATTGAGCCACGTAAGGACCTTGACGTCATCATGATCGCGCCCAAAGCGCCGGGTCATACCGTGCGCTCTGAGTTTGTCAAAGGTGGTGGTATTCCTGATTTGATTGCGATCCACCAAGATGCTTCTGGCAACGCTAAAGAGCTGGCACTCTCTTATGCGGCAGGTGTTGGCGGCGGGCGTAGCGGTATCATCGAAACAACTTTCAGAGATGAAACAGAAACAGACCTGTTCGGTGAGCAGGCAGTTCTGTGTGGTGGCGCCGTTGAACTGGTGAAGGCGGGCTTCGAAACCCTGACGGAAGCGGGCTACGCGCCGGAGATGGCTTACTTCGAGTGTCTGCACGAGCTTAAGCTGATTGTTGACCTGATGTACGAAGGCGGCATTGCCAACATGAACTACTCCATTTCCAATAATGCGGAATATGGTGAGTATGTGACTGGTACTGAGGTGATCAATGAGCAGTCCCGCGCTGCCATGCGTAATGCGCTGAAGCGTATTCAAACGGGTGAATACGCAAAAATGTTCATCAATGAAGGTAATAGCAACTACCCGTCCATGACGGCGCGCCGTCGTCTGAATGCTGAGCACGATATTGAGCTGGTCGGTGCCAAGCTGCGCGGAATGATGCCCTGGATTGCCGCAAACCAACTGGTTGATAAGTCCAAAAACTAAGCGGTTAGCTTGCTAGTGCAATAGTTATAGCCTCGGGGCGCGCATTGTCGCGCCCCGAGGCGTTTGGTGTTGTTTGCTGGATGAGTTGGCCTCACCGTGTAGAATAAAAAGAGATCACTGTTCTTGTGACTTCACTTCAAACGGATAATATTTATGACTCAGGATGCTCGCGATCAAGAGCGTAAACAGCCCCCCCATTCAGGGTCTCCAGACGGCCTGAAGCCGGAAGGTGGTGGCGCGGAACAAGATAGCGCTAGTCACGAAAATGCAAGCCATGACAACGTTGGCAATCAAGGGGTTAGCAATGAAGATCTTGCTGCCGTTTTTTTGCGCGAAACAGAAGTAGTTGAAGAAGCAGTTGAGGACGGGAAGAAAGTTCGTCGTAAAGGCATTTACTTACTGCCCAATCTGTTTACCACGTCTGCGTTGTTCTCTGGGTTTTTCGCGGTGGTGGCGGGTATCAACGGTGAATTTACCTCAGCAGCGGTGGCGATTTTTATCGCCATGGTGCTCGATGGCCTTGATGGTCGCGTTGCCCGTATGACCAATACGCAAAGCGAGTTTGGTGCAGAGTACGATAGCCTTGCTGACATGATCTCGTTCGGTATGGCGCCTGCATTAGTAGCCTTTACCTGGATCTTACAAGATATCGGCAAAACAGGCTGGGTCGTGGCATTTCTTTATGTGGCTTGTGCCGCACTGCGCCTGGCGCGCTTTAATGTGCAGATTGGTAGTGTAGATAAGAAGTGGTTTATCGGCTTGCCAAGCCCGTCCGCTGCTGCCTTTGTGGCTGCTAGTGTGTGGACCTTCCATAGTTTTGATGCGGACGCATTAGGCTTCAAGTTACTGATGTTGTTTGTGGTGGCGGCGGCAGGTGTTCTCATGGTGAGTAATATCCGTTATTACAGCTTTAAAGACCTGGATTTTAAAAAGCCAGTGCCTTTCGTTGTTCTCCTGGCAGTGGTGTTGGGTTTTGTAATGATTTCAGTTGAGCCGTCGGTCATGCTCCTTTTGTTGTTTGGTGTCTATGTAGGTTCTGGTCCTGTTTTGGCGGTCATGCGCAAGGTGAAGCCAGGAAGCTGAGCTTTTTTTACAAAACCCCTTGCATCCTCTGCGGCGAAACCGTAAAGTACGCATCCGCTGCAGGGGACGCACAGCGTTGTCCGCGGTGTTAAAAAGAAAGTTGAAGGTGAAAACCTTCGGTTTGTCAAGAAGTTGGCGAATAGTCATTGCGTTTTCTTCTCCCGCTGAAATCGAAATCAGTCATTGACAAACACACAGGAATGCGTAGAATATGTCTTCCTCGCTGAGGCAAGTCATTCAGGTCATCGAATGGCACGGTTTAATAACCACCTCGCGGATGCTCTTTAAAAATTTGATCAGGTAATTCATGTGGGCGCTTGCCGATGAGGGTGATAAATCACCAAATATCAAGGCAAGCGGTCATGACAATGTAAATTGAAATGAATTCGTTTGAACCTTGAGCCAAGTTTGATTCGCTTTTGTTGCTTTAGAGTGACAAGTAAGAATCACAATGATTTTAAACTGAAGAGTTTGATCATGGCTCAGATTGAACGCTGGCGGCAGGCCTAACACATGCAAGTCGAGCGGTAACAGATCTAGCTTGCTAGATGCTGACGAGCGGCGGACGGGTGAGTAATGCATAGGAATCTACCCGGTAGTGGGGGATAACCTGGGGAAACTCAGGCTAATACCGCATACGTCCTACGGGAGAAAGGGGGCTTTGGCTCCCGCTATCGGATGAGCCTATGCCGGATTAGCTGGTTGGTGAGGTAATGGCTCACCAAGGCGACGATCCGTAGCTGGTCTGAGAGGATGATCAGCCACATCGGGACTGAGACACGGCCCGAACTCCTACGGGAGGCAGCAGTGGGGAATATTGGACAATGGGGGCAACCCTGATCCAGCCATGCCGCGTGTGTGAAGAAGGCCCTCGGGTTGTAAAGCACTTTCAGCGAGGAAGAACGCCTGTCGGTTAATACCCGGCAGGAAAGACATCACTCGCAGAAGAAGCACCGGCTAACTCCGTGCCAGCAGCCGCGGTAATACGGAGGGTGCAAGCGTTAATCGGAATTACTGGGCGTAAAGCGCGCGTAGGTGGCTTGATAAGCCGGTTGTGAAAGCCCCGGGCTCAACCTGGGAACGGCATCCGGAACTGTCAAGCTAGAGTGCAGGAGAGGAAGGTAGAATTCCCGGTGTAGCGGTGAAATGCGTAGAGATCGGGAGGAATACCAGTGGCGAAGGCGGCCTTCTGGACTGACACTGACACTGAGGTGCGAAAGCGTGGGTAGCAAACAGGATTAGATACCCTGGTAGTCCACGCCGTAAACGATGTCGACCAGCCGTTGGGTGCCTAGCGCACTTTGTGGCGAAGTTAACGCGATAAGTCGACCGCCTGGGGAGTACGGCCGCAAGGTTAAAACTCAAATGAATTGACGGGGGCCCGCACAAGCGGTGGAGCATGTGGTTTAATTCGATGCAACGCGAAGAACCTTACCTACTCTTGACATCTACAGAAGCCGGAAGAGATTCTGGTGTGCCTTCGGGAACTGTAAGACAGGTGCTGCATGGCTGTCGTCAGCTCGTGTTGTGAAATGTTGGGTTAAGTCCCGTAACGAGCGCAACCCTTGTCCTTATTTGCCAGCACGTAAAGGTGGGAACTCTAAGGAGACTGCCGGTGACAAACCGGAGGAAGGTGGGGACGACGTCAAGTCATCATGGCCCTTACGAGTAGGGCTACACACGTGCTACAATGGCCGGTACAAAGGGTTGCCAACTCGCGAGAGTGAGCGAATCCCTTAAAGCCGGTCTCAGTCCGGATCGGAGTCTGCAACTCGACTCCGTGAAGTCGGAATCGCTAGTAATCGTGAATCAGAATGTCACGGTGAATACGTTCCCGGGCCTTGTACACACCGCCCGTCACACCATGGGAGTGGACTGCACCAGAAGTGGTTAGCCTAACGCAAGAGGGCGATCACCACGGTGTGGTTCATGACTGGGGTGAAGTCGTAACAAGGTAGCCGTAGGGGAACCTGCGGCTGGATCACCTCCTTAAACGATGCATCCTCCTCGCGGTAAGCGCTCACAATGAATTACCTGATCAAGTAATAGAGCAAACGGAAAAGCACTACTTTCTCTGATATTGACATCAGTGAGTGGGTCTTTAGATCGATTGGCTAGGCGCTACCATGCAAATGGGTCTGTAGCTCAGTTGGTTAGAGCGCACCCCTGATAAGGGTGAGGTCGGCAGTTCAAGTCTGCCCAGACCCACCATTTGCCTTGATGGCCAGATAGCTCAGTTGGTTAGAGCGCACCCTCTGACGTTGAATAAAGAGAAGGGTGAGGTCGGCAGTTCAAGTCTGCCCAGACCCACCATTTACGTCGGTAAGTCTGTAAAATGGGGCCATAGCTCAGCTGGGAGAGCGCCTGCCTTGCACGCAGGAGGTCAGCGGTTCGATCCCGCTTGGCTCCACCATCTTTTGTAGCATTAATCACCGTTTGTTGTTTTGTGACCATTGATAAGCCGAAGCATCCAAGATGTGTTGTCTTATCACTGTTCATCGAACAGTCGCTCTTTAACAATATATCAAGCTGATAAGGTTCTTTTAAGAACGCGATCCATCACCGTCTTTATGACGCTGTTGTAGATCACGAACGTGAAAGAACCATGTACGTAATAAATTGTTATGTGATACGTCTCAAGCGTATCCGGCAATCGTTGTCATTGCGAACCCCAGACTCCTTCGGGTTATAGGGTCAAGCAATGAAGCGCACACGGTGGATGCCTAGGCAGCCAGAGGCGATGAAAGACGTGGAAGCCTGCGATAAGGCTCGGCGAGGTGGCAAACAACCTGTGACCCGGGCATTTCTGAATGGGGAAACCCACTCATCACAAGATGAGTATCCTGCACTGAATCCATAGGTGACAGGAGGCGAACCAGGGGAACTGAAACATCTAAGTACCCTGAGGAAAAGAAATCAACCGAGATTCCCCTAGTAGCGGCGAGCGAACGGGGACCAGCCCTTAAGCATGTGACTGATTAGGCGAATGCGCTGGGAAGCGCGGCCATAGCGGGTGATAGCCCCGTAGTCGAAAATCTGATCATGTGAAATCGAGTAGGTCGGGGCACGAGAAACCTTGACTGAAGACGGGGGGACCATCCTCCAAGGCTAAATACTCCTGGCTGACCGATAGTGAACCAGTACCGTGAGGGAAAGGCGAAAAGAACCCCGGAGAGGGGAGTGAAATAGACCCTGAAACCGTGTGCGTACAAGCAGTCGGAGCGGACTTGTTCCGTGACGGCGTACCTTTTGTATAATGGGTCAGCGACTTATATTCTGTGGCGAGGTTAACCGTATAGGGGAGCCGTAGCGAAAGCGAGTCTTAACTGGGCGCACCAGTCGCAGGGTATAGACCCGAAACCGAGCGATCTATCCATGAGCAGGGTGAAGATTGAGTAACATCAATTGGAGGCCCGAACCAGGATCTGTTGAAAAAGATTTGGATGACTTGTGGATCGGAGTGAAAGGCTAATCAAGCTCGGAGATAGCTGGTTCTCCTCGAAAGCTATTTAGGTAGCGCCTCATGTAGCACCACCGGGGGTAGAGCACTGTTTCGGCTAGGGGGTCATCCCGACTTACCAACCCGAGGCAAACTCCGAATACCGGTGAGTGACGCGTGGGAGACACACAGCGGGTGCTAACGTCCGTTGTGAAAAGGGAAACAACCCAGACCGTCAGCTAAGGTCCCGAAATCCTGATTAAGTGGGAAACGATGTGGGAAGGCTCAGACAGCTAGGAGGTTGGCTTAGAAGCAGCCATCCTTTAAAGAAAGCGTAATAGCTCACTAGTCGAGTCGGCCTGCGCGGAAGATGTAACGGGGCTAAATCAGGTACCGAAGCTACGGGTTCATCCTCTGGATGAGCGGTAGAGGAGCGTCGTGTAAGCCAATGAAGGTGGATTGAGAAGTCTGCTGGAGGTATCACGAGTGCGAATGCTGACATGAGTAACGATAAAGGGCGTGAAAAACGCCCTCGCCGGAAGACCAAGGGTTTCTGTTCGACGCTAATCGGAGCAGAGTGAGTCGGCCCCTAAGGCGAGGCCGAAAGGCGTAGTCGATGGGAAACGGGTCAATATTCCCGTACCGGACATGATTGCGATGGGGGGACGGAGAAGGCTAGGTGAGCCAGGCGTTGGTTGTCCTGGTGAAAGTGAGTAGGCTTGTGTCCCAGGTAAATCCGGGAGACTTCAAGGCCGAGACACGAAACGAACTGACCACGGTCAGGAAGTCATTGATGCCACGCTTCCAGGAAAAGCCTCTAAGCTTCAGATCATGTGCGACCGTACCCCAAACCGACACAGGTGGTCAGGGAGAGAATCCCAAGGCGCTTGAGAGAACTCGGGTGAAGGAACTAGGCAAAATGGTGCCGTAACTTCGGGAGAAGGCACGCCGGCGTAGGGTGAAGAGACTTGCTCTCCTAGCCCGAACCGGTCGAAGATACCAGGTGGCTGCAACTGTTTAGTAAAAACACAGCACTCTGCTAACGCGCAAGCGGACGTATAGGGTGTGACGCCTGCCCGGTGCCGGAAGGTTAAGTGATGGTGTTATCTTCGGAGAAGCTCTTGATCGAAGCCCCGGTAAACGGCGGCCGTAACTATAACGGTCCTAAGGTAGCGAAATTCCTTGTCGGGTAAGTTCCGACCTGCACGAATGGCGTAATGATGGCCACGCTGTCTCCACCCGAGACTCAGTGAAATTGAAATCGCCGTGAAGATGCGGTGTACCCGCGGCTAGACGGAAAGACCCCGTGAACCTTTACTATAGCTTCACACTGGACGCTGATGTTGCCTGTGTAGGATAGCTGGGAGGCTTGGAAACCCGGACGCCAGTTCGGGCGGAGCCAACCTTGAAATACCAGCCTGGCATCATTGGCGTTCTCACTCAGGTCCGTTATCCGGATCGAGGACAGTGTGTGGTGGGTAGTTTGACTGGGGCGGTCTCCTCCCAAAGAGTAACGGAGGAGCACGAAGGTACCCTCAGCACGGTCGGACATCGTGCAATGAGTGCAAGAGCATAAGGGTGCTTGACTGCGAGACAGACACGTCGAGCAGGTGCGAAAGCAGGTTCTAGTGATCCGGTGGTTCTGTATGGAAGGGCCATCGCTCAACGGATAAAAGGTACTCCGGGGATAACAGGCTGATACCGCCCAAGAGTTCACATCGACGGCGGTGTTTGGCACCTCGATGTCGGCTCATCACATCCTGGGGCTGAAGTCGGTCCCAAGGGTATGGCTGTTCGCCATTTAAAGTGGTACGCGAGCTGGGTTTAGAACGTCGTGAGACAGTTCGGTCCCTATCTGCCGTGGGCGTTGGATGTTTGAGAAGGGCTGCTCCTAGTACGAGAGGACCGGAGTGGACGCACCTCTGGTGTTCCGGTTGTCACGCCAGTGGCATTGCCGGGTAGCTAAGTGCGGACGGGATAACCGCTGAAAGCATCTAAGCGGGAAGCCCCCTTCAAGATGAGACATCCCTGAGGCCTAGAGCCTCCTGAAGGGCCCAGCGAGACCAGCTGGTTGATAGGCACGGTGTGGAAGCGCTGCAAGGCGTTGAGCTAACGTGTACTAATAGCCCGTGAGGCTTGACCCTATAACACCCAAGGGGTCTGGTCGCAGTGATAACGATGCTCGAAAGAGCAAAGCCGGATACGCAAGAGACGATCACAGTGCATAAGTAAAAGCGCGGACAATTTAAGAACACGTACAGCGCAGGTCATCAATAGCCTGCGCATCAGCTTGATATAGACCAGTTACGCCTGACGACCATAGCGAGCGGGAACCACCTGATCCCTTGCCGAACTCAGCAGTGAAACCGCTTAGCGCCGATGGTAGTGTGGGGTCTCCCCATGCGAGAGTAGGTCATCGTCAGGCACTTATACCGCAAAAAACCCAGCCATCCGGCTGGGTTTTTTGTTTTTGGGGTGGAGTCAAAAATCATCACCGCTTATGCTGATCATTGACTTAATATGACCACCTAAGGTGAGTGCATGCGCATACAACGAGAAAAAAGTCTGTTGTTGATGGTCGACTTTCAGGCAGGTCTGTTACCGGTCATCAAGGGAGGCTTTCAGGCGGTTGAAGAAGCCAGTTGGCTGGGAGGATTGGCTAACCTTCTGAAAATACCTGTGTGGTTGACCGAGCAGAATCCCGAAAAACTGGGTGGCAGCGCCCCCTCTTTACTGGAACGTCTTGGCGAGTATCAGGTCTGGCAAAAAGTGCATTTCAGCGTGATGGAAGAGGCTGATTTCCATCAGGCTTTAGCCGAATCAGGCAAAACGCAGATTGTGCTTTGCGGTACCGAAGCTCACATCTGTGTCATGCAGACGGCGTTAGGGCTGCTGGACGCAGGCTATGAAGTGTTCTGGTTGACGGAAGCAACGGCCAGTCGTCGTCGCAAAGAAGCTAAACTGGCCAGGCAGCGGGCTTGTGCTAACGGTGCAGAAGCCGTCACGGCTGATATGGTGGCCTATGAGTGGCTGTATCGTTGCGATACCGCTGAGTTCAGGCAGGCACATCAGCAGTTTTTAAAACCACGTTCAGCACGCCCTGTACCATTCAATTAATATGTTGCGACGTGCCCCCTTATAAGACTGTCGATTAGCTGGGACGATCGGCCTCACGACGGATGAAAACGAACGTATTCCCCTCCGAAGAGGCCGCGTCAAACCGGTAGCCTGCCACATCAAACGCCTTTAATTCATCCGGTGTATTCAGTTTTTCGCGAATGATCCAGGCGCTCATCAGGCCACGTGCTTTTTTTGCATAAAAGCTGATAATTTTGATCTTGCCGTTTTTCTCATCCTTGAAAACGGGTGTAATGATTTGAGCATCCAGCGATTTAGCATCAATAGCCTTGAAATACTCATTGGACGCAAGATTCACCAGCACCTGAGAGCCGCTTTCCGCGATGGCGTTGTTTAACGCAGCGGTTAGCGTGGGTTTCCAATAGGTGTAAAGATCCTTGCCTGCCGGGTTTGGCAGCTTGGTGCCCATTTCCAGACGGTAGGGCTGAATCAGATCCAAGGGTTTTAGCAAACCATAAAGACCTGACAGTATTCGCAGGTGTTGTTGAGCAAACGCATTTTCCTGCTCGTTGAACGTATTAGCCTCAAGCCCTGTGTAGACATCTCCCTGAAACGCCTGCGCTGCTGGCTTGGCATTCTCCAGATCAAAGGGAGGTTGCCACTGGGAAAAGCGCGCTGCATTCAAGCCAGCAAGTTTGTCGCTGATGCCCATGAGCTCGCTAAGTTGTTGAGGAGAGTAATCGCGAAGAATATCAATCAGTGCCTGGCTGTGCTCTAGAAAACTGGGCTGAGTTACCTGGTCTGTGGTTGCTGGTGTTTCAAAATCGAGGGTTTTGGCCGGTGATATTACACTGAGCATGACGTGTTCCTGTGTCTGGGATGGAGTCCGAGGGGGAGTTATCGGTTGGACAGTCCATGCGAGTATATCAAGCCCCGACGTCAAGCCGAGGCTATCAGGTTGATAGTCTGGTCTATCAGGGGCAGGGATTGGGCATTTGATGGTGAATACGGTCGATGGCGTCCAACACCTCATCATCAAGTTTCAAGCTTTCACTTGCCAGGTTACTTTCCAGTTGCTCCATTGTGGTTGCGCCGATTATATTGCTGGTCAGAAAGCTTCGTGTATTGACGAATGCCAGTGCCATCTGCGCTGGGTCTAACCCATGTTGCTGGGCAAGTTCGACATAGGCCTGGGTAGCAGTTTCAGCTTCTGATGACGTATAGCGGCTGAAACGCTCGAAGAGTGTCAGGCGCCCCTTCGGTGGTCGAGCACCATGTAAGTATTTACCCGACAGTACGCCAAACCCAAGCGGTGAATAAGCCAGCAGCCCAACGTCTTCACGGTGTGCGATTTCCGCCAGCCCGACTTCAAAGGTACGGTTGAGCAGGTTATAGGGGTTTTGCACAGAGGCAACTCTTGGGAGATCGAGTCGGTCAGCCAGCTCGAGAGACTTCATGACGCCCCACGGCGTGTCGTTGGAGAGACCAATAGCGCGTATCTTGCCGGCGTCTACCAGCTCTTTAAGCGCGCTCAAGGTTTCTTCCAGCGGGGTAGCGTTTTCGTCTTCGTGATGGGTGTAGCCCAGCTTACCGAAGAAATTGGTTTTGCGTTCAGGCCAGTGAAGTTGATAAAGATCGATATAGTCGGTATTCAGACGTTCCAGGCTAGCATCAATGGCCTGATGGATATGCTTGCGTGTCAGACGTGGGCCGCCGCGAATATGATCAAGCCCTGGTCCGGTCACTTTACTGGCAATAATGACATCATCGCGGGTGCTGCGCTGTTTAAGCCAACTGCCGATGTAACGCTCAGTCAGCCCTTGAGTGTTTGCCTGGGGAGGTACTGGGTACATTTCAGCAGTATCAATGAAGTTAATACCGAAAGCGACAGCGCGATCCAGTTGTTCGTGAGCTTCAGCTTCCGTGTTCTGTTCACCGAAGGTCATTGTACCTAAGCATAAACGGCTAACCTCCATGCCGGTTTTACCAAGGGGGCGTGTCTGCATTGTTTTCTCCTAACGAACAGTGGAACAAATATGGGGCCAAAATCATTACGTGGAAAAGGAAACTTGCCTTGCTCAGTCGCGTGGCATTACGCTTATTCTGCTGGCGTTTCAGATAGTTTCCGACACTTTCTATTGGCATGTTAACGAGGCGCTGGCAAGGCAGCAAATTCCTGGGGTTGAGTCCTTGCGCTGGCAGGCGTATGCTTGCCAGCCCATTTGCTGGCACACCGGCATTGGCTGGTTTTTCGCGTGGTCAGGTTGCCCGTTGGTCGATTGATTGGCATCCTTTCCGAGGTTAACTCAACAGGCAAGGTGGTCTGCCATGCCACAGGCATCATCTTTGTTTACTCGGCTTGAATACCGAGTTGCTGACCGGCTGTTTCATACTCGCTGGTTACTGCCACATTCGCCGCGCACCCAGCGTCTGACGCTGCGCTTGATGAAGCGTTGTGCCGAAGCGGGGCACCCGGATGCGTTATCTGTTTATGGACATATGCTGTTTCACCGTAGCTCGTCGCCGCAGGATAAAGCACGTGGCGCTCGTTACGTGGTGGAGGCCGCCCATGCCGGTGATATTAAAGCGCAATATCAGGTCGCACAAATTTATGAACACGGCTGTGCGCAGTATCCGCGCCGTGATGAGTATGCAGTGACCTGGTACGCCAGAGCGGCAGAAGCGGGGCACTTTCTGGCGGCAGAGCGTCTTGCTCATGCATACCGTCAGGGTCAGCTAGGGTTAGCTGTGGATGCTGAACAATCGGCATTCTGGCAAAACCTGGCGGATCAGTGTGCAAACCATCAGGTATCCTGACAGATATCCTGGTCATTAGCATGGCTAGTTGACCGTAAACCTCCGCCGGATTGTTGGCGTTATGTCACTGTTGTTGTGTGTAGATGGGGAAGTCCGTGTCCGAGACGCTACCGACATTATTGGATATAGAAGCGTCCGGGTTCGGGCGCGGTAGCTACCCGATCGAGGTGGGGATTGCCCGCACCGACGGAAGCAGCTGCGCATTCCTTATTCAGCCTCTGGAGGAATGGACGCATTGGGATCCCAAAGCGGAATTACTGCATGGGATTTCACGTCAGCGGTTGCAGCGTGAAGGGTACCCGGTGCGCCAGGTGGCGCTATGGATCAATGATGAGTTGAGCGCGCTGGGTAAAGCTTACAGTGACAGCTGGGGTTACGATAACACTTGGCTGTCACTATTGTTTCATCACGCGGGCATCATACCGGGCTTCCGGCTGGAGGCCCTGCGCATTCTGCTTAGTGAAGAACAGCTCGCCTTATGGAGTGACACCAAGGAAGCGATCATTGCGAATCAAGGCATTCAACGCCATCGTGCCGGTGACGATGCGCGGTTATTGCAATTGACGTATGAGCGTACTCGCGCCCTTGTTCAAGGGCGCGCTTCATAGTGCTCCTGCCGGTTTAAAGCTGCGCTTCGATGGCTTCCAGCAGGGTGAGCGGTGTTTCAGCGTCAAGCAGCATCTCGCGTGTTGTCGTCCCCAGAAAACCCTGATCAACGGTATTGTCGAGAAAACTCAGTAGCGGCGTATAGAAGTCATTGATATTGAGTAAGCCGATAGGCTTGTCGTGCAGACCAAGGTAACCCCAGGTCCATATCTCGAACAGCTCCTCAAGCGTCCCGATGCCGCCGGGCAAGGCGATAAAACCGTCAGCCTGGGAAGCCATGGTTGCCTTGCGTTCGTGCATATCACGAACACGAATCAGCTCCGTCAAACCGTAGTGTGCCTGTTCCCGCTCCACCAGATGATCCGGCATTACGCCGATGGCTTTGCCACCGGCATTCAGCGTGGCATTGGCCAATTCTCCCATCAAGCCAATTCTGGCTCCTCCGTAAACCAACGTATGCCCGCGTTCAGCGAGCTGGTTACCTAGCTGTGTAGCGGCCTCCTGAAAGACAGGGCTGCTGCCTGCTCTTGAACCGAGATAAACACAGATTCGTGACATGTCTTTTCCTTCTCTCACCGTCGCTAGTCAAGGCAACGATCAATCTGGTGCGTGGTATCCATCCATTGGCCAATCACATTATAGCGACCCAGGTGGTGGGCATATTGTGTGTGCAGGCAGCGCACCTGATCCCAGTTGGTAATGCCACCGACGCCGCGTTCCGTTAGCACCGACTCGTAGCCACGTTGCGCCACATCGGCTTTTTGATCCTCTGTCATATGTTGCCAGCGCTCAGCGACATAGTCGCGATGACTCTGATGATAGGCTGCCAGGAAGTCAGCATCCGCCTGAAGATCCTGCTCTAGCAGTTTGATGGCCCCCGCTGCCTCAAGATGTGATATAGCGACTTTAAGGCGTTCTGAGCAGAGCCAATACAGGGTAGGAAAAGGTTTGCCGTCGACAATGGGCGCCATGCGTAAAACAAGTGGCGTACCTTTGCCATCCGTGGCTGCAACCGCCTCAATTCCGCGTGGGGCGCGGCCAAGCTGTTGGGCAATAATCTCAAGTTCATGCTCACTGGGAGCATGATCGGTGCGAATGATCATGGCAGTGTTTTTATGCTCCTGAATGGACGGTCAGCGATCGTCCTGAACAAATTTGTTGGATTTGCCTACGGCTCGGAAAAAGCACCGGTTCAGTTGCTCCGGAGTAGGGACATAACACCAGGTACGCTCGCAGTATTCCGCGCCGCGAGCGATCAGGGCTTCGTATAAACGGTTGAACGGCGCATCGTAATCGTACGGGTCCGCGCCGGACAAGCGGATATGAGGATAATCCGCAAAGCGCTCAATAAAATAGTGCTCAAGGTCAGCTTCAACAGCGTTATGCTGTGCCTTGTTATCGGGATCTATCCACAGATTGTAGCGGATTGCCATAAGGCGGCTCTCGGTTGGCGTCCGATGATAGAAATGCTTATTCCGGCGCATCCTGAAGGTGAGCTTCCAGTGCCTGACGGAGTTGGCCTTCGATCGGGACGGCTTTTTTGGCCTGATGGTCATATTGTAGCAATACTGTATGACCTAGGTTAGCGAGTTTCCCAAGTTGGCGTGCTTCCTGGGTGACGGTAAAGGAGCTATTGCCCAGACGGGTCAGATAAGTACGAATTTCGATATCGTGGCCATAGAAGAGTTCAGCGCGATAATCAACTTCCATACGGGCCATGATCAAACGCCACTTCTGGGGAGACAGGTCCGGCGTGAAAAGTTTGAAAATATCGTTGCGCGCGAGCTCGAACCAGGCCGGTAAACGGGTATTGTTGATGTGTCCCAGGGCGTCGGTATCGTAAAAAGCCGGTTCAATCGTTCGTGTAAACATGATGGTGTCCTGTGGTGGGTTCATAATGGCAAACGTTCTGTTAAGCCTGATTAATCATTCACCCAAGCAAACGCTTGGTCAAGTCGCAGAACGTCGTGCCTGCCACCACTGTTGCCAGCGCATCCAGCCCAATAGCCACAAAGTAGCGACAGTAAACCCCGCCAAGGTGCCAGCGACCAGACCCCAGGCGGTATAGGTCAGAGATACACATAGGGTATAGCTGAGTAACGCACCAAGCCCCATTGGATAGTGCTTGATCACTGTCGCTGCCGGTGCGGCGCCATAACTGCCATGCAGAATCATCAGAAAAGGCAGCATGGTGACCGGAAAGGCGGCCAGTGTGCCAGCCCAGGCAGCGGGCACCCAGTGAGCCATGGCCGTAATCACAAAAATCATCAAGGTTGCAAGCCCAGCACGAATGCCCAGAGCTGACCATGACAGCGTGTCGCTGGCGTTAACGCGAGTTTCTGGAACACGACGATATAACCAGGTAAACACACCAATGGCCACTAAGGTGACCAGTGTTCCACTCACGCGCGTGAAGGCAATATGCGATAGCAGCCAACCGACGACAATCCAGGCACTCAAACCGCCCAGGCAGCCCATCGCAACGCCTTTTATGCCATCCTGACGACCACAGACGAGATAGCCACCGCCCAGGGCCAGCGTAGCGGTGAACCCTGCCAGGGTATGAACAGCACTCTGTGTGGCAAAAGCGGGCGAGATCTCCAGGCCGATAAAAAACAGTGCCAGAGCGGTACCTAGCGGATACCCTGCCAATAATCCCGCCACGCGAGGGCTGGCACGTACCGCCACCATGCCAAGCCCGAGAACTAACCCGATCGATATCAACAGTTTGCCAAGTTGCCAGATCAGAGGAACGTCTGCCATCGTTTATCCTTGGTACATTAAAATGATATTGCCGCCAGGTGTTGTTGGCCATCATGTCGATGAGGACACGTCATATGCCTTCTTCTCTTCCTTTTGCGCCGCCGCCAGCCCCGGAAGGTTGTGAGCTATGTGGGCGAACGGAAGCATTAACCAAACATCACTTGATACCGCGTGCGCTGCACAACAAGCCCCGTTACCGCAAACGTTATTCCCGGGAAGAGCGCTTGACGGCCATCGCTTGGCTGTGTCGGCCATGCCACAAGCATATTCACCGACTTTACAGTGAGCGCGAACTGGCGGACTGTTTGAATAGCATTGACGCTTTACGTCACGATGCCGACATTCATACGTTTGTTGAATGGCTGGCCAGTAAGCCTGTTGGTTTCAAACCCAAAGCCCGGCGGCGCAAGCGTTAATAGCTATTTTGTTCACGCCAGGCGTAGCCCTTGTTCACACCAGACGCAGCCCTTGCTGATCCTGCCAGGCGGCCTGAAGCGGTATTTCCAATGGGGCCTGCAGATGAGCAGGCAGGGCCTTGAAAGCATCGTCGGCACTTTCAAACGTACGGTTGCGCAACCAGCAATAGGCCCAGGCACAGGCCTCTGCTTCACTGTCAGGGGTTGGCCTGGCGGGCATCTGGTTGAGCAGGAATACCGCAGTACGTGGCGCCCAGAGGGGAATGTTCTCGCCACTCGACGCCTGGCACCAGGCTTCGAACGTGTTGCCGTCAGGGGTTTTGTCGGGTGCGCCCAGTTTTGCCACGCGTGCGGTTTCCGCGAGTATCAGGGCGAGGCGGTCATGGTCGGCCTGGCCGAGTGACAGCCACTGGCGGAGTAACGCCGGCATTCCGCTGCGTACCAGCGCATAAAAATCGCGCTGGGGAGCGTGACTTGCCGATGTACTCTGTTGTTGGTCATTATCTTGCGGCATGCTGATAAAGGCTCTCTTTAATAAACGCGTTTTTGAACGACAAGGACAGACGATGATGTTCGATTTTGCCACGCCCGTCGAGCGACGCCACCCTGCCGGTGGCTGGCGTTCCCAAAAATGGCACCGCTATGGCGAAGATGTATTGCCGCTCTGGGTGGCCGATATGGATTTTGCCGCCCCGCCCGTTGTGGTGGAGGCGCTCAGACAGCGTGTTGACCATGGTGTCTACGGCTACGGGCTAGTGCCGGATAGCCTGAAAGACGCGTTATGTGCCTGGAGTGCCACCCATTACGGCTGGCAGATTCAGCCGGAATGGCAGCAATGGCTGCCTGGCGTCGTGCCAGCGTTGCATCTGGCGAGTCTGGCTCTGACGGAGCCCGGTGACGGCGTGTTGACGATTACACCGATCTATCCCCCCTTTCTGGCGGTGGCCGAGCGTACCGGCAGGGTAGCACAGCAAGCCGCCATGGCGCCGCCAAGTGATGAGGGTGATGATTGGCAGCTTGACCTTATAGCGCTGGAAGCCGCTATTACACCAAAAACGCGTCTACTGCTGTGGTGTCAGCCGCATAACCCGACCGGTCGAGTCTGGCGTCACGACGAACTCGCAGGATTGGCGGTGTTGGTGGAACACCATGATTTATATGTGGTTTCCGATGAGCTGCACTGCGATTTACTGCTTGACGAAGGCGCCCTGCACCAGCCATTGGCGGCCGCCTTCCCGGAACTCGCGCATCGCACCATCACGCTTTGGGCACCGTCAAAGACATTCAATCTGGCCGGATTAACCGCTGCCTGTGCGGTGACTCCTAACCCCGCCCTGCGCGAGCGTTTTGCCAAATCCATCAAAGGTTTGCTGCCGGATGGCAATGTGATGGGGCTGGCGGCGGCGGAGGCGGCCTACCGGGACGGTGATCCCTGGCGCCAGGCGCTGCTGGACGTGCTGCGCGGTCACCGCCAGACCATCAGCGAATACGTGGAGAACTGGCCGGGTGTGCAGTTTCATGCGCCGCAATCCACCTATCTTGCCTGGCTGGATATGCGTCAGGCAGGTTTGGGTGATGCCCCCCACGAAACCTTGCTCAAGAAAGCCGGTGTCGCGCTTTCCAACGGCGCCGATTTTGGCCAACCAGGCTTTGTGCGGCTGAATTTTGGCACCACGGCGACGCAGCTTGAAGAAGCGCTCAAGCGGATGGATCAAGTGTTAAGACGGTAAAAGAGAGCCGCTGAACCCAGAAGTATCAGCTCAGAATCATCCATACACAGGCTGCCGTCAGTGCGCCCATGGTGATGTTGAAACGTCGCCAGGCGCGGTCAGTACGAATTTTCTGACCGATGACGCTGCCAAAGGCAGCCCATAACGCACAGCAGGGCAGGGCAACCAGCTCGGCAAATCCGACCAGCAGCAGCGCATTGAACCAGGCATTTCCGTCGGGAGGAAGAAAGCCTGCGATCAGCGCCAGCCCCATCACCCATGCCTTGGGGTTGGCAAACTGAAACAGCGCGGCCTGCCAGAAGGTCAGCGGGCGGCGAGTCACGTCAGTGTTCAGGTCGGGTGGTGGTGCGGTGGCAATTTTCCAGGCCAAGTAAAGCAGATAGGCGCTGCCTGCCCAGCGCAGTGCCAGTTGAAGGCTGGGATGCTTCTCGAACAGAACGCCCAGGCCCATGGCGATACCGGCAAACAGCAAAAAACAGCCACCCACGATACCGAGCAGGTGCGGTAGGGTGCGCCGAAAGCCAAAGTTAGCCCCCGAGGCGGTCAGCATCAGATTATTAGGGCCGGGTGTCAGTGTCATCGACATCATGTAAAGCGCGGCGGGGCCAAGAAGTACCCATTGACTGATCATTTTTTTGTACCCATACAATTATGTGATTTTAGGCTGCAATTCAGGCGTTTTGTCAGCATAATAGGGTTAAAATTTACGTCAAAGGTTTTATTGTCACCATGACAATCTGGGTTCCTGAACTGTCAGCCTATACGGGGCCTCGCTATCGGGCGATTGCCGCAGCGATTGGTGATGCCATTAACGCAGGCCATCTGCAGCCCGACGAAAAGCTTCCCCCGCAGCGACGACTGGCGGATGCATTGGGCGTCACCATTGGAACGGTGACACGTGGTTACGCGGAAGCTGAGCGGCATGGCTGGGTTACGGCACGCGTAGGAAGCGGCACCTATGTGATGGGGCATCGTGACACCAGGGTATTTCAAATGCCGCATGTCGCCAGCGTAAGTGAAGAGGGGCAAATTGATTTAAGTCTCAGTCTTCCGCCCCCTCACCCATTGCGTCAGCAGGGGTTGGCATCGGCCTTGGCCGCGATCAGCCAATCCTCTGATGCGCTGGAACGCTGTGTAAGCTACCAGTCAGCTCAAGGGAGTTCCGCGCAGCGCCAGATCATCAGTGAGTGGATGGCAACGCTGGGTTTCCCGTTGTCGGCCGATGACCTCCTGATCACTCAGGGAGGGCAGCACGGCGTACAGCTTAGTTTGCAGGGATTACTGCGGCCGGGGGAATTAGTCGCAGCCGATGCGCTGACCTATCCAGGCTTGATGAGTGCCGTGCGGCAATTACATCTCAAACTGGTAGGTATTCCCTTCGATGATGAAGGCATGAGTATTGAAGCGCTAAAAGCCCAGTGTGAGCGTCAGCCGCCACGTCTGGTGTATCTGACACCGGATCAAAACAATCCGACCGGTGTGACGTTGAGTCTTGAACGCCGCGAAGCCATTATTGCGCTCGCTCGGGAATACGATTTCTGGCTATTGGAAGACGCGGTCCAGTATCTGTCGGCGGAACAGCGCTTGACGCCACTCTACCATTTGGCACCTGAACGCACTCTATTCGTGTTCAGTACGGCCAAAGTCTTGGCGGGAGGGTTGCGCATTGGCGTGCTGCGAGCGCCGCCGTCTCTGCTCGAGCGTTTAACCCAGGCTCTGCGTGCCCAGAACTGGATGGTGCCGCCGCTGTTGGTGGATGTGGCTTGCCATTGGGTCACGCAGAACGCCATGCGGGAACTGCTTGCCTGGCAAAGCGAAGAACTGAAGGCGCGACAGGCGCTGGCGAGGACATTATTGGCGGGGTTTACTCTGCGTTCAAAAGACGGCGGAAGTAACCTGTGGCTGATGCTTCCTGAAGGCTTCCGGGCCGTGGCTTTCAGCGAGCAGCTGAAGACCCAAGGCTTACTGGTGACCAGTGCCGAGCCTTTCTGCGTCGGCAACGCACACGCTCCCCAGGCAATTCGCTTATGCCTGGGGGCTGCCCGTGATCAGGAAACTCTGCGGCGTGGGTTGCTGATTGTGCGCCGTTGTCTTGAGGCGGGGCCGGTTGCCAGCCCCACGCTGTGAATCCTGACGGCTTTAATCGTTACTGTCTAGGCCGTGAATCAATACAGCAGCGCGAACAGTTTGCGTCGATAGGTGACCGTCAACGGATGCTCGGCACCCAGCGCATCAAATACCTGCAGCAGGGTTTTACGTGCGGCATCGTCGCTGTAGCTGCGGTCGCTTTTCATCAGGGCCAGCAAGCCTTCCAGCCCCTGCTCATAATCGCCATCAGCGACCTGACGTAACGCCCGCTGGAAGCGAGCTTCGCTATCGTCACGCCCTTCCAGCGCGGCAATCTCTTCATGGGATAACGCTTGTTCGGCGAACTCGATACTGGCGCGAACGCCGCGCGCTGGCGCCGCGTCACGCTCTTCCGGCGGCAGGTTGTCCAGTACGCTGCGCGCCTCATCGCCACGGCCTTCGGCAACCAGCGCCTTGGCAAGCCCCACCTGATAGGCATAATGCTCTGGGTACTCGGACGTCAGGGCCTGGTAATGTTCGCGAGCGGTGGCCGCATCGCCTGCTTTCAGTGCCTCTTCGGCCAGTTCCTCAGGCGTGGCGGGGGCATCTTCCGGGGCCTGGAAGTAACGCCCTAACCATTCGCGGATGTCTTTTTCCGGCAGCGCACCCTGGAAGCTATCCACCAGGCCGCCTTGGCTGACGAGTTTGACATCCGGCACGGAGCGCACGCCGAGCTGGCCTGCGATTTCCGGATTGGCTTCGATATCCAGTTTGGCGAGGATAAAAGCGCCACCGTATTCCAACGCCAGTTTTTCGAGAATTGGCATCAGGTTCTTACAGGGTTGGCACCAGGTTGCCCAGCAATCAAGCAGCACCGGTACCTGCATGGAGGCTTCCAGCACCTGCTGGATATTGCTGGCATCCACATCAATGATAACGTCTTCACGACGAACGCCTTGCGCCGCCGTCGAAGACGAGGTGTTATCGGTATCGTCTGGTGTGATAGGCGCGGTTAACGTCTCACCGGTACGTGGATCAATGATTGACATGTCAGCACTCTGATAAAGGGGAATTTAGCTAGGATATGCAGGCACAGACGGCAGGATTCAAGGTATCGCAAGAAAAATCACAACGGGAGGGTGGGTGAACAATCGTGAGGAGTGGCAGGATCAGCTGCTGGAATGCCCGGCACAACATCGCCAAGAGGCACTGTTGTCCTTAGCGGCGGCTCAAAATAGGGCAGGCCGACAGGCGCTGGCGTCTGCGGTTCAGGCATTTACTCAGCAGCCTTCGCCGGATTGGAGCGGGTTGCTGTGCCACGCAGACCCTTCTTCCATGAGGGCCGTCTGGGTACAGCCGTTTCCGGGGAGTATGGCGCAGCTATGGCAGCCGCAGGGTGATGATGCAATAACGCAAGCCCTGTTGCAGGCCGCCCGTGCCTGGGTGGATGCGCACGCGATACGCTTATGCCATACCCTG
This sequence comes from Halomonas sp. LS-001, assembly GCF_052983955.1. Taxonomy (NCBI): domain Bacteria; kingdom Pseudomonadati; phylum Pseudomonadota; class Gammaproteobacteria; order Oceanospirillales; family Halomonadaceae; genus Halomonas; species Halomonas sp. LS-001. The sequence goes on from NZ_CM129816.1 coordinate 322,849, forward strand.
GTGACGCCAGAGCAACAGGCTCAGGCACTGCCTTTGAAAACGGCTGGCATGCAGCTTATTTCCCCTCTGCACTACCTGACGATGTCGGTTCAGACTCCTCCGGCCAAGCCCACTGAACTGACCCTGCGACCCTGGTGTGAACTGGGCGAGCTCGCCGCGCTGTCACTGATCAAACAGGTTCAGGTGGAGTCGCTGGATAGCCCGCTGGTCTGTCAGGCGCTGGGCTCGAAGGGGTTGCTGGAAGGCTTTTATCGCCAGTCACCCGAAGGCGATCGGCATTGGTTCAGTCTTCATCACGCCAGCCAGCCTGATGCGCCGGTGGGAGCATTGTTGATGGCCCCTCGCTCGGCACATAAGGGTATAGAGGTCATGCTGATGGGGCTGGTGCCCAGCATGCGAGGGCAAGGGCTGGGGCGCGATATTCTGCAAGCGGCCTTGCGCTATGCAGAAAAAACCGGCGCAGAACGGGTGATGTTAACGGTGGATGCCACTAATACACCCGCCAGGCAGCTGTATGAACGCGAAGGGTTTCACTGTTACCACCAGGAAGATATTTATGCCTGGACGTACTTGTCATGAAACCTGCAAAACGTGTGAGGCCTGTCGCCGAGATGCCTTCCTGTGGCAGCTGTTTAACGGCTGGCCTGCAGACAGCCGCTAACCACCAGAAGCCCGGCGATGGGTAGATTCCATTCCAACGGCGTTGCGCCGGTGAGTACCAGCAAGCCAGCGGCGAGAATCGGGACGCCGTAAGCCAGGCTGCCAATGGTGCTGCTTGGCCCGCCGCGCAATGCCTTATCCCACGCCACCATGGCAATGCCGAAAGGGCCCAGTCCTAGCGCAATACCTGCCCACAGCGCGTTATCGCTGGGTAATGTCAGGCGTCCTTCCAGCACCCAGGTGGCAATGGCGCTTAACAGGCTGGCAATAAACAGTAAGCGCGGCAGATGTGGGGTCAGAACGACCGGTGACGCCTGACCCACCCATGAATAAAGCGCCCAGCAGAGAGCGGCCATTAGCGCAAAGCCGTAGCCATTCAGTGAAGCGTTATCAAAGGCAACACCCTGCTCCGGTAGCATCAGCAGTGCCGCCCCTGCGAAAGCAATCAAGGCGCCGCTGAGGCTTTTCAGCCTGATTTTTCCCAGCGCCGCCCATTGGCTTAACAGCACGAACAGCACCGGCCAGGTGTAAGTGATCAAGGCGGCTTCTGACGCGGGCGCCTGGCGCATGCCGATGAAGTAACTGCTGACCGCCCCAAGAATCAACAACGGCACGCCCAGCCATACACTGATTCGCCAGCCCAGGCCGGTGTTCTGGCGAGGCGTCTTACTGCCGAGAGGCAGTGTCGCCAGCGCACCGGCCAGCAAGGTCAGCGTGGTCAGGCTGAGTGGAGAGGCACTACGCGCCTGTTCGGCCAGCAGCGGTGCCGTTGCCCATAGTGCGATCGCCAGAATGGCGGCCGAAATGCTGATGGGATATAGCCCAATACTGCGCGTGAGTTGCATGTGTCTCTCCTTGGGTGAATGAAGGCTCTGAAGCAATGCGCTGAGCATAATGGCTAGTCATTCATCACAAAAACGATCATTATTGATATAAACCATCAAGAATTGTGATGTATGCGAGCCAGAACCTTTGATCTCACCCTGCTGCGGACCCTTGTTGCGATTGCCGACACTGGCAGTATTACAGCAGCGTCCCGGCGATTGGCCTTCAGCCAGTCGACTATCAGCATGCAGTTGAAGCGGTTGGAAGCGCAGCTGGAGATGCGCCTGCACGAGCGCGAAGGACGACAGGTACGTTTTACCGCTGAAGGTGAGCGCTTACTTACTCATGCAAGGCGGCTATTGGCCCTAAATGATGAAACCTGGCAGGACATGCAGGCACGCCAGGTAAGTGGCGAGCTGAAGCTGGGGATTCCGGAAGATTATGCGTCGCTGCTGCCGTCGGTGTTTTCCTATTTTAACCAGCTTTATCCCGGGGTCGGGCTGGAAGTGATCTGTGGTGTGAGTTCCGATCTGGTCGAGCGGGTGCGAGAGGGGGATCTGGATTTGGCGCTAGTCACTCGCCAGCGCAACTCGCCAGGCGGAGAAGTAATTCGCCGCGAACCGCTGCTCTGGGCGGTCGGTTTGAGCTACCAACCGCTGTTGAGTGACCCCTTGCCGCTGGCGCTTTATACCCGTGGGGCAGATGTTTTTCGGGAAGTGGCGGAACAGGCTTTGCAAAGCGCGGGCCGGCGTTGGCGGGTTGCTTATACCAGTCAGTCGATGACAGGGCTGGCGCCTATCGCCATGGCGGGGTTGGCGATTGTTGTGGTAACGCGCAGCATGCTGACACCCAGCCTGAAGCCGCTGGATGAAAGCAGTGGTTTGCCGCCACTGCCATCGATCGAGCTGGCGCTACATCGGGCGCCGCATCGTCCCTCAGAACCGGCGCGGCGTCTGGCTGAACTGATACACGAACAGCTGGCCGACAGGGGCGACCTGGCGGCCAGCCAGACGTTGTAAGAAAACTGCCTGCGCTCGCTGACTTTTCGTATAAAGCCTGATGTGGCCGGGGGTGTAATGCCGACAACGGCTTACACCAGCGCCTCCAGCGCCTCGATCAGTGAGTCCATTTCATCGTCAGTACCGATGGTAATGCGCAGAAAGTTGCTTAGCCCCGCTTTATTGAAATGACGCACTAGAATGCCGCGTTCACGCAGCCCCGCAAACAGCTGCGCGCCATCGTGATCCGGGTGTTGAGCAAGCACAAAGTTGGCGTTAGAGGGGAGAACCTCAAACCCCATTGTTTCAAGACGCTGGCGGGTGCGCTCGCGGGTAGTGATGACGTGCTCGCGACACGCCTCAAAATGCTCGTCATCTTCCAGTGCGGCAATGCCCACGGCGCTGGCCAGGCTGTCGACCGGGTAAGAATTGAAGGAATCCTTGACGCGCTGCAAGCCGTCGATCAGCTCAGGCGACCCCATGGCGTAGCCCAGACGAAGCCCCGCCAGGCTGCGTGACTTGGAAAAAGTACCGGTCACCAGCAGGTTAGGGTAACGCTCAATCAGCGTCACCGCACTTTCGGCACCAAAATCCACATACGCTTCATCGACGAGCACCACGCGGTCCGTCACTTTACTGAGCAACGTCTCCAATGCCTCAAGCGAATGGGCATGGCCGGTGGGTGCGTTAGGATTGGCGAAAATCACGCCGCTGCGCGGTTGTGGCTGGCTCAAGGCATCAAGGTCGACTTCCCACTCTGGCGTCAGCGGGTGCTGGCGCAATTCGATGCCATAAAGGTTGGCGTAGACAGGGTAGAAACTGTAAGTGATCGAGGGGACATCCAGGGGCGCGCCGTGGCAGAAAAACGCCTGAAAAGCGAACGCCAGTACTTCATCCGAACCGTTTCCCACGAACACCTGATGCACATCAACGCCATATACGCGCGCCAGTGACGTACGCAACGCCATTGATGCCGGGTCCGGATAGAGGCGCAAATGATCCGTCGAGAACTCTCTCAACACCTTGCCAACACCGGGCGCGGGTGGGTAAGGGTTTTCATTGGTGTTTAGCTTGATAAGCCGCTCAGCCGGTTGTTCACCCGGTACGTAAGGCGTCAGCGATTGAACGGCAGGGCTCCACAATTGGCTCATTGGGATTTCCTGGCTGGCAAAAAAATCGATAGTCTTCATGGTCGCTTGACGTTACTTAAAGCGCAAGCATTGTTATGGTTTGGGGTGGGCGTTGCACCTTGTAGCGGTTATGCTGTCTTATGCGCTGAATAGAGTTGACTCGCATTGCGCTTGCTTTGAGCGCACGCATTCACACGTTAAACCAAGCATGGAAACCCAAGGAGAGAATCATGCCGCTTAAAAATTTATTCGTCGGTACGGCCATGCTGGCCTTGCTTGCCGGCTGTGCGTCACAAGGGCCGATGGATCAGAGCACTGGGGGCTATGAACCCACTGAAGTCAATTATATGGGCAGCTTGCCGTGCCGCAACTGCGATGGTATTGATCTGGACGTTCTGCTGAAAGGTGAAGAAATGCAGGCGCCGGAAGCGCGCACTTTCACACTCAGTGCGACCTACCGCAATCACCCGCAGAACCCACCTGCTGAAAATTATGCAGGTAACTGGGAAGTGCTGACGGGCACGCCTTCCAACCCGGATGCGACGGTTTACGAGCTGACGCCGGATGGTGAAGGTCAGACATATTACTTCCTGCGCATTGACCCGCAGACGCTTGAACTGATCGATCCTGAGCGCCGTCGCTTTGAAAACAGCGAACGCCTGCGTCTTCAGCGCCAATAAGCCGGTATCAGGCAGGCGTTGTTAACGCATTGAAAGAAAAAGAAAAAGGCGGCCTCGGCCGCCTTTTATATGTTTCAGCCCGCAAAACGGGCCACCTGATTAATACGATGGAATCCCGGGAGCACGCCAGTGGCTAAAGCCAAAAGCGCCTTTGTCTGCACGGAGTGCGGAGCTGAGTATCGTAAGTGGCAGGGGCAATGCAGCAGCTGCCAGGAATGGAATACCCTCAGCGAAGTGCGTCTTGCTCCGGCTCGCCCCGGCGCTGCCAGTGCCACGTCCGGCAGTCCGGCTCGCGGAGGATATGCAGGTGCCTTATCCCGAGAGGTGGTTGACCTTGGCAGTGTCGATTTAAGTGAGGTGCCACGCCTGAGCTCGACGTTCAACGAGTTTGACCGTGTATTAGGGGGCGGGCTGGTGCCGGGTTCGGCGGTGCTTTTAGGGGGCCATCCAGGGGCAGGTAAGTCCACACTGCTGTTGCAGACGGCCTGTAAGCTGGCCCAGCAGCGGCGCGTACTGTATGTCACCGGGGAGGAATCCCTGTCGCAGGTTGCGATGCGCGCTCACCGGCTGCAGTTGCCTACCCAGGGGCTAAAAATGCTTGCTGAAACCAGCATCGAAACGATTCTGGCGGTTGCCGAGCGGGAAACCCCTGAAATTCTGATTATCGATTCTATCCAGACCATGCACCTGGAAGATATCAGCTCGGCCCCTGGCGGCGTGGCGCAGGTGCGCGAGTCAGCGGCGGCATTGACACGCTTCGCCAAACACAGCAACACCGTGCTTCTGCTGGTAGGGCATGTCACCAAGGATGGTAGCCTGGCCGGCCCCAAGGTGCTGGAGCACATGATTGACGCCTCGCTGCTGCTGGAGGGCGGAGCGGACTCACGCTTTCGTACCCTGCGCGGGCAGAAAAACCGCTTCGGGGCAGTCAATGAACTGGGGGTTTTCGCCATGCTGGAGCAAGGGCTCAAGGAGGTGAAAAACCCCAGTGCGATTTTTCTCTCCCGCCAGGAGGAGCAGGCGCCCGGCAGCCTGGTGATGGTGGTTTGGGAAGGCACGCGCCCGATACTGGTGGAAGTGCAAGCGCTGGTGGATGAGTCAGCGCTGGGCAACCCGCGCCGCGTAGCCGTGGGGCTCGACCCGAATCGTCTGGCCATGCTGTTGGCGGTGCTTAACCGCCACGGGGGGCTTTTTACCGGCGATCAGGACGTGTTTCTCAACGTGGTCGGGGGCGTCAAGGTGCTGGAAACCAGCGCTGATCTCGCGGTATTACTGGCGGTGGTGTCAAGCCTGCAGAATCGAGCCTTGCCCAAAGAATTGGTGGTATTCGGTGAAGTGGGGTTATCCGGTGAAATTCGCCCCGTGCCCAGTGGTCAGGAGCGAATCACCGAAGCCGCCAAACACGGTTTTACGCGGGCCATCGTCCCGCGCGCCAACGCCCCCAAAAAGACGCCCCAAGGCATGGAAGTGATTGCGGTCGATAAGCTTTCGGATGCCCTTGATGCCCTGTAATCAGCGCTTTCCTGAGATAGACTCGAGATTTATCTATTCACATCATCGGAGACAACGCCATGAATAGCATTCGCCTGACGCAATACAGCCATGGTGCGGGCTGCGGCTGCAAGATTGCCCCCGATGTGCTGGATAGCATCCTTGCCAAGGCCGGGCCACCGGCGGGTGGCGAGCGCTTGATTGTCGGTAATCAGGGGCGTGAAGACGCCGCCGTTTATGACCTCGGCGATGGTCGTGGAATGATTGCCACCACCGATTTCTTCATGCCGATTGTAGACGACCCCTTTGATTTTGGGCGTATTGCAGCCACCAACGCCATCAGTGATGTCTTTGCCATGGGGGGGACGCCGGTCATGGCATTGGGGATTCTTGGCTGGCCGCTGGATAAGCTATCGGCGGACGTGGCAGGGGATGTGCTGGCGGGCGCTCAAGCGGTATGCCGCGAGTTGGGGGTTGCGCTGGCAGGTGGCCATTCGATTGACGCACCAGAGCCGATTTTCGGTCTGGCCGTTAATGGTCTGGTTGCGCTGGATCAGCTTAAGCTTAATAGCGGTGCCAAGCCCGGTGACCTTTTATACCTCACCAAGCCGCTTGGCGTGGGCATGCTGACGACTGCCGAGAAGCGTGGCCTGGTCAAACCGGGGCATGAAAACCTGGCGCGTGAAACCATGCTGGCCTCCAACCGTATTGGCGTTGACCTGGCGGCGGTCAGCGGCGTGAATGCCATGACTGACGTCACCGGCTTCGGTCTGGCGGGGCATTTGGCCGAGATGTGCAGCGCCAGCGGCGTCAAGGCAAAAATCGATTTTCGAAAACTGCCACGCTTGGCTGAGGCGGAAAGCTATCGCCGCCAGGGTGCAGTTCCCGGCGGCACCGAGCGCAATCGTCAGGCGCTGGGCGAGGCGCTGCCTGCCATGGATGATTCCCACTGGCAGTGGCTGTGTGACCCGCAGACTTCTGGAGGCCTGCTGCTGGCCGTCGACCCGGCCTGGCAGGATGATGTCGAACGCATTGGCCGCCATCACGGCCTTGAGCTGGTCTCTTTTGGCGCTTTGTCCGCACAGAATGGCCCGGCATTGATTGAGGTGGTCGGGTGAGCTTGCCGATGATTGACGCGGATACGGCGCTGATTCGTGACGGGTGCCCCTTGATTGACGTTCGGGCGCCCGTCGAGTTTGCCCAGGGGGCGCTGCCGGGTGCCGTCAATCTGCCGCTGATGGACGACGATGAGCGTCATCAGGTCGGTATTGCCTATAAGAAAAAGGGCCAGGCAGCGGCCATTGCGCTGGGGGAAAGGCTCGTCAGTGGGGCGCTTAAGGCGCAGCGTATCGATGCCTGGCGAGCCTTTGTCGCGCAACACCCTGAAGCGGTGATTTACTGTTTTCGCGGCGGGCTACGTTCACAAACCGCTCAGCAGTGGCTGGCCGAGGCTGGCGTAATGCGCCCGCGTATCCAGGGCGGCTGGAAAGTCATGCGTCAGCAGTTGATGGCCCACGTCGAGCGCGCCGCTGAACAGCCGATGGTTATCCTCGGCGGGTTGACCGGTTGCGCCAAGACCGTGCTGATTAACCAGCTGGATAGCGGTGTGGACCTGGAGGCCATGGCGCGTCATAAAGGGTCGGCCTTTGGCCGCTCGCCTGAGCCGCCGCCGTCTCAGATTGATTTTGAACATGCGCTTGCCCAACGTCTGCTGAGCCTGAAAGGGCCGCTGGTGGTGGAAGATGAATCGCGCCAGATCGGCAATGTGAATGTGCCGATGGCGTTCTGGCAAGCCATGCTCAAGGCCCCGCGTATTCGCATTGAAATGCCGCTGGACTGGCGTCTGGATCAGCTGGTTAAGGATTATATTATCGATCTGGAGCAAACCTATGCCGCGCGCCTCGGGCCGGAAGAAGGCTGGCAGCGCATGCAGCAGCAGTTAGGTAACGCTCTTATCAGGCTTGAAAAACGCCTGGGCAATGCACGTCTGCAACGGCTGCAACGCATGCAGGCGCTGGCGTTTGCCGCCCATGAACAGGGCGACCGCCAGGCCCATGAAGCCTGGCTGGCACCGCTTCTAACCGAGTACTATGACCCGCTTTACCGTTATCATCTGCAACGCCAGCAGGATGCTGGCGTCACGGAGTTGCACGTGGGCGACTGGGAAAGCTGCCTGTCCGCCGTTCAGCAGTGGCAGCTTCAACATCCGCTGTTTGAGTGGCAAGAGGCTGAGTGTCAGGCTAAGAGTCAGGTACTGCGCAGCCATTGGCTCAGCAACCGGTCGAGTAACGGCGCGAGATGAACAAAGCGGGCGGGCTTGGCAAAAATATCGTCGGCATTTTGCGAATAATCCTCCCGCCCCGGTGGCACAGGGAGATGCTTCATCAGGTCGGTTGCGCTTGAAGACGTGACCTCGAGATGACACAAAAGCCCCATGACCCGGCCGGCATCCCAGGCAAACCCTTGCAGCGGTGCCGCAGGGCTTCCGCCAAGCGGTAGCGCATACTCGGGTAAGCTGAATACCTGACGGTGCCACATGAAGGCCTCGAACCGCTCGGGAAGATCAAATGGACTGTCGTCTGCTAGCGTGATGGGATGCCAACCGGTTTCCGGATAGGTGCCCGGGGCACTGATCGCCCCCAGTACGCTGGCAATATAGTGGGCGCCAAGGCCAATGCCCAGCACGGGTTTCTGGCTATCCACCAGACGCTGGATCAACTTGTCTTCTGCCTTGTACCAGGCAGGTGGTTCGCTGAGCAGCGTTTCCGGCCCATCAAGCACGATCAGCGCATCACAGTCGCCAGGACGCGGAGCCAGCTCACCGTCATACAGGTGAAAGACGGTGAAACTGTGGCCCATACTGGTCAGCCAATCGGTAATCCGCGCTGGGCCGTGATCAGCGCCGTGCTGTAGCAGATGAATATGCATGGTAATCTCCTTGCCAGCCGAACGCATAACAGGGTCACTGCCGTCTCGCGACAGTGGGAGCAATAGCGCATGCGGTGCCTGTCACCCACCTTAGCGTTCTTAGCGTCGCATGAAAAATGCGCTGAAATCAATGTCTTTGCCGCCACCTGATGACGTTTGTCGGGTGTGCTTTATCAAGTTCGTTTTATCAGGATTGTTTTATGGCCACCAAACCGCCAGGCTTTTACCAGCAACTTCAGCAGCTGCCGCTGTTCGCCCAACAGGCCTTTATGGCGGCGTTGTGCGAACGCTTGATGCCAAACTATGCGCTGTATGCGCAAACCACCGGCGCCGGCGACCTGCATACGCTGCGTGCGGTGCTTAACCTGGTTTGGGAGCAGCTCAGTGTACGAGGGGCCAACATCGATTTTGCCCGCCAGGCGGAAAAGCTGGCCGAATGTGAGCCTCCTGCCGACGATGACAGTTTCGGCGCCCGTCGCGCACTGGATACGGTGGTGGCGATATCCTCGATTCTTGATACTTTCCAGGGCGAAGCGCCGGAAGCCGTGCTGGATGTTAGCCGCACCTCACGCGCAGGCGTGCGCGCGTTTATCGAATTGACCGAAGGCGAAGAAGACGCCCAGAAACTGGCCCTGCTGATTCGCGACCATCCGCTCACCGAAGACGAAAACAACTTTCAGGATGCGGTGCTTGAAGCGGCCTCTCAACCGCTGGATGCCGCCGCCATCAAGGAACTGCGCCAGCTTGGGCGCAATGAAGGCATCAGTAACCTGGGGCTATCACTGGGCGAGTAATGCCCCGAATTATAATGGTTGGCAGGCCTACAGGCGCATTTCAATACCGCGTTCGGCCATGTAACGCTTGGCTTCTGGAATGGTGTATTCACCGAAATGGAAGATGCTGGCCGCCAGCACTGCATCGGCACCGCCCTTGATGACGCCATCGACCAGGTGATCCAGATTCCCGACACCGCCTGAGGCGATTACCGGCACGCTGACCGCTTCGGCAATGGCATGGGTAACGCCAAGGTCGAAACCGATTTTGGTGCCGTCGCGGTCCATGCTGGTCAGCAACAGCTCGCCTGCACCGTACTCAACCATCTTTTTTGCCCACTCAACGGCATCAAGCCCAGTGGGGCGGCGCCCACCATGAGTGAAAATTTCCCAGCGCGGCGTTTGGCCTTCTTCGGATACCTTCTTGGCGTCGATGGCGACCACGATGCATTGACTGCCGAAACGCCCGGCGGCTTCGCGCACAAAATCCGGGTTGTTGACGGCGGCAGTGTTGATGGAGATTTTATCCGCCCCGGCATTGAGCATGGTGCGAATATCGTCGCAGGTGCGAATGCCGCCACCGACAGTCAAGGGAATAAAGACTTCACCGGCAATCCGCTCGACCATTTCCACCGTCGTGTCGCGGTCTTCGTGGCTGGCAGTAATATCCAGGAAAGTGATTTCATCAGCCCCTTGCTGATTGTAGCGCTGGGCAATTTCCACGGGGTCGCCAGCATCACGGATGCCAATAAAATTAACCCCCTTGACCACGCGCCCGTTATCAACGTCAAGGCAGGGAATAATACGCTTGGCGAGACTCATGCCTGGCCTCCTTTATTGCGTTCTCCGGTAAGTTGATCGCTTAGCGTTTGAGCTTCAGCGACGTCCAGGCTGCCTTCATAGATGGCGCGACCGGTAATGGCCCCCAGAATGCCGCTATCAGACACCTCGCAGAGCGCCTTGATATCGTCCAGATTGGTAACGCCCCCAGAGGCGATCACCGGTAAACCGCCGTCACGGGCCAATGCGGCGGTAGCTTCCACATTGACACCCTGCATCATGCCGTCGCGGGCAATGTCGGTGTAAACAATCGATGACACGCCATCATCGGCAAAACGCTTGGCCAGATCCGTGGCTTTCAGGGTGGATACTTCGGCCCAGCCGTCAGTTGCGACATAGCCGTTTTTGGCATCCAGCCCCACAATCACGTGGCCTGGAAACGCACGGCACATCTCACCCACAAAGGCGGGTTCTTTAACCGCCTTGGTGCCAATAATCACATATGACACACCCGCCGCCAGATAATGCTCAATCGTCTCAGCACTGCGAATACCACCGCCAATCTGAATCGGCAGGTCAGGATAGGCACGAGCAATGGCGGTGACCGCATCACCATTAACCGGCTTGCCTTCAAACGCGCCGTTAAGGTCGACCAGATGAAGACGCCGTGCACCGGCTTCCACCCAGCGGGCAGCCATGGCCACCGGGTCATCGCCATAGGAAGTGGCATCGTCCATACGGCCCTGTTTGAGGCGTACACATTGGCCGTCTTTCAGATCGATCGCGGGAATGACTAACATGGTATTTTCCTTATAGAGCGTCGCAGAATAGGGCGTCGCGGATAGCACTTCGCAAATAGCACGTCGCAAACAGAGCGTCGCGGAAGCGCTCAGGGCGTCCAGTTGACAAAGTTTTCCAGCAAACGTAAGCCCGAACGGGAGCTTTTTTCAGGGTGGAACTGCACCGCGAATGTCGACTCCCGGCCAATCGCCACATGCGCGCTGACTTTGCCGTACTGAGTGGTGCCAAACACCTCGGCATCATCGCTTGCGTCCACATAAAAGCTATGCACGAAATAGAAGTGCTCCTGATTGTCGATGCCTTTCCACAGTGGGTGGTCATGATGTTGATCAACCAGGTTCCAGCCCATGTGCGGCACTTTCAGGCGCTGATCGTGGGCATCGCGCATATCAGCGGGGAAACGTCGCACATTGCCTTTGAAAACGCCCAGGCAATTAATGCCATCGTTTTCTTCGCTGTGTTCGAGCAGCATTTGCTGGCCAACACAGATGCCCAGCAGAGGTTTACCCTGACGCGCGAGTATCTCTTCTACCTGCCCGCGCAGCTCGGTGCGCTCAAGTTCGCCAATGCAGTCACGAATGGCACCCTGGCCGGGTAGCACCAGGCGTGTTGCGCCCAGAATGCGGCGTGGATCACGGGTGATCACAACGTTCTCATGGGTCACGTGCTCCAATGCCTTGGCCACGGAGTGCAGGTTGCCCATCCCATAATCGATGACGGCAATAGTCATAAAAGCTCCTTATAAACACCCTTTGGTGGATGGCATCTGGCCCGCCATTCGCGGATCTTCGGATACGGCCATACGCAATGCTCGGCCAAACGCTTTGAAGATGGTTTCGGCCTGATGATGCGCGTTTAACCCTTTGAGATTGTCGATGTGCAGCGTCACGCGGGCGTGATTCACAAACCCCTGGAAGAACTCCGAGAATAACTGGGTGTCCAACCGGCCAATGGTATCGCGGGTGAAGTTAACATCCATATATAGCCCCGGACGACCGGAAAAATCGACCACAACACGCGATAATGATTCATCCAGCGGCACGTAAGCGTGGCCATAACGGTAAATGCCCCGCTTATCACCAATGGCTTCATGAAACGCCTGGCCCAGGGTAATGCCCAAGTCTTCCATTGTATGGTGATCATCAATGTGCAGGTCACCCTGAGCGTTGATGTCCAGGTCAATCATGCCATGACGAGCTACCTGATCCAGCATGTGGTCAAGAAAGGGGATGCCGGTTTCACAGTTCAGCTGTCCTTCGCCATCCAGGTTGATGCTGACCTTAATCTGCGTTTCCTTGGTGTCACGGCTGACCGTGGCAGTACGCGCTGACATAACTTCTCCTGCGCCGGAGCGCATGTTGGGCGGTGCCGCTGCTGTTCTATCGTGTTTGATAAAAGAGTCGGCTCGCGGATAAAACGGGTAGAACTATAAGCAAAGTGGCTATTATAGTGAATCGGCCTGCCCATCCGCTACAATGCTCATAATGATGAACACTCATAATGACGAATGCGCACACTGACAATGTCGAGAAATGTCGACTGTTTGCCGTGACAAGCGCAACGACATTGCCAAGGCCAAGAGGAACTCCAGCATGCCGGTGACACTACAGATTGTTGATCAGGCCCATTGGGAAGCCCATGATCAGGTTCAGCTGGATCTGATGCGCGTCTATCAGGATGCGCCGCAAGAGCGGATACCTGCCGAAACGGTTGAAGCCTTTATCCAGCAGCATCTGGCATCGCAACATTGCTTTGGTTGCGCGCATTTCAACGACCGTCTGCTTGGCGCTGTCGCCATGGTAGAAGGTGAAGACGGCGCCTGGTGGCTATCGGACTTATGTGTTCGCAAAACGACCCGCCGCCGTGGTGTCGGGTCGCGGCTGATGGCATTGCTGGCGGAATGGGCCAGAACGCAGCATACCACCCTGCGGATTGAAACGACCTCATTACCGTTGGCCGACCGCATGCTGGTGTCCAAGTTGGGGTATCGTCCGGTAGAAACTTCAACCAATATACCGGGAGCACCTGCCACTAGTGATTACGTCGAATTATCGCTATAGCGGTCTCTCATTAGCTATTTTTCACTGGCTTTTTTTGACTCGCTATTTTTGACTGGCTTTATTTCACTAGTCATCTCTACCCATGCGCTTCAGTGCCATTGCCATGATGATCGCCCTGATGATCAAACCCATAAGGAAACAGGGTAATGAAACAGCTATTTCGTATCTTACTTTCTGCTGTCGGAATCCTGGCCGTGGTGGCCGTTGCCGCGGTGGTTTACGTCACTACCTTTCTTGACCCGGAAGATTTCAAGCCGCGCCTGACAGCCGTGGTGGAAGAGCAGACCGGTCTTAATCTGTCGCTGGAAGGGCCTTTGACCTGGTCTTTTTACCCGCGTATTGGTATGCGGGTTGAAAAAGCGCGTGCCTGGTTGCCTGAGCAAAATGAAGAAAACAATCCCTTTGCCGCTGTTTCAAGCGCCGAGGTAAGTGTGGCGTTTGGCCCCTTGCTACGCGGCGATATCGCGGTGGATGGCCTGACCATCAACGGTCTGCGCCTTAACCTTGAGCGTGACGCACAAGGGGAGGGTAACTGGGGGGTATTGCTTGAACGCCTTTCCGAAGGGAGCGAAAAAGCCGAAGCCGTACTGGCACCCGCAAGCGCTGGGCCACATGCCGATGCAGGAAGTCTGTCTGTGGTGCTCAATATCGCAAGCGTAGAGGTGAAAGAAGGCGATATTCGCTATCGAGATCGTCTAACGGGGCAGTCCTGGCATGCACACAAACTGAATATCTCCGGCAGCAACGTCAACCCCGTGACCTCGTTTCCCATGAAGGCGATGTTCACGCTGGACCGTCACAACAGCCTGGATGCGCAAATGCTTGAGCGCGAGCCAAATGCGCGTAGCGAATTCAACCTCGACACCCGTATCAAGCTGGCGCTGGCTGCCCATCAGTTCACGCTGGAAAACGTCAAGCTGACGACGCGTAACTGGTTTTCCATGGAGGGGGAGCCGCAGACGTTTAACCTTTCTGCTCCTCTGGTAGAAACCCAGTTGTCAGATAAACGCCTGACGATCAACCAGGGCGTGCTGGAAGCCAATTTCCGTAATCCTGAAAAGTGGGATGCCGGGTTGGCAATGGCATTAAATTTTGAACTTGCCAGTGATTGGGAAGCGCAGACAGCGTCACTCAAACAGTGGGAGCTGACTGGCCCGGACGGCCTGCGTATGCGTGGCCACCTCAACGTTGAACAGCTGCTGGACGCCCCTCAGTACCGAGGCCAGATCACGGCATCGCCGTTTAATTTACGCGCCTGGTTAGAACGTGCCGGCACCGAGATTGACACCGCTTTTGAAAGCGCCATGCGTGACGTCGCCTTGACCAGCCCTGTGGAAGGAGACCTATCACAACTGGCTCTGACCAGCCTCTCTCTGGTACTGGATGACACGACGTTTACCGGTGAGCTTTCTGCGGCGTTAGACGGCACTCAGCTGGCGTTTGATCTGCAGGGCGATATCCTTGACCTGGATCGTTACCTGCCTGCAAAAGTGGCCGCACGGTCCAGTGGCGGCGGTCTGTTACGCAAAGCCTTCGCAGAAGGTACCGCCCTGTTGCCCCAGGCCTGGTTAAGCACACTGGATGTTGACGGTTCACTGCAGTTGGGGCGCTTTCAGCTGATGGGCCTGACCTTTGAAGAACCGCAGCTGCGCATTCGCGGTGAGAATGGCCTACATCAACTGGAAGGCTTTGAAGCTGGATTTTATGATGGCAGGCTGAGCGCAACTGGTGAGCTTGATAGCCGTGAACCGGTCATGTCCTGGTCATTGGCGCCACGCGTTGAACAGGTGAATGTTGCTGCACTGCTTGAAGCGCAGGGTAACGAAAATGCACCGCTACGCGGTCAGCTGGAAATTGATGGCAACCTCACCACTCGCGGCAATGCTTACAATGAGTTGGTGCGTAATCTCAATGGTGAATTGGCGACATCGCTGGTCAACGGTGCGATTTTTGATGTCAACGTCTCGCGTGAGATCTGCACCCTGGTGGCTGCCTTGCAGGAAGAAGAAACCATCCGTGAATGGCAAGCCGATTCTCCCTTTGAACGCGCCGATGCAAACCTGGTAATCACCAACGGCGTTGTCTCCACTGATAATCTGCTTATTGCTCTGCCAGGTATCGAAATCCGCGGTGAAGGGGACTTTGACTTAGGCACCCAGCAGTTTTATACCCAGGCGGGTGTCAGTCTGGTTAACACGGCTGATGCTGCCTGCGAGGTTAATCCACGTCTTGCAAGCTTAACGCTGCCGCTACGTTGTGAAGGTCACATCAGCGATGAACGTAGTGAATGGTGCCGCTTTGATCGTGAGGCGCTTGAGTCGAATCTGGCCGATATGCTGCGTAGTGAAGTTGAGCGTCAGGTAGGTGAAAACGTGGAAGAGCAGCTTGAAAAACAACTGGAAGGTTCTCTTGAGCAGATTAACGAACAGTTGGGTGAAGGGGCGACCCAGAAACTGCGTGATGGCATCAGAAAGCTGTTTGAATAAGGTATTGATTCTGACGCGTCGGGAGACAATGAATGGCGGAAAGTACGCCTGCACGGGAGAACACGCTGGCGCCGCGTCTGGCGCCAGATGAATTTCAGCAGCGCCTGTTAACGTGGTTTGACCGATTCGGGCGCCACGACCTGCCCTGGCAATCGCCACGTACCCCGTATCGTGTCTGGGTGTCGGAGATCATGCTCCAACAGACCCAGGTCACCACAGTGATCGATTACTTCGAGCGTTTTATGGCACGTTTTCCGACCCTGCAGGCACTGGCAGATGCCCCGCAGGATGACGTGCTGCATTTATGGACAGGCCTTGGGTATTACGCCCGCGCCCGCAATCTGCACAAAACTGCACAGCTTGTGGCTGCGCAACACAATGCCCAGCTGCCGGTTGAGGGTCTTGAAAACGATCTTGAGAGCGGTCTTGAAGCCCTGATGGCATTGCCAGGCATCGGCCGTTCAACGGCGGGGGCGATAATCGCCCAAAGCACGGGGCAGCGGGCGGTGATTCTCGATGGCAACGTCAAGCGCTCGTTAACGCGTTTGCACGCCATCAGCGGCTGGCCCGGCAAGCCAGCCGTAGAGCGCAAGCTCTGGTCGCTGGCCGAGTATTACACCCCTGAAGCCCGCGTGGCTGATTACACCCAGGCGATGATGGATTTTGGCGCCACCCTATGCAAACGTGGCCAGCCAGCCTGTTCCCAATGCCCTTTCTCGGATGTATGCCTAGCCTTTGCTGAAGATAATGTTCAAGGCTACCCGCAATCCAAACCCAAGAAAGCCCTGCCAACCCAGCAGACGCTGATGCTGATCCTGCAGGACCGTGAAGGCCGTGTCTGGCTGGAACAGCGTCCCCCCAGCGGCCTGTGGGGTGGTTTATGGAGCCTGCCTCAGTTTGATACCCAGCAGGCCCTCAATGACTGGCTGGAAGACAATGCAAAAGCCATCCAACGCCAATCGGCTTATCCGGCATTTACCCATACCTTCAGCCACTTCAGGCTGGAAATAACGCCCCAGCCGGTAACATGCGAGGCCCTCAACGGCGTGCGGGAAAGCGGCCTCTGGTACGACCTGGCTGACCCACCCGCACTTGGCCTTGCCGCACCGGTTAAAAAGCTGCTGGCGCAAGCACACGCGCAAAGTACCCCCTTTCAACTGGCGAATGTACCTGGCCACGCGTAGGCTGGCCAACCACTTGCAGCATCGTCGGCAGACTGACGATGAATGATTCCATCAGGAGAGCACAATGAGCAACACGGTTTTCTGCCGCAAATACCAGCAAGAACTTGAAGCCTTACCCTTTCCACCGCTGCCCGGTAAGCAGGGTCAGGAGATTCAGGCCAGCGTCTCCAAACAGGCCTGGGAGGAATGGCAAGCACTACAGACGCGCCTGATCAACGAAAAGCACCTCAACATGCTCGACCCGGACGCACGGGCCTATCTGATGGCCCAGATGGAGCTTTTCCTGGATAATCAGGAAACCGATCAGGCCGAAGGTTATGTGCCGCCCAGCAAGGCCTAGCGTCTCCTGGGCTGCCTTGCGGCCCTTCTGACGCACCTACTGACTTGTAATCAGTAGGTGCGTATTGCGTATGCCACCTAGTAGTTTTTTAGGTGAAACCAGAAAGTTTCATAAAGGTGTTGACGAAACACGGAAGTTTTAGTTTAATACGCACCGTTGGCAGCGGCCAGATAGCTCAGTTGGTAGAGCAGGGGATTGAAAATCCCCGTGTCGGCGGTTCGATTCCGTCTCTGGCCACCAAACGTTGGGGTATCGCCAAGTGGTAAGGCACCGCTTTTTGGTAGCGGCATTCCCAGGTTCGAATCCTGGTACCCCAGCCATTGCCAACACGATTGTTTAGTATGCGTTTGAAGCCGACATAGCTCAGTTGGTAGAGCAACTGACTTGTAATCAGTAGGTCCCGGGTTCGACTCCTGGTGTCGGCACCATTTAAAATGGTTTAAAATCAAAACGTTACAGATTCAGAAAAAGCCGTCCTCAAGGGGCGGCTTTTTTGTATGGTGCGCCAGGCATGGCGCGCAGCGCCTTGACTGGCGCTATTCCTGAGGGTGGTGCCTCAGGATGACTTGGGGGTGAAAGTCCCCTGCACGCCCGGCAAGGGGAAGTGCTAGCCGATGGCAAGGGTGTCTCCCGCGAGGGGGGATCTGAAGGCAGCCCGAGGCAAAACGCTGGCCTGACGAACAGGAAGCGGATACGAGGCGGCATGGCGGGGTGAGATGGCCATACTCATCAAAGCCCGGTACTTGCACGGAACGCCATGACGTATATCCGACAGGCATAAGCGGGAAGGTCGCGCGTCTTACCCTGGGAGATCTGGTGGTCTGCCACGGTGCTACCGGCGCCGAGAGGCGACGGGATGGGCCACTAGATGTCAGCAGAGGCCATAGTAAGTGCCGGTTCACCGCGGCACCAAGGGCCGAACATGAAGAACCGCGAGTAGGCGATAACGTCTCGAGGATCGATCATGAAGACAGAAACCGACGCTAATACCGTCACTCACCCAGAGGGGCAGGGGCAGTACCCCGAGTCCCAGCCGGTGAGCGTCGAGACGAACCCGGCGTCGCTATCGTGGACGAAAGCGGAGTCAGCCTCGCTCATGGAACGGGTCGTTGACCCGGACAACATGCAACGAGCTTACCGTCGGGTGGTGGCTAACAAAGGCGCACCGGGTGTCGATGGCATGACGGTGCATCAGTTAGCGGGCCATCTAAAGCAGTACTGGCCAACGCTGCGCGAGCGGTTGTTGGCTGACGAGTATCACCCTAGCCCGGTCCGAGCCGCCACGATCCCCAAGCCCAAGGGTGGGACGCGGCAGCTCGGTATTCCCACGGTGACCGACCGCCTAATCCAGCAAGCGCTGTCCCAGGTGCTCATGCCGATCTTCGACCCAGCGTTCTCAGCGTCGAGTTACGGCTACCGCCCCAAGCGCAGCGCCAAGCAGGCCGTCTCAGCCATGAAGGCCCATGTCACCGCCGGCCACCGCTGGGTAGTCGACCTTGATCTGGAAGCCTTCTTCGACCGAGTCAACCACGACCTGCTGATGGCACGAGTCGCGCGGCGCGTTGACGACAAACGCGTGCTGCGCCTGATTCGTCGCTATCTGGAAGCGGGCATGCTCCAGGACGGCTTGCCCATGCCACGACGGTTGGGGACGCCCCAAGGTGGGCCACTTAGCCCACTCATGGCGAACATCCTGCTGGATGACATGGACAAGGAGCTGGAACGCCGAGGCCATCGCTTCTGCCGCTACGCCGATGACGTCCAGGTGTACGTCAAAAGTCGGCGGGCAGGCGAGCGTGTCATGGACAGCTTGAGTGAGTATCTCGAGAGCTCACTTCGGCTGACGGTCAATCGCATGAAAAGTACGGTGGATCGACCATGGAAATGTGGCTATCTGGGCTACACGCTGACCCGGCACAAGCGGCCGAAGCTGACGCTGGTCAAAGCCAGCTTGCAGCGCCTAATGCAGCGTGTCCGCGAGATCCTGAAGCGTGGCAGGGGGCGTAACATCCAACGGGTAATCGAAGGGTTGGGGCCAGTCCTGCGAGGATGGGCCAACTACTTCAGCCTTGTTGATGTGAAACGCCCATTGGAAGCGCTGGATCAATGGATACGCCGCCGCTTACGCGGCCTAATCTGGCGGCAATGGAAGCGCTCGGCGACCCGACGGCGGAAACTCCGAGGACTAGGACTGGATGCGTCCCGGGCTTGGAAATCGGCGGGCAACGGGCGAGGCCCTTGGTGGAACGCCGGTGCTTCGCACATGAATCAGGCCCTGCCGAGGAAATGGTTCTACGATCAGGGCCTGATTTCGATACTCGATACAGTAAGATGGCTTAACCGTTCTTCATGAACCGCCGTGGTACGGAACCGTATGCCCGGTGGTGTGAGAGGACAGGGGAGGCAACTCCCCTTCCTACTCGATGTGCGCCAGGCATGGCGCGCAGCGCCTTGACTGGCGCTATTCCTGAGGGTGGTGCCTCAGGATGACTTGGGGGTGAAAGTCCCCTGCACGCCCGGCAAGGGGAAGTGCTAGCCGATGGCAAGGGTGTCTCCCGCGAGGGGGGATCTGAAGGCAGCCCGAGGCAAAACGCTGGCCTGACGAACAGGAAGCGGATACGAGGCGGCATGGCGGGGTGAGATGGCCATACTCATCAAAGCCCGGTACTTGCACGGAACGCCATGACGTATATCCGACAGGCATAAGCGGGAAGGTCGCGCGTCTTACCCTGGGAGATCTGGTGGTCTGCCACGGTGCTACCGGCGCCGAGAGGCGACGGGATGGGCCACTAGATGTCAGCAGAGGCCATAGTAAGTGCCGGTTCACCGCGGCACCAAGGGCCGAACATGAAGAACCGCGAGTAGGCGATAACGTCTCGAGGATCGATCATGAAGACAGAAACCGACGCTAATACCGTCACTCACCCAGAGGGGCAGGGGCAGTACCCCGAGTCCCAGCCGGTGAGCGTCGAGACGAACCCGGCGTCGCTATCGTGGACGAAAGCGGAGTCAGCCTCGCTCATGGAACGGGTCGTTGACCCGGACAACATGCAACGAGCTTACCGTCGGGTGGTGGCTAACAAAGGCGCACCGGGTGTCGATGGCATGACGGTGCATCAGTTAGCGGGCCATCTAAAGCAGTACTGGCCAACGCTGCGCGAGCGGTTGTTGGCTGACGAGTATCACCCTAGCCCGGTCCGAGCCGCCACGATCCCCAAGCCCAAGGGTGGGACGCGGCAGCTCGGTATTCCCACGGTGACCGACCGCCTAATCCAGCAAGCGCTGTCCCAGGTGCTCATGCCGATCTTCGACCCAGCGTTCTCAGCGTCGAGTTACGGCTACCGCCCCAAGCGCAGCGCCAAGCAGGCCGTCTCAGCCATGAAGGCCCATGTCACCGCCGGCCACCGCTGGGTAGTCGACCTTGATCTGGAAGCCTTCTTCGACCGAGTCAACCACGACCTGCTGATGGCACGAGTCGCGCGGCGCGTTGACGACAAACGCGTGCTGCGCCTGATTCGTCGCTATCTGGAAGCGGGCATGCTCCAGGACGGCTTGCCCATGCCACGACGGTTGGGGACGCCCCAAGGTGGGCCACTTAGCCCACTCATGGCGAACATCCTGCTGGATGACATGGACAAGGAGCTGGAACGCCGAGGCCATCGCTTCTGCCGCTACGCCGATGACGTCCAGGTGTACGTCAAAAGTCGGCGGGCAGGCGAGCGTGTCATGGACAGCTTGAGTGAGTATCTCGAGAGCTCACTTCGGCTGACGGTCAATCGCATGAAAAGTACGGTGGATCGACCATGGAAATGTGGCTATCTGGGCTACACGCTGACCCGGCACAAGCGGCCGAAGCTGACGCTGGTCAAAGCCAGCTTGCAGCGCCTAATGCAGCGTGTCCGCGAGATCCTGAAGCGTGGCAGGGGGCGTAACATCCAACGGGTAATCGAAGGGTTGGGGCCAGTCCTGCGAGGATGGGCCAACTACTTCAGCCTTGTTGATGTGAAACGCCCATTGGAAGCGCTGGATCAATGGATACGCCGCCGCTTACGCGGCCTAATCTGGCGGCAATGGAAGCGCTCGGCGACCCGACGGCGGAAACTCCGAGGACTAGGACTGGATGCGTCCCGGGCTTGGAAATCGGCGGGCAACGGGCGAGGCCCTTGGTGGAACGCCGGTGCTTCGCACATGAATCAGGCCCTGCCGAGGAAATGGTTCTACGATCAGGGCCTGATTTCGATACTCGATACAGTAAGATGGCTTAACCGTTCTTCATGAACCGCCGTGGTACGGAACCGTATGCCCGGTGGTGTGAGAGGACAGGGGAGGCAACTCCCCTTCCTACTCGATTGTTTACAGCGTTGGGCGTGCCAGCCGTCATTTTAGTCATCTGTTTTGTCGTGATATAGCATGCCCGGTGCCACCCACTCCTTTGGCGACTGCATTTATAGATATTAAGATAGCATACGGCGCCAGAGTGGCAAACCTAGCGCGGTTTCTGGGGGCAGTCTGGACTATGTGCTCGTCTATTGAGTATGAGCACGGTTAATGCATTAGTTGTGTAAGCCTAGGAGAGGATAAGAGACCGCTTGGAAGAAGGTAATCGTCTGTAGCGAAGGGTAGGAAGATTTTTGTAAAATTCACCTCTAGATTTACGCCAGCAGTTTGCCAAGCTTTCCAAACTAACGTAGTACAGTAAATCGCATTTTTTCCGATGATCCTAAACGGTGTGCCTTTTTGTGCCATGGCCCACTGAACAGCGAGTTGCCTCTGATTATCTTCAGCTAGAACTTGATAAACTGAAAAGCGTTGAGAGCGTTCAGGCGAAATAAAAAAATCCAGCGGATCAACGACAACCCCATCTATTCGTTCAGAGTTTTCAGCAGGCGCTGAGTGGATCACAACCCATTGGTCATCTTGCTTATCCAGTATCCCGACATGGCTGTAGGTACCATTGTCCAGAGCTAAGACTGCGTTACTGACCAGCTCGGTACCTTCTCGAAAAATAAGATCTCCTGGGCGAGCATCTGTGGGTAAATTTGCTGCTGCAAGGGGAATATCAATGCACAGCAAAAAAATGGCAACAGTCGTACTAACCCAAGAGTTCTTTAGCATCATTCCAGCACTATTTTCCAACCCCCATCAAACTTTCTTAGTCGTGTATTTTCAGTCGAGGTTTTACCGTTACTAAAATTTAGTTGACTTTTAATTCTAACTTCGTCGTTTTTTTCTGATATGTCGGTGTTAATTGTTTCTATAGAGTCAAGGCCATCATTAGCATCTATATGGTTTTTAAACTGACCTACCATCATTTGAATTTTTCCCTTAGCTTGAGCCATTTCATTGACACTAACGGTTTCAAACGATATTTGTTCAATTGCTGTGTCAATATCACCCTCAGCGACAGCATTAAAGAATGTTTCAAGTGTGTCTTCTGGTTTTTCATCTGCGCAAGCAGTGAGTGTTAACACTGCCAACATCAGGAAAAGCGGATAAAATAAATATTTTTTCATGTTAGTCCTTTCTAGTAGAAAATCCTTTTTTAAGCAACCAGTGATTAAGTAATCATTCAGGGATGATTGCTCATTTCTGCATTATATTATGAAAATAAACATTAGTATAATTATATTTAATTGACAGCTTCTTTCAATTCCTTGTCAGGCTTGAAGGCAGGCACTGTTGCAGCCGGGGTCTGGAGCTCTTTCCCTGTCTGCGTCGGCTTCACGGATTCAGGTTGTAGTCAACTGGAGATATCCATGCCCCTTATTCTCGAAAGTGTCAGCGAGCTGGATCGTGACGACCCCGTAGCGTGATCGGCGACTATCGTGAACCCCGGTTAATGCGCTTTGGGTTTGCACCGCTTTATCTGAGCCATGTGATGTCTGGCTGGCCGCTCAGCATTGCCGTGACGTGGTAGAAAGCCGCGAGTACCTGGAGGCAAGGCTTCAGGTTCGCTCAGAGTTGACCTGATAGGTTGCCCGATCCGATGTGCGCGTGAATGATTCAGGGAACAGAAGGGCTGGGAAGCCTGAATAAGTGATTAAATATAGACATTTTATAATAATTTATATATTTTATCTTTGTGATGATAAGTAACGCCGAGCAAGCAAAACGGGTGGGAGAAACACTGTGAATAACAATGCCGTAGAGAGTGATGAGATCGAACGTGATGTCATGGAATTTGACGTCGTTATCGTGGGGGCCGGGCCGTCCGGACTCTCGGCGGCTTGCCGCCTGATGCAGCAGGCCAACGCGGCCGAGCAGGAACTGACGGTCTGTGTGGTCGAAAAAGGCTCCGAAGTCGGCGCTCACATCCTCTCTGGCGCCGTGTTCGAACCCCGCGCGCTGGCTGAGCTGTTCCCCGATTGGGAAGAGCGCGGCGCGCCCTTGAGCACCCCGGCGACCCGCGATGAGGTCTATCTGCTCAAGGATGCCGAAAAAAGCCAGCAGATCCCCAATGCCCTGGTGCCGAAAAGCATGCACAACACCGGTGGCGACCTGCCTAACTATGTGATCAGCGCCGGTAACCTGTCCCGCTGGCTGGGCGAGCAGGCTGAGGAACTGGGCGTGGAAATCTTCCCCGGCTTTGCCGCTCAGGACGTGATCATCGAAGACGACAGCGTGTGCGGCATTCTGATTGGCGATATGGGCGTTGGCGCGGATGGCCAGCCCAAAGATGGCTATATGCCCGGCATGGAGCTGCGCGCCAAATATACGCTGTTTGCTGAAGGCGCCCGCGGCCACCTGGGTAAGCGCCTGATCAGCGAGTTTTCCCTCGACGCAGGCCGCGACCCGCAGCATTACGGCATCGGCCTGAAAGAGCTATGGGATGTTCCCGCCGAGCAGCACGAACCCGGCCTGGTACTGCACGGTTCCGGCTGGCCGCTGGACAGCAAAACCCACGGCGGCTGGTTTCTTTATCACGCAGAGAACCAGCAGGTGGTGGTCGGGCTGATCATGGATCTTGCCTACCAGAACCCCTGGCTATCGCCGTTTGACGAGTTCCAGCGCATGAAGCACCACCCGGTGCTCAGCCAGCATCTGCAAGGCGGCAAGCGGGTGGCCTATGGCGCGCGGGCGATTACCAAGGGCGGCCTGAACTGCCTGCCGAAAATGACCTTCGCCGGTGGCCTGCTGATTGGCTGTGACGCGGGCACGCTCAACTTCTCCAAGATCAAGGGCCTGCACACGGCGATGAAATCCGGCCTGGTGGCGGCGGAAAGCGTGTTTGAAGCCATCCAGAACGGCGACGAAGGTGGCCAGGAGCTGACGTCTTTCACCGGGAAATGGGAAGCCAGCTGGGCCTATGAAGAACTCAAGGCCAGCGCCAGCTTTGGCCCGGCGATTCACA
The DNA here is from genome assembly GCF_052983955.1 of Halomonas sp. LS-001. Taxonomy (NCBI): domain Bacteria; kingdom Pseudomonadati; phylum Pseudomonadota; class Gammaproteobacteria; order Oceanospirillales; family Halomonadaceae; genus Halomonas; species Halomonas sp. LS-001. The sequence goes on from NZ_CM129816.1 coordinate 347,336, forward strand.
AATACGGCACAATCGGCGGCGGTGCCTATAACTTCGCCAACCAGCTGCTGGGCAATAAACTGCCCAACCTTCACGACACCACCACCGACCACGGCGCGCTCAGACCCGCTGCCGAGTTCGAGAAGATCGACTACCCCAGGCCGGACGGCAAACTGTCCTTTGATAAGTCGTCGTCGGTATTTCTCTCCAATACCAATCACGAAGAAAACCAGCCCTGCCACCTGCAGTTAAGTGACCCGGAACTGCCGATTCGCGATAACCTGCCGGCCTACGCCGAACCCGCCCAGCGCTATTGCCCGGCAGGCGTGTATGAAGTGGTGGAAGACGACGCAGGCAACCCCAGGTTCCAGATCAACTTCCAGAACTGCGTGCACTGCAAGACCTGTGATATCAAGGACCCGGCCCAGAACATCACCTGGGTGGCACCGGAAGGCGGCGGCGGGCCTAATTATCCTAATATGTAAGAACGGGCCGAATAGGTAAGAACAAACTGAATAGGTAGAAAAAAGCCCCTCACGGATGAGGGGCTTTTCACGTCTGCCTGCTTTAACGCGGATTTATCAATAGGCTTCAGAACAGCAGATTAGGCAGCCACAGGGCGATTTGCGGGAAGGCCAGAATTAATGCCAGCCCGAAAATCTGCAGCGCCACATAAGGCAATGCCGATCGATAAATATCCACAATCGTGATCGATGCGGGAGCCACCGAGCGCATGTAGAACAGGTTGTAACCAAAGGGTGGCGTAAGGTACGCCGATTGCATGCTGATAATGAACAGCACGGCAAACCAGGTGGTATCAAAACCAAGTTCACGCACGATCGGTACATAAAGCGGCACGGTGATAAACAGAATCGCAAAGTCATCCAGAAACATGCCTAAGGCAAAGAAGCTGACCAGCATGAAGATAATGACCACGTAAGGCGATAACGAGAAGCTCTGAATCAGATCTTCAATCACCATGCCTGCACCAAGCCCCATGTAGATACGGCTGAAGAACACTGCCGCAATGGCTATCCACAGCAGCATGCCGGTGATCTTGGTGGTGCTGAGCATCACGTAACGCAATAGATTCCAGTTGAGCTTACCGCGCAGCGCCGCAAGTAACATGGCACCACCGGCACCGACGGCCGATGCCTCTGACGGTGAGGTTACCCCGCCGATGATACAGCCAAGCACGGTGACCACGAGAATGCCGGGTGCAATGATGTGTCTGAGGGATTCGAGCTTTTCGCGGGTTGTAAAACGCTCGTCATCAGGTGCCGCTGGCCCAAGCGCCGGATTAATACGGCAGCGAATCAGGATGTAGATCATATAGATGCCTGCCAGCATCAAGCCTGGCATCAGCCCGGCGGCAAACAGTTTGCCGACCGATTCACGGGCCAGAAACGCATAAACGATCATCAGCACGCTGGGGGGAATCAGAAAACCCAGGGCACCACCGGCCATGATGGTGCCGGTAACCAGCCGTTTGTGATAGCCACGCTTGAGCATCGCCGGTAGCGCGATAATGCCCAGGCTGACGGTGGCAGCACCGGAAACCCCGGCCATGGCGGCAATCAGCGCGCAAATCAGGACGGTGCCGACACCCAGCCCGCCGGGTATGTTACCCATCAGCCGGTGGATCATCTCGAAAAGATCATCCGTGATGCCCGAGCGTTCGAGCACCAGCCCCATAAAGATAAACAGCGGTAACGACACCAGCAGGAAGTTATCCATGGCGCTGTAAGCCGAGGAGAGCAGCAGATCCAGACCGCCAGGGCCAAACATCATATAGGCACTGCTCATGCCTGAAATCATCAGGGCCCACGCCAGCGGTGCGCCCATGGCCATCAGCACGATCATGGAGAAAAACATGATGCCGGTTACTACGAGGGGATCTAAGCTAGCCATAAGAAAACCCTTTGCGCGACATGCGTTGCGTCAGCATGTCGGAATGTAATGGGTGAAAGTGTGGTGTGTTGTCAGGCAGCGTCTTCAGGATCTTTACGCGGATCCTCGAAAGGCACGCTAAATAACCTCAGCACGGCACGCACAAATTCGGCCACGCACTGCAGAATCAACAGACCCACGGCTAGCGGGATAGTCGCTTTGATCGGCCACAAAGGCGGACGCCAGCTACTGCGGTTGGAATATTCGCCGATTTCCCAGGCGCGATAGGCAAAATCCACGGCCATATCGAACACCACAGCCAGCACCAGAATCCCTAACGCGAATACGATGACGTCACACAACGCCTGGCCGCGATTCGGCAAAAGGCGATAGATGACGTCGCTGCGGACATGGCTTTGATGACGCAGGGTGTAGCTTCCCGCCAGAACGCTAAGCGCACCAAAAAACATGGTGGCCAGCTCGTACCCCCACACCGTGGGGGCATTAAAGATATAGCGGGCGGCGACCTCATACAGCAGAACGCCGATGATACCTAACGTCAGCCATGAGATGACCCGTCCGACCCAGTCGGAAAGGCCATCCTGAAAACGTAGATAGCGGGTGATTTTACTCACTCAAGCGTCCCTTCTCTTTGGCATTTTCGATCAGGATGTCGATCGCTTTGGCGTTACGCTCAGAGCGGGCGGCTTCTTCTTCCCAGATCGGTAGCGAGGCTTCTGCCAGGCGGCGGGAATCTTCTTCCGAGAGGGTAGAGAACTGGAACAGCTCACCTTCGTCGATAATGCGCTGGTTGCCTTCTTCCAACCAGTTGTGAACGTCCAGCAGGTACTGATCAATGCCGTCGGTCAGAATCTGCTGCTGCTCTTCTGTCATGCTTTCCCATGTGCGCGGGTTAACAAAGGCAATTTCAGTCCAGCCCGGGTTCAGCAGGTTGAGGTCGGTGTAATATTCCGCGACTTCCTGAAGCTTGAGCTGTTCGTACTCAACCGGGCCGCCATAGACCGCACCATCGATAACGCCGGTGGAAATGCCGACATAAAGTTCTTCACCGGGCAGGAAGGTGGTAGGAATATCAAACTTGCTCAGCACGGTAGCAATAGAGCTGGTCGCGCGGATACGCATGTTCTGTACGTCTTCCAGGGTTTCAACCGGCTCACGTGTCAGCAAGCCGTAATCGCTGCCGAAGCCGCGACCAATGACTTTAACGCCTTGCTCAGCGTAGGCCTCGGAAACCAGCTCTTCGAGACCCTGATTGGCGAAGATGTCGCGAGCTTCTTCAACATTGACCCAAGCGCCCGGCAGGCCGCCTTCAATGGTGCCGATCTCGACGGTGCCCGGCCAGTAGCTGCCGACACCGTGTGCCAGATCAATCGTACCGCGGGCAACAGAGTCGACGAACTGATCGCTGTCAACCAGCTCACCACCGCGGAACATCTGAATGCGGATAGAACCGTCGCTAGCCTCTTCAACCCGTTCCTGCAGGTCTTCGGCCATTTGATCAACTTCTGTTCCATAGAAGGTGTGCATACGCAACCGCACGGTATCGGAGTAGGCAAACTGGCTCGCCATTACAGATGCCGCCACGGATGTTGCCAGAGCACTTTTAACGAATGTTGAGAGCTTCATATGACCTCTTGTCACGCAGTTGGACGTTATAGTTGATTTAATGATGATCAAGTCACTCGATCATCAAGCTGCCTATTGAGTTAATCACACAGAAAGTCATCATTCCATAAAAATTTCTATAAAATAGACTAATGTCAACAATAATAGAGCTAGCTTGCTAAATAACGAGTGATAGTATCGAAATGCTTGGTAATGCCTTTATTTGTAAATTTATATTAAGCGCTTGTACCGTTGAAAGCACCTTCACACGCTGTTCAGCCATTTTTTCAGCGCCAGGCGCAGGCGGCGGACTTCGTGCAGCAGTGTCTCCCCCGAGAGCATGCCAACGCCCATGATCAGGCCGGTACGCTGGTCGTCGGGGGTGCAGGCAATGCTCAACGGGCGCATCACCAGTTGTTCTTTCATCAAGGCGTTAACCAGCGCCACATCGTTGACGCCATCTTCAAATTCAACGCAAAGGCTAATGGCGAGCAGAGAGGAGGGCGCTCACCACTTTTTCTCAGCGCCTCGCGAGTGACTTCCATCTCCAGTAGCGACTCGGCGAGCAGCTTCTTTAATCGGGTATTTTCAGTTTCGAGTTCTTTAAGTCGTTTGGCGTCCGGCACGCTTATGCCGCCAAACTTGCTGCGCCAAAGGTAATAGCTGGCTTCCGAGAAGCCGTGCCGACGGCATAGCACCTTGACGGGGAGCCCCGCTTCGGCTTCGCCTAGGAACCCAATGATCTGTTCTTCACAGAAACGCTTTTTCATGTCCAATCTCCTTTCGTAGGACCGGACTCTAAAGTGTAGCGCTACTCAATCAGGGGGTCCCCCGGTGTCAGGGTAGTTGTCGCCTGATTGGTTTTACCCTAACGAAGTCCCGAGGGCGGTTAGAGTACTGTGATGCCACGTTATTCCCCAGAGCGCAAAGAGGCACTGCTGAAGAAGCTGTTACCTCCACACAATTTATCTGTTGCTGAAGTAGCTCGGCAAGAAGGTATTTCCGATGCCACCCTGTATGCTTGGCGTAAACAGGCTAAGTCAGGAGGCGCTGCGGTGCCCGGAGATCAAACATTAACCGACAACTGGTCGGCTGAAGCTAAACTAGCAGTGGTCATCGAAACAGCCACCTTTTCCGAGATAGAGCTGAGTGAATACTGTCGTCGCAAAGGCCTCTATCCTCAGCAGGTTAAGGCCTGGAAGGCTGCCTGCTTGGCGGGCCAGCAAACTACCAAGGTACAACAGCAGGCAGAGCGAGACCAAGCCAAAGCTGACAAGAAGCGCATTCGCCAACTCGAGCGTGAACTTAATCGTAAGGAGAAGGCGTTAGCGGAAGCGGCTGCGTTATTGGTGCTGAGAAAAAAGCTCAATGCCTACTGGGACGACGACAGCGAGGACAGTTAACTTCGTTGCCAGAACGGCAAATGTATGTCGAATGGCTCACTGAAGCCATCACTCATGGGGCTCGCAAGAAACCTGCGTGCAGCGAACTGGGTATTAGCTTGCGGACGTTCCAGCGCTGGACGGCTGAGGGCGAGGTAAGGCCCGACGGACGCACAACCGCACTTCGCCCAGCACCGGCGAATGCGCTGTCTGAGGAAGAGCGTCAGGCTATTTTAGCCCTCTGTAACAGTCAGGAATTTGCCCACTTGCCCCCGAGTCAGATAGTGCCTCGTTTAGCGGATCAGGGCCGATACATTGGATCCGAGAGCAGCTTCTATCGGGTACTGCGTGCGGCTGATCAACAGCACCGTCGGGGTCGTTGCCAGCCGCCTCATCGGCACCCGGCGCCGACAACACATAAAGCGAGCCATCCTAATCAAGTGTGGTCATGGGACAGTGTGCCGCAGAGGCACCGGAGAATGACCGCAAGGATGCGGGAGTTTTACTGAGCCATAAGCTCAGCAAGAGATGGTGGAGGGCCCACCGGAGTCGGCTGTCGGAAGCAGGCTCCAAACCAGCCCAAGCTGCAGGCATTAAGAGTGCTTGTGGTGAGCATTGGGTCAAAAGGCTGCACAGTGATGCAGTCAGGTGTGATATTGAGAGGCGAGCGAGAGCGAACCCATGATGACGTGCCGAAAACCATACGTGACATCAAAACCGGGGGCGTGTCCCATCCTCGGGATGAGCTTGCGGGTGTATTCCGAATGCTGCGCAAGTGGTGTCCGGCATAAAGTGGGCGCGACTCAATATCAGGCTCTTGCTGGGAACTGCGGGAACCAGTCATCGTGATGTTTAAGGGAGAAGGTACAAGTGGCGACCACCACAAGGCCGAGAGTACCGAGGCACGATACTGGGACGGAGCTGCTCGTAGTAGTGACGAAGCTTCTGTAATGGAGGTGGAGCGAAGGGGCAGCGTCAAGCCGCCTGAGCGTCGGTCTCAACTGCAAAGGCAGGAGGAGGGTCGGTGTCAGGCAAAACCATACGACATTGATAAGTGGTTAGTTGTAGAAGCTTACAATCGGGTCAAAGCCAATGCGGGATCTGCCGGTGTAGATCGACAGTCCTTGGAAGACTTTGACCGTGATCGCAGGAATAATCTCTATAAACTCTGGAACCGAATGTCTTCGGGCAGCTATATGCCGCCCCCGGTTCGTGCCGTCTCAATCCCAAAGAAATCAGGAGGTGAGCGGATACTGGGCATTCCGACCGTAACGGACAGAATCGCCCAGATGGTCGTCAAACTTCAGTTTGAACCCGAGGTAGAACCACACTTTTTGGAGGACTCTTACGGGTATCGGCCGGGAAAATCGGCGATACAGGCGATTGGAGTTACTCGAAAACGGTGCTGGCGTCATCCGTGGGTGCTGGAATTTGATATCCGTGGTCTATTTGACAACATTCCGCATGAACTCCTGCTGAAGGCGATTGATCGTCACACTGCGAATCCCTGGGTGAAGTTATACATCCGACGATGGTTAACAGCACCATTGGTACACGCGGACGGTCGAACGGATGAGCGTGACAAGGGCACGCCGCAGGGTGGCGTTATCAGCCCTTTATTGGCCAATCTCTTTTTGCACTACACCTTTGACCGGTGGATCAGTCAGCATTTTCCAGCCATTGAATGGTGTCGGTATGCTGACGATGGACTGCTTCACTGTAGCACTCAAAGGCAGGCTCGATTCCTGCTGCATAGTCTGCATGAGCGGTTCAGGGAGTGTGGGCTTGAGCTACATACAGAGAAAACCAAGATTGTTTACTGCCAAGACCACCGTAGAGCCAGTAACCATACGCACACATCTTTTGACTTCCTTGGCTACACGTTCAAGAAACGAGTAGTGAAGGGTCGTTCTGGAGAACTCTTCCTGGGATTTTGTCCGGGAATCAGTCGGCCTTCCATCCAGGGAATCATTGAGAAAGTACGGAAATGGCGAATAGGGCAGCGAACAGACCTATCCATCACAGATATCGCTGGCTTTATTAACCCTTACCTGCACGGTTGGTGGAATTACTATGGGCGTTACTATCGGTCATTGATGTATCGGGTGGCGCGCTACGTAAACCAACGACTGGTCAGGTGGGCTATGCGAAAGTTCAAGCATCTTCGAGGACGGAAGAAGAAAACGATTGCCACACTTGAGCGGCTGGTGAAAGTGCGCCCGAAGCTGTTCGCGCACTGGTCGCAAGGAATGTCGGGTGCGTTTGCTTGATGGGAGCGGTGTGAGCTGAGAGGTTCACGCACCGTTCTGCGAGAGGCTGAGGGTGAAATCCCCTTGGTCTACTCACCTCACGTATTTACCCTCGCCGGTGCGAGGTCAGTATTACTATCTGTATCTGATCGAAGATATTTACAGCCGCAAAGCCGTTGGTTGGGAAGTACACACGGCAGAGTCTGGCGACGAGGCAGCGACCTTGCTACAACGCAGTGTTCTTGGCGAGAAATGCCTACACACTCCGCTGGTGCTGCACTCTGATAATGGTGCTCCTATGAAGTCGGTCACCTTGTTAAGCAAGATGCATGACTTGGGTGTGACGCCTTCACGGGGAAGGCCGCGGGTCAGTAATGATAATGCCTTCTCAGAGGCATTGTTCAAGACGCTGAAATACTGCCCACAGTGGCCGACAAACGGCTTTGCAAATCTGGACGATGCGAGGGCCTGGGTAAGAGACTTCATCTGTTGGTACAACACCGAGCACCGGCACAGTCGGATAGGCTTCGTCACGCCAGCAGAACGCCATCAAGGGCTTGATAAGGATATTTTGGCCAAACGTCATGCCTTGTATCAGAAGGCCCGAGCCGCCCAGCCGGAACGTTGGTCAAAAAAGACGAGAAACTGGCAGCCTGTTGGGCCTGTGACACTCAACCCTGAAAGGCTTCAGGTAGCGCAGAAGGAAGCGGCATAAATGAATGGTCTACGCGACAACTACGTTGACAAACACCGGGGTGAGGTCGGCCGAAGACTAAACGTATTAGGGTTCCTCAGCCGAGCCGGAAAGCTTGTTTACCCTAGCACCAAGAAATCGGTGACGGCCGAGACCGTCATCGAAGCCTTTGACAAGTTTGTGGCTCAGAAAGCCCCCGACACCTTCGCCGTTGTGGTGCTCGACAATGCCAGTATGCATCGCTCCATGGCCTTCAGAAGAAAAATAGTGGAATAGATGTCGCATCGTGTGTACCTGATCTAACTATCAGCTTATTCGTCGGAGCTGAACCTAATTGAGGTTTTGTGGAAGCAGATGAGGTACGCATAGCTGCCGTTAAGCGCCTATCTTTCGTTTGACCGCCTCTGTAATGAGGTCCATCGCCTACTCAGCAGCTACGGAGTTTGTCATGCGATTAATTTTGAATAAGCACTTAATTAACCTAGAGTTTGCTTTTAACTTTTTTTATATCTGTGTTTAGCAGACCTGCTTTACCCCAGCTTTGATCGTCATAATCTTGTAGAAAAATAGTTACAGATTCTGGTTTGACGCCATAGCTTTCGATAAATGCTTCAGTAATCTTCTTGATGAGCTCACGCTTTTGCTCCAACGTACGGCCTGGAGATTGAGCGATAGTAACTACGGGCATAAGTTGCTCCTTAATTCATGTTAGATACAGGGAAAAGTTGTTAGACTTTCTATTTTGGTTGTGTCCACGGTCGCCACCCTGACTTGGAAAGCATCAAAAAATTTCCGAAGATGATAACGCCAACGCCAGAGAAAGTAGTTGCATCCCAGTGAAAGTCTTCAAATATTGTGGAAATTAGCATCGCTACGACGGGGAAAGCCACCATACAATACGCAGCATTATTGATGCCAATTTTATCTATCAATGTCAAATAGATCGTGAACCCGAGTACGGATGCGAAAATCGAGAGGTATAGTAAACTTAGAATATATTGATAAGTAAAATTAAAGTTAAAAGGCGTGCCTATGGCGAAGACAGCTAGCAAAAGTACCAGAGCCCCATATACCATAGAGTAGCCGTTACTGGTTAGAGGAGTAATTCCCCTAGCGCTGTTTCGAATAGATATCATATTACCAAATGAAAAAATCATTGTGCCTAATAAAGCGAATAGCATGCCAGTTAAAAAATCCTCACCGAAGGTTAGCTCAGCCATCTCACGCGAGAATAAAAGAATAATGCCCGCCACTCCAAAAAACATTCCATAAAATTCATTTTTTAAAGTTTTTTGTCTTAAAAAAATCCAGCGATTGATACTATTAAAAAGCAAAACAGTGGAAAAAATGATAGCAACAATACCGCTGGGTATATATTGTGTGGCATGATAAAAGCATAGAAAGTTTAAAGAAAAAAAACAAAATCCCTGTCCAAAAAACCAAAAATGGTCAATAGGTTCGGTTTTTTGTAATTTTTTTAAAAAAATTAAGCTTGATAAAATTATAAGGGCTGAAATTATGAAACGATATAAAATGGATATTAGTATCTGTACTTCCCCCAACTGCATTTGAATAGCAATCCATGACGTTCCCCAAACCATAATGCAAGAAAAGTAAAGAAAAATGGTCATATGTACTTATCTCCTTTACCCTGCAAGCAAGCATCACTAAGTGAGTGTGTAGCTATGCATTCTTTTATAAAGCCGCTCAATCTAATAACACCTTCGCTGAGCTCCTCTGGTGTTAAATAACTGAAGGAAAGCCTTATTTCATTGGATTCTTTAGGTGGTGTGTAAAATATTTCCATTGGTGACCAAAGAACACCATGCTCCTCAGCGGAGGTTTTGAGCATCGCCAAATTAACTATAAACGGAAGTTTCAGTACTAGAAAAAATCCACCATAAGGTTGATTCCATGATATTTTTGATCGTAAGCACGAGCCCTCAGGAAAACTTACTTCTAATTGGTGTAGTAAATGCTTCAAGTTGTTAAGGTAAAAATTTATTTGTGTTTTGCAGTGATGTCGAAGATCACCTCGGCACTCCAATATTACCCCGCCTACAATCGCTTGACTGATTGGCGAGGTGTTAAGTGTCAACATGCTTTTTATCTTAGTTAATGCTAAAGCCAATCGTTTAGAAACAATGAAACCTACGCGTACTCCAGGAAATAGTGTTTTAGAAAATGAGCCTATGTACGCAACGTGATCGTTATATGTGTCAAATGATTTTAAAGTTGGATTGAGGGCGCTCTCTGATCCGAAAATTCCATACGGGTTATCTTCTAATAAGGTTACGTTGTAAGTACGAGAAAGGCTGACCAGCTCAATGCGCTGATTCAGTGGTAGCGATACGCTGGTGGGATTGCAGAAGTCAGCATTAATATAAATTGCTTTTACTTTTTTTCCCTCTTCTTCTATGGCTTCAATTTTTTCCTTAATTTCGCTTATTTCAACACCATGTTCATAAATACCAAATGTTTCAATACGAATATCCAGTAATCTTGCAGCGCCAACAATGCCTACATAAACAGGCTGCGGAACGAGTAAAACATCGAGGGTGTTTGAAAAAAGGGCACGTAATAATAGTATCATTCCTTCTTGGGCGCCAGAAGTAACAACAATATCTTCTGGACAGCAAGTAAAGCCCTCTGTTTTATACAGCATGTCGGTAATGAGTGCACGTATATGACCTTCCGATGGGCCATATTGATACAGTTGAGTAATTATATCTTTCTTAGAGCGGTGCTCGTTCTGTAAAAGATGATTGATGTATAGGTCTATGTAAAAATTGATGTCATCGGTTTGAAGTTCTTTTTCTATAGGACGGCCAGGGGCGAATGAGATAGCTTCAGGATATTGACTAGCAATATCATTAAGAAAAGTCATAGTGTTTAAACATGGGTCGGTTAAAGAAGAATGCAGTATAAGTTCTTCTTGACTGCCCTGATGAGTCAATGCACTCATATCTTAACCCTTCCAGATTTGTGGACAGAAATCTGGATCGGTGTAATCCGGGTTGCCTTCATAGTCTATACGGCAGAAATAATCGTTATTATATTTTAGTTTTGAGCCATCGGCCAACATGTGTTGCTTGTAACTATTGCTCCCGTCTTGTAAATGCAGAGAAATAGAGACTCTATCTATATCGCTGTAGTTTGGAGCGCTACCATGAAAGGTGTTACAGTTGTGAAAGCTGATATGACCGCGTTTGCTAATCATAGGAATTTTTCTTACTGCGTCTTCATTGAGTTGGGCAGTTTCTTTCAGCATGGCTTGTAGTTCATCTACGCTGCGGCTCCCAAAATGTTGAGTTATGCTGTCATCGGCGTCAAGCTCTCGCCAACGATTGCTTCCATCAATCATTTGCAGCGCGCCCATATTTTCATAACAGTCATGAAAATTTATAAATGCCGTAAGAAGATTGTTTGAAGTGCAGGTGGACCAATAGTGAGCATCTTTATGCCATGGCACCACAGGACGGAACATTCCCTCTGCCTGAAACTCTCCTCGAGCTGGCTTGGTGATGAGGGCACTATTCCATATTCTTATTTCGTCTGTTTGTGCTAGGCGTGCTGCGATAGCCCCAATGATTGGTTTTGTTAATAGTTTTCGAAAGGTGTAGCTTTCATAGTGAACATAGTCGTTATTGCGGGCAACATTACCATCTTCTGGAACCCAATAAGCTAAGGTGGGAGGTTTTGTTGGTAAGTGTCTATCTCTTTTTCCGTTATAGTAATCACGGCTTTCCTGAACGAAGGCTTCAAGCTCGTCATCGGTGAAAACCTTATCTGTTATGAACCAACCGTGCTTTTGATAAAAAAGTACGTCTTCGTCACTGGGTAAGAGAGCCTTTTCTTGCTCACTTAGTGTGAATTTATTTGTAAGCATATCGCAATCCCTTGCATATTTTAATTTCGATAAAATTCTTGCATGTTGCAAAAATAATTAATAAGAGTTACTTGCTTCAAGTTGCCGGAAAAGATCTTCGACGTTTTTTTCCGAGAAACCCTCTTCCTCATTTCTTTCAATGAACTCAATCATAACTCCAGAGTTAATGCAGCGAACGGTGAAGCGCTGAATTAGGTCAGGCCCTTTGATAACTTCGGTGCTGAAAGATAAACCTTCGCTTTCTAACTCTTTGCATACACCTTCCACATTATCCACCTCAATGGCAATATGTTGTGGACCAGCTCCGTATTCTTTAATAAATCGAGTTATTTGAGAATTTTCATCTGCGCCTTCCAGTAACACAAACTTAATCGGACCAGCTTCCATTACTGCAGAATTCATTGCACTACGAGCTCCAGTCGTAGTCATACGGTCGCTGAGCGTAAATCCGATCATGCTGTAATAGCTAATGGCTTTCTCAAGATCTAGTACTGCAATCGCAACATGATCAATCTTTCGCGCTTTATGCTTAAGCATTAGGCTTGAAGTGGTGTCGCAGCTATTAATCATAAGTGTTCTCCATAACACGTGGCTTATTCGGTCCAAATAATTTCATTATTGATTTCTGCAAGAGAGGAACATCCGCAGAGGTGCATGCTGAGTTCTAAATCTTCTATAAGCTGTTCTAATATTCGCGTTACTCCTTGCGTTCCTTCAGCGGCAAGGCCCCAGAGAGCTGGACGGCCTACGCCTACAGCATCAGCACCTAAAGCCAGAGCCTTAAGAACATCTGTGCCACTGCGAATACCACCATCTACGATAATCGGTATTGCGCTACCTAGCCGTTGGCGAATATGTGGCAACATACTAATAGCGGAAACATGGTGGTCGAGTTGGCGCCCACCATGATTAGAAAGGTAAAGAGCATCAACTTCGTGCTGCAGAGCAATTTCCGCATCCAAAGGGTGCGATATTCCTTTCAATATCAGTGGAATATTAGAATGGCTCTTGATCCATTCTACATCTGCCCAGCAAATCGTAGATTCCAGCTTTTCTGCGACGAAGGACTCTACTCCTGATGCTTCTATAACTTGGGTACGCTGATGCCGTGTTTTTGCTTGGAAGTAACTTTCATTTCTATATTTACTTACCTCGAATCTATTTCGTCGATCACGCAGCCGCGCCCCCATGAGTGGAACATCTACAGTAAAAACAAAAGCGCTGCAGCCAGAGTCTTGTGCTCGCTGCATAATATCTCTACTAAACTGGCGATCTTTATATAGATAAAATTGAAACATAACCGGCGTGACTGAATGCTCACACACGGCTTCCAAAGATATATCTGACATAGTGCTGAGAACAAAGGGTATTCCAGCTTGATTCGCAGCTGTTATTGTTGCGAGTTCCCCCTCAGGGTGAACAAGTTTGTGATGTGCACTTGGGGCTACAAGAAGAGGAGGCACTGGGCATCCCTCTCCAAGTATTGGGGCCAAACGAGTAGTGAGAGAATCTACTCTACATACGCCCCGTAAGACTCTGGAAATAAATTTCACACGTTTCAATGCGTGAATGTTTTCTCGTAGTGATTGCTCACTCCCTGCTCCTCCAGCGATAAAGTCATAAACCTCTGCTGGTAAGCGGCGCTTTGCAAGCAATTCCCAGTCTTCTATACAAACTGGCTCCATGTTTTTCCTTTTTTGATTACAGTAATTGTTAAATTTGTTTTTCGAAAAAAACTTTAAATAAAAAAATGCTAATTTATTTTTTAATGATAAATGGTGCTTGCTTATTGGTCTGTACTATATTTCTTAAAAATATGTAAGTTATTTCTTACAAAGTGTGGGTAGAAATATACTAAACTCGGCTTATTCATAATGGTGATTGTTGAGCTGTTAGTACCTTGAGTTGCCTGCTGGCATCGGTCTTCGGCAGTTGTATGTTTGGCGCTAGGCTCTGCTGACCGATGCCAAAGTGCAGCGTTTATCTTCGCTATTAATAATATCGTGGCATTGATATCCGTCATCAGGGCTGCCATGTCTACCAGCCACCACTGTAACTGTCTTGTTCTTGCCGCAGTTCAGATGCTCAATGATTGATTAATGATTCCACGGCGAGTAACGCGTTTTTTATGCTATAAAAATATTCAATTAAGTGTTTTTTTCAGCGCCTGGCGCAGGCGGCGGACTTCGTGCAGCAGTGTCTCCCCCGAGAGCATGCCAACGCCCATGATCAGGCCGGTACGCTGGTCGTCGGGGGTGCAGGCAATGCTCAATGGGCGCATCACCAGTTGTTCTTTCATCAAGGCGTTAACCAGCGCCACATCGTTGACGCCATCTTCAAATTCAACGCAAAGGCTGATGGCGTGGCTGGGCAGAGAAATGCGTTTCACCTGGGGCAGGCTGCTTAACAGGTCATGCACGACCTGTTGGCGGCCCAGATATTCACGGTGAATACGGCGGCACCAGCTGTCCAGATGGCCATCAAACATAAAACGTGCCAGCACCGCCTGATCCAGCATTCGGCCTTCGCGGAACAGCTCGCTGCGCAGGCGGTTGATCGACGGCGCCAGGTGCCTGGGCACCACCAGATAGCCCAGCCGCAGGCCGGGAAACATGATCTTGGAAAAAGAGCCCACCAGAATATGGCGCTCAGAGCGTGTTTCATATAACAGATTGTTGTGTGCCTGCTGACCGAACTCGTAATCATCCTCGATCACATACGCCGGGCTTAACGCCTGGCATAGTTGGCGTTTTTCTTCCAACTGGGTCGGCACGCTGAGCGGATAATGATGCCCGCCCATCAGGTAGGCGATCTGGGTGGGCAACGGCGACTCAGGCAGTTCATGCCCTTTGCCCGGCCACCAGGGAATCATCTCCAGCTGACAATCGAAGGCGGTGAAAATCTTGCGGGCTCCCCAATAGCTGGGCGACTCAATGGCCACCCGGTCGCCGGGGTCGGTGAGCGCCATGGCACAGAGCTGCAACCCGTTATGAGTGCCGTCGGTAATGATGATCTGGTCGATATCGCAGTCAAGGTGTCGCCAACGCTGCAGGAAATCACGAATGGCGCGTTTCAGCGGGCCATAGCCGCCGGTGGAGTAGGTCAGCAGCAGAGTGTTCTGCGGCACGGTGACGCTGGCATACAGCTCCCGCCATTTACGCATCGGAAACTGCGCAATATCCGGCACGCCCGGCATGAAGGAGCCGGTTTGCACCAGGCTGGCGCCCGGCCCTTCCAATGCCTGTTTGGCGCGCTCGGAAAGCTGAGTGTTGATAGGCGGCAGGCTAACCGGCTCTACCGGCTGGCGTGTCCAGGTGCCGCGCCCATGCGCCGTGGTCAGCAAACCTTCCTCCACCAGAGTGGCAATGGCCTGGGCCAGGGTATGCCGCGCCACACCAAACGCCGCCGCCAACTGGCGATGCGAGGGCAGGCGCGTACCGTCCGGCCACTGCTGAATTGCCGCGTGGCGTAGAGTCTGTTCAAGGCGAACCTGTTTGCTCAAGTGGCGGGACTGTTGAGCGTAGTGCTGCTCAAGCGGCAGGAGAGCTGCCGAAGGCGTGATGGATTTCATGGGCCGAACCTGCTGCGATGCGCGCGATTGCCACATCAGTGTAATCCGTTCCAGCCAAACCACCAAAAGTGGTCTGGTTGAACGGGAAAGTGGTTCATTCGCCTTTGCCTTCAGGAGTGCTAGCGTTGCCGCATACGTTTATGCATCACAAAGCGAGCGCGTAAATGAATCGCTGTTCCGCGCCGCTAACGCTGACCAAACACATGAATAAAATAATCTGACAGGAGAGCACCATGGGATTTATCGATCAGTGGCTCAAAGACGACGTTCCAGGCCTGGTAGGCGGTGAGTGGCGCCAGGGCCGCGAAACCTTCGGCGTAGACAACCCGGCAACCGGCGAAATCATTGCCCGTGTAGCGGATATGAGCGCCGATGACGCACGCGACGCGGTTGCTGCCGCTTACGACGCTGGCAACGCATGGCGCAAGACACCCGCCAAGCAGCGCCACGCCGTGCTTCACCGCTGGTTTACGCTGATCATGGAGCACGCCGATGATCTCGCTCGCCTGATGACGCTGGAACAAGGCAAACCGCTGACTGAAGCGCGTGGCGAAGTGACCTACGGCGCGTCTTTCATCGAATTCTTCGCGGAAGAAGCCAAACGCATGGCCGGTGAAACCCTGCCCAATCACGCCGCCGACAAACGCCTGCTGGTGTTTCGTGAGCCGGTGGGTGTCGTGGCCGCCATTACGCCCTGGAACTTTCCGCTGGCCATGATCACCCGCAAATGTGGCCCGGCCCTGGCCGCCGGTTGCACCGTGGTGATCAAACCTGCCGAAGCTACGCCACTTACCGCGCTGGCCGCTGCCTATCTGGGGCTGGAAGCGGGTCTTCCGCCGGGCACCATTAGCGTGGTGACCTCGCGCCAGCCTGCCGCCGTGGGCGAAGTGCTGACCACCGACCCACGCGTTCGCAAGGTGTCGTTCACCGGTTCAACGCCGGTCGGTAAGTTCCTTATGGCTCAGTGCGCCAGCACCGTCAAGAAAACCGCCATGGAGCTGGGCGGCAACGCACCCTTTATCGTCTTTGATGATGCCGACGTGGATGCCGCTGTTGCAGGGGCCCTGGCATCCAAGTACCGCAACGCCGGGCAGACCTGCGTGTGCACCAACCGCTTCCTGGTTCAGGACGGCATTTACGACCAGTTCGTTGCCAAGCTGACCGAGCGCGTTGAAGCCCTTCAAGTGGGCAGTGGCCTTGAAGATGGCAACACCATCGGCCCGCTGATCAACCAGGCGGCGATCGACAAGGTTCAGAGCCATGTGGATGACGCGGTTAGCCAGGGCGCGCGCCTGATGTGCGGCGGCAAGCCCCACGCGGCAGGGGAGCGCTTCTTTACCCCCACCGTGCTTGCCGATGTGACGCCGGACATGTTAGTTGCCAGTGAAGAAACCTTTGGCCCGCTGGCACCGGTGTTCCGCTTCACCAGCGATGAAGAAGGCATTGCAATGGCCAACGATACGCCCTTTGGCCTGGCGGCGTATTTCTATGCCAGCGACTACCGGCGCATCTGGCACACCATGGAAGCGCTTGAGTACGGCATGGTGGGCGTCAATGAAGGCATTATTTCCACTGAGCTTGCGCCCTTTGGCGGCGTGAAAGAGTCAGGGCTGGGGCGTGAAGGTTCCCACCACGGCCTGGAAGAGTTTACTGAACTTAAATACGTCTGCGTCGGCGGACTCTGAGAGTTGAAAATGACCAATCAAGAATTGAACGAACTCAAAAACCGCTTTGTCGCCAGCGGCGCAGCCACCGCCACCACCCAGTTTGTTGATCACGCCGAAAATGCCGAGCTGTGGGACGAAGATGGCAAACGCTGGATTGATTTCGCTGGTGGTATTGGCGTGCTTAACCTGGGTCACCGCCACCCCAAAGTGGTTGCTGCTGTAGAAGCACAGCTGAAAAAAGTCATGCACACCTGCGCTACGGTAATCTCCTACGCGCCCTACGTGCAGCTGTGCCAGAAGCTTTGTGAACTGGCGCCGGTACGCGGCCCGGAACGCAAAGCCATGCTGGTCAATACCGGTGCGGAAGCGCTGGAAAACGCCGTGAAAATTGCCCGCGCCGCCACTGGCCGCACCGGCATCATCACCTTTGACGGTGCTTTCCATGGCCGTACCATGATGACCCTGGCCATGACCGGCAAGGTGCTGCCCTACAAGAACGACTTCGGCCCCATGCCGGGTGATGTCTTCCGCGCGCCGTTCCCCAACCCGATCCACGGCATCAGCGAAGAAGACTCCCTCAACGGCCTGCGCAAGTTGTTCAAGACTGATATCGCACCGCATCACACTGCCGCTATCGTGATCGAGCCGGTACAGGGAGAGGGCGGTTTCTACATTGCCTCACCCGCTTACCTGGCCGCCCTGCGCGCCCTGTGTGACGAGCACGGCATTCTGCTGATTGTTGATGAAGTGCAGTCTGGCTTTGCGCGCACTGGCAAGCTGTTCGCGCTGGAACACAGCGGCGTTGAAGCCGACGTGCTGACCACCGCCAAGAGCCTGGCCAACGGTATGCCGCTTTCTGCTGTGGTCGGCAAGGCCGAGGTGATGGATGCCTCCGGTGCCAACTCGCTGGGCGGTACCTACAGCGGCAACCCGCTTTCCTGCGCAGCGGCACTGGCCGTGATCGAAGCGATTGAAGAAGAAGGCATTCTGGCCAAGAGCCAGGCAATGGGTGAGCTGCTGGGCAAACGCTTTGCGAGCTGGGAAGCGCGCTTTGCCGCTGTTGCCCATGGCCGCCACCTGGGTGCCATGGCCGCGTTCGAGCTGGTAGATGCGCACGGCAAGCCTGACCCCGCCATGACCCAGGCGCTGTGTGCCAAGGCTCGTGAGCACGGCCTGATTCTGCTGTCCTGCGGTTTCTACAGCAACAGCATCCGTATTCTGGTGCCGCTGACGGTATCGGCGGAGGTGCTGGAAGAAGGTCTCGGTATTATCGAAGCCTCGCTGGAAGCCC
The DNA here is from genome assembly GCF_052983955.1 of Halomonas sp. LS-001. NCBI lineage: Bacteria > Pseudomonadati > Pseudomonadota > Gammaproteobacteria > Oceanospirillales > Halomonadaceae > Halomonas > Halomonas sp. LS-001. The sequence goes on from NZ_CM129816.1 coordinate 365,574, forward strand.
TCACCGTACGTGAGGAAGAAGCGCTGGAAGCCTGATCGTAGGTAGTGCGCCTGAGTCGACGCCCTTCCTGCTGTTGGACATACTTCTTCCTCAGTGCATGTTTTGATGGAGAACGCCATGTTCAAACGCCAGGAATGGGCGTCGCTGCTAGGCGTATATTTGATTGGGTGCTTTGCTTTACGCGTTGTTGTTGACACCGGGATCCACGTCGGCTGGGCGATTTGCATGGGTGCGTTTCATCCTGACAGGGTTGGCGTTGGCCAACCCTGGATAATCTGCTTTCGCTTAAGTCGCGCTGGAAAGTCTCAGTAACTTCAGATGATTGTGCGTTGCTGAGATTTATCACTGCTGAAAGAACAGTTACAGCTAAGACTGTGGAAAGGGCGTTCGAGGCGTAAATGGACGAAAGGCGAGCCAGGTGATGATGCCCTGGCTCTCGAGTAACCCAAGCTGATGATGCGCGGCGCACACCTTCTGGTAGACAGCGGCATCTTTGAACGCACTGAGCTGGTTCACCAGATTGGCCTGCCGCTAGAGACGATTGAGATGCTGTGTAACTTACCTCCAGGTTACCTAAGCGTTCAGCCTGACGCTGCAGACAACGTAGTGCCTCTCAAACCCAAGCGTGATCCGGCAAGGTCTGGCCGGGCGAGGCGAGCGGATGTGTTGCCTTTCCCGCAGTAAGATGATCGTAGCGACTCATTGCAAGTGTTCAATAGAGTTGCACTCTGAGCGTTATGCCGTTTCTTGGACAAGCAGCTCCTGAGCATCGGAAAAGTACTTCTTACCTGCCCATATATCAGTACTGCCTACTACGTATACTCGCTTTTTGGCGCGTGTCACAGCTACATTCAGCAAATTGGGCTTGCTAGATGCCCATTCGGCAGCGCCGGGTGACGCACTCGATAGCCCCAGCACCAGAATAACGCTGTCCTCTTCCTTACCCTGAAAGGTATGGACCGTTCCTACACGTGCCTTGAGCCAACTACGGAGTTTGCTCTTGCCACCGAACGCGTTGGCGTCCAAAGAGTGCTCTAACTCCGTCCTTACGCCCCGAGCCACTGCCTTGAAAGGCGAGATCACATAGACACTCGGGAGCTCTCCGGTTTTGTCGATATGGCGCTTGAGCATATCGGCAACCTTTGCCGCCTGAGCGGGAACGAAGTGCTTCTCTTTGCTCTCACCGACGATATCGAACCAGCGACTGTCCCCCGGCCCGGGTGCCAGGCCCTCGCTACCATGTAGCATCTTGTCGTTATAGGCGATGCGATTGGCAATGCTGAACATCGGCTCATCACACCGGCGGTGTACCCGCAATGGACTGCCGACCCAGAGTTCCTCGGAAATTTCGTTCGTGCCGTAGGCGTTGGCACGGTCAGCGACAACCTGAACCGAGGTCAGCGTGGGAGACCATATAGACCAGTCATCACCCAGCATCGTATCCGCCATTGCCTCGACCAATGGCGCGGGTACCGTAAAGACCGGCTCGATCTGCAGCGGGTCGCCCACCACGACCGCACGCCTGGCGCGCCAGAGGGCACCTACAGCCTGCTGCGGCGAGGCCTGCCCAGCTTCATCGATAAACAACCAGCCGAGATCTCCTTCATTGAGCGCCTTGAACTGGCTGGCGAAGGAGGCAAACGTCGACGATACCACCGGCACGATCATGAAAATCATCTGCCACAAGGCTTTCACCCCGGCGTGGTCATCGACCTTGCCGTTCAGCAGCTTCATCACTGAGCTGATCGTTAGCCAAAGTTGATTTTTCTTGTCGGCGTAGGCGGCCACAAGCCACGCCTGATGCAGTTCGAACGCGCGCGCGGTCAGCTGTCCTCGGGCCTCGTTGAGTGCCTTGCAGTGGCCAAAGGACGTGCGCTGCACCTCGGCCGTGTCCAGATCCAGCGTCTCATCGGGCAGCAGCACGTCCTGATACCTAATTTCAAGGGTGTGACACGCCTCCCGCTCAGCGTTCAGCCGTTTCTCGAGCGATGCCAGGCGCTGTTCACTCACCTCGGCCTGTTGAGCGGCACGCCGCTCTCGCTGGGCAAGCTGTTTGAGTTGGGCGCGGTGGCGGCAAGACGCCGTGATGGGCCAAAGCGCCACCTTGGCCGCCTGTCGCTTGCCTCGCCAAAGCGCCACTCGGCTTGCCAGACGGCGGTCGATTTCCGTCCGGCGGCGGCACTCCTCGGTTTGACGCGCCAACTGGTTCAGTGCTTGTAGCCGGGCGATATCCTGATGGATTGCCTCGATGTGCGCCTCTGCCGCCTTGAACGCACGCTGTGCGGCGCGAAAGTCTTCAAGCGTATCGCGCCCGTCGGCGAGCGCCTTGAGCGCGGGCACCAACGTCCTGTAGTGCTCGGCCTCACCTTCGGCCTCGCACTGAGCTATAGGCTTGAAAAAGACCCGCTCGCCAAAGGTTGTGCGGTTGCTTTTGTTACCAAGCGCCGTGGCGATCAGTCCCCAACACTCTTTTTCCGGCGATAGTGCATCCACGTGCAGATCGCCCTCGCGGCTTTCGTGGGTAGCCGCCAGTTTTTGGCCCACCGGCTTCAAATACGAAAGCTCACGGTACGCCGCGCCCAGCGCCTCGGTTTGCGGCAGCTCCTGAGTGACGTTCTCCACCGCGGCGTTGTTGCTGGACGCCACCACCATTTCGAACCCGGCAAGCTCGGGAATCAGCGTCTTGATCGACGTCATCTGATCATCGACCTTGGCCTTCAGGTCCTCGCCGAAAGCCGCTTCGGGTGACGCGAGTGAGGCCAGCACTTCGGCGCGCTTGACCACGTTGCGAGCGACCAAATCGCGCAGCATGGTGGTCTTGCCGGTACCGGGCGGGCCGTTGACGGAATAGAGGCCGCCGTCTGCCAATTCCTGGTCGATGGTGTTGATGGCGAACTGCTGCATCAGGCTCATCGAGCGATCATCCTCGCCCGGCCAGCGCCCGGCAGGCATACGTTCGGGCATGAGCCGCGTCATCAATAGCGAGCGGCCTTCGGGCAGCAATAGATCGGGGTGGCGCTGCGCGTCACCCGACAAGTAGCGCGCCAGCGGCGAGCCTGAGGCAAGTCCATCGGGGGCCAGCGCGCCAGTGACCCGCTCGAGATCGCGAATGAAAAAGCTGTTCAGGATGGCTATTTCATCGGAGCGATCAACCTCACGCCTCTGATCAGCCTTGCTGGTCTCGGGTGGCGCCTGTCGAGACGCTATCTCAGACTCGAAGGCCGCAGGCAACGACTCAGCCAGCCTGTCCAGCCTTTCATGCGTCATCGGTGGGCGTTGTGCTTTTTCCCAGGCCTTGGCGCGATCGCCCCATATCTCAAACGGTTGAACATACACTGCAGGCATACTGCTCGAGCAGGCGGTGAACGGTGTCCAACTGCTGATTGTCTTGAGCATTTCGATCAGCTCGAAGGTCGTCAGCATTGGCGGCAGGTCGTAGGCGTGCTTGACGTTGTTGGCTACGGTCACGATCGCGGCCAGCCTGTCCTGAAATTGCCGGGTAGCCATTTCGAATGCCTGCATGGTCACTGCATCCAGCCGCTTCTGCATTACCTCGCCCAGCGCCCAGGGCGCGGTGGAAAACTCGAAGCTTTCGGCGTCAATGTAGCCATACTCATCGACCATCACCGTCATCGAGCAACTCTGACCCTCATCGGCGTTGCGTTCCTCCGAGCCCTCGGCGCTTTCCGGGTAATAGTCACGCGCGATACGAAATATCTCGCTTCGAGGAAACACCCCCAGATACAGCCTGAACATATAGGGTTTGGTGGGCTCGTGCGATGTGCTCGCACGTCTTAACTGTTCTCGGTTCAACCACGGCAGGCACGCAGGAAACGTTGCAAGCTCCTCGTGTGAGTACTGGATCGCGCTTCTGGCACCTTCTTCCAGCTCCTTCAAATCCGGGGAAACAAAAAACTCGACCTTGTGCCAGAACGGCAGTATACGCTCAGCCTGCGTGGTTGAGATCGTAGAGTGGGACGTCATGTCGTGGCCTTCCTCCTTGTCCGTTTTATAGGCGCTTTTGCCGCACGTTCTTCCTTAATTCGCTCCAACAACGCCTCGGCTGAGTTTTCGCCGCTGATCAGCTCGGGGTTATCCTTGCGCCACTGCTCGGTCAGCTCGCCGCGAAAGGCCTTGGCTAGTATCGACTGGGTGAGGTTGTTGACCCGCGCCAGGGCGTTATTCACCTGCTGCTCAATGCGCTCAGCGTGGGCGAAGAGTTGGTTCACGCGGCGGACGATCTCCGACTGTGCTTGAACCGGAGGGATTGGAAATTCTAACGACTTCAGGATTTTTAGATTGACTCTGGGTCTAGTGACGCCTTGCACATGCTCTTTAATTTGCGCATAGGAATATTGTGAAGTGAGCAGATACAAGACAAACTCTGGCAATGCTTTTTCCTGATCAATTCTTAAACAGAAACAATCTGCTTTATTTATGAACCGAAGTGTCTCAAATGGGAATAGGCAGGCGCGAATCTCCTCGTCCACAAACGACGAAAACAATAGGTCATTTTTCTGAAGCTTATTTTTTTCCAGCGTCAGGTACTTTTCCTCACTTATGAAAGTCTCCTTAGATTGGTCAAAACTAAGATGCTTAATATTCTCTAGCCGAACCACACCTACACCATCATCTGTGTAATCTGATGATTTCAGTTTTGAGCCAAAAGGCCCATCGAAAGCGGTAGCGCAGAGGTTGGAAAGTTTTGTCAGCGGCCAGCTTCTATCATCAAGTTCTCCATCCTCCTTCAACTTCCCACTCACTGCCGCTGCCAGTACGGATTGGCGGAAGCGTTTGAGGCTCTGCGGGATGCGCTCAAGGCGGGCTTGGGTGGTTTCCACCTGGGCCAGCAGGGTATCGAGCTTATCGGCGATGGCTTTTTGTTCGGCGAGGGGAGGGAGTGGAAACGGCATTCGTCTCATGTTGGCTTGCGTCAGCTTTAAGCGTGTCCCTCCGTTAACATATTCCTGATAGTCAAATTGATTCAGGAAATGCAGTAGGAAACGATTGCTCGTCACCCCCTCAGCAGCTTTTAATACATGGGCATGATTATTTACCCAAGTTTTACCGAACAACATGTAGGCTTTAGGCTTTCTTGGATCTAAAAATGGTACGCCGTCCTCGCCAAGTGCAACTAATTCTTCATCAAACAAGTAATCATCAATTTTTCCAACTTCACCAGTTGCACCGAAATACGGGTAGAGTTGATTCGGCGACTTGTTTTCAATTCGCCTCTGACGGTCCTTGTTATTTACTGGAATTCGTTTTGAGTCCAGGATGTCAACGCATTCTTCTAGGGTGGTGTTGCGCCAATAACTCTGAACAACAGAAAAGCTCATGAGTTGCCTCCTCCAAGCACTTGTTGAGAAAGCACCCTAGCCCCATCAGCCTCTTCCTCAGCCCCAAGTTCCCGCATCAGGGCATCCAGTTCGCCCAGCGCCTGCACCAGCTCGCCCATGGCTTCACCAGCCAGCACCTCTGGCGCGGGGAGGTTGGCGGCATCCACGCTGTCGCTGTCTTTCAGCCAGCTGATATCCAGCGAATCGCCCTTGGTGTCGCGAATCCATTCTCGGCTGAAACAGCGCCAGCGGCTGTGCAGCATGCGCTCATCCACGCCCTGGTTTTCATCCGTGGCTTTGGTGGCTTCCGGCAGTTCTATCTTGTCTGAATGAAAGCTGTATTCGCCTTCCTGGCGCGGGTTGTCGCCATTGGGGCTTTCGCCAAACACTACCTCAAACGGCTTGAGGTGCTGCTCGCCAAAGGGCGTGCGCTTGCCGAAGCTTGGCATATTGGTGCGCAGGTCATACACCCAGACGTTTTCCGTGCAGCGCTCTTCCTGATACTTGTCTGCCGCGCTGCCTTTGGTAAAAAACAACACGTTGGTTTTCACGCCCTGGGCGTAAAAAATGCCGGTGGGCAGGCGCAGGATGGTGTGCAGGTTGCACTTGTCCATCAGGTCGCGGCGCACCTCGGTGCCCACACCGGCTTCAAACAGGACGTTATCCGGCAGCACCACGGCAGCGCGGCCACCGGGTTTCAGGTTGCGGTAGATATGCTGCAGGAAGGCCAGCTGCTTGTTGCTGGTTTTATAGGTCAGGTCGTCGCGGGTAATGCTGGCATCGCCGCCTTTGCTGGTGCCAAAGGGTGGGTTGGCGAGGATGATATCGGCCTTTTCAAGCCCGGCACCGGCCTGGCCGAGGGCGTTGCCCAGATGCACCACGCCTTCGTCGTCGCCTTCCATGCCGTGCAGCAGGCAGTTCATCAGCGCCAGGCGGCGGGTGCCGGGCACCAGCTCAATGCCCACATAGGCGCGGGTGGCCTGAAAGTTTTTCTGCTCGCTGGTCAGGTCGTAAAGGTCATCGGTGTGGGCCTTGATGTACTCGTGGGCGGCAATCAGAAAGCCTGCCGTTCCCGCTGAGGGGTCCTGAATGCGCTCGCCGGGCTGGGGTTTCAGGCAGTTGACCATGGTGTTGATCAAGGCGCGTGGGGTGAAATACTGCCCCGCGCCGGATTTGGTCTCGTTGGCGTTTTTTTCCAGCAGGCCTTCGTAGAGATCCCCCAGGCCATCTTTCTGGGCGCTGAACCAGTCAATCTGATCCAGCGTCTTGATCATCTGTTCCAGGTGGCGCGGCTCGCGTAGGCGGGTCTGGGCATCGGCGTAGATGGCGCTGATCAGCGGGTCGTTATGTACCTGTACCTCGATCGTTTTAGTGGGGTCTTTGGCATCGGCCATTGTTCGCTTTCCGGTGGAAAGTGCGCGCAGGATATCTTGATAATCTCGTAGCAGATTGACGCCGGATTTGCCGTTCAGATCGCTCCAGCGGCAGCCCTCCGGCAGCGGATGCTTTTTCAGGGTGCCAGCTTCGGTGTTCTCATGCACCATCTTGATAAACAGCAGCATCACCAGCTCAGTGACGTAATCCGAGTAGTTGATGCCTTCATCGCGCAGCACGTCGCACAGGTTCCAGAGTTTCTGGACGATATCGTTGTGGGTCATGGGGTTCCGGTGTTTTTTAAGCGCGCCCAAGGAACAGCGCTACATGTATAAAAAGTGGCAAAATCTTTGCACGTTGTGGGCGACATGTATAGAAAAGCCGATTTTCTATACATGTCGGCTGACCTATGTCGAAAAAAGCCCAAAAAATCGACATAGGTTCACGCTATGTCGATGGCATAAACATAGCGCCTGTTCGCTTTATGGATTGTGCGGAACTAGTGCTCTCCTTACAGCGACCACTGATGGATTGGTAGTTTCTTCGAGAACCGCTCTGGGAAACAGCGCGGTATAGGCGTCACAGCTCCGGCGTAGCGCCGAGCGCTCCCGCCATATATTTGGCGTAAAGGTTATCATCGGCTCGAAGGCCTGCCATATCGTCCAGGCGCCAGGCTTCACTTTGCTGGTTGCGCTTTTCGATCAGGTATATCTGATGTTTCTGCAGCAGGTTCAGTACCTCAGGGGTATGACAGGTGAAGATCAGCTGCGCCTGATGCGGGTTGGTATGGTCAAACTCAAACCATTCCAGTAGATGCGGGATCAGGTGTGGGTGCAGGTCGTTGTCGATTTCATCGATCACCGCTACGCCGCCATGTTGCAAGGTACGCAAAATAGGCTCCAGTAAAACGAACGCCGACTGGGTACCGCTGGACTCCTCAAAGAAGGGCAGCTCAAAGGTTTGGCCATTGTCGGTGGCATGCAACCCAAAAGGAACAAACACAGGCTCTTCCCGTCCGGTTTTATCGCGTGCTGTGAGCTTTCTTATTTCAACACTGCTGAGCCCAAGATCGAGCTCACACATGGCACCTGACATCCGTTGGAGCAAGTCAGGTGCCTTCTGATACTTTTCAGCTGCGCCCAAAATATCGCCATGCTGGAAATGCTGGCGTCCTGTGCTCACCACATTGCTCTTTATATGTTCAAAGAACTCAACAAAAGGTTTTGCTTCAGCAATATCGTAGCTGTGCGCAGCGCTGATCAGTGACGCATTACCACGCAGTTTTTCAGCCTGCGCCTTGGGAAACGGGAAGCCTTTATGTTTAAAGCGGTACCCCTGCTGGTTTTTTTCACGCTTGAACAAATAGCTGTATTGGGCGCTTGTTTTTTTATAGAGCGCCTCGGAAATGACCGCTTGAGGAGTCAGTTGCAGCTGGTAACGGTAGTCGACGCCATCCAACATAAACTCAAGCTCAAAATGGCTTGGGGAATCGGTATGGAGAAGATGTGCTGCAAAGGGGATATCCCCCTCAGGGTCGCCACCCAGGAAGGATTGGTCGATAAACCAGCTCAGAAAAGCCAGTGGCTTCAAAAATTGGGTTTTGCCCGAACCATTCGCGCCGACGATGGCGATGGCCTTGTTGAAGCGCTCGCCATCTACGCTGATGTCATAACCTGAAGGCGTGGGCTTCTTGCCTAGACCAAAATCAATCATCGTCTCATCGGCAAAGCTATAAAAATTGCTGAAGCTTAGATTTTTTATCATATAAATGCCAAATCAACGGAATCTTGTTGATTGTGCGCCTTTATGCCTGACCCTTCAAGCGTTGGTTAGCCAGTATTAGGCCACATTGCTTCGTTCAATTCCTCCAGCACGCTATCCAGCTGCTCGCCGAGTATCTTGTCCATCTGTTTGGCGCCGCCGTTATCGGCAAAGCGCTGGTTGACGAATTCCCGGTCGATGATCACTTCGTGCACCAGTTGCTTGGCCAGGCGCTCCAGCCATTTGCGCTGGTTGGGGGTCCAGTTGTGCTGGGTGAGGATGGCGTCCATGGCGTTGGCCACGCGCTTTTCGAAGGGAATCAGCGCTTCACCCAGGGCGGCGCGGCGGATATAGCCGATAATGCTGGCGGCGATGTCCTGGTTGGTCTGGTTGCGCACCGCGCTTTGCAGGCGGGCTTCGGAATAGCCGTGGTTATCCAGCAGCAGTTTGATTTCCCGCAGCTGTTCCCGGGTGAGGTCGCGGGGTTTGTTGACCACCACCGCCAGCGCGGCAGACTGGTTGAGCTGTTCCTTGATAAAGCGGTTAAACGCGTCCAGGTAGTCTTCCGGTTTGGCATGTTTGCCATAGCTCTGGGTGCGCTCGCGGATTTCGTCTTCATGCTCGGAAATGATCGGCAGGTGGTCGCTGCCCACCAGGGATTTCACCTCGGCCAGCTGGTTCAGAAGGCCGCTGTGCTGCTTGATGAAGGCTGAGGCCTGGCGCGGGCCAAGCTGGTGCAGGTGGCTGTGCAGGGTTTTCGGCTCCACGCCCCAACTCTGCTCCAGCTCATCGAGTTTCTGCTTTAGCTTCGGGCGGCTTTCGGCTTTGTTATCTGCCTTGCGCAATACCCGCATGACTTTCTGGCTGAGCTGGCTGAGTACCACATCCGCCTGGCTTTCATCGGCCTGTTCGCCGGGGCTGGCCAGCGCTTTTTCCAGCTGTTCGTCGTCGGTCAGCTCACCGGTCAGTTGCTCCAGGGTGATGTTGGGGTCTCTCACCAGGGGCTTCATGGTGTTGACATCCTGCAGGGCGGCGTAGATATCCACCGGGTCGTAGATGCGGAACACCGTCTTGCCGATCTCATCACAGCGGCGGGTGGCGCGGCCGATCATCTGTTCGTACAGGATGCGTGAACGTACCCGGCGCATGAACACCAGATGGCAGATGCGCGGCACGTCGATGCCGGTGGTGAGCAGGTCCACGGTGATGGCGATATTGGGGTAGCGCTCGTTCTTGTAGCGGCGGATCAGCTGGCCCACCTTGTCGCTCTGGCCGGTGATCTTGGCCACGGCGGCTTCGTTGTATTGGCCGTTGTAGAGCGCCTTGAAGGCGGTATCCAGCAGGCGTTTGACCATATCCGCGTGAAGGTCGGTGGCGCAGAAGATCAGGGTCTTTTCATCGCCAAAGGGGTCCAGCTCCTGAACCAGCTGTTCGCAGATCACCCGGTTGAAGTTTTCGCTGATCACCCGGCGGTTGAAGGCATCTACTTCGAAGTTGAGCTCGTCTTCAAGCTCAGTGGTGTCCACTTCGCCGGTGCGGGTGTTGATGACGTCTACCGGCTTGCCTTTCTCAAAGGTGATGCCGCTCTGGGTCAGCAGGGTTTCATAGCGGATGGGCGGCTCGTGGTCGATCAGCCAGTCGTCCGCCACCGCTTCCCGGTAGGCGTAGGTGTAAACCGGTTTGCCGAAAATCTCGCTGGTGTGCCTGGCTGGGGTGGCGGTGAGGCCGATTTTCACCCCGTCGAAGTAATCCAGCACCCGGCGGTAACTGGACAGGTACTGGCGGGTGTCACGGGTGGCCAGTTCGCCTTCGGTCATTTCCTGATCAAGGGTGTAACCGCGGTGAGCCTCGTCAATGATGATGCAGTCGAACCGGTCGATCGGTGGCGGCTCATCGCTCATGAAAATGCGTTTGACCATGGCCTGCACGGTAGCGACCTGAATGCGGGTTTCCGCTTCCGCCGCCATGTCCCCAAGCTCCGTAACATTGTAGATTTTGCTGAGGGGGTGGTTCTGCTCCAGTGGTACTTCCTTGAAGGTATCGTTGGCTTGCTGGCCAAGCGCGGTACGGTCAACCAGAAACAGAATGCGCTGAAAACGCTCGGCTTTCAGAAAACGGTACATCAGGCCGGTGATGGTGAGGGTTTTGCCGGTGCCGGTAGCCATGGCTAAAAGCGCCGTGCGCACGTTACGGGCCAGCGCCTCCTCGGTGGCGATAATGGCCTTCTGTTGATAGTCGCGCAGTTTCAGGTAGCCGAAGGGCTCCGCCTGTAAGCGCTGCTCGGCGCTTTCCCTGTCGCGCTGGAGCATATCCAGCAGGCCACTGGGACTGTGGAAGGCCTGCAGATCTCGGCTCAGGTGGCCAAGGTCGCGTACATCCCGAAACCAGGTGCCGGAATATTCCGCCAGTTGCGGAATGTGGGGGCGCCCGTTGCAGGAGTAAACAAAAGGCACCATGTAGTGGCTCTCGTCATCGGCAGGCCAGGCGATGGTGCGGCCCATCAATTCCCAGGCACCGACGAGCGGGGCTTCTACCTTGAAGTCTTTGCTGTAGCGTTCGGCCTGGCGAATCTTGCCCGCCACGTTGGTGTTTTCTTTCTTGGCTTCCACCACGGCAATCGGCGTTAAGCCTGCAAATAGAACGTAGTCGGCCCGGCCCCTTTCTTTCTTTTGTGAAGAGCCGCCATTGTGGTTTGTTGGCCATTCGGCAATTGCCCGGTTGCTGCCTTTTTCCGGGCGGGCGCCTTTCTGGAAGGTGATGTCCTGGCTATCGGCTTCCCAACCGGCTTGCTGCAATTGCTGATCAATCAGGATGCGCGTGACTTCTTCACTGAGTACCAGAGTGTCCGCGGCGGCCTGGGTTTTTCTGGCGACCTGCTGGCGCTGTTGGCTAACGTTTTGTTCGTCCTGCTGGGCGAGCTTTTGTTGCAGGGCGCTGATTTTCTGCTCGTAGGCTTGTTGCTGCTGCGCCAGTATCTGTTCGTGCTGACGGGCCTGTTCGGCCAGGGCGCGGGATTCCTCGTCCATGGCGACGGCCAGGGCTTCGTATTCAGCTTTTTCTTTCTCGATCAGCTGGCTGAGCTGCTGGCTGCTGTCGAGTTCCTTGCTGGCCTGCTGCAGCTCGTGACGAAGCTTTTCGATATCGCTTTGCAGCTGAATTAACTCGGCGCTGGGGTCAGTAGGCGGAATAAACGGGCCGGGTTTGAAGCCGTTACTGGCTTTACCGAAAGAGGCATGAAACCAGATGGCCAGGTCGCGGGCGACCCTGAGACCACTCATGGCTTCTTTATGCTGAGTGCGGAACTGGTGAGTGGCCTTGTTGCCCTCAATACGCAGAATATGAAATAGCTCTTTGATCTGCGGTTCCAGACGTAATTCACGGTTCAGGCGGTAGAGCAGCTCGGATTGACTGGTCTGCTCATCAAACTCGATACCGGAAAGAGCCGCCAGATGCTGGGCCATGGCTTCGCCTAGTTGGCGCAGTTTGATCAGAGCGGTGTTGGGGTCACTGGAAAAGGCGCGCTCGGAGGATTCGGCCAGTTCTACCAATAGGGCGTCATGCTCGGCGAGAAAGGCAAAGTTTTGTGATGTCGGTTCGCTGGCTGGCACACACGGCTCCATTTCCTATGGCATTGGTCCATTACCGAAGGCTCAGCCCCCAGTGGATGTGGCTAACCTGAGACTCTATCAGGATAGCGTGAAACGGGCAGCCCAAATACGACTTAAGGTGCCCTCGCGGCGGGGAAGTGCATGCGGTCTGTTTCAGACGCATTTACCCGCACGTTTTCCTGGCTTGATATACAAGAATCTTGTCATTACTGTGTTAACACTTTTTAAGTTTTCCCATTCGAGCAACAGACGGAGCGCACGCATGGATATCGAACATCACGACCTGGCTCACGAGTTCCCCGAGCTGAAGGAACGCATCCACGAGTTAAAGACGCACGACAACCACTTCCGTAATCAATTCGAACGCTATGACACGGTGACCAAGGATATCGAGCGCCTGGAGAAAGAGGGTTTGCCAGTCTCGGATTCCGCGATCGAAGAAAAGAAAAAAGAGCGTCTCGCGTTGAAGGACGAACTCCATCACATGCTTACGACTTAAGAGATAGCATTGGATAGCGAAACACTGTTGCCGATTAGCACTGACACAAAAAACTAAAACCAACGCAACCAAAAACGGCCACCTGCTCAATGAGCTAAGTGGCCGTTTTTTTGATCCGGATGGCAGGGTTCGAACCTAATGACACTGTCTCCCGAAGGCAGCGCTGAGTTATAGCCCAGCGTAAATGCCGAGACCAATGGGCAGCATCGGTAAGTCATTTTCAGTGTTGCCTTAAAGTGCCTGCCTGATAGCGATCACCTCAGGGTATTGCCCTCTTCGATCACGCCTGTGCCAACGCTTTCGCCGTCCTGGAACCATTCCAGCTGGTTGCCATCGATCTCGGCGGCGTAGCAGCCGTAATCAGTGTCGGGGTAGCAGACACCGTCTTCCGTAATCTCATAGTTACCGCCACCGGTGGCATCCTCGTAGGTGCCGTCCTCGGCGAAGTAGCTATTATAAACGCCTCCTCCCATGCCACCTTTGAAAGTATTGCCAACGAGCGCTGAGCGCACTTCATCTTCACTTGAAGCAGCCATGGCAGTCGTGGTCATCGTGCCCATTATAACAACAGCGGCAAAAGCGCTACGAGTCATCATGGATAAGGTCATCAAATATCTCCTGGCTGATAACGTTCAATGGATTGGACTGTTTGTCAGGGAGACGTCTCATCAGAGAATAGGAGCTATCGTAAAGCTCTTCTGAGGATAGGCGTCACTTAAACAGTCAATACATTCTTATACCAAATGTCCAGGATTGGTTAATGTTTTGTCACAGTTGGGGTGTGGCCTATATGTCACCTAGCGCCATCCCAACAAAAAACGGCCACTTGCTCAATGAGCTAAGTGGCCGTTTTCATGAAATTCTTGGTCGGAATAGCAGGATTCGAACCTACGACCTCTGCCTCCCGAAGGCAGCGCTCTACCAAGCTGAGCTATATTCCGAATATGTTGCGGCATGCACCGTTCAACGAGGGCAGATAATACGGGGCTGCTTGGTTTTTTTCAAGTCCCGTTTAGTAAATGCTGCCCGTGGTGAACCTTCAGGTATCGCGTTCCACCGCCAGGCGGGCAAGGTGGGCCATGGTGTCGCGGAACGGGCTGGGCGGTAGAACGTCGAGCTGCGCCAGGGCCTTGTCGGACATCTCAACGGCACGGGCGCGGGTGTAGTCCAGTGCGCCGGTGGCGTGGATGATGTCCAGCACCTCGTCGAGTTGGTCCAACCCGCCTTTGCGGATGACCTGACGAATCAGTTTGGCCTGTTCGGGGGTGCCTTTTTCCATGGCATGAATCAGGGGCAGTGTCGGCTTGCCTTCGGCCAGGTCGTCACCGACATTTTTACCCATGGCATTCGCATTGCCTTCGTAGTCCAGCAGGTCATCAATCAGCTGGAAGGCCAGCCCCAGGTAGCGGCCGTAAAGTTTCAGGGCCTGTTCCTGCTCCGCTGTGGCCTCGGCCAGCACGGCGCCGCTGTGGGAGGCGGCTTCGAACAGCATGGCGGTCTTGCCTTGAATGGTTTCGAAATAATCGGCTTCGGAAATGCTGGGGTTGCCGATATTGGTGAGCTGTTGCACTTCGCCTTCGGCAATTACACAGGTGGCTGCGGATAAGATGGCCATGATGCGCATTGAGCCGACATCCACCATCATCTGAAAAGAGCGCGAATAAAGAAAGTCACCGACCAGCACGGAGGGCGCATTGCCCCAGGCATCATTGGCGGTTTTTTTGCCGCGCCGCAGGTGGGATTCATCCACGACATCGTCATGCAGCAGGGTAGAGGTGTGCATGAACTCAATCAGTGTGGCGAGCAGGATATGCTTGTCGTCCTGATAGCCAAGTGAGCGAGCGGCGAGCAATACCAGTAGCGGGCGCAGGCGTTTGCCGCCGCTTTCGATGATGTAGCCGCTGATGGTTTCCACCAGGGGGACTCTCGAATTCAGTTGCTCGACAATGGTGCGATTGACGGCAGCGAAGTCGTCCGCCACCACAGCATGCAGCGGAGAAGGTGACGCGCTGTCAGGCTGGGTTGAAGCTGGCGTAGGAGAGGCGTTGGCAGTCATGGTCTGTTCATCGCGGCAGGTGGAAGCGGCAATAGCGCTGAATAAAGTTGATGCCATGCTATGGGGCGGTCTGTTGGCCGTCAAGCCACAACAACTGTTCGGGGATTGACAATGGCCAGAGTGGTTGTGGTATGTAAGGAAAGTCGCTATAATTCGCGACCCGCTCATCATGCTCCCTGTCAGATGGCTGCCGAAAGGGGCGCTACTCGCAGCAGGTCGATCAAGAGCCAAGCCGATGAGCGCCGTGGCAATAGGTCACGGCATTTATGATCCGTCTCGGAGAGAAACATGTACGCAGTCATTAAAAGCGGTGGCAAGCAGTACCGCGTTGAAGAAGGTCAGACGCTGAAACTCGAGAAGCTGGAAATTCCAACCGGCGAAACGATCGAGTTTGATGAAGTTCTGCTGGTCGCTGATGGCGACGATGTTACCGTTGGTGCTCCGATGGTTGAAGGCGCTAAAGTATCGGCTGAAATCGTCGATCATGGCCGTGCCAAGAAAATCAACATCATCAAGTTCCGTCGTCGGAAGCACAGCATGAAGCGTCAGGGCCACCGTCAGTGGTTCACAGAAGTTAAAATTACCGGAATCTCTGCGTAAGCAGTTATTTTCCAGGTTATTTCCTTAGTAGGAGGTTTTTACCATGGCACATAAGAAGGCAGCGGGCTCCACGCGTAACGGCCGCGATTCCGAATCCAAACGCTTGGGTGTGAAGCTTTTCGGCGGTCAGGCTGTAGAGCCGGGCAACATCATCGTTCGTCAGCGTGGCACCAAGTTCCATGCGGGCGCAGGCGTCGGCCTGGGTCGTGACCACACGCTTTTCGCTCTTGACGGAGGCGTGGTCAAGTTTGAGACCAAAGGCCCGAAAAGCCGTAAGTTCGTCAGCGTTGTTTCTGCCTAAGCGTTTTTGCTAGGCAACGCGTCGAACAAGAAAAGCCCCGCTACGGCGGGGCTTTTTTGTCTGCATAGCGCCTTTGACGTTGAGTTGACGTTCCGGGCGTTCAGACATTGCGAGGCAACCGGCGGCGAAAGCGGCCAGGAGAATATTCCATGCAGTTTGTCGATGAAGCTTCAATCATTGTTGAGGCCGGCAAAGGCGGTAATGGCTGTTTAAGCTTTCGCCGCGAAAAGTACGTGCCCAAGGGTGGCCCTGATGGCGGCGATGGCGGCCACGGTGGCAGCGTTTACCTGATTGGTGACGATGCGCTTAACACCCTGATTGATTTCCGTTTTCAGCGTTTTTATAAAGCTGAAAACGGCCAGGGCGGCATGGGCCGCCAGATGAGTGGCAAGGCGGGTGAAGACCTTCACGTCAAGGTGCCGGTGGGCACCACGGTGATTGATGAAGACACGCTGGAAGTGATTGCTGATGTGACGGATATTGGTCAGGTCGTGCTGGTCGCGGCGGGTGGCCGTCGTGGGCTGGGTAATATTCACTTCAAGTCATCTACCAACCGTGCGCCACGTCGCACCACGCCGGGCACCGAGGGTGACCGCCGTAACCTGCGCCTGGAAATGAAGGTAATGGCGGATGTCGGCCTGCTGGGCATGCCCAACGCCGGTAAATCGACGCTGATTCGTGCGGTGTCGGCGGCCAAGCCGAAAGTGGCCAACTACCCGTTTACCACCCTGGTGCCGAACCTGGGCGTGGTCAAGCTGGGGATGCATGAGCACTTTGTGATGGCGGATGTGCCGGGGCTGATTGAAGGCGCGTCCGACGGCGCTGGCCTGGGTCTGCGCTTTCTCAAGCACCTGACTCGTACCCGCTTGCTGTTGCACGTGGTTGATGTGGCGCCGTTTGATGAATCCGACCCGATTGAAGCCGCACAGGCCATCGTGCATGAACTGGGTCAGTTCTCGCCTGCTCTGGCGGAGCGCCCGCGCTGGCTGGTGTTGAACAAGTTCGATCTTCTGCCGGAAGACGAGCGCGAAGCGCGTGCCCAGTCGATTATCGATGCGATGAACTGGGAAGGTCCGGTGTTCCGCATTTCTGCGATCAGTGGCGACGGAACCGATGCGCTGGTGCAGGCGGCTCACCGCTGGTTGACGGAACAGCAGCGTCTTGAAAACGAAGACGAAGAGGCGCACGAGCGGGAGCAGGAAATGCGTCGGCGCATGGAAGATGAATCAGTCGCGCGGACGGAAGCGCGGCTGGGTCGTAAGCGCAAACCGCGTGATGAAGATGATGATGACTTCGACGATGATGATTATGATGTCGAGGTGGAATACGCTCCCTGAAACGGCACTTTTATCACGTTTGATTAAGCCGTATGAGCGTGAGTCTGCGGGCGTAAAAGGGAATGTGCGTGAGTTTACAGGCGTAAAGGGAGCGTAAAGGTAATGGGCGTAAGGGTGCGGGAGACATGATGTGAGCGAGCAGGAACTGGGACGCGACAGCCTTCGTCGCGCGCGCCGCGTGGTGGTCAAGATCGGCAGCGCCTTGCTGACCAATGACGGGCGTGGCCTGGATGCAGAAGGAATTGGCGGCTGGGTCGACCAGATTGCCGAGCTGCATCAGCGCGGCGTGGAAGTGGTGCTGGTGTCTTCCGGTGCGGTGGCTGCGGGCATGGTGCGCCTTGGCTGGCAGGCACGGCCCAGTGCGGTGCACGAGCTGCAGGCAGCGGCCGCCGTGGGCCAGAATGGCCTGACCCAGTGCTATGAGCAGCATTTTGCCCGCCATGGCATTCTTACCGCCCAGATCCTGCTGACCCATGATGACCTCTCCAACCGCAAGCGTTACCTGAACGCGCTTTCGGCGCTGCGTACCCTGGTGGAAATGCGCGTGGTGCCGGTGATCAACGAAAACGACACTGTTGTCACGGACGAGATTCGCTTTGGCGATAACGATACGCTTGGTGCTCTGGTGGCCAACCTGCTGGAAGCCGAAGCGCTGTTTCTGCTGACCGATCAGGAAGGGCTGTTTGATGCCGACCCACGTCATCATGCGGATGCTCAATTGATTACCGAGGGCCGAGCGGATGACCCGCGCCTGAAAGCGGTGGCGGGTAGTGGCGGCGCGCTGGGGCGGGGCGGTATGGCAACAAAGGTGCGTGCTGCGCAATTGGCGGCACGCTCCGGTGCGGTCACGGTAATTGCCAGTGGTCGCCAGCCGGATGTGCTGACGCGCCTGATGGACGGCGAAGCGCTGGGTACCCTGTTACGCCCTGAGCAGGCACCCATGGCGGCGCGTAAGCGCTGGCTGGCGGGGCAGTTGCAAGTGCGCGGCTCGCTGGTGCTGGATGCCGGTGCCGTCAAGGTATTGCGTGATAAAGGCTCCAGTTTGTTGGCCGTGGGGGTGCGCAGCGTTCAAGGCACCTTCCGGCGTGGCGATATGGTGTCCTGCGTGGATGAACAGGGCGGGCTGGTGGCGAAAGGACTGGTCAACTACGGTGCCGATGAAGCCCGTCAGCTAGCGGGGCAGCCGAGTCATCAGATCGAAGCCATTCTGGGTTATGTCGAAGCCCACGAACTGATTCATCGCGATAATCTGGTTGTCGTGTAAGACCCGTTGTTGTGTCAACACTGAAGACTTCGGTCAACGCGGCGCAGGCAGTGGGATATGCGCTGGCCAGTGGTCGGCAACGATAAATATCCGCTGTGTCTTGCCGTCATTCGGTGTCAAGCATATCAGCTGCTGGGGCCACCTGAGTGAGATCGCCTTTAGCGTCTGCGGCTCTGTGATCTGGTGTAACGCCTGCCACTGTTCAAACGGCGGTGGTGCCAGCCAGTGGGGCTTGGCTAACCAGGTGGCAAGGGTGCCGGCGGGAAAGGTGGCCGCCAGTGCTGGCCAGTCGCTGGCGTGGCACCAAAGGCCACGACGGTGTTCCGCTGTGGCCCCTTCCGGCGGCGGCAAGTCGGCATGCCACGGGTAGTAAAGAATGCCGGGCATGGCCATCTGATGATCAATCACCGCAGGTTCGGGGCCGTTATTCGCCATGCTGTCGCGTGGCGTTAACCAGTGGCGCAGAGTCTGCCGGGCGTCAGACGTTGTCGATAACGGCAGCTGACGATGCTGCATGTGGTAGCGCTTGATATCGAGGCTATCGAACCCGCCAGGCCCGATCCAGCGACTTTGGCTGGCGTTCTCACCGGGGCCTTCCGGCAAGCCAAGATAAAACTTGATAGCCACTTCAAGATGAATCGGAGTTGGGTCCTGGCGGGTGCGATACAGCATGTCCAGTTCGCCAAGTGTCGTGCGTTGCGCATAAATGCGCACGTTGCGCGCCAGCAGACGAGTGTTGGGGGCGTTGTCCAGCAGGTAGTGCCACAGGCGTTCATGATAATGCCCCATACGGGCATGACGTAATTCGCTTAGCGGTAACGATGACAGAACACGCTCTTGCCGACGCAGCCAGGCAGCAATTTCAGCCGGTGACTGAAATCCCAGCGTTGTCAGCGTTGGGCGCCCGGGAATGTCGGGTAGCGTCACCAGGTCGGGCGTGTTTAATAGCCAGACCATGTCACGCATTAATGCACTTGGCCAAGCGGCCGATACGCTTTCCAGTTCCCGATTATCACGTTCCAGGGTGCCCGGTTCCGGGTGGTGATGCGGGTTGTCAGCGCCGTACTGGTTCAAAAAGCAGTCTCTCAAACGCGGTGGCCTCCTGTAACAACGTGACCGGCGTTGCAGGTCTGCAACGCCGGTCAGTTGAGTCACTTGCTAAGGCCATCTTGCCATCAATCAAGGCGTATTTCAGTCACGTTCAATGTGGCTGACCTGATCACTGCCTTGACGCAGGCTGATTTCGATATCACGCCCATTGGCATCCTGGCCTTCAATTTCGATCATGCCGCTTTCATCAATCTTGATTTCTTCAAAGGCGGTCATGCCTTCTGACTGGGCAATTTCAAATGCCTGACGTATATCGCTATCGTTCATGCCCCAGGCACCGGTGATCAAGCGCTCGCGTTTTTCGCGCTGGGTGTCGCCGCTTTCCACGTCAAAACGAACATCGGCGTTCCACTCGTCGTCGAGCCAGCCTTCTACTTCAACACGTCCACGGCTTTTGGTTTCAATTTCTTCATAATGGTTAAACCCATAGGCAGAAGCGTGCTCCAGGACGCGGTCGATACGATTGATGTCCAGCGGGTCGTCCGCCTGGGCGGTGCCAGCAAATAGCAGAGCAGCAGCAGGAATTAGTAGAGCTTTTTTAATAGATTTCATCATCGTCTCCTTTACATGTGAACCGTCACGCTGGTGTTGGCAAGTCGCATACTTATCCGAGCTAGGCGTGACGCTGATTAACGTTATATCACTGGCTAGCTTGCTTTAAGCTGACGATCCGGTTCATCGACGGTTCATGTACGTTTTGGCATGCTGTCGGTATGACAATGCTCAAACGCTATTTGCCGTATCGCGCCTTGAAGGGGCGGCTGGCTTTTTTGCTGGTTGTGCTGCTTTCCAGCCCGCTGGCTGCTGAACCCCTATGGCAATCGCTGCACAGTGATGTGCAGCGCGGCGAGGTCGTGCCGCTGGAAAGCATCCTGGACTGGCTGGAGGCTCACTATATCGGTGAGGTACTGGAAGTGGAGGTTGAGCGTGACGATGGCGGGGTCGAGTATGAAATCAAGCTGTTGGGGGAGCAGGGGCAGATCGTTGAGTTCGAGTTTGATGGCCACACTGGCCTGCTGATGGAGATCGAGGGGCTGCGCATTGATGCGATGCGTCGCCAGCCATAATGGGCGAATGCAGGAGCCGACGATTTGAAATGCTTGCTGGTAGAAGATGATGTGCCTTTGGCCAATGCACTGCTGGATGTGCTGCGTGAAGGCGACTGGCTGGCCGAATCGGCTGCCACCGGCCAGGACGCCGATTTCCTGGTGCGCACGGAAACCTACGATGCGGTGATTCTGGATCTGGGTTTGCCGGATGGTGACGGCGTGCGCTGGCTGAGCGCCTGGCGGGAAGATGGCATTAATCTGCCTGTGTTGATTCTGACCGCGCGTGAACGCTGGGCGGATAAAGCGGCCGGTTTTTCCGCAGGTGCGGACGATTATGTGACCAAACCGTTTGAAGCCGCCGAGGTGCTGTTTCGTCTGCATGCGCTGGTTCGGCGTAGCCACGGCCACGCCCATCCGGTGCTCAACGCTGGCGAGCTGAGCCTGGATACGCACACTCAGCACGTCACCCTGGCAGGTCGCCCGATCGCGCTAACCGCTCAGGAAACCCGTCTGCTGCGCTATCTGATGCAGGCTGCCCCTCGTTTGGTGAGCCGTACTGAGCTTTCCGAGCATGTCTATGACCGCGACCACGAACCGGAATCCAATGTGATTGATGTTCAGGTCAGCCGCCTGCGTCGCAAGCTTGGTGCCTGGCGGATAGTTACCCTGCGTGGCCAGGGATACCGGTTACTGGCTGAGGAATCTGACACACCATGATCCGTCAGCGCCTGGCTGAATACCGGCGCCGTTGGGCACGCCGCTCCATTGCAGCACGGTTGCTACTGGCCGTTCTGCTGATTGTTTGCCTGGCGTTGCCGGTGACGGGGACATTTTTATCCCATCATTACCGTGAATCAGCCACGCAAAGCTTTGATAACCGCCTGATGGCAATGCTGAACGTGTTGCTGGCAGGCATCAGTGTTGACGCAAAGACCGGGCAGTTGGTGATGGATCGCCCCCTGGGGGATGCGCGTTTTGAGCAGGTCTTTTCTGGCTGGTACTGGCAGGTCAGCGACGCTGATGAACACGCGCTGACCTCGCGTTCTTTATGGGATCAGCGTTTGCCGCTGGGCGCGACTGACGAAAAGACCCGCACGCTTGAGGGGCCTCGCGGGCAATCGCTACGGGTCGTGGAGCGTGATATTTATCTGCCTTCGCTGCCGACGGCGCTGCATGTCAGCATTGCCGCCAGTGACACAGAGCTGACCGCGGATATTCGCTCCTTCACCCAATGGCTGTGGGGCGGGCTGGCGGTGCTGGGGGCCGTTCTGCTTGGCGTGCTGGCACTGCAGATACGCTGGGGGCTGTCGCCTTTGCGACGTTTGCGCACTGCTTTGCAGGCCATTGAAGAGGGGCGTTCCGAGCAATTGCCGAGTGATTTTCCCGATGAGCTGAATGCGCTGGCGACGGGCATGAACGCCTTGCTGGCACGGGATCAACGCTTGATTGAGCGTGGTCGGCATACGGCGGGCAACCTCGCCCACGCGCTGAAAACACCGCTCAGTGTGATGCGTTTGCAGCTAACCCAGTTGCCTGAAGCACAAAAGCCCCGCTGGGAAGCAGAGTTGACGCGCATTGATAACGCGGTGCGTCATCATCTGGCGCGAGCCTCGGCAGCAGGTGAAGGCGCGCGGCTCGCCCCCTTGACGTTGAGCGCAACGCTGGCTCCTATGCTGTCAGGCCTGGGGAAGCTGGCGCAGCGGCGCGGATTACACCTGGAAGTGGACTGGCACAATGAGCGCTCTGTGTACCTGGATGCCCAGGACGCTCAGGAGTTGGTGGGGAATCTGTTGGATAACGCACTGCGCTGGGCGAACCAGCGAGTGACGCTGCAGGGCCGTTTTAACCATGACCGGCTCACCCTGACCATCAGCGATGACGGCCCAGGCATGTCGGATGAGCAGTGTCAGGCTGCGCTCGAACGCGGGCGACGCCTGGATGAACAGCGCTCGCAAAGCGGATTAGGGCTTTCTATTGTCGTGGATCTGGTGGCACTCTATCAGGGAGAACTCCAGCTCAGTCGCTCCGTGCAGGGAGGGCTTATGGTAACCGTGATACTGCCTGTGGTGGCGCAACGTTAAGGAGATCGCATGTCTG
This sequence comes from Halomonas sp. LS-001, assembly GCF_052983955.1. NCBI lineage: Bacteria > Pseudomonadati > Pseudomonadota > Gammaproteobacteria > Oceanospirillales > Halomonadaceae > Halomonas > Halomonas sp. LS-001. The sequence continues at coordinate 387,969 of NZ_CM129816.1, forward strand.
AAAGGTCAGAACAGACACCTGCTTCTGCCCAGCCCCTGCCAGACATTCTGGTCGGGCCGCTGTTGCGCCGGATCACCCCGACGCGCTGGGTGATGTGGCTGGTGGCTTCCCGTGAAGTGAGTATGCACCTCAAGCTGCAAGCGGCACAGCAGCCAGCGCAGACGTATCCACTGGCAGAGGGGCAGCAATGCCTGCGGTTGGGCCAACACGCTTTCCTGTACCTGGTTGACCTTGAGCTGGCATCACCGCTCCCAACGGATACTCTGATTGAGTATGACCTGCTGGTCGAAGGCACAGATGGTGAGGTGTCAGGCATTCGCCAGTGGGCGCCCTGGCTGTGTTATGACGGCGCAGACTGCCCAAATATGGTGATTACCTCGCATCATCGTCGGCTGCTGCATGGCTCGTGCCGCAAGCCACATCATGACTGCCCGGATGGGTTGGTGCGTGCAGACAGTTGGCTGGAAGGCAGTGTGGCCGACGTCAAAGAGCGTCCTGCCTGGCTACTGATGACCGGTGATCAGGTTTACGTTGATGATGTGGCAGGGCCGATGCTGCGCGCGATTCATGCATTGATTGAGCGCCTGGGGCTGGTCGATGAAGTGCTGGAAGGCGCAACCGTCGACGACAGCCAGGCGCTGTATCAGTCTTCCAGTACCTATTATCGGCGTGAAGACCTGCTGCCTGATGTGACCAGCAACGCGGTGCTACGTGAGCGCTTTTTCGGCGGCGTTAAAAAGCCGGTATTTACCTCGGCGAACGCCCAAAACCACCTGATGACCCTGGCAGAAGTGCTGGCGATGTATTTTCTGGCATGGTCGCCAACACCCTGGCGTTTGCTCAACCTGACGGCCCCTGACCTGGAAGACGCCCAGGCGCAACTCTACCAGCAGGAACAAGGTGTTATTGATGCTTTTGTTGATGGCTTACCGCAGTGTGCTCGAGTCATGGCGCATATCCCCAGCCTGATGATTTTTGATGACCATGACGTCACCGATGACTGGAACCTGACCGCTGACTGGGAAAGGGCCGCCTACGGCCACCCGTTTTCCAAGCGGATCATTGGCAATGCACTACTGGCGTATCTGCTCTGCCAGGGCTGGGGAAATGCCCCCGAAAAGCTGAACCCTCTGATTGATGCCGTTCAGGCCTTGCTGCCCCAACACCAGGACAAACCTGAGCCGCTGGCGCAGAAAGCGCATGACGCCTTGATCGAGACGCTGCTGCGGTTTCAAGGCTGGGAATACCAGGTGCCAGGTAGCCCGCCGCTGATTGTGCTGGATACTCGTACCCGCCGCTGGCGCAGTGAAAGCAGCCCGAATCGTCCTTCCGGGCTAATGGACTGGGAAGCCTTGATGGAAATGCAGCAGGCTTTGATTGACGCGCCGGGCGCGGTGATTATCTCCCCTGCACCCATGTTCGGCGTCAAACTGATTGAAGGTATCCAGAAGATATTCACCTGGCTGGGCAAACCGCTAGTGGTAGATGCCGAAAACTGGATGGCTCACCGTGGGGCGGCCAGCGTCTTGCTACAGATCTGGCGGCATTCCAAAACCCCCGGTAACTTCGTCATTCTTTCCGGAGATGTGCATTACTCGTTTGCCTACGACATTGTGGTGAGCCGCCGAAAAAATGCACCACAGCTGTGGCAAATTACCTCAAGTGGTATCAAGAACACCTTTCCGGATACCTTGCTGGATACGTTTGACCGACTCAATCGGTGGTTATATGCGCCCTGGTCACCGCTCAACTGGCTGACCAAGCGCCGTAAGTTCAGCGTGTACCCACGCGACCCTGAGCAGGCAAAGGCTGGCGAACGGATGTGGAACGGTAGCGGTATCGGGCTGGTCACCCTGGATGAAAAAGGCCGACCGACTGATATACGCCAGCTCGATGCACGAGGTATGGATGTGATCTTTCCACCGCCGGACGCATTAAAACGCTGAGCCACGGTGTCGTCTGACGTTTCGAGACTAGCTGTCACGCCAGTGTCACGAGAATCTCCGGTTTAAACGCACCGCTTGCGCCTGCCTGTAAATAGCCCTCATGATAACGGGAGGCAAGGTCACGACGATACTCGCAGCCAGGAGGCCGACGGCGATGACGATACCGTCCATGGAAAACAACAAGACATCGAGCGTGAATACGCTGTCAGGCTTACGCTTCGAGCAATTTTATGTGGCCTTTGAGCAGAGTCCTGTGGCCACCGCTATTACCGATGCAGATGGCCATATTGAATATGTTAATCAGCGTTTTCTGGATGTTACCGGCTTTGACCGACATGAGTTGCTGGGCAAGACACCGGCCTTGATTCAGTCTGGCATGACGCCGAGTATTGTTTATGAGCAGATGTGGGCAACGCTGAAGGCCGGTAATGTCTGGCAAGGGGAAATTCTCAACCAGCGCAAAAATGGTCAGCTTTACTGGGAAGAACAAACCATAACCCCGGTCAAGAGGGCAGACGGAGAGATTGTCAATTACGTCGCCGTTAAGGAAGACATTACCCACCGGTATCAGCAAGCCAAAGAGCTGCGCTTAATGAGCGCCGCCTTTGAGTCGGGGCTGGCGACTTTGATCACTGACGCGGATGTCATCATTCAGCGTGTTAACCAGGCCTTTGTTGAGATGACCGGCTACCCGCGCGATGAAGTGATTGGGCAGACGCCGAAACTGCTCAAGTCAGGCTGCCATGACCAGGCGTTTTATCGGGCGATGTGGCAATCGTTGCGCTCGACAGGGCGCTGGCAAGGTGAAGTATACAATCGTAACAAAAACGGCAATGACCACCTGGTCTGGCAGTCAATTACCGCTGTGAGTAATAATGAAGGGCAGGTAAGCCATTATGTGGCGGTGTTTCACGCAATACAGCAGCACACGCCTTAAGCGGCACGCGGTGGCGTATTACCAGACTCAGCAGTAGGGTCAGCCTTATCCGTAGTGGGTTCGCTTGACGGATTACCTGCTGCGCGAGCATTGTTCATTTCGCTTTGTAATCTGGACGCTTCCAGCTTGGCTTCAAGCAGGTACTGACGCGCTTGCGCGGCGATCTGAAGATCTTTGGATGACGGTTCTGCAGGTGCCAGAGCGGCGGCAATCACGGTTTGCATTTTCTCTACTGTCGCTTGAGGGTCGCCTTTGACAGGGCCGTAATCAATCGGTACCTGGCCTGCCACGGCATAGCGTTTGCCATCCGGGCCTGACTGGTAGTCATAGCTGGCGCTGCCGGTGTAGGGGCCACCTGCGATCTCATGGGCGCGTTCGTGCTGACGAACTTCCTGATCGGTCTGCTTGAGTTGCTCGACCTGGCGAACTTCCTGCTCGTTTAACGGGGTGCCATCCGGGCGAGTCGGTGTGTTGCCAAGCGGGTTTTCAGTGCTTTTGTTGTCAGTACCTTCATCTTTAACACTTTTCTCTGTCTTGTCTTCTTGCGACGCTGCATCGCTGGCCCTTTCCGTTGCCCGTCTGCTGCCGCTGTAATCCTCCGTTGCGGTAGCACTGGAAGACGCAACCCGTGCGTAGTTGTTGCTACTATCGGTAATCGGGCGTTGGTCGGCTTGAGAAAGCGTTGCGCTGGCAGCGCGTTCTGCTCCGCCCACACGGCTAGTCGCAGAGGCAGTGACCGACCAGTAGGTCGGCGGTAATGCTGAACTACTGACAGATGAAATGGGCATAAGCAGTACCGATAAGGTAAACGATAAAGTAACATTCCAATTAAGTATCGTTGACCTGTTAAAAGACTGCAAGGTGGAAAAACCCCCTCTAATGCCTTCAATTGATATCGTATTGCATCTTTCTCATGATGAATGTCTGGCCCACTATGAAGGCCGAATAGGCAACGTGCGTACCCGGAGCCTGGATGGGCGCTGGGTGATATTTCCTGCCGAAGCCATTCGTCGGGTGGTGGGCCGTGACGGCGTGCATGGTGTGTTTCGGTTGGTATTTTCCGATGAGGGAAAATTTATCAGCATCACACCCTTACGCCAGCGTTAAATCGTCGAGCAAACAGGCTCCTGTGAGCAAAGCAGCTCTAAGTACAGCTATCAGTAGGGTTCAACGCTTTAAATATGTATGCTGATTAACATTAATTAACAAAAGGATAAGGGTGTGTCTGACGGGTTAAGCTGACAGCACTTCCCCTTAATAAAGGAGCTTTTATGATTCGCGTTCACCATTTAGAAAAATCTCGTTCTCATCGGGTTCTGTGGTTGCTGGAGATACTGGCGCTTGATTACGAGATCGAGACGTATCCGCGCGACAGAAAAACCCAGCTGGCACCAAAAGCCCTCAAAAAAGTACATCCTTTAGGTAAGTCGCCGGTCTTGACGGATGGTGACGCAACGATTGCCGAATCAGGCGCCATTATTGATTACCTGCTGATGCGCTATGGGCAGGAGCTATCGCAACCTCAGACGGATAATATCGCGGCCTGGACCAATGAGCGCTACTGGTTGCATTACGCCGAAGGCTCGTTAATGCCTCTTTTGGTGATGCGTTTGGTGTTTTCCCAGCTTCCCAAGCAATCCCCTTTGTTGATCAAACCGATAGCCAATGGCATCAGCACTACCGTCAATAAGCGTTTTCTGGCGCCGCAGCTTGCTGAGCACCTGGCCATGATCGAAAACCATCTGGAGCCGCGTGGCCAATTTTCCAGTGCCTGGCCGAGTGGTGCAGATGTGCAGATGAGTTTTCCGCTACAGATGCTGGCGCTGTCTGGTGCCTTGGGTGACTACCCGGCCATCCGCCGCTTTGTAGAACGCATTGAGGCTGACTCGGCCTGGCAGCGCGTTGTTGAGCGCGCCGGACCACTGGCGCTGCCGGCTAATTAATGCTGTGAAAGTGATTGGTGAGCAGCGGTTGAGGAAGTGGCTGGCCCTTTTTGGTCAGCGATGCCGTCAGGCGCTTGTCTGGCGGGTGTTAATGGCGTTGATGCTCTTGTTCGCTTCGCCCACTTTTGCACAGACGCTCTCTCTTAAAGTCGGTGTCTATTACAACCCACCCAAGATATTTATGGATGCTGATGGTGAGTCTGGCGGTATTCTGGGTGAACTGCTGGTTGATATCGCCGAGGAGGAAAACTGGCAGTTGGAAAGTGTGGCGTGCCAATGGCAGCAGTGTCTGGAATGGCTGGAAACAGGCGACATTGATCTGCTGCCAGATGTGGCGTGGAGCGCCGAGCGTGCTCAGTATATGCATTTTCATGAAGAACCGGCGTTGCATAGCTGGTCACAGATCTATCAGCATGAAGGTGTCGGCCTGGATGCCATTCTTGACCTGGAAGGCACCACGGTCGCTGTCATCAACGGCTCAATCCAGCAACATTATCTGGCGGAGTTGACGGAACGCTTCGCTATCGAGGTCGACTGGCTGAGAGTCAACAGCTTTGCTGATGGCTTCCAGGCGGTAGCCAGCGAGGAGGCAGATGCTGCCGTCGCGAATCACCTCTTTGGTGGCTGGCATGCGGCTGAGCTTGGCCTGCAGGAAACACCGATCATTTTTCAGCCGGTTCGTCTTTATTATGCAACTTCTTTTCTGGCACCCAGCGAGGTTTTGCCCAGGATCGACCATCACCTGCGTGAGTGGAAAGCGGAAACGGGTTCACCCTATTACGCTACCTTGCGCCAATGGCGCGCCGACCCTGCCAAAATGTCTAACGTGCCTTCCTGGCTGTTATGGAGCCTGGGGGCATTGCTATTAATGTTGCTGGCGGCGCTCTTAGGTTACTGTTTTCAGCGCAAACGCAGTGAGCATAGCGACGCACAACTGGTCGCAAACCGGGAAATGCTTGAGACGATTCTGGATAATCTGGAAGCTCATGTGTATATCAAGTCGCCAACACTTGAGTACCGTTATGTGAACCGGAAAATATGCTCTTTGCTCAAGCAGCCCGCCGAAAATGTTCTGGGCCGCCGTGATGAGGCTTTCTTTGACACGGCAACCACTGCCGAGTGGAATGAGATTGATAAACGAGTGTTGGCCAGTGGCAAGAAGGTCACGACGGAAGAAAGCCTTTCGCTTAAGAACGATCCCACTGTGCGTACGTTTCTTTCCATCAAAATGCCACTGGTCATGGCGCCGGGGGAAGCGCCTTCGCTGTGTGGTATCTCGACTGACCTGACGGATTACCAGGAAATGCAGTCGCGCACGCATTTTCTGGCGTTTTATGATGCCCTGACGGGGCTGCCCAATCGCCGCCTGATGTTTGAGTCACTGACCTCTGTGGTTGCTAACAAAGCCATGGATGATCGTTTCTCGGCGCTTCTTGTTGTCAACCTGGATAGCTTTCGACTGGTGAATGATATCCAGGGGCATGAGTGTGGTGACCAGCTTCTTATACGCGTGGCAGAGTGCCTGCAAAACTGCCTGGATGACTTTTTCGGTACAGCATCAAAAACGGATTGGTCGGTGAGAGGTGAATCGGAAAGCGTCAATGTCAATAATGTTGCCACACTGTCCCGTTTCAGTAGCGATGAATTTGTCGTGCTGATTGACAATGTGCAAGGTGACTTACAGGCCGCCGCGCATCACATTGAGCGCCTGGCACGGCAGCTGATAGAAGCCGTCAATAAACTCAGCGGACGCGCTACCCTGCCCATCGGGGCAAGTGTTGGTATTACGCTGTTTCATGAGGTGATTGAGCAGGTTGATGTGGTGCTGCAGCAGGCGGATATGGCACTGCAACAAGCTAAAATTGCAGGGGGGAATACCTTACGCTTTTTTAATGCCGATATGCAGACCAGTGTGCTGGAGCGGGCAAGTCTGGAGGCGGATCTGCATCAGGCGCTTGAGCGAGACGAATTAGTCCTGTTCTACCAGCGCCAGGTGGATGAACACGGCGTCACGACGGGAGTGGAAGCCCTATTGCGCTGGCAGCACCCTGAACGTGGTCAGGTGTCGCCGGGGATGTTTATTCCACTGGCAGAAGAAAATGGTTTGATCGTGCCGATAGGCCGTTGGGTGCTGGAAACCGCCGCTCGACAGCTCGCATTGTGGTCACGCGATACCGCCTACTCAACCCTGACAATCTCCGTTAATGTCAGCTCCGTGCAATTTCAGCATTCGGAATTTGTGCGTGATGTTGAGCATATTCTGCATCAGACCCAGGCACCCCCGAAACGTCTTGTGCTGGAAGTTACAGAGAGCCTGCTGATGCACGACCCTTCACGCGTCAGGCTCACCATGCTTCAACTGCGTGACCACGGTGTGCGCTTTGCACTGGACGACTTTGGGACAGGCTATTCGTCGCTGAGTTATCTCAAACGGCTGCCATTGGACGAGCTGAAAATTGATCAATCCTTTATTCGTGAGCTATTAGCGGACAAGGCTGATGCGGCGATTGTTGAAACGACGATTCTGTTAGCGGATAGCCTGGGTTTGAGTGTGGTGGCGGAAGGGGTGGAAACTGCCGAGCAGCTGGTCTGGCTGAAAGCGCATGGCTGTACACGTTATCAGGGCTATCTGCTGGGTCGCCCAGCGCCGATAGAGGTCGTATCTGAAGGTGATTCGCCGCAACGTCAGGCTTGATAAGCGCATCTGGCACGCCACTATCGATAGCACCATTGGTTGATCTTTGATTCCAAAAAATACTAAAAAACCGGTTTATTATTTCTTTTTTGATGGTATCTTGGCGGCATCGCGCTGGTAACTATTCGACGAACGTCGCAGCCAGCGCCCACGTTTAAATCAAGGTACTTAGGTACCTCAGTTAGGTGCTCTGGTTAGGTACTTTAGTTAGGTGCTCTAGCTAGTTAAGTACCATAGAGAGGATAATGAATATGGCGAATGTAAGCCGTTGGAAAAAAGCCGTTGCCGTTCTTTCACTTAGCGTTGTAGGCGGTGTGCTGTCTGCCGCTGCTTACGCGGATACGCTGCGTGTGGGCATGTCCGGTGGTTATTTCCCCTTCACCTTTGTTGAACAGGATGAGCTGAAAGGCTTTGAAGTCGATGTCATGAACGCGGTGGGTGACGTAACGGGCGACGAGATCGAGTTCATTACAGCAAGCTTCTCTGGTCTGGCGGGCATGCTGGAATCTGGCCGTATTGATACCATTGCCAACCAGATTACGATTACCGATGAACGTAAAGCGAAGTACGCTTTCACCGCACCCTATGTCTACGATGGTGCTCAGGTGGTTGTACGGGCAGGAAATGACACCATTCACGGTGTTGAAGATTTATCGGGTAAAAGTGTGGCAGTAAACCTCGGCTCTAACTATGAGCAGTTACTGCGTGAGCAGCCCAATGCTGATGAAATTGATATCCGCACCTACGAGTCCAACGTAGAGCAGGATGTGGCGCTTGGCCGTGTGGAGGCGTTTGTAATGGATCGCGTCAGCGCAAGCCAGGTAATCAGCGAGCGCGGTTTGCCGCTAGCGCTGGCGGGCCAGCCGTTTACTTCTATCGAAAATGCGCTGCCGTTCCGCGATGATGAAGAAGGCCGTGCCCAGCGCGACCGTGTCGATGCCGCTCTTGAAGAGCTGCGTGAAAACGGTACGCTAAGTGAAATATCGCAAAAATGGTTCGATACTGATATCACCCAGCCGTAAGCGCGACGTTTACCTGCAAGCGCCCAGCAAGTGATGGCGGCCGTGGCAATGCCACGGCCGTTTTGCTTATTGCGATATTGCTGGATGCTGTTTGGAACAACCTGCTGACCTTGGAATCATCATGCTGAATCTGGAGTACATGTGGGGCCTGTTGCCGGTCCTGTTAAGCTATTTACCGTTAACGCTACAGATGGCGGGTATTGCCATGGTGTTAGCGCTGATTATTGCTTGTCTGTTGGCCGTCGTGCGGGTTTCGCGGGTGCCAGTGCTGAACGGCGCGGCGCTGCTGTTTATCTCATTTTTTCGTGGTACGCCGTTGCTGGTTCAGTTATTCCTGTTCTATTACGGCTTACCCCAGCTGATCAACGCGCTGATTTCCATCAATGGGGTGACGGCAGCGGTGTTGGGTCTGACGCTGCACTTTTCCGCTTACATGGCAGAATCCATTCGCGCCGCGATTATCGGCATTGATCGCAGCCAGACTGAGGCGGCGCTGTCTATTGGCATGACGCAATCCCAGTTGATGCGCCGGATTATCCTGCCCCAGGCAACCCGTGTCGCCACGCCAACGCTGATGAACTACTTCATCGATATGATTAAAGCGACCTCGCTGGCGTTTACCCTGGGCGTCACCGAAATGATGGGGGCGACGCAGAAAGAAGCCTCGGGAAGCTTTCTCTATCTGGAAGCGTTTTTGCTGGTGGCGATTATTTACTGGGTCGTGGTGGAAGCGCTGTCCTGGAGTCAGCGTCGTCTGGAAACCTATCTGAATAAGGCGTACCAGCGATGATTACCCTTGAATCTGTCACCAAGCGATTCGCCCAGCAGCCGGTGTTTTCCGACGTTGATCTACATCTGGAACAGGGTGAAATCATCGTCATTATCGGCCCTTCAGGCACTGGCAAGTCAACCTTGCTGCGCTGTATTAATTTTCTTGAGCGCCCGGAAGCCGGACATATCACGGTCGGAGATTTACGGGTCGATGCACAGCACGCCAGTCGCGCGGATATTCTGGCACTTCGCCGTCGCACCGCCTTTGTGTTCCAGAACTATGGGCTGTTTGCCAACAAAACTGCGCTGGAGAACATCAGCGAAGGCATGATAGTGGTGGATAAACTGCCCAAAGCCCGGGCTCACGCGCGGGCAAGAGAGATACTGGAACGCATTGGTCTGGCGGATAAGGCGGATGCTTATCCGGCATCGCTTTCTGGCGGCCAGCAGCAGCGGGTAGGCATTGGGCGCGCAATGGCCGCCAACGCGGATGTGATTCTGTTTGACGAGCCGACATCCTCGCTGGACCCGCAATGGGTGGAAGAAGTGCTGGGCTTGATGAAGCAATTAGCCGCCGAGCATCAAACCATGATAGTGGTCACCCACGAAATGCAGTTCGCCCGCGACGTCGCCGACCGTGTGGTGTTTATGGATGAAGGGCGGATTGTCGAGCAGGGACCGCCGGAACAGCTGTTTACCAATCCTCAAGATGAGCGGACACGGCGATTCTTACGCAAGATTCTTGCGCCGACAGGGCAGGCGTTGCCTTGATCAGCAAGTACGGGGCGGGCGGAAAAGCATTGACAAGCGCTGGCAAGCCCATCTAACGCGTGATAGACTATCTCATCCTCTCAGACAAGACCCGTGAACGGGCAGGCTTTAAACTGCACGTTACACTTTTTTGGAAGTGTGAAAATCGCTTTCAAATCAATCGGTTGTTGTGGAAAGATAATTACGGAAATGTCGGGCAGTGGTTAGCGCCCACCGACAGACACATAGTTAATCCGTTGCCATTTACTGGCAACCTTTATTCTCCAAGGAGATACCTGTGGCGAACAGCAAGCAAGCACGCAAGCGCGCCCGCCAGGCCGAGAGCCGTCGCGTCCTGAAAGCCAGCCAGCGCAGCATGGTCCGCACCTATATCAAGCGTGTGATCAAAGCGATCAGCACCGGCGATCATGGCAAGGCAATGGAAGAGTTCAAGGCAATGCAGCCGGTTGTTGACCGCATTGCTGATAAAGACGTTCTTTCCAAAAAGAAAGCAGCACGTCTTAAAAGCCGCTTGAACAAGCGCATTAAGGCTCTGGCGGCGTAAGTCGGCAGGCGCCATAAAAAAAACCGGCTACGGCCGGTTTTTTTGTGCCTGATAAACGCCGCCCACGGTGATTTCCCGGGTCTCTTTTTTAGTCTGCATGGAATGGATGATGACAGCTAACACACCACCGCAAACCAATATATCGCCTCCGCGCCGAGGGCTGATGCGTTCTGGATTAGTGGTCAGTGCCATGACCATGCTATCGCGTGTGATGGGGCTGGTGCGCGATGTGGTGGTGGCGACGTTTCTCGGGGCGGGCGACGGCTCGGATGCGTTCTTTGTTGCGTTCAAGATCCCTAACTTTCTGCGTCGTTTGTTTGCCGAAGGGGCGTTTAACCAGGCCTTCGTGCCGGTGTTGTCGGAGTATTCTACCCAACGTAGCAAGCAGGAGATTCGCGAGCTGCTGAATGCGGTCGCGGGCAGTTTGACGGCCATTCTGGCGCTCATTACGGCATTAGCGATGCTGGGCGCCCCCTGGTTGGTGTGGGTGTTCGCCCCCGGTTTCGGGCGCGACCCTGAAAAACTGGCGATGACCGCCGATATGCTACGCCTGACGTTCCCTTATTTGCTGTTGATCTCGTTAACCGCCTTTTCGGGGAGCGTGCTGAACACCTGGAACCGCTTTGCGGTGCCTGCCTTTACCCCGGTATTGCTGAACATTTCGCTGATTGGTGCAGCCCTGCTGCTGATGCCGCTGATGGAAGAGCCCGCCATGGCGCTGGCCTGGGGTGTGCTGATTGCCGGCGCGGCGCAGCTTGCGTTTCAGGTGCCGTTTCTGCTGCGCCTGGGGCTGCTTCCAACCCCGTGGCCTAATTTCGCCCACGACGGGGTGAAGCGGATTCTAAAACTGATGGCTCCGGCGCTGTTTGGGGTGTCGGTATCGCAGATTAACCTGCTGCTGGATACGGTATTGGCCTCGCTGCTGACGGCGGGCAGCGTTTCCTGGCTTTACTATTCGGACCGCCTGGTTGAGCTGCCGCTTGGGGTGTTTGGCGTGGCAATTGGCACGATTATTCTACCAGCGCTTTCCAAGCGTCATGCGGAGCAATCCACCGAGCACTTTTCCGCGATGCTGGACTGGGCCATCCGCGTGGTACTGCTGCTGGGTGTCCCCGCTGCGCTGGCGCTGGCCGTTTTGGCCGAGCCGTTTCTGATTACCCTGTTCCATTACGGGGCAATGACCGACAACGATATCCAGATGGCAGCCATGAGTTTGCGCGCCTACGCCTTCGGGCTGGTGGCGTTTATGTTGATCAAGGTGTTGGCACCGGGCTTTTTTGCGCGTCAGGACACGAAAACGCCCGTCAAAGTGGGCATTATTGCCATGGTCGCTAACATGGTGTTCAACCTGCTGCTGATTTGGCCGTTAGCCCATGCCGGTCTGGCGCTTGCCACCGCGCTATCCGCCTTTTTGAATGCCGGGCTATTAGGGTATCTGCTTTACCGGCAAAAAGTGCTGATTTTCCAGCCGGGGTGGGGGCGCTATGCCGTTCAGCTGGTGGGGGGGAGTGCACTGATGAGTATTGCGCTGTATAACGTGTCCCCTGACTGGCAGGCATGGCTTGATTTTGGGCTGTGGCAGCGAATTTACTGGGTCACAGGATTGATTGCGCTGGGTGGCGGGCTTTACTTTGTCTGGCTGGCAGCGTTTGGCCTGCGGCTTCGCCACTTTAAGATGAACAGTTAAGGCCAGGCGAATATAATCTTTGCCTGCACCTGAGCAGTGCGTTCGTTATAATCAAACGCCTTTAAAACGGCAAGTGCTTTAAACGGCAAAGGCTTTTAAAAAAGGCTTTTAAAAAAGAGGTGCCATGCACGTCATACGAGGTCTGCACAATCTGAGAGCGGCTCATCGTGGCTGCGTTGCTACCATTGGTAATTTTGATGGTGTGCACCGCGGCCATCAGGCGATCCTGCAGCAGTGCCGTGAGCATTCGGCACGCCTGAATGTGTCCTTGACCGTGGTGGTGTTTGAACCTCAGCCGCGGGAGTTTTTTGCCGGTGATCAGGCACCACCGCGGCTGACTCGCCTGCGTGAAAAAGTACGCCTGCTGCGCGATCACGGCGCTGAACAGGTGCTTTGCCTGCCGTTTAACGATGCGTTGCGAAGCCTGACGGGCCGAGAGTTTATCGACCAGGTGCTGATTAAGGGTCTGGGCGTCAAACACCTGGTGGTGGGCGACGATTTCCGCTTTGGTTGTGATCGGCGTGGTGATTTCAACTTGCTTGAAAACGTCGGGCAGGCACAAGGGTTCGGCGTCGAAAATACGCGGACTTTTAAGGTCGATGACGAACGGGTATCCAGTTCGCGGGTGCGCACTCTGCTGGCCAGCGGCAACTTTAAAGTCGCCGCACGTTTGCTGGGCAGGCCTTATTCGCTGCATGGCCGTGTGGTTCGTGACCAGCAGCTAGGGCGCACCATCGGCGTGCCTACCGCTAACCTGCCTCTGCTGCCCCAGCCGTTAACGCTGCGCGGTGTGTTTGCGGTGGTCGCGGAGCTTTCAAACGGGCAGCGTTACCCGGCGGTGGCGAATGTCGGGTTTCGGCCTACGGTAGGGGCAGAGCGCCCCACACTGGAAGTTCATCTGTTTGATTTTTCAGGTGATCTGTATGGCCAACGGCTGACCGCTTACCCTTGCGCAAAGTTGCGAGGGGAAGTGAAGTTTGACGATTTTGAGGCGTTAAAAACGCAAATTGAACACGATCAAGCCAGGGCGCACCGTTACTTTGCGGCGGCGAATGCTGGCAGCATGAATTCTCTTCCGCTGGCCTCGGCCCCGCTTGGGCGTGAGACGGCTTTTTCTGATTTCTCTTCGGCGGATAACGCCGCCGATGCTAACGACGGCTGACCGGACTATGGATTATAAGCACACGCTGAACTTGCCAGAAACCGACTTTCCCATGCGCGGCATGCTGCCGAAGCAGGAACCAGGGCGCGTTTCAAAATGGCAGGATATGAACCTGTATCAGCGCCTGCGCGACACCCGCGCTGGCGCGCCGCTGTTTGTTCTGCACGATGGCCCTCCCTATGCCAACGGCAGTATCCATATCGGTCACGCCCTCAATAAGATTCTTAAAGATATTATTGTCAAGTCAAAGAACCTGGCAGGCTTTGATGCCCCTTATGTGCCAGGCTGGGATTGCCACGGCCTGCCGATCGAACACAAGGTGGAAACGACACATGGCAAACATCTCGCGGCCGATAAAGCCCGCGATCTGTGTCGTGAATATGCCGGTGCTCAGATCGAAACCCAGCTGGCCGACTTTGTGCGTCTGGGGATTATCGGTGACTGGGATCACCCGTACCGTTCCATGGATTACGCCAATGAGGCGGGTGAAATCCGTGCGTTGGCGCAAATGGTCGATGCGGGTTATGTGTTCAAAGGCTTAAAGCCGGTTAACTGGTGTTTTGATTGTGGCTCGGCCCTGGCTGAAGCGGAAGTCGAATACGCTGACAAAAAGTCCGATGCTATCGACGTCGCTTTCCCGGTAGAAGATGCCGATAAGCTGGCCGCTGCCTTCGGGTTGAGCGAGCTGACGAAGCCTGCCGCGATCGTGATCTGGACCACCACGCCCTGGACCATTCCCGCTAACCAGGCGTTGAACGTTCATCCTGAATTTACCTACGCGCTGGTGGATACCGGTGAACGCCTGCTGCTGCTCGCAGAAGAGCTGGTGGAAAGCTGTTTAGAGCGTTATGGGCTGACAGGCAGCGTGGTTGCCACCGCGCAAGGTAAGGCGCTGGACTTGATCAATTTCCGTCACCCGTTTTACGACCGTCTTTCGCCGGTGTATCTGGCGGATTACGTGGAATCAGAAGTGGGTAGCACTGGCGTCGTTCACTCCGCACCTTCCTACGGCATGGATGACTTTATCACCTGCCGCGAGCATGGCATGAGCTTTGACGACATGCTCAACCCGGTGCAGGGCAATGGTGTCTACGCCGATGACCTGCCGTTCTTTGGCGGCCAGATGATCTGGAAAGCCAACCCGCATATCGTTGAGAAACTGCGTGAGGTCAACGCACTGATGGCGCATACGCCGATCACGCACAGCTATATGCACTGCTGGCGTCATAAAACGCCGGTGATTTACCGTGCCACCGCCCAGTGGTTTGTGGGCATGGATATTAAGGGTAAAGACGGCAAGACCCTGCGCGAGCGTGCCCTGGAAGGCATTGAAGCCACAGAATTCACACCCGCCTGGGGCAAGGCGCGCTTGCACAGCATGATCGCTAACCGCCCAGACTGGTGTATCTCTCGCCAGCGTAACTGGGGCGTGCCGATTCCGTTCTTCCTGCATAAACAAACCGGCGAGCTGCACCCGAATACGGTTGCGCTGATGGAAGAAGCGGCCAAGCGCGTCGAGCAGGAGGGCATTGACGCCTGGTTCAAACTCGACCCGGCTGAGCTGTTAGGCGCAGAAGCCGCCGACTACGACAAAGTCACCGATACGCTGGATGTGTGGTTTGACTCAGGTACCACCCATCGCCATGTACTGCGCGGCTCGCACTCTCATGGGCATGAAAGTGGACCGCGTGCCGACCTGTACCTGGAAGGCTCGGATCAGCACCGTGGCTGGTTCCATTCCTCGCTGCTGACAGGCGCGGCCATTGATGGTCATGCGCCGTATCGCCAGCTGCTTACCCACGGTTTCACCGTCGACTCACAGGGCCGTAAACAGTCCAAGTCGCTGGGTAACGTGGTCGCGCCACAAAGCGTGATGGATAAGCTGGGTGCCGACATTCTGCGTCTGTGGGTAGCCTCGACCGACTACTCCGGTGAAATGGCGGTGTCCGATGAAATCCTCAAGCGCACCGCCGATGTGTATCGCCGTATCCGTAACACAGCGCGCTTTCTGCTTTCTAACCTGAATGGCTTTGATCCCGCCAGAGATCAAGTCGCCTTTGGCGATATGCTCGCGCTGGATCAGTGGGTGGTCGATCGGGCCGCACAGCTGCAGGGGCGTATCGAAAAAGCCTTTGAGGAGTACCGTTTCCTTGACGTGTACCAGCAGGTGCATGGTTTCTGCGCTCGGGAGCTGGGCGGCTTCTACCTGGATGTCATCAAAGATCGCCAGTACACGACCCAAACGGATTCGCTCGCTCGCCGCAGCGCGCAAACCGCGCTTTATCATGTGGTTGAAGCATTGAGCCGCTGGATCGCGCCGATTCTGTCGTTCACCGCCGAAGAGATTTACGAGCATATCCCTGGTGAACGTGGCGATAGCGTATTGCTGGAAACGTACTACACGGGCCTTGGAACCCTGGCGGATGATGCCGACATGGGCCGTGCCTTCTGGGAGCAGGTGCTGGAAGTCAAGCATTCGGTAAACAAGTGCCTGGAAGACGCGCGTAATGCCAAGGTCATCAAGGGGAGCCTGGCGGCAGAAGTCACGCTTTACGTCAGCGATGAACTGAATGCCATGCTTGCCAAGCTGGGCGACGAACTGCGCTTTGTGATGCTCACCAGTGACGTGCATCTCGCGCCGCTCGCGGATGCCGCGAACGCAGAAAGCACCGAGCTTGAAGGCCTGAAAGTGGCGGTCAGCAGCAGTGAGCATCAGAAATGCGAGCGCTGCTGGCATCATCGTGCCGATGTGGGCACTCATGCTGGACATCCGGACCTGTGCGGTCGTTGCATCAGTAA
Organism: Halomonas sp. LS-001; assembly: GCF_052983955.1. Classification (NCBI taxonomy): domain Bacteria; kingdom Pseudomonadati; phylum Pseudomonadota; class Gammaproteobacteria; order Oceanospirillales; family Halomonadaceae; genus Halomonas; species Halomonas sp. LS-001. The sequence continues at coordinate 404,246 of NZ_CM129816.1, forward strand.
CCTGCCCGAAGGCAGCGGCGAGATTCGTTACTATGCCTAAGGCAGCGTCAACCACCCATGAACCACACCAGCAGCCGCCCATGCGGCGGCCGCTGCGCTGGTTGTGGCTGGCAGTGGCAGTGATTGTGTTGGACCTGCTGACCAAATATACCGCCAGCCACTTTTTAAGTTATGCACAGCCGGTTGAGGTGCTGCCGTTTTTCAACCTGACGCTGCTGCATAACACTGGTGCTGCGTTTAGCTTTCTGGCCGATCATCCTGGTTGGCAACGCTGGTTTTTTGCCATTATTGCTGTGGGTGCGAGCATTGGTTTAACCGTCTGGCTTTCGCGTATAAAGGCAGACGAAAAACTCCTGGCTGTGGCGTTGCCGCTGATAATTGGCGGCGCCATAGGCAACCTGTATGACCGTTTGGTACATGGCTATGTGGTGGACTTTTTATCCTTTCATGTCGCTGGCTGGTACTACCCCGCCTTTAATATTGCGGATATCGGCATTACCCTTGGCGCTATCGGGCTGATATGGGAATCGGTGATGGGAGATCGACGTCGCAGGAACGCCGCGCACCAGTAGCGCGAATGAAGTGTCAACAGCCCCTAGCCAACACCAGGCCAACAAGTGATGAGTGAGCAACCATGGATTACCTGATCGACGACGGTATGGAAATTACCCTGCACTTCACGCTGAAGCTGGAAGATGGCACGGTAGTGGATTCCACTAAAGAGAAAGCCCCTGCAACGTTTCAGTATGGCGATGGCAACTTGCCGCCTGGGTTTGAGCACCCGATTAAAGGGATGGCGTCGGGCCAGAGCGGAACGTTCCAGATTACCCCGGAACATGCGTTTGGCCAGCATAATTCGCAGAATATTCAAACGCTCAAGCGTGAAGACTTCGGTGATGAAGAACCCGAAATCGGTATGGTGATGTCATTTGCCGATAAAGCGGGAACGGAATTGCCTGGCGTGGTCAAAACGATTGAGGGCGACCGTGTTGAGGTAGACTTTAATCATCCGCTGGCGGGTCGCACCTTGACGTTTGAAGTGGAAGTGCTGAACGTGACACCTTCCACTAAACACTAGCTCGTTTCATTTAACAGGCGATGCATGTTGCATCAAGGCACTTTTATGCAGTCATCAGAGTCATCTCAGCCAACACAACCCGTTCAGATCAAGTTGGCCAATCCGCGCGGTTTCTGTGCAGGTGTGGATCGCGCCATCGACATCGTCAATCGCGCGCTTGATGTCTTCGGCCCGCCAATCTACGTGCGCCACGAGGTGGTTCATAACCGCTTTGTCGTGGAAACATTGCGCGAACGTGGCGCGGTGTTTGTTGAAGAGTTGCATGAAGTGCCGGATGACGTGATCGTGATTTTCTCGGCTCACGGGGTTTCACGCGCCGTGCAGCAGGATGCCGAGCAGCGTGGTCTCAAGGTCTTTGATGCGACCTGCCCGCTGGTGACAAAAGTGCATATGGAAGTGTTGCGTTACGCCAAACGCGGCCAGGAGTGCATTCTGATCGGTCACGAAGGCCATCCGGAAGTTGAAGGTACCATGGGGCGTTATGATACGTCGCACGGCGGCCATATCTACCTGGTCGAGGATGAGCAGGATGTGGACAATCTGGTGGTCAATAATCCATCAACGCTGTCGTTTGTCACCCAGACCACGCTTTCCATGGATGACACCGCCAAGGTGATTGATGCCCTGCGGGAAAAATTCCCGGACATTCAGGGCCCACGCAAAGATGATATCTGCTATGCCACGCAAAACCGCCAGGATGCGGTGCGTGAACTGGCGGCAGATAGCGATTTGGTCCTGGTCGTCGGCAGCCCCAATAGCTCCAACTCCAACCGTTTGCGTGAGCTTTCCGAACGCATGGGCACACCGGCTTATCTCATCGATAATGCTGACCAGATCAAACCGGCATGGCTGGAAAACGTTAGCCGCATTGGTGTCACTGCGGGTGCCAGCGCACCGGAAGTGCTGGTAAAAGGCGTGATAGAAAAGCTGCAGGCACTGGGCGCCGAGGTGCCTGTTGAACTGCAGGGGCGTGAAGAAAATATCACGTTTTCCATGCCGAGTGAGCTGCGTGAACGCGTCATCGCCAGTAGTTAAACCAGCCAACACGGGGCATGATGCAAAGCGTATGGCTTTGCGACATACTGCCAGCACCCTATCAAGCAGATTATGGAGTGCCCTGTGTCATCCTTACTCCCTCCCGCCTGCCGTATTAAGCATTCTCAGCGCGGCTTCACGCTGATCGAGCTGCTTATTGTTGTGGCTATCATCAGCCTGCTGGCAGCCATCGGCTACCCCCGTTATACCGCCTATGTGGAACGCTCGCTACGTAGCGACGCGCATTCAGGTCTGTTACAGGCCGCATCGGAAATGGAACGCTGCTATTCGCGTGAGTATTCCTACGCTGACTGCGCTCCTTACACAGGGGAGTCGTCGGATGGAAAAGAATCGCCGGATGGCAACTACACTATTATCGGGTCCAGCGATGGTAGTGGTTACACGTTAACCGCTACACTTGATGATAGCAGCCGAAGCGATGGCTGTAACAATGAAGAGGGCGGCTCTCAGGGAATTACCTTGAATGCCTTAGGTGAGCGGGGGCCTGAGGCGTGCTGGTAACGGTTGAATAAGCAACGCTTGGATCAATAAGCGGGGTTGAAAGCTATGTGCAGGGAGGCAGCATGGCGAAGTCTTCAACAAGACATCAACAACAGGCAGGTTTTGGGCTGATAGAGGCGCTGGTTGCTCTGGTAGTGCTTGCTTTCGGGCTGCTGGGAATGGCCGCACTTCAGCTGAATGCATTAAAAAGCGCCTCGCTGAGTTATCAGCGCAGTGTTGCGACCCTCGCGGCAGTGGATGCTCAGGAACGGCTTTGGGCAGCACTTGCCGCGTCTGATTCAGATAACTGCGAGGGATTATCTTCGCGCGTTCGCGCTGACTGGCAAAGCGCCTGGTTTGCGGGCAGTCAAACGCCGCTGGCTTCTCTGACGGGAAGTCTCAGTGCTTCTGGTTGTCGTTTTGATATCAAAGTGATGCTGAACGAGGCGGACGCTCCTTACACCTATTCCTTTCAGCTGCCTGATCTCGGTGAGCGTTAACCATGAGTCGCCAGACAGGGATTTCCCTCATTGAACTGATGGTGGCGCTTGCCATTGGTGGGATCATCATTCTTGGTGCCGGGCAGCTTTATCTGTCCATGCTGACCACTTTCCAACAGGTAGAAGCACTTAGCCGTCGTCAGGAAGTGCTGATTTTTATTGCCGATACACTGATTCGTGACCTGCGTAATGCCCAGTCCATTGTGCCGGGAACCCACAGTCTTGAGTTGGCGGTGCCCAGGGACCCCTGGTCGAATTGCCCGGATACCCTGCTACAAAAAAACTACTACCTGAGCGGCAGTGAGACAGGGCGCTACTCACTAAACGTTAGCGAATGCATTGAGCCTGGCGGTTGGGTGAGTAGCCAACCGTTAATTCAAGGGCTTCACAGTGCGAATGCTTTTTCGGTGGAAGGTAACAGTGACGGGCGTTATCAGCTGACGTTGCACCTAACCGCAGATAACAGCGCAGGCTATGAAACCTTTGTGGTTAACGTTCAAAACAGACTGGCTGCGCTGGCGCATGCTGGTACGGGCAGTGAAGAATGAACGCTCAGCGTGGCGTGGCACTGGTGATTGTCATGGTAATGCTGGCGAGTGCCGTCATGATTGGCCTCTCGGCGATGCATGCCACCTTGCTGGATGACAAGCAGGCAGCCAGCTACCGTGCGATGGCGTTGGTGCAGATGGCTAGCGAAGACGCTGCTGTTGAGCTGCTGGCCAGCCCGGTTCACAACGCCATCAATGATTGCTCAGCAAACAACAACTGGCGCGCTGTCACGTCTTTGAGCGCAGTGCATCCGGCGATTCAACTTGAGTGCCGCCAATGTGATGGCAGCGGCGTCGCGCGGAGTTGCTCATCACCAGGGGAAACATTCAGCGCTGTGGAAGACGGCGCCTTGATTGCAGGCACCGTCGACACGGTAATTCTCCTACGTAGCCAACTGGTAGACCCGGCGAGAGAAAAGGTGGTGGCCAGCCGCACCCTGGTGATTACCACCTTGACCGATAACGAATCGGCCACCCCGATACTTCGCTGGCATTCCCTGTAACGCAGATCAGATGGCCCTTGAGAAACGCCATTGAGAAAACGCACTTGCGAAAGCGTATTTGAGAAGAAGTATTTGAGAAGGTGTATTTGAAAAAAATACGCAAGGCAGTCATTTACTAAAGGCGCGTAAGGTCGCCTTGGCGCAGGCGTCGCGTTATCATGACGCCATTTGACCAAGAGCCTTCAGCGCATGAATTCAACCAGCAAAACCCGCGTTCTCACTGGCATTACCACTACCGGTACGCCGCATTTGGGCAACTATGTCGGCGCAATAAAACCGGCGATTGAAGCCAGCCAGGATCCCAATGTTCAGTCATTCTACTTTCTGGCGGATTATCACGCGTTAATCAAATGCCAGGACCCTGAGCGTGTGCAGGAATCTCGCCTGGAAATTGCCGCGACCTGGCTGGCATTGGGGCTTGATACCGACAATGCCATGTTCTATCGCCAGTCGGATATCCTGGAAATCCCTGAGCTGATGTGGATGCTGTCCTGCGTGTGTGCCAAGGGGCTGATGAACCGCGCCCATGCTTATAAAGCAGCCGTTGCTGAAAATGAAGAAGCCGGTAATCAGGACCCTGATAAAGGTATCACCATGGGGCTGTTCGGCTACCCGGTGCTGATGGCGGCGGATATCCTGATGTTTAACGCCAATAAAGTACCGGTTGGGCGTGATCAGATTCAGCATATTGAAATGGCCCGCGATATCGCAGGGCGTTTCAACCATATGTTTAAAGGCCAGTATTTTGTTCAACCTGAGGCGGTTGTCGATGAGAAGGGCGAAGTATTGAAAGGCCTGGACGGTCGCAAAATGTCCAAAAGCTATAACAATACGATTCCGCTATTTGTCTCTGAGAAAAAACTGCAGAAGCTGGTACGCAAAATCAAAACCAACTCCCTGGAGCCCGGCGAGCCCAAGGACCCTGACACCTGCACGCTATTCCAGATTTACTCAGCCTTTGCCAGCAGCGCAGAAACCGCAGCATTCCGCGATCAGTATGCAGCGGGTATCGGCTGGGGAGATGCTAAAAATCAGGTGTTTGAGTATCTGAATGCGCACTTAAGCGAACCCCGTGAGCGCTACAATGCCTTGATGGATGATCCGGCGCATATCGAAGCCATGCTTCAGAAGGGCGCGGAGCGTGCCCGTGAAGAAGCCGCCGTCACCATGGATAAACTGCGTGATGTGGTGGGGTTGGGGCGGTTTATTTAATCAGATCAGTATTGAGCGATATGGAAAGGCCCTTCTGGACAGGAGGGCCTTTTGCTTTAAAAAATAAGGCAGCGCTTTGGAGTGATAGCCGCTGTTTCTGGCCGCCAGACCCTGGAAGCGGTTTGCTCTATCAGGTTTTTAAACGCAAGTAGCAGCGAGCAAAGAGATATCCACCAAAGAAAAGGTGAATTTTTAATTCTTTTTTCGCATAACGTCCTTTGAATAAGTAATTTTACGCTATTTAACCCTCGCGGTAGTCTGGCAGAAATCTTTCTTTTAGCACCGGTTCCTCAACCGGTGATTCTTAGTGGTATTGCCCAAGGTCATTGTCATGTCGATTGCCTCTTCCTCTGTTTTTTCTACTCCGGCATCGCCGTCGTCGCGCGTGGCACTCATCGCGGGGGCTCTGATCATTCTCGGCTCGCTGTTGGTCGGGATGGTATTTGATGCCAATAATGGTCTGCTGATGCTGGTGGGCGGCCTCCTGGGCGTGGTGCTTTACCATGCGGCCTTTGGTTTTACCGCCGCTTGGCGGGTTTTTATCACCGAACGCAAGGGGCGCGGGTTGCGCGCTCAAATGCTGATGCTGGCGTTAGCGGTGGTGCTGTTTTTTCCGGCACTGGGCGCGGGGTCACTATTTGGCACCTCAGTGTATGGGTTTGTCGCGCCTATTGGCGTATCAGTTGTGGTTGGCGCTTTTATCTTTGGTGTTGGCATGCAGTTAGGCGGGGGCTGTGCTTCAGGTACCCTGTTTACTGCGGGCGGCGGTAATGCCCGGATGATGATCACGCTGGTATTTTTTATTGTGGGCTCGGTGATCGGTTCGGCGCATTTTACCTGGTGGCAAAGTCTGCCAGCGTTTTCCCCAGTTTCGCTGGTCAAGCTTGCGGGAGCCGAGGGGGGGATCGCTATCAGTCTGGCGTTATTTGCCGCCATTACGGTATTTACTGTGGTGATGGAAAAGCGTCGCCATGGCCAGCTTGAGCGGGCAACGGCTGTTAATAAGCAGGGAGTCGAGCGTTGGTTAACTGGCCCCTGGCCGTTGCTATTTGGCGCGGTAGCACTGGCGCTATTGAATTTTGCCACCTTGGCGCTGGCTGGTCGCCCTTGGGGAATCACCTCCGCGTTTGCATTGTGGGGCGCCAAGGTTTTTCAGTTGATCGGTGGTGATGTGACCCAGTGGGGCTACTGGCAGTCGTCCTGGAATGCTAACGCACTTGAAGCCAGTATCTGGAGTGATATTACGACCGTGATGAATGTGGGAATCATTCTGGGGGCTTTAATGGCGGCGAGTTTGGCCGGACGTTTTGCACCGAGCCTGAAGATCCCACTGCGCTCAGTGATAGCGGCCGTGATAGGAGGCATTTTACTGGGCTATGGTGCCCGCTTGGCATTTGGTTGCAATATTGGCGCTTACTTCAGCGGGATTGCGTCGGGGAGCCTGCATGGCTGGGTATGGTTGGTGGCAGCCTTTGCCGGAAACATGGTCGGCGTCAGGTTACGACCTATATTTTTTTCCGGTGAGTCCCGGCAAATACCCGTTAGCAAAAGCTGTTAATGCCTCAAAAGCCTCGATTTTTTAATCGAGGCTTTTTTTAGAGGTCAAAAACTGTGCTGCAAATCAATAATCCGTGCGTAAAGGAATTATTTTTTGGCGTTGGTTGGAATGTTAAATTAAGTTACGTTATATTGCATGACGTAGTGGTCATGCGGGAGGCGTAAGGAAAAAGGCTGATGTTTCCTGGTTAATTGCATGATGCTAATCAACAACGCTTCTCAATAAAAAGGTGTAATAGCTATCAGGTTACCAAGATGCCGTGCATTAAAAATTAACTTGAATTTGTTTTTAAGTTAGCGCTATGCACAGAAAGTAACAAGTATTTAGGCAATAAAACGATAAAAAACTTGATGGCTAAAACGTAAAGTGTGCTCGTCACACGGTTTTCATCAACAGTCCTGCTGATTAATGGCCCGGCTGAGTGACATACAAGGGGTTAGAAATGGATACGCAACCAATGTATACGCTAGTTAAGTCCGCAAGGCGTAAGATCGCATTGCTTTCGACAACGGCTTTTCTGGGAGGAGGGTTGACCCTGTTGCCTTTGGCTCAGGCAGTCGCTCAGTCGTTACCTAGCGGCATGTCAGCGCCTGGGTCTGCTGACCTGCGCGGGGTAGTACAGCAAACGATCACGCAAAATCCTCAAGTAAAATCGGCTTTCCGGGCTTTTACTGCAGCAGGGTACGATACTGACGAAGCGCGGGGCGGCTTTCTGCCTACCCTGGATGCCTCGGCGGGAATGGGGCGCGAAAGTATAGAAGGCGATGGCCGAGGCAGTTTTGATACTGACTTCATGCAGATTGAACTCAATCAGATGGTGTATGACGGTTTTGCCACTGCCAACGAGGTTGAGCGCCTGAATAGCGCGCACCTGGTGCGTTATTACGAGTTGCTGAATGCCAGCGAACAGGTGGCCCTGGAAGCGGCCCGTGCCTACGCAGATGTGCAGCGCCATCGTGAGCTTGTGCGTCTGGCTCAGGATAATTACGCCGAGCACCTGCGGGTGTACAACCAGATTGAAGAACGTACGCTGTCGGGCGCTGGCCGTGGTGTTGACCTTGAGCAGATTTCAGGTCGTCTCGCCTTGGCAGAATCCAATCTGATGACCGAAGCGTCCAACCTTCATGATGTGTCTGCCCGGTACAAGCGTATCGTCGGTGATCTGCCGGCGGAAAACCTCGCACCTGCACCGGAAATGGCACAATTCCTGCCGCCCTCTGTCACTGATGCCGTCAATATGGCCTTTGAAGGGAATCCTGAATTTCACGCGGCAATTGAGAACATCGAAGCTACCCGTGCACAGCGCGATGTTACCCGCGCTGGTTTTCAGCCTCGTCTGGATATTGTAGGGCGTGCAGGCTCTAACAATAACAGTGATGCGGGGCTCCCAGGACGCCGCGATGAAAACAGCATCGAGTTAGTGGCCAGCGTTAATCTGTTCCGCGGTGGCTCTGACCTGGCATCTTTCCGGGCCGCCAGCGAACGCATTGATGAAGCGGTCGGTAACCGTGAATTAATCTGTCATAACATCCGTCAGACGACCCAGATTGCCTATAACGATACCCAGCGCCTGCGTGAGCAGATGGAATATCTCAACCAGCACCGCCAATCCATCGACCGTGTGCGTGGGGCCTATCAGCAGCAGTTTGATATTGGTGAGCGTACTCTGCTGGATGTTCTCGACAGTGAAAATGAATTTTTCGAAGCCAGCCGTGCCTATGCGAATGCAGTGTATGACGTCGCGATAGCGGATGCACGAACCATGGCTTCCATGGGGCAATTGCTGCAAACCCTTGATGTGGCGAATGCGGATATTCCGAGCCTTGCCGAGCTGGATAGCCAAGGTGTGGAGATTGACCCTGAAGCCATCTGCCCGACCGACGGACCATCAGGTTTTACGCTGGATGATCTGGTAGGCGGCATGCGAGAAGCGCCCACACGGGCACCCGATGTCACCTTGTCGGCGGATGCGTTGTTTGCCATCAATAGTGCAGAGCTGAATGCGGGTTCGCAGCAGGAATTAATGCAGTTGGCGGGCAATATCCTCAACCGTTCCGATCTGGCTCGCATCTACATTTCAGGGCATGCGGATATCACCGGTAGCGATGCTATCAACGAACCCCTGTCGCGTCGTCGCGCAGAAAGTGTTGCTGCTTTTCTGGTCAGTCAGGGGGTAAACAGTGCCTTGATTCAGACGGAAGGTTTTGGCTCCCGCCAGCCGGTGGCTACCAACAACACGGTTGAAGGACGTCGCCTGAACCGCCGTGTCGAAATTACCCTGGAGACTCGGCAGGAAGCTGCGGGTTACTGGCCATCCAACAGCAATTCACAAGCGGTGCCGACGTTCTCAGACGCGCAGCAGGGCAGTCAGAACAAGCGCTATGGCTCACTCAATACAGTCAATGATCAGAAAGCCTTGGCGGCAACCCCGGCAGCTCCGGCAACTCAGTCACAGGCAGAACGCTACTTTCAGGTCGCTGCTTTAAATAGCAAAGCGAGTGCACGGGAGCTTCAGGCACTGCTTGATCGTCAACTGAGCGAACCGACGAGAATTGTCAGTGGTGGCGGTTTTCATCGTGTGCAGGTTGATGCAACAGCGGATGCATCAGGTTTACGGCGGCAGCTTAACGCAATGGGGTATCAGGACAGTTTTCCTGTGAGTAGCTGATTAGAAACAAGCATCTAGCAGGTCGTTTCGCCTTCTCTTGAGGTCATCTTCTTGAGAAGGTGAAACACCATCATGAGCGCTCTAATCGGCGCAGGCCGCGCTATTGATTTGAGGTATGTGTGTCTAACGAAAGTCACCTAACGCTAAGTAAGTCGTCGACGTTATCCGAGACGGATGAGCTCCTCGAGTGTTTACTGGCCGTTGCCGATGTACACCACCATGACACGACACGCGAAGCCTTGCGAGCAGGGCTTCCGCTTGAAGATGGCAAGCTGACGCCGGGTGTGGTGGGGCGCGCGGCGGCACGCGCTGACTTGACCGCACGCATCGTCAAAAGTCGGCTGAGTCAGCTGAACCCCGCACTTTTTCCCGTCATCCTGCTGCTGGAGGACGGACGTGCCTGTCTGTTGCATCAGGTCGATATCAAAACGGGGCAAGCCATTGCCAGTTTCCCCGAACTCACTGATGCCACCACCGAGATAAGCCTGAGTGGCCTTGATAAAGCTTATAGCGGTCAGGCGATTTATGTGCGGCCGAAATTTCGCTTTGATGCCCGCGGGCCAGAAGTCAAAAAACAGCGCGAACGTCACTGGTTTTGGGGCGTTATTCGTGAAAACCGCAAGCTGTATCGGGATGTCATCATCGGCTCGGTGTTGATCAACCTGTTTGCGGTGGCCATGCCGTTATTTGTCATGAATGTTTACGACCGCGTGGTGCCCAATGCTGCGACAGAAACCTTATGGGTACTGGCAGCGGGTATTTTCATTGTGCTGTGCTTTGATCTGGCATTGCGTTTGATGCGTAACGCCTTTGTTGATCTGGCTGCTAGCCGGGCGGACGTCAAGTTGACGTCCTCTATCATGCAGCGGGTGTTGGGCATGCGCATGGAAGCCAAGCCCGCCTCTACGGGGTCGTTCACTTCCACGCTGCAGTCATTTGAGTCGGTCAGGGCTTTCATTGGCTCAGCCACCATTGTTGGCCTGGTTGATCTTCCCTTTGTGCTGCTGTTTATGGCGATTATTGCCATGATCGGGGTGCCGCTGGTGATTCCCATCGTGATAGGGGCTGTGTTTGTGTTGCTTTATGCCATGGCGGCGCAAAGCAAGCTGCATGAGCTTTCAGAGACAACCTGGCGAATCAGCGCTCAGCGTAACTCCACCCTGGTTGAGTCAGTCGGCAGTCTGGAAACGGTTAAGGCGTTGCGCGGTGAAAGCCGCTTGCAGGGCAACTGGGAACGGGCATCGGCGTTTCTATCGCGCACGTCCGCTCAGCTGCGGCTGGTCAGTACCTCGGTTACCAGCGTTGCATTGTGGGCACAGCACACGGTTTCGGTGGTTATCATCATCATCGGTGTTTATATGATCATCGAAGGTGATCTTACCCAAGGGGGGTTGATTGCCTCTTATCTGTTGTCATCGCGAGCCATGGCACCTATCAGCCAGGCGGCCGGGTTAATGGCGCAATATCACCAGTCAGCCACTGCCCTTGAAGCCCTCAACGGGGTGATGGATAAGCCGCAGGAGCGCACCGAAGGTAAACGCTACATTGATCGCCCGGTGGTGCAGGGCGACGTACAGTTCGACAAAGTGTCGCTGCGCTACCCGGACGAAGAGCGTGATGCACTGCGTGACATCAGCTTCCGGCTCAAGCCCGGCGAGAAAGTGGCGCTGATTGGGCGTATTGGCTCGGGAAAATCAACGCTGAACCGGCTTTTGCTGGGCTTTTATCAGCCAACCAGTGGTGCCGTGCTGCTGGATGATGTCGATATTCGTCAGTACGACCCCATGCAGTTGCGTCGGCATATCGGTTACGTGCCTCAGGATATCACCCTGTTTTACGGCAGCCTGCGCGACAATATTGTGGCCGGGGGCGGCATCGATGGCGTTGATGACGAAAAATTGCTTGAAGCGATCAACCTCAGCGGCTTGGGGGACCTGGTCAGAACGCACCCGCAGGGGGTGGATTTACAGGTAGGTGAAGGGGGTGGCCTGCTTTCCGGTGGGCAGCGTCAGGCGGTGGCGATAGCGCGAGCGGTGGTCAATGACCCTAAAGTTCTTCTATTGGATGAGCCCTCCAGCGCCATGGACCATGCCAGTGAAGACCGACTGAAAAAGCAGCTGACGCAATATGCGGCAGATAAAACTCTGATTGTGGTGACCCATCGCACGTCTCTCCTTTCACTGGTGGATCGCATTATTGTTATGGATGGCGGCAAAGTGGTGGCTGATGGCCCACGTGAACAAGTGGTGGAAGCGCTTCGCAAAGGGCAGATCGGGAGGGCTGGCTAATGGCTAAGAAACCTTCCAAAACCGCCGAAGAGAAAAGCTTTGAAAACCTTGGCCGGTTTACCGCCAAGGGTGGGAAAGTATTTCGCCCGTTTATGGACCGGCTGTTTTCCAAGCGTGTCACTTCTGCACACTTGAATCGCGATTGGGCGAGTGACGCTGACTGGGCACGCATGCAGCAGGATCCGCTACGTGCCAAGCTGTTTCTCTACACTGTATTTCTCGGTGTTGTTGCGCTGATTGTCTGGTCCTACTTTGCAGAAATCGATGAAGTAACACGTGGCCAGGGCCGTGTTATTCCTGCTCAACAATTGCAACGCGTGCAGTCATTCGATGGCGGCGTTGTTCAGGAAATTAAAGTGCGTGAAGGGGATATGGTTCAAACGGGGCAGGTATTGATGGAAATCGACCCGACCCGGTTCGTGTCGGATTTCCGTGAAAACCTGTCGCAGGTTCAATCGCTGCGTGCCAGAGCGGAAAGGTTACGTGCTTTGGTGACAGACACGGCGTTTGCACCGGATGAGGATCTGCTGATTGAAGCACCTTCCGCCGTGGCTCAGGAACGTGAGGTTTACCAAAGCCGTCGTGAAGAGCTGCGCGAGCAGGAAACCGTATTGCGTGACCGTATTCGACAACGCCAGGCAGAGCTTCTTGAAGCCCGACTGCGCCGTGATACCGCGTCAAGGGAGTTGAGTATGGCCAGCCAGGAACTGCAACTGACGCGACCTCTCCTGCAATCTGGTGCCGTCTCCGAGGTGGAAATACTGCGTCTGGAACGGGAAGTCTCGCGTAATCGTGGGGAGCGGGATCAGGCGAATGCCGCTATCGAACGTTTGCAGGCAGCCGTAGAGGAAAGTGAATCCCAACTGCGTGAGCTGGGTGCCGAACGACAAAGCGAATGGCGCAATGACCTGGCCAATACGATTGGTGAAATCCAGTCATTAAGCGAAGCAGGTACCGGCCTTCAGGATCGCGTTCAGCTATCAGAAATTCGTTCGCCGGTTAACGGGGTGGTGCAGCGCCTTTATATCAACACCCGTGGTGGTGTCGTTCAGCCAGGTCAGGAGGTCATCGACATCGTACCCAGCGATGAGCAATTACTGGTTGAGGCACGCATTGCACCGCAGGACATCGCCTTTTTGCGTCCAGGCCAGCCAGCTACCGTCAAGTTAACCGCTTATGATTTTGCGGTTTACGGTGGGTTGGAAGCAGAGCTTGAGCATATCAGCGCTGACACCATTACTGACGAAGAAGGCAATACGTTCTATCAAGTGCGGGTTCGCACACTTGAAGGGCAGATAAACGCTGAAGAAATGGCGGTGATACCAGGCATGACCGCTCAGGTTGACATCATGACAGGGAAGCGAACGGTGATGGAATTCCTGCTTAAACCGGTGCTACGTGCCTGGAATAATTCATTGGGAGAACGTTGATGAAACACCTCTTTATAACCCCTGCTGCGCGTTTTCAGCCTCGTTGGCAGGCAGCGTTTCCCGAAGCAACGCTGCAAGAAGATTTTCCCGCTGATGATGCCGCGCAAAGCGTCGATGTCATATGGGTTGTCTGTGAAGCTTCCCAGCCTGCATTAACGGAAAATGCAATGGCGCGTATCAAGGCGCTTTCTGTCAATGCCACCGTTGTCGTGCTTTCCAATACGCCAGGCCAGGCTGAAGCCATGCAGGCACTTCAGGCCGGTGCGCGCGGTTATGCTCACGCACTTAGCCCGGTTGAGACGCTCAAGCAGATTGCGACGGTGGTCACCAATGCCGGTATTTGGGTGCCGGCAAACCTGATGGCCCAGGTCGTAGGTAACACCTGGCAGGCACTCAATGGCGATAAACGCCTCAATCAGGCCATGTTGGAAAAGCTGACCGAACGCGAGCGTAGTGTGGCGCTGGCCGTCGTCAAAGGCGGTAGCAATAAACATATTGCTCGTGATCTGAATATTACTGAGCGGACGGTTAAAGCCCATCTGACCTCGATTTTCCAGAAACTGGAAATTACTGACCGAATGCAGTTGGTGCTTAAGCTCACGGGAAGAACGGAACCGCTCTTTGAAAGCCTGTCGTCGACCAGCCTGCAAGGTTGAGGCACATCGACTGCATCGCATTAATCTAAAACGTTGGACGCCGGCAGTGTCACCGCACTGCCGATAGCTGTCGAAGTTTCCTATCTGAACTTCTCTCCTGCATTTCCCATCTGCATTTACTAGCTGCATTTACTACCGTTGTCGTCTCCCCCTCATGTAAAGCAGTTACACCATGTTGCGCTAAATTAACATTTATTAACTGTACCTCAGTCCAATACTTTTCTTGACGCGCCTGGATACACTTCTTAACAGTCCAATTTACTATTTCAAAATTTCCTTAGTCATCCAGGCTACGAAAAGAAGGGGTATCCCATGAGTGTTGCTACCATTGTTGCCATTACCGGTCAGGCCTTTGCCCGTGACGAAGATGGAAATCTCCGGGAACTCAGTGTCGGGGATACCCTGCTGGAAGGCGAAACGTTAGTCACTTCCACCAACGGGCAAGTGCAGCTCGATTTTAACGATGGCCTCCCGCCGACGACTATCGGTGCTAACGAAGAAGTCGCCATGAGTGGCGATGTGGATGAAGAAAGCGCGCCTGATCAGGATGATGCAGCGACTCAGGATGGTGAACTTGATGCCATCCTGGCCGCGCTGGAAGAAGATGATGACAGTGACATTCTAGCCCTGCTGGAAGCAACCGCCGCTGGTGGAGGTGCTGCCGGTGGTGGTGGCGGTGACGGCTCCAGCTTTGTGCAGCTGGCGCGCATCGTCGAACCCGTTGAAGGCGTTCAATACCAATTTGATGGCGGCATTGACGGCGGACCCACCACGGCCGAGTTTACTGATCTAGCCGCAGAAACCACCGCTGAAGAAGCGCCAGAACCTGATCCCGAGCCAACGCCAGAACCTGAGCCCGAACCCGCTCCAACGCCTGAACCAACACCTGAGCCGACTCCAGAACCAGAGCCGACTCCCGAGCCTGAGCCGGAAAATACCGTTCCTGAGATTGAAGTCACAGCGGTCACTGGCATTGCCGGAGAAGATGCCGAGGTGGGCACCGTGGTGGCAATCTTCACGGCCAACGATGAAGAAGACGGCCCGCTGACAGTAGCGGGTGGCCAGGTCGACTTCACGCCGGGCACCAATGGCGACGGTTTCTACGCGTTTGATGGCGAAAATGTGGTGCTGACCCAGGCAGGCGTTGACGCCATTGCCGCTGGTGACACTCTACCGCCAGTGAGCTTGACCGCCACTGACAGCGAGAATGCGACTGCCATCGATAGCGGTACGCCGACCTATGACACAGCGTCTGAAAATACACCACCGATCATTGAAGTCACTGCCGAGACCGGCATTGTCGGAGAAGATGCCGAAGTGGGCACCGTGGTGGCAACCTTTGTTGCTGATGACGAAGAAGACGGACCACTGACGGTAGCCGGTGGCCAGGTCGTCTTCACGCCGGGCACCAATGACGACGGCTTCTACGCGTTTGATGGCGAAAATGTGGTGCTGACCCAGGCAGGCGTCGAAGCCATTGCCGCCGGTGACACTCTGCCACCAGTGAGTCTGACCGCCACTGACAGTGATGGCGCCATAGATAATGACAGCGGCACGCCGACCGTTGATATTCAGGTAGAGTTAAGCGCCACCATCACCATTGATGATATCGGCGTGATTACAGGTGCGGATGCCGAAGACGGCAACGAGGTCACCATCACCGGTACCGTGGGTGGCGACGCCCGCGAAGGCGACACCGTCACCCTGAGTGTGGGTGACGAGACCTTCAGCGGCCCGGTGGGTGAAGATCTGACCTACGCCATTGATGTGCCCGGCAGCGTGCTGGCCGAGAACAGCAGCGTGACTGCCGAAGTGACCGGTGAAGACGAGAACGGCAACGAATACTCGGCGGAAACCACCAGCAACTACACCGTCAATTTGGACGCCAGCGCCACCATCACCATTGATGAGATCGGCGTGATTACCGGTGCGGATGCCGAAGACGGCAACGAGGTCACCATCACCGGCACGGTGGGTGGCGACGCCCGCGAAGGTGACACCGTCACCCTGAGTGTGGGTGGCGAGACCTTCAGCGGCCCGGTGGGTGAAGACCTGACCTACGCCATTGATGTGCCCGGCAGCGTGCTGGCCGAAAACACCAGCGTCACTGCCGAAGTGACCGGTGAAGACGAGAACGGCAACGAATACTCGGCGGAAACCACCAGCAACTACACCGTCAATTTGGACGCCAGCGCCACCATCACCATTGATGAGATCGGCGTGATTACCGGTGCGGATGCCGAAGACGGCAACGAGGTCACCATCACCGGCACGGTGGGTGGCGACGCCCGCGAAGGTGACACCGTCACCCTGAGTGTGGGTGGCGAGACCTTCAGCGGCCCGGTGGGTGAAGACCTGACCTACGCCATTGATGTGCCCGGCAGCGTGCTGGCCGAGAACAGCAGCGTGACTGCCGAAGTGACCGGCGAAGACGAGAACGGCAACGAATACGCCGCGGAAACCACCGGCAACTACACCGTCAACCTGGACGCCAGCGCCACCATCACCATTGATGAGATCGGCGTGATCACCGGCGCGGATGTTGAAGACGGCAACGAGGTCACCATCACCGGCACGGTGGGTGGCGACGCCCGCGAAGGTGACACCGTCACCCTTAGTGTGGGTGGCGAGACCTTCAGCGGCCCGGTGGGTGAAGATCTGACCTACGCCATTGATGTGCCCGGCAGCGTGCTGGCCGAGAACAGCAGCGTGACTGCCGAAGTGACCGGTGAAGACGAGAACGGCAACGAATACTCGGCGGAAACCACCAGCAACTACACCGTCAATTTGGACGCCAGCGCCACCATCACCATTGATGAGATCGGCGTGATTACCGGTGCGGATGCCGAAGACGGCAACGAGGTCACCATCACCGGCACGGTGGGTGGCGACGCCCGCGAAGGTGACACCGTCACCCTGAGTGTGGGTGGCGAGACCTTCAGCGGCCCGGTGGGTGAAGACCTGACCTACGCCATTGATGTGCCCGGCAGCGTGCTGGCCGAAAACACCAGCGTCACTGCCGAAGTGACCGGTGAAGACGAGAACGGCAACGAATACTCGGCGGAAACCACCAGCAACTACACCGTCAATTTGGACGCCAGCGCCACCATCACCATTGATGAGATCGGCGTGATTACCGGTGCGGATGCCGAAGACGGCAACGAGGTCACCATCACCGGCACGGTGGGTGGCGACGCCCGCGAAGGTGACACCGTCACCCTGAGTGTGGGTGGCGAGACCTTCAGCGGCCCGGTGGGTGAAGACCTGACCTACGCCATTGATGTGCCCGGCAGCGTGCTGGCCGAAAACACCAGCGTCACTGCCGAAGTGACCGGTGAAGACGAGAACGGCAACGAATACTCGGCGGAAACCACCGGCAACTACACCGTCAACCTGGATGCCAGCGCCACCATCACCATTGATGAGATCGGCGTGATTACCGGTGCGGATGCCGAAGACGGCAACGAGGTCACCATCACCGGCACGGTGGGTGGCGACGCCCGCGAAGGTGACACCGTCACCCTGAGTGTGGGTGGCGAGACCTTCAGCGGCCCGGTGGGTGAAGACCTGACCTACGCCATTGATGTGCCCGGCAGCGTGCTGGCCGAAAACACCAGCGTCACTGCCGAAGTGACCGGTGAAGACGAGAACGGCAACGAATACTCGGCGGAAACCACCGGCAACTACACCGTCAACCTGGATGCCAGCGCCACCATCACCATTGATGAGATCGGCGTGATTACCGGTGCGGATGCCGAAGACGGCAACGAGGTCACCATCACCGGCACGGTGGGTGGCGACGCCCGCGAAGGTGACACCGTCACCCTGAGTGTGGGTGGCGAGACCTTCAGCGGCCCGGTGGGTGAAGACCTGACCTACGCCATTGATGTGCCCGGCAGCGTGCTGGCCGAGAACAGCAGCGTGACTGCCGAAGTGACCGGCGAAGACGAGAACGGCAACGAATACGCCGCGGAAACCACCGGCAACTACACCGTCAACCTGGACGCCAGCGCCACCATCACCATTGATGAGATCGGCGTGATCACCGGCGCGGATGTTGAAGACGGCAACGAGGTCACCATCACCGGCACGGTGGGTGGCGACGCCCGCGAAGGTGACACCGTCACCCTTAGTGTGGGTGGCGAGACCTTCAGCGGCCCGGTGGGTGAAGATCTGACCTACGCCATTGATGTGCCCGGCAGCGTGCTGGCCGAGAACAGCAGCGTGACTGCCGAAGTGACCGGTGAAGACGAGAACGGCAACGAATACTCGGCGGAAACCACCAGCAACTACACCGTCAATTTGGACGCCAGCGCCACCATCACCATTGATGAGATCGGCGTGATTACCGGTGCGGATGCCGAAGACGGCAACGAGGTCACCATCACCGGCACGGTGGGTGGCGACGCCCGCGAAGGTGACACCGTCACCCTGAGTGTGGGTGGCGAGACCTTCAGCGGCCCGGTGGGTGAAGACCTGACCTACGCCATTGATGTGCCCGGCAGCGTGCTGGCCGAAAACACCAGCGTCACTGCCGAAGTGACCGGTGAAGACGAGAACGGCAACGAATACTCGGCGGAAACCACCGGCAACTACACCGTCAACCTGGATGCCAGCGCCACCATCACCATTGATGAGATCGGCGTGATTACCGGTGCGGATGCCGAAGACGGCAACGAGGTCACCATCACCGGCACGGTGGGTGGCGACGCCCGCGAAGGTGACACCGTCACCCTGAGTGTGGGTGGCGAGACCTTCAGCGGCCCGGTGGGTGAAGACCTGACCTACGCCATTGATGTGCCCGGCAGCGTGCTGGCCGAAAACACCAGCGTCACTGCCGAAGTGACCGGTGAAGACGAGAACGGCAACGAATACTCGGCGGAAACCACCGGCAACTACACCGTCAACCTGGATGCCAGCGCCACCATCACCATTGATGAGATCGGCGTGATTACCGGTGCGGATGCCGAAGACGGCAACGAGGTCACCATCACCGGCACGGTGGGTGGCGACGCCCGCGAAGGTGACACCGTCACCCTGAGTGTGGGTGGCGAGACCTTCAGCGGCCCGGTGGGTGAAGACCTGACCTACGCCATTGATGTGCCCGGCAGCGTGCTGGCCGAAAACACCAGCGTCACTGCCGAAGTGACCGGTGAAGACGAGAACGGCAACGAATACTCGGCGGAAACCACCGGCAACTACACCGTCAACCTGGATGCCAGCGCCACCATCACCATTGATGAGATCGGCGTGATCACCGGCGCGGATGCCGAAGACGGCAACGAGGTCACCATCACTGGTACCGTGGGTGGCGACGCCCGCGAAGGTGACACCGTCACTCTGAGTGTGGGTGGGGAGACCTTCAGCGGCCCGGTGGGTGAAGACCTGACCTACGCCATTGATGTGCCCGGCAGCCTGCTGGCCGAGAACAGCAGCGTCACTGCCGAAGTGACCGGCGAGGACGAGAACGGCAACGAATACGCCGCGGAAACGGATCAGGGTTATTTAGTTGATATAACCGCCCCGGCGGTCAGCGTGTTGCTGGAAGACGCCACGGGCGACATCTACAGCGCCGAGGAAATCGAAGACGGCGTCAACGCCACGGTCACCCTGGAAGCTGGCACCCAGGTGGGCGACACCCTGGTGGTGGTCGACGGCAAGGGTAATGAGCTGTTCAACGAGACCGTGACCCAGGCCATGCTGGATGACGGCGTGGACGTCACCATCACGGATCTGGACAACACCGACACCGCGGTGAGCGTGACCGCCACGGTCACCGACCCGGCGGGCAACAGTGGTACTGACACTGACACCGGCGTGATCGATGCAACCGCCCCGGCGGTCAGCGTGTTGCTGGAAGACGCCACGGGCGACATCTACAGCGCCGAGGAAATCGAAGACGGCGTCAACGCCACGGTCACCCTGGAAGCTGGCACCCAGGTGGGCGACACCCTGGTGGTGGTCGACGGCAAGGGTAATGAGCTGTTCAACGAGACCGTGACCCAGGCCATGCTGGATGACGGCGTGGACGTCACCATCACGGATCTGGACAACACCGACACCGCGGTGAGCGTGACCGCCACGGTCACCGACCCGGCGGGCAACAGTGGTACTGACACTGACACCGGCGTGATCGATGCAACCGCCCCGGCGGTCAGCGTGTTGCTGGAAGACGCCACGGGCGACATCTACAGCGCCGAGGAAATCGAAGACGGCGTCAACGCCACGGTCACCCTGGAAGCTGGCACCCAGGTGGGCGACACCCTGGTGGTGGTCGACGGCAAGGGTAATGAGCTGTTCAACGAGACCGTGACCCAGGCCATGCTGGATGACGGCGTGGACGTCACCATCACGGATCTGGACAACACCGACACCGCGGTGAGCGTGACCGCCACGGTCACCGACCCGGCGGGCAACAGTGGTACTGACACTGACACCGGCGTGATCGATGCAACCGCCCCGGCGGTCAGCGTGTTGCTGGAAGACGCCACGGGCGACATCTACAGCGCCGAGGAAATCGAAGACGGCGTCAACGCCACGGTCACCCTGGAAGCTGGCACCCAGGTGGGCGACACCCTGGTGGTGGTCGACGGCAAGGGTAATGAGCTGTTCAACGAGACCGTGACCCAGGCCATGCTGGATGACGGCGTGGACGTCACCATCACGGATCTGGACAACACCGACACCGCGGTGAGCGTGACCGCCACGGTCACCGACCCGGCGGGCAACAGTGGTACTGACACTGACACCGGCGTGATCGATGCAACCGCCCCGGCGGTCAGCGTGTTGCTGGAAGACGCCACGGGCGACATCTACAGCGCCGAGGAAATCGAAGACGGCGTCAACGCCACGGTCACCCTGGAAGCTGGCACCCAGGTGGGCGACACCCTGGTGGTGGTCGACGGCAAGGGTAATGAGCTGTTCAACGAGACCGTGACCCAGGCCATGCTGGATGACGGCGTGGACGTCACCATCACGGATCTGGACAACACCGACACCGCGGTGAGCGTGACCGCCACGGTCACCGACCCGGCGGGCAACAGTGGTACTGACACTGACACCGGCGTGATCGATGCAACCGCCCCGGCGGTCAGCGTGTTGCTGGAAGACGCCACGGGCGACATCTACAGCGCCGAGGAAATCGAAGACGGCGTCAACGCCACGGTCACCCTGGAAGCTGGCACCCAGGTGGGCGACACCCTGGTGGTGGTCGACGGCAAGGGTAATGAGCTGTTCAACGAGACCGTGACCCAGGCCATGCTGGATGACGGCGTGGACGTCACCATCACGGATCTGGACAACACCGACACCGCGGTGAGCGTGACCGCCACGGTCACCGACCCGGCGGGCAACAGTGGTACTGACACTGACACCGGCGTGATCGATGCAACCGCCCCGGCGGTCAGCGTGTTGCTGGAAGACGCCACGGGCGACATCTACAGCGCCGAGGAAATCGAAGACGGCGTCAACGCCACGGTCACCCTGGAAGCTGGCACCCAGGTGGGCGACACCCTGGTGGTGGTCGACGGCAAGGGTAATGAGCTGTTCAACGAGACCGTGACCCAGGCCATGCTGGATGACGGCGTGGACGTCACCATCACGGATCTGGACAACACCGACACCGCGGTGAGCGTGACCGCCACGGTCACCGACCCGGCGGGCAACAGTGGTACTGACACTGACACCGGCGTGATCGATGCAACCGCCCCGGCGGTCAGCGTGTTGCTGGAAGACGCCACGGGCGACATCTACAGCGCCGAGGAAATCGAAGACGGCGTCAACGCCACGGTCACCCTGGAAGCTGGCACCCAGGTGGGCGACACCCTGGTGGTGGTCGACGGCAAGGGTAATGAGCTGTTCAACGAGACCGTGACCCAGGCCATGCTGGATGACGGCGTGGACGTCACCATCACGGATCTGGACAACACCGACACCGCGGTGAGCGTGACCGCCACGGTCACCGACCCGGCGGGCAACAGTGGTACTGACACTGACACCGGCGTGATCGATGCAACCGCCCCGGCGGTCAGCGTGTTGCTGGAAGACGCCACGGGCGACATCTACAGCGCCGAGGAAATCGAAGACGGCGTCAACGCCACGGTCACCCTGGAAGCTGGCACCCAGGTGGGCGACACCCTGGTGGTGGTCGACGGCAAGGGTAATGAGCTGTTCAACGAGACCGTGACCCAGGCCATGCTGGATGACGGCGTGGACGTCACCATCACGGATCTGGACAACACCGACACCGCGGTGAGCGTGACCGCCACGGTCACCGACCCGGCGGGCAACAGTGGTACTGACACTGACACCGGCGTGATCGATGCAACCGCCCCGGCGGTCAGCGTGTTGCTGGAAGACGCCACGGGCGACATCTACAGCGCCGAGGAAATCGAAGACGGCGTCAACGCCACGGTCACCCTGGAAGCTGGCACCCAGGTGGGCGACACCCTGGTGGTGGTCGACGGCAAGGGTAATGAGCTGTTCAACGAGACCGTGACCCAGGCCATGCTGGATGACGGCGTGGACGTCACCATCACGGATCTGGACAACACCGACACCGCGGTGAGCGTGACCGCCACGGTCACCGACCCGGCGGGCAACAGTGGTACTGACACTGACACCGGCGTGATCGATGCAACCGCCCCGGCGGTCAGCGTGTTGCTGGAAGACGCCACGGGCGACATCTACAGCGCCGAGGAAATCGAAGACGGCGTCAACGCCACGGTCACCCTGGAAGCTGGCACCCAGGTGGGCGACACCCTGGTGGTGGTCGACGGCAAGGGTAATGAGCTGTTCAACGAGACCGTGACCCAGGCCATGCTGGATGACGGCGTGGACGTCACCATCACGGATCTGGACAACACCGACACCGCGGTGAGCGTGACCGCCACGGTCACCGACCCGGCGGGCAACAGTGGTACTGACACTGACACCGGCGTGATCGATGCAACCGCCCCGGCGGTCAGCGTGTTGCTGGAAGACGCCACGGGCGACATCTACAGCGCCGAGGAAATCGAAGACGGCGTCAACGCCACGGTCACCCTGGAAGCTGGCACCCAGGTGGGCGACACCCTGGTGGTGGTCGACGGCAAGGGTAATGAGCTGTTCAACGAGACCGTGACCCAGGCCATGCTGGATGACGGCGTGGACGTCACCATCACGGATCTGGACAACACCGACACCGCGGTGAGCGTGACCGCCACGGTCACCGACCCGGCGGGCAACAGTGGTACTGACACTGACACCGGCGTGATCGATGCAACCGCCCCGGCGGTCAGCGTGTTGCTGGAAGACGCCACGGGCGACATCTACAGCGCCGAGGAAATCGAAGACGGCGTCAACGCCACGGTCACCCTGGAAGCTGGCACCCAGGTGGGCGACACCCTGGTGGTGGTCGACGGCAAGGGTAATGAGCTGTTCAACGAGACCGTGACCCAGGCCATGCTGGATGACGGCGTGGACGTCACCATCACGGATCTGGACAACACCGACACCGCGGTGAGCGTGACCGCCACGGTCACCGACCCGGCGGGCAACAGTGGTACTGACACTGACACCGGCGTGATCGATGCAACCGCCCCGGCGGTCAGCGTGTTGCTGGAAGACGCCACGGGCGACATCTACAGCGCCGAGGAAATCGAAGACGGCGTCAACGCCACGGTCACCCTGGAAGCTGGCACCCAGGTGGGCGACACCCTGGTGGTGGTCGACGGCAAGGGTAATGAGCTGTTCAACGAGACCGTGACCCAGGCCATGCTGGATGACGGCGTGGACGTCACCATCACGGATCTGGACAACACCGACACCGCGGTGAGCGTGACCGCCACGGTCACCGACCCGGCGGGCAACAGTGGTACTGACACTGACACCGGCGTGATCGATGCAACCGCCCCGGCGGTCAGCGTGTTGCTGGAAGACGCCACGGGCGACATCTACAGCGCCGAGGAAATCGAAGACGGCGTCAACGCCACGGTCACCCTGGAAGCTGGCACCCAGGTGGGCGACACCCTGGTGGTGGTCGACGGCAAGGGTAATGAGCTGTTCAACGAGACCGTGACCCAGGCCATGCTGGATGACGGCGTGGACGTCACCATCACGGATCTGGACAACACCGACACCGCGGTGAGCGTGACCGCCACGGTCACCGACCCGGCGGGCAACAGTGGTACTGACACTGACACCGGCGTGATCGATGCAACCGCCCCGGCGGTCAGCGTGTTGCTGGAAGACGCCACGGGCGACATCTACAGCGCCGAGGAAATCGAAGACGGCGTCAACGCCACGGTCACCCTGGAAGCTGGCACCCAGGTGGGCGACACCCTGGTGGTGGTCGACGGCAAGGGTAATGAGCTGTTCAACGAGACCGTGACCCAGGCCATGCTGGATGACGGCGTGGACGTCACCATCACGGATCTGGACAACACCGACACCGCGGTGAGCGTGACCGCCACGGTCACCGACCCGGCGGGCAACAGTGGTACTGACACTGACACCGGCGTGATCGATGCAACCGCCCCGGCGGTCAGCGTGTTGCTGGAAGACGCCACGGGCGACATCTACAGCGCCGAGGAAATCGAAGACGGCGTCAACGCCACGGTCACCCTGGAAGCTGGCACCCAGGTGGGCGACACCCTGGTGGTGGTCGACGGCAAGGGTAATGAGCTGTTCAACGAGACCGTGACCCAGGCCATGCTGGATGACGGCGTGGACGTCACCATCACGGATCTGGACAACACCGACACCGCGGTGAGCGTGACCGCCACGGTCACCGACCCGGCGGGCAACAGTGGTACTGACACTGACACCGGCGTGATCGATGCAACCGCCCCGGCGGTCAGCGTGTTGCTGGAAGACGCCACGGGCGACATCTACAGCGCCGAGGAAATCGAAGACGGCGTCAACGCCACGGTCACCCTGGAAGCTGGCACCCAGGTGGGCGACACCCTGGTGGTGGTCGACGGCAAGGGTAATGAGCTGTTCAACGAGACCGTGACCCAGGCCATGCTGGATGACGGCGTGGACGTCACCATCACGGATCTGGACAACACCGACACCGCGGTGAGCGTGACCGCCACGGTCACCGACCCGGCGGGCAACAGTGGTACTGACACTGACACCGGCGTGATCGATGCAACCGCCCCGGCGGTCAGCGTGTTGCTGGAAGACGCCACGGGCGACATCTACAGCGCCGAGGAAATCGAAGACGGCGTCAACGCCACGGTCACCCTGGAAGCTGGCACCCAGGTGGGCGACACCCTGGTGGTGGTCGACGGCAAGGGTAATGAGCTGTTCAACGAGACCGTGACCCAGGCCATGCTGGATGACGGCGTGGACGTCACCATCACGGATCTGGACAACACCGACACCGCGGTGAGCGTGACCGCCACGGTCACCGACCCGGCGGGCAACAGTGGTACTGACACTGACACCGGCGTGATCGATGCAACCGCCCCGGCGGTCAGCGTGTTGCTGGAAGACGCCACGGGCGACATCTACAGCGCCGAGGAAATCGAAGACGGCGTCAACGCCACGGTCACCCTGGAAGCTGGCACCCAGGTGGGCGACACCCTGGTGGTGGTCGACGGCAAGGGTAATGAGCTGTTCAACGAGACCGTGACCCAGGCCATGCTGGATGACGGCGTGGACGTCACCATCACGGATCTGGACAACACCGACACCGCGGTGAGCGTGACCGCCACGGTCACCGACCCGGCGGGCAACAGTGGTACTGACACTGACACCGGCGTGATCGATGCAACCGCCCCGGCGGTCAGCGTGTTGCTGGAAGACGCCACGGGCGACATCTACAGCGCCGAGGAAATCGAAGACGGCGTCAACGCCACGGTCACCCTGGAAGCTGGCACCCAGGTGGGCGACACCCTGGTGGTGGTCGACGGCAAGGGTAATGAGCTGTTCAACGAGACCGTGACCCAGGCCATGCTGGATGACGGCGTGGACGTCACCATCACGGATCTGGACAACACCGACACCGCGGTGAGCGTGACCGCCACGGTCACCGACCCGGCGGGCAACAGTGGTACTGACACTGACACCGGCGTGATCGATGCAACCGCCCCGGCGGTCAGCGTGTTGCTGGAAGACGCCACGGGCGACATCTACAGCGCCGAGGAAATCGAAGACGGCGTCAACGCCACGGTCACCCTGGAAGCTGGCACCCAGGTGGGCGACACCCTGGTGGTGGTCGACGGCAAGGGTAATGAGCTGTTCAACGAGACCGTGACCCAGGCCATGCTGGATGACGGCGTGGACGTCACCATCACGGATCTGGACAACACCGACACCGCGGTGAGCGTGACCGCCACGGTCACCGACCCGGCGGGCAACAGTGGTACTGACACTGACACCGGCGTGATCGATGCAACCGCCCCGGCGGTCAGCGTGTTGCTGGAAGACGCCACGGGCGACATCTACAGCGCCGAGGAAATCGAAGACGGCGTCAACGCCACGGTCACCCTGGAAGCTGGCACCCAGGTGGGCGACACCCTGGTGGTGGTCGACGGCAAGGGTAATGAGCTGTTCAACGAGACCGTGACCCAGGCCATGCTGGATGACGGCGTGGACGTCACCATCACGGATCTGGACAACACCGACACCGCGGTGAGCGTGACCGCCACGGTCACCGACCCGGCGGGCAACAGTGGTACTGACACTGACACCGGCGTGATCGATGCAACCGCCCCGGCGGTCAGCGTGTTGCTGGAAGACGCCACGGGCGACATCTACAGCGCCGAGGAAATCGAAGACGGCGTCAACGCCACGGTCACCCTGGAAGCTGGCACCCAGGTGGGCGACACCCTGGTGGTGGTCGACGGCAAGGGTAATGAGCTGTTCAACGAGACCGTGACCCAGGCCATGCTGGATGACGGCGTGGACGTCACCATCACGGATCTGGACAACACCGACACCGCGGTGAGCGTGACCGCCACGGTCACCGACCCGGCGGGCAACAGTGGTACTGACACTGACACCGGCGTGATCGATGCAACCGCCCCGGCGGTCAGCGTGTTGCTGGAAGACGCCACGGGCGACATCTACAGCGCCGAGGAAATCGAAGACGGCGTCAACGCCACGGTCACCCTGGAAGCTGGCACCCAGGTGGGCGACACCCTGGTGGTGGTCGACGGCAAGGGTAATGAGCTGTTCAACGAGACCGTGACCCAGGCCATGCTGGATGACGGCGTGGACGTCACCATCACGGATCTGGACAACACCGACACCGCGGTGAGCGTGACCGCCACGGTCACCGACCCGGCGGGCAACAGTGGTACTGACACTGACACCGGCGTGATCGATGCAACCGCCCCGGCGGTCAGCGTGTTGCTGGAAGACGCCACGGGCGACATCTACAGCGCCGAGGAAATCGAAGACGGCGTCAACGCCACGGTCACCCTGGAAGCTGGCACCCAGGTGGGCGACACCCTGGTGGTGGTCGACGGCAAGGGTAATGAGCTGTTCAACGAGACCGTGACCCAGGCCATGCTGGATGACGGCGTGGACGTCACCATCACGGATCTGGACAACACCGACACCGCGGTGAGCGTGACCGCCACGGTCACCGACCCGGCGGGCAACAGTGGTACTGACACTGACACCGGCGTGATCGATGCAACCGCCCCGGCGGTCAGCGTGTTGCTGGAAGACGCCACGGGCGACATCTACAGCGCCGAGGAAATCGAAGACGGCGTCAACGCCACGGTCACCCTGGAAGCTGGCACCCAGGTGGGCGACACCCTGGTGGTGGTCGACGGCAAGGGTAATGAGCTGTTCAACGAGACCGTGACCCAGGCCATGCTGGATGACGGCGTGGACGTCACCATCACGGATCTGGACAACACCGACACCGCGGTGAGCGTGACCGCCACGGTCACCGACCCGGCGGGCAACAGTGGTACTGACACTGACACCGGCGTGATCGATGCAACCGCCCCGGCGGTCAGCGTGTTGCTGGAAGACGCCACGGGCGACATCTACAGCGCCGAGGAAATCGAAGACGGCGTCAACGCCACGGTCACCCTGGAAGCTGGCACCCAGGTGGGCGACACCCTGGTGGTGGTCGACGGCAAGGGTAATGAGCTGTTCAACGAGACCGTGACCCAGGCCATGCTGGATGACGGCGTGGACGTCACCATCACGGATCTGGACAACACCGACACCGCGGTGAGCGTGACCGCCACGGTCACCGACCCGGCGGGCAACAGTGGTACTGACACTGACACCGGCGTGATCGATGCAACCGCCCCGGCGGTCAGCGTGTTGCTGGAAGACGCCACGGGCGACATCTACAGCGCCGAGGAAATCGAAGACGGCGTCAACGCCACGGTCACCCTGGAAGCTGGCACCCAGGTGGGCGACACCCTGGTGGTGGTCGACGGCAAGGGTAATGAGCTGTTCAACGAGACCGTGACCCAGGCCATGCTGGATGACGGCGTGGACGTCACCATCACGGATCTGGACAACACCGACACCGCGGTGAGCGTGACCGCCACGG
The DNA here is from genome assembly GCF_052983955.1 of Halomonas sp. LS-001. Lineage (NCBI taxonomy): Bacteria > Pseudomonadati > Pseudomonadota > Gammaproteobacteria > Oceanospirillales > Halomonadaceae > Halomonas > Halomonas sp. LS-001. The sequence continues at coordinate 432,732 of NZ_CM129816.1, forward strand.
TCACCGACCCGGCGGGCAACAGTGGTACTGACACTGACACCGGCGTGATCGATGCAACCGCCCCGGCGGTCAGCGTGTTGCTGGAAGACGCCACGGGCGACATCTACAGCGCCGAGGAAATCGAAGACGGCGTCAACGCCACGGTCACCCTGGAAGCTGGCACCCAGGTGGGCGACACCCTGGTGGTGGTCGACGGCAAGGGTAATGAGCTGTTCAACGAGACCGTGACCCAGGCCATGCTGGATGACGGCGTGGACGTCACCATCACGGATCTGGACAACACCGACACCGCGGTGAGCGTGACCGCCACGGTCACCGACCCGGCGGGCAACAGTGGTACTGACACTGACACCGGCGTGATCGATGCAACCGCCCCGGCGGTCAGCGTGTTGCTGGAAGACGCCACGGGCGACATCTACAGCGCCGAGGAAATCGAAGACGGCGTCAACGCCACGGTCACCCTGGAAGCTGGCACCCAGGTGGGCGACACCCTGGTGGTGGTCGACGGCAAGGGTAATGAGCTGTTCAACGAGACCGTGACCCAGGCCATGCTGGATGACGGCGTGGACGTCACCATCACGGATCTGGACAACACCGACACCGCGGTGAGCGTGACCGCCACGGTCACCGACCCGGCGGGCAACAGTGGTACTGACACTGACACCGGCGTGATCGATGCAACCGCCCCGGCGGTCAGCGTGTTGCTGGAAGACGCCACGGGCGACATCTACAGCGCCGAGGAAATCGAAGACGGCGTCAACGCCACGGTCACCCTGGAAGCTGGCACCCAGGTGGGCGACACCCTGGTGGTGGTCGACGGCAAGGGTAATGAGCTGTTCAACGAGACCGTGACCCAGGCCATGCTGGATGACGGCGTGGACGTCACCATCACGGATCTGGACAACACCGACACCGCGGTGAGCGTGACCGCCACGGTCACCGACCCGGCGGGCAACAGTGGTACTGACACTGACACCGGCGTGATCGATGCAACCGCCCCGGCGGTCAGCGTGTTGCTGGAAGACGCCACGGGCGACATCTACAGCGCCGAGGAAATCGAAGACGGCGTCAACGCCACGGTCACCCTGGAAGCTGGCACCCAGGTGGGCGACACCCTGGTGGTGGTCGACGGCAAGGGTAATGAGCTGTTCAACGAGACCGTGACCCAGGCCATGCTGGATGACGGCGTGGACGTCACCATCACGGATCTGGACAACACCGACACCGCGGTGAGCGTGACCGCCACGGTCACCGACCCGGCGGGCAACAGTGGTACTGACACTGACACCGGCGTGATCGATGCAACCGCCCCGGCGGTCAGCGTGTTGCTGGAAGACGCCACGGGCGACATCTACAGCGCCGAGGAAATCGAAGACGGCGTCAACGCCACGGTCACCCTGGAAGCTGGCACCCAGGTGGGCGACACCCTGGTGGTGGTCGACGGCAAGGGTAATGAGCTGTTCAACGAGACCGTGACCCAGGCCATGCTGGATGACGGCGTGGACGTCACCATCACGGATCTGGACAACACCGACACCGCGGTGAGCGTGACCGCCACGGTCACCGACCCGGCGGGCAACAGTGGTACTGACACTGACACCGGCGTGATCGATGCAACCGCCCCGGCGGTCAGCGTGTTGCTGGAAGACGCCACGGGCGACATCTACAGCGCCGAGGAAATCGAAGACGGCGTCAACGCCACGGTCACCCTGGAAGCTGGCACCCAGGTGGGCGACACCCTGGTGGTGGTCGACGGCAAGGGTAATGAGCTGTTCAACGAGACCGTGACCCAGGCCATGCTGGATGACGGCGTGGACGTCACCATCACGGATCTGGACAACACCGACACCGCGGTGAGCGTGACCGCCACGGTCACCGACCCGGCGGGCAACAGTGGTACTGACACTGACACCGGCGTGATCGATGCAACCGCCCCGGCGGTCAGCGTGTTGCTGGAAGACGCCACGGGCGACATCTACAGCGCCGAGGAAATCGAAGACGGCGTCAACGCCACGGTCACCCTGGAAGCTGGCACCCAGGTGGGCGACACCCTGGTGGTGGTCGACGGCAAGGGTAATGAGCTGTTCAACGAGACCGTGACCCAGGCCATGCTGGATGACGGCGTGGACGTCACCATCACGGATCTGGACAACACCGACACCGCGGTGAGCGTGACCGCCACGGTCACCGACCCGGCGGGCAACAGTGGTACTGACACTGACACCGGCGTGATCGATGCAACCGCCCCGGCGGTCAGCGTGTTGCTGGAAGACGCCACGGGCGACATCTACAGCGCCGAGGAAATCGAAGACGGCGTCAACGCCACGGTCACCCTGGAAGCTGGCACCCAGGTGGGCGACACCCTGGTGGTGGTCGACGGCAAGGGTAATGAGCTGTTCAACGAGACCGTGACCCAGGCCATGCTGGATGACGGCGTGGACGTCACCATCACGGATCTGGACAACACCGACACCGCGGTGAGCGTGACCGCCACGGTCACCGACCCGGCGGGCAACAGTGGTACTGACACTGACACCGGCGTGATCGATGCAACCGCCCCGGCGGTCAGCGTGTTGCTGGAAGACGCCACGGGCGACATCTACAGCGCCGAGGAAATCGAAGACGGCGTCAACGCCACGGTCACCCTGGAAGCTGGCACCCAGGTGGGCGACACCCTGGTGGTGGTCGACGGCAAGGGTAATGAGCTGTTCAACGAGACCGTGACCCAGGCCATGCTGGATGACGGCGTGGACGTCACCATCACGGATCTGGACAACACCGACACCGCGGTGAGCGTGACCGCCACGGTCACCGACCCGGCGGGCAACAGTGGTACTGACACTGACACCGGCGTGATCGATGCAACCGCCCCGGCGGTCAGCGTGTTGCTGGAAGACGCCACGGGCGACATCTACAGCGCCGAGGAAATCGAAGACGGCGTCAACGCCACGGTCACCCTGGAAGCTGGCACCCAGGTGGGCGACACCCTGGTGGTGGTCGACGGCAAGGGTAATGAGCTGTTCAACGAGACCGTGACCCAGGCCATGCTGGATGACGGCGTGGACGTCACCATCACGGATCTGGACAACACCGACACCGCGGTGAGCGTGACCGCCACGGTCACCGACCCGGCGGGCAACAGTGGTACTGACACTGACACCGGCGTGATCGATGCAACCGCCCCGGCGGTCAGCGTGTTGCTGGAAGACGCCACGGGCGACATCTACAGCGCCGAGGAAATCGAAGACGGCGTCAACGCCACGGTCACCCTGGAAGCTGGCACCCAGGTGGGCGACACCCTGGTGGTGGTCGACGGCAAGGGTAATGAGCTGTTCAACGAGACCGTGACCCAGGCCATGCTGGATGACGGCGTGGACGTCACCATCACGGATCTGGACAACACCGACACCGCGGTGAGCGTGACCGCCACGGTCACCGACCCGGCGGGCAACAGTGGTACTGACACTGACACCGGCGTGATCGATGCAACCGCCCCGGCGGTCAGCGTGTTGCTGGAAGACGCCACGGGCGACATCTACAGCGCCGAGGAAATCGAAGACGGCGTCAACGCCACGGTCACCCTGGAAGCTGGCACCCAGGTGGGCGACACCCTGGTGGTGGTCGACGGCAAGGGTAATGAGCTGTTCAACGAGACCGTGACCCAGGCCATGCTGGATGACGGCGTGGACGTCACCATCACGGATCTGGACAACACCGACACCGCGGTGAGCGTGACCGCCACGGTCACCGACCCGGCGGGCAACAGTGGTACTGACACTGACACCGGCGTGATCGATGCAACCGCCCCGGCGGTCAGCGTGTTGCTGGAAGACGCCACGGGCGACATCTACAGCGCCGAGGAAATCGAAGACGGCGTCAACGCCACGGTCACCCTGGAAGCTGGCACCCAGGTGGGCGACACCCTGGTGGTGGTCGACGGCAAGGGTAATGAGCTGTTCAACGAGACCGTGACCCAGGCCATGCTGGATGACGGCGTGGACGTCACCATCACGGATCTGGACAACACCGACACCGCGGTGAGCGTGACCGCCACGGTCACCGACCCGGCGGGCAACAGTGGTACTGACACTGACACCGGCGTGATCGATGCAACCGCCCCGGCGGTCAGCGTGTTGCTGGAAGACGCCACGGGCGACATCTACAGCGCCGAGGAAATCGAAGACGGCGTCAACGCCACGGTCACCCTGGAAGCTGGCACCCAGGTGGGCGACACCCTGGTGGTGGTCGACGGCAAGGGTAATGAGCTGTTCAACGAGACCGTGACCCAGGCCATGCTGGATGACGGCGTGGACGTCACCATCACGGATCTGGACAACACCGACACCGCGGTGAGCGTGACCGCCACGGTCACCGACCCGGCGGGCAACAGTGGTACTGACACTGACACCGGCGTGATCGATGCAACCGCCCCGGCGGTCAGCGTGTTGCTGGAAGACGCCACGGGCGACATCTACAGCGCCGAGGAAATCGAAGACGGCGTCAACGCCACGGTCACCCTGGAAGCTGGCACCCAGGTGGGCGACACCCTGGTGGTGGTCGACGGCAAGGGTAATGAGCTGTTCAACGAGACCGTGACCCAGGCCATGCTGGATGACGGCGTGGACGTCACCATCACGGATCTGGACAACACCGACACCGCGGTGAGCGTGACCGCCACGGTCACCGACCCGGCGGGCAACAGTGGTACTGACACTGACACCGGCGTGATCGCAACTACTCCACCTTCTATCAGCGGTCTATCAGATACAGATGTGACTGTATCTGAAGCGGGGCTTGAGGAAGGTACCAACAGCAATAGCAATGCCAATATTGATGATGGCGAATTTACCATTACAGCATCTGGTAATTTAAGTATCGGGGCTTTGAGTATCGCAGGAAGCCTTGAGGATGCGGGAGGCACGGCTGCGACGGAAGATAATGGGTTTGTGGTACTGACAGAGAACGATCTACAAGCTATTGCTAGTACTCAACCTTTGATTATTGGCACTGAGCTAGGGAAATTGCGCATTACAGGTTTTGATGATGCTACTGGTGTTGTCAGCTATGAGTATGAGCTGACAGATATACTGGATCACGAGCAGCAAGGCGCTGACACTCTTCCGAAATCTGCTATTGATCTGGTGTTGACCGATAGCGCAGGTAACAAGACTGATGGCGAAATCAATGTTGATGTCATTGACGATGTGCCAATAATTAACTCAATTCAAAACCTCATAATGGCTGCGGGTGAATTGGGGACTGTTGAAGGGAAACTGGAGTTTTCGCCGGGTGCTGATGGTCTCGCTAATATTGCTGTTGCGGGAACACAGCCTGATGGTGTTGAGCCTTATAAAACGTATACGGCTGATAGCCTGGATCTGCCAACTGAGTTTGATGGAATTTTCGCCGGAAATGAAAAAGCCACGTTGCTAGTGGCGACTCTGGAAGGCTCCGGCGACACTTTCTTCACGCTTTTTGTAAGAGAGGATGGATCGTATGAGTTTGAGTTGGTGACACCTAAGCCAACACGCTTTGAATCTGACCTTGATTCAGAGGCACCGCCGTCTGGTAACGATAACTTTGTCGGATATAAAGGTGGCGAGACGCTTGGTACATGGAGTTCAGGATCAAGTGTGTCTCAATTAGATTCGAGCAGAGATATCACCATTAGTGGTAATGGGTCTATCAATGTGTCTGGCCAAGGTATTGGGGTGGGAGGTAATCATTTCAGAAACCAAGGAAGTAGCAAAGATCGGATAGAATTTGACTTCACATCATCAACCAATTTCTTCGGTATTGGTGGAAGCCGGATTTCAAATAATGGTGGTGAAAAAATAAGCTGGAAAGCATTCAAAGACGGACAGACTAGTCCGGTAGGTACAGGTGATTTTAGCTACCTGTCAGATACTGATGTTCTCGAGATATCTGGTATAGGTGACTTTGATCAAGTTGAACTGGTAGCAGAAAATACGAGTTCAAACTTCTTGCTAGGAAACTTTGGTTTCACATCCACGGCAATAGTTGAAGGCCAGCAACTGGGCTTTGAACTGTCGATTGAGGACCTAGATGGAGATGTAATATCAGAGAATTTGGAGGTGAATCTTGCTGGAACGCAACAAGGTGGTTACAGCTTAGAAGGTACAGAGGGTAACGATGTAATCCTTGGGACAGATGACAATGACACCCTCATCGGCGGCGAAGGCGACGACATCCTCTTTGGCGGCGCAGGGGCTGATACCTTTGTCTGGAACTTTGGAAATGATGAAGGTAGTGCTGGCAACCCAGCTCAAGACACCGTTAAAGACTTTAATGCTAGTGAAGGCGACACATTAAAGCTAAATGATCTTTTGGATTTGGGAGATAATGTGGATGATCACATCGGTAAATATGTGTCTGCCGAAGAGGTGGGAAGCGATCTGGTGCTAAACATCAACTCAGCAGGCGAGCTGGCCGGTAACGGCGCTGACCAGAAAGTGACGCTGGAAGGGAAGTCATTCAGTGACTTTAGTGTGTCTGATTCCGAGGATCTGATCAGCAAGCTGATTGCGGAGGGTCAGTTGAAAATTGACCAGTAACATCGCCTCTTAAATGTACTAAACCCGCCCCGCCTGGCATTTGCCCGGCGGGGCTTTTTATTCTTAACCCAACGGACAGGCAGTGCTGTGCCATCAAAGCCTTTAAGATGGCAGGGTAATCGCTAAGGAGATTCAGGATGTACGTTAAACGTGATGCGAAGGGCGTGATTGTTCAAGTCAGCAAGACGTCTACGCCAGAATGCGAGGAACACCTGGCACCGGGGTCGACGGAGCTGGCGGCGTTCTTCAAGGCTGAGCAGGATGAGGCGGCGAAACTGCGTGAATCCGATATGGAGTTTGTTCGGGTATTGGAGGATGTGATTACGCTGCTGATGGACAAGGGTATCTTGCGCTTTACCGACTTGCCGGAGAAGGCCCAGGATAAGTTGCTGGATCGCCAATCGCTGCGTAAGCGGGTGAACGACGTGGGATTAATCGATGATGGTGATAGCGATGTAATCTGAGGCGCTGTCTCTCTGATATACAGCAAAAGCTTTCAACAGGCGCTTTCGATTTTTTCGAAAGCGCCTGTTGTTTGGTGGTTATTTAATGGTGGTGGTCATTTAATGGCTAAGAAGCAGATCAGCGTTCTACTTCACGCCAGGGCCGGTAATACCGTCCAGGCCGAGGTCAAACAGGGCATTGGCTTCGGCTTCGTGCTTCACACCTTCCCCAATGGCCAGGATGCCCAGCGAGTGGGCGAGCGTGGCCATACCACGCAGAATGGTCTGCTGGTCGGTGGAGTGTTCTACGCCGCTAACCAGTGAGGAATCGAATTTGAGGAAGCTCAAACCGAGATCATGCAGGTCGGCGAGTTTGTTGAATTCGCTGCCGACGTGCTCAAGACCAATCTTCACGCCCATTGGCTGCAGCTCACGGCACAACAGACGGAAGCTGGCGAGGTCGTGAATGGCCACATGCTCGGGCAACTCCATCCATAACCAGTCCGTGGTGGAGCCTGCCTGACGCAGTTTCTGGGTCAGGTTTCTGATGAAATGAACATCACGCAACGAGCGGGCGGATATGTTGATGCCGATCGGTTGCTGGCTTTTACTGATTTGCGTCAGCGCGGCTTCCAGTACGGCCATGTCCAGCGCATCATCACGCTGCAAACGGTGTACCCATGGCATAAAGGTGCCTGCGTTACGCCAGCTGCCTTTCATATAGAGACGCGAGGGTGCTTCGTAATGAATCAGGCCGCCATTGCGATTCCGAACCGGATACGAGGCCAGTTGTACGCCTTCTTTCATTGCGTCATCAATCGCGTGCCGCCACTCTTCCTGGGTAGTATAGAGCGCATTACGCTGATCACCCTGGGTGACCGCTATCTGGCCGTCGGCCCGAGCTTCCGCAGACGCCAGCGTATCATCCAGCGTGGAAAGCCGTTGCGAAAGCGTATCGCCTTCCTGGTAATCGACCAGTGCAGAGACAAGGACAATCTCACTGTTCACCGACGCACGAAGGCTTTCCAGATGACCGTTGAGGGCTTGGGCAACCGTATCAAGGTCTGTCGCCGTGGGGGTGATCAACAGGAAATCGCTGCCGTTCAGGCGTCCCACGTCGGCGTCGCCGTAGGGATCGCCGACCTCTTGCAAATGCTGAACCAGTGAGGTCAGCAAGGTATCAACGCCTCGTCGGCCAAGCGATTCATTGAGTTCTGCCAGCTCGTCCACGCGAACAAGGGCCAGTGCACCACTGGCACGATGAGAGTTACTTGCCAGATTACGTTTCAGGCGGTCAAGTACGGTTTCACGCGTCAAGGCATGAGTGATCGGGTCTTCCTGCAAACGGCGGCGCAGATCGTCCAGTTTACCGGTTTCTTCGCTGAGCATTTCATGCACGGCACCTGAAAGCGTGTTCATGGCCCGCACGACCTGGCGTAATTCAAGCGTGTAAGGTTCTTCTGTGGTGGTAAACCGGCGAGCGCTGATGCTCTTGGCCTGTTGAATGACCTCCACCAGCGGCTTGCGAATGGTGCGCACAATCCACCAGGCGAGAAGAAAGCTGATGACGCCTGCCAGTGCAAACCAGCCGATCATTTCCAGGCTGCTGCGCCAAAGTGTGCGGTAGGCAAAGCTGTGCTGGCTTTCCAGTGTCAGTGTGCCGTACTGGCTCCATCCATCCTGGATAACTGCCTGGCCGGGGGATACATCAAAGCTGACCAGATTGATAAACCACTGGGGCACATCACCGATATACTCCTCGCCTTCACGCTGAAACATGATCTCGCCTTCCGGTGAGCGCAGTTCAATCAGGCGGTAGTGGCCGGTGTCGAACTGAGCAGCGATCAGCAGCTCCATCGTCACCGGGTCCTTTTCAAGCTGCGTCATCGACAGCGCCAGCGCGTTGGCATTGTCCGCGTTCTTGATCTGAACTTCCTGTTCGATGTAATGACGGCTGCTGGTAACGCTGATTGCCAGGCTGCCAATAAAAGCCAGCAGCAAAATGGCAACCACAGTGAGCCAGAGTTGTTTGATTAACGACATGGAAAAATCCTCTTCATGACATCTGGCCTGTAAAACGATTATCGTTGGTACATGTAGGAATGACGCTGTTCAAAACGCGCCTGGAAACATATTTATACAAAGCCCTGCTCCTGCATACGTGACACCACGTTACGCCAGCGTGAAAGCCGTGCCATTGGGTCGGCACGGGAGCTGCTGCTGCCACCGGCCCATAAGCCACTGCTGTTAAAACTGAATACCGGGTCAAGGTCATTGCGTCGCGAAGCAGGCTGTATCGAGGCCACAATGTTGTCGAGGATAAGCGGCTCCGAAGCAGGTGTCTGGTAGAACCCCAGCACCATGTGCGCCTGAGTGACCTGTGAACGTCCAATGCGTGCACGAACGTAGATCATACGCAGCTTGTTGCCGTCCACACCGAGTTCCTTGAGGGTGATGTACTTGGCGATAGAGTAGTCTTCACAGTCGCCTTCTTCTCGGCCCAGGGTTTCCAGTGGCGTTGCCCAGTAATCTTCCTGTCCCCAGATTTGAATATCATCCCGCCAGCGCACGCGGCGATTGAAAAAACCATTCACATCACGCAGTTGTTCGGCAACGGTGGCGCTACGTAAACGATCCAATAACGCAAACCATTCTTCCAGCGCTTGCAGGCCACGGGCACCATACTGGCGGCTCATGCTGTCGCGCAGCCGCGCTGGGTTGAACGCATTCGCTGTCGTTGGAAAGTAACCCAAGGCTCCCGCCGCCAACGCAAGACCTGCCGCCGCCAGAAACTGGCGCCGGGAAAGGGGTGGGGCGTGTGAGGAGCGAAGTGGGTGCCGCAGCGCCATAAAACTCACCGAAATAATTTATTACAATTAGTTTAGCAGATAAAAATGCATGACCGTTTTTAAAAACGTCCTTAAAAACGTCCTTAAAAACGCGCTGAAAAGCGTTCTGCAAAATGTTCTGAAAAACGTCCAGAAAAATACTTTTTGCAATCTTTTCAGGCCCTCGTCTAGCTGCATTTTTGAACTTAGCCGGTATAGAGGTTCCCGCATCGGAAGATAAGTGTGATATCAAGGAGGCTAAACGGACGGAATTGTACGATAAGGCAGCACACAGTTACGCCCTTGGGATTTTCCTCTGTACAGCGCCTCGTCGGCACGATGGATAAACGTATCAGTGCTTTCGCCGAGTTGATATTCAGCAATGCCCATGGTGCAGGTCATATAAAGGTCTTTCCCGCCGTCTGTTTTCAGTGGGGTCTGTTCCAGTTCACGACGAATGCGCTCGGCAATATCGAAAGCTTTACGGATGGGTTGTTGTTGCAGCACGATAGTGAACTCTTCGCCACCATAGCGGCAGATAGGGTCCTTGTCGCGGACGATGCTCTTCATGATACCCGCCACATGCACTAACGCCCGGTCACCTAGTATGTGCCCCCAGCGATCGTTAAAATCCTTGAAATGGTCAATATCAATCATGATGACCGTGAGCGGGTGAAAATGCTGGATACGGTCGGTGCATTTTTCCAGGTGCTGGTTAAGGTAGCGGCGATTATAAAGCCCCGTGAGCCCATCGGTAAGACTCAGATTAACGAAGCGTAGTTTGTCTTTTACCAGGGTTTCCCGTTCGCTGTGCAATATCTTGATACGGTCTGCCAGTGCGAGTGAAAACAGCATCACTTCTAATGCTGAACCCATCTGGAAGCCGTAATAGGTCCAGAACGTGTGAGGGACGATTCCGTAGATAGAAAAGATGAACGTCGCGCAACCTGCCAGCAATGCCGCCCAGCCGATAATTAGCCACTGGGCCGGATGAAACCCACGTTGCAGGGCGCGAAAAGAGGCCACAGTAAATAGCAGCAAGGTACCCAGCCCCATGAGCGAATACATCATTACGGTTAATTGGCCGGGATATAGCCAGGCAAGTGCCAACCCAATCACACTTAGCGAGAGGAAAGCGTTAAACCAGGGGGTGAGTCGTGGGTCGCTGTGATCCACAGACAGAAACCGCTGACAGAATGACAACGCTGAAAACAGGCCGGTAGAAATCGTTGTGAACAGTAAAGCTTCATTGATGGTCGCGGATGCATTGGGCAGAAGCTCAAACAGTAACCCCTTCTGCAGAAAGAAATAAGCGGCGGAGCTGCAGATAAAGCCGATGTACCACAGGTAGCTGAGATCGCGCAGGAAAATAAGCAGAAAGGCGTTGTAGACCATTAACCCAAGCACCAATCCGAAGTACATGCCCTGGCCAAGTAAATAACCACGCCAGGCGCTGTGCATGGCTTTTTCAGAACTCAGGTTAAGATCAAAGCGCAGTGCCTGAGAGGACTCAAGACGCAAAAGGTAGTCGCCGGATGATGTCACATCAAATAGGGCTCGCCAGTTCGCGTGGGCATTGCTAAAGATGGGCTTGACCGGCATGCGAGGTAATGCATCGCTCCAGCGCGCCTTGTCTGCATCGTAACGGTAAAGACTAACCTTATGTATCAGGGGGTTGTTGATATGCAGCACCCTGGGCTGATCAATATCAACAGAGAGCAACATCCAGAAGGGGTGATCGACCACGCCAAAATTAAAATTATTGGTGTCAGCGAGACGATGCTTTCTCAGCCCATCAGGTGCTCTGTCGGGTAATACGTCGCCTGGGTAATCAAGCTGGTAGGCCGCAACTGTCTGCTGATGGGTGGGCGTTTCTTCGGCCCTGGCCTGGGTAACAACAGCAAGCATGCCCATCAGCAAAAAGCCAACCAATAGATAGATACCTTCTAGTGGAGGTAAACGCATCAACAAGGTGCGTCTCCGAAAAGCGTACATATGGTTACCGTCAGCTGAAGTAGCAAAACATGACACTGTCTGTCAGAAAAGTTTCAGTGTTCATTGGGTGTATGAAGATTGGCGTTGTAGCGGTTTTTGAGCGCAACGAGTGGCTCTTTGATAGATGCATAAAGCCTGATAAAGCGTTATTTTTCCTTCTATTATTTATGTATTTAAATTATATGAATAAATTACCCGGCTTACCGAAGCTTCCTGGATGAGTTTTTAGCCTTAACGATATGCCTATAATGGTTGCTGCAGTCTTTTCTTTTTTAAAACAACGCTAATTTAATGATGGTTTCAGTAAGATCGTTTTAGCAAAATTGATTTAGCGATAGGATAATGCCTTAAGCAAAGCACTCAAAAAAGTGCCAATATGAAGAAAAGAGGTTTTTACGTCTTTGTCTACGCATCATGTAAGTAAATGCTTACAAAATTGTCTTTTTGTTATTTAGATACATGTTTATATAATCTATTGATGTCTTCTGGTGAGGTGGGAATGGCGGCAGTGTTACTGACACGGCATCGCGCCTGGCGCTGGTTGCAATACAGTGGCGGCTTTTTCATCGTGCTGCTGCTGTTGGCAGCGTCGTCGCGCTGGCTGACCTTGCCCCTGCTGGAGCGAGTGGAATGGCTGGCCTATGACGTTAAAGTGCGTTATACCCTGCCGGACTACGCCGACCCGTCGCTGGCGATTATTGATATTGATGAGCGTAGCCTGTACGAGATAGGCCAGTGGCCGTGGCCACGTGCCACTCTGGCGACACTGATGGAAACCCTGTTCGAGGATTATCAGGCGGGGCTGCTGGGTGTTGATATTGTGTTTGCCGAACCCGAAACGTCGCCATGGCAGCAGCACTGGAATGCGATAGTGAAGGAAAATGCGGCGTTGGAAGAATTTGCCCCACCCGCAGATGGTGACGTGCAGCTTGCCAAGGCACTGGCCACTTACCCCGTGGTGTTGGGGTATTACTTTCAGTCCAGCCGAATAGACAGTGACCCGCCTCCGGTGGGGCAGCTTCCTCTTCCCGCTGACGTGAACGAACCCGTGTTACTCCCCTTTCCGCAGCCACAGCGCTTTACGGCGAACCTGCCAGCATTGCAATCAGCCGCCCTTGGGGCAGGTTATTTTGACAACCCTGATGTGGATGCCGACGGTGTGTTTCGCCGTGTTCCCATGCTACAGCGCTGGGAAGGTGAGCTGTATCCCAACCTGCCGTTGGCCATGCTGCTAACCTTGCTGGGCCAGCCACCCATTACACCGTTAATTGGTGAAGGTGCCGGTGTCACCCAGCTGGAGGCCCTGGACGTAGGCGGGTTCAATATTCCGCTGGATGCAGAGGGGTCGGCGTTGGTGCCCTGGTACGGGCCGAGAGGGCATTTTGACTACTTCTCGGCGGTTGATGTGTTGGAAAAGCGTCTGCCATTGGACGCGTTAGCGGGTAAAACCTTGCTGCTGGGCGCGACGGCGCCAGGCTTGATGGACTTGCGTTCCACGCCGGTCGGCGCGGTGTATCCAGGTCCGGAAATTAATCTCAGTCTATTGGCGGGCATGCTACATCAGCGTATCAAAGCCTCGCCGCCCTGGGTGTTAGGGGTGGAGCTGATCTGTCTGGCAGGGTTGGGGTTGGTGATGGTGACACTTTATCCACACCTGAACGCGTTGTGGCTGGTGGGGATAAGTGTGGCGCTGGGTACGCTGGTGGTGGGCGGAAATCTATGGGCATGGCAGCAGGGGTTGGCGGTTCCCATTGCGGGTTTGCTGTTGTTGTTAATTACCCAGATGCTGTGGCACCTGGCACTCAACTTTATGCGTGAGACTCAGCAGAAGCGCTGGGTCACCGACCGTTTTGGACAGTATATTCCGCCTAAGCTGGTCAATGACATGGTGGCTCAGGAAGAAGAAATCAGCTTAACGGGGGAAGAGCGCGAACTGACCGTGCTGTTTTCTGATGTGCGTGGGTTTACCGCGTTTTCTGAAGCGTTATCGCCTACCGAGCTAACCCAGGTCATGAACCGTCTGTTAACACCGCTGACGCTGGCCATTCATCAGCACGAAGGCACCATCGACAAGTACATGGGCGATGCCATCATGGCGTTCTGGGGCGCACCGCTACGCAATGATCATCATGCTGAGAAGGCCCTCGATGGTGCGTTTGCCATGCTGGAGGCGCTGGAAGAGATCAATCGTGCCTTCATGGAGGAAGATAAACCGCCGTTGGCCATGGGAATCGGCATCAATTCAGGCTTGATGAGCGTGGGCAACATGGGCTCCAGCTTTCGCATGGCGTATACCGTGATGGGCGATAACGTCAACCTGGGGGCACGTCTTGAGGGGCTCACCAAAGCCTATGGTGTGAATCTGATCATTAGTGAATTTACGGCGCAGCGGGCGCCTGACTGGTGCTGCCGACGGTTGGATAAAGTGCGTGTTAAAGGGCGTGCTGCGCCGCTATGGATCATGCAACCGTTAGGCCGTTGGGAAGCATTGAGTGCGGAAAAACGCCAGTGGCACCAGATGTTCGAACAGGCCATCGATGCGTATCAGGCGGCGGACTTTGAAACCGCCGCTGTGGCTTTTCAGACGCTTGCAGTCAACTCGGCCCCTTCAGAGGTTGATCCGCTGGTGGCACGCTATCTTGAGCGTCTGGAATATTTTCGCCATTCACCGCCCCCGCCAGGCTGGGACGGGGTGTGGACACATGACGAAAAATAACGCCCCGGTTCTCACATTTTTCTGACCGCCCGGCACCTGACTGAGGCTCAGTCATTGCGTTTGAACAGGCCCGTACCGCTGTAATCACCGCTTTCGGCGCCCCAGGCTTCAATGATACTCATGATGGCGCTGGCTTCCTCACCCACGTAACGACCCTCAAGATACCCATCTTCGAAGCAGTCCGGTGCGCAATTGGCATGGTTCAGGTCAATACGCTCCAGCATGAACGTCTGAAAACCGGCCTGAGAGGCATCAATGCTTTCCTGGCCTTGTAGCGTGCCGAAAGCGTCAAGGTGAATCTGTACGTCGACCTGACTTTGTGCCGGCGTACTGCTGAGCGTGATAACGCTGCTATCCAGAACAGGGATGATATGACCATCACGATGACTCACCAGCCCTGTCCCGGCTTCCCAATGGAAACTGACACCGGCAGTCAGCTGGGAGGAGAGGGCATCAAAGGCTTGCTGGCTGAGCGACAAGCTCAGGGTGTCGGCGAGTTCACTCGATGCGCTGATAAAAGCCACGGGGTGTTCGGTTTCCAGTGACAGGCTTCCCTGCTGGCTCAAAGTCGTACCCGGTGCCCAGTATCCCCACACGATATCGCCGCCTTCAAGTGTCTCGAGACCTTGAGCGGTTGGTTCGATATTGTGCCGATAAAGCGCGGATAGCGAACCCTCACCCGCTGGGTTGGCAAGCGTCGCCGTCGCATCCTCCAGGTCGGTACTCACGTGGCGAATCTCCTGGCTACCCCGTTCGAACCCTAGGTTGCCATAGGCGCTGGTGATGGTTTCCGGGCTGGTGGCGACTTCTACGTAGAGGTTGCCCATGGCGCCGGTGGCCTGGGTGTTGCCAAGCAGTCGACCAAAAAAGGCGCCGCTTTGGATATCCTTCCCGGTGAGCACGACGGGACTACGTGAATTATTCGGATTAGAGGCTGTAAAGTCAGTAAGGCGAACGTTTCCGCTGGCATGGTAACGGGCGACGCCCTGGGGCAAGGCGGTATCTTCGCGCAACAGAACGAAATCGGCGTTCAGGTAAAGTTCATCGTCACTGGCGCTTAACGTCAAGCGTGATGTGTTTTGATCAAGCACCAGTGGTTGGCCATTGCTGCTAAGACCGTTGCTGGCGACCAGGTTGAAGGGAATAATGTCATTGCCCAGGGCGCTGGGCGTAGTGAGCAGGTCGAGAAGCTCAGCCTGGGTGACGGTGTTGAAGGTGGCATTACTGGCAATATAGTGAAGGTCGCCTTCAATGGCGATCAGTGTCTCATTGGCCTCATCCACAATACGTAACGCGCTGGGTGCCCAACGACCCCAATAAAGCTGGGTATTATCATCAAGCTCGATATTACCCCGGGTGATGGGAATCGCGTTTTGAGCGACATGGATGGGTTGTGCCCGCTCAATCGTGGTAAGAGTATCGTCACTTTCACGCCAGCGGGTTGCGCTAGCCTGTATGCCTGAAAAGTTACCATCGTTGCGGTTCAACGCCACGCTGACAAACGGCGCGATGCGCGCTTGCTGATTATCATTGCCCAGCCAGTCTGTACCGCTGGCATCGCGGTTACGCAAACTTTCGAGACTACTGAACCCCAGCTGATTGCTGATCAGCGCATCAAAACCAGAGAGCGGCGTTTCGGGCTCTGGCGTTTCAGGCTCGGGCGTTTCGGGTTCGGGTGCTTCGGGTTCGGGTCCTTCGGGTTCTTCCGGCATTTCGGGCTCGGGCGCTTCAGGTTCCGGTGTTTCAGGTTCTGGCGCTTCAGGTTCCGGCGTTTCAGGTTCGGGCGTTTCAGGCTCTGGCATCTCGGGTTCCGGCCTTTCGGGCTCGGGCGTTTCGGGTTCCGGCGTTTCAGGCTCGGGCGTTTCGGGTTCCGGTGTTTCGGGTTCCGGCATTTCAGGCTCTGGCGTTTCAGGTTCCGGTGTTTCAGGTTCCGGTGTTTCAGGTTCCGGCGTTTCAGGCGCCGGTGCTGCGGGTTCTGGAATCTCAAGAGCGGGGACGTTGTTCACTTGGTCAGCGCTAATCGTGTCGCCGATGTCATCACGAATATCGTCCAGCGGCTTCAGTACCACCGAATCCAGAAAGGAGCTGACGATGGCAGGCCGAGCGCCATCAAGCTGCTCGAACAGTTGAATGCCCTCGGGCAGCAAGCGTGGAGCTACCTCCTGTGCGGGGCTAAAGAAAACCTGGCCGGGCTGTACCAGGGTTTGTCCTGCGGTGGTCGACATTGCCAGCAGGCCGGTTTCCACATATAGGTAGCTACCGGGTGCAGTGCCTGGCAGGCCGCGATAGCCTTCGTCGGGAATATGCAGCAGCTGAAAGCTGGTGCCGCGAATGCCCATGGTGGCTACCGGGGTGCTGTAGGACACGTTGTCGGGGGTCTGGCGCCCAATGGCTCCGCTAATCGCTCTTAGACTGCCGCGCACCAATTCACCGCTTTTGGTCGAATCCTGTGGCGTTTGTTCGTCGAGGACGTAGCGTGTCAGCGTATAGGAAGAACTCGGGCGAAGGGCTTTGATACCGCCATCGCTGTAGCGTAGTTGCAGCGTGCTGGCTTCGGCGGTGTGGAAGGTATCGCCAGGGTAGAATTCATCCCCACGGGCGGCAGGCTGGCGAGTGCCTTCACGCTCGATAAAGGCGTTGCCATGCACAAACATAATACGTCCGGCAGGCATCTCGGCAAATGCTGCAAAGGGGAATAACGCCAGGCTGCTAAGGCCAAAGGTGCTTATTCCTAAGGTGCTTAGCCTGAAGGTTCTCAGGCCGAAGGTGCCCAATCGCGTCAGTGGTCGTGTATGAAAAGTACCCATAACTCACCCCGTCAGAAAAGGTAGCGAAGGCCCAGCTGCGTTTGCAGGCGATGGGTATCAAAAAAGTTCACATTGGAATTGCGGCGTTCAATATCGGCGCGGGCTTCCACTAACCAGTCCGGGTTAAGTTGATACAACCACATCAAGCGTGCTTGCCAGAGCTGGTCGTGGCGCTCAACGGCCACGTAGTCGTTATAAAGGCTAAAGCCATCTTGCTGATAGCGGCGCTGCTGGTAAGAAAGGTCGGCGCGCAGAAGCTGCCGGTCGCCAATCGGGTAATCCATACCCGCTCCAGCACGTGCATATAACAGATCGCCACCGTTGCGCTGCGTATCTGCCCATTCATGGCCAAGCTGGGCATTTATGCGGGTATGTACGCTAGCGTGGCGAGTGGTCAGTTGCAGCCCTAGCCGCCCGCTAACGTAATCGTTACGGGAAGTGTCGAAAGCGTTGTCTTCAATGCCGAGTTGCCAGTCGAGCGTGCTGTTTGAGCTGGCAGGGTGGCGGTACGCTACCTCTCCTCCCCAACGCGTTAACAGATGATCCTGAGGCTGGCCGCTCCATGCCTGCAACAGGCTGGCACGGTAGGTAACGCTGCGCTGAGCTTCAATATCCTGCTGGTAACCGAGTTGGGCGTTTAATAATGAAAGATCAAAGTCTTGAGCCGCGTCATCCTGATAGCGCTGGGCTTGACCGGTGGCATTAAGCAGCCAACGTGACGTTTCGTTCACCGGGTAAGTGCCCTGATAGCCCCCCTGTAATTGCTGGTAAGCGCTGGCCTCGCGGCTGAAAACACGTTCATCAAAGTCAGTAAGGTCCTGGCCGGGCGCGAGCTGAGGTGTCAGACCCATCTCAATCAGGGCGTCGAGCGCCTCCCGGATCGCCGGTTGAAGAGGGTCGATGGTGATCTCATTGGGGAAACGCTGGGGGTTGCTGTCGTAGCCTATGTCGACACCCAGTTGCCAGCGGTGCTGTGGCTCGGTTTCACTACGTTGGCGTTGGTCGAGGACCGCCTGGAAACGTTCAATGGCTGCCTGAGCCTCGGGCGGTGGCGACAACGCATTAAGTCGGGCAATTTCACTTTCGGCGGCTAACCGTTGGTCAAGCTGTATCAGGGCCGCTAGCCGCTCCAGTCGAGCGCCAGCGTGGTTGGGCTGATGGATGATAACGCGGTCCAGTGCTATCAACGCGTGGCTAGGGTGGCCCGCCCGTAAGGCGGCGACGCCCAGCCAGTAATCAAAATCTGGCTGGCCACTGTTGCTTAGCTCGCTGGCTTGAAGTGCCTGATAAGCTGCATTGGCGTTATCTTGTGCCAGATAGTCCTGGGCCTTCTCAAGCGGCGTTGTAAGCGGAGTTGTATCTGCCAGTGCGCGGGGGCTTACGGCAACTGACAGCAGCAGGACAAGCACAGCAGGGTAGCGTCTGGATTGCAGCATGGGGCACGCACCTCAGGGCGTCAGCGTCCAATTCAGGGTGGGAGGCAGCAACTGGTGCAGTTCTTGTTTGATACGCGTACGTTGCTGAGGTTTAAGGTGGGTAATCCATACCGCTTTGGGGGCTGTTTCAAGCGCTGACAGTAAATGGGCGAGACGCTGGGGTGTCAGGTGCTGAGACATTTCCGCCAAACCATCCAGGTAGTTGGCAAAGGCGCACTCAATGACCAGGCAGTCCAATGAGCCTAGTTGATTGAGCGAGGCAATGGTGGTGCTGCTCAAACCGGTGTCGCCGCTGAAGGCAATCCGGGTGTGTCCGTCACTCACCCAGAAACCGCAAGTGGGCACGCTGTGGGTCACCGGAAAGGGCATGATGTCCAGCATCTGGCCGTGCGCATCGGGCAGCGTTAGCCGTTGCCAGGGATAAATCGCTTCATAGCGCAAAATCGGTGAGTCAACTGATGGCAGTCGACTGAAATTCGGCCAGATAGCCCCATTAAAAATATGGGTCTGCAGGGAGGTGATTACCTCGGGTAATGCATACACTGTCAGGCTTTGTTGATGTTCAGCCAGCGTTTCAAACTGGGTGTCCAACAGCATTGGCAGGCTGGCAATATGGTCAATGTGAGCGTGAGTGATAAAAATGCTGCGTAGCCTGGAAAGTGCGAAAGCATCCAGTTGCTGAACGCCAGTGCCAGCATCAATCAGCAAGGTGGATGAGACCAGAAAGGCACTGGTCCCTTGATGTTGCTCCAGGCCACCGCTGATGCCGAGAGGAATAATCTGCATAACAAAAAACGCCTTAATGGTTGACCGGCGGATGGTGCTCCTGAGGGGGCATGACGTTGAGACCGGGTAGCGTGGTCAGGTCGACGGTATCGATCTGATCGTTGGCGAGATGTTTTTGAGCGTAGTCGAGATAGACATTTTCCGTCACGAAAACGGTAAACAGGTCTTGATCCAGATGCTGTTCTTCGACCATTCGACCCATAATGTTTAGCGCCTGGGAGAGCTTCATTGGAGGTTTGTAGGGGCGGTCAGGGGCAGTCAGCGCTTCGAAAACATCAGCAATGCCCATCATACGTGCGGGCAACGACAGTTGTTCGCGGGTCAGCCCCTTGGGATAGCCTTTGCCATCCATATGCTCGTGATGACCGCCGGCATATTCGGGCACGCGTTTGAGGTGCTTGGGAAAGGGCAGCTCTGCCAACATATCCAGCGTTGCCACCATGTGATCTTCGATAATCCGGCGTTCGGCCGGGTTTAGAGTGCCACGACGGATGCTCAGATTTTCCAGCTCATCTGCCGTTAGCATCGGGTGCTTCAGGCCATCAATATCTTCCCATTGTTGGGCGGCAATCTGCTGTAAGCGGGTAATGTCGTCATCCTGCATGAACTCGCCACCGGTGTTGGCCTTGCGAATAAAAGCAAGGTCATCATTCAGCTGCTGACACAGCTGCTGGTAACTCTGCTCGGCGTCGGCGGGGGGGGAGTGCCCTTGATGATGGGCATCAAGCAGTGTGCGAAGGTAGGTATTAGTGAGCGCTTGGTGCTGTGCGGCAAAGCGCACTTCAATCGTGGCAATACGATCAAACAGGCCTTCCAGCTTGGTGGATTTTTCCACCACATGATGCGGGGTGACGATCTTGCCGCAATCGTGAAGCCAGGCGGCGGTTTTCAGCTCATAGCGATCATCATCGCTGAGTGTGAAGCTGGCGACGCCTGGATGCTGTGAGCGGTGGGCCGCTTCAGCCAGCAGCAAAGTGGCTTCCGGTACACGCCGGCAGTGGGCGCCAGTATGTGCCGATTTGGTGTCGATGGCCTTGGCAATGACACGAATAAAGCTATCGAACAGCGCCTGCATTTCCTCGATCAGCCGCCGGTTGGTCATGGCAACGGCTGCCTGGGAGGCTAGTGACTCGGCGATATGCTGATCGGCGCTATTAAAGGTGCCATCAATACCATTAGCGGTGCGTTTGTTCAGCAGTTGCAGGACGGCAACAATATCGCCTTCATGGTTGTGCATGGGCACTGTCAGAAACGCACGGGAGCGATAGCCGGTCTGCTTGTCGAAGTTACGCGTGCCGGAAAAATCAAAGCCCACGGCTGTGTAAGCATCTTCAATATTGACGGTGCAATCGTTCAGTACACTACAGGCAACGACTAACTGTTGATTAGGTTGACCATCGGAGCGGTATAGCGGAATTCGAGGAAACTCGGGGCCAACCGGCTCACTGAGGCCGCCAAGATGCACACCTAGTGTATCGTTCTGAACGATAGTAAACGCCAGCTGCTGGCATTCGTTATCGATGACATAAAGCGTACCGGCATCTGCTTGCGTCAGCTCACGGGCGCTGGTCAGAATATGCTCCAGTAAAGCCGCGTGATTGTTCTCAGCCGAGAGGGCAATCCCGATTTCGTTAAGCTTACGTATTCGTTGAATATCAGTATCGCTATTAGGATTGTTCAGGGCGCACACGTTGAGCCTCCCCCGTGCAGATGTTCATCGCTGCAGAGCACCTGAATGACGTTTGAAGCATTGCAAGGCGCTAAGTGGCGAAAAGTAACTGATTGTTAATATAGTAGGCTGCAAGGTCACGGAGTGCGAGCAAAATAGTCAGGAAAGTCGTCAACGCTAGGGTGGCCTTAGAGTGGGATGCTGTTTATCCCACCATACCGATACGTGTACTCGGGTAACTATCTTTGTTCTGTAGGCATGTTACATTAACGCTAAACGCGGTAAGTGCCGGATTTAAGTGCTGGATTTTGTTGCAGTGCACTAATTCTGGCAGGCAACCATGCAGCCGGAATGGCACCAAACCGCGATAGAAGCCCGCCATGTGACGATAGCGAGAAAAGCCGATGACAAACACCAACAAACGCCCTTTGTATATTCCTTACGCCGGACCGGCACTGCTGGAAATGCCGCTGCTCAACAAGGGAAGTGCCTTTAGCCAGCATGAACGTCTGGATTTCAACCTGATTGGCCTGTTGCCACAGAAAGTTGAAACCATCAACGAGCAACTAGCCCGTGCTTATCTGCAATATCAGCAGTGCAATAGTGACCTGGAACGCCATGTGCATTTGCGCGCGATTCAGGACGACAATGAAACGCTCTACTTCCGGCTGGTTTCCGAGCACCTTGAGGAAATGCTGCCGATTATTTACACCCCGACAGTCGGTAAGGCGTGTCAGGAGTTTTCGAATATCTACCGCAACCATCGGGGACTGTTCATCAGCTATCCGGATCGCGAGCACATGGAGGATATTCTGCGCAGCGCCACCAAGGATAACGTCAAGGTGATTGTGGTGACGGATGGTGAGCGAATTCTCGGCCTGGGTGATCAGGGGATAGGTGGTATGGGAATTCCGATCGGTAAGCTGGCGCTTTATACCGCTTGCGGTGGAATCAGCCCAGCTTATACGTTACCGATCATGCTTGATGTAGGTACCAATAACCAGTCGCTGTTGGATGACCCTATGTACATGGGCTGGCGTCACCCGCGGGTCAGTCAGGAAGAATACGATGCTTTCATGGCAGATTTTATCACCGCCGTGAAACGCCGTTGGCCGAACGTTCTGCTGCAGTTTGAGGATTTTGCCCAGGCGAATGCGGTGCCTTTGCTGGAGCGCTACCGGAACGAGCTTTGCTGCTTTAACGATGATGTTCAAGGAACGGCCTCTGTTGTCGTGGGTACCTTGATGGCCGCGTGCCAGGCGCGTCAACAGACCATCGCTGATCAGCGCGTGGTGTTTGTGGGCGGTGGTTCGGCAGGGTGCGGGATTGCCGAGCAAGTCGTGGTGGCCATGATAAGTGAAGGATTATTAGAAGAAGATGCACGAAAGCGTATCTACATGGTTGATCGCGAAGGTCTGATGACCAATGATCAGACGTGGCACCGTGATTTTCAGCGGCGTTTGTCGCACGACTACTCTTTGGTAGCAGACTGGGCCGGACAGGGACTTGAAGAAACCGTGGCGCAGATTAAACCAACCATCCTGATTGGCGTTTGCGGCCAGCAGGGGATCTTTACTGAAAAGGTCGTGAGAGCCATGCACGCGGCTTGTGAAAATCCGGTCATCATGCCGCTTTCCAACCCGACATCCCAGGCGGAAGCCGTACCGGAAGATATTATTCGCTGGACCGATGGCCAGGCACTGGTGGCGACGGGAAGCCCGTTTGCGCCGGTGGTCTACAATGGCCGCAGTTACCCGATTGCCCAGTGTAACAATGCGTATATTTTCCCGGGTATTGGCCTTGGTGTGGTGTCCGCTAATGCGACTCGGATAACCGATGACATGCTGATGAGCGCCTCACGTGCACTGGCCCGCGAGGCACCAATCGTCAAGGAAGGTAAAGGTGCCTTGTTGCCACCACTGTCGCGAATCGGTGAAATCAGCAAGTCAATTGCCTTCGAAGTGGCGGCGCAGGCCCAGCAGAACGACGTAGCGTTAAAAACCGGCGGCCCTGAGCTGCATGCCGCGATTGAACGCAATAGCTGGCTGCCCGTCTACCGGGATTATCGTCAGCGGGCGTTCTGATAACAAAAAAAAGCCCCCACCGAGGTGGGGGCGATGCGAGCATTGGTAGGTTTCCCTATCAGGCTGCGCCGATCATTTTGCGCAGCACGTAGTGAAGGATACCACCGTGACGGTAGTACGCCAGCTCATTTAGCGTATCAATTCGACACTTGGCGTCAACGCTTCGCTCACCGTCAGCACTGTTGATGATCACTTTGACGGTGCCGCCAGGGCTGAGATCGCTGAGGCCTGCAATAGAAACCTCTTCGTCTCCAGTTAACCCTAGCGTCTTGCGGCTTTCACCTTCAGGGAACTGCAGCGGCACCACGCCCATGCCAATCAGGTTCGAACGGTGAATGCGTTCGAAGGATTCCGCAATCACCGCGCGAACGCCAAGCAGGCGAGTCCCCTTGGCCGCCCAGTCACGCGAAGAACCCGTGCCGTATTCTTTACCTGCAATGACCACCAGGGGCGTCTCGGCTTCCTTGTATTTCATCGCCGCATCGTAAATGGCCATTTGTTCGCCACTGGGCACGTGGCGGGTTTCACCGCCGACAACGCCGTCGAGCATCTCGTTCTGGATGCGTACGTTGGCAAACGTGCCGCGCATCATCACTTCGTGATTACCGCGCCGTGAGCCGTAGGAGTTAAAATCAACCGGCTTGACGCCATTTTCCTGCAGATAACGACCCGCCGGGCTGTCCGGCTTGATGGCGCCTGCAGGAGAAATGTGGTCGGTCGTGACGGAATCACCCAGCATGGCCAGCACGCGGGCATTTTTGACATCTTCAATGGCATCCGGCTCGCGGCCCATGCCTTCGAAGAACGGCGGGTGCTGAATGTAGGTGGATTCCGGCCACTGATAGACCTTGCTTTCATCAACCTTGATGGCTTTCCATATATCGTCGCCTTCAAACACAGCGCCGTATTCCTTGCGGAACATGGCAGTGTTGACCTTCTCGACGGCGCTGGCAATTTCCGCCTGGGTGGGCCAGATGTCTTTCAGATAAACCGGATTCCCCTGATCATCTGTACCCAACGGGTCCTGAGTCAGGTCGCACTGCACGTTGCCGGCAAGCGCATAGGCAACAACCAGGGGCGGCGATGCCAGCCAGTTGGTTTTGACCAGCGGATGAACGCGCCCTTCGAAGTTACGGTTACCTGAGAGCACTGAAGCCACGGTGAGATCGCCATCGGAGACGGCTTTTTCGATTTCCTCAGGCAGTGGCCCTGAATTGCCGATACAGGTCGTACAGCCGTAACCCACCAGGTTAAAGCCAAGTGCGTTAAGGTCATCGCTAAGGCTGGCGGCGTCGAGGTACTCGGTCACCACTTTTGAGCCAGGTGCCAGCGACGTTTTAACCCAGGGTTTGGTCGCCAGACCCTTCTCGAGGGCTTTGCGAGCCAGCAGGCCTGCAGCCATCATCACGCTGGGGTTTGAGGTGTTGGTACATGAGGTAATGGCAGCGATGACAACGGCACCCGGGTCGAGTTTGAAATTCTCGCCCTTGAAAGAAACGTCCTGGCTATCGTTGTGTTCGTAACTGCGCTCGACACCGACGGCGGTCTGCCCCCCTTCGGATGCCAGCTTGCCACTTGACTGACCTTCCTGCGTCTTGCCGTCGTCTTCCATGACCTTGGCAAAAGCGGCTGGCATGTTCTTCAGCTCCACGCGATCCTGCGGCCGTTTCGGCCCTGCCAGGCTCGCCTCGACCTCATTCATGTCCAGATGCAAGGTATCCGTAAAGATTGGCTCGTCACCGGGTTCACGCCATAGTCCCTGAGCCTTGCTGTAGGCTTCAACCAGCGCCACCTGCTCATCTTCACGCCCCGTCAGGCGCAGGTAGTTGAGGGTTTCATCATCCACCGGGAAAAAGCCGCAAGTGGCGCCGTATTCGGGGGCCATGTTGGCAATGGTCGCACGGTCTGCCAGCGGTAAATCTTTCAGGCCATCACCGTAGAATTCGACAAATTTCCCAACCACGCCTTTTTTACGCAGCATCTCGGTGACGGTCAGTACCAGGTCAGTGGCGGTAATTCCTTCGCGCAATTTACCGGTAAGCTTGAAGCCAACCACTTCAGGGATCAGCATCGAAACCGGTTGGCCCAGCATGGCAGCTTCCGCTTCAATACCGCCTACGCCCCAGCCAAGCACGCCGAGACCGTTGATCATGGTGGTGTGAGAATCGGTGCCCACCAGGGTGTCAGGGTAGGCGAGAGTGTCGCCGTTATCTTCCTTGGTCCATACCGTTCTGCCCAGATACTCCAGGTTGACCTGATGGCAGATACCGGTACCCGGGGGGACCACACTGAAATTATCGAAGGCTTTTTGACCCCAGCGCAAAAACTCGTAACGCTCTCGGTTGCGCTGCATCTCAATATCAACATTATCCTGAAATGCCTGGGCATTACCGAACTTGTCGACCATGACCGAGTGATCAATGACCAGGTCAACCGGTGAAAGAGGATTGATGCATGCCGGATCTTCACCCAGTTTTTCCACTGCTGCACGCATGGAAGCCAGGTCGACGACACCGGGCACCCCGGTAAAGTCCTGCATCAACACGCGCGCAGGGCGGTAGCCGATTTCACGGGTGGATTTACCTTCCTGCTGCCAATCCACCAGTGCCTGCAGATCCTCTGCAGAGACACTTTCCTCATCGGCATTGCGTAGCTGGTTTTCGAGTAAAATTTTAAGTGTCTTGGGGAGTCGATCGATGTTGCCTAATGCATCAGCGGCGAGAGGGAGGCTGTGGTAATGATACGTTCTGGAATCCACCTCAAGCGATTGTAGCGTCTTGGGGATCTGGCTCATTATAGTGCGCTCCTTTAAAAAATTAAGCTCTACATTAATAGCACATATGTAGGTGCTTGATGAATGTAGACAAGTAGCTAATGGGTGTGTAGTGAACGGCTTTCAAGGGCGCTTCGCCTAATGGCGAACAAAAATGCCATCAACGCAGCCGTTGGCGAACGCTGATGTCTCAGGCAGACTGCACCTCGATTGTCTCAATCTTCATTGTCTTAAGATAACTGCTGGAACTGGAAGGTAACTGTATGCAAACGCGTCACGAACGCTTGATTATTCTCGGCTCCGGCCCTGCTGGATACACGGCAGCCGTCTATGCGGCACGCGCCAACCTTAAACCGTTGCTGATTACCGGTATTCAGGCAGGCGGACAGCTGACGACCACTACCGATGTGGATAACTGGCCCGGCGATGCCGAAGGTGTGCAGGGGCCTGAGCTGATGGAGAGAATGAAACAGCATGCCGAGCGTTTTAACACAGAGGTGCTGTTTGATCATATTCATGAGGTCACGTTAGGCGAAAAACCGTTCACCCTCAAGGGGGATAGTGGCGTGTATACCTGTGATGCTCTGATTGTGGCGACAGGAGCGAGTGCCCGCTATCTGGGGCTTGAGTCCGAGCAGAAATTCATGGGGCAGGGGGTTTCTGCCTGTGCGACCTGCGATGGTTTCTTCTATCGTAATCAGGAAGTGGTCGTCGTCGGCGGCGGTAATACTGCTGTAGAAGAAGCGCTCTATCTCTCCAATATCGCTTCCAAAGTGACACTGGTGCATCGCCGCGATACGTTGCGGGCCGAGAAAATCCTGCAGGATAAGTTATTTGAGAAAGTCGCTAACGGTAATATGGCGGTTGAATGGTTTTACGAAGTTGACGAAGTGCTAGGTGATAACTCAGGCGTCACTGGTGTGCGGGTTAAGTCGACAAAGGATGGATCCACTAAGGATATCCATGCGCCAGGCCTGTTTATTGCGATTGGCCACAGCCCGAATACCGGTATTTTTGATGGCCAATTGGAAATGAACGGTGGTTACATCAAGGTAAAATCCGGCCTTGAAGGTAATGCCACGGCGACGAGTGTGCCCGGCGTGTTTGCCAGTGGTGATGTGATGGACCATGTTTATCGTCAGGCGATTACGTCGGCAGGAAGCGGTTGCATGGCAGCATTGGATGCAGAACGTTATCTGGATGGCTTGAGCTAATCTCAGCCTTTTTAGTGTTGACGAGCGGATGATGTTTCATCCGCTCGATACCATGAATGTTGTAAGGACAGCGCTGAAATAACCGAGTCGTTACATTGATACCCCTGGCTAAAGAGATGGCTAAATAATTTAAATTCATTAACTGTGAAAAAGTAGTTAATTTTATTTCAGCGACAGCTGTTTTTTTTGGTGGAAATGTTGCTGTGAGGAAATATTTTTAAAATGTTTGCTACCTGCGTGGTTTTTTTGAAAAAACCGTAAGTATTATGCCTTTAACTAGTTGCCTTAAATTAGCTATACTCATTAGTTAATTTTCTCTTCTATGGGATCTCGGGTATGGACGCCTTGCATAATACAAAAATTCTCGTTGTTGATGATGCAGAACCCGACAGGATGCTGATTTCATCTTACCTGCAGCAGCGTGGTTGTCGGCTATATCACGCAATAGATGGCCTGGATGGCATCCACAAGGCGAAGCTGCTGATCCCGGACCTGATACTCATGGACTTGGATATGCCTAAGTGTAATGGGTATTCGGCTTGCAGAAATCTTGCGGAGAAGCTCGAAACCGCGGCAATACCGGTTATTTTCCTGTCAGCATACTCCGAAACGGAACAGCGTATTCAGGGGTTTCTATCCGGGGGCGTCGACTTTATCGGAAAGCCTTACAATTTCGATGAAGTGAAGTTGCGTATAGCCGTACACTTGAAAAAGGATAATCGGTTAGAGAATGTGGTATACAGTCATGCTGATTTTGATGCGAAAAAATATGAGCTTGAATATAAGCCTAACGATAACGTAGATGCTGTTCTTTTCAATAGTGCATGCCTCTATCTTATGCGCTCTTTAGAAGAACCACCGAGTTTACAGGAGCTTGCAAAGCTAGTAGGTACTAACTCCAAGCGCTTGAATTTGGCATTCAAGAAATGTGCTGGTGTTACCGTTTACGAATATCTACGTGAAGAGCGGATGGTTGAAGCACGAAGGCTGCTTTTTAATACGCATTTTACGATTAGTGAAATTGCTGAAAAAGTTGGTTTTAGTAGTAATGCTAACTTTTCTACTGCTTTTAAAGAGCGTTTTGGTATGCCTCCCTCTAAGTTTAGAAGCAGGCAGTTGCAATCCAATGGTGAGTGATGATCAACTGCCGGTTTAAACATGGTTTTAAAAACATGTTGTGCTTGCTTTTGGGGGTGGTTGGCCTTGTGCTCATGGCACATGCTGAAGATGGCTATGCTCAAGATAAAGCGCATCAATATGCTGATCTTTCGTCCTTTGGCGAAAAATTTGATCTTTATTTATTGATGCAGGCCAGGCATTCGTCTCAGGAAAATGACAACGATTTTACTCGTGTATTGCAACGTTCCGACTGGCAGCCAGCAACCCAGTTGGCCGAGATTTTGATTGGCCCGAGAAAGTCCTCTACTCGTTGGTTCAAACTGCCGTTAAAAAACTCTCAGGACCAAGTGTTGATACGCTGGTTAGAGATTTCCCCCTGGTATCTGCAAGGTGTGACTGTTTGGCAATTGAACCCGGATACATTAACCATCAAAGAGGAGATACAAACAGGGTTAAATGTGCCTTTATCAAGTCGCAGTGTTGAAAATTATAAGCCTATTGTTCCGATAGAGCTGGCACCTGATGAAGAAATGCTTTTGGTGATAAGAGTTGAAGGAAGCAATCGATCAACTTTTACGATGCATAGCTGGATACCGGAAGATTTTTTGAATCAGGAATCAACCGGCTATTATTACCATATGGTGCTTTTTTCTTCTGTTATAACGCTCTTTATCGTTATGATTATCCAGCTTGATCTGCGTTCATTCCTGCTGGGTTTATGGATGGTGGTAACGCTTTTTCTTGACGCAGAGAAATCGGGTTTTTTTAGTTTTTATATTATTGTTAATGCATTTGAGTATTTTAGCAGCCTTGCTCCCTGGCTTTCAGATTATCTGGATAGGTCTCTTCCATACGCCTCCGTTCACTTTGAACATAAAGGCTATGTGGCCTGGATGCTCAATGATGTTATTTTTATCACTGTGTCTGCACTTCTCCTCGGGGTGTGGAAAAAAACTAATGTCATGCAGATAATAGAAGTTCTCTGGGCTAGCATGCTTTTGCTTTCTTTTATACCCCATTTTATTGAGAGCTATTACTTTCAGTATGTAGGTGTCGCTTACAGTTTTGTGTGCTCGGTCATATGGCTGGTGATGTTTGTAAAAGCATTAAGCGTTGAAAGGACATGGCAGTTCCACCTTTTGCTGTTGCTCTTTTTTTGGTGGGTGATTTTTGTTTTTACAACCCTGGAGTTTGTGATCAACGCTACCTATTATGCGCCAACGCCACTATCAATTTTGCTGACAAAATTTGTGGTGGTGTTAGGTATTATGCTTATCTACACCTTTCAACGTCGAGACCGTGCCCTGGCACTGTCAGCCAGGTTAAGGAACCAGGAAAAAGAACAGCGGGTTAAACTTGAGCGTGCGGTCACCGAACGTACCAATGAGCTACGTCAGGCGATGAAAGAAGCACATAAAGCTAACGAGGCAAAGACCCGCTTTCTGGGTCGGGTCACTCACGATCTGAAATCTCCGCTGACATCGATTATGGGCTACGCACAGTTACTCAGCGGGGAGTCAGGTAAAGCGGGTGAAATGAGTCAGGTCATTTTTAAAAGTGCCACCCATATGCACCGATTGATTGACCGGTTAATTGATTATGCGCGTGGTGTTACTGATGACAGGGAAAGAGTCAAGGATGTGTATTTACATTCTTTCCTGGTGGGCGTAGATCATGAATCAAGAGTGCTGGCAAAGCTTAATAGCAACGTCTTCATTATGGATGTCGATGAGAGTGTACCGCCTGTCGTTCTATGTGATGAGACGTTTTTACATGAAGTACTTATTAACCTGATTGAAAACGCATTGAAGTATACACACCATGGCCAGGTTAACTTCTCTGTGAAAGGGAAGGTTCGAGATGACAAACAATCATCCATACTTGTTTTTAATTTGGTGGATAATGGCTGTGGCATCGATAATGATATGCAGCAGGTAATGTTTGAACCTTTCTCCCGTGAGTCAGGTGAAAAAAGCGGTTTGGGCTTGGGGCTTTCCATTGCTAAAGAGCTGACTGAACGTATGCAAGGGAAGTTGGATATCAGCAGTCAGAAAAATCAAGGTACGCAGGTCACGTTTTCACTGCCTGTGTTGCTTGGAAAAGAGGAAGACTCGTCAGCCGTACTTATTAAACCACCTTCTCATATACTGCCTGACGTCGATGCTGAAGGCTTGATTGCCTGGATGATTGAAGATGCTGAATCTATCCGGAAACTGATGGCTCTTGAGCTTGAAAGCCTGGGGTTTGATGTGTTGGTTTTCAGTAATGCAGGTGAAGTAGCTGCCGCTCTGGAAAAAGGTGTTAGCCAGCCGGATCTTGTCATCACTGATTACTGGTTAGGAAACGAGCTGGGAGGGGAGGTTCTTCGTCAAATAAAAACCTATGCCCACGCGACACCTGTGATATTGATGTCCGCCACCTGGAATCTTCTTAAGGAAGGGCTGAAATCTCCGGAGCTTGATGATGAGCTGTTTTTTTCTGCCTTTGTGACCAAACCCGTTAACCTGATTAACTTACGCCGTGAAATCGCCCGAGTATGTAATCTCAATATTTATGAGCCAGGGCAGCAACAGCAGCAACAGCCGGTAAGCATGCCGAAAGAAAGGACATTAGTGAGATTTTCAGCCGCAGAGCGAGAGAAGCTTGACCACTGGATAGAGCTGGGAGCCGTCACTGACATTCTTGAGTGGTGCCAGGCATTTATCCCTGAAGAGCCTGGTCAACAAGCATTGATTGAGAGTATTCGCGACTACGCCAAGAGAGGCGATTTTAAAAGTATCAAGAAAATTCTCTAGAGGCAGCGGTGTGGTTGTTCATCCAGCCGCAATCGCCCATATTGGCTGAGAATCAGAGTGCTGCCGGTTTCAGCGCCGCTGGGGCAAAGGTGAAAGCGCCCGTTGTAGCCCTTACTGAAGCCCAGCGGATTAAAGCGGATACGCCTGCGCTGATTTTCACGCGTATAGGTAATTGCGATAGACGGTAAAGCGGGAACGATGCGTGCTACATCATTGAGCTCAATCGCGGTGGGTGTGTCGCCAGTGATGACCAGCAGCTCACCGTTCCATGTATTCAGACAGGCGTCACGAGCGTCATTGGCCGCACACACCGTCACGTTGGTTTGTTCACTGATAGCTAGCTGACGAGCAAAAGCGAGCGTGCTGTAAAGATGATTAACGCCAGCCGTACGAGCGTTGCGCTGACCAAAGGCGGTAAAACTCGGCAGACTTAACATAATAAGCAGGCTGGCCAGTGCAATGACCACCAGCAGTTCCAGCAATGTGAATCCTCGTGACGTGCAACGCATAACCTGACTCCCGGCAGATAACACCCACGTCTGGTGCGCAGGCGTTATATTTGATGTCTTCCTTGTGTGCTTTCTTTCAAGCTAGAAGACATCAGCCGGTGTGTTGTCAGTTTATGCTGATAATTTTGTAAGATATTTCTTAATTAGTGGTTTTGTTTGTAGAGGAGGCGAAGGTCAACGCTTATCGTCTTCCTGGGAATCTTTGGCATCCTCGGTCTGTTTCAGGTCCTGCTGTTCCTGCAGAAAGCGGTCGCGATGAGCGTCGGAGCAGAACCATTGCTGCTGGTCACGTAATGCTTCGTCTTCGGGTACGTGTACATCACACCATTTACAGCGCACCATCTGGCCGCCATCGCGACGATTGGTCTGCTGTTCCAGTGCTTTGCGGTCAAGTTTCCATTGCCGGTACATGCCGTACAGCTTCAGGCCGGCAAAAAAAAGCACGGCGAAGATAATTAAACGAATGATCAAGAGATTCATCCTTTATGGCTCCTTGATATTAGCGCGACCTTTGCCAGTTGATGATGCTTGCGTGACAATAGGCTTAGTAAACGCCCCCATGAATAATTGATTCTCAAGAGATTTGAACGCCCATGCAAGACTTAACGCTGGTAATGGCCCAACTAGACCCCCTGGTAGGGGATATTCCTGGTAATGCTGCGCGTGCCATCGAAGCCGTGCGCGAGGCGCGTATAGAGCATGGTGCAGATATCGTGGTCTTCCCCGAGCTGTTTTTATCCGGTTATCCGCCGGAGGATTTGCTGCTGCGGCCCTCAATGGAAACACGACTGCGTGAGGCTCGCGCCGTCATGGCAGAAAAAATGTCCCGTGATGTGCTGGTGATTATCGGCTACCCAGGTGTGCGCGAAGGACTCTGCTATAACCTGGCGGGGGTGCTCTACAACGGCCAATGGGAAAATGAGTATGCCAAGCAGGCGCTGCCCAACTACCAGGTTTTTGATGAGCAGCGTTATTTTGCGCCGGGCCTTGAACCTCTGGTTTACGAGCATAAGGGCGTCAAGCTAGGGCTTTTGATCTGTGAAGACTTGTGGGAAGGCACGCCGGTGAAAACTGCCTGTGAAGCGGGTGCCGAGGTGCTGATTACCCTGAATGCCTCACCTTATCACCAGGATAAACCCCGCGAACGCCTGCGCTTACTGGAGCAACGAGCCCAGGAAGCCCAGCGGCCGATTGTCTACGTCAACACCATTGGTGGCCAGGATGAACTGGTATTCGATGGCGGCTCCGGCTGTGTTGATGCTAGCGGGCAGATCAGGGTGCTGGCACCTTACTGGCAGGCAGGCCTGATGCCGGTGCAATTCTTGCAGCAGGCAGCCAATGAGCAGAGCGCCAGTGTATGGGAGCCACAGCCCGGCGAAATTGAGCCGGACGTTGAACCCGAGGAAAGTCTGTACTGCGCCCTGGTGACAGGGGTGCGCGACTACGTCAACAAAAGCGGTTTCGACGGCGTGGTGATCGGGCTTTCCGGTGGCATTGATTCTGCCCTGACGCTGGCGATTGCCGTTGATGCTCTTGGCCCTCAGCGGGTGCAGGCGGTAATGATGCCGTATCACTATACGGCAGATATCTCCCGCCAGGACGCCGCCGAACAGGCAGAAATGCTCGGTGTGCATTATGACGTCATGCCGATTGAGCCCATGGTGGATGCCTTTATGGCAACGTTGGCGGAAAGCTTTGCTGGCACTGAGCGTGACACTACCGAAGAGAATCTTCAGTCACGTTGCCGTGGCGTACTGCTTATGGCGATTTCCAACAAGAAAGGCCTGATGGTGCTGACGACCGGCAATAAGAGCGAAATGGCGGTCGGCTATGCAACGCTCTACGGCGACATGGTAGGCGGCTACAACGCACTCAAGGATGTTTATAAAACCTGGGTGTATCGCCTGGCACGCTGGCGCAACACGCAATCTCCAGCCGTGCCGGAACGGGTAATCGAACGCCCGCCAAGCGCTGAACTGGCACCCGATCAGCAAGACAGCGATTCACTGCCCGACTACGACACACTGGATGCCATTCTGATGCGTTATATCGAAGGCGATATGAGTGCGGAAACCATCATCGAAGCGGGTTTTGAGCGGGATGATGTCTACAAGGTCGTCAAGCTGGTAGACCGCTGCGAATACAAACGCCGTCAGGCGCCGGTGGGTGTCCGGGTCACGCCGCGAGGCTTTGGGCGTGACCGTCGCTACCCGATTGTTAACGGCTGGCAACCGGGGGAATAACCACGCGCACGGCTTTATACGAGGACGGGAGGTGGTAGCCGGCAGTGACGAGCCACCTCCTGTGCGCAGACCGGTTTGCAAAAGTAATACCCCTGGTAAGCATGGCAGTGGTGCTCGCTGAGGTAGCGCCAGTGGGTGAGTGTTTCAACGCCCTCGGCAATAACCTCCAGATTCAGCGCGTTTCCCATGGCAATAATGGTTTTTACAATCGCTCTGTCATCCTCATTGTGGTCGAGGTCGCGGACAAACGATTGATCAATCTTTATCTGGCTTAGTGGCAGGCGTTTCAGATATTGCAGCGACGAATAGCCGGTCCCGAAATCATCCATTGCAAAACGAACGCCCAGCGCCTTGAGTTGATGCATTCGGGCGATGGTCTCTTCGACATTCACCAGTACGATGCTTTCAGTGAGTTCCAGCTTGAGTTTATGGGCGGGAGCTTGCGTGCGCCTGAGCACTGTGGCCACTTCTTCGACAAAGTTTGCTTGCTGAAACTGATTGGCACTGACATTGACTGCAACCGTCAAATCGGCAGTATGTGCACTGGCCTGCCAGTTGATGAGCTGCTCGCAGGCGGTCTGAATGACCCAGCGCCCGATTGGCACGATCAGGCCGCTTTCTTCGGCCAGTGGGATAAACTGTCCGGGAGAAATCATGCCGTTCTTGGGGTGTTTCCAACGGATCAGAGCT
Organism: Halomonas sp. LS-001; assembly: GCF_052983955.1. NCBI lineage: Bacteria > Pseudomonadati > Pseudomonadota > Gammaproteobacteria > Oceanospirillales > Halomonadaceae > Halomonas > Halomonas sp. LS-001. Next base: position 467,414 of record NZ_CM129816.1, read on the forward strand.
TCAACCCCGGTTACTTGCCCCTGGTTATTGACTTGGGTTTGGTAGGCGAGCACGAACTCCTCACGCTTGATGGCGAGACGTAGATCTCGTTCCATCGCGCTGCTTTCTTCGATCTGTGCCTGAACAATCGGGTCAAAGAAGCGAATGCTACCGGGGCCGTTCTGTTTAGCGACGTGGGCGGCTGCATTAACTTGCTGAAAGAGTGAATCGACGCTTTCGTCAATGTTATTAAACAGCGTGATGCCAAGGCTTGCAGTAATAACCGTGATATTTCCATCAAGGTAATAAGGCTCTTCTAGTACCTGGAGGATATTCTCGGCGAACCGTTCGGCATTCTCTGCAGTGTGATGAGTATCAGCGCCAAGGGCATCAATTATTACCATGAACTCATCTCCGCCCAGGCGGCCCAGAACAAAGCGGTCTTCGCCAAGCGCCGACAGGCGTTGGGTTATTTCGCGCAGAAGGGTATCTCCTGCGCCGTTGCCACTACTGTCATTGATGCGTTTGAAATTATCAATATCGATATAGATGAGCGCACCGTAAGTCTGCGTTTGCTGGTTGGTTTCAAGTGAGTGTTGCAGATGTTCACGCATCAGGCGCCAGTTGGGCAGATCGGTCAGCTCATCATAATAGGCCAGTTGATGTAACTGCTTTTCGGCACGGCTGCGCTGACATTCGGTATCACGAAAGGTTAAAAGCGCATCAGCCAGATGTTTGAGCGGCCCGCTATGAGTGAGGTTTAGCGCCTGCACATCGAGTAATGCTGGTGCCTCCTGATGAGGGGTCGATAGCGATAAGAGTGCATTGCCAAGTGTGATCAGGTGTCTGTTCATGCGCCAGGCGACCAACATAGCCGCGAGCGCCAGCAACAGAAGCGCGCCAATGCCTAAGCCCAGCGTGGATGACAGGGAGCCGCGTAGGTTTTGATAAGCATGCTCATTGCGCTTGCTGGCGCGTTGGATCAGGCCAGTAGACCTATTCTGAGTCGAGAGAATAAAACGGTTGAAGTGATGCTGCGCCTGTTGAAGATAGGACGTCGCATTATCCTGATTGGCTATTGCTTGGCTGGCCATCACCGTGAAGTGCTGGTAATCATCAAAGATTGGCTGTAACTCGGTTACATTTAGCTGGTCGACATCAATAGCCAGTGGCGACTGCGCCAGTCGGCTAACGCGCTGACCGATGGCGTCAAGTTGCTGGCCAATAGCGTCCTGATCAAGAGCTGCAGCGTTACCACCTGTTTGACGTATCGCTTGGTTGACCTGGAGATGAAACTCGCTGAGCTCACCTTCAAGTGTGGCCATCTGCATAAGCGTGCTCAGGTCAGCTCGCTGCATAGTGAAATTACGTTCAGACTGTTCTTTGAATACCTGCCATGTCAGAGGCCCCATGGTGACGGCGGGCAGTACCATGATAACCATGGGAAGTAGAAAAACTAACCACAAGCTTCGAGAGGGTTTCATGATTGCCTCGCTGGCGTCCGTCTATGTACGCGCTTGCTTATGTTAGAAGCTGCCACCCCCTGGCAGCTAGCCAGTATCGCTTTAAGATGTTTAGGTTTTACAAGTATTTATGGCCTGACAGCATTGATTGCTTAGAAACTTTCCCACTCATCAACTGTTTGGTGCCGTGCAGAAAATTTCTGATGCGCTGCGGGGGCGATATGTTGCGTGCCTGATTGATGGTTTGAGCGCCCTTTCGAGTGGCTTTTTTGCCCCGTCGTGCCAGATAATGTTCTGCTAAGCGTGTTTGTATTGGTTAAGCGTGCATTGGTTGAATGTACGCCTATTGAGTCTGCCTCCGGCAAGCTGAACAGTGTCATGGTGTCAAGTAAGCGGTGTGCGTTCTCACGCAGTTGATTGGCTGACTTGGCACTTTCCTGCACCAGTTGTGCGTTTTGTTGTGTTACCTGATCCATTTCTGTCACCGCCTGGCCGACTTCCTGAACGCCTGCGCTCTGTTCTGCACTGGCATGGCTGATTTCCTGCATGATATGGGTGACACGAGCGATGGCGGCAACAGTTTCTTCCGTTAATTTGCTGGCCTCTTCGGCGCGGGCATTGCCATGATTCACGCGTTCCAGGTTGCTGGAAATCAACGCGTTGATTTCACGAGCTGCCTTTGCGCTTCGTTGTGCAAGATTGCGGACTTCCTGGGCGACAACGGCAAAACCACGGCCATGCTCGCCAGCGCGTGCCGCCTCTACTGACGCATTGAGTGCCAGAATGTTGGTTTGGAAGGCGATTGCGTCAATGGTGGAAATAATACCCGCGATTTCCCGCGAACTGTGGTTCAGTTCGTTCATGGTGGCGACCACCTGATGCACCGCCTCGCCACCCTGCGTGGCTGTCTTCGATGCGCTAGCCGCCTCGCTACTTGCCTGTGCGGCATTATCGGCATTCTGTTTGACGGTACTGTTCAGTTGCTCCATTGCTGACGCTGTTTCAGCCAGAGCGCTCGCCTGCTGCTCGGTGCGTGAAGAAAGGTCATTATTGCCTTCCGCGATCTGTTCGCTGTTACTTGCAACAGCATCGGCAGAATGACGCACCTGGCTGACTATCTCTTGCAGTTGGCGAGCCATTGCAACCTGTGACGCCATGATGCTGTGGGTGTCGTCTGCTTTCAGGCGTGCTTGAGTGGTAAGCTCACCGCGCCCAACGGCATCAGCAAAAGTTTTCACCTCGTGCGGTTCTGCGCCCAGTTCTTTTAGTAACTGGCGGGTCAGTAGCCAGGCAATGATTCCGCCCACCAGCACGGCGAGGAGTGTCAGGCTAAACATTTGCAGCTGAAAACCAGAGGCGGTATCACGGGCACTGGCGGTAGTGGCGTTGTTGATGGCGTCCTGATGGTTGATAAACTGGTTGATTCGATTCAGCCATTCGGCATAGGCAGGGCCAGCATTGTTCAGCAATTGCTCGCGAGCCTGTTCAATGCGTCCGGTGTCGTAGGCTTGTATAACGTTTTGGGTCGCTGCCAGCGTGGTCGTTTGCTGGGCATCAATGCGCTCAAGCAGCTGCGCCGTCTGAGTGGTGGAGGGGTGCTCGGACAACACCTGCTGCATCCCACGGGAGGCCGCTTTATAGTCATCCTGAAGCTGCTGCATATGGGCTTTCAAAGCGCTCACGGAAGACGCATCCTGCGCCAGCACGATATCCCTTAGTGCGATGGCTCGGTCATGAACGCTACCCCGCCAGTCAACAGCATAGCGTTGTTGGGTTCCATTGATGTCATTGATGCTGGTCAAGTTGCGATCAATCTGATTGACCTGCCAGATACCTGCCGAGGTCAGGATGATCAGAAGCGTCAGTAGCAGGGTAAAACCCAGGCCAAGGCGTGACCCAATCGTCATTTTTGATAATCGGCCATTTAGTGAGCGCATTTTTGTACCCCTTGTACTGTTAAGTGTCTATTTATAATGTGAGTACAATAATAATGAGGTTTTCTTCGCTTGTATAACCTTTGTAATGCTTTTTGTGTATTTTTATGTAACATTCTGCTAGCGGTGTGCAAGAGTGTAATGTTTTTCTATCCAGTGTTAAGGCAGAAAAAAACCACGCCGTAGCGTGGTTCAAGTGTCTCATCGTGCTCAGGTATCACGGCGACTGCCGCTTCCCCGCCATATTGGGGTTACAAATGCTTAGATTATAAATACCTAGGTTACAAATGCTTAGGTGAAAAGCGACTGCCGTCAAGTTGTTCATAGTTAGGGTTGTTGGCGCGGAGTACGTCCAGCACTTCGTTGGCGCGGTCATCCATGCCCAGGCCCATATAACCTTCTACCATGGCGGCGAGCGCATCTTCTGATGCATTGGACGCCGGATAGTTTTCAACCACCCAGCGTCCGCGCTCAACGGCCGCCACAAAAGCACCGCGGCGCAGATAGTAATCAGCAACGTGGAGCTCGTGACGAGCCAGCAGTTCCCGCAGGTAAACGATACGCTGCTGGGCGTCGGCGGCATGTTCGCTATTGGGGAACCGCTGAATCAGCTCGCGAAAATCGTTGTAGGCATCGCGGGTAGCGCCCACATCACGTTTGGAAATATCGATCAGGCGTAAGCGTTCAAGGCTGAAGCGACCTGCCTGCCAGGCAGAAAGCCCACGCACGTAGTAGGCATAATCCACTTCCGGGTGGTCCGGGTGCAGACGAATAAAGCGGCTCGCGGCCGCCCGAGCTTCTTCCCAGTTGCTGTTTTCATAATAGGCGTAAATCAGCTCAAGCTGCGCCTGCTCGGCATGGACACCGAAAGGAAAACGGGTATCCAGCGCTTCAAGGCGATCAATGGCCGTCGGCAGTATGTTGCGATCCAGTGCATCCCGAGCGCTTTCATACAGCTCACGCTCAGCGAGCGAATCGTATTCACCTTCGTCTTCATTATTGTTACTGGCACAGCCCGCTAAAAAGGCGAGACTTAAGGCAAGCGCTGCAAATCGGGTAGCAGCAGAAAAAACGCGCATGGTTATCCTCGTTACAATCAAACCGCGGACGCTAAAAAGCATCGACGGCCATGGTAGAATAGATTTTTAAAGTCCCACTATAAATCACCTTGGCATAAAACGCAGGCGTAAAACGTATTGTGTCAGTGTGACAAGAAAGGAGCCGTTATGTCCCGCACCATTGAAGATTCCTTGCGGGTGCCGGCCTCGCTTGCCGGTACCCGCTTGGACCAGGCGGCCGCTGAGCTGTTCAACGACTATTCGCGAGAGCGCCTGAAAACATGGATCAATGCGGGAGAGTTAACCGTTGATGGCCAGAAGGTAAAGCCAAAAACCCGCCTGCATGGTGAAGAAGTGTTAAGCCTTAGCGCGGTGCTGGAAGAAGAAGGGCGTTTTGAGGCTCAGGATATTCCGTTGGAGATTGTGTTCGAAGACGATGATGTGATCGTGGTGAATAAACCGGCGAACATGGTGGTTCATCCGGCTGCCGGTAATCCTGACGGTACGCTTCTGAATGCATTGCTGCATCATGAACCGACACTTGCGCAGGTGCCGCGAGCGGGCATTGTTCATCGTCTGGATAAAGATACAACCGGACTGATGATGGTCGCTAAAAATTTGCCTGCACAAGCGGCCCTGGTTCAGCAGCTGCAGGCACGTACGGTATCACGCCAGTACGATGCGGTTGTGATCGGTACGCCGGTTTCCGGTGCCACGGTGGATGCGCCGATTGGTCGGCATCCCAAGGATCGCAAACGTCAGGCGGTGAGCGCATCTGGCAAGCCAGCGGTCACTCATTACCGCGTGGTCGAGCGTTTTCGTGCGCATACCCATGTGCGCTGTCAGTTGGAAACCGGACGCACCCACCAGATTCGCGTTCACATGGCCCATGCGCGGTATCCGCTGATTGGCGACCCGCTTTATGGCGGCCGACCCAAACTGCCGCCCGGTGCTGCTGATTCTTTAAAAGAGATTCTGCGTGAGTTTCCCCGCCAGGCGTTGCATGCCCGCAAGCTCAGCTTTGTTCATCCGCGCAGTGGTGATTCAATGAGCTTTCGGGCGGCACTGCCAGATGACCTGCTGATGCTGCTGGACTACCTGCGTGAAGATCACGCAACGATGCGTTAAGGAGCCTGCCATGAGTGATGCCATTGATCTTCGCCCGTCGCTGATCCTCCCGGACTGGCCAGCACCTGCCAATGTCGGTGCCTTTGTTACCACTCGAGAAGCGGGGCCAAGTCAGGGAGAGTTTGCTGCGTTTAATCCCGCTGACCATGTGGGGGACAACCCTGATCATGTGGCGTTATGCCGTCGGTTGTTGCAGAAAGAGGTGGGCGATGACCGTCCTTTGCTGTGGCTAAACCAGACCCACGGTGCCCGCGTTCAACAGGAGTACAGGGCAGACTCACCGGAAGCGGATGCCTCTGTGGCAACAACATCTGAATACGCCTGTGTGGTCATGACGGCTGACTGTCTGCCAGTGATGTTCTGTGATCGTGCAGGCTCGCGAGTCGCCTTGGCGCATGCCGGCTGGCGTGGGTTGGCCGGAGGTGTGTTAGAAGCCGCTGTTGCTGCCATGAACACACCGCCTGAAGAGTTACTGGTCTGGCTGGGCCCCGCTATTTCAACGGCACAATTTGAAGTGGGGCCTGAGGTTTACGAGGCGTTCGTCGCCGTCCAGCCGCAAGCAGAAGAAGCGTTTGACCACAGTCCTTATCGTATGGGGCACCGCATGGCAGATATCTACAAGCTCGCAAGGCTGCGTCTGGAAGCTCTTGGGGTTGATAATATAAGCGGTGGCCATTTCTGCACTGCCTGTGAATCACGTTTTTATTCCTACCGCCGCGATGAAGGCCGCACAGGGCGTATGGCCAGTGTTATCTGGTTACGTTAACGGGAAAAATAGTCCTCATCTGTGTTAACAAAACTTGTCAGTCTCCCTTGAAAAGTAGCGTATCAGTCACCATTTTCTCTAATAAGTCAAGATAAAAGGGTCACGCGATGCGTCCAAACGCACCGCCATCCCGGGAGAGAATAGAATGCGATTCGATAAATTTACTGCCAAGTTACAAAATGCCATTGCGGATGCTCAGTCGTTGGCTGTCGGTCGTGGGCATAATCAGCTAGAGCCTGTCCACCTGCTGTTTACCATGCTGGAAAACCGCGACACCGGTCTCAAGGCGTTGGTACAAAAAGCAGAGGGCGACCCCAGCCGCTTGCGAGATGGCTTAACCCGCCAACTCGACGATCTGCCCAAAGTCAGCCAGTTTGATGGCGAAGTACAGCCGTCGCGTGAGCTGATCAAGCTATTCAACCTGACCGACCGCGAGGCACAAACCCGAGGGGATCAATTTATTGCCTCGGAGCTCGTGCTACTGGCGGCGCTTGAGATGAACAAGGCGCTGACTCAGCTATTGAAAGAGGCTGGATTGACGCGCAAAAGCCTGACGGCTGCGATTGATCAGTTGCGCGGAGGGGATTCAGTGGATGACCCTAACGCGGAAGACCAGCGCGAAGCGCTCAACAAGTACACGCTGGATCTGAACCAGCGTGCCCTGGACGGCAAGCTGGACCCGGTAATTGGCCGTGACGATGAAATCCGCCGCACCATTCAGGTGTTGCAGCGCCGTACCAAAAATAACCCCGTGTTGATTGGTGAGCCAGGGGTGGGTAAAACCGCCATTGTTGAAGGGCTGGCGCAACGTATTGTCGATGGTGAAGTGCCGGAAGGGCTGAAAGACAAGCGCGTGCTCTCGTTGGATATGGGGTCATTGCTTGCGGGCGCTAAATTCCGCGGGGAATTCGAAGAGCGGCTGAAAGCCGTGCTTAAGGAACTCTCCCAGGAAGAAGGGCAAGTCATTCTGTTTATCGATGAGCTTCACACCATGGTCGGCGCCGGTAAGGCAGAAGGTGCCATGGATGCTGGCAATATGCTCAAGCCAGCATTGGCGCGTGGCGAGCTGCACTGCGTTGGCGCGACCACGCTGGATGAGTATCGCAAGTACATCGAAAAAGACGCCGCGTTGGAGCGTCGCTTCCAGAAAGTGCTGGTGGACGAGCCCAGTGAAGAAGACACTGTTGCGATTCTGCGTGGCCTGAAAGAACGTTACGAAGTGCACCATGGCGTCGATATTACCGATTCGGCGATTATTGCGGCGGCAAAGCTCTCGACTCGCTATATCACCGATCGTCAGCTGCCGGATAAAGCCATCGACCTGATTGACGAAGCAGCTTCGCGGATTCGCATGGAGCTGGACTCGAAGCCGGAAGAAATGGACCGACTTGATCGGCGTCTGATTCAGCTCAAGATGGAGCGCGAGGCGCTCAAAAAAGAAACCGATGACGCGTCGAAAAAACGCCTGGAAGCTCTTGATAACCTGATTCATGAGCTGGAACGTGAATACGCGAACCTGGATGAAATCTGGAAAGCGGAAAAAGCCAGCATTCAGGGAGCGGCGCAGTTCAAGGCGGACCTTGAACAGGCGCGGATTGATCTTGAGCAGGCGCGTCGCCAGGGTGACCTGGGGCGCATGTCGGAGATTCAGTACGGCAAGATTCCCGAGCTGGAAAAGAAAATTGCCGAAAGCAACGAAGGTGAAGCGGCAGACACTGCCAGCCATCAGCTATTGCGCTCGAATGTCACCGAAGAAGAAATCGCCGAAGTCGTTTCACGCTGGACGGGCATTCCGGTGAACAAGATGCTGGAAGGTGAGCGTGACAAACTGTTGCGTATGGAAGACGCGCTGCACGAGAAAGTCATTGGCCAGAATGAAGCCGTTGAAGCGGTGTCGAATGCGGTTCGCCGCTCACGGGCGGGCCTTTCTGACCCGAATCGGCCTAACGGCTCTTTCCTGTTTCTGGGCCCGACCGGGGTGGGTAAGACGGAGTTGTGCAAGTCCTTGGCCAACTTCCTGTTTGATACCGAAGAAGCCATGGTACGCATCGACATGTCGGAGTTTATGGAGAAGCATTCCGTTGCCCGCCTGATTGGTGCCCCTCCGGGTTACGTGGGTTATGAAGAAGGCGGTTACCTGACGGAAGCCGTGCGCCGTAAACCGTATTCGGTGCTGTTGCTGGATGAAGTGGAAAAAGCTCACCCGGATGTGTTCAACATTCTGCTGCAGGTGTTGGAAGATGGGCGTTTGACCGACGGCCAGGGGCGGACGGTGGATTTCCGCAACACGGTAATCGTCATGACGTCCAACATGGGCTCCGACATCATTCAGCGCATGGGCGGCGATGTGAGTTCTGACAAGGACAGTGACTATGAAGCGATGAAAAATGCGGTCATGGACGTGGTCGGGAATCACTTCCGGCCTGAGTTGATCAACCGCATTGATGAAGTTGTGGTGTTCCACGCGCTGGGGCAGGAACAGATTCAGGCGATTGCCGGTATTCAGCTGGCACGCTTGCAGACTCGCCTGGCTGAGCACGACCTGCGACTTGAACTGAGTGATGAAGCCATGGCTCAGCTAGCCGTGGTCGGGTTTGATCCGGTGTTTGGGGCGCGTCCGCTCAAGCGGGCTATTCAGAGTCGGATTGAAAACCCGCTGGCGCAATCGCTTTTGGCTGGCAAGTTTGCCCCCGGCAGCGTGATTCACGTCACCGCGCAGGATGGGAAGCTGCTCTTCAATGCTGAGTCGTGAATGGTGAGTCATGAGTGAACGTTTAGCCATGCATTAACGTTTTTCGCCTCAGATTAACGTTTTAAAAAACTGCCCTATTGGCCATCGGCTGGTAGGGCATTTTTTATGCCTGAATACACGGATATCAACGATAAATGGATTCTTTTGTCGCAGGGTAGTGAAAGAGTCGAGCTAAGAGGTTGACAGCCTGTGTGTGCTGATAGAATCTTGTGGGTTCCTGATTTGCGGGCGCGGACTCAACGGGTAATCCCCTCATCCCGCGCGAAGGGTAGGTTTATGCCTTTACCCGCCGAAGGGTTTCCGGGCTTGAGCTAACCGCTCGACCTGGCCAATGCCCCGACGCAGCAACCCGCTGCGATGAGAGTGCAGACCCCAACCGGGTCTTATTGCCAGGGTTTGGCATCAGGTGCCGGCGTAACCGGCAGCGGCATACCGCCGCACTCGACACGGCAGGCAAGGGCCTGTTGATGGCACTCGAGACCTCCAGGGGAGATACACAGTGGAATTGCTTTCCGGCGCAGACATGATCGCCCGCTTCTTGCAGGATGAGGGCGTTGAATATATTTATGGTTATCCCGGAGGGGCCGCGCTGCATATTTATGACGCGCTGTTCCGTCAGGATAAAGTCAAACATATCCTGGTACGCCATGAACAGGCGGCAACGCATGCCGCTGACGGTTATGCGCGTGCAGCAGGAAAACCCGGCGTGGTGCTGGTGACCTCGGGTCCCGGGGCAACTAACGCCGTGACAGGTATTGCCACCGCTTACATGGATTCTATTCCCATGGTTGTGCTGTGTGGCCAGGTCATGAGCCATTTGATTGGTGATGACGCTTTCCAGGAAACCGATATCATCGGTGTGACCCGCCCGATCGTGAAGCACAGTTTCGCGATTCGGCACCCGTCAGAAATTCCTGACGTATTGAAGAAAGCCTTCCATCTGGCAGCAACAGGGCGCCCAGGGCCGGTGGTGGTCGATATCCCCAAGGATATGACAGCACCTACCGAGCGTTATGAGTACGTCTACCCGAAAAAGGTCAAGATGCGCTCTTACAACCCGGTCACGCGCGGTCATACCGGCCAGATCAAAAAAGCCGTCGAGTTAATGCTCAAAGCCAAGCGCCCGGTATTCTATACCGGCGGCGGTGTGGTGACTGGCAAGGCCAGCGAAGGCTTGACCGATCTGGTTAAAAAACTCGGCTTCCCGATTACCACCACCCTGATGGGCATTGGCGCTTACCCGCAGGGCGATCGGCAATGTCTGGGTTGGCTTGGCATGCACGGGTCATATGAATCCAATATGGCCATGCACCATGCTGACCTGATCATTGCTATCGGGGCGCGTTTTGATGACCGGGTGACCAACAACACGTCGAAATTCTGTCCAACGGCCAAGATTATTCATGTTGATGTGGACCCGAGTTCCGTGTCCAAAACCGTACGGGCGGATGTACCGATTGTTGGACCAGCATCCAGTGTGATCAATGAAATGATCAGCCTGGTGCAAGGTAAGGACATTGCCAGCCCTGAGGCGTTGAATGCCTGGTGGCAACAGATCGATGGCTGGCGCGCCGAGCGCGAAGGCAAGCTATATGAGCCTTCCAAGCCAGGGGAGGCATTGAAGTCGCAGGAAGTCGTTGAGGCGCTGTGCCGTGTGACCCGTGGTGAAGCCTATGTGACCACCGATGTGGGTCAGCATCAGATGTTCGCGGCCCAGTATTACAAGTTTGAAAAGCCCAATCGACTGATCACCTCCGGTGGTCTTGGCACGATGGGGTTTGGTTTTCCGGCCGCCATGGGCATCAAGCAGAACTTCCCGGATGCTGACGTTGTATGTGTGACCGGTGAAGGCAGCTTCCAGATGATGATGCAGGAGCTTTCCACCTGTAAGCAGTACGGTATTGGGGTGAAAATCGTTAACCTCAATAACGCATCGCTTGGGATGGTACGCCAGTGGCAGGATTTGAACTATAAATCTCGCCATGCGCATTCTTATATGGAGTCACTGCCGGACTTCCACCTGTTGATTGAGGCGTATGGCTTTACCGCTATTACGGTGAATACCCTCGAAGAACTGGATGCAGCGCTGGAGCGGACCTTTGTCAACAAGCATGAGTTGGTGTTCCTGGACGTCAAGGTAGACCCTCATGAGCACGTCTATCCGATGCAGGTTCCGCTGGGTTCCATGCGTGACATGTTACTGTCTAAAACGGAGCGTACCTAATGCGTCATATCATCTCGATTCTGATGGAAAACGAACCGGGTGCTTTGTCGCGTGTGGTCGGTCTGTTTTCTCAGCGTAACTTCAACATTGAAACGCTTAACGTGGCTCCCACGGAAGATCCATCGTTGTCGCGTCTGACGGTAACCACGGTTGGTGATGACCGTGTTATCGAGCAAATCACCAAGCACCTCAACAAGTTGATTGATGTGGTGAAACTGGTGGATCTCACCGAAGGCAACCATATCGAGCGCGAGCTGATGCTGGTCAAGGTGAAGGCCCTGGGGGCGGCACGTGATGAGGTCAAGCGTACCGCCGATATCTTCCGTGCCCAGGTCGTCGATGTGACGCCTAACCTTTACACGGTGCAGATTACCGGAGATGCCGCCAAGCTGGATGCTTTCCTGCATGCGATGGCGCCCATCGGTATTCTGGAAGTAGCACGCACCGGGGTTTCCGGTATTGCCCGCGGTGACAAGGTGCTTACCCTTTAAGCGTTGAGTAAAAGTAAAAAAAGGTGGTGCATTTTTGCGCTGACCCACGAAAGCGCCCGAATCGTTATCACGGTTCGGGCGTTTTTTTAGGCGGTTAGGAACGATGGTATCTAGTGTGGCGGGTGCTGGCTGGCGCTGAGCATTTCCCGCGCATGAGCCAGGGTCTGCTCGGAAAGATTGACGCCGCCGAGCATGCGTGCCAGCTCACTGATACGACCACTCTCATCCAGAAGCGCCATATTGGTCTGCGTGGTATTGTGCTTGGCGCATTTTTCAATATGCAGGTGCTGATGTGCCTGGGCCGCCACTTGGGGTAAGTGGGTGACGGTCATTACCTGGCCGTCATTACCCAGCTTACGCAGCAGCTGGCCGACGATTTCCGCTGTGGCGCCAGAAACACCAACATCCACTTCATCAAAGACCAGGCTGGGGATCGTTGAGTGCCTGGCGGCGACCACCTGGATGGCCAGACTGATTCTTGAAAGTTCGCCGCCGGAGGCCACTTTGGCCAATGGTCGGGCAGGCTGGCCAGGGTTAGCGCTGATCAGAAACTGAACACGGTCAATGCCGTCCGGGGCCGGTGTCTCACGAGCCTCTAGTGCCACGTCAAAATGTGCCTTGCCCATGGCCAGAAAAGCCAGCTGCTGCTGAACTTCCTTGCCAAGTTTTGTCGCGGCTTTCTGGCGCGCCTTGCTGAGGGTTTTTGCCTGCTCGCGGTATTGTTCGCGCAGCGTGTTGGCTTTTTCACTTAACGCGTCCAGGTCGTTATCGCTGGTGTCCAACTGGCTGAGTGATTCACTTAGCTGCTGGTGAAACGCATGGAGCTCTTCCGGCGTGACGTGATGCTTGCGCGCCAGGCGATGAATATCACCCAGACGATCTTCCACCCAGGCCAGCCGGGTAGGGTCAAGTTCCGTGTGCCCTGCAAGGCGTGCCAGTTCGCTGGAGGCTTCTTCAATCTGAATTCTGGCCTCATTAAGCATATTCAGCGTGTTGGCCAGGGCGCCTTTATCGCTGCCGGGCAGTGCGCTTAAATGTTGATGAGCCTGATGCAATAGAGAAAGCGCACCGCCTTCATCGCTGGCGCAGCACTCGGCAGCAAATTCGGTTTCACGCAGGATTTCCTCCGCGTGGGCCAGCTGCAACTGTTCTTCTTCCAGAGTCGGCAGTTCATCTTCCTCAAGGGCCAGTTGATCCAGCTCCTCAACCTGATAACGCAGCAGCTGACGCTTGGCTTCTATTTCACTGCCTGCTTCACTCAGTTCCTTCAAGCGCCGACGAGTGCGTTGCCAGGCACGGAAGGTATCGGTGAGCTGGCTAACGTCAGCATTTAACCCCGCATAGTCATCGAGTAGCGCTAAATGTGTCTCTTCACGCAGCAGGGCCTGATGAGCGTGCTGGCCATGAATCTGAATCAGATGTTCGCCCAGCGATTTAAGATCAGCAATCGTCGTCGGTTGCCCGTTAATCCATGCCTTGGAACGACCATTGGACGTGATAACGCGGCGCAGCAGGCATTCATCCTCAGGTAGCTCTCGTTCAGCCAGCCAGGCTTGTGCGGCCGGCAGGTGATGAATGTCAAAGCGCGCCGAGAGGTCAGCACGCTGACAGCCGTGACGCACACTGCCTGCGTCGGCCCGTTCACCCAGGCACAACCCCAAGGCCCCAAGCAGAATCGATTTGCCGGCACCTGTTTCACCGGTGATAGCGGTCATGCCGCCAGTGAGCTCCAGCTCAAGGTGGTCGACAATGGCGAAGTCCTGGATCGCTAACTGGGTCAGCATGGGTTCCTCCTGGCGCTGAGGCAGATCAACGGTGACGAATCACTGGATACACATCCAATTATTGTTGTTTTATACAGTAGCTGATGATGTGCTTCAATGCCATCTCTTCAAATTTCCCTCTTGAGTTGAGCGCTATGGCCCCCATATACCCAGCAAACCGATAAATTAGTCCATGTTTGCTTTGTAGGAGTTCCCCATGGCGAAAGAACCGCAAACCCCACTTGATGATGAATTGGCTCGCCACGAGCAGGAATCCGAAGCGCCGGAGCAGGAAGCTGAAGAGCGCCTGGCCGAAGGTGAGCTGGAAAACCTGATTAACGACGAAGGCGATACCATCGACACCGCCGACGATAATCCGGAAGCTCAAGTGCTGGCGGCGCAGGTAGAAGAGCTGGAGCAAAGTCTGGCCGACGCCAAAGATCAGGCGCTACGCGCAGCGGCTGAAGCACAGAACGTACGCCGTCGTGCCGAACAGGAAGCCGAAAAAGCCCGTAAGTACGCGCTGGAGAAATTCATCAAGGAACTGCTTCCTGTGGTGGATAGCCTGGAAAAAGCGCTGGAAACCATGCAGGAAGAAGCGTCTGAGGTGCATCGCGAAGGTGTTTCCATGACGCTGAAAATGCAGCTCGATGTGTTGAACAAGTTCGGCGTTGAAGTGATTGAGCCTCATGGTGAGCCCTTTGACCCGCAAGTACACGAAGCCATGACGATGGTTCCCAACCCGGAGTTGGAGCCCAACACTGTGATGGATGTGATGCAGAAGGGCTATCTGCTCAACGGCCGCCTTGTGCGTCCGGCAATGGTTGTAGTGAGCCAAAAAGCGGGATAACAGGGATAAAAGACCCTTGAAATGCTGCAACAGGCCCCCAAATAACAGAGCAACCACGCAGAAGTTAGCAAAACGCTAATAACTGCCATTGTTCAGACGACATTTTGTCATCCGTTTCCAAACACGAATTTGAGGTTTTTACTATGGGACGCATTATTGGTATTGACCTGGGCACCACCAACTCTTGTGTGGCAGTGCTCGACGGCGATAGCGCCAAGGTTATTGAAAACGCAGAAGGCGGCCGCACCACGCCGTCCATCATCGCTTACACTGACGACGGCGAAACGCTGGTCGGTCAGGCGGCCAAGCGCCAGGCGGTGACCAATCCGGAAAACACCCTGTACGCCATCAAGCGTCTGATCGGCCGTCGTTTTAAAGACGACGTCGTTCAGAAAGACATCAAGATGGTGCCTTACAAGATCACCGAAGCCGATAACGGCGACGCCTGGGTCGATGTAAAAGGCAAAAAAATGGCACCGCCGCAGGTAAGTGCGGAAGTGCTGAAAAAGATGAAGAAAACCGCCGAAGACTATCTTGGTGAAGAAGTGACCGATGCGGTTATCACCGTACCGGCTTACTTTAATGACAGTCAGCGTCAGGCCACAAAAGATGCAGGCCGCATCGCGGGTCTGGAAGTAAAACGTATTATCAACGAGCCGACCGCAGCAGCACTGGCTTACGGCATGGATAAATCGCGCGGCGATAAAACCATTGCTGTATACGACCTGGGTGGCGGTACTTTCGATATTTCCATTATCGAAGTGGCAGACGTTGATGGTGAAACCCAGTTTGAAGTGTTGGCCACTAACGGCGACACCTTCCTGGGCGGCGAAGATTTCGATCTGGCGCTGATCAACTATCTGGTTGACCAGTTCAAGGCAGATAGTGGCATGGATCTTTCCGGCGACAATTTGGCCATGCAGCGCCTGAAAGAAGCCGCAGAAAAAGCCAAGATCGAGCTGTCCAGCGCTCAGCAGACCGACGTTAACCTGCCGTACATCACGGCGGATAACACCGGGCCGAAGCACCTGAACGTCAAAGTGACGCGTGCCAAGCTGGAATCACTGGTAGAAGACCTGGTTCAGCGTTCGCTGGAACCGTGCAAAACGGCCTTGAAAGACGCAGGTCTCTCCGCTGCTGAAGTGGATGACGTGATCCTGGTCGGTGGCCAGACGCGTATGCCGCAGGTTCAGCAGAAAGTGGCAGACTTCTTCGGTAAGGAAGCTCGCAAGGACGTTAACCCGGATGAAGCCGTTGCCGTTGGTGCTGCGATTCAGGGTGGTGTGCTGGGCGGTGACGTAAAAGACGTCCTGCTGCTGGACGTCACGCCGCTGACCCTGGGTATCGAAACCATGGGTGGTGTCATGACACCCCTGATCGAGAAAAACACCACCATCCCGACGAAGAAGACGCAAACCTTCTCGACAGCGGATGATAACCAGACAGCAGTGACCATTCACGCTGTTCAGGGGGAGCGCAAGCAAGTGTCGCAGAATAAATCGCTGGGTCGCTTCGACCTCGCCGATATTCCGCCGGCACCGCGCGGTGTGCCGCAGATCGAAGTGGCTTTCGACCTGGATGCCAACGGTATCCTGAACGTTTCGGCGAAAGACAAAGCCACCGGTAAAGAGCAATCGATTGTCATCAAGGCTTCCAGCGGTCTGACCGATGATGAAATCGAACAGATGGTTCGCGATGCAGAAGCTCATGCGGACGAAGATAAGAAGTTCGAAGAGCTGGTGCAGCTGCGCAACCAGTCAGATGGCATGATTCACGCGACCCGCAAAACGCTGTCAGAAGCCGGTGATAAGGCAACTGACGACGAGAAGCAGGCCATCGAGACCGCCATCACCGAGCTTGAAGAAGCCGTGAAGACGGATGACAAGGACAACATCCAGAAGAAGCTGGATGCCCTGACCGAAGCTTCTGGTCAGCTAGCGCAGAAGATGTACGCCGAACAGGCAGAAGCGGCTCAGCAAGCGGAAGGTGAAGGTGCTGAAGACCCCAATGCCAAACCGGAAGAAGACGTGGTTGATGCCGAGTACGAAGAAGTCAACGACGATCAGAAAAAGCAGTAAACTTCCTCTTTCTGTTAAAGAAAGTGGTGACGCGGGAGGCAACTCCCGCGTTGCTGTTTCCGGTTATAACGTTTGAATGAACGCGTAGCGAATCAGAATGTGTAGCTAACCAGGAGGCGTAGGACCCATGTCCAAGCGCGATTACTATGAAGTCCTGGGGGTCGATAAAGGGGCCGATCAGAAAGAGATCAAAAAGGCCTACCGCCGCCTGGCCCAGAAATATCACCCCGATCGAAACCCTGACGATACCACCTCGGCAGAAAAATTCCGCGAAGTCTCGGAAGCCTATGAAGTGCTGTCCGATGGCGAAAAACGTGGTGCCTATGACCAGTTTGGTCATGCTGGCGTAGATGGCCAGGCCGGAGGCGGCTTTGGTGGCGGTGGCCCTGGAGATTTCAGCGACATCTTCGGCGATGTGTTTGGCGATATTTTTGGTGGTGGCGGTGGTCGTCGGCGTGGGCCTAATGCGCCAGCACGAGGTTCCGACCTGCGCTACAACCTTGAGTTGGACCTTGAAAGCGCTGTAGCCGGCACCACAGTTGATATTCGCGTGCCGCGCCATATCGAATGTGACCGCTGTGATGGTGGCGGTGCCGAACCCGGTTCCAGCAAGGAAACCTGCCCGACCTGCCACGGCCACGGTCAGGTACGAATGCAACAAGGGTTCTTTGCCGTTCAGCAGACCTGCCCGACCTGTCACGGCAGTGGCCAGCACATTAAAGTGCCATGCCACAAATGTAATGGCGAAGGTCGCGTGCGTGAAACCCGTACGCTGTCCGTCAAGATTCCGGCGGGGGTGGATACCGGTGATCGCATTCGCCTGAATGGTGAAGGCGAAGCGGGTATCAACGGCGGGCCGCCTGGCGATCTGTACGTTCAGGCTGCCATCAAACCGCACCATATCTTCCAGCGTGATGGCAAGCATCTGCAATGCGATGTGCCGATCAACTTTGTGGATGCGTCGCTGGGCGGCGAGCTTGAAGTGCCGACCCTGGATGGTCGCATCAAGCTGAAGATTCCGCCGGAAACACAAACCGGCAAGCTCTTCCGCCTGCGGGGTAAAGGCGTTAAGCCAGTTCGCGGCGGTGCGCCTGGTGATTTGCTGTGCAAGGTAGTGCTGGAAACGCCCGTCAATCTCAATGACGAGCAAAAGGATCTGCTCCGTCAACTGCAGAAAAGCTTTGACGACAGCAACAGCCACAGCCACTCGCCGAAGAAAACCGGCTTCTTCGACAACGTGAAGAAGTTCTTTGAAGACATGAAGCCGTAAGTTTTCAGGCTGGTTTTGTCACCCCCGATGGCTCGCGTCATTGGGGGTTTTGCTTTCTGGTATACTACTTTTTTGATTTCCCCCTTAAGGACATAACAGGAGTTTCCATGACCCGAATTGCCATTGTTGGCGTGGCCGGCCGTATGGGCCGCACGCTAGTCAACGCGGTTGAACAAGAGGCAGATGCCTCGCTGGCAGGCGGGGTCGTTGAGCCGGGAAGCTCGCTGGCGGGGGCGGACATTGGTGAGCTGGCAGGCGTTGGTAAGCGCGGTGTGGTCGCTGTTGATTCCTTGGCTGCCATTGTTGATGACTTCGATGTATTGATCGACTTTACGGCGCCCCAGGTAACGCTGGCGAATCTGGCGTTCTGTGCCGAGCATGGTAAGCGCATGGTGATCGGTACCACCGGTATGAGTGAGGACGAGTTAGCCGAGCTGGATGGCTATCGTGATCGCGTGCCCATGGTGTTTGCACCGAACATGAGCGTTGGCGTGAACCTGACGCTGAAACTGCTGGAAACGGCGGCCAAGGCGCTAGGCGATGAAGGGTATGACATTGAAGTGATTGAGGCTCATCATCGTCATAAGGTGGATGCGCCTTCCGGCACCGCCATCAAAATGGGCGAAGTGGTCGCGGAAAGCCTCGGTCGTACGCTAAAAGAGCACGGCGTGTTTGAGCGGGTAGGGCAGTGCGGCCCGCGCAGCGATAAAGAGATCGGTTTTGCCACCGTGCGGGCTGGCGATATCGTGGGTGAGCACACGGTGATGTTTGCCACTGAAGGCGAGCGCATCGAAATTACCCATAAAGCCTCCAGCCGCATGACCTTTGCCAAAGGCGCGGTGCGTGCCGCGCGGTGGGTCTCGTCACAACCCCATGGGCGCTACGATATGCAGGATGTGCTGGGGTTTGAATAAGCCTGGATTAGCCGTAAGGATAAGATAGTCGGTGATAAGGGCTGGCCGTAGGCGTTAGAATCCTGTAATATTCAAAAAATTTTGCCCCCGTGGCAGCCAAAGTGTCATGCAAAACGGCGCTTGTTGCGTTGGCCACATCCAGCGATGCCAGCAACATGAAGCACATGAGTGACGAACAACAAGCGGGATGAGACCGATTTTTAATCGGCTTCGTCCCGCTTTTTTACGACCTGATGGTTGCCCAGAGAGACCATTATCAGATTGCCGAGCCTGCGCCTTGCGGCGCCTACCAGCATGGGAGGACTTGTCTTGAATAACCCCGCATTGAGCAAACCCGCAATATTAGCCCTTGAAGATGGGAGCGTCTTCCACGGGACGGCCATCGGTGCCGAAGGAAAAACCAGTGGCGAGGTGGTGTTCAATACGGCCATGACCGGCTACCAGGAAATTCTCACCGACCCTTCTTACACCCGCCAGATCGTCACGCTGACCTACCCTCATATTGGCAATACCGGCATTAACGCTGAAGACGTGGAGTCAGCTTCCATTGCGGCGGCGGGGCTGGTAATTCGCGATCTGCCGCTGATGGCAAGCAGCTTCCGCTCTGAGCAGACCCTTTCTGACTACCTGAAAAGCCAGAATGTGCTGGGTATTGCCGAAATCGATACGCGTCGCTTAACTCGCATTCTGCGTGACAAAGGCGCGCAGAACGGTGCGATTCTGGCAGGAGAAGAGGCAGAGGGCGACGATGCCGTTGAGCGGGCGCTGGCGGCAGCGAAGGCATTTCCTGGGCTGAAGGGCATGGATCTGGCCAAAGAGGTCTCGTGCAAAGAGGCTTACGAATGGACACAAGGCGAGTGGACGCTGGGCGAAGGGTATGCGGATACCGCGGGTCCTGACGGAAAGGGCGAAGGTTCTTACCACGTGGTGGCTTACGATTTCGGTGTGAAATTTAACATCCTGCGCATGCTGGCCGCGCGGGGCTGCCGATTGACGGTAGTGCCAGCGCAAACGCCGGCGGCTGATGTACTGGCCATGCAACCGGACGGTGTCTTTCTGGCTAACGGCCCAGGCGACCCGGAACCTTGTGACTACGCCATCAAGGCGATTCAGGACGTGCTGGAAAGCAATACGCCAGTCTTTGGTATCTGTCTGGGTCACCAGTTGCTGGCGCTGGCCTCAGGTGCCAAAACCGTCAAGATGAGCCATGGCCACCACGGTGCCAACCACCCGGTTCAGGATCTAGACACCGGCACGGTAATGATCACCAGCCAGAACCACGGCTTTGCTGCCGATGAAGCGAGCCTGCCGGACAACGTGCGCGCCACGCATCGTTCGCTGTTTGATGGCACGCTGCAAGGGATTGAGCGTACTGACCGCCCGGCGTTCAGCTTCCAGGGTCACCCGGAGGCCAGCCCCGGTCCGCGCGATGTGGCACCGCTGTTTGATCGCTTTATTGCCATGATGCAGGCGCGTCGCTAACGCCGCCCATTATTACCGTCATGTAACGCCGTTTTTTGTCGCTCATCGTCACCTATTTTGCGGGAACCGTTATGCCTAAGCGTACCGATATCAACAGCATTCTTATCATTGGCGCTGGCCCGATTGTCATCGGCCAGGCCTGCGAATTTGACTACTCCGGCGCCCAAGCGTGTAAAGCGCTGCGTGAAGAAGGGTTCCGGGTTATTCTGGTTAACTCCAACCCGGCCACTATCATGACCGACCCGGCCATGGCTGATGCGACCTACATCGAGCCGATTACCTGGCAGGCGGTCGAAAAGATTATTGAGGCCGAGCGCCCCGACGCCATTCTGCCCACCATGGGTGGCCAGACAGCCCTGAACTGCGCGCTGAATCTGGAAAAATACGGTGTACTGGACAAGTACGGCGTCGAAATGATCGGTGCCAACGCCGATGCGATTAACATGGCGGAGGATCGCGACCTGTTCGATCAGGCCATGAAACGTATTGGTTTGGAGTGCCCGAAAGCGAAAGTCGCGCACACTATGGAGGAAGCCTGGGAAACTCAGGCGGAGCTAGGCTTTCCGACCATTATTCGTCCTTCTTACACCATGGGCGGCTCCGGCGGCGGTGTGGCGTACAACAAGGAAGAGTTCGAAGAAATCTGTACCCGCGGTTTCGAGCTTTCCAACAACCACGAGCTGCTGATTGATGAATCGCTGCTGGGTTGGAAAGAGTACGAAATGGAAGTCGTGCGGGACAAGAACGACAACTGCATCATCGTCTGTGCGATTGAAAACTTCGACCCTATGGGCGTTCACACCGGTGACTCGATTACCGTCGCGCCAGCGCAAACGCTGACCGATAAAGAGTACCAGATCATGCGTGATGCCAGCCTCGCGGTACTGCGCGAGATTGGTGTGGAAACCGGCGGCTCCAACGTGCAATTTGGTATGGACCCGGAAACCGGCCGTCTGGTGGTTATCGAGATGAACCCGCGTGTATCGCGCTCGTCGGCGCTGGCCTCCAAGGCCACGGGTTTCCCGATTGCCAAAATCGCCGCGAAGCTGGCGGTGGGCTACACCCTGGATGAGCTGCAAAACGATATTACCGGTGGCCGCACGCCTGCGTCGTTTGAGCCGTCAATTGATTATGTCGTCACCAAGATTCCGCGTTTTACCTTCGAGAAGTTTCCGCAGGCAAATGACCGCCTGACCACTCAGATGAAGTCAGTGGGCGAAGTCATGGCGATTGGCCGTACCTTCCAGGAATCCATGCAGAAAGCCCTGCGCGGCATGGAAACCGGCAACGATGGCCTCGACCCGATCATCACTGATTTCACGCCAGACAACATGGCGATCATTCAGGGTGAACTCCAGGCCGCCGGTGCCGAGCGTATCTTCTATATAGCCGATGCCATGCGCGCTGGAATGAGTGTCGATGAGGTGTTTGCGCTCACCAATATCGACCCTTGGTTCCTGGTGCAGCTGGAAGATCTGGTGCTTACTGAAAATGCCGTCGCCAAACGTTCCCTGGGTGACTTCACTGCCCGTGAGCTTTACCAGCTTAAACGTAAAGGCTTCGGCGATGCGCGTCTGGCCAAGCTGCTGGGCGTTTCGGAAAAAGAGTTCCGCAAAACCCGCCAGGCCGCGGGTATTCGTCCGGTTTATAAACGTGTCGACACCTGTGCCGCGGAATTTGCTTCTGACACCGCTTATATGTACTCCACCTACGAAGAGGAGTGCGAAGCACAGGTGTCGGATCGTCAGAAAATTATGGTACTTGGCGGTGGCCCCAACCGTATTGGTCAGGGGATTGAGTTTGACTACTGCTGTGTTCATGCGGCTTTCGCCATGCGCGATGACGGCTATGAAACCATCATGGTCAACTGCAACCCGGAAACGGTTTCTACCGACTATGACACTTCGGATCGTCTCTATTTCGAGCCGGTTACGCTGGAAGATGTGCTGGAAATCGCTGACAAAGAGAAGCCGGTCGGCGTCATTGTGCAGTTCGGTGGTCAAACGCCGTTGAAGCTTGCCCGTGAGCTGGAAGCGGCAGGCGTGCCGATTATCGGTACCACGCCGGATGCTATTGATCGCGCCGAAGACCGTGAACGCTTCCAGATAATGATCGACAAGTTGGGCCTGAAACAGCCGCCCAACGCGACCGCCCGCAGCTTTGAAGAAGCGTTTTCCAAGGCGGAGGCCATTGGCTACCCCTTGGTGGTGCGCCCAAGCTACGTATTGGGTGGGCGAGCGATGGAAATCGTTTACGATGCCTCCGAGCTTGAAAACTACATGACCCATGCAGTGAAGGTCTCCAACGATTCCCCCGTCTTGCTTGACCATTTCTTGAGTGCGGCGATCGAGATCGATATCGATGCTGTCTCTGACGGTCAGCAGGTGGTGATTGGCGGCATCATGC
This sequence comes from Halomonas sp. LS-001, assembly GCF_052983955.1. Lineage (NCBI taxonomy): Bacteria > Pseudomonadati > Pseudomonadota > Gammaproteobacteria > Oceanospirillales > Halomonadaceae > Halomonas > Halomonas sp. LS-001. Next base: position 489,972 of record NZ_CM129816.1, read on the forward strand.
AGCACGTCGAGCAGGCAGGTGTGCACTCAGGTGATTCCGCCTGTTCGCTACCGCCTTACTCACTGCCTGCCGATGTGCAGGATGAAATGCGCGAGCAGGTCAAGAAAATGGCCGTTGAGCTTGGCGTGAAAGGCCTGATGAATGTGCAGCTGGCGTGGCAGGATGGCGAGATCTATGTCATCGAGGTCAATCCCCGTGCTTCGCGTACCGTACCCTTTGTGTCCAAATGCATTGGCACCTCGCTGGCACAGATTGCCGCTCGCTGCATGGCAGGAACGACGCTGGCTGAGCAAGGCTTTGAGCGTGAGATTATCCCGCATTTCTATAGCGTGAAAGAAGCCGTCTTCCCGTTCAACAAGTTCCAGGGCGTTGATCCGATTCTGTCGCCTGAAATGAAGTCTACTGGCGAAGTCATGGGGTCAGGCGATACCTTTGCAGAAGCCTTCTTCAAGGCACAGCTGGGCGCTGGGGAAGCGATTCCGGCGCTGGAGGGCGACCGCAAAGCCTTCCTTTCTGTGCGCGAGCCAGACAAGGAAGGTATTATCGAAGTGGCGCGTTCTCTGCTAACATTAGGTTTTTCATTATGTGCAACGCAAGGCACTGCTGCAGCGCTTGAGGCAGCCGGGCTTTGTGTTACGCATGTCAACAAGGTCTATGAAGGCCGTCCGCATATCGTCGATCTGCTTAAGAACGACGAGATAGCCTACATCGTCAATACTACCGAGGGTCGTCAAGCGATTAACGACTCCTCGGTCATTCGTCGTACAGCGTTGTCACGCAAGGTGCCTTATGCCACCACCTTGGCAGGTGCTAATGCGGTCTGTATGGCGCTTGAGTACGGTAGGGAGATTACGGTGCGGCGTCTTCAGGAATTGCACGCAGGAGCAAGTCAATGAATAAGGTCCCGATGACGGTTGTGGGAGAAAAAAACCTTCGTGAAGAGCTCAATCACTTAAAAGGTGAGGCGCGTCCTAAAGTGATTGCTGCCATCGCCGAGGCGCGTGAGCACGGTGACCTTAAGGAGAACGCTGAGTATCACGCGGCGCGTGAACAGCAAGGGTTCATCGAAGGGCGTATTCAGGAAATCGAGAGCAAACTCTCCAGCGCCCAGGTGATCGATGTCACCAAGCTGCCGAAAACCGGCAAGGTGATTTTCGGTGTGACCGTCGAACTACTCAATCTGGACACTGATGAGGGAGTCACCTACCGCATCGTGGGTGAGGACGAAGCCAATATTAAACAGGGGCGTATTTCTGTGACGTCACCTATCGCCCGTGCCCTGATCGGAAAGGAAGAGGGGGATGTCGTGGTGGTCAAAACCCCAGGTGGTGATGTTGAGTATGAAATAGAAGGCGTCGAACACCTTTGATAGTCATATAAAAACGCCCCATGGCTATTAGCAGTCATGGGGCGTTTTTTGTGGCCTATGTCAGAAAACCATGATGGTGTTAAAACCGACCATGATGGTTTTCAAAGCGACTGATGTTGGAAAGCTTGGGGTTGACCTGCGGATTGCGGCGATAGAGTAACGCCATCTTGCCGATGGTCTGTACCAGCTCAGCCTGAGCATTCCCGGTCAGTGCTCCCAGCATGCTTTCCAGTACGTCAGTGCGATCCTCACGTTCGGGAATCGCAAGCTTAACCTTGATGAGTTCATGGTCGCGCAGTGCGCGGTCGAGTTCGGCCAGCAAGTTGTCTGAAATGCCATTTTCAGAGACGGTCACCACCGGATTAAGGTGATGGCCAATGCTGCGGAATGCTTTCTTTTGTGCCTGTGACAAGCTCATGGTATCGTGCGGTATCCCAGTTTGCGCTTAACGCTCCATCTTACGGTGAAATGCCGCAAGGTGAAAGCACCTATCCTGACTTCTATCATCAGATTTTTTTATGCAGCAAAAGCCCAAAGATCGCAAGCAGCAGTCGAGCAAGTCCAGCGCTAGCTGGATGAAAGAGCATTTCGATGACCCCTACGTCAAGCAAAGCTGGCAGGACGGTTATCGTTCCCGTGCCAGCTATAAGCTGCTGGCGATGGATGAAAAGGATAAACTGTTTCGCTCAGGGATGACCGTTATTGATCTGGGTGCTGCGCCTGGAGGATGGAGCCAGGTGGCCGCTGATCGTGTTGGAGGTGGCGGTATCGTTATTGCCTCGGATATTCTTGAAATGGACGCGCTGGCTGGCGTTGACTTTGTTCAAGGCGATTTTACCGAGGAAAGTGTGCTGAATATGATCCTTGATCGGCTGGGTAATCGTCCCGTTGACCTTGTGATGTCGGATATGGCCCCCAATATGAGTGGTATGGCGGCAATTGATCAGCCTCAGGCGATGTACCTTGTTGAGCTGGCACTGGAGCTGGCTCGTGATACCCTATCTCCAGGTGGCCGTTTTCTGGCTAAAGTATTTCAGGGAGAGGGTTTCGATGACTTTCTGAAAGCGCTGCGCAATGATTTTCAGCGCGTGGTGACACGTAAGCCCGATGCCTCTCGGGCGCGCTCCAGAGAAGTCTATCTGTTGGCTGAAGGGTTTAAGAAATGATGGTTGACGAGTATTGGGATATCTCTGTCAATGTCAAGATGTCAAAGAAAGCAGCGCGTTATGATCATAGCGCTCGACTATCGTGACAATTAATAGAAACGTTGTCGCACACTGTGTCTAAGTTGTGTCAAAGTATGTCTTGTAAAATGACGCGTTTTGATCAAGTTTGATGCATATGGCCCAAGGCGTATCCGCTTTGGCAATGGTTGAACGCTCGCTGCTGGTGTATTGTCTCAGTAACGAGTGTTAACCGAAAGATTCTTGTAATGAGGGTAGCCCCTTGAACGATATGGCAAAGAACCTGATTCTGTGGTTGGTCATCGCAGCCGTGCTGCTGACGGTGTTCAACAATTTCAGCACCGAAACGGCACCGCAGACCATGAACTATTCGCAGTTCGTGGAGCAGGTGCAAAATCAGCAGGTCCGCAGCGTCACTATCGATGGTTATACCATCAATGGTGAGCGAACCGACGGCTCAAGCTTTCAGACAATTCGTCCGGCAGCAGAAGATCCCAAGCTAATGGACGATCTGCTGGTCAACGATGTAACGGTTGTCGGTAAAGCGCCTGAACAGCAAAGTATCTGGACACGCCTGCTGATCGCCAGTTTCCCGATTCTGCTGATTCTGGCTATTTTCATGTTCTTCATGCGTCAGATGCAGGGCGGTGCCGGTGGTGGTAAAGGCGGCCCGATGAGCTTTGGTAAGTCAAAAGCCAAGTTGTTATCCCAGGATCAGATCAAGACGACCTTTGCTGATGTCGCAGGCTGTGATGAGGCGAAGGAAGAAGTCGAAGAGCTGGTGGATTTCTTACGTGATCCTACCAAGTTTCAGCGCCTGGGCGGCACCATTCCCCGTGGCGTGTTGATGGTAGGGCCGCCAGGGACGGGTAAAACACTGCTGGCCAAGTCCATCGCCGGTGAAGCTAAGGTACCGTTCTTCTCTATCTCGGGTTCAGACTTCGTCGAAATGTTCGTCGGTGTTGGTGCTTCCCGTGTACGTGACATGTTTGAGCAGGCCAAAAAGCAGGCGCCGTGCATTATCTTTATCGATGAAATCGATGCGGTAGGCCGTTCGCGCGGTGCTGGCATGGGCGGCGGTAATGATGAGCGTGAGCAGACGCTTAACCAGTTGCTGGTGGAAATGGATGGCTTTGAGGCTAACGAAGGCATTATCGTCATTGCGGCAACCAACCGTCCTGACGTGCTTGACCCAGCCTTAATGCGCCCAGGCCGCTTCGACCGCCAGGTAACCGTTGGTCTGCCGGACATTCGCGGTCGCGAACATATTCTGGGAGTGCACCTTCGCAAAGTGCCGCTGGCTGAAGATGTCAAACCGCAGCTGATTGCGCGCGGCACGCCTGGCTTCTCTGGTGCTGACCTTGCGAACCTGGTCAATGAGGCTGCACTGTTTGCAGCGCGTGGCAACAAGCGTCTGGTCAGTATGGAAGAGCTTGATCAGGCCAAGGATAAGATCATGATGGGCGCAGAGCGCAAATCCATGGTCATGACCAACAAGGAAAAGCTGAACACGGCTTATCATGAATCAGGGCATGCGATTATCGGTCTGGTGATGCCTGAGCATGACCCTGTTTACAAGGTAACCATTATTCCTCGTGGGCGCGCCCTTGGTGTGACGATGTTCCTGCCTGAGGAAGATCGCTATAGTCTGTCGCGCCAACAGATTCTCAGTCAGATATGTTCTCTGTTTGGCGGCCGTATTGCCGAGGAAATGACACTTGGCCCTAATGGGGTTACTACCGGTGCATCCAACGATATCAAGCGTGCAACTGAGCTTGCCCACAATATGGTAGCCAAGTGGGGGCTGTCGGATGAAATGGGGCCTATCCTGTATGACGAGGACGAATCGCATCAGTTTCTCGGTTCCAGTCAGGGCGGCGCTAAAATGAAGTCCGGCGACACCACGACGCGTCTGGATAAAGAAGTGCGCAAGATTATTGATGGCTGCTATAAGCAGGCGCAGCAGATTCTCGAAGATAATCGCGACAAGCTGGACGCTATGGCCGATGCATTGATGAAATATGAAACTATCGATGCCAGCCAGCTTAAAGATATTATGGCAGGTCGTACGCCGAAACCCCCTGAAGATTGGAATGAAGGGGATTCCTCTGGCGGTGGTTCGCCGGCGATGGAGGAAAGCCCGACTGGAAAATCACAGGAAGATGCTTCCAATACGGCTGGTGACAGTGGTGATGGTGGAAACAGTGGTGGCGGCGACGTCAAAGGTGACGAGGGCAGCGGTGAAGACGATGAGGACGAGCCGCGTCGGCGTCCTTCTGATCCGCTGGGCGGCCCTGCCGGACCCTGAGCTTCCGGCTGACGAAAGAAGGCGCCCCCGATGTGGGGCGCCTTTTTTGATACTACGCCTTGAGATACTATGCCTTGAGATACCATGCCTTGAGATACTATGCCTTGATTGGCTGTTTCAATATTTACTAAATCAGGCTGCTGCATGACTTCAAACGCTTCATCGATTGAGAGTAATATTCCCGCTGAGGTTGATCGTTTACGCTGCGGTCGCCATCTGCTGGATCTGTCTTTTCCGCATGTGATGGGGATTCTTAACGTCACGCCCGATTCCTTTTCCGATGGTGGTCAGCATGTCGGCTGGGATGCAGCTTTGCAGCATGCTGAGCAAATGCTGGCTGAAGGTGCTTCTATTATTGATGTGGGCGGAGAATCCACGCGCCCCGGAGCCGCCCCTGTTTCCGAGCAGGAAGAGCTTGATCGAGTGGCGCCTGTGGTGGAGGCGCTGGTGCGGAATCTGGATGCGCTGGTGTCCGTGGATACCAGTCGTGCCAGTGTGATGCGTGAAGTGACAGCGCTGGGGGCTGGCATGATCAATGATGTGCGTGCGCTGGAACTTGAAGGCGCTTTGTCTGCCGCCGCTGCCAGTGCCTTGCCGGTGTGCTTGATGCATCGTCAGGGGGAGCCGCAGACCATGCAGCAGTCGCCTCACTATGAGCGTCCCATTGAAGATGAGGTCGCCGAATATCTGGCCCGTCGTATTGAGGTTTGTGAAGCGGCGGGGTTGCGCCAGAGCCGTTTGTTGCTTGACCCTGGGTTTGGTTTTGGCAAAACGGTCGAGCATAATTTACGCCTGCTCAAGTATATGGAGCGTTTACAGTCGCTCGGGTGTCCGTTGTTGGTGGGAACCTCACGTAAAAGCATGATAGGCAAAGTGCTAGGGCGGCCGGTAGAAGAGCGTTTGCCTGGTGGCCTGGCGCTAACGGCTCTGGCGGTGGAGCGTGGCGCGAAAATTCTGCGCGTTCATGATGTGGCTGCCAGCGTGGATGCCGTCAATATGACTTGGGCAGTGCTGCAGGAAGGCAGCAGTCACCGCTAGAAATAACGTGAAAACGGCGCTGTTAAACACACGATAGTGGGTTAGAGCTTGTCGACGCTGGCCACGTCTTAAGTAGACAAAGTCATTGCGATAGATTGACAGCGGTTGTTTTGCCGCCACAGCTCCTATACCATTTCGCACCACTTTAAGTGAGGGAATTCGATGCGAACGCCTTTGATTGCCGGTAACTGGAAAATGAACGGCTCCGCTGAGCTGATTCGTCAGTTTGGCGAGCGCTTCACTCAGGCGGACCTGCCTGAAGCGCTTGATATTACGGTTATACCGCCTTTTCCTTACCTGGATGCGGCGCGTCATGCATTTCAAGGCACGCCGCTAACATTGGGTGCTCAAACGCTCAACCCTGTGCACTCTGGCGCCCATACTGGTGAAGTCAGTGGTCAGATGCTTAAAGAGTTCGGCGTTACCTACGTTTTGATCGGGCATTCCGAGCGTCGGCAGCTCTACCGTGAAACCGACGACCACGTTTATGATCGTACCCTCGCAGCATTAAGTGTCGGGCTGGTACCGGTGCTGTGCGTGGGTGAAACACTTGAAGAGCGCGACCGTGGTGACACCATGAATGTTGTGCTGCGCCAGGTAGGGCACGTGATGGCGCGTCTTGAGCCCGCTCAACGCCAACAGGTCGTGATTGCTTACGAGCCTGTCTGGGCGATCGGTACGGGGCGCACCGCGTCGCCGGAACAGGCTCAGGACGTCATGGGTAAGATTCGTGCCTATCAGGCAGGCTTTGATACCCAGTTAGCGGCGCAGTTGCGTTTGCTTTACGGTGGCAGTATGAATGCCAATAATGCGGCTGAGCTTTTAGCTCAGCCAGACATCGACGGCGGCCTGGTGGGTGGTGCTTCGCTCAAGGTCGACGACTTTTACGCTATTTGTCAGTCAGCAGGATAAACTTATGCAAGTTCAAGTGGCAATTTTGATGGTTCATGTCGTTATCGCGATCGCTCTTGTCGTGCTGATCCTGCTGCAGCAGGGGAAAGGCGCAGAGGCGGGGGCATCGTTTGGTGGCGGGGCTTCCCAGACGGTGTTTGGGTCACGTGGTAGCGGTAATTTTCTGGCCCGTTTTACCGGCATTCTGGCGGCAGGTTTTTTTGCAACGTCACTGACGCTGGCGTACTTCGCGACTCAGGCAGGTCAGGCACCTGAAATGGGAATTCCTGATGCTCAGTTGATCCAGCAACGTAATGACACTCCTTCGCTTGACGACACCTCCACAAGTGTGGATAATACTGCGCCAGTGCTAGAGGAGAGTGGTGCAGAGTAACGCACCGTTTTTTGATGGCCTCCCCTGATGCCGAAGTGGTGGAATTGGTAGACACGCTATCTTGAGGGGGTAGTGACCGTATGGTCGTGCGGGTTCAAGTCCCGCCTTCGGCACCAATTGACAGGTTAACAAATAAGATGATTTGTAACCTGTTGAAGCAGGATTGGCACCTGGGACGAAAAAAATAGGCCTTGACGAAGTTGTTCAAAGCGTCTATTATCGTCCACCTAGATTGATGCGGGGTGGAGCAGTCTGGTAGCTCGTCGGGCTCATAACCCGAAGGTCATCGGTTCAAATCCGGTCCCCGCTACCATTTCAAGTGATGTAAAACAATTTCGTGAAATATTGTGCTGACTAATATTATCGAATGTGACACTTGATGGTACTACAGGTTTCTTAAAAAAGCCCCTTCCTGTGAAGGGGCTTTTTGTTAGCAGAACGTTTGATTTTACAGCGTTTGATACGAGTAAAAATCTCACTAACTGATGCCTTCCACATAAGTGGTGGCACGTTTCCGGGTAACGCCAATCAGCCACCTAGCTTTTCTTTCGACTCCTGGCCAGGTGCCTGATGCAACGGCTATAGGAGCTTTGTCTGTGGCCACAAAACATGCGGCGCTTCACGCGCTAGTTGAGCCTGTTGTCACTGCGATGGGTTTTGAACTGTGGGGTATTGACCATCTATCCCAGGGCAAGCAATCGCGGTTGGTCATTTACATTGAGCGCGAAAGTGGCGTCAGCGTCGACGACTGTGCCGATATCAGCCGCCAAGTCAGTGCTGTTCTGGACGTGGAAGATCCGATTCCTGGCGAGTATCGCCTGGAAGTATCTTCTCCGGGAATGGCACGTCCTCTCTATACGCTTGATCATTTTACCCGTTTTATTGGCCATCACGTGGCGATTAAACTGCGGATACCTTTTGATGGGCGGCGCAAGTTCAGCGGCCTTATTGCGGGCGTTGAAGAGGATGAAGTGCTGCTGCATATGGATGGAGAAGAATTCTGCTTCCCGATCGAAAGTATTGATCAGGCAACCATTGTTCCTCAGTTCGGTGATTGATCGGGTGACGCGACCGGCGGAGTGCCGGACTTTTGCACATAAGGACAGGTTTTCTGGCGAGGCAAGCGCATGAGTAAAGAAATTTTAATGGTCGTTGACGCGATCTCCAACGAGAAAGGCGTCCCCCGTGATGTCATCTTTGAAGCGGTGGAAGCCGCCTTGGCCAGCGCGTCACGCAAGCGATTCGACAGGGAAGAAGCGAACGTTCGTGTCCACATTGATCGTCGCACCGGTGATTACCTGACGTTCCGATACTGGACAGTGGTCGAGGATGACGAATTCGAAACCCCGGATTACGAAATCAAGGAAAGCATTGCTGAACAGCGCGATCCGCCTTTGCAACTGGGCGATGTGGTTGAAAAGCAGATTGAAAATGCTGAATTTGGTCGTATTGCGGCACAAACAGCCAAGCAGGTCATCGTCCAGAAAGTACGCGAAGCTGAGCGGGCGGAAGTGGTTCGCCAGTACGCAGACCGTGAAGGCGAACTGGTGGCGGGTATTGTCAAGAAAACCACCCGCGATGGCCTGATTATTGATCTGGGCGATAACGCCGAAGCATTTCTGCCGCGCAATGAAATGATTCATGGCGAGCGTTACCGCATGAATGAACGGGTGAGAGCATTGCTGGTAAAGGTTGACGCTGATGCCCGTGGTGCCCAGCTGTTACTGTCGCGTACCTGCCCTGAGTTAATTACCGAGCTGTTCAAGATCGAAGTGCCGGAAATTGCCGAGCAGCTGATCGAGATCAAAGGGGCTGCCCGTGATCCCGGTTCACGCGCCAAGATTGCGGTAAAAACCAATGATCGCCGTATCGATCCGGTAGGCGCTTGTGTAGGGATGCGTGGTTCGCGTGTTCAGGCGGTGTCTTCCGAGCTTCAGAACGAGCGGGTGGATATCGTTCTGTGGGATGACAATCCCGCTCAACTGGTCATCAATGCCATGGCACCTGCCGATGTGGCGTCGATTCTGGTTGATGAAGATGCCCACGCCATGGATGTGGCGGTTGCGGCAGACAACCTGGCTCAAGCGATTGGCCGGAGTGGCCAGAACGTGCGTCTTGCGTCAGAGCTGACGGGCTGGCGTATCAACGTCATGACCGAGTCCGAAGCTGACGAAAAACGTGAGCAGGAAATCGATAGTCTGGTAGACACCTTTATCCAGCACCTTGAAGTGGATGAAGACGTTGCCCGCCTGTTGGTAGAAGAAGGATTTACCACCCTGGAAGAAGTTGCCTACGTGCCGCTTGATGAAATGCTTGAAATCGAAGAATTCGATGAAGCGTTGGTTGAAGCGTTGCGTGCAAGAGCAAAAGACGAGCTGCTGACGATGGCCATTGCCTCGGAAGAAGCTCTCGACGGTGCTCAGCCGGCAGATGATTTGCTTGAGATGGAAGGTATGGAGCGCCATCTGGCCTTTATTCTGGCCAGCCGTGGCATTGTCACCATGGAAGATCTCGCTGAGCAGTCTGTCGATGATCTGATCGATATCGAGGAATTGGACGAAGCGCGCGCAGCGGCACTGATCATGACTGCCCGTGCGCCCTGGTTCGAAGACGATGCCGCATCTGATTCGAACACACAGTAAACAGGACACGGGCTGAGGAGGGTCACTATGTCAGATATGACAGTAAAAGATTTTGCAGCGAAAGTGGGCCGTGAAGTGCCCCGCTTGTTAGAGCAGATGAAAGAAGCCGGGCTATCTCATAGCGCTGATAACGATGTGGTTTCCGAAGAGGATAAGCAGACGTTATTAAGCTATTTGAAGAAAAGCCATGGCGGCGACAATGACGCGAGCAAGAACCGCATCACCCTGACGCGTAAAACGCGTAGCAAGATCAAGACAGGCGATCGCGGTAAGACTATTGAAGTACAGGTTCGCAAGAAAAAAACCTACGTTAAGCGTGCTGAGGACGACAAGCCGAAAGCGCCTGAACCTAAGCATAGCGGTCCTCGTCAGCTGGTCGGTGATATGGCTGAAGCGGAAGCTGAGCGCAAGGTTCAGGACGCACGCGATATGCAGGAGCGTCAGGCCGCCGAAGAGAAACGTAAGGCAGCTGAAGCTGAAAGCAAAAAGGCACGTGAGCAGGAAGCAAAGGCCGCAGAATCGAAAGCTGCCGAATCGAAAGCCAAACAGGCTGACGTCCCGACCGAGCTAAATATTTCTGTTCCTGAGCTTGGAACCAGCGAGCCTGCTTCAGAAGAAATGCCGCCGGCACCGCCTAAGGAAGGTCGTGCCGATCGTCGTACCGCGCCTCCGAAAAAGGCCGCTGCCAAGAAGAAAGGCCGCCACGATCAGGAAGATGATCGCAGCGATCGCGAAGAGCGTAAGCGTGGCGGTGGTGCGAAGAAGGCCAAGCGGTCTGAGCGTCGCGGTGGTCGTCGTAGTAGCGGTAATCAGAGCGGTAATGGTAAGCATGCCTTCCAGAAGCCAACGCAGCCGATTGTTCGCGAAGTCTCCATTCCTGAGTCAATCAGTGTGGCGGAGCTGGCCGACAAGATGTCGATCAAGGCCAATGAAGTGATCAAGGCCATGTTCAACATGGGCGCAGCCGTGACCATCAACCAGACGATCGACCAGGATACTGCGGCCATCGTTGTGGAAGAAATGGGCCACAAGGCGCGTCTGGTCAAAGATGACGCTCTGGAAACGGAAATGCTGGATAGCATTTCTTACGAAGGTGAGGAAATTACCCGTTCGCCCGTCGTGACCGTCATGGGCCACGTCGACCATGGTAAAACATCGCTGCTGGATTATATCCGTCGCGCCAAAGTCGCTACTGGCGAAGCGGGCGGTATCACCCAGCACATCGGTGCCTATCACGTGGAAGATAACCACGGTGGTGTTACCTTCCTGGATACGCCCGGTCACGCGGCATTTACGGCCATGCGTGCTCGCGGTGCCAAGGCAACGGACGTGGTTATTCTGGTCGTTGCGGCAGACGACGGTGTCATGCCGCAGACCGTTGAAGCGATTGAGCACTCCAAAGCAGCTGAAGTGCCTATGGTTGTGGCGGTAAACAAGATCGATAAAGACGGCATTGATCTTGATCGTATTAAAAACGAACTGTCTCAGCACGGCGTTATCTCTGAAGAGTGGGGCGGCGACACGCAGTTTGTGCATGTGTCGGCTCACACTGGTGAAGGTATTGAAGAACTGCTGGAAGCCATCCAGCTGGTATCTGAAGTGCTGGAGCTGAAAGCCGTGCCTGAAGCGCCGGGTAAAGGGGTTGTGGTCGAGTCGCGCCTGGATAAAGGCCGCGGTCCGGTGGCAACTGTACTGGTACAGAACGGTACCCTGAAAAAAGGGGATATCGTGCTGGCCGGCCTGCATTACGGCCGCGTCCGTGCACTGACCAACGAACTGGGCAAGCAGGTAGACACCGCAGGCCCCTCCCAGCCGGTTGAAATTCAGGGCCTCGACGGCACGCCGGAAGCGGGTGAAGAGTTCATGGCGGTGGCGGATGAGAAAAAAGCCCGTGAAGTGGCTAACTTCCGTCAGGGAAAATACCGTGAAGTACGCCTGGCACGTCAGCAGAAGGCCAAGCTGGAGAACATGTTCAGCCAGATGGGCCAGGACGAAATCGCCAAGGTCAACATCGTCATGAAAGCCGACGTACAGGGGTCGCTGGAAGCGATCAAGGGCGCCTTGGAAGAGCTGTCTACTGAAGAAGTTCAGGTAGCAGTGGTTTCTTCCGGTGTTGGCGGTATCACCGGCACCGATGCCAACCTGGCGCTGGCCTCCGAGGCGATTGTGGTTGGTTTTAACGTTCGTGCGGATGCGGCAGCCCGCGAAATCATCGAACGTGAAGGCTTGGACCTGCGCTACTACAGCGTTATTTACCAGCTGATTGACGAAGTCAAACAGGCCATGAGCGGTAAGCTTGCGCCTGAATGGAAAGAAGAAATCGTTGGTGTGGCTGAAGTCCGCGACGTCTTCCGTGCGCCGAAGATTGGTGCAGTGGCAGGTTGTATGGTGGTTGAAGGCAGTGTCTTCCGTAACAAGCGTATTCGCGTACTCCGTGAGAACGTGGTGATTTACGAAGGCGAGCTTGAATCACTGCGTCGCTACAAGGATGACGTGCAGGAAGTACGTAATGGCGTAGAGTGCGGCATCGGGGTGAAAAACTACAACGATGTTCAAGTGGGCGACAAGATCGAGGTCTTTGACCAGGTTAAAGTCGAACGCACCCTCTAAGTTCGCCGGGAGTGTACTATGCGCGAGTTCAAGCGTACCGACCGAGTAGCCGACCAGCTCCAGAAGGAGCTGGCGGTACTGATTCAGCGTGAAGTGAAAGACCCGCGTCTGGGCATGGTGACGGTGAGCGGTGTGACCGTTAGCCGGGATCTGGGCTACGCCGATATCTATGTCACTCTGTTGGGTGAACAGGATCCTGAGCGTATCAAGGAAAACCTGCAGGTGCTTAAGCGTGCCGGTGGTTTTTTGAGAAGCCAGGTTGCTAAACGCATCAAGTTACGTCATGTGCCCGAGCTGCGTTTTCATTACGATGAAAGTGTGGTGCGGGGGCAGCACCTATCCTCATTGATCGAAGAGGCCGTGGCCAGTGACCGCGAGCGTCAAGATGATGAATTGGATAGTGAGGCAAGCAGTGAGGCGAATGCCAGTGAGGCAGGTAACAGCGAGCCAGGCAATGACAGGGATGTGCGCTGATGGCGCGTCGCCGTCGTGGTTTGCTGGTTGATGGCGTGCTGTTGCTGGATAAGCCTAAAGGCATGTCCAGCAACCATGCGCTGCAACGGGTGCGCCGTCTGTTTGATGCCCAGAAAGCCGGCCATACGGGAACGCTGGACCCGATGGCCACCGGCCTTTTGCCGATCTGCCTGGGCGAAGCGACCAAGTTTTCTGCGCACTTGCTTGAAGCCGACAAGGGGTATCGCACTCGGGTTGAATTGGGCGTTATCACCGATACCGGCGATGCCGAAGGTGCGGTCATGGAACGACGTGAAGTGCCGCGTTTTACGGCGCAGGATATTGAAACGGTGCTATCCCGCTTTCGCGGTGAGATTGATCAGGTACCGCCGATGTATTCAGCACTCAAGCATCAGGGCAAAAAACTTTACGAGCTCGCTCGTGAAGGCAAGCACGTGGAACGTGCAGCCAGGCGCATAAACGTGTATGATGCGCGCCTGCTGTCATTGGACGATACGGCTTTTGAGCTGGAAGTAAGCTGCAGTAAAGGGACGTACATACGTACACTGGCTGAGGACATTGGCCTCATGCTAGGTTGCGGCGCGCATATCAGCGCGCTGCGACGATCGAAAACCGGCCCGTTTGACGCGACGGGTATGTGGACTCTCGATGCGCTTGAGCGTCTGAACGATCAAGCTGCCAGAGAATCCGAGCTCATGCCGGTTGATGTGCTGGTGGATCATCTGCCTGCGCAAGCTGTTGATGATGATGCCTATTGGCGCCTGAGCCATGGCCAGTCAGCGCAGCTGGATGCGCAAGCCTTCACGCCGGATACGCTGGTACGGTTGTATCATGCCTCCGTATTCATCGGTCTGGGGGTGGTGAAAAGTGACCATGAAGTGGCACCCAAGCGGCTTTTGAGCACGGTCGCCGCGTAAGCCGGGGTGATCAACGCAAGACAGTAAACGTAAGACTGGGACTGCAAATATGCGTGGTCTCACCCATTCACACATTAGGCATATTGCTTACTGGAGATAGACATGGCATTAACGGCTGAACAAAAAGCCCAGATTGTTAGCGAATACGGTCGCGGTGACAACGACACAGGTTCCCCTGAAGTTCAGGTAGCCCTGTTGAGCACCAACATCAACGGCCTGCAGGATCACTTCAAAACCAATAAGCAGGACCACCACTCACGTCGTGGTCTGATTCGCATGGTAAACCAGCGCCGTAAACTGCTGGACTACCTCAAGCGTAAAGATTTTGAACGCTATCAGTCGCTGATCCAGCGTCTGGGTCTGCGTCGCTAAGAAACGCGTATTTCGCACGCATCGCGAAATCCCGCTTTTCTATGGTGATAGGAACGGGCAGCTCCTTGTGAGCTGCCCGTTTTTTTTGCTGCGCCAAAATAAGCCATATCAGGTTTGTGGTAGCCCTATGGCGTGTCAACGCCTAGAATGGTGGCGAGTCAAAATGACCCCAGAAAAGACAAGTAGATATTTAATGTTAAAGGAAGTCGCCGTGAATCCGGTAAAGAAAACGTTTCAATACGGTCGTAGCACCGTCACGCTCGAAACAGGGCGTATTGCTCGCCAGGCCACTGGCGCTGTTATGGTCACAATGGATGACACCGTTGTGTTGTGTACGGTGGTCGCCAAGAAAGAGGCGAATCCGAATCAGCCATTTTTTCCGTTAGCGGTGTTTTACCAGGAAAAAACCTATGCGGTAGGCAAGATTCCCGGTGGCTTCTTTAAACGTGAAGGCCGCCCGACGGAAAAGGAAACCCTGACGTCGCGCCTGATCGACCGTCCTATCCGTCCGTTATTCCCCAAAGGCTTCATGAATGAAGTCCAGGTGATCTGTACCGTATTGTCTACGGATCGTAACCACGATCCGGATATCGCTGCCCTGATTGGCACATCTGCCGCATTGTCGATCTGTGGGGTGCCTTTTAATGGCCCGATTGGTGCGGCACGCGTCGGTTTTAATGAGGAAAAAGGCTATTTCCTCAACCCGACGGTAGAAGAGCTGGCAACCTCTGAGTTGGACATGGTGGTCGCGGGTACTGAAAAAGCCGTGCTGATGGTCGAATCTGAAGCGAAAGAACTGCTTGAAGATGAAATGCTGGGGGCGGTTCTATACGGTCACCAGGAAATGCAGGTCGCTATTCAGGCGATTAATGAGCTAGTTGCTGAGGCGGGCAAGCCGCGTTGGGATTGGCAGCCTGCCGCCGAAAATGTCGCGCTGAAAACCGCTATTGCTGATGCCTTTGAAGGCAAGGTCGGCGATGCTTACCGCATTACCGATAAAATGCAGCGCCAGGATGTCTTGTCAGCCCTGAAAGATGAAGCGGTTGCCCAGTTGGCCGCTGCTGAAGGTGAAGACGCAAACGATAAGTTTAGCAAGGATGATGTGAAAGGTGCGTTTGCAGGCCTTGAAAAACGCGTCGTCCGCTCGCGTGTCATCAAAGGTGAAGCGCGTATTGATGGCCGTGATAACCATACGGTGCGTCCGTTGGATATCAGTGTCGGTACGCTGCCTAAAACCCACGGTTCTGCTATCTTTACGCGGGGCGAAACCCAGGCGATTGTGATTGCGACACTAGGTACGCTACGTGATTCCCAGCTGATCGAATCACTGGAAGGCGAGCGCAAAGACCGCTTCATGCTGCACTACAACTTCCCTCCCTACTGTGTCGGCGAAGCCGGATTCATGGGTGGCCCCAAGCGCCGCGAGATAGGCCATGGCCGTCTGGCGCGTCGTGGTGTTGAAGCCATGCTGCCTGGCGAAGATGCCTTCCCCTATACCATTCGTGTGGTATCAGAAATTACCGAATCCAACGGCTCCAGCTCCATGGCTTCCGTCTGTGGTGCCTCACTGGCACTGATGGATGCCGGTGTACCGCTTAAAGCGCCGGTGGCCGGTATTGCCATGGGTCTGGTCAAGGATGAGGACGGCTTTGCCGTTTTGACCGATATCCTTGGTGATGAAGATCATCTTGGCGATATGGATTTCAAAGTGGCCGGTTCTGAAGAGGGCGTAACCGCTCTGCAGATGGACATCAAGATCGAAGGCATTAACGAAGAAATCATGGAAACGGCTCTGCAGCAGGCGAACAAGGCCCGCCTGAGCATTCTTGGTCAGATGAACGATGTCATCGGTCAGAGCCGTTCAGACGTTTCCGATAATGCACCTTCCATGGCGACGATTAAAATCGCTCCTGACAAGATTCGTGATGTTATCGGCAAAGGTGGTGCGACCATCCGCAAGATTTGCGACGACACCGGCGCGTCGATTGATCTGGATGATGACGGCAATGTTCGCATCTATGCTCAGGATAAAGCAGCGGCCAAGAAAGCCATTGATACGGTGTTAGCAATTACTGCGGAAGCGGAAATTGGCAAACTGTACATGGGTAAAGTCGTACGGATCGCTGACTTTGGCGCTTTCGTCAATATCATGCCGGGTACTGACGGTCTGGTTCACATCTCGCAAATCGTGCCAGAGCGTGTCAATAACGTTCGTGATTTCCTCAACGAAGGTGATGATGTCGTCGTCAAGGTGCTTGATATCGACAACCGCAATCGCGTCAAACTCACCATCAAGGAAATTACCGAAGAAGAAAAAGCGGCGTTTACTGCTGAAACAGAGGCAGAGGTCGCTGACTGACTAGCGATATGAACGTAGTCACCGCCCCCTCAGCGTCTCGCTGCGGGGGCGGTTTCATTTTAAAAAAAGGTGCGAAAGGGATGTCCGGCGTTTTTGGCTGATGTACTTGGAATTTGGAGATAGAAATGTCGAAAAATGATAATAAAGCAACTCCTCCGAGCAAACCCAGTTTTCGTCAGGTGGTAGGCAGTGTGCTCGCGGCGATGTTTGGGGTTCAGAAACGCGACAATTTAGAGCGCGACAATGATCAACATAGCGCGGTGCCTTACATCATCACCGCCTTGATTTTTGCAGTGATTTTCATTCTGGTCCTGGTGGTCGTGGCTAACGTCGCTTCACGATAACAGTCCCGCTCACTCAGCACCCTCGATATCCTTTAACCCGTAACCCCTCTAAAAAGAGCAGAAAAAGCTATGGAGCAGGAGCAAACGCCGCGTTGGTGGGCGGTGGTGGCCGTGATGACCGGTATTTTTTTACTGGTAACGGCGGCGGAGCTGCCCATCGGGCTGTTGTCTCAGGTCGCATCATCGATGGACGTTACACCAGGAATGGCGGGGTTGATGGTGACGGTGCCTGGTGTTGTGGCGGCCTTCTCAGCACCATTGTTGCCTGTCGCGGTAGGTCGCCTGGATAGGCGCGTGATGTTAACGCTGATGATGGTAGTGATGGTCATTGGTAGCGCCTTGTCAGCGATGGCCAGCAACTTTGGATTGTTGCTCGCTGCCCGCGTACTGGTAGGCATCAGTATCGGCGGCTTCTGGGCCATTGCCGGCAGTATTGCACCACGTCTGGTGCCGGAAGCTCAGGTGCCTAAAGCGATGACGGTTATTTTTGGCGGCGTTGCAGCGGCCTCGGTGCTAGGGGTGCCACTGGGTACGCTATTGGGCGATATGAGTCACTGGCGTGTCGCCTTTGGTGCCTTGGGTGGGCTGAGCCTGCTAACCGCTGTTGCCCTATGGTACGGGTTACCTCCGCTACCCCCGCGTGAAGCTGTCCGTCTTGATGTGCTAATAAAGCAGTTCAGTAATCGCGGTGTGCGGGTTGCGGTGTTAACCACAGGGTTTGTGGTCGTGGGGCATTTTGCGGCATATACCTTTATTAGTCCGATCCTGCAGGAAATCAGTGGTATTGCTCAGCGTCATGTGGGCAGCTTGTTATTGCTTTATGGTGCGGCAGGTATTCTGGGTAATATCGTGGCGGGTATCTTTGCCGGGCGACACCCTTATCGCGACGTATTGGCCATCCCCAGTATCTTGTTACTGGTGGTGGCCGCTTTCCCGTTGCTGGGCGTCCAGCCAACCAGTGGCATCATGTTACTGATGGTATGGGGGGCGATATTCGGTAGCGTATCGGTGAGTATTCAAACCTGGATTTTACGCACCGCCCCCAATACGGAAGCCGCCACCGCCCTGATGGCCTTTACGTTCAATATGTCGATTGGCCTGGGCGCGATGATAGGTGGGCGTGTTGTCGATGGTACCAGCTTGCCTGTTGCCATGTGGGCTGCTTCTGGGCTGTTTCTGCTTGGAGCGTTACTGGTGTGGCGCACGCCTTCGCAGATTTTGAGTGAAAAACCTCGCTAGCATTAGGGTCTGTTGACGTTTCATTCACGGCCGCGCTGGTGTCAGTTTTTATTCGGGGCAAGGCAGGAGGAGAGACGTTTGGTAACTCCAAATGAACGACGACTAACGCCGCAGCGGATAAAAACTGACCCAGCCCTTCGGGTTGCGCCTCAAAATGCACCATACTGCGTTGCGAAACTTGAGAAGGGAACCACCCTTAACGGCGTTCCGCGCCTTGTCTGGCACATTTTGATGCGGCAACGCGGTTCGCGATGAAACGTCAACAGACCCTAAACAGACGCCCATAAAAATGCCCCCGCTATCATAGCGGGGGCAGATGTTTCATTGCGCTGATTAACAGGCGTTACGGGCGCTCGATAGCCAGTGCCACACCCTGGCCGCCACCGATGCACAGCGTAGCGAGACCTTTTTTCGCGTCACGCGCGATCATTTCATGCAGCAGACTGACAAAAATGCGGCAGCCGGAAGCGCCGATTGGGTGGCCCAGGGCAATCGCACCACCATTGACGTTGACCTTGCTGACATCCCAGCCAAGCTCCTTGTTGACGGAAAGCGCCTGGGCGGCAAACGCTTCGTTGGCTTCTACCAGGTCCAGGTCATCAAGGCTCCAGCCAGCTTTTTCCAGGCAGCGACGCGTCGCCGGTGCTGGGCCAATTCCCATGATAGCGGGATCAACACCAGCGTTGGAGTAAGCCGCAATGCGGGCCAACGGTTCCAGGCCAAGTTCTTTGGCTTTTTCTGCTGAGCAAAGCATTACCACGGCCGCGCCGTCGTTCAATGATGAGGCATTGCCAGCTGTTACGGTGCCGTCTTTTTTGAAAGCAGGGCGCATGCCGCCGAGTTTTTCAGCGCTGACTTCGCGCGGGTTCTCATCGGTATCAAATACGATCGGGTCGCCTTTACGCTGAGGAATTTCGACAGGCACGATCTGGCCTTTGAATTTGCCGTCTCTGATGGCTTGAGCGGCTTTCTGCTGTGAGGCCGCAGCGAATTCATCCATGGCTTCACGGGTAATGCTGTATTTTTCCGCCAGATTTTCTGCGGTAATACCCATGTGGTAGTTATTGAAAGCATCCCACAGGCCATCGTGAACCATGGAATCAATCGCCTTCCAGTCACCCATGCGTTGGCCGTTACGCGAGTTAGGTAATACGTGAGGAGACGCGGACATGTTTTCTTGTCCACCTGCCAGAATGACGCTGGCGTCGCCGCAACGGATTGCCTGGGTCGCCAGGTGAAGAGCCTTGAGGCCGGAGCCACAGACTTTGTTGATCGTCATGGCAGGAACAGCATCAGGCAGGCCACCCTTGATGGCTGCCTGGCGCGCCGGGTTCTGGCCAACGCCAGCGGTAAGCACCTGGCCCAGTAATACTTCATCAATTTGATCGGGTGCTACACCGGTAGTGCTGAGAATGTCCTTGATGACCAGCGCCCCGAGATCGCTGGCGGGAATACCAGCGAGTGATCCACCGAATGCACCGACGGCGGTGCGGCGAGCTGCGACAATGACCACATCTTGCATATTAGAACTCCTGGATAGCGTGAATCAGGCATGCCTGGATGCCTTATCGGCAATTATTATTTAGCGGCTCATCTAGCATAGGTGAATCTTGTGCGACGCGGCAATACACTTTTTGGCGCAAATAAAAACGGACCGTGAAAACGGCCCGCTAATCAAAAAGATAGTCAGAAAAAGACAGTCAGCTTGATAAAGATGGCAAACGTCACATCCGGTTCACCAACTATGGATGTGAACTGACTAGGCTAACTGAACCGGAATGGCATTGCTGGTGTGGCTGACGTGGTTGCCTTCCTGAAGATACACCAGCGCTGGCTGATGGTTGTCCAGCTCGGCTTCGGAGTAGTGTGCATAGCTGCAGATAATAATGCGGTGGCCTGGGCTTGCCAGGTGGGCGGCCGCACCATTGATGGAAATCAGTCGGGAGCCTTCTTCACCGCGAATGGCATAAGTGGTGAAGCGCTCGCCATTTTCCACGTTATAAATCTGGATCTGTTCGTTTTCACGAATGCCTGCCATATCCAGCAGATCGCCATCGATAGCGCAGGAACCTTCGTAGTTCAATACCGCATGGGTGACGCGTGCCATATGGAGCTTGGCTTTAAGCATAATGGTATGCATGAGGATTTCCTCTGTTACCTAGCTGTCGCCATATCAGCGTCAGCGGAAGTGTCTGTTGACGTCGTCAGCGTGACGCCAAGGTTATCGATCAGTCGCGTTGGACCAAGCCGAGCGGCAGCCAGCAGGACGGCTTCACGGGTAGCGGGCTCAACAGGGCCAAGAGTGCGATCGCGAAGCTCAATGTAATCGGGTTCAAAACCGGCATCATACAGGGCCTTTCGCCCCTGTTGTAGTACCTGCTGTTGATAATCGACGTCACAGGCACCCGCTTCAAGCGACTGGCGCATTTCACACAGCGTCTGATAAAGCATTGGTGCCTTGGCACGTTCTGCCGGGCTCAAATACCCATTGCGTGACGACAGCGCCAGGCCATCGTCAGCACGCACGATGGGGACGCCGATAATCTCGACCGGCATATGCAGGTCCGCGACCATCTTGCGAATCACGGCGAGCTGTTGATAGTCTTTTTCACCGAATAGCGCGACATCCGGCTGGATAAGGTGGAATAGCATGCTGACCACCGTAGACACGCCATCAAAATGACCCGGCCGAGAACCACCGCATAACCCCTCACTGATCACCGGGACATGAACGCAGGTCTGTTGCTGGGTGCCGCGTGGGTAAAGTGTTTCGGTCAGTGGGGCAAATAGAACATCGCATCCGGCCGCTTCCAGCGCTTGCTGGTCAGCTTCAAGGGTGCGCGGATAGGCGTCGAGATCTTCTCCGGGGCCAAACTGCATAGGGTTGACGAACAGGCTGGATACCACCACATCGGCATGCTGACGAGCCTGCTCAATCAAGGATACATGCCCCGCGTGCAGGTTGCCCATGGTGGGCGCCAGGGCAATTCGTTGCCCCCGCTGACGATACTCAGCCAGGGCGTGACGTAACGCCGGTATGTCGCGCAAAGTCCGCATATCAACTCCGTAAATTGCTCTTAAAAACCGCTCTTAAAAATCGCTCTTAAAAACAGTGCTCAGGAGCAGGGAAGACGCGTTGTTTAACATCCTGATGGTAACGTTCAAAAGCGCTTTGAATACTGTCTGCGTCGGCCATGAAGTTCTTGACGAAGCGCGGTGTGCGGCCATGGGTGACCCCCAGAATGTCGTGCATGACGAGAATCTGCCCGTCGGTATCCGGCCCTGCGCCAATGCCGATAACGGGAACATCAAGCGCTTCCGTAATGGCCTTGCCAAGAGAGGCGGGAACGCATTCCAGCAGAATCACCGACGCACCGGCGTTAACCAGTGTTTTGGCATCTTCCAGGATTTTCTCAGCGTGAGCCGCCTCTTTGCCCTGCACCTTGTAGCCGCCTTTCTGATAGACGGTCTGCGGGGTCAGGCCAAGGTGGGCGCAGACGGGAACGCCGCGACGGGTCAGTTCGCGTATGCCATCGGCCATCCAGGCTTCGCCTTCCACTTTCACCAGCTCAGCACCCGCACGCATCAAGGCGGCAGAATCTTCCAGCAGCCGCTCGGTAGTCGCGTTGCTCATAAACGGCAAGTCGACCATAAGAAGGCTGGCGCCCTTGCCGCGCGACGCGCAGCGAGTGTGGTAACAGATGTCGTCGAGTGTCACGGGAAGGGTGCTCGGGTGCCCTTGTAACACCATGCCCAGCGAGTCGCCGACCAGTAGCACTTCAATACCCGCCTGGCTGGCAGCGTGGGCAAAGGTGGCGTCGTAAGCGGTCAGACAGCTGAACGTCTCGCCAGCGTTTTTGAACGCTTGCAGTGTGCTCAGGGTGACGGTTTTCATGGCATGCTCTCGTGTTTTTTTCATTCAGCCGACGCAAGGCGTCGATCGATGGATAACGCCGAATCAGGCGTCATGATGACGAAACCCGCAATTGTTACCTAAATATGTCATGGCTGTCGATGTTGATCGATAATGTCAGGTTAGCGGACAGGCGTGACGATATCACTCTCTGGCAGGGCAGCTAACCAGTGTTGTAGCGAGTGGTCGGACAAGGTCAAATGCGGCGCGACTTCGATGAGTGGGCAGAGGACAAAACGTCTCGCACAGATCTCAGGGTGAGGTATGCGCAAACGCGGATGAGACAGCGTGCATTGATCAAACAGTAACAGATCAAGATCAAGCGTGCGCGGGCCCCAGTGCCTGGCGCGCTTACGGCGATGACGCTGTTCCAGAGCCTGCAGCTGATCCAGCAATGCCAACGGCGATAGCCGCGTTTCTAACGCCGCCACCGCATTGATGAAATCATCCTGATCCTGTGGGCCTACCGGAGAGCTGCTGAACAGTGACGAGGTGTGCGTCACCTGTGTCAAGGGCAGCTGATCCAGCTCGATAAGCGCCTGACGAATATGCTCGACAGGCTGATCCAGGTTACTGCCCAGCCCGATATAGGCCCGAGAGACGACAGCCATCGATGGCGCTGCGCCGAGATCAGGCATCGGCTTGTGACTTGCGCCGTCTGCGTTTACGTTTTTTCTTGCCGCTGGGGCCTTGCCCTGCCGGATCGCTACCGGCTTTCTGCAACAAACGACGCTGCTCGTGTTCATCTCCATCCTGAAACGCCGTCCACCAGTCGCCCAGGCCACTGGGTATTTCTCCGGCCTGTTCACGCAACAACAGCAAATCATACGCGGCTCTGAAGCGTGGGTGTTCGCGTGTCTGGAATGCCCGTTTGCCCGCCCGTTGAGAAAGACGCGCCTGAAGCTCCCATATATCGCGCATTGGCATGCCAAATCGTTTCGGAATCGAGGTGTGCTGTAGCTGGCGCGAGATGACTTGCTGGGTTGCTGCCTGAAGGGCCGGGATGGGTGGCATGCCATCGTTTTCAAGCTGCTGCTGGCGGTGCACGACCGGTGCCCATAAAAAGGCTGCCAGCAAAAAGGCAGGGGTAACCGGACGACCTTCCGCAATACGTTTATCCGTGTTGGTCAGCGCCATTTCAATCATCTGCTCGGCCCACGCCGCATCCGCCATGGCTTCTTCGGACTCCGGGAACAACATGCCGAAAAGGTCATAATGGCTGAGCATACGAAATGTCATCAGCCCGTGGCCAGCCATAAATAATTTGAGCACTTCATCAAACAGGCGGGCAGGAGGGATCTGCAATAGCAGCGGTGCAAGCTCGTAAATCGGGGCTTCCGTGCTGTCATCAAGTGTGAAGTCAAGTTTGGAAGCAAAGCGCACGGCTCGCAGCATACGAACAGGGTCTTCACGGTAACGGGTTGCCGGATCGCCAATCAGGCGCAGCTTACGGGCTTCAATATCCTGGATGCCATTGGCAAAGTCATGAATGCTGAAATCCGCGATGCTGTAATAAAGGGCATTGACGGTGAAGTCGCGGCGTAAGGCGTCTTCCTCGATGTTGCCCCACACATTGTCCCTTAATAACAAGCCATCATCTGACTGCTGGGCGAGGTGTTGTCCGTGCTCATCCTGGGGTTTGCCCCGAAAGGTGGTGACTTCAATGACCTCACGCCCGAAACGCACGTGAACAATGCGAAACCGACGACCGATCAGACGTGAGTTGCGGAACAGCTCGCGCACCTGCTCGGGGGTTGCATTGGTGGCAACATCAAAATCCTTGGGCATCTTGCCCAGCAGGGCATCACGAATGCAGCCACCCACCAGGTAAGCCTCGAACCCCGCGCCATCCAGGCGATACAGCACTTTAAGGGCCGCATCGCTAATATGTTGGCGTGACACTGGGTGTTCAGCGCGAGGAATGATTCGCGCTGTCGAGGCGCCGCGTGGAGGCGCTTGGGTGTCATACAGCGATTTCAAATGTACTCCCGGGTGTTTCAGGAAACGGGCTTAGCCTGCCGACATGCTGTTCATTGTTGCGAATGGCATCGCTCATCCAGGTGAGCATCATAAGCGATGTTCTGGACAGTGTTTATGTGCCGTACTTATCTACGACAGCACGTCGATGCCAGATGTCGTCAATCAGGCTTGTGTGTGAAAGTCATTGAGTGTAGCCGACGCCCTCTGGCTTGCAAAGTGTGAGAGCTCGATAGAATGTCAAGAAGCGTAGCATGCCTTGGAAGACAGGCGGTTGGATCAACCATGGTTTGGCCCAAAATAGTTCGAACCAACCTAGTTCGACCAGACATGGTTTGAGCAGACATGGTTTGAGCAGACATAGAAAGGGGAGACCTTTCGGCCTCCCCTGTTAAGCAAGTAGTGTCAGCATCCGTGCTGCTATTCTTTTTCATGATGGCAAATCGCCCTGAATACGCAACGCAGTCAGTTTCAACCGCCTCGTATTCAAAACAATAATCCAACCGCGATCTTCTTCACCCGACTTTTTGTTTTTGTTGGCGTCGGGTTGTACGTATGGCCTGATTTGTTGTTGTTATCGTTGGCGACGTACATCGCGTCTAGTAGGGCTGCTCGCGTGCATTTCTTGTTCTTGTTGACTCATATGAGTATTGCGAGTCGAGAATACTGCCTATTATTTTTGTTTACTGCAGTGATCTCATGCTTGGCCGCTGTTGTTTTTATTTTGGCTCAAGTTGGTGTGGTGTCGAATTTTGTTGTTGTTTTTGATGTTAACCACACTGCCCGTATTTGAAATAAGTTGTTTTTCTTACCCGTATATATTGCACTTGCTGTGCCAATAAATTTAAATTCTAATAAAATCATGTGGTTGTGTTATTTCTGTGTCAGTGGGGAAGCGTTGGAAGAACAGTGTGTTACCTGCTGGAAGCAATTTTTGTGCGCTCTTTGTGTGGTGAGGTAACACCTTGGTGCATGCTGTTTTGGCGATAGTACTTGATGATTTCGGTGTAGTAGACCTTGGTCAAAGGCCGCTATCGACAGACACTGCTGGATGAAGCGCTGCCTAATGCTATTCGGGGCGACGTGGGGCTTTTTTACGCGGGATTCCTAGTCGCTGACGGCGCTCCCATAAACTCTTACGACTGATGCCGAGCTTCTGAGCCAGCTCGGTTTCACTCATCTGATCCTGATGTTCCAGTACAAAATGCTGGAAGTAGTCCTCAAGAGACAGGTCGTTTTCTGGGGCATGCTCACTGTTATCCTCTTCCTGAATGCTTTTTGAGGGCTGAGACGATGAAGACGAGGTGGCGGTTCGGGGTGCGTAGGGAGCCAGACCGAGGTCATCGGGGTGTATCAAATGACCTTCCGCCAGAATGACCCCGCGCTCGAGGGCATTCTCAAGCTCGCGGACATTGCCTGGCCAGGGGTAGTCTCGTAAATCCTGGCGGGCCGCCCGAGATAGCCGCAAACCTTCACGGCCATGCCGTTGACAGGCTTTATCCAATAAGATGTCGGCGATTTTTAATACATCTTCCTGGCGCTCGCGTAGCGGTGGCAGTTCAATCTGCATCACGTTCAGGCGGTAGTAGAGATCAAGACGGAATTCGCCGCTTTTGGAAAGGGTGCGAAGGTCCCGATGAGTCGCTGCGATCAGACGGACATTCACATGGCGGGTTTCGACCGAGCCGATTTTGCGAATCTCACCTTCCTGCAGTACGCGTAGTAAGCGTGCCTGAGCGTCGAGTGGCAGTTCGCCGATTTCATCCAGAAACAGGGTGCCGCCATCTGCGGCTTCCACAAGGCCAGTGCGAGCCGCACTGGCGCCGGTAAACGCGCCTTTTTCATGCCCAAACAGTTCGGATTCAATCAGTGTTTCAGGAATGGCGGCGCAGTTGACGCAGATCAGCGATGCCGATGCCCGCTTGCTCTGCTGATGAATGGCGCGAGCCACCAACTCTTTTCCGGTACCGGACTCTCCCTGGATCAGCACCGTGACATCTGCCGGGGCGGTTTTACGAATGCGTGTGTATACCTGCTGCATGGCATCGCAATTGCCAATCATGGTCTGGCGGCCACCGACCTCATCGGTCACATCCGGCGCCGGGCTGCTGCGTATGGATTGCTGATGCAGGATACGAGAGACGGTTTCGAGCAGTTCGCCGTGATCAAACGGTTTGGCAATATAATCGACAGCCCCTAACTTCAGGGAATCGATGGCTGAGCGCATGCTGGCATAGCTTGTCATGATCAGAACCGGCACGGGAGAGGAACGCTCGATCATTGCCGTTCCGGCCTCTCCAGGCAAGCGCAGGTCGCTGATGATCAGACTGAAATCAAGCAGTTCAAGGTCGTGACATTCTTCGACGCTGCCTGCTTCTACGACGTCATAATCGTGTCGTTCCAGCAAGCGCTTGAGCGCGCTGCGTATGATGGCTTCATCTTCAACAATCAGAATCCTGGGCATGAGGCTTCACATCATCCTGTTGGTAAAGTGGCAGCCATATCGTGATGGCTGTGCCGCAAGCATGAGCATGCGGTGGCGATGAAACATCAATCTTACCCTGATGCTCGGTAATAATCTGGTAGGCAAGAGATAGGCCTAACCCCGTGCCTTTGCCGGCTGGCTTGGTGGTAGTGAACGGTTCGAACAGGCGGTCGCGCACGGATGGCTCAATGCCGCTGCCGTTATCGCGGACCTGCCACCAGGCTTGTTGGCCAGTGATGCCAGCTTCAATGTGAATCTCTCCGTCGGGTGAGCAGGCGTCACGGGCATTGCTCAACAGATTGACGATAACCTGCGTGAGTCGCTGGGCATCCCCTCTGACGATAATATCCGGCGGACATGTGTTGGAAATGGCAGCATCGTCGCCGGTGCGCGCCAGATGAATCAAGTGCAGAGCATCGTCGCTAATGACCGACAGGCTGACCGGGGCAGAAGGTAGCGGAAGCGCCTGCCTGCCGCCATGAGCAAATCCAACCAGCGAATTAACGATTTTGGTGACCCGCTGAGTCAGAAGCTGAATGTGTTCGGCGGTCTCAAGCAGGGCGGGGTCATCCGTGTCATAGCGTAAATTTTGCGCCAATGAAGAAATGCCGGTGATCGGGTTACCGATCTCATGGGCGACCCCCGCGGCTAACTGGCCAATAGAAGCAAGCCGGGCGGCGTGAACCAGTTCGTCTTCCAGGCGTTTCATTTCACTGTGATCTTCAATCAGAACCACGCTACCACCACGGCTATCATAACCGCTCAACTCGGCGGTGTGTAATGTCAGAAAATAGTCATGGCCATCAAGGTGGGCTGGCTGTTTGTAGAGCGGTGTGTCATCACTATGCAGGGCTTTTTCCAGCAGCGCTGACCAGGGCATTGGCAGGCTATCCAAACGTGAACCGATGACGCTATCGCCATCAATGCCCGATAAGTGGGCCAGCGCGTGGTTCCACATCAGCAGTTCGTCGTCATCACCGAACACGCACAACCCGACGGGCAGATACGCCAGTGTCTGACGGTGGTGACGGCGAAGACCATCCAGCTCACGGGCAAGCCCGGTCAAGCGTGAACGATAGGCTTCAAGACGGCTTTCCACGAAATGAATATCATCGGTGACGGGAGCATCATCGTGGCGGTACGGCAGGTAGCGGTCGACAATGTCGCGGGCGACCGATGGCCCCATTAGCCCTGACAGGTTGGCTTGAATGCGGTCACGTAAACGTCTTAAGGCATAGGGGCGGCGCTCCTGGTGCTCCAGGTTGAGGGCTTTTAGCGCGCGGTTGACCTCACGGCTGGCGGCTTCATCGCCAAGGGCCTGGGCAAGATGCAAGGTGAAGTCTGCGACCGTTACCGCTTCCAGTGGCAGGCGCTTTGAGCGAATCACGGCATCGACCGAGCAGGCTTCGGCAGCGGATTTTTCCCCTTCCGATGTGTGGCTGAAAAGCGAGATGCAGATCAACAACACAATATTGACCGATAGCGATAACAGGGTGATCTGATACCACAGGGGGGCTTCTGGGGGAATCAGTGGGGCAAAGGGAAGGCTTGGCAGCGGTAGCTCAATAAACAGCGGTACCCATAACCCCCACAACCAGATCGCCACCCCCGCGAGGAGCCCCGTCACCATGCCGTTACGGTTGGCGCCTGGCCAATACAGTAGCGCGAGCATGCCGGGTAAGCACTGCGCCATGCCAACAAAGGCGGCCAGGCCCAGGCTGGAAAGGTCCGGTTGGTGGCTGACGCTACGATAGAACAGCCAGCCACCGATAATTACGCCAATGATCAAGGCGCGACGCAACCAGCGCAGCCAGCCGTATAAGTCAGTGCGGGCTTCTGGCGGCCTGGCGACCAGCACCATATGGTTGAGCACCATGCCTGACAGAGCCAGCGCAATGATGATCATGGTGCCGCTGGCGGCTGCCAGCCCGCCAATAAAGGCCAGTGCCTGCACCCAGGGATGGTCGCTCAGCAGATAAATAGCGTAGGCAGACAGCTCAATCGGTTGGTTGGACTGTGCCTGTACGGCCCACCAGATAAGCGGCACCGGTAGCGCCATGAGCAACAGGAAGAGGGGTAACGTCCAGCTGGCCTGAAGCAGCGTTTGCCGCGATAACCCTTCTGCAAAGATAATATGAAAGAGATGCGGCATTAAGAAGGCCGCAGAGAAAAACAGCAGCAGAAAGGTTCGCCATTGCGCGGCTTCCAGTTTCGGGGTCTGTTGTTGTAACGCTTGCCCGTCAGTGGCTAACCATTCCTGCACCTGTTGCGGGCCGTCGAAAACGCCCCACAGGGCGACGCCGCCGAGTACCAGTATGGCGACCAGTTTGACGATGGACTCCAATGCAATCGTGGCCAGCAGGGTGTCATGATGGGGATGAAGATGACTATGACGTGCGCCAAAAAATACCGCAAAGGCAGCAATGATCAGACAAAAAACCAGGGCGACCGCTGGCCCTTGGTGACCTCCAGTGAGTATATCGACCCCGTCACCCAGGGTTTTTACCTGTATACCCAGCAAGGGTAGCACCGCCAGCAGGCTGACCAGTGTGACCAAGGTGCCTGCCCAGCGTGAGCGGAAACGAAAAGCGAACAGATCCGCCAGCGAAGCGAGCTGATAAGTGCGGGTAATGCGCTGGATGGGCACCAGCAGTACCGGGGCAAGCAAAAAAGCACCGGCAGCGCCAAGGTAATAGGCGAGATAGCCAAAGCCTGCATTCGCCGCCAGCTCAACGCTGCCGTAAAACGCCCAGGCGCTCGCATAAACCCCCAGTGCCAGGGTGTAAACCACTGGGTGACGCAAAAAGCGTACCGGCACCCACTTACGTTCAGCCGCCACCCCACAGGCGAAAAGCAGGGCCAGGTATCCAGTGCCCAGTATCAGCAAAAGACGGGTATCAAGGGTGACTGACTCAACGTTCATCAAGCTTCCTTTTCTGTTCCAGCCAGATGGTCAAAGCAATCAGGCTTCCCCAGATCAGAAAGGGCCGATACCAGGCGACGTCCGGATTGCCCCAGCCATTCATCAAAAGAGGCGACAGCAGATAGCCGCCAAATACCAGGAACAGCACAATGCGATAAACGTACACGGCGACTCCTTGAAAAAACCGTCAAAAAATATAGCGGTTAGGTTCAGCCTTCAGGGTGGTGACACGCCAGTGTTCAATGGCCCACGTCAGCTGCTCGTTGACCGGTGTGCTGGCGAGCGCCTCAGGTGGCGACTGGTCGAGCAGCTGCAACGCATTAAAGAGTTGTTGGCGAATGGCATCAACATCGTCAGCCAACGGGGGAGCCAGGTTCTGTTTGGAAAGTTTCTGACCTTGCGCAGTGACAACCAGGGGCAAGTGCAGATAATCAGGCTCAGGGTAACCCAGAGCGCGCTGAAGCTGACGTTGCCAGGGCGTATTATCCAGCAGGTCGATGCCCCGCACCACATCGGTAATGCCCTGGTCGGCGTCGTCAACCACCACCGCCAGCTGGTAGGCCCATAATCCATCCTTGCGTTGCAGGACGACATCCCCGTAATCGGCTGGGTCGAGCGTTTGCTGACCAAATAAACGGTCCTGCCAAGTAATCGGGCGCGGGCCCAGGTCAGTGCGTAAACGCCAGGCCACGGGTTGATTGCTATCCGTCACGCCGTTCCGGCACCAGCCAGGATAGACGGCATAGTCACGCCATTGTTTGCGCGAACAGCTGCAGGGGTAGGCTAGCCCAGCTGTTTTTAATGTTTCCAGTGCCTGCGTGTAAGCCGTATGACGACGATGCTGCCAGCATACGTCACCATCCCAGTGCAGGCCAAAGGCCTCAAGCTGGCGCAGGATGGTGTCAGCGGCACCCGGCGGGCAGCGGGGCGGGTCAATGTCTTCGATACGCAGCAGCCATTCGCCCTGTGCGGCGCGTGCGTCCAGATAGCTGCCCAGCGCTGCGACCAGCGACCCAAGGTGCAAGGGCCCGGACGGCGTTGGCGCAAAGCGTCCGCGATAGAAGTAGTTTGATTGCATGGACATATCTTGGTGATTGCTTGCCTGGTCGCCGAAGGGCATACAAAAACGGGCACCATACAAGGGTGCCCGCCAGTCTCTCAGTGCTTACGTCGTCCCTTGCTAACCGCCGAGCTGTTTTTCCTTGAGCTCAGCAAGGGTTTTGCAATCGACGCATAGCGTAGCGGTTGGTCGCGCTTCAAGGCGACGAATGCCGATTTCTACGCCACAGGCTTCACAGAATCCGTAATCATCTTCATCAATCTTGTCGAGCGTCTCGTGAATTTTTTTCAGCAACTTACGCTCTCTATCCCGAGTGCGCAGTTCCAGGCTGAACCCTTCTTCCTGGGTCGCCCGGTCAGCAGGGTCGGCGTAGTTGTTGGCATCTTCCTGCAGGTGGCGCACCGTGCGATCCACCTCTTCCATGAGATCCTGCTTCCAGTCCAGCAACAGCTGACGAAAGTGTTCCAGCTGCTGTTCGTTCATGTATTCTTCACCCGCTTTTGACTCATACGGTGTGAAAGATTTGGACGCTTCCGCTTTTTTTTCCGCTACCGGCATGGGGCTGCCCCTTACATAAATGACTACCAAAATGACGGCTGATCAACCATCCGCGAGGTAATAATCGCGTGCTAAAGGGGTGCTTGTTTAGCTGAAAAACAAGCGGTTTGCAAGCATAATAGCTTCTTTTATACGATGGTTTACCCACTAATAGCGTCGCTATCTGTATATTGGCAAGTTCTGTATATCGGTAAGTTCTCTATACCGTCAAGTATATCGCGATCAATAACCGAGGAGTCAGCATGGAGTGGAATTCGCGCGTTGCGCAAGTTGCCCCTTTTCGAGTGATGCACCTTCTGGAAATGGCGCAGGCGCGAGAGGCCCAGGGGCATGACGTGATTCACCTGGAAGTCGGTGAGCCTGACTTTCCTTCACCGGAACCGGTGATAGCTGCGGGGCAAGCAGCGCTGGCCTCAGGGCAAACCCGTTACACCCCAGCAGCGGGGCTGCCAGCACTGCGCGAGGCAATCGCACAGTACTATGCGCGTCACTTTCAGGCACAGGTCGACCCCTCGCGCATTCTGGTCACGCCAGGCGCCTCCGGTGCGCTGCTGTTGGCCAGCCAGCTACTGGTGGAAACGGGGGATCGTGTGTTGATGGCGGACCCGAATTATCCGTGTAATCGCCATTTCATGGCGTTGGCCGGTGCTGACGTGGATGCGGTTCCGGTTGGGCGCGAAAGCGGCTGGCAGTTGAATGCAGACCTGATAGCCGCTAACTGGACGCCGACCACGCGGCTGGCGATGCTGGCATCACCTTCCAACCCCACCGGGCACACGCTTAGCGCAATGGCCCTTGAAGGCGTTCAGCAGGCGGTGCGTCAACGTGGCGGTGCCCTGGTGGTGGATGAGATTTATCAAGGCCTGAATTATGACGATGCGCCGCTTTCTGCGTTATCGATCAGTGATGATGCCTTTGTGGTGAACAGTTTTTCGAAATATTTTGGCATGACCGGTTGGCGGCTGGGTTGGCTGGTGGCACCAGAAGACGCTGTAGAACCATTGACACGCCTGGCCCAGAATATCTTCCTGGCAGCTTCAACGCCTGCTCAGCATGCCGCCTTGGCGGCTTTTACGCCTGAGTGTCGCGATATTCTTGAACACCGCCGACAAACCTTGAAAGAGCGCCGGGATGTGCTGCTGGGAGGCCTGGAAACCCTGGGGCTAGCGCCGGATATGCCACCCCAGGGGGCGTTTTATTTATGGCTGGATATTTCCCGTTATAGTCACGACAGCCAGGCGTTCTGTGAGCACCTACTGGTCGAGGAAAACGTTGCCATCACGCCCGGTATCGATTTTGCCGTGCAAGGCGGCGAGCACTTCGTGCGGATTGCGTTCACCACCGATGTCGCGCGTCTGGAAGAGGCCGTTGCGCGCCTATCGCGCTTTGTGAGTCGTTTGTGAGCCTGCACTATCCGCCATTGGTGGCCGGCACCTTGCTGCGGCGCTATAAACGCTTTCTGGCAGATGTCATGCTCGATGATGGACGTGAAGTGGTGGCCCATTGTCCCAATACCGGTTCGATGAAAGCCGTAAATGTCCCGGGGGCACGCGTCTGGCTATCCCCAAGTGATAACCCGGCGCGCAAACTGGCCTGGACCTGGGAGTTGATTGAACTGCCCCAGGCCGAAGGGGTTTCCGCTCTAGCGTCAGTGCATACCGGGCGGGCAAATCGCATGGTTGAAGTCGCGCTTGAACAGCAACGTATTGAGCCACTGGCCGGGTATGCGAGGCTGCGTCGGGAGGTAAAAGTCGACGATGCACGGCTTGATTTCATGCTTGAAGACACGCATGGCAAGCCGACCTGGGTGGAAGTCAAACAGGTGACACTCAAGGAAGACGATGGCCACGGCTACTTTCCTGACGCGGTTAGCGCCCGTGGGCTAAAACACCTGGGCACCCTGACACGACTCGCCATGCAGGGGGAACGTGCGGTGTTGCTGTTTTGTGTCGCGCATGAGGGTATCAATGATGTGGCTGCAGCAGCACATATTGATCCGGCGTATGCGGCAGCGCTTGAAACTGCGATAGAGCAGGGCGTTGAGGTGCTCGCCTATGGCGCGGTGTTTGAGCGCCATAATGGAATGCCCGCCAGCGTTTCGCTGGCGCGGGCATTGTTGTTTCGGCGCTGTGCACTCTCAGTGGGTTAACGGTCGATATAAAAGCGTTCTACGAAGCTGACAGGCTCGGGGGAGGCATTGCGGTCGTAGCGCACATCCAGCTCAAATCGCATGGGTTCGTCATGGCGCAAGCTGAAAGTGGCGAGGTGGTAGATGGCATTGTCCTCACGAACGGTGCGAAAGCGCAAGGATTCTCGGCTACCCGAGAGGTCGCCTACGCTGCCTTCGACGCTGGCATTAACAGGAGCGGTGCTGCCGTCTTCCTGTTCTTCACGTACGCTGATGTTCACCAGCCCAAGCGCCACGCTGCGCTGGATATTGTAGGCCATCGCCACTTCCGGGGTGAGGAAATCGGTGCTGATGGTGCTGTAGTGAATCTGGTAGTCGCCCACCTGGGTGTATTGCTCTGCACAGGCGCTGGTAGCGCCCAGGCTTATGCCTGCAGCCAATAAACTGCCCAGCAAGGTGCGCGAAAAACGCGATGCGTTTAAAAAGCCTGCCTTTAATAATGTGTTAAACATGCGAATGCTTCTCCCGTGATCAAGGACGGCGACGAACGCGAAAAATGGCAATTTCTCCAAACAGATTAGGCCATAAACGCGAGGTCCAGTGGCCTCGGTGATCGCCAACGCCTACCGCGCGGTCGACAATCATCAGACCTTTTTTGCGGCAAAGGTGTTCAAAGTCATTGAAGGTGGAAAGGTGGATGTTGGGCGTGTTGTACCAGTCGTAAGGCAGCGACTTGGATACAGGCATATAACCGCGTAGGCCAAGATGAACACGGTGGCGCCAGTAGGCAAAATTGGGGAAGGTGATAATGCCTTCCTCTGCCACACGCAGCATTTCATCGAGCATTTTGTCAGGTCGGCGAAGGGCTTGCAGTGCCTGGGTCATGATCACCAGGTCATAGCTGTTATCACTGAAACTGCTTAACCCGTCATCAAGGTTGTGCTCAATGACGCTGACGCCGCGCTCGACACAACGGGTGATACCGGCCGGGTCGATTTCCAGCCCGTAACCACTGACGTTTTTATGCGCCGCCAGGGCCTCAAGTAACACCCCGTCGCCACAGGCCAGGTCGAGCACGTGGGTGTTTTCAGAGACCCAGTCGTAAATAATTTCCAGATCAGCACGCATCACACTGTCACCTCCTGTTTGGCCTGCGATTGGGTGGGGGAGGCAAGCAGTCCTTCTTGCCTGGCAGCACGTGTCATGAAAGCACTGAAAATGGCGTTATAGCGTTCATCCGGTAGCAGGAAGGCATCGTGGCCAAAGGGCGAGACAATATTGGCATAACTGACCGGCTTGCCAGCATGGATCAACGCATCGACCAGTTCCCGCGAGCGGGAAGGCGGAAAGCGCCAGTCACTGCTGAAACTTACCACCAGAAATGGACACTGGGCAGGAGACAGTGCTTCGGCCAAGTTGCCATTATGACGTTCGGCCGGGTCGAAATAATCCAGCGCTTTGGTCATCAGCAGATAGGTGTTGGCATCAAAGGTGGTCGAGAACGTATCGCCCTGATAGCGCAGATAGGACTCCACCTGAAACTCGACGCCAAAACCAAAATTAAGATCATTACTGCGCAGGTCCCGCCCAAATTTGCTGCCCATGGCATCTTCCGACAGGTAAGTGATATGCCCGACCATCCGTGCAAGCTTTAAGCCACGCTTGGGCACGGTCTGGTGTTCGCTATACCAGCCATCGTGAAAGTCCGGGTCTGAGCGAATGGCCTGACGCGCCACTTCGTTGAAGGCAATGTTTTGGGCTGAAAGGCGTGGCGTCGCGGCAATAACAACGGCATTAGCGATGCGCTCCGGGTAAGCGGTGCTCCATTGGAGTACCTGCATGCCGCCAAGGCTCCCCCCTACCGCGGCTGCCCAGCGCTTGATGCCCAGATGGTCGGCCAGGCGTGCTTGACTGTTTACCCAGTCACTCACCGTCATCATCGGGAAGTCGGGCCCCCACAGGCGGCCGGTTTCCTTGTTATGGCTGAGCGGCCCGGTGCTGCCGTGGCAGCCGCCGAGATTATTCAGGGAAACAACAAAAAAATGATTGGTATCAATCGATTTCCCAGGGCCAATATGATCATCCCACCAGCCGGGTTTACGCTCTTCGAGGTTATGATAGCCCGCCGCATGATGATGGCCGGAGAGGGCATGGCAAATCAGTACGGCATTGCTGCGCTCAGCGTTCAAGGTGCCGTAGGTTTCATACACCAAATCGAAATCTGGCAGCATTTTTCCGCACGCCAGGGCTAGTGGCGTATCAAAATGCGCGACCTGTGGGGTAATAAGACCCACCGAGTCTGCGGGGAGTGGGTCAGTCGCAAGGCGTTGCGAATCAGGCATGGATGGCGTCATCCTCATTGTATAAATGAATCACAAACCGACCAGGGCACCGGAAATGCCGGCAGCTCGAACCAAAGAGCCAACCACAAGCCCATCCAGCAGATTAATGGCAATAAACACCACAATCGGTGACAGGTCGATCATGCCCAGCGGCGGAATGACCTTACGAACAGGGGCCATGATTGGCTCAACCAGCTGCATGACAAGCATCGCGCCTGGGTGATTGGCATTGGGCGCCACCCAGCTAAGAATAATCATCACGATCAGAGCGAAGAAATAGATCTTCAGGATGGCGTTCGCCACAGCGGCAACCCCGCCAATCAGCAGTCCGATAATGGGCGGTATGCCAACGCCGATGACCATGAAAATAATCACCATGCTGACGACTTTGAGTATAAAGCCAGCTGCCAGGGTGGCCAGATCAAAGCGTCCGGCTACCGGGCCAAGAAAGCCTTGGAAAAGGCCCACGACTGGCTGGGTGATCTTGACCACGGATTGACTCAGCGGATTGTAGTAATCCGCGCGTGAAGCCTGCAGCAAAAAGCGCAGCATCAGGATGAACAGGTAGATATTGATCACTGAGTTGACCAGCATCAGCCCGGCGCTGCCCAAGGTGTTACCCATAGAAGAATCTCCGTTGTCAGGGTGGTGGTTGTGCGGTCATTAAGACGTTGCGCTAAGTTCTTTGGCCATTTCCTGGGCACGCTTGGCGCAGGCCTGCATGGCGTCAGCGATCGTTTTACGCAGCTCGGCGTCCTCCATGTGCTGGATAGCGCGTTCGGTCGTGCCGCCGGGTGACATGACATTTTGCTTCAGCGTCGCGGGGTCATGTTCGCTACGCTGCGCCATGGTGGCTGCGCCCAACGCGGTCTGAATGGCCAGGCGGCGCGCGCTGTCAGCCGGTAAGCCAAGCTTGACGGCGGCTTCTTCCATGGCTTCAAACATCAGGAAAAAATACGCCGGAGCGCTGCCGGAGACAGCTGTCACAGCATCCAGAAGGGCTTCGTCTTCAACCCATTCGACAATCCCGACAGCTTCCATCAACTGGGTGGCGGTGTCGCGCTGTTCTGACGTCACAACCGGGTTGGCGAACAGCCCGCTGGCACCGTAACCCACCAGGGATGGCGTGTTAGGCATGCAGCGAACAACGGCGTTACCGCCACCCAGCCATTCATCAATGGTATCGGCATCCAGGCCTGCCGCAATGGAAATAATCAATGGCCGGTGCTCTTGCGTGGTGTCCTGCATGGCCTGACACACGTCACGCATGATTTGCGGCTTGACGGCGAGCACCACCACATCGGCATTGCGAATGGCTGCATTATTATCCGTCTGGGTATTTATGCCAAAGCGCTCGGAGACCGGGCGCAGCATATCCTCGGTGGGTGAGGTGGCGGTAATATTGCTGGTGGCAATGCCGCTGTCGATCAGGCCACCGATGATGGCGCTTGCCATGTTGCCTGCGCCGATGAAAGTGATGTTAGTCGCCATGAAAAATCCCTTGATAAAAAATGTAGGAGTTAAAACGTCTGTCATGTTCTGGCTAGCGTTAGCGTGTCTGTCGAGCACCAAAAATAGCGGTGCCTAATCGTACCTGGGTCGCGCCTTCAAGAATTGCCGCTTCGAGGTCATCGCTCATGCCCATTGAAAGGGTATCCAATGGCGCATCAGGCAGGTCGCTTTTGAGGCGTTCAAACGCTTCCCGCAACGCCGCGAGTGGCTGGCGTTGCGCTTCCAGCGTGTCGGCTGGCGCTGGAATTGCCATCAAACCACGTAGCCGAAGATGGGGCAGACGGGCGACCTCAGACGCTAATTCGCTCAATGCTTCCGGCAATACACCAGATTTTGTTTCTTCGCCGCTGATATTAACCTGCAGGCAGACGTTAAGGGGGGCGCTCTCAGTGGGGCGTTGCTCACTGAGGCGTTTGGCAATTTTCAGCCGGTCAACGCTATGCACCCAGGCAAAGTGTTCCGCAACCGCTCGCGTCTTGTTCGACTGTAGCGGCCCGATAAAATGCCACTCAATATCGCTCAGATCCGCCAGTTCCGCTTGCTTATCAAGTGCCTCTTGCAGATAGTTCTCTCCAAATGCTCGTTGCCCTGCCGCCCAGGCCTCGCGAATCATGCTGGCGGGCTTGGTTTTGCTGACGGCCAGCAGTGTCGCATCAGTGGCTGGCCGGTCAGCGGCGACGAGCGCCTGCTCCAGGCGATGGCGCGCACGGGCGAGTGACTCAGAAAGCGCATTGTCTGTCATACTCGAATACCTTACCGCAGCTGGGAAAGAATGATGGATATTACCGAACTGCTGGCATTCTCAGCAAAGCAGAATGCCTCAGACCTGCATCTATCGGCAGGCCTTCCGCCCATGATACGCGTTGATGGCGATATTCGCCGACTCAATGTGCCCGCCATGGACAATAAGGAAGTGCGCGCCTTGATTTACGATATTATGGGCGATCGACAGCGGCGTGACTATGAAGAGCACCTAGAAGTCGATTTTTCCTTCGAGGTGCCGGGTGTGGCGCGATTCAGGGTCAACGCTTTTAATCATTCTCGCGGCGCTGGAGCGGTGTTTCGCACCATTCCCAGCGAAGTTCTGTCGATGGAGGCTTTGGGGCTAGGTGAAGTGTTCGAACGTCTTGCCATGCTGCCGCGCGGCCTGGTGCTGGTCACCGGACCCACAGGCTCAGGTAAAAGCACGACGCTGGCGGCGATGGTCGACTATGTAAACAATCACCGTTACGAGCACATTTTAACCATTGAAGATCCGGTAGAGTTCGTGCACACCAGCAAACGCTGCTTGATCAATCAGCGCGAAGTCCACCGCGACACCCACAGCTTTGCCGATGCCTTGCGCAGCGCCTTGAGGGAAGACCCGGACGTTATTCTGGTGGGGGAGTTACGTGATCTTGAAACCATTCGCCTGGCGCTGACCGCAGCAGAAACCGGGCATCTGGTATTCGGGACTCTGCATACGACCTCGGCGGCGAAAACCATTGACCGTATTGTGGATGTCTTTCCTGGCGAAGAAAAATCCATGGTACGTTCGATGCTTTCGGAGTCGTTACAGGCCGTGGTGTCGCAAACCTTGCTTAAACGCCAGGGTGGCGGGCGCGTGGCGGCTCATGAAATCCTGATTGCCACCTCAGCAGTGCGTAACCTTATTCGTGAAGATAAAGTCGCGCAAATTTATTCTGCCATGCAAACCAGCGGTGGGCTGGGCATGCAGACGCTTGATGCGTCGCTGAAACAGCTGGCACAAGCAGGGTTGATCAGCCAGGACGATGCTCAGGCGCGTGCCAAGGGCGAACTTTCCTTTAAATAGTCTTCAAGCAATAGTCCTTAAACAATAGTCTTTAAGCAATAGTCTTAAAGCACGGGCACTGACAACCGTCATGAGCCAGAAAGGAGGGGTTGATGAGTGATAGCGTGACGCCTACCGAGTGGTTGCACCAGCTATTGGCCATCATGGTCGAGCAGCAAGCCTCTGACCTGCTGATTTCTGTGGGGGCACCTCCAAGTCTGAAAACGCCGGATGGACTAACGCCGCTTGGTAAGCAAGGGTTGACCGGGCACCAGGTGACTGAGCTGGTTACCCATACGGTGCCTGAAGGATTACGAGCCCGCTTTAAGGAGGAGCACGAAGCAAACTTTGCGCTGAGCCTTCAGGGCAAAGGGCGTTTCAGGGTGAGCGCCTTTCAGCAGCGCAACCAGCTGGCGATGGTTGTGCGACGTATCAGCCATGATATTCCGTCGCTTGAGCAATTGGCGATGCCTGCCATGCTGGCCGCGCTGGCCCAGGAAAAGCGCGGTTTGGTATTGGTGGTCGGTGGCACCGGAACGGGGAAGTCCACCACCCTGGCTTCCATGATTCAGCAGCGCAACGAAACCACCGGTGGCCACATTATCAGTGTTGAGGACCCTATCGAGTATCTTCACCCTCACAAACGGGCGATCATCAATCAGCGCGAGGTGGGGATTGATACGGAATCTTTTGAAGTTGCCTTGAAAAACACGCTGCGCCAGGCACCTGACGTGATTCTGATCGGCGAGATTCGCACCCGTGAAACCATGGAGCACGCGCTAACATTTGCTGAAACGGGGCATTTGTGCCTGGCGACGCTGCATGCTAATAACGCGAATCAGGCATTGGATCGCATTATTCACTTCTTTCCTCATGAACGTCACGAACAGATCTGGATGGATTTGTCGTTGAACCTGCGAGCCGTCGTGGCACAGCAGTTGCTTCCAAACACTGTGGGAGGGCGATCACCCGCGGTGGAAATCATGCTGCGCTCGCCACGTATAGCGGACCTGATCAGCAAAGGTGAGGTAGGGGCGCTGAAGGAGACGATGGCAAAATCCCGTGACGATGGCATGCAGACGTTTGATCAGGCGCTTTTTGACCTGTTCAATAGTGGCGCCATTAGTGCCGATGTCGCCCTGGCGCATGCAGATTCTGCCAATGACCTGCGCATGATGATGAAGTTTGGCGGTGCCAACCGTCAGGCAGACGCTGGGCTGGACAGCAAAGTGCCCAGCGGGTTGGCGTTGCGTGATGGAGATGATTACTGAGTCAAAGCGCTTAAAGGGTGTTTCAGGGTGCGTAGATGCCGCCTAATATGCGAGTTCCTGAGGCGCCCGTCACACTTGGCAGGTTGCCGGGTAAGTTATGCAGACGGCGATAGGCCAGCCAGGCAAAGGCACCAGCCTCAATCCAGTCGGCTGGCCAGCCCCAGTCATCCGGTGTGGTTAGCGTTGCTTCAGGCAGGTGGTTATTAATGCGTTGACATAAATCGGCATTATAGGCACCCCCGCCAGCCACAATCAGGTGAAATGCCTGGTGCTGAGTCAGCTGCTGAATGCCTTCTGCAACGCTACGGGCCGTTAGTTCTGCCAGCGTTGCCTGAATGTTCTGAGCCTCTTCATGGCCACTCAGATAACGTTCCAGCCATGGCAAATGAAACAGCTCACGTCCAGTGCTGCGCGGAGGTGGCTGGTGAAAAAATGGCTCGCTCAATAAGCGCTCAAGCAGCGCGTGATCCACCTTGCCGTCAGCTGCCCAGTCACCATCACGGTCAAACAGCGCCTGTTCATGATGGCGTTGGTACCAGGCATCTAAAAGCACATTGGCCGGGCCAGTATCGAAGCCCTGTGGTGTGTCACCCCCCGCGGGTAGCCAAGTGATATTGGCAAACCCACCCAGGTTAAGTACCACGCGTGACTGATGTTCGTCCCGGAAAAGTGCCTGATGAAACGCCGGGGCAAGCGGCGCTGCCTGGCCTCCTGCGGCCAGGTCACGGCGACGAAAATCGGCAACAACCGTGCAGCCGGTTAACTCCGCCAGAAGGCTGGGGTTGTCGAGCTGCAATGTATACGCTGGACCGCCAGTGTGGCCTCCAGGGGCATGCTCAATGGTTTGGCCATGACTGCCAATCGCGCTGATGTCTTCTGCGCGAGTATCTGTACGCGTTAATAACGCCATCACCGCCTCGGCCTGTAGCGTGCTAAACGCCTGCTCAGCTGCTGCCAGCTGAGAAAACAACGCGTGATCGCTATGGCAAAGCGTTAGCAGCTGTTCACGTAATGCAATAGGAATCTCGATGGCCTGAGTTGCCACTAAACGGGGGCGAGTCTCGGGCACTATTTCGATCATGGCTGCGTCAATGCCATCCAGGCTAGTGCCCGACATTAATCCGATATAGCGCTGCGCCGTGTAACCAGAAACGCTTTCAGGCGAATGCGGTGAAGCGTGTTGTAAAGAATCTTGCATGGGCCATTCCTGTGGTTCCGTCGATCATGTTTCCAAGCCGATTGCGACATTATCACAGGTGAATTGCTGTGATCCGCCTTCAAAGGCTCAACCCCGTAGAATGATCATGATAACATCGCGCCATATTTACCATTCTAATGCCCACGATAGGGCGGTTTGAGTCTAACGGAGAGATGAGGCGATGAGCGAGGTGGATCAGGCGCTGGCATTACTGTCGCGTGGCACGCATGAAATTCTGGTGGAAGATGAACTGAAACAGAAACTGGCTTCTGGCCGCAAGCTGCGTATAAAAGCAGGGTTTGATCCCACCGCGCCTGATTTGCATCTTGGGCATAGTGTGCTGTTGACCAAGATGCGTCAGTTCCAGGATCTCGGTCATACCGTTATTTTCCTGATTGGTGATTTTACAGGACGAATTGGCGACCCCACGGGTAAAAACGTAACGCGTAAGCCGCTCACTGAAGCTGATGTAAAAGCCAACGCCGAGACCTATAAAGAGCAGGTATTTAAAATCCTCGACCCGGAAAAAACCGAGGTGCGCTTTAATGCTGAATGGTTCGGAGAGCTAAGCGCGGCCAAGATGATTGAGCTGGCAGCACAAAGCACGGTTGCCCGC
This sequence comes from Halomonas sp. LS-001, assembly GCF_052983955.1. Lineage (NCBI taxonomy): Bacteria > Pseudomonadati > Pseudomonadota > Gammaproteobacteria > Oceanospirillales > Halomonadaceae > Halomonas > Halomonas sp. LS-001. Next base: position 531,888 of record NZ_CM129816.1, read on the forward strand.
ATGCTTGAGCGTGATGATTTTGAGAAGCGTTACAAAGCCAATCAATCGATTGCCATTCACGAGTTCCTTTACCCGTTAGTGCAAGGCTACGACTCGGTGGCGCTCGAAGCAGATATCGAACTGGGTGGGACGGATCAGAAGTTCAATCTGTTGATGGGGCGCGAAATTCAAAAGCACTTCGGCCAGGAGCCGCAGGTCGTCATTACCATGCCGCTACTGGAAGGTCTGGACGGCGTGCAAAAGATGTCCAAATCGTTGGGCAACTATGTCGGCGTTGATGAAGCGCCCGGAGCGATGTTCAATAAACTCGTCTCCATGCCGGACAGTTTGATATGGCGCTATTTTGAACTGCTGTCCCTTAAGTCCAACGAAGAGATTGATGCGCTCAAGCAAAACGTTGAGCAGGGGGCAAACCCGCGTGACGTAAAAATGGAGTTGGCTCGCGAGTTGATTGCCCGCTATCACGGTGATGAAGCCGCTGCCAATGCCCACAAGTCAGCGGGTAACCAGTTGGCTGATGGTGAGCTACCTGAAGACCTTCCTGAAGTAGAAGTGGATTTCGAAGGTAACGAACAGGCACCGATAGCCGCCGTGCTTAATCGTTCCGGCCTGACCAAGAACAGTGCTCAAGCCAAAGACATGTTGAAAAACGGCAGTGTAAAAGTAGACGGTGATGTCGTTGCTCAGGATACGATGCTGGCAACGAATCAGGCCTACGTTATTCAGGCTGGGAAAAAACGTTACGCCCGTGTGACGCTTATTTGAACTTTTTTTACAAAACCTCTTGCATCCTCTGCGGCGAAACCGTAAAGTACGCATCCGCTGCAGGGGACGCACAGCGTTGTCCGCGGTGTTAAAAAGAAAGTTGAAGGTAAAAACCTTCGGTTTGTCAAGAAGTTGGCGAATAGTCATTGCGTTTTCTTCTCCCGCTGAAATCGAAATCAGTCATTGACAAACACACAGGAATGCGTAGAATATGTCTTCCTCGCTGAGGCAAGTCATTCAGGTCATCGAATGGCACGGTTTAATAACCACCTCGCGGATGCTCTTTAAAAATTTGATCAGGTAATTCATGTGGGCGCTTGCCGATGAGGGTGATAAATCACCAAATATCAAGGCAAGCGGTCATGACAATGTAAATTGAAATGAATTCGTTTGAACCTTGAGCCAAGTTTGATTCGCTTTTGTTGCTTTAGAGTGACAAGTAAGAATCACAATGATTTTAAACTGAAGAGTTTGATCATGGCTCAGATTGAACGCTGGCGGCAGGCCTAACACATGCAAGTCGAGCGGTAACAGATCTAGCTTGCTAGATGCTGACGAGCGGCGGACGGGTGAGTAATGCATAGGAATCTACCCGGTAGTGGGGGATAACCTGGGGAAACTCAGGCTAATACCGCATACGTCCTACGGGAGAAAGGGGGCTTTGGCTCCCGCTATCGGATGAGCCTATGCCGGATTAGCTGGTTGGTGAGGTAATGGCTCACCAAGGCGACGATCCGTAGCTGGTCTGAGAGGATGATCAGCCACATCGGGACTGAGACACGGCCCGAACTCCTACGGGAGGCAGCAGTGGGGAATATTGGACAATGGGGGCAACCCTGATCCAGCCATGCCGCGTGTGTGAAGAAGGCCCTCGGGTTGTAAAGCACTTTCAGCGAGGAAGAACGCCTGTCGGTTAATACCCGGCAGGAAAGACATCACTCGCAGAAGAAGCACCGGCTAACTCCGTGCCAGCAGCCGCGGTAATACGGAGGGTGCAAGCGTTAATCGGAATTACTGGGCGTAAAGCGCGCGTAGGTGGCTTGATAAGCCGGTTGTGAAAGCCCCGGGCTCAACCTGGGAACGGCATCCGGAACTGTCAAGCTAGAGTGCAGGAGAGGAAGGTAGAATTCCCGGTGTAGCGGTGAAATGCGTAGAGATCGGGAGGAATACCAGTGGCGAAGGCGGCCTTCTGGACTGACACTGACACTGAGGTGCGAAAGCGTGGGTAGCAAACAGGATTAGATACCCTGGTAGTCCACGCCGTAAACGATGTCGACCAGCCGTTGGGTGCCTAGCGCACTTTGTGGCGAAGTTAACGCGATAAGTCGACCGCCTGGGGAGTACGGCCGCAAGGTTAAAACTCAAATGAATTGACGGGGGCCCGCACAAGCGGTGGAGCATGTGGTTTAATTCGATGCAACGCGAAGAACCTTACCTACTCTTGACATCTACAGAAGCCGGAAGAGATTCTGGTGTGCCTTCGGGAACTGTAAGACAGGTGCTGCATGGCTGTCGTCAGCTCGTGTTGTGAAATGTTGGGTTAAGTCCCGTAACGAGCGCAACCCTTGTCCTTATTTGCCAGCACGTAAAGGTGGGAACTCTAAGGAGACTGCCGGTGACAAACCGGAGGAAGGTGGGGACGACGTCAAGTCATCATGGCCCTTACGAGTAGGGCTACACACGTGCTACAATGGCCGGTACAAAGGGTTGCCAACTCGCGAGAGTGAGCGAATCCCTTAAAGCCGGTCTCAGTCCGGATCGGAGTCTGCAACTCGACTCCGTGAAGTCGGAATCGCTAGTAATCGTGAATCAGAATGTCACGGTGAATACGTTCCCGGGCCTTGTACACACCGCCCGTCACACCATGGGAGTGGACTGCACCAGAAGTGGTTAGCCTAACGCAAGAGGGCGATCACCACGGTGTGGTTCATGACTGGGGTGAAGTCGTAACAAGGTAGCCGTAGGGGAACCTGCGGCTGGATCACCTCCTTAAACGATGCATTATCCTCGCGGTAAGCGCTCACAATGAATTACCTGATCAGATAGCTGTTGATACGCAGTGATAAGCGATTTCTTCATATTGAAAAAAGAGAAAAGACCTTTTTTAAAGACTTTTCTTTTTCTTTTTAACGTGAAAAAGCATTCGTTTATCACTGCTTATGGCAGTCGCTCTTTAACAATATATCAAGCTGATAAGGTTCTTTTAAGAACGCGATCCATCACCGTCTTTATGACGCTGTTGTGGATCACGAACGTGAAAGAACCATGTACGTAATAAATTGTTATGTGATACGTCTCAAGCGTATCCGGCAATCGTTGTCATTGCGAACCCCAGACTCCTTCGGGTTATAGGGTCAAGCAATGAAGCGCACACGGTGGATGCCTAGGCAGCCAGAGGCGATGAAAGACGTGGAAGCCTGCGATAAGGCTCGGCGAGGTGGCAAACAACCTGTGACCCGGGCATTTCTGAATGGGGAAACCCACTCATCACAAGATGAGTATCCTGCACTGAATCCATAGGTGACAGGAGGCGAACCAGGGGAACTGAAACATCTAAGTACCCTGAGGAAAAGAAATCAACCGAGATTCCCCTAGTAGCGGCGAGCGAACGGGGACCAGCCCTTAAGCATGTGACTGATTAGGCGAATGCGCTGGGAAGCGCGGCCATAGCGGGTGATAGCCCCGTAGTCGAAAATCTGATCATGTGAAATCGAGTAGGTCGGGGCACGAGAAACCTTGACTGAAGACGGGGGGACCATCCTCCAAGGCTAAATACTCCTGGCTGACCGATAGTGAACCAGTACCGTGAGGGAAAGGCGAAAAGAACCCCGGAGAGGGGAGTGAAATAGACCCTGAAACCGTGTGCGTACAAGCAGTCGGAGCGGACTTGTTCCGTGACGGCGTACCTTTTGTATAATGGGTCAGCGACTTATATTCTGTGGCGAGGTTAACCGTATAGGGGAGCCGTAGCGAAAGCGAGTCTTAACTGGGCGCACCAGTCGCAGGGTATAGACCCGAAACCGAGCGATCTATCCATGAGCAGGGTGAAGATTGAGTAACATCAATTGGAGGCCCGAACCAGGATCTGTTGAAAAAGATTTGGATGACTTGTGGATCGGAGTGAAAGGCTAATCAAGCTCGGAGATAGCTGGTTCTCCTCGAAAGCTATTTAGGTAGCGCCTCATGTAGCACCACCGGGGGTAGAGCACTGTTTCGGCTAGGGGGTCATCCCGACTTACCAACCCGAGGCAAACTCCGAATACCGGTGAGTGACGCGTGGGAGACACACAGCGGGTGCTAACGTCCGTTGTGAAAAGGGAAACAACCCAGACCGTCAGCTAAGGTCCCGAAATCCTGATTAAGTGGGAAACGATGTGGGAAGGCTCAGACAGCTAGGAGGTTGGCTTAGAAGCAGCCATCCTTTAAAGAAAGCGTAATAGCTCACTAGTCGAGTCGGCCTGCGCGGAAGATGTAACGGGGCTAAATCAGGTACCGAAGCTACGGGTTCATCCTCTGGATGAGCGGTAGAGGAGCGTCGTGTAAGCCAATGAAGGTGGATTGAGAAGTCTGCTGGAGGTATCACGAGTGCGAATGCTGACATGAGTAACGATAAAGGGCGTGAAAAACGCCCTCGCCGGAAGACCAAGGGTTTCTGTTCGACGCTAATCGGAGCAGAGTGAGTCGGCCCCTAAGGCGAGGCCGAAAGGCGTAGTCGATGGGAAACGGGTCAATATTCCCGTACCGGACATGATTGCGATGGGGGGACGGAGAAGGCTAGGTGAGCCAGGCGTTGGTTGTCCTGGTGAAAGTGAGTAGGCTTGTGTCCCAGGTAAATCCGGGAGACTTCAAGGCCGAGACACGAAACGAACTGACCACGGTCAGGAAGTCATTGATGCCACGCTTCCAGGAAAAGCCTCTAAGCTTCAGATCATGTGCGACCGTACCCCAAACCGACACAGGTGGTCAGGGAGAGAATCCCAAGGCGCTTGAGAGAACTCGGGTGAAGGAACTAGGCAAAATGGTGCCGTAACTTCGGGAGAAGGCACGCCGGCGTAGGGTGAAGAGACTTGCTCTCCTAGCCCGAACCGGTCGAAGATACCAGGTGGCTGCAACTGTTTAGTAAAAACACAGCACTCTGCTAACGCGCAAGCGGACGTATAGGGTGTGACGCCTGCCCGGTGCCGGAAGGTTAAGTGATGGTGTTATCTTCGGAGAAGCTCTTGATCGAAGCCCCGGTAAACGGCGGCCGTAACTATAACGGTCCTAAGGTAGCGAAATTCCTTGTCGGGTAAGTTCCGACCTGCACGAATGGCGTAATGATGGCCACGCTGTCTCCACCCGAGACTCAGTGAAATTGAAATCGCCGTGAAGATGCGGTGTACCCGCGGCTAGACGGAAAGACCCCGTGAACCTTTACTATAGCTTCACACTGGACGCTGATGTTGCCTGTGTAGGATAGCTGGGAGGCTTGGAAACCCGGACGCCAGTTCGGGCGGAGCCAACCTTGAAATACCAGCCTGGCATCATTGGCGTTCTCACTCAGGTCCGTTATCCGGATCGAGGACAGTGTGTGGTGGGTAGTTTGACTGGGGCGGTCTCCTCCCAAAGAGTAACGGAGGAGCACGAAGGTACCCTCAGCACGGTCGGACATCGTGCAATGAGTGCAAGAGCATAAGGGTGCTTGACTGCGAGACAGACACGTCGAGCAGGTGCGAAAGCAGGTTCTAGTGATCCGGTGGTTCTGTATGGAAGGGCCATCGCTCAACGGATAAAAGGTACTCCGGGGATAACAGGCTGATACCGCCCAAGAGTTCACATCGACGGCGGTGTTTGGCACCTCGATGTCGGCTCATCACATCCTGGGGCTGAAGTCGGTCCCAAGGGTATGGCTGTTCGCCATTTAAAGTGGTACGCGAGCTGGGTTTAGAACGTCGTGAGACAGTTCGGTCCCTATCTGCCGTGGGCGTTGGATGTTTGAGAAGGGCTGCTCCTAGTACGAGAGGACCGGAGTGGACGCACCTCTGGTGTTCCGGTTGTCACGCCAGTGGCATTGCCGGGTAGCTAAGTGCGGACGGGATAACCGCTGAAAGCATCTAAGCGGGAAGCCCCCTTCAAGATGAGACATCCCTGAGGCCTAGAGCCTCCTGAAGGGCCCAGCGAGACCAGCTGGTTGATAGGCACGGTGTGGAAGCGCTGCAAGGCGTTGAGCTAACGTGTACTAATGGCCCGTGAGGCTTGACCCTATAACACCCAAGGGGTCTGGTCGCAGTGATAACGATGCTCGAAAGAGCAAAGCCGGATACGCAAGAGACGATCACAGTGCATAAGTAAAAGCGCGGACAATTTAAGAACACGTACAGCGCAGGTCATCAATAGCCTGCGCATCAGCTTGATATAGACCAGTTACGCCTGACGACCATAGCGAGCGGGAACCACCTGATCCCTTGCCGAACTCAGCAGTGAAACCGCTTAGCGCCGATGGTAGTGTGGGGTCTCCCCATGCGAGAGTAGGTCATCGTCAGGCACTTATACCGCAAAAAACCCAGCCATCCGGCTGGGTTTTTTGTTTTGGGGTAGACGAAAATCGCCAGCTTTTTGTGTCAAAATGCAGACCCTAGGAGGAGTGACATGACATCAATGCGCTGGGAAAAGCTGCTTTCCCCACAACGACTGCATGATAAGCGTCTTGGCAATGGCCGCGAAATCGGGCGTAGTCCTTTTCACAAGGACCACGACCGGATTGTTTTTTCAGGATCATTTCGCCGTTTAGGGCGTAAGACTCAGGTACACCCTTTAACCGAGAACGATCATATTCATACCCGTTTGACGCATTCGCTGGAAGTTGGCTGTGTCGGCCGCTCTCTGGGGATGAGTGTTGGGGAACTTTTGAATGATCGCCTGCCTGCCTGGATCTCACCCGCTGACCTGGGGGTCATTATTCAAACGGCTTGCCTGGGGCATGACATTGGTAATCCACCGTTTGGCCATGCTGGCGAATACGCTATACGCGACTGGTTTCAGCGGGCCCAGAACAGTGGATTGCTTGATGGCTTAACTGCTGCAGAGCGTGATGACTTACTGACCTATGAAGGCAATGCCCAAGGTTTTCGGGTGATAACGCAAATCGAATATAACCAGTTTCAAGGTGGAATGCGGATGACCGCTGCGACGCTGGGAACCTTGCTGAAATACCCCTGGAGCGTGGCGCATCGAACTCAGGACGGGAAATTTGGCGCCTATCAATCCGAGTTAACCATATTGCGAGAAGTCGCTGAATCGCTAGGGTTGCTGTCGCAAGGCGAAGATCGCTGGTGTCGGCACCCACTGGCGTGGCTGGTCGAAGCGGCTGATGATATTTGCTATGCCCTGCTGGACCTTGAAGACGGCCTTGAAATGGGGATTCTGCATTACAACGAAGTAAGCGATATCCTGCAGCATATTGCCGGTGAAATACCTGCTGAGTATCTGGAAATGCAGGCAAGAGGCGTCTCTCAGCGTCGTCGCATTGCATTGCTGCGCGGTGCTGCCATGGAACGAGCGGTTAATGACGTCGGTGCCGTGTTTGTGCAGCATGAGCAAGCGTTGCTTGCCGGCCAGCTGGAAAATGATCTGCTGGAACTGTGCCATCCGGATCTGGGTTGGGGGGTGCGTGCCGCCAAGCAATTAGCGCGTGAGAGGATCTTTCAGAACGAGCGTAAAGCCAAGCTTGAAATTGGCGCCTACACAACGCTGGGAATTCTGCTTGAAGCCTTTATTGGAGCTGCCCATGAGTTACATCACACTGGGCATCTGTCTTTCAAACATCAACGTGTGCTGGCCTTGATTGGTGAAAACACTCCGCAGCGGGATTGGCCATTGTATGCGAGCTATCGCCGTATGCTGGATTTTATCGGCGGCATGACAGACCACTTTGCCGTTGACCTGGCCCAGGAAATGGGTGGCAAGCTGAAAGGTCAGGGGTAACGCCGCGTGCTAGACGGAAGGCTGGCGAAGGTGCTTGTACTCCATCAGTTTCGCACGCTCAAGTAGTAGATAGATAACCTGATCGTGAACGGCTTCGCTGAAATTGCCCTCTGTTAATTCTGTCAGTTGTTGAGCCAGTTGTTCGCCGCTGACCACGAGAATATCGTCGGCGGCTTCCGAGGTATCAACGTCCCACCCAGGCAGGACCAGAATGCCACGTACTGGCACACTGACGCCACAGCCTTGCTCCAGCCATTGTGTTAGCCACTGCGCTGCCTGACGTGTTTTGTACAGGGGGCGCCGTTCCTGCCAGTGAGGGAAACGTAAACGTTCAGGCTCAACAAATACCTGAGCCAGTTCACCACCATCGCTACCAATGGCTTTGGTGCGTGCACGGGTTTCAACCACAAAAATACCATGTGGTGTGATTACAACATGGTCGATTGTAAAGTTATCCGTTGGCACATCATGAAAAATATAATAAGGATGTGCGTCGGGCCGGATCAGATTTTCCAGCTCCTGCCCAACGGCAAGCTCACATGCAAGTCCTAGCTTCAGACGACGGATGCGCTGGTAGTCACGTACCAGTAACAGAGAAAAAACCAGCACTAATAGCGTACTGAACAGGCCGTATAATGCCCACTCTATCCAGTCCTGGCGATCGACAAAAAGCATTCTGCCCATGCCGTAAACCAGCGGCGATAAGCTAATAAGTGGCCCTAGAGTGCCATGAAGGAAGAGGCTCGAAAACGCCTGATTAAGACGGTCACGCAACGCCTGGCCGGGAGTACGCAGCGGGTGGGTGTTAAAAGGAGAATTCACACGAGCGTCATAAAGGCTGCGCAACGCCAGTACAATGCCACCCATGGCGGCCATCGGGAAAAGAAAAATAAGCGGTAGCAGGTATTCCAGCCAAACCATAACGAGTGCCTTGATAAGCCGGTAGTTAAGTCAGGTGGGTTTAACCGCCGGCAAGTTTTGCTTGGTAACCATGCTCAATAAGCGCTTGTTTAAGCGTTTCACGATGATCACCCTGAATTTCAATCACGCCATTTTTTACTGCCCCGCCGGTGCCACAGCGTTTTTTCAGCTGTTTGGCGAGTGCCTTGAGATCATTGTCAGGCAGCGGAATGCCGGTCAGGGTGGTAACGCCCTTACCTTTGCGACCGCTCGTTTCGCGGCGAATACGCACAATGCCATCGAGTGACGCAATACGTGCCTGTTCGGCGATGTCGTCGCAACGGCATTGATCCAGTGCTTCACGGCAATCGGGGCAGGTGTTGCCTTGCTCCGTAGAATAGACAAGCCCGCCTAGCTGATCACGCAATGATGCCATGCCTAGGCTCCTTTATAACATTTGAATGTAGCGGGGTGGTGCCAACGCTCACGGGTCAATTGACGGATGGTATCTGGCAGTTGATGCATACTGTTGATCATTATCGCATCAGACGGCGTTGTTTCAGCCTCGGGAAAGCGATTGAGATGAATCACCGTCATCCCGGCATCAAGTGCTGCCTTGACGCCAACCAGAGCATCATCAATCGCAATGCAGTCATGGGCGGGAAACCCCATGCTGTGAGCTGCATACAGATGTAAACCCGGTTCGGGCTTCCAGCAGTTAGCGGTATACCCACTAAATAAATGATCGTTAAAGTAGGCATCCAGTTCTGTCGTGTGCAGGGCATTACGAATCTTTTTTTCCGGCCCGTTGGAAACCACGGCACGGGGATAGTCGCCCAGCTGCTGTAATGCCTCGCGGGCACCTGCAATGGTAGTCAGCTCGTTGGCAAGACGCAGTGCCAGGTTGCTACGCATGGCGCTTTCCATGATTTCCAGCTGATCTGGAGCGACTACGCCATGGCGCTGCTGAAGCTCAGCAACAATACGTCTAAAACGGGCGCCACGAAACTCACCCATATAGTCTGAGACTGCAAAAGGCAAACCTACTGCATTTAGGCCGATAGCCATCTCTTCTGCCAGAAGAGGTTCGCTGTCGACAAGAGTGCCATCGCAATCAAATAGCAGAAGAGGCAAAAACATTGTCCATCCTTGCACTGTTCAAAGCGCGGCTACCTGATACAGAAACCAAAATCCTACGATATCCATTATTCTACGATGTTATCGAACACTGTTCTATCAATTTTCATCAGGTTCGTCGCAGGAATAAAAAAGGCAGCCCCGCAGGCTGCCTTGGCTAACAATACCCCGTGCCTTTATTTTACTTTAGGAGACAGTTCGCCACTTTCATAGCGCTTGAACATATCTTCGAGGCTGATAGGTTTGATTTTGCTGGCATTACCGGCTGTGCCGAACGCTTCGTAGCGATCAATACACAGGTCGCGCATGGCACTAACGGTTTCTTTCAGGAATTTGCGTGGGTCAAACTCTGACGGGTTTTCGGCCAGGAAACGACGCACAGCACCGGTAGAGGCCAAGCGCAGATCGGTGTCAATATTGACCTTGCGTACACCATGCTTGATACCCTGGATGATTTCTTCCACGGGTACACCATAGGTTTCCGGGATCTCACCGCCGTAGCGATTGATAACTTCCAGCCATTCCTGAGGCACAGAAGAGGAACCGTGCATGACCAGGTGAGTATCAGGAATGCGCGCGTGGATTTCCTTGATACGCTGGATCGATAAGGTGTCGCCTGTGGGCGGGCGGGTGAATTTGTAAGCGCCGTGGCTGGTACCGATAGCAATGGCTAATGCATCCACGTGAGTGGCTTTAACAAATTCAGCAGCTTCTTCTGGGTCAGTCAGCAACTGTTCCATATCCAGCTTGCCTTCTGCCCCGATGCCATCTTCTTCACCGGCCATGCCAGTTTCCAGGCTGCCCAGACAACCCAGTTCACCTTCGACGGAAACGCCGCAGGCATGGGCCATTTCGACCGTGCGACGCGTAACATCAACGTTGTAGGCATAGTCCATAGGCGTCTTGCCATCTTCACCCAGCGAGCCATCCATCATGACGGATGAAAAGCCAAGTTGAATCGAGCGCTGACAAACGGCGGGGCTGGTGCCGTGATCCTGATGCATGGCCACGGGAATATGTGGAAACTCTTCCACAGCGGCTAGAATCAGGTGACGCAGAAACGGAGCGCCCGCATATTTTCGCGCGCCAGCAGATGCCTGGACGATAACAGGAGAGTCGGTCTTGTCAGCCGCTTCCATGATTGCGCGCATCTGTTCCAGGTTGTTGACGTTGTAAGCCGGAATGCCATAACCGAATTCAGCGGCATGATCCAGCATCTGACGCATGCTAACGAGAGCCATAAAGTCACCTTGTGAAAATAGAAAAAACGTATCGTTGTTGTGAATGTGTCTGTATTAATGAAACTGACCGGTTATGCGCCAGATGCAGCGGCTTCCAGGGCGGCCACAGCGGGCAGAACCTTGCCTTCAACGTATTCCAGGAAAGCACCGCCACCTGTTGAGATGTAAGACACGCGTTCAGCAATCGCATATTTGTCGATAGCCGCTAACGTATCACCGCCTCCCGCAATCGAAAATGCCTGGCTATCCGCGATGGCTTCAGCGATGACCTGAGTGCCCTTGCCAAACTGATCGATCTCGAACACGCCAACCGGGCCATTCCATAAAATGGTGCCTGCCTCTTTCAGCAAGCCTGCTAGCTGTGCGGCAGACTCAGGGCCAATATCCAGAATCATTTCATTGTCTGCCACCTGGTCAACCGGTTTGACAACCGCCTCGGCGGATTCCGAAAACTCTGTTGCCACCACGACATCAGTCGGCAGCGGAATCGCGACTTTTTCCATCAGGGCTTTGGCCTGACCGATCAGATCGGCTTCATGCAGTGATTTGCCTACATTATAGCCTGCTGCAGCAATAAAGGTGTTGGCAATGCCACCCCCAACAATAAGCTGATCGCACTTCTCTGAAAGGGAATTGAGGACATCCAGCTTGGTGGATACTTTTGACCCGCCGACAATGGCGGTCATCGGGCGCCTGGGATGAGCAAGGGCTTTTTCCAGCGCTTCAAGCTCGTTGGCTAATAGCGGCCCGGCACATGCTGTCGGTGCAAAGCGCGCAACACCATGCGTGGAAGCCTGGGCACGGTGAGCTGTGCCAAACGCGTCCATGACGAAAATATCGCAGAGCGCGGCATACTGTTTTGCCAGCGCTTCGTCATCCTTTTTCTCGCCCTTGTTGAAGCGGACATTCTCGAGCAAGGCGATATCGCCATCGTTGAGCTCGGGCCCGCCTTCCAGATAATGCTTGACCAAAGTGACAGGGCGGCCAAGCAGCTGTTGAAGGCGCTCTGCCACGGGGGCCAATGAAAACTCTTCCGCTGGCTCGCCTTCGGTCGGGCGGCCCAGGTGGCTCATCAGCAACACTTTGGCGCCTGCATCGGCGGCAGCCTGGATCGTCGGCAGAGCCGCGCGCAGGCGGGCGTCGCTGGAAACGCTCGCGTTCTTGATAGGTACGTTCAGGTCTTCACGAATCAGGACACGTTGCCCTTTGAGTGGCAAGTCAGTCATTTTCTGCACGTTCATGTGAAGCTGTCCTCGTGTTGATACCGTTTATTAATAAAATTGGGTTAGCGTCATTTTGCAGACTGCGTCAGCGTTGCCAGCCGTTCGCTGATATCCAGCATGCGGTTGGCAAACCCCCATTCATTATCAAACCAGCAGAGTAGTTTGATCAGCCGAGTGCCCGCCACCCGAGTCTGTGTGGCATCCAGAATGCCGGAGTGAGGGTCATGGTTAAAATCCACTGAGGCCATCGGGGTTTCGGTGTAACCCAATACGCCGTGCAAGTGGGTCTGGCTGGCGACTTGTAACAGGTTATTGACTTCCTGCACGCAGGTGTCACGGGAAACCGTAATGGCAATATCCATGGCAGAAACATTAATGGTCGGCACACGCAGGTGTAAACACTCAAAACGCCCGGTTAGCTTAGGCATCAAACGGCTGATGCCTAATGCCAGCCCCGTATCGACTGGCACAATCGAGTGCATGCCCGAGCGGGTCAGGCGCAGGTCTGTCTGGTGATAGGCGTCGATCACCGGTTGATCATTCATGGCTGAATGCACCGTGGTCGTGACGCCGTGCTCCACGCCTAACGCCTCATCCATGACGGTTAGCAACGGCAGTAGGCAATTGGTGGTGCAGGAGGCCGCTGAAAGAATGCGCTGATGGGACGTCAGCATGTCCTGATTGATGCCCCATACAATAGTGGCATCCATGGTGTTTTCGGCGGGTTGAGAAAACAGTAGCCGTTTAGCGCCTGCTGCCAGGTGTTTTTCTGCGGTGGCACGATCTTTGAAGCTGCCCGAACATTCAAGCACCAGGTCAATATCGAGTGCATCCCAGGGAAGGTTTGCCGGGTCAGGTTCATTCAGAACGCGAATGGACTGATGATTGATAATCAGATGATCCGCCTTGCTTTCTACCTGGGTAGGGAAGCGCCCATGGGTCGTGTCGAAACGGGTCAGATAAGCAATGGTATCCAGATCAGAGAGCTCATTGATGGCCACAACCTGGATACCCGGTGACTGGCGCTCCACCAATGCACGCAGAACACATTGGCCAATGCGGCCATAGCCGTTAATGGCAATGCGGTAAGTCGGAGCCGTCGCGGCCATATGTCTCCTTAATGCAGACGCTGAAGATGATGGTTAGCTGACCAGACGCCAGGCCAGCGGTAGCAGTAGCGCCGTAAAAATCCCTGTTAAGCTCATGCCGAGTGAGGCGAAAGCACCTGCTGTGGGGCCTATCTCAAACGCCCTGACCGTGCCGATGGCATGGCCGTTAAGCCCGAGTGCAAAACCGATCAGACGTTCATCGGTAATTCCCATGAACCGGGCGCTAAGGCTGACAAACGCAATCGACATCACGCCAGTGATTAACAGTCCGCCCAGCAGCAGCGCAATAGAACCGCCAAATTGTTCGGTAATACCAATCGCAATGGGCGCCGTAACGGATTTGGCTGCCAATGAGGCAAGCACCAGATCGGAGGCACCCAGCAACCAGGCGATGCCCAGTGCGTACACGACAGCGAGGCTGGCGCAGACCGGCAGGCATACCGCCAGCGGGCGCCATAGCTCACGAATACGTGGAAGCTGCTGATACAGCGGCATACCGAGTGCCACCGTGGCAGGGCCAAGCAGGAGAGAAAGCCAGTTTGCCCCCTGTTGGTAGGTCGAGTAATCAAGGCCGCTGATCAGTAGAAAACTGGCTAACAACAGGGCGGCGACCAAAACCGCAGGTAACCAAGTAGGTTGCCTGAGCCACCTGAAAATCGCCAGGCCCATCAAGTAGGCTGCGATGGTGAGCGCCACTGCAAAGAAAGGCGTTGCCGTAAGCTGTTCAATCAAGGCATTACTTAGCATGCTCACCCCGCATCAGGCGGCGCATTAACCAGAGCGTCGTGAACACACTCAGAAAAGTGCCCAAGACCAGGCCGATGGCGATGGCAATCCATTGCCCACCGAACTCACCGGCAATAAAGAAAACCCCGACAACGCCGGGCATGATTAGCATGGCCAGTAGGGCAATCAGCGGCTGAGCGGCCGCGGCGAGGGTATCAGGCACCCCGCCGCGTAGCGCCAGTGTAATGCTCAGCAGCAACATGCCCAGCACGCCAGAAGAGACGGGAATCGCGGTGAAGTAAACGATTACCTCCCCGATCAGCCAGTAACTGATAAGCCACAGAAAACCACCTAACGCTGCCACAGGATTACCTATCAGGCTTGCTCGATCAGACGATTGGCCTGTTCGATGATGTTTTCGACCGTAAAACCAAAATGCTTGAACAGGTCGCCAGCAGGCGCTGATTCACCATAAGTGGTCATGCCGATAACACAGCCTTCCAGCCCTACGTACTTGTACCAGTAGTCAGCATGGCCCGCTTCGATGGCGATCCGTTTGGTGATGCTGGCAGGAAGTACCTGCTCACGGTATTTAGCATCCTGGCCGTTGAAGCGGTAGGTGGACGGCATGGAAACCACACGCACGGCTTTACCCTGTTTTTCCAGCTCAGCTGCCGCGTCCATTGCCAAAGCGACTTCGGAACCGGTGGCAATCAGGATCAGCTCGGGGGTGGCATCACTATCCTTGAGGATATAGCCGCCGCGCTGAATATCCGCCAGCTGGGTTGTGGTGCGAGGCTGGTTAGGCAGGTTCTGGCGTGAGAGCACCAGTGCCGTTGGCCCGGAACGGCGTTTCAGTGCCGCATCCCAGGAGGCGGCTGTTTCCGTTGCATCACAAGGGCGCCAGGTGTTCAGGTTAGGCGTGGTGCGCAGGCTGGTGAGCTGCTCGATAGGCTGATGGGTAGGCCCATCTTCCCCCAGGCCAATGGAATCATGCGTAAAGACATAGGTGGTATGAAGCCCCATCAGAGCGGCCATACGCACGGAATTGCGCATGTATTCCATAAAGATCAGGAAGGTCGCGCCATATGGCACGAAACCACCGTGGAGAGCGATACCGTTCATGATCGCGCCCATGCCGAACTCACGCACCCCATAATGCAGGTAGTTGCCGCTGGCATCATCCGGCGTGATGGCTTTGGCGCCGTTCCAGAATGTCAGGTTGGAGGGTGCCAGGTCTGCACTGCCACCCAGCAGTTCGGGCATCTGAGGCCCCAGAACGTTGAGGACATTCAGTGATGCCTTACGCGTGGCGATGTTTTCGCTTTTTTCCTGACTCTGCTGGATGAAGGCCTCGCTGGAAAGCTCCGGCGGGAGACGACCTTTCAGGCGACGGTTGAATTCCTGCGCTTCGGCAGGGAAGGCCTCTTCGTAACGGCGCATCTTCTCTTCCCACGCCTGCTGATGTTTTTTGCCAGCATCGCGAGCATCCCAGGCCGTATAGACAGGCTCGGGGATATGGAAAGGTGCATGGGGCCAGCCCAGCTGTTCACGCGCTGCGGCCACTTCATCATCGCCTAACGGTGCGCCATGGGCTTCTTCCTTGCCCTGCTTGTTGGGAGAGCCAAAGCCAATGATGGTTTTGCAGATGATCAGGCTAGGCTTATCGTCATGCTGCTGGGCAAGTTCGATGGCAGCCCTGATTTCTTCAGGCTTATGGCCATCAACGTTTGGCACCACATGCCAGCCATAGGCTTCAAAGCGTTTGGCCGTATCGTCGGTAAACCAGCCATCGACTTCACCATCGATGGAAATGCCGTTGTCATCGTAGATAGCGGTCAGCTTGCCGAGCTTCTGAGTGCCCGCGAGAGACGCCACTTCATGGGAGATGCCTTCCATCAAGCAGCCGTCACCGAGAAAACACCAGGTACGGTGATCAACAATGGTGTGGCCTGGGCGGTTGAACTGAGCACCTAGCGTTTTCTCGGCAAGTGCCATGCCCACTGCGTTGGCAAACCCCTGGCCGAGCGGGCCGGTGGTAGTTTCGATCCCCGGTGCATAGCCGAATTCCGGATGGCCAGCGGTCGGCGAGTGCAACTGGCGGAAATTGCGCAGTTGCTCAAGGCTCAGTTCATAACCGCTTAGGTGCAGCAGAGAGTAGAGCAGCATTGAACCGTGGCCGTTGGAAAGAATAAAACGGTCACGGTCAGCCCATTTGGGGTCTTCGGGGTTATGCTTGAGGTAGTCATTCCATAGCACCTCGGCAATATCTGCCATGCCCATGGGCGCGCCAGGATGGCCGGATTTGGCCTTCTGAACAGCATCCATGGAAAGGGCGCGAATGGCATTGGCCAACTCGAAACGGGACGGCATGGGGGGCTCCTCGCCTGAAAACGATAGTAAAACGCGTATTGTCGCTGACTTCGTCAGCGGCGGCAAATAATGTGGCTATTCAGGGATTAAATTTATGCTGCGGTGCAATGTCGGTCAATATCGATGCAAGAGTCTGTGAAGCGCCGCCAACAGGGTGTAAACTCTGCCCCCCGAATTGGCATGGCCACTTCCTATATAGGTAGGCAGGGCCTCCTGCCATGATTTCCTGCTGATGCTACGAGCGACAGCCGTCACACAGAAGGTCAAAAGCGCGATGAGCGAATATTCCCTGTTTACTTCCGAGTCCGTTTCCGAAGGGCATCCCGATAAAATTGCCGATCAGATTTCTGATGCCGTGCTGGATGCTATCATCGCCCGTGATAAACAGGCACGTGTTGCCTGCGAAACCATGGTCAAAACGGGCGTGGCGATTATTGCCGGTGAGATTACCACCAGTGCCTGGGTCGACCTGGAAGCACTGGTACGTCAAGTGATTACCGAGATTGGCTACACATCGTCTGATGTCGGGTTTGACGGGGCTACCTGTGGTGTCGTCAACCTGATCGGCAAGCAGAGTGTCGATATTGCCCAAGGCGTTGACCGTGCCAAGCCAGAAGACCAGGGAGCGGGTGACCAGGGCCTGATGTTTGGTTATGCCACCAACGAAACCGCCTCGCTGATGCCTGCCCCGATTCATTACTCGCATCGTCTGGTTGAACGTCAGGCGGAGCTGCGTAAGCAAGGGCTGTTACCGTGGCTGCGCCCGGATGCCAAAAGCCAGGTGACGTTCCGCTACGACGCCGATGGCAAACCCAGTGGCGTGGAGGCCGTGGTGCTTTCGACCCAGCACGACCCTGAGATTGATCAGGAAGCGCTGCGCACCATGGTGAAACGCGAAATCATCGAACAGGTCATTCCCAATGAATGGCTGGATGACAATACCCAGTTTCATATCAATCCGACCGGCACCTTCGTGATTGGCGGCCCGGTGGGGGACTGTGGTCTGACAGGTCGCAAGATCATTGTCGATACCTACGGCGGCATGGCACGCCACGGTGGCGGTGCCTTCTCCGGCAAAGACCCTTCCAAAGTTGATCGCAGCGCCGCCTATGCAGGCCGTTACGTGGCCAAAAACGTTGTGGCAGCTGGCTTGGCGGATAAATGTGAAATCCAGGTCTCTTACGCGATTGGCGTTGCCGAGCCGACCTCGGTGGCGATTGATACCTTCGGCACTGGCCATATTCCCGACGCCGACATCGTCAAACTGGTGCGTGAGCATTTTGATCTGCGTCCCTTCGCGATCACCAAAATGCTTGACCTGCTGCATCCCATGTATCAGCTGACAGCCGCCTACGGGCATTTTGGCCGCGAGCCGTTTGAACACAGCTATCACTGGGTAGATAGCACTGGGGAAGAGCAAACCGAAACCTTTACTGCTTTCCCGTGGGAAAAAACCGATAAAGCCGATGCCTTGCGTCAGGCGGCAGGCGTATAAGAGCCATCCCTGACGTTTGATGTCTGATGCTAAAACGCCTCGTGGAGAGAGAACGATACCGCGGGGCGTTTTTTTGTCTATGCTTAAAATGCAAGAACAGATAGCGCAAGAACAGATGGCCGCAGGAAGCGGAGCAAAGACCAAAAAAGGAGATCACAGGGATGTGTCGATGGATAAAAAGCCTGCCGATCTGGCTGGTGCTTATGGCACCCACTGCCCAGGGGGAAGGCTGCCCGAATAAACCCGCAGCGGCCCTTAACGCCGATATTCAGGGGCTAAGCGAACAGATCAACCTCTGGGACGCCGCCTACTATCATGAAGGCACCTCGCTGGTTGCCGATGAACTCTACGACCAGGCCGTAGCCCGGCTGGAAACATGGCGTGCCTGTGCAGGCATCACCCAGCCTCATCGCCGAGAAAGATCGCTTGCTGAAGGAGATGAAATACGCACGCATCCCTTTGCCCAACGCGGCCTCGAAAAGCGCGACGCGGCTGATATCAAACGCTGGGTGAGTCGTCGGCATGACCTCTGGATTCAACCGAAAGTCGATGGCGTTGCCGTCACCCTTGAATATGTTGATGGCCAGCTAGTTGCCGCCATAAGCCGAGGGGACGGTCAGAACGGGCATGACTGGAGCGCGCAGGCACAGCGGATTGCCGCCATTCCTGACTCATTGCCGCTGCCGATAACGGCGGTGTTGCAGGGCGAACTCTACTGGCAGGTGAATGATTACAGGCAGGCGCAGGACGGCCACCGTCGGGCACGCAGTACCGTTGCCGGAGCCATGGCACAGGCAGCGCCAGACACAGAAACCCTGTCACGTATCGGGCTATTTGTATGGGGATGGCCGGATGGCCCGTCGACCATGCCGGAGAAGCTGGCCAGGCTCACTGAGCTGGGTTTTAACACCGCGGATTACACGCACTCAGTGAACGATTACGCCCAGGCAGACGGTTGGCGAGAGCGCTGGTTTCATCAGCCGTTGCCGTTTGCCACCGATGGCATCGTGCTTAAACAGGGCGAACGTTTGGAGGGCCAGCACTGGAGTGATGAACCCCCTGATTGGGCCGTTGCCTGGAAATACCCGGCCCGGCAGGTACTCGCTGAAGTGCGCGGTGTTGCCTTTCGTATCGGCCGGACAGGGCGGATAACACCGCTGATTCACTTGCACCCGGTGACGCTTGAAGGGCGCAGAATCAGCCGCGTCTCGCTGGGTTCGCTGGCGCGTTGGCAAGCGCTGGATGTGCGAGCGGGTGACCACGTTGCGGTAACGCTGGGTGGGCTGACAATTCCACAGCTGGCCAGTGTTGTCTGGTCAGCGCCTGAGCGCCAAACCCTGCAGGTGCCGGATGAACAGGCCTATCACGGGCTAAGCTGCCTGCAACTGCAAAGCGCGCTCCCCGGCTGTCAGGATCAACTGCTGGCCCGTTTGGACTGGCTAGGGAAGACACTGGAATTGCGCGGTATCGGGGAAAGTACCTGGCAAGCGCTACTTAACGCCGGTGCTGTCACCGGGTTGCTTGATTGGTTGTGGTTGACCGAAAGCGCATTGACGCAAGTGCCCGGCATCGGTGACACCACCGCTACCCAACTCCTGGCCCAGTTTGAAAACGTAAAAACGCAACCCTTTGCCACCTGGCTGGAAGCACTCGGTGCGCCCACCGGGCACGAAAAGGCGACAGGCAACTGGACAACCCTTGCAGCGCTGAGTGTCGCAGAATGGCAAGCACTACCCGGCATTGGCCCTGTACGCAGCGAAGCACTCCACGCCTTTTTCAACCACCCCGAACTCCAGCGAATGGCGGAAGCTCTCCAACGCGCAGGCGTGGCAGGGTTTGATGTCTTGGACTGAGGGTAAAGGTCTGAAAATGCAATTTTAATTAAGAATGATTAAATTGCAGGCGAGTTTGCTTCAAAGACGGGTCTGATAGCCTAGAGTCTCTCAACAGGCTTTAAGAATTAGTGCTAAAAACGTCACTTCGCTAATCTGACAATGAAATAGTCGATATCGCGTATTTAATGGAGAAATAATCATGGAAGAAGTCAACTTGCTCGCTTTTGTTGAGGTGATGCTAAGTCAAAGGGGTGAGCAGATTGAAGCCTTATCAAAGGGCTTCTGAGATAACTCATGTTCGATTATATCATCGTCGGTGCGGGGTCCGCCGGTTGTGTTCTTGCCAACCGTCTGTCGGCTGACCGAAACACGCGGGTGTGCCTTGTTGAGGCTGGCTCGGGCGACAGAAATCCTTTTATTCATATGCCGCTGCCTGGGATGGCGCTGCTGGCACACACCAAAAAGCTCAACTGGGCCTATAAAACGGCACCCGAGCCTGCGCTGAACGGTCGGCGGCTATATTGGCCGCGCGGTAAGGTGCTGGGCGGTTCCAGCTCGGTTAACGCGATGATTTACGCGCGTGGGCACTCCGCTGATTACGATGGGTGGGCTGCCGCCGCTGGGCCGGCATGGAGCTGGGAGCGCGTGCGAGCGTTGTTTTTACGGATGGAAGGCAACACGGCCCTTTCAGGTATGCACCATAATACCGAAGGCCCCCTGTCAGTCAGTAACCTACGCGAAGTCAACCCGATGAGCCGCGCCTTTGTTCAGGCGGGGGTGGAATGTGAGTTTCCTGAAAACCCTGATTTCAATGGCGAGAGCCAGGAGGGTGTTGGCCTGTATCAGGTGACTCAACGTAACGGTAAACGTTTTAGCGCCGCCCGTGCTTTTCTTGACCCGGTACGAAACCGGCCGAACCTTACGATTGAGACGGGCGCGCAGGTTGAGCGAGTGTTATTCGAGGGGCATCGAGCTACGGGTGTGCAACTGCATGATCGGGAGTTGCGGTTAAATGCGGGCGGTGAGGTGATTCTGTCAGGTGGTGCTGTGAATTCGCCAAAGCTATTGATGCTTTCAGGCATTGGGCCAGCAGAAGAACTGGCACGTCATAGTATCCCGCTGCTGCACAATGCGGCAGAGGTTGGCGAGAACCTAGCGGATCATCTTAATATTGCCGTCATGTCTTCCACAAAGGAGAGTGAGCCCCTGGGTATTGCGCCCAGCTTTATACCGCGGGCCATCAAGGCAGCCTGGCGCCTGGCGACACAAAGCTCGGGGGAATTTACATCGAATGTGGCGGAAGCCGGTGGCTTTGTGAAATCCGATCCATCCCAGGAGCGCCCCGATCTACAGTTCCATTTTATCCCGGCGTATTTACGCAACCATTGGCGGGAGGTCTTATGGGGCTATGGTGTCACGATGCACGTATGCGCTCTGTTTCCGAAAAGCCGGGGTCGTATACGGCTAAACAGTGCCGACCCATTGGCATCTGCGCGGATTGAAGCCAATTATCTGAGTCATCCTGATGACGTTGCCGTTATGCTGAAGGGCCTGAAAATCGCCCGCCGCATCATGGCTGCACCGGCATTATCTACGCGGATCAAGGCCGAAATCGAACCAGGCGAGTCCCTTCAGTCGGACGAGGAATTGATCGAATACATCAGAACACTCTCCGAGACAATCTATCATCCGGTCGGGACCTGCCGGATGGGGCGGGACGCGGTCTCCGTTGTGGATCCGCAGGCGCGCGTGAGGGGCGTTCAGGGGTTGCGTGTCGTTGATGCCTCGATCATGCCTGCAATCATCGCCGGAAACACGAATGCGCCAACCATGATGATCGCGGAAAACGTGGCCGATATGATGTTGAGCGTCAGCGCAGACTGCCCGGAACACCGCCACAGTGGTGCAGACGTGTTTGAACAAGCCTATCCCTGAACGAGCCTATCCCTAAACCAGCCCGGTCATTTTTAGCATCACCCCCAGATATAAAGGAATCAGAAACGGCGCCATCAGTGTGGTGACCAACACCGCGAGCGCGCCTTTCTGTGGCTGAATCCCCAGTTCCATGGCGACTACCACCACGTTGGCGGCCATGGGCACCACACCCAGTAGCAGAATGGCCATGGCAAGCGGTGCCGGAATATTCATCCACTGCTGCAAGGCCAGCACAATCCCCAGGGTAGCCAGTGGCCACACCCCGTAACGCAGTGCGACACAGGCTGCAATAAAGCGTGTGTCCCAGGCGGCCAGGGTGACGCTACTGAGCGTCATGCCGATAATCATCATGCCCAGCAAGGTGTAGGTGGCAGGAAAAACATCCAGTGATGTCATCAAGGCCGGGGGAAGTGTGATATTCAGCTGCGTCAGTAGTAACGCTGCCAAAAAGGCGTATATCAGCGGTAGGCGAGCAATCTTGACAAGGCTCTGGCGTACCGAGAACTGCCCGCGAGCGCTGATATAAAACCCCACGGTAAATTCATACAGCGTGATCCCCAGAATACAGAACAGGTACAGCGTGATGCCTTCGGGTGGCAGGAGGATCAAGGCCACAGGCAGGCCAAAATACCCGGTATTACCCGTTCCTGAGGAAAATGCCAGCAGAGCGCCTTCCTGGGCACCAAAGCGATGCCGCGTGGTGGCGCTGACCAGCACGGCAATGGCGCTGCTGGTCATAAACAGCACGAGGGTCAGTAACAGATAGTCTGGTGTGGGCCCGCCGTTCATTAGCGCACGGAAAAACGTAAACGGTGCAATCAGATAAACCAGCAGGGTGGCAATCGGGCGCGGGTCAATGCGTAGCCACTGTGCGGCGATCCAGCCAAGCCCGACAAACGAGAGCAGCATCAACAAAGGGCCGGTCAAGGCACTGGCAGCAAGGTGATCCATGAATCATTTTCCTGAGTGTCCGGGCATTAACATGAGCCGGATTAACGTTGATGTGTGGAATCTTTCATTAGCCGAGACCCGTTGCAACAGCGAGAATAGCATTCCAGACAGCGCCCATACATCGGCAAGCCAAATTGACTGACCATGAGGAATACCATGAGCCGCCAGGAACATCCCCTCGGTATCAGCTTTGAATTTTTTCCGCCCAACACCGATGCGGGTCGTGAAAAGGTTATGCAAGCCCGTGATCAGCTGGCGACGCGTCATCCACGATTCTTTTCCGTGACGTATGGTGCAGGCGGTTCAACGCAAGCGCGCACCCGGGAAGTCGTACGCGAGGTTGGCAACAGCGGAATTACCACTGCACCGCACTTGTCCTGCATCGGCAGTGAAAAGGCGCAGCTGCGTGATTTGCTGAATGAATACCGTGAAGAAGGTATTGATAGCCTGGTGGCGCTGCGTGGCGATATGCCTTCAGGCATGGCCAGTGTCGGTGAGTTGCGCTATGCCAATGAGCTTGTCGAGTTTATTCGGGATGAAACCGGTGACCACTTTGAGATTGCCGTGGCGGCCTATCCAGAGTCTCATCCACAGGCACCTGATCTCGATAGGGATGTGGAAAACTTTGCCCGCAAGATGAAAGCGGGGGCGAATATGGCCATCACCCAGTATTTTTTCACCGCAGACGCCTACTTCCACTTTGTTGATAAGGCGCGTGCGCTGGGTGTCACGCAACCGATCATTCCCGGCATCATGCCGATCACCAACTATACCAAGCTGGCGCGTTTCTCTGATGCGTGTGGGGCGGAAATTCCGCGTTGGATTCGCAAGCAACTGGAAAGCTATGGCGATGATAGTGAGTCGATTGCTGAATTTGGCAGCGATGTGGTCACGCGTCTTTGTGAGCGTCTTCTTGATGGTGGCGCGCCAGGCCTGCATTTCTATACGCTGAACCAGTCAGCACCGGTACTGAAAATCGTTGATAACCTGACCGGCTGAGCGGTGTTATCCGCTTCCTGAAATGGCGCTCATTTGATGCCTTGCTATTGATACTTGTTATTAAAACCAGCTATTAAAAACCGGCCATTAAAAACCCCGCACTCGCAAGAGGCGGGGGTTATGTCCAAGAGCCTTTCAGCAAAGCTACGTGGTGTTGTTAGCCGGTTGAAGCGGCAGCTTTACCGTTGCCATATAGCTTACGCTGCATCATGAACAGGGCAATGCCGATGGCAAGCCCGGCAATATCGGAATAGATACCGCCGTAGATCATGAAGAGCGCTCCGATCAGCATGACGACACGTTGCCATGTTTTAACCGGCCCGAAGAACCAGGCCTGCACCATGCCCGAAAGCAGAATAATGCCCAGCGTGGCGGTAATAGCGACACGCATAATCTGCATGGTGGAGCCTTCCATCAACATGGCCGGGCTATAGAAGAACATGAACGGCACGATGAAAGCTGCCAGACCGATCTTGAACGAGGCGACGGAAGTTCCCATGGCGTTATCGCCGGAAATACCCGCTGCCGCGTAAGATGCCAATGCCACGGGTGGCGTGATCGCCGATACCACCGCGAAGTAGAACACAAAGAAGTGTGCGATTAACGGCTCGATGCCGATATTGATCAGACCCGGTGCGACGACTGACGCGGCCACGGCATATGCTGCCGTGGTGGGCATCCCCATTCCCAGCAGAATGCTGATGAGCATTGCGAAGAACAGCGCCAGTAGCTGGCTGACGCCCGCCAGGCCCAACAGCAGTGAGGAAAAGCGCGCGCCGACACCGGTCAGCGAAATAACCCCCACAATCAAACCCGCGCAGGCACAAACGGCAATGATCTGGATCGACATGATGCCCGCGAGCTGCAAGGCGCGCAGGATAGCCACAGGTCCCATCTTGTTCGGTGAAAGCCAGCTCACCACGGCGGCCGAGGCGGTGGCCAGGGTGCCCGCACGAATCACCGAGTAGCCCATGAACAGGGCGACAATCAGAATGATGATGGGGGCAAACAGATAGACCTGCTTGATCAATTTGCGGAATTTGGGAATTTCATCTTCGCGCATACCGCGCATGCCTTTGCGGGCCGCTTCAAAATCGACCATGCAATAGACAGACAGGAAGTAAAGAATGGCCGGAATGATGGCGGCAACGGCAATCTCGGTATACGGAATGCCGGTAATTTCCGCCATGATAAAGGCACCTGCCCCCATGATGGGTGGCATGATCTGCCCGCCGGTAGAGGCTGCTGCTTCAATGGCCCCCGCACTACGTCCCGGGTAGCCGACTTTTTTCATTAACGGAATGGTCAGCGAACCGGTGGAAACCACGTTCCCGGCAGAAGTGCCGTTGATCATGCCCATCAGCCCGGATGCAAAG
This sequence comes from Halomonas sp. LS-001, assembly GCF_052983955.1. Classification (NCBI taxonomy): domain Bacteria; kingdom Pseudomonadati; phylum Pseudomonadota; class Gammaproteobacteria; order Oceanospirillales; family Halomonadaceae; genus Halomonas; species Halomonas sp. LS-001. The sequence continues at coordinate 556,916 of NZ_CM129816.1, forward strand.
ATTGACACCTTGGCGGGGCCACCACGGGTGCGGCCAGCGGCAGCAAAGGCAAAGTTGACGAAATAGTCGCCGACCTTGGACGCTTGCAGGAACGCCGCGAAGATAATGAACAGAATGATATAGGTAGACGACACCGCCGTGGTGGGGCCGAGAATACCGGTATCAGTGTATACCTGGCTGAAGAAACGGTTAATGGACAGACCAGGATAGCCCAGAAAACCGGGTAGGTAGGGGCCAGCAAACACATAAAGCAGGAAAATAACGGAGATAACTACCAACGCCAGGCCTGCCACGCGACGCGTCAGCTCAAGGATCAGTAACGACCCCGCCACCGCGGCCCATGAGATACCCTCCGGTGCAAAGGAAGTACCTGTCGACATCCGCATGTTGGTGTTAAACGCCATCAGCAGATAACCCGCGCTGGCAAGGGCGCACACCATCAGTACCAGGTCGGCCGGGTTGAAACGATGACGTTCCTGCCGGTAAACCCAGGAAAGCACAATGGCCACCGCCGTCGTCAGCATCAGCGGGTAACCGTAATGCCAGGACTCCACCATCGGGTCGATACGCATGGCGCCGCCTGACAGCGTCTGCTGCATCATGAAGACCTGCAGGAGCGCGTAAAGCGCAGGAATCAGCAATACATAGCTGAGCCACCTGAGGGCAACGGGAGATGCTTCATGCTCACTTTGTGCAAAATTGCTTCCGGCATACAGGCCGTAACCCAGAATCAAGGCACCAGCGATGTGGACGATCCGGTAGGACCATGTCTCCATCGGATAAATATTCAGCGAAATCAGGTGAAAGGCAGAATAGGCCACTGCCATGGCAGCAAATAACCAGAACTGCCAGCCACTAAACAGACGACGGTTGTTTTCGACGATGTCTTCATCAACGCCTTCCACAACGATGGGCGAAGCGTCCGAGTCGTAAGTATCATCCTGACGATCGTCAGGATTGGGGTCAGATTTGTGACTCATAAGAGGCCACCCTCATGCATTGCCAATAGAAAAAGGGGGAGGTACATGCGAAACCTGCCCCGCCCGGCAGGTGTGCCGGAGCGGGGCAGGCCGATGGTACTTGAGGCTTACTTGATCATGTCTTCAGCAATCTCGTAGCCGTTTTCCTGGTACCAGCGAGCTGCACCCGGGTGGAAAGGCAGCACGGTATTCTTGTCGATGTTTTCCGGAATGCTAGTGACGGCGCTGCGGTGTACGGAGCGCAGGCGGTCGTTATTTTCCATGGTGACTTTGGTCACTTCGTAGACGAAATCTTCCGGCAGGTCACAACCGGCAATGGCGAAGTTCCACATGGAAACGGCGCGGGCATCTTCTTCCAGCGTTTCATAAGTGCTCGCGGGGATCATGAACTCTGCTACCGGGAAGTTCTCCAGGATGGTGTCGACCTCGGCGTCGGTGAATTCGATGATATTAACGTCGGTCTGAACTTCCAGCTGGCTGACGGCAGGAATCGGGATGCCTGCTGCAAAGGCAATGACGTCCAGCAGGCCATCCTGAAGCTGGCCGCCAAGGTCAGACCAACCACCGTTACGACGATCAAATTCTACGCCAAGGGTTTCCAGCATGGCAGGAAAGTAAGTATCGGAGGTTGAGGCAGCCGGACCAAAGCCGATGCGCGCACCGTCCGGAATATCTTCAATGGATTCAATGCCGGACGAGCTTAGCGCAGTGATCGAGAAGGGCGTTTCATACATTGGGAACATGGCACAGACGTTATCCATTTCAAGCCCCGGTGCCAGTGGGCTTTTACCGCTGATGGCGTCGGACGCCGGACCCATCGTGGTCAGGCCGAAAGCTACATCGCCACCGTGAACCAGCGCGAGATTCTGAGTCGGGCCACCGGTGACTTCGCCACCACCAGAAATTCCAAGCTCATCAGCAATGAAGTTGGCCCAGCCGGAACCGTACACGTAATAGGTGCCGCCTTGGCTTGCTGTGCCGACGGTAAAGTTATCTGGCCACGCGGAACGGTCAGCCTGAGCGTTACCTGCGGCAAGTAGCGTCATGCCAGCCAGTAAAGCAGCGGCGGTTGGCATTGCGGTTTTCATTGCGGTTTTTTTCATGCGCATGGCGAGAATTCCTGAAACTGTTATTAGATGTGAAATGACATAATCGCCCCATCTTCAGAGGCGATAACATCAGTGTTGTTACCACTCAGATATTTTTTGCATTTAAGAAGTAGCGATTACTGTGCCATGATTAGTTTTATTCTTAATAAACAATAGATTATATTTTTTGTTTTCAACTTTGGTCTATGGCGCGGGAGGGGGAAGTGTTAACAATTCCGCACGTAATGTTGTTTAAGATGTGCGGATTTACGCACACTTGTACGTAAGGATGTTTAAAGAAGGAAAAATGAAGAGTAAGAATAAGAATAAGAATAAGAATAAGAGGAAGAGAAAGAGGAAGGCAGATAGGCTTCCGCTAGACCGCGCGATGAGCCCCGTCATCAGTTTGTGCCGGTGTTAGCGCATCAATCAACCGGCTGGCCTGATGAAAATCGTTCATCAATGTTAACGCCAGGGGAGGAGCAAGGCGTTGCTGGCGCAGACGTTGAGCCGTTTCCTGTTGCCAGAATCGGCGGGTATCATCGAGTGGACCAACCAGTGTCGTGATGCTCACGGCCTCACCCTCAGGCCGCTGACTGAGGTAGTTCAGAGCCTGAGCCAGGGCTAAGCGTAATGCATCGTGTCCCTCCTTCAATGGGCTATGAGGGACTGCATGGCGTAACAGGCTGCGTTGCAGCACTTCGCCAAAACGTACTGCTTCCACCAGCCGGAAGATCTGTTGCAAGCGCGTTTCCAGATAGGCCTTCTGTGCATCAGTCAGCGGCGCTTCAAGGCGGGCATAAAACGCCAGAATTTCGCTCAACAATGGTTTGATACGCTCATGGTAGCGTTCGTTGACGGCTGGCCAGTGATGGATATCGATCGGTTTCGTGACTTTTTCCGGTGAAGGTGGATGACCCAGCACATCTGCGCTGTGCAACAGCAACGCATTGCAAAGTAGTTGGTAGGCGCGCCTTTCAAGCCGTTGGCATTCCAGTCCAATCGCATTCAACGCGGTGTCTGAATGTTGCAGCGCTGAGGCATCAAGATAGCGGGCTTCAGCCTCGCTGCGCTTGACTTCAGATGGGATAAGGCGTTCAAGCCAGTTTGCCAGGACAGTAATAAAAGGCAGCATCAACACAATGCCAAGCACATTGAACAGGGTGTGAAACAACGCTAGTTTCAGCGGCCAAGCATCTGCCTCAATGCCAATAAACGTACTAGCGTAATCTACCAGCCAAGCCAGGGGCATCAGTAATAGCAGGGCGACGGCGGCGGTGAACAGATTGAACACCACATGGGCACCGGCGAGCCGTTTAGCGGCAATGCTGGCGCCAAGCGCACCCAGTAAGGCGGTGACAGTGGTGCCTACATTCGCACCGATGGCCACTGCCAGTGCAGGCAGATAAGGCAGCTGCCCGCTCGCCAGAGCGGCAAGCGTGATCAGCAGGGTGGCATGACTGGATTGCATGACCACCGTCGCCATGACGCCAAACAGCACATACAAGGGCCAGTGCCAGAACTGGATACCAGCAAATCCGGCCAACGAAAGCCCATCCTGCCAGGCACTGAAGCCGAGTTTCATAAAGTCGATGCCCAGAAACAGTAGCCCGATGCCCATCAATAAATGGGCATAGCCATGATAAGTTTTGGAAAGCAGACGCACGCCCAGAAGCCCCGCAGCAAGAAACGGCATGGCGTAGCGAGCGAGATCAAACGACAGACCAAAGGTGGCCATCAGCCAGGCACCGGTAGTGGTGCCAAGGTTGGCACCAAACAGCAGGGCAATGCCGGCGGGCAGCGTGACAAGTCCTGCGCTGACAAATGACATGGTCAGCAATGTCATCAAGGAGCTGGATTGCACGGTTGCCGTCGTGACAGCACCGAACAGGACCGCGCGGGATTTTGTCTGTGTGGCACGCTGTAACCAGCGTTCCAGCTTGCCGCCGGAAAGCCGCTTGATGCCACTTTCCAGATATCCCATGCCCCATAGGAAAAGTCCCAGACCTGCCGCTAGCGTGGCAAGGTCCAGGTGAGACATTAAAATGGCAGTGGCCGCAATAAGGCCGACAATGACCAGCCGGGTTGTTAGCGCGGGGTGGTCATGGGCATGCTTGCGCCAGGCGCTACGCTGAGCAGCGAGCAGCATCGCAGTTTCCTTAAAGGTGATACTTAAAAGGGCTTTCTTACCTTACTGCGAAGAGCGTCTTGTTTTGAAGCGTCTTTTGTTTTTAAGAGCGTACTGTTTCGAAGAGCGTATCGCTTCGAAAAGCCCTTATTTCGAAGAGCGGCCCGGATCGAGAATGCGCACTGTCTGTATCTCCTGCTGTTTCTGTTCCTCGCGCGGCGTATTAACGCGGGTTTGTAATTCGGCTGCCGTTTCATCTTCAATGGGTAGCTGTTCAAAAAAATCGCAGCTCACACATTCCCGATAACGAATACCGTTTTGCTCCCAGGCGCGTATACGGTCCATCTCAGCACAGCGCGGGCAGGTAACCCCTGCAATAAAGCGTCTTACCGTTGACATAATAAACTCCTCGCGTGGCACTGGCATGCCACGCGATTGGTGGGATGAGGTTCTCAGGCCGCGCGAATGCCGCTGTGGCGCAATAGCGGCTCGACACTGGGTTCGCGGCCACGGAATTCACGGAACAGCTCAGCCGCATCGCGGGCACCACCCTGTTCAAGAATGTGCTGGCGGAAGCGCTGGCCGGTCACTGGGTCAAAAATGCCTTGTTCCTCGAAAGCGCTCCAGGCATCGGCCGACAATACTTCAGCCCATTTGTAGCTGTAATAGCCTGCCGCATAGCCGCCCGCGAAGATATGCCCGAAGCTATTCTGGAAACGGTTAAAGGGCACGATTGGGACAACCGCCGTCTGCTCGCGCACGTCATCTAGCATTGCCTGGATCTGTGATGCATCCGGTGCGGATGCCTGTGAATGCAGGCGCAGATCAAACACGGAAAACTCCAGCTGACGCGCCATTCCCATTGCCGACTGGAAGTTTTTGGCCGCCTGCAGCCGCTCAAGCAGCTCGGCGGATAAGGGTTCACCGGTATCCACATGGCGCGCCAGGAAGTCCAACCCTTCGCGCTCCCAGCAATAGTTTTCCATAAACTGGCTGGGCAGTTCTACCGCATCCCAGGCGACACCATTGATACCTGAAATATCGGCAATTGTCTGGCGGGTCAACATGTGATGAAGCCCGTGGCCAAACTCGTGGAATAGCGTGATGACCTCATCATGTGTCAGCAGAGCGGGCTTATCGCCGACTGGCGGCGTGAAGTTGCAGGTCAGGAAAGCGACAGGCAGCTGCAGGCCATCGGCTGTTTGATGGCGCGACCTGCAATCCGCCATCCAGGCACCACCCTGCTTACCTTCCCGGGCATACAAGTCGAGATAGAAACCGGCAATCGGGGCACCGTCTTCGGTGATATGAAAGTAACGCACATCCTGATGATAGCGAGGTATCTGCGTGTCTTCTTCAAAACGCACGCCATACAGACGCTCTACCACGCGGAACAGGCCATCAACCACATGGGGGGCCGGAAAGTAGGGGCGCAACTGTTCTTCGGAAATTGAATGGCGCGCTTCCCGCAGTTTTTCACTGGCGTATCCCACGTCCCAGGGTTGGAGAGCCTCCATCCCCAGCGTTTGCCGGGCGAAATCGGAAAGCTCAGCGAACTCTTCGCGTGCCTGAGGAACGGCGCGGCGTGCCAGGTCATTTAAAAAATCGAGTGCCTGATCCGGGGATTCGGCCATTTTGGTGGCCAGTGAGTAATCCGCGTAAGTATCAAAGCCCAGCAGAGCGGCAAGCTCACTGCGCAAGGTCAGAATCTCCTCCATGATCGCCGCATTATCAAACTTGCCAGCATCTGGGCCCTGGTCCGAGGCGCGGGTAACAAAGGCGGTATAGACCTCTTCGCGCAAGGCGCGGTCGTCAGCGTAGCTCAGAACCGGGTAGAAATTGGGGAAATCAAGGGTAATGCGATAACCTTCAACACCTTTGGCTTCAGCCGTAGCTTTCAGTGTGGCCAAGGCGCTTTCAGGCACACCCGCCAGTAACTCTGCGTTGTCGATGTCCTTGTGCCATGCCTGAGTCGCATCCAGCACATTGTTGGAATACTGGTTGGTCAGGGTCGAAAGCCGCGCCTTGATTTCACCATAGCGGCTTTTTTGCTCGGCAGGCAGATCCACCCCGGCGAGACGAAAATCGCGCAGCGTGTTCTCGACGGTGCGCTGTTGGGCCGCATCAAGTGATGCCCAGGCAGAACCTTCCTTGAGAGCTTTCCAGGCGTTAAACAGGCCTTCATGTTGACCAACCCAGGTGCTGAAGTCAGAAAGCTTGCCGAGGCAGGCTTCATACGCTTCACGCAGCTCCGGCGTATTCATGGTGCCATTCAGGTGGGAAATCGGCGACCAGACGTTAGAAAAGCGTTCGTTAACGGCTTCCAGTGGGGCAGCAAACGACGCCCAGGTGGGGGGAGTCGTCTGCGCCTGCTCTGCCAGTGTTTCGATCGCAGCACGGCTTTCTTCAAGCAATGTATCAACGGCAGGAACCACGTGTTCATGACGTATCTCGTCAAACGGCGGCAGGGTATGTTCTTCAAGCAGCGGGTTGTGGGGCATGCTGACCTCGATGGGAAAATTGCGGGATAATACATCTTTCCTATAGAGTGCGGGCGCGCTAACGCGGTTTCAATCCTCGCGCTAGTGTTAAACCGAGGTATCACGACGCTCGTCGCGTTTTTTAAACAGCTTTTGTCAATGGGGCAGGTCATGAGTGAGACGCTAGAGCGCTGGAGTTCCAGGCGCGCCTTTATTCTTGCGGTAACCGGCGCGGCAGTGGGGCTGGGGAATATCTGGCGATTCCCGTATATTGCGGGTGAAAACGGAGGCGCTGCCTTTCTGCTTGTCTACATTCTGTTTGTCCTGTTTCTGGGGCTGCCGGTTATGATGGCAGAAATCATGATTGGTCGAGCCGGACGCCGGGGGCCGATACAGGCGCTAAGGGTGTTGGCGGTAGAAAGTGGCAGATCGACCCATTGGCGTTGGTTGGGTGCGTTTGGTGCGGTGACGGTGTTCTGTATCCTGTCGTTCTATTCGGTGGTGTCCGGTTGGTCGATAGAGTTTCTGGTCGCTTCTATCAATGGCCAATTCAGCGGTGCATCGGCGCAGGAAATCGGCGCAGGCTTTGATGCGTTTCTGGCTAACCCGGGGTTGCTGGTTTTCAACCACACGCTGTTTTTGTTTATGACCATGAGTGTGGTGGCTGCTGGCGTAGCCAAAGGGCTTGAGCGGCTGAACAACCTGTTGATGCCACTGCTCTACGTGCTACTGATTGCGTTGGCGATTTACGCCAGCACAACCGATGGCTTCCTTCCGGCGCTGGTCTGGCTGTTTAAACCTTCAATGGCGTTGATCACTCCGACCGTCATCCTGCATGCCATGGGGCACGCCTTTTTCACTTTGGCTGTCGGTGCCTGTGCATTGATGGCGTATGGGGCCTATATGCCGGATGAGCAAAGCCTTCCCAAGGCAGCCGGTGCGGTGGCGTTGTTGGATATCAGCGTGGCGCTGCTGGCCGGGATTGCGATCTTTGCGGTAGTGTTTGCTCAAGGTCTGGACCCAACACAAGGCCCAGGGCTGATGTTTGTGACCTTGCCGATTGCGTTTTCCGGTTTGCCGTGGGGGGCTGTGTGGCTAAGTATTTTCTTTTTGCTGTTATTGCTGGCCACCTGGACGTCGGCCATCAATCTGGCAGAACCCATGGTTGCCACCTTGCAAAGCACCGGTCTGGGGCGCGGCAAAGCCACTGCGCTGATTGCGTTCGGCGTCTGGTTGATGGGGCTGCTGTCAGCGCTGTCGTTTTCGACCCTGGCAGATTTCCGCCCCCTTTTCGGGCGTAATGTATTCGAGCTGGTGAGCAGTATTCCGCCGGATATTTTCCTGCCGCTTGGGGGAATTCTGATCGCTATATTTGCCGCCTGGGTGATGCCTCAGGAAAAAGCCAAACAGGCGCTGGGGAGTCATGGGAGAGGGTTTTATGTGTGGCTCAATGTCGTGCGCTGGATAGCCATTCCACTGACCTTTGTCGTACTGTTGAGCGCGCTGTTTTAAATGCTGTCAGTCGCTGGCTTAAACAAATCAGGAGGCAATAATGAATAACGCCTTGAGAGGGTATCAGGGCACCACGCCGCAATTGGGCGAGCGGGTGTACATTGATCCGGCTTGTACCGTCATTGGTGACGTGGTGCTAGGTGATGATTGCTCGGTTTGGCCGATGACGGTCATCCGTGGCGATATGCACCGTATTCGTATTGGCGCCCGGGTGAGCGTGCAGGATGGTAGTGTGCTGCACATTACCCATGCCAGTGACTATAACCCTGAAGGGTTCCCCCTCACCGTGGGTGATGATGTCACCATTGGCCACAAGGCGATTTTGCATGGTTGCACCCTTGGCAACCGCATTCTGGTGGGGATGGGGGCCATTGTGATGGACGGTGCCGTGGTCGAAGATGAGGTGATCATTGCCGCTGGCGCCGTGGTTACGCCGGGCAAACAGCTGGAAGGTGGCTATGTATACGCCGGTAATCCTGCCAGGCAACTTAGGCCGCTGAAAGATAAAGAGCGCGCCTTCTTTGCTTATACCGCAGGTAATTACGTTAAGTTGAAAGATCGCTTTCTGGCAGACGCCACCGCGTAACGGGTTAATCCTGAAAAGCCGCCTAACTTCCTGTCAGGCGGCTTTTTTTTAGTCTAATTTTTTTCATGTAGCCATGTTGTGATGATATAAAGTCTGTTATTTTGTACAGCTTTTAGGGTGCCAGACGACATGGCGAATTTCCGCACACATATCTCAGTGGCCGCGATAGGTGGTGCCCTGCTGGCGTTTGCTGGTTGGCAAGCCGAGTGGTGGCCGCCGTCTCAGGCACTGCTTATATTTGCGTTGACAGCGTTTGGCGGCATTCTGCCGGACATTGACGCTGACCGTTCTCGTTCCATCCGCCTGATTTTTAATCTGTTGTCAGTGCCCGCTCTAGTGCTGGGCGTTGTTGTGCTACAGGCCTGGTTAGCGCCGGGCATTTTGTTGATGGTGTGTGGCGGACTCTATCTGGCCGTGCGCTTTTTGGGTAGTGCCCTGTTTGCGCGTCTGACGGTTCACCGTGGTGTCTGGCATTCACTGCTGGCAGGGGCGTTATGTGGCATGGTTGCAGCGGCCATCAGCTTCCATTTGCTGGCGCAGTCAGCCTGGCTTGCCTGGTCACATGGGGTGGCGGTCGCGATTGGTTTTGTCATCCACCTTTTGCTGGATGAAATCTACAGCGTTGACCTGGAAGGCGCGCGCCTGAAGCGTTCTTTCGGCACGGCGCTGAAACTGGCAGACAGTCGTCGTCCGCTCGCCAGCCTGTTGATGCTGATTGCCACACTGACGTTGTTACCCTGGCTACCCCCCTGGGCAGACTTCAAGGAACTGCTTTATCAAGGTTCGCTGTTGTGGCGATAGTCTTCGGCTTGTAACGCATGTTTTTTGAGTTTGTCGTAAAGCGTTTTGCGCGGAATGCCTAAATGTTCACAAACGCGGGTGACCCGTCCGTGATGGCGAGCCAGCGACTGGCTGATCAGGCTTTTTTCAAACAACTCCACCTGGCGCGGCAGAGACGTTGCCTCAGTCTCCGCGTTATCGCCTTCCAACAGCGCGGTGAGGCGATAATCAAACGCAGCGCCCAACAACACATAGCGTTCGGCCAGGTTGCGCAGCTCACGCACATTGCCAGGCCAGTCATGGGCTAACAGTGCAGCGATGGCGTGGCTGTCAGGTGGAGGTGCTTCCAGCCCACTGCGGTTAGCCGCGATGACTGCAAAATGCTGGAATAATAACGGAATATCCTCACGTCGCTCGCGCAGGGCGGGCAGCGGTAAGGTAACCACATTCAATCGGTAGTAAAGATCCTCACGGAATTGACCATTTTCTGCGGCAGCTTTCAGGTCTATCTTGGTGGCGGCAATGACGCGAATATCCAGTTTAATGACATCATTGGCCCCGAGCCGCTCAATGCTGCGCTCCTGAAGCACGCGCAGCAATTTGACCTGCAGGGCCAATGGCATGGACTCAATCTCATCAAGAAAAACGGTGCCACCATTAGCGTGTTCAAACTTGCCGATACGGCGCTCGACAGCGCCGGTAAACGCGCCCTTCTCGTGACCGAAAAGCTCGGACTCGATGGTGTTTTCCGGAACGGCCCCACAGTTGATAGCCATAAAGGGATGGTGGCGTCGGCGGCTACGTTCATGAATGGCCCGGGCAACGAGATCTTTGCCGGTTCCGGTTTCCCCGAACAGTAAGACATCCGTTTCGACCTGGCTAATCCGCTGGATCATGGCAGCAAGACGCGAAATGATCTCGGTGCGCCCCACCAGGCGCGGTCCGAGTGCCGCCTGCTGAACCTCCAGTTCTGCTTTGAGACGCAGGTTCTCCAGGCTGAGTTGGCGTTTTTCGAGACCGCGACGGACCACGTCAAGAAGCTGGTCGCCAGCAAAGGGTTTTTCCAGAAAATCCCAGGCACCGGCGCGCATGGCTTCAACAGCGGTAGAAATATCACCGTGGCCAGTGATAAGGATGATCGGCAGGGTAGGGTCACGTTCCCGCAACGTATGCAGTAACGTCATGCCATCCATGCCGGGCATACGGATATCGCTGACAATAACGCCGGGGAAGTCGGAGGACAGTGCATCCAGTGCCTGTTCGGCGGACTCAAAGCATTGTGGTGTGTACCCACCAAGCTCCAGCGTTTGGCTGGCAGTGATACGCAAGTGTGCTTCGTCGTCAATGACCATAACCGGCAGTGTCGACGGTTCATGCATGAGAGGGAGCCTCCATAGCAATGTCGGGCGTCGGGATAAGCGGTAATGTAATGCTGAACTGCGCGCCACTGTTAACCAGGTTTCGAGCCTGTAATTTGCCGCCCAGATCCTCCATGATCCGAGAGGAAATGGAAAGTCCCAGCCCTAAGCCGCTACCCGGTGCCTTGGTGGTGTAAAAAGGCGCAAAGATCTGGTTGATATCCGCACTGTTGATGCCGGGTCCATTGTCGATGATATGAATATGCACCTCGTTTTCATCGGTTTCGACGTGCACAACAAGACGTGGGTTGGGCGTATCCATCATCGCCTGCAGGGCATTACTGATCAGGTTGACGATGACCTGTTCCAGACGCACCAGGTCGCCCTTGACCCAGAGTGTTTCATCTGGCCAGTGCTGTACGACCTCAACGTGGCCATCCCGCAGGCGGCTTTGAAACAGCCGCAGGGCATATTCAATGCAGGACTGTACGGCGATATTTTCCTGACGCTCGCTGCTCTTGCGTGAGAACTGACGCAGCTGGGCGCTGATGTCGGCCATTCGATGGGTCAGTTCGACAATCTGTTCTAGATTGGCATCGGTCTGATCCAGGCGTGACAGGGCCAAAAATCGCCGGGCGTTTTCCGCATACGCACGAATTGCTGCTAATGGTTGGTTAAGTTCATGGTTAATGCCTGCCGCCAACTGCCCGAGAACTGCCAGTTTGGCCGCCTGGATCAATTCGTCCTGGGTCTGGCGTAGGCTTTCTTCTGCGCGCCGGCGTTCTTCAATTTCGCCAGAAAGGCGTTGGTTGCTAGCCACCAGGTCACGTGTCCGGCGCTCAACGCTTTCTTCCAGTTCGTCACGAACCCGAGCCAGGGTGAGTCGTTCCCGCTCGGCAAACGTTTCGCGCTCGCGTCGCAGGCGTAAACGCTGCCAGCCAATGCCGCCTGCTAAGGCAACAACGCCATACAGCCCTCCCGTCATCAGAGCTACCAGCCACTGAGCGCTAGTGACGCTCCCCAACGGTTTGAGAATATGAATGTCCCATTCGAATTCAGGCACTGGCCGCGTCAGACGTAAATAACGTTCGCCCTGCATGGGGCCTCGTGAAAAGCTGACAATATGCGCATCAGCCGTGTGGTTGTCTTCTATGATGATCCCGGAGGCATCCAGCGGTTCGACCGCATAGCGCCGTGTATTGCGCAGGGCTTCACGCTGCTCGCTGGAAAGTGGGTGAAGCGCGTTCATACGCATTTCCGGCTGACTGGCCATGAAAATGATGTCATCCCGGTCTGTGACAAACAGTGTTGCTTCCTGCTCGGCCCAGCTTTGTTCGACACTATCGAGCAAGACCTTGATGACCATAACGCCATCCGGACGGGCATCGGGTGAGGTGTCATCCAGGTATACCGGCGCCGAAAAATAGTAGCCACGTTCGCGTGACTGAACGCCGAGCCCATAAAAGCGTCCCTGACCTCCTGCTATTGCATCCTGATAATAGCTGCGAAACGCGTAATTCTGACCGATAAACGTATTAGGGCGGTGCCAGTTGCTGGCAGCGATAGTGTCGCCTTTGTCATCAATCAGGTAAACGTCAGATACGCCTGACGTAAAACGAAAACGGTCAAGCAATAGGTTAAGTGGCATTGGGTCCTGGCTATCGGGTGAGGCAAGAAAGCGCTGGACGCCTTCACGTGTGGCCAGCATTTGAGGCAGATAGTCGTAACGCAGTAAATAGCCATTCAGGTTGGCGGCTGAAAGACGCAGCTCGTTTTCCGCGTCTTCCTGCAAATTGGATAAAGCCTGCTCGCGCGCAACCTGCGATGTTTGCCACATACTCAGCAGTAGTCCAAGTGGCAGAAGGGTCCAGGCCAGCCATCGCCAGGAACGTTGAGGTATTCCCATCATGCGTTGGAAACATTTCCTTGAGCACGACGCAAAGCGCGCTGTGCTCGGGTTTCTGCTCTGGCCATCTCCATTAAACCGTCTTCAACAAATACCAGATGTTCATGTGCGCGGCTGCGGGCATCTTCTGCGCGACCGTCCAGAATGGCGTCGAGTAAGGCGCGATGCTGTTGCATCAGTTGGCTGCGTGAATCCGGTTTGGCAAACAGGAAGGCCAGGTTATCGACAATACTTTGCTCTAACAGATGAAAAATGCCCCGAATGGTATGGAGCAGCAAGACATTATGTGCGGCTTCGGCAATCGCCAGATGAAAGGCCGCATCAAGCTTGGCTTCCTCAGCAGGATTTTTGCCGGCAAAGCCGTTGTCGAGTTCTTCAAAGCGCTGAATCAAAATGGCTTTATCGGCAGGTGTTGAGCGTAGCGCGGCATAATAAGCAGAGATACCTTCCATTGCATCGCGAAACTCAAGGAGATCAAGGTGGAATTCCTTGTGGCGCGTCAGCATTTCCAGCAGAGGGTCGGTATAGCCGCTATTGAGTTCGTCATTAACAAAAGTGCCTCCACCTTGCCGACTGGTCAGTAAACCTCGGGCCGCCAGTTTTTGAATCGCCTCGCGCAGGGAAGGGCGGGATACACCGAAGCGTTCGGCTAATTCGCGCTCTGGCGGCAAGCGTTGGCCGGGCTTCAAACTGCCTTCAAGTATCATGGCTTCGAGGCGTTCGGTGATGACATCAGCCAATCGAGGTTGACGAAGAGGTGCATAGGACATCGTTAGCTCCTTGATTGGCAGAAATAAGTAAAGTTCTGCTATCTTTATTTGGAGGGTGTTTATCGGCCATTAGGAAAATGGCGGCTAATTGGTTTTACCAATTTATACGCGCTGATGCGAGCATGAAAAAGTAAAGATTGAAATAAGAGCTGGCGCTGATGTCTTCTGACTAATTTTTTTACAAAACTCCTTGCATCCTCTGCGGCGAAACCGTAAAGTACGCATCCGCTGCAGGGGACGCACAGCGTTGTCCGCGGTGTTAAAAAGAAAGTTGAAGGTAAAAACCTTCGGTTTGTCAAGAAGTTAGCGAATAGTCATTGCGTTTTCTTCTCCCGCTGAAATCGGAATCAACATCGAAATCAGTCATTGACAAACACACAGGAATGCGTAGAATATGCCTTCCTCGCTGAGGCAAGTCATTCAGGTCATCGAATGGCACGGTCTAACCACCACCTCGCGAATGCTCTTTAAAAATTTGATCAGGTAATTCATGTGGGCGCTTGCCGATGAGGGTGATAAATCACCAAATATCAAGGCAAGCGGTCATGACAATGTAAATTGAAATGAATTCGTTTGAACCTTGAGCCAAGTTTGATTCGCTTTTGTTGCTTTAGAGTGACAAGTAAGAATCACAATGATTTTAAACTGAAGAGTTTGATCATGGCTCAGATTGAACGCTGGCGGCAGGCCTAACACATGCAAGTCGAGCGGTAACAGATCTAGCTTGCTAGATGCTGACGAGCGGCGGACGGGTGAGTAATGCATAGGAATCTACCCGGTAGTGGGGGATAACCTGGGGAAACTCAGGCTAATACCGCATACGTCCTACGGGAGAAAGGGGGCTTTGGCTCCCGCTATCGGATGAGCCTATGCCGGATTAGCTGGTTGGTGAGGTAATGGCTCACCAAGGCGACGATCCGTAGCTGGTCTGAGAGGATGATCAGCCACATCGGGACTGAGACACGGCCCGAACTCCTACGGGAGGCAGCAGTGGGGAATATTGGACAATGGGGGCAACCCTGATCCAGCCATGCCGCGTGTGTGAAGAAGGCCCTCGGGTTGTAAAGCACTTTCAGCGAGGAAGAACGCCTGTCGGTTAATACCCGGCAGGAAAGACATCACTCGCAGAAGAAGCACCGGCTAACTCCGTGCCAGCAGCCGCGGTAATACGGAGGGTGCAAGCGTTAATCGGAATTACTGGGCGTAAAGCGCGCGTAGGTGGCTTGATAAGCCGGTTGTGAAAGCCCCGGGCTCAACCTGGGAACGGCATCCGGAACTGTCAAGCTAGAGTGCAGGAGAGGAAGGTAGAATTCCCGGTGTAGCGGTGAAATGCGTAGAGATCGGGAGGAATACCAGTGGCGAAGGCGGCCTTCTGGACTGACACTGACACTGAGGTGCGAAAGCGTGGGTAGCAAACAGGATTAGATACCCTGGTAGTCCACGCCGTAAACGATGTCGACCAGCCGTTGGGTGCCTAGCGCACTTTGTGGCGAAGTTAACGCGATAAGTCGACCGCCTGGGGAGTACGGCCGCAAGGTTAAAACTCAAATGAATTGACGGGGGCCCGCACAAGCGGTGGAGCATGTGGTTTAATTCGATGCAACGCGAAGAACCTTACCTACTCTTGACATCTACAGAAGCCGGAAGAGATTCTGGTGTGCCTTCGGGAACTGTAAGACAGGTGCTGCATGGCTGTCGTCAGCTCGTGTTGTGAAATGTTGGGTTAAGTCCCGTAACGAGCGCAACCCTTGTCCTTATTTGCCAGCACGTAAAGGTGGGAACTCTAAGGAGACTGCCGGTGACAAACCGGAGGAAGGTGGGGACGACGTCAAGTCATCATGGCCCTTACGAGTAGGGCTACACACGTGCTACAATGGCCGGTACAAAGGGTTGCCAACTCGCGAGAGTGAGCGAATCCCTTAAAGCCGGTCTCAGTCCGGATCGGAGTCTGCAACTCGACTCCGTGAAGTCGGAATCGCTAGTAATCGTGAATCAGAATGTCACGGTGAATACGTTCCCGGGCCTTGTACACACCGCCCGTCACACCATGGGAGTGGACTGCACCAGAAGTGGTTAGCCTAACGCAAGAGGGCGATCACCACGGTGTGGTTCATGACTGGGGTGAAGTCGTAACAAGGTAGCCGTAGGGGAACCTGCGGCTGGATCACCTCCTTAAACGATGCATTATCCTCGCGGTAAGCGCTCACAATGAATTACCTGATCAGATAGCTGTTGATACGCAGTGATAAGCGATTTCTTCATATTGAAAAAAGAGAAAAGACCTTTTTTAAAGACTTTTCTTTTTCTTTTTAACGTGAAAAAGCATTCGTTTATCACTGCTTATGGCAGTCGCTCTTTAACAATATATCAAGCTGATAAGGTTCTTTTAAGAACGCGATCCATCACCGTCTTTATGACGCTGTTGTGGATCACGAACGTGAAAGAACCATGTACGTAATAAATTGTTATGTGATACGTCTCAAGCGTATCCGGCAATCGTTGTCATTGCGAACCCCAGACTCCTTCGGGTTATAGGGTCAAGCAATGAAGCGCACACGGTGGATGCCTAGGCAGCCAGAGGCGATGAAAGACGTGGAAGCCTGCGATAAGGCTCGGCGAGGTGGCAAACAACCTGTGACCCGGGCATTTCTGAATGGGGAAACCCACTCATCACAAGATGAGTATCCTGCACTGAATCCATAGGTGACAGGAGGCGAACCAGGGGAACTGAAACATCTAAGTACCCTGAGGAAAAGAAATCAACCGAGATTCCCCTAGTAGCGGCGAGCGAACGGGGACCAGCCCTTAAGCATGTGACTGATTAGGCGAATGCGCTGGGAAGCGCGGCCATAGCGGGTGATAGCCCCGTAGTCGAAAATCTGATCATGTGAAATCGAGTAGGTCGGGGCACGAGAAACCTTGACTGAAGACGGGGGGACCATCCTCCAAGGCTAAATACTCCTGGCTGACCGATAGTGAACCAGTACCGTGAGGGAAAGGCGAAAAGAACCCCGGAGAGGGGAGTGAAATAGACCCTGAAACCGTGTGCGTACAAGCAGTCGGAGCGGACTTGTTCCGTGACGGCGTACCTTTTGTATAATGGGTCAGCGACTTATATTCTGTGGCGAGGTTAACCGTATAGGGGAGCCGTAGCGAAAGCGAGTCTTAACTGGGCGCACCAGTCGCAGGGTATAGACCCGAAACCGAGCGATCTATCCATGAGCAGGGTGAAGATTGAGTAACATCAATTGGAGGCCCGAACCAGGATCTGTTGAAAAAGATTTGGATGACTTGTGGATCGGAGTGAAAGGCTAATCAAGCTCGGAGATAGCTGGTTCTCCTCGAAAGCTATTTAGGTAGCGCCTCATGTAGCACCACCGGGGGTAGAGCACTGTTTCGGCTAGGGGGTCATCCCGACTTACCAACCCGAGGCAAACTCCGAATACCGGTGAGTGACGCGTGGGAGACACACAGCGGGTGCTAACGTCCGTTGTGAAAAGGGAAACAACCCAGACCGTCAGCTAAGGTCCCGAAATCCTGATTAAGTGGGAAACGATGTGGGA
The DNA here is from genome assembly GCF_052983955.1 of Halomonas sp. LS-001. Lineage (NCBI taxonomy): Bacteria > Pseudomonadati > Pseudomonadota > Gammaproteobacteria > Oceanospirillales > Halomonadaceae > Halomonas > Halomonas sp. LS-001. The sequence goes on from NZ_CM129816.1 coordinate 574,067, forward strand.
AGGCTCAGACAGCTAGGAGGTTGGCTTAGAAGCAGCCATCCTTTAAAGAAAGCGTAATAGCTCACTAGTCGAGTCGGCCTGCGCGGAAGATGTAACGGGGCTAAATCAGGTACCGAAGCTACGGGTTCATCCTCTGGATGAGCGGTAGAGGAGCGTCGTGTAAGCCAATGAAGGTGGATTGAGAAGTCTGCTGGAGGTATCACGAGTGCGAATGCTGACATGAGTAACGATAAAGGGCGTGAAAAACGCCCTCGCCGGAAGACCAAGGGTTTCTGTTCGACGCTAATCGGAGCAGAGTGAGTCGGCCCCTAAGGCGAGGCCGAAAGGCGTAGTCGATGGGAAACGGGTCAATATTCCCGTACCGGACATGATTGCGATGGGGGGACGGAGAAGGCTAGGTGAGCCAGGCGTTGGTTGTCCTGGTGAAAGTGAGTAGGCTTGTGTCCCAGGTAAATCCGGGAGACTTCAAGGCCGAGACACGAAACGAACTGACCACGGTCAGGAAGTCATTGATGCCACGCTTCCAGGAAAAGCCTCTAAGCTTCAGATCATGTGCGACCGTACCCCAAACCGACACAGGTGGTCAGGGAGAGAATCCCAAGGCGCTTGAGAGAACTCGGGTGAAGGAACTAGGCAAAATGGTGCCGTAACTTCGGGAGAAGGCACGCCGGCGTAGGGTGAAGAGACTTGCTCTCCTAGCCCGAACCGGTCGAAGATACCAGGTGGCTGCAACTGTTTAGTAAAAACACAGCACTCTGCTAACGCGCAAGCGGACGTATAGGGTGTGACGCCTGCCCGGTGCCGGAAGGTTAAGTGATGGTGTTATCTTCGGAGAAGCTCTTGATCGAAGCCCCGGTAAACGGCGGCCGTAACTATAACGGTCCTAAGGTAGCGAAATTCCTTGTCGGGTAAGTTCCGACCTGCACGAATGGCGTAATGATGGCCACGCTGTCTCCACCCGAGACTCAGTGAAATTGAAATCGCCGTGAAGATGCGGTGTACCCGCGGCTAGACGGAAAGACCCCGTGAACCTTTACTATAGCTTCACACTGGACGCTGATGTTGCCTGTGTAGGATAGCTGGGAGGCTTGGAAACCCGGACGCCAGTTCGGGCGGAGCCAACCTTGAAATACCAGCCTGGCATCATTGGCGTTCTCACTCAGGTCCGTTATCCGGATCGAGGACAGTGTGTGGTGGGTAGTTTGACTGGGGCGGTCTCCTCCCAAAGAGTAACGGAGGAGCACGAAGGTACCCTCAGCACGGTCGGACATCGTGCAATGAGTGCAAGAGCATAAGGGTGCTTGACTGCGAGACAGACACGTCGAGCAGGTGCGAAAGCAGGTTCTAGTGATCCGGTGGTTCTGTATGGAAGGGCCATCGCTCAACGGATAAAAGGTACTCCGGGGATAACAGGCTGATACCGCCCAAGAGTTCACATCGACGGCGGTGTTTGGCACCTCGATGTCGGCTCATCACATCCTGGGGCTGAAGTCGGTCCCAAGGGTATGGCTGTTCGCCATTTAAAGTGGTACGCGAGCTGGGTTTAGAACGTCGTGAGACAGTTCGGTCCCTATCTGCCGTGGGCGTTGGATGTTTGAGAAGGGCTGCTCCTAGTACGAGAGGACCGGAGTGGACGCACCTCTGGTGTTCCGGTTGTCACGCCAGTGGCATTGCCGGGTAGCTAAGTGCGGACGGGATAACCGCTGAAAGCATCTAAGCGGGAAGCCCCCTTCAAGATGAGACATCCCTGAGGCCTAGAGCCTCCTGAAGGGCCCAGCGAGACCAGCTGGTTGATAGGCACGGTGTGGAAGCGCTGCAAGGCGTTGAGCTAACGTGTACTAATGGCCCGTGAGGCTTGACCCTATAACACCCAAGGGGTCTGGTCGCAGTGACAACGAGCGCGAAAGCGCACCGGATACGCAAGAGACGATCACAGTGCATCAGCACGAACAATGTAAAATACGTACTTCGCGATAACGCGTGAAAATCAGCTTGATATAACCAGTTACGCCTGACGACCATAGCGAGCGGGAACCACCTGATCCCTTGCCGAACTCAGCAGTGAAACCGCTTAGCGCCGATGGTAGTGTGGGGTCTCCCCATGCGAGAGTAGGTCATCGTCAGGCACTTATACCGCAAAAAACCCAGCCATCCGGCTGGGTTTTTTGTTTTGTAGTGCTTAACACATCAGCATTTATGGTTTCAATTGTTGCCAGTTGAACCGATATAAATACCTTAGAATATAATCGTAAATTACCCAGCCGGGTATGCGGCTTAAAAGCTTTTCCTGATCCTGAGTGACGAGGGGGCTATGTCAATACGATATTTTGCTGGCCAGTTGCCTGATGCTACCTGTCTGCCTAAGCATATATTTCCGAAAGCCAAACACACATCTTCCCTATCTGCATCGATTTTACTGGTAGAAGACGATGTGCTGAATCAAATGATTGCGAGTAAACTTTTAGACCGACTAGGGCATCAGGTCAGAATTGCTAATAACGGGCAGGAAGCGTTGGAAGCACTTGAGGCGTATGATTTCGACCTGGTGTTAATGGATATGCAGATGCCTGTGATGGATGGCATTGAAGCAACACGCCGACTGAGAGGCAATGGCAGCACTTTACCCGTGCTGGCATTCACCGCTAATACCTCTGCCGATGATCACCGTCTCTGCCTGGAAGCTGGCATGCAGGATGTGCTGATTAAACCCGTGCAACTTGAAACGCTGACCCGGATGCTTGAGCACTTTCTGTAGTTAAAAGTTATAGACGTTTATTGATGGCTTGTGGCTTTGAAGAATATAAAAGCGTTAGCCAATTCTGTCACATCGCCATTTTGTAAACTGATCAAGAGGCATCGGTCTGGCAATGCCATAGCCTTGTAGTACATCACAGCCAAGGCGGTACAGTGCCTCAATATGTGCGTCGGTCTCAACGCCTTCAGCAACGACTGTTTTATTGAAGCGTTTAGCCAGATAAATAACGCTCTCGACAATTGCCAGGTCATCCGGGTTTTTCAACATATCCATAACAAAACTGCGATCAATCTTGACGATATCAGCAGGCAGACCTTTAAGATATGTCAGCGATGAGTAGCCGGTACCGAAGTCATCCAGTGCCACACGAACTCCGCGAGCCTGACACGCTTTCATCACATCGGTAGCGATATGGAGCTCCTCAATAGCAGCGGACTCCAGAATTTCCACATGCAAACGCCCCATATTAACATCCGGATAACGCTGCTGATTGCTATCAAGCATGGAAATCAGGGTTTTATTCGCTAATGTCTGAGGCGTCAGATTAACGCTGATACTTAGCTCAAGTGATTCACGCTGCCACTGACCCAGTAGCTTAAACGCCTGTTGAATAACCCATTTATCAATATCGTGCTCAAGAGAAGAGTTAACGATATGAGGGAGGAAATCATCAGGCATGCGCCGTCCATCGGGATGGTTCCAGCGAATCAAGGCTTCTGCTCCCACAAGCTCAAGTGTGCTAGCGTTGACCTGAGGTTGCAGCTCCAGCATAAATTCATCATGCTGCAAACCGTGTGCGATATCTTTACGTAACTGCTGAGCTGATTTCAGCTCCTGCTCATGATCGGTGTTAAAAATTACGTAGCGATTGCCACCTTCTTCCTTAGCGCGATACATGGCTTGATCTGCATGGCGAAGAAGCGTATCGGGGTCTGCATTGTCATCCGGATAAAACGTGACACCCATACTGCCAGTAATGGTCAACATATTACCGTTGGATAAGGGCTGAGTTGTCACAAGATTGGAAAGTAGATGATCCAGACGGTCGAGTAACTGATCATCGTGTCTGAGAATTAGTCCGAATTCATCGCCACTCATACGGGCGACCGTTTCACCGGGTGAAACAAAGTTGGATAGTCGGCTGCTTATCTCAATCAGAAGGGCATCTCCAGCCTCTGAACCAAGTAACTGATTGATGTTATTGAAGCGATCCAGATCAATAACTGAAATGACTAACCCAATGCCATCTTTACTGTTTCGAATGGTTTCATGCATCAGTTGCAATAGATGCATGCGGTTAGGCAAATGCGTTAATGGGTCAAAATGGCTGATGCGATAGAGTTCTTTGTCGTGTTGTTTAATACGTCTAAGGTCGGTGAATACGACGACATGATGAGTGATATTGCCCTGCTGGTTGCGAACCACTGAGATTGACAGGTATTGGGGTAACAATTCACCATCTTTTCGCTTGTTAAGGACTTCGCCTTCCCAATAGCCACCGTGATCACGCGCTTTACGTAAGCTTTGATTGATGGGCGGAAGGTGATCTTTTGCCGCTAAAAAATCGGTTTTCATGCCGAGTACATCTTGTCGGCTGTAACCGGTTTCTGCTTCAAAAACCGGGTTAATGTCGAGAATCCGGTTCTCTTCGTCAGTAATCATAATGGCATTGTGACTACTGTCGAACACTTTGGCAGCCATTTCGAGACGCTCACGCGAGAGCTGCTGCTCTTTGCGCAGGTTTAGCGTTGTGATCAGCTGGCCAATACGATACTGAAGGGGGGCAAGTTCGAGGGCAAAGGCTGCATCGTATCCCGGCTGACGGTTCGCTAAGCCAATAACGGCCAATATTGCCCCATAGTCGTCGAAGACCGGGAGCCCCATGAAACTATCCAGGCGTGGATGTCCGCTGGGAATTCCCCCTTTTCGTGGGTCAGTCGCTGGTGAGTTTGAAATCACCGTTTCCTTGTGGAGAATAACGTGTCCAAACAGGGAGTCCAGACGCGTAAACTCCATTCCTGCGGGGGCAGCGGCCGTAAAACGATCAAAAGTTCCTTTGTCCCACGATATATCGGTGAGCGCGTGCATTTTCAGATAAGGATGCTGGCTGTCTTCACGGTAACAAACCTCCCCAATAAAGCCCGCTTCACTTTCCGTGGCCCTCAGCAGTTTTTCTAGCGCATGCCTGAAAGTATCGTTGGTCTGGCGATCGAGGATAAATTCTTCCTGAAGCCCACTGATCAGCTGTTCGATCCGTGCGTGGCGTGCCAGGCGGGCCTCTTGTTCCTTGAGGGGTGTGATGTTCTGTATGGTGCCCGCGAGATGGGTGACTTCATTATTAGTCGTCACCGCAACGCCGGTGACATTGACCCAGGCCGGTGGTAGATGAACAGGGCGCTTTAACTTGAGTTGAGTCGAGAAAGGCTGTGCCGACGCAGCCGATTGCGCCAGCTTGCGATCAAGCTTCTGCTGTGACGCCTCTTCGTACTGGCTTGCCGCTGGCGTGCGTCTGTTACTGGCAGTTGCATCGCTAGCGAACAGGTCAAATGCTGTATCACTCCACCAGGTAGCGTTGGAGCCCACATCAAGCTCCCAAAGGCCGACCTTGGATTTATCGACAATGTCGAGCAGGCGCTGTAACCGCTGCATCTCCAGGTGATTCATAACCTGTTGGGCAAACACGGAGAGCTGTTCCAACTTCGTTGCCGGAAAGTCCCGAGGCTGGGAATCAATGATGCACAGCGTACCAATACGAAATCCGGACGGTGTCGTTAATTTGGCACTCGCGTAGTAGCAAATATGGGGTGGGCCAGTGACCAGTGGATTTTCGCAAAAGCGTGGATCCTGGCGAGCATCCCTGATTTCAATAATAGGCGGGTCTTCAAGAATGGCATGAGCACAAAAGGAAATATTGCGTGGGGTCTGGGCTTCGGTCAGCCCGAAACGGCTTTTGAACCATTGGCAGTCTTGATCAAGAAATGACACCAGTACAATAGGCACATCAAAGTAGCTGGCGACCAGTTGTGTAATGGCATCCAGTAGGGGGTCGTTTTCTGTGTCGTGCAGACTATATCGCCAGAGCTCTTTTAATCGCTGTGCTTCATTAGCAGGCAGTTCAGGATGCTTCACGGGAATCCCCCAACAACGCGGTCATACGGGTCAGTTCCGGTTAGTCGGTTCCGAATAAAGTAGGGCGCGGGTCTATCAGACCTCCTTTTTGCTTGCCCTCGGGTTCCTGCTGTTGAGCTATCATCGTCTTAACGGAGCAAAGGCCCATGCCTGATGCTGCGGTAAGATTACTTTCTTGAAGGAGAAAGATCGTCATGGTACGCCAATTGCAGGCGAATTGAACCATTAGCTGCTTATCAATGTGTAACGGAGTTTATAGGTCAGCATGCAAATGCAGATAATGTAATCAGCGCGAGTATAAATGTTTAACATGTTTTTCAGAGGTTGTTATGTTTGTACAAGGATTTAGTTTGGATGCTAGATCAATATTTGTCCATTTATGAATCCAAGTAACATATAAAAGCAGAAAAATGCCTCTTGGTCGAAAGCCCGGCCAACCTGACAGCGCCATTCCAGGCTGCTATCTGTTTGGGTCAGGATGTTTCAGACGGCTGGTGCACGGCCGCCAAAAGAGTGTCGCTGGACTGGTTAAGCAATGCCTGGATGCTGGGAGATTCGAACTGACGGCGGATGGTGATCGCGTAGAATTCCTCGAATACGCCAGGCAGCCCACCAAAATCCTTGAGGGTGCCGGCGCGCAGCTCATCGCGAACAACAACCGGCGGCATGATGGCAATATGATGCGTGTCGCGAGTCAGCAGGCGCATCAGCGCCATGTCGTCGACTTCGGCCACAATATTGACTGATAGGCGATGATACTCACACAGCTGATCGAATGCGTGACGCATGGCATTATCAGCGCCAGGCACAATCAGGCCGTGGTGGCGTAAGCCGTCAGGAAAACGTGGCGCCAGATGGGCCGCCCCGATCATGCTGACCGACTGACGAGCCAGGCGGCGGGAGCGCCAGGGTTGCTGTTCATTACCGTGTACTGGCTGGTTGGCCAGCACCACATCCAACTGATGGGCGGAAAGCCGACGTAACAGGTCGTCAAGGCTACCGCTGTGCAGGCTGAGTTCAAGGTCGCTGCGGTCCAGCAGCGGACGCAAGAAACCTTCCTGAAAATTGCGTGATAGCGTCGCCACCGCCCCGATGCGAACTACCTCGCGGTGGGCATGACCGCCTTCAGCAAACAGGGCAGAAAGTTCTTCCCCCTGGCGAAAGATGTTATCGGCATAATCAAAGGCCAACCGTCCGGCTTCTGAAAGCACCAGACGCCGCCCTTCACGCACGAAGAGCGCCTGCCCAAGGCGCTCTTCCAGAAGCCGAATCTGCTGCGATAGCGATGACTGTGAGACGTGTAACGCTTCAGCAGTGCGGGTGAGGTGACCGGACTTCGCCACCTGCCAGAAATAATACAGATGGTGGTAGTTAAGTTTCATCGCGCATACACCTCGTCACCCTGTCCACCTGGAGAGCCGAAACTGGTTGGCGGCTCGTTCTCATGATTCGTTCTTATAGTTCGTTTTTATAGTTCGTTCTTATAAAAAGAATAATAGCATCGTTATAAACTATTTTTTATAATAAACGTCGCTCGGCATAGTAGCAGGCATTCATAACGTCCTTAGGCCAACAGAGGAATGATGTAATGCCAACACTGCTACAAGGCGCGATATTTGCCACTCTGACTGTCTGGTTACTGCTACCCATAGCGCTGCTTGGGCTGGCCGGGTGGAGCGCCCGCCGAACATCTCCTCAACAAGCACGCCGCCGCTGGAAGGTGGGTCAATGGACCCCGATGGCCGCCTTTATCGCCAGCGCGCTGATAGGTGCGTTGCTGGTAATGGATTCATTCGGCTTGGCAACCGGGTTGCCGCAGGCAGCCTCGCCACTGGGGCTCTACCCGGACGGTTTATCGGTGTGGATGGCTCTGCTGATCAGTTTTCTGGGCATTGTTTTGCTGCGTTTTGCCGATGGTTACCTGGAAGGCGATCGCGGCAAAGCGCGTTTTCTGCCTTGGTGCTTGATTGTGCTGGCTAGCGTCATGGTGCTGGTCTTCACTCACCACCTGCTGGTGATGCTGATTGCCTGGGTCAGTGTCAGCATTGCGCTTCATCATCTGCTCACTCTCTACCCTGAACGGCGCGAGGCACAGCAGGCAGCCTGGCAGAAGTTTATCGTCAGCCGTCTGGGCGACCTGGCACTGATCGTGGCCATTGGTTTGCTCTACTACCACTACGGCAGCTTTGAGTTGCCGGTGTTGCTGGCGTCTGCCCAAACCGAGCAAACCGGCTGGGTGTTGCAAGCGGCTTCAGTGGCACTGGCGCTGGCGGCGCTGTGCAAATGTGCCCAGTTACCATTGCACGGCTGGTTAATGAAAGTGATGGAAGCCCCCACGCCGGTTTCGGCATTGCTGCACGCAGGTGTGATTAACCTGGGAGGTTTTATCTGGCTGCGTCTTTACCCGCTGTTTGACGGTATTAGCTTCGGTCATGTGCTGTTGGTTCTGGTGGGAGGTACCACTGCTCTGGTGGCCGTACTGACCATGCTGACGCAGACCTCGGTCAAGCACGCCCTGGCCTGGTCGACCTGCGCGCAGATGGGATTCATGCTGTTCGAGATTGGTCTCGGCGCTTACACCCTGGCCCTGGCGCACCTGCTGGCTCACTCCCTGTATAAGGCACATTCCTTCCTGGCCAGTGGGCGTACGGTAAAGGCGTCCAGCAGTTCACGTCTGGTATTGGAAAGCCTTCATCAGCGGATATGGATGGCCGGTGGCAGTGCCGCGCTGGCGGCCATCATATTGATGATCTGGCCGGGGCTGGTCAGTCATCACCCGGTGCTGGGTACGCTGCTGGTGATCGCGGTAGGGGGCGCTTTGTTGGGTATGCCTGCCAGGCTGGCACTTAATCAGCGTATCAAGCTTTTTATGATGGCCGTCGCGCTGGTGCCTTTATACGCCTTGCTGCATATCCTGCTGGCCCCCGCGCTTGTGCAACCAGTGGCTGCGTTTGACCCGCTGACAGGAGTGTTAGGTGGGCTGATCCTTGCGCTGCTGGTTAGCCTGGTCAGCGTTATTACCCTTTGCCCTGAGCATCCCCAGGTGACGCGTTGGCGCCAGCACTTCAGTTACGGTCTGTATATCGATGTACGTTTGCAACATTGGTTTGCCCATTTGATGCCGCGTGTCTACCAGCAAAAAAAACCACTGCCTGTTCCCGCTTACGCTGAAGGAGAGTCATCATGAGTTCACCTGCATCAAGCTCGGCAACGGCCAGCGACCAAACGTTATCTGAAAAGCGCTTATCCACCTGTTGTCAGCAGGCTCTGCAGCAAGCCGCAGATAAGGTGGCACCTATTTGGCCATTGGACCAATGGATTGCGGTGAACCCCTGGTGGGGAATGAAGCATTTGCCCATCGAGCAGGCAGAACATCAGCTGGCTCAGCGCGCCGGTATCAACCTGACCATGCCCATAGCGTTTTACCGTGAGGCATGGGAGCAGGGGCGTATCCAGCGCGGTGACCTTGGCTATGCCATTGAAGCAAGCGGCAAACACTACAGCGAAGAGGCTTTATTGGCCTTCCTGCAGCAGGAAGAAACCGCCAAACCGCATCATTTGAGTGCCTGGGAATTGCCTGCTAACGCTGACGCCGTGGCTAACGCCGGGCAGTGGGTGTTTGATCAGGTGGCTGAAACCTGTCAGCGCTATTTTGACCGTCATCAGCAACGTTGGGAAACGGCACACAGCGGCTCGCTGTACCGTGAGTGGAAAATGCTCACTCGCTTTGATCGCCGCTGGCCACTGGCTCTGCGTGAACCGCTGGAAAACCTGCCGGAGGAGATTGAACCTGCGACCGGTGTACTGGTGGAAGCACTGGGTCTGGCGCCGGATGAGCTTGAAGCTCTGGTGCATACCTTGCTTTTACGTGTGAATGGCTGGGCTTCCTGGTGCCAGGGGCTGGCCTGGCATACGCCCCAGGCTCAGGCGGCTGGCGGGATTCAGGCACTCACCGCGATTTTGCTGGCCTGGGAGTGGCTGGGCGTTTCTCAGCTAAGCCCTGCACAGAAAGACCTCTGGCGCCAACAGTGGCAAGCGTCTTCGCTGCCCTTAAGTACGGCCAGGTGGTGTTGGCACCGCGCCTATGAGGTGGGGTATCAGCGGCGTTTGGCTAGTCTCCTGCGGACGCCGCCAGAACGTCAGCGGGATGGCTTGCCGAGCGTGCAGGCTGCCTTCTGTATCGATGTGCGTTCTGAGCGTATACGGCGGCATATCGAAGCGGTATCCCCCGAGGTAGAAACGCTCGGCGTTGCGGGTTTCTTTGGCCTGGCGCTAACTTATGGAAAAGCCGGGCCTGAGCGAGCGTTACCCAGGTCACCAGGGCTTCTGACACCTAATTACCATACAGAAGAAACCGGCCCTCATGAGGCATTAAATCGCTTGCGCTACCAGCAGGAGGCTACACGTCAGAGTGTGCGCCATGCCAAATATTCCGCGCTTTCCACATTCACCCTGGTTGAGACAACTGGCCTTGCCTGGGGCTGGAAGTTACTCAAGGATAGCCTGAAAAAAACCGTCTCACCCCATCAGGTACCCAAAAGCCAGGGAATCTATCACCGTTATGACGGTGAGCCTTTGAGTGGCCCAGAAAAACTTACCCTCGCCCGCGGGATAATGGTCAATCTGGGTATTAAAGACCGCATCGCTCCGCTGTTAGTGCTGGTCGGTCATGACTCACAAAGCGATAACAACCCTCATCATGCCGGGCTTGCCTGCGGTGCCTGTGGTGGCCAGGGCGGTGGGCTGAATGCGCGCCTGGCGGCAGAACTGTTGAATGACCCGGAGGTTCGCCTGGGCCTCGCCGCAGAAGGCATGACGCTGCCGCAGGATACCCATGTAATCGCCGCCCAGCATTGCACGTTGACGGATACCGTCACAGTTCTTGGCGCTGAGGCGTTGCCTGAGGCATTGAACGCAACGCTTGAAGCGTTTCAGCACACGCTTCAAGAGGCCGCTCAAGGCACCCGACAGGAGAGGGCAGTGGCGTTGGGCGTTGAAGCCGACAGCCATGCACAGCGTTTGACCAAACTGGCGCAACGGGGAGCCGACTGGTCACAGCCTCGCCCGGAATGGGGGCTGGCCAATAATGCCGCGCTGGTGCTGGCACCACGTCATGTCACACGTAGCAAGCCTATGGATGGGCGTGTCTTCCTGCACGAGTACCATGCGGCTCAGGATGCTGACGGCAAAACACTCGAAGCGCTGATGACGGCCCCCATGCTGGTATCCAACTGGATTAATCTGCAGTACTACGCCTCTTGCGTATCGCCACAACTATACGGCGCTGGCAACAAGCTATTGCATTCCGTCGTTGGTGGGCACCTGGGCGTGATCGAAGGCAACTGCCCGCAACTGCGTATCGGGCTACCGGAGCAGTCGCTGCATGATGGCGAACAGTGGTATCACGAACCCCTGCGCCTGACCGTGGTGGTCGATGCGCCGCGTCATGTCATTGAAGGCGTTCTCAGCCGCCAGGAAGGGGTGGCCGCGCTGGTCAATAACCGCTGGTTGTGGCTCTGCCGGCCTGTGGAAAGCGGGTTGGAGATTTACACACAGGAAGGCTGGAAGCCGCTGCTGGGGTAAAGGGCTCGCCTGTATACCGGATTAGCTTGTTAACCTCTGTGAACGGCCTTATATTCATTTCAGGAATACACATATAAAGAGGTTGATATGGGCGATACTGTGACGCTGGGCTGTGCGCACTGTCATGCGATTAACCGCGTCAACGTGGCGCGGTTAGCGGATGGCCCGAAATGTGGCAAATGCAAAGTGCCGCTGTTTAGCGGTGAACCGATAAACCTGACGAAAGCCAACTTCAATGCCGTCATCGAACGTAGCGAGTTGCCCGTTGTGGTCGATTTCTGGGCATCCTGGTGCGCGCCCTGCAAGATGATGACGCCGATCTTCTCCCAGGCAGCGCAGACGCTGGAGCCAAAGATACGTTTTGCGAAACTCGATACGGAAGCAGAAACCACGCTTGCTGGCCGCTTCAGCGTGCGTAGCATCCCGACCTTGATTGTATTCAAAAAGGGGCACGAAGTTGCTCGGCAGGCGGGCGTTACGCAGCAGGCTCAACTGCGCCAATGGTTGGCGCCTCATCTGGCATGATGATGTTTAATCAGCATGGGGGATGACGTTTTATGTAAAGTGGATTTAGCGTTTAATTGTCTGAGGGGCAGTAATTTTAATATTGTGTCGTATTTATTAACTTTTTGACACAACTGTTCTAATATAACTTAATCTTTGCGCAGGGATAATTCAGCACTAAAGAAGTGAGTCTCTAAAGACGTAGTTAAAAGGTAGTCGGGAAAGCAGCTGAGAAAGTAGCTGGGAAAGTGGTTGAGAAAGTAGCTGAAACGTGGCTAAAAAACGTTATCTTCTTCATCTGATGAGGTACATACATGCGCCAAAATCTCCTGCAGCTTGTCTTGTTTGTCTTGCTGCTGGCGATGTCAGGTGCCTTGTACGCTAACACAGCACCACTGCCGTTGGATGACTGGACGTATCGGTGGGGAGATTCGCCGCATGACGCCGATAACCGCCCCGAGTGGTTAACTGATAATTCCGATGCCTGGGAGTCAATCGCTTTTCCCTCCAACCCACCTAACCGTAACGGTCAGCAACACGTCTGGTTTCGCACTACGTTACCTGCTGGCGACTGGCGCGACCCTGTTCTTTTTATCACCAGTATTGACCTGATCGGGCAGATTTATCTGGGTGACGAACTGATCTATCAGTACGGTCAATTCGACGAAAATGGAGAAGGCGATTTTGCTGGCTGGCCCTGGCATATGGTCGAGTTGCCAGAAGAATATGCCGGGCAGGAGCTCTCCGTGCGCGTGTTTTCCTACTACACGGATATTGGTCTTTGGGGCGAAGTTCACCTGACCGATCGTATCGGCGTATTGAAGCAGGTAGTGAGGAACTCGGCGAAGGATATGGCGGTGAGTGCCTTTAGCCTGTTACTGGCGGTTCTGGCTGCCATTTTTGCCCTGATGGGGCCAGACCGACGTGGCTTTGCTGCGGTTGCGTTGTTTGCTTCAACCTCCGGTTTGATGCTGTTGGCAGAAACGCCAGCCCGGCAGCTTATAGTAGACGCCGCCCTGGCATGGGATGTTCTAAGGGCAGCCAGTTATTACACCCTGCCGGTGGCCATGGGGCTGCTGCTTAGCGCCTGGCTGAAAGGAACGCCGCGCCGGTGGGTGTCGCATCTCTGGAAGCTGCATCTGGCTTATGTGGTGGTGGCCATCGGGTTGGTTTTCAGTGGTGTTATCAGCTTATCGCTGACTTTTCCCGTGTTTGATTTATTACTGGCGATCACGTTACCGCTGATGTTAGTCCTGGCCTTGATCTATTTTAAGCAACTTGGCCTGGAACAACGCCTGTTAGTGATCAGCTTTACGTTTTTCGCTCCCCTGTTATTTGCCGATATGCTGGTTGCCCATGGATTTGTTGCCTGGCGATCGGTACCGCTGAGTTTTGGTGCGCTAGGGTTCTCACTGACAATTGCAGCCATTTCCCTGTGGCATTATCGTCGCACTCAGCAGCAGCTCGAACAGGCTAATCAAACACTTGAAGAAAAAGTGAATTCGCGAACAGCGGAGCTTGATAACCTGGTACACAAACTTGAGGGGCTATCGCTGCAGGATTCGCTGACCGGCTTGAGCAATCGTCGCCATATGGATGCATTGCTGGATCATGAGATTCAGCAAGCCGAGCGGCAGGGAACCCAGCTGGCGGTATTGATGCTGGACCTGGACCATTTCAAGCACGTTAACGATACCTTTGGCCATGCCGCAGGTGACGCCGTTCTGGTTGAGCTGGCGCAGTTTTTCAAGAAAAGTTTCCGTAGCATTGATGTGGTATGCCGGTTAGGCGGTGAAGAGTTTGTTGCCTTATTGCCCGGTGTTTCAGCCGATGATGCCTATTCAAGAGCGACAAGTCTGATCGAAACACTGCGCGAAAAATCCTTTTGTTTTAATGAAAAATCGCTGGGGCGGATTACCCTTTCCTGTGGCGTTGCGGTTTACCCACAGCACGCCACGACATCGGAGCCGCTGCTGCAGAGAGCGGATGAAGCCCTGTATCAGGCCAAGCGTTCCGGGCGTGACCGCTGTGTGATCTGGTCGCAGAATGCCGATAGCTATCTATCGTCGGATCTTTTGCATGCGTCGGGAAGGCGTTAGGCTAGGGGCCGACCCTTTGTCTGACGTCTTTTCAGGAGACACGATGAACCCGACGATTGAACTGCTTAAATCCCACCGCTCAATTCGCAAGTTTACCGACCAGCCGGTTTCCCCCGATCTTCTCAACACCCTGATAGAAGCGGGGCAGGCGGCGGCCACCTCGAATCATGTTCAGGCATATAGCGTGATTCACGTTAAAAATTCTGAGAATCAGCAAAAGATTGCCGAACTGGCCGGTGGTCAGAATTATGTGGCCAGCAGTGGCGCATTTCTGGTCTTCTGCGCCGACATGAAACGCCCCACAGACGCCGCCGAAGCGGCAGGCGCCAGAGTCGTGCGTGGCATGACAGAACAGCTGCTGGTAGCGACGGTCGATGTATCCCTGATGGCCCAGAACGTGGCCATCGCCGCCGAATCGGAAGGCCTGGGTATCTGCTATATCGGTGGCATTCGCAATAATCCGCAGCCGGTCAGCGAGCTATTGGCGTTGCCCGACCATGTTTTCCCGGTGTTTGGCATGTGCATTGGTTACCCGGCCCACCAGCCGGATGTCAAACCGCGCCTGCCGGTATCGGCGATTCTCAAGGAAGATACGTATTCTGCGGATACTGAGGCCGTCGATGCCTTTGATACCAGCATGCAGGACTACTACCAGACCCGCAAAGGTGGCGGCAACAAGGAAACCCGCTGGTCACAGAATCTGGCGCCGCTATTTGACAGCAAACTGCGCCCCCACATGCGTGATTTTCTGGTCAAGCGCGGGTTCGAGATGAAGTAAGCAACCGCCTCTTTCGTTACGCCCATTTTTCAGCAAGGAGGCTGCCATGCCCCGTTCCCTGCGCCGTTTTTTGCATACTGCTGACTGGCAGATTGGTCGGCAATATTCGCGCTTTGAGACAGATGACGCCGTTGCGTTATCTGAAGCGCGTTTTGCGGCCGTTGAGCGGCTGGCCAAACTGGCGGCCGAGGAACAGGTGGATGCCGTGCTGGTAGCGGGAGATATCTTTGATGCCCAGACCTTGAGTGAGCGCACCCTGCACCGCACCTTTCAGGCTCTGTCCGCCTATTCAGGGCCGTGGCTGATGTTGCCAGGCAATCATGATGCCGCCCTTGCGGAAAGTGTCTGGGCACGGGCATCACGTATTGGTGCTATACCCACCAATGTACATCTTCTCCACACGGCAACCCCCTTTGTGATGGACGCCATCGCCACAGCCATTCTTCCTGCGCCACTCACCCAGCGCCAGACGCACGATGACTTAACCGCCTGGTTTGATAACGCCGCGACACCGGAAGGCTATCTGCGCATTGGCCTTGCCCATGGTAGCGTGACCGGCCAGTTGGCGGAGGGTATTGATTCTCCCAACCCGATTGCAGCTGAGCGAGCCGCCAGTGCCCGGCTGGATTACCTGGCGCTGGGCGACTGGCACGGCCTAAAACAGATCGACGCCCGCAGCTGGTACAGCGGCACCCCGGAGGCGGATCGTTTCCGCAGCAATGTTCACAACCACGCGGCCGGCCAAGCCCTGCTGGTCACTCTGGAAGAGGCTGGCGCCGAGCCACAGGTGACGCCTGTGGTAATAGGCCAGCATGGCTGGCATCAATGGCAAAGACGCATGGCGGTGGCCTCGGACGTAGAGACTCTGCTGGCCGAGCTGGACGCGCTGCCACCCAAGTCGGTGCTTGACCTGACCCTTGATGGCCATCTGGACCTGGCCAGTTACCGGCGTCTGGAGCAGGCCCTGAGTGCTGCCGCCGGTAAGCACAGGAGCCTGCAGGTAGACACCGCCGGGCTTGCCCTGACGCCGACCGCTGAAGATATTGCTGAGCTGCATGCCGATGGTTACGTGGGCAAGGTGATCGCCGATTTACAGGCGCGTCAGCAGAGCGACAGCGAGCGCGAAACGGCTAACGAAGCGCTGGCCATTCTCGCTGGCTTACTGCAGAACCGGGCCGCGAACCGGGAGGATGCGTGATGCAACTGACGCGTCTACAGATCAGCGAGTTTCAGCAGTTTCTTACGCCCTTTGAAATCACCCAGCTGACACCGGGCATCAACCTGTTTACCGGGCCGAATGAATCCGGCAAGAGCACCCTGGTGCGCGCTATTCGAGCGGCGTTTTTTGAACGCCACAAATCCGGCACCCTGACGGAGCTGCAACCCTGGGGCGATTCATCCGCCTCGCCGGAAGTCAGCGTCGCCTTTGACTGGCAAGGCCAGCACTGGCAGCTACACAAACGCTTTCTGCAGCGTAAACGCTGTGATCTGCAGGCGGGTAGCGAACGCTATCAGGGCGATGAAGCCGAAGATAAGCTGGCCCGGTTGCTGGGTTACGAAACGCCCGCCCGGGGTGCCAGCAAGGCGGAGCATTGGGGCGTGCCGGGCCTGCTATGGGTAGAACAGGGGGCCGGGCAGCATATTCGCGAACCCGCCCAACATGCCGGTGAACACCTGCAATCCGCCCTGAGTCAGCACCTGGGGGACGCGCTGGGAGACATCATCAGTAGTGGCGGCGACCAACTGATTCAGCAGGTAGTACAGCAACGCAGCCTGCTGCTGACCCAGACCGGCAAGCCGACCGGAGCGTTGCGCGACACCCGGCAGGCCTGCGACGACCTCTCGGCTGAGTTGAGCACACTGGAGGAACAGGTGGCGGGCTACCGTGATCAGGTCGACCACCTGGGGGCGCTGCGGGCGCAGCAACGGGAAACCGATGCCGCCCGCCCCTGGGAAGCCCAGCGGGAAAAAGCCCAGGCCGCTGAAGCACGATTCGCTGACATTGATAAGCTGCGCCAGCAGCAGACCCAGGCCCGCCAGGCCCTGGAAAACTGCGAGCGTAACCAGGCGATTAATCGCCAGCAGTTACGTGAATTTGCCCAGCAGGCGGCCCAGTTGGAAAGCCGTCAGGCGGAAAAACATCAGGCGGAACTAAAACTCACCCGGCGTAAGGAGCAAAGTGCCACCCTTGAGCAACAACGTGAGCAGGCGAAAACGACATACGAACAGGCCCGTAAGACGTTGCAACTGGCCAGGGAACACGCCGACTATCAGCGCCTGCAACATGAGTTGAAAGCCGCCAATAGCGACACACAACGCGTTAACCAGGCGCTCGAAAAAGCCCGTGAACTCCAACAGCAATGGCAAACCCTGAGCGAACAGCATCAGGCGCAGGCAGTGGATACCCAGGTGCTTGCTGAGCTGCAGCAGTTGGAAAAACAGCGCGGCCACCTTATGGCGCAAAAGGAGATGCTCGCCACGCGGCTGAGCTACGCTTTGCTGCCTGATCAGCATCTGGCGCTGGGTGAGCGCCACCTGGAGGGCAGCGGCGAGCAGCTGCTGCTGGAAACGACGGAGCTTACGATTCCTGGCGTGGGCACGCTGACCATTCAGCCCGGCGGAAAGGACGTGAACGATTTGCTGCGCCAGCAGCAACGTCTGGAGGCGGACCGTGATGCTCTGTTAGGACAGCTGCAGGTGGCAGATCTTGCCAGCGCGGAACACAAGGCCAGCACCGCCCGTGAGCTGGCCCAACAGCGGGAGCAGGTTCGCCTGCGGCTGAAAGATCTGGCGCCCGATGGGGTGGACACCCTGGCCAGTGAATACCAGCTGGCCCAGAAACGCCGCGAGATCATTGTGCAAGATCTGGCGAAGCACCCGGCGCCCCAGGAAAATGCTGCGCTGCCCACGGAAGCCCAGGCGACTCACGCGCTGGAAGCCGCTGATGCGCAACTGAAACAGGCCAACGAGGCTTATGATGAGCATCAACTGGCACTCAAACTGGGCCAGCAGGCATTGGAAACCGCTGAGCGCGAGTGGGAAGCTCTCCATGCAGCGGTACATGCCCCGGACCGCCAGCAGCGCGAACAAAGCGCCCAGGACCTGCTCCTGGAACTCAAGGCCGATGCCCAGCGGCTTAATGCGGATATCGACGCACGTCAAGGCGAGATCGACGCCGCCAACCCGGCGTTTCTTGAACAGGATATCAAGCGTTTCAGGCAAAGTGCCGAGACGCTGGAAACCCAGGCGCGGGAACGCGCCAGCGAGATTGACCGCCTGCAGACGCGGCTGGAAACCCTGGGCGCCCAGGGGCTTGAGGAAACGCGTGATACCACTCGCCAGGCGCTGGAGCACCAGCAGCGGCGCAAGGCTGAGCTTGAACGCCGGGCTGAGGCGCTGGACCTTTTGCTGACACTGCTTCGACGCGAGCGTCAGGCAGTGACCCGCCAGCTACAGGCACCGCTGCAAAAGCACCTGAATCACTACCTGCGGCTGATTTTCCCCGGTGCCACCCTGAGTGTTGATGACAACCTGTTGCCGCAGGCACTGATACGCCCGGATGCCCAGAATACCCAGCGCGATGAACAGGGCGAGCTTGAGGCGCTAAGCTTTGGTGCCCGCGAGCAGATGGGGCTGATCAGCCGCCTGGCCTACGCTGACCTGCTGCGCGAGGCGGGTCGGCCGACCCTGATCATTCTTGATGATGCCCTGGTGCACTGTGATCACCAACGCCTGGAGCAGATGAAACGCATGCTGTTTGATGCCGCCGAACGCCACCAGATTCTTCTGTTCACCTGCCATCCGTCGCACTGGGATGACCTTGGCGTTGCCGCCCGTGATCTGCCCGCGCTGAAAATGGCGGTGAATTAAAAGCGCGCAATCGTTATGCCTTCAAGGCGTTTTCCAGCGCTGCCAGCCTGCCGGGAATCAGCGCATCTTCCACCGCGGTGATACGCAGCACATGCCCCAGTGCCGGGTCGGCAGGGCGGGAAATCAGCTTGCCTTCCTCCAGCAGCGTCTGGTGTACCTGCGCCGCCAGCTCGGCGCTTGGCATTCTCAGGCCGACAAAATTGGTTGCACTGGGCAGCACGTCTGCCCCAAGCCCCGCGAGGTGCGCGGCCAGCTTATCGCGCCGCTGGCGCACGGCGTTCACGTGGGCCTGAACCTCGTCCGGGTGGTCAAGCACCACCTCGGCGGCGGCCTGTGTCAGGGTAGAGACGGCGTAGTGAATGCGCACTTTCATCATTACCGCTAACGTGTCCGGCTCGGCAATTGCGTAACCCACCCGCAGGCCCGCCAGGCCATGGGCCTTGGAAAGTGTCCGTGCTCGCACAACACCGGGCAGCACGCGGCGACCGAAAGCGCCGTCGGCATCCTCACGGAAATCATGATACGCCTCGTCGAGTAGGAGCCAGCAATCTTCTGGCAGCTCGCGCCGCAGGGCCAGCACGTCGTCGTCACTGTGCACGTGGCCGCTGGGGTTGTCCGGATTGGCGAGATACACCAGTCGTGCGTTTTCACGCTGCGCGGCCTGCGCGAGAGCCGCAAGGTCCGGCGCCAGCAGCCCTGGGCCTTGCTGGTAGGCCACTTCCACCAGACGACAGCCGTGACCGCGGGCAAAATAGGCAAACGTCGGATAAGTGCCTGCGGTGCTGATGACGCTGTCGCCCGGCTGGGTCAAAGCGCGCAGGGAAAGCGCCAGCAGGCTATCGGCACCGGCATCCACCAGCATGGCCTCAAGGGGAATCTGCTTTTGCTCAGCCAGCCGTGAACGAATCCCCAGCGCTTCGCTATCGCCATAACTGTACACATGGGCTGCCATGGCGTCGCCGAAGTGTTCACGCAAGGCGCGGTGGGGCATGTCCAGCCCTTCGTTGGAACCCAGCTGATGAGGAATTTCTCGACCCAGGCGGCGTTCCAGCACGCGCACGCCGGGAAACGGATTGGTAGGGCCATCACCGTTAGGGCCGTCTGGGCGAAGGTGGTTGGGAAACGTCGGCATTCTATCCTCCTTAAGAATATATCGGATGGGCAAGGTAGCGTTAGGTCAACGGGTGGTGGCTTCCGGCGCGCGCTTGAGCATCACGATGGCCACCGCCGTCAGGGTCAGAATCAAGGCGATAAACACCTTGGGGCTAAGAGGTTCTCCCAGCAGCAGGATGGCGCTTGATACGCCGACGGTCGGAATGATCAGGGTGGAAATGGTCGCCTGGGCAATACTCAGCCGATTAACGTTCATAAACCATAGCATCTGCGCCAGGGTGATCGAAAACAGCAGATGGTAACCGAGTGCCAACCAGGTGGATGTCTGCCAGGTGGCGGGTTGGGGCATGGGTTCAAGGGCGGTCATCATGATGATCATGGGAATCGCGCATAAGACAAACTGCCATCCTGTGACGACCACCGCATGACTTTCCCAGCCGCCACGCCGCTTGATCAATACTGTCCCCAGCGCCCAGGAAAGTGCGGCACCGAGCATGATCACAGGACCAATCAGCCCTTGGCTGCCGCCCTGTAACGCCGATGGCCCGAGTAGTACCAGAAGCCCGGCCTGCCCGCAGGCAAGCCCCAGCCACTGGCGTTTGGTGATGCGCTGACCGAGTAAGAGCCAGCCCAGCAAAAGCGCCCAGCAAGGCATGCTGAACGCGATAATAGCCGCCTGTGACGTAGGCATACGTAGCTGGCCAAAGGCGGTGGCCAGGTTGAACCCGAGTATGGTGAAAAAGCCGGTCACGGCCAGCCAGGGTAACTCCTGGCGTGAAACCTTGAGCGGCAGACGTCGCCAGCGAGCCCAGCCGAGCAGCAACAAGGCCCCCGTAGTGAAGCCAATGGCGCGCAGCGTGAACGGAGGAACATCCGCCAGGATAAAACGCACCGCCGGCCAGTTGCCGCCCCAGAATAGCCCGATGGTCACAATCAGCGCGATAGAGGATAGCTGCCCGCTATCGCGTCGTTGAGCCAGATAGCGCGAGACGCTGGCTATGATCATGATGTCTCGTCCGCCAGAATCTTATCGCGATTGAGCAGGGCGTGCGGGTCGAGCGCCTCTTTCAGCGTGCGCATCAGCGCAATCTCAGCGGGAGTGCGTGACAGGTGCAAATAGGCCCGTTTATCCAGGCCAATACCATGTTCTGCCGAAACAGACCCCCCCATGGCAGCCAGCGGCCCATAGACCAGGGCTTCTACGGCAAGCTTATCTTCTGCAAGTTTATCCCCTGTGAGTGCTGCGTCATTATCAGTGGGGCCAGGGGTGACAGTAATATGCAGATTGCCATCCCCCAGATGGCCGAACACCACCACACGGCCCTTGGGCCAGCGCTGGTTAATCTGTTGCTCAAGGGTGCGGGCATAGTGATCCATCTCTGGAATCGGCAGGCTGACATCAAAGGTGAAGTGTGGCGACATGGCGTGCAGAAGGCCTTCGATATCCTCGCGAATCGCCCATAAGCGTTCACGCTGATGGGTGGTGCTGGCAATCACGGCATCGCTGATGTGGCCGTTTTCAAAGGCGCTTTCGATCACGCTTTCAAAACGCTGGGCGGTGGCCGTCTGGTCGCTGCCCAGGGTTTCGATCAGCACATAAAACGCCGCATCGGTCGCTAATGGCGGCGTGTGGCGGCCGCTTTCTTCAGTGAGCAGTGCATAGTGGTTATGCCACATAACCTCAAAGGCCGCGAGTTGTTCGCCGAGTGCCTGGCGGATATAGGGCAGCAGCGCGGTCAGGTCGCTGAAGGTAGCACAGGCCACCATGGCCGTCTGCATGGCCGGTTGCTGGGGCTGCAGTTTGAGTACCGCCCGCGTGACGATACCCAGGGTGCCTTCGCTGCCGATAAACAGCTGCTTGAGATCGTAACCCGCATTGTTCTTGAGCATGTGATTCATCGAGCTGACCTGGGAGCCATCGGCAAGAACGGCTTCAAGCCCCAGCACCTGCTCACGCATCATGCCATAACGGATGACCCTGACGCCGCCTGCGTTGGTGGCGATGTTGCCGCCAATCGTGCAGGAGCCGCGCGCCCCCAGGTCCAGGGCGAACTGCATCCCGGCCTCGCTGGCGGCTTCCTGTACGCGCTGAAGGGGAGTGCCCGCCTGCACGGTCAAGGTGCCACTGATCGGATCAATGGCCTCAATCTGATTCATCCGCTCCAGCGAAATTGCCAGTTCGTTGTGATTGGCGACACCACCTCGCACCAGCCCCGTCAGCCCGCCATGGGTGACAACCGGCTGGCGTGCCCGATGGCAGGCGGCCATCACCTGTGAAAGCTGCTCGGTATCAGCCGGACGCACAATGGCGCGTGCCTGGCATGGCGTGCTGCGCATCCAGTCATCGCGCCGGGCGTTAACATCGTCGCCTTGCAGAAGATGTGGCTGGCCCACGATGGCGATAATCTCGGTTAATAATGCATCCATTCAGAGCCTCGTTGTTATGATACGGAGAGTCATGATGCGGAGTGTCATGATGCGGTGTCGGTCGCTTCCGGTCGGCCGGGGATCGCCTCCAGCAACTCGCGGGTATACGCCTTCTGGGGTGCCAGAAAAACGTCGCGGGCAGGGCCCTGTTCCACAATTTTGCCATTCTGCATCACGATGATGTGATCGCAGATCTGGGCGGCGACCCGCAAATCATGGGTGATGAACAGAAGTGAAAGCGAAAACTTCTGTTTGAGGTCTTCCAGCAGCTTCAGAATCTGCGCCTGAATCGACACGTCCAGCGCGGAAACGGCTTCATCAGCCACGATCAGTTCCGGCTCCAGTGCCAGTGCGCGGGCAATGCCGATCCGCTGGCGCTGACCGCCGGAGAATTCATGTGGAAAACGATCCGATGTGTTGGCCAGGCCCACCAGTTCCAGCAGCTCATCGGCCTGAGCCAGGGCTTTCTGCTTGGGTACCCCGTTGGCCATCGGGCCTTGAGCAATCGCCATGCCTACCCGGGTGCGCGGGTTGAGGGACGCATAAGGGTCCTGAAAAATCATCTGCACGCGCTTGCGTTCGCGGCGCAGCGACTCCCCTTTGAGCTGCATGAAATCGGTGCCGGAGAGCTTCATGGTCCCGCTATCCGGGGTTTCCAGGCGCACAATGCAGCGCCCCAGGGTGGACTTTCCTGAGCCGGACTCACCGACAATGCCAATAGTTTCGCCTTTGACCAATGAAAACGACACGTCGTCCAGGGCACGCACTTCACGGGCGGGTTTGAACAGGCCGCCCTTGGAGCGGAAGACCTTGTTGAGGCCTTTAACATCCAAAAGCGGCGTGTCGGTTTCCGCCCCACGGGCTTCCGGTACGATATCGCTGGGAATCGCCTCAATCAGGGCGCGGGTGTACTCATGCTGCGGGTTGTCCAGTACTTCCTTTGCGTCACCGAGCTCAATGATCTGGCCATCGCGCATCACACAGACCCGAGTGGCAATTTCAGCCACTACCCCGAAATCATGGGTGATAAACATCACCGCCATATCGTGACGTTTCTGCAGATCAATAATCAGGTCGAGTATCTGCGCCTGAGTGGTGACATCCAGTGCCGTGGTCGGTTCGTCGGCAATCAGCAGTTCGGGCTCCAGTGCCAGCGCCATGGCAATCATCACCCGCTGGCGCTGGCCACCGGAAAGCTGGAAGGGGTAGGCACGAATGGCTTTTTCCGGGTCGGGCAGCCCGACCTCTTTCAATAGTTCCAATGCCTTGGCACCGCGTTCAGCCCTGTTGAGCTGACCATGGGCTTCGAAGACCTCGCTGATCTGCGCACCGACGCGCATCAGCGGGTTCAGGGCGGTCATTGGCTCCTGAAAAATCATCCCGATACGCAGGCCGCGCAGTTGGCGATGCTGCTTTTCGGTAATGCTCAAAAGGTCCTGACCCCCAAACATGGCCTTGCCGCCTACCGCTCGGACGCCCTTGGGCAGAAGGCCCATGACGGCGTTGGCGGCCATGGACTTGCCAGAGCCGGATTCACCCACGACGCAGAGGATTTCGCCGCGCAGCACATCGTAACTGAGGTCTTCCACGGCATAGGCGCGGTCTGCCACCTTGGGCAGCGCAATGGTCAGGTTCTGCAGGCTCAGCAAGGGGGTATCGGTGGTTGAAGTCATGCGGTTCCCCTGATTCATGAGCGTTCTCGGCTAAGTTTCGGATTAAGCGCATCGTCGAGGCCTTCGCCAACCAGGTTCAGGGCCAGTACGGTGAGCAGAATGGCAAGCCCCGGGAAGAAACTTAGCCACCATGCCTGGCGAATAACGGTACGCGCGGCGCCAATCATATAGCCCCATGACATGACGTTCGGGTCACCGAGCCCCAGAAAGGACAGAGAGGATTCCAGCAGGATGGCTGTCGCCACCATCAAAGACGCCAGTACAATAATCGGCGACATGGCGTTAGGCAGAATCTGGCGCAGAATGATGGTCGCATTACCCTGGCCGACCAGACGCGCCGCTTCGACATACTCACGGTTGCGCAGCGACATGAACTCCGCCCGCACCAGACGCGCCACCGGTGGCCAGCTGACCAGCGCAATGGCCAGCACGATTGAGGTCACGCTGGGCTGCATGATGGCCACCAGCACAATGGCCAGGGCAAAGTTGGGAATGGTCTGGAAGAACTCGGTGAAACGCATCAGCGCATCATCCAGCAGGCCACCGTAATAGCCAGCAATAGCGCCCAATGGTACGCCAATCAGCAGCGCCACCGAGGTCGAAACCAGGCCAATCAACAGCGATACCCAGGCACCATGCATCAGGCCTGCGGCAACGTTACGACCCATGGTGTCGGTACCCATCGGGAAACCGTCCACTTCAAGGGGCGTCAGGAAGGGGCGCTGGACCATCCGCCACGGCGATTCAGGAAAAAACAACGGGGCCGTGATCGCCATCAGAATGATGATGATCAGTATGATCAACCCCACCAGGGCGCCACGGTTCTGGGCGAAGCGGGCAAAGAAATTCATGATGACTCCTTGATACGCGGATCAACCAGGCCATAAACAAGGTCGGTAATAATGTTGAACGCAATCACCAGGGCCGCAGAAAAGAAAAAGATCCCCAGCAGCAGGTTATAGTCACGCTGCATCAGCGCCTCGAACATCAGGCGGCCGATACCCGGCCAGGCAAAGACGGTTTCGGTGAGAATCGCGCCACCCACCATCTGGCCCGCCTGAAGGCCTGCCAGAGTAATGATTGGTAGCAGAGCGTTGCGCAGAATATGGCGTCGCTGAATCACGCCGGGGGCCAGCCCTTTGGCTCGTGCCGTCTTGACGAAATCCTGCTGACTGGCTTCCAGCATTGAGGTGCGCGTCATGCGGGTATAAATCGCCATGAAAAACAGCGCCAGGGTGGTGGCGGGAAGAATCAGGTGCATACCAATATCCAGCACCAGAGCAAACCCGGTGAAATCGCCGCCAACGGTGGAGTAACCGTAAGCGGGCAGCCATTCAAGGTGCACCGAAAACAGGACGACTGCCATCAGCGCTACCCAGAACAGCGGTGTGGCGTAGAAAACCAGTGCCAGTGCCATAATCAGTGAGCCGCTAGGCTTTTTCGCTCGTGCTGCTGCCATGGAACCGGCCAGAATGCCCAGTGCCAGTGACATGACAAAGGCCGTGCCGGTGAGCAGCAGTGTCGCGGGCATCCGCTCCATGATGACATCAAATACCGGCATTTGCTGACGGTAGGAATAGCCAAAATCCAGAGTGGCAATGCCGGAAACGTATTGCCAAAGCTGTACGTAAAGCGGTTGGTCAAGACCAAACTGCTCGCGCAGCTGTTTCAGGAATTCCGCATCGGTAGCGCCCGCTTCACCAGCCATGACAGCCGCTGGGTCACCGGGGGCCATATGAATCAGGAAAAAATTCAAGATAACGATCATGAACAGAACAACGACGGCTTTTAAAAGCCGTGTGATGATCAATCTGGCATAGAGCATGCCATCTACTCCCGTGGCGACATGATGCGAGAGTCGGGCGGCAAAGCGCCGCCCAACGTCGTGTTACCGGTCAAGCCAGGCGTTTTTGAACCCGTCATTAAGGCCAATGCCTGTGGTGACAAGATTTTTAACATCGCAGCTATAGATGGTTGGGAAACCCAGTTCCAGCAACCAGCCAACCGGGACTTCTTCGTGAAGAATTTCCTGAACCTCGTGGTAATACTCTTCACGCTTTGCGTCCGGATAGGCGGTCGCCGCCATGTCGAAAAGCTCATCGACACGCTCGTTCTCATAACCCTCTACGTTGTTCCACGGAGAACCTTTGGCGATATTGCTGGAAATATAGGTCCGTGAAATACCCAGGGCCGGGTCGCCGTACTGGAACAGGTAGGTAAAGGCGAGATCGTAGTCCCACTCGGCAAGACGCTGGTTCCAGCCACCCACATCCGTGGACTGTGTGGTGACATTGATACCCACTTCCTGCAGGTTCTGCTGGACGGCTTCGGCCCAGCGTACCCAGGTTTCGCCATAGGGAATCGGCAGCAAACGCACTTCTTCACCGTCGTAGCCCATTTCATCCAGCAGTTCACGAGCGCGTTCCGGATCGTGGTCATACGGAGGCAGGCTGTCATCCTGGAAGCTGGCGTTCGAGCCGAAAGCTGAAAGCGGGACTTTACCCAGGCCATTCCACAGCACGTCGCGGGCAAACTCACGATCCAGCGCGTACATCACCGCCTGACGGAAGCGTTTATCCGCCATCGGGCCTTCGCGGTTGTTGATCCACAGCATGGCGAAGGGGCTGAAGTATTCATGGCCCTGCTCGGTACGGCAGGTATTATCAAGGTCGCTTAAGCGTGGAATATCAAAGTTTTCAACCGAGTTGGCAGGCAGTACATCCACCGTGCCGTTCTCGTAAGCCACCGCGCGTGATGAGGCATCTGGGATCACGTGCCAGTTGATGCCATCCAGGTAAGGCAGCCCTTCTTCGTAATAGTCTTCGTTCTTGACCAGCTGAATGACGCGGCCACGATCCCATTTTTCGAACTTGAACGGACCGGTGCCAATGGGATGGTTGTTCGCCTCGCTGTTGCGGAAATCTGTGCCTTCGTAAATATGCTTGGGCATCATCGGCATGGTGCCCGCTTCAAAGGCCAACAGGAAAGGGCCGAAGGGGTTTTTGAGGGTAAACACGACCGTGTGGTCGTCGGGCGCTTCAATGCTTTCCACGTGAGAGAGGATTGTCCGGGTGCGAGGGTTCATCTCGCGCAGGTACACATCGGTGGAGAACACCACGTCTTCAGAGGTGAAGGGCTCGCCGTCGTGCCAGGTGGCGTCTTCATGCAGATGGAAGGTATAAGTCAAACCATCTTCGCTGACCGTCCATTCCCTGGCCAGCTGCGGCATGGGGTTAAGGTCGGTGTCATAGCGCAACAGGCTTTCAAAGATGTTGCCGGAGACCGTCTGGGCCGGCGCATTCTGATGAACCCCGGCAATAATGCCGGGCGGTTCAGGCTGAATGATGGTATCAATCACCCCGCCTGAGCGAGGTTCATCTGCCCAGCTGTAAGCGGCTGTCATGGAAGCTGCCGCAATGGCAAGGGTTAAGGTTTTCTTCATGGTTTTCCCCGTATTCATGGTTTTCCCCGTACTTATGGTTTGTTGATGGGAAACATGGCTCCGCAGAGCCGGGTGATTAAGGCATTGAATTCGTCCATGCTGCCTCGTTACTCACGGTTCGCCGCGCGCAGTAGCGCATCGCACAGCACCTGTGTTGCGATAGCGCAGTGCTCGGGTTGTACGTCTTCACGTTCGTTATGGCTGATGCCGTCCCGGCAAGGAATGAACAGCATCGCGGTGGGTGTTACATAGCTGATATTGACGGCGTCATGACCGGCGCCACTCATCATGCAGAAAGGCGTGTGCCCCAGGGTGTCTGTCGCATCGCAAAGATCTTCCACCAGGGTGTCGTCGAAGCGGGTGACTGGCATATGCCACAGCACGCTGACATCCACATTGACGCCTTCACGCTCAGCGGCCGCCTGCACATGGGCGCGCAGCGTGTCATCAAGGGTTTGCAGGGTGTTTTCATCCGTATGGCGTACGTCGACATGCAGGGTGACCGCTCCGGGAATCACATTGCGCGAGGGTTCGGCGACCTGAAAATCGCCGATGGTCAGACGCGAGGTGCCTTCGGCATCGTCGAGTACGCTCTTGCGCATGGCTTCCACAAAGGCCGTCGCGGCCATCAGCGGATCATGGCGATACTCCATCGGTGTTGGCCCCGCGTGAGCAGAGTCACCGGTAAACGTGATGTCGTACCAGCGTAACCCTTGCACGCCACTGACAATGCCGACCGGCAGGGCTTTCTTCTCAAGTATCGGCCCCTGTTCAATATGCAGTTCCAGATAAGCAGCCAATGGCAGTTCGTGACGGGTCAGCGACCCTTTATAACCGGACTGATCAAGCGCTTCGCCCAGTGAGATACCGTCCCGGTCCGTGGCCGCGCGAAAATCATCAAGCGACAGGCGTTCACTGTAAACACCACTGCCACCCATGGCGGGAGCAAAGCGGCTGCCTTCTTCGTTTGTCCAGTTCACCAGCACCAGTGGCCTGTGGGTGGTAATGCCCTGATCGTTCAGCGTGCGAAAGATTTCCAGCCCCGCTAGTACGCCCAGCACGCCATCAAAACGCCCGCCTAGCGGCTGGGTATCCAGATGGCTGCCAACCGCCACCGGAGAAAGGCTGTTGTCACGCCCTGGGCGATATATAAACATGTTGCCCGCCTGGTCGGTTTTCCATTCGCACCCGAGTGCTTCCGCCCAGTCGAGCAGCTGTTGACGACCGGCCAGATCTTTCTCGCTCAAGGTGAGTCGACGGCTTCCGCCATTCGGAGAGGGGCCGATATTCGCCATCTCCATCAGTGATGACCAAAGGCGTTCGCCATTAATCTGCGCAGCAGTGATCGCCTCTTTAGCGTGGGTCGTCATGCAACCTTCTCCTTTACTGATCAAGAAACCGGGTGGTGGGTGATGGGCAGCTACGCCGCCTTGCTGTACTCTTCGCAAGGATTCACCGCTGACGTTTTTACCGCCCTCGGGAGCCTGCTTAAATGAGGTCTGTACACGACACGCTTGACTGGAACCTGCTGCGCACCTTTGTCAGTATCGTTCAGGAAAAAAGTATCAGCCGCGCGGCACAGCGCCTTAATCTCTCCCAGCCTGCGGTTAGTCTGGCGTTGAAGCGGCTTGAATCGCATCTCGGGCAAAGTCTGGTTGAGCGTGGCAGCCATCGTTTTCGGGTGACCGAAGCGGGGGAGCTTGTGTATCGCGACGCGCTGGAAATTTACGCCAACGTGGCGCGTCTCAGCGTTAATGTGCGCGACACCTCGCCTGAAGTGGCTGGACAGATCACTCTGTTTCTGGTCAGCGGCATTCACTGCAGTTTTCTGGACGAAGTGCTGCAACGCTTTCACCACCAGCATCCGCGCATTACCTGCGAAGTCACTGTGCTGTCGAGCCATGATGTGGTTCAGTCGATTACCCAGAAAATGGGCACGGTAGGCATCAGCCTGCTGCCGCATCCGGTCGAAGGATTGAACAGCCAGCTGCTGGTGCATCAGCGCTACCGGTTTTTCTGTGGCCGGGCGCATCGCTTCTTCGGCCAGCAGAATCTGGCGCTGGAGGCGCTCAGAAATGAGCCGTTTGTCTCCTTCACAAGCGCGCAGCTTTCCGGGGCTTTGGCGGGCATCGCGCTGTTTCGTGCCAATGCTGGGCTGGTGGGGGAAATGGTCGTCACGTCGAGCAGTCTGGAAGAAATCCAGCGGTTTGTGCGCAGTGGCTGGGGCATTGGCTGCTTGCCGGAACATACCGTCCAGCAAGATATAGATAGCGGTCAACTGTGGCCGCTGCCTCCCTATGAAGGCATTCCCAATATTGATCTGCACTTGGTATGGCACCAGGACTCGCGCTTTTCCCAGGCCGAGCAAGTGTTTTTTGATTTTCTGCACCGTGCCATGGCAGAAGTGCCCATCGAGCAACGGCTGCCATAACGTCATTTTTGAAAAGATGTTCACTCGGCTCACCTGTTGTCTTTTTTATCAACGTTGCCGGCGCGTGCTGTGTATCGTTTTTTATATAAAACGTTTTTTTGATTCAGGGCAGCTTAGATAAAAAGGATAGCGCCCTGTGTTTGTGATTTTTAATGTTTTTATTCAATGTTTATTACAAGTATCACCCCGGTTGGCATAAGGCCATTTTTAATTTTTTATTCTTTGTATAAATTAAATAAATACCAAGGCAGCCCCGACTTTTCCTTGCCAAGCGCATAAAAAAATGTAAACCATTAGATAAGTGATCCTGAGAAAACGCGATCCAGTGGCTTATGAAAAAGGCAACGGAGCAACCAGTATGCTGACAGAAAAGGAGCAGGGTGTTCTTGCCTGCTGTGACACGCTATTCGATGAAACCCTTGATTTAACAGAGGAACTGGTAAGGGCTTACAGTGTTCTCGGGCAGGAGCAGAGTGCTCAGGCCGTCATTGATGCGTGGTATCGAAAAGAGAACTTCAATGTCACCCATGTGCCGCTTAATGAGACGGCGCTATCCTTTGTTGCCTCTCATAACGATGGTCTGCATGACCGTCTTGACAGCGTCTCAGGGAATAAAGCATCCCGATATAACGTGATTGCATCGTTGAATGAAGGAAACCCTGGACCACATCTGGTCTTCAATGGACACCTGGATGTCGTGCCCGCTGAGCCGAACAACACCTGGTCTCGCCCTCCATGGGAACCCTGGCGCGATGACAGCGGTTGGCTTTACGGGCGCGGCGCGGGTGATATGAAGGCCGGTATCGCTGCCATGTGCATGGCCGTTAAAGCCGTGAGGCTGGCAGGCGTAGAGATTCAACATCCGTTGACGTTGCAGACCGTGATTGAAGAAGAATGCACCGGCCACGGCGCTCTTGCCTGTGTAAAAGCCGGTCACACCGGCGATTTTGTGTTGATCCCCGAGCCATTTGGCGCGCATATCATCACTGGGCAAGCCGGTGTGCTGTGGTTTCGTATCAGCCTGAATGGCGTCCCTGTCCATGTGCTGGATACCAGCGCTGGCAGCAATGCCATTGAAGCCGTGACGGCTTTATTCAACGCCTTGAAGCCCCTGGAGGCCGAGATCAATGCCGCGCCGCGCCATCCACTGTTTGGGCATATCGAAAAGCCGTTCAACCTTAATCTTGGCCGTATTCAGGGTGGCGACTGGGCGTCCAGCGTACCGGCTTATGCCAGCCTTGAAGGGCGCATCGGCTTTCCCCCCGGTATCGCGGTAGACGAGATGCAGGCTCGGGTGAAGGCTTGCGTGGAAGCCGAAGCAGAAACACTGACCGGGATTTCCGATCTGAGTGTGGAATTTCACGGTTTCTGCTCAGAAGGGGTGGAAGTTGACCTGGAAGATGCGGGCGTTCGCCTTCTGGGGCAGTGCCATCAGGACCTGACCGGTGATGCTGCCATCCACAAACCCCTGACCTGCACCACGGACCTGCGCGCCTACAAAATTCATGGTGGCATCAACGGCACCTGTTATGGCCCGGTTGCCGAAAATATTCACGGGGTCGATGAGCGCGTGGATACTGAATCCATCCGCCATGTCCTGAAAACCTATGCCCTGTTTTTGAGCCGCTGGGGCGAAAACACGGCTTAAGGCCTCCGCAGCGGAGCGAGTAAATCACTCAGGCCATTGTGGTCAATTTCGTGCATTAAATGCAGAAGTTGGCCAATTTCCCCGCTTGGAAAGCCCTCCCGAGCAAACCAGTTCAGGTAGGGGCCAGGCAGGTCAGCAATAATCCAGCCGGCATATTTACCAAACGGCATGGTGTGAGTCACCAGTTTCTCAAGGTCTTGTGGCTGCATGAATTCATCTTACGGTTGAGGATAGGGATGGCACAGACCCTGGATGTCCTGGTGCCGGTTCCGTCAGTAGCTGCTCGCGACGTCTGTGTTGCAGGGGCGACTCGCCAAAATAGCGTTTATAGTCACGGCTGAACTGAGGCACGCTGCGATACCCGACCGCCAATGCGGTCTGATTGACGTTATGGCTGTTTTGCAAAAGCAGTTGCTGCGCTTTAATCAGGCGCAGCCGCTTTAAATACTGAGCGGGAGACGCCCGCGTTATTTGCTTGAAGTGCTGATGAAACGTCGACACGCTCATTGTTGCCTGCTGGGCGAGCTGTTCAACGCTGAAATCATCGGCAAAGTGGGTGTGAAGTTTCGAGAGCACCTGGACAATGCGCGAGTAGTGGCCGTGCCCTTTGACCAGCGCCCGAAGGGCAGGCCCCTGTTCGCCTTTCAGCGCTTCAAACACCACCTCCCGGATACGGGCACTTCCCATGGTCGTACATTCGACGTCGTCGTGCAGCGCCTTTGCCAGACGCAGCATGGCCGCCTGCATTCCTTCGTTCATTGCCACTGATGCCATCGGCTTGGGCGTTGGGTGGGTCATGTCAGTGTCGCCCATGGCGGTGACCATTTCACTGAGTAGTGCCGGGTCTAATGTCACCGCAATCCCCAATAGCGGGGCATCAGGCGACGCGTGGGTTTCACACTCGAAGGGGAGCGGCAAGGTTTGCACGAGATAATGACCGGGATTGTAATGAATCTCCCGGTCACCCAGATAGCCGACCTTATGGCCTTGCGCAATGATAATCAGGCTGGGGTCGTACATGAGTGGCGTACGTGCCTGACGACGCCCCAGGCGGAATAAACATACCCGGGGTAAGCGAGACGCACTCAAACCATCGCTCTGCACCAGTGGCGCGATGAGATCAGCAAGTGCGTTGCCTGCGTAGGCGGTGCTGGCCATTAGCGGTGTTCCTCCATTTGAAAACGCTTGCTCAAAGCATGGTGTTTCTGAAAGTATGAAGTTTCCCAATAATTATGACGTTTTTTTGATCATTATTGTTATTTTATTACGTATAAATGGAGAAATAAGCAAAAAAAACGTAGCTTCGCTCATCGCTATCTAATGCTGAGAAGCGAATAATGGAAGCACACTTTCCACTTCTGCAGCTTTCTGCTTTTGTGGAATGTCTCAATCAGGAGTTTCCATGAGCCAAGCAAAATCTTACGCTGCGTTTTCAGCAGATCAACCACTCGCGCCGTTTACCTTTGACCGCCGCGAACCACGCCCTGACGATGTCGCCATTGAAATCCTCTACTGCGGTGTTTGCCACAGTGACTTGCACTTTGCCCGAAACGACTGGGGCATGACCCAGTTCCCGTTGGTGCCAGGCCACGAAATTGTCGGGCGTGTTACCGCTGTGGGTAGCGATGTCTCGCGTTTCAAGGCCGGTGACCTGGTAGGCGTGGGCTGCATGGTGGATTCCTGCCGTACCTGTTCCGCCTGTAAGGATGGCGTGGAGCAGTACTGCATGGAAGGGTTCACCATGACGTACGGCAGCCCTGATCGTCAGGACGGCACCCTGACCCAGGGCGGTTACTCTGACTCCATCGTGGTCAGCGAACACTTTGTGCTGCAGATGCCTGAAGGCATTGACCTGGCATCCGCGGCGCCGATTCTATGTGCTGGCGTGACCACGTATTCACCGCTGAAGCATCACGGTGTGGGCAAAGGCCACAAAGTCGGTGTCATTGGTATGGGTGGCCTTGGCCACATGGGCGTGAAACTGGCTAAAGCGCTGGGCGCGGAAGTCACCGTCTTTACCCGCTCTGATGCCAAGGTAGAAGAAGCCAAGCGTAACGGGGCTGACCACGTGGTGGTATCCAGCGACCAAGCACAAATGGATGCTGTTACAGAAACCTTCGATTTCATGCTGGATACCGTTCCGGTTCAGCACGATCTGAACCCCTACCTGGCCTCGTTGAAATATGACGGCACGCATATCATCGTCGGTCTGCTTGAGCCGATTGAACCTGCTATTCAGGCCTTCAATCTTGTCTTCAAGCGCCGCGTGGTAGCCGGTTCACTGATTGGCAGCATCGCTGAAACGGAAGACCTGCTCAAGCTGTGCGCTGAGCAGAACATCACCTGCGATATCGAGATGCTGGATATCAATAATATCAATGAAGGCTTTGAGCGCATGGAAAAAGGCGATGTGCGCTATCGCTTTGTGATTGATATGGCGACGCTGAAAAACACAGCCGCGTAAAACCCGTTAAGCACGTAACCGTAAAAACCACTGTCTGTTAAAGGCGGTGGTTTTTTTGTGGTTGGGCCTAAACGTGGGCAGACACGCGCAGCCTGACATAGTCAGCGGTCCAGTTGCCGTGGCTGTCACGTAAACTGTGGGTCAGCAGGTTGATGGTGTTATCAATAATCGAGTTTTGCAGATCTTCGTCAAGACCATGCAAAAACGGGCTGGCAAAGGTTTCGAGCCAGCCAGTAATACCCGTGGGTAGCGGGGTCGGGCGAGGGATCAGCTCAATGGAATCAACGTGAAAGCCAGAGGTCTGGAGCAGTTGGGTATATTCTTCCGGGGTGGGGAAATACCAGGGGTGGCGTTCATCCGCGCCGATCCCGCGAAACTGCAGCGAGGCAATCAGTGCGGTGCAGATAGCCGCCACATTACCATGGCCGCCAAACTCGGCAACGAAACGCCCACCGGGTTTCAGAGAGCGATTTACGCCTGCTAATACCGCCTGTGGCTCCAGCATCCAGTGCAGCGCCGCATTACTGAAGACGGCATCAAATTCATGACCAAATGGGAGCTGGTGGGCATCGACGACTTGAGCGGTGACGCCGCGTTTTTGTGCGGCAGCCACCATATCTGATGAGGCATCAACCCCCAGAACGTTAGCGCCGAGTTGAGCCATGTGTTCCGCCAATACGCCGTCACCACAGCCAAGGTCCAGAATGCGCTCGCCGGGCTGAGGGGCTAAAAGCTTCATGACGTTGCCGCCCAGTGCCGAGACGAAACCTGCATTTTCAGCATATTGGCGGGCTTTCCATTCCTGCCCTGGCGTAGTATTGGGGGCATCAGACATAGTGGCTTCCTAGCGTCGTTATCAGTGTCATTAAAAGTGAAGATCCACAGTATAGCGCATAAACGACACCAACCGGGTGGGCTGCCATGATGGCAGTGGGCGGAAGGTGCGGTGTGGGACGTCTTGATATCAAGTTAAAAGAGGTTCATTTTTGCTGTCTTGCGCGCGCCGGTGAGCACGGGCATTATCTGCGCTCGTGGTCGGCTGAGAAAACGGCAGACGGCCCATAGCAAACGTTCACAATAGCAGGGAACACAATGGGCAAGCTCTTTTCACTGGTTTTCGTTCTGGCGCTGGGTTATGTCGGCCTGTATTTCTATTACGGTGTCGCGATCAAACAGGAAGTGCAGCAACAGCTGGATGACCGTGGCATGACGGCTGTCAGCGTGGACAGCCTGAACTACGATTGGCTGGCGCCGATTAATACTTCAGCCAATGTGTCTGCTGATGTCACTTTCAAGGGGGCATCTGCCAGCATGGAACTTGCTGTAGAAGGGCATCCGCTGTTTTCTGATGAGCTTAAGGTCTCATTTGACGGCTTGCAGGGGCTAAGTCTGGGTATCGGCTTCGGTCAGTAACCCCGAATAAATCGCCACTTCACGGTCATGGCGACTGCTGTCAGCATCGTCAATGGCCGTTACCTGTTCCAGAGCGCGGAGGTAGGGCGTGGGTAAACGGTGCTCACGGGCACCGTTTACAACATGCTGCTTGTACCAGGTATACGGCTGAACCCGGTGACATGTCACCAAACCGGTATACGTCTGTACTTCCAGCCATTTGCCACTGTGCAGGTCTTCAACCGTCAGCCAGGTTTGCGTATAGGCGTGCCCCAGCCCTTCAAAGCCATCCAGCGTAGGCTTGTGCTGTTCGTCAACCTCCCACACCACGCCATAAACTGCCGCCTGTTCAGAGGCTGGTACAATGTCGCATTTTCCTGAACCATCACCGCTGTGCTGGTGAAACGCCAGCCGATATGCGGGCAGCACCGCTGTTGTCACAAAACGTGCCGGAATTCGTGCTGCCAGACGCAGCGACGACATATTCGATCCATAGGAAAAGCACAGCATAAGAGCTCCAGTCAGCGCAGTGAAAACGTTCCACATTGTTTTCTAAGGATCGCATTGTGGGGCATCTGGCAGGCAAGTTAAAGTCAACGCTTACGTTAAAAGGCTACTCGACAAGCTCGATAAGCCGGTCGGGGAAGTCGGTGAATACACCGTTAATGCCCCAGTCCAGCAAGCGTTGCATGTCGGCTTTATTGTTCAGGGTGTAAACGTGCACGGGCAAGCCATTTTTCTGAGCCTTTTGAATAAATGCCGCATTGTTCACATCGTCGCCGTCATAGGTCACGTTTGTGCCGATACCTGACGCGTACTCTGCGATAGCCTGAAAGTCTGCATCAGTGATATCTGCTGGCCCCGGTGTGACACCCGTCCACTCGGCCAAGCGGTCGCTATCCGTCTCGCTGGGGGAATACCATACCAGTTGAATGAGCGGGACGTGCTCATTGAGTTCATGCACCTTGAGCAGGCTGTCCTGCTCGAATGACTGCACCAGTACCCGGCCACTCTCGATCATGTCGTGCTCTTCAAGGGCCTCGACCAGGGCTTCTTCCAAACCAGGATTTAACTGCGGTGACTTGGCTTCAATATAGTAGCGGGTGTCATGGCCAAAACGCTCAAATAACGCGTCCAGCGTGAGGATCTGCGCGCCTTCAAACGCCGGGTCTGCCTTATCGGCGTTGGCAGCGTTGAACCATGTGCCGGTATCCAGCGCTTTCAGTTCTTCCAGTGTGTAGTCATTGATGTGGCCCTCGCCATCACTCGTGCGGTCAAGGGTGTCATCATGAAATATCACCAGTTCACCGTCGGACGTGAGCTGAGCGTCGAGCTCCAGATAATCCGCCCCCCATTCATGGGCCAGCGTATAAGCCGCCATGGTACTTTCCGGCGCATGACCACTGGCGCCACGGTGGGCAATGACCTGAAAGGATTCCAGATCCTTTAGCTGCTGCTCCAAAGGTGTCTCTGCCAGCACAGACGACGAAGCAGCACCAGCGAAAAGACCCAGTGAAAGCGCGGTAATCAACGGATGACGTTGCATGGTAAACCCTTAATTGAATGAACGTTCAATTATCTTA
This sequence comes from Halomonas sp. LS-001, assembly GCF_052983955.1. NCBI lineage: Bacteria > Pseudomonadati > Pseudomonadota > Gammaproteobacteria > Oceanospirillales > Halomonadaceae > Halomonas > Halomonas sp. LS-001. The sequence continues at coordinate 610,958 of NZ_CM129816.1, forward strand.
CATGCCTGCGTGCCTCAATGCCAAATGCGCAACGAAAAGCGCTGGTTACCTGCGAGATCAAGGCAACCACGGCATCGGGAACACATGATGTATGGGGTGGGCGGCAGAAACGCTGGGTTGAATTACCTAAAAATGCCTGCAACTAAAGAGAACAGCTATTCAAAAGGAGATACGATGACCACGTTAGTCATTGGTGCCAACGGGCAGATAGGCAAACAGTTTTGTGAGTTGGCGCAAAAGGCAGGCACGCCTGTTAAAGCGATGATCCGCAATGAAACGCAGGCATCATGGTTTAACGAGCGTGGCATTGACACCGTGATTGCTGACCTGGAAAGGGAGCTTGAACACGCCTTTGAAGGCTGCGACCAGGTTGTCTTCACTGCCGGTTCGGGCCCACATACCGGGCCGGATAAAACGCTGATGATTGATCTTTTCGGTGCCATTCGCGTTGCCGATATTGCCAGCCAGAAGGGGCTTTCCCGGTATATCATGGTTAGCGCCATGCGGGCGGAAGACCCGATGCAGGCGCCGGAGAAACTTCGCCCCTACATGGCGGCTAAATTCGCGGCCGATGCCCATCTGAGCAAAAGCGATATTGCCCATGTGATTCTTAAGCCGGGCCGGCTGACCGACGAGGCTGCCAGCCACCAGTTTGCCAGCTCCGTGGATGAGGCAGGCGATAATCAGATCTCACGGGCGAACGTCGCTTATGCCTTATTGCATGTGGTGCAAAACCCCGACCTCATTAATCAGGTATACCCGCTGCTGGATGGCAAGCGTTCGATTGGTGAGGTGGTTAAGTAGTATTGCTGGTAAGCGATTTAGCCTTATGCCGCTACTTCCCCGCGCAACGTATCAACAAAACGCGCCAGCGCGGGTGACCAGGTGGCAGATTCCGGCGTAACAAAATAGGTATCGATATTGGCAATGGCGGAAGGTAGCGCCAGGTAATAGATGCCAAAGCGATGCTGGTGCGCCTCCACCGTGACGCGGGGAAGTACCGTGTAGCCCATTCCGGCAACGGCCATAAACAGCCGCAGCGATTTCAATTGCATACCCATCCCCCTTCAGATAACCGTTATCTTAAAAAAAGATAGTCGTTATCATTATAAATCGTTTCTAAGAAATTTACGTTGTGGGTAGGCTAAGAGTAATCCTCTCCGCCAAGGACACGACATGATTAACCGCAACGATCTTCCCGCCCTGAGTACCGGGGTGATGGCGACCCTGGCAGGCATTGGTATCGCCCGGTTTGCCTATACGCCGTTACTTCCCGCCCTGATCCAGGAAGGCTGGTTCAGCGCCAGCCAGGGGGCTTACCTGGGGGCGGCGAACCTGTTGGGTTATCTGATTGGTGCTCTGTCTGCCCACGCGCTTAGCGAGCGCTTTTCCGTGCGCGCAGTGATGGGAGCCTGCTTCTCGGCAATTGCTCTGAGCTTTTTTTTCTGCGCGGGAGAGGGCAGTTTCAATGGATTCTTTTTCTGGCGTCTGGTCTCTGGTATTGCCGGAGCAATCCTCATGGTGGTGGGGCCATCGCTGGCGTTATCGTCAACGCCGCCTGAAAGGCGCCCCAGCGTTGGGGCGCTTGTGTTTACGGGGATTGGCCTGGGGGCGCTGCTGTCGGCATCGGTGGTTCCCTGGCTGCTTGAGGTCAGCCTGATGGCGACCTGGAGTACCCTGGGGCTGCTTTGTGTGATGGCAGGGCTTTTATGCGACCGGGGTGTTACCCGCCTGGCGTCACCGCCAACCCCTGGCCCGGCGGTGTCTGGCCAGCCAGGCGATAAGGCAGCCTATGCCGGTGTCAGCGTTGCCGTATTGCTGGTGATGGGGGCTTACGCGTTAGATGCGGTCGGCTTTGTTCCCCATACCGTGTTTTGGGTCGACTACCTCGCCCGAGAAAACGCGCTGGGCCATCAGGCCGCGTCTTTGCAGTGGGCCATCTTCGGCATGGGGGCCGTGTGCGGGCCGTTGGTGGTAGGCGTGCTGGCGCAGCGGGTGGGGTGGCATCGAGGTCTGACGATTGCCTTTCTGGCCAAGGCGGCGGCGGTGGCGCTACCGGTATTCTCCCTCGCAGTGCTCAGCCAGGCAGTCTCCTCGTTTGTGGTGGGGGCAATGATCCCTGGCATTGTCGCGCTGACCTCAGGGCGGCTTGCGGAACTGGTCGGCCCTGCCGCCCATAAAAAGCTCTGGGGCCAGGCAACCGCTGCCTTTGCGGCGGCTCAGGCGTTGTCTGGCTACGCCATGTCAGCGCTGTATGTCACCTGGGGCACGTACTCGCCGCTGTTTGTCATTAGCAGTTTGATGTTGATAGGCGGCTTTTTGCTGGTGCTGCTAAGCCGTGGTCTGCAGCAGCGTCATGTTCCTCTCTCTGACCAGAAACGGAGACAATAATGCAGCTCTTCCTGAACGCCACCTCGCCCTACGCCCGCCTGGTGCGGATTCTCCTGCTGGAAAAAGGCCTGACGGATAGCGTCTCGCTGAACTGGTGTGACCCCTGGGCAGATGACGAAGCCCTGCTGGCCGCCAATCCTGCCGGTCGAATTCCTGCCCTGGTGACTGACGATGGCACAACACTCAGTGAGTCAGTACTGATCGCGGTTTACCTGGATGGTATCAGCCCCCGCGAGCCGATGATGCCAGCTTCCCGGTTGGCGGAGGTGCTGCATCAGGCCGGGCTTGGGCAAAACCTGATGGACGCCGCCTTCACCACGGTCATTGCGCGAAAACATTACGGCGCTGAGATTGATCAAAGTGAGCTTGGCCAACGACGTCAGCGCGCCATCCAGCGCATAACACAGCAGCTAAGCAACGAGCTTCACGAAAGCCAGCGAGCGCCGTCGATCACCCTCGGGGAAATCGCCACCGCCGTCGCGCTGGATTACCTGGTCTTCAGGTTGCCGGAAGTGAACTGGAAAGAAGAGTACCCAGCGTTACGGGAATGGCATGCCGCGGTGACCTCCAGAGAGAGTTTTCAGCAGACAGCCTTTGGTTAGCAAGCCAAGCTACGTCGATGGGTATTGCCATTTACCCTTTAAGTTCCTTCCTGAGCCAGCTGGCGAGGGCCTCGCTGCGCCTCACGCTGGTTTTCTGGGGTAGCCAAAGGCACAGCCGGGCGGGCGTTTCGATGCTGCCCCAGGGAGCCACCAAACGTCCGCTTTTCAGGTCATCTTCCACCAGTAACCTGGGCGCAATCGCCACGCCTAACCCCGCCAACGCCGCTTCTATCAGATAGTAAAGATGGGCAAAGCTCTGGCCCTGCTGAAGGGCGGTTTCCAGAGCCGAGGGTTCAAGCCCTTGGGCGCTAGCCCATTGTGGCCACGCCTGGGGGCGGGAAGCGGTGGCTAACAGCGGGTTGGCAAACAGTGAGTCGGGGTTGGCCGGTTCGCAATGGCTCGCTAAGCGCGGGCTGACCACGGCGCAGATCTGTTCGGGGGCGAGTTCAATGACCGTCACATCCGTTGGCCAGGGCGGCTCGGAAAACGCCAGGCTGGCGCTGACATCGCTGTGTTGGTTCGGCTGTTCGGTATCGCTCACTACCACCTGAAGTTTCAGTTCTGGCAGATCCTGGTGCAGACGGTCTAACCGGGGGATCAGCCAGCGCGCCAGCAGGCTGCCTGGGCAGGCCAGGGTAAAGGGCGCTTCTTCCACGTCATGCTTGAGGGAAGCGCAACTATCCCGTAGCCGGGTGAATGCTTCACCGACACCACTTTGCAGCTGCTCGCCATGATGCGTCAGCACAAGCCCGCGACCGGCTTTGGCAAACAGCGCCACGCCAAAATGTGCATCCAGACTCTTGAGCTGGCGGCTAACCGCCCCGTGGGTAACGTTCAGCTCATCGGCAGCGGCCGTTACGCTGCCAAGCCGGGCAGTGGCTTCAAAGGCACGCAGGGCACTTAACGGTGGCATGCTGAAAGGCATTGGTTGTCCTGTCTCGGTGGTGTGATACGCATCGCTGTTTCGTCAGTACTGTTGATTTTAACTCACATGTTGACGATATCTTATCGATTTTTATCTTCGCTCGTCTGGCGTACTGTCGTCGCATACTCAATACGCACACCGAGGTTGTCATGAACAAACCACTTAACGTATCTCTCCCCGATGCCAACGGGCTGTTCGGCAGCTTCGGTGGCCGCTTTGTCGCGGAAACGTTGATGCCGCTGATTCTGGAACTGCAGGACGAATACACCGCTGCCAAGAATGACCCTGAATTCCAGCGTCAGCTGGCCTATTTTCAGGGTGATTACGTCGGCCGCCCCAGCCCGCTTTATTTCGCCGAGCGGCTGACCGAACACTTTGGCGGGGCGAGTATTTATTTCAAGCGCGAAGAGCTCAATCACACCGGCGCCCACAAGATCAATAACTGCATCGGCCAGGTGCTGTTGGCCAGGCAAATGGGCAAAAAGCGCATCATCGCCGAAACCGGTGCGGGCATGCACGGCGTGGCAACCGCCACGGTAGCGGCACGCTTTGGCCTGCCATGTGTGATCTACATGGGCGAAACGGATATCGAACGTCAACAGACCAATGTGTTTCGTATGCAATTACTTGGCGCGGAAATCATTCCTGTCACTTCCGGCACCGGCACGCTTAAAGATGCCATGAACGAAGCCCTTCGCGACTGGGTCACCAACGTTGACGACACCTTTTACATTATTGGCACCGTGGCCGGGCCGCACCCGTATCCCGCCATGGTGCGCGATTTCCAGGCAGTGATTGGCCATGAAACGCGCACGCAGATGCTCGAAAAGCAGGGCCGCCTGCCGGATTCGCTGATTGCCTGCGTGGGCGGCGGTTCCAATGCGCTGGGGCTGTTTTATCCGTTCATCGATGACGCGGATGTGCAGATGATAGGCGTCGAAGCGGGCGGCAAAGGCATCCTGAGCGGTCAGCATGCCTGTAGCCTGAACGGCGGCACGCCTGGCGTCTTGCACGGCAACCGCACCTATTTACTGCAAAACGAAGATGGTCAGATCACCGACGCCCACTCGATTTCTGCCGGGCTGGATTACCCCGGCATCGGGCCAGAGCACGCCTGGTTACATGAGCAGGGGCGGGTCGAGTATGTATCCGCCACGGATGATGAAGCACTGGAAGCGTTTCAGCTCTGCTGCCGCCAGGAGGGGATCATCCCCGCTCTGGAAACCGCCCACGCCCTGGCCGAAGTGGCCAAGCGTGCGCCCACGCTGCCGCGTGAGCACTTGATGGTGATCAACCTCAGCGGACGTGGCGATAAGGATATGAAAAGCGTGGCCGAGCATCTCAGTGACAAATACGCCATCAACCCGCAATCCGCGTGAACCAGGAGGCTGCCATGAATTCCCCCACCCGACTTGATCAATGCTTTGCTACGCTCAAACAGCAAAACCGCCCGGCACTGGTCAGCTACCTGACCGCTGGCGACCCGGACGCTGAAACCTCAACGCGCCTGCTGGATGGTCTACCGGCGGCAGGCGTGGACATCATCGAACTTGGCATGCCGTTCAGCGACCCCATGGCCGATGGCCCCGCGATTCAGAAAGCCGCGCTGCGTGCCCTGGGCAACGGCCAGACCCAGGCGAAAACGCTGGAGATGGTACGCCGTTTTCGCGAACACAACCGCACCACACCCATCGTACTGATGGGCTACTACAACCCGATTTACTGTTACGGTGTTGAACGCTTCCTGGCCGATGCCGCCAGTGCCGGTGTCGACGGTCTGATCGTAGTGGATCTGCCGCCGGAGCACGACGAAGAACTCTGCCAACCGGCGGCCCGCCACGGCATTGATTTTATTCGCCTGGCAACGCCCACCACGGATGCCAAACGGCTACCCAAGGTGCTGAATAACGCCTCCGGCTTTATCTACTACATCTCGGTGGCGGGCGTGACCGGTGGCAATGCCCCCACGCCGGAACGCCTGGAAAGTGCGGTGGCCAACCTGCGTGAACACACACCGCTTCCCATTGCGGTAGGCTTTGGTATTCGCACGGCAGAACAGGCCGCCACGATTGGCCGCTACAGCGATGCGGTGGTGGTCGGCTCCGCGCTGGTGGATTGCATTGAATCCGCCAGCACGCCAGATGAAGCCATTGAGCGGGTGCATGGTTTGGTGGGGGAGCTGGCCGAGGGTATCCGGGCATGTCGGGAAGCGTGCGAGCTGGTTGGCTAATTCCCTGGCTGACGCGCTAAGCTATGCATGGTTTTGTTTTATGAAGTAGCTTTTATCGAGGAACCAGCGCATGCATAACCCTCACCCTTGGGCAGAAGAACTGCCGCGACTCCATGAACATCTCTGGTCGCGGCTGATCCGAGGCGTGCACGATCGTCATGCCCCGGCGCGTCACCCGGTTTTGGCCACTGTCAGCTCCCAGGGAGAGCCGCAGGCCAGAACTGTGGTGCTGCGCGAAGCCGATAAGCAGGCCGCCACACTGACGTTCTACACCGACCTTCACTCAGCCAAGGTCCTGGAATTGACGAACACACCAAAGGCTTCGCTACATATCTGGGATGCGTCCGCGCATCTACAAACCCGTATACAAGCAGACGTCAGCATTTTAAGCGGTGATGACGTCCGCGAGCGATGGAAGAAAGTTCCCGAGCACTCTCGCAGCGCCTACAGCACAGGCTCGGCTCCCGGCCAGCCGATTGCAGACTCTCTGGCGTATACCAAAACGCCTGATCCAGCAGCCTTTGCGGTTCTTCATCTGAAGGTTCAGGCGATAGACGCTCTGCATTTGGGGTCATACCACCGTCGCGCCAGGTTCCAGCGTATAGATGATTGGGCCGGGCAGTGGCTGGTACCATAACCGGGTACCTGAAAATCAATCCATACGCCTAAGGGGCGCGTTACCTTGCAGCATGATCATCTGCTATCACTGAGCCATCATCATCCCGTTGTCATCGAAGGCATGGGTGGCTTTGACACCCGCGACCCAGCGCCGGTTGCTTCCCGTATTGTCCAACGGCTCAACGCGCACTGGGAGCAGAAGCCAATCACCCAACCGCCTTTGATCGTGATACAAGGCGATCCGCTGGAAGCCCGAGGTATCTCGGCCATTACACCCCTGGTGGCAGCAGAGTTAGGCGCGTCACGCGGGCTTGTTTGCCTGGATGAAAGCATCGCCGACTACCATGCGCCGAACGCCGACAGAAATAATGTGATTGTGGAAGTTCGCTATTCCCAGCTTGCCGCTATTTTGAACCACAATCGGTCAGGCACTCTACAACGCCTTGAAGCTCAGGTTGACCGCTATATTGGCGAGAAAAACCTTCAGCGCCGCGCCAAGGGTAAACCCCCGTTGAAAGACTACTTTCGTGATTTTGCATTGCTACAGGAAGTTACCAAGGCTGCCTGTCATCAGCTATCCGGCGGCATTACTGTGGCGCATACGTCCAGTGAGATCCACCCGTTCTCGGTGACCAGCTTTTACACCGTCGGCATCGAACTGGGGCTGATGGGGACGGATGATATTGTCACTTACCGTGACGATATACCCGTCGACAAAAGCCGATATCAGGAACAGTCATAAAAACGGTCATAAAAACAGCCGCCATAAAAAAGCCCCCGCTCACTTCTGTGAGCGGGGGCTTTACGCTAACGCGGAGCGCTTTAGTTCTTTTCTTCCTGGTGATGGGCCCAGGCTGAGTGGTCAATATCCAGATCCGCATATTGCTCTGAATTCAACACCGGAAGATGAACGCCCTTGGCAAGCTGAGCGCGAAAATCCTTGATCAAACGCAGGCAGATCGGCAACAGCATCATGATCGCCACCAGGTTGACTAACGCCAGCAAGCCCATCATCGGGTCTGAGAAGAAGAACACCGCGGTTGCACCGGGTGCAGCAGCGCCCAGGAAGACAACCGCGATAACAACAACCCGCAGGACCTGAATGGCCATCGGGTGTTTCGTCATGACCGCGACGGCATTCTCGCCGAGATAGTAGTTGTAGATAATCGAGCTGAAAGAAAACAGCAGAATCATGAATGACAGCAGATACTGCGTCCAGTCACCGAGATGGAACGCGATGGATTCCTGAGTGAGTACCACGCCATCAATCTCATCGGCACCCGGCACATAGACGCCACCGAGCAGAATCACAAACGCCGTGCAGGAACAGATGATCATGGTATCAATGAACACTGAGAACGACTGAGTGATCCCTTGGCTAACCGGATGGCGCACATCCGCAGCGGCTGCCACGTTGGGCGCTGAGCCCAGGCCCGCCTCGTTGGAAAAGAGCCCGCGACGAATACCATTCGCAATGGCAGCGCCCATACCGCCGCCTACCGCTTCTTCAAAACCGAAGGCATTGGACACGATACTGGCGATGACGCCAGGAATCTCAGTGATGTTCATAACAATGATCAGGACTGCCATCAGCAGGTAAATCACTGCCATGAATGGCACGACAATCTCGGAAATTCTGGCAATACGACGAATACCGCCAAACACAATCACCGCGGTGACGGCAGCTAATAGCCCGCCGGTAATATAGCGGCTGATCCCCAGGCTGCTTTCGACAGAACCCGCTACCGTATTGCCCTGAAAGGCGTTAAACCCCAAGCCAAAGGCAGTCAACAGACAGAAAGCATAAAACACCGCCAGCCATTTATATTCCGCTCCCAACCCGTGAATAATGGAATTCGCTGGCCCGCCGCGAAAGGTCCCATCCGGCTGACGACGCTTGAACAGCTGGGCAATGGAGCATTCCACCAGACTGGTGGCCATGCCGATCAATGCTATGGCCCACATCCAGAACACCGCCCCAGGGCCGCCCAGGCTAATCGCAACAGCGACACCGGCTATATTCCCGCCGCCAACGCGGCCACCAACGGAAAGCATCAGCGCCGCACGTGCGCTAACGCTATTCGGGTCAGAGGATTCCTTATCGCCGGTGAGAACACCGAACATACGTTTGAAGAACCTGAATTGCACAAATCCGGTCATCAAGGTGATGAACACCCCAAAAATGACCAGCATGGGCACCAGTGCCCACCCCCATGTCAGGTCGCCTAGCAACCCGAAAAAACTCTCGATTAATCCCATTTGTTTAACTCCAGCTGTCCGTTGAGATTGTGCGTAAACAGGTGTCAGGCAAGAGCACATCTCGCATTATTGTTTTTTAATAAGCGGTGCACACACTAAAGTATATCGCCATGTTTGGTTGAAAGGTAAGAATTCCTACTAACGGCTTTTTATTCAAATAATTGATTGTCATATATTTTTTTACGATATGGGCGGTCGGATAAAAAGTAACCCAATGCCAGATCACAAAATATCGATGGAAAAGATCAAATAATATAAGCGTTCTTTTATCTAGCTTGCCAGGGTGGCACACTAAAACAGCACCACTAATTTTCCGTTCATGGACAAGGAGAGACGATATGGGATTGGGTGACATGTTAGGCAAAGTGGCCGATACCTTTGGCGGCACAGATGAGCTTGTTTCAAAAATCAGCGACAGCGGGATTGACCTATCCGCGTTGACCGAAATGGACGCCGATAGCGTTACTGGGCTGCTGGAAGGGCACGGAATAGATCTTTCCATGCTGGAAGGGCTTGGCCTCTCGGTGGAAGATCTGATTGAAAAGGTCAAAGAGTACCTGGGCTGATAGAAGACACCCCCGATAATGCTTAAACACAGGCGCTTCCATCGGCGCCTGTTTTATCGACACCAACGGCATTCGCCAGACAAGCCAAGGCCCAGTATCATAGCCCGCTCATTTGATTACAGAAGCCACCTTTTATGTCATGCCCACCTTGCCCGAACTGTCAGTCTGAATTTGTCTATCAGGATCAAAGCCTGTTCATTTGCCCGGAATGTGGCCACGAATGGAACCCCGCCGAGGTTGAGGCAGAAGACACCGTGGCGGTGAAAGATGCCAACGGCACCCTGTTAACGGAAGGCGATAAGGTCACGCTGATTAAAGACCTGAAAGTCAAAGGCAGCTCGCAGGTGCTTAAAATCGGCACCAAAGCGTTGATCAAGCGGCTACAGGACAGCAAGGATCATCAGCTGGACTGCAAGGTCGACGGTGTTGGCGATATGATGGTTACTGCTGCATTTGTGAAAAAAGCCTGAGCCAATGTGCGCTCTTTCAGAAAGAGCGCACCGCGTTACCTAAAAACCTGGGCGGCTCAAGAGGCCGGGTAGGGTTTCAACCCCAGCAGTATCTCTGCTTTCTTAGTTAAAGGCTGTTCCAGTCGCTGTGAGTCCGTAAAAGGCGCTAACTGCTCACGAAACTGTTGGTAAACCGCTTGGCGATCCTGGCTGGTATCGATTTCGATACATTTACCTTTGCCCTTGAAGAGTTCAACGGTCGGCAGGGTTTCTTCTTTAAAGGTATTAAAGCGCAGCTTCATTGCCTCGACGTTGTCGTCTGCCCTATCAGAGTAGCGAGCGCGACCCAGAATCCGCTGTTCAAGAACCTCATAAGGGCATTCAAGGTAAAGCATGGTGGGCAATTCCATCTCGTGCCCAAATACCGTGTACCAGGCGTCCAGGTTGGAAAGCGAGCGCGGGAAGCCATCAATCAAGAAATTGCGTTTGCCGGTAGTGCGAGTGGTCCGCTCCATGGCCTCTTTCAGCAAGCGCACCACGATCTCGTTGGGCACCAGTTTACCCGCGGCGATATACTCCTTGATAACGTCGGTTGTCGGCCCACCGGCCTGCTGCTCGGCGCGTAACAAATCGCCGGTAGACAGATGTGTCCAGCCTAGCTGAATCTCTGCCAGCTCACACATGGTACCCTTACCCGCGCCTGGGCCACCCAGGATATAAACCACATTGGGTTCCGGGCAGGGCTCACGCGGGTCGACATGATGGATGACTACCTCAGGCGCGGGAGCAACGCCCATCTTGTAGACGTTCCAGGGGCGATCCGTGGGCGGCAGCGTATCTTCGCAGGTGATTTCATAAGCAAGATGGCCATCAAGACGACTGATGCGCCAGGAACGGTAACTGTTCGAATAGGAAATGGCAGGGCTTCTGGCGGCCTTGCCGTCGGCGCGATCCCAGGCCATCTTGCCGTTCCAGAACCCTATGCTTGAAACAGTGCCGGACTCCGATTTGGCCGGGGGCGCCGTCGAAGGTACATACAGGCCATCAACTTCCGGCAAACCGGCGCCGCGGATCTCGATAAACAGGGTGTTGGTGGCATCGGTATTGGTCGTATCTGGTGTCGCTTCAGTCATGGTATCTCCCAAGGGTAGTGGTGGATGCGAGGGAGCGTTTGCTGACAAAAGCGACCCCGAACAGGCAGCGCATAATAGCGCCATATTCTCGTGAATCAGGCGGCGAGACGTTTCGCAACCCAGAAAATTTTCGCAAACCCTGTGTTTTTAAAGGTACAAATATTGATAAGAATAATACGCTGATATATTCAAGAGTCCAATCTCGCCCAGCGGCATAACAAAGTGGGGCTTTGACCTTGATAACACTGACCGGCGAAGCGCCACTGACTTACTATTTCAGATGATTAGAGAGCTATCATGGACGTAAGAATCAATACACAAGAACAGATCCTGAAATCATTTTCGCGCTGGCTGCCGATGATCCTCGTCATTTTTCTTGCCTATGGCGCGGTAATGGTCGGGTTTGCCATTTGGGGGCTCATGCAATTCTTTGGAATGGAGCAGGGCATGGCGCGCAACGCAGGGCTTCCGGTTGGCGCAATGCTGCTCGTCGCCTTTGCCTACGTTTACCTGAAATGGCTGGTGAGGACACTTTCTGACTATGAGCTGTCCTTAAAGGACAAGGTGTTACGGGTGAAAGGGATCTCGGGTCGGCGAACCATTGAAAACGCGCTGCTAGTCAGCGACATCAAAAAAATCCATATCGGTATACACGACCATTCCATGGAAAAACCGTCATCCGGGCAGCGCGGCGCGAAAAGCAAAGCGGCGTCACGGATGATGTTTATCCTCAACGATGGCGACTACTTCAAGCTGGATTTCGCCATGAACGCCTTTGATAACACCTCCCTGTACGAGTTTCTGGCGGCCATCAAGCACAAAGGCATTGAGGTCAATGTCCGGGAGTAAACGGCCCATTCATACAAACGCCGAGTCAGCCCGTAGGCTCACCCTTGGTTTTCAACAGCGCTCAAGTAGGAAGAAAACACTAGCTTGAAGGGGAAATTCATTAAATTCACTAATACTTAATCATGGGTCATTTGATGTGGTTGGAAACGGCGATTTGAGTTACCTTGAATGAATCAGGCTCTGCTGATGTAACCACATGATGAAGGTAGTGACATGTCTAATATAATTGCTTCGTCGATTGACTATATTGTCATGGAGTTAGAGCGGGAGGGCAGCGTTTACTCTCTGATTGAGCAGGGCTGCATCGATGAAAGCTACCTGAATGAAATCATTGATAGCCTCTCCAGGCTGAGAAGCACAAGCCGCCGCATACATGATAACGACAACTACAACATGGAAAATGCGTCGAGCGATGTCTCCAAACTGCTGGATTGCATGGCCTCAGCAGAAGCCGCGATTTCCATGCTGGAATTTCACATCAACCAGCTGACCAAAGGCGCAGGCCCCAATCCTGCCGACCCTGGGTTGATTAAACAAGCCAAGAAATTTGTCCTTAATACACTGAAACCCTGGATCTCAAGTGTCAGTAAAGGCGTTTGGGCACTCATCCAGAAAATCACCAGTTTAAAAAACTGGAAAATCTCCGGCGATCTAGGCGGTGTTGCGTTTGGCTTGGCAAAAGCCCGAGTAGAAATCAGCTTCGGGTAAGGTGTCTCTTCCCAGCGCACCCCCACCTGATGACTTTTCCACCGCGTCCCCAACGTTCGCAGGAGTCATGTTGTATTGTTCAAATTCGCCAAGCTCTCTTTCACCGCTGTTGTGAAAATCATTGCAGGAATGACGGTGAGACGTATCACTCCTCTACCGGGATGTTAGTGAGAAGGGATTTAAATGGCATTGAGTGAGTTTGAAACAAAAAAGATTGAACGAGCCGCTTCGGTTTTTCTGGAAGCGAAGCGACCGCCAGCCCATCTTCGTTCCAAGGTGGATTTGGACGTTCGCGCTTCTGGCCAAAGCGTGCAGATTGTCGAGATTCGCCCACACTTTCGTGATCCGTCCACAATCATGGAAACGCTGGTGGCAAAAGCTACCTACGTGAAGAAAACCCAACGCTGGAAAATCTACTGGATGCGTAGTGACCTAAAATGGCATCTGTATACGCCAGAACCTGAGTCACGCTCCATTGAAGAGTTTTTTGCTATCGTGAGCGTTGACAAAAATTGCTGTTTTTTCGGGTAGTTGCGTAGGGCGGCTTCGCGAAGCAAGCCACCAACTCGCCGCCAGGCGAGCCGCGGTGGCACCGGGGGCACCGGGGGCAGCGATGCCCATTACATTGCGCCTTTGGCTACATTCCATGGGCGCGCATGCTGCAAACGTTACGCCTACAAGCTCGTAGCGCCTGGCAATAATGTGGACTAATATATGACCATAATTTAGATCTAAATAGAGGTTTTTTATGCGTCAGGTATTAGCGGATTTTTCTGTAAGTATCTCAGAGTTAAAGAAAAACCCCTCAGCCTTGCTTTCCCAGGCTAGTGGTTCACCTATCGCAGTGCTAAATCACAACAAGCCAGCTGCTTACCTGATTCCAGCGGAGACCTACGAGGCTCTGATGGACATGATCGACGACTATGAACTCGCACAGCTGGTTGAGGAGCGTCGTGGAGACAAAGATCAGGCGATAACGGTGTCGTTGGATGACTTATAAGCTGCGTTTTCTTCCGGCTGCGTTGAAGGAATGGGAAAAGCTTGGTGCGCCGATCAGGAGCCAGTTCAAGAAGAAGCTGGCAGAGCGGTTGGAAAATCCCAGAGTGCCTGCTGATAAGTTAAGTGGCTATGACTCCGTTTACAAAATTAAACTACGCTCTGCTGGTTACCGGTTAGCTTATGAGATTGTTGACGATGAGCTGTTTGTGTATGTACTTGCCGTAGGCAAGCGGGAAAAGGGCAAGGTTTACTCGTCTCTCAAAAAGCGAACGTGACATGATGCATAGCAGGCATAACCGGAACTGGGCGTTAATCAGCACGACGTATTAAAAAAAGCTACCGCCTTCTTTGCCCGCAAACTGAAGTGAGGTATCGCTTGGTTCGGCAGTTGCAACAGAAGGCTTATTCGGTGGCGTACGTTTGTCGGCTGCTGGGCTTTGCCGGGTGTTATTGCGTTGCTGCCTATAATCACTGGCGTTGCGGCTTGCTAGCGTTGCTTGATGTCGCGATAAAAATTTTCGTGGGAGCGCAAGGCGAGGAGTTCGAGCACGAGGGCGCCATCATCAAAGCTATAGCCAAGCAGCGTCAGTTGCTTGTTCATCTTGAATTTATGCACGCGTAAAAAGGATAGGTTTCCCTTTTTCTGCTCCCCAAGCGCCGGGTCGTCCATCAGCGCCTTGACGGCTGCATCAAGGTCTTTTTTCTGATGGGCTTTGAGCTTTTTTACCGCTTTCTTAAAGGTTGGGGACTGTAAGACGTGAGTGGCTTTAGCCAAAATCGTAGGTCTCCAGCTTCCCGGCGTCGCGCTCAGCTTGTGAAATAATGGCCTGCTTGACAAACTCATAGGGGAGGTCGGGGTTGTCTTCCATCATTTCACCGATTTTTGCCCAATGCTCAATCTGTTTGGGAGGCGTTCGATTAAGTGCCTTCGCCATAATCGTGGCTTTTTCGATAAGCTCTTGATCCAAGCGTACGCTACCAGTAGCCATTGTTGGTGTCCTTTAAGAAGTTTTCCAAATTGTAGCGATCCGCCACAAATGAAGCAAATTGCAACAAAAAACGCTTCCCAAGCTCGGTATTGTAGGGTGGCTTCGCGAAGCAAGCCGCCGACTCGCCGCCAGGCGAGCTGGGTGGCACCATCGAAACGGTGGATTACGTCACCGCTTCCCCTTGGGGGCTTTTCTGAGTCTGTCGGGAGATTTGCCTTGTGTGCCCTGCACGCCTGGGTGGTGCTATTGGCACGGGAAAGCGGCTCCGGGAATCCCCCCTACGCCGTTGCTGCACCAAACGCGATTGCATGCGATGGGCTTGTAGGGCGGCTTCGCGAAGCAAGCCGCCGACTCGCCGACGGGCGAGCCGGGTGACACCATCAAGACGGTGGATTACCGCTCATACCCGAATGTATGAGTTAAAAGCCAGTAATAGACAGGTTCACAGCGCGAACAATCTGATTTTTGAAGTGCGAGAGAGAGCCCACCGGGTTTTTGAGATGCTTTTCTTGCACAGAGGAAATTTGCGGGGTTAAAAGTAAAAGCTCCTGATCGGCAAAGCTGATGACTGGCGTGATTCCCTGCATGGCTTCGCCACCAAAGGCAGAACTTCTTCCCAAAGGGATGACGAGGCGAGTTGCCAGCTCACTCAGCAAGCTACTTTGAATATCGACAAGGTAAGGGTAGTGCGCGTTGCTGGTTTTGCTTGGGTTTGGGTACACATCGAACTGTGCCATCAAAATTCCCTGAACTCTTCGCCGAAGCATCCATGTTGCTCGACGAAATCATTGTAGCCCTTGATAGCCGTGCGATTTTCTTCGACCCATTGAGCGGCCTCGCGTTTGGAAAGTTCTTCTTTGAGGGCGCGTTCCAGGGTAGCCGACAGGTTAATGTTCAGTTCGCGGGTTTTATGCAGTAAGTCGCTATTAATCGAGAGGTTAGCGGCTTTTTTGGGTGCGGCTGTGTTGTAGAGTTCGGCCATCGGAGTCTCTTGGAGGCATATTTAATGCACCGCTTCAGTTTATGCGCACGACAATGCGCATTCAAGCGTTGAGTCAACCGCTATTGTTGGGCGTGTATACGCAGGTGCCAGACCCCGAAGAAGCGGTATACCCGAAGAAGATAGGCTAAAGCATTACCCCAAAAAAATGGGATTCAGATTACTTAGCTGCTAGGCTGAAATCATAAAAGTAAATAACACCGCAGAGATGCCCATGCCGCATAATGCTTCACCCCAGCCGCCAACGTATGCAGGTGCATGCCAACGGCATGTTATTGGCCAGCTCGACCAACACCTTAGAACTCCGCGAACGCGGCTACCCGCTACTCCACTACTTCCTTCGCGAAGATGTGCGTATGGACTTAATCAGTGTTTCGGAACCCACCACGTATTGCCCGTTTAAGGAGAATACGGTGACTTTCTTGCTGGGCGAAATTCAGGATATCGCCTGGAGATATGAGCAACCAATGGAAGGCATGGAAGTGATAGCAGGTAGTGTAGCGTTTGCAAGGTATGACATCACAGTGCAGGTGGCGGATGAATAAGTGCAGTTGAGTTATCCACAGGGGCTAATTGACGTGAAAAATTCAGAAGGTATACGAATTTTTCATTATAAGGCATCATTTAAGTGGCCGTTTTCGGGTCTAGACGGTAATGCATAAGGTTAAATATAGCCCTTGTTTTTGGCTCACAGCTTTAAGGTTTTTATAAATGAAAATTTCCTCCTTCGCTTTGAAAAATTACAGACGTCTGGTCAATGTGGTTTTGGTTCTTGATGATAAAACAACTGTTCTTGTTGGCGCTAACAATAGTGGAAAAACGTCCTGTATTGGAGCGTTGCACACATTCCTGAAAAGCCCGGATAACTTGAAGGTTCGAGATATATCGAAGCGCAATTGGAGAGAAATCCAAAAGTTGGGTGAACAAATTGAAAAAGAATTCCCGGCTAGCGATAAAATGCAGGACTTATCCGACGCTCTAGTCAGGTTATTGCCGAGTTTAGATATAGAGATTACAGCAAAAGCGAGTGAAGCATATAAGGTTCGTGACATCCTTCCAGATTTGGAATGGAGCGGTGGCGCTCTATCCGTTCGAATAACTTACGAAGCCACCGATATTTCTAAACTGTGCCGTGAGTTCGTCGAGACTAGAAATGTAGTGTCCGAACACAAGGGGCAGATAAGTCTATGGCCGAAAGATCTATGCGATTTTTTGGAGAAAGGTCGGAACTTCAGTAAGTTCATTAAGCAAAAGCACCATATTTTGAGTAAGGAGGCGGGGCCTAATGCGAATGAAATATTGCAGCCTCTCAAATCCGAAGCTTTGAAAAATTTAATACGAGTGGACGTTATATCTGAGCAGCGTGGACTAGGTGCTGAAGATAACACAGATCAAAAAGGGCCATATTCGGAAAAGCAGAAGCTCAATAAGTTGCTTCGTGACTATTATGATCGGATCTTGAACCCAGAAGATTTTCCTGAGGCAGAAGATATTCAGGTCTTGAAGCAGCAACAGGAACTGGAAATGGGATTCACCGACAGGTTGAATAAGCAGTTCAAGGACCCCTTTGAAGAACTGAAGGTTATGGGGTACCCAGGCATCGGCGGAAATCCAAGTGTTGAAATTGCCGCGAGAATTAGCGGTGCGGATGCATTACAAAAAGCATCATCAGTGCGATATCGCTTTGATAGTAAGGAAGAAGAGTTTCTCCCTGAAAGTTACTTAGGACTTGGCTATCAAAACCTTATATATTTAACCTTCAGGCTTTTAGAGTTTCGTGATAAATGGATGCGTGTTGGAAAGTCAGCTTCTTATGGAGATAAGTTAGATGATCAGATAGAGCCTATCCACCTAGTTTTGCTCGAAGAGCCTGAAGTCAATCTACATGCTCAAGTTCAAAGAGTGTTCATATCAAAAGCTTATGATACGCTGAGGAATCACAATGATTTACGCGATAAGACGACTCGCGAAGACAAATTTGAATTCCAGACACAGCTCGTGATTAGCACCCACTCTAGTCATATTATTAATGATATCGATTTTAAGGATCTCCGCTACTTCCGAAGAGACGAAGCAGGCGCGTCGATACCAATGGACCACACCTCAGTTGTAAATATGTCAGAGCTTTTTTCAGAGGCGAAGGAGGAGCTTCTGTTTGTAAGAAAACACTTGAAGCTCACTCATTGTGATATTTTCTTTGCCGATGGCGTTATATTCGTTGAGGGTCAGGCCGAGCGCCTTTTGGTACCTGAGTTCATTTCGAATAACTTTTCTGACTTGTCGAGTCGGTATATCTCCATGCTTGAGGTTAGCGGAGCGCACACGCACAAATATAAAGATTTAGTCGAGAAGCTTGGAGTCGCGACTTTGGTACTGACGGATCTTGACTCCGTTAATAACGAAGGGAAATCTTGTTTTCCTCAAAAAAACTCGGATCAAAAGACAAGCAACGAGACCTTGAAGAATTGGCATCCAAAGAAAGAAGGGTTGGATGATTTGGTCGACTTACCAAAGGAAGAACACGCTACAACAAGTGGCGGTGCCCCGCTTTATGTTGCCTACCAGAAGCCATCAACGATTGAAGGGCAGGAGGTTTTATCCCGAACCTTTGAAGATGCGTTGATTTTGGCAAATTTTGGCGACGATTATTTTCAAAAGAAAAGTGCAATTAAAGCAGCAAAAATCGCCTTTGAAGATGGCAGTAAATCTTTGTCAGATTCGCTCTATAAGTATGTTCAAGGTTTAACGAAGGGTGACTTTGCTTTCAACTGCCTGTTTCATCTCGCGAATGTGGAAGAAAATAGTTTCAATCCCCCCGACTATATGAGTGAAGGCCTGAAGTGGCTAGATGCTCAGCTTTTGCCGAAAGCATAGGGGGAACTTATGTCAGAAGAATTTTACTTGGCGGAAACTAAGCCTTTCGATCATGACAATGGCGTCGATGAAGGTATTCAAGTGTGCCTGCACATAGACTCGGGAAAAAGCTTCATAACCTTTGCAGGAGCGGGATCAGGAAAAACCTACTCCCTAAAAGAGGCTCTCAATTTCCTAAAAAATCAATACTCTGACGATTTTTATCGTAAGAGAAAGCAAATTGCTGTTGTAACTTTTACGAACAACGCGGCAGACGAAATAAAGGATCGGATTGAGCAGAACCCTATGTTTACGGTTTCGACGATTCATAGCTTTTGCTGGCATGCAATTGCTGGCTTTAACGAGGATATTCGGAAGTGGTACTTGGATAAGACCCCCTCTGACTTAGAAGATCTTGAGGAAAAGGAACGGAAAGGCCGGGCAGGAAAGGCATCAGAGGCTCGAAAGAAGGCGATCACTCGCCTAAAGGAAAAAATCGAGTGGTTAGCGGAGCGACGCTCGTTCGTTTACGATCCAAACGGTGTTAACTCCTCCCAAAATGCGCTATCGCACGCAGATGTCTTAAAAATATTCTCCAATTTTTTGACGACCAAGCCGATGATGGCCGAAGTCATCGTAAACAAGTTCCCTTTCATATTCATCGATGAAAGCCAGGATACTAACAAAGATGTAGTGAGCGCATTCTTTGATCTGCAAAATGCCAAGCCGGATAAAGTTGTCATCGGCTTATTTGGAGATACGATGCAGCGAATCTTTGGCGGGGGGGAACCCGAGCTGGGAAAGGTTAAGCCGAACGGTTGGACAACTTTTGATAAGGAAATGAACCATCGGTCAGCGCGGCGTATCGTTGGTTTGGGTAACCAGATCCGTAACGAAGACGATGGACGCAAACAATACGCTCGAGATGGAGCTGCCGATGGTTGCATTCGCTATTTCTTGCTTCCGCACAGTGTTTCAGGAAAAGACGAAGTCGAGGCAAAAATTCGCGAGGCTATGGTAGAAGTTACTGGCGACGCCGACTGGACAGATACTCAATCCAAAGAAACCGCTATCTTACTTCTGGAACATAAAATGGCTGGGCGCCGGCTTGGCTTTGATGATCTTTGGGACAAGCTTTCAAAATCGAACAAGATAAAAGATCGAATTTCTGAAGGTGATAATGCCGAATTGAACTTTTTCTCTGACATTGTTTTTCCCTTGGCTGAGGTAAGTAGGCAGGAAAAACGTGCCGAATTGATGTCTATCTTGAGAGAAAGCAAATCGCCGCTCTTGGAGAGCGGTGCGCTTGACATGAATAAGGACGATCCGCTCTCGCTTGCCAGAGCAGCGGAACATGCATTTAGAAATGTCGTTTCAAATAGTAGGGTCAGCTTTCGCGCAGTGCTCGAAGTGCTCTCTGAGCATAAGCTACTGAGAATTCCGGAAAAATTGCAGTCGTTTGTGCCCGATCTGGAAGAAAGTGGGACTCAGTCGTTGTCAGACGAAGTGGAGCATAGGCCAGATATTGAACCAGAACCTGACGAGCAGGATGACAGCGAGATTGCTGCTTGGGCTGAAGCCTTGGAGACTGATTTTTTCCAGATTCGGAACTACAAGGACTACATAGATGACAGATCAATTTTTCGAACCCATCAAGGCGTGAAGGGCAACGAATTCGAGCGTGTTATGGTTGTGATGGATGACGATGAAGCAGGAGGCTTCTTGTTTTCCTACGAGCAGTATTTTGGCGCTAAGGAGCTTTCTCCAGCTAGCCAGAAGAAACGGGATGAGGGCGAAGAAACCGGATTGGATCGCACCCGGAGATTGTTTTACGTTACATCCACTCGGGCCAAGAGTAGTCTCGTCCATGTAATTTATACATCTGATGTGACCAAGGTAAAGAGCAACCTCATTGAAAAAAGATTTGCTCGGGAAGATGAAATTATTGTGTTTGAAGAGTAATCATTAGCGTAATAATCCGGGGCTGCGACTTAGGTGCATTATTTTAATATTTTACTACTCTCCTTAAGACCTTTTCTCTAGGTTTTATTGAATTGGTTAAGCGTTTTGTCAGCCAGTAGACGCTCTCTGCGCTTCTGTTCGATATCGAGAAGTTGGAAATAAAGTTCGATGATTAAAGAGCATGTGGCAAGCTCAATGGCGCAAATAGACGTTGCAACAATAGCTCCATGCTTTATTGCTTGGTGTCCCCAGTCGTAAGCTTGGGATAGCAGTCGAAGTTCATTTTGGCGGCTTTGATCTTTTGTATGATAAGCACTATCGTAATGCACTCCTCCTAATCTATTGGCAACATATTCAATTACATTTTTTCTCTGGTTGGGAATGTCTTTAACATTTAGTTTAACTCTATCTTCCCATCCCACTCACTCTCATAACCTCTCTCGTCACCGCCTCATTCAGCACCCCGCGTTTGGCTTCTACCAGCGTGAGCCAGTCGCGGGCGCGGGTAATGCCGGTGTAGACCAGCTCGCGGGTGAGGATCGGGTTGATGGTGGGCGGTAGCAGCAGGGCGGTGTGCAGGAATTCCGAGCCCTGGGATTTGTGTACCGTCATCGCGAACACGGTTTCCACCGCGTGCAGGCGCGAGGGCAGCACCCAGCGGATGGGTTTTTCCGGATCGCTTGTCGGGAAGGCAACGCGCAAGAGCGTTTTACCCGGCGTGCCTGAACTAGAGCGGGGGTCCGGCACGGCCAGGGTGATACCGATATCGCCGTTCATCAGTTTCAGGCCGTAGTCGTTCTGGGTCACCAGTACCGGGCGGCCTTCATACCAGCCTTTCTCCAGCGTGAAATCACTGCCATAAAGCAGCTTTTCCCCGCGCAGGGTCTTGGCGATGCGCAGGTTCAGGCCTTCTACTCCCCAGGGGCCTTTGCGCAGGGCGCATAGCAGCTGGAAGTGGCTGTAGGCGCTTAGCACCTCAAAGGCCCAGGTATCGAACGCGGCTGGGTTGTCCTCGAAGGATTCCCCACGCGGGCGCTGGGCGTTCAGCGTTTTCAGGTAATGGCGGTAGCCCGTGGGTGGGGCGATGGGCGCACCGCTGTGGCTGGTGCGGCTTTCACCGCCGTTGGGAAATGCCTCTGGGCTTCCGTGAATCACCAGCTTATCCAGGGCGGCATCCTCAAAAAGTGTCAGGTGGTGTAAGTCCGGGTAGCCGTGGCGCAGCACACGGCTAACGGCCTGGTGTTTTTCCTGATCACTCTGAGCGTGGCTGGGCTGATTAATTGCCTGGGACAACTGGCCAATGCCGCTGTGTTCGTTAAAACGGTGGCTGACCCGCAGCATGCTGATCGCCTGGTCCAGCGGCTGGCCTTCAGCATCGATATAGGCATCGGGCAGGGGTTGGCCGGTGGCGCTTGCAAGCCATTGGGCGGTGGCCGGGGTGTAGTGGGCGGCTTCGGCGCGGCGGCACAGGTCACCCAGCACTGAGCCCGCTTCCACCGAGGCCAGCTGGTCTTTATCCCCCAGCAGCACGCACTGGGCATTGGCGGGCAGGGCGCGCAGCACGGCGGCCATCATCTCGATATCCACCATGGACGCTTCGTCGATCACCAGCACATCCAGCGCCAGCGGGTTAGCGGCGCTGTGGCGAAAATGCCGGGTGTCGGGGCGGGCGCCCAGCAGGCGGTGCAGGGTGGTCACTTCCGTAGGAATCGCAATTGGCGCTTTTTCGCTTGCCTCGCCTTCGCTCATAACGCAATTCGTTAAGAGTTTTTCTAACTGTGCCAGGGGCAGGCTATTCACCTGCCCGGCGATGGATTCATTCAGGCGGGCAGCGGCTTTGCCGGTGGGGGCGGCCAGGCGAATGCGCAGCGGCTGGCTGGGCGAATGGGCCAGCTGCAGGGTTTGCAGCAGGGCCAACAGGCGCACCACGGTGGTGGTTTTGCCGGTGCCGGGGCCGCCGGTAATAATGCCAAAGCGGCTGCGGGAAGCCAGGGCGCAGGCGGTTTTCTGCCAGTTCAGGGTGCTGGCGTTTTCCGACTTACTGTTTTCAAACATGCGGTCTTCAAACAGAACGTTCAGCGCTTGAGGGAGCAGGCTGGGGTGAGCCTCGTCAGCCGTTACTTCCAGGCGCGTGGCGATTTGCTGGTGCAGGGTCTGTTCGTATTGCCAGTAGCGGCGCAGGTAAAGCCGCGTGCCAGTGCTGGCTTGCTGCTTATCGCCTGAGCCTGAGTGAGCATTCACGACCACCAGTGGCGAATTGCCGGGGCCATCACTGACCAGTAGCGGGTGGTGCAGGGCGGCTTGCCATTCTTTGAGCGTGAGCGTGGCCAGCACCTCGCTGGGCAGCGGCGGCGGGTCGCTTAAATCGTCGCCTTCCGGCGGCAGCGAAAGGGCAAAATCCGGCGCGCTTAGCGTGGCGTTCAGGTCCAGGCACACATGGCCACGGCCGAGCTGGTGGCTGGCAAGCGCGGCGGCCAGCAGCAACAGCACGGGGGCATCCGGGGCCTCACTGGCTAGAAAACGTACCAGGGCGCGGTCCAGATCCCGCAGCCAACCCCGCGCAACCCAGCGTTCGCACAGAGCCAGTAGCTCAGCGGTGCTTTTCAGTGCGGGGTGATCTGCGCAAGATTCAGAGGTCGATGCAGGCGGCAAGTCATCACTCTCTGTGTCAGCAGCAAACAGATCGAGCGTATGGGATTCGTGATGGCGGCTCATGCGGTGGCCTCCTCGGGCGTGTGGGCATGGGGGGCGCCGCTGAACAGGCGGTCCAGTGCTTCAATCAATTCCACCGGGGCGGGCTCTGAAAATACCCCGCGCCCGGCGCTGCGGCTGCCACGCAGAAACACGGTCATCGAGCCGCCCAGATGCTGGTGCGGGTCGTAATCCGGCAGGCGCGCTTTTAACAGCCGGTGCATGGCCAGCAGGTAAAGCGCGGCCTGCAGGTCATAGCGTTTGGCGAGCAGGGCGTGGCGCAGGGTGTCGGGTTCGTAGGCGCTGTCGTTCGGCCCTAAATAGTTGGATTTCCAGTCCAGCACGTAAAAGCGCCCCTGGTGCTCAAACGCCAGATCAATAAAGCCTTTGAGCATGCCGTTGAGGGTGTCGGCATCCAGCGCGGGGCGCTCAATGCCTGGCAGTAAGTGCTTGCTAACCAGGGCGTCAATGGCCTGGGTGTCGACCCGTTTGGCGGCCAGCCAGAACTCCAGCTCCACCTGATAGCTTTGAAGTTCTGTCAGCGCAACGCTTTGCTGGCTCGGCGCGGCCAGCGGTAGCGGTGTGGTCAACAACGTGGAAAGCCAGCCTGCCAGCGGTTCCTGCCATGCCTGCCAGCCGCGCAGCTGCACCCGCCGCCAGAGCATGTCGTTGAGGGTTTCAGCATCGTCAGCGGTGGTGGCAAACCCTTGCCTGCCTGCCCATTCCAAAAGCCCATGTAAAAATGTCCCCGGCCCTGGCCCCCTGGGAAACTTATGCAGGTGGAAAGTCTCTGGTTGAGATGGTTCTTGAGACAGCTCCTGGGGTTCATCCAGCACTTCAAAGGCCGTGGCTTCCTGAGCGGTGGTGGGTTCCAGCGGCGTGGCCATGGGGGCGGTGAGGGTGCCGGAAAGGCGCAGCGCCGAGTAACTGGCAATCCACCAGTGTTCCTTGGCGGGGCGCGCTGGCGTGCGAGCGTGGCCCAGCTCGGTTGACGGCGTCAGGGCGGCAAGGCGAAGCGCCGTGGGGGCTGGCGGTTCACTGATGCAGATGTCACTGCCTTCTGCCAGCGCTTCCAGCGCCTTGGTCAGTGCGGCGGGGGCGATGGGCTGGCCGCCGTTGATCAGGTAGCCCAGGGCGCTGTTTTCCAGCCCGTTGAGTGGAGCAAGCCCCAGCCAGGTGGCGTGGCGGGCGCGGGTCAGGGCGACGTAAAGCTTGCGCAGGTCTTCGCCCAGGCGTTCGCGGTCGGCGGTGGCCAGGGTGTCGTCGTCGGCGTTCAGGCTGAGCTGCAGGTGGCCTTCGCCATCGTGCCAGCGCAGCGGTACGTCGTCTTTCTTGACCGGGCGATGGTTGCCGATAAAGGGCAGAAATACCAGCGGGTACTCAAGCCCCTTGGATTTGTGGATGGTCACTACCTTGACCAGATCGGCATCGCTTTCCAGGCGCAGTTTGTGGCTGTCGCCGTGGCTTTCCGGGTCGGCGATGGCGTCAAACAGAAAGCGGATCAGCGCGTGTTCGCCGTCAAGCTCGGCGCTGGCCTGCTGCAGCAATTCGCCCAGGTGCAGAAGGTCAGTAAGTAAGCGCTCACCGTCTTCGAACTTCGCCAGCAGGCGAGCGGGAATATCAAAATCGACCATCAGGCGACGTACCAGTGGCAGCACACCCTGGCGCTGCCATAGGCGATGGTAGTGGCTGAACTGTTCGACCCGTGCTTCCCAGGCCAGCTCGTTTTGCTGCAGGTGGTCAAGCTCAGCAAGGCTCAGCCCCAGCAGCGGCGTGGCCAGGGCCGCGCGCAGGTGGGCTTCGGCCTGACGGGAGCTGGCCAGTGGCTCGGCGCAGGCGCGCAGCCAGCGTTCCACCTGGGGGGCCACCGGCGAGCTGAATACCTTGTCATGGTCGGAAAGATAGACACTTTTCACCCCACGGTTGGCCAGCGCCAGGCGTATGGCGCGGGCTTCCTGCAGGCCATTGACCAGCACGGCCATGTCCGAGGGCTTGAGCGGCGTCAGGCTGCCATCCTGGTGAAAACCGCTTTCAGCCTGCTGGCCTGCGTTGAGCAGTTCGGCCATGTAAGAGGCGCAGCGTTCGGCCATTTCCGGTTGATAGGCGGTTTTGGAAAGCGGCTCGTCACTTTCCATTGGCCACAGGGTCATGGCGGGCAGCGGCTGGCCCTGGTGGACCAGCTGTTCGTCGCGGCCTTTGGCCTTCACCGAGAGAAACGGCAGCGGGTTGTCGCCGCCTGCCTCGCGGAACAGAAAGGCCCCGGCCGGGTGCTGGTCGGCGTAGTGGAAGCAGTGGTTTACCGCCTCGACCATGGCGCGGCTGGAACGGAAGTTGGTGCCCAGCGTCACGTGGCGTCCGGCGGTGTGCTTTCTGGCCTGCAGGTAGGTGAAAATATCCGCGCCACGAAAGGCGTAAATGGCCTGTTTGGGGTCGCCGATCAGCAGCATGGCGGCATCGCGGCGCGGGTGGGCGACGTCATAGACCGCGTTGAAAATACGGTACTGAATTGGGTCGGTGTCCTGAAATTCGTCAATCAGCGCGACGGGAAACTGGCGCAGTATCTGCGCGGCCAGGGCCTCTTTGTTGGGGCCTTGCAGGGCGCGGTCCAGATGGGTGAGCAGTTCATTGGGGCCCATTTCGGCGCGGCGTTCCTGCTCGCGTTCCAGGCGCACCTTGCACCACTGCACGGCGTGAATCAGCAGGTCGTTACGCGGCTCCGGCAGGGCGTCAAGGGCGGCAGGGAGTTCTGCCAGGGCTTCCCAGACCGCGGGGCACGGCGGCGCGCCGTCTTTCCATATTTCGGCCATGCCGTCTGGCGTCAGGCGTTTCCAGGCGGCGGGCGTCAGCGCGGGGCGTTCCAGGTCGCTCTCGCTCCATTCCCGCAGTGCCCCCAGCCAGTTGGCGCGGCTTTTGGCGTTGAAGCTTTGGCCTTTAAAGGCTTTGCGCTTGGCGGCGTCTTCCAGCGCGGGCACCAGTTCATCCAGCCAGGCGGGCCAGGGCGCTTTCAGCGTGGCAAGCGTGGCGCTGCGTTCGGCTTCGGCGGCGCTTAAGGTGTCCGAAGGCGCAGGGCGTGGGTTGCCCAGGGCGTCGCTTTCATGGAGTAGCTTGCGCACTTCGCCGTGAAGGTCGTCCGGCGATTTCCAGTAGCGGGTAATGCTGCCCAGGGCGTCGGCGTTCAGCGGGTAGTAGAAGGTGCGCCAGTAATCGCGCACCACTTCCTGCTCTAGGTCGCGCTGGTCGTTTTCCAGGTTGAGCGAGAACAGGCTGCCGCTATCAAAGGCGTGTTCGCGCAGCATGCGGTAGCACCAGCTGTGAATGGTGGAAACCGCGGCTTCGTCCATCCATTCAGCGGCTAGCTCCAGGCGGCGGGCGCAGGCGGGCCAGGTGGCAGGTTCGTACTGGTCGCGTAGCTGAAGCAGCAGAAAGTCGGCAGCGGCCTCATCGCTGGCTCTGAACACGGCGGCGGCTTCTACCAGGCGGTGGCGGATGCGCTCACGCAACTCCTGAGTGGCAGCGTTGGTGAAGGTGACCACGAGAATTTCCGGCGGCGTCAGCGGGCGCACAAAGGCCGTATCGTCTTCGCTATGCTGGCCACCCAGCACCAGGCGCACGTATAAAAGCGCGATGGTGAAAGTTTTGCCCGTGCCCGCACTGGCTTCAATCAGGCGGCTACCGTGGAGCGGCAGCGTAAGCGGGTTGAGTGGGGTGGGTGTGTCAGCCTGGCTCATTGGGCTTTCTCTGTGTTGATCTGCTTTGACTGGGCCAGCGCGATTGCCTGGAAAGGCGTGGGTTCTGACCCCGATATATAGGTCAGAATATCCACGGGTAGCTGAAGACGTTCTTCCAGTGCCATTTTAAGCTCGGCGCAAGTCAACAGCGGAATGGCTGCTGGGGCCATCAGCAATAAATCAACATCACCGCCGCGCTTTGAATCATCCAGACGGGAGCCAAACACATGGATGTCTACCAGGGCCCCTGCAAACTCGCGTACGCCTGAAAAAATGATGTCGCGCTGTGCTTGAGTGAGACGCATGGAAGACGCTCCTTGCCTGAGTGGCGTTATTAAAGACCTTGTTGAAAGCTTAGCACCCCGACAAGAAACAAATTCGAGTGGTTATACACGCCGATTGGCAAGTTCGTACACTTCTTCATCCCGCCGAGCTCCCACCGCAATGATTAGCACCTGGATAGCGGATCCATCAACTTTATAGATGATCCTCGTATTTCCAGTGCGCATCCGTCTGCAGCCGGCCAGAGCGCCTCGAAGGGGTTTACCAAGCTTGTCAGGCTCACCATCGCGGATTCTCTCTTCAATAACATCAAGGATGCGATTTGCTGCGGCGGAGCCTAACCTGATTAGATCTTTTTGAATATCAGGGTGATAGAGCAGATGCCAGACCATGGCTCAATCGTTCTGATTAAAGAGAGAGCGCATGTCATCGTGCGAAATGGCCTGACCTGCCTGGTAGCTCGCTAGTCGGTCTCGGGCGATAGCTTCGATACGCAGGTCTTCAAGCTCATCAACGAGGTCCTGATAGGCTTGGACGTTCATCAGTACAGCGGCAGGCTGGTTATCCTTGAAAACCACGAGCCTATCCGTCGAACGTGATGATATTTCTTTGAGCCGGGCGCTGAAGGTACGCGCCATGACGGTTGCTGAGACCGCGTCTTCTGGACGTTCAAGTAAGATGGCCATGGCTACCCTCTGGTATGTATTGAATTACGTTTAATTATACACATAATTCTATGCAGTGGTGGCCGGTTAAGCAAGGCTCACCGCTTAGGGCCTGTTGGTGCGTCATTGCTTTTTACCATCCGGCTTTTTTACCGCCTTGAACAGCGGGGCGTAGAGGGCGTCTGTCAGGGTGGCGAAGGTGTGTGGCTGGCCGTCATGAAGTGCCTCGGTGCGGTCGAAAAACAGCCGTTCAAAGCGCGGCCATTGGTGGCTTAGGTAGGCGCTTTGGGAGGCTTCGCCGGTGTAGCGGTAGCCGTCTTCATAGACCTTTTCGGCGGCGGCGTAGGCGTCGCTTTCGCGGCCTTTTTCCAGGGCGATTTCCGGTGTGCCGAGCTTGGTCAGCCAGGCAAAGGCGGCCTGTGCTGCCAGCGGTAGCGGGGTCAGGAGGCCTTGCTGCCAGAGGTTTAGCTGGGTTTCCAGGTGCGTGCGGGCGGTATCGGCATCCAGTGGCTCCAGAGTGACATTGCCCGCCTTGGAAAGTAGTTGTGTGGTCATCGGGCCGCTGAGGTTGCCCGCCAGGTGGGCGACCCAGTGGCGCAGCAGGTGATGCCACTGGTACTTGCCCTTCTTGATCAGGCTGCTGCTGAGCAACAGCAGGCGGCAGCGGTGGCCGTCGTCATCCTGGCGGAGTTCATTTAGCCAGTCTTCCAGTGTGATGCCGTTATGTTCGAGGTGAACGGCGCTGGGGGCATCCTGGGCGTGGGGCCAGGCGGCCAGTGCGTCTTCGTAGGCAGTGAACAGGGCTTCCATGGGCTCGGCCAGGTCGTTACGCATGCGCTCACCAAAGGCGCCCATCGCTAATACGCCTTGGCCCTGAAAGCGTTCAAGCGCATCGTGCAGGGCGTTCATGCGTGGCTGGCCGTTATCGACGGCGTGGCGCTGCGCGGCAATCAGGCGGTTTTGCAGCTGCCAGTTTTGCAGGCCATCCAGCGCGAAGGGTTCTTCGTCCAGTTCGGCAATCGCTTCTTGTTCGAAATAGACCCCTAGCCGGGTGTTGAAGAAGGTGCGCGCGGGTTCTCGCAGAAAGCTGCCCAGCTGGCCAAGGGTGAGACTGGTTGGGGCGTTTTCCGACGCAGGAAGTGCGGTTTGGGCTTCCCGTGAAGTACGCGGTTCGTGAACGTCGCGCCATTCGTGGGCATATGTGAATAGCCGACTGGTGTCGCTGACACTCTGGAAATACTGACGGCTAAACGGCTGCAGCGGGTGCTCGGTGGTTAGCGCCTCAAGCAGCGGCGTGGCATTCTCGATATGCCAGCCTGCCGCCAAGTGGTCACGCAGCTGGCCGACCAGCACGGAGGGCGGTAGCGGCGAGTTATCGATCTGGCTGTTGCCCATCCAGCTGATATACAGCTGGTCGCGGGCGGAGAGCAGCGCTTCCAGAAACAGGTAGCGGTCGTCTTCCCGGCGCGAGCGGTCGCCGGGGCGGTAATCGCTGCCCATCAGGTCGAAATCCAGCGGCGGCTGGGAGCGCGGGTATTCGCCGTCGTTCATGCCCAGCAGGCATACGCGCTTGAACGGAATGGCGCGCATCGGCATCAGGGTGGCGAAATTGACCGCACCGGCCAGAAAGCGCTGGGAAAGGCTGTGTTCGTCAATCTGCGCGAGCCAATGTTCGCGTACCAGGGAAAGCGGCAGGGGGGCACTCAGTTCGGCTTCACGGCTGCTTTCGAGTATCTGTTGCAGGCCGTTTTCGAGCTTGGTGAGCATGATGCTTTCCTGAGCATCTTCGGTCAGGAAGAAGGTTTCCAGCAGCGCTCGCAGGCGTGCTACCCAACTGGCGGCATCGGTGGGTTGGCAGAAAACTTCCCAGGTGGCTTCGAGTTTTTCCAGCAGGGTGGCCAGCGGCCCGGCAAGGCCCGCTTCCAGCCCGCCGATGTCATCAAATGGCTCGATGCCCTGCCAGGCCTCGCCATCGCCCACGCTGTAGCCCAGCAGCAGTCGGCGCAGGCCAAAGGCCCAGGTGTTCTGGCTGAGCCCGCCGGGCAGCTCCAGGCGCTGGCGCTGCTTAGCATTCAGGCCCCAGCGGATGCCCGCGCCTTCCATCCAGCGTTCCAGCACCGGCAGGTCGCGCTCGGCAAGCCCGAAGCGCTGGCGCAGGGCGGGCACGTCGAGCAGGTCCAGCAGGTCGCTGACCGAAAGACGCAGCTCCGGCAGGCGCAGCAGCTTTTCCAGGGCAATCATCAGCGGCAGGCGGTGGCGGCTGGCCTGGTCGGAAAGCGTGTAGGGAATATGGCGCGGATCGTCGCTGGCGAGCTGGCCAAACACGGCTTCGATATGCGGTGCGTAGCGGTCAATATCCGGCACCATGACGATGATATCCCGGGGGCGCAGGTTGGGGTCGGCGCTGAACGCCGCCAGCAGCTGGTCGTGGAGAATCTCGACTTCCCGCTGGGGGCCGTGGGCGATATGAAAGACGATGGAATCATCATCGGCAGACACCGCTGGCCAGTGATCCTGGGTTTCCGCGACCGGGCGCAGCTCGCGAATGTCATCCTGCAGCTGGCTGAGCAGGCAGTGGCGTTCAGGGCCGCTAAACGGCTCGAACATATCAATGCGCAGCGCCTGCTGCTCGAATAGCGTCTGGTAACCGCCGGTGTCGTCATGCTCATCCAGCAGGCGCAGGTAATCGCGGCCCTGCTTGCCCCAGGCGGCCAGCAGCGGCTGGGCGTGCAGGTGCAGGGCGTCATCGGCGTCGCCGGTGCCGAGTACATCCAGCGCTTCCGGCATGCCGGTTTTGCGCCGCTGGCGGTAGCGGCTGGCGCGCAGTAGGTCTTTATGCTCGATGATATCCGCCCAGAAGAACTGGCAGGGGTTATGCACGCACAGCACGATCTGGCAGCAGCGCGAGAGCGCCGCCAGGGCTTCCAGGGTTTGTTGGGGCAGCGATGAGATACCGAAAATAATCAGCCGCCGGGGCAGGCCCGGCGGGCAGGCCTGGCCTTCGAGCTGCTCAGCCGCGTGTAAAAAGCGCTGATGAACCTGGGCGCGGCTGCTGTTGAGGCCTGCATCGCCCTGGGTGGCAGCAACGTCTTCACGCAGAATGCGCCAAAGTGCAGGCTGCCAGCGCTGGTGTGCTTCCAGCGGGCGGGCTTCGCCTTTGGCGGTAATCAGTACGTCGTCGCCGTTGGCCCAGGCGTCCAGCCAGTCAGCGCGGTAGACCTGATACTGGTCGAACAGATCCGCCAGCCGTTCAGCCAGCTGATAGTGCTTGCGCTGGTCGCGGTCGACTTCCAGAAACTGTGCCAGCGGGGCGAAGATATCCTGCCCGGCCAGGGTGGGCAGCAGGCGTAGCAGCCGCCAAACCAGGCGCGATTTATCAAAGGGCGAGGTTTCCGGTACGGCGTCGCCGTCTTGGTCAATATGCGTTAGTACCGTGCGGTAGGCCTGCCAGAGAAAGCGCGCAGGCAGCATGACATCCAGCGCGGCGGCAATGCCTGCACCGCCGTTTTCCGGGTCTTCCGCCAACGCGAGTTTCAGCCACTGCCCGATCCCGTTGCTCTGCACCAGAATGGTCTCGTTTTCCAGCGGCCCCAAGGGGTGCAGGCGCATCCATTCCACCGCCAGCTCGCGCAAATCCTCCAGGCGATTGGCGTGCACCACCATAAAACCGGGCGTCAGCTGCGTTGTTGAGAGCGCGGTTGATGAAGGCATTGTTGACGAGAGCTGGGAACTGGCAGGCATGTGGCGGTGTTCCTTCACGGAAAGATATAGCGCTATGGTGCCATAAAGATTCGGATAAGAAACATCCATAAAAAAACGCCGCCGTGGCCTGTTAAGGCGACGGCGGCGTTAAAGCGTATGCTGCGTGGCTAGGTATCGGCGTGAATCTTGATCCGGTAGAGCACGCAGTAGATGACCGGCAGTACGATCAGGGTGAGTAGCGTGGCGACACCGAGCCCGCCGATCAGGGCGACGGCCATGCTGGCAAAGAAGGCATCGCTGATCAGCGGCAGTAGACCCAGCATGGTGGTCAGCGCGGCCATGGAAACCGGCCGGACACGGCTGACGGCCGCCCGCACCACGGCATGGTAGCGGTCCTTGTACTGGGGTAGCTGCACATTGATTTCTTCCACCAGCACAATGGCATTCTTGATCACCATACCGATCAGGCTCAGCGTGCCGAGCAGCGCCATGAACGAGAAGGGCAGGCCGGTGATCAGCAGGGCGGCAACCACCCCGACAATGGTCAGTGGCACCAGAAACCAGATGGCCAGTGGCTGGCGGAAGTTGTTGAACAGCACGACCGTGATGATAAACATCATCACCAGCCCAAGCGGCAGCGAGGAGAACAGGCCGCTTTGCGCTTCACCGGCGGTTTCGAATTCACCGCCCCACTCAAGCCGGTAGCCAGGCGGCAGATCGAGCGCTTCGACCTGGGGCCGAACCTGGGCCAGCACGCTGGCCGCCGTGACGCCGCTGAGCGGGTCCGGCTCGCCATACACGGCCAGCATGCGTTCACGGTCGCGGCGCATGATCAGCGGGTCGGCCACCTGGGTGGTGACATCGCGTATGACCTGATCGGCAGTGATGTAGCGCCCTTGTTCAGCGCTCCATACGTTCAGCGAGCCGATGTTGTCGATATCGTTGCGTTGCGCGGGTATCGTTCTGGCGACAATCGGAATCAGGTCGCTACCGTCGCGATAGATACCCACCTGGCTGCCACTGGTACTTAGCGCCAGGGTGGCCGCGAGGTTGTCGCGGGTGACGCCGAGACGTCTCGCGGTATCTTCCGCAAATATCGGTACGATTGCCTGAACGCGGTTACGCCAGTTGGTGCGCACACTGACCATGTTGGGCGTATCATTGAACAGCGCCGCCACTTGATCGCCGAGCTGGCGCAGCACGACCGGGTCACTGCCGTAAAGCCGCGCTTCCAGCTTGGCTTTGGGAGCCGGGCCGACTTCCAGCGGGGCAATCTTGTAATCGATATCACTGTGATCGCGTTTTAGTACGGCTTCCACGTCCGCCATACGTGCCTGCTGGGTTGCTTTATCGTTAGTTTCGATAATCAGCTGTGAGTAGCTGGCGTAGCGTTCTTCCGGTGCATAGGTCAGGGTGAAGCGCTGGGCCCCGCCGCCGATGACGGTGGTGAGATGGCGGATGCCTTCCATCTCCATGACCGCCTCTTCGAGCTGCGCCACCCGCCTCTCGGTTTCCAGAATGTCGGTACCTTCCGGCGTGCGGTAATCAACAAAGAAGATAGGCGTATTGGAGGCCGGGAAAAACGCATTCTTGACCGAGCCAAAGCCGACAACCGCGACTGCCAGAATGGCGATTACCAGCGCCAGGGTCAGCCAGCGCAGGCGAATCCCCGCGATAATCACGCGGCTAAAGGTGCGGTACACAATCCCCTGGTAAGGATCTTCGTCTGTGCGGCTGGGGGAGACGTTGCGAAACAGCAGCTTGAAGTAGAAGGGCGTTAGCGTCAGCGCCGTCAGCCAGCTCAGCAGCAGGGAATAAAGCAGGACGTAAAACAGCGAGCCGATAAATTCACCGGTGGTGTCCGGTGACAGGCCAATCGGGGCGAAGGCGGCTACAGCAATCAGGGTGGCGGCCAGCAATGGCCAGGCGTTCTGCCGAATTACCTGGTGTGCCGAGTCACGAATACTCTGGCCGCGCTTGAGCCCAACCAGCATGCCTTCCGTGACCACAATGGCGTTATCGACCAGCATGCCCAGGGCAATAATCAGTGCGCCCAGTGAGATTTTTTCCAGCTGCAAGCCGTGAATACGCATCAGCATGAAGGTGCCGATAATGGTGATCAGCAGAATAAACCCCATCAACAGGCCGCTGCGCCAACCCATAAACAGCATCAGCACCACAATCACGATGGCGACCGCCTGGATCAGGCTGACCAGAAACCCGGAGACGGCCTCATCCACCACGGTTGGCTGGTCGTAAACGATGTTGAGTTCCATACCCAGCGGTGTGCGTGCTTCCAGTGCCTCCAGGCGCTGTTTCAGGCGCGCGCCGACCTCGACCACGTTAACGCCGCTTTCAAATGAGATGCCCAGGGAAATGGCGGGCCGTCCCATATCGCGGTAAAGAAGCTGTGGCTGCTCGGTCAAACCTCGGGAAATATCGGCAATATCGCTCAGCCGAACCAGCTCGCCATTGCCTTCACTGATGATCAGCGCACGCAGGTCTTCGATATTGGCGGAACTGCCTGACGGGGTGATTCGAAAACGCTGGCCATCCTGCTTCAGGTGCCCTGAATCCACGACGGCATTCTGCGTTGCCAGCAGTTGCTGAAGAGAGGCCAGCGGGATGTTCAGGGCGCGCAGTTGCTCGCGGTCGACTTCAATGAAAATACGCTCGGCTCTCACGCCAGCCAGCGATACCTTTTCCACCCCATCAACCAGGGCGAGCTCACGCTTTAGAAACTCGGCATGACCTTTTAAATCAGCCATGCCGTAACCGTCACCGGTCAGGTTGACCATTAGGCCGAACACATCGCCAAAATCGTCATTAACCCGCGACTGGCTGGCGCCGGGTGGCAAGCCAGCCTGGGCATCGCCGACTTTGCGGCGTAATGAATCCCATAGCTGCTGAAGCTCTTCGTTTTGCACCGTGCTTTGCAGCTCGATGACGATCTGCGATAACCCGTCAGAACTGATCGAGCTGATGCGCTTGATCGCGGGCATGCCCTGAATGGCTTCTTCCAGCGTTGAGGTCACTTCCTGCTCTACCTCTTCGGGCGTCGCGCCGGGGTATTGCGTGACCACCATGGCATTGCGGATGGTGAACTCGGGAAATTCCAGCTGCCCCATGCCAGTGAACGCGAAGGCACCGCCTATCAGCAGCACCATGGTCATCAGATAGCTGGCGGCTCGGTGACGCAAGAAATAATCAACCATCCTAGAGCCCCTGTTCCTTTTTCCATGGCATAACGCGCATATCGGGGCTGATGCGATGGGCACCCGCGGCGACAAGGCGGTCACCTGCGGCGAGTGCACCGATTATTTCCAGCCCTTTGGAGGTTAAGCGCCCGACTTCAATCGGCACGGCTTCCAGGCGGTCCGGAGCTTGAAAACGCCACACCACGGCCTGTTCCGGGTTGTCACCAGGGTAGCTGATAGCTTCGGTTGGTAAATGCCAGACAGGGTTTTCAGAGGCGGGGAATAGCTGACCCAGATCAAGCTGGACGGTGGCGCTCATACCATCAAGAAGGGTGATGTTGTCAGGTTGCGGCAGCCGCAGTGTGACCTCATAAGCCAGGCTTTGGGCGCTGGCCTGCGTGGTGTAAGAGGCAAGCTCTGCCTGGTAGGACGTTTCACTGTTGCCAAAGCGCACCTCAAAGATGATGTCTTTTTCAAACGATGACTCGCCGTCACTACGCGGTATCTGCTGCACAATCTGCTGGGGAAGATGGAAGACGACATCAAGTTGCCCCGGCTGTTGGATGACAGCAACAACTTCTTTTACCTGTACAATCTGGCGGTTATCCACCGGCACCTGGGCAATCACTCCATCGTAAGGCGCGCGCAGCCGGGTGTTTTCCAGCTGTTCTTCAGCCTGCTCAAACGTGGCCCGCGAAGCGCGAAGTTCAGCCTCTGATTCATCAAAGCGTGCCTGGCTGATTGCGCCGCGTTCCAGGGTATAGCGCATGCGTTCATGGGTTGCCCGTGCCAGTTCCAGGCGTGAACGGGCACTGTCCAGCTCGCTACGGACATTACGATCGTCGATCCGCGCAATGAGGGTGCCCTGTGTTACCCGCTCACCTGGGCTGACGTTGAGTTCCAGGAGTTCTCCCGGCATGCGAAACGACAGGTTGCTGCGAGTCGTCGCGGCAACCCGTGCCGGAAACTGGCGTTGCAGCCCAGCGGCAGAGGCTTCCAGCGTCATCAGTTTCACCGGCCGAGGAGGCGGTTCATTGTGATTTTCGGCATAGGTATTACCCGATACCAGCAACAAGGCCAGCAGCGCTGGAAGTAATCGAATCACAGGGTTGCGCACGGCAAACTCCTTGGCGGCATGGATCAACACACGGACATGAAAGTGGATACGAAAAGTCTGATATAAACGGTTTGATATATAACGTCTCTTTCAATTCTTTCACTGACATTCATGAATGTCAGTATTGATGTATACTAATACGCTATCGGTGAATTGGCCACATCCGCCATGCGTTATTTTATAAGCACTATTTACAGATACTATTTACAAGCCGCATTCATCATTTGCTGATTCAGCGTATTTTCCTGTCAGGAGTTACTATGTCGCGCCGCAAAGCTGAGGCTGAACGTACCCGCGAGGCTATCCTCGATGCTGCAGAAATCCAGTTTCTTGCTCAAGGGGTGTCGCGCACCACGTTGGCTCATATCGCCGCTGCCGCGGGTGTGACCCGTGGGGCGATTTACTGGCACTTTGAAGATAAGACAGCGGTATTCGATGCGCTGCTGGAACGTGTGCGTATCCCGCTTGATGAAATTGTCGATGACAGCGTGCAGCGCCTGGGGGATACGCCCAGTCAGTGTCTCCGTGATATTGCCAATAATGCGCTGGGGGCCATCTGCCATAATCTTCCTTTGCAACGTGCCGCCACGATTGTGCTGCACCGCTGCGAAAAGCTGGAAGATGATCACCCGCGCATCTGTATGATCACGCAGCTTTCGGAACATGCCGAAGAACAGGTGGAAAAACTGTTTGAAAAGGCGCGGCAAGCCGGGCACCTGCGTACGGACCTGACGCCCGCCAGTGCCCGCCGACAGTTCCACAGCTTTATGATCGGTATCTGCTTTGACTGGCTTAAAGACCCGCAGCAATACTCTCTGGCAGATGAATGCAGCAGCATCGGAGAAACCCTGATACGCGGCCTGTTAGTAGAAAGCCGTTAGTGGAAAATCGTTAGTGGAAAACAGTAAGCGGAAAATGTCGAAAGATGATTCTGACGCCGTGGTTCGATCTTTAGAATCAGCATCTGGTGGCTTGCTTCGCGAAGCCACCCTACAAATATTGTGGCGGCGTTTTACGGTAGAAGGCCGATTTATCGGGCGATGGCGGCGCAGACGCACTGGTTTATAGCCAAGCAACAGCGCCTTAACCATCTCAAGCTAAAGCTCCCTCAAATGCTCTAAGTTATTTAATATCCAGCAAATAACCGTAAAAAGCGGTGTTGCGCTGCCAGCCCAGGGATTCATAAAGGTGCTGGGCGCGCTCGTTTTCTACCTGCGTCATCAGCATCAGCCGCGCTACGCCATGTTCGCGGGCAAGCTGGCTGGCTGCTTCCATTAGTGCTCTGCCTGTGCCTTTATCACGACAATCCGGCAGGACGAAAAGATCGTTTAGTGTCCAGCGGGTATTCAAGCCCACGGTCGATAAGCCCGGAAAAAGCTGCACAAAGCCGGTCAGTGTGCCTTCCTCATTCTCACTCACCAGAATGCGTGAATCTGCCTGCCCGAATCGCTGGCGCAGAAAATCACGCGCCGCATCAACATCACTCGGCTGCTTATAAAACTGACGATAGCCGTCTAATAGCTGGGTTAACGCATCAAGGTCGTTAAGGGTTGCGGGGCGGATGGTGGGCATGGATGAGCCTCCTGGTCGTTGGGTTGTGTTGCAATGCTTTAAACGAATTGGCATTGGAGTACAGTAATGCCACATAAACGGAGGTGTTTCCATGCCTGACTTTATTGCCCCCGATGGGCATCCGCGCTGCCAGTGGTGCGGCGGCGCGCCGGAATTTCTACCCTACCATGATAATGAGTGGGGCTTTCCGGTGGCGGAGGATCAGCGGCTTTTTGAAAAGCTTTGCCTGGAGAGTTTTCAGTCAGGCTTGAGTTGGCGCACCATTCTTAATAAGCGCGAGAATTTTCGTGCCGCCTTTCATCACTTTGATTTTCATCAGGTCGCCCGGTTTAGTGAAGAGGACGTGCAACGTCTGCTGCAGGATGCCGGTATTATTCGTCATCGTGGCAAAATCGAAGCGGTCATTAATAATGCCCAGCGGGCGCTGGCAATGATTGAGCAGGAAGGATCACTGGCGGCGTTTCTGTGGAGCTATGAACCAGACGCTAGCAATTTGGCTGAGCCGGAAACCCAGACAACGTCACCTGAATCGGTAGCGCTTGCCAAAGAATTGAAAAGGCGCGGCTGGAAATTCGTCGGGCCGACAACGGTGTTTGCTTTTATGCAGGCCATGGGGCTGGTTAATGATCACTCGCTGACCTGTCTTTCGCGCGAACGGGTTGAACAGGCGCGGCGGGTCTTTAAACGTCCCCACCGCCTGCAATGAGGCGGTGGGTTAATACCTGACAACGCTTAAAAATCGGCGTTAGGGATCAGGGCATCAGTACGCGGTCCACGACGTGGATGACGCCGTTTTCCTGTGCGACATCAACGACTGTGATATTGGCGCCATTACCTTGGGCGTCCATGACCATCAGGTTGTTGCCATTGCGCGTCACGGTCAGGTGCTCGCCCTGTACGGTCTTGAACGCGACGGTGCCTTCTTTTTCCATGACCTCTTCCCACAGTGCATCCCTGTTCAGGTTGCCGGGTACGACGTGGTAGGTCAGGATCGTTTGTAGCTGTTCCAGGTTTTCAGGCTGTAAAAGGGTCTCAACGGTGCCTGCTGGCAGTGCCGCAAAAGCATCATCCGTCGGTGCGAAGACAGTAAAGGGGCCTTCACCCTGCAGAACGTCGACTAGCCCAGCCGCCTGAACCGCTGCCACTAGCGTTGTATGATCGCCAGAGTTAACGGCATTTTCAATGATATTGCGCTCAGGCAGCATGCTGGCGCCGCCCACTGTGGTTGGGCCATGATCGGCAACAGCAATACCGGTCCATAGGGCGGTCGCACACAGGCTGGCAGTAAGTAGTTTTTTCATTGGAGTATCTCCTGGATTGTCATTATGACCTCATTAATCGAGGCTCATTGATACTTACGTGCGTACCGACCGACTGGATGCAAATTTTCAAACCCTTTTTTCAAATCTTTTTTCACAACCGTTTTTACGAGCTGTTTTTTACAAACTGTTTTTATGAACCGTTTTTACAAACCGAGCCGCGCTACGGTTGCCTTCAACGCGGCATTCGCGAAAACTGACACCTCGACCTACCGTAGAGATGCCTGAATGCTAGATACCACACAGCGCCAACAGTATCTGATCGATCAGCTCGCCGGTTGTGCTAATGGGGAGCATCACGCATTGGAACGTCTGTATCATGCCTCTTGCGCGCATCTATATGCGCAGTTGCTGCGTATAGTAAGAGACGAGGGTGCCGCACAGGATTGCCTGCAGCAGGTGTTCATCAGGGTCTGGTATGTCGCTGACCAGTATGACGCCACACGCGCAAAGCCGATGACCTGGCTTTCAAGGCTCACGCGCAATATCGGCATTGACTGGCTGCGGCGCCAGAAACCACAAGATGCGACAACAGACGAACCGCTGCTGGACGCTCTGTTAAGCACCGACGATCCTGAAGACGACAGCATCAATACCCAGCAGAATGGCAAGCTGAACGATTGCTTGGACACACTGAGCAGTCAACAGCGACAGTTAATGGAAATGGCTTATTTTCAGGGGCTTACACACAGTGAACTTGCCCACACTCTTGCTCAGCCACTGGGCAGCGTGAAAAGCTGGATTCGTCGAGGACTTGAGAGGTTGAAGGCATGTCTGACCAGTGGGACTTAACTAACCCAGAAGAACGCCATCTCGCGGCGGGTGAATATGTGCTGGGGGTGCTGAATCGCGATCAGAAAGCGCGCTTTGAAGCCTTGCTGGCGGTTAGCCATGATCTGCAGAATGACGTGGATAGCTGGCGAGAGCACCTGCAACTGTTCAATGAACGACTGGACCCCAAAACGCCCCCTAAAGAGG
The DNA here is from genome assembly GCF_052983955.1 of Halomonas sp. LS-001. NCBI lineage: Bacteria > Pseudomonadati > Pseudomonadota > Gammaproteobacteria > Oceanospirillales > Halomonadaceae > Halomonas > Halomonas sp. LS-001. The sequence goes on from NZ_CM129816.1 coordinate 650,742, forward strand.
TCTGGCGGCGGATTGCCCAAGCGACCGGTTCCTTGCCTTTGCCATGGTGGCAGCGTTTGGGGGCATGGCAGGCCGTGGCTGCCAGCTTTGGGGCGATAGCCATCGTGCTTGGGGCGCTTTGGCAGCAAGCTGAATTGAGTACTCTTCCTCAGGGAGAGGCGGTGTTTGTGGTTCAGGATGAATCACGCACCCCCGGCTGGATTATTAGCGCAACCGAGCAAGGTGAGCTGATTGTTCAGGCGGTTCAGCCTTCTCAGGTTGGCCAGAACCAGACCGGCGAGCTGTGGCTGATCGACAATGGCACGCCTGTTTCGCTCGGCCTGCTCCCCGCACAGGGTAGCCAGCGTCTGCAACCCAGTGACGCGTTGCGTGCGCAGCTATTCAATGCAGACCTGGCCGTTAGTGTCGAGCCTGAAGGCGGCGCACCTGACGGCCAACCGACCGGTCCTATTATTGATCATGGCCGTCTGACGCTGGTACGTGGCAGTACCTTCAGTTTATAGCCCCTTCTTATCAGAGGGTGTTCTCCTGCGTAGAGAAGCGCTGCCAGCGGCGGCGTTTACTCTACCCCCGCCTCTCTGCCAGTTGTGCCACTATCTTCAGCGTCGTCACAGCTGCCGCCAGTTACTGTCGCTTGATGATCGGCTGCTGGAAGATATCGGCATCACTCGTGCTCAGGCGAAAAAAGAGGCGCATAGAGGGTTTTGGCAGCATTCGCAGACAAAAGATAAATAACCAATGGCAAGGGGAATAATGCCGGTGCGATCTCGCGGTGATGTCCTGATGCCTCTGGGAGAATGCGCGAGACGCACCTGACCATTATGATATCTTCTTGCGTCAATGTCTCACCACCCCCAAGCTATGCGGATACCGTGATCCAAGCTAAGTTAGTCAAGTAAAGAGGAATACCCCCATGACCGAGTCGACAAATCATTCCCGCCGCCATTCTGCCCAGGTGGTAGATGGCCCCGGCAAAGCGGCCAGCCGCGCCATGTTACGGGCGGTGGGGTTTAATGATGATGATTTCACCAAGCCCCAGGTAGGCGTTGCCTCCACATGGAGCATGGTGACGCCATGTAATAGCCATATCGGTGAGCTGGCGGAATTCGCCCGTGACGGTGCCGATGCGGCAGGCGGTAAGGGCGTGATTTTCAATACCATCACCATTTCTGATGGTATTGCCAATGGCACCGAGGGCATGAAGTACTCGTTGGTGTCGCGCGAAGTTATCGCGGATTCCATCGAAACCGTGGCGGGCTGTGAAGGCTTTGATGGCCTTGTGGCCATCGGCGGCTGCGATAAAAACATGCCGGGCTGCGTGATGGGCCTGGCGCGACTGAACCGCCCCAGCGTGTTTGTTTACGGCGGCACCATCATGCCTGGCAAGGGGCATACCGATATTGTCTCGGTGTTCGAGGCCATGGGGGCGCATTCGCGTGGCGATATCGACCTGATCGAACTGAAAAATATTGAAGAAACCGCAATTCCAGGCCCGGGCTCCTGCGGCGGTATGTACACCGCCAACACCATGGCCTCTGCGATTGAAGCGCTGGGCATGAGCCTGCCGGGCAGCTCTGCGCAGAATGCCATTTCCCAGGATAAGCGCGACGACTGTAAAGCCGCCGGTGAAGCGGTGCTGGAATTGTTGGCCAAGGATATCAAACCCTCCGATATCATGACCCGCGCTGCCTTCGAAAATGCGATTACTATCGTCATCGCTCTCGGTGGTTCCACTAACGCAGTGCTCCACCTGATTGGCATGGCGCGCACCATTGGCGTCGACCTGACCCTGGCCGACTTTACCGAAATCGGTAAGCGTGTGCCGGTACTGGCTGACCTGCGCCCCAGCGGTCACTACATGATGAGTGAGCTGGTGGCGATCGGTGGCATTCAGCCGCTGATGAAAATTCTGCTCGATGCTGGTCTGCTCAACGGCGAATGCCTGACGGTGACGGGCAAGACGCTGGCGGAAAACCTCGCTGACGTTGAGCCTTACCCGATGGATCAACAGATTATCGCACCGCTGGGCAACCCGCTTAAGGCCGAAAGCCACCTGCGCATCCTGTTTGGTAACCTGGCGCCGGAAGGTGCCGTGGCCAAGATTACCGGCAAGGAAGGCACACGCTTTAGCGGCTCGGCGCGGGTGTTTGGCTCGGAAGAAGAAGCACAAGCACGAATCAACGATGGCACCGTGGTAGCGGGTGATGTCGTCGTGATCCGTTATGAAGGCCCGAAAGGCGGCCCCGGTATGCGTGAAATGCTGACGCCTACTTCAGCAATTATGGGCCGTGGCCTGGGTAACGATGTCGCGCTGATTACCGACGGCCGTTTTTCCGGCGGCAGCCACGGGTTCGTGGTGGGGCATGTGTCACCGGAAGCCTTTGAAGGAGGCCCGCTGGCGTTGGTGGAAGACGGTGATGCCATTACCATTGATGCAGAAGCTGACACCATTGATGTGGATATCAGTGATGAAGAAATGATGCGCCGCCGAGCTGCCTGGCAGCAGCCAGCACCCCGCTACGCCAAGGGCGTGCTGGCCAAATATGCCAAACTCGTCAGTTCTGCGAGCACCGGCGCGGTAACAGATGGTGAGTGATATGGGAGAAACGCGCAATCCATGTAATTTTAATGGCTTATTTTTGTAAGCTATTACTTACAGGTTGTTTTTAGCCTATTGATCATATAGCCGCCTTCGGGCGGTTTTTTATTGTAAGTCATTAATTTATCAATGATTTTGAGTTATTTTAATTAAAAATAAATAGGTTGGTTAATGGCTGCAGGCGTCATCGTTCTTTAGGTCATGTTATTTATCTAATTTGCAAAATCTTACATTTGTCTTTATTAATTAGAAGGTGGTGAGCTTTCCATGTAGCGTTTTTTATCCTCGCTATAATAAAAACAACAGGGTTTTTATGTCTACGTATACCGATATCCAAACGCTTTATCTTACTGTCTATAACCGTCCCGCTGACTGGGAAGGATTGCTTTATTGGGCTGAACAGGTTGAGGTCAATGGTTTCGAAGCAGTTAGCCAAGCCTTTACACAATCTCCTGAATTTGATGCCACTCAGAGCATTCAGCAACAAATTGATAGTCTTTATCAAAATTTGTTTGGCCGCAATGCTGACCCTGAGGGAAGGGCTTACTGGGCAGCTCAGGTGGAAGAAGGGGCGAGTATCGTGCAGGTAGCACGCTTTATTGCGGATGCAGCTGAGGGTGAGGATCAGGCTAGCGCTACTCAGCGCCTTGAAGGTGCATTTGATCAAACTTATGGCGAGCTGATTGATACCCTGTATGCCGGTTATTACGGGCGAGCAGCGGACGAAGAAGGTAGAGCATTCTGGTTGGATGCCATGCAATCCGCAGAGGGAGAGCTGGGTAGTATTATTGATGCCTTTGGTAATTCGGATGAATATATTGAACAGTATGGCAGTATTGATACTGATGCGCAGATTGCAGCGCTTTATAACAATCTGTTTAACCGTGACCCTGAGGCGGAGGGTGCTGCTTACTGGGCCGAGCAGTTGAACAGTGGTGCATTAACGTTGTCTTCTCTGGCCTTTATACTTTCGCAGTCTGCATCCGCAGATGACAGGGATGCACTGGAAAGCACTATTCAAACCTTAAACGAACCCGAACCCGAACCCGAACCCGAACCCGAACCCGAACCCGAACCCGAACCCGAACCCGAACCCGAACCCGAACCCGAACCCGAACCCGAACCCGAACCCGAACCCGAACCCGAACCCGAACCCGAACCCGAACCCGAACCCGAACCCGAACCCGAACCCGAACCCGAACCCGAACCCGAACCCGAACCCGAACCCGAAAACACTTCTCCAACTCTTAATGTGACTGCCGTCACTGGTATTACAGTCAGTGAGGCTGAGGTTGGCACGGTGGTGGCACGCTTTACCGCAAGCGATGCTGAAGATGGATCATTGACAGTGGCGGATGGGCGGGTCGACTTTACTTCTGGCACCAATGATGCTGGCTATTACGCCTTTGACGGTGAAGATGTGGTGCTGACACAGGCGGGTGTTGATGCCGTTATGGCCAGTGAGTCACTGCCCACTGTCGAACTGACGGCAACAGATAGTGACGGACATTCGTCTAATGCTACCGGCACGCCGACGTATCAAACAATATCGAATACTTATCTGATGGTGACGGAGCAGCAGTTGCGTGATGCAGTGGCCGATGGTAGCTACGCCATTGAAGATGAAGGTATAACCTATACTTTTGGAAATTCAGAATACAATATAGACACGTCGCAAGTGACGGATATGTCAGATTTGTTTAACGGCTTTACTTATGGCGATAATTCTTTTAACGAAGATATAAGTTACTGGGATACGTCAAGCGTCACAGATATGGCCACGATGTTCAGAGGTGCTGTTTCTTTTGATCAGGACATTGGTGGCTGGGATACCTCAAACGTTACGAGTATGGGTGCCATGTTTACCGGTGCTGATTCCTTTAATCAGGATATCGGCAGTTGGGATACCTCGAATGTTACGGATATGCAGAGTATTTTCCGCGATGCGGATGCCTTTAATCAGGATATTGGCAGCTGGGATACCTCTAACGTTACGGACATGCGTAGCATGTTCCAAAACGCGAATGTCTTTAACCAGGATGTTGGTGGCTGGGATACCTCTAGCGTTACGGATATGCGTAGCATGTTCCAAAACGCGAATGTCTTTAATCAGGATGTTGGTGGCTGGGATACCTCTAGCGTTACGGATATGCGTAGCATGTTCCGAGATGCAGATGCTTTTAATCAGGATATTGGTGGCTGGGATACCTCTAGCGTCACGAATATGTGGTGGATGTTCCGAAATGCCGATGTGTTTAATCAGAGTATAGGTGACTGGGATACGTCCAACGTTGTAGATATGACTGCCATGTTCTACGAAGCTTATGCCTTTGACCAAGACATAAGCGGCTGGGATACCTTAAACGTTACGAATATGAGTGGGATGTTCACTCGAGCCAATTCCTTTAATCAGGATATAAGTGGCTGGGATACTTCCAATGTCACACTTATGGATAGTATGTTTGCTGATGCTGATTCTTTTAGCCAGGATCTATCTGTATGGAATACCGGTTCAATTGATGAACTGCCACTAAATTTTGCCAATAACTTAAATGAAGAATTCTATCCAGATGCCTGGGATGTCTGGTTGAATCCAGAGCCAGAACCAGAGCCAGAACCAGAACCAGAACCAGAGCCAGAGCCAGAGCCAGAGCCAGAGCCAGAGCCAGAGCCAGAACCAGAGCCAGAACCAGAGCCAGAACCAGAGCCAGAACCAGAACCAGAACCAGAACCAGAGCCAGAGCCAGAGCCAGAGCCAGAACCAGAGCCAGAACCAGAACCAGAACCAGAGCCAGAACCAGAGCCAGAGCCAGAGCCAGAACCAGAGCCAGAACCAGAGCCAGAACCAGAACCAGAGCCAGAGCCAGAGCCAGAGCCAGAGCCAGAGCCATACCAACTGCGCCTGGAACTGCCATTAGGTGAAGGGTGGATATCAGATAGCAATAGCATCAATTTTGAGCTGGTGTTCTCCTCGGTGGCTACGCTGGAAGACGTTTCATTGCAGGGTGGCGGTGCCTTGTCACTATCGTCATCTAGCAGCACTCTGGGGGGGCAAACCACAGCCAGTTACTCGATATCCGCCGCCAATGGTGCTGAAAATGGCACGCTTGAATTTGACTTTACTGTGAGCGAAGAAAATGCTGATGACTTCAGCGTTCAAGTACAAGGCTTGACGGTTAACGGCGAATTCCTGGGTACGACAAGCTATGTAGTGGAAGGTGATTCTCTGATTGAGTTTGTGCCCGAACCCGAAAATACGGCTCCGGTGCTGGATATCACAGCGCTTGTCGATATATCAGTCGGTGACGCTGACGTCGGAACGGTTGTGGCGAGCTTTACCGCCAATGATGCTGAGGAAGGTGCGCTTTCAGTAGCAAATGGGCAGGTCGATTTTACTGCTGGTACCAATAATGATGGTTATTACGCGTTTTCTGGAATGAATGTGGTACTAACGCAGGTCGGTCTGAATGCTCTTTCGGCCAGTGAACCATTACCCCCAATTGAGCTGACGGCAACTGACAGTGAAGGGCTTTCATTGAGTGTCAGTGGTACGCCGGTGTTTGATTTTGGTGCAGGTTCTGATGATACCCCACCGAGCCTTCAGGTAACCGCCGTCACCGACCTTGCCGAAAGTGAGGTTGTGCCAGGTGTAACAGTGGCAACCTTTGCTGCCGATGACGCTGAAGATGGTACCCTGACAGCTACCGATGGCAACGTGGGCTTTACCCCCGGTTCCAATGACAATGGTTATTATAGCTTTGAGGGTGAAGATGTGGTGCTCACGCAAATCGGCGTCGATGCCGTTTTGGCCAATGCACCGCTTCCGGCGGTTCGTCTGACCGCGACCGACAGTGCCGGAAATGCCACAAATGCAGCAGCCCAGCCGACTTATGAGCCGTTATCAGATGATTTTTTGGTGGTTACCGAGCAGCAGATACGTGAAGCGGTCGAAGACGGAAGCTATGCCATCGAAAGTGAAGGCGTTGTCTATACGTTTGCAGACTCGGAAAATAATATAAACACGTCGCAAATAACGGATATGTCGTCACTGTTTACAGCAAGCGATTTCAACGGCGACATTGGCTACTGGGATACGTCCAATGTTGTCAGTATGGACGCCATGTTCCGGGATGCCAGTGCCTTTGATCAGGCGATTGGCGGTTGGAATACTTCGAATGTGACCGATATGGGCAGCATGTTCTGGAATGCCGACAGTTTTAACCAGGATATCAGCGACTGGGATACGTCCAATGTAACTGCGATGGACTATATGTTCTCTGCCAACGATGCCTTTGATCAGGATATTGGCGGCTGGGACACCTCCAGTGTGATTGATATGGAGGCCATGTTTATAAGAACGACTGCCTTTAACCAGTATATTGGGGATTGGGATACGCCGAATGTCGAAAACATGCGATCCATGTTCTCCAGATCGGAATCCTTTAATCAGGATATTGGCGGCTGGGATACCTCCAGTGTGGTTGATATGAGCGCCATGTTTTTCTCTAACACGGTCTTCAATCAGGATATTGGTAACTGGGATACGTCCAGCGTGGAAAACATGCGATTTATGTTCTCTTTGGCTGAGATGTTCAATCAGGATATCGGAAGCTGGAATACCTCGAATGTCACGGATATGACGAGCATGTTCAATGAAGCACCGGTCTTTGATCAGGATATTGGTGGCTGGGATACCTCAAGTGTTGTCGACATGAACCGAATGTTCTTGGACGCGGGCACGTTTAATCAGGACCTTTCCGCCTGGAATACGCCATCCCTGAATGCTCTTCCAGAAGATTTTGCGAATAATCTGGATGAGGATTTCTATCCTGATGCATGGAGTGACTGGCTTATCTGAGATTTCTGTTAGCCGTAAAGCCTCATTTATAAGTTGAACTGCACCCGAAAGTTGGAGACTTAATCCAACTTTCGGGTTTTTTATACTAGAGGTATTCAAGGCCCCTGAATATTCGTAAGCGCGCCACTAACCACATCTTCTCAACCTGAGTTTTGCTGATCACACTGAGGCTTTCTTTATCCAGGAGATCCTCATGGTCCAAGAACTCAATGCCATGCAGGCGTTTTGGCTCGGGCATCTTTATCACGCCTCTGTTCGGGAGACTCCCCTCAGCGAGTACGCGACACAACAGGGACTCACCTTAGCCGATCTGTTGCTCTGGGAAAAACGCTTGAACGTACGCGGTTTGCCGGTGCCACCTCGTCATCGTCCTGCCCGGTTTGTGCAAGTGGCAGTGACGCCATGATCCGCCCCAGTACTGACCTGACCGTATACCTTTGCCGCGAGCCCGTCGATATGCGCAAGCAGATGGATGGCCTGGCGTTGCTGGTTCAGGAGGCAATGGAACTGAACCCGTTTGATAAGGCGCTGTTTGTCTTTGGTAATCGCCAGCGAGACAAAATTAAACTCCTGTTCTGGGAGCGTAATGGCTTTGTGGTCTGGTATAAGCGCCTGGAGCGTGAGCGATTCAAGTGGCCAACGCACCTGGAAGGAGAGTCCGTGACACTTAGCGGACAAGAACTCAACTGGTTACTGGACGGCTATGACCTGAACGTCATGCAGCCTCATAAAGCACTGGATTTTCAGCGTGTTGGCTGATTTTTTGCTCTACTTTCAACGGGCTTTTTGATACACTTTAACGCATGAAAAACACCGCTTCCCCCGCCCAAAACGTCTCTCAACTGCAGCGCCAAATACAGGCGCTGCAAGATGAGAACGCTCAACTTCATCGCCTGATGGAGAAAAAAGAGGCGCAGTGGGAAGCGACGAAGCAGTCCCTTTATGAGCAGTTCCGACTGGCGCTGGAACGCACGTTCGGCCCTTCCACAGAAAAGTACGGCATCCAGCAGGGAGATCTGCTGATCAATGAGGCCGAACTCATCGTCGATGAAGACGGCGCGGAAGCTAATGATGCTCAGGCGCAGGACGCCACTCTTGATGACATATCGGCCGATAATGCCACGGCCACGGCCAAAAAGCGTACCCGCGGCGGACGTGTCGCCTTGCCGCCTGAACTGCCTCGCGTCGAGGTGGTTCATGAGCTGGGCGACACCGAACGTTGCTGCACTGAGGACGGTACCGAGCTTAAGGTCATCGGTGAAGAGGTCAGTGAAGAGCTTCACGTGGTACCCGCCCGGGTGGAAGTGATCCGTCATGTGCGGCGTAAATATGCCTGCCCAACCTGCGAAGAAAACGTCAAGACCGCCCCGGCACCGGCCAAACTCCTGCCCAAAAGCAATGCCAGTGCTACCTTGTTGGCGTACGTGGCCACGGCCAAATACCAGGATGCCTTGCCGCTTTACCGGCAGAGCCAGATATTTACCCGCCACGGTGCCCATCTGCCGCGCAACACGCTGGCGCGCTGGATGGTGCAGACAGGCGAGCGCCTCTTACCGCTGATAGAGACGTTACGTAAGCAACTGTTGAACGCCCCGCTGATCCACATGGATGAGACCACCCTGCAGGTCAATCAGGAAGAAGGCCGTAAGGCCAGTGCCAACTCCTACATGTGGGTGCAACGCGGTGGGCCACCTGAACAACAGGTAGTGCTGTTCGACTATGACCCCAGCCGTGCCGGGCGCGTGCCCCTACGCCTGTTGGGTGATTACAACGGCTGCCTGGTCACCGACGGCTATGAAGGTTATGCCGAAGTCGTGCGGCGTAATGGCATCACTCATGCCGGGTGTTGGGCGCATGCTCGCCGCAAGTTCATCGAGGCTCAGAAAGCGCAGCCGAAGAATAAAACCGGCAAGGCCGGGTGGGCGCTGAACCAGATCAGCAAACTCTATGGCGTTGAAAAACAGGCCCGGTCACTGGAGCCGGAGGCGCGTCAGGCGCTACGCGACAAACAGAGCCGACCCTTGATCACCCAACTGCGTACCTGGCTCGATAAGTCCTTAGCTCAGGTGTTGCCCAAAAGCACGCTAGGGAAAGCCCTGTATTACCTGGATGGCCAGTGGCCGCGCTTGACCCGCTTCCTTGATGATGGTCGCATCCTGCTGGATAACAATCCGGCCGAAAATGCCATCCGCCCCTTCGTGGTCGGCCGCAAGAACTGGCTGTTCAGCCACACGCCAAGCGGAGCGCAAGCGAGCGCGGCAATCTACAGCCTGATCGAAACAGCCAAAGCCAACGGCCTCTCGCCTTATGACTACCTGCAGTACGTCTTCGAAACGCTGCCCACGCTCAATGATGATGAACTCAGTACGCTGCTCCCCTGGCACTGGAAGGAAACGTTACCTGCTTGAAAAGTGCCTGCCTAGATGTCGTTACTGGATCGCTTACGAATATTCAACCAAAAGCATCTGTGCCGGTGTTCTATAGCCGAGACGTTTTCTAGGTCGGTCATTTAACTTGTTGACCTCTCATCGCACCTCGGCATCTCTGATCTTTTCGAAGTTCGCTCCCTTAAGGAAATACTGCCGTATTAGGCTCTGTGCAATCCACCGCTTGTTGTTATCCATGCCAGTTGGGTGGTGTCACCCCTAAGCGTTGCATACGCCGGTAAATGGTGGGGCGGGAAACCTTAAGTACACGGGCTACGGCGCTGATGTTCCATTGATGTTCGCGCAGCAGTGCAGTCAGCTCGGCATCTGGCGCTTGTTCGCTAGCCGCTATGGTTTCTTCTTGAAACGCCATTTGCTGGGTGATGCGTTGGCTCAGGCATTGTTCCGGCAAGTCGTTAACGGTGATTTCCGCATTTTCAGCGGTGGCTAATGCAAACCCCAGGGCGTTTTTCAGCTGGCGGATATTGCCTGGCCAGGCGTAGGCGAGCAGGGCGCTGATGGCGTCGGCACGCAGGCGCGGTGGTGTTTCATGGGGGCGTTCAGCGGCGAGTTCATCGAAAATCTGGCGGATAACGTAGCGTTTGTCAGCACGTTCACGCAGGGCGGGAAGGCGCAATTGTGCACCGTTTAGACGGTAGTAAAGGTCTTCACGAAAGCTGCCTTGTTGGATCATGGCATCAATGTCGCGGTGGGTGGCGGTAATCACGCGAACATCAATAGGAATAGGTGCATTGGCACCTAGCGGCATGACTTCTCTTTCTGCCAGTACTCTGAGCAGGCGGGTCTGTAACGCCAGCGGCATATCGCCAATTTCATCCAGAAACAGAGTGCCGCCATGGGCTTGCGGAATCAATCCACGCATACCCTTAGCCCGCCCGCCGGTAAAAGCGCCGGCTTCGTAACCAAATAGCTCACTTTCAATCAGCGCTTCGGGAATGGCAGCGCAATTAACGGCGATAAAGGGGCCATGAGCGCGTTGGCCACTGTCATGCAGAGCACGAGCAACGACTTCTTTGCCGGTGCCGGTTTCCCCGCTGATGAGGACATTGACGCTGCTTTCATTACGTAGCCGTTCGGCCAGTTTCTGCACCTTGCGGATGGCTGGGTCGTCATCCCCCAGGCGGGCTAATGGTTCAGGCAGCTCAGCTTGTGCGCTCTTTAATGGCTGAAGGGGGCGTGGGCGGCGTGGTTCCAGCAGGCTGATAAAGTGAATGGTGTCGTCGGCACGGGCACGAAAGGCACGCACCTGATCATGGGTAGCACTGTTAATACTGAGCACATCGCTGATATCGCATTCAAACAAGGCTTCCAGCATCGAAGGTTGGCCCGCCGACCAGGGCGGCCAGCGCTGCTGGTGACGTTGTATCAGTTCGCGCCCTACTGCATTGGCGGCAATCACCTGGCCATCTTCTTCAATGGCGATCAGCCCGCGCCCGTTGACGTGAACAAACTCTCTTGAGGTGTCCAGACGAAGGATCAGGCAGTCACGATAACACTGCAGAAAGTAGGCATCTTCGATCATTCTTGCATAAAGCGTCACCAGCGACAGGCTGAAGTTCTGACTTTCATGCTGGGTGGGGGAGTGCAGGCTGGATATATCCAGCACGGCCATCACATTATTCTGAGGATCGGTGATGGGTGCGGCCGTGCAGGTCAGCGAAATATGCGAAGCATCAAAGTGTTCCTGGCGGTGACAGATAATCGCCTGGCGGTCGTGCAGGCAGGTGCCTACTGCACAGGTGCCCGCAAAGCGTTCATCCCAGTCCGCGCCCAGGTAAAGGCCTGCCTGACGTAGCTGTGTATCTTGATTCGGGTCGCCGCGGAACTCGACGGTAATGCCACGGTGGTCGGTGAGCAGCAGGGCATAGCCGAGCTGGGCGACCTGACCATAAAGCTGTTCTACCCCTGCGCGCGCCACATGCAAGAGTTCATCAACCGATTCACGATGCTCAATCAGGGTTTGCTGAGGCACCACACGTGCCGGGCGCGGCTGGGTAGGGTCCAGGCGGTATTCATTCAGGCAGCGTAGCCATGAACGGCGAATAGTAGATTGAGCGGGCGCATTGGAAGTCGCTAACCCTTCGCCAAGCTGAAAGATGTGTTCTATATGCTGGCGTTGTTCAGCATGAAGACGAGCTGGCATGGGCGTATGCATAGACGTTTGCCTCGGAAAGCTCACTGCAGTGGGTGGCATTTGTTGTTATTGGTATCCGATCAGCCTATGCGCTCTAGCGCAGGAGTCAACGGACAGGCGTTACGCCGTTAGTCGGGGAGTTACACCTGTAACAGCTGGGTGTAAACAGTTTGACAGGTGTTCACTACTGCAGGGGAGTTGGAGAACTGGGTGAAGGGAAGTTAAACGTTAATTTTTCAATGGGTTACTTGTTTTATTAGTGAGTTGGCACGCTAGCTGCTTAGTGCATGGTGTGGTTTCACACGACGCATTTTTAACAGCGCTTTGCCAAATAACGTTTTTCCCAAACAACAATAATATTCCACTGGAGTACGCCCAATGTCTCAACAACAATCCATAACACAACAAGATGCCACTGAAACGGTTCGTGCGTGGTTAAGCGAATTCGACAATGCCCTTCAGGCAGAAGATATTCCCCGCGTTGCCGCCCTTTTTGCAGATGAGTGCTATTGGCGGGATTTTCTGACCTTTACCTGGAATTTGAAAACCAGTGAAGGTCGGGAAAAAATACAAGCCATGCTGGAAGCAACGCTCGCCCATACGCAACCCTCCGCCTGGCAGCTGGAAGGTGAGGCGACCCAAAACGACACAATTTGCGAAGGCTGGGTGAGTTTCAAAACCGCCGTGGCGACGGGCAAAGGTTATCTGCGCCTGAAAGATGGCAAATGCTGGACGTTACTGACCACCATGCAGGCGCTAAATGACTTCCCTGAGCCGCGCAAGCACGATCGCCCGAAAGGGGCTGAGCATGGCGCCAATAAACAGCGTGAAACCTGGCAGGAAGGCCGCGCGCGTGAAGAGGCCGAGTTAGGCTATACCCGCCAGCCCTATTGTGTGGTGATCGGCGGCGGCCAAGGCGGTATAGGCTTGGGGGCACGCCTCAAGCAGATGGATATTCCCACTATCATCATCGAACGCAACCCACGAGCAGGCGACTCCTGGCGCAATCGTTACAAGTCACTCTGCCTGCACGATCCAGTCTGGTACGACCACCTTCCGTATATTCCCTTCCCTGAAAACTGGCCGGTATTTACACCCAAGGACAAGTTGGGCGACTGGCTGGAAATGTACACCAAGGTGATGGAGCTGAATTACTGGAGTTCCACGGAGTGCCAGGGTGCGCATTACGATGAAGCGGCAGGTGAATGGGTCGTCAAGGTTAACCGTGATGGCGAGGAAATTACGCTTCGCCCCCAGCAGCTGGTGATGGCTACGGGAATGTCAGGGATGCCGAATGTGCCTCATTTTCCAGGGGCCGAGACCTTTGAAGGCGAACAGCAGCATTCCAGCCAGCACCCGGGGCCGGATGCTTATCAAGGCAAGAAATGCGTGATCATTGGGGCCAACAACTCGGCCCATGATATTTGCGCTGCGCTTTGGGAACACGGTGCCGATGTGACCATGGTGCAGCGCTCATCGACGCATATCGTCAAGTCTGACTCCTTGATGGAGGAGGTGTTGGGGCCGCTGTATTCTGAAGAAGCCGTAGAAAGCGGCCTGACCCATGAGAAGGCGGACCTGCTGTTTGCTTCGATCCCCTACAAGGTGCTGCCGGACTTTCAGCGCCCGGCTTTTGATACGGTGCGTAAACGCGATGCCGAGTTTTATCAAAAGCTCGAAAATGCCGGCTTTATGCTTGATTTTGGCGATGACGACTCCGGCCTGTTTCTGAAATATCTGCGCCGTGGTTCAGGCTACTATATTGATGTAGGTGCCTGTGATCTGGTCGCCAGCGGTGATATCAAGCTGCGCAGCGGCGTGGGTATTGAGCGTATCAACCCGCACTCGATTACCCTGAGCGATGGCAGCGAGCTGGAGGCTGACCTGATTGTCTATGCCACTGGATATGGCTCCATGAACGGCTGGGCGGCACGCCTGATTTCCCAGGACGTGGCTGACAAAGTGGGTAAATGCTGGGGAATGGGCTCCGACACGACGAAAGACCCCGGCCCCTGGGAAGGCGAGTTACGCAATATGTGGAAGCCGACCCAGCAGGAGGCGCTGTGGTTCCACGGAGGCAACCTGCATCAGTCTCGCCATTACTCGCATTACCTGGCCCTGCAGCTGAAGGCGCGGATGGAAGGGATTGATACCCCTGTCTATGGCCTTCAGCCCGTCCATCACACAGCGTAACAGTGAGGAAATATTGATATGAGTCAAACCAGCATGCAGGCAGCCGTTTGGTACGCTGCCAGAGATCTTCGCGTTGAGTCCGTCGAGGTTCCAGGCATCCGCGACCCCCATGAAGTCAAGGTCAAGGTGGCGGCGTGTGGTATTTGCGGCAGCGACTTGCATGAGTATGCTGCGGGGCCGATTTTTATTCCGGTGGATGAGCCACACCCAATTAGCGGTGACAAAGCACCGATTATCATGGGGCATGAGTTTGCCGGTGAAGTGGTTGAAGTGGGGGATAAGGTCACCCGCGTCAAGGTTGGTGACCGCGTGGCCATCGAGCCGATTCTTTCTCCCAATAAGGATGGCGCTTATTTGATGGATCGCTATAACCTGACGCCGTTGTTGGGTTTTCACGGTCTTTCCGGCGGTGGTGGCGGGTTTTCCGAGTTCACCGTAATGGGCGAGCACATGGTGCATGTGTTGCCGGATGACCTGAGCTTTGAACAGGGCGCTTTGGTCGAGCCTGCCGCCGTGGGGCTGCATGCGGTGCGCCAGAGTTGCCTGAAAGCGGGCGATAGCGCTGCTGTGTTCGGTGCAGGGCCGATTGGCCTGATGACCATTGAAGCGCTGAAAGCGGCCGGTGCCGCGCAGATATACGCGGTGGAAATATCTTCCTCGCGCAAAGCCAAGGCGGAAGCGCTGGGCGCTGTGGTCATCGACCCCGAGCAGGAGGATGCCGTTGCCAGGCTACAATCACTCAGCAATGGCGGCGTGGATGTAGCCTTCGAAGTGACCGGTATTCCGGCAGTGCTAAATCAAGCATTGCATAGTACCCACGCCGGTGGTGAAACCGTGGTGGTTAGCATCTGGGAGAGAGAGGCCAGTTTCCAGCCGAATGATCTGGTCATTCAGGAACGCACCATGAAAGGCATTATTGCCTATCGGCATATCTATCCGGCAGTGATGGCATTAATGCAAAAAGGATACTTCCGCGCTGAGGATATGGTGACCCAGCGCATCCCGCTGAAGGAGATAGTCGATCAAGGGTTTGAAGCGCTGCTTAATGACAAGGCGCAAGTGAAGATTATAGTGACGCCGTAAAGCAAGAAGACTCGCTGCACGAGCTTTGGGCCACTCTTTTGAGTGGCCTTTTTTCGACCATTGAATGGTGATAATTGAGCGCTGAATACCTAACAGATCTTAAATTTCTTTAAGATTGTTTGTGCTAGGGTTATATATGCTAACGTGAGTTTTGGTTGTCTTCAGGGAAACGAGTCTGTAATGAGTAAACAAACACAAAAAACAGCCCGGAATGCGGACTTTTCCCCTGCTGACGACAATATGAGCCGGATGATTCACGCGGCTCCGATTGGTATCTGTGTGACAGATAGAATCGGGCATTTCGTGATGGTCAATAAAGCCTATTGCAGTTTTTACGGTTACAGTGAAAAAGAACTGCTCGGGCAGCATTTCAGCATGGTGACAACCGATGCCAATCGCGAGGTACTGTCTGCCTTGCACGATAAGTTCATGCAAGGTTCTGAAAATCATGAACTTAGTCAGGAATGGCAGGTTCGCCACCGGGATGGCAGCTATCTGACTATTCTCGCCTACGCCACCTTGATATACGGGAAAGACGAAAAGCCTTACAAGGTGACTTATGTTAATGATATTACTCAGCGTAAAACGTTAGAAAAACGTCTGAAGTATCTTGCCCATCATGACGAGATGACCGGGTTGTTAAATCGCTGGGCAGGGTTGAAATATCTTCAAAAAGAACGCAAGCGGTGTGAGCGATATACGACGCCTTTGTGTATAGCAATTTTTGATATTGATCACTTCAAGGCAATTAATGATACCTATGGGCATGGCGCGGGTGATAGCGTGCTAGTGGAAATGTGCACACTTCTGAATGATTCGGTGCGTGAGACTGACACCCTGGCACGGCTTGGAGGCGAGGAGTTTCTTCTGGTGATGCCTGGTATCAATCTGGATGATGCCTTTGAGACACTGGACCGGCTACGTCATAAGGTAAATACCAAGCGCTTTGCGGATGAGCGGTTAACGGTTAGTTTTTCTGCTGGCGTGGCGCAATGCCAGTGTGATAGCGAAGATGCGGAGAACCTGGTCAAGCGTGCTGACCGTGCGTTATACCAGGCCAAAGAGGGAGGGCGTAATCGAGTGTGTAAAGCGTAAGTGCCTGTATAAACACTTGGTTCACTCCTCACTCCTCACTCTTTATTTCGTCGGTTTAGTTCGGTTATGACCTGGTGTGTGTCATTGGGGGCGTTCAACCAGCGTCAACCAGTAATCTTCCAATGCCTGTATGGAGTTGATGAACTGGTCGATATCCACGGGTTTGACGATAAAGCCACAAGCACCCAGGTCATAAGATTCCAGAATGTCGCTTTCAGCTTCAGAGGTGGTCAGTACAACCACTGGAATACGGCTGATTTTATCAAGCTGCTTGAAGCGTTCGAGAAAGGTCTTGCCATCCATTCGGGGCATATTGAGATCAAGCAGGATCAAGTCAGGCTTCGGAGCGTCCTGGTATTTACCTTCTTGCTGCAGGAAAGCTAACGCTTCCACGCCGTCGCCGACATCATGTACTTCTATTGGCAGGCGCCCCTCTTTGAAAGCCATGCGAGTCAAATGTACGTCAGCAGGTTCGTCTTCTATCAGCAATACAACGAATTGATTCGTTTCATCCGGCATACATTACCTCGTTGCGGGTAAGTCAAAAATGATGGCGGTGCCGCCTTGCAGCCCATCTTCGATAGACATTTGACCGTTGACACTACGTAGCGCTTTCACCACCAGAGCCAGCCCCATGCCAGTTCCTGGATACTGCTCATTGTTGGGCATCAGGCGAGAAAACATATCCGTGACCTGGGCACGGTATTCCGGTGCAATACCGCTGCCATTATCCTCAACCCAGAACTTTACCCGGTCATGAATGCAGCGGGCGGAAATACGTACTTTCAGGGAACGGCTTTCATGACGGTAAAGCCAGGCGTTATGCAATAACACGCGGAAAATCATCTTAAGTTGACGTGGGTCGGCGTGCACGTCAGGTAGTGAAGGAGAAATTTCCAGAACATCGGCCTTGTAGGCATCCTTTAGCTGAGGCGCCGAACGGTAAACCTCTTCAATCAAGGCATTAGAGCTAAGGTTCTGCATGCTTGGCTCGATACTATCCAGGCTCAGGTAATGCTGAACATCATTGACAAGATTACTTAGTCGGCGTGCCTGGCTATCGATAAAGCCCACGGCGGTTCGGGTGGTTTCATTGCAGAAGTCACCTTCCTGGCGTTTTAGTTGCTGGGCAAAACTTACCAGCCGTCGGCTGGGTTCCTGAAAATGATGTGCCATGACATGGTTTAAACGCTGTAGTTCTTGGTTACGAAATGACAGCTCATCAATCAAGTGACGATTTTCGCGTTGTGAATGGTGCAGGCGTAGCAGGATGATGATAAGTACGCTAATAACGCCGAGCTGTAATAAGGTTGCGATCGCGGCCAGCCAGAAGATGCGTTGGCGGGAGGCCTGAAGCTGTTCGGTTTGCAAATCGACCTGTTCTTCAACGCGTTCGATATAATGACGTTCGGCAGAGCTTTCAAAGTCGCTGGTATCATAAAGTGATGAGATCAGTACATTGCGTCCATTGACGTTAAAACGGTCGGTATAGACCCCCATGACCTTGACGGAACCATCGGCTAGCCGGTGGCGAAAATACAGGTGATTGCGCTCTGTCTCGGCCGTACGTTTGATTTCTGCATTGATCTGCTGCGCCGAGAGCATATTTATCTCGTTGATATTCCTGCCTTCCAGACGTTCAAAACCATAAAACGATTTCGCGGCGGCGTTTGCGCGGAGAATTTCGCCGCTGTCGACCGCAATCATCCACATCGGCGTAGAGTGTTCTTCGAAAAACGTATCGAAATCCAGTGAAGCGGCCCAGCTGAGGGAGACAATCGATAGGCTGAGAATGGCCGTCAAGGCTTGCCAAAACCGCTTCCAGTAGCGCATCAACTGCTACCCTGTTGAATCAGCTTGGGAAGAGTGAAGACAAAGCGGCTGCCTCGGCCTTCGCCATCGGATTCCGCCCTGATCTCACCGCCATGACGCTCAACGATCTTGCGGCAGATGGCCAAGCCTACGCCGGTACCGTCGTACTGGTCGTGAGTATGTAGGCGCTGGAAGACCTTGAACAGGCGTTTAATCTGGTCGGGGGCAATACCGATCCCGTTATCGCTGACGGTGATTTGCCAGGCGTCTTGATCCGAAAGCGGGGCAATGTGCAGGCCAACATCCACGGCGCGATCCGGTGCCCGATATTTGAGGGCATTGCAGATCAGGTTCTGGAACAGCCGGGTCATTTCGTCCGGGCTGGCATATATCTCAGGCCACTCTTTATCGATAGTTAGCTGCGCATTGGCGTCTTCGATGGCGGGGCGAAGAAAATGTCGCGCTTCGTCAATGGCCATTTTGAGCGACATTTGCTGCATGGGCTGACCTTTGCGACCCACGCGGGAGTAATCAAGCAGTGAGAGCAGCATGTTATCCATGCGCGTCGCTCCATCACGCATGTAGTGCAGCATCACGTTAGCCTCTTCATCCAGTTCGTTGCCCAGATGGCGTTCCAGCAGCTGGGCGTAGCTTGTCACCATGCGCAGTGGCTGGCGTAAATCGTGGGAAGCTGCATAGGCGAAGTGTTCAAATTCCTTGTTGGAGCGCTCCAGCGAGATACGGTATTGCTCCAGCTGGAGTTGAGTGGAGTATTCCTCACTGACGTCGCGCAGATAGCCATGCCAGACAGTGCTGCCATCTTCCAGCCGCTCGGGTGTGGCGATACCCTCTACCCAAAGCTGATGGCCGCGGGGATGATTGACTCGATAAGTGGCATGCCAGGTGGTCAGCGTTTCTGCGGATTGATGAACAGTGGCGGCAACGTGATCAAAATCCTCGTGGTCAATGACTGAGAAGACGACGCTGGCATCGTCTTTGACCTGTTCCGGCGTTACCCCATAGATGTCTTCAATGCCTCGGCTCGCATAGGGAAAGGTGGATCGTCCGTCTGGATGAAGCCAGTACTGGTACAACATACCAGGCAGCAGTGCCGCGTGTTTGCGGGTCTGCGCAATCGCGTCGTCGGCATGTGCTTGTGCTTTTTTGGCGCTGGAAGAAAAGTAGAATAAAGAACCGAAACGCTTGAATAAGCGTGACTTACGTAGACAGAAAATCAACAGTAATAAATTTGTCAGCAGCAAGGCCGCTATCAGGCCTGCTATTAGCCAGAGGCTACTAGCGTATTGCTGTTCCAATGCGTGCCACAATGACTCTAACATCGCTTAATTAGCCACTGCGGCGGGGGCCCCATCGGCTTCCAAGTGCTGATGGCAAACACGATTACGACCACTTTGTTTGGCCATGTACAACGCAGCGTCAGCGCGAATTAATGCACCATCGGGCCGCTTGTCACTGGGTTGTAATTGATCCACGCCGATGCTGGTCGTGATGCTGATTTGCTCGCCATTTATCGGTACTTGAATGGCGGCAACGCATGCGCGGAGCTTTTCAGCCACATGCATGGCCCCTTCGGGGTCGGTATCCGGTAGCAAGATGGCAAACTCTTCACCACCAAGACGGCTAAACACATCTGTTTCACGCAGGTTATCGCTAATGGTGGTAGCGAATACCTGGAGAATGTCGTCGCCAATGGAATGGCCATAGGTGTCATTGACCTGCTTGAAATGGTCAATATCAAGCATCAGAATGCCTACGACGTGATCCTCATTGCGCTTGCCTCGGCCATATTCCCGATCCATTGTTTCCATAAAACTGCGTCGGTTGAGCAACCCGGTGAGAGGGTCGTGCATGGCGAGATCACGTAGCTGCTCTTCCATCGCCTTACGTTCAGAAATATCCTGTTGAATGCCCACCATACGTTCAGGATTGCCTTCAACATCACGACTAACCACATGACCGGAAGCAAACTGCCAGATCCAGTGGCCTTTTTTATGTTGGAAGCGAAACTCGCTTTGATAACGTTTGGCCCCTTTTTGTAAATGTTGCTCAAGCGCTTGCTGAAGGGCAGGCCTGTCGTCAGGGTGAATTCTGTCCATCCACTGTGAGGCCAGTGTTGGGCAGTCGGGATCGTCCACTCGGAACCCCAGGTTTTCCAGCAGGCGTTCACTATTAAAATAGCGGTCGGACTTAAGGTTCCATTCCCATATGCTGAGGTTGCCGCCTTCGATCGCAGCGGTCATCAACTCTTCTGATTGTTGCAGGCGACGTTCCAGCTGATGACGCTCTATCGCATAGCGAATGGCGCGCAGGAGGTCGGCGTCTTCAAGCTTATGCTTGATCAGGTAATCCTGAGCACCGGCTTCCAGCGCTTTCAGCGAAAACTTCATATCGTCATGGCCGGTTAACACCACGATAGGAATGTCGCGAACCAACGCTTTACAGCGGGAAACCGTTTCCAGTCCTGTCGAGTCGGGCAGGTTGAGGTCTAGCAGAATGACATCAGCCGCATTCTCAGTACGTTCAAGATGCTCACCCAGCGCCGCCAGGCTTTTAACCCATGTCAGTTGATGGTCGTTGCCACTGAATTTCAGGCGATAGCGGATCAACCCTGCATCGCCTTCGTCGTCTTCTACCAGAACAATGGCAAGTGACTGCATAAAAATATCCTTGGGTTAAGTCGTGTTAACCCTGGGTAATGATATGACAACTGCAATGGAAACTAATATTAACATAAAGAAACGTTTGATCCGCTAGTTGTATCAGGCGTTATTCGAAAGGATGACCAGGCGGCAAGCGTTTAAATGGAATCTTTTGTCATGCTATTCGCCGCTACTCGAGAGAAACGCACACCGAGCAGGGAAAAGCGCTTGTACAAATTGAATTGACCGCACATCATGAAAATTCATGTTTTTTACGGATGCCTCACATGCGCGTTTTTGACAACCCGTTAGGAACCGGTATGCTCTGGTTCGATAACCTTGCCACGGGAGATGGCGCGCCCGTTGCCTATGATCCTCAGGCGCGTGCTTTTCTGCCCATGCCACCGTTTTGTGCCAATCGGGAACGTATTGGCTGTAACTGGATAGCCCCAAAAGAAGGTGAGTTCTGCCGCGCCTGTGCGATGACGGCGCTGGCGCCGGACCCATCGATTCACAATGCCATTCCGAATTGGGCACAGACCGAGATGGCCAAGCGTTGGGTGCTGGATAATCTGGGCAACTGGCACTGGTTTCGTCCTGAAGACCCCGGTGCGCCGCCCGTTTTTCATCTTCTGGCTGAGGGGCCGACACCGGTGCCCATGGGCCATGCTGAAGGTGTGGTAACCATCAGTGTGGCGGAAGTAGACCCTGTACTGGTGACTACGCGTCGCGAGGCGCTGGACGAGCCTTATCGCACCATGATGGGCCATATGCGCCATGAAATTGCCCATATGCTGTGGTGGCGGTTAAGCCTGCGTGAAGATTTTCTGGATGCGTTTCGCGCCATGTTTGGTGACGAGCGAATCGACTACCAGGCAGCGTTGCGTCATCACTACGAAAACGGCCCGCCGAGTGGCTGGAATCAGTATTACCTCACCAGTTATGCGTCGGCTCACCCGCATGAGGACTGGGCGGAGACTGTTGCCCATCTGCTGCACCTGACGGATATCGCTGACAGCTTTGTTGCCACGGGGCTGACATCGCCGCAGATCCCCGACACCAATTGGCATCCCTATTCCGAACCCGATACTGACCGGCTGGTGTCGATTGCCGCATCCTTGACCGTTGGCATCAATCATGTAAATCGTTCCATGGGGTTATCGGATATTTATCCGTTTGTGCTTTCCAATCATGCGCGGCATAAGTTGGCGTTTGTGCATGACTGGCTAAGGCGTGGCGCTATCGGGCTTTAACGGCTAGCACCTAGCCAATGGTAGACGTCGCCCAACTTACGATTCATGAGCCATTGGGTGTGGGATATACTTCATGAATTATGATTAACAGGAGCGAATCATGCCGGTCTACACCAATATTGAAGATCTGCGACGTCACTATGTACGCCGTACGCCCAAGATGTTCTACGACTACGCAGAATCCGGTAGCTGGACAGAGCAGACCTTTCGCGAGAATACCAGCGACTTCCAGCATATCCATCTCAAACAGCGTGTCGCCGTGGATATGTCAGGGCGTACCACGCGCAGCCAGATGATTGGTGAAGACGTGGCCATGCCGGTGGCGCTGGCGCCGGTAGGGTTGACCGGCATGCAATCCGCTGACGGTGAGATCAAGGCGGCGAGAGCTGCCGAGAAATTTGGCGTTCCGTTCACGCTTTCCACCATGTCGATCTGCTCCATTGAAGATGTGGCTGAGCACACCACCCAGCCGTTCTGGTTCCAGGTTTATACGCTCAAGGATGACGATTTCATGCGCCGACTGCTTGAGCGCGCCAAGGCGGTCAATTGTTCGGCGATTGTCGTGACTGTTGATTTGCAGCTGTTGGGCCAGCGACATAAAGACATCAAGAATGGGCTGTCTGCACCGCCCAAGCTGACGGCTCGTTCGATTGCCAATATGGCCACCAAGATCCCCTGGGGGCTTGAAATGCTGAAAACCAAGCGCCGTTCGTTTGGCAATATTGTCGGCCATGCCAAAGGGGTGACCGATCCGTCGTCACTGTCGACCTGGACATCAGAGGCCTTTGATGTCTCCCTGGACTGGAAGCGCATTGCGCAGTTCAAGGAATGGTGGGGCGGCAAGCTGATCGTCAAGGGCATCATGGACCCAATCGACGCCAAGCGCGCGGTGGAAGTTGGTGCGGATGCGATCATTGTGTCTAACCACGGCGGACGCCAGCTGGACGGTGCGGTCAGCTCTATTCGCATGTTGCCAGCCATTATGGATGCCGTTGGCAATGACGTTGAAGTGCATCTGGATTCCGGGATTCGCTCCGGCCAGGACGTGCTGAAAGCGCTCGCGCTAGGGGCCAAAGGCACTTACATTGGCCGCGCCTTCACCTATGGCCTGGGCGCTGCCGGGGAAGCGGGCGTCACCAAGGCGCTGGAAATCATTCATAAAGAGCTGGATGTCACCATGGGGCTTTGTGGCGAAACCGATGTAAAAAACCTGGGCGAGCATAATCTCTATGTGCCCCAGGGCTTTGGCGACCCTACCGTTAAGCTGTAACCCTGCGCCAACAGTAACAAGCGGCTTACCATCATGATGGTAAGCCGCGTTAACGCGGCTTAATGTTAACCACTCGTCAGGTATTTAATGGAACACGATCACCCTCATCTGGACCCCCACTCGGGGGACCGCCGTGTAAGCATTGCCATCTGGGCGAACGGGCTTCTGACCGTTGCTCAGGTTGTCGGTGGCATAATGTCGGGTAGTCTGGCGCTTATCGCCGATGCGCTGCATAACTTTTCTGATATGGCCGCGCTGGTCATTGCCTTTGCCGCACGTAAAATTGCGCGACGCCCGCCGGATGCGCAGATGACCTTCGGCTATGGCCGTATCGAGATCGTCGCTGCGCTGATCAACTACACCACGCTGATTCTGATGGGTGCTTATTTGATGGTCGAAGGGGTGATGCGTATGGTCGACCCGCCGGCGATTCAGGGCTGGCCCATCGTCATTATCGGTGGTGTTGCGCTGCTGATAGATGCCTTGACGGCCTGGCTGACCTGGTCGATGCAGAAAAACAGCGTCAACATTCGAGCGCTTTTCCTGCATAACCTGTCGGATGCCTTTGCCTCGATTGCTGTCATTATCGGCGGTAGCCTGATTCTGCTTTTTGATCTGCGCTGGGTTGACCCAGCCATTACTATCGGCATTGCGCTCTACATCCTCTATCTGGCACTGAGTGAAATTAGCGGGCCGATTCGAACCCTGATGCTGGGTTCGCCGCCCGAGATTGACGGTCAGGCGGTGATTGAGTTGATGCGTTGCTTGGATGGCGTGGAAGATGTTCACCATGTTCATTTATGGCAGATGCAGGAACATGAGGCGGCGCTTGATTGTCATGTGGTTATCAGTGAGGCGAGCTGGCGAAATCTGGAAGGCATCAAGACGGATATTAAAACGCAGCTAAAAGCACATTTTGGTATTGGCCATTCCAGCCTGGAATTTGAACATGTTGACCGTGCGCACCAGGACGCCAGGCTCTACGGCCACCAGGATATTTCCTGAGGAGTTGATTATGCCCGATTTACCTCGCCTGAAGGTCTATTACGACGGTGCCTGCCCAGGCTGCCGACGAGACCGGGCTCGCTATGAACGTTGGGCAGGAGAAACGGGGCGTGACGTTATCTGGTGCGACCTGAACGAACACTACGACGAGCTGAGCCGCAAAGGCATTGACCCGCAAGCCGCACTGATGTCACTGCATATTGAAGAAGCCAACGGCGAGATAAAGGAAGGCATCCCTGCCTATATCGCCTTGATGCGCCGGGTTCCCCGCCTGAAACCGCTGGCCTGGGTAATTGGCCTGCCGGGTATCCGGCACACCTTGCGCTACGCCTATGATCACTGGGTAAGGCGGCGACTAAAGCGGGAGGGGAGACTGCCAGAGTAAGCTTTCTTATCTTCTTCACCGCAGAGTCACTCCGAACGCGTAGCGTCGATACAGGGCGATAAACGATCTGGTGAATAATTTAAGATGCTAAATTATTTTAAAACGTGCTGATGTTTATGTAGGCGTTTTGTAAAACAACAACCTGCAATCAGGTATTTCTCCTTTCATAGAGAAAACAGAGGCCGATGTATGCCCGTCACCGTGATGCTGTTGTCGTTGTGCCAGGCACTATTAGTGTGTGGCAATATCCTGCTGATAGCGATTTCTCCGCTGATTGGTGCTGCGCTGGCGCCCAGTGCTACCTGGTCAACCGCGCCGGTGGCCACCCAGTGGCTGGGCCTGATGTGCGCGACGATTCCGGCGTCGTTGATCATGGGGCGCCTGGGGCGTAAGCGTGGCTTTCTGCTGGGCAATCTCATTGGGCTTGCGGGGGCGCTGCTGGCGGCTCAGGCGCTGGTGTTGTCGCACTTTGGATTGTTTCTCCTGGCCACCTGGCTGATTGGGGTCGGTATTGGCTTTGGTCAGCTTTATCGTTTTGCGGCGATTGAGGCGGCGCCTGCCCCATTGCGTGATAAGGCCATTGGCCTGGTGATGGGAGGCGGTGTGATTGCCGCCTTTGCTGGCCCTTGGCTTGCGCGTATCAGCCGCGAAGTGGGGGATGTGCCTTTTTTAGGCAGTTTTATCGGGCTGGCGGCTTTATATTGTCTGGCGTTGATCATACTTAGCGTCACCCGATTGCCGACGTTACGTGCCACGCATGCCGACGGCGTACCTCGACCACTGGGTGAAATACTCAAACAGCCCGCGTTTATTATCGCCGTGGTGACTGCCATGGTGGGGTACGGTGTGATGAACCTGGCCATGACGGCAACACCCTTGGCCATGGCGGGTGCCGGGCATCACTTTGATCATGTGTCCATGACGATTCAGTGGCATGTGGTTGCCATGTTTCTACCGTCATTTTTTACCGGGCATTTAAGTGCGCGCTTGGGTGCCAAACGGGTTATTGCGGCGGGATGTTTATTGCTGATTGGAAGCGCTTTCGCCGCCCAGTTTGAGGCGGGCCTCGCAGGGTTTAATATCTCGCTGATCCTGCTTGGCTTAGGGTGGAACTTCACCTTCCTGCCCGCAACGGGGTTGTTGACCGAAAGCTACCAACCGGTAGAAAAAGCCCGTACGCAGGCGGCTAACGAGTTCTGTGTATTTGGCACCGTTGCCTTAACCGCGCTAATGTCAGGCCCTCTGGTGAGTGCTTTTGGTTGGGCCGCTCTGAATCTCTGGTTGATACCGCTATCTCTTTTGCCACTGGTATTACTGATGTGGCAGCACCGCACGCGTCTGGCCCAGGCGTCATAATGCCTTGCTGACGCTATGATTTTTTAGTTTTATCAGATTCGCTTTATCAGATTCTTGAAGATGATCCGCCAAAATGACAGATCACCAAAAGGGGGTAGCTTATGGCCGCGACACCGGACGGCGTTTTATTAAACACGACAACGATGATGAATGAGGCGGCATTAAAAGCGGTTGCTTATATGCCGACTGAGCATCTTGATGCGTTAATGGACGATGGTTTTGCGCAGCGCCTGACTGATGCCGATCTGATGCGTATGGCGGTGATACTGGCGCAGAAAAGTGCCAATGAGGGCGGCTGCCCGATTGGGGCTGTCATTATTGATAATGAAACACGCCGGATTGTGGGCAAAGGGCATAATACGCTGGTTCAGGAAAGCCACCCCTATAACCATGGCGAAACATCCGCCATGCGGGATGCCGGGCGGGTTAACTTTGCTCAGACCACACTGTTCACCTCACTAAGCCCCTGTGAGGTCTGTGCCACGCTGTTATATATGCGTGGGGTGTCACGCGTGGTGATCGGCGATGTAACCAACGCCTCCGGAACGGAAGCGTTGCTGCGTGAAAAGGGCGTACACGTCGAACTTCTGGAAGATGAGCAAGGGGTGGCGCTCTACGCAGGCTTTCGAGCAGAGAACCCAGCGCTGGAACGTGAAGACTGGCAAGGTGTGCGGGCAAGGTAGATCGTGTAACGTTCGCAGAGCTCTGCCGCCTTGCTGTTTAAAGGGCTTGGGTGACGTAGGTGCCTGAATAGCGATAGACTGATTTAACGCCAAGTGACAATCTCGCTTGGCGTTTTGGTAACGGTGGCACCCAGCCGATGCTAAAACAATGATCTGTTTATAAAGGAATATCGCTATGTCTTCGGAGTGTACCCCGCGTTTTTTAGCCAGTGATAATACCTCAGGTATCTGCCCCGAGGCGATGGAGTATTTGCTTGAAGCGAACCAGGATGATGACCTTGCCTACGGTAACGACCGCTGGACTGCGCGCGCTGCCGACCGCTTCCGAGAGATGTTTGATTACGACTGCGACGTGTTTTTTGTTTTTAACGGCACCGCAGCCAACTCACTTGTGCTATCCGCCATGGGGCGCAGCTACCACAGTGTGATCTGTCACGAACTGGCCCATATCGAAACCGATGAATGCGGCGGGCCAGAGTTTTTCTCCAACGGTGCCAAGCTGCTGACATCCCCTGGGGCGAACGGCAAGCTCACACCCGAAGGTATTGAATCTCTGGTCACAAGACGCAGTGATATCCATTACCCCAAACCCAAGGTGGTATCGCTGACCCAGGCTACTGAGGTCGGGACGGTTTACTCTCGTGAAGAGTTGCTTGCCATTCGTGCCGTGGCCGATAAGCATGACCTGCGCGTGCATATGGATGGCGCACGTTTTGCCAATGCCTGCGCGGGGCTGGATATGTCGCCGGCAGAGTTGACCTGGAAGGTGGGCGTCGATGTGCTGTGTTTTTCGGGCACTAAAAACGGCCTGGCGTTTGGCGAGGCGATTCTATTTTTTAACCGCGATCTGGCGGAAGATTTTGCCTACCGTTGCAAGCAGGCCGGGCAGCTGGCGTCCAAAATGCGCTTTGTCGCTGCCCCTTGGCTAGGTTTGATTGAAAGTGGCGCCTGGCTGAGCAACGCTCAACACGCGAATGCCATGGCGCGTTACCTGGCCGATGGTTTGCGTGACCTGCCAGGCGTTTCTCTCATGTTTCCCGTACGGGCGAACAGTGTCTTTGTGGAGCTTCCTCTCACCGCCATTGATGCGCTCAGAGCCAAAGGGTGGACGTTCTACACCTTTATTGGGGCGGGAGGGGCACGTTTCGTCTGTGCCTGGAATACGACCACAGAACTCCTTGATCAGCTATTAAGCGATATTCGCGAAACCTTGAACGCCTAGTTGCCTGTCAACGGACCTAATAGCCGGTCATTTCCAGATAGCCAACTCCCATGGTGGCCTGGGAGTCGGCATGGCGAACCACCACGTCGCCCTCCCAGTAAGGCACGGAGGTCGACATCCAGCGGTCAGGGTGGCGCGCCTGAATCTCCAGGTGCAGGTTGCCTTCCGGTAGGTGCATCGTCCAGCGTGTGGGTACCTCGCGCCCTGCAACGGTATCGGTTGCCTGCGGCGTTAATGTCACTTTCCCAGCACCTTTCAGCTGGGTGCTGCCATCTGCCTGGATCAGGTGAGCAAAGGTATAGTCACCGCCTTGCTCACCGCCACCTCTTAGCTGGTAGGCCATCAGCTTGCGGCCATCGTTGAGGTGCAGCGAAAACCAGTCCCAACCGCTTTGTTCGGCGGATAGCAGCTGGCTGCTCCATTCGCGGTCCAGCCAGCCCTGCCCGCTGACATTCCGCGTTTCTCCCGCCAGAGTGACCTGCCCGGTAATGCGTAAAAATGGCTGACTGTAGTAATGAGACCCCTGGCCCTGCACCGTTTTGGCGTTGAAACCGTTTTCCCCATGGAGCACTAGCGGGCCCTCAGCCTGCAGATGCAGGTGATACCCGCTGCGCTGTTCACCTTCGCCCTGATAAGCCTTCAACTCAAAGGTAGTGAAGTTGTCAGCGGGCGAGCGATTCGCCGGGGTATGCAATGTCCAGTCGTCAATCCAGGCCTCAAAGGGTGCCGCTACAACTCCTGCTTGGCCGTCGTCAAAGGCGCTGTGGCTGCGCGCAAAGCGTTCGGCAGCGACGTGGGTAGCACCCTGGGATATCCCCATATGCGCCATCCAGACCTGATCGATTGCCCAGGGGGCAGGGTCGGGGCGTTCCTCGGGAGGCATCAGCGCCTGACGAAAGAGCGTCCACTGCAGGCCCAGCGGCGTTCCCTGTTCATCCTCAAGATTTGCCGTGAGATACCACCATTCAATCCGGTAATCCGGATGAGGGCCGTGGTCAGCGGGGAAAGTCAGCGGCGTCGTGGCGCTGGCCTCGGCATAGTTCTGGGCATCGGCGCCAAGGCCGGCAAACCCTTGCGGTGCGCTGCTGTCCTGAGGCTCCTGACAGCCGGATAATAGCACCATGCCAGCGGCTGTGAATAA
The DNA here is from genome assembly GCF_052983955.1 of Halomonas sp. LS-001. NCBI lineage: Bacteria > Pseudomonadati > Pseudomonadota > Gammaproteobacteria > Oceanospirillales > Halomonadaceae > Halomonas > Halomonas sp. LS-001. The sequence goes on from NZ_CM129816.1 coordinate 679,938, forward strand.
TAGCCTTCGATAAAGCGATGTCATGCGCCTGCCTCGTTAAGAACGGCGCGGGGTGAGGTGCGCCATAGTTTGATGGCTGGTAGCGCTGCGGCCAGCAAGGCAACCCCCACGGCGGTTGCCAGGGTGATGACAAAGCTCCAGGGAAACAGGGTTAACGGCAGCTGCCAGCCAAAGGCGGCGACGTTGATTTTGGCGACCAGCACCCAGGTGATGGCGATGCCAAGTGGCATGGCCACCATGGCGGTTAACAGCGCCATGCCGCCGAGTTGATACAGGGGAATCCAGGCCAGGGTGCGCCGGTTAACCCCCATGGCCCATAGCGGTGCCACCTGCCGTTGGCGCTCGCGGGCCTGAGCCAGCAAGGTGGCCAGCAGTGCCAGCGCGGCTACGCCCAGCGTCAATACATTCAGCGCGCGGGTGATGCTAAAAGTGCGCTCGAATATCCGGGTGGCCAGCTGTTTGACGGATTGCTGGTCGATAATGGCTTGTGGGCTCAGGTCAAAGCGTTCAGTCAGAGCCTCTCGAAAGGCCGCTGAGTCGGTCGTTTCACGGGTGGCAAGGCCAATAGACGCCAGTTCACCGTCAAACTCGCTAAGTAACCGTGCTGTTGGCATCAGCAGTTGACCACTGGGGTTGCCGTAATCCGGATAAATCGCCGCGATGGTGGTATCGACCAGCCCGTATGGACCTTCCAGTGACACCCGATCGCCCGGTGCCAGTTGTGCAGATACAGCTAGTTGCTCGTTGATAAATACGCTGCCGGAAGAAAAAGCGGCCCAGGCGTTGGCCTGCCCGTCAGCACTTTCCAGCAGCGGCCATTGGGCGGTAAGAAAGGGGGCTGGCGCGATGCCAAAAAGTGCCACTTCACGTGCCTGTCCTGCCTGGGCGTTGTGCTGCGTCAGCAGGGCATTTCCGTTTGCCGTGGGCAAGGTGGTTGCCACCTCGGGGTGAGCCTCCAGCCAATCAAGCAGAGGAGCAAGCGTTGCTGGCGAGGCGTTAACGTAAAGCGGAGCGGCCAGACGCTGGTCCAGCCAATCCAGAAAGGTCAGGCGAAACCCGCCGACCATACTGCTTACCCCCAGGTTGGTGGCCAGGGCAATCAGCAGTGCCATCATGGCCAGCGATAACCGCGGCAGCTGTAGCTGACAATCTGCCACCGCCCAGTGCGCCAGCGGGCGTTTGGCCAGGCCTTTCTGCGCAAGGTGCAACAGGCCGTTGAGCAGCGGAGGCAAGGTCAGGGCGCTGAGTAACAGCAGTGTCGCGACCAGCGCAAAGCTGCCGAGAAGGCCTTCCCCCGGTGGCTGAAGACCGAGCCATACCAACAAACCCGCCGCCAGTAACGCCACTACCAGGCTGGCCTGTCGCATGTGCTTTAGCTGGCGCTGATAGCTTTGTCGCCAGGCCTGAGATTGGCCGAGGGCCAGAATGTTAAGGCGTGCCGCCCGCCACAGGGTGCTGCTTCCTGCCAGCAACAAACCGCCCAGCGTTACGCCGATACTGCCAAGCCAGTAATGCCAGGGTAGCGCCAGGTGGCGATTGACATCGGCCTGATAAAGCGATGCCAGCGTTGCCGCAACATCAGGCAGTAGCAGACCAGCCAGCCACAGGCCGCTGACCAGCCCTAGCCCTGCGCCCAGCATCCCCAGCAGCAATAACTCCAAGCCAATCGCCGTCACCAGAACTTTGGCGGGAACACCCAGTGCCCGCAGCGTGCGCAGCGTAGCCATGCGCTGCTCCATGGCCAGGCCCAGTGCCGCCTGGACAATAAACAGCCCCACGACAAGAGACAGTAGCGCCAGCGCCGTGAGATTAAGATGAAAGCTGTCAGTCAGCTGGCCTGGGGATGCAATGGCCGCTGCCCGGGTCAAGCGGTAACCGTCCGGGGCGCTGACCAGAGCCTCTGGTGGAGTGATCAGCTGGCTTATCTGTCTGCCACTGCCCAACAGCTGCGCGGCTGCGGCAATATCCATCACCAGGGTATCCGGCGGTAAGTCCGGGTTTAACGCCAGTGGCGGCAGCCTGCGTCCATCCTTCAACGCAGGTTGTGCCCCTGTGGCTTGTGTGGAAGAAAGCCCAAAGGCCGTTAAGGTGTCGGGTGCCAGCCGGGTTTGCCAGGGTGGGCTCAGAAAGGCCGTCAGTGAATTATCGACGCTGCTTTCACCCAGCAGGTTGTCGCTGGGCAGGCTGAACGCATCCATGCCGATGACGGTTAGACGCTGCTCGCCAACGGACAGTTGACCTTCCAGAAGGGGGGATACGGGTAGGCCTGCCCGCCGCAGGGTGAGGTAGTCTTCACGGGTCAGGGGTGCGCCATCACGGCGGGTGAGCTGGTCAACGTCGGCGCTGAACAGCGCATTGGCACGGGCGTAACTGTCCTTGGCCGTTGCGTTCACCGCCTGCACACTGCTCCACAGGGCGCTGGCGACCCACAGACCCAGCAGCAGCATGGCCAACTGGCCAGGATGGCGACGGTAATGGCCCAGCAGGGTGAGTAGCACGCGCCAGATCATGCCGGTTTACTCTGCAGGTGACCGCGTTGCAGACGCAGTTGCCGGTCAAGGGGTGCCGCGACCCGGGCACTGTGCGTCACCATCAACAGGGCACAGCGGGTTTCGGCCACCAGATCCAGCAGTAGTGCAAGCACAGTATCCGCGCTGTGTTCGTCGAGGTTGCCGGTAGGCTCATCGGCGAGCAGCAGGCGAGGGCGCACGGCAAGCGCGCGGCCAATGGCCAGGCGTTGCTGTTGGCCACCGGAAAGCTGTTCGGGGTAAACGTTTTCCTTTCCGCCAAGCCCCAGGCGTTCGATCAGGTGCGCGGTCCACTCTGATGATTCGCGCTGGGCCAGCCGGGCCTGTAAGCGTAGATTGTCGATAACATTCAGGCTCGGCACCAGATGAAACTGCTGAAACACCAGCCCCAGCTGATGGCAGCGTAACTCTGCCCGCGCTGTCTCGTTAAGCTCGGAAAGTGGTCGCCCGGCAATACTGATGGTGCCCTGGTCCGGCACATCCAGCCCTGCCGCCAGATGTAGCAGGGTGGATTTGCCACTGCCCGACTCGCCCATCAATGCCAGGCTTTCACCTTCACCCAGTTCAAGGTCAATGCCATTCAGTACCGTCAATTGCCCCTGCGGCGTGCTGAACACTTTATGAACATTGTGCAGGGTTAGCATGCATGGCTCCTGAAGGAAAAAGAAAACGATACAAATATTGTACGTAAATTATACGCTGGTGGGTAGTTTGTAGTGATTAAGTTTGATTTTTTGGCCGTCAGGTCTCAGCGAGTGTTGTTTCCGAGGCTTCGGCACCAAACTGCAGCGCTGCCAGGTGGCGATAAAGTGCATTACTTGCGAGCAGCTCAGTGTGAGTGCCTGAGGACACCAGACGCCCTTCCTGAAGCACTAGCAAGCGGTCAGCGTTGACCACCGTGGCCAGGCGGTGGGCAATCACAATGCTGGTGCGCCCTTGCATCAAGCGGTCGAGGGCGCGCTGAACCAGACGCTCGCTTTCGGCATCCAGCGCACTGGTGGCCTCATCCAGCAGCAAAACGGCGGGGTCTTTGAGCAGCGCTCGGGCAATTGCCAGACGCTGGCGCTGGCCGCCGGAGAGCTGGATACCGCCGGGGCCAAGCGGTGTATCAAAGCCCTCAGGCATCGCATCAATAAAATCCAGTGCGTTGGCGTTACGGGCCGCGTCGCGCAACGCCTCAATGCTGGCCGAGGGGTCGCCATAGCGCAGGTTGTCGGCCACCGAGCCGCTGAACAAGACAGGCGACTGGGCGACCACGCCCATGGTGTTGCGCAGGCTGGCCAGGTCAAGCTTTCGGATATCCACACCGTCGAGGGTGATTGCACCCGCACCCGGATCATAAAAACGCAACAACAACCCCAGTAAGGTGCTTTTGCCTGCCCCGGATGGCCCCACGACGGCCAGGCGTTCCCCCGCCCGAATCGTCAGATCCAGACCGTTTAGCGCCGGTGCCGTGCGCCCCGGGTAGGTGAAGCAAACCGCGGTTAACGCGATATCACCACGCACTGGGCTTGGCAGCGGTTGTGGCTGGGCGGGAGACTGAATGGTTGGCTGGGTATCTAACAGTTCCAACAGCCGTTCGGCAGCACCGGCCGCGCGCTGCACATCCCCCGCGACTTCCGCCAGCGTCGCCACGGCACCGGCCGCTAGCAGGGCGTAGAAGATAAAGGCAGACAGCTCACCAGGGCTCAAGGTGCCAGCCAACACCGCCTGGCCACCTTGCCAGAGCATTAACCCCACGGCGCTGAACACCACCAGCAGCGCAACCCCGGTCAGCCAGGCGCGCTGGCGAGTTCGCGCGACAGCGCTGCCAAAGGCCTGTTCGACGCGTTGGCCATAATGGCGTTTATCCTGCGCTTCATGGGAAAACGCCTGAAGTGTCTGAAGGCCGCGCAGCGCTTCTTCCGCATAGCGGCCAAGTTCGGCCACACGGTCCTGGCTGGCACGCGACAGCCGCCGCACTCGGCGCCCATACCAGACAATCGGCAGCAGGGTGGTGGGAATGCCAATCAGCACCATGGCGGAAAGCCAGGGCTGGGTGATCAGCATCAGCACCACCGCCCCTGTCAGCATCACCAGATTACGCAACGCCAGTGAGATGGAGGAGCCAAACAGGCTTTGCAGTACGCTGGTGTCGGCGGTCAGGCGCGAGGCAATTTCGCCTGCTGCGCGGCCTTGGCTGGCGCTTTCAAAAAAGCTCGGTTCCAGCGTCAGCAGGTGGTCGAATACCTGTTGTCGCAGATCCGCAGCCAGGCGCTCACCAATCCAGGAAACCTGGTAATAACGTAGCGCCGACGCCATGGCCAGAAGGCTGACTACGCCAAGCATCAGGCCGAGGGTTTTTGCCAGTGCCTGTGAGTCTTCAGCAAGAAAACCGTTATCAATCACCAGACGTAACCCGTTGCCAAGTGCCAGCACGCTGCCGGAAGCCAGCAACAACGCCAGCCCGGCCAGCACCAGCCGCCAGCGATAAGGGCGCAACAGGCGAAGTAACCGGAACAGTACACGATGGTTGGGGCGTTGATTCATGAGGCACCTGTTGGACTGGGCGGGTATGACGCAGGTTGTATGATAGAACTTTCCACACGAGATAAGGACCTACAACGCTGGCATGCGTTAAGATGGGGCTGCCTTATTCTATACATAGATATCCTTATGCTTAAACGCTTAATCCCCGTATTGATTCTTGCCCTTGGTGTTGCTGGCTTTATGGCGCTGCGCCTGACCCGTCCTGAGCCGGTTCCTGTTGAGGCTCAGGAACGCAGCTGGCCGGTCGAGGCATTGGCGGTTTCCCTTGGCGAACATGTTCCGCTACTGCCGTTGTATGGCGAAGTGGTCGCACCGGATATGGTGCATCTGGTAGCGCCTATTGCGGCTCGAGTGGCGACCCGCCCGGTCAGCGATGGCCAGCAAGTGGCAGAGGGCGACCTACTGCTCACTCTTGATGAGCGCGACCTGATGTCACCGGTTCGTCAGGCCGAGGCGGAGGTGGCCGACCTGGACGCTCAGCTGGAAAACGAGCGGATACGCCATGAGAACAACCGCCGGGTGTTAACGCAAGAGCGCGACATTCTGGCCAGTGCCAATCGGCAACTTGAACGTAGCCGCTCGCTGGCAGGGCGCAATCTGACCTCTCAGGCCGATGTTGATACCGCGCGGGATGCGGTGGCCCGGGCCCAGCTGAATGTTTCCAGCCGGGAAAGCGCAATTGCCGAATTTCCGTCGCGGCTGGCCAGCCTGGAGGCGCGTCTGGCCCGTGCTCAAGTGGTACTTGATAATGCTCAGCGTGACTTGCAGCGCGGGCGGTTTCAGGCGCCTTTTGCGGGTCGGGTAACGCGCGTACAGGTGGCCCCGGGTGATGAAGTATCCGCACAGGCCGCCTTGTTATCCTTGTACCCAGCAGAAGGGCTTGAGATCCGTGCCCGTTTGCCCGCGCGTTACCAGCAGGAAATGGAAACTCAGCTAGCCGCGGGTAAGGCATTAATGGCAGTAGACGAAACCGGCAATCAGCGTTTCAGGCTTGACCGCCTGGCGGGCGAAAGCGATCCCTCGGGCATTGAAGCGATTTTTGCGCTTGAAGCTGGTGAGCTGCGCCCGGGGGCCATGGTGACGCTCCGGCTGTCTCGCCCCGCCGTAGACGATGTTCTCGCCGTGCCCTATTCCGCCCTGCACGGTGCTGATCTGATCTATCGGATTAATCGCGATAATCGTTTGGAACGCTTACGTATCGAGCGGCTGGGTGAAGTTCGCCAGCAAGAAGGCGAGCGCTGGCTGCTGGTGCGGGCGGAAACGCTGAACGACGGCGATCAGGTGATGGCGACTCATCTACCCAACGCGGTTGACGGGCTGCAGGTTGAAATCACCAATCCACCGGCCGACAACGAGGTCAGCCAATGACCCAGCGTAATGGCCTGATTGGCTTTTTTGTCCATCACAAGGTGGCCGCCAACCTTGTCATGCTGGTTATGCTGCTGGGCGGCGCACTGGGTATTGCGCGCATGAATATCCAGTTTTTCCCTACTTTCGCGCTGGATATTGTCAACGTTCGCGTCGTCTGGAGCGGTGCCTCGGCTGAGGACATTGAGCAGGGTATTACCAACCCGCTGGAGCAGCGGCTGCGCAGCCTGGATAGCCTCAAGCGCATGACGTCTACCTCGGCACAGGGAATCTCCAGTATCACCCTTGAGTTTGATGAAGGCAGTGACCCGATACTGGTGCTGGACGATGTGCGTCAGCAGGTGGATACCTTCACCAACCTGCCTGCCGATGCTGAAGCCCCGGAAGTGTCTCGTGTGGCACGCTATGAGCCGGTGGCCCGTCTGTTGGTACATGGTGATTTTGCCCCCCAGGAACTGCGTCAGATTACCCGCCGCTTTGAAGATGAACTGCTGATGACCGGCATTGACCGTGTCCAGATCAACGGCCTGCCTGCTCAGCAGATCAGCATTGAAGTGCCGATGGAGCGCCTGCAGACCCTGGGAATATCGCTGGGTGACATTGCCAGCCGAGTGCAGGGCATGTCGCGTGATTTGCCCGCCGGGTTGCTGGGCCAGCAGGACAGCACCCGCGAACTGCGCTCGCTTGAGCAGCGCCGGGATGTGCTGGGGTTTGAAGACCTTAATGTGCTGAGCAGCGACCGCCTGCAGCTGCGCCTGGGGGATATTGCGATCATTCGACAGGAGCCGCGTGATGGCCAGGTCGAGCTGAGTTATCGCGGTCAACCGGCGTCTGAATTGATTCTTCAGCGGGCGGAAAGCGGCGATTCGCTGCAGGCCGCCAAAACCCTGGAAGCCTGGCTGGCAGACGTGCGTCCGACCTTGCCTCCGGGCGTCGAACTGGAAGTCTTTGATGAATCCTGGCAGCTGATTGACGAGCGTATCTCGTTGCTGCTGGTCAATGGTGTTGGCGGCCTGCTGTTGGTGGTGGTGCTGCTGTATTTCTTCCTGCCGGCCCAGGTGGCGTTCTGGGTCGCGGTAGGCATTCCCACTGCCTTTATGGCGTCGTTAGGCGTGTTCTGGCTGATTGGCGGTTCGATCAACATGCTTTCCCTGTTTGCGCTGATCATGGCGCTTGGGGTGATTGTTGATGATGCCATTGTGGTGGGCGAGGACGCGGATGCCCACTACCGCATGGGAGAAGACCCACGGCTGGCCTCGGCTGGCGCTGCACGACGAATGCTATGGCCGGTTGTGGCATCATCGCTGACCACAGTGGCGGCTTTTATGCCGTTATTGATGGTGGGGGGCATCATTGGCAATATCCTGGGGGATATTCCGGTCATCATGATTTGTGTGCTGATTGCCTCGTTGCTGGAATGTTTTATCGTGCTGCCTGCCCATTTGCGCAATGCTTTTCTGCCGCACACTAAAACGTCGCGCAGGGTACGCGGTATCGGCAAACTTCGCGCTGGCTTTGAAGCGCGTTTCGACCGTTTCCGCGAAGGCCCTTTCCGGCGCTTTTCGCGGCTGACGCTGCGCTACCGCGGTGTCACCCTGACAGCAGCGTTGGCGGTTGCCCTGGTGACGGCTGGGCTGCTAGCCGGTGGGCGGATGGGGTTCAACTTTTTCCCCTCGCCGGAATCCAGCATTATCTACGCGAATGCGAGTTTTGTGGCAGGCACTGAAGAGTCTGACGTCACAACCTTTGTGGATCACCTGCAAACTACCCTGACAGACACCGACGAGGCCATGGGAGGTGGCCTGGTGCGTGTTGCAGTGGCGCACTATGGGGCCACGCAATCCGGCGGGGCTGCTGCCCGCACGGGGGATGGAGTAGGCTCGCTGATGGTCGAGATGATTTCTCCGGATGTGCGTGACGTGCGTAACGCGGCCTTTATCAGCGCCTGGCGTGAGCGCATTCAGACACCTGCCGGGCTGGATAGCCTGAACATCACTGAGCGTGTCGCTGGCCCGCCGGGTAAAGATGTCAACGTCCGCCTGACTGGCGATGATGCGCTGGGTCTGAGAGACGCCGCTGATCGTCTGAGCCAGGCAATGGCGGGGTTGCCCGGTGTGCTCAGTACGGAAGATGATATGCCCTGGGGTCGCGAACAGCTGATCTATCAGGTAAACGCTTACGGTGAAGCGCTGGGGTTGACCACCGAGGACCTGGGGCGTCAGTTACGCAGGGCGTTTGATGGCCAGATCGTGCAGATTCATCAGGCGGGCGCCGAAGAAATTGAAGTTCGGGTGCAGTTGCCAAGGTATCAAAGGGAACGGTTGTCGACGCTGTCACAGCTGGCGATAACGCTGGCGGATGGGCGTCAGGTGCCGCTTTCCCAGGTGGTGGATTTTTCTCATCGTCAGGGGTTTGAAACCCTGCGACATGCGGAAGGCCAGCTTGCCGTGGAAGTCACCGCAGAGATCAATAGCCAGGCCACATCCGCTGAGCAAGTGTTGGATAGCCTTTCTGCTGAGCTGATTCCCCAGCTGGAGCGTGAGTATTTTCTGCAAGCCAGTTTTGAAGGCCGTGCGGCGGACCAGCGTGAAACCCTGGCTGATATGCGCACCGGACTGGTGATTGGCCTGGGCCTGATGTACGGCGTGCTGACCTGGGTATTTGCCTCCTGGACTCTACCGTTGATTGTGATGGCGATTATCCCGTTTTCGCTGGTGGGGGCCTTGCTGGGCCACTGGGCGTTGGGCATTGATTTAACCATCCTCTCGCTTTTCGGCCTGTTCGGGCTCTCGGGCATCGTGGTCAATAACGCCATTATTCTGGTCAGCTTTTATCGCCAGCAGCGGGCCAAAGGCCTGGAAATCAATGCGGCTCTGAACGAAGCCGTGGTTCAGCGCGTCAGGGCGGTGCTGCTGACGTCACTGACGACCATTGGCGGGCTGTTGCCGCTGTTATTTGAAACCTCGCTGCAGGCACAGTTTTTGATTCCGATGGCGACCTCGATTGCCTTCGGGCTTGGCGGCTCGACCTTTCTGGTGCTGCTGGTGATTCCGGTGTTGCTTTCCTGGCTGGAACACGGCCGCGAAAGGTGGTCAGCGCGTTCTGCTCAAGCCTAAAGCGCTGTAAAAAAACGTCATCATCAAGGTAGGCAAACCGCGCTACTTGATGCACAGTTATTAGAATTCAAAATATTTCATAATAGAGAGAAGTTGCCATGACCGTTACCAACCAACCCAAACGCGCCGAACCTTCCCCCAACCGTTTGCCATGTCGTGGCTGTTTGGCGAGTTGTAAAAACTTCGCGACTTGCCAAGGCAAACCCTGGCGAACTCAGCCGGGTTGATTTCTGGCCTGGTAGAATCGGGAAAGCATGACGGGGAGAAATCAGATGATGAGCAAGCCAAGCGCAGCGGCCTTCTGGCGGTTACTGGCAGCTGGAATGATTCTGGCGCTGCTGGCTGGGTGCAGCGACCCGGCCCCTCGGGAAGTCACTCTGGCCGTGCTGGCAAATAATGGCAGCGCCCATGACGGTAACGTTGTGGCGACTCAGGGGCAAGTGCGGTCGTTCGATAATCCGCTGCATTACTGGATTGAAGACGAGGACCTGAACCGGGTGGAAATTGCTCCTCACGTGCTTATCGCCCCGTATGTGGGCAAAAAGGTGCGAGTGGTAGGCGACTTCACCTATTCCCGTGAAGACGGACGCATGCTTAGGCTGGAAAGTGCTGAACACATCAGCGCTGCGGACTAGGTTCTCGTGCTTGGCTTGCTGATGTTGAGGGTGCCAGGCATCGACGGCGTAGTGCGGTGATCAACCGCCGGGGTGCCCAAAGCCAGGTGGCAAAGGCAATTATTCCATAGAGCAGCCAGGCGGGCAGTGCCAGTAGCAACCTGGCGATTAAAGTGAGCAGATCCCCCTTGTACACCATCTTGCTGCCACGGCTGATAAACTTGGTAAACGTCAGTGCGCCCGTTTTGTCCAGCACGCTCAGGCCTCTTTGACCAAACGTCGCGGCCAGTAGAACTGTCTCCTTGCCCAATGCGCCAGCATGTTGGCCAACCTCAACGGCGACGTTGCCGCCCACGCGATAAAGCGTGGCGCTCTGGCTGCCGAACGTATCAGCAAAGCGTGCGACTCGGCTTAGTTCGGCGGCATTGCGTGTACTGGCGAGCAAATCCATGCCGCCACGCGTTTTGGCCAGTACGTTGATGTCACCCAGCAGGGTGCCCAATTGCCCCAGGCTTTTCGTCTTTTGTGCTTGCCTAGCCGCCTTCACCACCGCCTTGCCGAGCCAAGCAGGCAATTTGCCTAACCGCCGTGCTGCCTTGAGGGTGATCAGGCTGCTCTTTGCTATCGTCGTTCCCGCCACGGCGGGCGCAGCTACCCCTCCTGAGGCAGCCGTGCCCAGGCCGCTCACGACCTGGGCCGTCGTCGCCAACACCCCCAGCGAGGCGAGAGCCAACAATACGTCATCGACGTCCTGACCCTGTGCCAGATTGAGCCCCTGATTGGCTATGTCGCGCAGATCACCAATCACCATAAAGTCTGTGGCAACGCTGGCGACTTGTCCGATAGTTTCATCACTGCTGCCTTGCAGTACGCCTTCGCTAAGCTTATCGAGCTGATAACGCCAATGGCCGCGCTGATCTTCAATCTGCTGATAAAGGGTCTGAGCCTCAGGGTTATTACCCACGTAGTCATACGCCATGAAAAAGCCCAGGTAATCAGCCGCTTCGGCATAGCGCTCTTCGTTGATCAGGGAATAGGTTTCAGGAAGTGGGTCAATCCGGGTTAACGCCAGCAGCGACAATGTTGTCTGCTGCCATAGAACGCTGGCCGCGGCAGCAGCAATGACGAGTATCGTGAGCTTAAAGGGGAGCTTGAACATCATGCATGGGTTCCTGAGGATACCAAACTGCCGAAGATCGCCAGACGCCAGGCAATGTTATCCGTTTTTTCACCACTCGCCATCTTTTACCCGCCTGCTTTCGTCCACCTCCGGGTTATACAGATAGCACCAGGCATCACCGTGGCGCGTTGTAAAAACAGCGCGATGATAGAGACCTTCGCTCGGCGCTGCCATGGCGTAGCCTTCAAGCTGATCGAGCAGGGCAAGTTGATCGGCATTGATGGAATAGACCTCTACCACAGCGCCACCAGACCCTAAGGCTTTGGCGCCTGGGTAGGGGCCTAGATCATAAAGCGTAATGGCAGAGAGTCGGTCGCGGCCCAACAAATGCGCACCTTCCAGCCAGTGGTGGTTACGGCGGCCTTTTTTCAGCGTGCCGTATACCGCAACGCGATGACAGTGAAGAATATCCCGGGCCAGGTGATGCATTGATTGCTCCTCTTGCTGTTAATGCTCTTCTTCATCGTCAAGGCTTGTCCTGAATTGTGTATGAGCCGCGGCTGACGCTTACAGGTCTTTTCCAAAGCGTCTTCTATGCTATGGCGAGATCGAAACAATTGCTCGGGAAGGCCATATTGCTATCGGGTGATAGCCGCTGCATATTAGGTTGATGGCGTCAGCCAGTCCTCGTGCTGACAACAATTGACCCAACATATGGTGAGCCACTTATGCCCCAGCAAATTATCCTGACGACTTCATCACATCTGGAAGGTTACCAAGTCACAGAGCATATCGATATCGTGTCAGCCGAATGTGTTTTTGGCATGAATATCCTCAAGGATATGTTTGCCGGTGTTCGTGACTTCTTTGGTGGCCGTAATAAGTCATCACAAAATGCGCTTCGTGACGCGCGCGTGGCATGCCTTGATGAGTTGCGCGAAGAGGCAGCTCAGATGGGCGCCAACGCCGTCATCGGGATTGATCTTGATTACAGCGAAATATCAGGCGGTGGCAAATCAATGCTTTTCCTGGTGGCCACGGGGACGGCGGTGAAGGTGTCGAAGGTGTGACGTACCCGGCTTTTGATATGGATCGTAACCATTGCCTAACATTGGAAGGAGTGATTAATCAATTCAACTTAATAATACTTAATTACTTACTATAGATAAGGTATAGTTTATATAAATTATGTTTGGTTTGAAATGCCGATAGCTCGAACAATGGAGCATTCGTTTTTCTAACAACATTCAATGCTTTTTCGCGTCATTGGGAGACGCCGGCCCTCCTGGTGGAGTACTCAAATAAGGCCGTATCACTAAAAAAAGGGAACTGAAAGCATGAATTTTTTCTCACTGTCTGCAGCGACGTTAACAGGTTGCCTGTTTGTTTTAGGTAGCACTACAGCGGTTGCAAACACTCAAAGCGCTGACATCAATCCATGGCAGCATTGTGGTATTGGTGCGTCTATTTTTGATGACAATACCACTGCTGCTGCAATTTCCAACATTATCTGGGATTCTGGTACTACCGCAGTGACATCCGCCACCATTTCACCTGACACCTGCAGCAGCAAAGAAGTCAAGGTAGCTCAGTTTATTGATGCTACTTATGACCAGTTGACGATGGAAACGGCGATGGGCGAAGGCGAGCACTTAGCCGCTGCGCTTGGTCTGATGAACTGTGGTGCTGATGCACAGCAAGGTGTGGTCAGCCAGTTGCGTACTAACCTGCAAGCGACGACTGCTACCACAGGTTACGCTGAACAGGCGCATGCCGATAAAGCCTTTGAGTTCTATAACAGTTTAAATCAGGCTGCCGTTAACTGCTCCGCTAGTTAAGTAGGCCTGCCTGCGGAGTCGAGGAGAGTAACTCGGCTCCGCGATTATTGTCCCTTTCGTTCTCTGTACAACAAGCAAGGATGTTTTTTCTATGCGACGCCTTTTGATGGCGCTTTCAGCATGCCTGTGCCTGCAAACAGGGGCTACCCAGGCCGCTGACCCCGCGCTTTTCAATCATCCGCAATGGCGTTCGCTACTGCATTTTGACCGGAATGGTATGTTCAGTCAGCCGCGAAGCGCTGTTCTGGATGATGCCTTTTTTCTGTCAGAGGATGGCCCGTTCAATCCAGAGGCAGAGCTCGCAGCGACGATTGCGGCACTGCGTGAGCATCCTCAGGAAGATGAACTGCATGCAAGTTGTCTCTTTCCTGCCCGGGCAATTTGGTTATCCCAAATGACGGGCGAGCACTGGCCTGAGGCAGTATGCCCTGATTGGGAAGCATGGCAAGCACAGCATGGTAGCTCAGAAGTAGGCCTAATGTTTGCCTCGGGCTATCTCGGCAACCCTGCTTCTTTCTTTGGGCACTTGATGCTTCATCTTGAGCAGAAAGATAAAGACATCTCCGGTGTGCCGATGTCCCGACTTCTCGACACCAGCCTTAATTTTGGCGCTGAAGTGCCTGACGGTGAAGGGCTTGTGACTTATATGGCCAAAGGGGTCTTGGGAGGATACGAAGCACGCTACTCTCATGCATCTTTCTATCATAATAATACTGTCTACTCAGAGCGCGAAATGCGCGATCTTTGGCACTACCGGCTTAACCTGACACCTGTAAAGCGTGAGCTACTTATCGCTCATTTATTCGAAGTTATCGGACAGGACTTTGATTATCTTTTTTTTACTCAGAACTGCGCTTCACGAATCGCTCGTACCCTTGAGTTGGTGGTAGAGGAGGACTTAACCCCAGGGTATGCGCCTTGGGTGGCACCTGAAACCTTGATACGCGCTATTAGCGGGGCGAGTATCGATGGTCAGCCGCTGCTCAAAGATACCGAGCATGTGCCTTCCCGTCGCTTGCAAACTGAGTGGCGTTACCAATCACTTACGCTTGAAGAGCAGCAGGTTCTTCAGAGCATTTGGCCGACCATGGAACAGCTAGATCTTGATGCTGCTGTGTTGGGTCGACTGCCTCAGACAAGCCAGGCGATAGTGTTAGAGACACTATTAAGCCATATAGCATTCTTGAAAGAGACCGGCGACGAGCCTGATCTGATCGAGTTCGAGCGCCGTTTACTTCAAGCTCGCCTGGCACTGCCGGCGGGTAGTCAATCGATGTTGCCCTCTGAGGTGACGCCTTTACACGAGGCGGCACCTCCGGCACTTGTGCGTTTGGAAAGTGTACATAATAGCGAGTCAGGAGGAGCGGCACGCCTAACACTGAGGCCTCTTCAGTATGACCTTCTGGATAGCAATACCACCCGGATGCCTAACGCAGCGCTGGAAATTGGACGAACTGAATTTGCCATAACCGATAATACGGCTCGTCTGCGTCGCTTATCGCTGTTCCATATCACCAACCTGCATGCTCGCAGCGTACCGTTGCCAGCGCTACCGAGTATGGCGTGGCACGCCTCTGGCGGCATTGAACGTTCAAAGCTTGGCTGCAAGAACTGCCTGGAAGGGCAGGCTACGCTGTTGGCTGGAAAATCACACCGTTTGGGTCGCCATTTACCGTTTGGCATGGTCGGTGGTCAGTTGCGCACAGAGCGTTATCAGTCAGGCCCTCTAGCGCCCGCCGTACAAATGGGGGTGCTGAGCGACTGGGCTTCTGGTCATCGAACTCTGTTGCAGGCTACCCATGTTGATGCGTTACGGGGAGAGGCTGGTCGCCACACGCTTTGGCATCTGCAGCACCGTATGGCGTTAGGTAAAGGCCTTGATGCACGCCTTGGTATTGAAAGCGACAACTACTCTGAAGAAGTAAGTGTTGGATTCTCTTGGTACTTCTGAGCAGCTCCCTGGCAGTTGATTGTCCAGGGAATATCGGATTTGTAGTAGATCGCATCTACCAACAAGGTTACCAGCCAGCGAGTTGACTATATTGCAGTCACCAAAGTTTCTACGCAGAAAAAACATCAACAGTTACTGGTAGTTTGATTTCAATATCTCATGATATGTTCATTGCGGTCGATGGCAGATTTATGACCCAATAAGGATATCAATGAGGGAAGAAGTCGAGGGAAATCAGAGCAGTGATCTACTGGAAAACGTGATCCTTAGCTTGGGAGAGCGCTACCGCCAACTGTGTGTTTGGGCACATGAGAAAGGACTGCTCGATATTCTGCAGGTCGCTTACTACGCCCTTGGGTTAAGTCCCCGCAATGATGCGATCGCCAACCTGGTTCGGGAGTGCTCTCATCCTGAGTCTGTCGAGATTCTCTCGCTTTGGGCCGGTGACCCGATAGTGGATGAGCTGCAGCGGTTTGTTGATCATTTCAATGCATCGCCAGATATTTCACGCGACTATTCACAAGTGCCCCATATCGGATCCGTAGATCAAAACCGGCGTCAATTTCAGGATGGGGGCGTAAAAAATAAAACGTTCCTGATTACACTGATCACCAACCCGCAGGCTCCAGCCTCCCACGATGAGCTCTTGTTCTTGCGCCGCCTATTGCGGTTATGGCTTTTCGTTCACGCAGCACAACGCATCGTTCATCAAAAGTGTATTGCCGATCGCAATATCAGTGGTGTAGCGCGCTCTATTACACTGGGGCCTCACGACGAAAAATGGCATGCGATAGATACGCTATTAAAACGGTGCCGCAGTTTTGTTGGAGACCATGATCTCACGCTTGAGCGTGTTAACGATGCGATTATCTTCGCAGCTGATGAAGTACGCCAGGATTATCCGGATGACAAGGCTTATAGCCGGTTTTTCAATGCCATTACCCATATCGCCCGCCACCACGTTACCCCCATTAATCACGAGGTAACGACCTCTATATTGCATATTGAACGGTTTTTGCCGCCTGCTGTGCCGGTGGTGCATCAAAACGATGAGGATGAAGATACCCAGTACCAGTTTTATGCGTATCGACAAGACAGTAGCGAAGAGCCAGATCCCGAAGAAGAAGGGGTCTATGTCGCTAATGTAGTGCCCTCGGATAGCGATGCGGAGCAGCGATTAGCTAGCCGAAGCTATTTTGTGCAAACTGCGGAGGCCTCCCATTTTTTGCCATGGAGCTGGGAAAAGCTATTGCCGCCCGAGCAGGAAAAACTGTTTGAATGGATAGAGCAGTGTTTATTCTCGACGGAGGTAGACGAGTCGTTCGGCACTGCCATGGTCTGGTTGTCGGTTCGTTTTTCGCGTTCTTTGTATTTTGCTTCCCAGTTCAAGATTGATGATGTCCCTGGCAATGAATGGACATTGGCGCGGGATTTTTCTTCGATAGCACGGAAATCGCCTCGGCGTGTGAATGCATGGCAGCCTGGTCAAGAAGCGCTCGATCATATTCATCCGCTAAACGAAGTGCTTGCTGTCAAGCTACCACAACACATAACTTCGATTCTCCAGCGGGTCGCTGGCGAACAAACAGGTGAGATTGTCTCCCTAGAGGGTATGTGGAAAGGCACCTTATCGTTGGAAAAGTGGTTCTCGAGGCAGGCTCAACAGCATTTCCCTCGAGTCACCAGTGCGAAGTTAGCCCAGGTGTGGGGACAAGCCGTTTTTGATAAGGCGCATGACCCTCATTTATCGCGTCTTTTAACGGCGCACCCGAATGCAGGACTGCCAGGGGCCTGCAGTTATGCAACCTGGGATATCAACACAATCGAATCGGGGCTGTCTTTATCGCTCGTGGCTACAACCCCTTTTTCCCCTGCGGTGAATCTCATCGGTAGCCGTCTGTCACCCATCACGACGGTATTGCGTCAAGACATCATGGGTGCAAGAAAAGCGGTAGAGGCCAGCGCCGCTGGGGACCCTGGGGATTTGATTCACTACCACAACGTCCTTGCCCAATATTGTGTGATGGGGCTATACGCTGCGACAGGGGGGCGCTTTCTTAAAGATCCGTTTGAGTCGCTTCAGCATTTTAATCTGACAGAACGCTGTTTGTATCTGAACGATAAAATTGACCAGGGGCGAAGAAGCAGTCGGGTAGTCCCATTACCCGACGGTGCTACTGAGCTGCTGCAAAGTTACGTGGCGCATTTATATTGGCTGTGTGACGCGCTCAAAGCAGTCAACGCCGTACTGGCTGACGCAATAAAACAAGTGCTTGAGAATGGCAATTCAGCGTCGCTGCCGCTGTTTTTCTTGTTGGATGAAGCCCTGGCATGGCATTCCATGTCGAGCACGGACTTGCCTGGCACCCCTTTATTCCAGTGGCCCCTTCCTGGCAATGTGTTTCGCCATCGCTATGCCCAACAGCTGCGTTATTTGAAGGTACCCGCAGAAGTGGTTGATGGGTGGATGGGGCATGCGGAGCGCAGTGTGGCAACCTATGGTGATTTTTCGTCACGTTGCTGGACAGATGATGCGCACAGCTATACCGGTGCTGTGAACACCGCCTTTGATGAGTTGGGTTTTTATCCACCCACCTTGCCTTTGGTGTTATCTTCAGTGATACCACCACTTGGCACTACCAGGGAAAAGCAGTATCAAAAGGCACTGGTGAGCCGTCGGTTTGGTCAGTGTCAACGAGAACATGAAAGACGCCAAACGATGGTTCGCGAACGTCACGCAGCCGAAGCGGATATCGCGATCTATAGAGGGCGAAAAGAATGGCGCGAGCTGACGCAAGAAGATATTGATGCGTTGGTTCATCGCATGCTGCACCGAAGTACTTCTGTGATACATACGTATGCGTCGCTTCGGTTGTCAGTGCTATTGCGCTGCTTAAAAGAAGAAGACAGTCGACACCAGCACGCGATCAGCAAGCGTGTGGCGGAGGCATCTGCTGAAAAGTCACACGTATCTAGCAAGGCACCCAAAGCTCTTAATTTGTTGCCTGCGGTGTCGATTTGGGCGGACCATATTCGCTCGACCGTGCTAAAAGCGCATTTTTCCAAGGTGGGGGCATTGAGTGTCGGCGCGCTGTTGTTGTGTCTGGAAAAACGCATTAGTTACCAGCGCATGCTGCTTGATGTAGCAAGAGGGCGTAATTACCGACTCATTCAGCACCAGCAGGACTATTTGCTCGAGTATAGCGAAAGCCTGGAAATGGATAATTACCTGGCACCCGTTCAGCGTCACCGGATTAGCTACAAGACGGCATCTTTATTAGCCGCCGGAAAGCAAATTCAAAAGGATGTCGATCTCAACCACGTCTCGCTACCCTTCAATATCACGCCTCCTCCCGAGGCTTTGAAAGCGTATTTGCCGAGCCTACAGGAAGTAAGCCTTCAAACCGTGTTTACTCGCTTGGGAGAGTTGATAGAGCAAGCCAATCTTCTGACACTGCCGGGCATGGTGGCCGGTATGTTAGCGGGCCGCGTTCTGTCGACAAGCTTGCCGCTTTACGATGAGCTGCGGATACGGGATGGCGTCAGGCTAGCGTTCCCAACCGGTGGCGGCAGCGGCAACGTTGAGCTCAATCCATCACCCCAGAAAATATCGCGTTGGCACCATCTCGACAAAACGGAGCAGCAGCGCAACGCGCAGCAGCTTTATGAAAATGCTCAAGACATTCTGAAAACGTATACAAAGCGTCAGGCGCGTCAGGGGGGATTGCAGCTTGATAAGCTAGCGAACAGCTACGAAGGCCACGTCAGTAGCGGCGTTTTGCTATTAGTGCGGTGGATAAGCTTTCTTATGCGGCGAGGCAAAGCCGGTAAGCGTGATGGCTATGCGTCCAGCTCATTAGTGCGGTACTTCTCAGCGCTAAAAACGGCATTTTCCGAAATAGGGTATCAAGCGGATCTGCTTGACTTTGACGAAGAGGGACTCACGGCTCTTTACGCCAACATGCTTACGTTCATCGAGCTGGCATCTCAGGACGTGCAGTATTTCAGTCATCGATTACGCGATTTTCATGCGTGGGTAGAAACATTGGGGGTAGCAAGCCCCGATTGGCAAGAGTTGTCCATTGAGGACGACCGACGCAGTGTCCGCCCAGGAATGTTAATACAGAGCGAGTATCTCGCGTGCCAGCTTGCTTTACAGGCGAAATGGAAAAATCAACACGACGAGAAGTACCTATTGTTAGGATTTGTGCTGTTACTGGCATATCGTTTTGGATTGCGTGCTCAAGAGGCGATCGGGCTACAGCGCAATGACTGGTGCGAGCATCAGGCATGTCGTTGGGTGTTGGTGCGTGATAACGCGCAGCGCAAACTCAAAAGCCAAGCAAGCCGCCGTGCAGTACCACTACTTTTTGTGTTAGATCCAGCCGAAGAGAGTCTCATCGATCGAGTGCTAAGTCGTTTTCAATCGATGGCGGGTAACGATTCAAGACGCCCTTTATTGTGTGAACTGTACGATACCCAAATCAAACTCGTGCACTGGGCTGCACAGGTAAGCCCGATGTTGATTCAGTTACTGCGGCAAGCGACTTCTAGCACAGGGATGACGCTACATCATTGTCGCCACGCGTTTTATAACACACTGGCACCAGCATTATTAGGTATAGAAACATCGCTTACACAGTCGATAATAGGTGATCTAGATTTTCACTCGATACGTCAACACGTGCTGGGTGAGAACAGTTCTGTATCACGACGGAGTGGTATGGCGATGTCTCGATTAATGGGGCATCGTCATCCGCGTATTGGACAGTTGAATTATAGTCATTTGTTAACCGATTGGGCGGATAAATTAACGCCGGTTCATCATCAGCGGGCAAGACAGATCGACGGTGTGCTAAACACTCGGGCTTTAGCCAAAATCAAAGCTCCTGTTCTTGAAAAAGTGGATATCTCGATTCAATATGATCGTGTAACGTTTATGTCGCTTTGTAAAGTTCTGCGATTTGTCGGGCTTGGAATGAGTTATGAGCGTGCAGGTCAGCGAGTTAACATAAGTCCTGGCGAAGTAAGCATTATTGCTAAAGTGATTGGAGAAGCGGAATCACATATGCGGTTTAAGTTAAAAAATGAAAGCAATGCTTGGGTAAGTGGTGCGGAGTATCCTAATATTTTGTTGCGTCAGTTAGGAGAAAAGGCTTGGCGGCGTTTTATCGAGCATGTAGAAAAAATAAACTTCAGTGATGAAATAGCAGAAGATAATAATGTTAGTGTTTGCGAACTGGCGTTCATTGTTAGCAAAAATCGGCAATTGTTGATGAGTGATGAGCAGCATGTGCACTTTTTTATGGGAGTAGTGCGGCTTTTTGGCGTATCAATAAAAGATGTTGAATGTATATCTAGAAATGCACCTAAGTTACTAGAGCAGACACTGAAAAATTATGGATTACAGCCAGAAAACCTTGATAGTGGTTTCCAAATTGATCCTTTCCCAATAATAACAGCGGGCGTGCTAAATCACAGGCAGCAATATGCAGCGCTGAAAATAAATAGGCTACCGTCAGGAATTATACGCAATAGTCAAGAATTGGCTGTCGCTGTTCTATCAGTAGGTATATTTCAGTATTTACTTTATAATAGATGTGAGTAGTTTTTGGTTGGTTTTTTGAATACGTAGTGGTGATTGATAAAAGGCCCACTTCGCGTGAGTAGGCCTTTTGTTATCTTAACTGGGTTTTAGTTCAAAGTTTTCGAAGCTTAATGGTTTTTCGTCTATTATGACGCTACTTAATGTGTAAGTAGATTTTTTATTATCAGTATCTTTTAGTTGTGTAGCTGTCATTTTTAAAGCTTTTTTCCCGTAAGCGGCTTCGATTAACGTTGTAAAATGCTCAGGGTGAATGATTTTTATTTTGAGTATTTTTTGTTCTTCAAGTGTTTTTATATGCGCTTCATTTTGGCTATATGAAAAACCATCAACAATGCCAGATAACTCGACCTTCATTGACTCCGATTTGGCTTGAGTAGGGGCGATGAAATCGCTGTTAATAATCAAAAAAGGGTCTGAGTCTATGCTTTTGAATAAGCTAAAACCATCATGTATTTTCGCTTTGTTCCATTTTTTAAGAAACTCTTCTTGGCGTATAGTAATGGAATCCAGTATGTCCTGATCTAAAATTAATGATGTTGGTTGGTCCTGCCATAAATCTTGGTGTGGAAGAAGACTCTGAATAATATAAGCTATTAAATTTTGAGATTCTTTGATGATGTTTTCGATGTTTTCGATGTTTTTAGATCTTTCTTGTGAATCAATAAAAAAGATGGCACCTGATCTTTCATGCATGTTATTTTTGCCAAATATAATATATTCGTGACTGATGATAGCATCGTAGATTTCTTCAATAATGTGATTAACAGTTGATGCGATATAGGTGATAAGCTTTTTAACAGCAGGATTGCTAATTTTTGATTCATCATACTCAATATGGTTTTCATGAACGCCTTTAATAGCTGTTTCGTTTAATGCTAAAAGAAGCACTTGGTTTGGTTTTAATTCCAGCATATCGGTTACCCCTGATGTATAGTATTGATTTTCAATATATCGATACATGCTGTGTCTGTTTGAGATGAAAGAGCGTTTTTGCGTGCTCCTAGCAAATGCAAAGATTGTTCACATTTAGCTCGATATGAATTTGATAAGAGGGGCCGTTTCCGATTTTTGCCTTTTAGCAAGGTAATAAAATGAAATTTTTTGTAACTATTTTGATTGCGCCACTTGACTCGATTTTTAGTCGCATCAATGTCGGTATCTTACGTAAGCAATGTCCTGCAAATCAGTTTGCTGGACGAGGTAGTAGATGCCGACTTCGCGGCCATTGAGGCCGAGTTGGAAGATATGGCCATCCCCGACACGCCGCCAGCAACAAAGAAGACGCCCAGGCGCGCACCATTGCCCCCTGAGTTACCGCGTACCGAGATCCATCATGATCCAGTCTGCCAAGCTGAACGGTCATGAACCTTACGCTTACCTGAGTGATGTGTTAGAGCGGCTGTCGACCAAAAAGCCAGACAACTCCACGATCTCTTACCGCAAAACTGGCAAAACCTCACCTGATAATACGTCAGCGATGGTGGGCGGACGTTTACGGACATCCCCGCTAAAGTTCAGTTCAGAGAGCAATATTGCGCATGACTTTCAGCACGAATGTGGCGGAAATTTAAAGATTATTCACGAACACTCAGGACCAAGATTTAGGTTTTGTACGAAAAGCCTTATCTGCTAATTTTGTCTATGCAAAAGCAGCATAGGGGAAAAGAATGGTCGGACGTTACGAGATCTCTGATGACGGCTGGGCACAGATCGAAGATATCGTGGCACCCCCTCAAACCATGGGCAGACCCAGGCGGAATGACCGGAAAATGCTCAATGGTATCTTCTGGATACTTTGCTCTGGTGCCAAATGGCGTGATTTACCCGAGCGATATGGTCCTTGGTCGACGGTCTATGATCGGTTCCGCAAGTGGCGTGATGACGGCACCTTTGAAGCGGTACTTTCTCGCTTGCAGCTCAAGTAACGTGAAGATGGGCTTATGGACCTAGACACGTGGATGATCGATGCCACTTCCGTGCGAGCCGCACGCGCTGCCGCTGGAGGCGGTAAAAAGGGGGCTCAAAAGAACCGCTAGACTACGCGCTCGGCCGTAGCCGCGGCGGTTTAACAACCAAAATTCATTTGGTGTGTGATCGTTATGGCTGGCCACTGGCGTTCACACTGTCTCCTGGTCAAGAAGCAGATTCTCAGCACTTCGTAGCGACATTAGAGAGCATCTATTTACCAGGTAGCATCGGACGTCCTCGCAAACGTAGTCGCTATATGGTGGCTGATAAAGGATATGACAGCGGTGAGCTGCATCATTATTGCGACAGGCACGGCATGAAATCCGTGATTGCTCAGCGCAACATGCACCGAAGAACCCGGCCTGGGCTACCTAGGCGGTTCGATAAACCCAAATATCGGCAACGTAATGTGATAGAACGCTGCTTTAGCTGGCTTAAAGAATGTCGCCGCATCGCCACACGCTATGAAAAGCTGGCAAGTAGCTTTAAGGCGATGGTATGCGTGGCGTGCATCGGTCGTTGCTTGCGAGCCAATTTTTCGTGTGCGCCAGGCATGGCGCGCAGCGCCTTGACTGGCGCTGTTCCCGAGGGTGGTGCCTCGGGATGACTTGGGGGTGAAAGTCCCCTGCACGCCCGGCAAGGGGAAGTGCTAGCCGACGGCAAGGGTGTCTCTCGCGAGGGGGAATCTGAAGGCAGCCCGAGGAAAAACGCTGGCCTGACGAACAGGAAGCGGATACGAGGCGGCATGGCGGGGTGAGGTGGCACGAATCACCAAAGCCCAGTACTTGCACGGAACGCCATGACGTATATCCGACAGGCATAAGCGGGAAGGTCGCGCGTCTTACCCTGGGAGGTCTGGTGGTCTGCCACGGAGCTACCGGCGCCGAGAGGCGACGGGATGGGCCACTAGATGTCAGCAGAGGCCATAGTAAGTGCCGGTTCACCGCGGCACCAAGTGCCGAACATGAAGAACCGCGAGTAGGCGATAACGTCTCGAGGATCGATCATGAAGACAGAAACCGACGCTAATACCGTCACTCACCCAGAGGGGCAGGGGCAGTACCCCGAGTCACAGCCGGTGAGCGTCGAGACGAGCCCGGCGTCGCTATCGTGGACGAAAGCGGAGTCAGCCTCGCTCATGGAACGGGTCGTTGACCCGGGCAACATGCAACGAGCTTACCGTAAAGTGGTGGCTAACAAAGGCGCGCCGGGTGTCGACGGCATGACGGTGCATCAGTTAGCGGGCCACCTAAAGCAGTACTGGCCAACGCTGCGCGAGCGGCTGTTGGCTGGAGAGTACCACCCTAGCCCGATCCGAGCCGTCGAGATTCCCAAACCGAAAGGTGGGACGCGACAGCTCGGTATTCCTACGGTTACCGACCGGCTGATCCAGCAGGCGCTGCTTCAGGTGCTGACGCCGATCTTCGATCCGACGTTCTCCGCGTCGAGTTACGGCTACCGCCCCAAACGCAGCGCCAAGCAGGCCGTCTCAGCCATGAAGGCCCATGTCACCGCCGGCCACCGCTGGGTAGTCGACCTTGATCTGGAAGCCTTCTTCGACCGAGTCAACCACGACCTGCTGATGGCACGAGTCGCGCGGCGCGTGGACGATAAACGCGTGCTGCGCCTGATTCGTCGCTATCTGGAAGCGGGCATGCTCCAGGACGGCTTGCCCATGCCACGACGGCTGGGGACGCCCCAAGGTGGGCCACTCAGCCCACTCATGGCGAACATCCTGCTGAATGACGTGGACAAGGAACTGGAACGCCGAGGCCATCGCTTCTGCCGCTACGCTGATGACGTCCAGGTGTACGTCAAAAGTCGACGGGCAGGCGAGCGCGTCATGGACAGCTTGAGTGAGTATCTCGAGAGCTCACTTCGGCTGACGGTCAATCGCACGAAAAGTACGGTGGATCGACCATGGAAACGCGGCTATCTGGGCTACACGCTGACCCGGCACAAGCGGCCGAAGCTGACGCTGGTCAAAGCCAGCTTGCAGCGCCTAATGCAGCGTGTCCGCGAGATCCTGAAGTGTGGGAGGGGGCGTCACATCCAACGGGTAATCGAAGGGTTGGGGCCAGTCCTACGAGGATGGGCCAACTACTTCAGCCTTGTTGATGTGAAACGCCCCTTGGAAGCGATGGATCAATGGATACGCCGCCGCTTACGGGGTCTGATCTGGCGGCAATGGAAGCGCCTGACGACCCGACGGCGGAAACTCCGAGGGCTAGGACTGGATGCGTACCGTGCTTGGAAATCGGCGGGCAACGGACGAGGTCCGTGGTGGAACGCCGGTGCCTCGCATATGAATCAGGCTCTGCCGAGAAAGTGGTTCAACAACCAAGGGCTGATCTCGGTACACGATACGGTAAGGTGGCTTAACCGTTCTTCATGAACCGCCGTGGTACGGAACCGTATGCCCGGTGGTGTGAGAGGACAGGGGAGGCAACTCCCCTTCCTACTCGATACAAAACCTAATTTTCGCGTTTTAACTTATGTTCTCAACCGCAAGGAAGAGGGCGAGTTTCTCTGGAGGGAGTGACTCGCCAATCTGCATCGCACAGTGGCTCTGGACGGAAACTTTTCCACCGATTACTTATTAATGATCGCAACGCAGCCCTTATATCGAATCTACCAATTACATGCTTCACGTAATGGCATGATGGCTTCTTCCAGACCGCTGATTGGGAATTGCGTGGTAATAGGTGATTCTCCGTACGGGGTAGCTTGCACGGTAAGTGGCGAAAGCCAAGCCTTCTTTCATATACCTTTCGATGGTGCTATCGAGCATCAGTTCAAATGCTGCGGGTTCCCTACATACGGGTAGGCTCCTTTCACTACCTTGTTAGTGCAGAATGATAACTTGGTCGGAACATGTGTCACTTTTAAAGCCATAGCTGTCGAAGTCCTTGTGTTCCATGAAACAACTCGCGGTTTGTAGTGGTCACTTCTGCTAGATAAGGCCAAGCCTCACGATAGATGTGATCTATGGATGAGCGGAATCTGATGGAGTATTGGCACCTCGTGGTCTTCGACATCAAGCTTGAGCAATTTGATGCAGTCACCAAGGCATCGCTTGAGTAGTTGTCCTGGGCCTAACTTTGCCCTCAACGTCTTCTAAAGCAGCTTGTTTTGCCCTGAAGCGGTAAACTGATATCCCATGGCTTTGTAGCCTTTCTCGCGTTTTCGGTACATGCGTTCAAGCATTGGCAGTCCACTATCCAAGTAGTCATAGACAGTAACTTCTTGCTTGCCTTCAACTGCTCTATGAATCCTGCCAGCGTATTGTGACAGCGTTCCCTTCCAGGCGATGGGCAGAGCTAAAAACAGCGTGTCTAAACGAGGCAAGTCAAACCCTTCTCCGATGTATTTACCAGTTGCAACGATAACCTGAGCCTTATGTAACTGCGCTTCCGCCGCATGACGTTCTCTGACGCGCATTCCCCCACGCAACACAACTGACGATATGGCTTCAGCGGCCAGCAGTGCTGCCAGTGTCTCAGCGTGCTCGCGTCGTTCTGTCAGGATAAGACAGTTTGCTTGGTTGCGTACACAGCTTGCTACATCCTGAGTAATGTCCTGATTCCGGGCATTGTTCTGTGCAAGCCAACGGTAAACTGAGGCTATATGGGGGCGTTCACGAGACTGACAGATATCGGTAGGTGGAATTTCATGACGCTCCCGAACGATGACACGCTGAACAAACTGGGCGCTGTGTTCCGCCCGAACTTTGTGTCGAACGGGCCCTGCAACCATCAACATGATCTTTTGGTGCCCATCCTGGCGGTCAGGCGTTGCAGTCAGGCCGACGACATAGCGAGCGCTGACTTCGTTAAGAAGCATCTCGTAGCGGGGGGCTGAGATATGGTGGCATTCATCAATGATGATTTGCCCATATTCTTTAACCAGGTCGGATACCGTATTGTCTTTCTTATTGATCAGACTCTGGTAGGTGGCAACGTCGATCTGGCCGGTAGGTTTCTTTTTCCCACCGCTTATCACACCCACGGAGGCGCCCTCAATAAAGGTTTCTAGGCGCTCCTTCCATTGTCCTAATAACTGGCGACTGTGAGTGAGGATCAATGTGTTGACCTGTCGCTTGGCTATAAGGCCAATTGCCGTTACGGTTTTACCGAAAGCGGTCGGCGCATGAATTATTCCGGTATCGTGGTCGGCAAGTGTCTCCACAGCCTTATTCTGATCATCACGTAGCGTTGCTTTCAGACTGATGTCATTTAGAACCTGGCCGGGTAGTCTGCGGTCATCGATGTCTACCGTGATGCCCTGACCCAGCAACAATGCTTGGAGTTCATCAAAACAGCCTCTTGGTACCGAGAGATAACCTTGCTCGATTCGGGCACAGGATATGTAGCGAGGAATGCCATGCGTTGAGAAGCGAAGTGCCTGTGTTTTGAAAAAGACGGGATTGGAAAAGCTCGCCATGCGCTTAATTCGAGCAGCCAGTGTCCCCGGTATGTCTGACAACTTCACATAAAGGTGATTGGCCAGTAAGAGTGTCACATTGGCAGGGCATCCAGTTATTTTCTCTGTCTCAACGGGTAGCGCTTGCTCCCAAGGCAATGGAACGTCTGCAGTCGCATTGGCATCAGGCTTCCTGCCAACTTTTTCTGCGAGCTGAGCCGGTGAAAGAGACTCTTGTCGACTGAGCAATGCCCATTGATCCGGATAAGGAATCAAGTCATCGTCGACGAACACTGTACATCCGCGATTGCGCGCCCGGTATTGGAGCGGAAGGGCAATCAAATTGCCAAATCCACCAGCAGGTATCGTGTCCTGATTAGGGAATAACCGGTCATAGGAATTGAAGGACAAGCTCGGATGGTGGTCCATGGCTTTATCCAGCAACTTGAACCCCAACGTCCTCGCTGACCAAGCCGGAACAGCTTCCGAAAAGAATATCCACAGGTGGGCGCCCGCTCCAGACCGAGAAATCTCAACAAGACAAGGAATATCTTCATCACGACAAGCGTGCGCTAGCGCACGGACATCTGCTTTCCAGTTCTCTTTATCAAAATCGACTGCCAACAGATAGCAGGAGCTATCCGGTAGTAAAGGGTAAAGGCCAACCACCTGCTTGCCCGAAAGATGGTCGTATACTGCACTAAAGTCCAGGGGTTTGAATTGTCGGTGAGGACATTCCCCGCACTTGATCTTGGGTTTCTGACAGAGTCCTGGGGCCCATTCATTTTCACAGGCGACGGCATAGCCGGAGCGGCCACTGGAATTCTGCCAGCGAATCGCATAGATATCCTGCCTGCCACGAAAAAGCTTCCCGAACAGCTCGACTTTTTGATCGGGAGTTAGCTGCGGTACTGTGGGCTGATGCGCAAAATGTTGCAGCTCACGCTTCCGGGAAAGAAGGGCAGCCTTTTCTTTCTCAAGCTCTGATAGCTTCAGCTCAATATCAGCGAGTTCTTGATCTATTCGGATACCTACCTCGTGCTTGGTGCAGTCTCTTTATTTGATGATCTAGTTATCGCTTCAGTACAGCTGGCTTATAAGCATTAATTTATTGTCATGGCTGTAATGAGGACTGTTCGATGGAGCTTTAGGGATGCATTAGGTTTTCCAACTCATCTGCTCGTTTGGTGGTTTCGCTGAGCAAGCATGAATTGGCGTTGATGCGTGCCATTGTTCCCCCTTCCGGGTCAGCATAGAAACTGCAATTGGCTTCCTTGTAGGTAATCCATGCGCGTTGGGCGGTAAGTAACTGTTCGCGCCGTTCACTGCTCAACTGGCTACGAAGCTGCTGGTAATTGTTATTGAGCCGCTGATCCTGACGCTCATATTCGTTAGATATACAGGTGACTATATCGAGGGTGCTAACCGCTTTCTGCATGCATGCTTCATACGATGGTGAATACTCGCTACCGTAAGCGACAGCGCTAACCAGAAGAGTAGCGATGAGGATGGGGCGGTGGATATATGAACGTTGCATAGCGCTATTTCTCTCATTGATGGAGTGTGCTTATAGTGAGAGGAGAGCGTTGTTGTGAATAGACGCCTTATTAAGGGTTGGTGAACGCTCTCTTTTGTACTGACTCTTGCCTAAAAAAAGACCCTTTATCTTGAGAAAAACTTGGCTTGAGTTAAGTCAGATTAGCTGCTTGAGTGGTGATTGAACAAGCCCTACCACAGTCGTGCTCAGGCCAAGTTTGGGTTTTCACCGATAATTCCAGATTCAGGCCTTGAAAAGCTCTTTTTAACTGAAAGCGGCTCCCATGGTTTGAACTGATGGTATAAGGTGTTGCATTAAAAGCAACGCATTGAGTATTGTATTGTCAACACAGCAACCTCTAGGCTGCTAATGAAGCCGAAAAATAAGGCGCTTGGTAGTTTTCAATAACCAGTGCAACTTGGCCCAGAAGCATGCATTACATAAAAAAAGTAATCCAATTAAGCATAACGCCAATCAATTCATGGCGTTAAAGAGGACACAGGAGATCATGATGACAACACCTAATTTCCCCCGCGTTTCGATTAAAGCACTGGCTGCAGCATGTCTAACCGGTAGCGTCTTAATGGCTAGCCAAGCCATGGCACAAACCACCATCAATCTAGGTTATAACGGCGCACCAGACCCGGATAAAAACGCGGTGCATGTATTTGCAGAAAACTTAAAAAATTTAGTAGAAGAAAAAACCGACGGTGAGATTCAGCTTAAGCTTTACCCCAACAGTATGTTGGGGGAAGAGCAAGAGCGTATGGAGCAAACCATGAGTTCGCCCATGCTAAACGTGGCTTCCTTTGCAGGCGTGTCGCCCATCGCAGACGAAATTTTTGTGAGTGCCATTCCGTTTTTATTCGATGACTTCGATGCAGCTCGCCGCTTCTTTGATGAAGGAAGCTACTGGCAAGACGTTGAGAATGTAGTGAAAGAACGCTCAGGCATTGAAATGTTGGCGGTGGTTGAAGAGGGCGGTTTCCTGGCCTTTACCAACAACAAACAGCCCATTACCCACCCTGACGACTTTGAAGGCTTACGCTTCAGGGCGATGGACCCAAGCCAAGTTGCCCTTTATGAAGCGTTTGGTGCATCCGGTACGCCCATTCCCTGGACCGAAGTCTATATGGCGCTACGCACCGGGGTAGCTGATGGGCAAATGAACCCACCCATGTACATTATTTTGGGCAGTCTTCATGAAGTGCAGGATTACCTAACGCTTGCCAACATCCAGTACTCCAACCAGTTCCTGGTTGGCAACGGCCAGATGATAGAGAGCTGGGAAGAAGAGACCCGCAACGCTTTTATGGAAGCGGTCGCAGAAGCGAACCAGCAGGCGCGTGAGCATAACGAATCTCAAGTAGAAGAGCGCATTGCCTATCTGGAAGAGCAGGGTATGGAAGTGATTCGCCCCTCTGAAGAGGACCTGACTGCCTTTAGAGAGATTGGCCAACCCGCTTATCTTGAGTGGCTCAGCGACCGTGGTATTGAACACCAGTGGATTGAAACGGCGCTGGAAGATGCAGGCATGAGCGAGCTGCTTAACTAACGGCTATACGCTACGTCTTAAGCTCTGAGTTACGATCATCACGTTAAAAGGGTCGGTACATACCGACCCTTCTCATCGCCTATTTACCTTGCGGATAAGACTCTCATGCACGCGCTTCAAAATCGCATGCTGGCGATCACTCGCCCGCTTTCCCTTACAGTGGGTGCTGCCCTCTTGTTGTCCAATCTAGGCATCATTCTTTATGGCGTATTTATGCGCTATTTCGTTGGCGGAGCCCCGATATGGACCGATGAGCTCTCACGGTTTTTAATCATTGGCACGGTATTGATAGCAGCAGGGGCTGTATGGGTAGAAGGCAGCCACATGCGTGTGGCGCTTATTGAACGTCTACTACCAGCGCCACTGGCGCGACTGCTGAACATCTACCAATGGCTGCTTACACTTGGACTTGCCGTTGGTGGTGCCTGGGTGAGTTACCACTATGCGCAGTCGGTGGGTATGTTCACCACGTCTGGCTTAGGCATTAGCCGAACCATTCCACTCATGTCTATGCCCATCGGATTTACCTTGCTGGCATGGCACGTTTTTTGGCACGGCCCAGCCCCGCTGCCAGTGCTCACTGAACAAAGCCCACCAAAAGAGCATAACGAGGAGCGCCCCTAATGATTGTTACCATGCTTGGCGTATTTCTCGTTCATGTATTGCTCGGTTTACCGCTCTTTATTGCGCTGCTAACCACCGCTGTGGTTGGTTTTATGTTTGTTGACCTCTCAATGATTCCGCGCATGATGCCACAACAGTTTTTTGGCGGAATTAACGCTTTCTCTCTGATGGCGATACCATTGTTTATTCTTGCCGGTAACCTAATGAACGTGAGCGGCCTTACCGAACGTCTAATGGGCCTGGCGCGCTTACTGGTAGGGCATATGCGCGGTGGGATGGGTCATGTGAACGTGGTTTCCAGCGTCTTTTTTGCAGGCGTTAACGGCTCTGCCGTGGCGGATACCTCCGCGCTTGGCTCTCTGTTGGTGCCCGCCATGGAAAAAGAGGGCTACTCCCGCGCGTTTGCTGCTGGGCTAACGGCCGGTAGCTCGCTTATCGGCCCGATTATTCCCCCCAGCATCTTCATGATTTTGTACGCCTCTTTAACTAATACCTCAGTAGGTGACCTGTTCTTGGCGGGGGTCATTCCTGGCTTGCTGTTAGGCACGGCGTTTATGGGCATGAACGCGTGGTACGCCTGGAAAAAACGTATGCCTAAAAGCGGCCAGCTACCCAGCGCAAAAGCCTTATTTATTGCCACCATCGTGGCGCTGCCGGCGTTAATTGCACCAGTGATTATTGTCGCGGGCATTGTGCTGGGCGTGGTGACGCCGACTGAATCTGGCGCACTCACTGCGCTATACGTAGCCCTGTGCGGCGTTGTATTAGGTGGGTTAAAGCTCCCTCAATGCTGGCAAGCCCTTAAAGACACCACGCGTTTAACCTCCGCCATTTTTTTGATTATGGCGGCCTCGGCCACCATTAGTTGGTTGCTTTCCTATGCTCAAGTGCCTCAGCAATTTGTCACCTTACTGGCCCCTTATACCGATAGCCCGGTAATCATTCTATTGCTGCTCAGCGCGATTACTTTCATGACGGGCATGTTTATGGAAGAGGTTTCCGCGCTGATGCTGCTTACGCCGATCTTTGCGCCGGTGGCCATGATGGCAGGTATCGACCCTGTGCATTTGGGGGTGATTATAACGCTCAATATCACCATCGCACTGATCACACCGCCCATGGGCGCCTGCGTTTTTGTAGCTGCGGCGGTGAGTCGCATCGAAATAGTCTCGCTGTTTAAAACCATTTGGCCGTTTGTACTCACCGCTATTGCGGTACTACTGCTGCTGATTTTCTTCCCATCACTAACGCTACTGCTGCCCCAAGCCCTTGGATAATGAAGATGCCCACTATTTCCGCAACCTCAGCAAAGACGGCCTTAGCGTCTATACCCAGCTTGCCCCCGCCAGAGTGGCCAACCGTTAGCCGCATTGCTATTCAAGAGTGTCAAGAACGCCTGTTGCCCATAAGTTTAGCGCCAGCACCCATCATGGTCTTCCCCGCATATCAGCGCTTGGGTATTCCTGGCGCTATTCCTGAGTGTTTTGTACGTGAAGGTGTTTACCTTGCTTTGCTGGCGGCGGCGAGGAGTCTACCGGAAGGGATTAAACTATTAGTGTTAGATGGCTGGCGGCCATGGCGGGTCCAGCAATACCTGTTTGACACACTGTACGACGCGATTAAGCACCGCTACCCCAAAGCCACAGAAGAGGAATTGCTCACTCGTACCCGTGAGTTCGTTTCGCTTCCCAGCCGAGACCCACGTGCTCCCAGCCCCCATCTAACGGGAGGCGCCGTGGATGTCACTCTATGCAATGTTGATGGCATACCGCTGGATATGGGTACGCTGTTTGATGAAGCGGTTGCTGCCTCACATACGAACCACTTTGAGCAATTCAGCGAGCTTACTCAAACCCAGCAGCGTGTGAGAGATAATCGCCGCTTGCTTTACCATGCAATGCATCGGCAAGGCTTCACCAATCTACCCAGCGAATGGTGGCACTTTGATTTTGGCGATCAGTTATGGGCTCACTACGGCGGGCATAGTGCCGCGTGTTATGGTCAAGCCGAACTTGACACCATTGAAAATCGCTGGCGTAGGCAGATTGGTTAACACAGCCTGGGCGCATCGGCAGAGAAAAAACGCATGCCGGTGCGTAAATGCTCCACGCAGGTCGTCGCAGCAACTGTCAGTTGGCGGCCTTCTAAACTTACAATCTGTGCCCTAGCACTGCTCATTATCGGGTAAGCCATAGGTAGGGCCACTATCTCACCACGATGAATTTCATCAGCCACAGTAAGTTCGGGCATGAAAGTGACGCCAATGCCCGATCGTACAAAATTTTTCAGCACCGCTACCGAGTTGGTATGCAAACGCGCATCCAGGTAACGGCGTTCCTGGTGCGCCACCATATTGACCATCTGGCGCATCCCAAACGGATTATCCATTAACGCCAAAGGCCACTGCTCAATATCGCCTAAGCTAGCCGGGCGAGACAGAATGCTTAGCGCATGCCCTGGCGGCACTATCAAATCTAATGGCTGGCGTGTTTCCACATGGCAATGAATCTGAGGGTCGAACGGAGGGGCATACAGTAACGCAAGGTCCACCTCCATTTCTTTCACCAGCGTCATGGCCTCGTTAACGCCCGCCATACGGATCTCCACATTGATGCCGGAAAAACGCGACATAAACGACTCCAAAGGCGCGGCGATTAAATCGGAAATAAAGCCTTCTCCCACAGCAATACGCACCTCGCCTTGGACCATTTCCTGAATCGCCATAAGCTGAGAAAGCACTGCTTCTTCAGACAGGCGCTGTGCATGGTAATGCTTAATCAACAGCTTTCCCGCTTCGGTAGCTCGCATACCGCTTCCGTGGCGTTCGCACACAAGAACCCCCAGCTCCTCTTCTAAGGTTTTTAGCTGGCGGCTAATTGCCGAAGGATCCACATTAATATGTGCTGCTGCACGTCGTAGCGAACCACGGCGGACCACTTCATTTAGGTACGAAAGTGCGCGTTGGTTAAGCATCAGTGATTGTTCATTCTGCTGGGCCGCCTGCAATGGCGTGTGTTATTCAGGATGAGCGAGGCGCGAAAGCAGTCCCGCATAACGTGATATTTATGTATATGATGTGGTTCATGACATGACAAGCGAGGATTCAAAAAAATATGTGGCATAATTAACAAATAATCCAAGCCAAGGTGTAAAAGTTCACAGGCACGTCACTATTGCACGATGACAGGCTTCATACTGTGTTTATCGCAGTAATAACGCAATTTATCATTCTCATGCTTAAAAGGGTGTCTGGAAAACTGTTGCCAGATCATATCGTGATGGCGGCTATCGCCAAGGGGAAATGATCTATCTCTGGCAATAGCATAATTAAGCGCATCAACTGGCTATTGGGTGACCGCTATTTGCCCAGCTCGGTCTCATTGCAGATCGACAATCAAAACGTCGTCTGCGATGGACTTGAACACATGAGAAGTCAAGCAGGAGCAATATGTACGATATTATCGGTGACATCCATGGCTACGCTACCCCGCTCAAGCACCTGCTAACCCGGCTGGGTTACACAGAACGAAATGGCGTATGGCAGCACCCCGAACGGCAAGTCATCTTTCTGGGTGACTTTATCGATCGTGGGCCAGAGCAAATGGAAACTGTTAATATCGCCCGGACAATGGTCGAGGCAGGTCGGGCTATGGCAGTGATGGGCAATCACGAATTCAATGCTGTGGCCTGGGCGACAGAAAATCCCGAAACACCCGGTGTTTTCCTTCGAGCCCACAGTGAGAAAAACCGCAACCAACATCAGGCATTTCTCGACCAGGTTGGTGAAGATTCCAGGCAACACTGCGATATGATCAATTGGTTTCGTACATTGCCATTGTATCTAGAGCTTGAGGGGCTGCGGGTTATTCATGCCTGCTGGCATCCGTTGTCGTTAGAAGTCCTGAATGACTATACAGATACGCAGCAGCGCATCCTGAAAGCTGCCTGGCCCGAGTTATGTCGAAATGACACGGCGGCCTATGATGCGTTGGAAACAGCGGTCAAAGGATTGGAAATTCCGCTACCGGTCGGGGCAAAATTCTTCGATAAAGACGGCAACGCCCGCCATCATATTCGAACTCGATGGTGGGAATTGGAGTGTCGAAACTACCGCGACCTGGCGATGGTACCGACTGACGAGATTGAGTCGATTCCCTATGACCCGGTGCCGGAAGATATCTTACCGGGCTATAGTGGGGATAAGCCTTTATTTATCGGCCATTATTGGCTGACTGGCGAGCCTAAGCCTCTCAACCGCTACATTGCTTGTCTGGATTACAGCATTGCTGCTGACAATACGCAGAATACTGGCGGGGGCAAACTGTGCGCCTACCGTTGGAGCGGGGAACGCGAGTTGACGAGAGACCACTTCGTATGGGTGACCGACTGATTAGGTTTTGTACGAAAAGTCTTATCTGCTAACTTTACCTATGCAAAGGCAGCATAGGGGCAAAAAAGATCGGACGTTACGAAATCTCTGATGACGGATGGGCATTGATTGAAGATATCGTGTCGCCTCCTCAAACTATGGGCAGACCCAAGCGAGATGACAGAAAAATGCTCAATGGTATTTTCTGGGTGCTGTGCTCTGGCGCTAAATGGCGTGATTTACCCGAGCGATATGGTCCTTGATCGACGGTGTACGACCGGTTCCGAAAATGGCGCGATGACGGCACTTTTGACGTGGTTCTTGCCCGCTTGCAGCTCCAGTTACGTGAAGATGGAACGCATCTTTGGCTTTACCTTGCTCGATGTACAGTTCCGTACCGAAGACATCCATCCAGACTTCTTTCAACCGTGATAGAGCATTCCAATAGGCTTGGGCTGCTCCTTTTCCTTTATCATCGAATGCAAAACTCATAAATAAACCTTATAAATTAGTAGTGCGTCGGTAAGTAAATTCGGAATTGAGCGACTTTTTTTCACACATGAAATGAAGCGATTATTCCGAGAGGTGGCTTATTTGAGGCCGTTTACGATGGCTTTCATATCTTATGCTGTTAGTGTGCCTCAAACTGTTGATTCTGCCATTGCCGACGCATGGTCTATTTCAATCTTAAGATATCTTGCTGTGCTTTCCAGCGGCGTGTGGCTCAGTAGCCGTTTCACTGATTCCAAGTTGTTCGGCGAAGGCTTATCAAACTACACATGCAGTCATGTGGATGGTATTGCCTCTTGCCAATACTGAACAGACGTATCGGCTACCACGCCCTGCTGAGTACCAATCGCTATCACTGCTTGTTGAAATGTGCGAGCCAGATTGGGTTGGTGGCACAAGGCTAACGACCGAATTATCCGTGTGATGCGTAAATGGTTATGCCCCCCTGCTTTTAGCCAAATATGTGTTGGCATTGCCAGCGTTGGCTGAGCGGCGATGTCGCTCCCGTCCCAAGCGAGGCCAAAAAAAACGAGCATAACGTCTAGCGAGCGCTGCTGATGCTGACGCATAACATCGCTATCCGCAAAGGCGGCTTGCACCGCTGGGGTTAGCAAGGGTGCAAAGGCGTTAAAACGGCCTGCCTCAGGGATAGGGAACAGCCATTGAATATAATCGTGCGTATGTTCCAGCCAAAAGGGCGATAGCGCCCAAATATCCTCAAGATGCCTGTCTTTATGATCGCGGCCTTCGCCACAATAAAAATCTATCAAGCGTTGATCGTTATCCATTAGGTAGCACTCATCAGTGGTTCCATCGGGGCATATAGCGCCATTTCCCGCGCATGTCGTTCAGCATTTTCATCCTGATGCGCGTTAACGCCTTCTAACGCACGAAGGTAATAGCCGGGTAAGCCAT
The DNA here is from genome assembly GCF_052983955.1 of Halomonas sp. LS-001. NCBI lineage: Bacteria > Pseudomonadati > Pseudomonadota > Gammaproteobacteria > Oceanospirillales > Halomonadaceae > Halomonas > Halomonas sp. LS-001. Next base: position 716,510 of record NZ_CM129816.1, read on the forward strand.
ACTCACGCGCCCCGGCGAGCACATGGCGCTTGTACCAGGTATATAGACGCAGACCGAGCGCGGTGAACGCCTGCATCTCAAATTGTCGGTCACTTGCTAGATCCGTGACGGTGAGCCACGTCTCGTTATACGCTTCTCCCAGCCCCTCATAGAGATCAAGCGTCGGCTTGTGATGAGACGCCACGTCCCAAATCACACCATAAACAGCGGATTGCGCTGAGGCAGGCACAATATCGCACTTACCTGAACCGCGTCACATCCGCGCTGATGAAATGCCAAGCGGTAGGCGGGTAACGATTACAAAACTCGTAGAAATGCGGGCCTAGCCATATTAGAGCCGTAAGCAAAATAGAGCATGGGTTCCATGTGATGTTGCAAAAATAAGTAGTAATAACGTTTTTTCCGCATGCGGAAAAACGTACGTCAGCTCGTGACTTCATATGGGTGACTGATTAAAAGTCGACTCTCCTGAATGCTCTTTTTCGGCGTAAATTGCAGCGAAAAAACAAAAGACTCAAGCAACCAGTGTGTGATGCCACCTATGGCTATGTGATCTGGTTCATTCATTGAGTGACATCTGTCTTAAGTGGTTGCTGGATGTGAGTCGTTGATTTTTATTTAGTAGTAGGCTTTTATTCATTAGACGGCGTTTCTCCGCGTTGAACGATGGCACGGGCAGCGGCATAAATCTCGGCTCGCCAGTTAGGTGGGGTGATGACTTCGACATTGGCGCCCATCCCCATCAACCACCACAGGGTTTGCTGGTCATCCGGCACCGTGGCTTCCAGGCGCTGCCAGTGGCTATTCGGCAAGGGGGACAACGTCTGCTCGTCGGCCAGAGGCGTTTCACCCAACAGCCATGCCACCTGAGGGGCAACATTGGCCACCAGAGTGACGGGGACTTTGCCCTGCAGATAGCCAAAGGCACCGCCGGCGATATAGGCATCCAGATCAAAGTCCGGCAGGGCGTACCAGTCGGCGTCGCTCGGTCGGGCGGCCTGAATACGGTGCAGGGCGAACTGGCGCAGATCACGATAGTCGTTCACGGTGGCCAACAGGTACGTCACACTATGACGGCTCACCAGGCCTTGAGGGTGCAGGGTGAACTGCTTATGGGTTTTCCTGGCGCGAGAGAGGTAATCCACCTCAATGGCCTTTTGCTCCAGCAAGGCCTGGGCGACAGTTTGCCAGGTGGATTCGTCAAACTCGGCCGGGATCAAGGCCTTGCCGTTGGGAATAGCCCTGACCTTGCGCGCCCACTGGCTCAGGCCGTTGGCACCCAGGCTATCCAGCAGGCGCCTGGCATCGGTGAACTGGGGGGATAGCTGGCCGACCACCACTGGTGGTAATAAGCCCTTGAGGTACTCTTCAGCGAGCACCAGCGTCAAGGCGCTGGGCGTATCCAGCGCGGGCAGGTGACAATGAAAATCACGGTCGAAATACCACTGGTAGGGTTTCTGGTCGTCATCACAGGTCAGCGGGAAATGCAGTGATAAACGATCCCGCAGGTCGCGCTGCAATGAGCGGGTATCAATCTGGAACCCGCGCTGTTCAAGTTTGGCCTTGAGTACCGGCGTTGAAATACGCCCGGGTGCCCGGGGTATCAACTGCAACAGCGCAAGATAGCGGAATAGAGTGTCGCGGAAATCAGACATGGGACGTCCTGTCCTGGCAAAAGGTTAATAAAAGCAACATGGCGAAGTATCCTGAGTCTAGCGCGTTGCGCAGAAGTCGGCGACCCTCTCAGGCAAGGCAGGTGATTCACGAATGGCCACGTGGGCCAGGCGTCGCCACAAGGCGATCATTCCCGGGTCAGGTAAACAGGCAGGATCATGCGCCCAGAGGGCAGCGGGATGGATATCCATGGAGCCTTCGTCATCCAGCCTGGGGTGAGCGGACAACCACTCATAGACCCGTGGGGCTGGTAAACCGAAGCAGATCGGGAAAATTAAAGCTTGATCAGGAAGGGAAAGGCCCAGTGCCAGCAGCAGACAGTTGACTTCATGATCGCAGGCCAGGTGCCAGCGTTTGGGGGAGGACACCAGCGGAGCGGCCAGGTGGCCGGCCACGCAGTGCCAAATCAAATGCGCTTGCAGGAATACACGTTCTTCATCCGTGAGACTTGCGCTTAGCGTCGGTGAAAAATACAGGTAGCGCCCATCCGTGCTGGCGAAATGCGCCTGATCGTCATCGGTGGGTGTGAGCGTCAGAAACTGGCTCATCCAGCCCATGACGGGCAGGGTGGTTTCCCAGCGTTCACGATCCTGCTGCCACTTGCTCAGCTCCTGCTGTGCCAGCGGTGACAGTGAAGAAAAATGCAAATCGACTGAAGCTGTCATCGTCTCGCCTCCCTGATAGATGGTCAGGCAAGCTTACGATGCGGGTACGACAAATCATGTCGGAAACGGGTAAACGCGTCTTAAAAATAATGGCGAAGCAGACATACACAGCCAAAAGAGCAAACCACAACTCGCCTTAAGCGGCTCTGGATTGCTCTCTTGGCATCTCGCGCTTGCGGGAGTAACTGCCTTTGCCTTTCTTGGCCTTGACGACGCGCTGACGAAATAGTGGTGTTCGTAATGCCGCATGCTGGGCATTATGCAACGAGTGCTTCTTTTTACTCATAACGACTGACTCCTGAAAAGGTATTCATAACTGCCTGCTTATTGGTTTTCCAGCCACGCCAGAATCACGGTTTGTGCCTGGGTAGAAGGGATGGCGTTGCGCGGCCCACGCGCCTGGCTAACAACCCAGCGCTGGCCCTGCCGCGTGATCGCCAAAGTCACATTGTGCGGGTCGCCCAGGTGGTAAATGGCAAGATGACCGATAGCCACCAGGCGATCATAACTGCCGACACAGTGCGACATCTGCTGGCCTTCATTCAGCAGCCCCTGCCATGAAGTAACGGGTACGATAACATCGTTGCCCGGCAAGGGCGGCGCAGGGTAATCACCGTGACGCCGCTGAAGATGGGTGGCACTGAGATGGCCATTGTTGCCTCTGAGTCGCGCATTAAAGCGTTCCACCAGGCGATCATGCAATGCCTGCAACTGTGCAGGAGTAGTGACCTGCTGGAGTGTCTGAAGGTTCCCGTCAGGTAGCATCTGTAAGGTATCCGTCAGCATACGGTGCAGCCAAGTTGATCTACCCGAAACAGGCTCTGCGTCAGGGGCTTCAGGGGCAAAAAGGGCCTCATCGATCAGCCTGGGCAATCCGGGCCAACGTTCTCTTTCATAGCGCGCCAGAAAACTCAGATGCACCACGCTTGGGCGATCATGGTGGCCCAACAGACGAACATCTTCCGCCCGATGAAGGGTGCGCATGAGCTCCTGCAGTTCGCGCCGCCCCATGAGTGCCAGACGGCAGCGACGTAACAACCGGGCGACGGCTGGTGAGGCGGGCAAGCCAACAGCGGCGCATTGAAGGGTCTGCTTTTGTGACAGCAAGTGCGTGAAGTGCTCGGCTGTCCATTCCTGCTGCACGCCGGTATCCACCAGCAGGATCAACAGCAGGGGAGAAGACACAACGAGTTCTCGGGCGCTGGGTAACTGGCCACACACCTGCGCGAGCTCCAATCCCAGAAAAGGCGCCGCCTGAATGACGGCCCGGACGTCATCGGGAAGGTCGGCCATCAGGGCGGTTTCATGGGTAGCGGCCAGCATATCCCAACGGATGCCGGCGGGGGCAAGGAAGTCACCCTGCGCGATCCGTTCACCATTGGAATAGCTTTCCCAGGCAAAGGGGGTAGGCGACTGCCAGGGTGAAATATACAGAATAAGCGGGTACCCAACCGCTGCCTGGAAATCGAACGCAATACACCCGTCAACGACACCCGCCTGTTCGCTCTCAGCTCCCTGTATCATCTGATGAAAGTAGCGGGTCACTGTATCAACAACATTCGCTAACATGGCAACCTCCGGTACTGGGTGCGGAAAATGAAACAGGCAGGAAAACGAGATGGTAGCCAATAACGCGACATTATATGTCGCAACCAAGCGATAAATTGAAAGAAAATCCTAAAAAGCCGAGATCAAACACTGTCATCCATCATTAAAGGTGCCAATGATCATGTCGTTAGAACCACCGGCGGTACATCACTCGCCTGCATCCCTGACATCACCATTGTCAGCGGTTATTGCCCAATGGATCGACAAAACGAATCAAGCCTTTGCACCGCAGCGTCTAGGTTGCCGCAAGTGGCAAGTGCCATTCGCCGGGTACTTCTCTGAACGCTTTCTTGACCAATGTCATTACGTCATCGTTCCCGAGATCCCACTGCCTGATGAAGCGTTCCTCCGGGCTGCTGGCCTTGGGCCAGACTTCTCGAACCAGGTGGCTGGCCTGACGCTGGACAATACCTATTACCTGCTTCCCTCAGTCGCCGAGGCGCTGAATGTGCATTTTCATGAACTGGTCCACGTGGCACAGTGGCAACATCTGGGAGTGACGGGCTTTGTGTCCCGTTATCTGCACGAATGGCGCGCCTATGAGTACCGTGAAATGCCGCTGGAACGCATGGCGTATACGCTTGAAGCACAGTTTCTTGAGGGTGGGCCCAAGATAGATGCACCTGAGTACGTGCGACAACTTCTATCTTCAGGCGCGTTTTAATGCTGAGATTCCCATACTCGTATTGCGCAAATGCCACGATGGTTGGCTCATCACTTATAAGAGAGAAAGGTGAGAATTATGTTTTAATTTTATAATGAGTGGGTAAGATAAAAAGCATAGCAATTATATTGAGAGTTGATTTATTCGCTAATGAATACGCATAACTTTAAAGGATTTTTCTAATGTTTGACGTAAATGAAGATAAAATCTCTGAGCACAACAAAGAGTTGAGAGAAGTTTTGCAGGTTATTAAAAATGATGTAAGCCGCCAGTGTGCTTTAAAAAGATTTCCGACAAGATATTCAAAATCAATTTTATCGCATCTGAAAGGCAATCAAGTCGATAACCACTCTATTGGCTTGTCAATACGAAAAATTCATGATTTCTATGGGTGGATGGCTAAAGAAGAGCTTAAACGTGGTCAATGTGCTGGGGCCTTATATAGGACTTTAGGTTATTTGAATATTGATCGAAAAAATCGAGATGGAACACAGGGAGTAGGAAGAAATGTACATATTGAACATACAGTTCCTGTTCGCGCTCTACTTAGGTCTATCTCTTTTAACTTGTCGAACTTTAAATCAGAAAGTGAGCTGCATAATTTTCTAATAGACAGGTCAGTATGTGTTGCATTTAGTCATTCAGAAGAGAAAAAATTGAATGTTTCAGGTGTTCATGCTTCCGATAATGAAGCTTTTTCCCGTGATGGCTTGCAAGTCCATAATTACCCATTTAGACGCTATTTGCCTTTAGCGGAATATGCTGAAAAAGCTGGTTTTGAATTTGAAGTTTATAATGTTGTGAGTGGAAAAAAAGTTGATTTGTATAACTACTCGTTTCAAGATCACCAAAAAACATTAAATATAGCGTCGTCATATGTTTCTAGCTCTTTTGAGCCAAGTGTTTATAGTTTGGATGGGTTTAAGTTTGACTAGTTTTGAGCAGTATTTGTGTCCCGATATCTGAAGTTTGAAAAGCCCATTGTCATTGCTTATATATCACTGAAGTGTAGTGCGTATACATTTAAAGATCAGTTTCTAGAAGGTTTATTTAGGATAAATGTGCTCGATTATGTGCAAGAGAAGTTGCCTGTCGTTATATTTAAACGCTAGAGTAAACGAGGAGTTCTGTAAATTGAAAGAGTGCATGGAAAACACTGAATGACATCACCAATACTCAGCTGGTAGGAGGGCATATGGCGGATATACGGCTGAAAATAGAGCTTTTATATACCGATCCACTGGTCTGGCGGCGAGTGGTGGTGCCTGAAAAGATCAACCTCTTGCGCCTGCATGAGGTCATTCAGTAAGCGCGCCACTAACCACATCTTCTCAACCTGAGTTTTGCTGACCACACTGAGGCTTTCTTTATCCAGGAGATTCTCATGGTCCAAGAACTCAATGCCATGCAGGCGTTTTGGCTCGGGCATCTTTATCACGCTTCTGTTCGGGAGATTCCCCTCAGCGAGTACGCGACACAACAGGGGCTCACCTTAGCCGATCTGTTGCTCTGGGAAAAACGCTTGAATGTGCGCGGTTTGCCGGTGCCAGCTCGTCATCGTCCTGCCCGGTTTGTGCAAGTGGCGGTGACGCCATGATCCGCCCCAGTACTGACCTGACCGTATACCTTTGCCGCGAGCCCGTCGATATGCGCAAGCAGATGGATGGCCTGGCGTTGCTGGTTCAGGAGGCAATGGAACTGAACCCGTTTGATAAAGCGCTGTTTGTCTTTGGTAATCGCCAGCGAGACAAAATTAAACTCCTGTTCTGGGAGCGTAATGGCTTTGTGGTCTGGTATAAGCGCCTGGAGCGTGAGCGATTCAAGTGGCCAACGCACCTGGAAAGAGAGTCCGTGACGCTGAGCGGACAAGAACTCAACTGGTTACTGGACGGCTATGACCTGAACGTCATGCAGCCTCATAAAGCACTGGATTTTCAGCGTGTTGGCTGATTTTTTGCTCTACTTTCAACGGGCTTTTTGATACACTTTAACGCATGAAAAACACCGCTCCCCCCGCCCAGGACGTCTCTCAACTGCAGCGCCAAATACAGGCGCTGCAAGATGAGAACGCTCAACTTCATCGCCTGATGGAGAAAAAAGAGGCGCAGTGGGAAGCGACGAAGCAGTCCCTTTATGAGCAGTTCCGACTGGCGTTGGAACGCACGTTCGGCCCTTCCACAGAAAAGTACGGCATTCAGCAGGGAGATCTGCTGATCAATGAGGCCGAACTCATCGTCGATGAAGACGGCGCGGAAGCTAATGATGCTCAGGCGCAGGACGCCACTCTTGATGACATATCGGCCGATAATGCCACGGCCACGGCCAAAAAGCGTACCCGCGGCGGACGTGTCGCCTTGCCGCCTGAACTGCCTCGCGTCGAGGTGGTTCATGAGCTGGGCGACACCGAACGTTGCTGCACTGAGGACGGTACCGAGCTTAAGGTCATCGGTGAAGAGGTCAGTGAAGAGCTTCACGTGGTACCCGCCCGGGTGGAAGTGATCCGTCATGTGCGGCGTAAATATGCCTGCCCAACCTGCGAAGAAAACGTCAAGACCGCCCCGGCACCGGCCAAACTCCTGCCCAAAAGCAATGCCAGTGCTACCTTGTTGGCGTACGTGGCCACGGCCAAATACCAGGATGCCTTGCCGCTTTACCGGCAGAGCCAGATATTTACCCGCCACGGTGCCCATCTGCCGCGCAACACGCTGGCGCGCTGGATGGTGCAGACAGGCGAGCGCCTCTTACCGCTGATAGAGACGTTACGTAAGCAACTGTTGAACGCCCCGCTGATCCACATGGATGAGACCACCCTGCAGGTCAATCAGGAAGAAGGCCGTAAGGCCAGTGCCAACTCCTACATGTGGGTGCAACGCGGTGGGCCACCTGAACAACAGGTAGTGCTGTTCGACTATGACCCCAGCCGTGCCGGGCGCGTGCCCCTACGCCTGTTGGGTGATTACAACGGCTGCCTGGTCACCGACGGCTATGAAGGTTATGCCGAAGTCGTGCGGCGTAATGGCATCACTCATGCCGGGTGTTGGGCGCATGCTCGCCGCAAGTTCATCGAGGCTCAGAAAGCGCAGCCGAAGAATAAAACCGGCAAGGCCGGGTGGGCGCTGAACCAGATCAGCAAACTCTATGGCGTTGAAAAACAGGCCCGGTCACTGGAGCCGGAGGCGCGTCAGGCGCTACGCGACAAACAGAGCCGACCCTTGATCACCCAACTGCGTACCTGGCTCGATAAGTCCTTAGCTCAGGTGTTGCCCAAAAGCACGCTAGGGAAAGCCCTGTATTACCTGGATGGCCAGTGGCCGCGCTTGACCCGCTTCCTTGATGATGGTCGCATCCCGCTGGATAACAATCCGGCCGAAAATGCCATCCGCCCCTTCGTGGTCGGCCGCAAGAACTGGCTGTTCAGCCACACGCCAAGCGGAGCGCAAGCGAGCGCGGCAATCTACAGCCTGATCGAAACAGCCAAAGCCAACGGCCTCTCGCCTTATGACTACCTGCAGTACGTCTTCGAAACGCTGCCCACGCTCAATGATGATGAACTCAGTACGCTGCTCCCCTGGCACTGGAAGGAAACATTACCTGCTTGAAAAGTGCCTGCCTAGATGTGGTTAGTGGTGCGCTTACGTCATTCAGGCCGTCATGGGATGGGAGGATGCCCATCTGTTTGAGTTCGAATGCAATGGCCGCTATTACGGCCTACCCGATGAGTGGAGCGACCGCCCGATTGCTTTGGCTCGTAATGCCCAGTTGAAGGCCATTGCGGCGCGTGCCGATGAAAACACCTTCTACTATCGCTACGATTTTGGTGATGACTGGTTGCATCGCATTACCATTGAAGCCACCGGTCTGGCGGAAACATCTCCTTGTCCTCGATTGCTGGAAGCGGAAAGGGCCTGCCCGCCGGAGGATATCGGTGGTATTCCCGGCTATGAAGCGCTGCTGGACGCCGCCGCCGGGCAGCCAAACGAGCACGGGGAGATGTTGCTGGAAGTTTTGGGTGGTGAGTTTGATCCTGATGGGGTAGATACCGACAAAGTGACTGTCATGCTTGAGCCTATTCAGCGCGGTTTTAAGCGAAGCAAGCGAGACCAGTCGCCCTCACCGGCATCAGAGTTAGAGACATGGCCGATAGATATGACACGCTCCCTCAAGACGCAGGGCATTCATGATATGGATACCCTGATTGCCATCGTGGAGCAATATAGGCAGCTCCGTAAGAGCTAAACCCTTCAGGGAGTGGGAGTGCCACGTTGCCTGACTCGTTTCCACAGGGCAGGCATCAGGCGGCGCGGCATCCAAAGCCAACTGGCAACGGCAATAATGCCATAAAGCAACCAAAAGGTAGGGCCACAGCAGCAGTTTGTCGATTAAGGCCAGCACATCTCCTTTATACACCACTGAGACAGGGCACTGGGTAGGAGCGGTATTATGATTAAGAAAAAAGATATCCTATGGTGTGCCGTACTGTTTTTAGCGCTGTCAGTTTGGTGGCAATTGTCTGGTTCTGTTGCCAGCTTATTGTTTCCCATGGTTTGGATAGCGGTCACTCAACTAATTTTTATAGGTGCATTTGAAGCAGCACGACTGCGGCGTCGGGCCTGGTTGGGGCAATATCTCAAGAAGTCGTCCCCTTTGAGCCGTTGGCTCCGGGGTGGTGTCGTGATGGTGATGTGGCATCAGCTGGTAAGTGCTGTTTTATCTATCGTGGTGTTGGTCTCTATTCGTCTCGTTGGTTGGCCTGAAATGACCCTTTTAGTGGTAAGTGCTGGCGCGTTGTGGATATTAGGCCGTTGGGCGCAAATACGTTTGGCAGTACATGTGATTCCTGACTACCTATCCGCTGTGACACGACGGCTACTGATCGCTCCTGCCTCTGTAATGCTTGCCGCTGGATTAATCGTGGTTTCCCTAATACGTCAGCAGCTCTATCTAATAGATGTGGAGCTTGGCATTGCTATCCAGCACCATGTCGTGTCTAACAGTAATTCTCTATTAGGCGTATTTGAGCGCAGTGCCAGTGTGATCGAACTGGCTTCTTTTTGGGCTATGCAGAATGCATTGGATGGTTTGGGCGTAGCAGGTTGGGGGGTGCTGTTGGGTTGGATCGGTGTATTCGCACTACAGAGTGCGCTAGCCCTGGCGTTTGTGCGTTTTCTAGTTGGCGCTGCGGCTACGCATAACGCACTCCGCCGTTTATGGGTATGCACTGCTTGTGATGGCGAATCACTTTTTGCGGTGCAGAAGAGGAGAAAGTGAAATGAAGGGATCGTTATCGAGTGATACTAGTAGTATGACGCGGTTGGCATACTGGAAGCACCCCCCAGCAGGCATCTCGTCAGCACATCTAATGATTTCCATAGTCACCATGCTAGTGATTCTCCTTCTGGCTGGCATGAGTTATCGCTGGTTGGCAACAAGCCACTCTCCTCTTATCCAATTCATTATCAATGGTGAAAGCCTTGTGCTGAGCGCTGAAGATGGTGCTGCCTTAAGCCGAGACCTAAGTGAACGCTTTAATGTCTTGGAGCAAGGCGCAGCGCAACGTCTGGAGCCATGGGTAGACGAGGCGCTGTTAAAAGCACGTGAGCAGTACCAAGAGGCTGGTGAGCGCTATTTGGATTGGTACTTCTCTGCAGTCGGAAGCTACGCCCGCCTTGCTGTTAGCCTGACAGGAGAACTGGAGCCTTGGATGGAGCGTCAGATACAAGATCGTTTGGTAGAACCCAGCGGGGCTGAACAGGCAGTGTCGCTTCTGCATACCGAATACAGAGAACGCCTTCTTGATGTTCAGCAGGAACTGCTATCTGAAGCATTGAGTGATGTTTACCTCCACTACGCCCCGATGTCTGTTCCCACCTCGGAGATAGATGATGGGGCGGTGGTTACTCTGAACTTGGATCAAGTGATAGTCGCCGCGAATGATGTTAACCGCCTTGAGGCGCTGTCTTGGTCGAGACCACCCCTAGGTATCGGGCTGTTGGGCGGTGCTGGCATTACCGCTGCATTGATGGCAAGGCCGGTTATGGCAGCAGCACGTGCCATGGTAAGACGTTTTGTAGTACGTCTTGGTTTAGCGAAAGCACGTTCAGTGGCTGTGGGCGGTGTCGTCGCAGCAGGCACGGCGGCAACAGGCCCTGGCGCGGTTGTGGCCGGCACTGTCACGGCAGGAACCGTTATTGCGATAACCGCTGGTACTGAGTACCTCGCGTTGGTCAAACAAGAAGAGGCACTCCGCCCAGCTATGGAAGAGACCCTAGTGGATACATGGGCGAATCTTGAAACAGAGCTTCATAGCGCTTTAGAAGCAGATCGTCTGGCATGGGGTGATGCAATGCTGGATCAGCTGCGGCGTTCTTCCATACAAGAGATAAATGACTCAGAGCTGCCAGAGGCGTATCGAGTTTTTCAGCATCTTTAGACTGCATGCTTCATTGCTTACGTACGTCCTAATCGCCATTGTGGAGCAATATAAGCAGTTTAGCTCAAAGCCCGTACTCACTCAGAAAAGCCAGCCAGGCACTGCGCTGTGACCCGCGGAGAGGTAGCGACAACGGGCGGTCTTCCTGCATTTCAAAAGCGCTAACGACACGCTTGGCAAAATTATCTTGTCCGGTGGTTAGCATCTCCAGAGTGCCCCACCATTCAATACAGGAAAAGCCCTTCAACGCCTTGTTGAGTTGTATTATCCCTTGCTCATCGCTGATGGCATTCATGCGAATGGCCTCACTGATCACGCTGACCTGATGCTGTTTGGCCAGGGGGTTATCGTGAGCAGGGCCGGGCGGATTGAACGGCAGCACCTGCACGATAAAACGCAGCATTTCATCTTTTGAGCCAAACCAGTAAAAAGCCCCGACACCCCCACCCATTGCAGGTGAATCATCGCCTGCAAAATACAGCCCCCAGCTCTTATCGGTGGGTGTGATGCCATGGTGATGTTCCAGTTGCTGCTGTGTTTGCTCCAGGAGAGTTTCTTCATCGGCTACTGGTCGTACACGAATCAGGGAAGGCTTGTCGGCCCGAAAAAGGTCTGTCTGATTTGGCATGACCAGATAGCTACCTATCAGCTTGAGACCATCATCCTGATAGGTATCAATATCATCGAGTAACAACCAGTGCTCGCCTGACCAGAAAGCGGGTTCCCACTCAACGGCGAATACAACCCAGTAATAACCTGGAAGACGTGTCTCGTGCATGTCAATCTCCAATCAATTCAACAATAAGAGGGGGTAGACTACGTGGTTGAGTTGCTTGGCTGTTATCCACGTAAAGTTTGACGACTGCAAACGTGTGCCCGGCGTATGCGAATAGGTCACCAGTACGCCGTGGTAAGTGGCGGGATAATCCAGGCAAATCACCCAAGCGCACTGGTATAACTGTCATCGTATAATGGCCGAAGAACATCGGTGACGCGCGGTGAAACGCTGAAAGAGCAGTGGTTGGCTGAATAAGTGCCTGAGTGACATCGTGCCCCAAAATCTGGCACTACAAAAACCCCATGGGCTGGCGCTGGCCATGCTGCTCACGTTCTTCCAGCGTCAGCGCATCCATCAGGGTGTTCAGGCGCAGGGGTAGACCGCGCAGGTCAAGCTGATCCAGTGCGGTACGCACGTTACCCGGCGTCAGGCGACGGCTGGCCAGATGGTTGGCGGGTATCGTCGCCAGGCGGGCATGGTCACGTTCGGGCAGCACGGCTTTTAGCAAATCGCGTAGCGGTTCCGGGGCAAGCGGCAAAAACTCGACCTTGAGATCAAAGCGGCGCATCACGGCGCGGTCCAGGCTTTCCACGCGGTTGGTGGTGGCAAGCAGAATCCCGTCAAAGTTTTCAATCTGTACCAGTAGCTCATTGGTGTGGGAGATTTCCCAGCTTTGCATGCCGTTATCACGCTGCATCAGCAGAGTATCCACTTCATCCAGCAGCAACACGGCATTCTTTTGCCGGGCCTGGTGGAAGAGGGCGGCGAGCTTTTCTTCCGTGCCTCCCACAAACTTGTCCAACAGGCTGCTGGCGTGGGCGACGATCAGCTCACGGTCCAGGCGTTTAGCCAGGTGTTTGGCCAGGACGGTTTTGCCGCTGCCAGGCAGGCCATGCAGGCACAGACGTCCGCGCTGGCGGCGGGTTAAACGCTGCACAATGCCGTCCAGCCCGGGGCGGGTATTGAGCCATTCCAGGCGGTAATCAGGCATTTGCGGACCACTGTTGTGAGCCAGGGGCTGGGGGCGTTCGGCCGTTTGACCCAGGGCCTTCAGGCGATGGTTCATCAGGGTGTCCAGGTGCAGTTCGTTGCGCTGCGGGGTGCGCGGGTTCATCAGCTGGCCGAGGCGGCATAGCTGTTCGGCAGCGGCCGGGGTCATCCAGCGCTGGCGGGAGAGGTGCTGGCGGCCCTGAGGCGTGACGGGCAAGGTCTGCAGCAAATGCTGGAAATGTTCGTGGGCCTGTTCACCTTGCTGAGCCTTGACTTCAATGATCATGTCAAAGCGGCGCAGATAGGCGGGGTCCAGCCAGTATACGCTGTTGCTGACCCACAGGCCGGGTTTGGGGTTGGTTTCCAGTAGCTGGTTCATCCAGCCCTTGGGCAGCGCCTCTTCATCGTTGATGACATCCTCGATTTCATCGAACATCACCATGCCCGGGCGCTGGTTAATCAGTTTCTGCACCATCTGATAACGGTGCAGGCGCTTGCTGGGTGAGAGCACATCATCATCCTTGTCTATCACCGGCACGCCGTAAAGGGGCACCTTCAGCCGGGTGGCCAGCGTCTTGACCAGCTCGGTTTTGCCAACCCCTGGCGGGCCATAAATCAGGATATTGGCCCCCGTCTGCTGGGTGTCGATTGCCCGTTGCAGATAATCAACGGCGAGTTGGCGCAGGGGGACGGCGCTGAAGCTGGCCAGTGAGAAACGGCCAGCTTCCTGAATGGGGCAGAGGCCCATCAGGCGGTCGGCAATAAAGGAACGCAGCGCAGCAGAAGAAAGCAGGCCAACATCATGGTTAACCAGAGGCGCCAGGCTGCGCAGGAGAGGGCCGGCAGACAGGATATCGTCCAGGTCCAGCAGAGGGCGGTCGCCCTTGTGCGTCGCGATAAGACCAAGACGCTTGAGGCGGTGATTGTTTTGCAGGCTGAGATGCACGTCATCACTGCCATGAGCGGTCAGCAGCGCCAACAGTTTCTTGGCACGGCTTTCTTCTACCGTTAGCAAAACGGGGTTGATGATAGGGTGGCGCAGGCGTAGCCAGGTCAGCATCAACAGCTTGCTTTCCAGCGGGTTGAGCTGAAGCAGATCGGTGACTTCGTCACATAGCCGGGTAAGCGTGCCGTTGACCGGTGCCTGCGGGTCAAGGTGACGAGTGTGCTTTGTCCACCAGCGCTTCAGGGCAGGGGCATAGTCGCTGTAAAGATGGCTGTCTTCTGCACGCTTTGGAATGTTCAGCCCGAGCCAGCTGAACAGGCTACGCCACTCATCGTTGTCCAGGTTGGTATCCTTGCCAAGAAACGTCACCATTCTGACGGTGATCATCTGCGCCAGCAGGCGCTCTTCAGGGTCCTGGCGTTCGTCGTCGCGTGCGGATGCGTCAATATCGAGTAACTGTCCCCACTGCATGGCTTTCTCCCGTTTTGATCACTCCTCCATGATAACGGCTTCATGCGACATCTTGTGTCGTAACATCTTCAAAAATTTCATCCGCTGATTATCCATTCAACCTCTCGTCAGTCAGGATTCCAGGGCAAAGAATAGAGCAATGAGGATGCAAGCATCTGCCTGGGTTTGGGGGATCTATTTTCAGGTTGCCCACCAAAAATTTGCACCGCCTGTTTTTCCGGGTGAAACGCAATAGCCTTATTCAATACTTTGATTAAGGGCACGCCATGCTGACTATCTGGATCATTTCACGCCATGCAGGCGCCATTGAGTGGCTTAAACGCCAGGGTATTGAGGGGCAGCAATGCCAGCACCTGAACATCGAACAGGTCTCACCTGGCGATAATGTTATAGGTACCTTGCCGATTAATCTGGCCGCAAAAGTGTGTGCCGAACAGGAAATAGTAAGCCCAACAACGTAAACAATTAGGTGGGCTTCTCCTTCGTTTTCGGCTGGATTTTTACCCAGCGGGATGGGTCGATCTTCAAAGAAGCAAGGTCACTTTGGAGTGGCCAGGTAATGCAGGGTTATCCTTAAAGTGCTTTTGGCTATTCCTTGTACCAGGGAATTGTCGAGCCATGTGCGAAAATGCCTCAAACTGAGGATTTATCGGTTGGCAGGGTACCCAATAGACACGGGCTCGGTTAGGCTGGAACTAAGTGGAATTATGAAACTCGGTAACCAACAGGGAGGTAGTGTGGCCGATATTTATCCCCACCTGAGCGATGCCTGTGCCGCAAACAAGTTGGCTCGGATTGGTTGTTGGGACCTTGCTCTTCGCAAGTTCGTGGAAGCTTCCCGAGCTGCGCCGACCAATGGTCAAAAAGGCCAGCCCTCAAACATCTCGAAACACTCTTGCCCTGGAATGCGGAACTGCCGTCCTCAGAAAAAGTGGCTCAATACGGTTAAGGCGAGTGGGTCGATTTAACAGCGTGTTTGCTTCAGCCCATTAATCTTACTAAGCAGCGGTGGTTCTTCGGTGCTGGTTGACGAGGTCGTTCGGGCTACAAGTGACTTTAGTCTGGCCAGCCCGACCTCGCTTTGCCTTCGTTGCTTACTGTAGTCTAGTGAGATGTATGCAATCAGTTAGCATATTCAGTTTGAGCGGGAGCTTAAATGGTAACAACCTACAAAATTGGATTTGCGCGCACCGCATTGCTTAGGGAAACCGTGCTGGTTGCGCAGCAGTTCAACGATCTGAAGGACTGGGCTCGCGTTAGGCAGGTCGTTATCGATGATAATGTCTTGCAGACACGCACCAGCCGCACAAGCAGTATCATTTACAACGAGATTCACAAACGTCTTAAGCTTCTCTCGGAGGATCAGGTCGAGTTGATTGGCAGGGACCACAAGCAAGACCTCAGGCAGCTGATCTGGATCGCAATCTGTAAGCAGTATCCGTTCATTGGTGAGTTTGCAGTCGAAGTTCTGGCCTCTTCCAGCGCTTCGAGGCGGTATGAAATCACCTATGACGATTATGGCTACTTCTTTAATTCCAAGGCTGAGTGGCATCCAGAGCTCGAACAGGTGTCCGACAAAACACGCTCCAACGCGCGCCAGAAGTTGTTTCAGATGATGCGCGAGTGTGAGCTGCTTAACGAGTCTGACGAGCTGATTCCTCAGATGCTCTCGATAGCGCTACAAAATTGCTCGCTAGAGTCTGATCTCGCCTTTATACCCGGAGCAATACGCCTATGAGTCAGGTTGCATCCAATCCGCCTCGTGACAATACCGTGTCGGCAAAGAACCTGGCTGAGAGTCAGGTTCACTTGCTAAACGTAGTTTCCAGCCGCCGCTTTCGGAACAACGAAGGGCTTAATAACGAAGTCCCGTTCCATATCTGCCCGTTTGAGCCTGAGATCAGCGCTGACATGATGCAGGCGGTTAAGCAGCTCAAAAATGAGTTGGCCGACAAAGGGTTGGGAGTGCTAGAGATCAATCTCTATGACCTGGTGATTGAGATTCTCAAGAAAGAGGGCGACTGGGAGTGGCTGATTGATAACGAGATTACACTTTCGCGTGGCGAGCTTAAAGAAGAGCTTCAGGGGATTCTGGATACCGAAACCATACTGATTCCTGCCATTGTCAAAACGATGGATGCCGCCAGTTACGATGTGATTTTCATCACGGGGGTTGGGGAGGTCTTCCCATACATCCGCTCCCACAACATCCTGAACAATTTACAGCGTGTTGCCAAAGAGGAGCCTACGTTGATGTTCTTCCCCGGCAAGTATCAGCACTCGGCGGCCAATGGTGCGTCGCTGCGCCTGTTCAACAAGCTCACCGATGACAAATACTACCGAGCCTTCAACATACTCGATCGAGCTAACTGATCAGATTTATAGGAGTTAATATGCTACTGGAACAGCTGTTTGATAAGGCTGTTGATCGTCCGATAGAAGGGGTGATCAAAGCGGATGATGAAGTCAGCTTGTATGTTGAATTAGACGAGTATGTGATTACCAATGAAGTAGCCAAACGTCTGGATGAGTTCCTGGGCGCTTACCTGAACTACCAGGGCGCGAACGGCGTTTGGGTCTCGGGTTTCTTCGGCTCTGGTAAGTCCCACCTGCTGAAGATGATGGCGCTGCTGCTGCAAAACAAGCCTATTGAAGGCACCGACTACCCATTGGACCTGTTCCTGGAAAAACCTCCCTTTAATGAAGGAGGTATGCAGGCTGAGGACCTGAAGCGCGCGGTTACTATCCCTTCGGAAAGCATTCTATTCAATATCGACCAGAAGGCCGATGTCATCTCCAAGGATGAATTGGATGCTTTGATTGCGGTCTTTGTGAAAGTGTTTGACGAACATTGTGGCTACTACGGCAAACACCCCTATATCGCACAGTTTGAACGCGAACTAGACGTTGAGGGCCAGTTTGCCGCCTTTAAAGCCGCCTTTGCTGATTTGGCAAGCCAGGATTGGGAGTCAGGCCGCCGCCGTGCCAAGCGTATGGCTCCGCATATCGACAAGGCCTACACCCAGGTTACCGGTACACCTGTTACCAATATTCTTGATAAATACCGCGATGACTATCGCCTGTCTATCGAGGATTTTGCCGAGCAGATTAACGACTATGTTGAGTCTAAAGGTCATGACTTCCGCCTGAACTTCTTTGTTGATGAAGTCGGCCAGTACATCGCCAACAACGTCAAACTGATGACCAATTTGCAGACGGTTGCAGAATCTCTGGCAACTAAATGCAACGGGCGTTCTTGGGTGGTTGTGACTGCTCAGGAAGATATGTCTGCTGTTTTGGGTGAGGATGCTCAGCAGTCAGACGATTTTTCCAAAATACAGGCACGCTTTAAGAACCGCATGAAGCTAAGCAGCCAGGATGTCGCTGAAGTGATTCAGATGCGCTTGCTAGCCAAGCGTCATGAGCATATTAATCTGTTGTCTGATCTGTATTATCGGCAAGAGAGTAACTTTAAAACCTTATTTGACTTTGCCGATGGGTCAGCATCTTACCCGAACTTCAAGGATCGCGAGCACTTCATCAAGAGCTATCCGTTCATTCCTTATCAGTTCAACCTGTTTCAAGCCGCTATTCAGACCCTGTCACGACACAGCGCCTTCGAGGGTAAACACAGTTCCGTGGGTGAACGCTCCATGCTAGGGGTGTTTCAGGAAGTTGCCAAGAGCATTAAAGACCACCAGGTCGGCGATCTGGCTACCTTTGACCTGATGTTCGAGGGTGTTCGCACAGCACTAAAAGGCGCGATTCAATCTTCAATCCTCCGCGCCGAGAACACGCTGACCAACAAGTTCGCACTGCGTGTACTCAAGGCCTTGTTCTTGGTGAAGTACGTCAAAGAGTTCAAACCCACAGTACGCAATATTTGCGTGCTGATGCATGACAGCTTTGATACCTCCATCACGACGCTGAAAGATAATGTTGAAGAAGCGCTGGCGCTGCTTGAGAATCAGACGCTGATCCAGCGGAATGGGGAACTCTATGAGTACCTCACCGATGAAGAGCAAGACATTGAGGCCGAGATCAAAAACACCGACGTTGATACCCAAGCGGTTGCGTCAGAACTTGAAAAGCTGGTGTTTGATGGTGTCATCAAGGACCGTAAGATCCGCTGGGATGAAAGCGGTCAGGACTATCCATTCACCCGCAAGCTGGACGATAATCAGGTTGGCCGCGAGCAAGAGCTGGCGATCAACGTGATCACCTCCTTTCACGACTATCGCGATGCTTTTGATAAGCACAAGACAGATACCGTCTACAACGATGAGCTGCGGGTGGTAATGTCGGCCAGCGAGCGCCTTATGCGTGACCTGCTGCTTTTCAAAAAGACTGAGAAATACATCTCCCTTGAGACTCGCACCGCCCAGCAGGATTCGGTAGAACGCATTCTGGCAGATAAAGTTGCTCAGAATGGTGAACGTTATAAGCAGTTAAAAGCACTGGTCTCAACGCTGATGGGGCAGGCGATCTACTTTGTTCGCGGACAAGAGATTGAAATGAGTGGTGAGGATGGCCGGAGCAAAGTTCAAAAGGCATTCATCGAACTGGCTAAACAGACCTACCCGAATCTCAAGATGCACCGGGGTAAGCAATATCAGGAAAGCGAGATTGCAACCATCCTGACGCAGGGCGAGCAAGGCCTGTTTGGTGATGAAGCCACCTTGCCCGAAGCACAACAAGAGATGTTTTCTCATATTCAGAGCAACAACCGTGGCGGGATTCGTACCACGGTGAAACTGCTACTGGAAAAGTTTGAGTATAAGCCTTACGGCTGGTCATATGCCGCTGTGCTCTGCACGCTGGCTCACTTGTGCGCGCGTGGCAAGATTGAGGTGCGTGAGTCGACTAATCTTCTGGACGACGCTGAGCTAGCGCGTGCACTCAAAAACTCGAACAGCCATGGCAATCTGATTCTGGACCCGCAGGTAGAGTTTACACCCGGTCAGGTCAAGAAACTAAAAGAGTTCTATAACGACTACTTTGATAAGGTCGCTCGCGCAACCGAAGCCAAGGCCTTGGCGAAAGAGACACAAGAAGCTTTCGCCAGCCAAAAAGCCGAGCTTGAGAAACTGTTCGTTCAGGCCGAGCATTATCCATTTACGCGTGTGCTGTCAGATATTATTGCTGACCTCACTGATCTTGAAGCCAAGCCCTATCAATGGTTCGTCACCGAGCTGCCCCGTGATGAAGACAAATGGCTGGATGATTACAAGGACCGTGTAACTGATCCGCTCCTGTCTTTCATGAAGGGCCCCAACAAAGCACAGTTGGACCACGCCAATCGCCTACTGGAAGAGCACAAGGCTAACCTTAGCTATGTTCAGGCCGATGAGCTGGCTGCCATCAAATCCGCCCTGGTTGATCCCAACATCTACCGGGGGAAGGCGATACAAACCCTTGTGGTCAATATTCAGTCGCTGCAAGCCAAGCTGGACGCGGCGATCGAGAGCGAGAAAGTTGCTGCAAGCGCCAAAATCGAAGACCTTGAGGCCAAACTGACGCAGTACGAGGGGTACAAGACCCTAAACGCTGAGCAGAAAGCGCAGCTGCAACACCAGTTTGAAGCGGTGAAGCAGCGGATTGACGATCAGGTGTTGATCGCCATGGTACGTGATGCGACGAACAACTTTGAAAATCAGCAGTACGCAGCGTTGCTTGAGCAAATCCTGGACTGGAATGCACCAGAGCCTGAGCCGGTACCGAAAGAAAAACCAGCGGATAAACCTGGAGTTCCTGCTGCTGGCGGTGTCCAGGTCCCTCCGCCAACCTCCTATCCCCCCAAACCCAAACCCAAGGCCGAGATTGTGGGGGCCAAGGATCTACAAGTGACCTTTGCCAAGCCGCTACTGGAAACCGAAGCGGATGTGGAAGCCTATTTGGAAAGTTACAGAAACACGCTGCTGGCAACCATAAATCAGGGTAAGAAGGTGCGCGTCTAATGGATACCCAAAAAATGCAAACAAGTGCGCTGAAGACGTTTGCTCAATTGGCACGTAAAGACTTGCTGGAGCAGGTCAGCAGCAAACTCGCCTTTGTACTTAAACCGGAAAGCAGCGCGCGGCGTGAATACCCCGCTGTGGTGAAGGAAATTGATAAGGCAGTCGCAGCACAAGGGCAAGCAGGCCTGATCGATCAGGTGGCCTATACCTGGTTCAACCGTTTTTGTGCCCTGCGCTTTATGGACGTGAACGGCTATAACCGTGTCGGTGTGGTATCCCCCGCAGAAGGGCAGGTTCAACCGGAGATTCTGGCCGAGGCAAAATCGGGCATCATTGATGATACTCAGGTCAATACGCGTGCTGCCGATCAGGTTCGCGGCTTACTAAATGGCTCTATCAGCAGCCCGGATGCTCAGACAGAAGCCTACCGCTTGCTGATCGTCGGTTCCTGTAATGCCCTGTATGAACGTATGCCCTATCTGTTTGAGCGCATCCAGGACTTTACTGAGCTGTTGATGCCGGATGACCTGCTCTCCGAGAACTCCATCCTGGCCAATATGCGCGCAGTGATGACACCGGAAGCCTGCCAGGATGTCGAGATCATCGGCTGGCTCTACCAGTTCTATATCTCTGAGAAAAAACAGGACGTATTTGACGGCCTCAAAAAGAATATCAAAATCACCGCCGAAAACATCCCGGCGGCCACCCAGCTCTTCACCCCGCATTGGATTGTTCGCTACCTGGTGGAGAACTCGCTGGGGCGGCTCTGGCTGCTGAACCGGCCGCAAAGCCGTCTGGCCGAGCAGATGGACTACTACATCGCGCCGGAAGAACCAGAAATAGATTTCTTAAAGATCGCTACTCCGGAAGACATCCGTATCTGCGACCCGGCAGCAGGCTCGGGGCACATGCTGACCTATGCCTTTGACCTTCTCTACGCAATCTACGAGGAAGAGGGCTATGACCCGAACGATATTCCGGTACTGATTCTCACCAACAATCTAACCGGGGTGGAGATTGACGACCGCGCGGGCGCGCTGGCGGCCTTTGCGCTGGAAATGAAGGCGGCGGCAAAGCTCGGTCGTCGTCGTTTCTTCAAGATGGACGCCAAGCCTAATATTTGCGTGCTGGACAATATCAGCTTCTCTGAATCCGAGATGGATGATGTGATCGAGATTGTGGGTAAAGATCTTTACACCGCTGATCTACGGGAGACGCTTACTCAGTTTGAACAGGCCAAGAACTTTGGCTCGCTGATTGTTCCCCAGCTCAAAGATCCGGCTGAAACGGCAAGACTGATTGAGGCGAAGGATTTTTCGGGGGACCTGCTGCTGAGTGAGGTTTATGAACGCCTGGTTAAAGTGCTGCGCATGGCCGAGGCGCTGTCGCCGAAGTATCATGTGGTGGTGGCCAACCCACCGTATCTGGACCTCGGAAATATGAACCCTAAGCTGAAGACTTTTGTGGAGGCAAATTACCTGGATACAAAACAGGGGCTGGATTCTACTTTCATCGAAGTCGCTAAGCGTAGAGCTGTTTCAGATGGCTATTTCGCATTAATTACACAACGCAGCTGGATGTTCTTGTCGCGACTGGAAGCCTTCAGATCTCGCATTTTGTCGTCTCATTGGCTTGCTGATCTGATCTACCTTGGACCGGATGTTTTCCCTGAAATCAACGGAGAGAAGGTTCAGAATTCGGCATTCGTTTTCAATAATTCAAGCCCCTTGAAACGCCCAAGCCATTTCATTGATGTCAGCGATTTGCAAGGAACGGAGAAAGCCCAAGGAGTTAGAGATAGTCGCAAAAGCCATCAGCTACCCGCGCAAGAGTGTCTTGGCCTTCCGGGATCGCCACTTGCATTTTGGGCGAGTGAGGATTTGATCCAGGCATTCTCTTCTGACCAAAGAGTGGGGGATGCTGCCGATATTCGTGTTGGTCTTGATACTGGTGACAACGCACGTTTTCTTCGTCTTTGGCACGAAGTGGCATCCTCTCGGACTCTACACGATGGCAACTCTCAAGCAGACGTTGTCGACGCAAAGGCACGCTGGGTTCCACACACAAAAGGCGGAGAGTATCGGAAGTGGTTCGGCAATTTGACTGATGTCATCGCATTTTCCGACCGTGATTACGATATGCTTGGAAAGCAAGGCAACAAACTGCCGTCAAGGATGCACTACTTCAGAGAAGGTGTATTTTACACGCGCGTGAGTTCTGGAACCGCATCGTTTCGGTTGTCTCCAAAAGGCGCAGTTTTTAACTCTGCAAGCCCTACAGCCTTTATTGCTCTCGAATGTTTCAACACAGTCTTCGGCCTATTGAATTCACGAGTAAGCGAAGCAATGCTGCGCTGCTTATCACCAACACTGAATTTTCAGGCGGGCGAGATCCGCAAACTACCCATATCGCCGTTCCTTTCAGAAGCGTCCCTAACCAAGACAGTTGCAAGCGCAGTAGCACTCGCACGCTCCGACTGGGATGCCTACGAAACCTCCTGGGATTTCACCACGCTCCCGCTGCTCCAACCCGACCACCGCACCGACACGCTGCAGGCCACCTACACAACCCTCCGCACCCATTGGCAGGGCATGACGGATGAGATGCAGCAGCTGGAGGAAGAGAACAACCGCATCTTTATCGACGCCTACGGCTTGCAAGACGAACTGACTCCAGAAGTTCCGATCGAGGAGATCACCCTCACCTGCAACCCCGCCTATCGCTATGGCATCAAGAAAGACGCGGCGGCTAACGAGACCCGCCTGCGCGCCGATACTATGGCCGAGTTCCTCTCCTACGCCGTGGGTTGCATGTTCGGCCGTTACAGCCTCGACGCGCCGGGCCTGATCCTCGCCAACCAGGGCGAGCGGCTTGAAGATTACCTGGCCCGCGTGCCGGAACCCAGCTTTATGCCAGATGGTGAAAACGTCATCCCGATGATCGATTTTGAAGGCGACTGGTTTGAGGATGATATCACCGAACGCTTTAAGCAGTTCCTGCGGGTGACGTTTGGTGATGATCACTATGCTGAGAACCTGGCCTTTATTGAACAGGCGCTGGGCAAACCCCTGCAAAAGTACCTTGTTAAAGACTTCTACAAAGACCATGTATCCCGCTACAAAAAACGCCCGATCTACTGGTTGTTCTCAAGCCCGAAAGGCACTTTCAACGCCTTGATCTATATGCACCGCTACACGCCTTCCACCGTGAGTGTTGTGTTAAACGAGTACCTGCGTGAGTTCCGTACCAAGCTGGAGGCTCGCAAGGCCAGCTGCGAGCAGATCTCCATCAGTGCCAGTGCCAGCCAGAAAGAGAAAACTCAGGCGCTGAAGATGATCACCAACTTCAACAAGGCCATTGATGAAGTCAACCGCTATGAGCGTGATGTGCTCTACCCATTGGCAGGCCAGAACACCGAAATCGATCTGGATGATGGTGTGAAGCACAACTACCCGCTTTTTGGCTCGGCGCTGAAAAAAGTGGCAGGCTTGTCGTAATGCATCAATGCCACGCCCTGACGCTATCCGAATTAGGAGCTAACGATGAATAAGCCGCGGCTATTATCTGAGATGCTCCTGATGGATGCTCGCTCCATCATCACCACGGCACAGAACGATGCGCTGCGATCGGTGGAATTTCACCGGGTAGAGATGTACTGGAAGCTGGGTGAACGGATCTTTGTTGAAGAGCAGCAGGAGCTTGCGCGTGCTGAATATGGCAGCTACCTGATTGCGTCGCTGGCTCAAGAGCTGGAAAGCGAGTTCGGCAGCGGATTTTCCAAGCGGCAGTTGGAGCTTAGCCGTCAGTTTTACCGCTGCTTCCCGATTGCGAACACGCTGTGTTCGCAATTGAACTGGTTCCAGTATCGTTTGCTGATTCGTATAGCTGATGCCGAAAAGCGCGAGTATTACCAGCTAGAGGCGGTGAAAAATCGCTGGAGCGGAAAAGAGTTAGAGCGTCAAATCAATGCCCAACTCTATGAGCGCCTACTGGCCAGTAACGATAAAGAATCCGTGCTCGCGGTTGCGCGCGGCCAGCGTCAGCCAGAAACCGCTCGAGAGATCATAAAAGACCCCATGTACCTTGAATTTCTGGGGCTTGAGAAACATGCCAGCTATTACGAGCAGGACCTGGAATCATCGCTGATTACCCATTTACAGTCGTTTTTGCTGGAGCTTGGCAATGGCTTCACCTTCGTCGCTCGGCAAAAGCGCTTACTGATTGAGGACGATGAGTTTTTTGCTGATTTGGTGTTTTATAACCGCCTGCTGCGCTGTTTCGTGGTGATTGAGTTAAAAACCAGCAAAATGAGCCACCGTGACCTGGGGCAGTTGCAGATGTATGTGAACTATTACGACCGCTACGAAAAGCTACCAGATGAAAATCCTACTATCGGGATACTGCTGTGCCCGTCACGCAACCAGGGCGTGGTGGAGCTGACATTACCCAAAGAAACGATGCTCCAGGCAACTGAATACAGCTTGTGTTTACCCGATAAAGAGCAGTTGGAAGAGAAGCTGCACGAGTGGATAGAAGAATTTGAAGCGCAAACCGACCGCATGGCTGGCGAGAAACAAGATGACTGAAAACCGCATACAACAAGCACTGCTTCGTCTGTTTGAGCGCCAGCGGATTGTCTTCTGGTATGACGATAAGCAGGAGTTTCGTGATGCCTTCGAGCGCCTGGAAATGGAGGGTATTGAGAAGTTCGAGATTGACGCCAACGAGTTTACCCTAAAACACCGGATACTGCGGGCGTCACCCAGGCAAGCATTTCTGCTCTATCGCGAGGGTAAAGAGCCGGATTACATCAATAACTGGCTGTTGGATGTGCAGCTGGGCAGTGCTGTATTCCGCACCGACCAGTCGGCGATCTGGCTCAGTGAAATGAATCTGCCGCCTGAATTTGCTGATGTGGTGACTAACCACGAGGCATTCTTCGATGGAGGCCGAGCACCCAAGCAGGCAGAAGCACGCAAGCGGCGGCTGCTGGCACTGTTGAAGCCAGATGACCTCAAGTACCAGGTGCGTCTTAAGATGCTGGCAGTCTGTGCGGATCTTCACCAATTGGCCGACGTGCGCCTGGATGTCATCTGTGAAAGTCTCTTTGATGAGCTGACTGAAGAGCAGCAGCCGCGTTATGCGCTTATGCAGCGGTGTAATCTGACCTCAGTGTTTTGGGAACAGATTGACCGTCATTACGGATACTCATCGAATAAGCCGTCCGTTAAAGATTTCTCGATTGAGCTCTTCAAATCCTGCTATGCACTGTCGATTACGAAGCCCAAACCACAGGATGAAGCCTCACTCAACAATGATGCACTGGTGCTGTTTAAACGATGGAAGGAAAGCCGCAAGCACGAAGCGGTGTTTGAAGCGCTGTCCGAAGAGTATGCCAAGCTGCTTGATATTGAGAACGACCTGAATACTCGGGATCTGCGCGATGTGATCGAGATAGACTACTACCGCTTGATTGACCAGAAGGTCATTGTTGATCTGGTCAAGGCAGTAGAACAGCGGACTTTATCCGAGGGCGAGATCACTAAATACTGCCGCGAGCGACGTCAGAGTCATTGGTACGCAGATTTCAAAACGCTCTACACGGCTATCGAGGTTGCCAGTGAGTTTTTAGCCCGGCTGGATAGAGTGCAGCTCAATATAAGTAACAGTTCTGATGCCGTGCATGGATACGTGAGTCATTGGTTCATGATCGACCAATTGTATCGTCAGTTCATCCATGCGCTAAATACGTCCGCCCATGGGAGAACCCTGCTCGATAGCCTCAGCGAAACGATTGAAAGCTTGTACATCAACCGCTTCCTGGGCCCGCTGGCAACGCAGTGGCAGGGCCAGGTGGATGCGATGGGTAACTGGGCTGTACCGGATGTGATACCCCAGCGTCAGTTCTACAACCACTGGGTTAAACCCTATACCAACCGGGGTAATAAGGTTTGTGTGATTATCTCGGATGCGTTCCGCTACGAAGCAGCGGACGAGATGATAGGGCGTATTAACCGTGAGAAGCGTTACCAGGCGTCACTCAAGCATATGCTCTCGGCGTTGCCCAGTTACACCCAGTTAGGTATGGCGTCTTTGCTGCCACGTAAAGCCGGTGAATTCTCGATATCAGAAACCGATAGCACGGTATCGATTGGTGGGGGCTCCACACAAGGTACCGCCAACCGCGACAAGCTAATCAAATCGGCGTTGGGTGAATCTGCTTGTGCTCAAAAAGCCAAATCAGTTCTGGAAATGACCCAGGCAGAAGGGCGTGAGCTGTTGAAGAGCCATGATGTCATCTACATCTACCACAACCGTATTGACCATGCCGGTGATAAAATGCAGTCCGAAGGTGAAGCCTTTGAGGCCACAGAGCGCACCTTCGACGACCTGATGACACTGGTTAAAAAGCTTACCGCCTTTAATGCCTCCAATGTACTTATCACCGCAGATCACGGCTTTATCTACCAAAACCGCCCCCTGGAAGATAGCGATTTCCTGAAGACGGATGTGCAGGGCGATATACACTACCGGGATCGCCGCTTTCTGCTCGGGAAGCAGCTGTCGGCAACTGATTCAATCAAGGTATTCAGCCCCGCTCAGTTGGGGCTTAATGGTGATGTCCATGCAGCTATCCCGAAAGGGATTCAGCGCCTGCGCTTAAGCGGCTCGGGCAGTCGCTTCGTACATGGTGGTGCATCCCTGCAGGAAGTGATTGTCCCGGTTATTTCGGTCAACAAGAAACGCCAAGATGATATTGCCACTGTCGAGGTCGATCTGCTGCGCGGTGGAAGCAATTTTATTACGGCAGGGCAGTTGTCAGTGACCTTGTACCAGACTGAGCCGGTGAACGATAAGCTCAAACCGAGAGATTTACGTTGCGGTATCTATACCGCCAGTGGCCGGCTCATTTCGGATTTGCACACTGTTACGATGGATCTGACTGCTGAAAACGCTCGCGAGCGTGAGCTGAAGCTAAGATTCGTGCTGACACAGGATGCTGATGACGCTAATAATCAGGAAGTCAGCCTTAAGCTGGAAGAACCCGTTACAGGCACCAACCAGTTCACTGAATATAAACAGTTGAAGTACATCATTCGTCGCTCGTTCACCAGCGACTTTGATTTTTAAGCTGGACGAGCGTGATGGATAAACAGGATAAAGCGATGACGGATCTGAACACGAAAATATGCGATGTATTCCCCGGCCTTGTTGTGCGCAAGGACCTGGTAAAAACCGTTAAGGGGAATGCGATCGTACCGTCCTACGTGTTGGAGTACCTATTAGGCCAATATTGCGCCACCAATGATGAAGACAGTATCCAAAGTGGTATTCAGACGGTTAAGGAAATTCTGGCCAAACACTACGTCCATCGCAACGAGGCGGGGCTGGTCCGTTCAACTATCCGGGAGAAAGGGCGCCACAAGGTCATCGATAAGGTAACGGTTGCCCTCAATGATAAGAAGGACTGTTACGAAACTGAATTTGCAAACCTGGGTATCAAGAAAGTCCTGATCGACTCAGGCACCGTCAAACAGCATCCAAAGCTGCTTGTCGGTGGTGTTTGGGTGATCGCGGACGTTGAGTACGAACATACTGAAGGCAAAGATGCAGTGCCCTGGATCCTCGGGTCGTTGAAGCCGATCCAGATGTCTCATTTCAATTACGAGGAATATCTGGCGGCACGTAGTCAGTTTACCCTGGACGAGTGGATTGATGTGCTGGTTCAAAGTGTTGGCTTTAATCCTGAGTACTTTGGCGAGCGCAGCAAGCTGACACAGCTGGTGCGACTCATTCCGTTCTGTGAGCGCAACTACAATCTGATTGAATTAGGCCCGAAAGGTACCGGTAAATCACATATCTATTCCGAGTTCTCACCCCACGGCATTCTGATCTCTGGGGGGGAAGTCTCGGTACCCAAGCTGTTTGTTAACAACTCAAACGGCAAAATTGGTCTCGTTGGGTACTGGGATACCGTGGCGTTCGATGAGTTTGCGGGCAAGCAGAAGAAGGTGGATAAGGCACTCGTGGACATCATGAAGAACTACATGGCCAACAAGTCGTTCTCTCGTGGTGTCGAGACTCTTGGTGCTGATGCTTCGATGACATTTGTGGGTAATACTGAACACAGTCTGCCGTATATGCTCAAGCACTCTAACCTGTTTGAGGCCCTACCGGATAAGTTCTACGACTCGGCGTTTCTGGATCGTTTGCACTTTTACGTACCTGGCTGGGAAGTGGATATTATCCGTGGCGAAATGTTCTCCTCGGGATACGGTTTTGTGGTCGATTACCTCGCAGAGATTCTACGCCACCTGCGCAACCAGGATTTCTCGGATCAGTACAAAGAACATTTTACACTCTCATCAGATATTTCGACACGAGACCGCGATGGCATCAGCAAAACCTTTTCTGGCTTGATGAAGATTCTGTTCCCACAGGGCGGTGCATCCAAGGACGAAATTGAGCGGATATTGCGGTTCTCTATGGAAGGACGTAAGCGCGTCAAAGATCAGCTGATGCGTCTTGATACCACCTATGCGGATGTCGATTTCAGTTACGCCGATGAGTCCGGCAAAAAGGATGAAGTTAAAACTCTGGAAGAGCTTGAGTACCCGCGTTACTTCCATCAGGTGGTAGAAACCGGAGACGATGTGTTAACAGAGCTTTCCACTGAACAGGAAGAGTCAAGCGTAGTAAGCTCAACCACGTATGTACAAAGCCACCAACAGGTTCAGCCAAGCGCTCTCGAAGAAAAGCATGTTGTGATTATGGAGAATCAACGCGGAGTAAGCTTCGACAATCTGTTCGGGCCCTATTTGCGAGGTGCGACTCATATAACCATTACTGACCCTTACATTCGTCTTTTCTATCAGGCTCGCAACCTGATGGAGCTGATGGAAACCATTGTCAAGATTAAGCCTGAGGGTGATGAAGTGGTTGCCAGCCTCGTAACAGTTGAAGATGAGTTCAAAGGGGAGCAGCAACGCGATTGGTTGGATCAGATTCAGAGCGCTATGTACTCTGTCGGTATCAAATTCGGATACTCATTTAGCAACTCGGGCAGCCAACATGCACGCCATATCGTGACTGATCATGGTTGGAAAATCTCACTTGATCGGGGCTTGGATATCTTCCAACAGTACAATATGAACGATGCGTTTCAGCTGGCCAACCGGCTGCAAAGTCAGAGGCCATGTAAGGCCTTTGAGGTCACTTATATTAAATTATATTAATGTTTTTAAGGTGAATTTATATTGAGTACGCGCAGCGAGGCACCTTTAGCGACGAGAGAAGCTTGCAGATCGCTCTGAACGATTTTGAAATCAATCAACTACGTCAAGGCTATTTCGGCATGACGATGGTGGAGCAGGCTGGTTTGGCCGGGATGCAAGGCGCGATGTTCGGCGTCAACTATCTTGTCCGGTCATCCTAATTGTCGCCGAACAGCGCGATCAGTATGCTGGATCTGCCGAGTGATGTGCATGCCGCTGATGTTTACGTCTATGGAGATGAGTGGGGACCGTGGTTGGAAGCAGGGTTCTATTTACCGGGACAGCAGCGGGAGCGGGTGATAGAGCAGGTGGAGCAAGTGTCGGTTGAGGATTTTTGATAGAGGCTGAATAATTTTAAGAAAATAATTGGCTGACGTCAGTGTCTGGTTTATGACGGAGTAAAGGTGCCTATCATGCTATCTGAAGAGCAATATCAGATCGAAAAGCTTGCTAACGAAAATGCCAAGCTCAGAGATGAAATAGATGAGAGAGATAAAAGAATCGAGCAGCTTGAGCAACTGCTTGTAAAAGGCGAGCGTGTCAAAAATGCTGCCAAGAAATTAAAAAAAAATAGCGTTAAAAGCACTAAAAATATATCTGCTAAAAAGCAACCGCCGCTAAAGACATATCAAAATTGCCAGCGTTGTGGGGTTCGCTTATCCGAGCCAAAACCCGGTAAGAAATTTTGTGGTAGACATCAAAAAATAGAAAGTGAGGAGGCTAAAAGCCAACGTGGCTGGCTAAGCAATTACAGTAAAATTACAATTTATCAAGGGGGGCAACCCGGTGGTGGCCGTAAGAGATAATCATATAATATATTTATTATGTGATTAAATGAAAGTAACTGTTCAGCTCAAGCCGCCTGATTCATCTCGTCCTGCTGCATGAATGCTAGCACTTCATCGGCAAACAACTGCTCCAGTGCCGTGTGTTGCCGACAGGCCCTGTTTGACGGACGTCGAGAGGAGGCTGTCATCGACGCGTACTGACACTTGAGCTTGAATCAGGTACTCAGCTGAAGTTGGCCTTTGGCCAGGGAATGGGCTATTGGCAATGTCATTCGATGGTCTATGGGTTGAAACGCTTTGATTTCACCCAGTCAGTGGAAGGGCAAGGGGGAAGTCAAGCAGGTGCGGGAGAGCTGGAATGTCGTCTCGTTACGTAATATTGGCGAGTGGCCAACTGATATGGCGCTATATGAAGTAACGTCATAAGTGCCTATTCAAAATTAATCGTGCTACTTAGAGCTTATTTCAAAACTGTCTTTTGAGGCGATTAAAACAAATCAGCGAACATCCGATTAACGTGAACGCATAGTGTATATCGGTGCGCCGCTCGTACCGTGTTGCAAGTCGTCTCATTTGCTCCAGCCAGGCAAAGGGTGCGTTCCACTACCCAGCGATGACGCCCCAAGCGCTGCGTGTCCTCCACACCACGTCTGGCTATACGCACCTGAATATGCCGTCGACGACAGGCACGACGACAGCGTGCAAAGTCATAGGCCTTATCGGCGTGAAGCTTGGTTGGCCTTCGACGTGGGCGACCAGATCGACCTGCAACAGGTTTTACCGTGTCCAATAGAACAGATAAAGGAATTCTGTCATGCATATTGGCACCTGATAGAACAACCGCCAAAGGTGTTCCTTGTCGGTCAGTCAGTAGGTGCCGTTTTGTACCGGGTCTTCCGCGATCTGTTGGGTTTGGCCCAGTGGCAGATCCTCTTTTTTTGCCTTAATGGAAGCGCTATCCATGCAGGCACGGTCCCAGTCGAGTTGTTCGGCTTCCTGTAAATGCCTCAGCAACGTCTGGTGAAGCTTTTCCCAGACACCAGCTTCGTGCCAATCACGAAGTCGTCGCCAACAGGTTACACCGGAACCGCATCCCATTTCCTGTCGCAACATCTCCTAGGGGGATGCCTGATTTGAGTACAAACAGAATGCCTGTCAAAGCGGCACGATTAGAAACACGTGGCCTACCCCCTTCGGGTTTGGATGGTTCAGGAGGCAAAAGCGGCTCGACAATGTTCCAGAGCTCATCAGGTACGATTTTCTTAGCCATAATGGATTGAGCTTAGGATATTAATACCTCTTCCAGCAGTAACAAACGCAGCGGGATAAGGTCTTCATGTGTGACCTCACCGTCCAGAGTGTCGCGGGTCAAAGTCAGTCGCTGACCGTCCAGCAGTGCCTGTTCAACCGTTAACTGAACGTTTTCTGGGGCTGTCGGCGGTTCCGGGCGGAGAGAGTCCGGCAAGTAACGAATCAGCTGACGATAATGAGCGAGCTGTCGGTCAGGTACATTGTTCAGGGTACCGTGAGCCTGTTCCCACCAATCATTCAGGCGATGCATTACGCTGCGCGGCAGGCGACTTCTGGCTTGCTCTTCCAATACGACAAGTGCCATGGCGATATCGGCGTCATTCAGGAGAACTTCCGGGATAAGACCCCGTTGTGAGCGTAGTGACCATTGGTTTGTGCGTTTGTTGAGGCCCTGTTTTTCCTGGCATGTGATGGCCTGGGGGAAAATGTCGCCCAGCGTAATGAGGTCACGCTCATAGGTGCGCTGATCGACGGGAAACCGTTCACTCAAGTGCTGGTGTATCTCGCCTGCGGTGAGGGGGCGACGTTGTGCAGCCATGTAACGCAAAATGGCCCAATGTCGTTTCAGTTGCTGACTCATCGCGGACCCCTTGATTCATGGTGTTAAATAATGAATTAAGGTTAACAGAAGGCGATAGGCTTGCTGGCCACAAAAATTTTCTCGAATGGCTTTCTCGAATGACTTTCGGGCTTACCGACACAATACGTCGCACCGTGCAGTTAGGCTGTCATCTGTTGATCAGCAACGGGAGGCAGCATGACTACATTGACGCTGGATAGCCTTGGCGGCACCGCATTGCGCGGTGCGGTGGGCAATCGGAATGAAGGTCGCTGGCTAGTGCTGGCAGAACCTGATCTGCGTGCCCTGGACCTTCATGATGACCCTCACCTGGAAGTGCTGGACTTGCGCGCCTGTGGTGAGCAGGACGTTCTACACCTGCAGTTGGATCAGTTGCCAAGCCTGCGTGATATTTATTTGCCGGTACTGAGTAGCGGTGCTGTTCTTCACCGATTCAACTTGAGCATGCCGCCTACGTTGATGGTTCATGGGCGCGTCAATGAGTTTGATGCGAATTGGCAAGCGTGTACCTTGCGCCTGTGTGCTGAAGGGACGCCCTGGGCGCAATTGCGCGTGTTGGGCAGTCATGCCCGGATGCATGATCTGGTGTTGGCACATTGCTGGCCAAAGACGTGCCCTTCAGCTGATCAAGAGGCAGCGCTTTCTTCCCACTCGCTCACTGTTGTTTTGAGTGGGGATAGCTTGCCGGCACGGCTGCATTTATCCGGCAAGGGGCAGTGGTGGCTTGCCGATGCCTCACAGGTGACATCGCTGGTGATTGATGGCCCGCGACAGGTGCATGTCGGTGAAGCATCTAAACTGGAAACGCTGACGATACGTTCGCCGGGACGCTGTGATGTCGAGGGGGCGGACGTATTGGAGCAAGTGCAAGGAGCAACGCAAAAGGCGCGTGAACACGCCTCGGAACCGATACCGCTGACGGTGTGCCACCAGAGGGGCAAGCAGTTGACACTGCGAGGTGCAATGTCGTCACTGACTCTGCTTGATGGTTGGGGGCACGTGCAGCTGCATGCACCGGCCTTGACGAGCCTGTCTCTTGGCTGGGCCAAACACCTGGCGCTTTATCAGTGTGGAAAAATTGACAGGATCGTCTTGCCGGATGGCCTGCCGGTAGATTGCCACGGTGAGGTGCCGACGCCGCTATTGAACCAAGCGCGCTTCTTTATCGATGAATCGACATTAAAGCAAAGCCTGCTACGCCTTGAGGCCGGAGAGTTATCCCTTTTAGAAGGCGTGCTTAATGTGCTTTCCCAGCGTTATGCGCCTCAGGCGGCATTTCATAGCCTGAGCACGCTGTATTATCTGGCTGAGCAAGGCATTGATTTATCAGCACTGTGGCAGTGTCGTCGGACATTGAGTGCCTGGCAGCGACAGGGAGGGAGAAAACGCAAGCGTCCTGAGTTGCTGGACGCGGATTATGCGCGAGCAGATAGCTTCTGGGGATGGGATCTGCCGGTGGATCGTCTTGAGGAAGGCATAAGCGCTGATCTGCATCTCTGGGCGCTGTGCGCGCCGGAAAGCAAAGAGGCTCGGGGTTTTCGCAAGACGCTGCTGAATGACGGTCAGAAGCGTGATCAGCTGGGTTATATCTTGCGCGCTGCTACTCGCGAAAACCCATCGTCTGCCTTGATAACGCTCGCGCTGGAAATATTGGCAATGCTGTACGCTGATCGTGCCTGGCCGCAAATGACACTGCCGGAAAGGCAAGCCGGTGCGGCACGCTACCTGCCACGTTTGCTCAGGGTGGCAGAGAATCATGGCCAGCGTCAGGCGGTGATGCATGCCATTGTTGAACTGACACCGTGGGAAGATGTTCCGCAGCAGTTGGGGGCACTGCGAGATGCGTATCCTGGCGCAGGGCGTGCATTGATGATGGTTCTGGCGAATCAGCCGGATCGTTGGTGGCGTTGGAAGCTGCCGGATTATACGTCTCGCCAGCAGCGTGATGCCCTGCGCCAGGCACTGACTCAGCAGGCGCTGATGCCATCCGGGCATCCTCTGGACGCGCTGAAGGAGGCGGTAGCGCCATCTGATAACGCCATGGATGTGGACGATTATCTCAATATGCCACTCAGCAGTGTGCGTTATCGTATTTGATCCTATCTCTGGAACATTTCAGGGTCTTCATCCAGTGACCAGCTGAGGTAAACAGGCATGGCAACGACATGGAATGTCGCATTGGCCGATTAGACTGTTGGTATTCACGATGACGCCAGGAGACGCCCCATGTACGCGACAACCAATCAGGCCATGACACTTCTAAACCATCAGCTGCAACAGCTGGCGCAGGACCCGGCGTTAGCCACGCATTTGCCGCCGCTGATGCTGTGGGGCGCGCCGGGTGTGGGCAAGAGTACGATTGTCCGCCAAGTGGCCGAGCAGCAGGGCATCGGCTTTATTGATATCCGCTTGGCCCAGCGCGAGCCCGTCGACCTGCGCGGCCTGCCGGTACCGGATACTGAACGTGGCGTGGTTGACTGGCTGCTGGCCGGGGAATGGCCGCGCGATCCGGATAGCCGTGGCATCCTGCTGTTTGATGAACTGACCGCGGCGGACCGTAGCCTGCAGGTGGCGGCCTATGAACTGATTCTGGACCGCCGCCTGGGGGATCTCTATCGCCTGCCACCGGGTTGGCTGGTGGTGGCCGCGGGTAATCACAGTGGCGACCGTGCAGTGGCACAGACGTTTTCCAGTGCGCTGGCCAACCGCTTTTGCCATCTTAACCTGGAACCTGACCTGGACAGCTGGACGCGCTGGGCCCGTGGCCAGGGTCTCCACCCGGATGTGATCGCCTTTCTGCGCTTTCGCCCTGAATGCTTCTTTTCTATGGAAGGGGGTGTGGAGCAAGGCTGGCCCAGCCCACGCAGCTGGGAGCGTGTCGCGCGCTCGCTTAGCCAGGCGAGCCAATTGTCCGAGGATATCCAGGCGCTGGTGGTGCACGGCCTGGTCGGGCAGGGAGTCGCCACCGAGTTCTTGGCCTTTCGTGGTTGGGCGCGGAAGCTGCCTGATATTCCCGCCATGCTGGCGGGCAAGGCCCCGATTAAGATCCCTGAGCGGGCCGATCAGCGTTATGCCTTCTGTGCCGGTCTGGCAAATGCTGTGTGGAAAGGGTTGGACGATGATGCGCTGCAGAATGACAAGGCCAATACCCGTCTGGCGCGTTTCTTTGCGATCAGTGAGGCGCTAACATCGGATTTTGCGACGCTGGTGTTGCTGGATGCGATGCAAGGGGAGAATGAGGTATCCACCCAGGCTCGCACCCTGGCGTTGTTCAGTCATCCCGCCTTTGACGCATGGAGTGACCAACACGGAGAGGTGTTTCAGCAGCATCTCGGTGATCAGCCCCTCGGCGCAGTGACGGCTGAGAAGGAGTTGTTTGATGCCTGATATTCTTCGTCAACGGCCCAATAGTTTACAGGCGGGTGGGCCTCGTGGTCCTGATGCGCAGGAAAACCGGCTTAAAAAGCGCATGCAGCAGGTCTGCGAGGCAGATCGTGCCTGGTTGCTGACCAGCCAGCCTTTTACGGCCAAGCTGCTCATGCAGCTGCAGCTGATCGCGGTGGTCGATAGCCGCCTGCCCACGGCGGGCACGGATGGGGAAAGCATCTTCTTCAATGCGGCCTTTATGGCCGGGCGCAGTGAGGCTGACCGCCGATTTATTCTTGCCCATGAGGTTTGGCACTGTGCGCTGGGCCATCATCGTCGCCAGTTCCAGCGTGATGCCAGGCGTTGGAATAACGCCTGTGATTATGAAGTTAACGCCTTGCTCAAGGAGGCGCTGGGGCATTGCCCGCGAGACGCCTTGTTCAAACGCAGCTTTCAAGGGCAATCAGCGGAGCAGATCTATGCCCAGCTCAGCCAGCAGGAACCCCTGCGCGGCCAAACGTTGGATGTCCATGATTTGCAAGGCGCTCTCCATGAATTGCCAACGTCCGTTCATGACCCTGACTTTGCGCCTCGCCCCGTCAGTGCCGAAAACGCCCGCGGTTGGGAGCAGCGGCTGGTGGCCACGGCACAACAAATCGAGCGCCAGCAGGGCAACCTGCCGGGGCATGTGGCCAGGCTGATCGAGCGTTTGCGTCAGCCAGTGATTCCATGGCAACAGGTGTTGGCGCAGTTCATCCATGCCACCCTCAGAGGTAACCGCCAATGGCTGCCGCCGTCACGTCGACATGTGTACCGTGGGTTGTATCTGCCCAGCCAGCGCAGTCAGTCGCTGTCTCTGGCGGTAGTGATTGATACCAGCGGTAGTTGCCAGCGAGATCTGCCGCATTTTCTCTCTGAGCTGCGTGGCATTCTGGGTAGCTGCGACCGGGTGAGTCTGGAGGTCATCGAATTTGATACCCGTATCACCCAGCGGCGTTGCCTGGATGAAGGTCAACTGCATGAGCTTGCCCAATGGCGCTCTCGTGGCGGCGGGGGCAGTGATATCCGGCCGGTGTTTGAAGCACTGACTCGCACACCGCCTGAACTAATGGTGGTGCTGACCGATGGATTTATTTCGGCACCGACACAGGCAGCGCCTTATCCAGTAATCTGGTGCCTGACCGAGCACGGACGGGCACCGGTGAAGTGGGGCAGCGCATTGCGCTTGTCAGCTTAGGCTTGGCATAACCTGCAGAATGAAAAAAGCCGCCAAGTGCTGTTACTGGCGGCGTTTCAAGTTTTGCAATCGCGCTTTACAGCGGCAGTGCATTAAGATCCGGTCGCCAGAAGGCTTGATGATGCGTGCGTCTGAACCCCCAACCAGCGCCTTGCTTGAACACGCGCCGTTCGTTATCTGCCATGGCGCTTTGACCATCGGCATCGCGAAGGTAACGGGCCAGCGCCATCGCTGCAGGCTTTCCATAACGTGCGCCGGGAGACGCTGCCGTTAGCATGTGGCGCAACATCAATGAAAGTTCCCGTGCCTGTTGATCAAGGTAAGCAAAGCCCTGGGCGCAGGCTTCCAGTGTCAGGTCATCGTGATGGCAGAGTTTCCAGGCGGCGTTCGGTTTTCCCTTTGAGTCATAGGTAAAGGTTTTACCGATGTCATGTAGCAGCCCTGCGACAAAACATGTCTCTTGAATGATACGTGGCTGAGCGGTGTCGTTCAGACGCAACATCGCAACGGTGTTATTCGCGACTTCCAGTGAGTGCTGTAACAACCCACCTGCATAGGCATGGTGATTGTTGAGACTGGCAGGAGCATTCAAAAAAGACTCCAGGCGATCCGGTTTCTCCAGTACCCGTCGCAGACACTCCTTCAAATGCACAGACTTCAGCGATTGTGTTGTCGTAACCAACTGGTCGAACGCGTCTGGAACCGGGCAATAAATTCTTGGCAGTGACTGGAACGGTGGTAATGCCTGGATTTCATCAGGCGCTGCTGCACGAAACGCCTGGATCATGAAATGCCCCGTGACGGACTTGACGCCGGTAGCGGTCACGTGGTCCAGATGCGTGATACCGTCGGGCGGATTTGTCAGTGTCAGATTCAACCAGGCGATATGGTCACCCTGGCAATCACTTAGCCGTATTTTCAGGAACGGAGTGTTGGCATCGTCGAAGACCACCATCCTTCCCGTTAGTCGATAGGTGCCCGAAAAAGAACGTGTCAGATGCGCAGGAAGAGTATCAAGCCTGGACATGGTCAGACTCCTTGGCCGGTTGGATAGGGTCGGTGTTGCCCAGCAGTCGCTCAAACGCAGAGCCATCCATACGAGTGGCATTGGGTACGTAGCGTGAATACACCTTGAAAAGCATTTCTGTGGAGCTATGCCCAAGGATTCTGGCCACCCATTCCGGGTTCTCTCCTGAGGCAAGAAAAAGCGTCGCCGCTGTATGGCGTGTCTGATAGGGCCGGCGTTTGTTCAGACCCAATGCCCTGAGTAAGGGATACCACACTCGCTTGGTCACGTTGTTGTGATCCAACGGTTGTCCTTTCTGATTACAGAAGACGTAGCCGCTTTGATGACCGGTCGCTTTGTACTGGGTCTTGAGCGCCTCGAACACCTGGCCGAACATGGGGATCTCGCGTTGAGAACCATCGGTCTTGGTGTACTCCGTTTCGCCATTGATCAGCGTTTCGCGGACCAGAATTTCACGCCTAGCGAAATCAACATGCTTCCATTTTAAACCGTCAATTTCGCCGGTGCGCATGCCAGTAAAAAATCGAACAGTGTAATAGTTCCGGTAGTCAGGACGTACATTGTCGATAATGCGATGTACCTCGCGTAACGAAAACGGCTCGATATGAGTTTTCTGCAGTTTTAGCGGTTTGATGTTCTTGTACGGCGTCTCGAACTCAAAGCGCTCGGCAGCCTCGTCCAATACCATGCGCAGGATAGCCATATGGCTGTTGATGGTTTTGGGCGACACAGTGCCATTGGGGCCGCGTCCTTTGCGTTTTGCCAGCCTGGCGCGAAAGGCCATGATGGTGGCCTTGGTTATCTCCCCGATCGGCTTCTTTCCAAAGGCCGGCAGCAGCGAACTATCCAGGATTGAAGTGACATTGCGCACATGGGATGCCCGCCATTGGATCCTGCTCTCTTCAAGCCACTGTGTGGCGAAGTCGCTGAAGAGGGGTGTTTCCATTGTCTTTTGTGAAGATGTGTCTGAAAGCCCCGGTGTCGCCGCTTTTTGAGACGCTTCGTCCAGACCCAGCTTGCACAAGTTTTTGCTGTTAGGGAAAAAGTCGGCGTAGTTAAATTCTCCAAGCAGCATTTTTGCTTCCATGCGCTTGAGCAGGTTCTCAAGTTGCTTACGATTTTTGGGAGTATCATCCAAAAGTGTCTGTTCACGAAAACGCTGCCCGTCGTACCTAAAATCGATGAACAGCTTGTTGCTCTCTTTCCGAGCTCGGACCTTACCCATGACACACTCCCCCATTGGCCATAGGGATTGTAATATCGTTGCTTGAGTCACGGTTTTTCAGCATCTCCTCCTGAATAGCCTCCCAGATGTAGAGAATTTTCCGACGGCCAAATGGACGAATGTAATGAGTGCCTTCGATCAAGACACTATCCTTGAGTTGCTGGCGGATGGTGCGCGCGTCGTATTTGATTCGAGCGGCTAGCTCTTCCGTTGTAAGGAAAGTGACATCCATGCGATCATCTCCTCTGAAGTGATCATTTGATAATACTTTTAATCGTTCGAGAGTAAATATAATCGCATAAATGATAATTTCAAGTATTTTTTGATAATTTAAATGATTAATTGAGGCTTGGAATGATTCGCTACCATTTAAGAGAGCTTATAGCTGATAAGGAATTCAATGAGAGGCGACGAATTACGATAGGGGAAATTTCGAAAGAAACAGGGATCAACAGGATGACGCTGTCAAAAATCATCAATCATCCAGGCCATAGCACGGTGACAGATAATCTGGACAAGCTCTGCTATTACTTTGACTGCGATATCGAGCGGCTCGTCACTCATATCAAGGAGTTTAGTGAAGGGTTAGAAGGGGAAGGGTTGAGTGTTGAATAAATCAACGAAGATAAGTGAAGTTTTGCTGGTGCCTGACGGTCAACCACAACGTCTGTCAGATTTGAGCAGATTAAATTTTGGGCACTGGATGGGCACAATTTGGGCACAGCGCTTTTTGGGATGACAGACATAAAAAAAGGCAGACCAGTAAGTTACTGATCTGCCTTCGAAAATATTGGTAGCGGGGACCGGATTTGAACCGATGACCTTCGGGTTATGAGCCCGACGAGCT
The DNA here is from genome assembly GCF_052983955.1 of Halomonas sp. LS-001. Classification (NCBI taxonomy): domain Bacteria; kingdom Pseudomonadati; phylum Pseudomonadota; class Gammaproteobacteria; order Oceanospirillales; family Halomonadaceae; genus Halomonas; species Halomonas sp. LS-001. The sequence goes on from NZ_CM129816.1 coordinate 756,349, forward strand.
ACCAGACTGCTCCACCCCGCATCAACGTGTGGCGTATTCTACAGATTTATTTCCCTGCGTCAAGCGAGCATTACCAACTTTTGCCGTATAGGCGTCACGATCATATTGCTGCAACATATTTGATGTTAAAACTAATTAATAACTTGTGTCTGTCCGGTCACTGTGTCGTGATATTGGAATGTGCTCTGGATATGAGGCAATGAACAGGAAGGGTAAGCAGGGTGCGTTCGGTAGACAGTTGGCGCAGCCACTATATCTTCTGTTAGGTTCAAACTGTCAGCATGCCTTAAACCAATAATTGCAAACGGGCATGCTGCAGATTCTGGCGCTGATGCGCTATTTCGCAATGGCTTGCTATTTATGCTGCTTAGCAGAACAAGCTATTTGTAATTTCAGGGAGGTAGTCAATGGCCAATCAAGCCCCCGTCGCCTGGGTAACTGGTGGAACCGGTGGTATCGGTTCGGCAATTTGTCGTTCACTGGCAGATGCTGGTTATCAGGTAGTTGCTGGGTATCATAACCCCGAGAAAGCGAAAACGTGGTTGGAAGCTCAACAAGCAAGTGGCTATCAGAATATTGCGCTTTCCGGCGTTGATCTTGCTGATTTCAACGCCTGCCTGGAAGGCGCGCGTGCTATCGAAGCGGAACATGGGCCGATCAGTGTGTTAGTTAACTGTGCCGGTATCACCCGAGATGGCACCTTGAAAAAAATGTCACACGAACAATGGAGCGAAGTAATTGACACTAACCTCAACAGTGTTTTCAACACGTGTCGGGGTGTGATCGAAAGCATGTTGGAGCATGGCTACGGCCGCATTATCAATATTTCGTCGATCAATGGCCGGAAAGGGCAGTTTGGTCAGGCGAACTATGCGGCTGCGAAGGCGGGTATGCACGGGTTGACGATGTCACTGGCGCAGGAAACGGCGACGAAAGGCATCACGGTCAATACGATTTCGCCCGGCTATATCGCCACTGATATGATAATGAAAATTCCCGAGAAGGTACGCGAAGCCATTCGCGAAACCATTCCGGTCAAACGTTACGGCACGCCAGAAGAAATTGGTCGCTTGGTAACTTTCCTGGCCGATAAAGAGTCAGGCTTTATTACCGGCGCCAATATTGATATCAACGGCGGTCAGTTCATGGGCTGAGCGTTTTTGGTTCATTGGATGCAAGGCTGGGTTCACACAGTGCCTGGTTTCAAGTAATAACTGCAGTATAAAAACGGGAGGCGAAAGCCTCCCGTTGTGCGTTTTGACGTGCCTGTTCAGGGCGGTGGTAGACGCGATAAGCGGCTCAGCAGATCGTCAAATTCGTTGATCGCTGCCTGCCAGAGCGAACGAGGCATAGGCCCAAGTGCTAGCAGGGCCGACAGAATGGACATCAGCTCCTCTTCCCGGCTGCGCTCCTGCTGCAGGCCTTCGTTGAGACGTTCCACCTGAATCGCCAATCTGAGTGGTTCATCGTGCTGTTTAACGCGGCCCAGCGTGAGTAGTGAAAGGTGCACGCGCAGTTTCGCTAACTCTTCCTCTAAGACATCGTTGCGGATGGTAGTGCCTTGGCGGCGACGCTGGTTGCGTTCCTGGTGGGCGTTTTTGAACGCTGCGGGCAGAGGGTGATCCAGTGCTTCCTGTGCATTGACTTCTGGTGTGGGGTCGTCATCTTTGCCGGCTTCCAGCATTTGCTGGTCGGCGTCCAGGTGCGCGTTCACTAACGGAAGGATGGATTGCCACTGCTGAACTCTGGCAGCAAGAGAAAGGCGATTCAGGCGTTCGCGCCTGGCACGCACAATACCACTGAGTCGCTTTTGCATGCCGTCGCCGCGTCGACTGCGGGGAAGTGGCTCCAAAGCGTCGGCCTCACTAAGAAAGGCGTCGAGTGTGGCAGCGTCGTCAATGTGGCTGGGTTGCCAGGCGTCAAGACGTTCAATCAGATCTTGCATCGCATCCAGGCGTTGCTGCTGGCGGGAAAGCTGTTCGGAATGATGGGCATCCCGTTGGGCAAAGAGATGGTCGCAGGCTTGGCGGAATGCTTTCCACAATGCCTGTTCCTGGCCTTTAGGTGCTCTTCCCAGGTGGCGCCATTGTTGCTGCAGCGCTTTTGCCTGACGCGTGCGTTCGGCAATAGGCAAGTCGTTCTGCTGGCTGAGCGCCTGAACCTGCTCGACCATTGCCTGTTTCTGATCGGCAATGGTCTGGGCGCGTTCATCAATCAGTGCTTGCAGACGGTGGCGCACCTTGCCAAAGCGCCGTCCGATCGGTTCAGCGTCATCACGGGGTACCGGTGAATAATGCCGCCACTGATGGCGAGCCTTGTCGCGAATCTCGCGCAACACATCAGGGTCGGCATCGGTGGCAGGTTGTTCGAGCAGTGCTTCAAGTTGCTCACACATGGCAACGCGTGAGGCCAGGTTGTTCTGGCGTTCCTGGGTGAGGTGTTCACGCCAGGGCTTAAGCCGTTCATGAATACGGTCAGAGGCGCTACGGAAGCGGGTGGAAAGCTCTCGGTTTGCGGCGGCGTCACCCAGTGATTTCCATTCCTTGACCAGCTGACGGTGATGCTGATCAAGTGCTGCTTCCGCCATATGCTGATCATCTGCGAGGGCTTCGATGCTCTCACACAGTTGCAGACGTTTGGGGCCAGCAACAAAGCCGCGCCAGTCACGCAATTCGGCGAGTCGCGCGCCAAGATGTTTGAAGTGGGCCGTCAGGTTTCTGGTTGAGCGCTGATCAAGTGCATCAACCTCGGGTTTTAGGCGTTGATGCAGGCGGCTGGCGCTTTTGAAAGCCCCACGTTCCAGCAGGTTCTCAAGGTTATTGAGTTCCTGGTTGATTGCTTCTAACGATGCGTTGCTGGCAGACGGCTGCTCGTCTTCAGCTTTCTGTGTGGCTAGCGCTGTACGTGCCTCTTGAAGCAGTGCCGGTGAGGATAACGTCTCGGGCCATCGGCAAGCCTTGAGGTGGCTGCGTATCTGAGCAAGGTCTTCATCCGCCAGTGCCTGTGTGATTAACGGCGCGAAGGTTTCCCAGCGTTCCCAGGCGTTAATGGTCTGTTCGTAGTGCTTGATAGCGCTCGTATGGCGCTGGCGTAGACGCTCACTCGGTGGGTGAGTATCTGAAAGTGTTTGCCAGCGTTGAGCAAAGAGACGGTGTTGGGCGCGTAGGCTGTCAATGTCCTGAGCGGTCAGCTCAAGACAGTGCTGTAAGCCTTCAAGGCTTTCTTCAAGCCCTTCCAGCAATTGTTCGCGAGTTTCCTCTGCAATGGCTTGCTGTTGCTCTTCATAAGCCCGTTCACGTTCTTTTGCATCGTGGTCGTGCAGAGTTTTCTGACAGGTGAGCAGGGCGTTCTGGTAACGCTTTTCCTGTGTTGCATCGGCAAACTGCTCGCCCTGTTGCCATTCGCGTTCAAGGTGTCGCAGGCGGCCGCTATAAATCGGCTCCCACGGCCGTTTTGCCAGTTGCTCAAGGGCGCTGAGAATGTCTTCACGTTTTTGATGCTGGGCTTTTTCCCACTCAGCATCTTCTTTAAACGCATTTAAGCGCTCACGAGCCAGGCGGGTTACCTGACGGTCGCGATGGGATTCTTTCAGCAGGCGCTTCAGGCCTTGCTCACTGACAACACGTTCTGCCGCCCGATGGCGAACGTTGGCAACGCCGTTGTGACATGCCTGTTGCACGATATCCTCTTCGCTTTGCAGTTTTTCAAGGGCTGCAAGGCGCAGGTCAAGGTTATCGCCAGCATAGGCGACGGCATGCAGTAGCCGCGTATCCGAGATAGTATCCAACAGGCGACGACGCTCTGTTAGGTCCACATGGCCGAGTTCGCCGCTCAGGCGTTGGGCGGTGGCATCGAACCAGGTGTTACTGGCGTGTTGGGTGTAGCCGTTAATCAGCCCGTTCAGGTCATCCAGCGCACACAGTGCCGCCAGACGAATATCGGGCTGGCTATCGTCTGACAGTGCTTTTAATGCCTGCTGCTGATCGGGTTGGGTTGGGTCCAGGCGAGAAAGCGCCTGACGGCGTACCTCGTGGTCGGGGTGTTGCCACCGCGGGGCGAAAAGACGTCGTAACAGTCCGTGCATGGATCATCCTGGGTCGAGGCCTAGCGTTAAAAAAGTTTATCGAAAGCGTTTGGCGGTTGCAGTCACCGGCGCTGTCGCTTAGCTTTGTCTATCATATAGTCGGTGTTGCAAAAAAGGTGTGCCACCGCTGGGGCGTGTTTTATCACGCAATATCTATTTTATCTGATCAAAACATGGAGTTTCGGCCATGAGTCTCAAAGCGGATAATGCCGACGTGGCCTTCACTTTCAAAGGTGGCATGCTGCCTATGACCGTGATGGAGTTGAGCAGCGCCGACCCCGAGCAAATTCGTCAGCAGCTTCAGGGAAAGTTGTCTCAGTCGCCCGCTTTTTTCCAGCATACACCGGTTGTGCTTAGCGTGGAAAAGTTGGATGCGCCGAATTTGGCACTTGAGCGTATCTGTGCGGTTTGCCGCGATCACAAATTACTGCCGGTGGCGGTGCGTGGTGGGGCTGACCCGGTTCGCCAGTCCGCCTGGGCGCTCGGGCTTGGCTGGTTTGCGCCGGTTGAGAACGAGCGAGCGCGGCGTCTGACGAGCGTGGATGGCAGTGCCGGAGCACAAGCAAGCCGCGAAGAGGCGCAGGTCGATGTCGTGGCGGATGCTCCTGAGGCAGTCTCAGACACCCCTCTGGAGCAGGTCAGTACGCGACTTTATCGTGGAACCGTGCGCTCAGGTCAGCAGGTTAGCGCTGCCGAGGGTGACCTGATCGTGATTGGTGCGGTCAACGCCGGTGCGGAAGTGTTGGCCGGCGGAAGTATCCATGTTTATGGCGCTCTGCGCGGGCGCGCCCTTGCAGGTATTCACGGTAACTTGTCAGCCGGTATTTATTGCCGCGAGCTTGAAGCGGAACTGCTCTCGGTAGCCGGTAACTATAAACGTTTGGAAGATGTTGATTCCCGTCTGCTTGGCTCACCCGCCCAGGTTCACTACAGCCGCGAACAGCTAGAGATCAAGCCGCTTGCCTGATCGGCCCGCTCCTGACGCTGAAAGGAACGTATAGAAAGTGAATTACGCATGATAGGGAACGCTGTGGCATGCCTTGGGTCAGTATGTTGCAGTGCGATGTGCGTTATCCACTGATGGTTTTTCGTATTCAGCCAAGGGGGCGATAACGTAATATACATATTGATCTTGAGCGTTTCGACACGGTGTCTTACCAAATGCAGCACATATAGTCGCGCGACAAGCAATCTTACAAAGCCGTTCAAGACGCAGATGATGGAACAGCGTTAATGTGTCAACGGCGAATGATATTAAAAAGGATGGGTATCTTGGCCAAAATCATTGTAGTTACTTCAGGTAAAGGTGGTGTGGGTAAAACCACCAGTGCCGCCGCCATCGCCACGGGTCTTGCAATGCGTGGCCAGAAAACGGTGGTTATTGATTTCGATGTGGGTCTGCGTAATCTGGACTTGATCATGGGGTGTGAGCGGCGTGTTGTTTATGACCTGGTGAATGTTATTCAGGGCGAAGCAGGCCTCAACCAGGCGTTGATTCGTGACAAGCGGGTGGAAAACCTGTTTATTCTGCCTGCCTCTCAAACCCGCGATAAAGATGCGCTTACCAAGGAAGGTGTGGCGGAAGTCCTTGAAAAGCTGAAAGACGAATTTGATTACATTCTGTGTGATTCTCCGGCGGGTATTGAACGTGGCGCCCAGCTGGCCATGTACTTTGCTGATGAAGCGGTGGTTGTGACCAACCCGGAAGTATCATCAGTACGCGATTCAGACCGTATCATCGGGCTGCTTGCATCCAAAACTCGGCGTGCTGAACAAGGGGATGATCCGATTCGTGAACACCTGCTGGTGACGCGTTACAACCCTGAACGCGTTTCCAGTGGCGACATGCTGACACTGGAAGATATCCGCGAAATTCTGGCGATTAATCTGCTGGGCCTGATTCCGGAATCCGAAGCCGTGTTGCGTGCCTCGAACCAGGGTGTTCCCGTCACTCACGACAATTCAAGCGATGCCGGTATGGCGTATGCGGACACCGTGTCGCGCTTGCTTGGTGAAGATGTCCCGTTGCGCTTTCACCAGTCCCAGAAAAAAGGACTTCTGACACGCATGTTCGGGGGAGGAGGTCGTCGATGAAACTTATGGAATTTCTGAAGCGTGAGCGTAAGAAATCCGCTTCAGTGGCGAAAGAGCGCCTGCAGATCATTGTGGCGCATCAGCGTAGCCAGCGAGGTCAGCCGGACTATATGCCGATGCTGGAGCGCGAGCTGCTGGAAGTGATTCGTCGTTATGTTCAGATTGATGACGATGCCGTTCAGATCTCGCTGGACAGTGAAGACAACTGTTCTGTGCTTGAGCTTAACGTTACGCTGCCCAAATCATAATTTATTCAAGTTCGACGTGGAGTACGGTGTTTCATGGCGCCACCTGACAAGGTTCCGAGCAGTTTTCTCTGGCATGATTACGAAACCTTCGGGGCGGATACACGGCGAGATCGGCCGGCCCAGTTTGCGGCCATTCGCACGGATGCCTCACTGAATGAAATTGGTGAGCCCATTGAGCTGTACTGCAAGCCTGCGGATGATTATCTGCCTCATCCTGCTGCTTGCCTGATTACGGGGATCACCCCGCAGCGGGCACAGCGCCGCGGGCTGCCTGAGGGCGAGTTTGCTGGCGAGGTTCTGCGCTGCATGAACGTGCCGGGCACTTGTGTCGTGGGCTACAACAGCCTGCGTTTCGATGATGAAATTTCCCGTCATCTGTTCTATCGCAACCTGCTTGACCCGTATGCACGGGAATGGCAGAACGGCAATTCCCGCTGGGATCTGATTGATGTGGTTCGCGCGTTCTATGCACTTCGTCCCGCTGGCATAGAATGGCCATTGCGAGACGATGGTGCGCCAAGCTTCAAGCTGGAAGATCTGACGGCGGCCAATGGTATCGAGCACGCGGGTGCCCATGATGCACTGACGGATGTGCGCGCGACTATCGCATTGGCGCGTAAACTTCGGGCGTGCAACGCGAACCTGTTTGATTATCTGCTTGGGCTGCGCGGCAAGCGTGCGGTCAGTAAACTGCTGGATTTGCCGCATGCCAAGCCGTTGGTGCATATTTCCCGTCGCTACCCCGCCAGTCGGGCTTGCAGTGCGCTGGTAATGCCGTTGGCTGAGCATCCGACCAACCCGAACGGCGTGATTGTTTATGACCTGAGCGTTGAGCCGGGAGAGTTGCTGAGCCTGTCGGCTGAGCAGGTGCGTGAGCGGGTTTTTGTCAGCCAACAGGATCTTGCTGAAGGTGAAACGCGTATTCCGCTTAAAGTCATTCATATTAACCGCTGCCCGGTGGTGTTTCCTTCCAACGCTTTGAAAGACGTGGAAGGACCGCACAAAGGTGAGTATGGCGCCATTGTTGAGCGTCTCGGGCTGGATGTAGATGCCTGCAGGCAGCATTGGAAAACCCTGAATGCTCACAAAGCAGAAGTCGCCACCAAGGTGGCAGAGGTATTTCAGCAGACCTTTGCCGATGAGCCCAAAGACCCGGACCTGATGCTCTACAGCGGTGCCTTTTTTTCCGCAGCGGATCGCCAGGCCATGGAGCGCGTGCGCAGTCTCCCTGCGTGGGATCTGGTGGGGCAGCGGTTTCCTTTTCAGGACCCGCGTCTGGAAGAAATGCTGTTTCGCTATCGGGCGCGCAGCTACCCGGAAACACTTGAGGGTGAGGAACTCGCGCAGTGGGAAGCGTTTCGATGGTCACGCCTAAATGATCCCGCGCTGGCAGGGTTCACGCTGAAGGATTTTGCCCGTGAAATTGAAGGGTATAATCAGCAGACATTAAGCGATCATCAGCGCCAGATTCTGGAAGAGCTGGTGATGTACGTTGAGTCGATCCTACCGGCTCAGGCATTTGATGCCTGAGCCGTTGGTGCTATGTTTATCGAGACATAAGTTGATTGAGAAATACGTTTAACGGGGAACATGCGGGATATTTCCCGTTAAACAGAGATAACGCCGCTTTACTCTGGAAAAGGCGTCAGGGTGTCGCTAAAGGCCGTAATGTCGCTCTTTTCATCACTGGGGTCGAAGCGGATGTCCAGCTGACGCTTACGAAGCGATGACCAGATTTTCTGTAACTCCTCTACTGTGATGTCGAGCGCCAGTTCGGCACGCTCACTCCGCCGGTTAAACGTGACCTCCTTCAACGCTGTTGCCTGCCAGTGACGATTAGCCAGCGCCTCAAGCCTTGTATCCCGTGCTGTCAGACGATCATAGACAGCCTGACGATAAGGCGTCAGCGCGTCATCCTGAAGCTCGCTCAAGCGTTCACCAACCTGATTCAGAAAGGTGTTCATATGCTCGGCGATCTCGGCACTCGGCGTTTCGGGAGATTGCACCAGCATCGCCAGACCGGGAGCTTCAAGTAGTGGCGAATAGCCAGCATTGACGATGTAGCCAAGCTGCTCTTCGGTGCGTAACCGCTGGTAAAACGGGGTTTCCAGCCATTGAGCCAATACGCTGACGGCGGCCTGTTGGCGAAGTGAAGCTTCATTACCCTGCAGATAGCGCAGAACCAATGACTCATCGCGGGTGCTGTCCGGCCGCAAAACGCTGGCACCGACGTTCACCTGCAAAGGCGTGAGTTCACCAATGGCGTCTGCTGTGAGACGTGGACGCAACTGGTCGCGTACCCGCTCAGCCTGCTGTTGTGCCTGTTCGGCGGTGAGGTTGCCGACGGCCATGACATCGACATGCAACGCGTCAAGAAAACGCCGACGGAAGTCTTCCAGGTGCTGGATATTCAGACGTTGGCTTGCCGCCAGCAGCGCATCACTGGACCATTGCGGGCTTAACAAGGCTTCACCCAGGGCGCGTTGTGCCTGGCGAGTCAATGATGACTCCGGGGCGTTGCGCCAGTCGCGCTGCAGCTGATACTTGACGCGTTCGAACGCATTGGCAGAAATGGGCGCACTGGCCAGCTGAGAGAGTGTCTGGTCGATTAGCGGTGTCTGGCCGTCCCGCCAGCCGGAAAAGGCGAGTGTCATGCCTCTGGAATGGGCATAGGCGTTGACGGAATGTCCTGCCAGCCAGGCAGGGTAAAGCGACTCGTTCAGACTGTCGTTCAGCCAGCCAGCCAGAAGGCGTGTCAATACGGCTTCCTCAGCTGAATAACTGGCGCTTGGATGCTGCAGGCTCATGCGCCATTCCACCTTGGGAGTGTTAAAGCGGTCTTCCTGCATATGCCAGGCGCGGAATCCACGGACGTCAACCAGCTTTTCTGGCTGTTCATCACTGCCTTCCAGCAGCGTTAGATCTTCAGCAATAAAGGGGTTGGGGGCTGGGAGGGCAAGACCTGCCAGCACATTGCCTGACGGATGATCATCCGTTTGCTGCCACTCGGTATTGAACCAGGGAGATACCTGCTCGCTGTCAACTTCCGGGCCGGAGTAAACACGGATCAGGTTGTCGGGTGTCAAGGCGCTCAGGTAAGCAAGGTGGCGCTCAAGGTTGAAATTGTCCATGCGGTAAGCCGCGTACTGGACATCTTCGGCAGGATAACGCGACAGGTTCATGGACAGCCGGGTGGCTTCCTGGCTGGGCGCGCCGGGTTGCTGAAAACGGAAGGCCTGTTCGCGTAGATTGGCCTGTTCCTGATAGCGCCATTCGGCCAGACCGTTTTCACGGATGTTGTTGATGGCGGCAAGTAACGTGGCCTGGATATCTTCCAGCCGCTCGGCGCCCTCAGGTGTCAGGCTGACGGACACCGAGAAGAAGGCGTGATTGCCATCGCGCCGACTGACACCAGCTGATAAGCCATCGGCCAGCCCTTCGTCACGTAGTAGGGCTAAGACGCTGCCTTCCCCCTCATCGCCCAGCAGGTGGGAAATGAGCTGGGTCGGTTGGGTCGTGTACTCGCCGATAGGGTCAGGGATTGGGAAGTGAAAGCGTACCTGACGATGTTCCTGAAGTGAGTGACGTTCCAGGTAGATCGGCAGGCTGTCGTCTTCCACGAGAGGAGACGTTATTTCCGTTGGACTGAAGTTGCGATTGGGAATGTCGGCAAAGCGCTTGGCAACCCAGGCTTCCAGCGTGTCAAGCGGCTGAGGGGCAACGATGGCCAGCGTCATGACGTTGGCATCATAGTGCTGGCGATAAAACTCGATAACCCGGTCACGCAAGGAAGGCTCACCCGCCGGGCGATCCGCCAGTGTTTCGCGGCTTCCTACCGAGAAACTCGTCATGGGGTGCTGCGCATTAAGCACTTGGTTCAGAACGTCATTTTCTCGCCGCGATTCGTCGCGAATACGCGCCATATATTCGGAATGAACGATGTTGCGCTCGCTGTCCAGTTTTTCCGCATTGAACAGGGGGGAAAGGAAAAAAGCGCTAAAGCGATCCAGCGCGCCAGGTAACGCTGAGGGCTCTATATCAAAATAGTAGTTGGTGTCCTGAGGCGCGGTAAAGGCGTTGAAGGAACCGGCATTGCGGGCAATATATCCCTGGTAGGCGTCTGGCTCTGGAAAAGGCTCCGTGCCCAGAAACAGCATGTGCTCAAGGAAATGCGCCAGCCCCTGCAAATCTTCCGGGTCCTGAGCGCTGCCGACACGAATGTTCATTGAGGCAGCCGCTTTGTCTGCCTGCGGGTCGCTAACCAGCAACGTCTGCAAGCCATTTTCAAGCGTCAGTATGCGGTAGTGGCGAGCATCATGGGGGCTGACAACGGGAGTCACGATCTCGCTAACGCCATCGGTTGCGCTGGCTTGTGCTAATGGCACATACAGCATGCCCAGCGACAGCAGGGCGGTTGTGGTAAAGGGCTGGCAAGGCGAAAATTGAAAAATACGCAACATTCACGACTCCTCGGTCGAGGCCCATCTTAGCATTGGCCCAATAGGGTGGGCGCAAGCGGGTGACTGATAGGCTGGATTATTGACATGTCTTGATACCGGAAAAGCGCCCAACAGTTCCAACGCGGGGGGCGTCAGTAGCTGTTGAATATCACTTGACTCACTGGCGGGGTGTAGCCAGGTATCCAGTTGCTGCGGCGCAATTACGGCGGGTAGCCGGTCGGTAATCGGTATCAGGCAGGCGTTGGCTGGCACCGTAATCAGCGCCATTGAATCTGTAAAGGCGCTGAGTGTGGTGTGATAGCGACACCATAACCCCGCCAGCAACAATGGAGAGCGCTGGGTATGAGTAATGAGATACGGCTGTTTTCCGCGCGGTTGGGTTTTCCAGGCGTAGAAGCCACTGACGGGCACGGCGCAGCGCCGTACCTGAAGGGCTTCACGAAACATCGGGCGTGAAGTAAGTGATTCCGCGCGGGCACAATGCGGGGCGTTATCGAGTATGTTCAGCCAGGGAGGCGTCAGCCCCCAGAACAGCGTGTTCAGGCAGCGCTGGCCATGCTCCCAGCGAATCGCTGACACACCACGTCGTGGTGCCAGGTTTGGCGAGGCAATAAGAGGTTCCGAGACAGTAAGCTTTGAAAGCCAGTCACTCACTACCATGTCGCGCACGTAGAGTCGGCCTGTCACGTACATCTCCATCTGATGGGGAAAGCAAGGGTATGTTGGTGCAATAATAATCTGCTGTGTTGGCGGCGCCGGAGAGCGGCTCCTGAGTGCTGCGCTGGAATGCGAGACAGTAATTCGCGAAAAGGACGTAAATAGTATCGAAAACAGTGTTTGATATAGGGTATCCTATAACATCCAGTTCTCACGTAACAGCATGTGAGCAGCGTCTTCCTCCCGCAGTAAACCTGAAGAGAATGCCATGGCACGCCCACGACAGCATGCGCCCGATGCCCTCCATGCGCAGGTAATGTACGCCTGTGATAGCTGGTTGGCAGACAAACCCGTTCACGGGTTGTCATTGCGAGCCATTGCCCGTGAAGTGGGCTGTGCACCCAGCACGTTACTCAAACTCTACGGCAGCTTCAATAATCTGCTGCAATATGTCAACGTGGAAACGCTGGCGCAGTTGCAGCATACCATTGTCAACCTGGATACCCATGACCCTGAGCCATGGTTGCGTTCACTGGCGCATGCCTATTGGCAGTTTGCCGAAGAGGCTTGCTACCGTTGGCAGCTGCTGTTTGACTATCCGCTTGCTCAGGAGGGAGAGCTTGATCAGCGTCAAAGCGACCTGATTGAGGCGTTGTTTAGCCAGGTGGAAAACAGCCTGAAACAGTACCAGCCCGCGCTTGATGACCTTGAAGCCCGGCGACTGGGACGAACCCTGTGGGGGAGTGTTCACGGGCTGGTGCAACTGGGGCTCAATGAGCGCCTGGGGTATTGGCAGGGACAGCAGCTGAAAGTGGATGAATTGATTGAGCAGCTGTTAAATACGCTATTGGCAGGGTTACGCCATATTGAGGACGACGCGTGACGCTTGCGCAAGTGAAAACTCGCCGCAGGCTGCGCAAGCTGATTTACGTCCTGGTAAGGATGATCTACCGCCTGCGTATCCGGGGGCGTGAATATATTCCTCTCCACGGCGCGGCGCTCATGGTGTGTAATCACGTCAGCTATATGGATGCGCTGGTGCTGGGTGGGGCGTGCCCGCGTCCTATCCGCTTTGTGATGGACCAGACGATTTTTAACTCACCCGTGTTGAAATGGTGGTTCAAGTGGGTCGGGGTGATTCCGATTGTGGCTGAACGGCGTGATCCAGGGTCACTGCGACGCGCGCTGGATGAAGTCAGTCTGGCACTCTCCAACGGCGAGATTGTCATGGTGTTTCCAGAAGGTAGGTTGACCACCAATGGTGATGTCAGTACGTTTCGGCGTGGTGTCGAAACCATTCTGGCTCGTGATAACGTGCCGGTTGTTCCTGTCGGTCTGGATGGTTTGTGGGGGTCTTGGACGTCCAAAGCAGGTGGTCCTGCCTTTAAAAAGTTTCCACAGCGTTTTCGCGCCCCTGTGACGCTGTATTTTGGTCAACCGATTGATCCGTTAACGATTTCCCACTCATCCGGGCATGAAGTGGCGCTTCGTCGTTATCTGGAATCTCAGGTGCGAAGTCTCAAGGCAGCCGCCCAATCGGACGGCCAGCATAAGATGGTTGAGGGATAGCGCGCCAGTTCAGTGAGATGCGTTTAACGGCGCGGCAAGCGCACCGCTGGCCAGCAGCGTGCCGAGGTGATCAGGTTGTCGCGGATTTCCAGAATTTCCATTCGCGTGGAGCCTATCTGCAGGGAAGCAGGGCCTTCCGGGAAAGATTCCAGGTGCTCAAGAATCAGCCCGTTGAGCGTTTTGGGGCCATCTGTCGGCAGCTTCCAACCCAGTGATTTATTGATTTCACGAATGTTGGCTGTGCCTTCGATGACATGGCTGCCATCCTCCTGCTGATGGATTTCCTGGTCTTCAGACACATCGGTGGTGAATTCCCCGACGATCTCTTCCAGGATGTCTTCCAGCGTCACCAAACCTTCTACATCACCGTATTCATCCACGACAATACCGATGCGGCGCTTCTGCTTCTGAAAGTTCAGTAGCTGTGTGTGCAGCGGCGTTGATTCGGGAATGAAGTAAGGCTCCCGTGCTTCCTGCACGATCGCGGCCTTGGTCACTTCATCGCGGGACAGGAAACGTGCGGCATTGCGCAGATGCAGCATGCCGATGATGTTGTTGATATCCCCTTTGAAGACGGGCAAACGAGTGTGTTGGCTGGTGCGTATCTGGGTCAGGATATCCTCAAGCGAATCATCCAGATCAATCCCCAGCACTTCATGACGCGGCACCATAATGTCGTTAACCGTGACGTTTTCCAGGTCAAGGATCGACAGCAGCATTGTCTGGTGGCGATAGGGAATCATCGTGCCCGCTTCATGCACGACCGTGCGCAGCTCATCGCGGGTCAGGCTGTCACCGCCATTTTCGACACTCTTGACGCCGATAAGTCTTAGCAGACCATTGGAAATCAGGCTGACCAGCAGCACCAGCGGGTAGAGGATCTTCAAAAGCGGTTCAAGGACACGCGAGGCAGGATAAGCGATGCGTTCGGGCTGGATGGCCGCATAGGTCTTGGGAGTGACTTCGGCAAAAATAAGGATGATGATGGTCAGTAGCAATGTCGCCAGGGCCGGGCCGGTCACTTCACCAAAAAAATGAATGGCAATAATAGTGGCAATTGAGGCTGCCAGATTATTGATGAAATTGTTGCCAATCAGAATGACGCCAATCAATCGGTCTGGGCGTGATAGCAGGCGCAACACGCGCTGGGCGCGAGGGTCACCACTATTCGCCTGATGGCTCAGGCGGTAGCGGTTGATCGACATCATGCCGGTTTCAGAGCTCGAAAAAAAAGCAGACAGTATAATCAGTAGGGCGAGTAGTCCGAACAGTAACCCCAAAGGGAAGTCGTCGCTCAAGTTGAAAAGTCCTTTATCGCTGGGTAATCGATTTTCAGAAGTTAACGCGCCATCTGTCAAGAAAACTCGTGTTTCTTATGGCAAGTTCAAGGGCGTCTAGCGAGCACAAGGGCATCATCTGGCGCCAAGAAGAAATTCCAGTACAAATTTACTGCCAAAATAGGCCAGAATCAGAAAGGCACCGCCTGCCAGCGTCCACTTGACCGCTCGCATGCCACGCCATCCAAAGCGATAGCGGCCAATCAGCAGGGTTGTGAAGATCAGCCAGGCCGTGATGGAAAGCACCGTTTTGTGGGCGAGATGCTGGGCAAACAGGCTATCCAGAAACAGGAATCCGCTGATGATCGACAGGGTAAGCAGTAATACGCCCGCCCAGACCAGTTCGAACAGAACCCGCTCCATGGTGGTGAGGGGCGGTAACGACTGCACAATGCCACGGATATGGTGATGACGAAGCGCCTGGTTCTGTAAACCAACCAATACCGCCTGCGCTGCGGCAATAGCAATAATGGCAAATGCCAATGCTGAACTTACCGCATGCAGAAGAATGCCGGGCGTAAGCCCTGTTGTGCTACCTGAGCTGGGTAGGTTCGCCGCTGCCAACAATGCGATACCGGCAAGCGGGAATAGCGCCACACCGGCATTGATAATCGGTTTGAAAAGACTGGCAACGAGCACCACATTAACGGCAACGGCCATAAATAACGTCACGCTGGTAGTGAAGCCCGGCAGAAAGCCAGGCGACTGTCCGAGTAACTTGATCACCAGCGGAATGTGCAGCAAAAGCCCTGCGGTGGCGAGCAGCCGCACCAGTACGGGGCGGGCAGGGACGCGCCTCAGAAGGGATAACCCTTGCCAGAGTGCGGCAGCAATATAAAGTACAAAAGCAATAGTGGCGAAAGGCAGCGCCTGCATGATGCTATCCGTGCGCAGTGAAGCGAGTTGATAAAATACGGTTTAATTCAGCGTAAAGCATGTCAACCAAGGCGAAAGGCCAGAAACGCCCAGACAGATGGCCTTCAGACATGCCGCCAAGGTGAATGCCAGCCTGCCTACTATAACCAATCCTTTCCGCTGCGCACAGTCGCCTGGCATTAAACGTGCGAAGCGCTTGATGCCCCATGGAGACTCACGGCGTCAGCGCGTATAATCATTATATCCATGTCCACGGTGCTTGCGCCGGGTGACCACGACGGAGGCAGAGAGGCCCCATGTTTCAGAATCTTAGTGAGCGTCTTTCCCAGACGTTGAAGTCGATCAAGGGTCAGGCGCGCCTGACCGATGACAATATCCAGTCCACACTGCGAGAAGTGCGTCGTGCGTTACTGGAAGCCGATGTTGCCCTACCGGTAGTCAAGGATTTTATCGAGCGCGTACGTGAGCGGGCCGTGGGTCAGGAAGTATCAAAAAGCCTTTCCCCGGGGCAGCAGTTCGTCAAGATTGTTCAGCAGGAGTTGGAAGCCACGATGGGCGAGGCCAATGAAGGCCTGACGCTCAAAGGGTCGCCAGCGGTAGTGTTGATGGCAGGTTTGCAGGGGGCGGGTAAAACGACCTCGGTGGCCAAGCTGGCCCGTTACCTGCGCGAGCGTGAAAAGAAAAAGGTACTGGTGGTCTCTGCCGATGTTTATCGCCCGGCGGCGATTGACCAGCTGGAGACGTTGGCCAAGGAAGTGGACGTTGAGTTTTTCCCGTCACGTTCTGACCAGAAGCCGGTCGATATCGCCATGGCGGCCATCAAGCATGCCAGAATACAGTTTCATGACGTGCTGCTGGTAGATACCGCTGGCCGCCTCGCCATCGATGAAGCCATGATGGCGGAAATACAGGCTCTGCATACGGCGATTGCTCCGCAGGAAACCCTGTTCGTGGTTGACGCCATGACCGGTCAGGATGCGGTTAATACCGCCAAAGCCTTCAATGAAGCATTGCCGCTGACCGGTGTGATTCTGACCAAGGCGGACGGTGACGCCCGTGGCGGTGCGGCGCTTTCCGTGCGCCATGTGACCGGCAAACCGATCAAGTTTATGGGGGTCGGTGAGAAAGTCGATGCCCTGGAACCCTTCCACCCGGATCGCGTGGCATCACGCATTCTGGGGATGGGCGACATGCTGTCGCTGATCGAGGAAGCCGAGCGCACGGTCGATAAATCCAAGGCTGAACAGCTGGCCAAAAAGGTCAAAAAAGGCGACGGCTTTGACCTGGAAGATTTCCGTGACCAGCTTCAGCAGCTCAAAAAAATGGGCGGCATGGGCGGTCTGATGGGTAAGCTGCCGGGCATGGGCCAGATGGCCGAGATGGCGCAAGGGCCAGGGCCAGAGAAAGAGCTTGGCAAGCTGGAAGCCTTGATTAACTCCATGACACCCAAGGAACGCCGCAAGCCGGATATCATCACTGGGTCGCGCAAGCGCCGGATTGCGGCGGGGGCGGGCCTGCAAGTGCCTGACCTGAACCGCCTGCTGAAGCAACACAAGCAGATGCAGAAAATGATGAAGAAAGCGGGTAAAAAGGGCGGCATGCAGAAAATGATGCGCGGTATGTCAGGCATGATGGGGGGCCAAGGGCCGGGCGGCCCTGGTGGCATGGGAGGAATGGGCGGCCCGGGCGGTATGCCCAGACGCTAGTTTTCGCTTGTTGAGGCTTTCCAAATAGCCCGCATTTGCGTAGAATACTGCCTCTTCATGCGTGGGGGTGTGCCTGCTATACGCCACTTTCACCGCCATGGGGGCTTAAACACGATTTTGTATCGTTGATCGATTTTATATCGTTGATCGTTTATATCGTTGATATAGAGGTGCACAACCGCAGTGGTTTGGCTCTCTCGTAACCTCAACCGAAGGATAGTTATCGTATGGTTACCATTCGTTTGGCACGTGGTGGCGCCAAGAAGCGTCCCTTTTACCACCTAACCGTGACAGATTCGCGTAATGCTCGCGATGGTCGCTTTATCGAGCGTATCGGCTTCTTCAACCCGGTTGCCCGTGGTCAGGAAGAGCGTCTGCGCGTTGATCTGGAGCGCGTTGCTCACTGGCAGAGCCACGGCGCACAGCTGTCTGGCCGTGTTGCTGAGCTGGTTAAAGAAGCACGTAAACAGGCGTAAGCCTGTCGTAGCGCTTTGGCGCTATTAGCTGTTGAACTGAGGTCGTCAATGACGCAAATCGCAACACAGCAATCAGACGACACACATGTGGTGCTCGGCAAGCTGACCAGCCCCTATGGGGTGAAAGGTTGGTTGAAGGTGTATGCCTACACGAGCCCGATCGACAGCATTTTTGATTACCCTGAATGGTGGATTCGCCAAGGTGAATCGCTTAAACGACTCAGCGTGATTCAGGGGCGTCGGCAAGGAAAAGGGTTAGTGGTTCAGCTTAAAGGCATTGATGACCGCAGCGCAGCTGAAACGTTAGCGCAAGCGGATATCGTTATGCCGAAATCCGAGCTGCCCGAGCTTTCCGACGAAGATTACTATTGGCACGAACTCGAAGGGCTGACGGTCTATACGCAGGCTGACGAGTGCTTGGGACAGATACGCTATCTGTTCGAAACCGGTGCCAACGATGTCATGGTTGTGCGTGGTGATCAGAATGCCATCGACAAACGTGAACGCCTGTTGCCTTATCTGCCCGGTGACGTTGTTATTGAGGTAGATCTGAAGGCGCAGCGTATGACAGTGGACTGGGACCCGGAATTTTGAGCGAAAAGTTTTGAGTGAAAAGTTTTGAGTGATCAGTTTCCTGAAAATGACGCAAGCGTTCCGGCGATGTGGATCGGTGTTGTTTCCCTGTTTCCCGAGATGTTTACTGCTTTAACGCAGCATGGAGTGACAGGGCGGGCGGTAGAAAAACAGCAGATTGCGCTGGAGTTCTGGAACCCGCGGGACTACGCCACAGATCGTCATCGCAGTGTTGATGATCGCCCCTACGGCGGTGGGCCGGGCATGTTGATGAAGGTTGATACCTTGCGCGGTGCAATTTCCGATGCGCGTCAACGTGCGTGGCAGGCGACAGGTAAGCCGCCAACGGTGATCTATCTTTCGCCCCAGGGGCGCAGGCTGGATCAGACCGGTGTGCAGCATCTGGCGCAAAGCAGCCCACTGATTGTGGTGGCGGGACGCTATGAGGGCATCGACGAGCGTATCGTCGAACATGATATCGATGAAGAATGGTCAATTGGTGACTATGTGCTAAGCGGTGGTGAACTGCCAGCCATGGTACTGATTGATGCGGCGGCAAGGCTGATTCCCGGCGTGTTGGGGCATCAGGATTCCGCCGTCGAAGACTCGTTTAACGACGGTCTGCTGGATTGCCCGCACTACACGCGCCCGGAAGAAATTGACGGGCGACAGGTGCCGGATGTGCTGCTAAGCGGCAATCATGCTGCGATAAAACGCTGGCGCATGAAGCAATCTTTGGGGCGTACCTGGCAGCGACGGCCTGATCTTCTGGAAGGTCGCGTGCTGGATAAGGCTCAGCAGACGTTGCTGGATGAGTTTATCGAGGAATACGCCAGAAAGGCGGCGGTGCAGGGCGAAGACCACTAGCGGTTCCTTATGTTGCTAGGTCTTGCGGACCTGTGTCACCCATGACGACTCCCGGGCAGCTTATCTTGAGCGCCGGGATCACGGCTTCCGCCATCCACGACAGAGCGGTTAAGCCAACTGATATTTCAGGAGTAGATTATGAGCAGTAAGAACAAAGTGATCCAGGCGCTTGAGAGCGAGCAGATGAGCAAGGAAATTCCTGCTTTTTCACCGGGTGACACCATCGTCGTCCAGGTTAAAGTCAAGGAAGGTACTCGCGAGCGTCTGCAGGCGTTTGAAGGCGTTGTTATCGGTAAGCGTAATCGCGGCCTGAACTCTGCTTTCACTGTGCGTAAAATTTCCCACGGTGTTGGTGTTGAGCGTACCTTCCAGACTTATAGCCCGCTGGTCGATTCCATTGAGATCAAGCGTCGCGGTGATGTTCGTCAGGCGAAACTGTACTACCTCCGTGAGCGTAGTGGTAAGTCTGCACGTATCAAGGAAAAGCTGTCTTAAAAGCTGCCTTGATAAAAACGGTCTTGATATCTGTTCAGTGGTGCTTGCATGGCAGGCTGCCGCCCGGATATTGATAGCCAGTACGTTGACCCCGTCACCGCTTTGCGGGGCGGGGTTTTATTTTATTGGCATCCGTCACCGGGTGATGACCAGGGCAGTTAACGTATGGAACTGATTGACGCGTTTCTGGATGCGCTGTGGCTGGAGCGGGGGGCAAGTGACAATACACTGGCCGCGTACCGGCGTGACCTGTTGGCCTGGCAGGCGCATTTGGCAACGCAGGGTGAAACGCTGAGTGCACCGGCGTCAACGCAACTTGTCGCCTGGTTTGATCAGCGTCGCGCCGAGGGATATCAGCTGCGCAGTAATGCTCGTCTGTTATCCAGCTTGCGCAGTTTTTATCGCTGGGCGCGCTTGAATGGTTATGTCGATAGTGACCCTCTGGCGACCATCCGTCTGCCCCGTGTCACCCCCGGTTTGCCAAATACCCTGGAGGAGGCCGAGGTTGATCGTCTGCTTCAGGCACCGGATACTGGTACCCCGCTGGGCGTGCGCGACCGTGCCATGCTGGAATTATTGTATGCCTGTGGCTTGCGCGTGTCCGAGCTAGTAGGCTTGACACTTGATGCGTTGAATTTGCGCCAGGGAGTGGTGAGAGTGCGTGGTAAAGGAGATAAGGATCGTCTTGTGCCTCTTGGAGAGGAGGCCGTTGCCTGGTTGGAGCGTTATCTGCGCACCGCACGTAATGAGCTGATGTCGGACCCGATGCGTCCGGCACTGTTTCCCGGCAGGGCCAACCGTCCGATGACCCGCCAAACCTTCTGGCATCGCATCAAAGCCCATGCAGTCACCGCCGGTATCAGCAAACCGCTTTCACCCCATACGCTGCGCCATGCCTTTGCTACGCATTTATTGAATCATGGGGCCAATCTGAGGGTCGTACAGTTGTTGCTGGGCCACAGTGACCTATCGACAACGCAAATTTATACGCACGTGGCTCAGGCGCGCCTGGAAAGCTTGCATGCTCATCACCATCCAAGAGGTTGAAAAGGACTATGCGACGTCTCACGATATTACCCCTGCTGCTGGGAAGTGTGTTTTTATCCGCCACGGCGGCAGCGCAATCCGTTCCGGAATCGCTCGCTGAGACACTGAGTATCAATGGCGAGCCGATGCCAGTGGAAAATGTCAGTGTCACGCCGATGGACGGCATTTATCAGGTACAGCTGACCAATGGTGAGTCGTTTTACGCCAATGCCGATGGCAGCTACTTTCTGGTTGGTGATCTCTACGCCAATCAGGAGAGTGGGCTGGTTAACCTGACAGAGCAGGCGCGCAATCAGGAGCGGGCGGAAGTGATTGCATCGATCTCTGAAGAAGATCGCATTGTGTTTCGCGGAGTGGATGAGCCAAAAGCGACCATCGTCGTGTTCACTGATACCAGCTGCCCATACTGCACGCGCCTGCACGAGACGGTGCCCGAGCTTAACGAGGCTGGCGTTGCCGTGCATTATGTGGCCTTCCCGCGTAGCGGTATGAACAGTGAGGCAGCCCGCGTGATGCAACAGGTTTGGTGTGCCGAAAACCGCCAGGAAGCATTGACGAGCGCCAAGCAGGGGGAATCACTTTCGGGCAGCGCCAGCTGTGATAATCCGGTAGCATCGCAATACCAGCTAGGCATTGCGCTGGGCGTTCAGGGAACACCAGCCATTGTATTGCCGGATGGCAAGCTGGTGCCAGGTTTTATGCCGGCAGAGCGCCTGATCGGTATGCTTGGGCTGGACGAAGAATAAGTGGCTGTCAGCGAGAGATAACGCACTGCTCGTAGGCTGACGCCCTGTTATGATACTGAAAGATACGCTGTGACAGGCACCTGCGGGTGCACGATGAAAAAAAGGGGAATTATTTTGAAACCGGTGAGAGTAGGCATTTGTGGTTTGGGTACGGTCGGTGGCGGCACCTTTAATGTATTGACACGTAATGCGGACGATATTGCCCGCCGTGCGGGTCGTCCTATTGTTATTGAACAGGTAGGGCATCGTAGCATTCACCCGAACTGCGACATCACCGGCATCAAGGCAACCACGGATGTGTTTGAAGTCGCCCGCAACCCTGATGTGGATGTGGTCGTTGAGCTGATCGGCGGCTACGACATCGCGCGTCAACTGGTGCTCACCGCGATTGAAAACGGCAAGCATGTTGTGACAGCCAACAAGGCGTTGATTGCTGTGCACGGTAATGAAATCTTTCAGGCGGCCCACGAAAAAGGCGTCATTGTTGCCTTTGAAGCCGCCGTTGCAGGTGGCATTCCGGTGATCAAGTCGCTGCGTGAAGGGCTGGGTGCCAATCGGATCGAATGGGTCGCCGGTATTATCAATGGGACAGGGAACTACATCCTGACCCATATGCGCGATGAAGGTCGTGCCTTTGAAGACGTGCTGGCTGAAGCGCAGGCGCTGGGCTACGCCGAGTCTGATCCGACCTTTGACGTGGAAGGCATTGATGCCGCTCATAAGCTGACCATTCTGGCCTCGATTGCTTATGGGGTGCCGCTGCAGTTCGAAAAAGCCTATACCGAAGGTATTTCACGGATTACCGCTGAAGATGTCGAGCAGGCAGATAACCTGGGCTATATCATTAAGCACCTGGGGATCTCCAAGCGCACCGAGCAGGGGCTGGAACTGCGCGTTCATCCTGCTCTGATACCGAAAGAGCGCCTGCTGGCCAACGTTCATGGCGTCAAAAATGCCATTGAAGTGATGGGCGATGCCGTGGGGCCAACGCTTTATTACGGTGCCGGTGCGGGGGCGGAACCGACCGCCTCAGCGGTGGTGGCAGACATTCTCGATGTGGCCCGTGACATTGCCACCGACCACCATTATCGCGTGCCTTACCTGGCCTTCAGTGGTGTCGGGCAGGATATCAACGCGGTGCCGATCATGCCGATGGAGGAGATCACTTCAGCGTATTATCTGCGCCTGCTGGCCGTGGATCGCCCGGGTGTATTGGCGCGCGTCGCGACCATTCTCTCTGAGAAAGGAATCTCCATCGAAGCCCTGATCCAGAAAGAATCGCCGGATGGTGACCTGGTGCCGATTATCCTGATGACCCATCGCACCAAGGAAAAGCAGATGAATGAAGCCATGCGTGAAATTGAATCCATGGCGGATATTCCCGGCACGGTTACACGGATTCGTGTTGAAAGCCTGGACGAAGGAGAGTAAAGCCATGCGTTACGTCAGTACTCGTGGGCAAGCGCCCGCACTGTCGTTTGAAGAGGTGGTGCTCACCGGGATGGCTAGCGATGGCGGTCTTTATGTGCCCGAAACGCTGCCGCACTTTTCTAAGCAGGAGCTGGCCGATATGGCCGGCCTTTCCTACGCGGAAATTGCCTTTCGGGTGATGAAGCCGTTTGTGAACGGTGAAATCGATGACGATACCTTCCGTGGGCTGGTCACTGATGCGTACGCCACGTTCAATCATGATGCCGTGGTGCCGTTGAAGCAGCTGGATGCCAATCACTTCCTGCTTGAGCAGTTCCATGGCCCGACGCTGGCCTTCAAGGATGTCGCCCTGCAGCTGCTTGGGCGGCTGCTGGATCACTTTCTGAAAAAGCGTAATGAGCGTGCGGTTATTATGGGCGCCACCTCCGGGGATACGGGGTCGGCCGCGATCGAAGGCTGTCGCCATTGCGATAACCTGGATATTTTTATCCTGCACCCGCATAACCGTGTTTCTGAAGTGCAGCGTCGTCAGATGACCACCGTGCTGGCGAATAACGTCTTTAACGTTGCGATCGAAGGCAACTTCGACGATGCCCAGGCCATGGTCAAGGCCAGCTTTGCCAATCAGGACTTCCTCAATGGCACACGCCTGGTCGCAGTAAATTCGATTAACTGGGCGCGCATCATGGCGCAGATCGTTTATTACGTCGCGGCAGGTGTTGCGCTGGGTGCCCCGCATCGTGATATCAGCTTCTGTGTACCATCGGCCAATTTCGGTAACGTCTTTGCCGGTTATATGGCTTACAAAATGGGGTTGCCGGTCAAACAGTTCATTATTGCCACCAACGCCAACGATATTTTGCATCGCACCCTGACCGCTAATGATTTCTCCAAGCGCGAACTCGAAGCGACGCTGGCACCGTCGATGGATATCGTGGTGTCGTCCAACTTCGAGCGTCTGCTGTTTGATGCTTACGAGCGCGATGGTCTTGCGGTGGCTGAGCTGCTGGAACGTTTCCAGAAGGAACCCACGGCACTGGCCGATGCGCCGCTGGCGGCGCTGCGCGAGAAGTTTGCCAGCCACAGTGTGGATGATGCCACGATTCTGGAAGTGATTCGCGAAGCGCATCAGCGTACCGGTGAAATTCTCGACCCGCACACGGCCACAGGATACCGCGCGGCAGAGCGTGCGCGTGCCGACCAGTCGACGCCGGTTGTCACACTGGCAACGGCGCATCCCGCCAAGTTTGCCGAAGCTGTCGTCAAGGCCGGTTTCCAAGGCGTCCCCTTGCCAACGCATATGGATGACCTGCTGGAGCGGGAAGAGCGCTACAGCGTGCTGCCAGCAACGCTTGAAGCGGTTCAGCAGTTCGTAGTGGATAACCGGCGCTGAGTCGTTCGCAGGCACCTGATCTCAAGCCCTTGAGGGCTGGGTCAGTCAAACTGGTGCAATCAAACTGGTGCAATTAAACTCCGGTCGGCCACATAAATGAATGCACACGCAGATTTACCGTTAAGTTTGACGCAGCCACGGCTGGAGCCTCGTCCTCTCGACGAGGCTGTCTATATCCGTGCCCAGGCAGAGGGTCTGAACGAGCTTCAGGCGCGCTTACTGGCGTCACGGCTGCCTGGGTATCAAGGTGAGCTAGCGCCGCTGGTAGCGCCCAGTCTGCGTTATCTGGCGCATCCTGAAAAACTCGCGGATGGACGTCGTGCGGCTGAGCGCATTGCTCAGGCGGTGACCGAAGGGGAGTCGATCGGCATTCTGACGGATTACGATGTGGACGGGATTACCTCTCATGTGGTCATTCGTCGAACCTTAGTCGAGTTGTTTGGCGTCCCCGAAGGGAAATTACACAGCCTGATAGGTCACCGTATACACGACGGTTACGGCATCAGCCTGCCATTGGTTGAGCGTACCCTTGGCCTGACGCCACGCCCGACCCTGGTGATCACCGCCGATTGTGGCAGTTCCGATGAGCCTCGTATTGCCCGTCTGAAAGAAGCGGGCATTGACGTGGTGGTCAGTGACCACCACGCATTGGCGATTGAAGGGCCGCCTGGGTCAGCCTATGCCTGTGTCAATCCGACCCGGAGCGATTGCGCCTACCCGGATAAAACCATTGCCGGTTGCATGGTGGCATGGCTTGTGATGTCACTGGCGCGCAGCGTGCTGATTGAGTGGGGAGCGCTTGCTGCGGCGACGCCCAAACTTTCGCCCTGGCTTTCCTACGTTGCGCTGGGCACCGTGGCGGACTGTGTCTCGCTGGGGGGAAGCCCTGCTAACCGTGCCGTGGTCAGCCATGGGTTGACGCTGATCAACCGCATGGAAGCCGCCTGCTGGCGAGCGATGGCAGCCCGCCTGGGTCAGGATAGCGTCCCCTTCAATGCCGAAACCCTGGCGTTTCAGATGGGGCCGCGCATTAATGCCCGCTCTCGCCTGGATGACCCCTACGCAGCCCTGCATTTCATGCTGGCCGAAAGTGACACGGTGGCCAGCCGCCAGCTGGATGTGCTGGATGACGATAACCAGTCGCGCAAAGCGATCGAAGCGGACATGGCGGAAGAAGCACGCGCTCTGGCGGCGGCTGAACTGGCGGCGGATGCCACGGCATTGATTGTGTTGCTGGAAGACGGCCATCCCGGCGTTCAGGGAATTGTCGCGTCGCGCCTGGTACAGGCTTATGGGCGCCCAGCGCTGGTACTCACCTGTGCCGCCCAACCCGGCATGCTGACAGGCTCCGGGCGTTCGATTGATGGCCTGCACCTGCGCGATGCCCTGCAGCGTACCCATGAGCTAGCACCTGAAGCGTTACCGCGTTTTGGTGGGCACAGCGGGGCGGCAGGTGTTGGTGTGCCGCGAGACCAGCTGGAAGCGTTCAAAACGGCGTTCCTGCAAGCCGTTAATGAGCAGCTTGGCGACACACCGCTTTACCCGCGCTTATGGACCGATGGTGAGCTGGAAAGCCAACAGCTGAATCTGGCAACGCTAGGTGAGCTTGATGCGCTGGGGCCCTATGGTCGCGAATTTGACCCACCGCTTTTTGAAGGTCGTTTTATCGTCGAAGCGCTTCGCCCGGTAGGCGCGGACGGTTCGCATCTGATGATGGAGCTCTCCAACGGGCCGGTCACCTGTAAAGCGATCTGGTTTCGTGCCTTGACGCCAGGTGAACTTGCGCCGTTTGATGTTGGCGATACGCTACACTGCGCCTACAAGCTCAACCGTAATCGCTGGCGTGGCCGCGAATCCCTGCAGTTAATGGTCGAGCACGCCAGCCCGGTCTAACCGCCTGCAGATTATTATCCAACCTGCGGGCGGTAAAAAAACTCAGCCAGCGGCGGACAGATCCCGCCGCTTTTTTCATTTCAAAGGACGCCACCATGCGTGACGATGAATTACCTCAAGATCCCCACCGCCTTTACGAAGATGTCATGGCCATGCTGCTGGGCACCCTGTTTGTTGCCCTTGGCGTGGCGCTATATACCCATGCGGTTCTGCTGACGGGTAGCACCGCAGGGATGGCGTTGCTGCTCAACTACATCACAGGCTGGGGGTTCGGGTTGTGGTTTTTTGCCATCAATCTGCCGTTTTATTATCTGGCGATCAAACGCATGGGCTGGAGTTTCACCCTGCGTACCTTCATCGCCATCGGCCTGGTCTCAATGTTTTCGGAGCTGACTCAGCGCTGGGTGCAGTTTGAATCCGTGCCGTCGCTTTACGCGGCCGTGATGGGTGGCGCCCTGATCGGGCTGGGTATGCTGATGCTGTTTCGTCACCGCACCAGTCTCGGCGGTATCAATATTCTGGCGCTGTACCTGCAGCAACGCCATGGCTGGCGGGCAGGCTATGTGCAACTAGGGATTGATGGCCTTATCCTGCTGGTCGCACTGACCCAGCTACCGCTGGACCGCGTCGCTTACTCAGTACTTGGCGCCGTCACCCTCAACCTGATTATTGCCTTCAACCACAAACCCGGGCGGTATATTGGGGTGAGTTAGGGCGCGCTACTGCTTAAATGGCCCCCGACTTCAGTCGGAGGCCATTGACTACCTTGTTATGTTTTTATGCAGATTTTCCCCGCTTTGATTAACGTTGATCATACATCGACTTCGACTTTGCCAATGGGGTGGGAGCAGCAGGCGAGAATGTAATTATCCGCGATATCGTCCTCGGAAATTCCGCCGTTATGGACCATGTGAACTTCGCCCGATAGCTTACGGACTTTACAGGTACCACAAACACCAAACGTGCATCCTGAGGGAATATTGAGACCGTTGGCTTTTGCCGCCGCCAAAATGGTGTCGGTCTCGGCTATTTTGGTGGTTACGCCAGAACTCGCAAAACTGACTTCAACGCGATTGTCCTCATCGGGCACTGTGTCATCAAGCCTGGGGGCATCGCCTTCGGTTTCCACCGGCGCCTGAAAGCTTTCCTGATGGTAGCGATTCATATCGAACCCCAGTTCCTGCAGCGCCTCACGGACTGCTTGCATGAAAGGCTCGGGGCCGCAACAGTAGACGTCGCGTTCGAGATAATCCTGTGCCATCAGCCCCAGCATTAGCTGGTTGAACTGGCCACGGTAGCCCACCCAGGGCGCATAACGGTCAGGCTGTTCGACAACCCAGTGAAGGTCAATGCCCGGCGAACGGCTGGACATATGCTCCAGGCGCTCGCGGAAGATAATCTCACTCGGGCGACGGGCGCAGTTAATAAAGACAACGTCCGGCTCTTTACCCAGGTCAAACATCCAGGTCGTCATCGACATCATCGGCGTTATGCCCGACCCTGCGGAGATGAATAGATATTTGCTTTTAGGGCGGTTGATATGACTGAAAAGGCCAGCTGGCCCGAATGCCTTTAGCTGCCTACCGGGCTGTAGGTTATCGAGCATCCAGCGAGTCCCGATACTGTCTGGTTGGGCCTTTACCGTGATGGAAATGGAACAGGGGCGCGAAGGTGAAGACGAAATCGTATAAGTGCGGTACACAGGGCCGCCCGGCACAGGGATTTCAAGGGTCAGGAACTGACCGGGCATGAAATCAAACAAGCCTCCCGAAGGCGCAATGAAAGTAAAAGTGGCTGTATTGGGTACTTCCGGGATCACCGAGACGCATTCCAGCGGCTCGTCATCAGACCACATAACACGAGAAGGTGTATTAGCAACGTTAGGCATCAGTCTGCTCCGCTGTAACGATAACCTGGCTTAGCTGCTGAGCCATGGCAGTGCAATACCAATCGACGAAGCCTATAACACCACTTTCATGCAGCGGTGAATAAGGACCGGGTTCATAGGCCGGAGAATTGATGCCTTTCTGGTTATCTTCCACGACTTGACGGTCTTCTTCATTGGTCGTTGTCCAGACCTCCGTCAGGCGCTTCAGGTCATAGTCCACACCTTCGACAGCATCCTTGTGAACCAACCACTTAGTGGTCACCTCCGTCGTTGTCGGCGTAAGCGGCGTGACTCGAAAAACGATGCAATGATCGGCCAGGAAATGGTTCCAAGTGGTAGGGTAATGGTACTTGAGCAGAGTGCCTGCCTCGTCATCTTTCAAGCTGCCCAGCCGCCTGGAAACGGCAGGCTTGAGGTCCATTGTGATACTGTTGGCGCCTGGCAAAAGCGGCATGCGAGCAAGCCGATACTGCATGTCTTCAGACATGCAGAACCGCGATGGTACTCCCTGCGATTCAAGCCGTTGGAAATGTGCTTCCAGATGCGGTGATGCCTCGCCTTCCTGAATGCCGGTGACCTTGGGGTCGTCAGTATAAGAGCGACATAGGCCAGGGTGGTTGCCGCTACAGTGGTAACATTCACGGTTGTTTTCCCACACCAGTTTCCAGTTGCCTTCCTCAATAATGGTCGTTTCGTAGGCAACCCTGGCATTATCCAGATCATGTACGCCTAGATAGGGGCGAGATGCCTGTTCAAACGCTTCGAAGTCAGGCGCCTGCTCGGCAAGACATATATAGACAAGCCCTGCGAGTTCCCGACAGTGAATGGGCTTGAGCCCATGCTGGCTGGAATCGAAATCATCTCCCATGTCGCGCGCCCACAACAGTCGCCCATCCAGTTCATAGGTCCATTGATGATAGGGGCAGACAAGTTTGGGGGCATTGCCTTTTGACGCCTTGCACAGGACTGAGCCGCGATGGCGGCAGGCGTTGTGGAAAGCACTGATATTGCCGCTGGCATCGCGCACAACGATCACGCCATAGGCGCCAACCTGATGCGTTATATAACTTCCAGCTTTGGGGAGTTCGCAGACGGGTGTTACAAAAAGCCATTCGCGGTAAAAGATGTGCTCGAGATCCCGTTGAAAAATTTCCGGGCTCGTGTAGAACGGCTGTTCAAGAGAGTAGCCTGGACGTCGCCGCGCCAGCAGATTGTTGATCATTTGTGTCATTTAAATGGCCTCTTGCCACGCCCCGTGGCATTTGTTGAGGCGAATGGTCTATCAATCCAGTGGCAGGCATATACATACGCCTGTGGATATTTGCATTTACCATTCGCGGCGTATTATTGCATGCAAGGCTGGTTTCCGGACTTCGTGCGTGGCCATATGGCCAGTGATGACACCTTCCCAGCGCTAGTTGAGCCAGTGGTTAATTGTCATCACCGTCGCACCGTTACCGTTGCGGGGGCAGTGTCGGATTTACACCGACTTCCCAATTATCTGCTAAATGCAGCACCTCAATGGATATTTATATCAGCTTCCCTTTAAACGGGGTTAAGCAAAAACGACGATATAAATCCTGGTTACGAACAAGCCTGGTCGATAGCTGTATCATGCCGGATGATCCAGTTACCGCGAGCTCTGGACCCTGCGTTTGTAAAGGCAATTTACGCCATACAGGAGGAGAAACATATGCCATACGTGAACACAGTCGAACGTCTGGGTATCGAGAAAGGTCGCCAGGAAGGGCGTGAAGAGGCTGAGCAGCGCGCCCTGGAGGCAAAGCGAAATGCGGCGCGCAAGTTGATCGCGCTGACCGAAATGGATGATCAGCTGATCACGGATATTGAAGAATTGCCTGTCAAAGAAGTCGAGCGGCTACGTCAAGAAACGCAGCACTAAGCCCATCTAACAAGCAAGCTTAGCGCTACAGCAGTGGCGTGAATGACGGGGTGGTGAGCCACCCCTTATGTGGCGCCTAGCCGGGTTCACTCAACCAGAACCACCAGACGATGGCACCGATCAGGGCGAGGCCCGCAAGGTTAACCAGAATACTCATGTGCGTTGCTCCTGTGTTGACTGATCCTGCGTTGACTGAGCGTCAGACGACGTGTCGCGCTGCGTTTTCCAAAGCCTGAGGCGGTTGGCGTTGCTGACCACGGTAATCGATGACAGCGACATCACCGCACCGGCAATCATCGGGGAGAGCAGCATGCCGGTGACGGGATAAAGAATCCCTGCGGCAATCGGAATACATACGATGTTGTAACCGAAGGCGCCGACCAGATTCTGCTTGATGTTGCGCAGGGTGACCTGACTGATTTCAATGGCATCGGCTACGCCATGCAGGGAACCACGCATCAGCGTCATGCCAGCGCTTTCAATCGCTACATCCGTTCCCTGGCCGATGGCAAACCCGACGTTGGCACGGGCCAGTGCCGGGGCGTCGTTGATACCGTCGCCCACCATGCCAACCACTTCGCCTTCTTTCTGCAGGCGTTCTATCTCGGCATGTTTGTCTTCCGGCAACAGCCCGGCACGGTAATCATCAATGCCGACCTCGCTGGCAATAGCGGCAGCGGTGTGCGGGTTATCACCGGTCAGCATGACGACTTTCAGACCGTCATTCTGTAGCCGTTCAATCGCCGCTTTGGTGTCTTCACGTAACGGGTCGCTGATGCCGAACAGAGCGGTCAGCTTGCCATCCACTGCCAGATAGACGAGGGTGCGCGCCTTGTCTTCCAGTTCACGGGCCATTTTCTGTCCGTCAGAAAGGTCAATGTCAGCGTTTTCGAGCAGGCGGGCGTTACCCAGCAGCAGGGCCTTACCATCTAAGGTCTCGGCCTTGACGCCACCGCCGGTGACACTGTCGAAGTCGCGTATATCAGCGGCGCTGGCACCGGCCTCTTCGCCATGAGCGCTGAGGGCGGCAGCCAGCGGGTGCTCGGAGCCGCGTTCAAGCGCCATCACGTACCCCAGGGCTGTGCTTTCGTCACCGTGAAGCGTTTCGGCCTCGGTAACCCGTGGCTTGCCTTCGGTCAGTGTGCCGGTTTTGTCGACCACCAGGGTGGTGAGCTTGCTGGCGGTTTGCAGCGCTTCCCCGTTTCTGACCAGGACGCCATGTTCAGCCGCTTTACCCACACCAATCATGGTGGAGATTGGGGTGGCAAGGCCCAGCGCGCAGGGGCAGGCGATGATAAGGACAGCGGTGGCCGTCACCAGCATGTGAATCACTCGCGGCTCGGCGCCGAAATTGAACCAGGCGAGCGCGGTCAGCACCGCAATGATCATCACCGAGGGAACAAAAATACTCGACACTTTATCGGCCAGTTCGCCAATCGGCGGCCGAGAATTCTGGGCGTTAGCGACCTGTTCGGTAATCTGACCCAAACGGGTGTCAGCACCCACGCGGGTGGCCTTGTACACCAGGCCGCCTTTGCCATTGACCGTTCCCGCACTGACGTCATCGCCGGTTTGTTTTTTCACCGGAACGGGCTCACCCGTCAGCATGGATTCATCAATATGGCTGGCGCCTTCGATCACTTCACCATCCACCGGCAGGCGCTCACCGGGGCGCACGCGAATATGGTCATCGGTGCGAACGGCATCTATGTCGATTTCCTGCTCTTCGCCATCGCGGATAACACGGGCGGTGCGGCTTTGCAGGTCGAGAAGGCGCTTCAAGGCGTCACTGGTGCGCCCACGTGCCTTCAGCTCCATGGCGTTGCCCAGCAGGATAAGGCCAATCACCATGGCAGAGGCTTCAAAATAGATGCCGTGGGCGACTTCCGGCAGCCAGGGCGCGAAGGCCACAACGGCCATGGAATACAGCCAGGCGGTACCTGTCCCCATGGCGACAAGCGTATCCATGTTGGCTTGGTGGTGTTTGAAATTCTTCCAGGCATTAGTGAAAAAGTGCCGACCGGGGAAGGCCATCACCGCCAGGGTGAGTAGCCCGATCACCAGCCAGAATAATCGCCCACCACCCACCGGGTGGGGGTGGTAAACAAACATGCTGAGCATCAGTGGAATGGCCAGGGCCAGCGCGAAGGCGCTGCCTCTCAGGCGCTGTCTGTATTGCCTGGCTTCCTGTTGCGCTCGGGTTTTTTCCGCTTCGCCCATATCGACAATGGGTTCTGCGCCATAACCAACGGCATCAACCGCATCAATAAGCGCCTGTGTCTCTGCCCGCCCGAAGACCTGAGCGGTATGAGTGCCGAAGTTGACGCTTGCCGTCTCGACGCCTGGCGTTTTTTCCAGCGCTTTCTGTACGCTTTTAACGCAGCTGGCGCAGGTCATGCCGCTGATGGCCAGGCGAGTCTGTTGACTGCCTGAACCTTGCGATTCTTTGTCAGCGGCCGTCTTGCTGTCGTCAGTCTTGCTGTCGTCGCCCGGCGCCGCGTCTTCAGGGAGTTCGCCGGGTGGATAACCGGCTTGCTGCAAAGTGTTATCGAGGACTGTTTCGTCCAGTGATGTGGTCACCTCCAGACGTTTTTCTGCCGGTGTTCCGACGACGTCAGCGTCGCTATCCTGCGCTTGAATGGCCTCGCGCATACGTTTTACGCAACCCTGACAGTTCATTCCAGGGACGGTGCGAGTCAGCCGGTTCTGAGGTGAGTGGCTTGAGTTCATGAGGTCTCCTGTTCATCGGGAAAGCTATCAATCAGACGGCACAGAGAATGGCCATCAGGGGCTGCGTCAGGCATGTGTTGCCAGCTTTCCAGCGCGTTTTCCATACGCGCGGCCAACGCCTGAAGCTCATTGATCTGGGCGCGCACTTGTGGCAAACGATGGGCCAGCAGGTCGCGTACCAATGGGCAGGGCGAGTCGCCATGGTCGGCATGCGAGAGGATGTCGCGCACTTCGGCTACGCTGAAGCCAAGTTTTCGCGCGCGCTGAATAAAACGCAGCCGCTGCACATCCTGCTGAGAGAATAGCTGGTAGCCATTGTCAGGATGTCGTTCAGGGGCCAGTAAGCCTTCCCGGACATAATGGCGAACGGTTTCCCCTGTTACCTCGGCTTTTCGCGCTATATCACTGACTTTCATAAAAAATTCCTCAGGACGCAGATTCAGCCTGTCGCATGGACAATAACGCCATTGATAAAATAGTGTGTTTGTATAAAACGTAAGTAGAGTGTAAAACCTTTGTGTTACCCATAGGTCAAGTGCGGAAACCGAAAAGTCCGCAAAGCAGCTAATACGCTGATTTAAAACAGTCGTGCGACTAATGTATAAGGTAAAAATAAAATAAAACGCTCGTTTGCACTTGATCCTGAGCTCAGGGTGCGAGAAAACATACGGGTAAAGTCACTGGCGGCTACGGGAAGTGTCGCTGGATTATCAGAAAACGGGGAAGCTATGAATAACAATTTCAACAGACTGACATTGGCAGCGGCAATTGCGGCGGTCTCCTTTGCTGGTCAGGCGCACGCTGGTGGTTATCAAGTCAACGAGCAAAGTGTCAGTGGTCAGGGCTATGGCCATGCGGGACGCAGCTCCAACATTCACGACGCAACCATCGTTTACGGCAACCCGGCGGGGATGTCCTTTCTTGATCGTGCCCAGATCACCGCAGGGGGAACCTTCCTCAACGTGAAAAGCGATATCAGCAACGTGCAGGCGAATCGCACGCTGGATGCTGGTGTTGCCCAGGGTGGCGCGCCGATGGGGATGCAGGTGCCTGTAGGTAGCATTCCCGGCGGTAATGAAGGCGATATGGTGCCAGGTACGCTGGTTCCTTTTGCGTTTTATGCTCACCCGGTCACTGACAAACTGGCCTTCGGCTTTGGTGTCTACGCGCCGTTTGGTTCCACTACCGAATATGAAAAAGATTTTCAGGGGCGTTATTTCGGTGACTACACCGAAGTACGTGTGGTGAGTGCCCAGCCGACGGTTTCTTACCGTTTTAATGATCAATGGTCAGTGGGTGCCGGTATATCTTATAGCCAGGTAGAAGGGGAGTTGCGTCGCCAGCTACCTAGCGAGCCGGGCTTTAATGCGGCGGCGGATATTGATTCCCGTGTGACAGGTGAGGATGATGGCTTGGGGTATAACCTGGGCGTTATCTATCAACCTGTCCCGGAAACCACGCTGGGCCTGACCTATCGCTCCGAGGTGGATTATAACCTGACGGGGGATTTTGTGGCGAAAGACCCCGCAGGCAACGTGCTGCGCGCGGATGATGCAGCGCTTGATCTGACCACGCCGGAAACGGCCAATTTCTCATTAACTCAACAAATGAGTGATCGCCTGAAGCTGATGTTTGGTGCTTCCTGGACACGTTGGACCCGATTCCAGGAAATCAGGGTGCTTGGCAGCCAGGGCAATACCATTACTCAGGAAACCCAGAATTATACCAATGCCTGGGCATTTGCCACCGGTGGTGAATACCAGCTGACACCGACGCTGGCACTACGTGCCGGGGTGTCGGTTGATCTGACGCCGACGAACGATGAGTTCCGTAGTGTGCGGATTCCCTCTGGCGATCGGCGAATCTTCTCGCTGGGTGCCGGTTGGAGTCCAACGGATAGCCTGACCGTTGATCTTGCGTATTCGTATCTGACAGAACGTCCCACCTCAGTTGAACAAAGCCGTGAAGACCTGCTGGCAAGCCCGGCAACCGGTGGTGTTGCGGTGGGCGGTGCGAACTACTCAGCGGATTACAAGAATGAAGCTCATGGTTTCGGCGCTCAGATGACCTATCGTTTCTGAGAAACCGGTGACTGAGTCATCAAACCCGGCTTCGGCCGGGTTTTTTGTGGTTGCTGCAGAGTGCATGGATGCGATGCCCGCGGTGTTTCGTTACAATAGTGCCCATTGCATTTCGCCGCTGTGGCAAAGGTCGCGTAAAACGCCATCTTCTGCCATGGCGGCGTGCGTTTCTTTTTCTCTGAAACTTTTCTCTGAAAATTATCTGTAACTTATTTATAACGTACGTGACCAAGGCCTAGGCAATCATGCTGGAAACAAATCCGATTCATAATCAAATCAAGGACCTGTCTGCGCGGACAGAGGTTCTTAGGGGGTATCTTTGACTATGTCGAGAAGAAGGATCGACTGGAAGAAGTAACCCGCGAGCTTGAAGATCCCAACGTCTGGAACGATCCGGATTACGCTCAGAAGCTTGGTAAGGAACGTTCCTCTCTGGAAGCGATCGTGGCCACCATCGATAACCTGGAGCAGGGGCTTGCAGACAGTAGTGATCTACTGGAGCTGGCCGAGATGGAAGACGATGAAGGCACCATTGAAGAGGTGAGTTCAGAGCTTGATGGCCTGCAGACGTCGCTGGAGAAACTGGAGTTCCGGCGGATGTTTTCCGGCGAGATGGACGCCAACAATGCCTACCTGGATATTCAGTCCGGGTCTGGCGGTACAGAAGCACAGGACTGGGCCAACATACTCTTACGCATGTACCTGCGCTGGGCCGAGCATCATGGTTTCAAGGCTGAGATCATCGAGCTTTCCGGCGGTGATGTGGCGGGTATCAAGTCTGTCACCCTTCATATCCAGGGCGACTATGCCTTTGGCTGGCTACGTACGGAAACCGGTGTACATCGCCTGGTGCGAAAAAGTCCGTTTGATTCCGGCGGTCGGCGTCACACGTCCTTTGCTTCCGTCTTCCTGTCGCCTGAAATTGATGACAGTTTCGAAGTGGATATCAACCCTTCCGATTTGCGTGTCGATACGTACCGCTCCAGCGGTGCAGGCGGTCAGCACGTTAATACCACCGACTCGGCCGTGCGGATTACTCACGAACCCAGCGGCATTGTGGTGGCTTGCCAAAGCCAACGTAGCCAACACGCTAACCGTGACTTTGCCATGAAGCAGCTCAAAGCCAAGCTTTGGGAACTGGAAATGGACAAGCGCAATGCGGCCAAGCAGGAAGCGGAAGAGTCGAAAGCGGATATCGGCTGGGGTAGCCAGATTCGTTCCTACGTGTTGGATGATCAGCGCATCAAGGATCTGCGCACCGGTGTTCAGTCAAGTAACTGCGATAAAGTGCTGGATGGCGATATCGATCAGTTTATCGTTGCCAGCCTGAAACAGGGGCTGTAATACCTCGTCGCAATTGACAACAACTTGTGATTATTGACCGGCCTTTTTTACTGACCAGCTTTTACATACAGGGTGCCAAATGGCGAACCACGACGGATCACACGAGAACGAAAACCACCTGATTGCCGAGCGCCGTGCCAAGCTGGCCGTGCGCCGGGAACGCGCCGCTGAACAGGGTAAAAGTGCTTTCCCCAACGACTTTCGCCGCGACAGCCTGACCGTTGAGCTGCAGCAAGCCTTTGGTGATAAAGACAAAGCGGCGCTTGAAACGCTGGATCATCATGCCTCTGTGGCAGGGCGGATCATGCGCAAGCGCGGCCCCTTTGTGGTGATTCAGGATGTGGCCGGGCAGATTCAGCTGTATGTTGATAAAAAAGGTTTGCCCGCCGACGTGCTGGAAGATGTCAAAGGCTGGGATATCGGTGACATTGTGGCTGGGCGCGGCCCGGTGCATAAATCAGGTAAGGGCGATTTGTATGTGATGATGAAAGAGGCGCAGCTGTTAACCAAGAGCCTGCGCCCGCTGCCGGATAAGTTCCACGGTCTGACCGATCAGGAAGCGCGTTATCGTCAGCGCTATGTGGATCTGATCATGAATCCGCAGTCCCGCAAGGTGTTCGAGACCCGCGCGGCGGTGATCAGTGCCATGCGGCGCTTTTTTGAAGCCCGTGGCTTCATGGAAGTGGAAACGCCCATGCTGCAACCGATTCCCGGTGGGGCAACGGCTCGCCCGTTCATGACGCATCACAATGCGCTGGATATCGACATGTATCTGCGGATTGCACCGGAACTTTATCTGAAGCGGTTGGTGGTCGGCGGGTTCGAAAAAGTTTTCGAAATCAACCGTAACTTCCGTAATGAAGGGCTTTCTACCCGGCACAATCCCGAATTCACCATGGTTGAGTTCTATTGGGCCTATGCGGATTACCGTGACCTGCTCGACATGACCGAAGCCATGCTACGTTCTACCGCTGAAGACGTGCTGGGCACGACATTGATTGAGTATCAGGGCGAGCAATATGACTTTGGTAAGCCGTTTGCACGTTTGACCCTTCGCCAGGCGATTCTTGACCATGGTGATGGCATCCGCGACGCGGATCTGGACACCCTCGATGCAGCCCGTGCGTTGGCGAAAACCTTGGGTATGCAGGTTAAAGAAAGCTGGGGGCTGGGTAAGCTGCAAACGGAAATTTT
The DNA here is from genome assembly GCF_052983955.1 of Halomonas sp. LS-001. Lineage (NCBI taxonomy): Bacteria > Pseudomonadati > Pseudomonadota > Gammaproteobacteria > Oceanospirillales > Halomonadaceae > Halomonas > Halomonas sp. LS-001. Next base: position 793,441 of record NZ_CM129816.1, read on the forward strand.
CGAAGAAGTTGCCGAATCAAAGCTCGATCAGCCAACCTTCATTACTGAATATCCGGCGGAAGTCAGCCCGCTGGCGCGCCGTAATGATGCCAATCCTTTCGTGACCGACCGTTTCGAGTTCTTTGTCGGCGGGCGCGAGATTGCCAATGGCTTCTCGGAGCTTAATGACGCAGAAGATCAGGCGGAGCGTTTCCGTGAACAGGTGGCGGAAAAAGATGCCGGTGATCTGGAAGCCATGTACTACGATGCCGATTATGTGCGCGCTCTTGAATATGGTTTGCCGCCAACGGCGGGTGAGGGTATCGGCATTGATCGTCTGGTGATGCTGTTTACCGATAGCCCGTCAATCCGTGATGTGTTGCTGTTCCCGGCAATGCGCCCGGAAGCTGGTGAATAACGGTATGTCGACAAAATTGAATTCTGCCTCATTTCAGGCATTGAAACGATATTGCGTCTGCATCGATGGCAAACTCATTCGTTAGCACCCATAATGGTGGCGTTTCGACGGCGAGGAGAGACCTATGAAACTGCTAAACCGCTCCGCTCTGAGTGTCAGGCCGACCCAGACTTTTGTGGACTGGATCAATGCGCTCGAACCCACCATGGGAGACGACGACCTGACCCTGGACGACGTCGAACGTGAGAGCACAATTTACCTGATTCCTGAAATGGATACCCCGGAAGCGTTGGAGGCTTTTGTCCACGAACGCTTCCAGGTGATTCTTGAAACCGAGTTGCGCGCCTGGGAAGAAGACGATGCGCAGTGGCCGAGCAGGCTTGACTGGTCGCTGTTTCAAACCTTTTTAAGGGTTGAACACAGCTATCTGGCGATTGACCTGGACGACGATACTGCGCTTGAAATCTCGGAAGTGGATGATGCGCTGCTGTTAGATAGTGATGATGCCAGGTAACGACTGTTCTGTATAACCAGGACGCCGACCAGTGTCAATGTCATCACAAAACCGGCCAAGGCCGGTTTTTCAGGGTCTGGACTCAAGGTCTGGATTCAAGGTCTAGATTCAGGGTCTATGCATGCGACTTTTCGAAACCCGCCCGGGTGACGATGGCCTTCCCGGCGCCCAACGTCTGTTCGCTGTTCTGGCATTAATTACCGGAACACTGATGGCGGTGGTAGATACCACCATGATCAATCTGGCGCTGCCCACCATAGCGGCAGATCTTGACGTTTCCGGGGCGCAGGCCGTGTGGATCACCAACCTGTTTCAGGTTGTCTGCGCCGCTTTCCTGCTGGTGTTTGCCGGTATTAGCGAGCTGGTCACCCGGCGTCGTCTGTATCTGTTCGGCCTGAGTGTTTTTATGCTTGCCGCACTTGGGGCTGCGCTGTCGCGGCAGTTCGAAACGCTGTTGATCTTCCGCGCTTTACAGGGGCTGGGAGCCGCCGCGACATTGTCGATCGGGCCATCGTTGTATCGCGCTATTTTTCCGTCTCGATTACTGGGTAGCGCACTGGGGCTTTCAGCGCTGGTCGTCGCCGGCGGGTATGCAGCGGGGCCGACTCTGAGCGGCGTGATTCTGTCATTTGCTGATTGGCCCTGGTTATTTGCCTTGAATGTGCCGCTGGGGCTGATTTCCCTCCTGCTTGCCCGGCATGCGTTGCCGCGTGATATGCCGCGTAAAGGTAGCTTTGATAGTCAGGGTGCGCTGCTTTCCATATCGATGCTGGCGAGTTTTTTCCTGGCCATGAATGCCATTTCTCACGCCGCTCCCTTATGGCAAAGCGTCACCTGGTTCGGTGTGTCGGTGTTAGCTTGCACTGCCTTTGTTCACCGTCAACGCCGAGCAGCCTACCCTTTGCTACCGTTGAGTGTCTTTGCCGAACGACGTTTTACATTGGCGGTGATGGCCTCAGGGCTGGCTTTTATCGGCGCGGGTTTGAGCTTTGTGGCGCTCTCGTTTTTCTATCAGGAGCAGATGGGGTTTACGCCGCTGGAAACGGCGTGGCTGTTTACCCCCTGGCCACTTTCCATCATGTTGGTTGGTCCGCTGGCCGGGCGTCTGGCTGACCGCATCAACCCGAGCCTGATTTCCAGCGCCGGGTTAGTATTTCTGATCGTAGGGCTGATATCCCTGGGGTTGGTCGATGAGCATACCGGCGTGGCGGGTAGCCTGTGGCGTACCGCTTTATGCGGCGTTGGTTTTGGTATGTTCCAGCCGCCCAATAACCGTGAAATGATGGCAAGCCTGCCGCCGGAGCGTAGCGCTAATGTCTCTGGCGTGATGAGTACGACACGCACGGTAGGCCAGTCGCTTGGGGTGGCCCTGGTGGGCGCAGCACTCGGCTTGGGGCTGGCGGTGCAGTGGACACTATGGTTGGGTGCCTTTACGACATTGCTGGCCTTGCTGGTCAGCGTCGCCCGGGTTTCGCTGGCCCAAGACGCCTTACGGCAGCGGCGAGCATCGTCTGAAGGACACTAACGGCGTACAATAGCGCTTACACTATGAATTTTAGCAGTCGTTTGTTAACGACAGGAGACGGCCATGACGCTACAGACGCAAATCGAGCAGAAGCTCGCGTCCATAGAACCTGCGATCGTGCAGGTGGAGAATGAAAGCCACATGCATAATGTGCCAGCCAACGCCGAAACCCATTTCAAAGTCACCCTGGTCAGCGAGCGTTTCGAGGGGCTGATGCCGGTGAAACGCCATCAACAGATCTATGCCTTGCTGGCCGATGAGCTTTCCGGTCCAGTGCATGCGTTGGCACTGCACTTGTATACCCCTGACGAATGGCAGATGCGCGGGGGGGAGCGTCCTGATTCACCTAATTGTCGGGGCGGCGGGCAGTGAACGCAGAGGTTATTCGTCGGCAGTATCTGGATGCCATGGGTATCGCTACCTGGGCATCCCGCTATCAGTTACCTAATGCGTTGGAAACACCTGCCTGTGACTGGGAGGACGCCAAGCCTGAAAGTTCGACGCCCAGTCAGCGTCTGCATGCCCTGTTAGATGATGCTCAGCAGGTCGAAGCCAAACGTCAGGCGCCCCAACCCTCTGATCCTGTGGCAGCACCACCATCCCCAACGGCTGCTTCTGAATCATCGTCTCCCCAGGCGTTGCGTTCTTTGTTAGGGGAAAAGACGGTAGAGACACCGGCACCGAAGGCGTCAACATCCGCTTCGTCTGATTTAGCGCCTTCGCCGCCGTTGCCCGAAAATAACGCTGCTACCGAAGTGGCTGCTGAGCCCGCCAAGCGTGAATCGGTGGTGTTCACGTTGTCCTGTTGTTGTATTGAAGGCCGCTGGTTAAGCCTGTTGCCTGGCCAGCCAGGTTCGGTTGAAAAGACGTTGCTGGATAACATGCTGCGCGTCATCACCGGCAGAAAACCGGCGCTCAGTGATACGTTCACTTTCCGTTGGCCGCCGCTGGCCAACGGCCCCATGCCGGATAATCCGCTTGAAGAAGCCTGTGATGGAGTCCATGCCTTTTTAAATGGCGCTGCCCGGCGTAACGGTTGGCAACTGGAACGCGTATTGTGGTGGGGAAATGCCCAGGAATCGCCGTTTGATGTTCTGCTGAATATTCACGATGGGCATAGCCAGACGCTTGATATGCCAGTTTGGCAAGGTGCGGCGCTGGAGGCACTGTCTCAGAGCGCTGATGCCAAGCGAGCGCTGCTTCCTGCGCTGTTGGATCTGCGCTCGGTGCTGGGAACATGATGTTGCAAAATGGCCATGAAATTTTGCCATTGAAAGAAGTGTCGGCCAGTGTCATTTCGCCATTGCAGAACGAACATCGGGATCAGTTGCTGGCAGTAGAGCGCTTGGCGCAAAGTGGCATGTGCCCAGCGGCCCTGGGCGCTGCGCTTGAGGCTGGCAGTATCGAGGTATTGGGTGTCTGGCAGAAGAGTGCAGAGGGGCACAAGCTGATCGGTTATGCCGTGTTGGCTATCGGACCTTTCGATGCTGAACTGGAAGCCATTGGCGTGTTGCCCAACTGGCGGCGTTACGGCATCGCTCGTTGTCTGCTGCAAACGTTGATTGATATGGCCATTGAGAAGGGCAGTGAGCGATTATTGCTGGAAGTGCGGGCAACCAATCAGGCAGCCATCCGTCTTTATCAGAAAAATGGATTCCATATCGATGGCCATAGAAAGCATTATTACCCGGCAGCTTCAGGAGCCACCGGGAGAGAAGACGCCGTGCTGATGTCACGACCGCTAAACTCATAACGCGGGTTGCCACGCACAGCCATCGACGTTGCTACTGGGTGTCGCTGGTAGCGATGTCATCAAATTTGCTCAGCAGGCCGGTCAGGCGGCGTTCCCATTCTTCGCGTTCTTGTTTCAGGCGCTGGTTTTCTTCGCGTAATTCTTCGCTTTCCAGTTTCATTAATTCCAACGCTTCTACGGTGGCGGTGACTTTTTGCTCAAGCTGATTGAACAGTTCCTGACTCATGGACTTCTCCTTTGGGGCAACGCTAACAGGGTTGAATCATAGGGTTGATTGGGCGAGCGTAACGCCACTGCGCGGATGCGACAAGCGTTATGATACACAGCACGATTGATACATAAAATGTCAGCACGTCGAAACGTCAATCGTTGCTAGTCCGAGTGGCGCTGATAAAGCCTGGCGGTGGTGTCTCCGGCACGTGTTTCACGATAGAGAGACCAGTTGGAGGGCATGTCGGGAGTTAATGATGTTTCACATTCAAGGTAGATCATGGCATCGGCGCTGAGCCAGCCGTGTGTTTCCAGCATCTCGCAGCAGGGGGCCGCTAACCCCAGGTGAAAAGGTGGATCAAGAAATACCAGGTCAAAAGCCGAGCCGAGTTGTGACAGGCCGGGTTGTGAAAGAAAGGTACTGGCATCCGCCGTGAGTACCTGCCCGTGTTCCGCGCCCAAGGTGGCAAGGTTGGCAGTGATCTGGCTGGCCACGTCTCGGTCCTGCTCGATAAACACTATTTCACTGGCTCCCCGGGAAAGTGCCTCAATGCCCAGAGCGCCAGTGCCGGCAAAAAGATCAAGCCCTCGCTGGGCGAAGAGTGACTGGCCCAGCCAGTTGAACAGGGTCTCGCGCACTCGGTCAGGGGTTGGGCGCAATCCAGGCCTGTTTAACACTGGCAGCTGACGGCGACGGTAATCACCGCCGATAATACGCAGCTTGCCGCCTTGAGCGTGGCGCTGAGTGTTCGAAGACGAGGGTGAGGAGTGTTTTCTTTTCATGCCTGATCTTTTCATAGAGGGATTGTAACGGGCTGCGTATCCAAAGTCTTGATGTGCGGTGGTAGGATGGCAGTAATGTTCACCTTATTTTCGGATGATAACCATGTTCGGGTTTTTAAAACGTAAGAAAAAGCAGGATTCAACGGATCAGACGCCTCAGCAGGAAGCCGACAATCAGCATGAGGTGAATGAAGAGGAAGCCCCGACGGATGCGGCGGTGCCGGAGGAGAAGGCTCCTGGCGTTGAGGCAGAAAAAGACGCTACTCCAACGCCGCCGGAGCCGGAGCCGGAGCCGGAACCAGAGCCGGAACCGGAACCAGAGCCAGAGCCAGAGCCAGAGCCAGAGCCAGTCGCAGCTCCTCGCGTGGCGTTACAGGAAAAGCCTAAAGCCGCCGATAAGCAAGGCTGGTTTGCCCGCATCAAGGCTGGGCTCGGGAAAACCCGCGCCAACCTGACAGACGGCATTGCCGATCTTTTTCTGGGCAAGAAACAGATTGATGATGAGCTTCTGGAAGACCTGGAAACCCAGCTATTAATGGCAGACGTGGGCATCGAAGCCACCTCTGATATTATCGAGCGTCTGGAAGCCCGGGTGTCACGTAAAGAACTGAAAGACCCCGAAGCGCTTTATCGCGGTCTGCAGGAAGAGCTGTCGGCGATGCTTGAGCCGGTAGCCAAACCGTTGAATCTGGAGAAGGAGGGGAGTGGCCCCTTTGTTATTCTGGTGGTCGGTGTCAACGGCGTGGGCAAGACCACAACCATCGGCAAGCTGACGCAGCGTTTTCAGCGTGAAGGTAAAAGCGTCATGCTGGCAGCCGGTGACACCTTCCGCGCAGCAGCGGTGGAGCAGCTTAAAGTCTGGGGGGAGCGTAACAGCGTACCGGTGATTGCTCAGCACACGGGTGCAGATAGCGCGTCAGTCATTTATGATGCGGTAGCCGCTGCGAAATCTCGCGGTATTGATGTGCTTATCGCAGACACAGCAGGACGTTTGCATAATAAGGGCCATCTTATGGAAGAGTTGAAAAAGGTCCATCGAGTGATGACAAAAATTGATCAAAGCGCGCCGCATGAAGTCATGCTGGTGCTTGACGCCTGTACGGGTCAGAACGCCATTGCGCAGGCTAGTACGTTTAACGAAGCGGTGCCGGTCACCGGTATTACCCTGACAAAACTGGATGGTACCGCCAAAGGCGGGATTATTTTCGCACTGGCGAAACAGTTGGAAACGCCGATTCGGTTTATCGGTGTGGGTGAGGGGCTGGATGATCTGCGTCCGTTTGTGGCGGATGATTTTATCGGTGCCCTGTTTGACCGCCAAAGTGATGATGACCGAGCATGATCGACTTTGAAAATGTTGCCAAGCGCTATGGAGGGCGCTTTGAAGCGTTGGCACACCTGAATTTCCGTGTTGAACGTGGAGAAATGGTGTTCCTTACCGGACATTCAGGTGCCGGAAAAAGCTCGCTTCTGCGCCTCATCATGCGCCTTGAGAAACCCTCCCGTGGACGTGTCATTGTTGCCGGGCACGATCTTGCCAAACTGCACTCAAGCCTGGTGCCGTTTTATCGGCGTCAGATTGGGGTTGTCTTCCAGGATCACCAGCTGCTCTTTGACCGCTCGATCTTCAGCAACGTGGCGTTGCCTCTGGAAATACAGGGAATGGAGCCACGCGATACGGCCAAGCGTGTCAGAGCCGCCTTGGATAAGGTCGGTTTGCTGCACCGCGAAAAAGCCCTTCCGATTGAGCTTTCAGGCGGTGAGCAGCAACGTGTCGGTATTGCTCGTGCGGTGGTCAATAAACCCGCGCTACTGCTTGCTGATGAGCCAACCGGTAACCTTGATCCGCAGTTATCTGCCGATATCATGACGCTATTTGAAGACTTCAACCGCATCGGCACCACCGTCATGGTGGCTAGCCACGATCTCGCCCTGATCGCTCGCCTGCGTCACCGTATGCTGCGCCTCAGCGAAGGGCGCCTGATAGCCGATGAGGGGGTACAATGACATCTTCAGCTCCACCGCCCCAGCGACGTGGCGCGCGGACTCAGAAGTCCCGCTTCGCCAACCAGCTTGAATCCTGGAAGCTACACCACCGTGCCATGGCAACTGATAGCCTGCATCGCTTGCTGCACTACCCGCTGGGCAGCCTGCTGACAATGCTGGCCATTGCCATTGCGCTGATGCTGCCGGCCGGCCTCTGGCTGACCCTGGACAGTGTGCGTGGCCTTGATGCCGAGTTGACCCAAAGCGCGACAATGACGGTGTACCTTGATCAGGGTGTCGGGACATCCGAAGCCGAGCGTATCCATCAAGCCGTCATGGCGCAGCCTGACGTCAGTCAGACACGTCTGATCAGCCCGAAAGAAGGGCTGGATGAGCTTCAGCAATCTCTTGGTTTGGATAATACTCTGGTGGGGCTTGATGAAAACCCCTTGCCGGTCAGTATTGTGGTTCACCCTGGCGATGTCGCGCCCGACACCATGCAAGCGCTGGCGGAACATTTTACTGGCATGGCGGGAGTGGATGAGGTGCGCCTGGACCTGGCCTGGGTGGAACGCCTTCGCCAGATTACCCAGCTAGGAGATCGTCTGGCGCTCGGGTTGGGCGTGCTCTTCGGTCTGGGGGTTCTGTTGGTGGTGGGTAATACCATTCGTCTTGCCGTGGAAAGTCGTCGCCGTGAAATTGAAGTGGTTATGCTGATTGGCGCAACCCACGCCTTTGTGCGTCGACCCTTTTTATACAGTGGTGCCTGGTATGGTCTGGGCGGCGGTATCATTGCGCTGGTGCTGCTGGGGCTGGGAGGACAGTGGTTGTCATCACCGATCACTTCTCTGGCGCAGAGCTATGGGGCAGACTTTGCCATGCCTTCATTAGGTCTGGGTGGCTCTACAATTCTGCTGTCTTGCAGTACACTATTGGGCCTGATGGGTGCCTGGCTTGCCGTGTCACGTCATCTGGCCAGCATCAAACCCGAATAACGCCTGAGTAAACAGGCATTTTCCGGGTGGTGGTGCGTTATTGGCATTTTTTAAAAGTATTGCCTGAGTTTTTTACGTTAAACTTTTGTCGTTTGAATTTTTGTCATTTGAACTTGTGTCGTGAATGAAAGTCATAAGTTCCATAAGCCATAATGGTTATTCAAGGAGACCATCTGCACATGAGCAACAGTCTTCTACCGGTGGGTCAGCTGTCGCCAGGTCATGACCTGGGGGGTTACATCAAGGCGGTCAACGGTATCTCAGTACTGAGTGCCGAAGAAGAGCGCGATCTGGCGTTTCGTCTTTACGATGAAGGTGACCTTGAGGCAGCCCGTCGGCTGGTTCTCTCACATCTGCGTTTTGTCGTACACATTGCGCGCAGTTATTCCGGCTACGGATTGCCACAGGCCGACCTTATCCAGGAAGGTAATGTTGGCTTGATGAAGGCGGTCAAACGTTTTGATCCGCACCAGGGAGTTCGTCTGGTGTCCTTTGCGGTGCACTGGATCAAGGCGGAAATCCACGAGTTTGTGCTGCGTAATTGGCGTATTGTTAAAATCGCCACGACCAAAGCGCAGCGTAAACTGTTCTTCAATTTGCGTAGCGCCAAAAAGCGCCTTGCCTGGTTGAACAATGACGAAGTTAACGCCATCGCTCAGGACCTGGATGTAAAACCAGAAGTGGTCCGGGATATGGAAGGGCGTCTTTCGTCATTTGATGCAGGCTTTGATGCGTCGCCGAGCGAAGACGAGGACAGCGTATATCAAGCGCCGGTGCATTATCTTGACGATGACGCGTCTGACCCGGCAACGCAGCTTGAACACAGCGACTATGAGCAGAACTCTACCCATCTGTTGATGGGGGCGCTCGAAGGGCTGGATGAGCGTTCGCGCGATATTCTTCAGCGTCGTTGGCTGGCCGAAGACAAGGCAACGCTTCACGATCTGGCGGATGTATATGGCGTTAGTGCGGAGCGTATCCGTCAGCTTGAAAAGAATGCAATGAAAAAGCTGCGTGACAAAATGGGTGATTCGCTCGCCGCCTGATCGACCGTGATTGTTGGTTGTCTCGCTCCAGCATTCGGGTTGACGTAAATATAAAACCCCCAAGGCCAACGGCCTTGGGGGTTTTGCTTTGCGGCTGTGTTTTTCCGTGCGCTTACTTAATAGCATCCTGCGGTCGGTCGGTCGGTCAGGCCGAGGCGAGCGGCTCACGCAGAAGCGGGGCAGCCAGTAGTTCCCACTGGTCTGCCCAGTGCTCGGTAGGCAGACGCTTGAAGTCACTGCGCACATATTGCGCGATACGGCCTTCGGCCTGGGCCATCAGCAGGTTGGCGGTTGCCGTGGTGGTAATGGCGGATCGCCTTCCTTCGTTAATTTCGGCGTCGCGTAATACCTGTTTGAGTTGCAGCTCCAGCCGCTCGAACAGTTGATGAACACGTTGACGCAGGCGGGCTGTTTCGCCGGTCAGTACATCCCCGTGCATAACGCGGGCCAAGCCGGGATTCTTTTCGGCAAAGCCAAGTACCAGAGCGAGAATGTTGCCGCAGCGCCCCATTGCATCGGGAACGTCGTCCAGAATGCGTGTGATACGCGCAAACAGGCATTCCTCGATAAAGTCGATCAACCCTTCATACATGCGCGCCTTGCTTGGGAAGTGGCGATACAGAGCCGCCTCCGACACGCCGACCTGACGTGCCAGAGCCGCCGTCGTGATACGCTTGCCGCTATCCTCTTCAAGCATTAGTGCCAGCGCTTGCAGAATCTGCTGGCGACGATCTGTTTTTGAGGCACCACTCATGCGCTCTCTCCTTGCGCTAGCTGATATCGGTGATCAATGTTCCTACCCCGGCGTTGGTGAAGATTTCCAGCAAAACCGCGTGAGGCACACGGCCATCAATAATATGGGCGCTGTTCACGCCGCCTTTTACGGCGTCCAGGGCACAGCGGATTTTCGGTAGCATGCCACCATGAATGGTGCCGTCGGCAATCATGTCATCGACCTGGGCCGTGCTCAGCCCGGTGAGTACCTCGCCTTCGCCATTCATCAGGCCGGCCACATTGGTCAGCAGCATCAGTTTTTCTGCATTAAGCGCTTCGGCGATCTTACCTGCGACCAGATCCGCGTTGATGTTGTAGCTGCGCCCGTCTGCATCGACACCGATGGGGGCGATAACCGGAATAAAGTCGCGGGCGGCGAGCATTTCAATCAGGTCGGTGGAGATCGCTTCCACTTCGCCAACGTGACCAATATCAATGATTTCCGGCGCGGTCATTTCCGGGCTCTGGTGTTCCACCTTCAGCTGGCGGGCGCGAATCTGGGCGCCATCCTTGCCGGTCAGGCCAATGGCTTTGCCGCCGCTCTGGTTGATCAGGTTAACAATGCTTTTGTTCACCAGCCCGCCGAGTACCATTTCTACCACGTCCATGGTGCGTGCATCGGTCACGCGCATACCGTTAACAAAACGCGATTCGATGTTCAGCTTTGCCAGTAAATCGCCAATCTGTGGCCCGCCGCCGTGGACGACTACAGGGTTAATGCCGACCTCTTTCATCAAGACGATATTGCGTGCAAAGGAGTCAATCAGGGCGGTTTCTGTCATGGCGTTGCCGCCATATTTGACCACGACCGTTTTGCCGGAAAATTGCTGTATGTAAGGAAGTGCCTCTGAGAGGACTTCGACAACGACCTGGGGGTCGCGACTGGCGGATTGCATGGCGTTTCCCTTGCTGAAAATAGACGCTGGTTAACGGATTTTGCTGCCTGGTTATAACTATTCCTATGGCAATAACTATAACTATATGGAACTACGACTCGGACGGTAGCGACAGGTTGGGGTCTACCTGGCGTAAGGCTTCGCCAAAACTGGCCCGGATGCGTGCCAGTGCCTCGGCGTTCTTGCCTTCAAAACGCAAAACCAGCATTGGTGTGGTGTTGGAAGCACGACACAGGCCCCATCCATCCGGATAGTCAACACGGATGCCGTCAAGAGTGGTTTTGATACCTTCGCCGAAGTCGCCTTCGCGGGCAAGTTTCTCGACCAGGGCAAACTTGTTGTCATCCGTCACGGTAATGTTGATTTCCGGCGTGCCCATGTCCAGCGGAAAGCTGGCGAAGTAAGTGTCGGCGTCATTCGGCTGGCCAGCGAGAATTTCCAGCAGTCGGGCGGCGGCATACATGCCGTCGTCAAAACCGTACCAGCGTTCCTTGAAGAAAATATGTCCACTCATCTCGCCGGCCAGTTGGGCGCCGGTTTCTTTCATGCGCGCCTTGATCAGCGAGTGGCCTGTGCGCCACATTTCCGGTTCACCACCGGCTTTTTCAATCACCTGAATAAGATTGCCAGTACATTTGACATCAAAAATCACCTTTGCCCCGGCATTGCGCGTCAGCATGTCAGTGGCGAACGCCATCAGCAGGTGGTCCGGATAAATCAGTTTGCCGCTTGGGGTAATCACCCCCAGGCGGTCACCGTCACCGTCAAAGGCCAGGCCGATATCGGCCTGGGTCTCTTTGACTTTGGCAATCAGGTCCTTGAGGTTTTCCGGCTTGCCGGGGTCAGGGTGATGATTGGGGAAGGTGCCGTCGATCTCGGCAAACAGGGGGATAGTTTCAACGCCCAGGCGCTCGATTAACTGCGGGCCCATCTCACCGGCGACGCCATTGCCGCAGTCAACCACCGCTTTAATGGGGCGTTTGACGTTAATATCGCCGATGACCCGCTGCAGGTAAGTTTCACGAACGTCTTCTTCGCGCACCTCACCCTGGCCATGTTCCAGCTGACCCTCGACAATCCGTTGATAAAGGGCAGTAATCGCCTCGCCGGATAAGGTTTCACCCCCCAGTACAATTTTGAAGCCGTTGTAATCCGGTGGGTTATGGCTACCCGTGACCATGACGCCTGACGCTGTGCCTTCCAGAATATGGGTGGCGAAATACAGCACGGGGGTGGGTACCATGCCGATGTTAATGACATTTTGCCCGGCAGCAGTCAGGCCACGAATCAGTGCGCCTTGTAGGCGCTCACCAGAAAGGCGCCCGTCACGTGCGACAACCACCGTGGATTCTCCGCGCTGTGCGGCTTCACTGCCAATCGCCTGGCCGATCTGTTCGACGCCGGCTTCTGTCAGAGTGTCGTCAACAATGCCACGAATATCGTAGGCGCGAAAAATGGAGGCCGGAAGTGAGGTGGTTGCCATGTGATTTCCTGTCAGTTGATAAATAAAGTGGCTGAAGCATTCGCTGGCATCCTGTCTGAGTGATGTCGTGGATAAGAGGCGAACAGGTCTCGTTAGCGGCCCGTACTGCCAAAGCCACCAGCACCGCGTAGAGAATCATCGAACTGCTCGACGATCTGTAGCTGCGCCTGTACCACGGGCACCAGCACATACTGTGCCAGCCGCTCAAAGGGTTCTATGGTAAAGGTGTGCTGACCCCGGTTCCAGACTGAGATCATAAGCTCCCCCTGATAATCCGAATCAATCAGCCCGACCAGGTTACCCAGCACGATACCGTGTTTATGCCCTAACCCGGAACGCGGCAGAATCATGCCAGCCAGCTGGGGGGAGCCAATGTGCATGGCAAGCCCTGTGCGCACCAGTTCACAATCGCCGGGTGCAAGGGTCAGCGGGGCGTCCAGCAAGGCGTGCAGATCCATACCTGCCGAGCCTTGTGTGGCGTAGACGGGCAAGTAGTCACGCATGCGTTCATCGAGAATTCGACATTGCAGCAGCGGGGTGGAAGGAGTGTTATGCGTCGTCATGCGATTCTCTTGAAAGCGTGGTTGAACGGAGTCGTGAAAGTGTTAGCGCCCTTTGAATGATGGCATCTGCCAACTGTTGCTTGGATTGTGCTGGCTGGTGCTCACTGTCGGTGCCATCTTCGTTGCGCCATAACAGCCAGGCGGCATTGTCATCACTGCCAAAGCCTAACCCTGATGCGGATACATCATTGGCAACAATCATGTCCAGGCCTTTGCGTGAAAGCTTGTCGCGGGCGTAGTGCTCGACATCACGGGTTTCTGCCGCAAATCCCACCATCAGCGGGCGGGATGATGCTGGGAGAGCGGCGACGCGGGCGATAATGTCGGGGTTTTTGATCAGCGTCAGCGTCAGCGTATCGCTGTCGTCGCTTTTCTTGATCTTGTGCTCCGCCGGGGTTTCCAGGCGGTAATCCGCCACGGCGGCGCAGCCAATAAACAGGTCGGCCTGGGGAGCCAGGCGCTGCGCGACGGCATCCATTTCACTGGCGGTCTCGATATCAATGCGCTCAACCTGATCAGGCGTTGCCAGATTCACCGGGCCGCTGATCAGGGTTACTCTGGCGCCCTGGCGAACGGCAGCAGCGGCCAGGGCATAGCCCATCTTCCCCGAGCTATGGTTGGAGAGGTAGCGCACCGGGTCGAGCGGTTCACGTGTGGGGCCAGCGGTAATCACGATGTGTTTGGCATCTTTCGCTGGTGCTGTTGATGCTTCCGGTGGGTGCAGGTGGCGAATGATCACGTCGCTGATGGCGTCAGGTTCGCTCATGCGGCCAAACCCTGTATCGCCACAGGCCTGCTCACCCGCGGCTGGGCCAATCATTTGCCAGCCGTCTTCAATTAGCCGGTTGAGGTTGCGCTGAGTTGCAACGTGGCCCCACATCGCCTGATTCATGGCCGGAGCCATCCATCGCGGTGCGTTACTTGCCAGACACAGGGTCGTTAACAGGTCATCGGCCATCCCTTGAGCCAGGCGCGCCATCAGGTCGGCGGTGGCTGGGGCGATCAGCAGTACATCTGCCCAACGGGCCAGCTCAATGTGTCCCATCCCTGCCTCGGCCTGAGTATCCAGCAGCGACGTGCGCACTTCCTCGCCGGAAAGCGCCTGAAGCGTCATGGGTGTGATGAAAGCCTGTGCACCCTGGGTCATCACCACGCGTACGTCGCAGCCTGCCTGTTTAAGCAGGCGGATAATCATGGTGCTTTTATAAGCCGCGATGCCACCACTAACGCCGAGCAGTACCCGCTTACCTGTCAATCTAGCCATGCCGATATTACCCATGGATGTAAAAGGCCTAACCTTACCACTGGCGCCGATGCTTTGGCATGTCTAAGCTTAAGTGTTAACGGATTAACGACGACTCACACTGATTGGCATAGGGTGCCACTGGGCAGGGATGCAGATGGGAATAAATCATTGGCCGGAAGGCGAGCGGCCGCGTGAAAAGCTATTAACGCTTGGGGCTCAGACGTTATCGGACGCTGAGTTATTGGCAATTTTCTTGCGAGTGGGGGTGAAAGGCCGCTCGGCGGTGGACCTGGCAAGGGATTTATTGGTCAGCTTTGGTGGGCTGCGGCCCCTGATGGAGGCAGAACAGCGAGATTTCTGTGCCGCCAAAGGCCTGGGCAGCGCGAAATATGCGCAGCTTCAAGCCACGCTGGAGTTATCCCGTCGTCACCTGGCCAGTCAGTTGGCCAGGGGAGACGCACTGACATCACCGGCGCTGGTGCGTCATTATCTGAGTTCCCAGCTGCGGCATCTCGGGCATGAAGAATTTGCCGTGTTATTTCTGGACACTCAACACCGGATTATCCGTTATGAATCCCTGTTTCGCGGTACCCTCGATAGCGCCTCGGTCTACCCAAGAGAAGTCGCCAAACGAGCGCTGGAGCTGGGAGCGGGCGCGTTGATTCTTGCACATAACCACCCGTCCGGGGTCGCAGAGCCGAGTGATGCAGACCGGCGTATTACACAACGTCTGAAAGAAGCAGTGGGCCTTTTTGATATTCGTGTACTCGATCATTTCGTGGTAGGTGATGGCGATGTGGTCTCCTTTGCCGAGCGTGGCTGGATATAACCGCCAAGTTGTGGGATGATACGCGCCCTTTAAAGGTTCGAACTGATGTTCTCGGTGAGATGTTTTCGGTGAATAACCGATGCCAAACAGTTTGCCTGCCTTTAAACCTCGTATTTCCAGTTATATCTTCTGGATGGCGTAGGAAATCAAGCCAGACACCGAAGAAGCCCACAAGGCGTCTTTATGTCTTTTCTGGCGGTTTTTCTTGCTGTCTGGGAAGTCTTCTGGTATAAAATGCCACCTTTGAACTTGGGTTGAATAACGGGCTTGGGAAATATCGGGCGACTTTTATCGCGCCAATGGCTTCCCTGCTCCGGTTTGCCCGACAGTTTTGAACAACTCGCCAAGCGGTTGGAGGCTATCATGTCCAAAGTATGTCAGGTTACCGGCAAGCGCCCGGTATCCGGTAACAATGTATCTCACTCCCAGCGTAAGACGCGTCGTCGCTTCTTGCCGAACCTGCACACCCATCGTTTCTGGGTTGAATCGCAAAACCGCTTCGTCAAGCTGCGTGTTTCCTCCAAGGGCATGCGCATCATCGACAAGAAGGGTATTGAGACGGTTCTGGCTGATATCCGCAAACGCGGCGAAGCCATCTAAGACTTATATTGGGAGAGCAAGACCATGCGCGATAAGATCAAGCTGGTGTCCAGTGCCGGAACAGGCCATTTCTACACCACTGATAAGAACAAGCGTAACACGCCGGATAAGTTCGAATTCAAGAAGTACGATCCGGTCGTTCGCAAGCACGTGATCTACAAGGAAGCCAAGATCAAGTAAGCCTCTGGCGCGCTGATCGGCTTTCACCGCAGGCGAGTTTGCCTGTCAAAAACCCGGCTAATGGCCGGGTTTTTGCATATGGGTCGACTTTGTCTATCGTTCAGTAAAATGCATTCCGTGTCAGCGTAAGACATTCAAGTGTAATGGTTGGCGACGAAAATCATGCCAGAATTACCCGAGGTTGAAACCACGCGAAAGGGCATTGCGCCTTACGTGGAACATCAGGAAATCAGTGAAGTCATTGTGCGCAATGCCCGGTTGCGCGTGCCGGTACCCGAAAATCTGGCCGATGAACTGGTGGGAAAACAGTTTGGCGACCTGCGTCGTCGCGCCAAGTACCTGCTGCTGCCGTTAGAGGTAAAAGCACCTGAGCGCACGCTGATGTGGCATCTTGGGATGTCGGGCAGCTTGCGCATTGCCCGGATCGGAGATTTGCCTAAAAAGCACGACCATGTTGATCTGGTTTTCACGAATGGCCATATATTGCGTTATCACGATCCGCGCCGTTTTGGTTTTGTGGATTGGCTGGACAGAGATGAGCAAGCGGATAAGCGCCTCGCTCGCCTGGGGCCTGAACCGTTGTCAGATGCTTTTACCGGTCAGCGCCTTTATCGCCTTTCACGTGGCAAACGTGTCGCGGTTAAGCCTTTTCTGATGGATAATCAGATGGTAGTTGGCGTAGGTAACATCTACGCAACCGAAGCCTTGTTTATGGCCGGTATCGACCCCCGGCGAGAGGCAGGAAGAATATCGCTGGCACGCTATCAGCGGCTGGTAGATGCCGCACGGGAAGTGCTGGCAGCGGCCATTACGCAGGGAGGAACGACGCTGCGTGATTTTGTCAGTGGTCAAGGGGAGCCGGGGTATTTTGCCCAGCGCCTCAATGTTTATGGCCGCCATGGCCAGCCGTGTCGGCGCTGTGGTGGAGAGTTAAAACGCATTACACTCGGGCAGCGCGCTAGCGTTTACTGTCCGAGGTGTCAGCGTTAGCCAATATCTGGAGAACTGTGTGACTCAACGCCTGAGATTGAACAAAAATGCGGATCGCCGCCTGAAAGCGGGTCATTTGTGGATTTACTCCAACGAAGTCGATATCAAGGAAACGCCGCTCAAGAACTTTGCCGGGGGTGAAACCGCGATTGTTGAAGAATCCAATGGCAGAGCATTGGCCGTGGCTTATGTGAATCCGCATTCGTTGATCTGTGCGCGGGTGATGTCCCGTGATCCTTCCATACGTCTCGACCGTTCGCTGTTTGTGCATCGTTTCAATCAGGCCCTGGCGCTGCGTGAGCGACTCTTTGATAAGCCGTTTTACCGCCTGGTGCATGGTGAAGGCGATTTGCTACCTGGCCTGGTGGTTGACCGTTTCGGCGATATTCTGGTGGTTCAGCTTAATACCGCCGGTATGCAGGCGATGAGCGAAGAAATTGTCGATGCGCTGGAAAAGGTCATTAAACCCAGTGCCATTGTCTTTCGCAACGATACCGGCGGTCGCCGCCAGGAAGGCCTTGAATCTCAGGTTGAAGTCGTCAAGGGCGAACTTCCAGACGAAATCGTCATTGAAGAAAATGGCGTCCATTTCGTCGTCCCCGTGCTGAATGGTCAGAAAACGGGCTGGTTCTTTGACCACCGTTCCAACCGTGAATGGCTCAACCGTCAGGTGGCTGGAAAGCGCGTGCTGGATGTCTTCAGCTATGTGGGTGGCTGGGGCGTACAGGCTGCGGCCAATGGTGCCAGTGAAGTGCTGTGTATTGATTCATCCGGCCCGGCATTAGAGCAGGTGGCACGTAATGCCGAGCTGAACGGTGTGCAAGAGCAGGTCGCGATCGGCGAGGCAGATGCCTTTGAAGCGCTGGCCGCACTCAAGGCCGATGGCGAGCAGTTTGATGTGGTGATCCTGGACCCACCGGCGTTTATCAAGAAGCGCAAGGATATTCCCAACGGTGAGCGTGCCTACTCGCGCCTGAATCGGGAAGCCATGCGTCTGCTGGGGCGTGATGGGCTGCTGTTATCCGCCTCATGTTCCATGCATCTGGCGCCCGAACGTCTGATGGACGTCGTGCGTGGTTCTGTCCGTCATCAGGATCGCCACGGGCAGGTGATTTTCCAGGGGCACCAGGGAGGCGACCACCCCGTGCATCCGGCGATTGCGGAAACGGCTTATCTGAAAGCCCTGGGTGTGCGTATTTTCCGCGACTGATTCGCTTAAACGATGGCTATTTCATGGCTATCTCAAGGAGCGTGGCGTCAGTAACGCCATAAAAACAACAATGACTGACAGCGATCTTCGTCATGCCCGCAAACCGTCCTCGAACGCTGGCTGACTTGCAGCGTTGGCGACGTATGCGCGCCAAACGCCGTTGGTATAAGCGCAGTTTCCGTCTGCAGGTGATGCTGCTGGTGGGGTTGTTGCTGGCGGGAATGCTGCTGGCACAAGGCGCTTACCTGAACTATCGCCTGGCTGAGACCGTCACGCACCAAATGGGCGAGCGGGCATTAGCGGTCGCCAGGACGGTGGCTGCAATGCCTGAGGTCATCAATGCGTTTGCAACGCCCGAGCCCGCCAGAATCATTCAGCCGCTTGCCGAGCAGGTTCGCCAGCAAACCGGGGCGCGCTATGTGGTTGTGGGCAACACCCAGACCGTGCGTTATTCACACCCGATTGCTGAGCGTATCGGGCAGCGGATGGTCGGGGGCGATAACGAACAGGCGCTGGTGCACGGGCAATCCTATGTCTCCGAAGCCACAGGCACATTGGGCACCGCCATGCGCGGTAAAACGCCCATCCGGGATGCACAGGGCAACATCATCGGCGTCGTCTCGGTAGGCTTCATGCTGGAACGGGTCGACATGGACGCCGCTCGCTATACCAGCCTTGGCTGGATGTTGGTTGCACTGATGATCTTGCTTGGCTTTGCCGGCGCGTTCTGGCTGTCACAACATCTTAAAAAGGTCATTCTGGGGTTGGAACCTTACGAGATCGCCCGTCTGGCAATGGAGAAAGAGGCGATTCTGCAGTCAATCCATGAAGGGGTGTTGGCGGTTAACCGGGATGGAAACATCACCCTGGTCAATCAGCAGGCCCGGCGTTTCCTGGGGCTGCCCGACGAGCATGTATTGCTGGGGCAGCCAATCCGTGAGGTGGTACCTAACTCGCGCTTGGTGGAAGTGCTCAAGCGCGGTGAGCAGCAGTTTGATCAGGAAATGTGGCTTGGCGATCATCCCGTGGTGGCCAACCGCGTGCCCATCCTGCATGAAGGCGAGATAGAAGGCGCGGTAGCCACGTTTCGTAGCCGCCGGGAAATCGTTGACCTATCCCAGGCGCTGACCCAGGCGAGCCGCGATGTCGACATGTTGCGCGCCCAGGCGCATGAGTTTTCCAATAAACTTTACACGATTTCCGGCCTTTTACAGCTGGAGCGCATTGACGAAGCGCTGGCGCTGATCCATCACGAAACCGAGCGTGCTCAGGCGCAGATGAGCTTTTTGATGCGCCATGTCGCCGACGCGGTGCTCAGCGGTACCTTGTTGGGTAAATTAACGCGCGCCCGAGAGCTGGGCGTGGCGCTGGAAATTGACGAACACAGCTCGCTTTCCTGCTCACTGACCGTTACCGGACAGGAAGTGATGATGAGTATTGTCGGTAACCTGTTGGATAATGCCTGCCACGCGGCGCTTAACGGGCCAAACCGCGATACGCCAAAAGTACGCCTGTTCTTTACCGATCTGGGAGAGCAGCTGTTAATTGAAGTGGAAGATAATGGGCCTGGCGTGCCTGATGAGCTTACCAAAGCGATCTTTCAGGAAGGATTTTCTACTAAAACCGGCAAGCATAGTGGCATTGGTTTAGCGCTGGTTGCGCGGTTGTGTCGTCAGCACGGAGGCGAAGTGACACTGGAAGAGGGAGAGTTGGGCGGCGCGTGTTTTCTCGCCGTACTGGATCGTTCGCTGTGCGCGAGTTCAGCCACGACGCTCGCCTCATAACAATAATGTCAGGAGGATGGACGATGTCTGCGACGCAATACGGCATTCTGGTTGTCGAAGACGATTTTCGCATTGCCGATATTCACAAGGCCTTCATTGAGCAAAGTGAAGGTTTCTATGTGGCCGGGATGGCGCGTAACGCCAGCGAAGCAAAACGTCTGATGGCCGAGCATGCGGATGCTATTCAGCTGGTCCTGTTGGATGCGTATTTACCCGACGTAGAAGGCCTGGAACTTTTATGGGCCATTCGGCGTGATTTCGTGACTGTGGATATTGTCATGGTCACGGCGGCCCGCGAGGTGGAAACCATCAGTGAAGCGTTACGCGGTGGGGTCTTTGACTACCTGATCAAGCCGATTGAGGCGGCGCGTATGACGCAAATGCTGATGCGTTTTCGCCGTGAACGAGAGGCGTTAGCGAATCGTGCGGAAATGAGCCAGGACGAGTTGGATCATGTGCTTGCCCGTTTGCAGCCAAATGAATCGCAGCGTCTGAGTGCCAACACCCTGCCCAAGGGCATTGACCGTTTGACCCTGCGTCGTGTGGTGGATTCGCTGTCAGCTGAAAATGGCTCCCGAACGGCAATGCAAGTGGCAAAAGTGATGGGGGCAAGCCGCTCAACTGCTCGGCGCTATCTGGAATTTCTGGTGGCGGAGCAGGCGGTGACAGCTGAAATTGGCTACGGCGATGTTGGCCGCCCTGAGCGACGCTATCGGCTACTGGATAGCGCTCAGGCGTGGATAGAATCACTGTAGCGTGGTGATGGTGGTAAGCGTCGTGAACAAAATGCACAAAACGCACACAAAGCACATTTTGTGATTAATCGTCTTAATCTTGTCGGTTGAGGTGGTGGTCTTCTAACGTTCTGGGGTGACACATCTTGTATCACCATAACAACAGACTAAAACGTGGAGAACGCCATGACTTTCAAGCCTTCCTTGAAGTACGTAACCCTGCTGGCGCTGCCGCTGGCCACTCTGACGACGTTTGCCAGCACGGCGGCGGCCTTTGAACCAAAAGGCAAAGTTGAGTGTATTGCCCCGTCTGATCCGGGCGGCGGTTGGGATTTTACCTGCCGCAGTGTAGGTAACGTCATGCAGGATCTCGACCTGGTGCCCGCCAACGTGCAAACCATCAACATGGCCGGTGCCGGTGGCGGCGTTGCCTTTGCACACACGGTGAGCAAGCGTGCCGGCGATGACCACCTGCTGGTGGCAGCGTCGACGGCTACAACGACGCGTCTGGCGCAGGGGCAATTCCCCGGGCTATCGGCGGATATGGTCAACTGGGTCGGTGCGCTGGGAGCGGATTACGGCATTATTGCGGTCAGCGCGGACTCCGAAATTGACGATCTTAATGAACTGATGGATCGACTCAAGGAAGATCCACGCAGCGTCAAGTTTGCCGGTGGCAGTGCCAAAGGCGGCTGGGATCATCTTAAAGTATTGATTGCCGCTCAGGCAGCTGACGTCGAAAACCTGCCGCGCATTGCTTACCTGTCATACAACAACGGTGGTGAAGCGCTCACCCAGGTAATCGGTGGGCATGTCGATGCTTTCACTGGCGATATTACCGAAGCGCAAGGCTTCATGGAATCCGGTGATCTGCGTGTTCTGGCGGTATTGTCTGAAGAACGCCTGCCGGGTGACCTCGCCGAAATTCCTACGGCGCGTGAGCAGGGTATTGATGCGCTTGGCCCCAACTGGCGTGGTTTCTACATGCCGATGGATATTTCCGAAGAGTCCGAGACCTACTGGACCGATGCCATGGACACTATCTACCAGAGTGAAGAATGGCAGGATGTCATGGCCCAGAATGGTTTGATGCCTTTCCACATGACGGCGGGTGAGTTCGAAGACTTCGTGCTTAATCAGATCAAAGACATCGAGCAGCTTTCCAAAGACATCGGGCTGATCCAGTAATGACCTACAACGACCGCTTCTTTGGGGTCCTGATGATCGTCCTGGCCGTTGCGTACGGCTGGGGCGCGACTCAGTTCCCGGAACCCTTTGGTGGGGCCGAAGCCGTTGGCCCTGAAACCTTCCCAATACTACTGGCCGTGGTACTAGCCGTTTCCAGCCTGTACCTGATTGTACGCCCTGACCCGGATAATGCCTGGCCCTGGAGCCGTACCGGCATTGAGCTGATCATTGCGATAGTGGTGCTGATTCTGTACGCAATGCTGCTTCAACCGCTGGGCTTCATTATCAGCACGGCGCTTGCTGTAGGAACGCTTTGCTGGCGTATGGGTGCGCCGCCGGTCAACGCCTATATCACCGGAGCGATTTCAGGGGTTGTGGTGTACTTCCTGTTCAGTTTTGCGCTTGATCTCGCCTTACCGCTGGGTCTGCTTTCATTTCTGGAGGTGAACTGATGGAAACCCTCGGCTATTTAATGGATGGATTTGGTGTGGCTCTTGCGCCACACAACCTGATATTCGCCTTGCTGGGTGCTTTCTTGGGTACCTTGATTGGTGCCTTGCCGGGGTTGGGGCCAGCCAATGGCGTTGCTATTCTGATTCCGTTGGCTTTCAGCCTGGGGCTGGCACCGGAAACGGCCTTGATCATGCTGACATCGGTCTACGCCGGTGCCATGTACGGCGGGCGCATTTCATCGATTCTGCTGAATATTCCGGGTGATGAACCGGCGATGATGACGTGCCTGGACGGTTATCCGATGGCCCAGAAAGGCAAAGCTTCCGAAGCGCTGGCTATTTCTGCCGTGGCGTCGTTTATCGGTAGTCTGATTGCTACTATCGGCTTGATTCTTCTGGCTCCCATACTGGCTAAATTTGCACTGACGTTTGGTCCGGCCGAGTACTTTGCGCTCTTCATGCTGGCCTTTGCGACCCTGGGCGGTATCACCGGTAAAAATCCCATCAAGACGGTCGTTGCTGCCAGTCTAGGTTTGATGATTGCCACGGTCGGAATCGATAATACCGGTGTGCAGCGCTACACCTTCGGGGTGCTTGAGCTTTTCGAAGGCGTTGATTTCATTATTGCGATTGTGGGACTGTTCGCGATTTCCGAACTGCTATTCTTCATTGAAGAGCGTGCGGGTGGCGGCAAGGAAAAGATGAAGGTCAACAAGCTGTCGCTCACCTGGAGAGATATCCGCGATATCCTGCCTACCAGCTTTCGTGGTGGTGTGCTCGGGTTTGTGGCGGGGGTGTTGCCGGGAGCGGGCGCCTCACTGGGAAGCTTTATCAGCTATACCCTGGAAAAGCGCGTGCTGGGTAAGAAAGGCGCCTTTGGTACCGGTGACCCGAGGGGGGTTGCGGCACCTGAAGCGGGCAACAATGCCGCGTCAAGCGGTGCTCTTGTGCCCATGCTGACGTTAGGCGTGCCGGGTAGCGGTACCACAGCGGTGCTGTTGGCGTTGTTGATTTCGCTTAACATTACGCCTGGGCCACTGATGTTTACCCAGAATGCCGATATTGTCTGGGGCGTGATTGCAGCCCTGTTGATTGGCAACTTACTGCTGCTGATTCTCAACATTCCTCTGGTCGGTATCTTCGTCAAACTGCTTTCTGTGCCGCCGATGTATCTTCTGCCGATTGTTACCATGGTGGCATTCGTCGGGATCTACTCGATCAGTAACACCACTTTCGATCTTTACTTCATGGTGGCTTTCGGTGTTGGCGGATACATTCTGCGCAAGCTCGAAATCCCCCTGGTGCCGGTGATTCTTGGCCTGCTGTTAGGGCCGGAAATGGAAAAGAACCTGCGCCATGCCATGGATATTTCTGATGGTGACTGGATGACCCTATGGGACAGTGGCCTGGCCATTGGCTTGTGGGTTTTCGCTGGGCTGGGGTTGATTCTGCCTTACATCATCGGACCACTTTTGCGCCGCCGGATGCGCAATCCGATCGAAGCGGGTACGCCTGAAAGCGACTGATACTGACGTCGTGAAACGAGTAAACGGGGCATCGAGAAACGTCGATGCCCCGTTTTTTTATATGCAAAAAGGCGTAAGCATCTGTGTGTGGATATATTTGAAAAAAATTCGTCTGCTATTTGACGAGTTTTGTTATTTTTTCTTTCAATAAACGCCGTTAACAGAATTTTTTTTGTTTTTATGTTTTGGGGATGGGTGGAGCTTCGAGCTGTGCTGTAATGGCGGTACATATATGAATCACCCGTTAACAACAGGAAACGTTATGCAAATCGCCGTCCCGAAAGAGATCAAAAACCATGAGTACCGTGTAGCCCTGACGCCAACCGGTGCGCGGGAGTTGAGTGGCCGAGGCCATCAGGTGGCCATTCAGGCGGGTGCTGGTGAAGGTGCAGGCTTTAGCGATGCGGATTACGAAGCGGCGGGTGCGCGGATTGAAGCGGATGTTGATACGTTGTGGCAAGGTGCCGAGCTGATTCTCAAGGTGAAGGAGCCCCAGCCGGAAGAAGTCGCACGCCTTAAGCCTGAGCATACGCTGTTTACCTATCTGCATCTGGCTGCTGAAGAGCCGCTGACGCGCGGTCTGATGGAAAGCGGGGCGACCTGCATTGCTTACGAAACCATCACGGATACCCGTGGCGGCTTGCCGCTGCTGGCGCCGATGAGCACGGTAGCCGGGCGCATGGCGGTTCAGGCCGGTGCACATAGCCTGGAAAAGGCTCAGGGAGGTG
This sequence comes from Halomonas sp. LS-001, assembly GCF_052983955.1. Classification (NCBI taxonomy): domain Bacteria; kingdom Pseudomonadati; phylum Pseudomonadota; class Gammaproteobacteria; order Oceanospirillales; family Halomonadaceae; genus Halomonas; species Halomonas sp. LS-001. The sequence goes on from NZ_CM129816.1 coordinate 817,833, forward strand.
CGGGGGTTCTATTGCCGGGCGTTCCGGGGGTCGCACCGGCCAAGGTCACCGTAATTGGCGGTGGTGTTGTGGGTGAAAATGCCGCGCGTATGGCGTTAGGGCTGGGCGCCGATGTCACTATTCTGGATAAGTCATTATTGCGCCTGGAAGTGCTGGATGATCGTTACCAGGGACGCATCAAGACGGTTTATTCGACGGCCGATGCGTTGGATTACGCGGCGCGTGAATCTGACATGATTATCGGCGCTGTGCTTATCCCCGGCGCCGCGGCGCCGAAACTGATTACCCGTGAGATGCTGAGCATCATGAAGCCGGGTAGCGTGTTGGTGGATGTTGCCATCGACCAGGGTGGTTGTTTCGAAACCAGCAAACCGACGACGCATGCGGAGCCAACGTATATCGTGGATGGCGTTGTGCACTACTGCGTAGCCAATATGCCGGGTGCGGTCGCGCGCACTTCTACCCAAGGGTTGACCAACGCCACCTTGCCGTTTGTGCTCGCGCTGGCGGATAAAGGCTGGCAGCAGGCGTTACGGGATGACCCGCACTTTCTGCCCGGGCTTAATGTTCACGCTGGCAATGTCACTTACCAGGCCGTGGCGGATGTCTTCAGCCTCAAGCATGTTGATCCAGCAAGCGTTGTTGCTGAATAGAGTTGTTGAATAAAGCCGCTGAATAAAGCCGCTGCATAAAACGGTGATAACGCTGCGGGATAAGAGTTGGGAAGTCGCAGGCCCGAAGAGTCTGGCCTGCGATGAAGTTGTTCAGTAATGCGGGGGTATGTCGTCTTCCGGGCGGGGTTCTGCCGTATCATTGTCAGTTTGCAACGCATACTGCTGTTCCCGGAGGCGTTGATGCATCAGGACGCTGACCTGTTCAAGCTTATCAAGTCGGCGTGCCTGATCGGTCACGGCATGATCCAGTGTATCCAGCCAGTCTTCCTGAAAAGCCAGGCGAGTTTCCAATGTTTCAATACGTTGGTAAAGCTCAGCAGGCGATAATGTTTCGGTCATGGTAACATCGCACTCGTGTAAAAAGTGTGGCCGCTGCGGTGTGCAGCGGTAATAAATTGGACGGCGTATTGTCCTTTGTCTGTTACCCATACAACAAGAGAGCTTTTTGTATTTATGAATCCGAAAGTTGTTTTTCGCTGCTTTTTTATCAGTGTATTACTTGCCGCGCCTGCCCCTTTATTGATGGCGGTCATGGTGCATTTGTTCAATGCGGAGCTTGCAGCGTCGTGGATGTCTGAGCTGGCGGTAAGCGGTATTGCGAGTATTTACCTAGCGGTTGCCGTGGGTAGCTTTATTTTGGCGTTACTGGCGACACTTGGGGCAGCCTCGCTGGCTCCGCCCATGCTGGTGACACCGGAAGTGGCGCAGGTCGCCAGATCCGCCCAGCGTCAGCCTGCAGCAGTAGAGCCAGATGAGGATGAGCAAGACGACGATGATGAAGAAGAGGACGTCATTGACCCCAATGATGGCCGTGAAGAAGGTGAAGTTAAGTGGTTCAACACGAATAAAGGCTATGGTTTCATTACGCGGGATAATGGCGAGGATGTGTTTGTGCATTTCCGCGCCATCCGCGGGCGAGGGCCACGCATGCTCACGGAAGGGCAGATCGTGCGCTACCACGTGATTGAAAATGATCGCGGTTTACAGGCGGATGACATCAGTATTATTGACTGAATATTGCGCCTGTAACTTCCAACGCCAACGGCCCCGCATTTTGCGGGGCCGTTGGCGTTTAAGGGGTAGGTAACACAAGGATCTGATTTTTTTGAAGAGCCGTTTGCCTATAGTTGCTCTTTGTTGCATCTTATATACTGCACAAAAATAAAGTAAGCAACGATTAAGGTGCAAATGAAGATCTACGACCAATATCGCCAACGCCGTAAAATGCTGAACTTTACCCAGCAGCAGGTGGCTAGCCGTACGGGTATGGTTCGCCAGCAGTATCAACGCCTGGAAGGTGGGGGCAACCCACGCCTGGAAACGCTCGAGCTGGCGGCTGATGGGCTCAATGCCAAACTGATGCTGGTTCCTATCGAAAAATTGCACGCTGTTCAGGCGTTGCTGACGGAAAAGGATGATGAAGCCATTGGCCTTGATGCTGACCCCTGGGATGGCCTGCTAGGCAATGAAGATCACGAAAGTGAGTCATCGAATGGTCAATGACAGCGTTGAGATGTTACGGCTTGAATTACATGGTCGACACTTGGGTTACCTTGCTGGTGGACATCATGCTGGCTAATGGCGATGCACATCTCAAGAACTGGAGCCTTATCTACCCTGATCAGCGTACTCCTCAGCTAGCGCCTGCCTATGACATCGTCACTACACTTGCCTACCTTCCGGATGATCATTGTCTGGCGTTAAATCTCAATGGAAAAAAAGATTGGTACCGTCTTGGTGAAGCTGATTTTAAGCAATGGTCTCAAAAAGTGGGTGTCGCCTGGCCTGCTGTTAGAACGGTGCTTAACGATACAGTTGAGCGGGCTCGCGCTCTTTGGCCGGAACAGTTGAGAGAAATGCCCATGGCAGAAGCACATAAAATACTGCTGAAAGAGCACTGGCGTCGCCTCGCACCGGAGTGGCGTATCCAGTAACGCCTGAATTCCCGTCAGAAAAACCGGGAATTCAGGCCCTATCCTTTCACCGCCCCGAATCCGGCCAGTGAATGGCCCCTTCCTTGCCGCCTGGCAGCACCTGCCAGAAGCGGTCTGGGTCGTCACCCGGATGCCATCCTCCCAGCGAGCAGCGCATCTCGGTCTGCAGGGCTTCTGCGGCATGCTGCGCGGCTTCCTGGTCGGTATGCCAGGGCGTATGCAGGCTATCAAACCACAGGCTGGCAAAGCCGTCGGCCGCCTTGTCAACCAGCAGTATCGGAATACTGTGCCCGTCCCGTTGGCCTTGAGTGCGCCAGCGCTGTTTGCCGGCTGCCTGCAATGGCGGGGCATTGAGTATGTCGCCAAGCCAGGCATTCAAGGCGTCATGTGACGCCTTGGCCAGGTAGATTTCGATATCCGGGTAAGGCTCCATTATACGGTCTCTTTATGGTGGCTTTCGGCCTTAACGAACAGTGCTTCAAGGGTGGCTTCGTAAATGCGACTGAGATCATCCAGATCCGCGGCACGAATGCGTTCGTTAACTTTATGAATGGTGTCGTTGAGCGGTCCTAGCTCTACCACCTGAGCCCCAAGCGTGGCGATAAAGCGCCCGTCGGAGGTGCCACCTGACGTGGAGAGTGCCGGGCGTCGGCCAGTAATGGCTTCTACACCCCGAATCGCCGCGTCGACCAGAGCGCCTTCGGCAGTCAGAAAGGGCTCCCCGTTGAGTGTCCAGTCCAATGTGTATTCAAGCCCGTGGGCATCCAGAATGTCAGTCGTGCGCGCCTTGAGTTGATCGTGAGTGACTTCGGTGGAGAAGCGGAAGTTGAAGGTGACTTCCACTTCACCGGGAATCACATTGGTGGCCCCTGTGCCCGCCCGAAGGTTGGATACCTGAAAGCTTGTGGCCGGGAAAAACTCGTTACCGTGATCCCAGTGTTCGCGGGTCAGTGCATCAAGGGCCGGGAGTGCCTGATGAATCGGGTTGCGGGCCAGGTGCGGGTAGGCCACATGGCCTTGCACGCCCTTGATGTGCAGCACGCCGCCAAGCGAGCCGCGGCGGCCGTTCTTGATGACATCGCCAAGCTGCTCGGTGGAAGACGGTTCGCCGATAATGCAGTAATCCAGCCGTTCGTGGGTCTCGCGCAGGTGTTCTACCACTGCGCGGGTACCATCAATGGCCGGGCCTTCTTCATCCGAAGTGATCAGAAAGGCGATCCGCCCATCGTGATCCGGGTGATGCGCCACAAAGCGCTCGACCGCGGTAATCATCGAGGCCAGGCTACCTTTCATGTCAGAGGTGCCACGACCACACAGCATGCCGTGGTCATCGATACATGGCTCGAAAGGCGGGAACTCCCAATGCGTTGATGGCCCGCTGGGCACCACATCGGTGTGCCCGGCAAACGCCAGCACAGGGCCGTGGTGGCCGCGTACCGCCCAGAAGTTATCAACATCGCCAAACGGGAGTTTTTCGACATGAAAATCGAGCGCCTGCAAGCGCTCGATCAAAACCGCCTGGCAGCCTTCATCATCCGGCGTCACCGAAGGGCGACGCAACAGATCAAAGGCCAGCTGTAGCGTGGGTGAGAGAGAGTCCGGCTCAGTTATGGGCATGCAATGCCTCGTTTAATGCCACCGCACTCTTGTTGGTCAGGCATTCAATCCGCCCGTTCTGGGAGTTGCGGCGAAGGAGTAGGTCATTCTGGCCAGCCAGCTCACGGGCGGCAACGGTACCTGCTTCCTGATTTTTCTCATCCAGCAGCGTCACTTTCGCGCCCGCCGTAATGTAAAGGCCAGCTTCCACCGTGCAGCGGTCGCCAAGAGGAATGCCGATGCCTGCGTTGGCACCAATCAAGCAGCCTTCACCCACCTTGATGATGATATTGCCGCCACCGGAAAGGGTTCCCATGGTAGAACAGCCACCGCCAAGGTCTGACCCTTTGCCGACCATGACACCAGCGGAAATACGTCCTTCAATCATGCCGGGCCCTTCGGTACCCGCATTGAAGTTGACGAAGCCTTCGTGCATGACGGTGGTGCCTTCGCCCAGATAAGCCCCCAGGCGGACACGTGAGGTATCGCCGATGCGAATGCCGGTGGGCACGACGTAGTCGGTCATTTTGGGGAACTTGTCGACGCAGTCGATCGACAGTGAACGGCCAGCAAGACGCGCGCGCAGGCGGCGAGCGGGGAGTTCTTCAATATCGATCGGGCCTTCGCTGGTCCAGGCAATATTGCGCAGCAGACCAAACATGCCGGTGAGATCCAGGCCGTGAGGCTTGACCAGGCGATGAGACAGCAGGTGAAGTTTAAGGTAAACCTCAGGTGCTGTTTGCGGAGGCAGATCGGTCTCCATGAACATGGCCACCAGCGGGCGATGGCTGGCGGACAATGAATCGGCGAGCTCAGCTTGAACGGAATGGCCTGCGGCGCTCAGTGCCTTGGCGAGTCGCTCGCAGTCTTCGGGAAGGAAACTGATGGCCGCGTTGCCTTCCGGTGCATCAAGCGCCTCTTTGGCCGCCTTGACCAGGCTGTCATCCGGATTCAGCAGCGGCGCAGGGTAGTAGATTTCCAGCCAGTCGCCTTGAGTGTTCTGGGTGCCAATTCCAAGCGCAAAGCTCAGCATAAGTATCGTTTCCTTGAGTAGGTGATCTGAAGCGTGAGGTAGTGAAATTAAAAAATTTACAGCTTGTCGTAATCGCCGTCTTTGTAGCCGACAAGAATGGTGTCGTCATCGACTTCCAGCAGCGGCCGTTTAAGCAGTGTCGGGTGCTTGAGAATCAATTGACGTGCCGAGTTGGCATCATAATCCTTTTCCTGGTCGGAAAGTTCCCGCCAGGTTTTGCTGCGCTTGTTGATGGCTTCAACCAGCGGGACCCGGTTCAGGATATGCTCAAGCAGCGGTGCTGAGAGGCCGTCGTCACGCAGGTCATGGGTCTTGAACGGCATGCCTTTGGCGTCCAGCGCTTTGTGTGCCTTCCGGCAGGTATCGCAGTTCTTGATGATATAAAGCGTTAACATAAGGCTTCCTCTCTAGAATGAAGGGTCGGGTAGCGCAAGGCCACTCAACCCGGTTCAGTCAGCCAGGCTTGTTCAGTCAGGTTGGATCAGCCGCGCTCAATCAGGCGACGAAGTCGTTCGGCAGCTTCCTGAGTGGGGCCCACCTCAGCCACCAGTGCCAGGCGTATTCGCCCGCTGCCTGGGTTATGACCCTTCTGGCCGTTACGCCCCATCAGGCTGCCCGGCAATACACTGACGTTCATTTCTTCATACAGGCGCTGGGTAAAGGCAATGTCATCGCCACCCGGCACGGCAGGCCAGAGATAAAAACTCGCCTCGGGTGTCGGAAAATCCATGACGGGGGCCAGCTCGGCAGTGACAGCCGCGAATTTTTCGCGGTAAGCATCACGGTTGGCACGAACATGGGCTTCATCCTGCCAGGCGGTGATAGAAGCATGTTGCAGCGGCAGTGACATGGCACAGCCGTGGTAGGTGCGGTAGCGCTTAAAGGGCGTTAACAGGTCAGCATCACCGGCCACAAAGCCGGAGCGCAGGCCAGGCAGGTTGGAGCGTTTGGACAGTGAGTGAAAGACCAGACAGCGCCGATAGTCATGGCGGCCAAGCTCCGCGCAGGCTTGTAACAGTCCGGGCGGTGGGGCCGCTTCATCCAGATAGAGTTCGGAGTAGCACTCGTCGGAGGCAATGATAAAGTCGTGCTCATCGGCCAGGGCAATCAGCTGCTTGAACTCATCCAGTGGCGTTACCGCACCGGTCGGATTGCCCGGTGAGCAAATAAATACCAGCTGAACATCACGCCAGGTATCCGCTGGAACAGCGCTGAAGTCAGGACGGAAGTCGTTGTCTGCCGTGCAATCGAGGTAGAGCGGCTGACCACCGGCCAGCAGCGTGGCACCTTCATAAATCTGATAAAAGGGGTTGGGCACTGCGACGCGCGCTGTACGGCTGCGATCCAGCGCCGTCTGGACAAAAGCAAAAATGGCTTCACGGGTGCCGTTAACCGGCAGTACCTGGGACGCGGGGTCAAGGCCTTCAAGGCTGAAACGCCGTGTCGCCCACTCGGCAATGGTCTCTCTCAGCGCGGGCATGCCTGCAGTGGCCGGGTAGCGGGCGAATTCCGCCTGATGGGTGTGGAGGGCATCGAGTGCCGCCGCGAAGGGAGCATGCTGCGGCTCGCCAATCGTCAGGGGAATGTGGGCCAGATCCGACGGCGGAGACAGCGTTGCCTTGAGCGCGGCCAGCTTTTCAAATGGATACGGATGCAGTGCGTCGAGATCAGGGTTCATGAGTGTCCAGGCCGCCGTCGACGGGTTGTGGTGTTGAAAAACGTATGATGTTGAAAGACGTACCCGCCGATTATAGGCAAGGCGCTTTAGTAGCTCAAACGCAAGCATCCTGAGGCGCATCATGAGCCTTATCGCGAGCCTCAGACACTCAGTACCTCAATAAGCCGTTCGCGAAGCTGTTGCTGACGTTTCAGATCGGTCAAGGGCTCGCCAGCCTTGGTGGTAATAAAAAACACGTCTTCCACGCGCTCCCCTAACGTGGCGATCTTGGCGGCGGACAGCGCAATGTCCTGCTCCATGAAAATGCGCCCGACACGGGCAAGCAGGCCAGGGCGGTCTGGCGCGCTCAGCTCCAGCATGGTGCGGTCGTTGGCCGGGTCCTGCTCGATCAGCACCTCGGTACGTACCTTGAAGTGCTTCAGCTGGCGCGGTGTGTGGCGCGAGACAATATTGGGGTAATCGTCCGGGTCATCCAGCTCTTCGACCAGATGGCGGCGCATCTCTTCAATACGCTGTGGGTCCGAGATCGCCTGACCGAGTTGATCGAGCACAATAAAGGTGTTGAGCGTCCAGTCATTGTTGGAGGTAGCAATGCGCGCATCATGAATGGATAGCCCAAGCTGCTCCATGGCCGCCGCGGTGGCTGCAAACAGATCGTCTACCGAGCGGGTATGAATGAATACCTTGGTGCCGCCCTCTGTCATGCCTTCGGCGGGTGCGCTGATCAATACCAGCGGGAGTTGCTCAGGCTGGTGGAAGAGAATGCCCTGGGTCTGCCAGGCAATTTCGCTGGGGGCGTATTGAAGAAAATAATCTTCGCCGAGCGAATCCCACAGAAAATCAATCTGTTCCGAGGCGATGCCCATGGTGTTGAGCAGCGAACGGGCTTCGGTGCGCGTTTCGCGTACCCAGTCATCCCGGTCAGGCGGGTTCTTGAGCCCGCGCCGCAGGGCGCGCTTGGTTTCTGCGTGCAACTGGCGTAGCAAAGAGGCTCGCCAGCCATTCCAAAGTGTCGGATTAGTCGCGTTAATGTCGGCTACCGTCAGCACATACAGATAATCCAGGCGCGTTTCGTTGCGAACGGTCAGGGCAAAATCACGGATCACATCCGGGTCAGTGATGTCGCGTTTCTGCGCCGTCATCGACATCAGCAGGTGATGCTCAACCAGCCACCGCACCAGGCTGGTATCCGGCTGTGAAATGCGATGGCGCAGGCAGAACTGTTCGACATCGTAGGCGCCAATCAGCGAGTGATCGCCGCCGCGGCCCTTGCCAACATCGTGAAAAAGCCCCGCTATCCATAACAGGTCAAGCTTGGGTAGCTGAGGCATCAGCGCAGCTGCCACGGGAAATGCCTCCTTGCATTCCGGTTTGCGGAAACCGTGCAGAAATTTGAGTAGCAGGAGAGTGTGTGCATCAACCGTGTAAATATGAAACAGGTCATGCTGCATCAGGCCAACCGCACGGCCGAATTCCGGCAGGTATTTGCCGAGAATGCCGTAACGATTCATGCGTCTGAGCTGGCGGGGCACATTGCCGGATGAACGCAGCAGCGCCAGGAACAGGCGTTGATGAAGCGGGTCTTCGCGGTAATGGTCATCGATCTGGTGACGATGATCGCGAATCAGGCGAATGGTGTCTGCGCGTACCCCTTCAATTTCGGGATGCTGGGCCATCAGCAGAAACAGCTCGAGCATCGCGCAGGGGTTGTCACGAAACAGCGACCGCGAGCGTACCTGTATATAGCCGCCTTTGGTTTCAAAGCGCTTGTTGAGAACCACGGTTTCCAGCGACTCCTGGCCGCGTAGAATGACCTCGTCAAAATGCTGCAACAGCATGTCATTCAGGCCGGCAAGTGCTGTGACATGCCGGTAATAGCGTTTCATGAACTGTTCAACGGCCAGACGCTCGGGCGTATCACGAAAGCCAAAAAGTTCAGCGATGGTGCGTTGGTGATCGAACAGTAAACGATCTTCGGCGCGCCCTGTCAGCATATGCAGGGCGTAGCGAACTTGCCACAAGAATGCCTGCCCCTGGCTGAGAATGTGTAGTTCGGCATCGTTCATAAAGCCGTTGGCCACGATGTCGGCGTATTTTTCAGTGCCAAAGTGACGTTTGGCGACCCAGCCAATCATCTGGATATCGCGCAGTCCGCCCGGTGAGCTTTTGAGGTTGGGCTCAAGATGGTACTCGGAGTTGTTGTAACGATAATGGCGGGCAATCTGTTCCTGCCATTTGGCTTCAAAGAAACGGTCGGCGGGCCACAGGTGCTCAGCGCTCAGTCGCTCGCGCATGGCCTGGCGAAGGCGCTTTGGGCCTGCGATCAGGCGTGATTCAAGCAGGTTGGTGATGACCGTGACATCGGCCTCGGCTTCGCGCTCGCAGTCGTTGAGTGAGCGGACGCTGTGACCGATTTCCAGGCCGATATCCCAGAGAAACGTAATAAAGGCCGTGAGAGGCTCGCGATAGGGCGAGTCGTCATCGTCTTCCAGTAATAATAGCAGGTCGATATCGGAGTGGGGGTGTAGCTCGCCGCGCCCATAACCGCCCACGGCGATCAGAGCAACACCATCATCGGGCCAGGCATGATGCTCCCAGGCCAGAGCGAGCAATTGATCCAGGTACCAGGCGCGTCCACGCACCAGGTCGCGGATGTCAGCCCCAGCGCGAAAGCGTTCATCCAGGCGTGTCTGAAGGTCGCGCAATGCGGCCTTGAAGGGCGCGATGGGTGAGCGTGAGCCTGCCAGTTCGTCACGAAAAGTGTCGAGATCCAGCAGGGAACGGTCCGGTTCGAAGCGGTAATGGTGAAGTAGCATCAGGCGCTCAGAAAGCTCAGGTCTTCATTGCTGCGGGCGGTCAGTACTTCAACCCCGGTTTCCGTGACCAACAGTGTGTGCTCCCACTGGGCTGACAGGCTGCGATCTTTAGTGATCGCTGTCCAACCGTCACGCAGCACCTTGGTTTTGTAGCCGCCAACGTTAATCATCGGTTCAATGGTAAAGCACATGCCAGCGGCGAGCGTGATATCGGCGTCGGGTGCATAGCCATCGTAATGAAGAAACTGGGGGTCTTCATGGAAGCTTTCACCAATACCGTGACCACAAAAGTCGCGGACAACCGAGTAGCCGTGCCCCTCGGCATGCTTCTGGATGACGCGAGCGAGATCAGACAGCCGAACCCCCGGCCGGATTTCCGCTATGCTTTTATACAGGCACTCCTGGGTGATGCGGCTCAGGCGTTCGCCCTGAATGCTCTCACCCACCACAAACATGACGCTGGAGTCGCCATGAAAGCCGTCGGCCGTCTTGACGGTGATGTCCAGGTTCATGATGTCGCCGTTTTTCAGCTTTTTACTGTCATCGGGAATGCCGTGACACACCACATGGTTGATCGAGGTACAGGTGGCTTTCGGAAAACCGTGGTAGTTAAGCGGGGCGGGGGTCGACCCCAGTTCATTAACAATAAATTCATGGCAGCGACGGTCGATTTCGCCCGTCGAGACGCCAGCTTTTACATAGGGAGTGATCATTTCGAACACGTGGGCAGCCTGACGGCCAGCTTCACGCATTTTTTCGATTTCAGCAGGCGATTTAATCGGAACGTTCATGAGGTCTCGGTAATGTAAAGTATGAATTCACGCGGTAAAAACGGACGGCGTAATGAGCCACGTAATGCGTTACGACTTCATCTTGGAAAGGATCTATGGTATAAAGCCGCGCGCTTTACTGCAATCGCCAACCACATTCTTGAGGCACGATAAGTCACCTGATTGGCTAGTGCATCAATGATAGGGGGAATCAGCGGCGGCATAAAGGCAAGACAGGTAACGTGCAATGGTGCACGTTATGCTAACAGTAAGCCTTAAAACACACATGCACCGTCACATGGTCCCGGGTGCCTTTGCGTGCTGCTTACCTGCAACGCTGCGCGATGGTCAGATGACCGCCAGTGTTATTGCAGAGCGATCGTCTCAACGACGCGTTGAGACGATCCGGTAGCATCCCTGGTCGGATCCATGGGGTGTATGGAGGCCTAACCCGAGTTTTCAGGAGTTTTATCATGGCACACGTTAATATGCGTGACCTGCTCAAGGCAGGCGCTCACTTTGGTCACCAGACCAAATACTGGAACCCGAAGATGGGTAAATACATCTTTGGTGCGCGCAACAAGATCCATATCATCAACCTTGAGCACACGTTGCCAGCGCTGAATGAAGCGATCGACGTGGTTGAAAAGATGGCCTCTTCCAACAACAAGATTATGTTTGTCGGTACCAAGCGTAGCGCCAGCAAAATCATCAAGGAAGAAGCTAACCGTGTCGGTCAGCCGTTCGTCAACCATCGCTGGTTGGGCGGCATGCTCACCAACTTCAAGACGATCCGTCAGTCCATCAAGCGCCTGCGCGAACTCGAAACCATGCATGAAGATGGTACCTTCGAGAAGCTGACCAAGAAAGAAGTCCTGATGGCGACCCGTGAGCAGGACAAGCTCGAGCGCTCTATCGGTGGTATCAAGAACATGGGCGGTCTGCCTGATGCCATGTTCGTTATCGATGTTGATCATGAGCGCATTGCGATCAATGAAGCGAACAAGCTGGGCATCCCGGTTATCGGTGTGGTGGATACCAACTCTAACCCTGATGGCGTTGATTACGTCATTCCGGGTAACGATGACTCCATCCGTGCGATCCAGATTTACGTTAAAGCCATCGCCGATGCCTGCGCCAGTGCCAAAGAAGGCCGTCCTGACGAATTCGTCGAAGTGACGGACGCTGAAGACACATCTGCTGACGCAGAAAACAGCGCGGCTGCCGAGTAAACTGGCCGCCACAAGATGAGGTGCGCTGCACCGCATCGCATCAGGAGGGGGCCTTATGCCCCCTTTTTCCCGCTCAGGCGGGCCTTATCTTTAATTGTCTAGATACCATTAGATCAGAGGTGAATCATTATGGCAGCTATCAGCGCCTCTCAGGTGAAGGAACTGCGCGAACGTACCGGCCTTGGGATGATGGAGTGCAAAAAAGCACTGACGGAAACCGACGGTGATATCGACGTTGCGATCGAAAACCTGCGTAAGAACTCCGGCCTTAAAGCCGCGAAGAAAGCTGGTCGTACCGCTGCAGAAGGCGCCGTTGTAACGCGCGTGGCGGAAGATGGCAGCTACGGTGTCATGGTCGAAATCAATTCCGAAACTGACTTCGTTGCCCGTGATGACAACTTCATTGCTTTCTCTAACAAGATCGCTGATGCGTTCTTTACAGCGAAAAGTGAAGATGTTGCTGCGGTAATGGATGGCGATCTCGAGTCCACTCGTGAGCAGCTGGTACAGAAAATCGGTGAAAACATCGGCGTGCGTCGTGCCGTAGTCGTGAATGCGGCTGAAGGCGGTGTGGTCGGTGAATACGTTCACGGTGGCCGTATCGGCGTTTTGACTATTCTTAAGGGTGGCAATGCCGACGTCGCCAAGGACATCGCGATGCACGTTGCCGCGATCAATCCTGCCGTTGCTCACCCGGAAGATATGCCGCAGGAAAACCTTGAAACTGAGAAAGCGATTATTCTGGCCCAGCCGGATATGGCGGGTAAGCCGGAAAATATCGCCGAGAAAATGGTTCAGGGCCGTCTGAAGAAATATCTTGCTGAAAACAGCCTGACCGAGCAGGCCTTCGTTAAAGACCCTAACCAGACTGTGGCAGAATACGCCAAAGCGGCTGGCGGTGAAGTGCTGAGCTTCACGCGTTTCGAAGTGGGTGAAGGCATCGAGAAAGAAGAAGTTGATTTTGCCAAAGAAGTAATGGAACAGGCAGGCCGTAGTTAAGGTCGAAAGTTTCAGATTGTGTTGGCGTGCGCAGTTGCGCACGCCTTCGCGTATCCGGTCCGCACGTTTCAGCGTTAAGTACGAAACGTAGGCGTGACCGGGTCATTGCCGGATCAGGATAATGGCTGATTCAGCCGCCTGCCTGTCCCAAACGTGTTCTGCCCCAGGAGAGTTGCCATGTCCAACGATGCAAACGAGCCATTGACCGCTGTTATTCCCAATAAGAAATCCGAAAGTTCGAAATCGAAATACAAGCGTATTTTGCTCAAGCTTTCAGGGGAAGCATTGATGGGCGAGCACGACTTCGGGATCGACCCGAAAGTGCTGGACAGAATGGCGCTTGAAATTGGGCAGCTGGTGGGTATTGGCGTGCAGATAGGTTTGGTGATCGGCGGTGGAAATCTGTTTCGCGGGGCGGCGCTGAATGAAGCCGGCATGGATCGCGTGACCGGTGACCATATGGGAATGCTGGCCACGGTGATGAATGCATTGGCGATGCGCGATGCGCTGGAGCGTTCCAATATTCGCTCACGGGTGATGTCGGCGATTCCGATGAGCGGTGTTGTCGAGCACTATGATCGTCGGACGGCGATCCGTTACCTGACTTCTGGTGATGTCGTGCTTTTCTCGGCGGGTACCGGCAACCCGTTTTTTACGACGGATTCAGCGGCCTGCCTACGTGGCATCGAAGTCGATGCTGATGTTGTGATCAAGGCAACGAAGGTCGACGGTGTCTACAACAAAGATCCCGTGAAGCATGCCGATGCAGTGAAATATGACCGTCTATCCTATGACGATGCGCTGGACCAGAAGCTCGGCGTCATGGATTTGACCGCCATCTGCCTGGTACGTGACCATGATATGCCAGTGCGGGTATTTGATATGAACAAGTCGGGTGCACTTCTCAACCTGGTGGTTGGAGGTAAAGAAGGCACGTTGATAGACAGAGGTGAATAGCGTGATTAACGAAATCAGAAAAGATGCAGAAGCCCGCATGAAAAAAAGCGTGGAAGCGCTGCATACCAATTTCAACAAGATTCGCACCGGGCGCGCGCATCCAAGTATCCTGGATTCGGTCACCGTCGAATACTACGGTAGTGAAGTGCCGTTGAGCCAAGTCGCTTCGATTAACGTTGAAGATGCGCGGACTCTGACAGTTTCCCCATGGGAACAAGGGATTGTGCCTAAAATCGAAAAGGCGATCATGACCTCTGATCTGGGCTTGAACCCAGCAAGCGCCGGTGCCGTCATTCGTGTGCCAATGCCGATGCTGACAGAGGAAACGCGTAAAAACTATATCAAGCAGGCACGCCACGAAGCGGAAAATGCGCGTGTTGCTGTGCGCAATGTGCGCCGCGATGCCAACGGTGACTTTAAATCCTTGTTAAAGGATAAAGAGATTACCGAGGATGATCAGCATCAGGGTGAAGATGAAATTCAGAAACTGACGGATAAGTTTGTGGCTGAAATCGACAAGGCACTGTCTGCGAAAGAGCATGACCTGATGCAGGTGTGACGCTCAACGATTAACGTCACGGGCAGCCTGGCTGCCCGTGCGGCTTTATAGGGCCGGTTGGATGAATGACCTTTGGTGTGAAACTTCATGACGTCACCGCTGCTTCCACAAGAACAGTCAGCGACTCTCCCGATGGGTGGAGACGTCTCTGACTCTGTGCCTTCCCACGTTGCGATTATCATGGATGGCAATAACCGGTGGGCAAAAGCGCGAGGTTTGACAGGGTCGCGTGGCCACCGTGCCGGCGTCGAGGCAGTCCGCAATGTCATTCGGCGTGCCGCTGAACGCCAGGTGGGTACCCTTAGCCTGTTTGCCTTTTCCAGCGAAAACTGGAAACGCCCCGCAGCTGAGGTGAATGCCTTGATGGAGCTTTTTTTGATGGCACTCAAACGTGAAGTCAAAAAACTTCATGAGCGCGATATCCGCCTGACAATTCTTGGTGAGCGTCAGGGGTTTTCGCATGCCATTCAAAAACATATCCAGCGCGCTGAAGACATGACAGCCGACAACAAAGGCATGCATCTGGTGATCGCTGCCAATTATGGTGGTCAATGGGATATCACCTGTGCCGCACGTCAACTGGCTCAGCAAGTGGCTGATGGTAAAATCGTGCCTGAAGAGATTGACGAAGCACGTATGAACGAAACGATGGGCATACACCAGGTGCCGCCGGTTGACCTGTGTATTCGCACCAGCGGAGAACAGCGCTTATCCAATTTCATGCTTTGGCAGCTGGCCTATGCGGAACTCTATTTTTCGCCGCTGCTGTGGCCTGATTTCGATGCCGAGGCATTTGATCAGGCGCTGCAAGCCTTTGGTCAGCGGCAGCGGCGTTTCGGGATGACAGATCAACAGATAGAGGCCCAGGGTGCTTAAGCAACGAATTATCACTGCCGCTTGGCTGGCGCCCCTGGTCCTGGCCGGGCTGTTTGGCCTGGAAGGTCAATACTATGCCTTGTTCACGGCCTTTATTGTGCTGCTGGCCACCTGGGAGTGGAGTAACCTGGCGGGGATTACCTCTTCCCTGGGGCGTGCTGTGACCGTTGTTGGCATGATGGTGCTGATGCTGCTGTTATGGTACTTCGATGGTGAAAGTGCGGCCTGGCTTCTGTGGTTGAGTGCCCTTGGCTGGCTAATCAATCTTTATTGGGTGACGCACTATCCGGAAAAGGCCTGTCAGTGGCAGTCTTCATCACGACGTTTGGCCATGGGGCTATGGGTTTTGCTGCCCTGTTGGGTGGGGTTCAATGTGCTGGGTGAGACGGGCGGTATCTGGCTACTTTATGTGTTGCTGCTGGCCTGGATGGCTGACATTGGTGCCTATTTTGCAGGGCGTACCTGGGGACAGCGAAAGCTCGCTCCTCGCGTCAGCCCCGGGAAAACCTGGGAGGGTGTTGCTGGTGGGTTGGTGGCAACGCTCATTCTGGCGCTGGTTTTCGGCGTCTGGCAGCAGTTGGGCGTCATTGGTGGTGGCGTGTTGTTACTGGTAACCGTCGTGGTTACGTTGGCCTCTGTGCTGGGAGACCTGCTGGAGAGCATGCTTAAGCGCTATCGCCAGATCAAGGACTCAAGCCAGTTGCTGCCGGGTCACGGCGGCATTCTTGACCGGATTGACAGCCTGACCGCAGCGGTTCCGTTGTTTGCGCTGTTTTACTCCTGGGTGCCAGGCTTATGAGGGCACCGCAACGTGTCACCGTGCTGGGCGCTACGGGGTCTATCGGCACCAGTACTCTGGATGTTATTGCCCGTCATCCCGAGCGCTACCGTGTTTACGCGTTAACCGCTCACACATCGCGTGAAAAACTGCTTTCCCAATGTCTTGTTCATCGACCTGACGTGGCCGTGCTGGATGCCGAACAGGATGCTCAGTGGTTGCGTCAGGAATTGGCGGCTGCGGGCATCACAACTCAGGTAGAAGCAGGCGCACAGGCACACAGCAGCGTTGCGTCAGACCCTTGCGTGGATATTGTCATGGCTGCCATTGTTGGGGCAGCGGGTTTGTTGCCAGCACTAGCGGCTGCGCAAAGCGGTAAGCGTGTACTGCTGGCCAACAAAGAAGCTTTGGTCATGAGCGGTGCGCTGTTCATGCAAGCGGTAGAGCACTCGGGTGCCACACTTTTGCCAATTGATTCCGAACATAATGCTATTTTCCAGTGTCTACCTACTCAACATCGCGGTGGATTAGCCAGACACGGTATCTCTCAACTGCTGTTAACAGCGTCCGGTGGGCCTTTTCGTGACTGGAGTCTTGACGCTCTGGCAACGGTAACGCCTGATCAGGCATGTGCGCATCCCAACTGGTCGATGGGACGCAAGATTTCAGTGGATAGTGCCACCCTGATGAACAAGGGGCTGGAGCTGATAGAAGCCTGTTGGTTATTTGACGCCTCGCCAGATCAGGTGTGTGTTGTCGTTCACCCCCAGAGTGTTATTCATTCGATGGTGGCCTATCACGATGGCTCGGTGATTGCGCAACTGGGCAACCCGGATATGCGCACCCCCATTGCCTATGGGCTTGCCTGGCCGGAACGTATTGACGCAGGTGTTGAGACGCTGGATCTTTTCCAGGTGGCGCGGCTGGATTTTGAACCACCCGACGAGCAGCGTTTTCCCTGTCTGCGCCTGGCGCGTGAAGCCATGCAGGCAGGAGGGACGGCGCCGGCCATTCTGAACGCAGCCAATGAAGTGGCTGTCGAAGCGTTTCTTGCGGAACGCTTGAGTTTTGGCAAGATCAGCAATGTCGTGGCATCTGTGCTTGATCAGCAATCCTTGTCGGCAGCCGATTGCGTCGAGACAGTGCTGGATGCCGATCGTCAAGCGCGTCAATTGGCACAGCAGTACATCGCTCAAAGGTCCCGTTAACAAACGGGATGAGGAGAAATACGTGGGCCTGATTCAAAACATACTGGCAGTGATTGTCGTCCTGGGTTTGTTGGTGACGTTTCATGAGTTTGGCCATTTTTGGGTAGCTCGTCGCTGCGGCGTTAAGGTGCTGCGTTTCTCTGTCGGCTTTGGTAAGCCTTTCTGGTCTCGTGTGGATCGCCATGGCACTGAATTCGCTGTGGCAGCCATACCGCTGGGTGGTTACGTCAAGATGCTTGACGAACGTGAAGGCCCTGTGCCGGATGATGAGCTGGATCAGGCGTTCAATCGCAAAAGTGTCTGGCAGCGAATTGCGATCGTTGCTGCTGGGCCGTTGGCGAATTTTCTATTAGCGATTGTGGCTTACTGGGCAATCTTTGTTGCGGGAACCACAACAGTGGCGCCTCTGGTGGGAGATGTAACGCCTTCCTCACCTGCCGCAGAGGCTGGACTGGAACGCGGCGATGAGATTGTGGCGATCCAGAACGAACCTGTACGCGCGTGGGATGAGATCAATCTTAAACTGGTGGCAATGATTGGTCATGATGGGGTGCTGGAAATTGAAGCGCGCCCGACAGCATCCAGCAGCCCGCGAACGTATGCCCTGCAGGTCGACGATTTTCTGGTTCGCCAGAATCCGCCCCAGCCGTTTGAAACCTTGGGCTTTACCCCCTGGCGTCCGCAGATGCCTGCGCTTATCGGTCAGGTTCTTGCGGGTGAAGCGGCTGACCAGGCGGGTTTGCAGGTTGGTGATAAAGTGATATCGGTGAATGACCGCCCGGTGGATGATTGGATGGCGTTCGTCAGTGTTATCAGATCCAGCGCAGGGGAAACGCTTTCGCTGGTGGTTGAGCGTGATGGTCGTCAACAGACGTTAACACTGACGCCAGGACGTAATGTTCAGGCGGAAGGCGGCGAAGCCATCGGCTATATCGGTGCAGGCGCTGAACCTGTTAGCTGGCCGGAAGATATGCGCCGGGAAATCCGCTATGGCCCGCTGGAAGCGGTTGGGCAAGCGGTCGCCAAAACGGGTGAAATGTCGCTACTGACCGTAGACGCAATACGCAAGATGTTGGTGGGGTTGATCTCCCCCTCGAATCTGTCAGGCCCGATCACGATTGCTCAGATTTCCGGCGATTCAGCACGGGCAGGGTTGGAAGCGTTTATTGGCTTTATGGCCTACTTGTCGATTAGTCTTGCAGTATTAAACCTGTTACCGATCCCGGTGCTTGATGGTGGGCATCTGTTCTATTATCTGATTGAAGTGGTCCGAGGGCGGCCTGTTTCCGAAAAAACGCAGGCGATCGGGCTTCGTATCGGCATTACAATGGTCGGTACATTAATGATCATGGCGCTCTATTTTGACCTCATGCGCCTGTGGTAATAACGTGTGCAGGGAGCAAGTCAACTTGTCATCTCCCTGCACAAATGTATAAGGTGCCTGTCTGGAAAAAACAAAGGCAGACCAACGCGAGTGAACTGACTGCATGAAAATCAAAACACTAGGGATGGCGGCCTTACTGCTAGCCGCGGCCAGCAGTGCCAAAGCACAATCTTTTGACGTTTCCGACATTCGTGTAGAGGGACTACAGCGCGTGTCTGCTGCTTCGGTCTTCAATGCTTTCCCTGTCAATGCAAGCGATACCGTAAATGAACAGACGCTGGCCGACGCGGCACGGCGATTGTTTGAAACCGGTCTGTTTGATGACGTTTCCCTGGCGCGTGAAGGCGATGTGCTGGTCATTCAGGTAGTGGAACGTCCCACTATTGCCCGTCTGAATATTGAAGGTAACGAACAGATTACCGACGCTGATCTGCGCCGTGGCCTGAAAGAAGCCGGGTTGTCGGAAGGTCAGGTCCTGCAGTTGTCGACGCTTGAAGAGATTCAGCGTGAACTTGAGGGCGTTTATCAGGCTCAGGGGCGTTATAGCTCACGCATCGATACAACCGTCAATCAGATTGACGAAGGCCGCGTTCAGGTTGATATCAATATTCGTGAAGGCGAAATTGCCAGAATCCACCAAATCAATATTGTCGGCAATGAAGCGTTTGATGATGAGACGCTACTGAATCAGTTCGAGCTTGAAGATAAGCCCGGGTTCTTTTTTGGCCTCTTTTCGGATGACAAATACTCACGTGAAGCCCTGGCTGGCGATATTGAACGGCTTCGTTCCTATTACCTGGATCGTGGCTATGTGAATTTTGAAGTCACGTCGACCCAGGTATCGATCGGGCCGGAAAAAAACAGGATATTCGTTACCCTCAACGTCAACGAAGGACGTCAATATCGGGTTGGTCAGGTCAGTTTTGGCGGTGAGTTACAGATTGCTGAATCCGAAGCGCGCTCGTTACTGCAGATTGAACAGGGCGAAATTTTCTCGCGTCAGGATCTCAACGCCTCGACGGAAGCCATTCGTCAGCGCCTTGGTGCGGAAGGGTTTGCCTTTGCCGAAGTGCAGGGGTTGCCGCAACTGGACGACGATGGTGAGTCGGTCAACCTAATGATTAGCGTCACGCCCGGCCAGCGGACTTACGTACGGCGTATTGAGTTTGTGGGTAATACCACCACTCAGGATGAAGTGCTGCGTCGTGAAATGACCCAGATGGAAGGAGCGCCAGCGTCAACGGATGCCATTGCTCAATCAAGACTGCGCCTTGAACGTCTGGGCTTTTTTAGTCAGGTAGAAGTGGATACCCGCCGGGTCGCCGGTGAGCCTGATCAGCTGGACGTCACCTATAAAGTGGAAGAGCAGCCATCGGGTTCGGTATCTGCCAGCGTTGGTTTTTCGCAGAGTGCGGGCGTCATTTATGGTGCGTCATTGGCCCAGAGCAATTTTCTGGGAACGGGTAACCGCGTCAATATAGGCGCGCAGCGCAGTGACACCTTCACCAGCGTTAACTTCGGCTTTACCGACCCGTACTGGACAATGGATGGCATCTCGCGTGGTTATAACCTGTTTTATCGTGAGACCGATTACGAAGACTCTGATATCTCTACCTATTCCACGGATGCTTACGGTGCCGGTATCAACTTTGGCTATCCGATCAGCGAGCTGTCTCGGATAAACTTCGGTGCCAGCCTGGAAGATCTTACCATCAAGACCTACCGTGACACGGCTCAGGAAATTACTCAGTACGTCAATGATGTCGGCGATAATGCCCAGAGCCTGAAACTCACGGGTAGCTGGACGCGTAATAACCTGAACCGTGGCATCATGCCAACAGCAGGTAACTATCAGCGTATTTCCGTCGAGACGGCCGCCCCCGGTAGCGATGCCAGCTACTATAAGGCGCGGGCAAGAGCCCAGAAGCTATTCCCGATCGATGATGATGATCAATGGTCGCTTAAATTCACCGGTAATCTGGGCTATGCGGATACCCTGGGTGGTAACGACCCTTATCCCTTCTACGAGAACTTCTATGCGGGTGGTCTGGGCTCAGTGCGTGGCTTCACTGCCAACACCTTGGGGCAGCGCACGACTCCGCAGCCTGGTAGCTCGCGAAGCGGCACGCTGGGTGGTAACGTTCTGGTAGAAGGAACGGCTGAGGTTATTTTTCCGTTGCCGTTTATCGAAGATCAGAATTCCTTTCAGACGTCTGTGTTTTATGACGTAGGTAACACCTTTCTGAGTGAATGCTATGCAATCGAGTCCGGTTCCTCAAGCTGCTCGTCCGGGGTCGATCTTAATGAGTTACGCTCCAGTGTCGGCCTTGGTTTTTCATGGTTGACCCCTGTTGGCCCGTTGACCTTCAGCTTTGCTGAAGCGGTGGATAAGCAGGCCGGTGATGATACTCAGTTCTTCCAGTTCTCACTGGGACAGTCGTTTTAAAATTAGCTAATAAGTTCATGGAACGAGTCAAGCGCGACCGTGTCGCTAAATGTAAATCGAGTCATTGCATGCAGCGATGCACTCAACCGACGCACTTATCTACAAGGAGTTACTACCATGCGTAAAATGATCGCTATTCTGGGCGTTTCCGCCGCTATGATTCTGCCTGCTCAGGCTGCTGTTGCGGCTGAAGTTGCCGTTCTGGACTGGCGGGCTGCCCTGATGAATACCCAGGCAGCGCAGGCGTCTCTCAGCCAGCTGGAAAATCAGGTGGGTGCCAAGCAGAATGAAGCTCAAAGCCTGGGCAATGAGTTACAGTCACTGCAGCAGCGCTTGCAGGCAGAAGGTGAGAGCATGTCGCAATCCCAGCGTGAGTCGCTGATTGGTGAGCTGCAGCAGAAAGGCAGTCGCTTCCAGCAGCTGCGTCAGGAAATTCTGCAGGCGCAGCAGAGTTCTGAACAGGCTTTCCTGCAGCAGGCTGAGCCGAAGCTTGAGCAGGCTGTAGACCAGGTGATTGAGCGTAATGGCATCGATATTCTGGTTGAGCCACAAGGCGTTCTGCACTCATCCATGGATCTGCCGAACCTGACCAATGAAGTGACCGAAATATTCAACACGCTGAACTAAACGACTAACGATCGCAGGTGCGGCTTGACCACACCGCCAGTACACCGGGTTTTTATGACGCACCCAAAAGATTCAATGACTCTGGCAGATATCGCACGCCATCTTGATATCTCTTTCACGGGAGACGGTGGCGTGGAGGTTAAGGGGCTGGCAACCTTAAAGGATGCCATGCCTAACCAGATAGCCTTTCTGGCTAATCGCGCCTACCTGAAAGATCTGGCATCGACTCAGGCTGCAGCTGTGCTGTTGCACCCGGAGTATGCTGAACATTGCCCTGTTGCGCGTCTGGAAATTGCCAACCCCTATGTCGGGTATGCCAAGCTATCACAGCTGTTTGATCCACTGGCTGCGCGTCATCAGCCGGGTGTTCATCCAACAGCGGTGGTAGCGGAAAACGTGACGCTGGGGCAGGGCGTCGATATTCAGGCCAATGCGGTCGTTGAGTCTGGCGCTGTACTTGATGATCATGTCGTCATTGGCCCCGGAAGCGTGGTCGGCGCGGATACCCGTTTAGGGGAACACACTCGACTGCATGCCAATGTGACCGTGTACCATGGTGTGGTGATTGGTAAGCGCGTCATTCTACACAGTGGGTGCGTGATTGGCGCCGATGGTTTTGGTTTCGCTCATGACAGTGCCGGGTGGCACAAAATTGCCCAGCTTGGTGGTGTCGTGTTGGGGGACGATGTTGAGGTCGGCAGTTGTTCCAGTATTGATCGCGGAGCACTGGGTGATACCGTGATTGGTTATGATGTCAAGATTGACAGTCAGGTCCAGATTGCTCACAACGTACAGATTGGTGACCACAGCGCTCTGGCAGGATGCGTGGGTATCGCCGGTTCAACTCGGGTAGGCAAACATTGCATGCTAGGCGGCGGTGTGGGTCTTTCCGGACATCTAACCTTGTGTGATGGTGTTCAGATAACAGGTATGAGCCTGGTCACCAATTCGATTCACGAACCGGGGGTTTATTCATCGGGTACCGGCTCGATGGCCAATCATCAGTGGCGTAAAAACGCTGTGCGTTTTAAACAGCTTGATGAAATTGCCAAACGTCTGGCAAGGCTGGAAAAAAACGGCAACGCTAGAAAATAGTGGACGCCTGACTGCATATTGAAAGGTTGAGGCTTTCCTTTTGCAGGTTATAATCCTCAGCCTTTTTCCAGTGGCAGCGCTGGACGCACCTGAGTATACGCTCAGGGTTTCTGTTATTTAGAGGTCGCTACGATGGTCATGGATATTAACGAGATTCGCGAGTACTTACCCCACCGTTATCCTTTTTTACTGGTGGATCGGGTAACTCAGTTAACCAAAGGCGAGTCCATCGTTGCGTACAAGAATGTCAGCATCAATGAACCGTTTTTTAATGGACATTTCCCCCACCATCCCATTATGCCGGGGGTGTTAGTCATAGAAGCACTGGCACAGGTGTGTGGTATTCTGGGCTTTAAAACGGTTAATAAACTACCCGCGGATGGCTATGTTTATTATCTGGTAGGAAGCGATAAGGTACGTTTCAAACGCCCTGTGATGCCTGGCGATAAACTGGGGCTTGAAGCCAACGTGATTCGTGGTAAGCGCGGTATCTGGAAGTTTGCCTGCCGTGCGACGGTTGACGGAGAGCTTGCCTGTGAGGCGGAAATCATTTGTGCCGAGAGGAAGGTGGCTTGATTCATCCTACTGCTCTGGTTGATCCAGCGGCCCGGCTGGCAGACGACGTTGAGGTTGGTCCATTCAGCGTGATTGGTCCCAACGTAACGATTGGCGCTGGCTCTGTGATTGGCCCTCATGTCGTGATTAAAGGGCCCACAGTGCTGGGTGAACGAACGCGTATCTTTCAGTTTGCTTCTGTTGGTGAAGACTGCCAGGACAAAAAATACGCCGGTGAACCCACTCGCCTGGTGATGGGCGATGATAATGTCATTCGAGAAGGGGTGACATTGCATCGCGGTACCGTACAGGATCGTGAAGAAACCACAATCGGCTCCCGCAACCTGTTTATGGCCTATGTGCATGTCGGGCATGACTGTGTCATTGGCAATGACTGTATCCTGGCAAACCAGGTAACACTGGCAGGTCACGTTATCCTTGGAAATCATGCCATTTTGGGTGGCCTGGCTGCGGTGCATCAGTTCTGCCACTTTGGCGATCACGCCATGGCTGGCGGCGGCTCGATTATTACCAAAGATACGCCCGCTTATATCATGATCAACGGGAACCCTGCCGAAGCCCGTGGCCTGAATCTGGTGGGTCTGAAACGTCGAGGATTCAGCCGTGAAGCGCTTAGTGCTCTGTCTGATGCCTACAAGCTGGTCTACCGTCAGGGGCTCACTACCGAGCAGGCACTGACGGCCATGCGTGAGCGTTACCAACTGCCTGAAGTCGAACATTTTGCTGCCTCTATCGAGCGCTCCGCGCGAGGCATCGTGCGTTAGCCTCGGCTAGACAGGGAGCAAAGCAATGACAATCAAGCGCGTTTATCTGGTGGCCGGTGAGCTCTCTGGCGATATTCTGGGGGCTGGCCTGATCCGCGAATTACAGGCCCGTCATCCATCTATTGAATTTCGTGGTATCGGCGGCCCGCGCATGGTGGGGCTTGGCATGGAAAGCCGCTTCCCACTTGAAACCCTCTCTGTGATGGGAATTGTCGAAGTACTCAAACATCTTCCCGAATTGCTGAAAGTCCGCCGTGAGCTGTGCAGTGATGCGCTTGCCTGGAAGCCGGACATCATGATCGGCATTGATGCACCCGATTTCAATCTTGGGCTTGAGCGCAAACTGCGTGATGCCGGCGTGACCACCGCCCATTACGTTAGCCCTTCGGTATGGGCCTGGCGGCAGGGGCGGGTCAAAAATATCGCCCGTGCCGTAGACGGCATGTTGACTTTGCTACCCTTTGAAGCCGACTTCTATCGACAGCATCAGGTCCCGGTGAGTTTTGTCGGGCACCCACTGGCGGATGAAATGCCGTTGGTTACCGATCGCGAGGAAGCCCGCCGCTCCCTGAAACTGTCCTCGGATAAGCCCGTGCTGGCCTTGCTGCCTGGCTCGCGAGCCAACGAAATCCGTTTTATGGGGGCAACGTTTCTGACAGCGGTGGAGCGTGTCTGTAAGCGCTTTACCGACCTGCAGGTGATAATCCCTGCTGCCAGCGCCCAGCGTTCGCAGGAAATAACCGCATTGTTGGAAGACTTCCCAGCATTACAGGGTCGCGTTTTGGTGGTTCTGGAACAGGCGAGGGAAGCCATGGTGGCCAGCGATGTGGTGCTGTTGACCTCAGGTACCGCCGCATTGGAAGCGATGCTATGTCATCGGCCCATGCTGGTGGCATATAAAATGGCGCCTGCCACCCACTGGCTAGCGAAGCATCTGGTCAAAACGCAATGGATTTCACTACCTAACCTGATTGCTCAGGAAGGGATCGTCCCGGAGCTGATACAGGATGCCGCCACGCCCGACGCGATTGCTGAGCAGCTGGAGCAGTTGTTGGGAAATGCCGCCGCACGACATGCACTGGAGGTGCGTTTTGCTGACATGCACCAGAAGCTGCAGCGCAATGCCAGCCAGCGTGCGGCGGATGCGATTGAAACCCTCGTCGCGGGCGAGTCGCTTCCTGAGGTGAAGACTCATGGCTGAAACATCAAGACGCGCCGTGCGCAAGACGCCCGTAGAGTGGCCGCCGATTGATATTCCCTACCAGGGCCGTTTTCTGGCCGGTGTGGATGAAGTCGGGCGCGGCCCTTTGGTGGGGAGCGTGGTTGCGGCGGCAGTGATTCTGGATCCGGCGCGTCCCATTGCAGGGCTCACCGACTCCAAAAAGCTGACAGCGAAAAAACGTGACGCCCTGACTCTTCAGATTCGTGAACAGGCGTTAGCTTTTGCCGTGGCTGAGGCCAGTGCTGCCGAGGTAGACCAGCTGAATATCTACCACGCGACGCATCTGGCCATGCGGCGTGCGATTGACGGTCTTCAGCCAGCTGCCGAATATCTGCTGGTCGATGGTAACCGTCTGCCAGGGCATGCGTTGCCGGGGCAGGCCGTAGTCAAAGGTGATGCCCGTCATACGTCGATCGCAGCGGCCTCGATTCTGGCCAAAGTGACTCGGGATGCGCAAATGCTGGCCTTGCACGAGCGTTTTCCCATGTACGGTTTCGATCGCCACAAGGGCTATCCGACTCAGGCACATCTGGCCGCGCTGGAATCCCACGGCCCATTAGCACAGCATCGCCGTAGCTTTGCGCCGGTTCAGCGGCAGCTGGCGCTTTTATAGCAGCGGTTAATCGCAACATGAGCAAGCCACCCTTTGCTCAGTCACCCTTATTGCAGATACGAGAATGTCATGACGGTTCCGTTTGTCCATTTGCGACTTCATAGCGAATATTCTCTGGTCGATGGGCTGGTAAAGCTCAAACCTTTGGTCACGACCACAGCGGCGCGGGAAATGCCCGCGCTGGCGCTGACGGATGAGGCGAACCTGTTTGGTCTGGTCAAGTTCTATACAGCAGCCCAAGGGGCTGGGCTGAAACCGATTATTGGCAGTGATCTGTGGCTGCATAACCCGCATGACGAGGCCCATCCTTACCGGTTAACGCTATTGGCAATGAATGCCACCGGCTATCTGAATCTCACCGAGTTGATTTCCAAGGGGTGGACGCATGGCCAGCGTCAGGGCCGGGCCATTCTCGATAAACGCTGGGTGCTGGAACAGAGCGAGGGCCTGATTGCGCTATCCGGCGGGCGAGACGGTGAAATTGGCCGCCACCTGCTGGCCGATCATTACACGGATGCCCAGGCGCTGCTGGCCGAATGGCAAGCAGCGTTTCCCGAACGCTTTTATCTTGAGCTGGTGCGGACGGGCCGCCAGCTGGAGGAAGCCTGCGTTCACGAAAGTGTCCGCCTGGCGATCGATACCGGTACGCCGGTGGTTGCCACCAACGATGTGCGCTTTCTTGAACGTGAAGATTTCTGGGCGCACGAGACGCGTGTCGCCATCGGCGAAGGCAAAGCGCTGGATGACCCACGCCGTGAGCGCAAGTATTCCGAAGAGCAGTACCTGAAAAGCCCGCAAGAAATGGCGGAACTGTTCGCCGATATTCCCGAAGCGCTGGAAAACAGCGTCATGATTGCCAAGCGCTGCAGCGTCGATGTGCGGCTGGGCGAGATATTCCTGCCCGAATATGAAATTCCTGACGGCATGACCCAGGATGAGTTCTTCCGCAAGGTCTCTCATGATGGCCTGACCGAGCGTCTGGATTTTCTGTTTCCCGTGGCCGAGTACCCACGCGACAGCGAGGCCTATCAGGCCATTGATCAGCGCTACCGGGAACGTCTCGATTTCGAGCTGAACATCATTATTCAGATGGGGTTCCCAGGCTACTTTCTGATCGTCATGGACTTCATCCAGTGGGCCAAGGATAACAAGGTCCCGGTTGGGCCGGGGCGTGGTTCAGGTGCTGGCTCACTGGTGGCCTATGCCCAGAAGATCACCGACCTTGACCCGATTGGCTATGACCTGCTGTTCGAGCGCTTTCTGAACCCTGAACGTGTGTCGATGCCCGATTTCGATGTGGATTTCTGCATGGAAAAGCGCGATAAGGTCATCGATTATGTGGCTGACCGCTACGGGCGTGATGCGGTATCGCAGATTGTCACCTTCGGCACCATGGCCGCCAAAGCGGTGGTTCGCGACGTGGCCCGCGCCCAGGGTCGGCCTTATTCCCTCGGTGATAAACTCTCCAAACTGATTCCCTTTGAAGTCGGTATGACGCTTTCCAAGGCGATTGAGCAGGAAAGTGCTCTGAAAGAGTTTATTGATGCCGACGAAGATGCCGCTGAAATCTGGGAAATGGCTCTCAAGCTCGAAGGCACCACGCGAGGAACCGGCAAGCACGCCGGTGGCGTCGTGATCGCGCCGACCAAACTGACCGATTTCGCCCCGCTGTTGTGCGACGAAGACGGCTCCGGCCTGATGGTTCAGTTCGACAAAAACGACATTGAAGAAGCCGGGCTGGTCAAATTCGACTTTCTTGGTCTGCGTACCCTGACGATTATCGACTGGGCGCTGGAAATGGTCGATAAGGTGCGCGCGGTCAACCATCAGGCCCCCTTGAATATCGATGCCATTCCGCTGGATGACAAACCAACGTTTGAGATGCTCAAACGCGCCGAGACAACGGCGGTTTTCCAGCTGGAATCACGCGGCATGAAGGAGCTGATCAAGCGCCTGCTGCCGGACTCCCTGGACGACATGATCGCGCTGGTGGCCCTGTTCCGCCCTGGGCCGCTGCAGTCTGGCATGGTCGATGACTTCATCAACCGTAAACACGGCCGCGCGGAAGTTTCCTACCCGCACCCGGACTACCAGCACGAGCTGCTGAAACCGGTACTCAGCCCAACCTACGGCATTATCCTGTACCAGGAACAGGTCATGCAGATCGCTCAGGTCATGGCGGGGTACACCCTGGGCCAGGCGGATATGCTGCGTCGTGCCATGGGTAAGAAAAAGCCCGAAGAAATGGCCAAACAGCGCGCCGGCTTCATGGAGGGTTGCGCCGAAAATGGCATCGACAAAGACCTGGCCGGTAATATCTTTGATCTGGTAGAAAAGTTTGCCGGTTATGGTTTCAACAAATCCCACTCGGCAGCTTACGCGCTGGTGTCCTACCAGACGGCCTGGCTGAAAGCGCATTACCCAGGGCCCTTCATGGCGGCGGTGATGTCCACTGAAATGGACAACCTCGATAAGGTCGTGCCACTGATTGAGGAATGTCGCCACCTCAAACTGACCGTCACGCCCCCTGATGTTAACGTGGGTGGTTACAAATTTACCGTGGATGAACAAGGCCGCGTGGTTTACGGCCTCGGCGCAATTCGCGGCGTAGGGGAAGGGCCGATCGGTGCCATTGTGACCGCCCGAGAGGCAGAAGGGCCGTTCAAGGATATGTTCGATTTCTGCCGCCGGATCGATCCCAAACGCATGAACAAGCGCACGCTGGAAGCCTTGATTCGTTCTGGGGCGCTGGATAATCTTGGGCCTAATCGCGCCGTACTGGCGGCCGCGGTGGAAGACGCGCTGAAGGCGGCGGCACAGAATCACACCAATCAGAATCTGGGAATGCTGGATATGTTTGGTGATGCCTTTGAAGCCGCAGAAGACAACGATGTCTACGCAGAATATCGTCAGGTACGCGAGTGGACCGATCGCGAGCGCCTGGCGGGTGAAAAAGAGACGTTAGGACTTTATCTGACGGGGCACCCGATTGATGAGTATGAGCGTGAGCTGAAACGTTTTGTTTCCACGCGTATCGTTGATCTTTCGCCTTCGCGGGAGCCCCAGAGGGTGGCTGGCCTGGTCGTGGGCGTGCGGACGATGAAATCCAAACGTGGCGATACCATGGCGTTTTTGACGCTGGATGACCGCACAGGCCGCATAGAAGCATCCCTGTTTGGTGAGCTTTATGATCAGGTACGCGGTCAGATTGAGTCAGATGAAGTGTTGATCGTGGAAGGCGAAGTTGCCAACGATGATTTCTCTGGCGGTCTCAAGCTACGTGTCAAAGATGTCACCCCAATGGTGACGGCTCGCGTACGTTATGGCGAATCGATAGATGTTGCGCTGAATGCAGAGCAGGTTAACGGACGTCTGGTGGAAACGCTGCGTCACAGCCTGTCGCCTTATTGTGATAAACAGGGCCTGCCAGTACGTCTGCATTATCGTCATCCTGAGGCCAGCGTCTGGCTGGAGCTCGACGAAAACTGGTGCGTGGCGCCCAGCGATGACCTGTTATTGGCACTCAAAGATGTGCAGGGGCAGGTCGGGGTGCAGCTGCGTTACCGCTAATGTGAAGACGCTGAACAGTTTGTGAGACAGTTTGTAATACAGTTTTTGAGATAGCTGTTGAGACAGTTTGCGTGACAAGATCAAGGTGCGATAATGCGCCATAAATGAAAACATGATCCGAAAGGCCCAATTTTTACAGGCTTAGCCGATGAACCCTAATTATCTCGATTTTGAACAGCCAATTGCCGACTTACAGGCAAAAATTCAAGAGCTACGCCTGGTAAGCTCTGATAACGACGTGAACCTCAATGATGAAATTGAGCGTCTTGAAGAAAAAAGCCGCAAGCTGACCGAGTCCATTTTCAAGGACATGACCCCCTGGCAGGTATCGCAGATTTCGCGGCATCCGCAGCGCCCTTATACGCTGGACTATCTTGAACACATCTTTACGGATTTTGATGAGTTGCATGGGGATCGCAACTTTGCCGATGACGCGGCGCTGGTAGGCGGTATTGCCCGCCTCAACGACCAGCCGGTGATGGTGATCGGTCATCAGAAAGGCCGCGACGTCAAAGAAAAGGTTCGGCGTAATTTTGGCATGCCACGCCCCGAGGGTTATCGCAAGGCCTGTCGTCTGATGGAAATGGCGGAGCGCTTCAAGATGCCTATCCTGACGTTTATTGATACGCCAGGTGCCTACCCGGGCATTGATGCTGAGGAACGTGGTCAGTCAGAAGCCATTGCCTACAATCTGGCTGTCATGTCGCGCCTGAAAACGCCAATTATCTCGACCGTGGTAGGTGAGGGCGGCTCCGGTGGAGCGCTGGCGATTGGCGTTTGCGATGAGCTGCACATGCTGCAGTATTCGACATATTCGGTCATTTCGCCGGAAGGCTGCGCCTCAATTCTGTGGAAGAGCGCGGAGAAAGCCTCCGATGCCGCCCAGGCGATGGGTATTACCGCTGAACGACTCAAAGAGCTTGGTTTTGTTGATTCCTTGATCAAGGAGCCGCTGGGTGGCGCGCATCGCCACCCGATTGATACCTCTTCGCGGGTCAAAGAAGCGCTGACACAAAGCCTTGAACGCCTTCAGGCGCTGGATACTGACGCCTTGCTGGCGCGCCGCTATGAGCGACTGATGAGCTATGGCGCCCCTGCCGCGTAACGCTCTCTCAACCCTGCTTGATGACGCCCTGGTGGATTTTCCACCGGGGCGTCGTGTTTGGGTGGCACTTTCCGGCGGGCTGGATTCCAGTCTGCTGTTGACTCTGGCGGCGGAAGCCTGCCAGCGAGCCGATACACCGATGGCGGCCATTCATGTCAACCATGGGCTGCAGGACGCAGCCGCTTCATTCGAACAGCACTGTGAGGCTTTGTGCCAGCGTCTGAAAGTGCCGCTGAAGGTGGTCCGCGTCACCTGTGATATTGATCATGGAAAAGGGGTCGAAGCCGCCGCGCGTGAGGCACGTTATGCGGCGTTTGCGGACCACCTGCCGCCAGGGGATGTGCTGTGGCTGGCGCAGCATCAGGATGATCAGGCAGAAACCCTGTTACTGGCGGCTCTGCGTGGCAGTGGCTTGCGTGGTCTTGCCGCCATGCCACAAAAGCGCCAGTCCCGCCATTTGACGCTTGTACGGCCGTGGCTGACGGTTGACCAGCAGGCATTACGCCAGGTCGCGGAAAGCCTTCATCTTGACTGGGTAGACGACCCGACCAATGCGCAGTGTGACGCTGATCGCAATTTCCTGCGCCATCGCGTCTTGCCTGTGCTGGAAACACGCTGGGCAAGCGTGAGGAAGCAATTGGCCAATGTCGCCTCACGCGCGGCTGAGGCCGATACGCTGTTGACCGATTACGCGCTGGAAGAGTTGGCAACAATACGCACTCGCCAAGGGTTGCTGGACGTTGCTGCTTTGCAGAAGCGTCCACTGGCGCGTCAGCGGCTGTTGGTGCGAACGGAGTGCCAGCGGCTAGGGTTGCCAACGCCGCCTGCCAGGCGGCTGGAAAACCTTCTTAAACAGTTTACGGCGGCTTACGACGCCCAGGTGGAAGTGACATGGCCAGGCGCTGAAGCACGGATATGGCAGAAAACGCTTTATCTGCAAGGCCGGACAGAATGTATTGAAGAAGGTACTGAAAAAAGTACTAGAGAAAGTACTAGAGAAAGTACTGGAAAAAGCATTGATCACCAATGGCACTCTCGCTGGAACGGGGAGGCTCCATTGGAGACGCCGCTGGGAGTGCTGTCATTAAGCATTATGGCAGAGCACTCAGATCTCTCTGCCGGTACCTTGAACGTCACCTGGCGGCGAGGCGGGGAGAAGCTGACGCTGGCCAAGCGCGGGCGGCGTGACCTGAAACGCTTACTTCAGGAGGCTCGGTTGCCCCCCTGGGAGCGAGATCGCGTCGTCGTGGTTTGGTGGGTGCCTGAGAAAGATGAGAGGCAGGACGAAAGGCAAGGCGAGCGACAGGAATGTGTCGCTGCCTTTCATCCGCCCACCGGCTATTATTGGGTCGCTGCCGGGTGGACGGTGTTGCGTCGTTGAAACCTGCTAACAGAGTTGCAGCGTAAAACCGGCGGCCTGCGTGAAAGTCTGCTCCTGTTCAAGATCCGTACTGAGCAAGGTTGGTTCTTCGTGATGATCAAGTCGTATGAGCAGCGTATCGTCCTTTGCCTCCAGTACAGGTATGGCTGGTGGGGTCTCAGGGCGCGAATGGTTGAGAATGACACTCAGGCGAAGCAGACGCGCCAGTCTGGCCGCGCTTTTTTGCTGTGAAGCCGGTAGTGCCTGCCATTCCTTGATGGGAAATTTGCGCCGGTGAGCACGTACCAGAAATGCCAGTAAGCGTTGTTCCGGGCGCGAAAAACCTGATAGATCCGAATGTTCAAGAAGGTAAGCGCCATGGCGGTGGAACTGGCTATGGGAAATCGCCAAGCCAATTTCATGAACCTCGCTGGCCCAGCACAGGTACCGGCCATGGTTGTCGCTCAGTTGCCAGTCATCTTTGATCTGTGCGAAAAGATTGGCGGCGGTATGAGCGACGTTGTCTGCCTGGCGATTATCAACGTCATAGCAACGCCTGAGGAACTCCAGCGTCTTGAGGCGTGAATCTTCGGCGCTATTGCGCCCCGCCATATCGTAGAGCACCCCCTCCCTCAAGGCGCCGTCAGCAAAGCGCATCTGAGTCAGGTCGAAGGCTTCGAAAACGGCGTTGAGAATGGCAATACCTGCCGGGAATACCTTGGCGCGGTCAGCTTTAAGCCCGTCGAGTGCGACTTTATCAACGTGTTTGCATTTCAGAATCCTGTCACGCAGCTTTTTAAGCCCCGTGCGGGTAATCACCCCTTCCTGAAATGTGTCGCCATAGGTATGCAGGACATTAGCCGCTGCCTTGATAGTGCCACTCGACCCTACTGGATCTTCCCAGCCCAGGCGAAGATAGGGGCGCTGGATATTGGCCAGCTCGGAAAGCGCGGCCAGCTCAGCCTTACGCATGCGTTTTTCGGTGAGTTCACCGTCTGGGAAAAAGCGCCTTGAAAAGGTGACGCAACCCATACGCAGGCTTTCTAACGCCTTGGGCTCGAAGTCTTCACCGATAATAAATTCGGTGGAGCCGCCGCCAATATCAACGATCAGTCGCCGCCCTGTTTCTGCCAGGGCATGGGCCGCCCCCAGATAAATCAGACGGGCTTCTTCACGGCCAGCAATAATCTCGATCGATTGGCCCAGCTGCGCTTCAGCACGGTCAATAAATGCCTGACTGTTATGAGCGTCACGCAAGGCATTGGTGCCCACAATCCGTATATGCGGCTCGTCAATATCGTTGAGAAAAGGGGCAAAGCGACCCAGGCAGTCCAAGGCACGCTGCATGGCCTCTTCGCTGAGGTTGCCTTCTTCATCAAGGCCGGCGGCCAGCTGTACCTTTTCCCCCAGTCGGGCGACCACCTGAAGTCGCTCGTTCTGATAATTAGCGACCAGCAGGTGGAAACTGTTCGACCCCATATCAATGGCAGCGAGACGCCGGGGCTCGCTACCATTAGCGACGGAAAGTGTCGATGTTGATGACGAGGTCGTTAAAACCGGCTTGGTGGAAAGTGGTGTTGTTGAAAGCGAAAGTTCCTTGGACATGAGTCATCCTTCAAGTTGGCTGTGCCAAGGTTGCGGCGCTCGTTGCTCGTTGTCAATTGCCTGGCTCCCAGGGCTTGCGTTTATGCTGGCGCTTGACTACCATCGAGTTGTTGGCATGATGCGAACTAATGAATTGCCTTATTGCCTTAGGATTTCATTTAATAATAATCGTTGGATGAACTCAGTTAAGTCGCAATTCACAATGTCGCAATTCAAAATATAGATTCGCTTCCAATGCCTCAGGTCGTATTGGCTCAGGATTTTTATGAGCCTTGATTTCATTGACCTGGATTTTATAGGCTTAGACTTTATAGGCCTGGATTTTATAAAGTTAGGTTCTATCGACTCAGCATAGAACCATCCCGATGTCCAAGTCGTCAGATTGCCCGCTGGTTTTGCTTTACCCCGTTTTCACATTGTCATTGTTCATACATTGCTTTCTGGAATAATGAATCGAAAACATATCGCAACCAGATCACAAGCGATAACGCTCAAACGTTGAACATGGCCATACCGGTTCAGCAGATCTGCAGAGCGTGTGCCCACCGGGGTCTGAACGCAACTAACGACGTTTTGATAATGTCGTGACCATGCCTCCTTTCTTATTCCCGGCGCCTGGCGCCCAGCTTTCATGAGCAACGTTCGAACACACCGATGAATCTCACTGAACTCAAGCAAAAAACCGTCCCCGAGCTACTCGATCTTGCCCGCGAAATGGGCATCGACAACCTCGCTCGTTCGCGCAAGCAGGACATCATCTTCGCCATCCTCAAAAAACACGCCAAAAGTGGCGAGGATATCTATGGCGACGGTGTGCTGGAAATCCTCCAGGATGGCTTCGGCTTTCTGCGTAGCGCGGACAGTTCCTATCTCGCCGGGCCTGACGACATTTATGTCTCGCCCTCGCAAATTCGCCGATTCAACCTGCGTAAAGGTGATTCCATTGCTGGCAAAATACGTCCGCCGAAAGATGGCGAACGGTATTTTGCGCTGCTCAAGGTCAGCCAGATCAACTTTGA
Organism: Halomonas sp. LS-001; assembly: GCF_052983955.1. Taxonomy (NCBI): domain Bacteria; kingdom Pseudomonadati; phylum Pseudomonadota; class Gammaproteobacteria; order Oceanospirillales; family Halomonadaceae; genus Halomonas; species Halomonas sp. LS-001. Next base: position 852,329 of record NZ_CM129816.1, read on the forward strand.
CCGCCCGGAAAACGCCAAGCATAAGATTCTGTTCGAAAACCTGACGCCGCTATTTCCTGATGAGCGCATGCACATGGAAATCGGCAATGGTTCGACGGAGGATCTGACGTCACGCATCATTGATCTGGCCGCACCGATTGGTAAAGGTCAGCGTGGTCTGCTCGTCTCGCCACCAAAAGCGGGTAAGACATTGATGTTGCAGAATATTGCAACCTCTATCACACGCAACAACCCTGAGTGCCACCTGATCGTGCTGCTGATCGATGAGCGCCCGGAAGAAGTGACGGAAATGTCACGTACCGTGCGCGGTGAGGTGGTTGCCTCAACCTTCGATGAGCCGCCAGCCCGTCACGTTCAGGTTGCCGAAATGGTGATCGAAAAGGCCAAGCGCCTGGTGGAACACAAAAAAGACGTGGTGATTCTGCTCGACTCCATTACCCGTCTGGCGCGTGCCTACAATACGGTTGTACCCAGCTCTGGAAAGGTGCTGACCGGTGGTGTTGACGCCCATGCCCTTGAGAAGCCCAAGCGCTTCTTCGGTGCTGCGCGTAATATCGAAGAGGGCGGCAGCCTGACGATTATTGCCACAGCTCTGGTCGATACCGGTTCCAAGATGGATGAAGTCATCTTCGAAGAATTTAAAGGCACCGGTAACATGGAAGCGCATCTCGACCGTAAACTGGCTGAGAAGCGCGTGTTCCCGGCGATCAATATCCGTCGCAGCGGCACCCGGCGTGAAGATCTGATTGCCACTGAGGACGAAATGCAGCGAATGTGGATTCTGCGCAAGCTGCTAAACCCGATGGAAGATGTTGCTGCCACCGAGTTTCTGATCGATCGCCTCAAGGACACCAAAACCAACCTTGAATTTTTTGAAGCCATGAAGCGTCGTTAACGACCCATCATGGAGGAAAGCGTCGTTGCCTTTCAGACAACGTCGTTTTCACCGTAGCCCTTGAACGGGAAGACAGCCACGGGATATATGCCTTGAAATACCACGATTTACGTGACTTTATTTCCGCGCTTGAAGCGCGGGGAGAACTCAAGCGTATCAGCGCGGAAGTGGATCCTTATCTGGAAGTGACCGAAATCTGTGATCGTACGTTGCGTGCCGGTGGCCCGGCGTTGCTGTTCGAGAACGTCAAAGGTCATTCCATGCCGCTACTGGGTAACCTGTTCGGCACGCCCGAACGGGTAGCGCTGGGCATGGGTGAAGACTCCGTCGAAGCCTTGCAGGAAGTCGGTAAATTGTTGGCTTTTCTCAAGGAACCTGATCCGCCAAAAGGGCTCAGGGATGCCTGGTCCAAGCTGCCGATTTTCAAACAGGTATTAAGCATGGGGCCAAAGGTTGTCAAACGTGCCCCCGTTCAGGAAGTGGTTTACGAAGGGGATGACGTCAATCTCGACCAGCTTCCCATCCAGCATTGCTGGCCGGGTGATGCGGCTCCGCTGGTGACCTGGGCGTTAGTGGTGACCAAAGGCCCACACAAGAAGCGCCAGAACCTGGGGATTTATCGCCAGCAGAAAATCGCCAGAAACCGTCTGATCATGCGCTGGCTGTCGCATCGCGGTGGCGCGCTGGATTTTCAGGAATTCCAGAAAGCGCATCCCGGCGAGCCGTTTCCCGTCGCGGTCGCGTTAGGGGCAGACCCCGCCACCATCCTGGGCGCAGTGACACCGGTTCCCGACACGCTGTCGGAATACGCCTTTGCTGGCCTTTTACGTGGTTCACGCACTGAGCTAGTGGCCTGTGGCCATGCGGATCTGGAAGTCCCGGCGTCTGCCGAAATTATTCTCGAAGGGTTCATTTACCCCGACGATATGGCACCCGAAGGGCCGTTTGGTGACCATACCGGCTATTACAATGAAGTGGATGACTTTCCGGTATTTACCGTCACACGGATGACCATGCGCCGTGATGCGATTTACCACTCCACTTATACCGGCCGCCCGCCGGACGAACCCGCCATTCTGGGCGTTGCGCTTAACGAAGTCTTCGTGCCTATTCTGCGCAAGCAGTTCCCCGAAATCGTGGATTTCTATCTGCCGCCGGAAGGCTGTTCCTACCGGATGGCGGTAGTGACGATGAAAAAGCAGTACCCTGGCCACGCCAAGCGCGTAATGATGGGAGTCTGGAGCTTTTTGCGCCAGTTCATGTACACCAAGTTTGTGATTGTGCTGGATGATGACGTCAACGCCCGCAACTGGGAAGATGTGATCTGGGCAATGACCACGCGCATGGACCCGGCTCGTGATACCGTGATTGTAGAAAATACCCCGATCGATTATCTCGACTTTGCCTCCCCTGTGTCAGGGCTAGGGTCAAAAATGGGCTGGGATGCGACCAATAAATGGCCGGGCGAAACGGATCGCGAATGGGGCCAGCCTATCGCCATGGATGAGGCGGTCAAAGCCCGGGTGGATGAGCGTTGGGAAACGCTAGGCATCGGTATTCCATTGCCCGCCGCCCGTAAAGGCAGCGAATAAGTATTTGAGACGGTACTTAAGACAGTACTTGAAACAGCGGATTGATTTTCGAAAGACAGACAATATGAGGCTTTCATGAGCGCAAGGACCTTGACGTGCCAGGTGACCGAGGTAGAAGACCTGAATCCCGACGTGTTCGGGGTCACATTGCAAGGGCGGGCGGAAGCCATGCGTCATGCCCCTGGACAATATCTTGAGCTGAGTCTGGACGAGCAGACCTGGGTGCCTTTCTCGATTGCCAGTGCCGAACACGGTGACGGCATACTTGAACTACACATTCAGCACTGGCCGGAACGGGACAACTCTGCGCGTTTACGCGAACTGTTGCAGGTGGCGAATCAGCTGACGGTTCGTCTTCCTGGCGGCGACTGCGTCCTTGACAGAGAAAGTCAGCGCCCATTATTGCTAGTGGCAGCAGGCACCGGGTTTTCTCAAATGAAAGCCATCATTGAGTCCGTGCTGGAGCATCAGCCCGAGCGTGAAATTTCATTGTGGTGGGCGGCCCGTGAACATCGTGATTTTTACCTGGAGCCGTTGGCCTGCCAATGGGCGCTTGATCACGCCAACGTGTCTTTTCATGCTGTGACTGAAATGCCGCTGCAGGAAGCAATGACATCAAGTGAGCGCATTTATCATCATCAGGGGCGTATCGACGAAGTGCTGGCCGCTGCTGATCTGGCGCCGCAAGACTGCGACGTTTATCTCTCGGGTTCTCCCGGTATGGTTTACGCCAGCCTGGATGCTCTGTCGACGAAAGGGCTTGAAGATTCGCGGGTGTTTTCCGATGTATTTGCTTACGCGCCGCGTTAATGGTGTATTGAGAAAATCGTATGACTCGTCGCGGCGATGACGATCCGGTAAAATGCCACTTGTTGCATTCCCCCTGACTCAATAATATCAAGGAGGCCAACATGGCCCACGACGACGAAAACTTCAAAGACAGCTCCGGTTTTCTGTCTATCATTATGGGATTGATCGTTCTGGTAAGCATGAGTGCGTTGCCTGCGACCATTGGCTGGTATCAGCTATTCACCGGCTAATGTTCTGGGTGTCAGTCGTCAAACGCCTTAGAGGCTTGTCAACGGCTCAAAATGCAGGCAGGATAATTTAGAGTAAATAAATGCGATTATCAGGCGGTTAACGTTATCCGTTTTGCCATTCGGGTTAATCTGCTCAAACGTTAATCCTCTCAACCAATGGGACATGGGAACAGACAATGAAGTTAGCCGTTATCCTTCATGCTTTATTCCGCCTGCCGACATCTGTCGCGGGTGTTGATGTCTGCTATCGCTATTGGTTTAGCCACGGTGTGCCCAAGGCCGACTGATGTCGCGCTGACAGGCACACCTGATAGGTTGCCTGCCGCACTGAAAGCCCCGGCTGGTAACCCCAGTTGGGGCTTTTGCGTTTCCCGTCAATAACTTGAATCACGAGGAGCAGCACCATGATCTATCGCGCCTACGCCACCGCTATCGCCGTAAACGATGCCGAATATGGATACGGCTGGCGATTTAGCGCCGCGCGATCGGTGACAGCTGCCACCTCCGCTCGCGTTCAAACAGGTGGCGACCCTGGTCAACGATGTCATTTATCTATGGAGAGTTAATAATGAACGCCACTGTTTCAACATTACCTGATGCCCGCCCTGAAACGCCCGCTGCTGATCGGGAACTCGCCGATAGCCATGTGCTGCCATCCCCTGCGCAGCTGCGCCAGTCACTAAAAGTCGATGACGCGCTTGAACAACAGATTCAACAGCAGCGTCATGCGGTTAATCAGATCCTTGCCGGCAAGGATTCGCGCCTTCTCGTGGTGGTTGGCCCCTGCTCTGTGCATGACCCTGACGCGGCTTTGGAATACGCCGATCGGCTGGCACGATTGAGTGAGGAAATCAGCGATCAGATTTTACCTGTCATGCGTGTCTATGTTGAAAAACCGCGCACGACAGTCGGGTGGAAAGGCCTGGCTTATGACCCTGGGCTGGATGGCAGTGGCAATATGGTGGAAGGGCTGGCGCTGTCCCGTCAGTTGATGAAAGCTGTGGCCCAGCGTGGCTTGCCAGTCGCAACGGAAATTCTCCAGCCCATGCTGGCCGCGTATCTTGATGACCTGCTTAGCTGGGTGGCAATTGGTGCCCGCACCACAGAATCTCAGCTTCATCGCGAACTGGCCAGTGACCTGTCGGCGGCGGTGGGTTTCAAAAATGCGACCAATGGCGATATTCAGGTAGCGATTGATGCCATGAATGCTGCGGCACATGCGCATCAGCGATTTGCACTGGATGACCAGGGGCGACCCGTGATGCAAACGAGTCAGGGGAATCCTCATACCCAGTTGGTATTGCGTGGCGGCCACGGCGAGCCTAATTACCAGACACACCATGTTAATCGAACCACTAAGGCACTTCGCGACGCCGGGCAAAACCCACGTCTGATGATTGACTGTAGTCACGCCAATGCACGTAAAGATCATCGTCGTCAAAGCGAAGTCATGCTGGATGCGCTGGCGCAACGCATGGCTGGAAACGTCGATATTGTCGCTTTGATGCTGGAAAGTCATCTGCATGAAGGCAAGCAGCCGCTCAAGCCCGGTGCCTTACGTTACGGTGTCTCGGTAACGGATGCATGCATCGGCTGGGAATCCACTGAGCACCTGCTGAAAACAGCCGCTGAGCGGCTGGCAGGCAATGGTAAAGCCTGGCAGTAAGTGCTTGCCTGCTACCAAACGCCAAGTATGATAATGATGGTTATCATTAAACCGATGAAAAAAGAGGTCAACGATGGCGGTAGTGTTTCAGCTGGAAGAGCATGACCCTGAAGTTTACCGCCGCAAGGCGCGTATGATCAGTTTTGCCATGGCAGGGCAATTGATCATTTTCGGGATGCTATTTGCCATGGTGCTGACCACGACATTCGGCAGCAGCCTCTGGCTGAACGCTCTGGGTGTCTTTCTTGGTTTGCTGGCCACCAGTGCGATGTTTGCCGTACTGAAAGACCGCCCCTGGATGAGTGAAGTACGTTATGTCTGGCAGCTCAAGCACCACCTGTCTCAGGTTAGCGGCTACTTGCCAACGTTACGCAAAGCCGTCAAGGAAGATAACCGGGTGGCGATGGATATTCTGACGTTTTATCACCAAGGCATGTCGCAGTTGGCGGACCTGAACAATCGTACGCCAGACGACGATGCCGAACGCCTGGCGGAAAAACTTGAAGTTAAACTCAAGCGCGAAGAACTTGGTATGCCCAGTGAGGTAAACGGATTCGACCCTCAGGACCTGCAGGCGTTTAAGCGAGGGTAAAAAGGGGAAGGGTGAGTCATCCGCCGACCATAACCGCCAGAAGATCAACAAAAGGAACGTTGTTATGAACGGGTTTATGAAAAAAGGGTTATTGACAGGGCTTGTTGCCGGGCTGGCAGCGTTTACGCTGAGCGGTTGTGCGACAACAACACCGTCAGCAACCAGCGACACGACGAATGCAACAGCCAATGCGGGTGCCGCAGCAACAGCGCCTTTGCTGCCTTCCACCCTGTTTGCCGGACAGTCAGGGCGCTTTGATGCCTGGCGCTGTTCGCCCGCCAATCAGAATCTGGTGACGGCGGTAGACGACGAAACGCTACGTTTGTGGTCAATGCATGGTGCCTGGCAATTGCCGCAGGCCATTGTCGCCAGTGGTGCGCGCTATCAGGCCGACGATATCAGCTTCTGGAGCCGGGGTGATAAAGCTCAGGTCGAAACACCACGTGGGCAGCTGCAGTGCCAGCTTGCCGAACAACGAAAATCCTTCACTCGCGAGAATTACCCCGGTGTGATGTTTCTCGGGCGTGGTAATGAGCCAGGCTGGATGGTCAAGCTTTCCAACGAAACGCCGGAAATGACGCTGGTTTCCAACTACGGCAGAGAAACCCGCACCTTGGCGTATATGGTAAGCGTTATGGACAACGACGCCGGACGCGTGGTGATTGAAAACGCCGATGCAAAAACCTTCTTTCGTGTGCGGATCGAGGCCAGCGCCTGTTTTGACGATATGAGTGGCGAGCCGTTTCCCGCCCGCGTGACGCTATCGATTGATGGCGAACAGTACAAAGGTTGCGGGCAGGGAATCGCACCAAAATAAACAAGACGCCAAATTCAACATTCTCCGGGTGCTGTCCGCCAGCGTTCTTCTACAAGGGCGGTGGCACACAGCGCATCTTCATTGCCCAGGGCACGCAATGCCAGACGTTTGAGCGTTTCCTGGGTAACCTCACGCTCAACGTTTAGCTGCTGCGATACGTCATCCGCTATCCATGCGCTTTCCCCCAAAGGCCGGGATGCCAGCTGATAGATAAATGGATGCACGCCCGGAAACCCCAGTCGCAGATCCGTGACCTGCAGCACTTCCCGCTGATTGACGGTAGCGCTGTCATAGCGCAGAAAATCCCCGGCAAACCACTGCAGGCGCTGAACACGAGCGTCATTTTCCACTTCTGCCTGCAAGTTAGTGTTCCGTGTCAGCACTTCCAGTTGCGGTGGGGCCTGGTCAAAAACACTAATCAGGCTCTCATAATGGCGGCCATTATCGATTACCGTTGCTCGCCATAGAAACGTGGTGAAGGGAGCGGGTTGCACCATTCGAGGTGCATTGGCAAGCCCTTGTGCTGCCAGTACCGGCTCCAGGCGATGCTCTACCGTGGCCTTGGCGCCCATGGCAAACAACAGATAAACGCTGGAAAGTGCCAGCCCCCAGGCGCAGCGGTACACCACCTTTTGCCCAATGAGCGCCCATATCAGCGCGATCAATAACGGCAAGGTATATAGCGGGTCAATGATAAACACAATCGGCCACGACACCGGCGGCGTGGCCATTGGCCAGAACAACTGGGTGCCATAGGTGGTCAAAGCATCCAGTAACGGGTGTGTCAGCAAAATCAGCAAGAAGAAAAGCAGCCATCGGGAAAGAGGAATCTCACGGGCAGAAAAAAGCCGTGCGCTGATGAACGCCAGCAGGGTGCCGAACCCGGCGAGCATAAACAGTGAATGACTAAAACCACGATGCTGAGTGACATTGGCGACGGCATCGCCATAGTCAATCACCACGTCAAGGTCAGGCAGGGTGCCAACCACAGCGCCCATCAGAATCGCTTTACGGCCCAGTCGTCTGCCCAGTATGGTACCGCCGATCACAGCGCCCAATGCTGCTTGCGTCATTGAATCCACAGGTTTCTCCGAGGCGTAAACACCGTTAAGATAAAGTGAGTAACATTATACGCAATCTTTTATGAGGGTGCCTGTATGTCACATGCTTGTACAGTAAAATGGCGTCTTGCGCGGCAGTATCGCCTGCGTTGGGTATTACCCTTGATGTTCTCCGGGATGGCAACCTCGGCAATGGCTGCGTCGACGATTGAGGTCCACAGTGACCCGAATTGCGGCTGTTGCGGGGCCTGGGTTGAGCATCTTGAAGCCAATGGTTTTGACGTCGATCATCAGCGCCACAGCGATGTAAGAGATGTCAAAATTGCTCAAGGTGTGACACCTGAGCTGGCATCGTGTCATACGGCCATTGTGGATGGCTATGTGATTGAAGGGCACGTGCCCGCGTCAGAGATCCAGCGTCTGCTGGAAGAACAACCGGATATCGCCGGTTTAAGCGTGCCAGGCATGCCGCATGGCTCACCGGGCATGGAAACAGGCCGCGTTGATGATTACGCGGTGGTGAGCTGGACACGCGACAACCGTGCACCGGAAATTTTTCGAGAGTACCTGAAATAAGTGTACCTGAAGCAAGAGTACCTGAAGTAACAGTATCTTTAGTAAAAGCTGGCACATTTCAGCGAAAAGGAGTGATTATGCAGTATTTACACACCATGGTGCGTATCAGTGATATCGATGCATCCTTACATTTTTACTGCGATCTGCTGGGGCTCAAGGAAGTGCGCCGCAAGGAAAACGAAAAAGGCCGTTTCACCTTAGTCTTTCTGGCCGCACCGGAAGACGAAGAGCGCTCAGCAGAAATCTCCGCGCCGGAACTGGAGTTGACCTATAACTGGGACCCCGAGGAATATGCCGGTGGTCGTAACTTCGGTCATCTGGCCTACCGCGTTGACGATATCTATGCATTGTGCCAAAAACTGCAGGATAACGGCGTGACCATCAACCGGCCACCACGTGATGGCCATATGGCTTTCGTTAAATCACCCGATGGCATCTCGGTAGAACTGCTGCAGAAAGGCGATGCACTTTCGCCGCAGGAGCCATGGGCCTCTATGGAAAACACAGGGAGCTGGTAACCAGTGAAAAAGATGATCTTCAAGCAAGGACGGCTTGCCCTGGCGGGCTTGTCGCTAGTGCTGCTATCAGCCTGCGGCACCACGCCAGATAGCTCAGCACCAGGAAGCGATACTACAGGTGGCATGGGAACAGGCGTTAGCCTGTCAGGTGATATTGTCGAGCAACGCTGGAATTTTTTGCTCAACGGTACCGATGAAAAGCTGGATTTCGACCAGACTCCCTATTTCCGCATCGCCTCGGATGGAGGTGTGAGCGGGTATGACGGCTGCAACCGGTTTACCGGCCAGGTAGAACTTGGTGCCAATCAGCGCATTGCCTTCAATCAGCTGGCCTCAACGCGTATGGCCTGCCCTGGCATGGAGAATGCTCAGCATGTCACCAACATGCTGACCAATGCCTACCGTTATCTGATTGATCATGATCGGTTGGTGTTCTTCGGCCCGGATAGCCGGGTTCTTGGCGGCTGGCGGGAAGCCAACTGATCAACGGCTGACCTGAGCGTTAACCCTCAAAAGGCGGATTGAAGCGGGCAATAAAGCGCGCATCAATCCGCTTTTTCCATTTCCATACCCATTTGCCGGAAAAGCCGATGGGGCCTCGGCTGGCGATGGCGTGGCCGTCACCCGTGCCAATCAGCGCCAGTACATGTTTGGGCGGCTGCCAGGTCGTTAATGCATGGCTGTGGCAAGCGGCGCGCAGGTTCTCGGCCAATACTGGCCCCTGGCGCACGGCGTACACCCCGGCTTTGGGCAGGGGCGGGCTAAAGTGGGCGCAATCGCCTGCGGCAAACAGGTGCTGAGTACCTGCTATCGTCATGGTAGGGTCAATGGCAATAAAGCGTTTTTCATCCAGCGGTAAAGAGGTGTCAGAAAGCCACCGGTGCCCCACGGCTCCCGTGGCCCAGAGCACAATATCCGCTGGCAGGAGGGCGCCCTGATGATCCAGTACGCCGCCATCAACCAGTGCCTTGCCACGCCGCTCATGGTGGACCTGAATGCCAGCTCGCTTCAGGGCGCGAGCCGTTAATTGACGAGGCAGCCAGCCTGCATCACTCAGTAGGGTCGGCGCGGCGCTGAGCAGGTGTCCGTGCCAGTCAATATCCGGGCGTTCCTTGCGCAGCTGAGCCAGCACGCTCATCAGGGTTTCGCAGCTGGCGGCCCCGCCACCAACGCTGACCACTTGCTGTGTTGAGTCGGCAGGTAATGCGTTGATGCGCTCCTGTAGTGCCTGCCAGCGATGATGCAGTGAGCTTAGTGGGCGCATGGCAAGAAGGTAAGGCGGCTGCTCGCCTTGTACGTCGGGTTGCGTCAGGGTTGAGCCGATATTGAAAGACGCAACGTCAAAGTCATGTACCTCGCCGTTGGCTAGCGTCACTTGGCGTGCAGGGTGGTCCAGCGCCACCACGGGGGACTGAATCAGTGTTGCTCCAGCCTGTTGGCACAGTGCCGCGACGTCAATTTGCGTTTCGCGTAGCGTGCATTCTCCCGCTAACCAGGCGGGCACACTGCCGGAATAGGCGGCCAGCGCACTGTCACTGACCACCGTGATGGCGATGGTCGGGTCCGGGCGCCGGGCAAAGGCTTCCAGCACAAAGGCGTGGGCGTGGCCCGCGCCAATCAGCAGCAGTTTCTTCATGGGTCTCGTTACTTTTCCTCGCCGCGCCGCCAACGGAAATAGCGCTGGAGCAGGGTCAGTATCCGCTCGGGTTTATGGGCGTTTTTCCATACGCCAGCCGTGGCCTTGGCGGCTTCGCCCAAAGTGGGGTAGGGATGAATGGTGCCCAGAATCTTATTGAGCCCCAGCCCGTGCTTCATGGCCAGAGTGAACTCGCCGAGCCACTCGCCCGCGTTTTGCGCCACGATGGTGGCACCCAGAATTTTGTCCTTACCGGGCACGGTGAGCACCTTGATAAAGCCTTCGGTGGCACCTTCGGCAATCGCGCGGTCACTTTCGCTCATGGCATAGTGGGTCACTTCAAAGGCCACACCCTTGGCGGTCGCTTCCTTTTCGTTGAGCCCGACCCGGGCAACTTCCGGCTGAAGATAGACGACGGCGGGCATAAAACGATAGTCCACCGCGAAGCTTTTTAGCTCGCCAAACAGCGCATTCACCGCTGCGTGCCACGCCTGATGGGCGGCGGCGTGGGTGAGCTGGAAAGGGCCCGCCAGGTCACCGCAGGCCCAGATGTTGGGGAGGCGGGTCTGCAGACGCTCATTGAGGTCCAGTGTGCCAGCGTTGGTAGTGGTAATGCCTAACGCTTCCAGCCCCAGCCCTTCAACGTTGGCTTGCCGCCCAACGCTGACCAGCAGGTAATCAAAGCCAAGCGTGGTGCGTTCGCCATTGTGTTCGACGACCAGTTGATGTTGCTGGTTATCCTGAGTGACCTCCAGCGCCTTGGCACCGCTCATCACGGTAACCCCTTCCCGGGTGAGTACGTCTTCCACGTATTCGCCGACGTCTTCATCTTCACGGCCCAGCAGTTGAGGGGCACCTTCCACCAGGGTGACCTGACTGCCCAGGCGGGCAAAGCTCTGGCTGAGCTCGCAACCAATGGCACCGCCACCCAGCACCACCAGGCGCTTAGGCAGTTCGGTGAGCGACCACAGGTTTTCCGAGGTGAGTATCGGCGCATGCTCAATGCCCGGCAATGAAGGCACTCGCGGGCGGGCGCCGGTGGCCAGCACGATGTGGCGGGCGGTGAGGGTTTTCTCGCCGACCTTGATTTCCCAGGGAGACGTTAGGGTGGCGTGATCCTGATAGACCTCCACGCCGAGACCGGAATAGCGCTCGACACTGTCGTGAGGCTCAATATCGGTAATGGCCTGGTGAACGTGGCCCATCACCCTGGTGAAGTCGATCTCAGGTTCGCTGGTGTTGACGCCAAAGCGCGATGCTGTGCGCACTTCATGGGCCGCGTGGGCGGCGCGAATCAGAGCTTTGGAGGGGACGCAGCCGGTATTCAGGCAGTCGCCGCCCATTTTATGTTTTTCTACCAGGGCCACTTTGGCTTTCACGGCACTGCCAATATAGCTGGTGACCAGCCCTGCGGAGCCGCCACCAATCACCACGATGTCGTAATCAAAACGGGCAGGGCGCTTAAAGCCGCGATAGGCGTTGCGCTTTTGCACCAGCAGCGCAATACGCCGCGCGACCCAGGGGAAAACCGCCAGCAGCGCAAACGAGGCCAGTAACCCAGGGGAAACAATGCCGCCAAGGCTTTCCAGCTCGCCCAGCTGGCCGCCCGCATTAACATAGACCGCAGTGCCGGGCAGCATGCCTAATTGGCTTACCCAGTAAAAGGTGGTGGTTTTGATCCGCGTGAGGCCCATGACCAGATTGATCATAAAGAACGGAAATACCGGTACCAGACGCAGCGTGAAAAGGTAGAAAGCGCCGTCTTTATCCACGCCACGGTTAACCGTGTTGAACTGGCGGGGGAAGCGTTTTTCAATGGGTTGGCGAAACAGAAATCTTGAAATGACAAACGCCAGCGTCGCACCGATGGTGCTGGCAAAAGAAATAATCAACAACCCCCAGCCGAGCCCAAACAAGGCGCCGCCCAGCAGTGTCAGCAAGGTGGCGCCAGGTAATGAAAGTGCCGTCATCACCACGTAGATAGCGAAGAACGCCCCCGCCACTTGCCAGGGATATTGTTCAAAAAGGGCGATGAAATCCGTGCGGTAAGCCTGCAGGGTCGCCAGATTAAAATAGGTGTGGGCACCACTGAGATAAAATGCTGCCACCGCAGCAAGTAATACCAGAATGAGTATCAGGCGTTGTCGATTCACAAAAGGCTCCAACGAGTGAGGGTAAGATATGACTCAGTGCACAAGCGCCAGGATTCCTTACGCTTTTTCGACAAACCGTTGCCAGCGTTGCCAGTCTGCAGGGTGGTCGACATCCCAGATGGTGGCGGGGTAAGCCGCATCAAGATTTAGTGACGCAATTTTTTCGCGTGTGCGCGACAGCACTTCAGGGGTGCCCCAGGGGATATCCTCAAACAGGCTCGGGTAGTCGTCATGCGTGCCGACTAACCCATAGCCGCCATCTTCGGCAGGCAGTATCACCACGTCTTTGTGAGCCAGTTGCGCGACGCAATGGGTTATCAGATTAGCGCTGATGCTTGGGCAGTCGCTGCCCATGACGATGGCAGGGCCGGGCTCAAAGGAAAGGGCCGCCTGAATACGGATACCCAGGTCACCCGCTGGCTGGGAACGCAGCGTAACACCGTATTCCCGGTGTAGCTGATTGAACAGGGTGTGGTGGTGATCCAATGCCGTCCATAGCGTAATCCGTTCAGCGGGCAGGGCCTGGCAGGCGTTGTTCAGGCAACGGCGTAGCAACTCAGCGTGAGCCATGGCGGCGCCTTCGGCCCCCAGCAGCGGTATCAGGCGGGTTTTGGCCTGCCCAGCCAGCGGCGCCTTGGCCAACAGGTGCAGGGTAACCACTGGTTCAGCGGGCATTTCGATACTCCTTGGCCAATCGGGTCGCGTTAACGCCGCGCCAGTAGCGGTAACGTAGCCGCCACATCAGGTAAATAGTTGAGAAGGCGCCGAATTGATCCCAGCGCCTGCCAGAGCTGACCACTTGGGTATCCAGGCAGGCAGGAGGTTCAATGTTTTTTAATCTTTTGCTGAGCTCAATGTCTTCCATCAGTGGCTGATCAGGGAAACCCCCTACCGCGAAAAACGTGTCGCGGCGCACAAATATTCCCTGGTCGCCGGTAGCGATACCGCTCAACCGCGAGCGCAGATTCATCAGTTTGCCGATAACAGGCAGCCAGCGGCTTTTTCCCGTCAGACGAATATCAAAACGCCCCCAATGCTGCGCTTTCAATGCATCAAGCACTGTGTTGATAGCCGCGTTCTCATCCCCTGGCGGCAGTCGGGTGTCCGCATGCAGAAACAACAGCGCCGCTGAATGTGCGTGTTGTGCGCCGAGGTTCATCTGGCGTGCCCGGCCAGGCTCGCTGATCAAGATATTATCCGCGAGCGGGGTGGCCAATACGGCGCTTTCATCGGTGCTGCCGCCATCGACCACAATGATTTCCACGCCTGTCTCGCGTAGCGGCTGCAGCAGCGCCAGCGCCGCCTGGATGCCTGCCGCCTCGTTAAGCATCGGCACGATAATGCTTAGCTTAGGCAGTTCTGCGCCTGGGTTAACCAAGGGCAATGATCGGCCCTCCGGCAGCTGCGGCATCGGCTTCATCATGAGTGACCAGTAGAGTGGGTAGGCCTGCATCCCGTAACTGCCCGAACACCAGCGCGCGCATTTCCTGGCGCAGCGCGGTATCCAGCTTGGAAAACGGTTCATCCAGCAGCACGGCGCGAGGCCTGGAAAGCAGCAGACGCATGAGCGCTACCCTGGACTGCTGCCCGCCGGAAAGCGTGGCTGGGTCGCGGGTTTCAAAGCCCGCCAGCCCTACCTGTTCCAGCGCTTTGGCGATCTGGGCGTTTTTATCCCGAGCGCCGCGGGGTAAGCCAAAGCGCAGGTTGCCGCCCACGCTTAAATGCGGAAACAGCATGGGGTCCTGAAACAGCAGGCCAATGCCGCGCTGTTCGGCAGGCAGAATGTCCAGGCGTTTATCGCCAAGATAGAACTCTCCTTGGGCCTGAAAGGCTGGTGACAAAAAACCGGCGAGATAGGCCAGTAGCGTAGACTTTCCTGAGCCGGAAGGGCCCATCACGGTCAATACTTCACCTGGCGCTATGTCCCGGTGCATTGCCAGCAGCGTGTCGCCTGCCAGCGTGAGTTTCATCTGCTTGATGTACAAGGTTTGATGGTTGGGGGTCATGCAACTCCTCGCATCTGGCGGCGTTTTGCCCACACAAGGCGGGGAATCAAGAGTGCCAGACTAAAGCCAATAAACGGCAGCAGCGCCTGCAACAGTGCCAATACCGCCACCAGCCTGCGATTGCCGCCAGACGCCATGGCAACAGCTTCGGTGGTGATCGTGGGAATGCGCCCACCGCCGAGCAGCAGGGTTGGCAGATACTGCCCGATGCTGACCGCCAGGCTGACAGCGCAGGCGGTGAGTAACGGGGCCAGTAACAGTGGTAAACGCACCTGCCAGAACGCTCGCCATGGTGAGACACCCAGTGACAGCGCCACTTGACCCCAGCGCGGGTCCAGCCGCCGGTAGGCCTCTGATAGCGACAAATACAGATACGGTATGACAAACAACAGATGAACGGCCACCACCAAGGCGTGTTGAGGTCGAATGGCAACGCTCTCAGCGGCGACCACTAAGCCAAATAGAAAGGCTACCTGCGGCACGATCAGGGGAAGGTAAAGCAGCCACTGAGCCCGCCGTGCGGGCAGATGATGGCGCGCAGCATGCTCTAATGTTGCGACTACCAGTACCGCAGCGATAAGCGTTGCAGAGAGTCCAACACTTAGCGTATTGATTAACGGAGTCGCCACGCTGGGCAGAATACGCTGCCAATGATCGAGCGTAAACGTGCCCGGCAAGGCGTCCGGAAAACGCCAGAACCCCGCAACCGAAAACAGCGCTAGCCCGGCAAGGGCGCTTATCGCCAGCAGGGTGGCGGTGAGCAGCAACGCACGCCCGCTAAAGGCGATCGTCGTTGCCCCTGATGAACGTGCGCCGTTGGTCAGCCATCGTTGGCTCAGGTATTTGACCGCTTGTTCGCCAATCCACCAGGTAAGCAGTGCCGCCAGGGTAACGCCGAACTGAAGCACGGCACCGGCAGACGCCATAAAACGGCGGCTTAAATCGGGGTCGTTAAACCAGGTGAGAATCGAAACGCTGAGCGTTGGCGGCAGTGTCGGGCCCAGAATCAATGCCATATCCACCACCGAGGTGGCATAGGCAATCACGGCGTAAACCGGCAAACGAATCAAGGGGTAAAGCGCAGGGAAAACGCACTTAAGCCAGGCAATGCCAGGTGCGTAGCCTAGCGAGCGTGCCAGGATGACACGCGATTCAGGGCGCAGCTGGGGCAGCGCTGCCAGGCTCATTAATAGTAAAAATGGAACTTCTTTGAGTATCAGACCTGCCATTAACGTAAGCCCTAACGGGTCGTTGATGATAAGCAGGTCGGGTGGGCGTTCCCATCCAGTGAGCCCGGGAGAGACCCATCGCACCAGCAACCCGGAAGGCGCAATCAAAAAAGCGAGACCGAACGCCACGGCAGCATGGGGAATGGCCAGTAGCGGTGAGACCATTCGACGGATAGCACGGTCAATCCAGGTGCCTTGGCTGGCAGCCAGAAATAGCACCACGATGAACAGCGCCACCAGTGTCGTGATCAGACCGCTGGCGTAGCTCAGCCATACGGAACGGTTAAGGCCTGCGCGCGCCCACAGGTCCTGCCATGCTTCGAGGTGAAACGTATTTCCCCCAAGCACCGGCAAATAGCCAAAGGCAGGCAGCAAGACCATGGTGAGCCCTGCCGCCAAGGGCACGGTGAGTAACGCTATCATTACCCATGGCGCAAAACGAAGTAGCATCGCTTAGTTGACGTAGCGTTCTTGCCACGCCTGTACAATGGCGTCCACCCAGCTTGGGTGCGGCTGCCCCAGCACCTCGCCCAGCTCATTAGGTGGCAGTGTTGCGATACCCAGGTCGATATCATCGAATAGTGCGCGCTCTTCTGGTGAGAGCATTTTCATGGACAGAACCGTATTGCTGCCCCATACCGCTGGGTCTTGTTTTTTCGCCTGAGCTTCAGGCGACATCAGGTAATTGGCGACCACCATTGCCCCCGCTTTGTGTTGGGCGTTGTAAGGAATGGCCATAAAGCTCATGTTGCCAATCATCCCGCTGTCATGAACGTAACTTCTTACTGTCTCGGGGAGCTCGTAGTTAGCAATAGCGCCAGAGGCTTCAGTGGTGCTGAACGAAAGCGCAATGCTGATTTCGCTGTCGCCCATCAGGCTGCGCAGGTCAGCGCTGTTGGAAGGAAACGCACGTCCTGAACGCCAAAGGTGGGGGTGTAGCTTATCCAGAAATTCCCATAGTGGCGCTGTGGCGGCGTCGAAATCCTCTTCCTGCATGGGTTCGTAAAAAATCTCGGTGGTGTCGCTCAGCTCTAGCATGGCCTGAGTAATAAACGCATTGCCCAGAAAATTGGGTACCTGTGGATAGGTAAACTCACCGGGATGTTGCTCAGCCCACTCAAGCAGCGCCGACATGTTGTCGGGATGGTCTTCAACCAGTGCGGTGTCGTAATAGAACACCACCTGGGAGCTGCTCCAGGGGGACTCCAGACCGTCGACCGGAATGGTCCAGTCGTAACGTACGGCAGGCGTGTTGTCAGGATCAGTGAGCGCGTAATTAGGCAGCGAATCCGCCCAGGGTCCAAACAGCAGTTCATTGGCTTTCATGGCGGCAAAGTTCTCGCCATTAATCCAGATCATATCGACGCTGCCCTGATTATCGTTGCCGGCCTGCTTCTCAGCCAGCACCCGGGACACGGCTTCAGAGGTATCTCCCAGTTTGACGTGAATCAGTTCTACGCCGTATTGGGCATCCACCTGCTCTGCCACCCAGCTGATGTAGGCGTTAGTGCGCTCTTCGCCAGCCCAGGCATTCCAGTAAACGGTTTGACCCTCGGCTGCGTCTAATACGCCATCCCAGTCACCTGGGGCCGGGGCAGCTGCGGCGGGTAGCGCCAATGACAGCATCGCGGTGGCAACAGCCGCCGCCAGGGAATCGCGTGATTTCATTATACACCTCAAAGAATCAACGGGTTATAGAGACGCTTTTAAGCCGATAAGTTCATTATGAACATGCTGAATAATGGGCAGAGATAAATAATGCTCCACCCGGTCGCGTACATGGGTAATGACGGCAGCATCGGTGAGTTCTGCCGACCAGTCTTCGCCACGCCGATCGGCATCTTTGCTGTGTAAATGCTGGGCGCGCCACTTGGCACACCAGGTCAGCGACCACAGCCAGGTGGCGCGACGGCAGGAGATCAGTGTTTCCGCGCTCGGTGTTTTACCCACCTGCAATTGCCAACGCTGATAAAAAGCGGCGACCTCATCCTGGGTAAGCACCGCCTGGCTGTTAAGGTCCCAGGTGGTCGAGGTGTAAAGCGAGGTGTGAGCCAAATCGATACCCGGTAGGCCATAACGGCACTTCTCTAAGTCCACCAGCACCGCGCGACCCTCTTTGGTGATCAAAAAGTTGCCGGGATGCGTATCAAAGCTAATCAGGCAGCGCTGGGCATCGGGTAGTGCGGCAGGTAACGCCTCTAGCTCATCGCTAACACGCGCAATGACATCGCTGCTTAAGTCGGCTTTTTCCAGCCATTCGGCTTGGCGGCCAACTTCCTCGCGCATGGCCTGCCAAGGATCACTGGGAGCCAGCAGGGGAGCGGGTTGGCTTGGCAATGGCAACTGGTGCAAGCTGGCCAGTGCCTCGGCGATACGCGGTAAATCTTCCGGCAGCTGCGCCAAACGGCCTTCAATGGCGTCCACTAACAGCCCGCCGCGGGGCAGGGTATCGCTGACCGGCAAAATGCCATGCAGGCAGGGCGTATGCCCGCCCTGGCTGGCACGTTCATAACAGGCGGCTTCGTAGGCCAGGTTGTCAGCAGGAGCCAGGTTCATCTGGCTCTGTTTGGGGAGCCTGGCTACCCAGTCATCGCCGTCGCGATGAATCCACACATGATCGTGGGCAAGGCCGGTATCTGCCATCGGTGAAAGCGATTGGTAAGTGATGTTTGCCTGTTGCAATGCATTTGCCAGTGTTTGTAAGCGTGCATCTAAAAGTTTTGGCATTAGGAGGTCCAGATGAATATGACAGATCAGCGTTGTCATTAAGTGGCAGTGTTGTCGTTAACCTTACAGGGTTCGTCGTAAAAAATGATCCAGGCGTGAAAAAAGGGCGCTAGAATAATGACCTTTATATCGTTTCCCAAACATAGGGTTGCGTTAATCTGTAAAGGGTTGGAGAGCACGATTGAAAACGGGGAATTCAGCTTGGCGTCACAGAAAAGGCTGAGAGCAGATGAAAAAAACGACGATTGATGCTGCCGATATTCGTATCCTCTGTGCGCTGCAACAGCATGGCCCACTCAGTAAAATACGACTTTCAGAGATAGTGAATCTATCTCCGACACCTTGCTGGGTGCGTTTCAACCGATTGAAGAACGCGGGCCTGATTCGCGGGTATCATGCCGACATTGCACTGGATCAGATTACCTACGCCTCCAAGGTGATGGTGACCATTGCCCTTCAGTCGCATAGTAAAGCCGCTTTTGAACGGTTTGAACGCTATATCTGCCAGGTGGATGAAATTATTGAATGTATTGCCACGGGGGGCGGTATGGATTACGTGCTGAAAATTGTCGCGCCCAGTCTGTCCGCTTTTCAGCAGGTGATAGATGACCTTCTCGCCGCTGAGTTGGGAATAGAACGTTACATGACGTATATCACCACCCGAGAAGTCAAATCGACCCAGCTGAACCTTGCTTGCCTGATGACGGATAAGAGCCGTTGATAGGCAGGAGGGGGGCTGTTCCCGATCGTTGCTGCCGCCAGATACGGCATTTGAAACGCGCCATGTTTTCCACTCTCAGCAAGATGTCAAAAATTAGTCTGTTCAGACTCCCCGAACCCGTTTTTTAGACTGCGTTGTTGTGGCGTGTGCTCCTATAGTTAGCGCATCGAATCCATGAGGTTCGCGAACGTATAAAACTTTATAAAAACAAGGTGGTTAGCATGCCAAATGTCATTTCAAGCAACGTCATTTCAAACAACGTTACTTCAAACAACACTACGCCAAACAACGATACTTCAAGCACAGTGGTCAGCATCAACAAACAGGACGAATTCGGTTTTGGTACCCAGATCCGTAAGTCGCCCTATTTCGACGCGACCGTTCGCTGGGGTGCCAAGGCGTTTTCCGTCTACAACCATATGTACATTCCAAGGTCATTTGGTGATCCTGAGCAGAACTTCTGGAACCTGGTAAATGGCGCCATCCTGTGTGACGTGGCTGCGGAACGTCAGGTAGAAATCACAGGCCCTGATGCCGCGCAGTTCATGCAGATGATGACCCCGCGCGACCTGTCCAGCATGGCCGTTGGGCAGTGCAAATACATTCTGATGACCAATGCTGACGGCGGCATCCTGAATGACCCGATTCTGCTGAAGCTGGGAGAGAACCACTTCTGGATATCGCTGGCTGACAGTGACATCCTGCTCTGGGCTCAGGGGTTGGCCGTTAACTCCGGTCTGGACGTAACGATCAGCGAGCCGGATGTATCGCCTTTGCAGTTGCAAGGGCCGCGTTCAGGTGAAGTCATGCATGTGCTGTTTGGCGATAGCATCAAGGAAATGCGCTACTACTGGCTCAATGAAATGGAAATCAATGGTATCCCGTTGATTGTTTCACGCACCGGCTGGTCAAGCGAGCTGGGCTATGAGCTTTATCTGCGTGACAGTTCACGTGGCGATGAGCTGTGGGAAATTATCATGGAAGCGGGCGGGCCCTTTGGCTTGAAGCCTGGCCATACCTCGACGATTCGACGCGTCGAAGGCGGCATGCTTTCCTATCATGCTGATGCTGATATCCATACCAATCCTTTTGAACTGGGATTGGATCGTCTGGTGAGCCTTGATATGCCTGCTGATTTTATTGGCAAGGCGGCACTGCAGCGCATAAAAGAGGAAGGCATCAGCCGCAAACAGGTCGGGCTACAAATCGATATGGAACCACTGGAAGGGCCTAACACCACGTTTTGGCCACTTCTAAGCTGCAAACTGGAGAACCGGGGGGAAGTCGTTGGCAAGGTAACGTCTGCGATCTACTCCCCGCGCCTGGTCATGAATATTGCCTTGGCGATGGTCGCCGTTGAGTATGCCGAGCCGGGTACCCAGCTGGAAATCCGGACCAGTGCCGGGACGGCCCATGCAACGGTTGTCGATAAGCCTTTCTATGACCCCAAAAAGCAGATTGCCATGTCGGCCTGATGGTTGGTGTTCCCGAGCGTAATGTTCAAATCATGATTCCAGCAGGAGCAGAATAATCCATGGCCCAGTTAATTGACGGAAAAGCGCTCTCGGCACAGGTGTTGCAGCAAGTGGCCTCAGAGGTCGAGCTGATTAAAGATAAGCACGGCGTTGTGCCTACGCTGGCCGTGGTGCTGGTGGGGGAAGACCCCGCCAGCCAGGTGTACGTAAGAAACAAGATGAAACGTGCGAGCGAAGCGGGCATCGGTTCCCGGGAGCATCGTCTGGATGCCAGCACAACCCAGGACGAGCTGAGTCAGCTGATCGATGCCTTGAACAATGATCCTGATGTTCACGGTATTCTAGTACAGCTACCGCTGCCCGCCCAACTGGATGAAGATGCGGTCATCGCTTCAATTCATCCGGATAAGGATGTGGATGGTTTTCACCCGTTTAACGTCGGCGCTCTTGCTGCCGGGCGTGACACCCTGGTGCCGTGCACGCCCCAAGGCTGCATGATTATGCTGAAACAGGTTCATCCGGAGCTGAGTGGCAAAAATGCGGTGGTGGTCGGGCGCTCCAATATCGTAGGTAAGCCAATGGCGGCGCTGCTTTTGCAGGCCAACTGCACGGTGACGATTGCGCATTCCCGCACCCAGGATATCGAAGCCCTGTGCCGTAATGCCGATATTGTGGTTGCCGCTGCGGGGCGTCGGGAGCTTGTGGATGCTGACTGGATAAAACCGGGCGCGACGGTGATTGATGTCGGTATCAATGCCATTGAGGTAGACGGTAAACGCAAGCTGGTAGGTGACGTGGCATTTGAACCTGTCTCTCAGGTCGCGGGCGCTATTACGCCGGTGCCTGGCGGTGTCGGGCCGATGACCATTGCCTGCCTGCTGCTGAACACCACACGAGCGGTAAAACGCCAGTTGGCCTGAATAGCGGTCTTTTGGTGGAACTTGCGCATGAACCTGACTGGCTGGCCGAGTGTTAGCCAGTTGTTTATGCGTGGATGAAAAAGCATGATAGCCTGATATTTGGGTTAGAAAATCTAATGCATGTGTTGAGTTAATGTCGTTTTACGCGGGTTCTCTGAGTTTTTATGATGAGGTTGATTAAACGATAAAATTCAATAAACGACCAGATTCAATCAACCCAACAAAAAGGAATGCATGCCATGTCTGTACATGAAGCCGCCATCCGCTGGACACATGCCCCCCACGCAACAGAAGCCAATACCTATTCGCGAAACCACAGTGTCGCCTTGAATGGCGATCAGGAATTGGCAGTTTCCGCGTCAGTTGAGTTCAAAGGCGACCCTAATTGCGCCGACCCTGAGCAGATGCTGATCAGTTCAGTCTCCAGCTGCCATATGCTGTTTTTCCTTGCCATCGCTGAAATGCAGGGCTATCAGGTGGAGTCCTATCAGGATGACCCGAAAGGCTATCTGGAGCGTAATGACAAAAAAGGCATGGCAATCACACGCATTGAACTGTCGCCCAGAATTGTCTTTGGCGGCGATAAGGTGCCTGACCAGGAAGCCATCAGCAAAATTCACACCAAAGCCCATGCGAGCTGCTTTATCCGTAACTCGGTAACGGCCGATGTGACGATCAACGCGGTTTAACACGCCTGCTTCCATTCGCCATGCTCTGAGGGTCGATAATGAACGATACCAACGTAGCGCAGGATATTCTTCTCAGGGACAATCATGACGGCGCGGTCTATCTCACCCTGAACCGCCCGGATAAGTTCAATACCCTTTCTGAGGCCATGCTATCGGCCCTGCAGCACGAGCTGGAAGCGATCGCTGCCGACCCGACCGTGCGCTGTGTGGTGATTGCTGGCAACGGGCGCGGGTTCTGTGCCGGTCACGACCTGAAAGAAATGCACGCCAACCCTGGTCAGGCGTACTATCAGAGCCTGTTTCGCCAATGCAGCCGGGTCATGCAGAGTGTTGTCGGGTTACCGGTTCCAGTGATCGCCAAAGTGCATGGGATGGCGACGGCCGCAGGGTGTCAGTTGGTGGCCAGCTGCGATCTGGCGATTGCCTCGCGCTCCGCCAGCTTTGCGGTATCGGGCATTAATGTCGGGCTGTTCTGTTCGACGCCTGCGGTGGCGTTATCGCGTAGTATCTCCGCCAAGCGGGCATTCAATATGCTGGTCTCAGGGGAGTTTATTGACGCTGATACTGCGCTTGAATGGGGGCTGGTGAGTGACGTCAGTGACGATGCCGAATTGGATGCTGTAGTGGCCGAAAAAGTCGCGCAGATTCTGAGTAAAAGCCCTGCCGCTGTGCGCTACGGAAAATCCATGTTTCATTCCCAGCGCCAGATGAGCCTGGCGGATGCCTATGATTTTGCGGGCACCGTGATGGCCGATAATATGATGAACCCGGATGCGCAGGAAGGCGTCGATGCCTTTCTGACCAAGCGCCAACCCGTTTGGCAGCAACCCGGCCACTGATAATCCACTGATAAAAGGCTAACGCCAGTAGGTGAAGGTCGGTTAACGGCCCGCTCGGCTGACAACAAAAGGGATAAGATGATGAGTGATATTTGCCACTTCAACGAGGCGCTGGAGAAAACGGAGGCCAATCACGTTCCGCTTTCCCCTCTGAGCTTTATTCGCCGTGCGGCCGCTGTCTATCCCGATAGAACGGCGCTGATCTATAACGATGCGCGTTATAGCTGGCGCCAGACCTATCACCGCTGTTGTCAGCTGGCCGCCCTGTTGACCCAACTGGGCATCCAGAAAGGGGATACGGTGGCCGTCATGTTGCCCAATGTGCCCGCCATGTACGAAGCGCATTTTGGTATTCCCATGGTCGGCGCGGTGCTGAATGCGATCAACACTCGCCTGGACCCGGAAGCCGTTGCCTTTATTCTTGAACACAGCCGTTCGCGCCTGCTGCTGGTCGATCCCGAGTACGCTGATGTGGTTGAGAAAGCCCTGGCGCGCCTGGAAGGACCAGAGCCCAAGGTAATCAACGTATCAGACCCGAGCCAGGGCGATGAGCGCTGGCTGGGCGATCTGGAATACGACGCCCTGCTGACCGATCAGCCCGCATGGGAAGGCTGGTCATTACCCGCTGACGAGTGGGATGCCATTGCGCTGGGCTATACGTCGGGCACAACGGGCAACCCCAAAGGCGTGGTCAGTCATCACCGTGGTGCTTATCTGAACGCGGTCAGTAACGTGCTGTCCTGGACCTTGCCCGCAAACGTGGTCTACCTGTGGACCTTGCCGATGTTTCACTGTAACGGCTGGTGCTTCCCCTGGACACTTGCCGCTATCGGCGGCACCAGTGTCTGCCTGCGCCGCGTGGACCCGGAACATATTCTGACGCTGATCGGCCAGCACGGCATCACCCATTACTGTGGCGCACCGATTGTTCACACCATGATTGCCGATGCGGCCATGGCAGCTCAAACGCCCATCGAGCATCAGGTTTACGGCCTGATTGCCGGTGCGGCACCACCGGCGTCGGTTCTTGAGCGGATGGAAAAAATCGGCATTGAACTGACCCATGTTTACGGCCTGACAGAAACCTATGGCCCAGCGTCGGTGTGCGTGAAACAGGATGAATGGGCGCAATGTTCGCTGGAAGAGCGGGTGCGCCTGAATGGCCGCCAGGGCGTGGCATACCCATTGCAGGAAGGCATGGCGGTGCTCGACTCACAAACGCTGGAGCCGGTACCTGCGGATGGGCAAACCATCGGCGAGATCATGTTCCGTGGCAATATTGTCATGAAGGGCTACCTGCGCAATGAAAAGGCCACCCGCGAAGCATTTTCCGGTGGCTGGTTTCACTCCGGTGATCTTGGCGTCGTGGAACCGGATGGCTATATCAAGATTCGTGACCGCTTAAAGGATGTGATTATCTCGGGCGGCGAAAATATCTCCTCGCTGGAGGTAGAAGACATTGTGCAGCGCCACCCGGAGGTTGAATTTGTCGCTGTTGTTGCCATGGCGAATGAAAAATGGGGAGAAGTGCCCGCCGCCTTTGTCCAGCTGCGCCAGGGCAGTGAGCTGACGGAAAGCGATTTGATCAGCTTCTGTCGCGAACGGATCAGCCATTTCAAAGTGCCCAAGAAGATTGTCTTTGGATCGTTGCCGACCACCGCAACCGGTAAAATCCAGAAGTTTGAGCTGCGCCAAAAGCTGGCCGAAACGTCCTCGACCTGACATGGCGTTGAGACTGCCTTCCCTGACGGCCCTGTCTTACTTTGCAGTGGCCGCCAGAACCAAAAGTTTCGCCGCTGCCGCCAGTGAACTTAATGTGACTCCGGCGGCGATCAGCCACCAGGTCAAGGCGCTGGAAGACTACCTGGGGGTGGAGTTATTTATCCGCCATCACCGACGGGTCAGCCTGACACCGGCGGCACGCGCGGCGCTGCCTGCGCTGGATGATGGCTTCCAAGCGCTGGAGCGGGCGGTCGAGCAGATTCGCGCCTATGGGGAAGAGCGGTTGGTGGTCACCGTGTGCGCGGAACCTCTGTTTGCTACCAAGTGGATTGTGCCGCGCCTGCATCGATTTTATGCCCTGTGCCCGGATGCCGAAGTGCGCTTGCAGGCAAGCCTTCACAGTGTGGATAGAACCCCGGATAACACCTTCGGCGTGACGGAGCTCAAGCGTGCCGGTATCGATGTATCAGTGCGCCTGGGCTACGGCAACTACGCTGATCTTGACCCTCAGCGCCTGATGGGGCTTGAACTGGTGCCCATGGGGACTCCCGACCTGGGCGACGCACTGCAGGGTATCGAAAGGCTGGAAAAACAGCAGTTACTGTGTGACAGCACCCTGACACGTTTTGATGTTCCCTGTGGGTGGAAAGCCTGGTTCAGCGCCCAGGGGAGCCCTCCCAACACGCTCAAGGAATTGCGCTTTGGCAACGGCTTGCTGGCGCTGGAAGCCGCAATTGCCGGACAGGGCGTGCTGCTTGGCAGCCGTGAGCTGCATCAGGCAGAACTATCCGCCGGAAAGTTGGCGGTGCTGGTAGAAGCGCCGCTTCATTGTGAGCCCGCTTACTATGTGGTCAGTACCGGTTCAGACCTTGAGCGACCGATCGCCCGCCAGTTTCGCCAATGGCTGATTGAGGAATCTCAGCGCCAGGAGTAAGTTGGTCGGTCTTTTCCCTATTTTTTATCCCCATTCTTTCCGCTATAGCGCCCAGGAGCAGGCAGATATGTTTGATACGGCTATCGTACTTGGTGGAACAGGGGCGGTTGGGTCGCAGCTGGTCACCCGGTTAACCCAGCGTGAAGAGATTGCCCGTGTCATCGTGCTGTCGCGCCGTGAATTAGACACGACGCAAGCGTTCCTAAAGGCTGTCACCACGAAAATCAGTGTTCAGGTCGTTGATATTGAAGCCCTGGAAGAGCGGGCAAAGCCTTTAATGCCTAAAGGAAGCGTGGCCTTTATTGCACTCGGCACCACGAAAAAACAGGCGGGCAGTGAAGTCGCGTTTCGTCATATTGATCATGATCGGGTGCTGGCGTTTGCGCGTGCGTGTCAGTTTGCGGGCGTCAAACGGTTAGGGGTTGTGACTGCATTGGGCGCGAATGTGCGTTCAGCCAGTTTGTATAACCGCGTTAAAGGTGAGGTGGAACGGGATATTCAAGGGCTCGCGTTACCCAGCGTATTCTTTGCTCGACCCTCGCTGCTGCTTGGACGACCGGATGATGGGCGGTTCATGGAAAAAATGGCATCGTCATTACTGACGCCGATTGCATCCTTGTTACCCGGCTCCGTACGCCCGATTGCCACTCAGTGCGTGGCAGCCGCAATGGTTGAAACGGCATTTAGTGCTGAAGATAAACCGCCAGCCTTTGTGCTCGCAAATGCCGACATGCATACCATGACCCGTAAGCGTCTCACCTGATGCTGATACTTAGCGTGGCTCAAACACTAAAACGGCACCTTTTGGTGCCGTTCTGGTTTTAACCTTCAAGTGCCAACGCGAGGCTGGCAGTTATAGTGGTCAAGAACTAGAGCGACGCAATCTTCGCCTGTTGCTCTTCAAGCAGCTTTTTGGCGGCCTGGAATTCGGCGAGTTTACCGCGTTCTTTTTCCACGACGGCTTCCGGGGCCTTGGCGATAAAGCCTTCGTTGCCAAGCTTCTTCTCGATGCCACCGATCAGCTTGTCCTGTTTTTCAATTTCCTTGGCCAGGCGCTTGAGTTCGGTGTCTTTGTCGATCAGATCGGCCATGGGCACCAGCACTTCCATATCGCCGACCAGCTGCGTAGCTGAAAGGGGCGCATCATCCGGGTTGGCCAGCCAGGTGGCGCTTTCCAGCTTGGCCAGCTTGGCCAGGAAGTGGCGGTTGCTTTCCAGGCGCTGGGCATCTTCCGGCTTGCCTTTGGTTAGAAGAACATCCAGCGGCTTACCGGGGGCGATGTTCATCTCGGCGCGGATATTACGCACGGCGATAATCACGCCTTTCAGCCATTCGATATCCCGGGTAGCCTGCTCGTCAATTTTGCTTTCGTCTGCCTGCGGCCAGGGCTGGTTCATGATCGAAGCGCTATCACCGCGATGCGTACCTGCCAGCGGTGCCACGCGCTGCCAGATCTCTTCAGAGATGTACGGCATCATCGGGTGGGCGAGGCGCAGAATGACTTCGAGAACGCGTACCAGAGTGCGGCGCGTTCCTCTTTTTGCCTCGGCACTGGCATTTTCGTCCCACAATACCGGTTTGGAAAGTTCCAGATACCAGTCGCAGTATTCATTCCAGACGAACTCATACAGCGCCTGGGAAGCATGGTCGAAGCGATACTCATCCATCGCCTTGGTGACCTGGACTTCGGTTTTCTGCAGCTGGGAAATAATCCAACGGTCCGCCAGAGAAAGCTCGATGTCATCATTGTCGGCGCCACAGTCCTCGCCTTCCGCGTTCATCAGCACGTAGCGTGAGGCATTCCACAACTTGTTGCAGAAGTTGCGATAGCCATCCAGGCGGTTCATATCAAATTTGATATCGCGACCGGTGGTGGCCTGGGAAAGGAAGGTGAAGCGCAGCGCATCGGTGCCATGCGCCTCAATGCCATCCTTGAACTCGTCCCTGGTGGCTTTGGCAATGGCCTTGGCTTTCTGGGGCTGCATCATGTTGCCGGTACGTTTTTCCAACAGCGCGTCCAGCGTAATGCCGTCAATCAGATCGATTGGGTCAAGCACATTGCCCTTCGACTTGGACATTTTCTGCCCCTGGCCGTCGCGCACCAGGCCGTGTACGTAAACGGTTTTGAACGGGACTTCGCCAGTGAACTTCAGCGTCATCATGATCATCCGGGCGACCCAGAAGAAGATGATGTCAAAACCGGTCACCAACACACTGGAAGGGTGGAAGGTTTCCAGTTCCGGTGTCTGTTCCGGCCAGCCCAGGGTGCCGAAGGTCCACAGGCCCGAGCTGAACCAGGTATCGAGGACATCTTCGTCTTGCGTTAGCGTGACGTCCGCACTCAAGCCGTGCTTCTCGCGAGCTTCCTCTTCGCTGCGGGCAACGTAGACATTGCCCTCGGCGTCGTACCAGGCGGGAATGCGATGGCCCCACCATAGCTGGCGTGAAATGCACCAGTCCTGGAGGTCGCGCATCCAGGCGAAGTACATGTTTTCGTAGTTCTTCGGCACAAACTGGATATCGCCGTTTTCCACCGCTTCAATCGCTGGCTTGGCGAGGCTTTCCACTGCCACAAACCACTGGTCGGTCAGCAGCGGCTCAATTACATCGCCTGAACGGTCGCCATAGGGCATGGTGTTGTTGATGGTTTCCACCTGTTCCAGCAGGCCCAGAGCGTCCACGTCAGCGACGATCTGTTTGCGCGCTTCAAAGCGGTCAAGCCCTGCGTATTTGGCAGGTAAGGTGGCGTCTTCGTCAGGTTGCGGCTGACCTTTGAGGTCGAAGATTTCCGCGTGCTCAAGGATGGTTGCGTCCTTGCTGAACACGTTGATCAGCAGGTGGTTCTGGCGCTTGCCGACTTCGTAGTCATTGAAATCGTGAGCGGGGGTGATTTTGACGCAGCCGGAGCCTTTTTCCATATCGGCGTGTTCGTCAGCCACAATAGGAATCCGGCGGCCAACGAGCGGCAGATCAACAAACTTGCCGACCAGCGAGGCATAGCGCGCATCTTCCGGGTTGACGGCCACGCCGGTATCACCCAGAAGCGTTTCAGGGCGCGTGGTGGCCACGACCAGATAATCTTTACCATCAGCGGTTTTAACGCCATCGGCCAGCGGGTAGCGGAAATGCCAGAAGCTGCCTTGCTGCTCCTTGTTCTCCACTTCCAGATCGGAAATCGCGGTGTGCAGGGTTGGGTCCCAGTTCACCAGCCGCTTGCCACGGTAAATCAGTTTGTCTTCGTGCATGCGCACGAAAACTTCCTGAACGGCTTTGTAGAACCCCTCATCCATGGTGAAGCGTTCACGGCTCCAGTCCACGCTGGCGCCCATGCGGCGCAGCTGGCGGGTGATTTGGCCACCGGACTCTTCCTTCCATTCCCAGACCTTGTCGATAAACGCATCGCGGCCCAGCTCATGGCGCGTCTTGCCTTCTTCAGCAGCCACCTTGCGTTCCACCAGCATCTGGGTGGCGATACCGGCGTGGTCGGTGCCTACCTGCCATAAGGTATTGTTGCCCTGCATACGCTTCCAGCGAACCAGGGTATCCATAATGGTGTCTTGGAAGGCGTGTCCCATGTGCAGGCTACCGGTCACATTAGGCGGCGGAATCATGATGGAGAAGGGCTCGCCCTGGCCGGAAGGGGCAAAGCGATTATCGGCTTCCCAGCGTTCGTACCAGCGGGTTTCGATCTGTTCGGGTTGGTAGGTCTTTTCCATGGATTAGCTCACAGCGGCGGTGCCCAGCGTTGCCGGACAGCGAATGCATTGATTGGGTTCGCAAAATGGTGCCTAGTATAGCGCGTCACAGGCGATGACGTCAGGCCCTGACGGTAAGCCGACGCATTGCCAGCAAGCCGAGCAGTGGGCCAGGCAATAGCCACCAGAGAACGGCCAGCTGCTGGGTGCTCCACAATGACGTCACCAGGGCAATGGCGGGAATCGTCAAGCCAAAGCCAATGGCGTTCATCATCGCCAGCGACGCCCCCAGACGGTCGCTGGGCGCTGAGGCTGACGCAAGGGCAGAAAACTGCCCCGAGTCGGCGATGACACTAAAGCCCCATACAAGCAGCAGGAGAAGCAGACAATAAGCGGGTGCAGCGTGCAATAACGGGTAGAGCAGACATAGCGTGCCTGACGTGGCCAGTGCGACAAACGCCACACGGGCGCTACCCCATTGCCGACTGGCATAGCCAGCCAGCACACAGCCCGGCATACCGATGGCAATGATCATGAAGCTCAGCCAGGCCACGTTATCTGCCGATGCCCCTAACCGGCTAAGCTCGCGGGCAACAAGAAAGGGCGTCAGCGTCCAGAACGCATAAAGCTCCCAGCAGTGGCCAAAGTACCCCAGTGCTGCCGCACGAAAGTCGCAACGCTGGAAAGCCGCAATACCGGCCCAGGGGCGATACCCCTTGGGCGTGGTGGGAAGGTGCGGGCCAACGCCGAGGCGATAAATCATGATAGCCGCGACCAGGGCAAGGGATGAGGCCAGCAATAGCGGCGTCTGCCAGGGCATGGCCAACGTGATGCCGCGCAGCAGATGCGGCGACGCCGTGCCCAGCGTTAGCATACCCACCAACCAACCCAGAGCAGCCCCGGCCTGATGAGGCGTCCAGCTCACCACCAGTTTCATGCCCAGCGGATAGATGCCTGCCAGGCACAGCCCGGTCAAAAAACGCAACAGGATGGCCACTGACAGGCTTTCCAGGCTGAAAATAAACGCCGCATTGATCAAGGCACCGCAAACGGCGGCGGTGGCAAATAACTGGCTGGCGCGAACACGGTCGGCTAACCCACTGGTCGCGATTGCCAGGGTGCCGCTGATAAAGCCTGCCTGAACGGCCATGGTCAAAAACCCTAAATCGGCATCGCTTAGCCCCGCGGCCTGCTGCAGGGCAGGACCAACGCCGTTGACACTAAACCACAGCGAGGTGCCGAATAACTGAGCAATGACGATGGTCACAAGCGGATGGCGAGTGAGCATAAAGGGGCTACTCCAGGTCAATGGCGCGTATCATACGGCGCAAAGCGCTAATTCTTTGATCAGTGGTGTCTTTATAGGCGGGTGAGGTCTGGTAAGTGGACGTCTCTTGCCAGCTTTGCGCTGAGTGCAGTTCCTGTATCAGCCAGCCTCTGACCTTCACATAGTGCCGGGAATCCAGCCCCAACGCTTTGACGGCTTCCATGGACGCTGGCCGTTCTGGGTTCTCCAGCGCCGTTTGAATGCGGATGACCTTGCGCCCGACCTCCAGCGCATACTGATCCTGTTCGCTTAGCCCGGTAACGCCAGGTGTCTTTTCCTCATCCAGCGTCGAGCAGGCCGACAACGTGACAGCGAGGAACAGTGCAAGCCATGTTTTAAATAGCCTGCTCATACCAAGTCTGCTTTCATCGATTTTCTATCCAGGCTTTACCGACATCTGTTAAGCGGTATTTTTGCAAGCGGCTATTTGGCTTTTCCGGGATCGTTTGAACAATCAAGCCGGCGTCCAGTGCCGGTTTCAGGTAGGCTTTTCTGAAATGGGGCTGATGTTTTAGACCCAAAACAGCCTGTAGCTCGGCCCGCGTCATTTCTCCCTTCAAGGATTCAAGCAGGCGGCATACTTCCTTGCTGACTTGGTCGGTGACTTGGTCGGTGACTTGGTCGGTGACTTGTAGGGTGCTTGCCTCAGATCCCCACTCCGACTTTGGGCGCCAGGTGATAGCACTGAATTGATTGCCCGAAGCATCATTCACCAAGTCAACTTGGTGCCATGCCTTAAGTGCGCGTGGAATGCCACTGCCCATGCCGCGATAAGGCAGAATGTGGGACGCATGCTCAGTGAGCGTTGGATTGCGGCGAATGGATTTTCCCCGGCTAATGTCCTCTGGGGTTAGGCTATCCGGCAAATGACCAGGGCTGACGATTTCCACCCTGTCAGCAAACACCATCAGGCGGATAGAGGCGCTGTCTCGGTGGATCAAGGCATTGACCAGCAGCTCTTCCAGCGCTGTTTCGGGAATCTCCAGCTCGCCAAGAGTGTTGAAATTGCGCCCGTGCTGAACATGGTGCAGGTTGCGCTTGATAAACGCGAAGGCGCTCCGGAACTGCTCCAGCAGAGAGCCTTTGATGTCTTCGCTGTCGAGGTAACGAGTATCGTGCAGGGCAGTGCCGGGAAAGGCCACTGCCTTTATTTCAAAAGCAGGGCGCCAACGCTGGGGGGTGCGACCAAACAGCATCAATCCTGCCAGATTCAATTCCTGACCATCGCCCAACCCTAGGTTCTGCAGCAACTGCTCTCGTGTCAGACCGGCGTATTCGCTGGCCTCACCATAACGACGATTGAAGTAGGTGATAAATGCCTTGTCGTCGATATCCTCCACCGAGGTGCCTGCTACCGGCACTATATCGGCATACACCAGCCCAGAGCGTTGGAACATGCGCTGCATCTCTTCTCGGGATGTGACATGCCGCTTATCAGAGCCTTGTTTCACCCAGATGCGGCCTTGATTATCGAGATACGGTTTGGCTAAGCCATCAGGCACCTCCATCGCTATCACGATGCCCTGGTCCGTCTGCACATTCTCGGTAAGCGGATGCACTGGTGGGCGCACATGCTGGGAAGCGGCGTTGCTCAGCAGCTGGTTCAGCCGCCGCACTGCCGCGCCATCCAGCCCCGCAATCGAGCCGTCATCATTAACGCCCAGAAATAGCCAGCCGCCGCCACTGTTGGCAAAGGCAGCCAGTTCAGCCGCAAGACCATCTGCGTTGGTGGCATCGCGCTTGAATTGGTGGCGGCTATCTTCGCCGCGGGTGAGTATTTTCAGCAGTTCGCTCTGATCCATGGTTATGCTTCCTTGCTCTTCACCCCAGTTGATGCGGCACGACCTCGTGGCCCATTTCCTTGTAGCGTTTCCAGCAGGCGCGTTTGGCGATCAGTACATGCTGGTGCTGGTTGATGATTTCGGCCACGCGGGCGTAGGCGTCAAAGCCATCGGGGATTTCCGGGTGCAGGTTTAGCAGTGCCGTAGATTCGTGCGGGGCAGGGAGTGCCTTCCAGCCGAGCGTGACCGGCACCTGGGCGGCCAGGTCGCTGTCTTCCAGGGCGTGGGGCAGGTAAGCGTCGGGGCGAAAATTCCACAGGGCGTCATCGGCCTGCCTGGCCAGGGCTTCGTCTTCGCAGTGAAGGTGCAGCCGGTAGCCTTTGCGCCAGATGGTTTCCGCTAACTTGCAGGCGAACTGCAGGCGGGCGTCCAGGGTAGTGTCTGGCAGGATATAGAAATCGATGCGGGCCATAGGCGGTTCCAGCGCCTGCCGCCTCTGTGGTATGTATGAGGCGGCA
Organism: Halomonas sp. LS-001; assembly: GCF_052983955.1. Taxonomy (NCBI): domain Bacteria; kingdom Pseudomonadati; phylum Pseudomonadota; class Gammaproteobacteria; order Oceanospirillales; family Halomonadaceae; genus Halomonas; species Halomonas sp. LS-001. Next base: position 885,458 of record NZ_CM129816.1, read on the forward strand.
GGCCGTTTCGGGGGTCAGACCAGCCGGGTGAGCCAGCCGTATTTGTCTTCGCTGCGGCCGTACTGAAGGTCCAGCAGCTTGGTGCGAATGCGTTTGGCAACCTCGTTGTCGCCGCCAGCGGTCAGGCGAATACGCTCGTTTTCCGTGACCAGTTCGCCCACCGGCGTGATAACCGCGGCCGTGCCGCAGGCGAAGACTTCGGTGATCTCACCGGAAGCCGCCCCTTCACGCCACTCATCGATGCTGATAGGGCGCTCTTCCGGTGTCAGGCCTTCGTCCTTGGCCAGGGTAAGTACCGAGTTGCGCGTTACCCCTTCAAGAATGGTGTCAGTCAGGCGCGGCGTCACCACACGGCCATCCTTGAACACGAAGAACAGGTTCATGCCGCCGAGTTCTTCGATCCATTTGCCTTCCGCCGCATCCAGGAAGGCCACCTGGCTGCAACCGTTGGCTGAGGCTTCTTTCTGTGCGGCCAGTGAAGCGGCATAGTTGCCACCGCATTTGGCAAAACCGGTGCCGCCCGGAGCCGCGCGATTGTAATGAGTCGACAGCCAGATGGATACCGGATCAATGCCGCCCTTGAAGTAGGCCGCCGCCGGTGAGGCAATCACGTAATAATCGACCTCGTGAGCGGGACGCACCCCCAGGAAAGCTTCCGACGCAATCATGAAGGGGCGCAGGTAGAGGCTGCATTCGTCTGAATCACTGGCGGGCGTGGGTACCCAGACATGATCCTGCGCGAGCAGGGCTTTCAGCGAGCCGATAAAATCTTCGTCGGATAGCTCCGGCAGCGCCAGACGGCGGGCACTGCGGCGAAAGCGCTCGGCGTTTTTTTCCGGGCGAAAAGTCCATACCGAACCGTCGGCATGACGGTAGGCCTTGATGCCTTCGAAAATTTCCTGGCCGTAATGCAATACGGAAGCCGCCGGGTCCAGCGTCAGCGGGCCATAAGGGCGAACTTCATGGGCGTGCCAGCCGTCATCGAGGGTCCAGCGCACATGCGCCATATGGTCGGTGAAATGGCTGCCAAACCCCGGATTCTGCAGGACGCTTTCGCGGATGTCGTCTGCCGTCGGGTGATTGGACGGCAGTAGGCTAAAATGGTCGGTGGACACGATGATTCTCCACAGATTGCGTCAAAAAATGTTTTTGATCTTGTTAAACAAACGCGCGCACCGGAAGGTCCGGTGCGCACACGACATATCACTGCCTCAAGATGTAACGGTTGCGCTGGAGAAAGGCAACCGTTTAGCGCCTGATTGTGAAGTTAGTCGTCGCTATTTTCTACTTGAACATCGGTTTCACGATCCAGCAGGTATTGCGTCAGCAGACCAACGGGGCGGCCCGTAGCACCTTTCTGCTTGCCGGAATGCCAGGCGGTACCGGCGATATCCAGGTGTGCCCAGGGGAAGTGGTCGGCAAAGCGCGACAGAAAACACGCAGCAGTAATGGTGCCTGCGGGCCGACCGCCAATATTGGCCATATCGGCGAAGTTGGAGTCGAGCTGTTCCTGATACTCATCCCAGAGCGGCAGATGCCAGGCGCGATCCCAGGCGGCTTCACCGGCATCCAGAAGGTCCAGCGCCAGGTCATCGTCATTGGAGAGCAACCCGGTGGCATGATGCCCCAGGCCAATAATGCAGGCGCCGGTGAGGGTCGCGATATCCACGACGCTGGCGGGCTCGAAGCGTTCTGCGTAGGTGAGGGCATCACACAGTACCAGGCGACCTTCGGCATCGGTGTTGAGCACTTCAACCGTCAGCCCTTTGAGGGTCTTGAGGATATCGCCTGGTTTGGTGGCCGCACCGTCCGGCATGTTTTCTGCCGCCGCCACGATAAATACCAGGTTGAGTTTCGGCTTGATGGCAAGCAGGGCATGAACCGTGCCGAAGACGCTGGCGGCACCGCACATGTCGAATTTCATTTCATCCATGCCTTCGCCGGGCTTGAGCGAAATGCCGCCGGTATCGAAGGTAATGCCTTTGCCCACCAGCACATGAGGCGCATCTGCCGCGTCTTCAGCGCCCTGGTAACGCATGACAATCAAACGCGATGGTTCGCGGCTGCCACGGCCCACCGACAGCAGTGAATGAGCGCCGAGGGCTTCCAGGGCGTCTTCGTCGAGAATCTCGGTGGTCAGGCTGCCCTGGGAGTCTTTGGCCAGCTGCTCGGCCTGTTCGGCCAGATAGCGCGGCGTGCAGACATTGCCAGGCAGGTTGCCAAGAGTACGCGCGGTGTTGATGCCTTGACCAATGGCGACACCAATACGGGCACCTTGCTTGACCGGCTCGACGTCATCGGCGTCGCTAAGCAATAACGTGAAATGCTGCAGGGTTGAGCGCGGTGCCGGTTGTGATTTAAACGTATCAAAGCGGTAAAGTGCGCGCTCTCCCGCTTCCATGATCTTGCGTGCTTTCCAGGCGTTATCGCGATCTCCCAGCGGCACATCGGTGAAGGCCAGGCAGGCTTCGTCGATGGGCAGTTTGATCAGCGCATCAGCGGCGGCGTCCAGCGCTTTCAGGAAAGCGGCATCCTGACACTTATCGCGTGGCCCAAGCCCCACCATGAGCAAACGCTCTGTGCCGAGCCCAGGGGCAAAAGGCAGCATCAAGGTGCTGCCCAGGGCGGCATCAAAGTCACCGCTTTCGACAAGCTGGCTGATTAACCGCTCGCTGGCGTCGTCGAGTTTTGCGACGGCGGGAAGCAGTGCGCTATCTTTAAATACCGGTACAACAAGACAGGCGGTTTCGGCTTTCGCCGGATTGGCTGTCTGAACGGAAAATTCCATGACGTCTCCAACAAGACAAGCATCGAAGGATTCGGGATAATGCCTACAGAGTAAGCTGTTATTGTGCCCTCTGCACTTAATGTACCCAAGACTTAGTGTGTTCAAGACTTAGTGTACCCAAGCCTTGGGTGCATTGCATGGCATCCTGCACGATTGGCTGGAGAACGCGTTGATTTTATTTCGCTATTTGACCCGCGAAGTGTTGCTGACCATGACAGCGGTGGCCGGTATTCTGCTGCTGGTCATCATGGGTAGCCGCTTTATCCGGTATTTTTCCAGTGCTGCTGAAGGCAATATCCCGTTAACGATTCTTGGCAATTTGATGCTTTTTCATCTGCCGGGGTTTATGGAACTGATTCTGCCGCTGGCTTTTTTCCTCGGTATTCTGGTGGCTTATGGCCAGTTATATATGAATAGCGAGATCACCGTGATGGTCGCTTGCGGCGTGAGCCCTACGCGATTATTAAAAGTGACCCTGATGCCAGCGGTCGTAGTGGCTGCGCTGGTTGGCCTCTGTAGCCTGTGGCTGACGCCGCTTGGCGCCTTTAATACCGAAACCATGCTCGAAGAACAGCGCAGCCGCCTGGATGTTTCGGTACTGGCGCCAGGACGCTTTCAGGAATTCGGTCAGGGGCGCACGGCCTATATCAGTGGGTTTTCCAGCGATGGGACCCAGATGGAAAATGTCTTCGTTAACGAGATGGGTAACCCTGCCGAGAAGGAACACAACTATGTCACCCGAGCCGCCAAGGGGTTTCAGGAGTTGCGCGAGGATACCGGCAGCCGCTTTTTGGTCCTGGAGGATGGTGAGCGCTATGGCGTAACGCCAGGTTCCTTTGCGGCGGAAAAACTCATGTTCGAGCGCTATACATTACGCCTTGGTGCTGGAGGACAGACTGAAGCGGTTGAATCACTCGAATATGCATCGACCTCTGCGCTTCTGGCTAACGCTGATCCACGTGCTCAGGCGCAGTGGCAGTGGCGTGCCGGCTTGCCTCTGATGGTGTTTATTCTTGCTCTGATGGCTCAGCCGCTTTCCCGGGTCAATCCTCGCCAGGGGCGCTTTGCCAAGCTGCTGCCAGCGGTATTTCTGTATGTCGCTTATCTCAGTCTGCTACTGGCCGCCGTGGATGCCATTGGCAGCGGAAGCTGGTCTGCCGGATTGGGTGTCTGGCCGGTACACGGGCTGTTTCTTTTGCTTGGGCTTTTGCTGCTGTGGCATTCACAACGTAAGGGGATGCGCTAATGGTGTTGGACCGCCTGGATCGATACATTGCCCGCAACGTGCTGGTCGCCATTGTGGTGGTGCAGATCGTGTTGCTGGGGCTGGATATTACCATTGCCTACATTGATGATCTGGGTGATGTACAGCAAGGCTATACGGCGCTTGATGTGCTGTTTTATCTGCTGATGCGTGCTCCCTGGCGCTTTTATCAGTATGCGCCAGTGGCGGTGCTGATTGGCGCACTGATCGGGCTTGGCAGTATGGCGTCCAGCAATGAACTGACCGTGATGCGTGCTTCCGGGCGTTCGCTGGCGCGGATTGTCTGGGGCGTGATGAAGCCGGTTCTGCTGGTCATTGTGGTGGTGTTGCTGGTGGCGGAATACGTCAGCCCCCGCACCGAACAGTTTGCCGAAGCCTGGAAGCTGGAAAAGCGCCAGGGCGAAGGGGCAGTGCTCACCAGCCGTAGCGGCTGGCAGATCGAAGACGACAGTGTGTATCGGTTTGGCGCCATTCGTGCCGATAACGTGGTGCTGGACCTGACGCGTTACCGCTTTGATGAACGCCAGTTGATTGAGGTCTCCTATGCTCAGCGGGCGCGCTGGCAAAACAATCAATGGCAGCTTGAAAAGGTAGCGGTGACACGGCTGAATGAAAACTCTACCGAAGCCGAGCAGCATGAGACCCTGCGCTGGGAAACCAACCTGACGCCAGTGCAGTTGGAGCGTCTTCTTCGCGATATCGACAGCCAGGCGCCAAGCGAGCTATATGCCTATGCGGAGTTCCTGCGTGCACAGGGGCAACAGGCGGACCAACCCTTGCTGTATTTCTGGCAGAAAATGCTGATGCCACTGACCATGGCCTCGCTGGTATTGATTGCTGCCTCCTTTATTTTCGGCCCGCTGCGTAGCGTAGCCGCCGGAACGCGGGTCTTTTATGGGGTGATTACAGGGCTTCTGTTCAAATATACCCAGGATCTGTTAGCCCCCGCATCGACATTGTTCGGGTTTTCGCCGGTATGGGCAGTACTGGCCCCGACGCTGGCCTGCGCACTGGTCGGTATTTATTTTCTGCGCCGTAACGGCTAGCCCGTTTTAAACCATCAACGAACCCATCAATACGAGAGACACCATGCCGCAACGACGTTTTGATCAGCTTGATAGTGTCTGGCCTGCCCCCCTGGCGCGCCGTTTGGGCGCGATGCTTTATGATGGCTTTCTGGTCATTGCCATCTGGATTGCGGTGACAGTGGCGCATGTTGCGCTGTTTCGCTTTGTTGTGGGCCAAGGTGCCGAAGAGGTCGGGACGTCTTTTCTGTCGGTGATTACGCTTAGGCTTTTGCTGGTGCTTTCCGCCATGGTCTTTTTTGCTTATTCATGGACTCGGGGCGGCATGACGCTGGGGATGCAAGCCTGGCGACTGCGCGTGCAGACCCTTGAAGGCACGTCGATTAGCTGGCGACAGAGCGTGGTACGTTGTCTGGTCGCCTGGGTGTCGCTGGCGGTTTTCGGGCTTGGTTACTGGTGGGTGTTGTTTGATGGTGAACGCCGTAGCTGGCCGGATATTGTGTCTGGAACCCGCACGGTGGTTTTGCCTAAAAAATAACCAATGTGTTGTTTATAAATAGAAAAAATAAAAATAAAGAATAATTTGGTAGAAATGCAATAATTTCCACTTGATAAGTTGTATGCGAATCATTTACATTCATCTCATGACTTTTATGAGGTGTCGCCATGTACGTATGTGTGTGCAAGGGAGTAACCGATCATCAGATTCGCCAGCAGGTTAGCGACGGAGCGCGCAGCTGGCGGGAAGTGCGCGAAGCCACTGGCTGTGCTACCCAATGCGGCAAATGCGCTTGCGTTGCCAAATCGGTTACCCGTGAAGCGGTTCAGGTTGCGCGCTGTGAGGCAAATATGGGCCTTGCTTACGCGGTGTGATACGAATCTCTCTTGTTAGGGTTTTCGTTGCCAACATCATGATTTTTTTGAGTTTCTGATCAACTTGGTTATACTCTTGGCATCGTTAGGAGTTAGCCCTTTTATGGCCTATACTCTAATGAGCGTAATTGCACATTTATAAAAGGTGACGTCATGAAAGGTGATCCAAAAGTTATCCAGCATCTCAATATTGCCCTGGGTAACGAATTAGTTGCTATCAACCAGTATTTTCTGCATGCCAAGATGTACAAGGATTGGGGGCTGAAAGCGCTGGCCAAGTGGGAATACGATGAGTCCATCGAAGAGATGCAGCACGCTGACAAAATCATCGAGCGCATTCTGTTTCTGGAAGGCATTCCCAACCTTCAGGATCTCGGCAAGCTGCACATTGGCGAGAACGTGAAAGAGATGCTGGAATCTGACCTGAAGATTGAGCACGACGGTCGCAACGACTATATCGAAGCGATCACTTACTGCGAAAGCGTTAAAGATTACGTGACCCGTGACATGCTGCGTGACCTGCTCGCCGATGAAGAAGGTCATATCGACCACATCGAAACCGAGCTGAAGCTGATTGAGCAGGTGGGTATGCAGAATTACCTGCAGCGCCAAATGCAGATGGCAGGCGAAGAATAATAACTCGCACTGTCACAACAGACGAAACAGCAAAACGGGCAGCCAAATGGCTGCCCGTTTTGTTTTACGGTTTTGCGTCGGTTTGCAGGATGACATTCGCCTGCCAAGCCGCGACAATGGCAGCTTATTGTTGGCGGAGACGATGATGTTGCCACTCAAGCTAATTTATCAGGATGATGATCTGGTGGCGGTTCATAAGCCAGCAGGGCTGCTGGTGCACCGTTCGGCGCTGGCGCGTGGAGAAACGGAATTTCTTCTCCAGCGGCTGCGCGACCAGCTGAGGCGGCGGGTCTATCCGGTGCATCGTCTGGACCGCCCGACGTCTGGCGTGATGGTGTTTGCTTTCTCATCTGAGGTTGCTGCACGACTAAGCGAATCCTTTTCTGAACGCCAGGTGGAAAAACGCTACCTGGCGGTGGTGCGTGGTATTGCGCCCGAACAGGAACGTCTCGACTACCCGCTGCGCGAAGAAGATGGCACGCGCCCTAAGGCGCAGATGCCTGCGATGCGTGCCATGACCGATATTCGTCGTCTGGATAGCGTTGAGCTGCCTGTGCAGGTAGACCGCTATCCGGTGGCGCGTTACTCCCTGGTAGAAGCGCGACCACTGACGGGGCGTCGCCATCAGATTCGTCGCCATCTTTCCCGGCGCGGCTATCCGATCATTGGCGATGCCAAGCACGGCAAAAGTGTTCACAACCGTTTTTTTGCCGAACGTTTTGAGGCGCCAAGGCTGTTGCTGGCGTCGACCTGGCTGGCCTTTGATCACCCGCATCAGGATAAACGCGTCCAGCTGAGTTGCGCGCTGGATGACACCATGACGGCGCTGTTTGAGCATCTTGGCTGGGCAGGGCATCTGCCGTTAGACAGCGTGCGGACACCGCCGCTAAGTGAGACTCGCGTCTCGGCACCTTCCGCCTAGTGCGGTTTTCTGATGATCACTCTGGAGCTTTAATGTCGGTTCAGGATCTATCGCCTCAAGAACTATCGCCTCAAGAACTATCGCCTCAAGAACTATCGGCTCAGGCGCTACCTGAGTCGGACGATTCATTTCAGCAGGACTATTCATTGCGTTTTGGTGGTATTCGTCGCCTGTATGGTAGCCGTGCAGTGGAGGCTTTCCGCGCGGCCCATGTGGTGGTGGTGGGCGTTGGAGGCGTGGGCAGCTGGGCGGCGGAAGCGCTGGCACGCTCCGGTATTGGCCAGCTGACGCTGATTGATCTGGATGATGTGTGCGTGTCTAACGTCAACCGCCAGCTCCACGCACTGGATGGCACCATTGGCCGCCCCAAGGTGGAGGTGTTGGCAGAGCGCTGCCGGTTGATTGCCCCTGAGATGACGGTCGTGGCAGATAGCGCCTTTGTAACGCCAACGAATCTGGCGGAACGACTCCCTTATGACGCCAGCCATGTGGTGGATGCGATTGACAGCGTGATCGCCAAAGCGGCGTTAATTGCCTGGTGCAAGCGTCGCAAGATTCCGATTACCGTGACCGGTGCTGCGGGTGGTCAAAGCGACCCTACACGCATCCAGGTAGCGGATTTGACCCGTACCGAGCAGGACCCCTTGTTGGCCAAGGTGCGCTCACGCCTGCGCCGGGACCATGGGTTCTCGCGAAATCCTAAGCGGCGCTTTTCAGTGGAATGCGTCTATTCCGATGAGCAACTGGTCTACCCGAGTGCTGACGGTGAAGTGTGCGCGCAAAAACCCGCGAACGGTGAGGCCACTCGCCTGGACTGCGCCTCGGGGTTTGGTGCCGCCACCTTTGTCACGGGCACTTTCGGGTTTGTCGCCGCATCGCGGGTGCTGGCCCGGCTAGCTCGACACGCCACTCTTGATCAAGGAGCCGCATCATGACCGTCCCCGTCCCAGGTATTTATCGTCATTACAAAGGCGCCCTTTACGAAGTGCTTGGCACGGCTCAGCATAGCGAAAGTGAAGAGCCGCTGGTGGTGTATCGGGCGCTATACGGTGAGTACGGCCTGTGGGTGCGCCCGTTGGAGATGTTTACCGAAAGCGTGACAAAAGAAGGCCGCACTCAGCCACGCTTTGCTCTGGAGAAAGCGTTCTAATTAAAAGGTATATCGAGCAGACAACCAAAACCGTGGGTCTCTCTGCTCGTCCTGTGACTCAGCATCACCTGTTGTCTGAGTGGCTACCGCTGTATTGATTGTCCAATGGCCACTCGAGAAGCGTATCCCCGCGCCACCGCCCGCCAGGGTTTCACTGGCTTCGTCATTAAATGCCTGACGAGCGCCGTGATCATAGAAAACATAGGGTGAAAGTTCAGGTGTCGCCTGATAGCGGACTTCCAGTTGGGTGAGCCATACCCGGCTACCGCTAACCTCTCCCTGTGGGTAGGCCCTGACGCCACGTGCCCCGCCCAGGCTCATGTTTTCGGAAGAATCCAGCGACGAGTCTGCCCACTGTATATCCCCGCTTGCCATCAGCGAGAAGTTGCCACCCAGGTTTTGCACGCGAGAAAGATTGAGATTCGCTTTGGTATAACGTCCCTCCACCTGTTCGTTTGTTCGGTTGTTAACCTGGCCACTTTGGAGACCCACTTGCCCAAAGGTGACGCCACCCTTGCCTAGCGCGTCTCGATGATCAAACTGAAGAGCCAGGGGCCAGCTGTGCCCGTAGCGCTTCTGATAGCTTTCACCTTCGAAGCGATCGTTCAATTCCGTGTATTCTACCCCGAAAGAGGCGGTCAGGTTGGTCTGCTGTCGACGCACCAGTGGATAGCTTAATTGGAAACGGCTGGTATCTGCCGTGCCGGTAAAGCCTCGGAAGGGGGCTTTCAGGTCATATTCCGTGCGCGCATAAGAAACCTCGGCACGCCAGCCCTGATAGCCTACCGGAAGAGAGTAGGAGAATTGCCCCAGCCATAAATCCTCTTCCGAGTAGAGCGCTGTCAGGCTGACCTGGTCGCCGACTTTCAGAACCCGGTTAGCTTGAGCGCCGACGGTAACGCGCCCCTCGCCAGAAGAGCGGCTACCGTAATTATCCACACCCACATAGCTATGTATCCGATTATCAGCAGCTACTTCAGTGATCAGGTCGCCTGTGCCGGATGCTTCACCCGGCCGCATGACCGGCGTGACACTAACGCCGGGCAAGTCGCTCATCAAAAGCGCAATGCGCTCCAGTTGGTCGCCTTGAATAACATCTCCAGAGTGAAGGTCTGACAGATAAGGCGCCATGCTGTCTGCTAGTGACTCATCATCCCCGGTGACCGCCACTTCGCCGTAATTGCCTTCCATAACACGGATTTCCAGAGAACCCTGGCTGATGTCCTGTCTGGGTAAAAGGGCCTGGGCAAAAGGGTAGCCATTTTCACGATAGAAACGGCTGATACGATTACTTATTTCCCGCAAACCTGCCATGTCATGGTCTTTAGCCAACAGGTGATTTACCTGCGCTAGCAGTGTGGGATCGTCATATACACGATTACCACTGATCAGTAGCTCGTTGATACGCACCTCCCGGCCCTCGGCATCGCCTTCGGTCAGTGGTGCTCCCTGTAGGTTGATATTGATCGAAGAGCGGCGAGGTTGATAGGTATTATCCGGTAAAGTGTCGCGTAAAATACGACCTGCATCCGGCGCTGTTTGTGCCTGACTGATCAAGGGGAGTGTGCTGACCAGGCACACCGCCGTCATGATGAGTGAGCGTTTGTTCAGTGGATCATAGTGCATTAGTTGTCATCCTCATCGTCGTCATTCAGGTCTGTGTTAATGCCTTGATTGATAATCTCGACGCCGCCAACCGTTGCCGTGTCATCGGTCAATGGAGTGACTCGACTCATGTCGCCTTCGGGTGCGTCTGATGATGCACCCTGACGGGTCTGATTAATCACCGCATCGATGTTTGAGTTCAGTTCAGGCTCTGGCTCGGGCTCGGGCTCGGGCTCGGGTTCAGGCTCAGGTTCGGGCTCAGGTTCCGGCTCAGGTTCCGGCTCGGGCTCGGGTTCCGGCTCGGGCTCCGGCTCCGGCTCGGGCTCGGGCTCCGGCTCCGGCTCGGGCTCAGGCTCGGGCTCAGGCTCGGGTTCAGGCTCAGGTTCTGGCTCAGGCTCAGGCTCAGGTTCCGGCTCGGGTTCAGGTTCAGGTTCCGGCTCAGGTTCCGGCTCTGGCTCTGGCTCAGGTTCCGGCTCGGGCTCAGGTTCCGGCTCGGGCTCTGGCTCGGGCTCCGGCTCAGGCTTAGGCTCAGGTTCCGGCTCGGGTTCAGGTTCAGGTTCCGGCTCAGGTTCAGGTTCCGGCTCAGGTTCCGGCTCTGGCTCGGGCTCAGGTTCCGGCTCGGGCTCTGGCTCAGGTTCCGGCTCGGGCTCAGGTTCCGGCTCGGGCTCTGGCTCGGGCTCAGGCTCCGGTTCCGGCTCAGGTTCTGGCTCTGGCTCCGGTTCGGGCTCAGGCTCAGGCTCGGGCTCAGGTTCTGGCTCCGGTTCGGGCTCGGGTTCCGGCTCGGGCTCAGGCTCAGGCTCAGGCTCAGGCTCAGGCTCAGGCTCAGGCTCAGGCTCAGGCTCGGGTTCTGGCTCAGGCTCAGGTTCAGGCTCGGGTTCCGGCTCCGGCTCAGGTTCTGGCTCGGGCTCTGGTTCTGGTTCTGGTTCTGGTTCTGGTTCGGGCTCAGGCTCAGGTTCGGGCTCGGGCTCCGGTTCCGGCTCGGGCTCGGGCTCGGGTTCTGGTTCCGGCTCAGGTTCAGGCTCGGGCTCAGGCTCCGGTTCCGGCTCAGGTTCAGGCTCCGGTTCGGGCTCCGGCTCGGGCTCGGGCTCGGGTTCTGGCTCCGGCTCCGGCTCCGGCTCGGGCTCGGGCTCGGGTTCTGGCTCCGGCTCCGGCTCCGGCTCAGGCTCAGGCTCGGGCTCTGGCTCAGGCTCCGGCTCCGGCTCAGGCTCGGGCTCAGGCTCAGGCTCGGGCTCAGGTTCCGGCTCAGGTTCAGGCTCCGGCTCCGGCTCCGGCTCGGGTTCAGGTTCCGGCTCGGGTTCTGGCTCCGGCTCCGGCTCTGGCTCAGGTTCGGGCTCCGGCTCGGGTTCAGGTTCGGGCTCAGGTTCAGGCTCGGGTTCCGGCTCGGGCTCAGGCTCGGGTTCAGGCTCGGGTTCAGGCTCGGGTTCAGGCTCGGGCTCGGGTTCCGGCTCAGGTTCCGGCTCTGGTTCCGGTTCGGGCTCAGGTTCCGGCTCGGGCTCGGGCTCGGGTTCAGGCTCGGGTTCAGGCTCGGGCTCGGGTTCCGGCTCAGGTTCCGGCTCTGGTTCCGGTTCGGGCTCAGGTTCCGGCTCGGGCTCCGGTTCGGGCTCCGGTTCCGGCTCGGGCTCAGGTTCCGGCTCAGGCTCAGGCTCAGGCTCGGGTTCTGGCTCAGGCTCAGGCTCAGGCTCAGGTTCAGGCTCGGGTTCCGGCTCAGGCTCAGGCTCAGGTTCTGGCTCGGGCTCTGGTTCTGGTTCTGGTTCTGGTTCGGGCTCAGGCTCAGGCTCAGGTTCTGGCTCGGGCTCAGGTTCGGGTTCCGGCTCGGGCTCTGGCTCAGGTTCTGGCTCGGGCTCAGGTTCGGGTTCCGGCTCGGGCTCTGGCTCAGGAATCGGGGCTGCCGCGATGGCTAGCTCGCCTGACATAAAGTCAATCGCGTAGTTGGGGTTGCGATTTTCGTCCACATCGCCCTGATTAATGTTGTAGTTTCCAGCGTCTTCCCCCGGTTGACGCGATAGATTACCCGCCAATTCGTCATCAGGCACCAAGCCACAGCTTTCTGTAAGGCTTCCACAGCCGGTAGAAAATGTCAGCGTAGGATCCGGTTCGCCTTGCTCTTTCTCCTTATCATCGGCGCTGACAGTGATCGGACGCGGGTCAATGGTCAGGCTGCCGTCTTTAAAGCTCAGGTTGTAGTTTTTTGCGTTGCCCTCTGCGGTATGGGTATAGCTGCCCGCATCAATGCCACTACCGCCCGTGGTGCTGACGTTGGTGAGCACGGCTTCGTCCTCACCATTCACCAGCCCGGTGGCGCTGAAGCCGGTGACGGCCTGCTCGGTGCCATCGTAGGTGGTGGTGTCGCTGTTGGCGATAACGGTGGCATTGGCTTTGTCGATGGTCAGGCTGCCGTCTTCAAAGCTCAGATTGTAGTTTTTCGCGGTGCCGTCAATAGCATGAACGTAGCTGCCCGCATCGATGCCGCTGCCGCCCGTGGTGCTGACGTCGGTGAGCACGGTTTCGTCCTCACCATTCACCAGCCCGATGGCGGTGAAGCCGGTAACGGCCTGCTCGGTGCCATCGTAGGTGGTGGTGTCGCTGTTGGCGATAACGCTGGCATTGGCTTTGTCGATGGTCAGGCTGCCGTCTTCAAAGCTCAGGTTGTAGTTTTTCGCGGTGCCGTCAATAGCATGAACGTAGCTGCCCGCATCGGTGCCGCTGCCGCCCGTGGTGCTGACGTTGGTGAGCACGGTTTCGTCCTCACCATTTACCAGGCCGGTAGCGCTGAAGCCTGTGACGGCTTGCTCGGTGCCATCGTAGGTAGTGGTATCGCTGTTGGCGATAACGGTGGCATTGGCCTTGTCGATGGTCAGGCTGCCGTCTTTAAAGCTCAGGTTGTAGTTTTTCGCGTTGCCCTCTGCGATATGGGTATAGCGGCCCGCATCGGTGCCACTGCCGCCGGTGGTGCTGACGTTAGTGAGTACGGCTTCGTCCTCACTCTTCACCAGCCCGGTGGCGCTGAAGCCGGTAACGGCCTGCTCGGTGCCATCGTAAGTGGTGGTGTCGCTGTTGGCGATAACGATGGCATCGGCCTTGTCGATGGTCAGGCTGCCGTCTTCAAAGCTCAGGTTGTAGTTTTTCGCGGTGCCGTCAATAGCATGAACGTAGCTGCCCGCATCGGTGCCGCTGCCGCCCGTGGTGCTGACGTTAGTGAGCGCAGCTTCGTCCTCACCATTCACCAGCCCGGTGGCGCTGAAGCCGGTAACGGCCTGCTCGGTGCCATCGTAGGTGGTGGTGTCGCTGTTGGCGATAACGGTGGCATTGGCCTGGTCGATGGTCAGGCTGCCGTCTTCAAAGCTCAGATTGTAGTTTTTTGCGGTGCCGTCTGCGGTGTGGGTATAGCTACCCGCATCGGTGCCGCTGCCGCCGGTGGTGCTGACGTTAGTGAGTACGGCTTCGTCCTCACTCTTCACCAGCCCGGTGGCGGTGAAGCCGGTAACGGCCTGCTCGGTGCCATCGTAAGTGGTGGTGTCGCTGTTGGCGATGACGATGGCATCGGCCTTGTCGATGGTCAGGCTGCCGTCTTCAAAGCTCAGGTTGTAGTTTTTCGCGGTGCCGTCAATAGCATGAACGTAGCTGCCCGCATCGGTGCCGCTGCCGCCCGTGGTGCTGACGTCGGTGAGCACGGTTTCGTCTTCACCCTTCACCAGCCCGGTGGCGCTGAAGCCGGTGACGGCCTGCTCGGTGCCATTGTAGGTGGTGGTGTCGCTGTTGGCGATAACGGTGGCATTGGCCTTGTCGATGGTCAGGCTGCCGTCTTCAAAGCTCAGGTTGTAGTTTTTCGCGGTGCCGTCAATAGCATGAACGTAGCTGCCCGCATCGGTGCCGTTGCCGCCCGTGGTGCTGACGTTAGTGAGCACGGCTTCGTCCTCACCCTTCACCAGCCCGGTGGCACTGAAGCCGGTAACGGCCTGCTCGGTGCCATCGTAGGTGGTGGTGTCGCTGTTGGCGATGACGATGGCATCGGCCTTGTCGATGGTCAGGCTGCCGTCTTTAAAGCTGAGGTTGTAGTTTTTCGCGGTGCCGTCAATAGCATGAACGTAGCTGCCCGCATCGGTGCCGCTGCCGCCGGTGGTGCTGACGTTGGTGAGCACGGCCTCGTCCTCACCACTCACCAGCCCGGTAGCGCTGAAACCAGTAACGGCCTGCTCAGTGCCATCGTAGGTGGTGGTGTCGCTGTTGGCGATAACGGTGGCATTGGCCTTGTCGATGGTCAGGCTGCCGTTTTCAAAGCTCAGGTTATAGTTTTCCGCGGTGCCCTCTGGGATATGGGTATAGCTGCCCGCATCGATGCCGCTGCCGCCGGTGGTGTTGACGTTAGTGAGCACGGCTTCGTCCTCACCACTCACCAGCCCGGTAGCGCTGAAGCCGGTGACAGCCTGCTCGGTGCCATCGTAGGTGGTGGTGTCGCTGTTGGCGATGACGGTCGCATGGGCTTTGTCGATGGTCAAGCTGCCGTCTTCAAAGCTCAGGTTGTAGTTTTTTGCGTTGCCCTCTGCGGTATGGGTATAGCTGCCCGCATCGATGCCGCTGCCGCCGGTGGTGCTGACGTCGGTGAGCACGGTTTCGTCCTCACCCTTCACCAGCCCGGTGGCGGTGAAGCCGGTAACGGACTGCTCGGTGCCATCGTAGGTGGTGGTGTCGCTGTTGGCGATAACGGTGGCATTGGCCTTGTCGATGGTCAGGCTGCCGTCTTCAAAGCTCAGGTTGTAGTTTTTCGCGGTGCCGTCAATAGCATGAACGTAGCTGCCCGCATCGGTGCCGTTGCCGCCCGTGGTGCTGACGTTAGTGAGCACGGCTTCGTCCTCACCCTTCACCAGCCCGGTAGCGCTGAAGCCGGTGACGGCCTGCTCGGTGCCATCGTAGGTGGTGGTGTCACTGTTGGCGATAACGGTGGCATCAGCCTTGTCGATGGTCAGGCTGCCGTCTTTAAAGCTCAGGTTGTAGTTTTTTGCGTTGCCCTCTGCGGTATGGGTATAGCTGCCCGCATCAATGCCACTGCCGCCGGTGGTGCTGACGTTGGTAAGCACGGCCTCGTTCTCACCATTCACCAGCCCGGTGGCGCTGAAGCCGGTAACGGCCTGCTCGGTGCCATCGTAGGTGGTGGTGTCGCTGTTGGCGATAACGGTGGCATCGGCTTTGTCGATGGTCAGGCTGCCGTTTTCAAAGCTCAGGTTGTAGTTTTTCGCGGTGCCGTCAATAGCATGAACGTAGCTGCCCGCATCGGTGCCGCTGCCGCCCGTGGTGCTGACGTTGGTAAGCACGGTTTCGTCCTCACCATTCACCAGCCCGGTGGCGCTGAAGCCGGTGACGGCCTGTTCGGTGCCATCGTAGGTGGTGGTGTCGCTGTTGGCGATAGCGGTGGCATTGGCTTTGTCGATGGTCAGGCTGCCGTTTTCAAAGCTCAGGTTGTAGTTTTTTGCGGTGCCGTCAATAGCATGAACGTAGCTGCCCGCATCGATGCCGCTACCGCCGGTGGTGCTGACGTTGGTGAGCACGGTTTCGTCCTCACCACTCACCAGCCCGGTGGCGCTGAAGCCGGTGACGGTTTGCTCGGTGCCATCGTAGGTGGTGGTGCCACTGTTGGCGATGACGGTTAATTGGCGCGGAGTGACGTCAGCGCTATTTGGCTGGGTAAATTCAGCCAATGCATAATTGGAGGCATCCTCGCCATGCAGGCTGTTGGTATCGACGGTTTGATCGTAAGTACCCACATTGACGTTGTTGGAAGAGCTCAAACTGACATTCGCCACTGTGGCCTCAGCCACAGCCAGATCATCGTCCAACACTCCCTCTAGCATCACATCCCCTGGTGTGAGCTCTTCGCCGTAGATGGATTTTGTGTCGGCAATCCCGGTGGCGGTCAGCATCAGAGGGTCAACGGTGAGCGCGCCAGCTTGATCAACGTCGTTAACAATGGCGTAGCCCAGCGGGTTCGTCAGGCCATCGACATAGTTAATGCGGTGGTCACCCGCGACTTGATAGCCAGCGTTGGAAAGGTCGCTTTCGACCGACCAGCTGGGGGTGCCATCCAGGATGCTTTTGTCGTCATCGTTAACAAACCCACGCGTGTCTTGCAGGTCATAACCTGATGGCACGTTGTCGCCGTAGGTGATGGTTTTACCGTCGGCACTGACCAGAATTTCAGGCTGTTCACGGTAGATCAGATGACGCGGTGCATCTGCATCCAGCGCTGCCGTGAAGTTGCTGGTGGCTTCATTGCTGTTGTAGCGGAAATCCCCGGTTTCAACTAACTCCGCAATGGCTTCGCTACCCGAGAGGCTGCCGGTGTAGAGCAGTGCGCGTCCATTGTTGCCCGTCGTGAGATCACCATTGGTGTGAACAATATCGCCGCCGCTGGCGGTGCCTGCTTCCTGGCTGGCTCCAGCGTTCAGTACTATCGCTTGGTCCGACGTGTCAGCCGTTGTGATATCACCTGTCAGGGTCAGGTCACCAACTCTGGTGGCAATATCAATGGCATCGCCAGCCGAAACATTACCCAGTCGTAAGGCCTGCTGGCTCTCCAGTGAAATTTCCTTGACAGCGTCAAGGGTTAACACGGCGTCATGCCCGCTGGCATCGCCGAGATCAACCGGGTCTTGTGCGCTGATATTGCCACCATTGCCAGTGGTGGTGATGGCCACGTTGATCCCTGAATCCAATCGCCCACGAATGTCATCAGGTGCAATCTCGGTGCCAATGGAAGGCTGATCCGTGATCAGGAATGATTCATAATTCTGCCGCCAGTGGGCGGTGTTGCTGTTGACCGCCAGGCCGTTCGCCAGCAGGCCGGAATTGCGCCCTAAAAGACCGTCGGCAACGGCAGTTTCATTTGCTGTGGCGTCTTTCACGGTCACCGTACCGCTGGCTTCCACATTGTCCAGCGTGCCCGAGTTATCACCGGCGAAACTGCCTACGCCCAGGCTGTCACCGGCGAAATCGTCGCCAACAAGCCCGGTTACATCACCGCTGGCCGAGGCGTTTTCAATGGTGCCTTCGTTTCGGCCGACAAAGCCGCCCGCGTAACCCCGTGTCACTTCGCTGGCATTATTAGGAATCGTAACGTTTCCAGTGGCCTGTGAATTGCGAATAGTGCTATCGATGCTCCAGCCGACTAATCCACCTACATGCGCGCCGCCACTTACATTGCCACTGGCTGAGCTATTTTCTATCGTGGTTAGATCGATGTGTCCAACCAATCCACCGGCGTCAAAGGAGCTTGGATCGACAGTGATGTTAACGCTGGATTCACTGTTGCGAATCGTAGAGTTTATGGCCATTCCGACCAATCCCCCTACGGCTTCATAGCCTGAAATGTCCGCCTGATCACCACGGACAGTAATATTATCCAGGGTGCTGTTATTAATCTGGCCTGCCAAGGCTGCGGTTCGGTAACCGTAGTGAGTGGTTTGAACGTTAGGATTGTTGAGGGTTAAGTGTTGAAAGGTGGCGTCTGACGCGACTCCAAATAGCCCGATATCATCACGGTTACTTGCCACAGTGAAAAAGTCACTGATCGTATTATTGCCGCCATCAAGGTGGCCAGTGAAGGCATCGGAGTTATTACCTATCGGCTCCCAACCCTTATCAGAATTGGCGGTCGCGCTAGCCAGCTCATTGTAGCCACTGGTGTCTGTACCTAAATCATTCGCCAGGGCGTAATAATAGCCGCCAGTCAGCACATCATCGTTGTGGTTGATATTCTGCAGCTGCTGCCAGTCGGTGAGGGTGAAGGGTTGGTCTTCCGTGCCAAAGCCATCGTCAAACAGCAGAGTTTGATCAGGAATATCTTCATCGCGGGTGACATTGGTTAAGTAGGGGCGTGAAAGACCGTAACCGGCGACGCGGTTGCCGCCTAATGACCAGACGTTCTCATCCCATCCCGCGTCGGCAAAAATGGCCGCTCGTTGCATATCGGCGGAGGTCAGCCCGGTGGCACCGAAGTTGTCGTCACCCGCTTCGCCGATGCCGGTGGTTTCAACATCCCAGAAGCTGTTGAGTATTGATACATTATCGCCACTTCGATAGGCAAGACCTACCAGTCCGCCCAGGTTGTCTCCAGTTCCATTCACTGCACCAGAAGCGTAAGAATTTTTGATCGTTACCGCCTCCGCGCTACCAAGGAGACCGCTTAAAGCATTATTACCGTTGACCTGAGCCAAGCTGTAGCTGTCTTCTACATTTATATAAACAACATTTCCGCTTCCTAACCAAGAATAGGCCTCACCAATCAGGCCACCGGCATAACCAGTCGTGCTGTTTATTGTGCCTGAAGAATAAGAGGATTTAATTGATATGTCAGAGCTCCACTCATCAACATCATTGAAAAGGTAGCCGATTGCACCGCCTGCATATTCTTCCGCATTCAGTGTTATGTCGTTAATAGATATGTTTTCGAAATCCGAAAACTCAGCATAACCGGACAGGCCACCAACATATTCTTTTCCTATCACTGTTGCGTCAGATAACCCGATGTTTTTTATGGTCGTAGTGGGAGTGTTTGAATTATTACTTACCGCGCCAAAAAGTCCCACGAAATCTTCAGTAGGCCGGTTAATATGCATATCTGATAACGTATGCCCAAGGCCATCGAACGTGCCTGCGAAGCGGGTGGAGCGGTTGTTGAAAGTACCTATCGGCTCCCAGCCTTTACCCTCATCCGCCGTGGCACTGGCCAGCTCGGCATAGCCGCTGGTGTTGGTGTCCAGGTCATTCTCCAGCGCGTAATAGTACCCACCGGATAAAACGTCAGTGTTGTGATTGATGTTCTGTAACTGTTGCCAGTCGGTGAGGGTGAAGGGTTCGTCTTCCGTGCCAAAGCCATCGTCAAACAACAGGTTTTGATCGGGGATGTCTGCGTCGGCAGTCACATTGGTAAGGTATGGCCTGAAAGCTGCATAGCCTGCGATATTATTGCCGCCCAACGACCAGATGTTTTCATCCCATCCGGCGTCGGCAAAAATAGCCGCTTGCTGCATTTCGGCGGAGGTCAGGCCAGTAGCACCGAAGTTGTTGTCACCCGCTGAGCCGATACCGGTGGTGTCAACATCCCAAAAGCTGTTATTTATATCGATACTTTGAGTAGCGCGACCTACCAGTCCGCCCAGATGGTCTCCAGTTCCATTCACTGCACCAGAAGCATACGAATTGTTGATCGTTACATCATTTGTTCTGCCAACGAGTCCGCCCACATCATCAATGCCGTTGACATCAGCCGTGCTGTAGCTATCTTCTATATGTATTAGCAATCCATTTTCTGAATAGGCTTCGCCAATCAAGCCACCGGCATATTCATCGTTATTTGCATTTATGACTCCTGAGGAGTACGAGGATTTGATCGATAAGTCATCGGAATTTGACCAGGCAGTCCACCCGCTGTCATTCCAGATATAACCAAGTAAACCACCTGCATATCGGTTAGCCTCTATTTCAATATTGCTAATTGCGATATTTTCAAAACTTGAATACTCAGCATAGCCAACTAAGCCACCGACAAACCTGTCTCCGGTTATTTTTGCATCTGTTAGTCCGATATTTTTGATGGTTGTCATGGGGGGGGCAGAAGAATCTCTACTTGCTAACCCGAAAAGCCCCACAAAGTCTTCATCTGGCCGATTAATATTGAGATCTGAAACCAGGTTACCGAGGCCATCAAAAGTACCAATGAAGTTGTTGTCAATATCAATGCCAATCGGCTTCCAGCCTTTATTGTCATTCGCCGTAGAGCTGGCCAGCTCGGCGTAGCCGCTGGTGTTGGTGTCCAGGTCATTCTCCAGCGCGTAGTAGTACCCACCGGATAAAACGTCAGTGTTGTGATTGATGTTCTGTAACTGTTGCCAGTCGGTGAGGGTGAAGGGCTGGGCTTCAGTGCCATAGCCGCCGTCAAACAGCAGGGTTTGATCAGGTATATCTTCATCACGGGTGACATTAGTCAGGTATGGGCGGGAAACGCCGTAACCGGCGGAGTCTGCACCCGGCCCAAATGACCAGATGGCCTCATCCCAACCAGCATCGATAAAGGTTTCTGATTGCTGCATTCCAGCGGAGATGAGACCAGTGGCGATGGTGTTAGTGTGGTCATCAGTAATCGAGTTGCCGTTGGCATCAGTAGTGGCATAAAAACTAGCATTGACGCTACCACCGTCATCTAGACCTATGAGCCCACCGACATTTTCGTTGCCGGTTACATTACCAATAGCGTAGGTGTTAACTACAGAATTTTCGCTACGCCCGATCAGCCCGCCGATATTTTGGATGCCGGTTACATTGCCCGTAGCGTAGCTTTCTTCAACAGGAGCTGCCGCATTTACTACGCCTACCAGACCGCCTACGTCTTTGTTTCCCTCTACTTGACCGGTCGCATAACTACTGTAAACACTAGAATTATTACCTACTGCTCCGGCCAATCCACCAACAAACTCAACTCCCTTAACTTGTACAGTCGCTGAGCTACGGGAAATTTCAGCACCTAGTAGCCCTCCAACGAGACCACCAGCGAATTGATCCTTACCCTCTATGCTGCCCGTAGCGTGGCTATTATGAATAGATGTAGAGTCATGAAATCCAGCTATGCTACCGACGCGATTATTACCGACCATATCCACATCTATTAAGCTAATGTTCTGGATATTCGTATTAGATGAGCCTGCAAATAAACCAATGTCATTTTCGTCAGGACGGTTAATCGTCAGTTCTGAAATTTTATGACCGAGACCGTCAAATTCACCTCTAAATCCTTGGCCGGAGAACAAACCTAGACTAACCGGTTCCCAACCTTTTTCACCATCCCAGTCTTTGGTAACACTGGCATCAATATCAGCCCCGAGCGCGTAGTGCCCCTCTAAATCATCGCGCATGGCTTGCAGGGTGCCGTCGGCGTAGCTGGTTTCTTCGCCCAGTTCGGTGATGACGGTGAAGTCCAGCACGTCGCCGTTACTGCCGAATTGGGTGGAGAAGTTCTGGCCTGCTTGCAGATTGACCGGCGCATTGGCGGTAAAGCGCGCAGACCCGCCATCGTTTGAGTCTTGGCCGTACTTCAGCGCCAGTATGCCACCGCTCCCTTCACTGGCATCCATCTCGGCGTTGATAGTGATGTCCCGCTGGGCGTTCAGGGTGAGGGTGTTGCCGCTGCTCCAGGCAACTTCATCGTTGACGAAAATATCGCCGTTGTCGTCTCCTGCGCCGGTCGTGGCGATGGCTACGTTAGTCCCCGACTCCAGTCGATCGCTAATGGCATCAGCTGCAATCTCCGTGTCATCCGCGGATTGATCTGTAATAGATAATGAGTCATCAGGATTCAGCCAGTGGGCGGTGTTGCTGTTTGCCGCCAGACCATTCATCAACAAGCCGGTATTGCGGCCCAGGAGGCCGTCGGCAACGATGGTTTCATCGCCCGTGGCGTCTTCCACAGTGACTGTGCCGCTGGCTTCCACGTTGCGTAGGGTGCCTTTGTTATCTCCGGCGAAACTGCCGATGCCCAAGAGATTGTCACCGGCAAACTCGTTGCCAACAAGCCCGGTGACATCACCACTGGCCGAGGCATTTTCAATGATGCCTTCGTTTTTGCCCACAAAGCCGCCTGCGTAGCCGCGTGTCACTTTATCGGCGCTATCAGGAATCGTGACGTTACCAGTGGCCTGTGAATTGCGAATAGTGCTATCTATGTTACTGCCGACCAACCCGCCTACATGTGCGCCGCCACTCACGTTGCCACTGGCTGAACTATCTTCAATCAGGGTTTGATCGTTGTATCCAACCAATCCACCGGCATCAAAGGAGCTTGGGTCGACAGTAACATTAACGCTGGATTCACTGTTGCGAACTGTAGAGTTCATGGCCGTTCCGACCAACCCTCCTACAGCGGTATTGCCTGAGACGGCTCCCTGATCACCAATGACAGTGATATTATCCAGAGTGCTACCTTCAATTTTACCCGCCAGGGCACCGGTCTGGTAACTAACGCCTAGAGTTAAAACATCAGGATTGCTGAGGTTTAAGTCTCCAATGGTGGCATCCGTGGCGACCCCAAATAGCCCGATATTCGCTCGGTTCCGTACTATATTGAAATCACTGATCGTTTTGTCACCGCCATCAAAGTGGCCAGTGAAGGGAGTGGAATCATCACCTATCGGCTCCCAGCCTTTGTCAGAGTTGGCAGTCGCACTGGCCAGCTCGCTGTAGCCTTCAGCGTCGGTATTCAGGTCATTTTGCAGCACATAGTGGTAATCACCCGTCAATACATCGGTGTTGAAATTGATGTTCTGTAACTGCTGCCAAGTGGTGAGGGTGAAGGGCTCCTCTTCAGTGCCAAAGCCGCCGTCAAAAAGTGTAGGTTTATCTTGGGTAACGTCAGTTAAATAGGGGCGAAAGGCGTATCCATCAAAAGACCATACATTCTCATTGGCATTCCAACCTGCGTTGATAAAAATGTCTGCTTGCTGCATTTCAGCAGTGTCAAGGCCAGTTGGACTCGTTGAGTTGGCAGGAGCAACTCCAACGCCATCGTCCTGTCCGGTCGTTGTCTTGTTGAAGTAGGTGGCCGTGATACTGCTGTTTACTGTGCTGGACCCGACCAGTCCACCCTGTGCGGAACCGTTCTGCGCCACCACCCTGCCGGTGGCATATGCATTGGTGATGGCGCTGGTTGAATTATACCCTACTAGCCCGCCGACGCGGTCGGTGCCTGTCACGCTGCCGGTGGCATAGGTGTTGCTGACCGTGGAGCCGTTGGCGTTGTAACCCACCAGTCCGCCGACATCCTGGTTACCCTTTACGCTGCCGGTGGCGTAGGCATTGATGATTGTGCTTTCCTCGCTGCTACCAATTAGCCCACCAGCTTTGTTACCCCCGGTTACTGCGCCAGTCGCATAGACGTTTTCGAAAGTGGTCTGGTAGCTTTCACCGACGAGCCCGCCGACGTGTTCATCGTCGCTTTTATCGTTGTTAACTACTGTGCCAGTAGCGTAGACGTTTTCGAGATTACTCTGAAAACTGTAGCCGACGAGCCCACCGATGTATCTTGTAATAGAAGCTTCTTCATCGGCGGTGACGGCGCCAGTCGCGAAGGAGTTTGTGATGTTGTCATCTGTAGCCCCTACCAGCCCGCCGACACTGCGAGAGCCTGTCACGTCACTGGTGGCGTAGGTGTTTTCGATGCTTCCCTCGGAGTTGTTCCCAACGAGTCCGCCGACTCTTTCTACACCAGTGACTGACCCGGTAACGTAGGCATTAGTGATATGGTTCTGATCATGTCCGACCAGCCCGCCGACGTTATCCTTGCCTTTTATGTTCACATCTACCAAACCAATATTGCGAATATCACTATCCGTGTTGGTCGCACCGAAGAGGCCAACATCATCCTGGTCCGGCCGATTGATCGTCAGCCCTGTGATGGTATGGCCGAGACCATCAAATCTGCCTGCGAAACGGAGACTTTCATTGCCAAGCGGTTGCCAGCCTTTATTTTCATTCCAGCTTTTCGTTTCACTGGCATCAAGGTCTGTACCTAACGCGTAGTATTGGATGGGGGCAAGCGTACCATCGGTGTAATCGACGACCCTCTCTAGCTCGTTAATGACAGTAAACTCGCGCACATCGCCAGTGCTGCCTGATTTTGTCGAGAAATTCTGACCGGCCTGCAGGTTAACTGGCGCATTAATTCGGTACTCGCCGCCAGCGTCATTTTGGCCATATTCCAGCGCCAGTTTGCCGCCACCGCCTTGGCTGGCATCCATTTCTTCATTGATTTCAATATCGCGCTGGGCATTCAGGGTTAACTGGTTGCCGCTTTGCCAAGCGATCTCGTCGTTGAAGAAGATATCGCCGTTGCCGTCTTCAGCCCCGTTTATGCTTTCAATGGTGACGTTGTTATTGGCCAGGCCATCAGAAAGCTGCGTACCGGTCATATCGCCGCCTTCCGCGGCTACGGTGTAATCCTGCGGATCAATCAGCCATTCACCGGTCTCGCCGTTATCGGCGCGGGTGGTGACAGTGGCTTCGTCCATAATGCTGACCTTGGCCGCACTGGTTTCCACAAAACCGCCGTTGCCGCCTTCGGGGTTGAGAGAAGAGGGCGCGGATGCATCCAGAGTGCCTGCTACCTGGGTTTCGCCGCTGTCCATATCGCCCATCAGCCAGATTTCACCCTGCTCGTTCTCAGCGAGGGTTCTGGCTTGGGTCACGCCGGTGTGGTTGATCACGCTGGCGGCGAGGTCGCCTGCGGCCTTGGCGGTCAGATAGACACGCCCGCCATCTGCCTTGATGGCACCGCCTTGTTCGATGTAGGTGTCCAGCAGCGCTTCTTCGACCTCGATTTTGATGGGGCCACCCATATCGAGGGTTACCCGGCTGCCTGCGCCCATCATCACATCCCCACGCGGGGCTTCAATATTGCCACGGTTGATGATTTCAGTGGCAATCAGGGCAACGTAGCCATCCTCTGCGGTACGAATATTGCCCTGGTTGATGATGGCGTTACTGCTGCTGCCTTCAAAGGTGAAGTCGCCCGCCATAAAGTCTTCCGGGCTGATATCCAGCGTTGATGCGACGAGCCCGCCTACATCCACCTGGGCAGTGTCGCCAAATACCACGCCATTGGGGTTGACCAGAAAGACCTGGCCATTGGCGTTAATCGCACCGCGAATCTGCGAGACCTGATCGCCTGTCACGCGGTTAAGGGCCGCCGCATCACGGCTAGGCTGGTTGAAGTCAACGCGATGGCCTTCCTCTACGGAAAAATCATCCCAGTCCATGGCCATGCGGTCAGTGGTCTGGTTGATCCGCATGGTATTGCCGGACTGCTCAATAGTGCCGCTACCGGCGCGTATTTCACCACCTGAAGGCAAGCCCCCACCCAAGGCGCTAAGAGGCAGCAGTAGCAAACTGCCAGTGGCCAGGGAAGCCACCGTGCCCACAGACCGTGATCGACGTGTGACGCGCTTGCTCCTGCTTCTGACAGCTTCAGAAGCAACTTGCCAACGGCCCTTGGCGGCGTTCCAAACGGTGCGAAATATCCGGTTCATGGTATGCCCCTTGCGAATAACGGTTTGTTAATCAGTGTGACTTATGGGCAAAAGGTTGACTTCCACTCAGCGCTACATGGGCATGGTTAATTGCGAATAGTTAATTGCGAGTAGTTAATTGCGAGTAGTTAATTGCGAGTAGTTAATTGCGAGTAGTTAATTGCGAGTAGTTAATTGCGAGTAGTTAATTGCGAGTAGTTAATTGGGCGCGCGTTAATTATCGAGGGGACGGAATGATGTTGCGTGCCTCGCCAGGCGGAACGCCAAAACGTTGTTTGAAGGCGCGGTAAAACCAGGAGAGGTGGTTAAATCCGGTGTGAAAGGCGATATCACTGACGGATCGTGGTGATGACTGCGGGGTTGTCAGTGCATCAAACGCCATTTGTAAGCGTTGCTCAAGCAGATAGTCGGTAAACGAGGTGCCTTCATTGCTGAATAGCGCGCGAATATAACTGGGCGACACCTGATGCCGTAGCGCCAGGTCCTTCAGACTTAAAGGGGTGCGTGCAAGCAGCTTGATATCGGCCTTGATAGCTTTCAGGCGGGCCTCTCTCAAACCGCCATGCTGAGAGCGAATGCTTGCATCATGGGTAGCGCCCAGCGCCAGGCAGGCGAGATCCATCAGTTGGCTGCTAAGTTGGAGAGATGAATACTCATCCATGGCATCAGCGTGCTGGGTGAGCGCCAGGGCGATGCGGGTGAGATGCTGAAGAGGCTCCCCAGGTGGCAGCAAGCTTTTGGGTAAGTGGTCCAGACCATTAACAAAAGGCGCTAACTGCGCGCGTGAAAACGCTACGCTGAGAAAATTGACCCGCTCGCCATGAAAATCAACGCTGCCGGATTGATGGTTAAGTACGATACGCGCGCGGCCTGGCGTGCAAGCCAGGGTGTCATGTGCCTGCAGGTGGGACAGCCAACCGCCTTGGCCACCAGGGTGAATCAGGAACGTGATGTCATCATTGCCGTCGATGACCTGAGGCGATTTGCGTGCGGCATGCAGCGATGATGCGGTGACATTGGCAATTGACACGCCGGGTAATAGCCTGATGCGCGTCTCGACATGAGGCGTCTGGTTTTTAGGCGCATCAAGCTGCACCTGGGCTATCGCGCTATAGATATCCTGTGCAGCTTCAAGACGTTCACTGGGAGCAAAGTGTTGGGTCGAAAATGTAAAGAAAGCCATGGCAGGTCAGCATGTTAAAAAATGGGTGTCGTTCATCACCGTTGTTATTTAATGATTATTAAAGTTCTTGGGGGTTGATATGTCAAAAATACTATTCCAACGCACCGATGGATGACTTGGAGAAAACAACGTGAACGCGTTAAGTTAAGCCGCTGATGCATTTTGGCTTTTTTGTAAGCTCTTTTTTTTTAGACGTTTTTTCACTCTCCAGGGAATGGCCATGACCTCAATTTCACCGCAGCAGACATTAAAAGCAGTATTCGGGTTTGATGACTTCCGTGGCGGCCAGCAGGCGGTGGTTTCCAGCATTCTGGGTGGTCACTCTGCGGCGGCGATTTTTGCTACCGGAGCCGGGAAATCGCTTTGCTATCAGCTACCGGCGCTGCACCTTCCGCATTTGACTCTGGTGGTGTCGCCGCTTCTGGCGCTGATGCAGGATCAGCTCGCGTTTCTTAAAGCTCACGGTATTCCGGCAGCGAGCATTGATTCCACTCAGGACTTTGAAACCACTCGCGATGTGATGGCGCGTGCCAGAAGCGGCGAGCTGAAAATTCTGATGGTGTCCGTTGAGCGGCTGAAGAACGAACGATTCCGGCATTTTCTGCGTCAGGTTCAACTGTCACTGCTGGTGGTTGATGAAGCGCACTGCCTGTCAGAGTGGGGCCATAACTTCCGCCCGGATTACCTTAAACTCCCTGACTATCAGCGCGAGTTTGCGATTCCCCAGGTGCTATTGCTTACCGCCACTGCAACGCCTGCGGTGATTGCGGATATGCGTGACAAGTTTGCCATCGCGCCGCAACATGTCATTACCACCGGGTTCTATCGGCCCAACCTCGAACTGCTGGTGGCACCTGCGATGGAAAACCGTCAGCAGCAGTTGATCGACTGGCTGAAGCCGCAGATGCTGCCAGGCCATGAAGCTCCCACGATTATTTACGTGACCTTGCAGCAGACTGCCGAGCAGGTCGCCAGTGCGATCAGCGCCCAGGGAATTGCCGCCCAGGCCTACCACGCCGGGCTGGACGCGCAGCGGCGGGATGATATTCAGCGCCAGTTCATGAGCGGCGAGTCGTCCTGTATTGTGGCCACCATTGCCTTTGGCATGGGGATTGATAAAGGCAATATCCGCAACGTCGTGCATTTTGATCTGCCCAAATCGATTGAAAATTACAGCCAGGAAATTGGCCGGGCAGGGCGGGACGGTTTGCCTTCCACCTGTTTGACGCTTGCCGGGCGCGATGGCCTGCGGGTATTGGAAAACTTCGTGTACGGCGACACGCCTGAATATGCGGGCATTGTGCGTCTGCTGGAAGAGATTTCGTCGGCGGGTCAAGCGCCCGGCCGCCAGTGGGAGGTGCTGCTTAATACGCTATCCCGTGACACCAACATCCGCCTGCTGCCGCTGAAAACGCTGCTGGTTCGGCTGGAAATGCACGGCATTATTGCGCCGCGCTTTGCGTTTCTCGCCGAATACCGGCTGCGTTACCATCTTGACCCCGCCGCGTTGGCGAGCCGCTTTGAGGGCGAACGTGCGGCGTTTGTGCGGCTGTTAATCGACAATATTCCTGTTGCACGTACCTGGGGAAGCGTGGATTTCGAACGTCTGCATGCCGCCGGGCAGGCGCAGCAGATTGATGCCTCCCGCGCCCGAGTGATCACGGCACTTGAATACTTTCAGAATAAAGGCTGGCTGACGCTGGAAGGTAAGCGGATGACCGATGTTTATGAAATCTGCCCGCCAGGTTTTTCCATCGAGGGTCTAGCGAACCAGCTGTTTGATGATTGTCTGAAGCGCGAACGCGCCGAGATTGAGCGTCTACAGGCCATGCTGGCGCTGTTTGAATCGGACACCTGCCTGACCCGGCGGCTAGCCGAGCACTTTGGCGACACGACCTTTGATGCGCCTTCAGATACCGACCAGGGCCGGTGCGGCCACTGTTCGGTGTGTCATGGCAAGCCCGTTCAGTTGCCCGACGCACCGCCGTTGGCGCCACTGAGTAAAAGCGATTTTCAGCGCTACGCCACCCCACTGATAGAACGCCACCTTCAGCAGGTGGGCCAGCCACCCAATGCCCAGCGTCTGGCGCACTTTTTGTGTGGCTTGACCATGCCGATATTTACCCCGCTCAAAGCGCGCAGCCTCAATGGTTTCGCGATCTTTGAGCAGCGCTCCTACCCTGAGGTGCGTGAATGGGTGGCGGGGTTTTTAGCGGCGGATTAATCGTTTCTCAACGCTTATATTGCGTGGGGCAGTAGCCGCGAATCACATCCGGTGAGCGTAATGCCTTGTGCTTGGTTGAGCGTCCCGTGACTCGCTGACGCCAGAGCCGAAACGAGGCGGGCTTGAGTTGGTGGCGCATGATCTTGATCACATCAGGTTCGCCTAGTGCGAACAGGGTTTCGATGGCTTCAAACGGGGTGCGGTCCTCCCAGGCCATTTCAATCAGGCGGGATTGTTCGTCTTCCGGTAACCGGCGAAAATGCTTGATGGCCGCAGCGGGCATACCGTTATCTCCTTTACTCTACTGAGTTTCTTTCAGTTAACGCCATTACTGTCTGGTACTGCCTGTTTGGCAGCTAGCAGAGCGCGAAACAGGCCGTTCATCATCACGGGCTCGTCATGACGTATAGTAAAACCCGCATTATGCAGCAGCGGTGTTGCCTGGCGAGTGATGTCAGTGGCCAGTGCTGACGTTACCACATTGCAGGCGCGACGAACCGTGCCTGCGGGATGATCATCCGGCTGGAACTTGTCCATCACGCATAGCTGACCGTCGTCATTCAAAACGCGATGGGCTTCGGTCAGGCCGCGTGCCGGGTCGGGCATGACGGCAATAATCAAGTGCATGATCACCGCGTCAAAATGCCCGTCTGGATAGGCCAGCGCTTCAGCGTCCATGACCTGGCAGGACACATCACGACGCAGCGATTGTGCCCGATGTTGGCTGCGCTTGAGCATTGCGGGGCATAAATCGGTGATGTGCAGCTCGATATCGCTGGGGATAAAAGGGATATCCAGCCCGGTGCCCGCCCCGACAAGCAGAACACGCATTCCCGGTTGCCAGTCAATCTGGCCAAGGGCAATGCGCCTGGGGCGTCGAAAAGCACGTTCAGCGATGGCGTCATACATCGGTGCATACGCCGTGTAACGCAATCGATTCCAATGGGTCGTGTTGAGCATGAGTCGCTCCCCGAACATCGTGCGAGTAGGGCGGGGTCGCCTAACCCTGAGTCATGATTCTAGGCGAAAGTTCGCGTTACACGCCATCGCTGTATTGATAAAGTGAGAGATGACTTTCATCAGATTGTTCTCACGCGGATAGCCATCAGGGTCGCTTCGCATTTAGGGACGCTGACCAAAATATAAGGAGATGCACCGTGAAACTGTCACCTGCCTACCGTCTGGCCGCTACTATCCTGCATGGGTTTGATGAGTACCGCGCACGCTTCAAGGAAATTACCCGTGATGCCAGTCGGCGTTTCTGCGATGCAGCATGGCTCGAGGCTCAGCAAGCCTCGGCAGAGCGTATTAATCTGTATGAAGAAAAGGTGGGTGACACACTGGCGCGCATGAAGCGCACTTTCCCGCATGACATTATGTCGCACTGCGAAAGCTGGCGAGAAGCGCGTATTCATTACGCTGACATGATCAGTCAGCGGCTGGACTATGAACTGGCGGAAACCTTCTTTAATTCGCTGTTCTGCTCGATTTTTCACCACCGCCACATTCGCAACGACTGGATGTTTGTCTACAGTTCCCGTGAGGATGCGGCGCATCATTCAGGCATTGAACTGTGCCGTTGCCTGTCGGTTAATGGCGACTGGCAGGGCGCACTCACATGGGCGCTGGAAGGCGCGGGTTTTCGTAATCCGTTTGCCGATATTGCCGAAGATACCCGACACGGGGCAAATTTCCTGCAGACGCACCTGCCGGACGCGATCCTGAAAGCGGATGATACTCAGATCGAATTGTTGACCCGCGTCTTCTATCGCAACAAAGGGGCCTATCTGGTGGGGCGTATCCTGGGTGGCGGTGAGCAGGTGCCCCTGGTGCTCCCCATATTGCATGAAGAAAAGCATGAGGACGATGCGAGTGAAGACGCTCGCCTGCACCTGGATACGGTACTGATTGAGACCGATGAGGTTTCGATTATCTTTTCGTTTACCCGCGCCTATTTCCAGGTTGATGCGCCGGTGCCTGGCGAGTTTGTTAATTACCTGCAGCAGCTGATGCCTCACAAGCCTGCCGGTGAGCTTTATGCCTCTATCGGCTTTTTCAAACATGGTAAAACAGAGTTCTTCCGGGCCCTGAACCATCAGGTCGCCAAACGCGAAGATCAGTTTATTATTGCCCCTGGGGTACGCGGCATGGTGATGGCAGTGTTTGTATTGCCCTCGTCGAGAACGGTGTTCAAACTCATCAAAGATAAGTTTGACCCAGTCAAAGAAATGAGCCGTGAGGATGTGTGTGAAAAATACCGCTTGGTGAAACGTCATGATCGGGTAGGGCGAATGGCCGATACTCAGGAATTCTCCAACTTTGTTGCCCGGAAGGATCACTTTGACCCTGAGTGTCTTGAGCACCTGCTGGAGGTATGTGCTTCTACGGTGTCTCTGAAAGGCGATAAAGTCATCATCAAGCACTGTTATACCGAGCGTATGATGACGCCGCTGAATATCTATCTGGGAGAATGCAGCGAAGAAGAAACTGTCACGGTACTCAAGGATTACGGCAATGCCATCAAACAGTTGGCCGCGGCCAATATCTTCCCGGGAGATATGCTGCTGAAAAACTTCGGAGTGACCCGTCATGGGCGAGTGATTTTCTACGATTACGATGAAATCTGCTATCTTACCGAGTGTAATTTCCGGCACATTCCCAAGGCAGCTTCCGCAGAAGAAGGGCTTGCCGATGAACCGTGGTTTTCCGTCGGGCCCAATGATATTTTTCCCGAAGAATTCGGTCCTTTCCTGTTTGCTAACCCGAAGCTACGACATCTGTTTCTGCAACTGCATCCGGAGCTTCTGGATGCGAGCTATTGGCAGAAGCTTCAGCAGGCCATTCTGGATGGCCGTGTGATCGACGTGTATCCCTACCGTAACAAGCAGCGTTTTGCCGGTAGCAAAGGCCAGCTAGTCTATTAGTGATGCAACACAAGGCAATGAGGTAACGATGGCAGTACCGCATTTGGTGGTGTTTACAGGGTCGGGGATTAGCGCGGAAAGCGGAATCAAAACCTTTCGCGCCAGTGATGGCTTGTGGGATAACCATCCGGTTGATCAGGTGGCAACGCCTGGTGCCTGGCGGCGCGATCCAGAGCGTGTGCTGGAATTTTACAACCAGCGCCGTGAGCAGATTCGCAAAGCCCGGCCTAACGCGGCGCATAAGGCGCTTGCCGCGTTGGAGCAAGCGGGTTTCAACGTCAGCATCATTACCCAGAATATTGATGACCTGCATGAGCGAGCGGGGTCACGCCATGTGCTGCATTTACATGGTGAGATTCTCAAAGCCCGTTCGACAGTGAATCAGCGTATGCATTATCCGCTGCCCAAAGGCGGTATCAAACTGGGTGATGTGTGTGACATGGGAAGCCAGCTGCGACCGGATGTCGTCTGGTTTGGTGAGTCGGTGCCGCTGTTTCCGGAAGCCTGTGATATTGTCAGCGACGCTGATTTTCTGCTGGTAGTCGGCACCTCGTTGGCGGTAATGCCAGCGGCATCATTGCTCAATTATGTGGGGATGGAAACGCCCTGTGCCGTTGTCGACCCGGAAGCTGACGCACTCAGCCCGCCGGGGGTTCTGGCCATCAATACCAATGCCGGTGAGGGTGTCCCGGCGTTGGTGAACCGCTGGAAGCAGCAGGGAAATCTGCTGTTGCCTTGAAACGTCAGCCTTCCTGTTACTTACCCACTGACATCCACCGCAAGCTCAGCTGCCCGTTCTGCCTGGGCGCGCTGCTGAGCCTGTTGAGTAAGTCGCTCGGTGTGAGTCACTTCATCTTCGCAGGTATCGCGGCGCTCCGGGTGCAGCCCCAGTTTGGCAAATAGCGCGCGGTCGCGGTCTGCCTGAGGGTTGCCAGTGGTTAGCAGTTTGTCGCCGTAGAAGATCGAGTTGGCTCCTGCCAGAAATGCCAGCGCTTGGGTCGATTCGCTCATCTGCTCGCGGCCAGCGGAAAGCCGCACATGGCTCTGCGGCATCATGATACGTGCCACAGCGATGGCGCGGATAAACTCAAGCGGGTCCAGGTCTTCGACGTTCTCAAGCGGCGTCCCCGGCACTTTGACCAGCATATTGATGGGCACGGATTCTGGATGCGGCAACAGCTTGGCCAATTGCTGTAACAGCGCGCTGCGGTCTTGCGCGCCTTCGCCCATGCCTAAAATACCGCCGGAGCAGACTTTCATGCCCGCTTCACGCACGGTGGCCAGCGTGTCCAGGCGGTCGCTAAAGGTACGGGTGGTGATAATTTCACCGTAAAAGTCAGGGGAGGTATCCAGATTATGGTTGTAGTAATCCAGCCCGGCCGCCGCCAAACGGTTCGCTTGGTTGCCGTCGACCATGCCTAGCGTCATGCAGGTTTCCAGCCCCAACGCTTTCACTTGGCGAACCATCTCTTCGACCAGTAGTAAATCTTTGTCTCGTGGGCTGCGCCAGGCCGCGCCCATACAGAAACGGCTAGCCCCGGCTTCCCTGGCCGCCTTGGCTTGGGCAACCACTTTCTCAATTTCCAGCAGCTTCTCTTTTTCGAGCTGAGTATTGTAGTGGCCGGACTGGGGGCAATACTTGCAGTCTTCCGGACACGCCCCCGTTTTAATTGATAGCAGGGTAGAGACCTGCACCGCGTTAGCGTCAAAGTGAGCGCGATGTACTTGCTGGGCTTTAAACAGCAGGTCGTTGAAGGGCAGTGCGAATAACGCATTGATCTCTTCCAGCGTCCAGTCGTGGCGCGGGGCGTCGGCATTGAAAGCAGAGGTGGTCACGGGTAAACCTTTTTTCTTTTGAAAGTTGACAAGACTCTAGCGGCGTTACACTTTTGGTGTCAACTAGTGAAAGTGTTCTGGTTTACAGATAGTGGGTTTAAAGGTGACTGGTTTATAGATGATTGGTTTATAGATAATTGGTTTAGAGAGGCAGAATTCGTCATGATGGTCGGGCTGCTTTATACTCTGCGCCCTTTCTTAAGCACGCTTTCTTAAGCACGCTTTCTCAAACCCTTTCTAATCGTTGGAGCACGGATGTCTGATGTTACGTCACATCACCCTGAGTCGGCTTCATTGACCGACAATGACCCGGCGACGGGGCATCCGCGTCCACCTCGGCGTGAATTTAAAGCACGGGGCAGTTTTGTCACGCGTTGCCAAGGGTGCAATCTTCCCGAGCTTAACTGCTTGTGCCCTTACCAGGTGAAAGCCGATAGCACCGCCCAGGTGTGGCTGTTGACTCACCCTATCGAGCACTACAAACCGACCAATACGGGGCGGTTAATTGGTGATGTGTTGACGCAAACCAAGGTATTTACCTGGTATCGCACCGCGCCGGACAAAGAACTTGCGGCACTCCTTGAAGATCCGCGCTACGCGCCTTTTGTGATCTTCCCGGATGACCAGCCCGACTACGCAGACCGGGTGGTAGACATTAATGCCGTACACACAGCGAAGCGGCAGGCGCGCATTCCGGTGTTTGTGATTTTAGATGGCACCTGGCGTCAAGCGCGGCGGATGTTCCGTAAGAGCCCCTACCTGGATGCGCTGCCCGTACTGCCGCTGCGCACCGAGCGGGAAACCCGCTATCGGCTGCGCAAACCGGCCTCGAAAGCACACCTGTGCACGGCAGAAGTCGCCATTGAATTGCTGCGCCAAAGTGGCGATGAAAATGCCGCTGACGTGCTGGACGATTACTTTGATGTATTTAACGATAGCTACGCCGAGAGCCGTTACTATCGCAAAATTGCGCAACCAACCGCTGCCATGCAGCGGCTGTTAGATAGGCAAGTAGAGGATAACGGCTAAATTATGCAGTACCGCTACCGAATAGCGTACCGGCAATTCTGAATCCGGCTATCCAGGTGCCAGCAGCAGAGCCGAGCGTCGCCATGATAAAGACCAGCAGGGTGCGCGATACGCGGTTTTTCCACCAGCCTTTTAGCTCGGTCACATCATGACGTAGTGTGGAAAAATCGCGCACCTTGGGTTTGCGCATATAAAGCTCTACCCCGGCAGCGACAAAGCCAGCGCCAATGGTGGGGTTAAGTGAGGTCAGCGGGGCGGCAAAGAAGGTCGCTATCACGGTCACCGGATGGGCCAGGGCCGCAATGGTTGCCCCGCCGGATAAAATCCCGTTGATTAAAAACCACTCCAGCACCAGCTGCCAGCCAAGATCGGTATTGCGGGAAAAGCCGATGGCAAAACCGGTGAGCACCAGAGCGGTAATCAACCAGGGAAGCGCTTTCCAGAGCTTGCTGGACGGCGGTGAGTGCTCCAGCGATTCGCGCTCGGTTCGTGGCTCTTCGGGCAGCGGGGCTTCCAGATGTTCTCCTGTGCCTTTGAGATGGCCTGCCCCGAGAATCACCAGCACATTCTGGTAGCGACCGGGAGGCGCTTCCTCCGCCAGGCGCAGCGCCATATAACGGTCGCGCTCACGGATCAAAGGCGTATAAAGCGCTTCCGACTGAGCGGCAAACTCACTGAAAGTGGCTTCCAGCATGTCGCCTTCCTTGAGCTTTTCAATATCTTCCTTGGAAATATCCTGGCGTGACAGGACGCTGCCCAGCAAGCCGGAAAATAAAGAAAAGCGCTGCCACCATGGCACATTGCGATATATCCGCTTCAGCGTGATGCCGACATCACGGTCAACCAGCAGCAGGGGGAGTTCGCGGCGTTGTGCTTCTTCTACGGCTGCTCGCATTTCAGCGCCGGGTTCGATACCGGACTGCTCGGCAATTCGCTGCTGAAAAGCCCCCAGCGCCAGGCTGGCCGCGACCATGCCAGCCTTGCCTTGCTTGAAGACCTGAAAAAGATCCTGCTCGCCCATCGCATCAGGGTTGGCCATATTATGATGGCGGGCATCGCATAGCTCGATGGCAACGGCATCAAAGATGCCGGTGTCAATTAACTGACGGACATCCTGCGCGCTTTCTGCAGAGACGTGTGCCGTACCTAATAACGTATAACGGGTGTTGCCAACCTGCAGGGTTTTCAGTGGCCCGCTGGTGGCGGGCAGCACGGGTGAGGCTTTGTCTGGATGATTCATGCACAACTCTCAGTGAGTGAAATCGGTAAAATAAACATGACGGGGAAGATAACGGCAAAAGGTGACCGTGATTCATCGCCAACTCGCTAACGGCGCCAGAAGGCTGGGGTAAACAGCACAAGGATGGTGAAAATTTCAAGACGGCCAAGCAGCATGGCGAGCACCAGGATCCATTTGGCGAGCGCAGGGATATTGCCGTAGTGGCCGCTGGCTTCCCCTAATGCGGGGCCAAGGTTGTTCAGCGCTGACCCAACGGTCGACCAGGCGGTAATCTGGTCAACGCCGGTCGCCATCACGCCGACCAGCATCAGGAAGAACAGCAACACATAGGCAGAGAAAAACCCCCAGACAGCCTGGGCAATGCTGTCCGGTACACTGACCTTGCCGACTTTGACGGCAATCACCGCATTGGGGTGGATCAGACGCATGACTTCACGCATCCCTTGCTTGATGATCAGAATAATGCGGATAACTTTCATGCCACCGCCGGTAGAGCCAGAACACCCGCCGACAAACGCGGCCACAAACAGCAGAAAAGGCAGGGCGCCAGGCCAGACGGAGAAGTCGGCCACTGCAAAGCCTGCGGTGGTAGCCACGGAAACCACTTCGAATAGCCCGTGGCGCAGGCCAGGCAGGGTATCGTAAGTGCCGGTGAACCATAGCGATATCACGGTCACCGTGATAAGCCCGAGCAGGAAGAGAAATAGAAAACGTGCTTCCGGGTCCTGGAAATAATGGCTGAGGGATTTTTCCCGCCAGGCCATGAAGTGAAGGCTGAAACTCAGCGCGGAAATCAGCATGAAGGCTACGCAAATCAACTCAATAGCGGCGTTGTCAAAGTGCCCGATGCTGGCATCGTAGGTAGAAAAACCACCAATCGCCACGGTCGAGAAACTATGCCCCAAGGCATCAAACCAATGCATGCCTGCGGCCATGTAGGCAATCATGCAGGTCAGCGTGAGTGAGGCATAGATATACCACAAGGCTTTGGCGGTTTCGGTGATCCGTGGGGTCAGCTTGGAATCTTTCAGCGGCCCGGGGATTTCAGTGCGGTAAAGGGCCATGCCACCGACCCCGAGGGTGGGCAGAATAGCGACCGCAAGCACCACAATCCCCATGCCGCCCAGCCACTGTAGCTGTTGGCGATAATAGCGAATGGATTCAGGCAGGAAATCAATGCCGGTAATCACGGTGGCGCCGGTGGTGGTGAGCCCCGAAAAGGATTCAAAGACGGCGTCGGTGATCGATAGTGCGCCTTCCCCGAACATCATCAGCGGGAGTGAACCGAACAGCGCCAGTACCGTCCAGAACATGGCGGCGATAATGAAACCATCGCGAATACGCAGTTCCTTTCGGGCATTTCGATTGGGGAGAAAGAGTATCAATCCAGTGATCACCGTGATGGCGATGCCGATAAGAAAGGCATCCCAGACACCGTCGCGAAACCACAAGGAAATCAGAATAGGCGGTAGCATGGTCAGGCTGAACAGCATCAGCAGCAGCCCTAATATCCGCAGGATCACCCTTAGGCTCATAGTAAGCGTTAACTCCGTTTGAAAGCCCGGGGGCGCCTCAGAAGAACGTCAGGCCGACCTGGAACAGGCGTTCCACGTCGCGTATGCGGCGTTTGTCGATGACAAACAGAATAACGTGATCACCGGATTCTACAACGACATTGTCGTGGGCAATCATTACTTCCTTACCTCGCACGATAGCGCCGATGGTGGTGCTTTCGGGCAAGTCGATATCACCAATCGCACGGCCGACAACACGCGAAGACTGCTTGTCGCCGTGGGCAATGGCTTCGATCGCTTCCGCGGCACCACGGCGTAGCGAGTGCACATTGACAATATCGCCGCGCCGAACGTGGGTCAGCAGGCTGCCGATAGTTGCCTGCTGCGGTGAGATCGCGATATCTATATCCCCCCCTTGCACCAGGTCGACATAGGCCGCGTTGTTGATCAGCGTGAGCACTTTTTTGGCGCCTAAACGCTTGGCCAGCAGTGATGACATGATATTGACTTCATCATCGTTGGTCAGCGCACAGAAAATATCGCATTCTTCGATATTTTCTTCTTCCAGTAAGCGCTTGCTGGTGGCACTGCCATGCAGCACCACGGTCCTGTCCAGGCGTTCTGACAGCGTGGTACAGCGTTCGAGACTGTGTTCGATAACCTTGACCTGATGACTGTGCTCCAGATGTTCTGCCAGGCGCTCACCAATATTTCCGCCACCGGCGATAACGACCCGTCGAAAATCCCGTTCGACACGGCGCAGCTCGCTCATTACCGCGCGGATATCTCGGCGCGCAGCAATGAAGAAGACTTCGTCTTCGGCTTCAACCACTGTGTTTCCGCGGGGAATGATGGGCCGATTTTGGCGGTAAATAGCCGCAACACGTGTATCCACATTGGGCATGTGGCGGCGCAGAAAGGCCAGGTCCTGCCCCACCAGTGGGCCGCCGTAAAAAGCCTTGACGGCCACCAGCTGTACCAGGCCACCGGCAAACTCAAGCACCTGCAGGGCACCCGGGTGCTCGATAAGGCGCCGCACGTGGTCGGTGACGACCTGCTCGGGGCTGATCAGAACATCGATAGGAATCGCTTCGTGGGCAAATAGCCCTTTACGGGTCAGGTAAGCCGTCGCCCGGACGCGGGCAATCTTGGTGGGCGTGCGAAAGAGGGTATGGGCGACCTGGCAGGCAATCATGTTGATTTCATCCGCGCTGGTCACGGCAATCAGCATGTCGGCATCTTCACACCCTGCCTGGCGCAATACCATCGGGTAAGACCCCGGGCCTGTCACCGTACGAATATCCAGCTTGGTGTGCAGCTCGCGCAGCTTATCCGCATCGGTATCGATAACGGTAATGTCGTTTTCTTCCCGTGCGAGATGTTCTGCCAGCGTGCCGCCAACCTGGCCAGCACCGAGAATAATGATTTTCATAGGTTGCCGTTATCTCAATGCGCATACGCTGCGCTGCAATAGAAAGCGGCGGCTAGTGTAGAACAGCCGCCGCTAAAATGCAGGATCACATCATTCTAATGTAAAGCCGACCTTGATGGTGACCTGCCAGTGGGCAACCTGGCCATCTTCGATATGCCCACGGGTGTCGGTGATTTCCATCCATCGCAGGTTCTTTACACTTTCAGAAGCCTTGGAGAGGGCGTTCTGTACGGCATCCTCGATGCCGACAGGTGATGATCCGGTCAACTCGATATGTTTATAGGTGTGATGGCTCATGCATGACTCCTTAAAAGTCGTTGATTTACCACATTGCCGGTGCTGCGTTGGCTTCGAAGATATCGAAGAGCTAAAAAAATCAACATTCAGGCCACCGGGCGCTTTTCCAGTCTGGCATAAAAAAAGCCGTCATGGCTGTCGGGCTGCGGAAAAAGCTGTCTTCCTGCGCCGCTTTCAATTCCCCAGGCGACATCACGCGGCGTGGTGACGAACGCATCCGGGGTGCGTTGCAGAAAGCTTTCGATCTGATGCGCGTTTTCTTCCGGCAGAACCGAGCAGGTTGCATATAGCAGGGTACCGCCTGGGTTCAGCAATGGCCACAGGTTATCCAGTAGGCGCGTCTGGAGTTTCGCCAGTTGGCGAATGTCATCCTTGCGACGCAGTTTCTTGATATCTGGATGACGGCGGATAACGCCCGTGCCTGAGCAGGGCGCATCCAGCAGGATGGCATCAAAATGGGTGCCTTGCCACCACTGCTGGTCGGTCGCATCGCCATGATGCAGATCGGCTTTTAAACCGAGCC
The DNA here is from genome assembly GCF_052983955.1 of Halomonas sp. LS-001. Lineage (NCBI taxonomy): Bacteria > Pseudomonadati > Pseudomonadota > Gammaproteobacteria > Oceanospirillales > Halomonadaceae > Halomonas > Halomonas sp. LS-001. The sequence continues at coordinate 924,988 of NZ_CM129816.1, forward strand.
GACTGAGTGTGTCTTCGACGCGGGCGAGGCGTTCGTTATCGCTGTCAACGGCGGACAGGGCAATATCAAACTGTTCCAGCAGATGGGCCGTTTTGCCGCCCGGCGCACAACACGCATCCAGAACGTGAGCGCCCGGGCGTGGGGCGAGCGTTGGCCCCAGCAGGGCAGCGCTGATTTGTGCGGCTTCGTCCTGAACGCTGACATCACCGCTATCAAAGCCCGGCAGGATGCTGACATCACACGGCGCGGTCAGCGTAATGCCATCCGGTGCGTGCGGGCAGAGATGGCTGGCGAGTCCTTGCTCGTTGAGCTTGGCAAGATACGCTTCACGATCGTTATGGCGTTGATTGACCCGCAGTGTCATCGGGCCAGGCTGATTGTTGGCCGCGACAATAGCTTGCCAGTGATCCGGCCAGGCATTTTGAAGTGCCGAAAACAGCCAGAGAGGGTGCGCAAGTGCTACATGGGGTTCACGATCAACCTTTTCCTCAAGAGCCTCAGACTCGCGCTGCAGGCGTCTCAGGCAGCCATTGAGCACCCGCGTTGCCCATTCCTTGCCCAGCAGACGCGCAGCACCCGCTGTCTCACCAACGGCCGCATGCGCAGGAATACGCATATAAAGTAGCTGATAGATGCCGATCAGTAACAACGCCTGAATGTCCTGGTCGCGTTTTTTCAGTGGCTGTTTGAGCAACTGGCTGGCTAACGCTTCCAGGCGCGGTAGACGCCGACAGGTACCAAAACACAGTTCTTTGAGCAGGCCGCGGTCACGAGCTACCACGCAGTGTTCATCCAGCCCCGCCAGCGACCCCTTATCGATGAGGATGGGCAGCAATGCGCGGGCAGCCGCTGCGCGGACTTCCTGGCCGTTGGCGCTTTGATTGGGCGCGGAAGATGTCATGAAGTGCCTCCGGGCAGCGCTTGCCCCAGCACGTTGCCAGGCGCCAGCAGGCGATGCCTGGCGTTAAGCAGTTCGCGTGCGGGCAGGGCTTTGCCACCGGGTAATTGTGCGTGAAAGACGTTGAGTATGTCGCTTCCATCGGCGCCACAGGCAATGCGTAGATGATCCGCGCCTGGCGCCAACAGCGTGCCGGGGAGTGCCTGGCCCGTTGGATTGTCATCGGCACTGGCCATCAGCAGGCGCAGACGTTGATCGCCTGCTGCACACCAGGCAACCGGCCAGGGGTTGAACGCGCGAATTTTAGCGGCCAGCACAGCGGCTGACTGAGTGAAGTCAAGCTCCGCTTCTGCCTTGCTGAGCTTTGCCGCATAGGTCACGCCTTCGTCAGGCTGAGGCGTGGCGTGCGCATGGCCGTTTGCCAGGGCATCCAGCGTCTCAACCAGCAGGCCAGCCCCCAGTGTTGCCAGGCTATCGTGCAATTCGCCGCCGGTTGTGGTGGCGGTAATCGGGGTGCGCGCCTCACTGAGCACCGCGCCGGTATCCAGCCCGGCATCCATCTGCATGATGGCAACGCCAGATTCACTGTCACCGGCTTCGATCGCGCGCTGGACCGGAGCAGCGCCGCGCCAGCGGGGCAGAAGTGAACCATGCACGTTAACGCAGCCAAGGCGGGGAATATCCAGAACGGCCTGCGGCAGGAGCAGGCCATAGGCGACCACTACCATGATATCGGCCTGACACTCCGCCAATTCCGCCTGAGCGTCAGGCGCTTTCAGCGAACCGGGCTGATAAACCGTCAGCCCGTTATCCAATGCCAGCTGTTTGACGGGGCTGGGAGTGAGCTTTCGCCCTCGTCCTGCCGGGCGGTCAGGCTGGGTATAGACCCCCACCACCTGATGTGAGCTTTCCAGCAGCGCCGCCAGACTGGTGGCAGCAAAATCAGGCGTTCCGGCAAATACGATGCGCAGTGATGACATCAATCAGGCACCCTGTATCTGTTTATGGCGCTTCTGCATTTTCTTGGCAACGCGATCGCGCTTCAGCGGTGAAAGGTAATCCACGAAGAGCACGCCTTCCAGGTGATCCAGCTCATGCTGGATACAGTGTGCCAGCAGGCCGTCAGCGTCCAGCTCGTAAGGCTTGCCATCACGGTCAAGAGCGCTGAGTCTGACCTTGAGGTAGCGGGGTACCTCGGCATAGTACTCGGGAATGGAAAGGCACCCTTCGGATAAGAAATCTTTCTCATCGCCGATCGGGGTATAGCTTGGGTTGATCAGAACCAGCGGCTGACCGCTATCATCGCTGACATCCATTACCACAACGCGGCGGTGTACATCCACCTGGGTAGCGGCAAGGCCAATACCACGGGCGTCGTACATGGTTTCCAGCATGTCATCAACCAGTTGACGGACGTCGTCGTCCACCTGATCAACCACCGCTGCCTTGGTACGCAGCCGCTCATCGGGGAATTCTAGAATTACAAGTTTAGCCATAGCGTTACAATTACCGTTATGCTGGATCTCTGGATTGAACATGCCACGGTTAAGCACCAGCTGGCGATGTTCGATTTGCTTGCTACTATAGCATGCCAATAATCACGGAGCATGGGGCGCTATGATCGTGTTGGATAAATCAGGAGCATCAGGGTGAAGCCGCATAGTCATAACCTTTATAAGCATGACGGCACGCGTGTCGAAAACCGCACTGACCGACGTGAAAAGCACCGTGGTTATGTGACGCCGAGTCGTCAGGCAAAGCGCGGGCTGTTCGGTGTGCTGGGTATGCTTGGCATCGTTTTCGGGCTAGCTGTCGCGATGCCGACTCAGGCATGGGAGCGACTGCGTGATGATGCACCCTCAACCTATACCGTCAAAGCCGGCGATACGCTGTGGGATATTGCCGGTGAATTTCTGCATGCGCCCTGGCAGTGGCAGGCGGTGTGGCGTGCCAATCCACAGATCAATAACCCGCATCTTATCTATCCCGGAGACCACCTGCGCCTGAGAGATTGTCAGGGGGGGCCGTGTATTGTGCTTGAACGCGGCCAGCAGGAGGTCAAGCTGTCTCCTAAGATACGCACGCTGCCTCACCGGGAAGCAATTACCCCGTTGCCGTTGAGTGCCGTTAGCGCGTTTTTACGTGATCATCGTATTGTTGATGACCTGGCATCGCCGGATGAGCTGGCCTATGTGGTGGGCGCGGATAACCAGCGCCTGATCAGTGGTGCCGGTGACCTGATTTTTGTGCGTGCCAGCGTTGCTGATGCGGGTGACCAGCGCATTGTGCGAGGCGAGCCGGTTGGAATCTATCGCCGTGGCGAGCCCTATTCAAGCGCCACCGGTGAGCCGCTTGGGCAGGAGTTGATCAAGATCGGTGAAGCTTATGCCGCACGTCGCGAAGGTGAAATTATCCAGCTTGATGTGCGCCAGGCCAATCAGGAGATACGTAACGGTGACCTGATCCTGCCGCAGGAAGAAACGCATCTGGCTGAAAACTTTATGCCACGGGCCCCGCAGGCAGCGTTATCCGGCAGGATTCTGGCCGTGCCGGGTGGCGTACGTTTTATTGGCCGCCTGCAAGTTGTAGCGATCGACCTGGGGACACAGGATGGCCTGCAATCGGGGCATGTGTTGCGCATTGATCAAGCCGGTGAAAGAGTCAATGACCCGCGTACTCAAGAAGTGCTGCAGATGCCCTCGGAAGAAGCGGGATTGCTGATGGTCTTCAAACCTTATGATCACGTCAGCTATGCGCTGGTCATGGAAGCGTCACGCACCTTGTCGGTGGGGGATCAGGTACGTACGCCACGCTGAAACGTCAGCAGGCTCTAGGGTCTTCTGACGTTTCATCACGAACCGCGTTGCTGCATCAAAATGTGCCAGACAAGGCGCGGAACGCAGTTAAGGGTAGTTCCCTTCTCAAGTTTCGCAACGCAGTATGGTGCATTTTGAAGCGCAACCCGAAGGGCTGGGTCAGTTTTTATCCGCTGCGGCGTTAGTCGTCGTTCATTTGGAGTTACCAAACGTCTCTCCTCCTGCCTTGCCCCGAATAAAAACTGACACCAGCGCGGCCGTGAATGAAACGTCAGCAGACCCTAATATGAACTCAAGGAAGATCGTGTTAATGACAAGGAGGTGTCATGCAAGCTACCGAGTGGTTGGTGCTGAATGCTTTGCCGGGGCTGGGCGCGCAGCGGATTGCCAAACTGGCTCAACAGGCGCCCGAATGGCCTCAAGGTTGGCTGGCGTTGTTGCCGAGCCAGGCGGCATCTGAACTGCGCTTATGGCTGGATCACCCCACCCGAAGCCCGTTGCAAACCCTGGTCGAACAAAACCTGGCTTGGGAGGCATCAAGCCCGCAGCGCATGCTTTTGTATCGTGGCCACCCCTTGTGGCCTGCGTTACTGAATGAGATTGCCGATCCACCAGCGGTTTTGTGGGCGCAGGGTGACCTTGGCGCGCTCGCGTTGCCTGGGCTTGCGATGGTGGGGACCCGTCATCCGACCTCCGAAGGTGCGCAGAATGCCCAGGCGTTTGCCCGTGATTTTGCAAATCGTGGCTGGTGTGTTGTCAGCGGTATGGCGCTGGGCGTTGACGGCCTGGCTCAGCGAGCCGCCCTGGAAGCAGGCGGTGCCTCCATTGCCGTGCTGGCGAGTGGTATAGATGTGATCTACCCTGCTCGTCATCGTGACCTCTACCAACGTTTGAGTGAGATGCCAGGAGGTCTGGTATTGGCAGAACACCCATTAGGGACTCAGGCGAGGCCCGCCTTTTTTCCGCGTCGCAATCGTATCGTAACCGGGCTTTCCCTGGGGACACTCGTGGTGGAGGCCGCTGAGAAAAGCGGCTCGCTGGTGAGCGCACGGCTGACGCTTGAGCAGGGGCGAGAGCTGTTTGCCATTCCAAGCTCTGTCCATAACCTGCAAGCCCATGGCTGCCTCCATCTGTTACGTAATGGGGCCACCCTGGCTCGCAGTAGCAGCGATATTCTGGATGAACTCCAGCATTGGGCAGAGACCTTTATGCCACCGGTGCCGATTGAGACAGATCAGGGCGAATCGGCTGCTTCCGGCCACTTTCCCGCTCAGCCATCACTCCCTGTGAGTTCCGCAGAAGAGGTGATTCCCGATGAGCTATTGCGCGAGCTGAGTGAAACGCCAACCCCGATTGACCGACTGGTACAACTGGCGGACATATCCGTGGGAGAGTGTCAGCAGCGCCTTTTAATGCTGGAATTGGAGGGGTGGGTCGAGCAACGTTCAGGGGGATGGGTGCGAGTACCACGGCCATGATAGGATATTATTAGTGTGTTTTTACCTGCCCAACTTACTCACCAGGTGAGTTCATGAGGAAAGTTCATGAGGAGAATTCATGTCGATGGCGCCTGATATACCTTCAGCGGTGCACGCTCTGCGTAAAGGGCAATTAGTCGCATGCCCCACAGAAGCGGTTTGGGGGTTGAGTTGCGACCCGGATAATGACGAGGCACTGGCACACCTGATGCGCCTTAAACAGCGTGATCCGGCGAAAGGGGTCATTGTGGTCGCCGCTTCGATAGACCAGTTGCAGCCTTGGCTAGCGGGTCTTCCGATGGAGTTGCACGCGCCGCTGGTGGCGAGCTGGCCAGGGCCCAATACCTGGCTGGTGCCTGATAATGGGCGCAGTCATGCATTGGTGCGTGGGGCTCATCAGCGTGTGGCATTGCGTGTCACCGCGCATCCAGTGATGAAAGCGCTGTGCACGGCCTTTGGCGGGCCTTTGGTCTCAACGTCGGCGAACCATGCGGGCGAGCCTGCTGCCATGTCATCTGATGAAGTGAAGGCGCTGTTTGGCGACGAGTTGGGAGCCATCGTCGAGGGCGCGCTTGGCGATAGTCCGCGCCCCAGTACCATTCGCGATCTGGTTAGCGGTGACGTCTTGCGCGTCTAGCGTTCAATCGTGATCGTTGTTTTTCAAATCAATCACAAAACGTGAGGAGCATCTCTTGGCTCACGAGCACCTGGATGATGTTAAACGTTACCTGCAGGATCTGCAGGATCGGCTATGCGAAGGGCTGGCCAGGGTGGATGGCCAGGCCGAGTTCAAAGAAGAAAGCTGGGTTCGTGAAGAAGGCGGGGGTGGTCGTTCCCGAGTGATTGAAAACGGCGCTGTGTTTGAGAAAGGCGGCGTTAACTATTCCCATGTCTATGGCACAGAACTGCCTCCGTCAGCCACTGCCGCCCGGCCAGAACTATCGGGCCGGGCGTTCCATGCCGTTGGCGTCTCCTGGGTATTGCATCCGAAAAATCCACATGTGCCGACCAGCCACGGAAACGTACGTTTCTTTATTGCCGAAAAAGCCGGCGAGCCGCCCGTCTGGTGGTTTGGTGGAGGCTATGACCTCACCCCTTTTTATCCGGTAGTGGAAGATGTCTTGCATTGGCATCAGGTAGCGCAGGCAGCCTGCCAGCCGTTTGGCGATGACGTTTATCCGCGCTATAAAAAGTGGTGCGATGACTACTTTTACCTGAAACATCGCAACGAGACCCGAGGCGTGGGCGGTCTTTTCTTTGATGACCTGAATACCGGCGGGTTTGAGCACTGCTTCGCGTTTCAGCGTGCCGTGGGGGACAGTTTTCTGAGCGCGTATGTCCCGATTGTTGAACGTCGTTGGGAGGATGACTGGAGTGAGCAGGAGCGCGAATTCCAACTTTATCGGCGTGGACGCTACGTGGAGTTCAATCTGGTCTGGGACAGAGGCACACTGTTTGGATTGCAAAGCGGTGGTCGAACAGAATCCATTCTGATGTCGATGCCGCCACTGGCCCGTTGGGAGTATGGCTATACACCCGCGCCTGGGAGTCCTGAGGCGCGCTTGACTGACGAATTCCTTCGCCCGCGTGACTGGCTGGGTGATTTCCCCGTTAATCCATAAGATCAGGAGTCTCATGATGACGGATCGCTATGCCGTGTTCGGCAACCCGGTAACCCACTCAAAATCACCGATGATTCATGCGGAATTTGCGCATCAAACGGGAGAATCCCTGGATTATTCGGCGATAGAAGCACCGCTTGATGGCTTTGCTGACGCTTGGCAGGCCTTTACGGCGCAAGGCGGGCGAGGGGCCAATGTCACTGTGCCCTTTAAAGGTGAGGCGGTGGCACTTTGCGATACGTTAAGCCATCGTGCACAGCGAGCCAACGCGGTGAACACGCTGATCGTGGGCGGTAACGGGCGCCTTTACGGCGATACCACCGATGGCGTTGGCCTGGTGCGAGACCTGGCCTATCACCGTGTTGCCCTGGAAGGTAAGCGCATCCTAGTGGTGGGTGCCGGTGGCGCAGTACGGGGTGTTTTAGAACCCCTGTTAGCCGCTTCACCCAGTGAGCTTTTTATCGCGAATCGTACCGCCGATAAAGCCTTTTCACTGGCTAGCGACTTTGCCGATCTGGGGCGGGTTGCTGGCGGTGGCTTTGAGGCGGTCGAGGGGCAATTTGATGTCGTGATTAACGGCACCAGTGCAAGCCTCGGTGGTGATGTGCCGCCCTTGCCAGAAGACGTTTTTGCCAAGGGGGCATGGGCCTACGATATGATGTATGACGTAGATCCGACCGTTTTTCTGCGCTGGGCTGGCCCGCGTGGGGCACGCTTATTGGATGGGTTGGGGATGCTGGTTGAGCAGGCTGCGGAATCCTTCTTTTTGTGGCGCAATGTCCGCCCGGATACCACGCCTGTTCGAGAGGCGCTGCGACAGTCGCTTAACTATTAGCCGCTTGCCAGCCATTGCCCGTCGATTGAATTGACGGGCAATGGCGTTCTTAAAGCATGGCGTTATTAAAACAGTCTAACGCCGCTTTTTATAAAATCCGACCATGGTTAACACAAGCCCAAACACCGACACCAGCATTCCACCGTTGACCAGCAGTGGCGCACGCTCAACCCATGGCACAAAGGGTTGAGGTGTTTCACGGCATGCCTCTAGCAGGTAGTTCCAGTATCCGCCTTCCAATTGGCACGTACGAACGTCATTGAGCTCCCAGAAATAGACACCCATCAGTATCATGAGTGGCAAAATCAGTAGTAACAATCCGAGGCGAATCATAGCGTTCCTAATGTCGATGAAAAATGATCGTACTTACGGGCGCGGGCAGTTGGGAGTCCGACCTTGCTGCCTGGCTTGCTGATAAATTGCCATTGGGCCTTGCATGTTGGCACTCAGCTCATCGATACGTTGATCGTGGCTTGGGTGGGTCGACATCCAGGCGGGCGGCTGGCCGCCGCTGGAGGCTTGTCGCATGTTGTCCCACAGGGCGGTGCTTTCACGTGGGTCAAAACCTGCTCTGGCCATCAGTTCCAGGCCAATGATGTCGGCTTCGCTCTCATGTTTACGCGAGAAGGGCAGGATGATGCCATACTCAGCCCCCATGCCGAGCACCCCCATTAATTGCTGGCCACCGGGCGTTTGCATGCCTGAAGTGCTGGAAAGTATCGATAGCCCCATCTGCGTGGCACTCTTGGTTGAGGCACGTTCGTTGGCATGGCGGGCCAGTACGTGGCCAATCTCATGGCCAATAACCGAGGCCAGCTGATCCTGATTGACGGCAACGTTGAGCATGCCGCTGTTAACGCCCATATAGCCGCCGGGCAGGGCGAAAGCGTTGGGTTGTTCAGACTCGAATACCTTGGCCTGCCAGTTGATTTGCTGCTGTTCCGCGGGGAGTTCTGCCACAATCGCCTGAGTAATGCACTGAACATAACGCTGACTGGCAGCGCCGGCTGCTGGAAGATCGGACTGGTACTGGCTGAATGCCTGCTGGCCCATCTGGTTAAGCTGATCTTCCGATAATAGCAGTAACTGCGAACGACCAGTGGGTGATGTTGAGCACGCAGCCAGCGAAGCGCACAGGGTGCCAATGGCGAGTAAGTTAATCCAACGCATAAACATGTCCTTGTAGCGAAAACGGGTCCACCCCTGAATAGAGTGAATGTTGAATTGTCATCTCCCTTCAAGGATAACGCAACGGATATCATGAAGTGAGTAAACATCTTGAAAAGAGGCTGTTATGGATACTGAATTAACCCGCCGTCTGGCGCAGTTGCTGGAGCGTGTCGAACACTGGTTGCCACCGGTACCCGAGCAGGTCGACTGGGAGGCTCACATTGCCGCTTTATGGCAATCGCACCCCTTGGGTGGGCGCTTGGTGCCGGTGCCGCCCAGAGATGCGCTGATGCTGGATGACCTCTTGGGAATTGAACGCCAGAAGCTGGCCCTGATCGATAATACGCAGGCGTTTCTGCAGGGATTTCCGGCTAACCATACGCTGCTATGGGGATCGCGAGGGAGCGGCAAGTCATCCTTGATGCGTGCGTTACTCAACTCGCTGGCGGCCCAGGGGCTGCGTATGATTCAGGTTGACCGCCATGACCTGTACAGCCTGCCAACGCTGGTAGAAGCGCTGCGTGATGTCCCGCAGCGTTTTATCGTTTACTGCGACGACCTGTCGTTTGAAGGGCATGACGATGCCTATAAAGCACTGAAAAGCGTGCTGGATGGTGCGCTCACCGGGCCGCCTGAGAACGTGTTGCTGTATGCAACGTCCAACCGGCGCCATCTGCTTCCAGAATCCATGTCTGAAAATGAAGCATCTCATCGGGTCGGTGAAGAGCTACATCATGGAGATTCGGTCGAAGAAAAAATTTCCCTGTCAGACCGCTTTGGCCTTTGGCTGGGGTTTCATCCGTTTAATCAGGATGTCTATCTGGAAGCCTGTTGCCACTGGGTAAGCCGTTTGGGAAGTACCGCTGACTGGAACGCAGAAGCGCGCGCAGAAGCGGTGCGTTTTGCCACACTGCGCGGCGGGCGAAGCGGACGAGCCGCCTGGCAGTTTGCAACGCAGTGGGTCGGGCGGAAACGCTTACATGCCGATGCTTGATTAACGACGTTTCTGGCGTGCTTCCTTGGTACGATTAAGTTCGCGTTTCTTGGCTTTTTCCTTGTCGCTGGCGCCTGCCATGTGGTCATACGGGTTATTACCCGAACGGAACTCGAAACGCATGGGCGTTCCGCGAACCTTGAGCACTTTGCGGAAGGTGTTAATCAGAAAGCGGCGATAGGCTTCCGGCAGTGATTCGGTCTGGTTGCCGTGTACGACAATGATCGGCGGGTTGCTGCCACCCTGGTGAGCCATGCGCAACTTGATCCGTCGGCCATGCACCATCGGAGGTGGGTGCTGGCTAACCGCATCCTGAAGCAGCGTGGTCAGTCGATTGGTTGACCAGTGCGCATTAGCGGCATTAAATGCACGTTCTATCGACGGGTAAAGGTCGCCCACGGCTGTGCCGTGCAATGCTGAAATAAAATGCAGTTCGGCGTAATCGGCAAAGCCCAGGCGACGCTTGATCTCGGTGCGGATTTTTTCCCGCGCTTCCTGTTCCAGTCCATCCCATTTATTGACCGCAAGCACCAGGGCACGCCCTGTGGTCAGCACGTAGTCCAGCAGGTGTAAATCCTGTTCTACCAGGCCGTTGCGCGCATCCAGTACCATAATGGCAACGTGGCATTCCTTGATGGCATCCAGAGTTTTAATGATCGAGAACTTTTCGGCAATCTCACGAACATTCTTGCGCCGTCTTACCCCGGCGGTGTCCACCAGAACATAAGGTTTGCCACGCCGTTCGAAGGGGATTTCAATGGCGTCTCGGGTGGTGCCGGCTTCATCAAATACAACGACTCGCTCTTCGCCCAGCAGGCGGTTGACGAGTGTCGATTTGCCGACATTGGGACGCCCGATTACGCCGATGCGGATCCCCTTGGTGCCGGTATCGGCCGGTATGCTTTCATCACGCTCAGGAAACGGTGCCAGTACGGCATCAATCAGGGTCGATACGTTGCGGCCGTGGGCAGCCGCAATCGGCCACGGGTCGCCAAGTCCAAGGGCCCAGAAATCGCCCATTGCCGAATGCTCTTCCAGTCCGTCAGTCTTGTTGACCACCAGCCAGGTTTTTTTCTGGTTGACGCGCAGGTGGTTGGCGATGGCTTCATCGGCCACGTTCAACCCGGCTCTGGCGTCCACCATGAAGAGTACAATATCCGCTTCATCAATGGCCGCGAGCGACTGCTCAGCCATGGCGGCATCAATGCCTTCTTCATCACCGCTGATACCGCCGGTGTCGATCACTGTGTAAGCTTTGCCACCCAGCATGCCGTTACCGTATTTGCGGTCACGGGTAAGGCCAGGAAAGTCTGCCACCAGCGCATCGCGGGAGCGGGTCAAACGGTTAAACAAGGTTGACTTGCCCACATTGGGGCGGCCAACCAGGGCAATCACAGGTGTCATTGAGTGACTTCCAGAGTTTCCAACCGACCGTTGTCGGCTTGAACATGAATGGTGCTGCCTTCGGTAACCGGGCGAACGCTGATGCCGGAATCGTCAATTTCAGTGCGTCCGACCAGTTCACCGTCACGGACATTGATCAGGTGAAGATAGCCTTCGAAATCGCCGAAGACCAGGTTGCCACCCGCGAAGGCTGGTGCGGTAATCCAACGGCCTTCAAGGTCACGGTTGCGCCAGACTTCCTGGCCATTATCGGCCGTCAGGGCGACGACATGACTTTCGTCGGTGGCAACAAAAAGAAGGTCGCCGACCAGAACCGGCGTATGGCGGCTGGAAATTTCACGTTCCCATAAGACTTCGCCACGCAGGGCTTCAAGGGCGACTACGCGACCGTTATAACTGGTGACGAACATACGGCCATCCGGGGTGATGATTGGCTGTCCCGCAAGATCGACCAGACGTTCAACATCGCTGCGCCCGCGGGGAGTCGCAATCTGCTTTTCCCAAAGGGGTTGGCCATTACGGTTATCAAGCGTCGCGAGACGCCCGTTGGCAAAGCCGGCAAAGGTGACTGGGTCAATGGTTTGTGGTGTACCAGTACCGCGTAGTGTCAAAGCCGGTAGTGAACTGCTGTAGGTCCAGACAGTATTGCCGTCAGAGCGGTTCAGGGCGGTAACCCGGCCATCAGTGCTTTGCACAATCAGCAATTGCTGGTTGGCTTGAGGAGCGGCCAGCACTTCACTGGAAACCCGCGAACGCCATTTAACGCTGCCATCTGTCTGGTCGAGCGCCAGCACTTCGCCGTTGCGGGTGCCCAGGTAAAGGGTTTCTGCAATGGCATTCAGGGCGCTGGAAATCGGCTTGTCCAGGTCAATCTGCCATTGGCGCTGGCCGTTATCAGCGTTGTAAGCCGCGACAATGCCATTGGCATCGGCCGCAAACAGGGTATTACTGTCACGGGCAGGTGCAATCGGATAGTTGGCGCGGCCAAAACCGTCGCCGACACGAGTATCCCAGCGCTCATCCAGGATTGCCGTTTCATTGAAGGCCTGCAATTCTTTAGGCGTGTACAACGGCTCGCTTTTGCTGGCACAACCGGCAACCAATGCGACAATGCTCACCCCTAATGTCAAACGCAGCACGCGTGACAGTCGTGGGCGTGAATGTGGTTGAAGTAAACACGATTGAGCGGTCATAGTGCAGTCTCCTTGGTGCCGAGGTCATCCAACTTCAGTTGTACCCCGTAAAGGGGTTGGCTCTGTTCCTGAGCCAGCGTCAGGGCATTTTGCCAGGCGTCGCGAGCCTCGTCCTGTTGGTCGAGTGCAAAATAAGCGTCGCCACGGATGTCATCACGCTGGGCGGCCAATGCATCCACAATCGGTTGATCCAGCCATGTCAGTGCACCCTGCGGGTCATCAGTGGCAACCGCCAACCGAGCCAGGCGCAGCCGAGCCAGACTTTGCACATAGGGGCGGGAGGAATCATCCGCCACGCCTTCCAGCGCTTCCTTGGCACTGCTGATGTCATCCTGTTGAACGGCCAGGCGGGCATCAAGCAGCAGTGCAAGTTCGGCATACAGGGTGCCATCGTATTCGTCGCTGATTTCAGTGACCAGCGTCCGCGCTTGTGCCAGCTGGCCTTCATCCGGCGAATCTCCGGCAGTCAGGTTGACCAGCTCCTGATAACGGATGGAGGCGGCTTCTGCACGGTTATCCTGATAGTTCTGCCAGGCGTTCCAGCCAAAGACACCCGCTGCGGCAATCACAACGCCAGCAATGAGCGAGGTTCCATTCTCTTTCCACCAGCGTTTGATAGCATCCAGCTGTTCTTCTTCAGTTCTCAGCTCCGCCACGGGCGGCCTCCTTATTCATTCATCTGTCCTGGCGTCTTGGCGCTCAGGTCAGGAAATCAGTGTTTTCAGCGTATCGGATAATGCCGCTTGAGCAAGGCGTTGCTGTTCCTGCTCTGCGCGTAGGAACTTGAGCGTGACTTCGCCAGCCAAGCGTTCATCTTCGCCGATGAGGAGAGCGATTGAAGCACCACTTTTATCCGCTTTCTTCATCCGGCTTTTAAAACTGCCTGCGCCACAGTGCAGCTGCAAACGCAGTGAGGGCAAATCGCTGCGTAGCTGTTCTGCCAGTGTCAGGGCTGCAATGGTTGACGCATCATCCATCGGCAGCAGGTAAATATCGCAGCCACCGAGGGCTTCGTCTGGCACTAGTTGGAGGGTGTCGAGCAGCAGAATCAGACGCTCAATGCCCATCGCAAAACCGACGGCAGTAGTGGGTTTACCGCCGAGCTGTTCGACCAGACCGTCATAGCGGCCACCCGCACAAACTGTGCCCTGGCTACCAAGGGCGTCTGTTGTCCACTCGAACACGGTGCGACAGTAATAATCCAGGCCGCGTACCAGCCGTGGGTTGATCACATACTCAATGCCAGCCGCATCAAGCATTGCCTTGAGCTGTTCAAAATGGGCCTGGGACTCAGCATCCAGGTGATCCATCAGGCGCGGCGCATTCTCCAGCATCTCCGCCATGGCGGGGTTTTTGGAGTCCAGTATACGTAGCGGATTGCTGTTCAGGCGGCGCAGGGAATCTTCATCCAGCACGTCGCGATGCTGTTCAAAGTAGTCAACCAGCGTATCACGATAGGCAGCACGGGCTTCGCTGGAACCCAGTGAGTTAAGCTCCAGGGTCACATGTTCCATTAACCCCAGTTCCTGCCATAGGCGCGCAGAGAGAAGAATCAGCTCGGCATCAATATCAGGGCCCTCAAAACCGTAGGTTTCTACCCCAACCTGATGAAACTGACGATAACGACCTTTCTGCGGGCGTTCATGACGGAACATTGGCCCCTGATACCACAGGCGCTGGGTCTGGTTGTGGAGCAGGCCGTGCTCCATGGCCGCCCGCACGCAGCTGGCCGTGCCTTCAGGCCGCAGGGTCAGGCTGTCGCCGTTGCGGTCTTCGAAGGTATACATTTCTTTTTCGACGATATCGGTCACTTCGCCGATGGAGCGGGCGAAGAGGGCGGTCTGTTCGACAATCGGCGTACGGATCTCATCAAAACCGTAACGCGCCATCAATTGGCGGACTTTGTTTTCAAAGAACTGCCAGTGCGGGCTGTCGTTGGGCAGAAGATCGTTCATGCCCCGGATGGCTTGGATTTTTTTAACAGGCTTGGCAGCAGGCTGGTTCAAAGATAACTCCTTGTCTTGCACAGGCATATTGTATTAATGCGGGCAGTGTTTGGGTGAGGGGCTTGGCGATCTGCTGCAAGGTATTAACTGCGGGCAATCGTATTCTGTTCGCGCTGTTCTTTTTCGCGAACCTTGTCGCGAATCATGCGCTCAAGGTCGTCGACCAGATGATCATTGCGCAACTTGCTGGCGGGTTTGCCATCGATATAGACCAGGTTGGCAGGTGAGCCACCGGTCAGGCCGATATCGGTTTCCTTGGCTTCCCCAGGGCCATTGACCACACAGCCGATGACAGACACATCAAGAGGGGTCATGACGTCTTCAAGACGTTCTTCAAGCTGGTTCATTGTGTCGATGACGTCAAAATTCTGGCGCGAACAACTTGGGCAGGCAATGAAGTTGATGCCTTTGGCGCGCAGCTTCAGGCTTTTGAGCATATCAAAGCCAACTTTGATTTCTTCTACCGGGTCCGCCGCCAGTGACACACGAATGGTGTCACCAATGCCATCCATCAGCAGCATGCCAAGCCCAATCGAGGATTTGACCGTGCCGGAACGCAAACCACCCGCTTCCGTAATGCCCAGGTGTAAAGGCTGCTCGATACGGGCTGCCAGGTCACGGTAAGCGGCCACGGCCATAAAAACATCAGAGGCCTTGACGCTGACTTTGAACTCTTGGAAATCAAGGCGATCAAGGTGGTCAATATGGCGCATGGCGGATTCCACCAGGGCAGCTGGGGTGGGCTCGCCATACTTTTTCTGCAGATCTTTTTCGAGAGAGCCTGCATTCACGCCGATACGAATCGGAATGCCGTTATCACGGGCGGCGCCAACAACCGCGCGGACGCGCTCTTCCCGGCCGATGTTGCCTGGGTTGATGCGTAAGCAGTCAACACCCAGCTCGGCCACGCGCAGGGCAATCTTGTAATCAAAATGAATATCGGCAACCAGCGGTACCTGAACCTCGCGCTTGATTTTGCCAAACGCTTCTGCCGCCTCCATATCAGGCACCGAAACCCTCACAATGTCGGCACCTGCCTTTTCCAACTGGCGTATCTGAGCGACGGTGGCTGCGACATCCAATGTGTTGGTATTGGTCATGCTCTGCACGGAAATGGGAGCGTCGCCACCGACAGCGACATGACCGACATGAATCTGGCGCGAGTGGCGACGTTTGATCGGGGATGGGGCATGCATATGGTGATCTACTCTCCTAAAGTAAAGCGAGCAACGTTATTGGCACCCGCGCGTTCACGCAGGTTGACCACTTCACCACGGTAGCGCAGTTCAACGCCCGTTGAGTTGCCGATTGTCAGCCGGTAGGGCGGCTCACCCTCTACGGTGGCAGATGTGCCGGGCTCCTGGAGGCCAACAAAAACACGCTGGTTGGTGGCGTCAAAAATTTCCGTCCAGGATTGCTGATTGAAGGTCAGCTCAAGGCGCGCGTTGGACTCGTCAGCGGTCGCGGTTTCTTCTGCATCAGTCGTATCTTGTATTGTGGCGGCAACAGCTGCGTCATCCTGTGGAGTTTCATCAGCCGCGGTTTCATCGGCTGCTGTCGTCTCTGAGGAGGCTGAGGCGGCTGCGTCATCTTCCTGAACACCGGCATCAGCTGTTGACGCGTCATCTTCGTCCGATGCGGCTTCCATTGTCGCAGCGTTGCGCTCAGAAGCCTCATTGCTGGCGGTATCAGCGCTGCCAGATTGGCCGTTCCTGGCTGCGCTGTCTGTTGAGCGATCCGCCGTGCTATCAGAAGCAACATTGTCGGCAGAAACGTTGTTGTCAGAAACGTTGTTGTCAGAAACGTTGTTGTCAGAAACGTTGTTGTCAGAAACGTTGTTGTCAGAAACATTGCCGGTAGAAACATTGCTGGCAGAAACACTGGAGCCGGCAGTTGATAGTTGCCCCGTGTCTTCAAGCCCGGGTGGCGTGCTGCCGCCTCGGCTTTGCCACCACATGACGGTAACAGTGATAAGCCCGATAATGACCAGTAAGGTGACCAGTTTGAAAAGCAGAGCGCCCAGCCGCGAAGGCGGTCTGCTGATTGATACAGGCGTTACCTTGCGATCGGCTTCCTGAGTGCCGTTGCGGGCTTTGTAGGCGTCGAGTACGGGACCTTCATCGATATCCAGGTATCTGGCATAAGCGCGCAGATACCCGCGACGGTAGGTCGGAACCGGAATTTCGTCGTAACTATCATGCTCAAGACCCGTAATAACAGCCGGGCGTAGATGCAAGGCATCGGCAGCCTCTTCCAAAGAAATATCAAGCTGCTCACGGCGACGTTTCAGCTGCTCACCCGGTGACATGGTGAACGGTTGATCATGCTGTTCTGAGGTGTATGTATCGCTCATGGCTGAGCATCCTTCAATAAATAAGCGGTGAACAGGGTGTCAGGCAACACTAATTAAATTGACCCAGCTGACGTCGATAGTCGGCAGCCATCGCCTCGTCGCCACGGCTGTTGGCTATGTCGATGGCCATTTCCAGTGCCTCTTGGTTCGGAGTGGCAAGCTGCAGATACGTTTGCAGCGGCTGCCAGGCCTGAGAAAGATTGCCCTGTGAAAACTCTAACTCGGCTAAAAGGTAATAACTGCGCGCATAGCGCGGATCTATCTGTTGTGCACGCTGAAATGAAGTGCGTGCCTGGTCAATATTATTCTGCGCAATATAACACTGACCTAGATTGCTAAATAGTTGTGATCGACGTGGGTATTGCGCGTCTTCAGAGGCAATGCCCAATTGTTCGCAGGCACGATTATAATCTTCCTGTGCATAGAGGAAAGCTGCATAGTTATTACGCGCCTGGGTAAAGTCCGGCGCTTCTTGTAGCGCTTTCTGGAAATATTCATTAGCAAGCGTTATTTCGCCCTGTTGCTGATAGACCAATGCTAGCGCTTGCAAGGCTTCAACATGGTCAGGGGCGATCTCGAGTGCTCGGGTCAGCGCATTCAGGGCGCGAGGTAGATTGCTGCGCTCCAGATAGGCCACTCCAAGCCGCGTGTAAGCATTTGCCGCTTCAGGTTGTTCCTGAGAAGTGAGCCCGTTATTTGAGGCACAGCCAGATAGCCAAAGCATTATCAATAGCATGGTTATCAGTGCCCCCGGATGGGAACGATGGCATCTGCGTCGACGTATCATCGATATCCTCAATACAACATGATGGCTCAAAACGTGTCCATCAAAGCGCCGTACCTGGCGTAAGTCAAGACAATGCCCGGCGAAGCATGAATGTGGGCACTCCGGTTATCTGCTTAATCTGCATCCAGCTGGATGGACTGAATATAACGCGCATGACGTTTGGTACGGTCTTTCACCTGACCGACTAACTGGCCGCAGGCCGCATCAATGTCATCCCCGCGAGTGGTACGGATGGTCGCCGTGTGCTTAAGGTCATAAAGCCATTGCTGGAAACGCATGCACTGGTTGCGCGAGGGTTTTTCGTAACCCGAATGGGGGAACGGGTTAAACGGAATCAGGTTGATTTTGCAGGGCAACTCGTCGAGTAGCGCTGCCAGCTCTTCAGCATGCTGCTGCTGATCGTTGACGTCCTTGATCAAGGTATATTCGATGGTGACGAGGCGGTTGTCGGCGCACTTTGAAAGGTAGCGGTGACAGGCGTCGATCAGGCAGCGGATATTGTACTTGCGGTTGAGCGGTACCAGCTCGCTGCGTAAGTCATCGTTGGCTGCATGTAGCGAAATGGCCAGGCTGACGTCAATGTCGTCACCCAGTTTATCTATCATCGGTACGACGCCGGACGTTGATAGCGTAACGCGGCGCTTGGACAGACCGTAGCCATTATCATCAAGCATCAGCTTCATGGCGGGTACGACATTATCGTAATTCAGCAACGGCTCGCCCATGCCCATCATGACCACGTTGGTCACGGGGCGGTTGCCTGAATCTTTGCGCGGCCCGACACTGCGCTGTGCCACCCAGACCTGGCCGATAATCTCGGCGGCCGTCAGGTTACGCTGAAACCCCTGTTTGCCGGTTGAACAGAAACTGCAGTCCAGCGAGCAGCCAACCTGGGAGGAAACACACAGGGTGCGGCGCTTGCCGTTATCCGCTGGAATGAGAACGGTCTCGACATAGCTACCATCTTCGACTTCCAATACCCATTTGCGCGTTCCGTCTTTGGAAGAGCCTTCGTAAATAACCCCGGGGCCACGAATTTCGGCCACTCGGGTGAGCTTTTCCCGAAGCGGTTTGGAAAGATTGGTCATGGCCGCGAAGTCGTCGCAACCTTCATGATGAATCCATTTCATCATCTGGCTGGCGCGAAACTTCTTTTCGCCAATGGCCAGAAAGAACGCCTCCATCTGTTCGCGTGACATGCCGAGCAGGTTCTGGCGTTCTGGCGTGCTTTCAGCCGATGGCTTTTGCACAGGCGCTTGTGACGAAGCAGCGGGAGTAGATTGGACAGCAGTGGTGGTCATGTTGGTCAGCGTTCATAAAAGAGGCGGGAGCTCAGGCTCCCGCGGAAATGGCCGGCAACAGGCGTTGAAACGGCGCTTGTCTGCCTGTTTAGCGCGGGCAGATTTCGTCGTTGCCGAAGAAATAGGCAATTTCACGCTCGGCACTTGCCGATGAGTCAGAACCATGGACAGCGTTTGCGTCGATAGTTTCCGCGAAATCTGCACGAATCGTGCCCGGTGCCGCTTCTTTGGGGTTGGTAGCGCCCATCAGATCACGGTTTTTGGCAATTGCGTCGTCGCCTTCAAGCACTTGAACCACAACTGGGCCGGAGGTCATGAAACCCACCAGGTCTTTAAAGAAAGGACGCTCGCTATGCTCGGCGTAAAAACCGCCCGCTTTCTCTTCAGAAAGGTGCAGCATTTTTGCCGCTACAACCTTGAGGCCTGCTTTTTCAAAGCGGGCGATAATGTCACCAATTGCGTTCTTTGCTACAGCGTCGGGCTTGATAATAGAAAGCGTGCGTTCAGTCGCCATGGAGTTCTCCTGGAAAAGGCTATAACAGAAATCGCCGCCCTGAATGACCAGGGCGGCATAGGAAAATAAGTCAGCAGCAGATGACTCGAAAGCTGCGTTGGGCGATTATAGCGTTTCCCGCCGACAATGAATACGGGCGTCTTTACTCGGTGTTGTTTTTCACCGGTAACGCGTTTAAACCGTGAAGCTTTCGCCGCAACCGCATTCATCCTTGATATTGGGGTTATTGAAACGGAAATAGCGGTTGAGCCCTTCGTTGACGAAGTCGACTTCGCTACCGTCGAGCATATCAAGCGCTTCACGGTCGACAAAAACCTTGGCGCCGTGAGCTTCAAAACTGATATCCGCGTCGTCGACTTCATCGGCAAAATCGAGCACGTAGCTGAAGCCGGAGCAACCGCTGGGCTTGACCGAGACTCGCAGCCCCAGGCCTTTGCCGCGTTCGTCCAGGACGTGGTGAATCTGTTTGGCGGCAGCGGATGTGATCGTTAATGATGCCATGGTGACCTCCAGAAATATTAGCGTAAGCCGTCGACAGCATGAGCCAGCACACCCAGGGTGTGGTCGATATCGGCTTGAGTGGTGTAGCGCCCGAGGCTGAAGCGCAAAGATGCCAGCGCCAGGCGTCGCGGAACTCCCACACCGAGCAGAACGTAGGAGGGATCTACGCTGGCTGAGTTGCAGGCGGAGCCGGTGGAAACAGCGATATCCCGCAATGCCATCAACAGAGGCTCGGCTTCTATGCCTTCGAAAGCGACATTGATGATATTGGGCACCGCGTTATCGGGTGGCGAATTGAGGTAGATACCACCGATGCGCTGTAGGCCGTCAAGAAAATACTCTCTGAGGTGCGTAATGCGCTGCTGTTCCTCGTTACCCTCTTGTTGTATCAAGGCAAACGCTTCGCCCATGGCCGCAATCTGATGGGTGGGTAACGTGCCGGAACGCATGCCGCGTTCATGCCCACCACCATGAATCAGGGCTTCGATACGCAGTGCCGGGTCACGTTTAACATACAGAGCACCGACCCCTTTAGGACCATAGGCCTTGTGGCCGGAAAGCGACATCAGATCAATTGACTGGGCAATGACGTCAAGGGGGATTCTGCCAACCGCCTGAGCGGCATCGGTATGAAATCTTGCCCCGAATTCATGGGTGACGGCCGCCAGTGCGGCAATATCATTGATGCTGCCCAGTTCGTTATTTACCGCCATCAGTGAAACCAGGGCGGTATCGTCACGCATGGCCTCGCGTAATTGTGAGGGCGTCACGCGGCCATCTCGTCCGGGTGTCAGCCAGGTGACATCAACGCCTTCGGTTTCTAAGGCCTTGACGGTATCCACCACGGCCTTGTGTTCGATCGTCGACGTGATCAGGTGACGACCGCGTGCCTGATTGGCGCGCATAAACCCCGTCAGCGCCAGGTTGTTGGCTTCAGTTGCGCCACTGGTCCAGACGATTTCGCGAGGATCCGCATTGATCGAGTCGGCCACCTGGCGACGGGCATGCTCGACGGCCTGTTCGGCCTGCCATCCCGACATATGGCTACGTGAGGCGGGATTAGCAAACAGCTGGTCAACGGTCAGGTAGCGTTGCATGACCGCTGCCACGCGTTCATCCACCGGCGTGGTGGCAGCATAGTCGAGATAGATGGGAAGCGTAGGCGACGTCGTCATAAAAATATCTACTGTGTTAGCAAAGCGCTTAAGGCGTTGATGCAAAGATGCCGGCATCCAGATGGGCCTGCTGGCGTGAGGCAACCTGCTGAACGTCGTTACGTTGCATCAGTTGCTCCAGGGTGACATCGTCAAGAAACTGGCGAATCTGGCCCGATAGCTCACACCATAGATGGTGGGTCAGGCAGGTATCGCCTTGTTGGCAGTCAGATAGCCCCTGGCAGCGCGTGGCATCAACCGTTTCATTGACAGCATCAATCACACAGGAAACGCTGATTTCACCCGCAGGTAAGGCCAGCAGGTAACCACCGCCCGGGCCGCGCACGCTTTTTACTAATCCTGCACGCCGCAGGCGGGCAAATAGCTGCTCCAGGTAAGACAGTGAAATTCCCTGGCGATGGGAGATATCGCCCAGGCTGGTCGGGGTGATGCCTGCATTGATGGCCAGATCCAGCATGGCCGTCACGGCATAACGCCCTTTGGTGGTTAACCGCATTGTGACACCTCGACGCGATGCGTCAGCCAGAACATGCCAGGAATTTGTCTCATCAAGACCCTCTTTAGCGTTGCAATTCCTACCGTTTGGCTTGATTGGAAAAGAGGGTCATTATGGAAAAGCCTGACTGCTTTGGTCAACCTTTAGTTGTGGGCGGTGTGCTGTTATCGGTGGAAGATGGAGAAGCCTCTTTGTCATGCGGGCTCTGGGCTGCCTTTGCACCGCCGCCTACACCAGGGCAGCCTGTGTCGGCTTCTTCCAGAATTTCGGCGAAGTCTTCATCGCGTAATGCTGGCAGTTGACCGCCGCGGTAACTGGCATCCAGCTTTGAGAGCGTAGAGCACATACGCTCAATACGCTCATCAACTGCATGCATGTGGTCAAGCATGGCCTGCATGGAGCGCGCTACCGGGTCGGGCATGTCCTGGCTAACACCGTAAGCATCGAAGCCGAATTTCTGGTGGATGGCTGCGCGCCGTGCGGGGTCGACATCCAGTGCTTCTTCCGTATCAGGATCGGCACGCTTGACGATTTTTCCCGGAATGCCGACGACGGTCGCACCTGCCGGGACTTCCTTGGTGACCACTGCGTTAGAGCCAACCTTGGCGCCTTCCCTGACGGAGAAAGGCCCCAGGATTTTCGCGCCTGCGCCGACGATGACGCCATCTTCCAGAGTCGGGTGACGTTTGCCTTTACTCCAGCTGGTGCCGCCTAGCGTCACGCCCTGATAGAGAGTGACGTCATCACCGACTTCAGCAGTCTCACCAATAACGACCCCCATGCCGTGATCGATAAAAAAGCGCCGCCCGATGGTGGCTCCCGGGTGGATCTCGATACCCGTCAACCAGCGTGAAAATGTCGACAGACTGCGGGCCAGCCATCTAAGGTTTTTCTTCCAGAGACGATGGCTGAGGCGATGGATCAGCAGGGCGTGCAGACCCGGATAATTTGTCAGCACTTCGAGAAAGTTGCGTGCTGCCGGGTCGCGTTCAAATACGCTGTTGATATCTTCACGCAGGCGTTCAAACATGCGGTAGTCCTATCGTGGTCATCGACACATGTCATCGGCCCGGGATAATGGCGCGATGCCAGTCGCTGAAGTGAGAATCGATAAAGTGGGAATCGACTCAATATAGTGGGGGCAGATGTACGCTCATTCAAGCCAGTTCTTCATGGCGGTTTCAATCCTGCGTTGAAGGCTTCTCCGCAGCATCTGATGCCGTGACAGCGACTTTCTTTTCCGTCGCGGTCAATATTCCGCGCAGAATATTCAGTTCAATCTGCTCGGGGCGGGCACGTAAATACAGCCTGCGTAAACGCGCCATCAATTGTCGTGGCTTTGCCGGGTCATGAAAATCAATAGCGACGAGCGCGCGTTCCAGGTGCTCGAAGTAACGCTCCAGGTCCGCATGTGACGCGAGAGTGTCATCATGTTCTGTCGGCGTTTCAAGGGGTTGAGCTTGCGTTGCCAACCAGGCTAATCGGCACTCGTACGCCACCACCTGCACGGCAGCCGCCAGGTTGAGGGAACTGAAATCAGCGTTTGTCGGGATATGCACATGGGCGTTGCAGCGTTGCAGCTCCGCATTGGTGAGTCCGCTGTCTTCCCGGCCGAATACCAGTGCAACGTGAGAGTCACTGGGTTGGCATTCGGTTGGCAAACGTTCTGCGAGCTCCCGAGGCGAGACCATCGGCCAGGGTAAGGTGCGCGAACGTGCGCTGGCGCCAACGGTGAAGGTGCAATCGGCCACTGCCTCTTCCAGCGCCGGGTGTATATGGGCGTTATGCAGAAGGTGGTCTGCGCCGGAAGCGCGTGAAATGCTTTCCTGATGAATTACCTCGCAGCGCGGGGCCACCAGCGCGAGGTCACTCAGCCCCATGTTGTGCATAGCTCGGGCTACCGCGCCGATATTGCCAGGGTGGCTGGTACCAATGAGAACGATGCGCAGGCGATCAAGCATAGTAGGGTCCGCGTAAGAAACTGGTGATGAAAAAGGGCGTATGGGCCGGGTAGAAACACGTTTTATGGCCTTTCAAACTGCCGCTGTAAAGCGCAAAAGTCTAGCACGAATGAAGGTTGGCCAGGTAAAGCCCGTGGCGACTTTGTAGGGGCTCTGTTAGAATGCGCGCCCATAACGGCACAGGCGTGCCGTGGTAAGCGAATTCGTTCTTTAACATATTTGTTTTTAAAACCGTTCTTCAAGACTGTTTTCAAGATCGTTCTTCAGAGCCGTTCTTTAAAACCGTTCTTCAGAGCCGTTCTTTAAAACCATGCATAAGGCCCTGTCATGAATCCAATGGTTCAGTTTACGCTGCGTGCTGCGCGAAGCGCCGCCGAGCAATTTTTACGTATTCGTGAGCGCATCGAGAATTCCCACGATGAAGCAAATCTTGAGCGTTTGCTGGAAGAGGCTGCGTACAAAGCGGAATCGACGATTGTCCAGCAGCTAGAACGTGGCTATCCACAGCACGGCCTGGTTGGTCGTTACACCAAGTATAAAGTCGGCGTGGATGAAGGGGCTGACATTGTCTGGAAAATTGAGCCTATGCATGGCTATTCCAACTTGGCGGTGGCAGGTAAAGGGTTTGCGCTGTCAGTGGTATGTCTGATCAAGAACCGCCCTGAACACGCGGTGATTATCGCGCCGTTTGCCGATGACGAATATATTGCCAGCCGTGGCCGCGGTGCCCAGTACAACGGTAAGCGGATGCGGGTGAGTAAGCCCACTGCCATTGCCGGTACGCGGGCAGCGATGAGCCTGCCGGGGAACGATTTGCGTTCACGCCATTTGCCTGCTTACCTGACGCTGACCTCGCAGTTGGCGCCTCAGCTGGACACGCTGATCGCCTCGGGCAGTGGGTTGCTGGATATTTGTGAAGTCTCAGCGGGTCGAGTCGATAGTGCCTTCGTGCTCGGTCTTGAAGAACAGGATATGCACGTTGGCCTTTTGCTGCTTAAGGAAACGGGTGCGCTGACCGGCACGCCGGACGGGCAACCTTCCATTAAAGCAGAAGGTTTGATGGTCGCTGCGGGTCCGCGTCTTTACAAGGCATTGATCAAGCAGCTGGCGCCTCACTTCTGATAGCCGCCTGAAAGCAGTGTATTGAATCCCATAAAAAAACGCCCTGTGGAGTGATACTCCGCAGGGCGTTTTTTGTGGGTGCTTATCAGACCACCAAGTGGCCGCTAGGCGCTAGGGCAGTTCTTCCTCTTCGTCGATATCTTTACGTGCCGGAATCAGGTCTTCACGTTTAAGCCGCAATGGCAGCAGCAGAGCACCAGAAATATAGATCGATGAAAATGTGCCAACGACAACGCCGATCAGCAGCGCAAGCGCAAAGTTCTCGATCATGTCCCCCCCCAGGAACAGCAGTGCCAGAAGCACCAGGAGGGTAGTGCCTGACGTTGCCAGTGTGCGTGACAGCGTGGCATTGATGGCTTCATTGAAAATAGCGGGCATGTCGTCAATCTGTGATGTGCGGATCGCCTCACGAATGCGGTCATAGACCACAATGGTGTCGTTCAGCGAATACCCGATCACTGCCAGAATGGCGGCCAGAACGGTAAGATCAAATTCGACGCCAAACAGCGCAAAAATACCGATCACAATAATCACATCATGCAAAAGCGCCACCAGGGCACCAATGGCGAACTTATACTGAAAGCGAAACGCCACATAAAGCATGACGACACCAAGTGCCACCATCATGCCCGTACCGCTTTGGTCGCGTAGTTGATCGCCTACCTGGGCGCCCACAAACTCTGCCCGCACCAGTTCTACCTGAGTGCCGCCTTCGCGAAGAAGGTTGACCACCTGCTCACCTACGTCCGGGTCAAAGGCCTGTTGCAAGCGAATCAGGACTTCAGTGGAAGCGCCGAATGTTTGCACGGCAACATCGCGAAAGCCTTGGTCTTCAAGCAACTGACGAATGGCATCCAGCGAAGGCGCATTGGCATAGCGCGCTTCAATCAGGGTGCCACCCGTAAAGTCCAGCCCCAGATTGAGCTGTAGAAAAAAAATCGCGCCGATGGAAATCAGCAACAGCACACCCGATATCATAAAGGCCAGGTTGCGGCGCCCCATGAAGTCGATCTGCCTATCCGTGATGGGTTTCATTATCACCTCTTGAAATCTGTGCCAAACGCTGAGATCAGATCCACAGCTTTTTAACGGGTTTGCCACCGTAAGACAGGTTCACCATGGCTCGCGTTACCAGTAGTGCCGTAAACAGTGAGGTCAGGATGCCGATAGACAGCGTGACGGCAAAGCCTTTGACCGGCCCGGTACCGATGGAGAACAGAATAATGGCGACCAGCAAGGTGGTAATATTGGCATCCACGATGGAGGTGAAGGCGCGTTCATAGCCTGCATTAATCGCCTGCTGTACGGAGAGGCCGTTGCGTAACTCTTCACGTATGCGCTCAAATATCAGTACGTTGGCGTCGACGGCCATACCCAGGGTAAGCACGATACCGGCAATGCCCGGCAGGGTTAGCGTTGCGCCAAGCAGTGACATGACGGCCACCAGCAAGGTGAGATTGAGCCCCAGTGCCACGTTGGCAAAGATACCAAACACCTTGTAGCGAGCCAGCATGAACACCACTACCAATAACAGGCCGAGCTGTACTGATAGAATCCCGCGTTCGATGTTTTCCTGGCCAAGGCTTGGGCCGATGGTTCGTTCCTGGGCAAAGTAAATCGGCGCGGCCAGTGAGCCGGAACGAAGCAGCAGCGCCAGATCGGCGGCTTCTGTCGCAGAATCCAGCCCGGTGATGCGGAAGCTGTTACCCAGAGCGCTCTGGATGGTGGCAAGGCTGATCAGTCCGCGTTCCACGTAGGGGTCACGCACGATTTCTTCTTCGCCAGTTTCTGGATTAATAACGGTGCGTTCTTCGCTCTTGTGCTCAATGAACAGTACCGCCATGTTGCGCCCGATGTTGGTGCGTGTGGCGCGGTTCATCAAGGTGCCGCCGGTGCCATCAAGATTAATGTTAACCTGTGCTCGGCCGTTCTCATCAAAGCTGTTGCTGGCGCTCGATACTCGGTCGCCGGTGATGATGACATCACGCATCAGCGTGGCGATGCGGCTTGGATCATTGCGAAAGCTGTGCTCCTCGGTTTCCTGATCAGGCGTATCGGGGCGAGCTTCCAGGCGAAACTCCAGGTTAGCGGTGGCACCGACAATGCGCTTGGCCGCCGTGGTGTCCTGAACGCCGGGTAATTCGACCACAATCTGATTCGGGCCCTGGCGCTGTACCAGCGGCTCGGCGACGCCGAGTTCATTGACGCGGTTTCGCAGGGTAGTGAGGTTCTGGTTGATCGCGTAATCCTGAATCTCGGTCACCGTCTGCTCGGTCATGGTCATGACCAGGCGAGCGCCACGGCCATCGCCTTCATTGGCGTACTCGAAATCCGGGAACTCCTGACTGATCAACGTCCGTGCCTGGGCGCGATCTTCGGCATTGATGAACGTCAGTGAGAGAGTGTTTCCATCGATATCGGTATCACGGTAGCGGATACGCTCGTCACGCAGCAGTTCACGCATGGCGCTGGCGTTGACTTCAAGGCGCTGGGTGACTGCCGCATCCATATCCACTTCAAGCAGGAAGTGCACGCCGCCGCGCAGGTCAAGGCCAAGCGTCATAGGGGATGCTGAGAATGCCTGTAACCATTCCGGCGTGGCTTCTGCCAGGTTGAGGGCGACCGTCACATCATTGCCGAGCTGCTCGCTGATGATATCGCGGGCAAGTAATTGGTCGTTGCTGTTGTTCAGGCGGATCAGCCACTGATCGTTCAGGTTTTCGGTGGACTTAACGCTGATATCGTTTTCCGTCAGAGTGGCTTCAATGCGTTCGATATCGCGCTGGGTCAGCGTCGTATCCGCTTGGCGAGTACTGATCTGTACGGCGGGATCTTCTGGAAATAGATTGGGGAGCGAGTAAATAAGGCCGGCCACCAAAATGACCAATATCAGAAGATATTTCCACAGGGGGTAACGGTTGAGCATGCAAGCCCTGCCTTCAATGTCAAACGGAATGCCGTGCATCGCTTGAGCGAAGCACGGCATGGTTCATCATCTTTCTGACCATCTCACCCCTGCCGGGGTGGCTGGCACGTTGTCGGCAGGGGGAAGACAGGAGGTTAGATGGACTTAATAGTGCCTTTCGGCAGCACAGCGGCAATGGCGTTCTTTTGCACATTGACCTCGGTGCCTTCGGCGACTTCCAGAGTGATAAACTCATCGCTTACTTTGGTGATGCGCCCAACCAGACCGCCACCAATGACGATTTCGTCACCTTTGGAGATGCCGTTGATCAGCTGTTTATGCTGTTTGGCACGCTTTGCCTGAGGACGCCACAGCAGAAAGTAAAAGATCAGTACAAAACCAACCAGCATGACAATCTGAGCGATACCGCCGCCGGCGGCTGACTCCTGTGCATGGGCTGGGGAAATCAAGAATTCCAGCATGGATACAACTCCTGAGTTAATAACCGTTTAATGAGTGAGAAAATCCAGGCGCACTGCCAATCAATGCAGCAAGCCTTAATTCGGGGCCGCAGGCACTGGTAAGCCACGTTCTGCGTAAAAGTGCTCTACAAAGGTCGTCAATGTACCCGCTTCGATAGCCGCGCGCAAATCAGCCATAACGCGCTGGTAATATCGCAAATTATGAATGGTGTTGAGCATGGATCCCAGCATTTCGTTGCAGCGGTCAAGATGGTGCAGATAACTGCGCGAAAAGTTCTGACAGGTGTAGCAGTCACAGCCCTCTTCTAACGGCCCTGTGTCGAAGCGGTGCTTGGCATTACGGATTTTGACCGTGCCAAAGCGGGTGAACAGGTGGCCGTTGCGAGCGTTGCGCGTTGGCATCACGCAGTCAAACATGTCGACGCCGCGGCGTACGCCTTCGACCAGATCTTCGGGTTTGCCGACGCCCATCAGGTAACGCGGCTTGTCGACGGGCATCCAGGTGGGCAGATACTCAAGCACCTTGATCATTTCTTCCTTGGGCTCGCCCACCGAGAGGCCACCAATGGCCAAGCCGTCGAAGCCGATATCCTGCAGGCCTTTCAGCGAGCGCTCGCGTAGCTCAGGGTGCATGCCGCCCTGAATAATGCCGAACAGGGCGGCAGGCGAGTCGCCGTGGGCATCGCGGGAGCGTTTTGCCCAGCGCAGCGATAGCTCCATGGATTTTTCGGCTTCTTCAAAGGTTGCCGGATAGGGCGTGCATTCGTCGAAGATCATCACCACGTCTGACCCCAGAGAGCGCTGCACCGCCATGGACTCTTCCGGCCCCATGAAAACCTTGGCCCCATCAACGGGAGAGCGAAAGTGGACGCCCTGCTCGGTGATCTTGCGCATTTCCCCCAGCGAGAACACCTGAAAACCGCCGGAATCGGTCAGGATAGGTTTGTCCCATTGGGCAAAGTCGTGCAGATCACCGTGGGCTTCGATGACGTCCGTCTCCGGGCGCAGCCACAGGTGGAACGTATTGCCGAGAATGATTTCCGCGCCAATCTCTTTGACGGATTCGGGCGTCATGCCTTTGACGGTGCCGTAGGTGCCTACCGGCATGAAAGCGGGCGTTTCCACTGTGCCGCGTGGGAAGTGAAGGCGCCCGCGGCGTGCACGGCCGTCGGTGGCGAGGCGCTCAAAGCGCATAAAACATTCGTTTCGCATCTTGATAACTCGTCAACTCTCGGTTAAGGCGATAGGCGTGGTTGAGATAAGTGTGGTTGAGATCAGCGTGGTTGAGATAAGTGTGGATGATCAGCGCGTCAGTAGCATCGCATCGCCATAGCTGAAAAAGGCGTAGCGCTCTTCAACGGCAGCCCGGTAAGCCCGCATGATGGTGTCATAACCGGCAAAGGCGGAAACCAGCATCATCAAGGTGGATTCAGGCAAGTGAAAATTGGTGATCAGGGCATCCACACAGCGCCACTCATAGCCGGGATAGATGAAAATATCGGTATCGCCGGTGAGCGGCGCGATGCTGCCGTCCGGGGTTTGCGCGCTAGCGCTTTCCAGGCAGCGCACGCTGGTGGTGCCAACGGCAATCACCCGTTTGCCTGCTGCTTGAGCTGCACGAACCTGTTGGCAAGTGGCTTCAGATACGTCAACCCATTCGCTATGCATGTGGTGCTCGCGAATATCGTCAACCCGTACCGGCTGAAAGGTGCCGGCTCCAACATGTAGCGTCACGAAGGCACTGTTGATGCCTTTTTCAGTAAGTGCGTCGAGTAGCGGCTGGTCAAAATGAAGCCCTGCTGTCGGGGCCGCAACCGCACCGTCTCGGCGGGCGTAGACGGTCTGGTAACGTTCACGGTCGCAGAGCTCATCCTCGCGGGTGATATAGGGCGGTAGCGGCATATGGCCGTGCTTTTCAAGTAACGCAATCATGGGCGTATCACCCAAAAAGCGCAGCTCGAAAAGGGCGTCGCGGCGACCTTCGACAATCGCATGAATATCGCCTTCAAAAATCAGCTCGGTGCCAGGCTTGGGCGACTTGCTGGAGCGCAGGTGGGCAAGGCCGCGATAAGCATCCAGCGGGCGTTCCAGCAGCATTTCCACCTTGCCACCGCTGGCTTTCTGGCCGTGTAGGCGAGCGGGAATGACGCGGGTGTCGTTGAACACCAGCAGGTCGCCAGGCTCAAGAATTTCCAGCAGGTCAGGAAAGCGACGATGCGCCAGGCTACCATCCTGGGCATCCACACATAACAGGCGGCAGTCGCTGCGCTGCTCAGAAGGGTAGCGAGCAATCAGCTCTTCGGGGAGCTCGTAGGAAAAGTCGGCACGCTGCATGAACGAAGCTCTTTCGGTGAAAACAGGCCGCATAGAATAGCGCTTTAGTGCTACAAAGTCAGTCCGCAACGTCAGTCAGTGGGGTAAAAATCAGTCAAGGTGATTGACCTTGCAGGTGAGTTACGTATAATGCGCCACGTTGCCGGTGTGGCGGAATTGGTAGACGCAGCGGATTCAAAATCCGCCGCCTTTACGGGTGTGCCAGTTCGAGTCTGGCCACCGGCACCAACTAAAGCGTCAAAATCAAGCTTAAAACGAATTCAAAAGCCTAGCGTCACATCGCTGGGCTTTTTCGTATCTGCACGATTTAACCTTGCTGTTTTAGGTGCGTCGCCGGTTTTTCTGATAGGCAGGAAGCTGGCCGCTTACTGTGTTTTTTAAATGCAGTGTTTTTCAAATACAGTTTTTATAGCGTATTTCTTAAAGGAACCCGTGTCATGTCAACGTCAATCAATGCCATTTTGCGTCACGATACCAAAGAACGTATGAGTCGTGCCGTCATTCATAACGGTGTGGCCTACCTGTGTGGCCAGGTCGCAGGGCCGGAAGCGCGTGAAGGCGATATTACCGCGCAGACGGAAAGCATGCTGTCGCGTGTGGACGCGCTGCTCAAGGAAATTGGTTCCAGCCGTGAGCAGCTGTTGAGTGCGACGATCTATCTGAAAGACGGTAATGATGTTGCCGCCATGAACGCCGTTTGGGATGCCTGGGTGCCGGAAGGCTATGCGCCTGCCCGCACCTGTGTCTGTGCGCCGTTACCGGCCGATGAGCTTAAAGTGGAAGTCACCGTGACGACGGCGGTAGATGCCTAAAGCATCGGTTTGATCAACTGCCCGCTTTCTTGATAGGGAAGCGGGTATCGCGCAGGCTGTCTTTGATCTTTTTGAGATGGGGCAGAAAGTCTTCCCCACGGCGCAGGGTGACGCCCGTTGCCAGCGCATCAATCAGCGTTAACTGGATCATGCGCGATGTCATCGGCATGTAGTGGTCCGTATCTTCTGGCGTGGCCACTTCCAGTGTCGCGGTGCATTCGTTAGCTAACGGCGAACCGGGTGCGGTAATGCCGAGCACTACGGCCCCCGCTTCGCGGGCAACGCGAGCGATATCGACCAGTTCGCGGGTGCGCCCCGTGTAGGAAATTACCACCACCACATCACCGGTATGACAGGCGGCCGCCACCATCCGCTGCATCAGCACATCCACGTACGCCATGACCGGCAGATTGAAGCGGAAAAACTTGTGCTGGGCATCCTGGGCCACAGCGCCGGATGCCCCGAGACCGAAGAAATGGATCTGTTTGGCCTGAGTCAGGTAATCCACCATGCGCTCAATGGCATGCATGTCAACGGCGCGTCGGGCTTCATCGAGAGCGGCAATCGTGGCGTCAAAAATCTTGTCTGTGTACTGGTTGGCCGAATCGCTGGGTTCGACGGCGCGGGTGACGTAAGGCGTGCCGCCTGCCAGGCTTTGTGCCAGTTTGATCTTGAAATCGGGGAACCCTTTGGCACCGAAATTGCGGCAAAAACGGTTGACGGTTGGCTCACTAACACTGGCTGCCTGAGCCAGGCTGGCAATGCTCAGGCTGGTTGCCGAGGTCGGATCTTCCAGAATCACATTGGCGACCTTGCGTTCCGAGCGGTTAAGTTCTTCCAGGCGTTGTCGTAAGCGGTCGATCAGATCATGAGCCATTCAGTGTGCCTCCCTTCGAGGTAGTTGTCGGTGTCCATTGCGCGCACCATCGCGCAAACTCCATGGCAGGTAGTGGGTGAGAATAGTAATAACCTTGCCCGGTCTCGCAGCCAATTGAGCGGAGGAACTCTGCCTGGCCTGCGGTTTCAATGCCTTCAGCCACGACATCGCAACCAACGCCTTGCGCTAATTGGGTAATGGTATGACAAAAATGGCGATCGGTCGCACTCTCTTCAAGTTCCATGACAAAGGCGCGGTCAATTTTGAGTGTAGAAACTGGGAGGGTTTTCAGATAAGCCAGTGAGGACTGGCCGGTGCCAAAGTCATCTATTGCGACCCGAACGCCCGCCTTGATGAGTTGGGTAAGCTGCTGGCGTGCATGCGTCATATCGCTCATCAAGCCTGATTCGGTGACCTCAATGCTGATCAGGCGGGTAGGAACGTTATGGGCTTTCAGGCGCTGTAAAAGACGAGTGGAAAACGTTTTGCGGCCAAGCTGACGGGCCGCCACATTGATGGCAACATGAAAGTCATCACTCAGCCAGCCGAATGAAGCGAGTTCATTATTGCGCCAGGCACTGATCTGCTGGATCGCTTCTTCAAGCACCCAGTCACCGATTGCAAGAATGTCGCCACTCGCCTCAGCAAGGGGAATAAACAGGCCGGGTGACAGCGTTCCTGCTTCAGGATGTTTCCAGCGTAGCAGCGCTTCAGCACCGGAAATCTGCGGTCGCTGCAGGTCGATCTTGGGTTGGTAGACCAGAAACATTTCTCCCCGTTCGCAGGCGCCGGGAAGTGCCTGTTGCACGTGTAGGCGGTGGCGCTGTTGCGCCTCAAGCTGTGGCGTGTAATGTCGAATGGCTAATGACTCTCCCTGTGGTAGGGAAATGGAAGCCATATGCACAAGCCGTTCTGGATCGAAGGTCGCTTCCTCTCGACTGATGCCGATACGCGCTTGCACGTTGAGCAATAAGTCATCTATTCGCTGATCATGCACCAGGCAGGCCAGAAGCCTTTCTGCCATAGCATTAAGTGCGCCAGCTTGCGTTTCCGTGCTGAGGACCAGAAGCTCACTGCCACTCCATAAACCTAGTGTATGGCGCTCATCCAACAGCTGGTTAATTGACTCACCCAAATGATAGAGGAGCTTTTCCGTGATGCGGTAACCGTGCAGCCGCGTGACATCCTCAAGCTTATCAATGGCGATAAACAAGAGACCGGCGCCGTTGGCAGCCAGTGATGCTTCCCTCAGCGCCTGGTTGAGCCCTCGCCGGTTGGGAAGCAGCGTGATGGGGTCAGTACGTGATTGATGGTCGAGGGCGCGGGTACGCTTTTCGACCATTTTTTCCAGCGTGTCAGCTTGCTGGTCGCGCACGTTGAAACGGTGTTCAATGTTTAACGTATTGCGGATACGCTGAAGGACTTCATCTTGTTTGAATGGTTTGGTCAGAAAATCGCGCACTCCCATTTCCAGCGCACGATGGCGAGTGGCATCATCATTCTGGGCGGTTAATACAATAATCGGTGGCGTTCGCTGTTGAAAGTGTTCACGTAACTGCTCAATAACGTCGTAGCCATCCAGGTGCGGCATGCGGATATCAAGTAACAGCAGGTCTGGCAGTGTTGTCTGACAGTACTCAAGTACCTCGCGAGGGTCGCTAATGCCATGCACATGATCAAACCCATGATCGTCCAACAGGTCGAGCATCAGTTCGACATTGACGGGATTGTCATCAACCACGAGCAAGTGCTTTTTAGCCAGGTTCATGGGGCTTTACCTTGCAATAACTCGGTGTAACGTTCAAACATGTCTAAGAGTCTATCAATTTCCAAAGGTTTGGTAAGGTAGCCGTCAAAACCGGCGTTGAGGCTTCTTTTTGCCTCACTTGGCAGCGCATTGGCAGATAGGGCAATAACGGGCAGATGATTGAATGCGGGGTCACGACGAATAGCTTTAAGCGCCTGATAACCATCCATGCCGGATAGGTGGATATCCATCAGCACAAGGTCGGGTAGGGAGCTGCGCATCATTTCCAGACCAATTTCAGCACTGGGAGCGGATTGCAGATAAACGCTACTCAGATCCTCAACAATATCCTCCATCAGGCGCTGGTTGGCGGGGTTATCCTCGATGTAAAGCAATGCCAGTTGTTTGGAAACCGCATGCGGCGAGATGTCGCGAGATGATTCCGTTATGGCGGTTGGCGGATGGTTTTCCGTCAGGGGCAAGGTGAACCAGAAAGTGGTGCCTTTACCAAGGGCGCTATCCACACCGATTTTACCTCCCATGCGTTCGATCAGTTCACGCGTAATGGCAAGGCCAATGCCGGTGCCCTCGATAGCGCCATTTTCAGCATCCAGACGGTTGAACGGCTCGAACAGCTCGTGTTGACGTTCCGGCGCAATGCCAGGGCCCGTGTCGGTTACACTGATGCGTAAGGTTGCGCCCTGCTGCTCGGTGGAAACTGTAATGGCGCCGTTGACGTTGTTGTACTTGATGGCGTTGTAAATCAGGTTGAGCAACACCTGCTTGGTGCGGGTGTAGTCTGCTTTGACGCACCATCGTTCGCTAACGGGCTGACGTGTCAGGATAATGCCAGCAGCTTCTGCGTTGGCTTCGAGAGTGTCACAGGCGTCATTGATCACGCTGTCGACACGAATGGTCTCAATCGATAGGGGTAAATGTCCTGACTCGATTTTGGCAAGATCCAGCACTTCATTGATCAGGTTAAGCAGATGTTGGCCGCTTTTTTCGATCTGTTTTACCTGACGACGCTGTTTGTCGTTTAACGGATGGTGTCTACCGTGGCTAAGTAACTGTGCAAATCCCAGGATGGCATTTAGCGGTGTGCGCAGCTCGTGACTCATGGATGACAGAAACTCACTCTTGGCACAGTTGGCTTTTTCGGCCTGGTGTTTGGCCTGAGTCAGCTCTTTCATCACTGTCTCGCGGTCCGCCATCTGACGGTACAGATTGATCAGCAGCGCGCAGGTATCGGTGAAGGGTTGCAGCCATTGAATCAGTTCCTTATCCAGAGACTGCTGGCTGTTGGATATTGCAAACATGCCAATCAGCTCGCCACCGCTGGTAATGGGTACGCCCAGATAGTTGTTGAGGACCGGATGACCTTCCGGAAAGCCGCTATGATGAATGTTATGATAAACATCGTTCGTCATTATTACTTCGCCATAAGCGTAAACCCGCCCAAGCAGTGAGTCAGGGTTTTTCAGTATCATATCGCCACTGCGCAACTTGATCATCAGGTCACGCGATTTCTCACTCCAGGAAAGGTCAGTAATGGCGTGAATTTTTAGCGCGTTAGTGGTATCCGTAGGTAACACCTCGCCAATCAGGACGTATTCGCTGTCAGTCAATTCACGCAGCGCCTCCATCAGAAACGTCCAGAGTTTTTCTCCCGACATCAATGCCTGATAGTCCGTAATACCTTGATGCAAAATGCGCAGTAAACTTTGTTCTTTTTGCATACGCTGCTGCGTCGCGTATATCTCTCGGAGGTCGGTCAGTACGCCGAGAAATTCATCAACTTCGCCATGCTCATCGTGGATAGCGTTGATCGATAAATGCACCGGAACCCGCCGACCGTCTCTATGTGACGCGAAAACTTCACGGCCTTTACCGATCACCTTTGGTTCACCGCCATCAAGGTAGTGCTGGATGAAGCTATCGTGTTGGCTGGCAATCTCCGGAGGCGTGAGCATCGCGACGTTACGCCCTATCACGTCATCTTTCTGGTAGCCGAGCATATCAAGGGCCGACGCATTGATCGCAATGATATTACCTGCCCGGTTGATGCGCACCTTGGCAACTGCGCTACTGGAAAAAAGTGCTTCAAAACGGCTGGCCGTGCGCGCAAGATCGACACTCATCTTATGCTGACGGAGTAATTCTTCAGCTTGTCCCGCCAGATTCTCAAGCAAGCGCTGTTCATACGCAGAAAATGTGCGTGGCTGACTGTCGATGATACAAAAAGTGCCTACGACGTGATTACCTAGCGGCCTGAGCGGGTAACCTGCGTAAAAACGAATATGTGGATAGCCCACTACCAACGGGTTATCAGCAAAGCGTGAGTCATCATGGGTGTCGGGAATCACCAATATCTGATCAGTGCTGATAGCATGGGCACAGAATGACATGCTGCGAGGCGTTTCCGTGGCGTCCAGGCCCAGGTGGGATTTGAACCATTGGCGGTTATTGTCGACCAGTGAAACCAGTGCAATGGGCACATCAAATAGCTCGCGTGCCAGTTGAGTTAAACGATCAAAGGTGTCATTCGACGGTGTATCCAACACGCGCAGCTGGTGTACGGCTTCCAGGCGTTGCGCTTCATTGTCTGGCAGTTCAGGCGGTTGCATACGTTTCCCTTCAAACGCGATCAGGTGTGCGAATATCGCAGCAACGTCATTCTAGAATAACTATGTTAAAAATAGTTAATAATTGAGCGATTTTTAGCCGCCACCGCTGACTTGAGAGGTAGTATGGCTCCTTCATCAAATGAACAACCGACTGCGCCAGCGTCGTGTCCTGAACCATTGAGCTGTACGTTGTTATCACGCATTTCCGAGGTGACAGCGAAGCAATGGGATGCCCTGGTAGAGGCAGACCAGCCTTTTTTGCAGCATGGCTATCTGCAGGCGCTGGAAGCCAGTGGCTCGGTCAGTGAAGACACCGGCTGGGTGCCTGCGCATCTGGCAGTCTGGCAAGGGCAAAAGCTGGTTGGCGCGCTACCGCTGTATCGGAAATATCATTCCTATGGGGAGTATGTATTCGACTGGGGGTGGGCGGATGCGCTTGAAAGGGCGGGTGGGCGTTACTACCCGAAAGCCTTGAGTGCGATTCCCTACACGCCAGTCCCCGGGCAGCGTTCTCTAGTGGCATCGGATGTCGACCGCAGCGCGGTGCTTGAGGTGTTATTCCAGCGATTGCAGTTACTCTGCCAGCTAGAAGGATTATCCAGCTGGCATTTGCTGTTTGGAAACGCGGGTGAGGTAGCCGCCTGGCAGCGTCAGTGGCCGGCGTTAATCTCCCGTGAAGGTGTGCAGTTTCAGTGGCACGATGCCGATTACGCAAGTTTTGATGGCTTTCTGGCCGCCATGACGTCTAAACGGCGCAAGATGATCAAGCGTGAGCGACGCATTGTCGCGGACCAGGGAATTACCCTGCATCGGCTTGAGGGCGAGGAAATATCCGCGCAGGCACTGGCGCATTTTTATCGCTGCTACACGATTACCTATCATGAACGTGGACGCCCTCCGTATCTGAATCTTGAGTTTTTTCAGCGCCTGCATCGTGCCATGCCGAAAACACTGATGCTGGTGCAGGCTCGTCTGGAAGGGCGTCCGGTGGCTGCGGCCCTGTACTTACGAGGTACAAAGAGCCTCTATGGGCGTTATTGGGGCAGCGAAGTGGTTGCTGACTGTCTGCATTTCGAAGCCTGCTATTACCAGGGAATTGAATATTGTCTGGAAAACGGTCTGACCCTGTTTGACCCAGGCACTCAGGGAGAGCACAAGCTGGTGCGCGGTTTTCACCCGCAGCGGCTATGTTCCTTGCATTATCTGGCTCATCCGGGGCTTGCCGCTGGCGTGGCACAGTTCTGCCATGAAGAGGGCGTTCAGGTGGCCGCTTATCGCGCAGCCGCTCAAGAGGCATTGCCGTTTAAAGCCCAAAAGGATGTATCAGAGAAAACGCCTGAAAAATGACCGGCGTCGTGGCTCGCTGCCAGAAAGCCTTGATGGCATAATGTTTGTAATTTTTTTGTGCCTGACAGACAGTTCTGGTCAATAACGTATTTCTGGAAATCTTATGGATGACAGTGTGTCGAGTCGCGAAACGCAGGACAGGACGGTAACCCGATGGCCCGTCAGGAAGTGGTTGGTTGCGACGCTGCTGGTGGTGCTTTTGCTGTTGCAATATCAGCTTTGGTGGGGAACCGGTGGCTGGTATGACCTTCAGAAGATTCAGCAGCGAGTCACTGAACAGGAAGCGGTCAATGCGCCGTTGAGAGATCGTAATGCCCGCTTGAGCGCCGAGATTACCGATCTGAAAACCGGATTGGATGCCATTGAGGAACGGGCGCGCAGCGATATCGGTATGGTGCGCGCGGATGAGCAGTTTTTCTGGGTGCCTGGCGTGACGTTGGAGACCCCGGTGGCAGCGGGGCGTGCCGAGTAATGAGTGGTGATATCACCTGGCTGGTGGTACCAGCAGCGGGGCAAGGTAAACGTATGGGGGCGAATATCCCCAAGCAGTATCTGACCCTTCAGGGAAAGCCGATACTGGTGCAGACACTGCAACGTTTATATGCAGCCCTTCCCAGCGCCCGACTGGTTTTGTGTCTGGATGCCGATGACCGCTGGTTTGAAACCGACTGGGTGCCGTTCAACGGTTGGCAGCGGGTAGCCGGTGGCACCGAGCGTATGGATAGTGTGCTCAATGCGCTGCAGGCGATGGATGCCGCCGATGATGATCTGGTGCTGGTACATGATGTGGCCAGACCCTGTGTCGCTGTTACTGACCTGATTGCGCTGGAGAAGGCCGCCCGCTTGCATCGCGGTGGCGCACTGCTGGCGATGCCGGTGGCGGACACCATGAAACGTGCCAGCGCTAGCGGAGCGGTTGCACATACCGAATCCCGCGAGGGGTTATGGCATGCGCTAACCCCGCAAGGGTGTCGCTACGGGTTATTGCGCCGCGCCCTGGAACACGCCCGGGACGGTCTCCGGGAGAATGCCACTCAGGTGACGGATGAAGCCTCTGCGCTGGAAGCCATAGGCGAGTCCCCGCAGCTGGTTAGCGGGCGACGCGATAACATTAAAGTTACTCATCCGGATGATCTGGTATTGGCCGCCGCGATTCTGTCTGCTCAGCAGGCAATCCGGTGACAAAGTGTCCGGTCTTGCCGAATAACGAATAACGAATAACGAATAACGAATAACGAATAACGCCACTCCAATTTTTCAAGAACATTTATTTTCAGCAACGTTAATTTTCAGGAACGTTTGTTTTCAGGAGAATGTCATGCGCATCGGCCACGGCTTTGATGTCCATCGTTTTGGTCCGGGCGATCATTTAATGGTCGGCGGGGTGAAACTGCCGTTTGAATACGGTTTTGTGGCCCATTCCGATGGTGATGTGTTGCTTCATGCGGTCTGTGATGCCCTGCTGGGTGCCTGCGCGCTGGGCGACATTGGCCATCACTTTCCCGATACTGATGCGACGTTTAAGGGGATTGACAGCCGAAACCTGTTGCGCCAGGTGAACATCCTGATCGAACAGGCCGGCTGGCAGCTGGCAAATCTGGATGCCACCTTGATGGCGCAGGCGCCGAAAATGGCCCCGCATATTGATGCCATGCGTCGTGTGATGGCGGAGGATCTTGGTGCCCGCCTGGATCAGGTCAGTGTCAAAGCGACAACCACTGAGCGCCTTGGGTTTACCGGGCGAGGTGAGGGCATTGCCGCTGAAGCTGTTGTCCTGCTGGTGCCGCGGGGGGATGCATGACGCCGCTGCCGACGTGGTCGCGTTGCCTGGATGCGTCGCTGGGTGCGCCTGAACCCGCCAGTTTCCGCCTGAAACCGGAAGACTTTATTGTTGATGAGCAGCTGGATTTCACGCCGGAAGCCCATGGCGAGCACCTCTGGTTGCGCATTGAAAAGCGTAACCTGACCACGCTCGATGTGGTCAGGCAGCTGGCCAGGCTGTGTGAGGTATCTCCCAGGGATATCGGCTATTCAGGCATGAAAGACCGTGTCGCCGTCACCCGGCAATGGCTGAGTGTCCAGCTGCCAGGTCGTGAGGCGCCGTCTGGCCTGGAAACCCAATTGGCAGCATTGGGCGTCAAGGTGCTTGACCAGGCGCGTCATCCGCGCAAACTGAAACGCGGCGTGCACCGCACCAACCGCTTTATTCTGCGTTTGCAAGGTGAAGCGGTAAAACAACCGGCATTTATCACGCGTTGGGAAGCTCTGTGTCGCGAGGGGGTGCCCAACTATTTCGGGCCGCAACGCTTTGGTATTGAAGGTCGTAATCTGCAACGTGCACAAGCATTACTCGCACGTGGCTGGCGAAAACGTGACGACCGTCAGGGGTTGCTGCTTTCCTGTGCGCGCAGTTTCCTGTTCAATGAACTACTCAGCCAACGCGTGGCCAGCGGTGATTGGAAAACCCTGCTGGACGGCGATACGGCCATGCTGGAAGGCACGCACAGCCTGTTTCGCATCGACCGGGTTGATACAGTTCTTGCTGAGCGGGCCGACAGGCTCGATATTCATCCGACAGGGCTGCTCTGGGGGGCGGACTTTCACGCAGATGAGTCGCCCGCCCAACGTCTTGAAGCGGCGCTGGCTGAACAGCACCCGTTACTATGTGACGGCTTAGCCCGAAGCGGCGTTAAAGCGTCAAGACGGGCGCTTAGAGTGCGGCTGGGGGATCCCGTCCTTGAACATGGGGATGAGGACGACGCGATATTAAGCTTTGCCCTGCCGCGTGGCGCTTTCGCCACGGCAGTGTTGAGTGAGCTGATCGTCCATCCGGACGTCGCGAACGATTGATGATCCATTATTCATAACAAGGAGAACGCTGATGCGGCGATTGCTGCTTTCCAACGACGATGGCGTCCATGCCCCCGGGCTGCGTGCCTTGCACGATGCGTTGATACCGCATGCCAAGCTGCGTGTGGTAGCGCCTGATCGTGATCGC
Organism: Halomonas sp. LS-001; assembly: GCF_052983955.1. Classification (NCBI taxonomy): domain Bacteria; kingdom Pseudomonadati; phylum Pseudomonadota; class Gammaproteobacteria; order Oceanospirillales; family Halomonadaceae; genus Halomonas; species Halomonas sp. LS-001. The sequence goes on from NZ_CM129816.1 coordinate 965,743, forward strand.
AGTGGTGCCAGCAATTCGCTGACGCTTTCACGACCACTCCTGCTCAGTGCAATGGAAAACGGTTTTTACAGCGTTGACGGCACGCCAGCAGACTGCGTTTACTTGGGAGTTAACGGCGTCTGGGATGAAAGGCCTGACCTGGTGATTTCAGGCATCAACCATGGCAGCAACCTGGGCGATGACGTGCTTTATTCAGGCACCGTGGCCGCGGCCATGGAAGGGCGTAACCTGGGGATGTCGGCGATTGCCATGTCGCTATGCGGTGAACGCTACTTTGAAACAGCCGCTCGCGTCGCTGCCATTCTGGTGGGGGCGGCTGACCAGCTTTCCCTGCCGCCACGCACTTTGCTCAACGTTAACGTACCTGACCTGCCGTGGAACGAGATTCGCGGCATCAAGGTGACGCGTATGGGCTACCGAGGCCCGGCAGAAAAGCCGCTTGCCATGCAGGACCCCCGCGGGCGCACCCGCTACTGGATTGCCGCCGTAGGGGCCAATGCCGATGACGGCGATGATACCGATTTCGCTGCGGTTGAAGCCGGGTATGTCTCGGTTACCCCTCTGCAGACGGATCTGACCCGCCATACCGCATGCGGTGATGTACAGGACTGGTTGGATGCATTTACTACCTGAACTGTCACCTGTTGAGTTACGCGGGCGTGGAATGACGTCTCAGCGGACCCGTGACCGCATGGTCGCTCGGCTGGCGCGTCAGGGGATTCGCAACCAACGGGTGCTGGACATCATGGCGCAAGCCCCGCGACATCTCTTTGTTGATGAAGCCTTGGCGCATCGTGCCTACGAGGATACCGCGCTTCCTATTGGCTTTGGGCAAACCCTGTCACAACCCTTGACTGTCGCGCGCATGACAGAGCTTGCGCTGCGTGAGGCGCCACGTCGTGTCCTCGAACTGGGAACCGGTTCGGGTTATCAGACGCTGGTGCTGTCGGGTCTGGTGGATGAACTTTACTCTCTGGAAAGAATCCAGAGTCTGCACGAGCGCGCCGCCCATCGTCTGAAATTGCTCAATGCACCGGCGCGTCTTGCCGTGGCAGACGGCAATCATGGTTGGCCACAGGCAGCCCCTTATGATGTTATTTTGCTGACCGCCTGCGCGCAGACACTGTCGAGTGATTTACTCGAGCAACTGCGCGACGGCGGGGTGCTTATCGCGCCGATTGAAGAAAGCAACGGTGACCAATGGTTGACCCAGGTGCGAAGAATTGGAAATGTGTACGAAAAACGTCGATTAGAGCCGGTCCGATTTGTCCCGCTACTACAAGGAGTGGTGAATTGAAGCGTCAAACGCTGGGGTTATTTTTAAAAGGGGCGGGCATGGGTGCTGCTGATGCGGTGCCTGGTGTTTCAGGCGGCACTATCGCCTTTGTTACCGGTATTTATGAGCAATTGATTGATTCCATCCGCCAGTTTGGCCCCAGCGCCTGGAGCGCCTGGCGTCAAGGCGGGCTCAAAGGGCTGTACGTACACCTCAATCTGGCCTTTCTGTTGCCCCTGGCACTTGGCGTGATGATGAGCCTTGCCAGTGTGGCACATCTGGCTGTGTGGTTAATGCATACTCAGCCACTGCTGTTGGATGGCTTCTTTTTCGGCCTGGTGGCAGCCTCGGCACTGGTGGTTCATAGCGCCATGCGTCACTGGAAATTCTGGTATCTGATCCCGCTCGCCGTCGGTGTGTGGCTAGCAAAGTCGCTGCCAGGATTAATGCCCATGGTGTTGCAGCTGGGAAATGAGAACCTGCTGGTTATCGTGGCCGGTGCCATCGCCATCAGCGCCATGCTGCTCCCAGGGGTGTCGGGGAGTTTTCTGCTTTTGACCATGGGTCTGTACGGCACCATCATGCAGGCAATTCGCAGTTTTGATCTGGTGATCATCGGTTTATTCGGTCTCGGTTGCCTGATCGGCATGGCACTGTTTTCACGCCTCCTGGCGTGGCTGTTCAAGCGTCAGCACGATGCTACCATGCAACTTTTATTAGGTTTTATAGTCGGGTCTTTGCCAACTATCTGGCCTTGGCGAGAACTGGTGGGATATCAAATGGGGCCAGATGGCCAAATGATCCCGTTGGCTTTCCGCTATCTGATGCCTGATGATTATGCAGTCCTGACCGGTGATTCAGCCCAGCTGGTCGGTGTCATTATTTTAATGCTTTCAGGTGCCTTGCTGGTGATTGGTTTGAACCATCAGGCACATAAGGCGCGGCATTCACAACTCAACGTTGAATCAAGCGCTAACAAGGAGTCGTAACCCTAATGCGTAAAGTTTTTCTTTTATCGGCGCTTGCTCTGACTGTTGCCGGTTGCGCAAGTCAGCAAGGAAGCCCACAGGTGCGTGATGTGAGTGAGGCACGGCGCAGTATTGATTCCAGTAGCCAGTACACAGTGGCGCAGGGCGATACGCTTTACGGTATCGCCTGGCAGCATGGTCTGGATTATCGTGAGCTTGCTGCGCGTAATGATATTCAGGCACCTTACAATATCTACCCTGGCCAGCGCATTGAGCTGGGAGCGTCGCAGGGCGGTGAGCGTCCTCGTCAGGTAGCCGAAGCGCCGCAGGCGTCTGCGGCAGAACGTCAGCCGCAGGAAACCTCCCGAGGCGTCGTTGCCACTGGGTTGGGTGATGCGCCCGTTGAAATTGCCGCGAACGATCAGGAAGTGGACTGGCTTCTGCCGAATGAGTCTTCTGCTGCTGCCGATGCTGAGCCAGAGCCGCAACCAGAGCCGGAGCCGCAACCAGAGCCGGAGCCGCAACCAGAGCCAGAGCCGAAACCGGAACCTGAGCCAGAGCCGGAACCGGAACCGGAACCGGAACCAGAGCCGGAACCAGAGCCGGAACCAGAGCCGGAACCAGAGCCGGAACCAGAGCCGGAACCGCAGGCGAGTTCGACGGCATCCACCAGTCAGTCAAATGTTGATCGCAGTGATAGATCTTACGCGCCAGCAGAAAACATCAACTGGCAGTGGCCGGTAGAGGGTGATGTTGTCGGTACCTTCGATGAAGGAGGCAGCATCACGGCCGGGATTGATATCGCCGGGCAAAAGGGGCAACCTGTTAAAGCAGCAGGTCCAGGAATTGTTGTTTATGCCGGAAGTGGAGTGCGTGGTTACGGCAACCTGATTCTGATTAAGCACAACGACGAGTTCCTGTCTGCCTATGCGCATAACGATTCGTTGCAGGTTAAGGAAAACGATGTGGTAAACACCGGTGAAACCATTGCCACAATGGGCGATAGTGACGCCGAAGATGCAAGACTGCACTTTGAAATACGCAAGGATGGTCAGCCGGAAGATCCTTTGACATATTTGCCGGGACGGTAACGATTCTGTCAGCACGCTCAGCGCATCATGCATGTTTAGACTGGCTTGTTAGATGCTCAGTGAAAATAAAATTATAAAATCGTCGTTAATGCTTCGTGCGTTAATCTGAGGTACAACATCTTCGAGAGATCAGCGGCCATCGGTGACATTGATGAGCCTGGTGGCATAAACAAGGCGAGATGACGGGGGAAGATGCGATGAGTATGCTGGAACAGGATCTACAGGACGTAGACTTAAACGCCGTGGAAGAGGCGTTGGGTGACGCTGATAATGAAGAAGTTGCCGCTGAGGAAGAGGCATTCGAGAAAGCGCTGGGCCGAGAAGGGCGAGCCGCATCTCAAAGCCTGGATGCCACGCAGATCTACCTCAACGAGATCGGCTTTTCACCGCTGCTGACCCCGGAAGAAGAAGTCTATTACGGCCGGTTGGCGCGAAAAGGCGATCCTCTCGGGCGCTCGCGCATGATTGAGTCCAATCTGCGCCTAGTGGTCAAAATCTCTCGTCGCTACCTGAATCGCGGTTTGACCCTGTTAGACCTGATCGAAGAAGGTAACCTGGGGTTGATTCGCGCCGTCGAAAAGTTTGATCCAGAGCGAGGGTTTCGTTTTTCGACCTACGCTACCTGGTGGATTCGTCAGACGATCGAGCGTGCCTTGATGAACCAGACGCGCACTATCCGGTTACCGATCCACGTTGTCAAAGAGCTGAATATTTACCTGCGCGCTGCCCGTGAACTGACGCAAAAACTGGATCATGAGGCCACGCCCGAAGAAATAGCTGAGTATCTGGATAAGCCGGTTGAAAGCGTCAAAAAGATGCTGGGGCTCAATGAGCGTGTGTCCTCAGTGGATTATCCAATGGGCGGTGATAGCGACAAGCCATTACTGGATACGCTGACAGATGACGATGATCACGGGCCAGAAGCCTTATTGGTGGATGGCGATGTGAAAGCCCATGTGGAACGCTGGCTTAGTGAGCTGAGCGAAAAACAGAGCGAAGTGGTGGTCAGGCGCTTTGGTTTGCGTGGCCACGAAGCCGCTACCCTTGAAGATGTAGGGGCAGAAATTGGCCTGACGCGAGAACGTGTTCGCCAGATTCAGGTGGAAGCATTAAAAAAGCTGCGCCGCTCGCTGGAAAAGCAGGGCTTATCGTTGGAGGCCATTTTCGAAACCTGACGTGTTTCCGATACTGTCATCGTCCGCTCGCTACCCGCTGTCAGGCGGGTAGCGGCGTGTAGGGTGATGGTTTTTGATGACCCATGCGCCTTCATGTAGCGAGCCTGTTTCTACGTCTTGTTGTAATATACTGTTTTAACGACTGTTCTAACGGACAGTTTTAACAACTTGCTTTAATGATTGCTTCAAATACTGCTGTGAGAAGACCTATGCGTCCATTAGTGGCTGATATTAATCTGGACGCTTTGCGTCATAACTACCAATTGGCATGCGCGTGCGCTCCGCAGAGTCAGTCTGTTGCTGTGATCAAGGCCGACGCATACGGCCATGGGGCGGTGGCGTGCGCGCGGGCGCTGGAAGGACTGGCTCCGGCCCTTGCCGTTGCCTGCATTGAAGAAGCACTGGCCTTGCGCCACGCCGGTATTCAGGCACCGATTGTTCTGCTGGAAGGGATTTTTGAGGCCTCGGAGCTGGCGCTGGTGGACGAGCATCGCTTGTGGATGGCGATACATACCGATTGGCAGCTGGAAGCGCTGCTGGCGTTTACGCCGCGTCAGCCAATTCCCGTGTGGCTGAAAGTGGATTCCGGGATGCACCGGTTAGGGTTCTCACCCCAACAGGCGGAGCAGGTCTGGCACCAGCTTTTGGCTGCGCCACAGGCAACCGCGTTGCAGCTGATGAGTCACTTTGCCTCTGCCGATGCCAGCAATAGCGAGTATTTTTCACAGCAGATGGTCACCTTGAATGCACTGGCCGCACGCTTGAACGCGCCGCTGTGTCTGGCAAACTCGCCCGCGACACTTGCGCACCCAGTTGCGCACGGTGACTGGAACCGCCCGGGCGTAATGCTGTATGGCAGCGATCCGCTGGAAACCGCCAATGACCTGTCGCGTCAACTGAAACCGGTCATGACATTGCGTTCTGAAGTGATTGCCATCCGCGAACTAGATGCCGGTGAGCCGGTGGGCTATGGTGGCCGCTGGCGAATGTCCGAGCGCGGCCGAGTGGCTGTGGTGGCAGGCGGCTACGGTGATGGCTATGACCGTCATGCCGTCGATGGCACACCGGTGCTGGTCGAGGGGCAGCCCGCCAAAATTGCCGGTAAGGTGTCTATGGATATGCTGACAGTGGATGTGACGCATCTGCCTGATACCACCATCGGCAGCGAAGTGGTGCTCTGGGGCCAGGCAGCTAACGGCGCGGTTCTGCCCGTTGATGAAGTGGCTCGCCACTGTGACACCATCAGCTATACGTTGTTGACGGGCATATTGCCTCGCGTGCCGCGTCGCTATCACGGCACCCGCTGACGTTATTGATGGATTGCTACGTAACGACGATGAAGTAAACCCTATGGCAAAATCACGCTATCCCCGTTCGTTTGCTCATCCCCGCTATTGGAGTACCTGGTTAGCGATAGGGGCGATGTATGTGGCTGCCTGGTTGCCCTGGCCGCTTAAATTATGGCTGGGTAACGTCATTGGCCTGCTGGCCTGGCGGTTTGTGAAACGTCGTCGGCGGATTACCGAAACCAATATTGCGTTGTGCTTTCCTGAGAAAGATGCCGCTGCCCAGCGCCAGCTGGTGAAAGACATCTTTATCGCCAATGGTATTGGGCTGATTGAAACCGCGACTGGCTGGTGCCGTAATGTGGAAGATTTTCGCCATCGCGTGACGCGGATTGGCCAGGAAAACCTGTCCAGGGCATTGGCTGAAAAAAAAGGGGCGCTGGTAATCGGTATTCACTTTTCGGCACTGGATCTGGGTGGGGCACTGCATTCATTGTTTTTCTCTGCAGATGCCGTGTATCGGCCACACAATAATCCGCTGTTTGATTGTTTCATGACCCGAGCCCGTTCACGAGCGTTTGGTCAGACCATTCATCGCCATGACTTGCGTGGCATGGTGCGCCGCCTTAAAGCAGGGCGAGCGGTGTGGTATTCACCGGATCAGGATTTCGGCCGCGATGTCAGTGTCTTTGCGCCTTTCTTTGGCCAGCCGGCGGCCTCCATCAAGCTAACGGCGAAGATTGCCCGCATGACCGGTGCGCCGGTCATTCCCATGATGTATCACCGCAATCCGGATAATCGCACCTACACCATCGAGTGGCTGCCTGCGCTGGAAAATTTTCCCAGCGGAGATGAGGTTGCTGATGCTACCCGCATCAATGCCATCATCGAGCAGGCCATTCGCAAACATCCGGAGCAGTATCTGTGGCTGCACCGACGCTTCAAGACGCGCCCGGAAGGGGAGCCTGAAATCTATTAGACAGGCGATCCGGCTTCACTGTCGGTTCAGAAAAATTAGTATTAGCTGCTTCAACGTCTGTCTATATCTTGCGAAATGAGTAAAAAAGGAATAATTTGCACTCATGGATGAGTTTGAATTCGACGAAGCCAAAAGCCAGACTAATCTAGATAAGCACGGTATTGATTTCGTTTCTGCCCAAGGACTGTGGAAAGATCCGTACCTGCTTGAGCTGCGTGCCATATCAGAGGATGAACCCAGGTTCTTGCTGATTGGCAAGCTTGGTGAAAAGCACTGGTCAGCTGTCGTTACATACAGGGACGGTCGTATTCGTCTGATCTCCGTCAGGCGCTCTCGTCAGAAGGAGGTTGCGCTCTATGAAAGCTAAACACTTCGAAAAAAAATTTGAAGAAGGTCAGGAGGATATTATTAATGATCTTGATCTTTCTTCGGCTCGCCGCGTCAATCAAGAGCATAAGCGAATCAACGTCGACTTTCCGGCTTGGGTGGTAGAATCGTTAGATCGTGAGGCCGCGCGTATTGGCGTTACCCGCCAATCTATCATCAAGGTGTGGTTAGTGGAGCGACTTCAAGCAGAATCTGCTAACAAACCGCTCGGTGGAGATACTGCAGGCAGCTCACATTAGCGCGGCGTTAAAAACAAGATTGCAGTTATTACTGGTTTGATAAAAATGCCGGACTCGCCATTGGCGGTCCGGCATTTTTGTTTGCTTCAGCGTTAAAGGCTAGGCCATGTTGCGTGAGTAGAAAATCTCCAGCATTTCCTTGCGCAAGCGGCTTTCGATATCGCGGGCTTCTTCGAAAGTAATGTCGCGCCGTGAGGTGCCGAAAAGATAGTTATCCAGGTCAAAATCCTTGAGCAGCATCTTGGTGTGAAAAATGTTTTCCTGATACACGTTCACATCAATCATCTGGTAGGCCTCTTTGGTATCGTTGGCCAGATAGTCCTGAATCGAGGTGATTTCGTGGTCGATAAATAGCTTTTTGCCATCTACGTCACGGGTAAAACCACGCACCCGGTAATCCATGGTGACGATATCGGAATCGAAGCTGTGAATCAGATAGTTCAAGGCCTTTAGCGGGCTGATGTGACCGCAGGTCGATACATCAATATCCAGGCGAAACGTACTGATGCCGTTATCCGGGTGGGATTCCGGGTAGCTGTGTACCGTGACATGGCTTTTGTCCAGATGGCCAACCACGGTTTCGGGCAGAGGCCCGGGGCCGGGTTCAATATGGCCAAGTGTTGATTCTTCAAGTTCATGCTCGGCAATTAACACGGTCACACTGGCACCGTGGGGTTCGTAATCCTGACGGGCAATATTGAGCACGTGGGCGCCAATAATGTTGGTGACGTCCTTGAGGATCTGTGTCAAACGTTCTGCGTTATACAGCTCATCGATATAATCGATGTAGGCAGCGCGCTGTTCTTCCGTCTTGGCATAACAGATGTCGTAGATATTAAAGCTCAAAGAGCTTGTCAGGTTGTTAAACCCGTGGAGTCGGAGATTATCTGACATGTCCGAGCCTCCCTATGGCGGATGAAGACACCCCGACGAGCCAGCGCCGGAACCGAATCACTTGCGCACGGTTAAAGCCGTTAATGACAAGCGCGCGTATTATGCCCAGCTGAGCGCGATGATGCACCCAGCGAGCGAATGTTTTGCGAAGAAAATTTCTGTGTCGACCGTTTTATGCGGCGACAATCTCAAAAGAATGGCTGATCTCAACGCCACCGTTAACCAGCATGATAGAAGCGCTGCAGTATTTTTCGGCCGATAATTCAACGGCGCGTTGAACCTGCTTTTCTTTCAGGTCGTGGCCGGTTACTACGAAATGCACGTGAATGCGTGTGAAGACGGAAGGAACGCTATCGGCACGCTCTGCGTCAAGCTGGGCAACGCAGTCGGTCACATTGGCACGTGCCTTGTCGAGAATGTTGAGCACATCGAAGGCGGTGCAGCTGCCCATGCCCATTAACAGCATTTCCATCGGGCGAGGGCCAGTGTTGCGGCCACCATGCTCAGGTGGTCCGTCAATGACCACGCTATGGCCACTGCCGGATTCCGCGATGAACTGACGGCCATCTGTCCATTTAATCTGTGCTTTCATATTGTGGGCTCCATTGTCTGGGCGAATCGTAAACTGTGAATCGTGAATCGTGAATCGTGAATCGTGAATCGTGAATCGTGAATCGTGAATCGTGAATCGTGAGTCGTGAGTCGTGAGTCGCTAATGAGTGAGCTGGCGGTCAAGTAAATGAAGGCGTTCCGGCGTGCCGACGTCGACCCAGTTCCCGCGAAAGTGTTCGCCACTGACTCGCCCCTGATGCATGGCGTCTTTTAATAACGGTGCCAATGCGAAAGCGCCGGGCGGCTGCTCTGCCAGCAATGCCGGATGAATCACGCTGAGACCGGAAAACGTCAGTTTGGGCGAGCCGGTGGCCTGTAAGCGGCCATCCTGTAGCAGAAAGTCCCCGTCGGGGTGATGCTCAGGGTTGTCGACCAGCATCAGGTGCGCCAGGTCACTAGCGTTCAAAAAGCGTTGTTGGGGTAGCGCTTCGCACCATACATCGCCGTTGACCAGTAAAAAAGGAGCATCACCGAGCAGTGGCAGCGCCTGACGAATCCCCCCGCCGGTTTCCAGAGGCGTGGTTTCGCGGCTAAATTGCAGTGACAGGCCAAACTGACGCCCATCGCCCAATGCCTGTATGATCTGATCCGCCAGATAGCTGACGTTGATCACAACCTCCTCGATGCCAGCCTGTTGAAGGCGTTCAAGGTGATGGGCAATCAATGGCTTACCTGCCACCGGGAGTAACGGCTTGGGGCAGGTGTCAGTGAGTGGACGCATCCGCTTGCCCAGGCCCGCGGCAAGAATCATGGCTTTCATCGTAGCTCCATCAAAGGGTGTTTGCCGGGTGTCATCAAGTGCGCGCCAGATCAGCGGTACCTTGCATTATCGCAGGGCGCAATTGTTGCGAGACCCATTGCGCAAAGCCAGCGTGTGCCGGCAGAGCGGCGAGGCTGTCTTCTAGGTGATCAAGAAAATGGGGCAGGCGATCCAGATAACCTGACTTGTGATCCCGCAAGGTCAGACGGCAGAAAATACCCAGCACCTTGAGGGAGCGCTGTGCGGCCATGGCCTGGCATTGCTGCAGAAAGTCAGCTTCATCCGTACGGCTGCTCAAACGCCCATCGGCACGGGCGCGTTGATAGAACGACTGGATGGCATCGGCAAATTCGTCAGCACTGAAGCGCCAGTAGCGGCCGCGTAATACGGAAATCACATCGTAGCTCAAGGGGCCTGCCACTGCGTCCTGAAAGTCGATCATATAAAGCTGGTCGCGATGCACCATCAGGTTCATGGCATCAAAATCCCGGTGGACACTGACAAAGGGTTGGGCAAGGGCCTGCTCAATCAGGTCATTGCGCAGCGCAGGCCACTCGGGAGGGGGCGGCATTGCCAGCCACTGGTTGAGGCACCACTGCGGAAACAGGTCGAGTTCGCGCCCCAACAGTTCAGCATCGTAGCGTGGCAGCGGCGCTGGGGACGCACGGTTTTGCAACTCGCCGATCAGCATCAGCGCACTATGTGTCTCCCGGTGCACGCTGGCGGCATCGGTAAAATGGTGCTGCAGTGGCGTATCACCCAAGTCTTCAAGCAACAGGAATCCGTCTTCCAGATTGCTGGCAAACACTTGTGGCACCGGCAGCTGTGCGGCTTGCCATTGTTGGGCGATGGTCACAAAGGGCGTTGAATCTTCCTGTTCCGGCGGCGCGTCCATCACCACCTGAGTACTGCCATCGGGGAGTGTGAGACGAAAATAGCGCCGGAAACTGGCGTCGCCCACTGCATCGTGCAGGGTGATTTCATCCGTGTGAAGGCCGTTTTGTTGGGCGGCCCATTGGGTAAGGGCGTTAATCCGCAAAGAGGACATGCAAGCTCCTGGCTGGTCGGGCATTATGCTAGCTGTATAATACCGGTTCTCGATGCCAAGGATAATGATTATGGGCAAGCGATTTTTGCGCAGCCTACCGCTGACGTTTGCAGGCAGCCTGTTGGCCAGTGCTGCAACCACTGCGGTAGCCCAGCCAGCAGAGCACGACGGCGCGCAGCTGGACTGGCAGGCATGGGGGCAGGAGGAAGCTCGCCGCCAGGTTTGCCGTGGGCGATATGTGATGCCTGGTTATCGGCTGCCGGCCGGTCGTGATCTGCGAGAGATAATGATTGAAACCGATGCCTCTGACTATGCTGCTGATGGCGAAGCCATGCTGCGTGGTGATGTGGTGTTGCGCCAGGGCGATTCTGAACTGCAGGCCGAACAGCTCTTTGTGCCCGCCAGCCGTGAGCGCGTTGATGCGCAAGGTGCGTTCGAACTGCGTGATGGCCAGGCGCTGTTGCGCGGAGAAAAGGCAACGCTGTTCCTTGAGCAGGATCGCGGCTCGATTGAAAACAGTCAGTACGTACTTTACGAACAGCGGGTACGCGGTGAAGCGCGCCAGTTGGAACAACTTGATGAACAAGTGTATCGCCTGACTGATGCGAGCTTCACGACCTGTGAGCCGGGTGAAAACAGCTGGCAGCTGATCAGCAGTGATATTCGCTTGGATCAGGCGAATGGCTATGGCGTTGCGCGTCATGCGCGGCTTGAAGTGAAGGGCGTGCCGGTTTTCTACTGGCCGTGGCTGCGTTTTCCGATTGATGATCGTCGTCAAACGGGCTTGTTGTCACCGTCGGTGAGCTTTTCCAGCGATCAGCTGGACTTCACTCAGCCGTTTTACTGGAATATCGCACCCAATCAGGATGCCACCGTTACACCGCGCTGGATCAGTGACCGCGGGCTGCTGCTTGGTGGCCAGTACCGTTATCTGACTGAGCGTTATGGTAGCGGCATGCTGGAAGGTGCCTGGCTGAGCAGTGATGACGGTGGCTCCGGTGGCGATGCTAACCGCTATGAAGGTCAGGATCGTTGGTATCTGGATGTCCAGCATGGCGGGCGCGTCAATGATGCCAGCGACTATCAGCTTCGCTATGGCGCCGCCAGCGATGGACGTTACTTTGACGATTTCAGTGATAACTTTGGTTCCAATGACCGATACAGCATGGAGCGCCTAGCACAGATCGATTATCAGGGTGAGCGCTGGCGTTTGGATGCCCGTTTGCAAGGGTACCAGCGGTTGGACGACCCGCTGAGTGATAGCGATAAACCGTTTTATCGTTTGCCAAGCTTAAACGCGACCGCCAGTTGGTCGCAGGATAATGGTCTGTATACCGAATGGAACAGTAACGCGACCTACTTCTGGCGGGATGTCGACCAGGCCCAGGTGCCCATCCGGGAAGCCGCCAACGGGAGTCGTATTCACCTGGCACCTGCCGTGGGCTGGCGCTATGAAAAACCATGGGGCTATCTGGCACCGCGCGCTGAGTTATGGCATACCGCCTATGCGCTGGACTACGGCAACCGACAGACGCAGCGCGATACGTCGCCGAACCGCAGTGCCACCATTAGCTCGATTGATGGCGGGCTGTTCTTTGAGCGTGAGCTGGCGCTAGGCGAACGTGACTATCGGCAAACCCTGGAGCCGCGGATCAATTACGCCTTCGTGCCACGCATTGATCAGGTTGACCTGCCTGAGTTTGACAGCCGCGAGCGGGCATTTTCTTGGGAGCAGCTATGGTCTCCCAAACGTTTTTCCGGCAGTGACCGGGTCGGTGACCTGAATCGCCTGTCGGTAGGATTGGAATCGCGCCTGATCGAGGACAGCAATAGTCAGGAGCATCTGAGCGTCGGCGTGGGGCAGAGCCTTTACTTTGCCGATCGCCGTGTCGGTATCGACGGTAATGACCAATCGCTGCCGCAACAATCAGATACTAATCCTGATGTTAATCCCGAACGTTTTTATCAAGCCACACGCGATCGCTCGCCTCTAGTTTCCAGGATTGATTGGCAGGTTAATGAGCGTTGGCGTACGTCGGCCCAATGGCTTTACGATGAACAGCGTGAACTCACGGAACATACAGGCGTCGATATTGCGTACCGTCATCCACGCGGCCATGTCGTGAACCTGGGGTACCGCTGGGAAATAGAAGGGTTTGACCCGGCGCTGGATCCGGTCGATGAGAGTTACCGTAATTTTGATCGCGAAGAGTGGGAACTCTCGTTTGCCTGGAAAGCCAGTCCGAAGATTGATCTGATCGGCCACTACCTGCACGATCAAAGCAACGACCGTGCCCTTGAGAAGCTGGCCGGCGTGCAATGGAATGACTGCTGTTACGGCTTGCAGCTGGTTTGGCGTGACTGGGTGGATGATAACGACACGGCACGGGTTAATGATGACTTTAATGACCGTGGCCTGTTCTTGCGCTTTGTACTTCACGGCCTGGGCGGCGTTGGGCAAGACGCTGACAGCTACTTTGAACGCACTATTCCTGGCTATCGCCCATCGGCGCTTTAATTACTCAGGACTCAAGAAAGAGACGTTTTACATGATGAAGAAAGCTACTTGGCAAACACCGGCACACCCTATGGCGGCTCAGCACGGTAAGCGCTGGTTGCAGCAGGCAAAGCAGCTGGCATGGGGAGGAACACTATCGCTTCTGGTGGGCGCTGGTACCTTGATGGTGTCGTCAAACGCGGCGGCACAATCGCTACCTGGCAGTGAGCGCCAGATGCTGGATAGCGTGGTGGCGGTCGTCAATGAGAGCGCCATCATGCGCAGCGACCTTGACCGCCGTATTGATCAGGCCATCCGCCAGATCAGCTCTCAAGGGGAAACCCCACCAGGCCGTGCTCAGTTGGAACAGCAGGTGCTCGAGCAGATGGTACTTGAGGAAGTTCAGTTGCAGAGGGCCCGCCGTGCGAATCTGAGCGTTGACGATACCGAACTCAACGGTCAGGTGCGCGGTATTGCTGAATCGAATGGTATGACGTTACAGGCCTTTGCTGATCGTCTGGAAGCTGACGGCACCAGCCTCGCTCAGGTACGTGAGGAAATTCGCCGTGAAATGCTGATTCGTCAGCTGCAGCAGCGCGAAGTCAGCCAGCGAGTGTCTGTCAGCAATGGTGACGTGGATCGCTTTCTGGCAGAGCAGGGCGGTTCACAAGGCGTAAGCATGTCAGAAACACGGGCTCGCCACATTCTGATTGGCGTTGGTTCGGGGCGTAGCGAAGAACAGGCTCGAGCTTTCGTCGAGCAGGCAATGACACGCCTGGAGCAGGGGGAGTCGTTTGCGGCGGTGGCACGCGAGATGAGCGATGACCAGGGCAGTGCCGTCAATGGCGGTGCGCTGGGTTGGCTTAGCCCCGGGCAAACCGTGCCCGCTTTTGACGACGCCATGAATCAGCTTCAGATAGGGCAGGTGTCCTCGCCGGTGCGCTCGCAGTTCGGTTACCACATTATTGAAGTGTTGGAACGTCGTCAGGCCAGTAACGCTGAAAATTTACGCGAGCAGGTGCGTCAGGCTATTTTCCAGCGTCGCGCCAATGAAGAAGTGAGTACCTGGCAACGTGAGATTCGTGACCAGGCCTTTGTGGAAATCCGGCTCTAATGATGGATCCGCAATACGCTTCTTCGCAGCGGCCGGTGGCCATCACCACCGGTGAGCCTGCCGGTATTGGCCCTGAGTTGATGCTGATGCTGGCAGCGCGCAATCAGCTGCCGGGTTCTTGTGTGGCCGTTGCCGATAAACACCTGCTTAAAGCCCGTGCCAGTTCACTTGGGCTCAAGGTGGAACTGGTTGACTGCCAGCCTGGCGACCCCTTGCCTGAGGGGGATAACGTGCTTCCCGTCTGGCATTGCGCGTTGCGGGCACCTTGCCAGCCAGGGCTGCTTGACCCTGCCAATGCAGGCTATGTGATTGATACGCTGAACCTCGCTGTCAATGCCTGCCGGAGTGGGCAGGCGCTGGCGATGACAACCGCGCCACTGCACAAAGGCGTGATCATTGACGGCGGATATACCGACTTCACCGGCCATACTGAATGGCTGCGTGATGCCTGTGGCGTTGACGAAGTCGTCATGATGCTGGCGACCGACAATGCCTTGCATACGCAGGCCAGTGACTGGCCAGGTGACGGCAGCTTACGGGTTGCGCTGGTCACGACACACCTGCCGTTGCGAGAGGTGGCGGATGCGGTGACCCCGGAGCGAGTGGCGCGGGTCAGCCGTATTCTGGCAGCAGATCTGACCCGTCAGTTCGGGATTGCCGAGCCCCGCATCTCGGTGTGTGGCCTGAACCCCCATGCGGGCGAGGATGGCCACCTGGGGCGTGAAGAGCTTGATGTTATCATTCCCACCCTGAAGGCACTCAGAGAAGAAGGGTTGAACATGGGCGGGCCATTTCCAGCGGATACCCTGTTCACGCCGCGCCATCTGGCGCAGGCAGACGCGGTGCTGGCGATGTATCATGATCAGGGTCTGGCTGTATTAAAGTATGCAGGTTTCGGCAATGCTGCCAATATTACGCTTGGCCTGCCGCTGGTACGTACCTCGGTAGACCATGGTACGGCGCTCGATCTGGCAGGGCGTGGCAGTGCATCGCCCGCCAGCTTGCAGGTGGCCATTCGTCTGGCCCGCCAATTGGCAGATACCCAGGCAAAAAAAGCGTGAGGGTGTGTCCGCTCCCTTGTTGGCAAGACAAATGCGGCGTATCGACTTTTTATGATTAATCCAGGAATTCTGCTTAATGTCTCAGGTCCCGCAACACCGAGCGCGCAAACGTTTTGGTCAGAACTTTCTACGCGACCCCGGTATTATCGGACGCATCATTCGAGCCATAGGCCCACGTGACGAGGATCGCCTGGTCGAAATCGGCCCTGGCCAAGGGGCGCTGACCGAGCCACTGCTGGAAGCCACGGGCAAACTTGAAGTGATTGAACTTGACCGCGACCTGATCCCCGGATTACGCGTCAAGTTCTTCAACTACCTGCAGTTTGTGATCCACGAAGGTGATGCCCTGGCCTTTGATTTTGACGCACTGAAAGGTAATGGCCCGGCACTGCGCGTGGTAGGCAACCTGCCTTACAACATATCAACCCCCTTGATCGTACATTTGCTGCAGGCAGAAAATGCGGTGGCAGATATGCACTTCATGCTTCAGAAAGAAGTCGTTGAGCGCCTGGCCGCTACGCCGGACGGCCCGGACTGGGGGCGGCTTTCCGTCATGGCGCAATATTACTGTCAGGTGGAGCAGCTGTTTATTGTGCCGCCGGAGGCCTTTGTCCCGCGCCCGAAGATCGATTCTGCCATTGTGCGCCTGACACCCCATGCGACGATTCCGCATCCTGCTGACGATACTGAACTGCTGTTTTCACTGGTGAAAATGGCTTTTGGTCAGCGTCGCAAGACGCTGCGCAATAATTTCAAAGGGCGTGTCAGCGCTGAAACCCTTGAAGATCTCGGGATTGACCCGGGACGTCGACCGCAAACGTTGAGCGTTGAGGAATATGTGCGTATTGCCAACCGTGTTGCCAGCGATGATGCGGCAAGCGGCGGTGAGTCGTGAGTGCTCTGGATATCCAGGTGGTGGTCACCAGTCACTATCAGGCGGCTGAGTCCAGTGACGTTCAGGGACGCTACGTGTTCAGCTATCGTGTCACGGTGCATAACCAGAGCCCGCATAGTGTTCAGTTGCTGGCCCGTTACTGGAAAATCACTCAGGGGAGTGGGGAGCATCAGGAAGTGCGAGGCAAAGGCGTGGTGGGCCAGCAACCTCTGATTGGCCCTGGCCAGCGCTTTCGTTATACCAGCCGCGCCATTCTGCAAACCCCGGTGGGCACCATGGAAGGTGCCTACACGCTGCTTGACACCTCAACTCAGCGTGCCTTTGATGTCGCCGTGGCGCCATTTCGTCTTGCAGCGCCGCTGTCGATTCACTGATTCCCATGCTTGCGGCTTCCCGGGTCGTTCTTTATCAGCCTCCAGTGGCACTGCGTCTGTAACCCCGTATTGATAAAACAAGGAACCATGATGAGCACCTACGTGATTGGCGATTTACATGGCAGCCACGCAGAGTTTGTGGCCTTGCTGGATAAACTCGCCTTTAATCCAGAACGTGATCGTGTGTGGCTGGTCGGTGACCTGGTTAATCGTGGCCCGGGTTCGCTGGAATGCCTGCGTGAAGCCCGCCAGTTAGGGGGGGCTGTTAGCTGTGTGCTGGGTAATCACGACTTCCATCTGCTGGTGGTGGCGCGCGGCAACGGCAAGCTGCGTAAAAAAGATACGCTGGATGAGATTCTAAGCGCTCCTGACCGTGAGCCGTTATTGGATTGGCTCCAGCAGCAGTCGCTGAGTGTCGCGCAGGACAACGCCTTGATGGTGCACGCTGGCATCCTGCCACAGTGGTCAATGCCTCAGGCCCAGGCATTGGGCGAAGAGGTGGAAAGCGCGTTAAGGAGTGAAAACTCAGGCCATTTCCTGGGTAACCTGTTTGGGGATCAGCCCAACTGCTGGCGGGATGATCTGGAAGGCATGGATCGTCTGCGCTGTATCGTCAATGTTTTCACCCGAATGCGGTTTATTTCATCGCAAGGGTGCCTTGATTTTGCTGCCAAACAGGGCCTGGAAAGTGCGCCGGAAGGCTATGCTCCCTGGTTCCAGTATCCGCGTAACGATAATATCCAGCTGATGTTCGGCCATTGGGCGGCACTGGAAGGGCGTACCCCTGACGCACCTATCAAGGTGGATGCCCTGGACACAGGGTGCGCCTATGGTGGTTCGCTGACAGCGATGAACCTCGCCACCGGTGAGCGCACTAGCGTCGCCAGCCAAGCTGCTAAGTCATGAACGGTTTTAACACGGATAAACGCCTGGCCGGGCTGGAAGTCTACCGGGTGGGTGGCGCAGTGCGCGATACATTGCTGGGGTGGCCCGTCTACGATAACGACTGGGTGGTGGTGGGTGCCACGCCTCAGGACATGCAGCGCCGTGGGTTTAAGCCTGTCGGGCGGGACTTTCCGGTTTTTCTGCACCCTGATACAGCGGAAGAATACGCCCTGGCGCGCACCGAGCGTAAGTCCGGGCACGGCTACGCTGGCTTTGCCGTGCATGCCAGCCCGGATGTCACCCTGGAAGAAGACCTTGGGCGTCGTGACCTGACGGTCAATGCCATGGCGCAAGCGCCGGATGGCGCCATCATAGACCCTTATCACGGCCAGCAGGACTTACACGCAGGCTTGCTGCGGCATGTTTCAGCTGCGTTCAGTGAAGACCCGTTGCGGGTCTTGCGCACGGCGCGTTTTCTGGCCCGCTACGCAGGGCGCGGGTTTCAGATTGCCGAGCCGACGCTTGCATTGATGGCCACGGTTAGCCAAAGCGGTGAGTTAACCCATCTGGCAGCAGAGCGCGTCTGGGTGGAAAGCGAGAAAGCCTTGGGCGAGCCGTCACCGGCGGCGTATTTTCAGGCCTTGCAGGCATGTGGCGCACTGGCGGTCTGGTGGCCGGAACTGGACGGCGATCATTTGGCACAAGGGTTGGCGGCATTGGCAGAGGTGACGGAAACGAAAGGGTTGGAAGAGAACAAGCTGGAAAAAAGTGCCTGCCAGGCGCATTGGCGCTATGCGCGGCTGGTGTCGGGGCTAACCGATCAGCAACGCGACGCGCTTGCCGACAGGCTTAAGCTGCCCAAGGCGGTTGCCCAGCTAGCCGCTCATGTGGCGCTAACCCAGACATACCTGAACGAGTGGCAGGCAGCGCCACCAACGGCGGACGCGGTGCTTGGCTGGCTCAATCAGCTGGATGCCTGGCGTAAACCCGAGCAGGTAGAGCGGCAGTTGGTACTGGTCGCGCAACTAGCGCCGAAGCTAGCGTTACCGCTGCGGCAAGCCTGGCAGGACGCCGCCGCCATTAATCCTAAAGCATTGGTAGAGGCGGGTTACCGTGGGGCTGAAATCGGCGAAAAGCTCGCTGCCCAGCGCCAGGTGATGATTGCTCAGTGCCTCAGTGACACGTCCAGCCACTAGCGAACCGCCGCAAAGGCAAGCGGCATATCAGCCTCGGAAATCAGCTGGCCCCGCCAAGTGAAATCTACGGCCCACAGGCGTTGGTCGCCCAGCGTAAACTGGGCCCAAAGCTCAGCGTAAGACGTCTGGCAAGTCGGGTGTGCCTGATCGGGTAAAAGTTCTGCCAATGGCTGGAGAACGAAGGCGTTGTGGGTCACCTCGGCTCTGGGCAATAAAATCCCATCGACGACTCCTTGCAGGTCACCCACCGTCAGCAGATCGATATCCAGGGCACGCGGGCTGTACTTTGGGGTGTCCGGACGTCGTCCATGTTGAGTTTCAAGGTGTTTCGCCCATGCCTGTATTTCGCCTGGTGAACAATCACTCTGAAAGGCCACCACCAGGTTATAGAAATTGCGTTTATCCTTGAAGCCGACCGGCTCGCTTTCAAAGATGCGCGAAATCTGCAGGGCGCCAAACGTTTCCGTTAAAGCGTCAAGACACAGGCGGATATGCTGGGTGGGGGCAATGTTGCTGCCCAGGCTAAGGGTGACTAGGGTCATGTTCAGGCCTCGCCCCGAGTAATGGTTAGCCCGACACTGCAAGCTTGCGAAACGGCACCGGGCTTGCGCACGGTAAGTTTGACGCGGCCAAGGGAGTATTCACGGCGCAGGGTTTCAACGAGCCTTTCTGCAAAGGTTTCAATCAAGGCAAACTGGTGGGCGTCGGCAAAATGCTGGATGCGCTGAGAAATGATGGCGTAATCCAGGGTCAAGGTAACATCGTCACTCGCCGCCGCAGGGCGAATGTCGGTGGTCATCTCCAGATCCAGGCTAAGCGACTGGCGAAGGGTACGCTCCCAGTCATAAACCCCGATCACCGTGTCGACCTTGAGCGCTTCGATAAAAATGCAATCCATAAATCTCCCCTTGCAATAAGCGAGGGATTGTACGTGAGCCAGCAGTGAAACGACAGGCTCTCACAGGGGAAAGCCATGGTCGGTGTCGCTGATTCGACAGAGTTAGTCGTGAGGCGCGCCCAAGCAGCCGGGAGCCTCAAGCTTATCCAGCGGCCAGCGCGGAATTGCCTGCATCTGCCCGGGCTCGTCGCGTTCGCCTGCTGCCAAACGTTGAGCGCCCACATAGGCAATCATGGCGCCGTTGTCGGTACAAAAGCGCCCGCGTGGATAATAGGCACGGGCCTGACGTTTCTGGCATTCGAGCGCCAGGCGTTCGCGAAGCCGTGTGTTGGCGCTGACCCCACCGGCCATCACGATGCGTTTTAGTCCGGTCTGGTCCAGCGCGCGGCGGCATTTTATTACCAGGGTGTCGACGACCGCTTCTTCAAAGGCGCGGGCGACATCAGCACACGCCTGGTCGTCGAAAGCCTCCTCGGCTTTCAGGTCGCGGATTGCTGTCATGGTGTGGGTTTTCAGGCCGGAAAAACTGAAATCAAGCCCAGGCCGGTCGGTCATCGGGCGTGGGAAACGCATTCGCTTGGGGTCACCCTGTTCCGCCAGGCGCGCTACATGGGGGCCGCCGGGGTAAGGGAGATTGAGCATTTTGGCAGCCTTGTCAAAGGCTTCACCCGCAGCATCATCCACGGATTCCCCCAGCAACTGGTAGCGGCCAATGCCTTCTACAGCGACCAGTTGGGTGTGGCCACCTGACACCAGCAGGGCGACAAACGGAAATTCAGGCGCTTCATCTTCCAGCATCGGGGCGAGCAGGTGGCCTTCCATGTGATGAACGCCGAGCACGGGAATGTCCAGCGCGCGGGCCATACCGTGAGCCGTGGCCGCGCCGACCATTAGCGCACCTACCAGGCCAGGGCCGGCGGTGTAGGTGATGCCGTCAAGCTGATGGCGTGTCAAACCGGCTTCTGCCAGTACCTGCTCAATCAGCGGCAGCAGTTTGCGTGTGTGGTCTCGCGAGGCAAGCTCCGGTACGACGCCGCCATACTCGGCGTGCATGTCTATCTGGCTGTAGAGTGCATCTGCCAGCAAGCCTTTGCCGCCTGTATAGGTAGTATCGTAAATGGCTACGCCGGTTTCATCACAAGACGTTTCGATGCCGAGTACACGCATGGAAGGTTCCTGACATTGTCGCGATAACAAGCGCCTGACATGGCTGACATGCCCGGCTGCGCTGAAAAGGTGGTTATAATAGCAGTTTCACGCCGTCATGTATCTCGAATGGAAAGCTGATATGCAGGGATGATTTGCAAAGCGGCAGATTCACCACTAAACTATCGTGCGCTGTAAAACAGGTTCATACACGCTGGAAAACGCCATCATTATGTATGGCTTAATCTGGCCGCTGTATGGGCTATCCGAACTCAAGACTCCTTAAGGTAGGTGAGTGCTTAATGCCTTCTGTAAAAGTACGTGATAACGAGCCGTTTGACGTCGCCTTGCGTCGTTTCAAGCGTTCTTGCGAAAAAGCCGGTGTTCTCTCTGAAGTACGTCGTCGCGAGAACTACGAAAAGCCGACTGCTGAACGCAAACGCAAAGCGGCAGCTGCCGTGAAGCGTCACGCGAAGAAGCTTCAGCGTGAACGTAAGCGTTTCGAACGTCTCTATTGATCCGTACCGGAAGCGCTTCCTTTTCGGGAAGTTCTTCTAGAAGGATGCCAAGCGGCTACCACTGTGGTGGCCGCTTGTTTTCGTTTTTGTCAGGTGCTTGCGTAAGGCCTTTATGATTGACGGGTTTTACCCAAGCAGTTGAACAGGCCGATAGCCTGGATGCTGTATCCAGCTATTGTGCGTTGACCCAGCGAGTACCCGCGTTTCTATGGCAGGTCAGATTCCTCAGCGTTTTATTGATGACTTGTTGAGCCGCGTCGACGTGGTTGAGGTGGTGGGTGAGCGCGTGCAGCTCAAAAAAGCCGGTCGCAATTACTCTGGCTTGTGCCCCTTTCATCAGGAGAATACGCCGTCTTTCACGGTTAGCGCTGATAAGCAGTTTTACCACTGCTTCGGTTGCGGTGCCCATGGCAGTGCTCTGCGCTTTTTGATGGAATATGACAAGTTGCCGTTTCCAGAAGCCGTTGAGCAGCTTGCCGGACGCCTGGGGCTTGAGGTGCCGCGAGAGGGGGCAGATGACCCGCGTGCCCGAGAGCGTGAAAAAAAACGTGATCAGGGTGTCAATCTCCTCGAGTTGGCGGCGAGCTTCTATCGGGAGCGTATCGTCATGCAGGAAGGGCAAGCGGCGCAGCAGTACCTGAATGAGCGTGGCCTGTCACCTGACGTGGTAAAAACCTATGGTGTCGGTTATGCGCCAGCAGGTTGGGATGCGCTGAAGCAGCACTTGTCTGCGCGTGGCGTTAGTGAAGCCGTTCAGGTTGAGTACGGTCTGTTGATCAATCATGAAACGTCGGGCCGGACCTATGACCGTTTTCGTGACCGGGTCATGTTCCCGATTCGTGATCTGCGCGGGCGAACCATTGCCTTTGGCGGGCGAGTGCTGGGGGATGCCAAACCCAAGTACCTGAATTCGCCGGAAACGCCAGTCTTTCATAAAGGGCGTGAGCTTTACGGCCTTTATGAGGCCCGCCAGTCACCGGATAGGCTGGAACAGCTGGTGCTGGTGGAAGGCTATATGGACGTAGTGGCGCTGGCGCAGTTTGGCATCCGCAACGCCGTCGCTACGCTGGGTACGGCGACAACGGAAGATCATCTCAGGCGGCTGTTCCGTATGGTTAGCCGCGTGGTGTTTTGTTTCGATGGTGACAGGGCGGGCCGCCAGGCGGCGAGCCGTGCATTGGAAACCGTGTTGCCGCAGATGATTGATGGGCGAGAGGCGCGTTTTCTTTTTTTACCGGAAGGCGATGACCCGGATGACCTGGTGCGTCGTGAAGGCGCGCAAGCTTTCAAGAATCGCGTGACCTGCGCCATGCCGCTGTCCGAGTTTCTGTTTGAGCAGGCGGCGCAAGGGCGTGACCTGAACGCGGTGGAAGGGCGGGAACGCTTCGCCAGCCAGATGTTAGTGGCGTTGAGCAAGGTGCCTGAGGGAATGCTCAGGTCGCTGCTGTTTGAGGAGTTGTCGCGGCGTAGCGGGTTGCGTGAAGCGCAGCTGACTTCCCTTTTGCAGCAGCAGGAAGCCAGGCGTTTACCGGCGGCTCCACCGTCAGATGCTTCTCAAGACGCCGCTTTTGCGGGCGATGCGCCACAAGCGCCTGCCAAAAAAGGCGGCACGCAGCGACGGGGTGTTCTGTCTCCCGTGGCGCAGATCATACAGCTTTTGCTGCATGAGCCGTCTCTGGTTGAGGTGGTGGATGAGTCGCTTGAGTGGCTACCGGAAAATGAAGAAGGCAACCTGTGCCGGGAGTTGTTGGCGCTTTTGCAGGCAGGTCGTTTTCGGAGCCCGCAGGTGGTGCTAGCGCATTTTCAAGGCAGTGCTCAAGGGCAGTGGTTGACGGCGTTAGCGCAACAGGAATTATTGATGCCAAAAGAAGCCCGGAAGACGGAAATCGAAGGCATTATCGAGCATTTGCAGCAGGCTCAACGTAAGCGCTCGCCAGAGCAGGAATACTCAGCCCTGATTGATCAGGAGCGAGCAGGAAAGAAGCTCGATAGCGAACAACGTCAGCGCCTTGCCCAGTTAATTGTAGAATTAACCCGGCGCTAGAAGGTCAGACGGGGTTGAATTGCGAAAAAGCACCACCAAATAAAAGGCTAGTGAAAGATACTGGCCGAACAGGACAAATTAACACACCTGAATAACCGCGCAAATATGCCAAGCTGGAAAAACACCCATTGCTAACGCTATACTGTTCGGCTTGTTGAGTGTAAAACGCTCAGCGTTTCAGGTGCTTCATTCTTCTTCGTCGAGATAGGGTTTCTATGGCTGGAAATGCGCAGCAGCAGTCACGTCTGAAGGAGTTGATCGCGCGTGGTAAGGAGCAAGGCTACCTGACCTACGCTGAGGTCAACGACCATCTACCTGAGGATATCGCTGATCCGGATCAAGTGGAAGATATCATTGGCATGATCAACGACATGGGAATCAGTGTCGTTGAAGAAGCGCCCGATGAAGACACCTTGATGATGTCGGACCATTCCACGGATGAATCCGCTGCCGAAGAGGCAGTTGCCGCATTGGCTGCGGTGGAAAGCGATGTTGGCCGAACCACCGACCCGGTGCGCATGTACATGCGTGAAATGGGCACGGTCGAGCTTCTGACTCGTGAAGGCGAGATCGAAATCGCCAAGCGAATTGAGGAAGGTACCCGTGAGGTCATGTCGGCACTGGCCTATCTTCCTGGTGCCGTGGCATCAATTCTGGACGCTTATGACGCGACCCAGGACGAAGAAGCCCCTGGCCGACTGTCGGATCTGTTTTCCGGTTTCATTGATCCTGATGAAGGGATTCCCGGCGTTGCTGAAGCAGAAGTTATTGAAGAGCCGGAGATAGATACCGAGCTTGACGATACTGATGTCGATGCAGATGACGATGAAGAGGATTCTACTGCCAATGAAGGCGGTCCGGATCCTGAAGAAGCCCGTGCCCGTTTTGAGCAGATTCGTGAGCAGAATGCCGCTGTAGAAGCTGCCTTCGCTGAACATGGTCGTGGCAGCCCTGAAGTCAAAGCCGAGCAAAAACGCCTGGCAGAACTGTTTTCACCGATCAAGCTGGTGCCGAAGCACTTCGAGCGTTTGGTCGGTCAGGTGCGTATCAGTGTTGAGCAGGTGCGCGCGCAGGAAAAGGCGATCATGCAGCTATGTGTGAAAAAAGCCAAAGTACCGCGTAAAACCTTCATTAAGTCTTTTCCTGGCAATGAATCACGCAAGGCATGGCTTGATGAGTTTCAGGAGGCGTTTCCCAAGTATGCGGATCGCCTGGAGCCGTTACGCGCCGATATCGCTCGTTCCCAGCGCAAGATAGCCTTCGAAGAAAACATGGTTCAGCTGATTGTGGGCGAGCTGAAAGAGGTGAATCGCAAGCTCTCCATTGGTGAAGCGAAAGCGCGGCGTGCCAAGAAAGAAATGGTTGAGGCCAACCTGCGTCTGGTAATTTCCATCGCCAAGAAATATACCAACCGGGGTCTGCAGTTCCTTGACCTGATTCAGGAAGGCAACATTGGCCTGATGAAGGCGGTGGATAAGTTCGAATACCGCCGTGGTTACAAGTTCTCGACTTATGCCACCTGGTGGATTCGCCAGGCGATTACGCGTTCGATTGCTGACCAGGCACGTACCATCCGTATCCCGGTACACATGATCGAAACGATCAATAAGCTGAACCGTGTATCCCGTCAGATGCTTCAGGAGATGGGGCGCGAACCGACGCCTGAAGAACTTGGCGAGCGGCTGGAAATGCCGGAAGACAAGGTTCGCAAGGTGCTGAAAATCGCCAAGGAACCGATCTCGATGGAAACACCGATCGGGGACGACGACGATTCCCATCTGGGCGATTTCATTGAAGACAGTACCATGTTGCTACCGATTGATATGGCCACCGGTGAAGGCCTGGTTGAGGCAACGCGTAATGTGCTCGGTGGTTTGACGGCGAGAGAAGCGAAAGTGCTGCGTATGCGTTTTGGTATCGATATGAATACCGATCACACGCTGGAAGAAGTGGGTAAGCAGTTTGATGTGACCCGTGAGCGGATTCGTCAGATTGAAGCCAAGGCATTGCGCAAATTACGTCATCCGAGCCGCTCGGAGCCGCTGCGTTCGTTCCTGGATGAGTAACGCCTTCACTGCGCTGTTCTGGTAAATCGCTGTTCGGATAAGCCAGTGTTTGGATAAACAAAAGCTCCTATCAACCAGAAAGCCCTTGCAGATCACTGTCTGCAAGGGCTTTTGGCTATTTATTCTGGCGCATTCAGACAAGCAATCGTTGATTATGGCATTTATATTGTTAAGTATAATGGTGATAATCCGTCAACGATGAACGAACTTCTCAATATATCGAAGGGACCAACATGAAATCACGCGCAGCAGTAGCACTTGAAGCGGGCAAGCCGCTTGAGCTTGTAGAGGTCGATGTAGAAGGCCCGAAAGCGGGCGAAGTTCTGGTCAAAATGGCGGCTACCAGTGTCTGTCATACCGATGCGTATACCCTTTCCGGTGCTGACCCAGAAGGCAATTTTCCTGCTGTTTTAGGTCATGAGGGCGCCGGTGTCGTACAGGAAGTCGGGCCTGGGGTCAGTAGCGTAAAGCCGGGAGACCACGTCATTCCGCTGTATACGGCTGAATGCGGTCAGTGTAAGTTCTGTCTGTCAGGCAAAACTAACCTGTGTGGTTCCGTGCGAGCGACCCAGGGGAAAGGCGTCATGCCGGATGGTACCTCGCGCTTTTCATTGGATGGCAAGATGCTCCACCACTACATGGGGACGTCAACCTTTAGTGAGTACACCGTGTTGCCGGAAGTCTCTCTGGCGGTGGTATCCAAAGACGCGCCCATGGATAAGATCTGCCTGCTGGGCTGTGGTGTCACTACCGGTATTGGCGCCGTATTGAACACCGCCAAGGTTGAACCCGGTTCGACGATTGCTGTTTTTGGCCTGGGCGCTATCGGGCTTGCAGTGATTCAGGGTGCCATGATGGCCAAGGCTTCGCGGATCATTGCGATTGATGTCAATCCGGATAAATTCGATCTGGCCAAGCAGTTCGGGGCGACCGACTTTGTGAATCCTAAAGATTACAGCGACCCGATTCAGCAGGTCATTGTTGATTTGACCGACGGGGGCGTTGACTACTCCTTTGAATGCATCGGTAACGTTAACGTGATGCGTTCAGCGCTTGAGTGCTGTCATAAAGGCTGGGGTGAATCGATCGTTATTGGCGTGGCGGGTGCAGGCGAAGAAATCGCCACGCGCCCGTTCCAGCTAGTGACCGGGCGCGTATGGAAGGGCTCAGCGTTTGGTGGTGTGAAAGGGCGCAGTGAGTTGCCGGGTTATGTCGAGCGTTACATGAACGGAGAAATCAACATTGATGATTTCATCACTCATGACATGCCGTTCGAGAAAATCAATGAAGCGTTTGATCTTCTGCACGCTGGCAAGAGTATTCGTACCGTGCTGCATTACTGAGTATGATAGGCGGGGTATAACAACCCCGATAGCCGCATGAAGCTGGCCGCGTCCAGCCATGATTCAGGAGCCTGTTGTCAGGAGCATGCCCATGAGTATGAGTGAAACCTTAGAGCTGGTATCGGCCAACCGCAGTTCTGGCGGCTGGCACAAGCGCTACCGACACTATTCGCGGGCGCTGGACTGCGACATGATTTTTGCCGTTTATCTGCCGCCCCAGGCAGAAAACGAGCGTGTGCCGCTGCTGTGGTGGTTGTCGGGCCTTACCTGTAATGATGAAAACTTCATGCAGAAAGCGGGTGCCCATCGGATAGCCGCTGAACTGGGGGTTGCGATTGTCTGCCCGGATACCAGTCCGCGCGGAACGGACTTACCGGGTGAGCATGAAAGCTATGACTTAGGCTCTGGTGCGGGGTTTTACGTGAATGCCACCCAGGCTCCCTGGAAATCCCATTACCGTATGTATGATTATGTGGCGGAAGAGTTGCCCTCTGTGGTGCGCCAGCACTTCCCGGTCAATGGGCGTGAATCCATTAGTGGCCACTCTATGGGCGGGCATGGGGCGCTTATTCTGGCATTACGTCATCCGGGACGTTTTCGTTCGGTCTCGGCGTTTTCCCCTGTCGTTAACCCGATGGCATGCCCATGGGGTCGTAATGCGTTTTCCAGCTATCTGGGGGATGATATTACCCGCTGGCGCCAGTACGATGCCTGTGAACTGGTGGCCAAAGGCGCATCACGTCAGCGGTTATTCATTGATCAGGGCGATGCGGACCAGTTTCTTGAAGAACAGCTGAAACCCGGGCGTCTGGAGGCCGTTTGTGAAGAGCATGACCACCCGCTGACGCTAAGGCGACAGCCCGGCTATGATCATTCCTACTTCTTTATTGCCACCTTTATTGAAGATCATCTGCGTTATCACGCTGAGCATTTATACAAGCGGTAGGGGTTGCTGATGCTGAAAAGAGCGCTCTCGCGTCTGGCCCGTATCCTTTGGCGCATCGTCTGGCGAGGGGCGCTCGCCTTTGTTCTGCTTTCTGTAGCGCTGGTTTTTCTGTTTCGCTTCGTGCCCCCTCCTGGGTCGATGGTCATGGTCGAGCGCAAGCTGCAAGGCTGGTTTGCCAGTGACCCGGTGACGATCAAGCATCAATGGCGGAACTGGGAGGATATGGCGGATGCTGCCAAGCTAGCGGTGATCGCCGCGGAAGACCAGCGTTTTCCGAGTCACTCTGGGTTCGATCTGATCGAAATCAGGCAAGCACTTTCCACCGCCATCAAGGGAGGGCGCTTGCGTGGTGCCAGCACCCTGAGCCAGCAAACGGCCAAGAATGTCTTTTTGTGGAGTGGGCGCAATTGGGGGCGTAAGGGGCTGGAGACCTGGTTTACCCTGTTAATTGAACTGATCTGGGATAAGCAACGGATTCTTGAAGTCTATCTTAACGTTGCCGAATGGGATGAGGGTGTGTTTGGCCTTGAGGCGGCGGCGCAGCACTATTTCGGTGTATCGGCCAGTGCTTTAAGCGAACGTCAGGCAAGCCTTCTGGCCGCTATCCTGCCCAGCCCGTTAACGCGCAGTGCCTCAAGGCCTAGTGCTCAGGTGGAACAGCGCAGCCAATGGATCCGCCAGCAGATGCGTAACCTGGGTGGGGCCCGCTATCTGGAGCGGATTTCATCGCCTAGATAGCGCCCTTGTCAGTCGTATTTGGTGTCATCTATCTGTGTCAGGGATTCCAGTTTCGGGCGGGCGAAGTAATACCCTTGTTGAACCGGGATGCCCAGACAGATCAGGCAGCGCGATTCCTCACGGGTTTCGACGCCTTCCGCGACCAATTGAATCTCCAGCTGAGTTGCCAGCGCCACCACACTATTCAAGATTGCCTGACGACGTATGTCGGAATCGCAGCCCATCACCAGTTCACGGTCAATCTTCAGCGTATCAGGACGCAGGTCAGTGAGTAGATCCAGGTTGGCATAGCCGTTACCAAAGTCATCCAGCGAGGTGGTAAACCCCATGGCGCGATAGCTATCAATGATATTGCGCATGTGGTTACGGTCTTTTACCCGTTCGGTTTCAGTAATTTCGAAATTGAGTCGATCAATCGGCCAGCCGACCCGCCTGGATGTTTCCAGTGTTGCCTGAATGCAGGCTGAAGGTTCATATACGGCATTGGGAAGGAAATTGATGGATAGACGTTCCTGCATATCCAGTTGGCTTGCGAGCTCAATTGCCTTGATACGACATTCCTGATCAAATCGATACATCAGCTCATCTGTCACCTTTGACAGGATGCTCCAGGCAGATTCCCCATTAGGGCCACGTACCAATGCTTCGTAATATACGATTCGGCGTTCCAGCACGTTAACAATAGGTTGAAACGCCATAGTAAAAGCAAACGGTACGGGATCGTCGCATCGGTTACAGTGACCGCCGACGCGGGCACAGCGTTGATTTGAAAAGGTCGTCATACTTTTCCTGAAAATACTGTTAGGTGCTGGCGCGATTCTGTGCAGATTTTACGACCATTATCACGCCAATAATTGTGATAGCCATTCCTGCCAGGCCAAGCCAGGGGAGGCGTTCATCAAATAGCAACCAGGCCTGTAGCGCTGTAACAGGAGGCACTAGATAAAAAAGACTGGCTACCCGTGATGCTTCGCCCCGCTTAATGAGTAACATTAACAGCATAATGGCAGACACTGACAAGACAAGTATCAGCCAGGCCAGTGTTAAAGCAAAAGTTGGTGTCCAGATGACGCTGCGAGTTTCCATTAGCAGTGCACCACACCCAAATACGGTGCCGGCAGCCAGATACTGAATGGCGGTACCAGGTAACAATGGCATACTGGTACAAAAGCGTTTCTGGTACAGCGTGCCAATGGAAATGCCTACCAGAGCCACCATAACGCTGAATAGCGCTGAAAAACCAAACCCTTTAAAAAGAGTTTCCCCGATATCCAGCTTACTACCCAGCACCAGGCTGATGCCAATCAGACCAATGACCAGGCCTGCCCACTGCCAACGATTGAGTTTTTCTCCCAGTAGAGGCCCTGCACAGGCGGCAGTCAGTAAGGGTTGAAGCCCTACCAGTAACGCTGCAAGCCCAGCAGGCATACCCTGATAAATGCCGTAAAAAACGCCGCCCAGGTAAGCCCCATGAACCAGGCAGCCAGTGACGGCAATATGCCCCCAAAGCTTAATGTCTTTAGGCCAGGTAATACCCATGGCAATGGTCAAGGGAACCAATATCAGCAATGTCAGAACAACGCGGATAAACAAAAAGGTGAACGGTTCGGCATAAGGTAGGCCGAATTTGGCACCGATAAACCCCGTGCTCCATAGCAGTACAAACAAAATGGGCATGGCGGCAAGCCCAAGCTCACCTGGCGTTGCGCTGCGAGCCGACCTGACCTTTTGGCTGAATGCTGAGCGTTGCATTGGTGTTCATCCTTTCAAACTGAGTGGTTTTTTTACATAAAGTAACAATAAAAATGGAACCTGTGTTTTTATCGTGCGTCCCAATGGGCACGTTTAAGACGTACGATCGACAATTCACTTCCTGAATCTTAGAGGTATTTATGCAACGTTTTACCGCACTGTTTTCCGCCGCACTACTCGCTACTGGTCTGATGGCGGCGACTGCAAATGCTCAGCAGACACAGGAACCTGCTCAAAATTCTATGGAAACCCAGCAAGCTCCAGCACGGGACTTCTCTGATCAGCAGTTGCAACAGTTTGCTGATGCGTCTCAGGAAATTGCCGTTATTTCTCAGGAATACACACAACGCCTTCAGGCTGCCGAAGATGAGCAAAGCCAGCAGGAAGTTCGCGCTGAAGCCAACGATAAAATGATCGAAATCGTTGAGAATAGCGGCCTGGATGTCGAAACCTTTAATGCTATTGGTCAAACTATCCAGCAAAATCCTGACATGATGCAGCGTGTTCAGGAAATGGCCTCGCAGTCGTAATATCAATCGTATTAACTGGTTAACAACTGGCTGATGAGTTAACGCTGCCATCAATCTGAGTTATGTCATTAATTAACCAGTATATTCTGAGGCTCGGCACATAAAAGTGCCGAGCTTTTTTGTATCTGGTACTTTATCTTGTGTGCTGATGCTTGCAAACTACAATTAATAGTGCCCCAAAGACGGCGTGTTGGCGAGACATTGTCAGTAACGTTACGTTAATGAAAAAGAACACCCAATAAAGCCCGTGACCCAAAGGAGAAGTGCATGGACGTTGAACTTCTGGAGATTCATCAGCACATGGGCAAGTTTCCGCCCTTTGACGGTTTATCAGATGCCTTGCTTGATCTCATTGCCGAAAATGTGGAAGTGCGCTATTTCAAAACAGGTAGCGACATTCTGAGTCTTAATGAGCCCATTAATGAGTTGTGTTACATCCGAAGCGGGGCCGTTGAAGTCTATCGTCGTAAAGGTGAGCTCTTTAACCGACTGGGAGAGGGCGATATTTTCGGGCATTTCAGCCTGCTGCGTGGGCATAGGGTGCGTCATCCGGCCAAGGCGATTGAAGATACCCTGATCTATTTCATTCCGGATGCGATTTTCCAGCAGCTGTGTGAAGAAGATGACCATTTTTCGGATTTTATCGAGGTAGAAAGGCCACGTCTGGAAAGTGCGGCAGAGGAGCAAAAAAAATCCAACGATATGATGGTTACCCGGATTCGCAAATTGTTATCGCGTTATCCGGTGATGGTTGAAACCACTACCTCTGTACAAGCAGCGGCTCAGCAGATGAGCGACGCTCAGGCATCGGCACTGCTGGTGCTCAAGAAAGGCAGTGGTAACCCACGTTATAGTTTTAAGGACAGTGAAGGTGTTGACTGGCAGATGTGTGGCATCCTGACTGACAGCGATTTCCGTAAAACGATTGTTGCTCAAGGGCTTGATTCCGATACGCCGGTGGGAGAGGTCGTCTCGTCCAACCTGATTACTGTCCAGTCGGATGTGTCGGTCTATGAAGCGATGCTGACGATGTTGCGCAGTAACGTTCATCATTTACCGGTGCTATATCGCCAGCGTCCGGTTGGGGTTGTGCACCTTTCGGACATTATCCGCTACGAAACCCATAGCGGGCTTTACCTGGTCAGTAATATTTTCAGTCAATCCAATGCCGAGGGTCTGGCAAGGCTGGCGCCGGACGTCAGTGCTGCCTTTGTGCGAATGGTGCAGGAAGAAGCGAATTCCCACATGGTGGGCAGTGCGCTTTCAACCATTGGACGCAGCTTTACTCGCCGGCTGCTCGAACTCGCAGAAGAAAAGCTTGGGCCTCCGCCGGTGCCCTACAGCTTTATGGTCAACGGTTCGATGGCGCGTAATGAGCAAAGCATCGTGACCGATCAGGATAATGCGCTGGTGATTGATGACGCCTTTGATCCAGCGTTGCATGATGAGTATTTCTTTCAGTTGGCGACCTTTGTCAGCGATGGCCTGGATGCCTGTGGGTATACCTATTGCAAAGGCAATGTGATGGCGACCAATCAGCAATGGCGGCAGCCATTACGGGTATGGAAAGAGTACTTCCGTGAGTGGATCAGCAATCCTTCACCTGAAAAGCTGTTACACAGCTCTATCTTTTTTGATCTCGACAGTGCTTACGGCGAAGACGTTTTTGTCGAGGCCCTGCAGGATCTGGTGGCAAAAGAGGCGTCTCAATCACCGCTGTTTCTGGCCGCCATGGCACGCAATGCGCTAAACCGCACACCACCGTTGGGATTTTTCCGTACGTTCGTGATGGAACAGGATGGCAAGCACAACAATTCCATCAATCTTAAGCGTCGTGGAACGGCACCAATGGTCGATCTTATCCGGATCCATGCGCTTGCCTGTGGTTCCAAGGCGCAAAATTCGTTTGAACGTCTTGATGACATCAGCAAGACCCAGCTCCTGGCGAATGGGGTGAGTGATAGACTCCGCTACGCACTGGAGTTTTTATGCATGTCGCGTATTCGTCACCAGGTTATTGATATACAGGAAGAACGCACCCCTGATAACAATATCGAGCCTGAAAACGTCGAGAGCGCCGAGCGCCACACTCTGAAAGATGCTTTCCAGGTGCTTAGCAATGCGCAGAAATTCCTGAAATTCCGTTATCCAATGCCCGCAAACCGTCCGGGGCGCAGCTGATGTATACCATACGCCCGCGTAAAAAAATCGTTCAGTCTGACTGGAATGGGTACATGGCGCAGCGTGGCCAGCAAGCTCAGAACCCTGCTATTGAGCGTTTCTTTCAGACGCCTCTGCCCAGCGGCGATACCCCGATGAACGAGGTGTCCATGGTAGCACTGGACATGGAAACCACCGGACTGGATGAGCGTCGTCACGCGATTGTGAGTATCGGTCTTGTGCCTTTTGACATGAATCGCATTCACATGTCGCAACGCCGTTACTGGGTGGTAAAGCCTCCGCGTCCCCTGGCGGAGGAATCGATAGCGTTTCACCATATTACCCACTCGGAAATCGCTCACGCACCGGATCTTGATGACATACTCGATGAGCTGCTGGATGCCTTGGCAGGTCGTCTGGTGGTGGTACATTTTCGTCATATCGAGCGGCCATTTCTCGATGCGGCTATTAAAGCACGACGAGGGGAAAGCGTTATTTTTCCGGTCATCGATACGATGTCGCTGGAGGCTCGTCTGCATCGGCAAACCTTGTGGGCGCGCTTTCGTCGCTGGTTAGGGCGGCCGCCGGTGTCGATTCGTCTTAACGCCAGCCGTCAGCGCTATGGCTTGCCTGCCTATCAGGGGCACCACGCCCTGGTCGATGCATTGGCCACCGCCGAGCTATTGCAGGCCCAGATTGCCCATCATTATCAACCGGACACGCCTTTGCATGATCTGTGGAGTTAAACAGCCTTCACGACGGCAGCATCCAGTATCTGTTGATTAGCTAATAATTGTCTGTTTTAAAAGCAATAAAAAGGGCAGCCCGAGGGCTGCCCTTTAACGTGCTTACCGTTTTGATCTATCAGGCGGCTTTGGGTTCGCTTGTCAGCCCTTTGATAATGGCATAACAGGCAACCAGCAGAATGAAAGTAAACGGGAAACCGGTTGAGACCGTCATGGTCTGCAATGCTGTCAAACCACCGCCCAGAAGCAGGGCAATCGCGATAGCACCCTCGATGATTGCCCAGAAGACACGCTGTGGTTTAGGTGCATCGACTTTACCGCCAGCGGTAATGGAGTCGATAACCAGCGAGCCTGAGTCAGAAGACGTCACAAAGAAGACAATGACCAGGACGATGGCAATAAACGACGTGATGTTCGAGAGCGGCAGTTGTTCGAGCATAACAAACAGCTGCAGATCAAGTCCCGCATCGCGAACCGTTTCTATGCCTTGGCTCACATACTGATCAATGGCAGTGCCACCAAAAGTGGTCATCCAAAGAACCGAAACAATCGAAGGCACTAGCAGCACGGCAGTAATGAACTCACGTACCGTACGACCACGGGAGACGCGTGCGATAAACATGCCGACGTACGGGGACCAGGAAATCCACCATGCCCAGTAGAACGCAGTCCAGCCCTGGCTGAAGTTGGCATCTTCACGGCCAAAGGGGTTGGAAAGCGCCGGTAGATTGACCGCGTAGCTAAGCAGATTCTCAAAGAAGCCTGTTGCAATCATTATCGTTGGGCCAACGGCGATGACAAAGAACAGCAAAGCTGCCGCCATAACGATGTTGATTTTTGAAAGCAGCTGAACGCCTTTATCCACACCTGCCAGAATCGATCCAATCGCAATAATGGTGATGCCGATAATCAGCAGGATCATGGTGATATCGCTTTCCGGCGCACCAAACAGGTATGTCAAACCAGCGGCAGCCTGTGAAGCACCTAGCCCCAATGAAGTCGCGAGACCAAACAGGGTTGCAAAAACCGCCAGAATATCAATCAAATGCCCTGGCCAGCCCCAGACGCGCTCACCCAGAATCGGGTAGAAAATTGAGCGCATGGAAAGCGGCAGACCTTTGTTGAAAGCAAACAGTGCCAGCGACAAAGCGACAACAGAATAGATGGCCCAGGGGTGCAGACCCCAGTGGAAAATCGTTGCAGCCATACCGACTGCAGCAGCGCCAGCTGCATTACCTTCAAAGTCTCCCACTGCACCACCCAAGGGTGCCCAGTCGCTGCCATCGAACGCGGTACCAAAGTGGGTCAGTGGCTCACCCACCCCGTAGAACATCAAACCGATGCCCATACCGGCAGCAAACAACATCGAAAACCAGCCCATATAGGTAAAGTCCGGCTTGGCATTCGCGCCACCAATGCGGATTTTACCTAATGGCGAAACCACCAGGAAAAGGCAGACAAGTACAAAAATATTGGCGGCAAAGATGAAAAACCAAGCCAGGTTGCCAGTCAGATAACCGAAAACCGCGTCATAGATAGGCGAAATCCGATCCTGCAATGCCAGTGTCAGTACAACAAAAAGGACGATCAGCAAGGATGAAATCGTGAACACCTTGCCATGCAGATCAATATTGAAACCCAATGGTGAGGCGGTAAGATTATCCTGACCAATCACATAATCAGTATCAATGAGATTGGCTGGGCCATCAGGGGCTCTAATACCTTCCGAGCCCTCATCTTCGGGACGCTGAGAGTTTTGCTCCATAGGTCATCTCCGTCGGTTGTGTTGTATTGGGTCAACCCTGTGTGAGGTTCGAGTGAACAGGATTGATAAGTCGTTAGTGTTTAGGGCGCACCAGAAAAACGGAGGCATCCGTATGTGTTGCCACCTTGCCGCCATGCGAAGGCATAACGATATCCAGGTGACGCGGAAGATGCGTCGCCATGATGACAAGATCAACGTCAAGTTCATCAATAGACTTGACCAGAATATCGTCAATGTTGGCGATCGGATCGGTTGAAGCGTAAACCTTGACGCTCACCGGCTGACCGTGAACGTCGTGGCGTTTCTGGGCAAATGCTTCGAGCTTCTGTTGATATTCATCCGGTGTGCGCGCAACACTATTAGGCGTATTGGACGTCACCCCTACATAAGTGATGGAAGCATCGTAATGTTTGGCCATGTCAGCCACTACCTCTAACGAGGATTCAAGAACCTCGATATGGGCAAGG
This sequence comes from Halomonas sp. LS-001, assembly GCF_052983955.1. Classification (NCBI taxonomy): domain Bacteria; kingdom Pseudomonadati; phylum Pseudomonadota; class Gammaproteobacteria; order Oceanospirillales; family Halomonadaceae; genus Halomonas; species Halomonas sp. LS-001. The sequence continues at coordinate 1,001,599 of NZ_CM129816.1, forward strand.
TCGACAGGCACCATGATGTTATTAAACATGCTAGATTTCCTCTTCCTGTCAATACTGAGTACGTATCAATGCTTAGCACGTATCAATTGAGTACTCCTCAATAATAAATACTTCTCAATGATAAATACGTCTCAATGGTGAATACATCAACGCCAAGTGTCTACCTGGCTGACTGATCAACGTTTCAAGTCGTCAGGCGTGTCGATATGTTTGATTCGTTAGCGCATCTGTTCTTAAGCATATCTGCGAAACGCAGCTCGTAGCTTGTGGTAGTGATCGTGCGACCACCTTTACAGTTTAAGCGGTGTTATTAAGAAAAGAAGGGCTAAATGTTCAAATCTTATTAAATTTTATTATACATAAATGGTGCGACAATGTCACAACTCATATCCCTGTCGGCTGAATACAGGATAGACGCTACCTGTTTTTGCCCTGTTCAGACGTTGACTGTGGAGTTGTTTTTAAACGGTAGCGAGCCGCTGGGTACCCTGTTTGGCTATCATTAATACCCGAAAGATAGCGACGCGATTCATGACAATGAGCTGTCAGGAGTCGATTAAAAGGGCAGCCTGAACTGCCCTTGATACGAAGCGAATGCGGCTCTGTATCAAACCGCTTTAGGTTCGCTTGTCAGCCCCTTGATGATGGCATAACAGGCAACCAGCAGAATGATAGTGAACGGGAAGCCGGTAGAGACTGCCATCGTTTGAAGTGCCGTCAGGCCGCCACCGAGTAGTAGGGCAATGGCAATAGCGCCCTCAATAATTGCCCAGAAAACGCGCTGAGGTTTAGGTGCATCGACCTTACCCCCTGCCGTGATCGAATCAATGACCAGCGAACCTGAGTCCGAGGAAGTTACAAAGAAGACAATGACCAGGACGATGGCAATGAAAGAGGTGATTTGTGAAAGGGGTAGCTGTTCCAGCATGATGAACAGTTGCAGTTCCAGACCAGCATCACGGACGGCTTCAATGCCCTGGGAAACATATTGATCAATCGCGGTGCCGCCGAAAGCAGTCATCCATAGAATCGATACGGTTGAAGGAACCAGTAACACCGAGACAATGAACTCACGCACGGTCCGGCCACGCGAGACACGTGCGATGAACATGCCGACGTACGGAGACCAGGAAATCCACCATGCCCAGTAGAACGCTGTCCAGCCTTGGCTGAAGTTGGCATCCTCACGGCCAAACGGGTTGGCAAGGGCGGGTAGATTAACGACGTAGCTCATCAGGTTGTCAAAAAAGCCGGTCGCAATGATCAGTGTCGGGCCAACGGCTATCACGAAAAAAAGTAGTGCAGCGGCTAGCGCAATATTGATTTTTGATAGCAGCTGAACGCCTTTATCGACCCCTGCCAGGATGGAACCGATGGCAATGATGGTAATCCCGATGATCAGCAGGATCATGGTGATATCGCTTTCTGGCGCGCCGAATAGGTAAGTCAAGCCAGCGGCTGCCTGTGAGGCACCGATCCCCAATGAGGTGGCAAGACCAAACAGGGTTGCGAACACAGCCAGAATATCAATCAGGTGCCCTGGCCAGCCCCAGACACGTTCCCCCAGAACCGGGTAGAAGACGGAGCGCATGGAAAGTGGAAGCCCCTTGTTAAAAGCAAACAGGGCCAGCGACAATGCCACAACCGAATAGATCGCCCAGGGGTGCAGACCCCAGTGAAAGATGGTGGCCGCCATGCCAACAGCAATCGAACCGGCAGCATTTCCTTCGAAGTCACCTACGGCACCTCCCAGAGGCGCCCAGTCGCTTCCATCAAACGCGGTGCCAAAGTGGGTTAGTGGCTCGCTTACCCCGTAGAACATCAATCCAATACCCATGCCCGCGGCAAACAGCATTGAGAACCAGCCCATGTAGGTAAAGTCCGGCTTGGCATCCGCGCCGCCAATGCGGATTTTACCTAATGGGGAGACGACCAGAAAAAGGCATACTACGACAAATACGTTGGCAGAGAAGATAAAAAACCAGCCCAGGTTACTGGTCAGATAGTTGAAAACAGCGTCATAGACAGGAGAGATCTGATCCTGCAATGCAAGGGTCAGCACGACGAACAGCAAGATCAGCAAGGAAGAAATCGTAAATACCTTGCCATGCAGGTCGATGTTTACTCCCATCGGTGAAGCGGTTACGTTGTCCTGACCGATGACATAGTCCGTATCAATAAGGTTTGCCGCGCCTTCCGGTGCAGGTATCCCCTCCGATGCTTGTACATCTTCAGGACGTTGAGAGTTTTGATCCATAAGACATCTCCGTCGTTATTGTAGTGGGCAGTCAATTACCTGGTACTGATCCATCAATCGGCCATTAATGTCGTCGGCCAGAAAGGTGGACGCGTCAGTCTGCGTAGCTACTTGACCGCTAGGAAAGGCATGAAATTATCCATGTTACGTGGGAAATGAATGGCTATGTTGACGAGGTAGATTATGAAACCACAAGTAGATTTCAACAGAATGGTACCGGTTCTTGCAACCGGGTCTGTCGAGCGATACATCTTATGATGTGCTTGAACATGCAAAACTCCTTGTTTTATTTATGGTGAATGTATCAACGTTAATTGCGTTACTTGATTTGGCAGTCAGTCGCATAATGTCATTGTTAATAGGGGATAATTGCTTCAAGCATGCCTGTTATAAACGTTGAGAAAAACTGATGGATTAAGGCGATATCCTTTTTAAACGGTAGAGAGTTGCAGATGTAGCATCTGTTAATAAATAGAGTGCACCGCCGGGGGCTTGGCGAATATCACGTAAGCGACCCAGTTCACCGTTTAAAACGACTTCACTGGTAATTATTTTATCGACGTTTTGGTCATTTCCAAGGGTCAGCCGGACAAGTTGCTGGCTGGCAAGACCGCCAGCCAGCAGGCTACCACGCCATTCTGGAAAGGATGTACCGGTTACCTCTGCTAATCCTGAAGGTGCAAACCGGCCCTGAAAAATATAAGCAGGATCACGCATGCCAGGCAGGTGATTCACCCCGATGGGCTGGTTGGTGGCGTAATCATTGCCACGGCTGACTCGTGGCCAACCATAGTTCTCACCCGCTATCAGGTGGTTTAGCTCATCGCCGGTACGAGGGCCATGTTCGGATGCCCAGAGCTCACCGTTGGCTAATACCGTCATACCCTGAATATTGCGATTACCCAAGGTATAAATTTCATCCCGGGTCGACGCATCATCCACAAAGGGGTTGTCATCAGGCACACCACCCGTATCGGTCAGGCGCAGTGTTGAGCCCGCGTGATCATCACGGGCCTGAGCACGTGTCGGGTCGCGTCCACGGTCGCCGATAGACATTAATAATGTGCCATCGTGTAGCCAGGCCAGCCGGGAACCGTAATGGCGGCCAGGGGAAGACGCGCGGTCCTGCTCAAACAGATGTTCAACGTCACCCAGTGAATCACCCTGCCACTTTGCCCGTGATAGTGCGGTGCGCGTATTACTGCCATCGGGTTTGCTCCAGGTGAAATATATCCAGTCATGCTCACCGTCACCGAAGGCAGGGTGCAGCGCGATATCCAGAAGCCCGCCCTGGCCATGCTGGCTGACATCAGGCATGCCAGCAAGGTCACGCGTGTTTCCGTTACGATCGATCAGTTTAAGCTGTCCACGACGTTCACTGACGAGATAACGTCCATCGGGTAGAAAGGCAACCGACCAGGGATGTACCAGCCCGGTGGCAACACGCTCAATCCCGAGCGTCAGTTGCTGCGTCTGAATCGTGAGAGCGGGTTGAGCATGAACTGTCGCGCTGAGGAAGAGCACGCTGGCGATCTTGAGCATGTGACGTGCTGAAAAGGCACAAAATGACAGACAGATCGTATTGGCCATAATGATGCTCCCGGCGGGCTGTACTCATAGCCTAGCAGAGATGTCCGCACCACAATAAATCTGTGGCGCAGCTACATCAGCAGCGCAAGAAGAATGGGAAGGTAGATCAAGGCCAGTAATGTCGAACAGAATACCAGGCTAGCGACATAGCCGGGTTCACGTTTAGCGCGCTGGGCAAACAGGTAATTGAAAACCGCAACGGGCATGCTCATCTGCAGAATCAGAATACTCTGGGCCATGGTGGGCAGATTTACCCAGTGACCAACGCCCCAGGCAACCATTACCGCCAACGGAATGCGCACCAGGCTGAAACTGACACCGGAGCGTAGGTTCTTGACCTGAATGCTGGCCAATGAAACGCCCAGCGTGATCAGCATCAGTGGCACAGTAAAGCCAGACATCAGATCAACGCTGTTTGCGAGCCAGAGCGGCAGTGACGTTTCCGTCAGCAGCAACGCCATGGAAATCAAAATGGCGTAGACCGTGGGGGTGGTAGCAAGGGCTTTTAACGGATTGCCTTTGCTGTCAAACACGCTACCCAGCGTGAACTGAAACAGCGATACCGTGACCATCACGGTAATGCCATAGGCGAACCCTGCGCTGCCAAAGGCATAGAGGACAACGGGCAGCCCCATATTACCTGTGTTGGGATACATCATTGACGCCAGCAGGACGCGCCAGTCTCGGGCGAGTAGTTTGGCGACCAGAAAAGTGGCCATCGCCATGATGAGCATGACGAGCGATGTTGCCAACATGGTGCGTCCGAAGGTATCGGCGTCAATATCAGCACCACTGAGTGAGGCCAACACCAGCGCAGGTGTCCCGATGTTAAATACCAGCCGGGTAATGAAGTCGACGGGGTAGGGGTGACCAAGACGTACCCATAGATACCCAAGCCCGGCGCCAGCGAGTACCGGTGCCATGACGGCAAAAAGTTCGGCGATCATTCACATTCCTTAACCATTGTGAGCAGCCCATTGTCGTTAATTAGGCTGCTAACTGGCAAGGTGAAAAAGAAGAAGCGGTTAACCTGTGCAGGCAAGAGGGTGATGAGATTGCCAGGCAGCGGGCACCTGCTCTCGCAAAAACGCTAATAAGGCATTGATCCGGCGTGAGTGATGGCCATAAGCGTACAGCATGGTGATAGGCAGCGGGGCAGGTTCCCAACCAGGTAAACAGCTAACCAGATCGCCTGGGTGGTGCTTTTCACGTTTTTTCACCACCCAGTGGGGAAGAAGCCCAATGCCTTGTCCGTAGGCGACGGCATCAATCTGTAGCGCCGTCAAATCGACACGCAGTCGCGAGCGTGGCGCATTAAAAAGAAAGTCGGCGTGTCGGGCATGGTGGAATAGCAGGCCATCCGATGCGGAATCGAGTAAATCAATCCAGGCATGTGTTTCCAGTTCACTTGGGTGTTGCGGGGCGCCGGCGCTGGCAAGATAACCAGGGTTGGCGTAAAGACCACGGGACAGATGCCCCAGCGGCTCCTGGTTGAGACCGCATTCGTGCATTGCCCCTAACCAGATATGTACACTGTTACTGTGCATTTGATTGGGAGGCGTTTCGCGGGTGTGAAGGGTGAGTTCAACCTTGGGGTAGCGGGTCAAGAACGCATCCATCACGTTCGCCATCCAGCCACGGGCGAGGGCTCCGTGAACTTCCAGTGTGACTTTGCCGCTAATCTCTTCACTCAGTTCTGCCAACGCTTCCTGGCTATGCGCGGCCATTGCCAAAAGCTCCGTGCAGTAACCATGAAACAGCAATCCTGCTTCGGTAGGAATCAACCGATTTGCCTGACGCCTGAGCAAAGATTGTTCGAGCCTTGCTTCAAGCTGACTGATGCGACGGCTCAGCGTTGATTTTGCAAGCCCCATCTTTTGAGCGCTACGCGTCAAGCTGCCGGTGGTCATCACATTATCGAAGGCAGCAAGTTCATCAAAATCGTACATGGCCTGGCCATTGAGCAAAAATAAAGATGCTATTGTGCCATTTAAATTAACGTAATGTAAATAATTAGCATTTGTGTTAGGTGATGCTGAACAGCACTTCCCGTCAGAATGGTCGATAAAGCTCAGTCTTTACAACTCCAGTCTTTATAAACCCAGACGTTATAAGCTTTTTTAAGGCAGTATTTTTTTATTTTAAGACAGTGCTGCATAAATACTGCTGCCACTGCCTAAGTGACACCGGCAGGATGAAATAGTAGGACTCTCCTTTGTCCGATAGCGTTTCTAAAGCAAGACCTTGCGGGCACCTACAGACGTAGACATCTTCTTCCCATGCCCGCTGAATATCAGCCGCAAGAAACGCATCCTGCCGGTATCGACCTGTCCGTCGTTCAGGATCGGCCTAACGTTATTGCAGATCAGTCGTCTGCTGGTGCGTAAGACCCGTCTTCGCGGTGAACTTCGGTTCCCGTGATTGGCGGCGTAAATACACAGGCGAGATGCATGGTTTTGGACGCGCGCAGCAGATGGTCGTCATGTTTATCCAGAACATAGATATCACCCGGCTTAATGGGCCAGATCTTGCCATCCGCTAATGTTTCAACTTCGCCTTCACCTTCAATGCAGTACACGGATTCAAAGTGATGCTTATAGTGAATATGAGTTTCGGTACCTTCATAAATGCGCGTTATGTGGAAGGAGAAGTTTCCACCATCAGCGGCCAGTACCAGGCGGGTACTGTCCCAGTTACCGTCTTCGGCTTTTACCAAACGATCGGTTTGACGCGCTTCTTCAATATTACGAACGATCATGTTGTTGTCCTGTGAAATGATAGTGATACGGTTATATCGATATGGCGACGCCCAACTCGGCGCCGCCTCTCCAGGCTTGGCTTAGACGTAAAAATCCAGGTCTTCCTGGGCCTTCAGCAGATCGCGCATCTTGATGGGATCCTCGCCAAAGAAGAAAACCAGCCCCCAGTGCGTGCCAAATGCTGACCGATCTGGCACCGTTTCTTCGGCAGGCGCTTGTAGTTCGTGTGACTCGAAGTATGGATGCTCAACACATTCCTTGGGCATTTCGAGCTTACTGACGACACGGCGTTTCGGATACACGCCAAAGCAGCCCGCGTAACCTTTGGCATCTACCACTTCGCGTGGGAAAAAGGCAGCGACTTCCTCTTTGGTGCTTTTCGGATCAAACACCAGCATGGATGCCTGGTAAGCATTGAACCCATAAGCCCGCTCAATCAGTTCAAATGCCTTGAAGCCCGGTGGACGATAAGCCACCTCGCCGAAGTACATTTCACCATCGGCCGTCACAAAGTACTCGGGGTGGATCAGGCCAAACTGGATATCAAAGGTTTTGATCAGCAGTTCGATCTGCTTGGTAATCAGGGTCCGCCAGCTTTCAAGCTCTTCCGTGGCTGGCACAAATACTGAATAGCCAAGCGTTACGTATTCAGAAATGTTGAGAAACTGGATCTTGCCATCGTGGATCCACGCTTCCACGGCAAACTCCCAGCCGTCGAGGTGACTTTCCATCAACAACGGGTATTCTTCTTCCGGAATATTGTCAATTTCATCAATCGTGCGAATCATACGGTGACCCAGACAGCCTGCCTTATCAAAGGCTTTGACATGAATTGGGTCATCGATGTCGCCATCAAGCTTCAGAAGTGTCTGGTTGACACGTTTCATGAATCTGACGATGTCACTTTTTTCGTGGGCTTCTTCGAAAATCCCGACGCGAATGCCCCCTAACTGAGCACGGCGCTTCATGAGTGCCTTGTCACGAAACAGGATTGATTGCCCAAACATACGCGGGTTATCAAGTAGCACCGAGTTGATTGCACCAGACCATTCGACAGTTTCTTCGAATAATGGAATGGCAACATCAACGCCCTCTGCCTTTAACTTTTCCGCAATTTCCATCGAACGGTCGTTAATACGCACAAAGTCCCAGGCAATAAAGGGTATATTGTTCGCAGTACAGAAATCTGTTGCCCACTCCGGAGCAATGACAACATAGCGACGGTCAAATTTCTGGGCCGCTTTAATCGCATTGATACTCCAGCCCAGCAGCGCAACATAACCTTTATTTGGATCTTTAGGCGTTTCAGTTCCTTTGACGGAATCCAGTTCCGGGTCGCGCCAGGACAAAACCTCTTGAGACATTTTGGATTCAGGTATGGTCGACATTAATTATTCTCCAGAAATTGCTTACGTAAAAACGTTGTTGGCTCATAAAGGTTTTTTGCATCAATAACCTTGAGCACCACGACTCTGAAAGAGTCGAGCTTGCAGTACATATTAAAAATAGACCTTATTCATGCTCCCGCCAAGTTTTAAAATACCAGCATTTAAAATGCACATAAAATATAAGCATAGCCAGTAATCGTATTTATAACCTGTCACTTTAAAGCGTGCTATCCGTAATATGTGTGTAATAAATCAGGTTGTATTGCTTAGTATCTTTAGACAATTTCTTTGAAATAAAGTTCAGGATCAAGAAGCTAAAGACAGATTCCTAATGGCTTTAGTAGTGATTCTAAATGAGTAGTTCTATATGGATAGTTACATATGAATGGTTACATATAATATAGATCTATATGAATTATGCCACCGATGGATCGATGGAAGATGTCTGATCATTTGCTTGAAGCGTAATATATTATTAACATGCATTGTGGAAAATGCACAAGCATTAAATGACGGGTAACAGGCATGTTTATATGATGTATCAACCACCATCAAAGGTACGAGAGATTTAATTCAGAAAGAAACAATGTTTTTTAATTTTTTTTTAGTGAATATAAAAGCCAGCGCATTTATATTGGTGAAATCGACTAAATGAAGGGCATGGCCCTCAAGCAGCATGGCCCTGGGTAGCAAAAAGCCCTGACACATGGCCAGGGCAATACGTTCTGGAACAGTAAGTGGAACCTGATTATTGCCGGTTAAAACGCATAGCGCGCTGAAAGCCATAGGCGGCGGCCTTCTTCGCTGTTGGCATACACGTTGCCAAAGCGAGTGCCATCGCCATAAACGCGATAATCGACAAAGTCCTTATCGAACAGGTTGTAGAGTGTGGCGCTAACCTTAAGTTGCTCGGTAAAAGCGTAGCTGCCGCCTAAATGGAACAGTGAATAGGCTTTGAAATCGCCCAGGTCATCAAACGAAGGGGCTCCGCGAACGCTTTCTCGATTACGGTAACGCTCACTGCGGTATTCTGCAGACAGCCAGGTGTCTAGCCTTGGCGTGGCCTGCCAGCGCAGGGTAGCGTTCAGGGCGTGCTCAGGCGTATCAGTGAGCGGTTCGCCACGGTTGTTGCCGCTTTGCTGTTCGCTATCGGTATAGGTGTAATTACCACTTAAACGCCATGCGGGGCTGAACTGATAGCTGGTAGAAAGTTCGACCCCCTGGGTCATCGCCTCGTCAACATTGACCTGCTGGCTGTATGTGCCGTCGGGTACGAGCGGGTCGTTTTCGACCAGAATATCGCCGCCTCTGGCAATCTTGTCGTCAAATTCGTTATAGAACAGCGTGGCACTGGCGGTGAAGCCTGCCTGACTGTCGTAGTGCGCGCTGATTTCACTGCTGGTGCTGGTTTCCGGCTCTAGGTCCGGGTTGCCAATGGTGAGAATAGTGCCCTGGCCGGTCACACCGTTGATGCCTGCATGTAGCGCGTTCAGGGTGGGCGTTTTATAGCCTCGGCTGACGCCGCCTTTAAGGGTCCAGTGAGGCGTGGTGTTCCATACCAGATAACCACGCGGGCTAAACTGGCTGCCGAAGGCATCGTGATGGTCGTAGCGCCCGCCAAGTGTTAAAGCAAGATCGTCACGCAGTAACCACTCATCTTCTGCAAACAGTGACCAGGTAGTCTGCTCAAAGGTGGTACCTGCCAGGCCATCATCCAGCTCGGCATCCCACCACTGCAGGCCCACCGTTGCCATATGGTTGCCCAGTGGCATGATGTACTTGCTATCCAATACTGTATTGGTGGTTTCCAGCTCGCGGGCGTCACCGCCAACAAGGCCGGGGAAGCCGTCATAGGCAACGCCTTCATCACCGGGAATCGTGCGGCCTTTGGTTTGTGTGGTGTTACGCATCAGGCTGGACTCAAGTGTGCCCGATGCAAAGCGCCCTGTGTGCCCCAACGCAATCTGCTCACGTTCAAAGCGCAGCTCGTCGGAATAGCCATTGGCAACACCTGGATCTGGTGAACAGCTACGGGTACGGCCATCCAGCGTGCCGAGTTGGCATTCATCGTTATTGTAGCGCTGCCGATTAACTTCACCATCCAGCCAAAGGTCATGGTCGGCGTCAGGTGTCCAGGTCAGCCTGCCACCCAGATTGTAGGTGTCGCCTTCCACCGGGCTTGGGCCGCGCTGACTGACATCGATGGGGTTGCCGCTGCCGTCGGTGTAAGTCAGAGCTGAAGCATCGCGCTCATAGAAACGCCCACGAACCTGAATGCCCAGGGTATCCTGGATGAGCGGGCCGCTGGTATATAAGCTGATCTCACGGCGGTCGCCAAAATCACGGTCCTGGTTGAAGGTGCTCTCAACCCCTACGGAACCTACCCATTCGCGGTTGACCTTGCGGGTAATGATGTTGATGACGCCGCCCATGGCATCAGAGCCATATAACGTCGACATCGGGCCGCGAATCACTTCGATGCGCTCAATGCTGGAAACCGGTGGGAAGAAGCTGGTGGAGGTTTCGCCAAAGCCATTAGGCGTTACGCTACCCGCGGTATTCTGTCGGCGGCCATCGATCAGGATCAGGGTGTAGTCACTCGGCATCCCGCGGATACTGATGTTACTGCCGCCGGTTTTACCGACTTGCCCACCGACATCAACACCCTCCACATCTCGTAACGCATCCGCCACGCTGGTAATGCGTTGGCGTTCGAGTGCTTCACGCGTCACAACGGAAATACTGGCCGGGGCATCTACCATTGCCTGCTCAAAGCCACTGGCAGAGACCACAAGATTATCCAACTGCTGAGATTCCTGGGCAAAGGCAGCGGTGGCAGTAACGCTAAGAGCGACGGCGCTAGCTAAAGCAGTGCGGGTAAAGCGTGGCATCTTGATCCTCTCAAATGATTCTTGCTTGCTAATGTAAATGATTATCAAACGGCGCGGGGATTCTAAGAAGAAAAGTTCCCATTTGCGAGTAAGTTTCATCGAACATGCCGTTGCGCAATATCGAACGCTGTAGGGAGGTAAGTGGCTGTCTATAAAGGCTGTGAATGGGTGATTAACGGTTTTGTTGCAGTATCCGGAACAGACGATTCTCTTTAACAGTAATGCAAGTGCGTTTGATAATCGTTATTATCATTGTCATAAGCACTTGTCATAAACATTCAGCATAGACACTCAGGAGAGTCACTAATGCGTTACTCGTCGCTGCGCAGTGGGTTAGTAAGGAGGGTGGTATGCGGGTTGTTAATCAGCGGTTCATTGGTAAATATTGCGCAGGGCCGCACGCTGGAAACGGCTTACGGGATGCTGGAGGTCAACGATTCCCCCGAGCGCGTCGTCACCCTGTATGAAGGTGCGTTGGACGCTGCGCTGGCCGCAGGTGTGACGCCGATAGGCGCGGTGACCACTCGCGGTGGCGACAATGTCGCAGAGTATGTAGAAGAGTATGTGGAGGCTCATTTCAATGACGAGCGCCCTGACATTGTCGGCGTAGTGCGTGAAATCAATATTGAAGCCGTGCTGGCCCAGCAACCTGACCTGATTCTGGCTGCCGCCCAATTACCACAAGCGCAGTATCAGCTACTGTCGCGTATCGCCCCTACGGTGGTGCCGCCTACCCAGCCATTATCGCCGGATAGCTGGAGAGCAGAGGCGCGGCTTTATGGCCAGGCGCTTGATCGTGAAGCAGCCATTGAAGACGCCATTGCGGCCGTCGATCAGCGCATCAGCCAGCTCAACGCTGCGATTGATGATGCAAGCGTAAGAGGAACCGCTGTGGTGGCCCGCTGGATGCCCAACGGCCCGATGGTGATGTCGAAAGAACTGATTGCCACCGGCCTGTTGGCACAAGTCGGGCTGGAGGTTCAGGACGCTGGCCTTGTCCAGGAAGGTCGCCCGCATAGCGATATTCTCAGCCTGGAAAACCTATCCCAGATGGATGGCGACTGGTTGTTCCTCGCTACATTAAATGCCGATGGCCAGGCAGCACTGGACGCTGCCAAGCAAAGCAGTGCCTTCACGCGTTTGAACGTGGTCCAGCAGAACCAGGTCGTGCCGGTGAATGGCCAGCTTTGGAGCAGTGCGAACGGGCCCTTGGCCGCCCAGGCCATTCTGGATGATATTGAGCGCGCATTGTTGCCATGAAAGATGCCGTGACATCGCTCACCAGTGAGGTGGGGTGCGCCCGACGGCGCTACACATCCCGCCAATGGATGCTGATTCTGCTCACCGCCCTTGTGGCGGTGAGCTGCGTGAGTCTGTCGATCGGTGCGGGGGACGTCGGGCCATCGCGAGTGTTTGGGTTGCTTCAGGGCGTTAACGACAGTGAGGCGCAGTTTATTGTCTCGGAGCTGCGCGCACCACGCACCTTGATTGGCATTGTGGTGGGTATTTCGCTGGGCGTCGCCGGGGCATTGCTCCAAGCCGTTTCCCGCAACCCCCTTGCCGAGCCTGGTTTGCTGGGCGTGAGCGCCGGGGCGGCTTTTGCGGTTGCGCTGGCGTTGGTGCTTGGAGCAAGTGCTGCGACGCTGCGTATTTCGGTGGCCCAGTTGGGTGCTCTGGTCGGCTGCGTGTGTGTTCTCAGTGTGGCGCGTGTTCGTGGGGTGGGAAGTGACCCCGTTCGCCTGGTGCTGGCAGGTGCCGCCTTTTCCGGCTTGCTAGGCTCGCTGACCTCATTGATGTTGCTTTACGACCAGCGCGCTGCTGATGAAATCCGGTTCTGGGTGGTCGGCAGCCTGGCGGGAAGGCGGCTGGATGATCTTATCGCGGTACTGCCGAGCTTATGCGTAGCGGCTGTGGCTGTCATCATCATGGCACGCCCCCTGGCAGCGCTGGCGCTAGGCGAGCGAGCCGCCAGTGGCCTGGGGCATCACCCCACCCTGATCCGCTGGATTGCCGTCGGCTGCGTGGCTTTAATGGTGGGCGCGGCGACCGCCATTGCAGGGCCGATTGCCTTTGTTGGGCTGGTGGTGCCGTTTGTCGCACGCGCATTTGCCGGGCCGGATATCCGCCGCACGCTCTGGTTCTGCCTGCCGATTGGCCCACTGATTGTGCTCACAGCGGATATTATCTCGCGTGTTGTCGTGGCCCCTTCCGAGCTTCCATCGGGCGTGCTCACCGCGCTGTGTGGCGCGCCGGTGCTGATCGCTGTCGTGCGTGCCAAGCGCTTGCCGATGCTTTAACGCACCTTTTGTTGGTTATCTATGAAAATATCTGCAAATTCCTCGTCTTTAACGAACGTGTCCCTCCCAAGTCATGCCGCCTCGTATGACGATTGTGTGCCTGCGCCGGAAGGCTATTGGCGGGTTGCTTTGCCATATCAGGGGTGTAATTTTCTGCTCGAAAAGCGTGCTGTCGCGGTGAATCTGGGGTTGTTAATGGCGCTGCTGGTAGCCTGCGTTCTCTATCTCAGTTCAGGTAGCGTGGCGTTGGCGCCCAGTGCGGTATTGCCTGCCGTTATGGGGCAGGGCGATAGAATGACAGCCTTCATGGTTCAGGAACTGCGCCTGCCGCGCTTAATGGCCGCCTGCTTTACCGGGGCAGCGTTTGCGCTTTCCGGTATCCTGATGCAGACCCTGGCCCGCAACCGCCTGGCCACGCCAGGCATTATCGGTATTGATAACGGCGCGACGGCATTTGCCGTGGCGTCCATCGTCGGCATGGGGGTATCAATCGCGCCGCCAGCGATGGCATTGGCGGGGGCGACGACTGCCGCTGTGCTGACGTTTGGTCTGGCAGCAGGCAGCGGCACCCAGGGCTACCGGTTCATTGTGGCGGGCATCGGGGTGGGGGCGGTGTTTGGTGCCGTCACTCAACTCATGCTGGCGCGGGTCGCGATTGATACGGCCAATGCCGCCTATCCGTGGACGGTGGGCTCATTGAATGCTCGCCCAAGTGGTGCCGTGGAACTGCTGGGGATTGGCCTGATGCTGGGTATCATGGCGGCCCTGGCACTGGCGCGGTCACTGACGCTGCTGCGCTTTAATGATGCGACGGCCAGTGGCCTTGGCGTGCGTGTCAAAGCGCGCCGGTTGCAGGTGCTGATGCTTTCCGTGGTGCTCACCGCTTTTGCCGTTGCCGTGGCGGGGCCAGTCGGCATGGTCGCGCTGATTGGCCCTGAAATCGCCCGCTCGCTTTCCAGTGCGCGCCATGTGCCTATTCTGGCTGCCGCCCTGGCAGGGGCGCTGGTCATGCTACTGGCCGATCTTGCCGGGCGCACGCTGTTGGCACCGATCGAAATCCCTGTCGGGATTGTCACCGCCGTGGTGGGCGGGCCCTGGCTTTTATGGATATTAATGCGCCCACAACGGAGCCGCTCATGAGCAACACCTTCCCGTCACCGACGCTTACCACCGATGCATTGAGCATGAGCTATGGCAAGCGCCAGGTCATTGAAGACCTTGATGTTCATCTGCCAGGCGGGCAGGTGACTGCCATTGTTGGCCCTAACGGCTGCGGGAAGTCTACGCTGCTCTCGGGGCTGGCGCGCCTGCATCGCCCTGATAGAGGGGCCGTCCTGATGGATGGTGAGGATATTCAGCGCCTGCCTGCGCGCCAATTGGCGACCCAGCTGGCGCTGCTGCCCCAGGAAGCCGTGGCGCCAGAAGGGTTAACCGTCACCGAATTGATTCGCTTTGGCCGCCAGCCCCATCAAGGCTGGCTGCGCCAATGGTCAGCGGAAGACCAGCGTGTGGTGCACTATGCACTCACCGCTGCGGGCCTGGAGGCGTTGGCCGACCGGCCGTTGGATGCACTTTCCGGTGGGCAGCGCCAACGCGCCTGGATCGCCATGACCATTGCTCAACAAACGCCGTTACTGCTATTGGATGAGCCCACTTCCGCGCTGGATCTGGGTCACCAGATTGAAGTGTTTGAGCTGGTGCGCCACCTGGCGTGCCAGGGACGTAGCGTGGTCATGGTGTTGCATGACCTTGCCAGCGCCTGTCGATATGCTGATCACCTGATTGCCATGCATAATGGCCGGGTTATTGCGCAGGGTGCGCCAGCCGATGTGGTGACGCCAGGCTTGGTACGCGAGCTGTATCAAGTAGACTGTACGCTGCTGTTAGACCCGGATACCGGCAGCCCCTTGCTGGCCAATGTGCGCCGGGTGGCACAGCCTGCTTAATCTCGCTCGCAACAACTGAATAAAGGAACCGATGTGGCTTCTTCAATGCCCCGCGCTCAAGCGACGTCTTCAAATCAGAGCTTTCACGCCTTAATGCGGCTACTGCGCTACGCCAAAGGCTACCGGCGGCAGATCATCACCGCGACGATTTGCTCGATTATTAACAAGCTGTTTGATATCGCCCCGGAAATTCTTATCGGGGTGGCGATTGATGTCGTGGTTAATCAGGAAAACAGCTTTGTTGCGCGGCTGGGGTTTGAGTCTCCTCAGGAGCAGATCACCATCCTTGCGGTGCTGACATTCTTTATCTGGGCGGGAGAATCGCTGTTCGAATACCTGTTCCAGATTCTCTGGCGCAACCTCGCCCAGCGGCTGCAGGCGGATATGCGTCAGGATACCTACGAGCACGCGCAACGGCTGGATATGGCGTTTTTCGAATCGAAAAACTCGGGCCAGCTGGTTGCCACCATGAACGACGATGTTAACCAGCTGGAACGCTTTCTGGACGGCGGTGCCAACGCCTTGATCCAGGTCGGCGTGACAGTTGTCGCCGTGGGCGCGGTGTTCTTTGTGCTCTCGCCATTGATTGCGCTCCTGGCGTTTACGCCGATTCCGCTGATTATCTGGGGGGCGTTTTTCTTCCAGCGCAAGGCGGGGCCGCTGTATAGCGATGTACGTGAGAAAGTGGGGGATTTGGCCAGCCGTCTTTCCAATAACCTCAGCGGCATCGCGACGATCAAAAGCTTCACCAGTGAAGCGCGGGAAGCCGAGCGGCTGCGCGATGCCAGTGAAGCCTATGTAGAAGCCAATCGTCGGGCGATCAGGGTCAGCTCTGCCTTTATCCCCGTTATTCGCATGGCCATTCTGGCGGGCTTTCTTGCCACCTTTACGGTAGGCGGCATGATGGCGCTGAACGGAAGCTTGAACGTTGGCGCCTATGGCGTGCTGGTGTTTCTGACCCAGCGCCTGCTGTGGCCGCTCACCGGCCTGGCTCAGGTGATTGATCTGTTCGAGCGCGCCATGGCCAGCACCAAACGGATACTCGACCTGCTGGAAGTGCCGATTACCGTCAAAGATGACAGCACAACGCCTTTGGCTTCCCCCATAAAGGGTGAGGTGCGTTTTGATAGCGTGAGTTTCGAGTATGAATCAAGCCAGGTCGGGGTGACGGGCGTTGACCTGCACGTGCCGTCGGGCACGACACTGGCGCTGGTTGGGGCGACAGGCTCGGGTAAATCAACACTGGTCAAACTGCTGCTGCGCTTCTACGACCCGAGCAGTGGCCGTGTGCTGGTTGATGGCCAACCGATTACAGCTGTCAGTATGCACTCACTGCGCCAGGCCATTGGCCTGGTCAGCCAGGATGTTTACCTGTTTGAAGGCAGCATTCGTGACAACATCACCTACGGCAAACCTGACGCCTCAGAGGCAGACGTTATCGACGCGGCGAAAACCGCTGAAGCCTGGAGCTTTATTGAAACGCTGCCTCAAGGGCTGGATACACCGGTTGGCGAGCGCGGCGTACGACTTTCCGGTGGCCAGCGCCAACGCTTGTCACTGGCCAGAGCCCTGCTTAAAGACCCACCGATTCTCGTGCTGGATGAAGCCACCAGCGCAGTAGACAACGAGACGGAAGCGGCCATTCAGCGTTCATTGAAGCGCATTGCCCATGGCCGCACGGTGATCATGATTGCTCACCGGCTATCCACCATTGTGCATGCCGATGAGATTGTGGTGATCGAAAAAGGCCAAGTAGCTGAACGTGGCAACCACTCAAGCCTGTTGGCGGCCGACGGCCACTACGCCGCCCAATGGCGGGTGCAAACCGGCGCCGCCCAAACCGGTGATATGGAAGCGCTCAGCCATTAAGCGGGTTAACGGTTGACCAGCAGGGCGTTCAGGGTAATCGGCACCTGCTCATCAATGTTCCGGTAACCCAGCAACGACAGCACGGTACGCACCGTGCTGTTCTCCATCAGCATGCGGCCACTCAGCACCATGGGCTCGGCATGGGTCACCCGCACCTCGTTCAAGCCCTCACGGGTAAAGCGCAGCGGCACCGCCTCTTCCTGGTTGATCAACTCGGTTTGTACCCGAAAGGAGAGGGTCTCCACCATGGACTCACCAATATCCAGATTATCCAACCGCTCTGGTGGCATTTGCGCCATCAGCGTGACCAGCGGGGTATTGGCCAGCAAACCCACCCAAGGTGGGAGATCGCCAAACCGGCTGAGCAGATCCGTCTGACTCAAGCGCAGCGGCAAACGCAGGGTGCCATCGGCAGAAATATCGCCCTGCAAATCGCTCACCTGATGATGATGCGTTTGTGGGGTATCGCCATCTAACTGAGTAATAGACGCCTGCACCTGAGACTGGCCAGGGTCCAGCTGCCAGTCCGCATGAACCGGCACCGCCAACAACAGCGGGAAAAGAGCAATCAAAGCTTTCACAGCGCGTCTCCGCATTAAGGACTTATCACCAGACCCGCAAATGCAAAAAAAGTGCCACCCTCACCGCAAGATAGCGTTGAGAGGGGTAGCCTCGCCCGATCACATTCGCTATTATATGCACGCATTTCGGGCCTATAGCTCAGTTGGTCAGAGCAGGGGACTCATAATCCCTTGGTCGTAGGTTCAAGTCCTACTGGGCCCACCATTTTTCAATGACTTACAAGCCAAAATCCCCCTTCTAGCTGTACTTTTCTCCGAAAGTGTCAACAAAGTGTCCACGCATGTTTAAGCGTACGACGTTTTCGGCATTTCTTTGCGCCAAACTTGGCACTGTATTTACAAAGCCCCGGGCACGCCTCGTCTCGCTGCTGCCATTCCTCTATGACGAGCTGTGTTTCGCCCTCAAGAGTGGCACTGCTATCAATCTCATTACACCGCTTATCAGTCGATATCGACTTTAGCTTACCTGCCGTTGGAGCCCCGTGACGAGGCATTACAACGCTGTCGCGAGGGACTAAAGCGCTCGGCTGCCAGGCGTGCGCTGGAAGCTCGCCAACATTCATAAGATGCAACCCGACAAGCACCGTCAGTCACTGAAGCTATTGGAGCAGGCATTGGGTAGGCTTCGCCAATGATGCGGCATGCCCTGGTGGTTTAACGGCCTAAGTAGACTTCCTATTGTATCCTTGAAGCGCTAGGCTGTTATGCATAATTACACCAAGCGCAGGTGATGACACGGCGAGCAGCAGGTGAGCCCAGTTCAAGTGGGGGATACCAAAGGCATGACGATCTGCGGCTAGGGGGTGATTACTGCTTTACCCCGTTCAGCAAGATGGGCTACCCCGGAAGCAGCGCCCGACCGAGATCATCAATAAGCTTCAACGACCTTTACGGCACGGAGTTCAGAGGCGGGGGGCAGTCTACGCTTCGCAAATGGCATCGAGTGATATGAGGCGGTGATGGCCTATGCGTGCAGCGAGGGAGGTCAGGTAGTGGCTTTTGTGCTGAGCAGCAATTCACGGAAGGGGCCTATTACGATTGATCACGATCCTGAGCCGACATGCGGGAAAGATAGCAGGCACGTTCATTGGTTTTTTTACTGTCTACCTATACTTAATTTTCCAATAGATTGATATAAATTTTGTATGCGGGAAAAAATCGGGGAGAGCGTGATCGTTAAAGTGGTCTACTATGGATGCTATATATTTTAATATTATGCAATAAGTCTTTTAAGTCAGCGAAAAAAAGGAGTTATAGATGGGTGAGAAGTCGAAAAAAATTGGGGAAATTGGCGAAAATATTGTCGGAAACTTCTTTCACCTATTAGGATGGGAAGGAGCTTTGTCAGGGCAGGTTCTTCCTTGTAAAAAGCCAACGAAACACGCAAGGCAAGGTTCAAAGAGTGGAGCAAGAGAATCGCACGGAATTGATTATCTGTATTGCTACAGAAGCCCTCT
Source organism: Halomonas sp. LS-001 (assembly GCF_052983955.1). Lineage (NCBI taxonomy): Bacteria > Pseudomonadati > Pseudomonadota > Gammaproteobacteria > Oceanospirillales > Halomonadaceae > Halomonas > Halomonas sp. LS-001. Next base: position 1,020,634 of record NZ_CM129816.1, read on the forward strand.
TGAAGGCTCAACTGCAGAGAGTGCGGTTATTTCAGTGAAGCACTCTGGAAATCCATATGAGAGTAATCCTAAATCAACCTTTAAGTCTCACGCCAAGGATCTTGTTGAAACGCTAGAATGTTACAAACATTCTGAACTAAAAAAACATCAACAGGAATTGATTGGTAGAACGACAAAAAGCAGGGATTCTGGAGTTCTTTTCTGGCTATCAAGCAGTGACGATACATATGATGACGTCGTCTCTAAAATAGCCAATTCACGGCTTGACCCTGAGTGGAATTTCGAGTCGTTCCATGTTGTCGATAATCACCGTATAAGCTTTATCTTCGACGCCATATCTTATTTGAAACGGGAGTATGGAGACAGCCGGTTGTATTATTACTATCCTGAGACGTCCTTGAGCTACGTTGACAAGTCAATTTCTAGGTTTGGGAAGGTGTTCCCTCTGGATTTTTTAACATCTCCAATAATTCCCATGATTATTCGAGCAGAGTCCGAGCATGACCAAGATACTTTTTGCTTAGCGAGCATCGAGGGTTTTGCACAAGACTCTCTCCGCAGGCTCATTCAGGCGTCGAAAGAATACACTCAAGACATGAGTTGCAGCTTACTATTTTTATTTCCGAATTACATTCAGTCGAACCACGGTGATGCAGTCAAGAAAGCAGCTACTGGATTTGAAAGCGATATTTATACTCGCATAAAGGTGGCAAGCTATCGCCCAGATTACAGGAGTCTTAATGATGAATAATAACGAAGAGGTGCTTCTTCCAACTAGGGATTTTCTACGCCAACTGATAGGACAAACGAAGGTAAAGAATATTGAGCTGAAAAACGTTTTACGTGCGAGAGGGGTTTTTACTGGCTCAGACCAGAAGGAAGCTAGCGGACCTATTATTATCAAAACGGGCTTATCCCCATTTGAGTATGTTGACCTCCGAGAAAGCTATAGAACAAAGGAGGAGTCACCTAAATCAAAAACAAGAACTATTAGCTGGGACTCCGAAGACAGTCTTCTTGATTCCTTGCCTGAAGCAATTGATCACGAAACGTTGCTTAATGACCAATTTGGAGTTCTAAGTGTCTCAAGCATGTCCAATTTCACGACGCTGGATGATAATCCGGACCACATCTACATGGATTTTCAAATAGATAGACGTGATCCGGTGAAGAATTGGGGGGAAAACACGGTCACTCATAGTGGTAGCGTTGAAATACGCAAGAGCGACGACGGAAAGTCGCTAAAAATTTCATTGTCTCATACTGCACCCGAAACAGTTAACTTTGGTAATAAGGTCTCCTCCTCCCTGATAAGACACTTCAAGAATGAAGGTCACATCAAGCAGAGTGATGACGTAAAAATAATCAGATATTCAGATTTTACAAATGAATCTCGCGTCTCATTCTTGAATGATCTTACTCAGAAAGTGAAACATTCAATGCTTAGATTTGTTGATACGAGGGATATACATTTTTCGCCAGATCATAGCGTTTCTAATCCGCCAGTCAATATTGCCTGGATGAAAGACAAAATAGAAGACATGAAAATGAAGGGGCAAGGGCTTCATTCGACATTTTTCGTAACTGATAAGTCAATTCATCCATATATACAGCTATTTGGACTCCAGTGTGATTATGAGTTTGAAGGAGATGATTGCACTGGGACATGCAGAATACAATTTGAATTTTCTGAAAAAGATGAGCCCGTTGGTGGCGAACTAACACTGAATCTCTCAATGCTCAAACTTGAAGCCAATGAAGAAGGACTTTCAAGAAGTGTTGTTAGTAAGCTAATAATCGAGTCTCTTGAAAGATACAAAATGGAGGCATATGAAAAGCATAGAGCAAAAGATGCATAACAAAGCCGTAAACATGGGCTTATTTTCGTTCGTTCCGCCCAATGCGAATCGCCGGTTACGGCCGGCTTTATATCAGGACAATCTAAGTGTTCGCTCCTGGCCGTATTAAGACAGACAAAATTATGCAATTATAGGATTATGTTATGAGTTATTTAAATCAGTTCGTTGATTCAATAAGGTTTCTGGAAAGGTTTGAAAAAAAACAAAAGAAGCAAGGTTTTAACTATGAGGATTTTTCTCGCGATATTGAGAGAAATTGTTTAGATAAAGACCTGCAGGATTTTTTGGATAAGAACCTCGGTTATGCTGCAGATGGCTTTATACGTAACTCTCCTAGTAATCTTGCAAATCTATGTCATAGTGTTTCGCAACAGTTTTATGATAACTGGATGTCGCAAGAAATAGGGAATATTGCCCCGGTTGCAATAACTGTCGGGAACGTTAAGTACAGAGGAAAGGAAATTTATAAGGTTTCAAGGTCGTCTGTGAAAAGGGTAATGGCAAAAGGATTCTGTCCCAATGAAAGTCTAGAGGTTCATGTTTGGTTAACGTTCTCAAATATGACAGTGTTAGACTTGACGATTGTTCCTACACTGATATCAAAAGGCTTAGCTAGTTCAAGCGATTTTGGTGATCGTCGTTATGTAATCTGGAAAGAAGATGGGGGCTCAAACTTCGAATACATCCCCATTCTTCAGCATAATAATTTCATGTATGTGGTGGACAGGGTTGCGGGCCACGCATAAAAAAGCATTGCAGCGGAAAAGTCGCTGAACACGTCGTTAAATCAGAGGCGACTAAAAGACCGCTCTTGGCCGATAAGGGTCATACCAAATTGGGTAGTTTTCTTTACACGTAGTGAACGCCTACCAAAGGCCTTGTAACTGACGGTTTTGCGTAAAGAAATCGCGTAAATATTTCTACGTGCAGAACATGAGTGGTTTTAAGCGACTTAAAGTACGCGCATTTCGACATGCAGCCCCGCCGCTACCACCATGTTCACCAGTGTATCGAGACCAAATAGGTGGATTTTGCCACACATCAGGTCGGACACCCTGGGTTGAGTGACGCCCAGCCGCTTAGCAGCTTCGACCTGTGTCCAGCCCTGCCGGTTAATGTGCTGCTCAAGGGCCATCATCAGACCGGAGCGAAGCTTCATATTTTCCGCTTCGGCGGCAGTGTCCTCGATGGCGTCCCACACGCTTTCAAAAGTCTCATTACTCATCGTTTCACCTCGCTTAGCAAGGCGCGGTATCTGGCTTCGGCCAGTTCGAGATCCGCCTTACTCGTCTTCTGTAAGCGCACCACTAACCACATCTAGGCAGGCACTTTTCAAGCAGGTAATGTTTCCTTCCAGTGCCAGGGGAGCAGCGTACTGAGTTCATCATCATTGAGCGTGGGCAGCGTTTCGAAGACGTACTGCAGGTAGTCATAAGGCGAGAGGCCGTTGGCTTTGGCTGTTTCGATCAGGCTGTAGATTGCCGCGCTCGCTTGCGCTCCGCTTGGCGTGTGGCTGAACAGCCAGTTCTTGCGGCCGACCACGAAGGGGCGGATGGCATTTTCGGCCGGATTGTTATCCAGCGGGATGCGACCATCATCAAGGAAGCGGGTCAAGCGCGGCCACTGGCCATCCAGGTAATACAGGGCTTTCCCTAGCGTGCTTTTGGGCAACACCTGAGCTAAGGACTTATCGAGCCAGGTACGCAGTTGGGTGATCAAGGGTCGGCTCTGTTTGTCGCGTAGCGCCTGACGCGCCTCCGGCTCCAGTGACCGGGCCTGTTTTTCAACGCCATAGAGTTTGCTGATCTGGTTCAGCGCCCACCCGGCCTTGCCGGTTTTATTCTTCGGCTGCGCTTTCTGAGCCTCGATGAACTTGCGGCGAGCATGCGCCCAACACCCGGCATGAGTGATGCCATTACGCCGCACGACTTCGGCATAACCTTCATAGCCGTCGGTGACCAGGCAGCCGTTGTAATCACCCAACAGGCGTAGGGGCACGCGCCCGGCACGGCTGGGGTCATAGTCGAACAGCACTACCTGTTGTTCAGGTGGCCCACCGCGTTGCACCCACATGTAGGAGTTGGCACTGGCCTTACGGCCTTCTTCCTGATTGACCTGCAGGGTGGTCTCATCCATGTGGATCAGCGGGGCGTTCAACAGTTGCTTACGTAACGTCTCTATCAGCGGTAAGAGGCGCTCGCCTGTCTGCACCATCCAGCGCGCCAGCGTGTTGCGCGGCAGATGGGCACCGTGGCGGGTAAATATCTGGCTCTGCCGGTAAAGCGGCAAGGCATCCTGGTATTTGGCCGTGGCCACGTACGCCAACAAGGTAGCACTGGCATTGCTTTTGGGCAGGAGTTTGGCCGGTGCCGGGGCGGTCTTGACGTTTTCTTCGCAGGTTGGGCAGGCATATTTACGCCGCACATGACGGATCACTTCCACCCGGGCGGGTACCACGTGAAGCTCTTCACTGACCTCTTCACCGATGACCTTAAGCTCGGTACCGTCCTCAGTGCAGCAACGTTCGGTGTCGCCCAGCTCATGAACCACCTCGACGCGAGGCAGTTCAGGCGGCAAGGCGACACGTCCGCCGCGGGTACGCTTTTTGGCCGTGGCCGTGGCATTATCGGCCGATATGTCATCAAGAGTGGCGTCCTGCGCCTGAGCATCATTAGCTTCCGCGCCGTCTTCATCGACGATGAGTTCGGCCTCATTGATCAGCAGATCTCCCTGCTGAATGCCGTACTTTTCTGTGGAAGGGCCGAACGTGCGTTCCAACGCCAGTCGGAACTGCTCATAAAGGGACTGCTTCGTCGCTTCCCACTGCGCCTCTTTTTTCTCCATCAGGCGATGAAGTTGAGCGTTCTCATCTTGCAGCGCCTGTATTTGGCGCTGCAGTTGAGAGACGTCCTGGGCGGGGGGAGCGGTGTTTTTCATGCGTTAAAGTGTATCAAAAAGCCCGTTGAAAGTAGAGCAAAAAATCAGCCAACACGCTGAAAATCCAGTGCTTTATGAGGCTGCATGACGTTCAGGTCATAGCCGTCCAGTAACCAGTTGAGTTCTTGTCCGCTCAGCGTCACGGACTCTCTTTCCAGGTGCGTTGGCCACTTGAATCGCTCACGCTCCAGGCGCTTATACCAGACCACAAAGCCATTACGCTCCCAGAACAGGAGTTTAATTTTGTCTCGCTGGCGATTACCAAAGACAAACAGCGCTTTATCAAACGGGTTCAGTTCCATTGCCTCCTGAACCAGCAACGCCAGGCCATCCATCTGCTTGCGCATATCGACGGGCTCGCGGCAAAGGTATACGGTCAGGTCAGTACTGGGGCGGATCATGGCGTCACCGCCACTTGCACAAACCGGGCAGGACGATGACGAGCTGGCACCGGCAAACCGCGCACATTCAAGCGTTTTTCCCAGAGCAACAGATCGGCTAAGGTGAGCCCCTGTTGTGTCGCGTACTCGCTGAGGGGAATCTCCCGAACAGAAGCGTGATAAAGATGCCCGAGCCAAAACGCCTGCATGGCATTGAGTTCTTGGACCATGAGAATCTCCTGGATAAAGAAAGCCTCAGTGTGGTCAGCAAAACTCAGGTTGAGAAGATGTGGTTAGTGGCGCGCTTACCGTCTTCTGGGTTTTCTTCTGGAAGCAGTGCAGGACATAGACAGCTTCGGCGAGCTTGGCTACATAGATCACTCGAAATGCACCACTAGCGTCTCTGACGCGAATTTCCCGCATGCCCTGACCAACGGTGGCCATTGGCTTCCAGTCGTTCGGATCAAGCCCTCTTTGCACCTTGTCGAGCTGGTAACCTGCTTCCTGCCGGACAGTCGCCGGGAAAGCGCGGAGATCGGCTAGGGCGCTGCCTCGGAAATTTAGGGGCTTATATTCTGACATGATGTAAGTATACAAAGTTCTGTATAGTTCGCAATGTAGGTGCTTCCAATAGGCATGCTGTTCGAAAGAGGTGAGGACCCCAAATCACTACAGCAGCGGTACACACAACAGCTCCACATGCTATCCTCAATTTTCGCTAACCTACTGATTTCAAAAAACTGTACCTTTCGCTCGTTTACGGTTGGTTTTCCTTTTTTCTTAGTGGTTTATGGTTTTAAAAGCAAGTTCATAATCCCTTGGTCGTAGATTCAAGTCTTACTGGGCCAACCATTTTGATTCTGCTTTTTAAGCAAGGGATTATGAGTCCCTTGACCCTGAGCTTCCCCGTCATTTTTGCCTTTTTTTGTTTATTTCTTTTTGTTCGCGCTCAATGGCTTGTCAACGAGGCATGCAGCACTCGCTGCCCTGGATTCATAGAATAACCGCAGCTTTTTGGATCTTACAGTAGAGAAAGGAAGGCCAACGCCGGTACTCTCTTAACTTTACCAACCAAAGTGAAGTAGAGCATGGGGCAAGCTGACCCAGTGAACCAAGGTTGCCTTTATTTTACTTACGATCAAAATAAGACATTAATGCGAAGCAAGCTCGTTGAAAAAGCGGGGTTGTCCTGAATCGTCGCCAACACTTTAGCGGCTAATCCCGTCGGGTTACGGCGCTTGGTTTCCCAGCTTTTGATGGTGTCTACACTGGTTCCCATCGCTTCAGCAAACTCCGCCTGAGAGACGTGAAGCTTGGCGCGAATAGCTCGTACATCAGCCACTTCATGGCGTGTGATGCGGCTTGCCTGTGCTTTGCCTTGTTTGATCTCAACGGCTTCCTGCAACGATGTTTGCAATTCGTCAAAAATGCTCATCTGGAAACCTCCCCCTTCAATTGGTGGGTCAGTGTTTTCAATGTGGCCTTTTCAGCAGGCGTTAAGCTGTCCTTCACGCTCTTGGGGTAGGCCAGTATCAGGTGGATTCTCTCTGCCGTTGCCAAAAAGTAGATTATCCTGGCACCGCCGCTCTTGCCTTGGTTGCCTAATGCCATTCGTATTTTACGTAGCCCACCCGTGCCCTGAATCAGGTCACCTTTGTTGGGCTGAGCAATCAGAGTACGTTGCAGCTCATTTAATTCGTTGTCTGTGGCAATGGCCTGGGAACGTCGGGGGTTTCGATAAATTCAATCGCATGACTCACGTTAGGGCGTTCCTTTAGCCAGTGCGTATTTAGGTGTACATAGTACATTTTTGGTTATCAACTATCGATACTATATTTTGCTGCAACTGGCAGTGATTTGGTTGCCAACTGGTCGCTGCTTGGTTGTCTGTTGCGGTTTATCCCTAAACTGGAGGCCATTGGCGAGCCGTATGCACCACATTCAGAATACGCACCTGCTTCCCCACAATGTCGTACACAAGCATATAGTTGGGATGGACGACCAGCTCTTGAGTATCCGAAGCGCGACCCGGTCGTCCGCTGCCAGGGTGATTTACCAGAATTGTGGCCTTCTCGGAAAACAGTTCATCTAGCGTCAAAGCCGCCAGTGGGTTTTCTGACTCTATGTAATCGTAAATGTCTTCACGATCCTGCATAGCCTCTGGCGTCCAAACCAACTCCATCATTTAGTCTTTGATAGATGGGCGCGAGTAGCGGCACGTCTGGCTGCAAATTTGGCTTCAACATCGGCTGCTGGGATTAGATTGCCTGCTTCCGCAGAGGCCCGTGATTGCTCTACCTTGGCAATTAACCAAGCGTCATAATCCTGTGTTTGCTGCTGCGCCACATAGTTGCGCATAAAATCACGCAGAAGCTGCGCCCCTGTGCGGTCGTGGGCCTTGGCTGCAATGGCAAATTCTGTTTTAAGCTCTTCATCGACCCGAAAAGTGAAGGTGGCATCGGTCATGGAGCATATCCTCATGTGTTACACAGTACTTATATTGTAGCACTGTAAGTAGGCTATGCATCTTCTCGTATCCTCTTGCTTAGTTCCTCCACTTAGCTTGTCTCAAAAGTCGCAGGCTTGCCGCCTGGTGATTGTTTTGTTGTGTGTGCTTTCATCACTTCCCAATAGCGCCTTTTCAACAAGCCTCTGTTCTCAAAGCTTGTTTGCAATTATTGCGTGTGTGAATAAAAATACTTATCATTAGCTTTATTGTAAAGTTCCCCTTCATATTTGTTGAGACCTTCCCATGCTCACTACGTCCATGCCGTTTTCTGTCGCGCCGCTGACGGCGGCGGTGCGCCGTTCATTGCTGGTGTCGCTCGGTGGAATGCTGAGTGTTGTGCCGCTGGTGGCGTTCGCTCAAGAAGAACGTGTTGCTAACGATCCCGTCGTCGTCACTGCCACTGCGTTGAAAGTGGATACGCCGTTGGTAGAAACACCGCGCCCCGTTTCAAGTGTTGGCCGTGAAGAGCTGGAAGCCCGCAACGTTCAGCAATTGGATGAAACCTTCCGCTATCGGGCAGGGGTGCTTTCAGGGCATTTCGGCAGCGATAACAACACTGATTGGTTCAAGGTGCGTGGGTTTGACCAATCTACTTACCAGGATGGCTTGCGGATTTATCGCGAAGGTTTTTATCAGTGGCTGCCGGAGCCATTTGGCTTGGAGCGGGTGGATGTGTTTAAAGGGCCATCGTCTATTCTTTATGGCGAAGCGCCGCCTGGGGGCTTAATTAATGCAGTCAGCAAACGCCCTACGCAAACGCCTCAAGGTGAGGTGAACGTTCAGTTCGGCAACCGCGATCATCGCCAGTTAGGCATTGATACCAGCGGCCCGGTGGGGGAGAGCGATAAGGTTCGTTACCGTTTGGTTGGCCTTTATAAGGAGCGTGATGGGGATCTGAATGGGACTCACAACGAGCGTTATTACGTTGCGCCGAGTTTGGCGGTCGATGTCAGTGACGATACAACGGTGACGTTTCTGGCCAGCGTGCAAAAGGATGACGGTGTTCCGGTTAACGCCTTCAAGCTGCCTTATGGCACGGTGCAGGACACACCCTTTGGCCGTGTCGACCCGCAAACCAACCTGAGCGAGCCAGGGTATGATAAAGGTAACCGCACCCAGTGGGCGTTAGGCTATGAGTTACGCCATCAACTTAGCGACACCTGGCGCTTCGAGCAGGATTTACGCTACAGCAAGCTGGATTTAGAACTGCGGAGTACCTACGCCTTCTTTATGGCTGATGAGCGGGAGGCGGCACGCGGTCATGTGTACCGCGATGGCACAATTGATAGCTGGACAGTCGACAACCGCATGGTGGGAACCTGGTACACCGACCGCACAGAAAACACGCTGCTGCTGGGGGCGGATTATCAGAACCTTGGGGTGAGTGGCCAGGAAGCGGACCCGTTCCCGTTCGGCGACCCGATCGATATCTTTAATCCGACTTACGGCAACTTTACGCCGGTTGGGGCTGAGGATTTGCTCACCCGCGAGATCGATAAAGAGCAGACCGGGCTGTATGCACAAAACCAGCTGCGCCTCGATGACCGCTGGGTGCTGTTGGGCGGCGTCCGCTATGATCAGGCAGATACCGAAAATAGTAACGTTACTTCGGGAACAACCCAGCGCTCAGACGATGACCAGGTCTCCTGGTCAGGTGGGGCGATGTACTTGGGCGAAAATGGCGTTAACCCCTATATCAGCTATACCGAGTCGTTTGATCCGTTGGGACGCGTGGATAGCGAGGGCGAGCTTTATGAGCCCCGCGAGGGGCAACAGTGGGAAGCCGGTGTCAAAGTCGCGCCCTTTGGTTGGGATGGCTACGTAACCGCCGCTGTGTTTGACCTGCAAGAGAGCAATACGCTGGTTAACTCGCCGAGTGGTTTTCAGGTGCAGGAAGGTGAACGTACCTCTCAAGGGTTTGAGTTGGAAGGCGTGGGTTACCTGACGGACGATTTGAAAGTGACGGCGGCATATACCTACACGGACTCGCGCCTTGAAGATGACAAGCGTGCGCCGTTAATACCTCGTCATCAGGCATCTACGTGGTTGGATTATGCCTTCACAGGCGATGCCTTTGAGGGTTTGAGCTTAGGCGGTGGCGTGCGTTATGTGGGTGGCACGGTAGACACCAGCGTAGCGGATAACACCGCAGTGGGGAGTTATACACTGATGGATGCGATGGTCGGTTATGAATTTGCCGATGGTTGGCAGGCTCAGGTCAATGTTAACAACCTGACCGATAAGGAGTACGTGGCAAGCTGTGAATACTGGTGCTATTACGGCGAGTCCCGCAGCATTATCGGGAGTGTTAAATATCGCTGGTAGCCGTAGGCGCGTTGGATGAGCAGGCGTTTTAAAGCGTCGCGACGATCTCCACCAAACCAAACGCCGCGACCCCGGCAGCCACTGGCCAGCCCAGTGAACGTAGCCGCCGCCATACTATCAGCGTGACACAAAGCCCGATGGCGGTGGCGAGCCAGGAAATGGCGCTTGGGTTAACGGGCACAGTGGAAACCCCCAGCACGGCAGCAATCATTAATGGGCCTAGAATGCCAAGCCATTGAGGCATGGCGTTAATGTCAGCGTCGCTCCCCAGGCGGCGCTGCATCCACAGGAAAGGCACCACGCGCATCAGCAGGGTACCAATAGCGGAAACCGCGACGGCTAGCCATAGCTCGATACTCATTATGGTTGTCCCCGTTTTTGAAATTTAACCATGTAAAAGCACAGCGCCCCGCAGGCAGCAGCAAGAGGGATGGCGACATTACTCCACCCCGAAAGGGTCAAGCCTAACGCGGCCAGAATGGTGCACCCCATGGCGGCAGCCCAGCGTTTATCAGTGAAGCGCGGTGCTACCATGGTGAGAAAGAGAGCAGGTAAAGCGAAGGGCATGATCTCTCCCAGCAGTGGCCAGCGTGTAGTGAAGGCTTCCCCTGCTGTAGCGCCGACGGCAGTCCCGATAATCCATACCCCCCATGCAAGTAGCGACGAACCCACAAACCAGCTAAAACGCTTAACCTCGGGGAGCTGAGGAAGCCGGGTTAAGGCCAGGGCGAATACTTGGTCGGTGAGGCCATGCATTAACCACGGCCAGTGGCGGCTGCGCGGCAGCAGCTCGGCTAGGTTAGGTCCATACACCACATGGCGGACATTAATCAGCAACGTCATTGCCACCACCAGCCAGAGTGGTGCGCCTGTCACGATCATGCCGACAAACAGAAACTGCGAAGCCCCAGCGTAAATCAGTGTAGAAATAGCCGTAGCTTCGAAGGTGCTGAAGCCAGCCTGGCTGGCTACCAAACCAAACGATAGTGCCACCGGTATATAGCCGCCTAACAGCGGAATGGCCTCCCTTACGCCTTGTAGCGCACTACGCCACGGTGAATGGCTGGCAGGTTGGTTCATTAGGCGTCCCCTTGTTCGCCGTAAGTCACGGTGAGTAGCATGGTGGCTTCCTGGTCTTCGGTACGGTATAGATGAGGCTTGTCAGCACGGAAGGTGAGGCTCTCGCCAGGGGTTAACGTGGTAACCGCTCCCTCTGGACCTGCTTCTAACCAGCCGCTAATCAGTGTCAGTGTTTCTTTAGTGCCCAATGTATGCGCTTCAGCCTGGCGCAGAGTATGCGGAGCGCAGCGCATCCAATAAGCATCGACCTGGGGCGAGCCTTTCCCCTGGTCAATTAACTGAACCTGTACGCCATCTTCCCCAAGGGGCACGGAAATCGGAGCGACCAAGGTGCCGAAAGGAACATTCAGCTGCACAGCCAACCGCCAGATGGTATCTAAAGTAGGGTTGCCATTACCCTGCTCCAGGCGGCATAAATTGGACTTGGCCATGCCCGCTGCATTAGCAAGATGAGAGAGTGACCAGCCGCGCGCTTGACGTAGTGACTGCAAGTGCTGACCTAATGTGCTTGAAGATTTCTCATCCATTTTTCAGCTCATGTCTGTGGCTTAATTATTATTTACATTGTTTGTTCTATATAAAGAACAGACGTATGTCAATCACTGGCACGTTTTGCCTTCGCTTACGGAAGCGTCTTGTACGATTTCACAACGAGCCGCTATGGTGAGACATATCCCATTGACGGAGATTGTGATGATTAACGCGACTGATATGGTTCATCTGCAACGTTGCATCGAACTGGCTGAGGAAGCGCTGGAGGCTGGAGATGAGCCGTTCGGTAGTATTCTGGTGGGAGCTGACGGTGAGGTGCTGGCGGAAGATCGCAACCGAATCGCGGGAGGAGACGCCACACAGCACCCCGAGTTTTCGTTGGCGCGATGGGCAGCGAATCATATGAGTGGGGTGGAGCGTGCCAGTGCGACAGTCTATACATCGGGGGAACATTGCCCTATGTGTGCAGCAGCCCATGGCTGGGTTGGGTTAGGGCGGATTGTGTACGTCAGCTCAACCGAGCAGTTAAGCCGCTGGTTGAGTGACTGGGGCGTTGCGCCTCCACCCGTTGCCACACTGCCTATTCAGCAGGTGGTGCCGGGGTTAGTGGTTGATGGCCCATGGAGCGAAATGGCAGAAAAGATGCAGTCGTTGCATCGTCGCTGCCACCAGAAGTGATTCAGGTAATAAAAAATGCCGGCTCATCGGGGAGAGCCGGCATTGTTGATTTTTTGTTGGCAGAGCTGTCGGGGCTGTGATTAATCGGTCTGTGTGATGAGTACCGGGGCAACGCCGCGATTCAACATGCCGAGTTTTTGAGCAGCACTTTTGGACAGGTCAATCACACGGCCTTTAACAAAAGGGCCTCGATCGTTAATAACAACTTCGACTTCTTGACCGGTATCAGAACGAACAACGCGGACCCGAGTGCCAAAAGGCAGACTTTTATGTGCCGCAGTTAATTCCTGCTGGTTGAAAGTCTCTCCGCTGGCGGTGGTTCTGCCATGAAAGTAGTCGCTATAGTAAGAAGCAACGCCTTGTTGAATAATGTCATCTGACTCGTTGGCATAGGTGTTAGTGGATACGCCAAACATTAGCATGATAAAACATAAAAGTGGGGTGATACGTTTTGTAACTGCCATGGAAATCCCTCATGCAGTAGATATTGCAATATCACATTCATAGATAAAATGCGACCATTCGCTAATGATACTCGCTGTGGTATTTTTAGGCAAGTTTGCCCGCTTTTGCGGCCATTTCCACGATGATGTGCGAAGTTAACGTAACGCCTTCCTGGGTGAGGTAAGCAACTGTTTATCCAGCGTAAAGGGTGGGTTCTAGCGAAAGATTGAAAACAATGAGTTTCACGGATTAAACACCTGGGAGAGATGCCGATGCACGAACTTGACTACTATATTTACCCACACCGCGTCCTGCACTGGCTGGTGGCAGCCTGTGTTGTTTTATCCCTGGCAAGCGGTGCCCTGCTGGGAACGCTGGGCTACGAAGGTACGGTAGCGCTTGTCGGGCAGGGCGTCACCAACCTGCTATATACGGCACATAAGACGCTCGGCGTTGGGATACTGCTATTGATGACGTTACGCATCATCACGCGATGGGTGTTTGTCGTGCCGGATCACGAGCCTCCTCTGAATGCCTTTGAGCGTATTGTGAGCACCAGTGTTCATCATCTGCTTTACCTGGCGTTGATCATTATGCCGGTCCTTGGCTGGTGGGCTACGGCAGCAGGCGGTTTTCCAGTACAGTTTTTTCAGTGGACATTGCCGCCGCTAGTGAGTGAAAACAAAGCGTTATCGGAAACGCTTTACCTTTGGCATGGTCGCCTTGGGTGGGTCATTCTCGCCTTGATTGTGCTACACGTTATGGGCGCGCTTTATCACTGGCTCATTAAGCGCGATAACGTCATGAAGCGCATGAGCCTGTTTGAATAGCGTCGCACGGGTTGTTGAGCACGACTCGTTCGAGCTCTTGCGTCAGGTGTTGAATGACATTGCCGCTGTGGCGCCAGTAGTGCCAGAAAAGGGGAACCTGAAGCGTTTGCGATGGTGCAATGCTGACCAGTTCCCCGTTTTTAATCAGTGCCTTTGCTTGCATGGAGGGGATCATGCCGTATCCCATGCCTGCAGCGGCCAGACGCACAAAGCCTTCCGAAGATGGGCATAAGTGATAAGGGAAATGCCCGTGATAGCCACTTTGCGCCATAAATCTGTGTTGTAGCTGGTCATTCGGCCCATAAACGATGGCGGGGGCCTGAGCTAATGCATCAGGGGTGATGCCGTCAGGGAAATAACGTTGCCGGTAGTCGGGCGTGGCTAACGGCTGATAATGCATATCACCGACCTTTTGGCAGCGAGCCCCGGCCACCGGAGTGGGGGTGGCGCATAAGCAGGCGGCAACATCACCATCACGCAGACGCTTCAACCCGACATCCTGGTCTTCAATCACAAGATCAATCAAAACGCCGTGCTGCTGACAACACTCAGCCACTGCCTCGGCCCACCAGGTGGCCAGGCTGTCTGCATTGAGGGCAATGCGCAGGCGCGGTGCCGCCACGTCGAGTGTGGGAAGCGCACCACGCAGATCGCGTTCTAACAGCTGTACCTGCTGATAGTGGGTGAGTAGGCGTTGCCCTGCTGGTGTGGGTGCCAATTGAGGATGTCTTACTAGCACAGGTTGGCCAAGGCGTACTTCCAGAGTCTTGATCCGCTGTGATACCGCCGATTGTGATAGGCCGATGATTTCCCCCGCGCGTTCAAAGCCCCCACATTCCACGACGGTTGCCAGGGCGTGAAGTAGTTTGTAGTCCAGCATCAGGTGATCCGTAAAATAGATATAAGAAAAATTAATGCAGTATTAGCATGATGATTTTTCGAAATAAAAGCCAGGCGTTATGCTGCGACGTATTGAGGCAATCACACAACAACGAGGCGGATCATGTGGGAAAGTTATTTAACGGGCGTTTTTGTTAGTGGCGGCATCATTATGGCGATTGGTGCACAGAATGCTTATGTGCTGGGAGTCGCCATTCGTCGCGAGCATCATTGGTGGTCGGCGGGTATGTGCATCAGTGCCGATATCGCTTTGCTATCGGCTGGGATGTTTGGAGTCAGTGCATTATTGCTATCCATGCCCAGTGCGATGGAGGCGCTGCGCTGGGTCGGCGTCGTGTTCCTGAGTTATCTGGCGGCCATGGCCTTTTTCCGAACGGCAACAGGGCGTCAGGGCTTGAGCGCACAGGCCGAAAAGGGGCGCAGTCTCACGAGAGTGTTGTTGGCAACGCTGGCAGTAACCGTGCTTAACCCTCAGGTCTATCTGGATACCTTGCTATTGATTCCTGCCATCGGCGCGCAACAGACCAATGCCATGACGTTTGTCGCAGGAGCGGCAACCGCCTCCATTGGGTGGTTCAGTTTATTGGCCTGGGGCGGTGCCCGGTTGTCGCCCTGGCTTTCCCGCCCGAATGTGTGGCGCCGTATCGATGGCGTGATTGGCGCCATGATGGCCGCCGTCGCCATTCAGCTGGCGCTCGGCAGCGAGTGGCTTGCCTAATATAAGCAAGGCAGTAATCGATACAAGAGTGGCTCAATGGTGTTGGAAATATGCCTCAACGGCAGAAACGACGTTATCAATATCGTCATCGTTGATGTCACGATGTATCACCAGTCGTGTAGTGTCCTTGCTGTATAGAGGTTCTATCAGGATGTCGTGCGTGCTCAACCAGCGGGTGAGGGTATCAAGGTGCTCTGTGGGGAAACGCACAAACAGCATGTTGGTTGCCTGTGAGGCAATGCTGATGCCGGGAAGGTTTCCAAGCGCTGTTGCCAGGCTGGCTGCCCGCTGATGATCATCGGCTAACGTACTGACATGATGTTCCAGCGCATGCTGACAGGCGGCTGCAATGATCCCTGACTGGCGCATGCCGCCGCCGACCATCTTGCGCCAGCGTCGCGCACGGTCAATCAGCGCTTGTGAACCCACCAATGCCGAGCCGACAGGCGCCCCTAACCCTTTGGAGAAGCACAATGAAACGCTATCAAAGGGTGAACACAGGGCTTGAATAGGAGTGTGACTGGCAACGGCAGCATTGAACAGGCGAGCGCCATCGAGATGGGTGGCCAGGCCATGCTGACGAGCCAGTTCTGTTGCCTGCTGAACATAATCAGCGGCCAGTATTTTGCCACTGATCGTATTCTCAAGTGCCAGCAAACGGGTACGGGCAAAATGAAAATCATCGGCTTTGATTGCCGCACTGATTTTTTCCAGCGGCAAGCTGCCATCCGCAGCGTTTTCGATAGGTTGCGGTTGAATACTCCCCAATACGGCAGCACCACCTCCTTCATAGCGATACGTATGTGCCGATTGGCCAACAATATATTCGTCACCGCGTTCACAATGAGCCATCAGGGCGACCAGATTACTCTGTGTGCCAGTAGGGAAAAGCAGGGCAGCTTCTTTGCCGGTTTCCTCGGCAAGACGTTGCTGAAAGGCATTAACGCTGGGGTCATCACCCCATACATCATCGCCTACAGGGGCTTCTTGCATGGCGGCATACATAGCTTTAGTGGGTCGGGTGACGGTATCACTGCGAAGATCAATCATTTAGCCTCCTTTGGGTTTAAGAGAAGTCCTTGATAGCGGCTCTTTAAACTATTCCTAACAACCATTCCATACAGCCAGTCCTTAAAACCAGTCCTTAAAACCAGCCCTTGAAACCAGTCCTTGAAACCAGTCCTTGAAACCAGTCCTTGAAACCAGTCCTTGAAACCAGTCCTTGAAACCAGCTATAGGGAACTGCTTTCAAGAAATGCGCTGAAACCAACTGGAAAAATACTTTTAGCAACGTACTCGAAAAAAGCCAGTGTGAACATCTTCTTAACCGTAAAAAGGTATGCGTTCCGGTATGCCGGACAGCAAAACGCCGGACAATGATCCGGCGTACATGGCGATAGCAAAGCGATAAAGCGCTATCCTTTGAAATAACTGATCCATGCATTAGTGAGGGCCGTTTGGTATTCCGCCTGACGTAACCAGGCGCGAAGAACCTCGGTATCAAAGGTAGGGTGGCTGATAAGTATTGACATAGTGAGACTCCTCCAGGGGGTGTCCCAACCAGTATAGACCTTTTTTGTTGCTATGCAGCATTTTATTTTTCTAATGCTTATTGACAATAAAAAACGCCCCCGAAGGGGCGTTATAGGCGCTTACAGATGCCGAACGGTTAACGAACGGCCTTTCTGGTTAAGGCTTAATCGATCTGCGGGAGCAGTGATCCGATGGTGGACTTGGCATCGCCATAGAACATCCGTGTATTGTCCTTGAAGAACAGCGGGTTCTCGATACCCGAGTAACCGGTGCCCTGACCACGCTTACAGACAAACACCTGCTTGGCGTTCCACACCTCAAGTACCGGCATACCGGCAATCGGGCTATTCGGGTCGTCCTGGGCTGCCGGGTTAACGATGTCGTTGGAGCCAATCACGATAACCACGTCGGTTGAAGACAGGTCATCATTGATTTCGTCCATTTCCAGCACGATGTCGTAAGGCACCTTGGCTTCTGCCAGGAGTACGTTCATGTGTCCCGGTAAACGCCCTGCCACGGGGTGGATACCAAAGCGCACGTTCTTGCCTGCTGCGCGTAGCTTGCGGGTCAACTCACTCACCGCATTCTGAGCCTGGGCAACGGCCATACCGTAACCCGGTACGATCACCACGCTGTCGGCATCGTTGAGCGCAGCCGCCACACCGCTGGCATCAATAGCGACTTGTTCGCCTTCGATTTCCGCCGCCGGGCCGCTGGGGCCACCAAAGCCACCGAGGATGACGCTGACAAAACTGCGGTTCATGGCCTTGCACATGATGTAGCTCAGGATTGCGCCAGAGCTGCCCACCAGCGCGCCCACCACGATCAGCAGGTCATTGCCAAGGCTGAAGCCGATGGCCGCTGCTGCCCAACCGGAATAGCTGTTCAGCATGGACACGACAACCGGCATGTCTGCCCCGCCGATACCCATGATCAGGTGGTAGCCGATGAACAGTGCCAGCAGCGTCAGCAAGATCAGGGTCCAGCTGCCAGCGCCGCCCAGATAAGCAAACACCAGCACCAGAGACCCGATTGCCGCAGCCGCGTTCAGCATATGCCCGCCCGGCAATTTCTGCGCGGCGGTATTTACCCGGCCCGCCAGCTTGCCATAGGCGACGACCGAGCCGGTAAAGGTGACAGCACCGATCCAGATGCCCAGCACCAGTTCGACCTGCAGGATGGTGATTTCGACCGAGGATTTCTTGGCGATAAGCTGACCGAAAGACGACAGCCCGTCGCTGATACCCTGTGGCAGGCCGATGGCGGTATACCCGTCCGCTCCGACCGCGCCAAAGACCAGATCATTGGCTGCGTAAATACCCGCAATGGTGTTGATCATGATATCGGCATTGAAACCGACAATAACCGCCGCCAGCCCGACGAGGCTGTGCATGATCGCCACCAGTTCGGGCATTTGTGTCATCTGCACCTTGGTGGCCAGTTGGTAGCCGACGGCTGCGCCCAAGGCGATCAGCACGAGGGATCCCAGCCAAAGCCCTTGCCCCGGCCCGATCAGCGTGCCGATAATGGCGATCGCCATGCCGGCAGCGCCGTACCAGACGGCGCGTTTAGCGCTTTCCTGCCCGGACAGACCACCCAGCGAGAGAATAAA
Organism: Halomonas sp. LS-001; assembly: GCF_052983955.1. Lineage (NCBI taxonomy): Bacteria > Pseudomonadati > Pseudomonadota > Gammaproteobacteria > Oceanospirillales > Halomonadaceae > Halomonas > Halomonas sp. LS-001. The sequence goes on from NZ_CM129816.1 coordinate 1,038,931, forward strand.
AAGAACTGCCGCGACCACATAGGTCGCAATCGTGAATCCGTATTCCATACTGTAATCCCCCGCTTTACGATTTCTGGAACATGGCGAGCATGCGCCGTGTCACGAGGAAACCGCCGAAAATATTGATCGACGCCATAAAGATGCCAGCCGCCGCCAGAACGGTAATCAGGAGGCTGGATGACCCGATCTGAATCAGCGCGCCCAGGATAACAATGGACGAAATGGCGTTGGTCACGGCCATCAGCGGCGTATGTAGCGAATGCGCGACATTCCAGATCACCTGGAAGCCGATAAAGACCGACAGCACAAATACAATGAAATGCTGCATGAAGCTGGCAGGCGCCACCAGGCCCACGGTCAGCAACAGCGCCGCCGCCACGGCAATAAGCGTTACCTGCTGCTTGGTCTGTGCCTTGAACGCGGCCACTTCCTTGGCGCGCTTTTCCTCCTGCGTCAGCTCTTTCACCTTTTCCTTCGGCTTGGCTGCTGCAATCGCCTTCACTTTTGGGGGCGGCGGCGGGAAGGTGACTTCTCCTTGATGGGTCACCGTCGCGCCACGAATCACATCGTCTTCCATGTTGTGATTGATTACGCCGTCCTTGTCCGGCGTCAGGTCGGCCAGCATGTGGCGTACGTTGGTGGCATACAGCGTGGAGGCCTGCGTCGCCATCCGGCTGGGGAAGTCGGTATAGCCGATGATGACCACGCCATTGTCGGTGACAACACGTTCATCCATCACGGTCAGGTCGCAATTGCCACCTTTTTCGGCTGCCAGGTCAATGATGACCGACCCCGGCTTCATCATCTGGACCATGTCTTCGGTCCACAGCTTAGGTGCGGGACGACCCGGAATAAGCGCTGTGGTGATCACGATATCGGTGTCGGGCGCGAGTTCGCGGAATTTTTCCAGCTGCTTCTCGCGGAATTCCGGGCTGGAGGGCGCAGCGTAGCCGCCTGTCTTGGCCCCATCCGCCACATCTTCTTCGAAATCCAGGAAAACGAATTCGGCACCCATCGATTCGATCTGCTCTGCCACTTCGGGACGAACGTCGAAGGCCAGCGTGATCGCCCCAAGCGAGGTCGAGGTGCCGATGGCGGCCAGCCCGGCCACACCAGCGCCCACGATCAGCACGCGCGCGGGCGGTATCTTGCCTGCCGCCGTCACCTGGCCGGTAAAGAAGCGTCCGAAATTATTACCCGCTTCAATTACCGCACGGTAACCGGCGATATTGGCCATGGAAGACAAGGCATCCATTTTCTGGGCGCGTGAAATACGCGGCACCATATCCATGGCAATGACGGAAGCACCCTGTTTCTTGCAGGTCTCCAGCATGGCTTCGTTCTGGGCAGGCCAGAAGAAGCTGATCAGCGTCTGACCTTCACGCAGGTAGTGGGCTTCCTGTTCGGAAGGTTCCCGCACCTTGATGACAGTATCAACTGCGTCCCAGAGGGCTTTGGCACCCTCAATGATGCTAACGCCGGCGTCTTTATAGGCAGAATCATCGAAACCGGCGGCTTTGCCTGCTCCGGTTTCAATAAAACAGTCGTGTCCAAGCTTTTGGAGTTGGAGGGCGCTTTCCGGAGTGAGCGCGACACGCGCCTCACCGGAAGCAATCTCCTTGGGTGCACCAATCTTCACGTTGGATCTCCCTAATTGGTTGTTTTGAGTGTGTAACAAAGTGTCCAATGGTTAGCTATACCTGACATTGCGATTTAGCACAACTGGACAGCCGTTTAATATATGCCGTTACTCATAGCCTTTCGCCTGCAATCGAAACAAAGAGGCATAGCGACCATTACTGGCCAGGAGGGCGTGATGTGTGCCGCGTTCGATAATGCGTCCTTGATCAATGACGATAATCTGTTCGGCACTTCTCACGGTAGAGAAACGGTGAGAAATCAGAATCGTCATTTTATCGCGGCTGTGTTCCCGAAAGCGCGCAAAGACTTCCGCTTCTGCGGCCGCATCCATGGCAGCAGTGGGTTCATCAAGCACCAGAATATCGGCATTTTCACGCATGTAGGCGCGCGAAAGCGCGATTTTCTGCCACTGGCCGCCCGACAGCTCCTGACCATTTTTGAACCAGCGGCCCAGTTGAGTATGATAACCATCTGGCATTTGATTGATAAAGTCATCCGCTAGCCCATGATGAGCGGCGCGTGTCCAGCGCTGTTCGTCATTGAAGGCCAGCGTATCGCCGACACCCAGGTTTTCTCCTACCTGCAGCTGATAGCGTACAAAGTCCTGAAAAATCACGCCAATGCGCCGACGCAGCGCAGTCGTTTCCCATTCGCGTAAGTCGCTACCATCCAGCAATACCCGGCCCTGGGTCGGGTGGTAAAGACGCGTCAGGAGTTTAATGAGCGTTGTTTTGCCTGAGCCATTTTCGCCCACCAACGCCAGGCTTTCCCCCGGTTTTATATGCAGAGAAATATCGTGAAGCACCTTGCTGCCACCAGGATAAGCAAAGCTGACCTGCTCGAAGCGCAGTCCGTCACCGGGGGTAACGCCTTCGGTGACCTGGCCGTTTTCCTGCTCGGTCGGTTGTTCAAGGTACTCATACAGGTTCGACAGGTAGAGGTTATCTTCGTACATGCCGCTGATTGATGTCAGGCAGGCGGAGAGGGCGCTTTGGCCTTGTTTGAAGACCATCAGGTACATGGTCATCTGGCCCAGGGTTAAAGCCCCTATCACCGTTTCAAGCACCACCCAGCCATAGGCAAAATAAAAAGTCAGTGTGCCAATCAAACCAAGCGCAAAGCCCCAGATTTCACGGCGTAAGGTTAACAGGCGCTCTTCTTTGAACAGCCGGGTGAAAATGTCGCGATAGCGCTGTAGAAAAAGGGATTCCAGACCAAACAGTTTGACTTCCTTGATACTGTCTTCGCGCGCCAGAACGGTTTCCAGATACATCTGCATACGCGACTGGGGCGAACGCCAGCGGAAAAGCCGGAAGGCATCGCCGGAAAATTTTGCTTCCGAGAGAAATACCGGTAAGGCCCCGGCAATCAATATCAGCAATGCCCAGGGAGAGAACTGCACCAGCAATACCCCGAAGCTTGCCAGCGAAATGGCATTCTGCAGCAGACTGAAGGTTTTATTCACCAGCCCCAGCGGGCGAGTAGAGGCTTCTCGGCGGGCGCGGGTGAGTTTGTCGTAAAGTTCAGAGTCTTCGAACTGACTAAGCGACAGGGTGCCCGCTTTATCGAGAATCATGACATTGACTTTCTGGCCCAGCATTGCCCGCAGCAGAGACTGTTGAGCGCTTAGCCCACGCTGCGCCAGAGTGATCAAAGCAATAATCGCGCCTTCCAGCGCCACCAGCCAGAGCACGGGCGTCAACACCTCGGCAAGAGAGCCACCCGCCTGGTAGGACTCCATGGCGGCGACCACCCCATCCACGATCAACTGCCCTACCCAGGTGGCAACGGCAGGCAGCACACCGGCTACCAGCGTGCATAGGGCGAGACCTATCATCATTTGAGGCGAGGTTTGCCATACCAGGGCAAGTGCTCTGCGGCTGTAGCGGAAAACGCCAAAAAAACCCTGAAAAGGGCGGGGTGGAACTGGAATCAGGTTAGACGACATCTCAAGCAAGGCTGCCTATTGAATAAATAAAACAGTATGATGCGCGAGATACGCTTACAGCGCCAGCGGTGACGATGCGGGTGCATTTATATTCTGAGGTTGTTATGCAAGTTAGCGATGAAGACGTCATCCGGCAGACACGCCATTGGGTCAGCGATGTCATTGTTGCCGAAAACATCTGCCCGTTTGCTCAGCGTGAAGTCAACCGTGATAGCGTCAGAGTGAGTGTGTCGCGGGTGAAAAAAATGGCCATGGCGCTGGAAGCGCTGATGATGGAAGTGGCCTGGCTGGATGAGCACGCCAGCACAGAAACTACACTGTTGGTCTTCCCAACCTTGTTCAGGGATTTTGAGCACTATCTGGATTTCGTCGAGATAGCGGACAGGTTGTTGATTGACCAGGGTTACGAAGGTGTCTATCAGCTCGCCACGTTTCACCCGGACTACTGCTTTGCCGATGCAGAGCCGGACGATGCAGCAAATTACACCAACCGCTCCCCTTATCCCATGGTGCATCTGCTGCGTGAAGAAAGCCTGAGCCAGGCGATTGAGCATTACGGTGATACAAGCCGGATTCCGGACAGGAATATCGCCAGATTGCGTGAAATGGGGGCTGAAGAGGCTCAGCGCCGTCTTGCGGCCTGTTTCGATAAATAACGCCAACACCTCTCGCTGATAACCCCTCTTCGCTGATAACCCCTCTCTGATTCCGCTGCGTGAGGTTGGACCACCCCTGTGCTCCACTAACTGCCCGTTAGGCGTGCTTGGCTGAATGTGAGGCTGAGTGATTGTTTTTTGAAACATTTGTTCATAAAGTATGGCCTGCTTGATTCGCATCGCCACAAAAAATGCCTGACAAATCGCTAACGACAAGCAGCGCACACCACCAAGGTAACACGCTGCATCACGGCAGTTCTCAAGGGGTAGTATAATTACAATGTCTGTTAAACATGGCTCACGGTTTGCGTTCAGCTTGCAGACCAAAATTGTCTTTCTTGTGCTGGTTCCCATGCTGGTACTGGCCTGTGTGCTGTCAGTGCTGGAAACCCGCAATTCTGCTGCGCGCATTCAGGAAACGCTGGACGATCAGCGCAAACTACTGGTGGAAGAACGCGAGCAAACTGTGCGTTACCTGATTGAGTCGGCGCGTAATGCCGTCCTGCCATTGGTGGGAAATACGCGTCTGACCGAACAGGAAGCGAAACAACGCGCGCAGGATATCCTTCAGAACTTCCGTTTTGGCGACGAAAACTATGTCTTCGCTTTTGAGTTTGATGGTACCGCCATTGCTCTGGCAGCGGCACCCGGCCGCATCGGTACCAGCATGTCAGGTATGAAGGATAGTGAAGGCAATGCCTTTGTGGATGACCTGATTGAACGGGCGCGTAGCGGTAATGAGCAGTTTTATGACTACCAGTGGATTAACCCTGCCACCGGCGAAACCGAGGCCAAACATTCCATGGCGGTTGCCATTCCCGAGTGGGACTGGATGATCGGTACGGGCATCTATCTTAGCGATATTGACGCTGGTCTTGCCGAGGTGGAAGCGTTGGCATGGCAGGAATTTAAACATGACCTATTCGTTAAAATTGGCGTGACGCTGCTGATATTGATTGCTGTCGGTTTTGTTTCCGCTTATCTGGTGCACCGCGCCTTACGTCCGGTGCGTCGTGCGGCGTCAGCCATGTATGATGTGGCCACCGGCGAGGCGGATCTGACAAAACGGCTTGCCGTGGAAACCTATGATGAAGTCGGTAATCTTGCCCGCCAGTTCAATGCGTTTGTTGAGCGCATGCAAACGACCCTTAAAGATGTGCATTCGACCTCGCGTACGGTATTGAATGCGGCGCAGGAGATTGACAGCGGCACCAATGAACTTGCCACCCGTACGGAGCAGTCGGCCGCCAATCTTCAGCAAACGTCATCTTCCATGGAAGAGATAACATCCACTGTCCAGCATACGACACAGGCCGCTGAGCAGGCTTCACAGCTGTCGCAGAGCGCATTGGAAGTTGCGCGGCAGGGGGGTAATGCCATGCAGCGCGTCGAAAGCACCATGGGAGCGATCAACGAATCGGCGACGCAGATTGGTGAAATCATCAGCATGATCGATTCCATCGCCTTTCAGACCAATATTCTGGCACTTAATGCCTCTGTTGAGGCGGCGCGAGCGGGCGAGCATGGCCGTGGTTTTGCCGTGGTGGCCGAAGAAGTCAGAAAGCTGGCCAGTCGTTCCAGTGATGCATCAAGCGAAATCCGTACCCTGATTGATAGCTCGATGAAGCACACACAGGAAGGCAGCGGGCTGGTTCGTGACGCCGGCGCCACCATGCAGGATATTATGCAGAGTGTGACGCGTGTGACCGATGTGATTGCGGAAATCAGCGCGGGTGCGAGAGAGCAGAATGCCGGCGTTGGTGAGATCAATACGGCGGTGGCAGAAATGGACTCAATGACGCAGCAGAATGCCTCGATGGTGCAGGAAAGCTCAATGGCTGCACAAAAACTGCGTGAAGGTGCCGAGCACTTATCGCGCCTGCTGGACGCCTTTGTGTTGGGTGATATGCCTGCAGGCTTAAGCAGTACACCGGCAGCGCTTCCGGCTGGGCACTCCCCGCAGCGCCAGCAGCAAGTCGCAGGCTCAACACCCCGTGGCCGCCGCAGCCACCAGGAAGAGGAAGATTGGGAAACGTTTTAACGCACTTAATTACAAGTACTCAATTTACAAACTCTCAGTCATAAGTGCCTTAGCCACAAGTGCTCAGTCACAAGTGCTTAGCCACAAAAAAGCCGCTCAATGAGCGGCTTTCTACTGCGCGGGTTTTGAGTTCACCGACGTGCCACCTGAGTATCGCGGTTGCAGTTCAGGTAGGTGGATTGCGCCAGAAATTCAGGGTCCGGCGAGTAGGCAAACACGTACTGTTCTTCCTTGATGCTGTTGATCAATGGATAGGTTACGGCGGTTCGCACGGCAGGGCAGCCGTGGCTTCTGCCTAACCGGCCGGTCTGGGTAATAAAGTCTTCACTGACATAGTCGGCACCGTGAATGACAATGGCGCGTTCATAAGCAAGATCATTAACCTCAGGTTCCAGCCCTTCCAGGCGCAGAGAGTAACCATTACTGCCATAATAACTGTTCATGGTGCGAAACAGGCCAAGGCTGGTTTGATGACTGTCAGGCGTGTTGGAAAAAACCTCGGCAAGTGCGTCACCGGACCCTTGGCCGTGGGACACCAGTTCTTCGAACAGTAATTCATGCTGTTGGAGATCAAATACCCACATCCGAGGCTGCGAGGACGGTAGTGAATAGTCAATGACTGCCAGGCGTTCTGCGTCGGGGTCGGCACAGCTGAGTGCCTGAGCGGCCATGCGCAATGCGTCAGGTGTAGCCTGGGGTGCCAGCTGTTTAAGCTGGTGATGTAGTAGCGATGTGCCTGGAGGTGGAGTGGCGCCGCTATCGGCAAAGAAGTTCGCCGCATAAACTGGTATCGTCAAGAAAGTAAGAGGTAAGCTTATTAGCAAAGTTGCTATCTTGGGTGGAAGCATTATTTTAAGGTCCTGTGCGGATAGGTTCAGATTGATAACTCCAGCAAGCCCAACTTGCTTAAGCGAAAGAAAAGGCCAAAACAGATCATCTGGGATAATAACGCAAGGAGGGGCGATGAACGAGACAAGATCAATACGACGTTTGGCAATAGTCGGACGGCAGTGGCCGCTCAGCGTATGTCTGACGCTAGCGTTAGGAGCACCGCTTTTCGCTATTGCTGACGATGAGAGCATGGAAATAGCTTTTGCCGATGCGTTATTGCTGGAGTCCGCAGCGGTTGAAACGGTTGAAACGGTTGAAACGACGCCGGAAGCCGTGGGTGACCCGGCGATTCATGAAGCTTTGCAGCGCCGAGATGAAAGTAGTCTGCTCAACGCATTTTATGATCAGGTCAATTTGGCGTTTTTATGGCACAGCGAACGTCGTGTGAATGCCTTGGTCGACGCGTTGGAGCAACTCTCAGCCGATGGTTTGACGCCGTCGGACTATGCCGTGGGCAGCCTGATGGAAGAGTACCGGGCAAGCCGTTCCACAGATCGCGCTGGCAAGGCGGCGTTTGACCTTGATGCCACCCAGCAGCTTCTAACAGCACTGACTCACCTGCAGAATGGCAAACTTGACCCGCGTGCGTTGAACCCCCGCTGGGATGGCCCTGAAAGCCAACCGTTACCGCTTGCAGAGATTGCGGCGAGGCTGATGGAGGACGATGTGGCCGCAGCGTTTGACCTGGCTCGTCCTGCTCAAGCGCATTACCAGCAGTTGCGCCAGGCACTTGCGGACTACCGTGCCATGGAGCAGCAGGGTAGCGTGGCGCTATTTCCCTTGCGTGACGCATCGCTGCGTCTGGGCGATCAGCACGATGATGTGATGGCTCTGCGTCAACGGCTGACATATTGGGGGGAGCCCGGATTGCTTCCTGGGCAAGCAGAGGCATACCCCGAACTCGGCCTTGAAAAAGGGTCGTCTCTGGATGTCTTTGATAGCGAGCTGGACATGGCCGTCAAACGGTTTCAGCGTCGTCATCTGCTTGAGGACGATGGCATTGTGGGTAATAACACCCGTCAGGCGCTTAATGCCTCCGTTTCTACGCGCATCGATCAGCTACGCATTAATCTTGAGCGAGCACGCTGGATACAGCCGGTATTTGAGCAGGAACCAAGGTTGTGGGTGGATCTCGCTGGCTACTCCATGGTGTATGTTCGCCCCTCGGGGGAGGAGTGGCGCTCGCGGGTAGTGGTGGGTTCAGCCAAGCGCGAAACGCCAGTGATCCATTCACAGGTGACGCATCTGACCGTCAATCCGTCGTGGACATTACCGCCGACAATAATGCGGGAAGATGTTTTACCGCGCCTGCGCCGCGACCCCGGCTATCTGGCACGTCGCAATATGCATGTGGTTGATTTTGAAGGCAAGCGGCTGTCAGCATCGTCCATTAATTGGAACTCGCCGGGCAACATCATGATTCGTCAGGCAGCCGGTAGTTCGAACCCGCTTGGGAGTGTCGTGATCCGCTTTCCCAACAGCGAAATGATTTACCTTCATGACACACCATCGAGAGGGCTGTTTGGCCGCGATCAGCGTGCGCTCAGTTCAGGTTGTGTCAGGGTGGAAGGTGTCGAAGAGCTGGCGTCGATGCTGCTGGATGACACGGGCAGCAAATACCAGTTCCCGGCGCTTAAGCGCTCATCGCGCAGCGATATCCAGATTAACCTGCCACAGCGTATTCCTGTCGCACTGCATTACCTGACCGCATGGCCGGATGTACAAGGGCAGGTAACATTCAGGGAAGATATTTATCAACGAGACCAAGGCGTATTGCGCGCGCTGGACCGAGTAGAATCCTGAGCCTACAAAAACACTATCAACAGAAAAAACGCCATCAGCAGATAACCTGCTGATGGCGTTTTTTTATGCAGCGATATTAATTAACGGCAACGTAATTAATAACAACTTTGCAATTAACGACCTTGAAGTCGCTTATTCGTCTTCCTCATCATCTTCTGACGACGAATAAGATGCAACGCTGATGTTGCCCGTTTCACCGCTATCCAGTGCGGCAAGTACAGGAGCCGCCTGACGCTGGAAGGCAACTAGCGCATTGCCGTCCAGGCTGGTGTTTTCGGGCAGATCCACCTTCATGGCGTTGACCGGCGCGTTATTAACATGGACTTCATAATGCAAATGCGGCCCGGTACTCCGTCCGGTATTGCCTGACAAAGCAATCTGGTCGCCCATTTCCACATTGTCTCCAGTATTCACAAGTGCGCGAGACAGGTGCAGATAACGTGTGCGATAACCGTTGTCGTGGGTGATGACAATATAACGCCCAGCGGCACTGTGATAATCCACGCGTTCAACGCGGCCGCTTGCGGGTGCGACAATGGAAGAGCCGATCGGCATGGCAAAGTCAGTGCCGTTATGTGGTGAAACCCGCCCGGTGACAGGGTGTCTGCGGCGCGGGTTGAAATGCGAGCTCAGGCGATAGCTACCTTCAAAGGGATATCGCGAAAAAGACGGGTCTAAGCTGCCACCAGCGGCTGTGTAGAATTTGTCGTCGGATTGATTGCGAACCAGAGTGAGATCCATGCGCTCGCCTTCGTAACGGATGGCGAGCACGCGGGAATCAAAGGCATAGCCGTCAATCATGTCGGATTCAACCAGTACCTGAAAGCTATCGCCCCGGCGACTGTCGTTGCGGAAGTCGTATTTCTTTTCAAGCAGTTGGGTGACTTCCGTGACAAGGTTGCTGCCAAGCCCCGTTGACTGTGCAGAACGGGCAAAACTACCGCTTAGCGTACCGGCATAAAGACGCTGAACCGGTTCTCCCTGGCGTTCGATGACGGTAACGTCGAGGTGCTCTTCACCGCGTTCAACTAGGATGCCGTCACGCCGGTTCTGCATCATCTTGAGAGTCAGTAGCTGGCCCTGTTCGTCCAGCTTGTATTCAAAAGACTGACCGGCTCTCCATTGTTCGACAATGCGTTTGTCAGGCAGGTCATCAAGAAGTGCAAGCACTTCGCTATAGCCCATGCTTAATTTTTCCTGGGCGACAACCGTAAAGACTTCACCGGGGTTGATAACATACGTCTGCCATTCAGGAACGTAAGGTTTCTCAACGGCCAATTCGAAATCGAGGTAGGAACCAGTGTCCATCAGCTCAATATCGTAATCCTCGTAGGAGGTAGCATCTGCCACTAGATCTTCTGAGGTGATCTCGTCGTCATTGTCTGCAGCCAGATTTGCTAAATGCTCGGAAGGGTCATTAACGGAATCCAGCATGCCCTGACCGATCGTGCCGACGACGATCGCGATATGCAATGCGGCGTCGTTCAGAACCGGTTCGATGTTACGCTGAGACTCTTCTGGCGCTGTCTGCGATTCAGACTTTGCCAGTGATTCAGACGTGAGGTTGCTTGTTGCAACGCTGTCTGTCGCAGGGTCATTCGTTTCACTGGCATTTGTCGCAACCGTTTGGGTTGCCTTGTCATCAGCCGTCGCGTCAGCACTATTGATAACATCAAGATTAATAACGCCAAGGTCGAGCATTTCTATCGATGACGAATCATTTGAGGATTGCGTATGACGTGTAAGGCTGATGGCCCGTGAGGCTTTGTCAATAGCGTTTGCGACAGGTGCTCTTTCTTCATACAGCGAAGGAAGGCGGGAAGGCGTATTTTCAGAGAGGGGAAAATAGACACTCTCGGAAGGAGAGTGCGGTGTCTGGTAATCCTGATAAAGCGTCAGTAACTTTTGTGTGCCCAGCACCGTGACCATAGTGGCCACTGGTAATAACAATAACTTATGGGTGCGAGGCAGCGAATGAAGTATTCGCAGCATGGGTCAATTAACCACCGAATTCAGTAAAAAGTAACATTAAAAATAGTAATCGATGGATAACTCTACCCCATGAAAGGCTGAGTGGATAGACTGTATAAATATACACAAAAATAAGCTTCGCCAGGGCTGAAAAGCCACTGGACGGATGTTAACGCCCTGAACCGCGTCGTTTACGCTACTCAGTATAGTCACCACACTTTAACAGGTAGGTGGATGAAAAATCACAACAATAACTTAAAGGAATGTTAATTGGGCGAAGGTGGGCAAGCGTCAGTTAACTGCCAGTCAATCACTGTCATCCACGGCGTTGTCTTCGCGCGCGATGGTAATGTTGTTGCATGATAATACTGATCTTTTGTTGGATTCGACGTGTCAAATCAGCAATTGGATGGATTTAATGGCATTCTAGTGCAAGTTTTTTGAGTGCGAGTTTTCGAAAATTAAGCGCAAAGTTATGCGGTAACGCGTCGAGGAATTCGAAATGTCACGAGTCACGCTTGCCCAATGGCAGATGCTGGCGGCTGTTGTCGACCACGGGGGATTTGCCCGTGCGGCGGAAGCCATCCATAAAAGTCCGTCAACGCTTAATCATGCCGTTCACAAACTGGAAGAACAGTTGGGTGTACAGGTGCTTGAGCCTGTCGGGCGGCAGGTACGCCTGACGGAAGCCGGTGAATTGCTGCTGCGTCGGGCACGCCAGTTAATCGAAAGTGCGGCATCTCTGGAAGATGTTGCCGCCAGCCTTGCCACCGGGCTTGAAGCTGAAGTTGTTATTGCCATTGACCAAACCTTCCCTGAAGCGGCGCAAGCACGAGCGCTGGAGCAATTCTCTGCTGAGTATCCACAGGTCCGTGTGCAGCTACATGAAAGCGTGCTTAACGGTGGTATCGAAATGCTTTATGACGCCCGTGCCGATCTGGTGATTTCGGGGTTGGAAGCACAAGGGTTTCTGGGCGAACCATTGCTGAGCGCGCGTTTTATCGCGGTCGCGCACCCAGACCATGCGCTGCACCAGCTCGGGCGAACACTGGATCTTCGTGATCTGGCGCAATACCGCCAGCTGGTGGTTCGGGATAGCGCCCTGAGGCAGTCTGCCAATGCCGGCTGGTTGAAAGCGGAGCAGCGCTGGACCGTCGGGCACTTGAATACTTCCTTGGACATGGTGAAGCGAGGATTAGGGTTTGCCTGGTTGCCGGAAGCGCGAATTGCCGATGACCTGGCGGCCAAACGCCTCAAGCCACTCCCGCTCAATGCTGGCGCGATACGTGAAGTCCCTATCCAGATGATATTTCGTGATCGTGATCGGGCGGGACCTGCTGCCCATGCCATGGCAAGAGCGCTCAAGCAGGCGGTCGCTGAATGCGTGCCCGATAATTCGATGCAATCGAATGCTTCAACGTAAAAGATACGCTTGTTGTATAAGTTATCATTGATATGCTGCCGGTCATGCAGCGCTGAGGCTGACAACTTTCATTGTATCTTTGAAAGAGTATTCTCCGCGCTACCTGAATATTAAGGAGGCATTTTTTATGGGACTTTTGGTCAACGGTAACTGGCAGGATCAGTGGTACGATACCGACAAAAATGGTGGTGAGTTTGTTCGTGAGTCCGCCCAATTGCGAGACTGGGTAGGCGATCACGCGCCTGACGGGGTTACCAGCCATCCGGCAGAGAGTGGCCGCTATCATCTATACGTTTCACTTGCCTGCCCTTGGGCGCATCGCGTGCTTATCATGCGTTCCCTTAAAGGTCTTGACGATGTGATTGGGGTTTCCAACGTCAGCCCCTTGATGCTGGACCAGGGATGGACCTATGAGCAAAGCGAAGGCTCAAGTGGCGATCCTATCAATAATGCTCAGTTCCATCGTGAGCTTTATACGCTGACGGATCCTCACTACACAGGTCGCGTTACCGTGCCGGTTCTGTGGGATAAAGAACGCCGTGTGATTGTCAGTAACGAATCGGCTGACCTGTTACGCATATTGAATCGTGGGTTTGATGCGATTACCGGTAACCGTCTGGATTTATACCCGGCGGAACTGCAGAAAGACATTGATACGGTTAATGCCGATGTTTATGAGCATATCAATAATGGTGTCTATAAAACCGGTTTTGCCACCGACCAGGCGGTCTATGAAAAGCATGTGGCAGCGCTTTTCGAGTCTCTGGAGCGAATGGAGCAACGCTTAAGCCAGCAGCGTTACCTGGCGGGCGAATGGTTGACAGAAGCCGATATACGTCTGTTTACCACACTGGTGCGTTTTGATGCGGTCTATTACGGCCATTTCAAATGTAATTACAAGCGGATTGAAGATTACCCCAATCTTGCTAATTATCTGCGCGAAATCTATCAGTGGCCGGGAGTGGCTGAAACGGTCAACATGGACCACATTAAACGCCACTATTATTACAGCCACGAGATGATCAATCCGACGCGTATCGTTCCGGCGGGCCCTTTGCTGAATCTTGACCGCCCCCATGACCGGGATCGGCTGGCCGGGAAGGGCGTCTGGCAGTCCAGCTGATAAGTAGGTAAATGAATAAGTAGGTAAATGAATAGGGCTGGCCAAACGGTCAGTCCGATGATAGTATATGTCTTCCTCGCATGTGTTGACCCCTCCATCATGACGAATGCCTGAATCATGTTATTCAGGCTAGCGCAGAGCCTCCTTGAGAGCGCTCATTGATGTGTGAAGATGGCGCGCCACTGAACAGACTCAACGTCTGTTTCACATAGTTGGCGCAGAAGGTCGCCACAGCAGTCAGCCTGCCAAGCTGGTTTTGACTGTCAATGCTAGGTGCGACCGGCGTCTCCGACTCCCTATAACGCCTTCTGCCACGAAGCAGACAGGCGGCATGATTCGAGTTTTGCTCGTCACCGAGTCAGAGACGCTATTGATGTTTTTTTGCCGTTTATATCGGCCTACCAAGGTGTGATTAATGACCACGACTTCTGTCGCCTCGCCAGTTTTTGGCGATCTGGCCCTGTTGCCTGCCGTTCTGTCTGCTGTTGAAACTCTCGGTTATGAAACGCCGTCACCGATTCAGGTGCAAACGATTCCTGCGCTGCTTGAAGGCCGCGATATGCTGGGTCAAGCCCAGACGGGTACTGGTAAAACGGCCGCGTTTGCGTTGCCGCTGCTATCACGTCTGGATCTGACGCGTCGCGAACCACAGGTGCTGGTGATGGCGCCAACCCGTGAGCTGGCACAGCAGGTTGCTGCGTCCTTCTCAAGCTATGGCCAGAATCTGAAAGGCCTGGAAGTGGCTATTCTGTGTGGTGGCATGGAATACCGCGAACAAATGCAGGCGCTAAAGCGTGGCGCACATGTTGTTGTGGGCACGCCGGGCCGTATCATTGATCACCTCGACCGTGGCAGTCTCAAGCTTAACGGCTTGTCGGCACTGGTGCTGGACGAAGCTGATGAAATGCTGCGTATGGGCTTTATTGACGACGTTAAGCGCGTGGTTGCGGACACCCCGAAAGATGCCCAACGTGTTTTCTTCTCGGCAACGCTGCCGACAGAAATCGAACGCATTGTTAACCGTTATCTGGTTGACCCGGTCAAGGTGTCGATTGAATCGCGTACCACAACCGGTGAGAACATCGAGCAGCGCGTTGTGCGTGTTGACGGTGGTGCCAAGCTGGAAGCGTTGGCACGTATTCTTGAAGTTGAACCGGTAGACGCGGCGATCGTCTTCGTGCGTACCCGTGCCGCCTGTACGACGCTCGTTGAGCAGCTGACGGCGCGTGGTGTCAATGCCGCTGGCTTGTCGGGCGATCTCGATCAAAGCCTGCGTGAGCGCACTATTACGCGCCTCAAACGCAGCAAGATCGATGTCCTGATTGCGACTGATGTGGCCGCGCGTGGCCTGGATGTGCCGCGTATCACCCACATCATCAATTATGATCTGCCGCAGGATTCCGAAGCCTACACGCACCGCATCGGGCGTACCGGCCGTGCTGGACGCAGTGGTATTGCGATTACCTTCGCTGGTTTCCGTGAAGCCCGCAAGATTGGCTGGGTTGAACAGGCTACCGGTCAGAAAATGTCCGAGATGCCATTGCCGGATGAAGCTGCTATCCGCGCTCATCGCGACGAAGCCTTCCATCAGCGCGTCATTGCTGCGCTGACCAAAGGCGCTGAAGAGCAGCGTGCCCTGGTTGAGCGTCTGGTTGAAGAAGGTTACGACCCGATTGAGTTGGCTTGTGCCTTTTCTGCCATGGCGCGTGCGGATGAAGCACCGATTGGTCGTTTACAGGCGCCGCGCAAAGAGCGTGCTCCGCGTGAACGTACCAGTGGCAGCAGCGACAGCCGTGGTGGCCCACGTCGCGAGCGCACCCCGTCAGAAGGCATGACGCGTTATCGTGTATCGGTTGGCCATAAAGATGGCGTCAAGCCGGGTCAGCTGGTCGGTGCGCTGGCCAATGAAGGCGGCATCGAAGGGGCGCGTATCGGCCGTATCGATATTCGCAATGCCTTCTCTGTGGTTGAGCTGCCAAGTGGCCTCCCGGGCACCATCCTAGCCAAGATGGCTCGTGCTCGTGTCGCCGGTCGCCCGCTGGAAATCAGCGAAGACAGCGCACCAGAACGTGCGCCGCGTCGTCGTCAGGACGGCAACGCACCGGTAAACCGTCGCGAAACGGCCTGATAACCGCTTCGTTTAGGCCAAACGCCCCCGCACTGTTAAGTGCGGGGGCGTTTTTGTTTGCGCCAGGCATGGCGCGCCTGGCAGCATCGGCGGTTATGCAAGAAATGCTAAAAAACGCGTTAACAGCTGTGTTGCTTCGGGTGTTTCTCTTATGGCCTGACGCAGCGCCTCGACATTCTGCCCTTGCGTACTTAGCGCCTCTACCTGATGATCCAGATAAGCACGCATGACCGGTGGAGTAAACTCGGGATGGAACTGTACGCTCCATTGACGCGAGCCATAGCGCAACGCCTGATGGGGATCATGTGCATTGACCGCTAATACGGATGCACCGTCGGGTTTCTCAAGCACGGATTGTGCGTGGGTGAGGTGGGCATCAAAGGCCTTGGGGAGTTGCCCGAACAAGGCGTCCTCCTGGCCTTCAGATGTCAGCTCAACACGGAAGGTGCCGGATTCGCGTCCCGCTGGGTGATAACCGCTTAGGCCGCCAAAGGCAGAGGCCATCAGTTGATGGCCATAGCACACGCCAAGCATGGGAACCCTGGCCTTGAACGCTTGCTGTAGCCAGGGCTTTAACCGCTCACTCCAGGGCTCAGCATCGCTCACCATACTGTGTGAACCGGTAATCATAATGCCAGCTAGGGTGGCTGGTTCGGGCAGAGTGGGTTCGTGGTGTGCATTAATGATGTCAAGCACCACACCTGGTGGCAAAGCCGTCATGATCTGGCGTTGAAAGAACTGCTCGAAATCACCGTGAGCTTCCACGACATCCGGAAAGGCATCACCGGTTTTGACAATCACAAGTTTGACAGGAGCCTGTGAGGGCATGAAGGTTCCTTGGTATGATTCCACAAGAGATACGTGTTTTTTAACGGCTCAGGCAGAGGTCTGAGCCGAGCCTAAGCCAACAAGTCTAAACCAACAGGTTTAAGCCAACAGGTTTTAACCAACAAAGGAGTTAAGCATGCCACAGATCACTCGCGGCGGTGAGCCAATGGACGTTAAGGGCAATGTGCCGAGCAAAGGCCAGACGGCTCCCTCGCTAACCTTGACCAATGTCGACCTTAAAGATGTAACGCTTAAGGATTTTGCTGGAAAACGTAAGGTACTTAACATCATCCCCAGTGTCGATACGCCGACCTGCGCCATGTCAACACGACGTTTCAATGAACTAGCCTCCTCTCTGCCCGACACCGTGGTATTGGTGGTGTCGGCAGATTTGCCGTTTGCGGCCAAGCGTTTCTGTGGTGCTGAAGGCCTGGACAACGTCAATACGCTTTCTACCTTCCGCCATCCAGAATTTTTAGAAGCCTGGGGCGTTGCCTTCCATGGTAATGCGATGGAAGGGCTGTGTGCCCGTGCGGTGGTCGTGCTGGATGCTGACGATAAAGTGTTGCATAGCGAGCTGGTGGCCGAACTCAAGGATGAGCCAGACTATGAGGCGGCATTGGCCGTGTTAAAATAATCCGTCGGCAATCACGTCTGCGATGGCTGGCGTCTGGCCGCCTCGATCAGCGCCAGAATCAGGCGCTGTTGGGGGCGGTTGAAAATCAGCCACTCCGGATGCCACTGAACGCCGATCAGAAAGTCATGCTCACGCGATTCGATACCTTGCACCAGGCCGTCGCGGTCGCGGGCAACAATTTCAATCCCTCTGCCAGCGTCGTTGACAGCCTGATGATGCAAGCTGTTAACGCGACACCAGGTGACGCCCAGTAACCGATGCAATTGGCTATCGCCGACGATATCCACGGTTTTGCGGGGTAAAACGGTGCGCCGACGTTTGAGGCCTTCATGAGTGGTATGAATGTCCGGGTCCAGCGTGCCGCCCAGATGAACATTGATCAACTGCGCGCCACGACAGATACCCAGTACCGGGGTGCCACGCGGAATAAAGCGCTCCAGTAATGCCAGTTCCAGTTCGTCGCGTTCCGGATCCACTCGCACATCGAACTGTACTTCGGCATCGTAAAGATGTGCCTGAATATCATCGCCGCCACCGATAATCAGCCCATCCAGATTGGTCGGTTGGGGGCGGGTTGGCGACAGCCTTACCGGGCGACCGCCATGTCGCCATACGGCAAACCAGTCGAAGCACCAGGCAAGCCGACTTTTATGGTCAGAAGTGGTAATACCTATCAAGGGGCGCGGCATTTAACAAAATATCCTGTCAATGGTGCAAAAATGATAAAACGTCGGTGTGATAGCGATGCTTAGCCTTGGCGGCGTTTCTGCCACCAGTGTTGCAGTTTATCTGCCCAGCGACGGTAGAAAGGGCGCTGATGGTCGGCAATGTAAGCCAGACAACGTTTCTCCAGTGCCTGATGGTCAGCGGCCAGCGCTTCGACCTCCACCCAGCGATTCCATTCATTGACCGACCCCCAGCCTGGCTCGGAGAGCTGAGCATTGGGTAGCCGGTAATGGAAGGTCGGGCGCGCCTTGGTCAGTTTGCTGTGCAACAGCTTGTTGGTGTGCTCGGGGCGTAAATGGGCAAACAGAGGCAGCATGTCCAGCTCACGGTTGCGCGTTGGATTATAATAAAGATAATCATCGATCAAGGTGTCAAGATCGGGCTCATAGCTCATATCCAGTATTTTCAGCGCATACTCTTTGGGGAAGGGGTTGGCATGCGGCAAAACTTCCCGGGTAATGTCGATCTTGATGTCTTCACGTAACCAGGCCGCGAGTAACAGGTAAGCGCGCAGGATGGAGAGCAGGTACGTAGCATCTTTGTGTGCCACCTCTGGGTTGAGGTGCAAACCAAACCCGTAGAGCAGGCTGGCTTCGGTGCCTTTGGCGCCGTGCTCGCGAAGCCCATCAAACAGCCGGTCAAGTTCTTCCAGCTCATCCCAGGGGATGGGGGGGCAGACGATTTCCGTTGGCACGAGCCCGGTCACCATATCGCCGATCAGCTCGCGGGTTTTCTGGTGAAATTCAACCCTGAACTGATGTTGTTGGCGTGCCCATTCAGTATCAAGTAGTTCACTGTCGTGAATGATACGCTCGTCAGGGTGCGCATACTGAGTATCAAGCTCAATACCGAACGCTCCCCAGCGCGTCTCGCACACGCGCAGGCGATGTGGGCTATCAACCTGTATAGTGCCACCGAAAAGCTCACACACAAGTTTGGCAGTATCGCGTGGCGGTAAGCCAGCAAACTCAACTTCAACACCAACACGGCGTGTCTGGTTTTCGTCATTAGCGCCTATCGGTGGTGCCTTTAATGTCATCACTTCGTCCTGTGAGCTGAACAAACGGTTGCTTCAGCCTATCATACACCTTGATGGAGCGCGGAATGCTTCCGGTTGTCTTCGTCTAAGTTTCTACCCGTTAGGAGAAATGCGTGCGACTGCACAGAATAATGGCCCAGCTGGCTGTCATGATCGGCGTTGTTGTGATCGGTCTGATGATGTCGACATTGCAGGCCCAGATGCTTTCGATTCCAGGGCTGGGTGGTGGTGATACCCAGCAAGAAGAGGTCAGCCGCGAAGAGTTTCAGCGTTCTCTGGATGATGTGGTCACGCTACTGGAAAATGATGAGCAGCGACAACAACTGCTGACATCGCTAAAGGAATTGCAAACGGCCAACGCTGCCACGCAGGAAGAGGTGATTAACCGCCAGGGGCTATTGGGGGCGTTGGCGGAAACGCTGACTGATATTGGTGAGCAGGCACAGGTGGGTGGCTCGCCCCAGGAAAAATGGGCTCAGCATCTCACCGAAGGGCTTGAAGATCTTAAACAGCTGGGAAACAGTGCCAGCGGCGGTGAGCTCGCCAAAAAAGCGGCTGATGGCCTGTTGTTAGCGGCTGTCTGGGCGATCCTGCTGATCGTGATGATTGCCGTCGGGCGCCTGATCGCCACGCGTAAAAAGTGGCCTCACGATTTGCCGCGCGACCCTAAAGGTTGGTTAATGTGCGTGCATTTTCTACGCCGTATGCTGCCTTGGATGCTTTCCTTTGCGGTAGTGCTGGGGTTGGGGCAGCTGCTGCCGGAAAATGCCGGGCGAACCGCGGCGCTGGTGCTGGCCTATGTGTGTTTGTGTGGGCGCGCGTTATCCGTGGTGTTTGAAACGGTCATTGCTTTTTTCAGCCGTGGGCACCGCTTTACGGCAGTGCGCCTATTGCAGCAACGTGCGCTGCGCGGGCTGTTTTTGATCGGTGCTCTGATAGCGCTGGGGGACGCGGTTAATTCGAATCGTTTAGCCACAATGTTGGGCGAAGAGCTATCGAGCCTGATCTCTATTTTTGCCAATATTCTGGCAGCACTGCTGGCCGCACGGTTTGTCTTCAAATTTAAGCGGCCCGTGCGCCATCTGATCCGCAATCGACCCTATCATTTACGCCGTGATGCCAGTACCGCAGTAGAAATCAGTCGTGCGCTGGGTGGGCTCTGGCATATTCCTGCCCAGTTATTGGTGTTTGGCTCCCTGCTGGCGATCTTTATTTCCGTCGGTGATGTCAAAACAGCATTGGCAAGGTCAATTGTGTCCGCCAGCCTGCTGGTGCTAACGCTGGTGGTTACCGGGCTATTAAGGCGCCATGCTGAACGGTTGGGGCAACACCGTCATCGGCGACGCACCAGCCAGTACCGTAAGCGCTTGGAGCGCTTCGGGTTTGTTCTCGGGCACATTGTCTCCTGGGTGATCTTTGCTGAACTTTTCATGCAGGTGTGGGGCAGTTCTCTTTTCGGGGTAGGTCAGCAAGGGTTGGCGAGTGCGGGTATCGGTGAGGCGCTGATAAGCCTTGGGGCGACCGTGCTGCTTGCCTGGCTGGTATGGATTTTTGCGGATACGGCGATTCAGCGCGCCTTGATCAGCTCAGCGGGGTCGCGGGGGCGTCGCGTTAATCAGGCACGTGCCCAAACCATTACCCCAATGATTCGCAATGTGGTTCTGGTCACGATTTTGATTATTGCCGGGATTGCCGGTCTTGCCAATCTGGGGGTTAACGTTACCCCGCTGCTGGCGGGTGCTGGTGTCATTGGTCTGGCGATTGGTTTTGGCGCACAAACCCTGGTGCAGGATTTGATCACCGGTATTTTTATCGTGATTGAAGATTCATTAGCGGTCGATGACTTCGTTCAGATCAATGGGCATATGGGGACTGTCGAAGGGCTGACCTTGCGGACTGTGCGCCTGCGCGATCTGGATGGCGTTGTTCATATCATCACCTTTAGCCGGATTAGTTCGATTCATAACATGTCTCGACAGTTCGGCATTGCGCTGATGAAGATACGCATCCCCTACGATATGAAAATCGATGATGCCATTGACCTCATGCATGAAACGGCGCTCGCGTTACGTCAGGACCCGATGATGCGCCATTACATCTGGTCACCGCTGGAAATGCAGGGGGTTCACTCCTTTGAGGAAGGTTGCCCTATTTTGCGCATGCGTTTTAAAACCGCGCCTGAAATGCAGTGGGATGTGTCACGGGCCTTTAACTTACTGCTTAAGCAGCGCATGGAAGAGCAGGCTATCCATCTGGGTGTTCCACGTATGAGCATCAGTATGGAAGGCCATTCTGGAGGAAGTTCACAGAAAGAGTCGAGCAGCCCTTCACTCAATGCCTCAGGACGCTCACCAACCCATACCCCAGGTGAGCCCAGCAATGAGACCTACAGCAGCCCCGGTTATGAGGGTGGCGATCAATAGCCACACACTGCGCCAGCGTCGCCAGCGGTTGTAGAAGGTGGCGGCGTGGCTGACTCGCTCAACGAGGTCATCGTGACGGGAAACCGTCTGGTCGGGTGGCAGCGAAAAATCATTCGCAACGCTGCCTTGCCAGTGAGCACCGTGGCTTAACCCAAGGCGCGAGCGCAAACGACCAATATCATTGAGCGTGGCGTGAAGTTCATCATAGGCAAGGCGGTGCTCAAGGATGCCGAGGACGGCTGAGGCATCCTGCTTCAGTGCGTTGTGCTGACATTTTTCAATCGCGGCGGCGATCGCCTGATGGGAAGCGTCGGGTGGTAGATCAAGGCGTTGGTAAAGATCACGCATGAAAGGAACAATATCCGTCTTAATCGATTTGCTTGCGGTAACTTATGTTGCTGCCAGGCCGTGCAGTACGTCAAGTATGGCGATTCAGTCTCGCTGCATCAGGTAATCATAAGCACTTTTAATGCGCTGAAAGCGTGCTGACGCTAACGCCACCTGGTGGTCACTTTTTGAAAAGAAGCGGTCTGGATGATGCAGCTGAGCCATTTTGCGGTAGGCGCGTCGTATATCCTGGCGGCTGGCCCCTAGACTAAGCCCGAGCACTGCCAAAGCTCGCGCTGATCGGTCAGTCGATCGTTGCTGGTGTTGCTGACTTTCTTGTTGTTGACGCCGCTGGTGGTCTCGCTGAGCATCTTCATACTGGCGATTTGTCCATCCTGCGTTGGCTTTTTCCTGCCGGTTTTTTTCCTGCTGGGCCTTTTCTCGCTGCGCGCGAGCCTTGGCTTTTCGGTCTTCCTGCTCCTGGCGCCTGCGCTGCTTCTCTTCACGTTTTTTGTGTTGCTGCTGTTGAGCTTCTGCTTCCGCCTGCGCACGTGCTTTATCAGCGTCTGCCTGCTCCTGGCGCTTGCGTTCTTCATAGTGTGGATCGTGCTGGAGCCAATATGCCTGGGTGCTTAAGTCCGCTGGTGCTTCCAGCTTTAAACCTGTCAGCTCCAGAAATAGGGTTGCCAGTGCATCTGGTGAGATGCCCAACAGATCGGCCAGAAAACGCAGAATATAGTGATTGGCATGGCATAGCTTACCGTTGTCGCCAGCAAGGACAATCGCGTGTTGAATTATGTTCAGGCGACGAGCGGGCGAGCATTCCTTATGGACAATTTCAGCCGCCAGCTGAATAGCCTCAAGATCCTGTTGTTGGGCAATCTGCATAACAGGACCAAGCTCATGGCCGTGTTGAAAATGCGCGCTTACCTGTGCCAGACGGCGACGCCGCTGGCCTTCACTGATTGGCTGGCGCTGCACCAATAGCCAGGCCAGCAGCAGCAAAATGGCCGTATCCACCTGGTTGCGGCTATGGAGCAGCAACAACTCAAAAGGGGAAAAACGGGCAGTCGACATTCCCAGGCTCCAGGGCAATCGGGCAAATAGTCAATAATGGTCGCCTGCCTCATAGCGGATGGCAAGTCAGATAAGTTTGTTGGGTAGTAAACAGTATTTTGCTAATGCAGCTCGCTTGACTAGTGGTCAGGCTTAGCGGACTAAGCTAATATTTAGATAATATATTGAGTCTGATGCCGGATTAAATAACAAACAAAGGGATGACTATGCAAGCTGTTGATATTATGTCCAAAGATGTGATCAGCGTTGGACCTGACGAAGACGTTAACACGATCGTTCAGCTCCTGCTGGATAATCACATCAGTGCTGTTCCGGTTGTTGATGAGAATAATAAGGTGTTGGGTATTGTCTCGGAAGGCGACCTGATGCGTCGAATCAGCAAGAGTGGTGAAGAGCCTCCGCGTTGGCTGTCGTATTTTTCAGGTTTTCAGGATCCGGGCGATTATGTCAAAACCCACGGTCGCAAAGCGCATGAGATCATGACCGCTAATCCTAAAACCATTAAAGGAAGCACGCCGCTGCACAAAATTGCGCGAGTATTGGAAAAGCGCCGTATCAAGATTGTTCCAGTGGTCAAAGATGACAGACTGGTGGGAGTTGTCACCCGTACAAATTTGTTGCAGGGGCTGGCGGCCATGAAGTCAGTGTCCCAGGAAGCTCTCTCAGATGATCGCCTTATTCGTGATGCGATTCTCAAGGAGATATCCGATAGCACTGGGGTTAGAGCCGTGAATATCAGCGTTGTTGTCAATAACGGGGTGGCTGAGTTATGGGGCCTGGTTGATTCCAGTGACCAGAGAATTGCCATTCAGGTGGCCGCTGAAAATACCCCCGGCGTGGTACGTGTGAAAAACAATCTGGGTTACGCGCCGCGAGGTTTCGGCTGCTCTTAAGCATTTAATTTGTCACTGATGATAAAAGCCCGTCGTGTTAAAACGAAGGGCTTTTTTTGTGCGAAAGATTTGTTTATTCATGTATGGCTGGATCATCAATCCCAGATTCCTCGGCAGTGGTGTCAATCGTTCGCAATGTTTATCTGTCTGCAATCACATCCATTTACCCACCAAGATTGAGCCAGATCAATATCCCAAGTGATTTGATCGGCAAACGTGGTAAGACAGTGTTAAGCCGACTAATCTAACATTATGTTAACGCACGTGGCGTAACGGCTAACGGGTTTTTATTGCACCAATCGAGGACTGTCTATGCAAGCTGCCGATATCATGACGACGGATGTCATTAGTGTTGGACCCGAGGACGACGTCAACACCATCGCCAAACTGCTTCTGGAGCACCATATCAGTGCGGTGCCTGTGGTGGATGAAGAGCAAAGAGTGCTTGGCATTGTCTCCGAAGGTGACTTAATGCAGAGGATAAAAAACGAGGAGGGGAAAAAATCGTCGTGGTGGTTGTCTCTCTTCGCGGGCCACAAAGACCCCAGCGATTACGTTAAAACCCATGGACGAAAAGCCCGTGAGGTCATGACCGCAAACCCAATGACCATCGAAGAATCCATGCCGCTACACAAGATCGCTCGTCTGCTGGAAAAGCATCGCATCAAGCGCGTACCCGTGGTGAACGGCGGCAAGCTGGTGGGTATTGTTAGCCGCGCGAACTTGCTGCAAGGCTTGGCGACGGCAGAGGGCGCAACGGAAACAGCGCCGATTGATGACCGCGCCATTCGTGAAGCGATTATCAAGGAAATTGAAGATAATACCGGCGTGCGAGTCGCGGCGATCAGTGTGACGGTCAGTAACGGTGTGGCCGAGCTATGGGGGTTGGTGGATTCCAGTGCTCAACGTAACGCCATTGAAGTGGCGGCTGAGAATACGCCAGGCGTTTCAAAAGTGGAAAACAACCTGGGCTACGCGCCGCGCGGTGTTGGTGGTTACTAGTCGGAAATAAAAGCCTGCCTGTATGCCATTTGGCATACAGGCATTGGTGTGAATGCCCGATATTACGCGGGAATCAGCTTCAGGGTCTGGTAAATCGGAAGCTGCTGCTCGCAGAACTGGGTGGCTTGTCTTGTTAGTTCAGCAACATTATCTTTTTCGCCAGTAAGTGACTTACCGTCTTTGATCAGACATTTATTCTGAGCTGCCAACACACGCCAGGCAGCATTGGCCATTTCTTCAGGCGTATCGCCGCCATCAAGTATCGAAAGCAGAAACAGTTGATGGAACAACGATACGTTAACGCCACCACCTGTGACAGGGCTAGCCAGAAAGTTGATTTCATTGGTGCTGCGTGATTTTTTCAACAAGAAATGGTTAAGGCGTGTGCTAGCTGGTTGGGCCTCATCAATATCAGCATCCTGTTGAACAGGCATGATGACATTTTTAGCCGCCAGAATAGTGACAGCACTGGCCAGTGATGCCGGGTTTATGTTTTTGCCTTCCAGTTGCTGGCGAAGAGTGCCCAACGTTATCGGGCGATGGTCAGCCAGAATATCAAGAATAGGCTGATAGATGGCTTCGGGAAGGTCGAAATTCCCCATCTGGCCAGCAATCTTGAGTTCTACACTGTCACGCGGAATCACCATAATGACACGCAGCTTATCCAGCGCTTCGTGTTTTTCAAGCTCGCTTAGCTGGCGGCTGCCCTTGATCCAGTAGTCGGTGCGGAACTGGCGGTTTTCGCAGAAATCCCGCACGGTCTGGCGGAACATGGGGTCGCTGATCGAATCCAGCAGAGCACGCTGGTCCTGAGATAGCTGAATGGTGTCGATGGTGTCAGCATAGCGGGCAGACGTTGCCCACTCCATCTTGGCTGGCGCCAGCCAGCTGGCCATTTTCGAGAAGCCCATGGGCTCCCAGTCACGGTTAAAATACTCGTGGGCCAGATAGTTCTTGTTGTCTTTACGCATCTTTTCGATGCGCCCTTTGATCTGCGGGTTGGCCTGACAGAAACGCGGATTCACCTCAATCAGCTTTTCGGCAAATGTCATGGCTTCATCAACCCGGGTAAGCGTGCCCGCACCTGGGGCGCTCATGGTCTCTGAGTGCTCTACCAGCAGGTCACGCATGGGCACCATGGCGGCCCAGCCGGGCTGGGTGTTGTAACTGATAAACAGTACACCGCCGACCTTGAGCTTGCGGCGCACAAAATCGACGACCACCGCCCGGTTTTCGTCCGAAATCCAGCTCCAGATGCCATGCAGCCCGATAAAATCGAAATCTGGCAGGTCATCGCGTTGGCAGAACTCATCAAAGGCGTCATCATAAAGCTGCGCGCCTGACTGGCTGACACTGGCCGTCTCCTGAGCGAACGCTGCCTGATTGGGGTTGAAGTCCGTGCCGTACCAGTTAACCCGAGAGGTGGCTGCATGCAGATTGGTGCTCATGCCTTGGCCAAAGCCCAGTTCGCAGGCATTCACGACATCAGGCGGCCGAATACCCGCATTGATAAAGGCAAGATCAATTCTTAGCGGGTTCAGTTCGGCATAGTAACCGTAGGTGTAGTTGATATCCGCCACATAACCAGATGTCCAATCAGACATAGCATCACTCCAAGACCATTGCATCCCACCACCCTGGTGAGCCTATGCCCCCTGGCGGCTGTGTTTGCCAAGGAGCCCTTTGATTTATCCTCCCAGCATATTGATGAGGGTGCCAGCCCGAAAGCTGGCACCCTCATCAACGCAGGGCATGCAGAGTGCGATGCTGCACGTTGAAAAGCAATGTTGAGTGGCTAAGGTTAACCAAGGTTTACGCTTGGCGCGGCGGTAATTGCTCCGGGCCGAAGGCGTCGGGCAGTAACGCTTCCATGGAGTAGGTTTTTAGCACCTCGCCTTGATGGGAAAGTACCATGATCTGCGTATCTGGTGTGGCGAATTCACGGATGCGTTGGCGGCAGTCGCCACAGGGGGTGCACAGGTGCTCGCCAGGACCCATCACGTAAACCTTGGCCAGCGTGCGTTGCCCAGCGGTAATCATCGCAGAAATCGCCGAGGCTTCCGCGCAGAGCCCTTTGTAGTGCGCCACTTCCACGTTGCAGCCAGCAAACTGCTGGCCATCCGGGCATTCCATTACTGCTGCCACCGGGTGGTTGGAGTAGGGCGCATAGGCATTGCCCAGGGTCGTTAATAGCGTGTCCACCAATGCCTGATTCGCTTGCGTCATGGCGTTATATCCTCTTTCTTGGCTCTGCGTTAATGGCGTTCAGGCCTTGGCAGCGTCGTCACGAAGTACGGTGTCCAGTGCGATCACCATCATATCGTTGAAGGTGGTCTGGCGGTCGGCGCTGGAGAGCGAGTCGCCTTTCAGAATATGGTCAGACACGGTGCAGATGGTCAGTGCGCGCGCACCAAACTCGGCGGCCACGCCGTAAAGGCCAGCGGCTTCCATTTCCACGCCCACGATGCCATAGCGCTTGAGCAGTTCGGCCATGTCGGTCTGCGGGTTGTAGAACAGATCCGCTGAGAAGATGTTGCCGACTTTTACCGGTACATTCTGTGCCTTGGCGGCAGCGACGGCATGGCTGGTGAGGTCAAAGTCTGCAATGGCAGAGAAGTCATGGTCGTTAAAGCGCATGCGGTTCACTTTGGAATCGGTGCATGCACCCATGCCGATCACGACATCGCGGACGTTGACATCGTCGCGCACCGCACCGCAGGAGCCGACGCGAATAATCGATTTCACGCCAAAATCGGTAATCAGCTCTTTGGCATAAATAGACACTGACGGTATGCCCATGCCGTGGCCCATTACCGAAATTTCGCGACCTTTATAAGTGCCGGTGTAGCCGAACATGCTGCGTACATCGTTGACCTGACGCACGTTTTCCAGGTAAGTGTCGGCGATGTACTTGGCGCGCAGCGGGTCGCCGGGCATCAGTACGGTATCGGCGAAATCGCCTTTTTCGGCATTAATATGTGGTGTCGCCATGAAGCGCTCCTATTGATCGTTTTTGAATCAGATTAATTCGCTAGACGCCGCGGTTCAGGCAGCGTTTAAAAAGCTCTTACCATCGTCCATGGCATCCACGGCAAAGAACTCCGCCAGCGTCTGGCCGATATCGGCAAAGGTGTCACGTTGACCCAGTGCTCCCGGCGCAAAGTCTGCGCCGCGCACCATGATCGGCACGTACTCGCGGGTGTGTTCGGTGCCTTCCCAGCTGGGGTCGCAGCCGTGATCAGCGGTGAGCAGGAGCAGGTCGTCATCGCTGAGTGCCGCAAGCAGTTCCGGCAGGCGGGCATCAAAATGCTCAAGCGCAGCGGCGTAACCGGGCACGTCACGGCGGTGGCCGTAAACCGAATCAAAATCAACAAAGTTGGTCATGATCATGGTCGGGTAATCGTCGGTTTTCTTGGCGGTGCGCGCGACTTCGGCGAGCGTTGCATCCATCAGCGCGTCGTGACCGCTGGCCTTGATCTTATGGGTGATGCCGCAGTGGGCGTAGATGTCGGCAATTTTTCCAATCGAGACCACTTCGCCTCCCGCATCCGCCAATTTCTGCAGCACCGTGGGGCTGGGTGGCTCAACGCTGTAATCGCGGCGGTTGCCGGTGCGGGCAAAGCTTTTACTGTCATCGCCATTAAAGGGGCGGGCAATGACGCGGCCAATATTGTAGGGCTCAAGCAGCTCGCGCACGGTTTCGCAAAGTGCGTAGAGGCGCTCCAGACCAAAATGCTCTTCGTGGGCGGCGATCTGGAAAACGGAATCAGCTGAGGTATAGACAATCGGCTTGCCGCTTTGAGCGTGCTCTTCGCCCAGGCGGGCGATGATCTCGGTGCCGGAGGCGTGGCAGTTACCGATGACGCCAGGCAGCTCAGCCTCGCGGACGATTTTTTCCAACAGCTCGGTAGGGAAGCTGTTGGTTTTATCGAGAAAATAGCCCCAGTCAAAGCGTACCGGCACGCCGGCAATTTCCCAGTGGCCGGAAGGGGTGTCCTTGCCGCTGGAGATTTCTTTGGCGTGGGCATAGGCGCCTTCCAACTGCGCCGGTAGGCTAACGCCTTCGGCCACGTTGCCTGTGGCATCGCGGTGGGCGTGAAACAGGCCAAGCGCGGCCATATTGGGTAGCTTCAAAGGGCCTGAACGCTCGGCGGTATCTGCGTCACCGCGGGCACAGGCGGCGGCGATGTGGCCCAGCGTGTCGGACCCTTGATCGCCAAAGGCGTCGGCATCCGGCGCGCTACCAATACCAAATGAATCGAGTACTAAAACAATCGCACGGCGCATCAGGCGTCTCCTCGGAAGGTTTCTTGCACTAGCGTATCAGCCTCGGCAGCGCTTTCACCGAGGGTGATGGCAGCCCGCAGTTGAGCCGCAGCACGCGCCGCTGCCTCTTCGCTGCGAGCGTGAACGATAGCAATTGGGCGCTGGTTATCGACGCGGTCGCCAATTTCGGCGATATCGCTAAAGCCGACGCTGTGGTCGACGCTGGCGTCGTTGCGCAGGCGACCACCCCCCAGCTCGACCACGCTCATACCCACGGCGCGGGTATCGAAGCGCTGTACGATGCCGCTGTGTTCAGGGTAAACGGCCTGAATGACCGGGGCCGTGGCCAGGTAGCTGTCTGAACGCTCCATAAAGTCGGCGGGGCCACCCAGTTCGCGCACCATGCGGGCAAAGACTTCGGCGGCAGCACCCGAGGTCAGGGCTTTTTCCAGTTTAGTCAGCGCTTCTTCGCGGCTTGTCACCAGCTTGCCAGCCATCAGCATTTCGACGGCAAGTTCGCGGGTGACCTGCATGACGCGGCTGTTGGCGCGCTCGCCACGCAGCAGGGCAAGGGTCTCGACTATTTCGACCGCGTTACCCGCGCACGGGGCCAGCGGCTGGCTCATATCAGTGAGCAGAGCCGTGGTGGGTGTACCGGCCTGGGTTGCCACGTTAGCGATACTTTTCGCCAGCTCGTGGGATTTTTCCGGCGTGGGCATAAAGGCGCCGCTGCCGACCTTGACGTCCATTACCAAGGCATCCAGGCCAGAAGCCAGCTTCTTACCCAGAATGGACGCCGTAATCAGCGGAATGGATTCCACGGTGGCAGTCACGTCACGCACGCCGTAGATGCGTTTGTCCGCTGGGGCGAGATTACCGGTCTGGCCGATAATCGCCACGCCAGTGGATTTGACGATATCGCTAAAGCGCTCGGGAGCGGGGTAGGGGTCGTAGCCAGGAATCGATTCCAGCTTGTCCAGCGTGCCACCGGTATGGCCCAGGCCACGGCCGGAAATCATCGGCACAAAGGCACCACAGGCAGCCACCCAGGGGCCGAGGACTAATGACACCAAATCGCCGACACCGCCGGTAGAGTGTTTATCGACAATCGGGCCAGGCAGGTTCATTGAATCCCACTGCATCACATGGCCGGAATCGCGGGTGGCGGTCGTCAGCGCCACGACTTCTTCACGGCTCATGCCATTCAAGAATACCGCCATGGTAAACGCGCCGATCTGGGCATCGCTGATACGGTCATCGGCAATGCCTTGCACGAAAGCGTTGATCTCTTCCGCTGGCAGCGGCTGATTATCGCGCTTCAGGCGGATCAGTTCCTGGGGAAGCAGGGCGTGGTGAGGCGCGCTAGAAGGCATCAGTAGTCTCCCTCCTCGTTGACAATGGATTCACCGCGCAAGGTAGCGATCAGGTTGCCGAGCAGGCTTGAAGCACCGAACCGGAAGTGCTCGGGTGTAACCCAGTGCGGCCCCATGATGTCGGAAGCCAATGCCAGATAGACCGCAGCGTCTTCGGCCGTTTTTACACCACCAGCGGCTTTAAAACCTACGTCCTTGCCGCTGGCTTTAATCGCCTTGAGCATGATTTCAGCGGCTTCCAGGGTGGCATTGGTTTCCACCTTGCCGGTCGAGGTTTTGATAAAGTCGGCGCCACCTTCAATGGCAATTTCGCTGGCACGCTTGATAAGCGCAGGGTCTTTCAGTTCGCCCGATTCAATGATCACTTTTAACATCGCCTGGCCACCGCAGGCTGCGTGACACATTTCGACAAGCTCCAGGCCAGTCTCTTCATCGCCTGCCATCAAGGTGCGATAGGGAAAGACCACGTCGACCTCATCGGCACCGGAGGCGACGGCTTCGCGGGTGGCGCGAGCGGCGGTCATGATGTCGTCAGTGCCATCCGGGAAGTTGGTGACGGTGGCTACCTTGACCTTGTCGCTCAGCTGATGGGCATGTAACGCGCGCTTGGCAGTGACGATAAAGGAAGGGTAGACGCACAGCGCCGCAGGGTGGCCGTAAGGCGTTTTTGCCTGCTGACACAGTGCTTCGGTGCTGGCATCGGTGTCGCTGTCATTCAGGCTGGTCAGGTCCATCAGTGAAAGCGCCTGACGGGCAGCTTGGGTAAGGTTGATCGAAGCGGTCATGGGCGATTACTCGTTTAAGTCAGAGAAAACAGAAAGTACTAATAGACAACAGGCCTGTTCAGACATTGGTCTGTTAAAACATTGGTCTGTTAAGACATCGGCCTGCTAAAAAGTGCGAGTGCGCAGCCTTTGACTGCGCACTCAGTGTTACGTGATGAATCGGCTAGCTTCCAACGGCGCGTAAAGCAATAAAGAAGCCGGCAATGGACGCAGACATCAGGTTAGAGAGTGTACCTGCCAGCACGGCTTTTACGCCAAAACGGGCGATTTCCTTGCGACGGGTCGGTGCAATACTGCCTAAGCCGCCCAGCAAAATGGCGATGGATGATAAATTGGCAAAGCCACATAAGGCAAAGGAAAGAATCGCCATGGTGTGGGGCGTCATCATCTGCCCTGTAGCGGCAACCACCTGCTCGCCATCAATGTAAGGCGCCAGATTGATGTAGGCCACAAACTCGTTAACCACCAGCTTCTGGCCGATAAACGAACCCGCCAGCGTGGCTTCTTCCCAGGGCACACCCAGCAGGAAAGCAAGCGGTGCAAACAGCCAGCCGAGAATCAGCTCAAGGCTTAAGGATTCAAAGCCAAACCAGCCGCCAACGCCGCCTAAAACGCCATTGACCAGCGCAATCAGGCCGATGAATGCCAGCAGCATGGCGCCCACGTTAGCGGCAAGTTTCATGCCTGATGTAGCGCCTGCTGCCGCTGCATCCAATACGTTGGCGGGTTTGTCTTCCTGCTCTTTAAGCTCTTCTTCTACTTTGGAAACGCTGTCGCTATCGGTTGCGTCCTGGTTTTCCGGCATAATCAGTTTGGCAAACAGAAGACCACCGGGGGCTGCCATGAAGGAGGCGGCCACCAGATATTCCATGGGAATGCCTAACGCAGCGTAGCCAGCGAGTACCGAACCTGCCACCGAGGCCAGGCCACCACACATTACGGCAAATAGCTGAGAAGGGGTCATGCGGGCAATAAACGGGCGAACCACCAGCGGCGCTTCGGTCTGGCCGACAAAGATATTGGCGGTAGCAGAGAGGGATTCGGTACGCGAGGTGCCGAGGGCTTTCTGCAGCGCGCCGCCTAAAATCCGGATAACCCACTGCATGATGCCGATATAGTAAAGTACCGCAATAAGCGATGAGAAAAAGATAATCACCGGCAGCACTTTGATAGCGAATACAAACCCGACATTATCGACGTCGGCCAAGCCGCCAAACAGGAAGCCGATACCATCATTGGCGTAGATCAGCACCTGACTCACGCCTGATGAAATGGCTTGCAGCACCGCCTGGCCAAAGGGCACGTAAAGCACAAAAGCGCCGATACCTGCCTGAATGGCAAATGCGCCCAGCACGGTACGCAGCCGAATTGACTTGCGATCGTAAGAAAATATCAGGGCGATCGTCACCAGCGTGACCATGCCCACAAGACTCATTATCAGTGTCATGTCGTATCCCTTAGCGTCGCTGACCTGACGGTCAGATTTAATATTTTATAAGTTATGGACGGTGATGTTCTGAACTACAGCAAATTGAGTTTGACGGTGTAAATCATGGCGTTCTGGTAATCGTTCGGTGTGCCCAGTTTTTCATCCGCATAGCGGTACTGAATGCCGGTTGTAATCAGGTCAGAGGGGTGCCACCAGACACTGATGGCGCCGTTGGTGCCCATGCTATCTGCTTTGCCGTTGACATAGTTCTGGTTCAGGTAATCATCGTCGCGTCCAAAGGTCTGTTCATGCCAGTTGGTAGCGCTGAAGTTTTGCCCGGCAGCGGTGAAGTCATAGCCCGCGACCCAGCCTGCCATAAAACCGTTCATACCCGTATAGCCGTCGCTTTGTACCCGTGCGGCGCCCAGAAATGGCTTGAACCATAAGCCGTTGGCAAAGGTAGTGCGATACCCCAGGCCCAGAATCTGATCCTGCTCACGGGCGTTATAGCCATAATCGCGGAAATCATAGAGATGGGCGTATAGCGAGAAGGGGCTGTCACCCAGATAAATATGCGAGGTGACTTTACCGGCCGTACGAAAATTGTCTTTACCGCCACTGGCCGCATCAAACTGATCGTTGGTGGGGTTTTCAAAATCGAAGAAGCCATAGAACTCCCCCCAGTCGTAGCCTGCTCCACCTTCCAGCTCAAGATAGACGAAGTCGCTTTTGGCTGCATTGCTGGCGGTGCGTGATTCAGTGCCGCCTGACCAGTCAAGATAGTTGACCGAAACATTGGCGAACGACCAGTTGGGGCTGTTGGCCTGAGCCTGGCTAAGCCAACCGGATGCCGCGAGTAAAGCACCTGTGCCGAGCGTAAGTAGTGACGAGCGACGAACAAAAGAATGCATTTTCATAAGAGTCTCAGCGTTGAGTCAGGGGTTAAGACCAGGGTCTGGAACGGGGCCAGGAATAAGGTTTGAAAAAAACGTCCAAGCTGACCGAGTCGTTTTGTTAAAAAAATCACATTAAGTGTTATTTCAATAACGCTATTTTGCAATGATAATCACATCAATGCGAGAGCGGAAATGTCCGTAAATAGGCCATATGAGGCTAACTATTGATCAAGGCAGTAAAATTTCTTTATCGTTGAGTTAGCCCAGCAATGTTAACTAGCGGCCTTTACTACCATTGATGCGCTACTACTGGCCGTGAGTTGCCTGCACAATAGGCCGTCAGGTAAGGGTGTTATCTAAGGGGAGATCCGTTATGAAGGCACGAGGCGTCGCACGGCTGGAAAAACTGCAGGAGATTCTATGCCAGCAAGGAACGTTGCACCTGCGTGAAGCCGCCAGCTTGTGTGATGTTTCGGAAATGACCATACGGCGTGATCTGGCTCAGCAGGAAGGCGGAGATCGAGAGATCTATCTGCTCGGCGGACGACTATTGCTTAAGGGTCATATGTCAGCCGCTTATGATGTGGCTGAGGAGCAGGCGAGCCGCTATCCGGCCAAACAGGCGCTTTGCCGACGCGTCGTAGCGCATATTCAGGAAGGCGATACCCTGTTCATCGACTGTGGCTCGACCTTGATACCGCTGCTGGGCATGCTGGAAGACTTTCAAGAGCTCACCGTCGTAACCTATGCCCTTAACGTCGCCAACGTGGTGGCAACCTTGAATAATGTGCGTCTGGTACTTCTGGGTGGCCTATATTACGCGGCGTCACAGTCTTTTGGCAGCGACCAGATAGCCGCGAGTATTGAAGGGCTCGGCATCAACAAAGCCTTGATTTCGGCCGCCGGGATTGATGCCCAGCGCGGGGTCAGCTGCTTTCATTTCCACGAAGTTAGTCCCAAACGTGCGGCGATTGCGACGGCCATGCAGTCCTGGTTGGTGGCAGATGCCAGCAAGCTTGGGGTCGTACGCCCGGCTTATTTTGCCATGCTGGATGAATTTGATGCGGTGTTCACCGACCCTCCGGGCATCGCGGCGGTTAGCCTTCCCGCTGGCTCGCCTGAATTGCGGTAAGCGCAATGGTATAGACAATGTCGTCTACCAGGGCACCGCGGGAAAGATCGTTAACCGGCTTGTTCAACCCCTGCAGCATGGGGCCGACACTCACCACCCGGGCGCTGCGCTGAACGGCCTTGTAGGTGGTGTTGCCGGTATTCAGATCCGGGAAGATAAACACCGTGGCCTGACCGGCCACGGGGGAGTCCGGTGCCTTCTGCCGACCAACGCTTTCAATCGCAGCGGCGTCGTACTGTAACGGCCCATCAATGATCAGATGAGGTGCGCGTTCCTTGGCAAGGCGCGTGGCTTCGCGGACTTTGTCGACATCGGCGCCTGTGCCGGAATCCCCGGTGGAGTAACTGATCATGGCCACGCGTGGCTCAATGCCGAAGGCTTCAGCAGAGTGGGCGCTCTGGATAGCAATTTCGGCCAGCGTCTGGGCATCCGGGTCCGGATTGACAGCGCAGTCACCGTAGATCACCACCTGCTCGGGCAGCAGCATAAAGAAGATTGATGATACCTGCTGGTACGCTGGCGCGGTCTTGATCAGCTGAAAGGCGGGACGCACGGTGTTGGCGGTGGTGTGAACAGCGCCGGACACCAGACCATCGACTTCGCCTAACTGCAGCATCATGGTGCCCAGCACCACGTTATCGTGCAGTTGGGCATCAGCGGTCAGGTCGTTAAGCTTGCCGCGCCGCAGCGCTACCATGGGCGCTATATAGCGCTCGCGGATACGTTTCGGGTCGGTGATGGTCAATGATTCTGGCAGAGACAGGCCACGGTGATGGGCAAGGGTTTCAATCTCGTCGCGGTTACCCAGCAGGACACAGTCAGCAATGCCGCGCCGCTGGCAGATAATCGCCGCCTCAATGGTGCGTGGCTCGTTGCCCTCCGGCAGGACAATGCGTTTTTTCACCTGCATGGCCCGTTTGACCAGCTGATGGCGAAAAGCCGACGGCGACAGGCGGCGTGTGTAGCCTCGGCTGACATGATTCTTTAGCCATTCCAGGTCGATATGAGCGGCAACAAAACGGGCCACCCGCTCTGCACGCTCGAAGTCATCCATGGGAATTTCGTGACTCAACTGACTGAGGTGTGTGGCCGTTGTCAAGCTGTCGGTATCGACGGCCAGCACCGGCAGGCCGGTTGCCAGCGCCGGGCGGCAGATATCAATCATGCTGTCATTGGGCATATACCCATTAGTGAGCAATACACCTGCCAGACGCGTGCCATTCATGGTGGCCAAGGCGGAGGCCAGCACCACGTCATCACGGTCACCCGGCGTAACAATCAGGCTGCCGGGCTTGAAGATATGCAGTGCATTGGCGGCGCTTCGCGCACACAGGCTGGTGGCCAGCACTCGGCGCTGACTGGCCTCGCCTTCATTTAAAAGACGTGCCTTGAGCGCTCGGGCGACATCCAGGGTGCGCGGGGCACTGAGCGCCTTGCTGTAGGGCACTACGCCGATAAAATGAAACCGTTCGGTGGCCAGCGAGGGCGAATAGCGGCGTAGCTCCTCAAGAACAGCGTCATCAAGCTTGGGTTTGATGGTGCCGGGAGCGGCCGAGAGGTCGTCGTCCTCCGAACCGTAGGGCAGGTTGCGCATGCGCATCAGAATGCAGCCCAACGTGCGGTCGGAGCGGGTGCCGCCGAAGCTTCTGGCATGCATATCCAGTTCTTCCGCCAACGCCTGGGGGGCTTCCAGGTCGCCGGTACCCACCAGAATAATGCGGGCATTAAGGGCATGCGCCAACTGGGCGTTGATCTGGGTGGCGTAGGTTGTATGTGAGGTGGGAACCACACCTTCGGCGACGATCAGGTCCAGTGTCAGCGCATCGCGCTGCGCCTGCTGGGTGACCTGTTCCAGGCGTTCGATGACGTTTTCCATCAGCTCATCAAGGTGGTCATCGCGTAGCAGATGCTCGAGATGCGCCTGAGAAATCGGTGCCGGAGGCTGCACATTGAGCGTCCGTGATACCAGTGCCGTCGAACGATCCTGCCCAGGACCATTCAGTTCATCCTGCATAAAGGGTTTCAGAAACCCGGCTTTGAGGCCGATGGTGTCCAGGGCCTGAATCAGCCCCAGACAGGCGGACGTTAACCCCGCACCTTCACCGGTGGGTACCAGCAGAATGGTTTGCGGCTGATCACTGGAGGTGTTCATGTAAGGCTCCGGGCAGTGTGGTTCGGCATTGAGGCATCAGGTTAGCATGCTGCGCTGCAAAATCGCAGGTCATCATGACCGCTCTATGATGATGGGTGTTCAGGCTGCACGATTCTGGTGCGTTATCGGTCAGTGCTGGCATGACGTGCCCTGTTACAGGGCGCATCAGGAGGAATCGGCCTTCAGTAGACGACCGGATGGAAAGCGTCATACCTTGAGTTGGCATGCAATGTGCAGAACCTGAACAGAATTCTTTTTTCAGGTGGTCTATGTCTTCGCAATCTGATTTGAGTCCGCATGATACGGCCACCCGATCAAGGGTGCTGTTTACTGATCTGGATGGTTCCTTGCTGGACCATCATTCCTACGACTGGACGCCAGCGGCTGAGTGGCTTGTGCAGCTAAAGCAGTTGGGTATTCCGGTGATCCCCGTTACCAGTAAAACGCGCAGCGAACTGCTGGGGCTGCGCCAATCGCTGGGGCTTGAGCATGTCCCCTTTATTGCTGAAAACGGGGCTGTGGTGGGGTTGCCGCCAAGCTGGTGTCACTCGGGCCTTGAGCGTCAGGTAGGTAGCGATGGACTGGTGATCAAGACGCTGGGCGTGGACATCGGTTTTATCCGCCAGCGCCTGCGTGTCTGGCGAGAGCGCCTGAAAGACAATACCGGTGTGCGTTTTACCGCCATGAGTGAAATGACCCTAGATGACCTGTGTGCCTTTACCAGTCTGAGCGACCCACAGGCGCGCCTGGCAAGGATGCGTGAAGGCAGTGAACCGCTGGTCTGGGAAGGCGATGACGAAGGGCTTGAGGTGTTTCGTGCAAGCCTTTCGGGTGATGACCTGCAGCTGGTACAGGGCGGGCGCTTCTGGCATGTCACCGGTGAATCCCATAAAGGCAATGCAGTAAGTTGGATGATCGAACGCTATGCCGCCTTGCGCGGAGTTACGCCGTTGACGCTGGCACTGGGGGATGGCCCCAATGACATCGCCATGCTGGAAGCGGTGGACCAGGCCGTCGTGATCCGGGGGTGTCATGGGCTCGATGTTACGCCCCGGCAGGCTGCGCTTTATCGTTCGCAGGCCGCAGGGCCACAAGGCTGGGCCGAGGGGGTGGCTTACTGGTGGGGGCGAGCTGACCGCCGGGTAACACCGGCGGTGACGGGGCCATTAACGCAAATGCAGGAACTGGCGCAGGAAGAGGTGATGTCATGAGCGATTTTCATCAGAACGGTATCATCACTGATTTTCATAATCTGACCCGTCGTTCGGTGGAGTCGCTGGAATCAGACCTGGTGCAGTTTTCTCGGCGGCGTCCGATGAGCCTGATATTGCCGTCGCTTTACTCGGAACTCGAAGGGCCGGCCCTGCAGCATATTGTTGATGAAATTGCCTGCGTTCCGTACCTGTCCGAGGTGGTGATTGGTCTTGATCAGGCAGACCGGGACCAGTTTCATCATGCCCGTGAGTTTTTTGCGCGCCTGCCCCAGCATCATCGTATCCTGTGGAATGACGGCCCTCGGCTGCGTGCATTGGATGCCGAGCTGGAAGCGCAGGGGTTATCTCCCCAACAGCCTGGCAAGGGGCGCAATGTGTGGTTCTGCGCCGGTTTTGTGCAGGCTTCAGGGCGAAGTGCGGTGGTAGGGCTTCATGACTGCGACATCCTGACCTATGACCGGAGCTTGCTGGCACGGCTGTTCTACCCCGTCGCGCACCCGCATTTCAATTATGAATTCTGCAAAGGCTATTACCCGCGTATTGCCGAAGGCAAACTTAATGGCCGGGTTTCCCGCCTGATGGTCACGCCACTGCTGCGTGCACTGAAACAGATCCATGGCCCTTTGCCTTACCTGGACTACCTCGACAGCTATCGCTATGCGTTATCCGGGGAGTTCTCCATGCGTTCCGAAGTGCTCGATGGCATTCGTATTCCTGCCGACTGGGGGCTGGAAATTGGCGTTCTATCGGAAGTGCACCGTAACTATTCAACCAACCGGCTGTGCCAGGTCGATTTGGCCGATGCCTACGATCACAAGCATCAACCGGTCTCGGCAGAGGACGCCTCTGGCGGGCTTAACCGCATGAGCCTGGACATCGCCAAAGCCCTTTATCGCAAGCTGGCGACCCAGGGCGTGACTTTCAGCGCCGAAGGATTTCGTACCCTCAAAGCCACTTATTACCGCCTGGCGCTGGACCTGATTGAAGCCTACGACCACGATGCGGTGATGAATGGGCTGAGTCTTGACCGGCACGCCGAAGAACGCGCGGTTGAACTGTTTGCGGCTAACCTGCTGGAAGCCGGTAATGCTTTTCTGGATAACCCTGGCGAGCGGCCGTTCATACCCAGCTGGAACCGGGTGCGTGCCGCTATCCCTGATCTGCCAGCACGCATGTACGCGGCAGTTGAAGCAGATAACGACACGTCACAAACCCTCTGAACCCTTTGTGAGCGATAGTGGCAGGCCCCGGAACAACTCTGTCCGATCACTCGCATTTTTATTCTTCTGCCACCAGCCACACCACACCGTAAGGAGGGAGTGGCTGGTCGGCCTGCCAGGCTTCACACGCCACGATATCCTGCCAAGCGTGCGTGTCTAACCACTGGTTCAGCGCATCAAGGGGTTGGGGAGTATCGGTCACATTGTGAATTGCCACTAGGCGGCGGCCGTTATCTAAAGGCCCACGCTGAAAGGCTAATAGAGTGGCCGGTGTATCCAGTACGCACTGCCCGGCATCAGGGTGAAAGCAGGGCTCCTGGCGGCGAACGGCCAGCATCTTTTTGAGGGCGGCAAAGGTGTCGTAGGTAGTGGTGCTGGTGGTTGCCAACAGGCGCTCCAGCTCATCGCGCTGCCAGCGGCGACGGTTGATGGAGCGTAAGCGTCCACTGCGTTCCACAACTTCCAGGTCATTCAGTGTGCCAGTCAGGGTGTGGA
Source organism: Halomonas sp. LS-001 (assembly GCF_052983955.1). Taxonomy (NCBI): domain Bacteria; kingdom Pseudomonadati; phylum Pseudomonadota; class Gammaproteobacteria; order Oceanospirillales; family Halomonadaceae; genus Halomonas; species Halomonas sp. LS-001. The sequence continues at coordinate 1,078,470 of NZ_CM129816.1, forward strand.
TGTAGACAGCGGGAATGCCCTGTAAGCCAAGCATCAGCTGCTGACCGCACAGAAAGCGTGGCACCTGCCAGTGGTCAGGTCCTCGCCGCGTGCCTTTCATGGCATCAAACCAGGTGATATTGATTTCATAAGGGCTGTCGCTGCCATCTGGCTGGCGGCGCATGCTGACAAAACCACCAAAACGGTGCATCAGCTCGGTGAGAGCCTCAACCTCATGAAGTTCCAGCCAGCCTTCCAGCGGCCTAACGCCGATACCGTCATGACTGGCCGTAAAGTTAAGAAAGCCGCATCCTGGCGGCAATTCCGGCAGGCTTTTCAGCCAGCGGGCCAGAGTGCCAGCTTCGCCGCTGGTCAAGCTATGCAGCAGCAGTGGCGGGAGCGGGAACTGATAAACCAGATGGGCTTCATCCGGCGGCGTCCCAGGAGTAACACGCTCCAGGCCAAAATAACTGATGTTTTCTGCATGTGGCACATTGGTTTCGGTGAGCAGCAGCGTGCCGGGTGCTACATGGTCAACCACGGAACGCAGCAGACGAACCACTTCATGGGTTTCCGGTAAGTGAATGCAGGTGGTACCGACCTTTTTCCAAAGGTAGGCGATAGCATCCAGGCGGATTACCCGCGCGCCTTGCTGTAAATAGAACAGCAGGATACCGATGAACTCCAGCAGGATATCCGGGTTTTCAAAGTTCAGATCAATCTGATCATCGGAAAACGTCGCCCATAAATAGCGCGTGCCTCGCCGGGTGGCCACCGGCACCAGTAGGGGCGAGCTGCGTGGGCGAACCACGTCCGAAAGGTCGGTTTCCGGGTCCATTTCGATAAAATAATCGCGCCCCGGCTGGCTGCCGGTCAGGTAATCCACAAACCACAAGGATTCCCGCGATACATGATTGAGCACCAGATCCACCGCCAGGTCGCCGTAATCCGCCAACTCACGTACCTGTGGCCAGTCCCCCAGGTCCGGGTCAACCTCACGGTAGTGAATCACCGAGAAGCCATCGTCGCTGCTCCAGGGGAAAAACGGCAGTAAGTGAACGCCACTGAAGGAATCCGACAGATGCGTCTTGAGAAAATCAGCCAGCACGGTCAGGGGTGTGTCTTCACCATCCAACAGGCTGTTGCCATAGCTGATCAGCCATTGGTCTTTTTCGCTCCATAATGGGGCTTCCATGGTACCGGAAGGCTCAGGTGCCTGATGCTTCAACAAGGTGAGCAAACGTCGCAGCACTTCATCGGCGCGTGGACCATAGAGCTTGTCCAAGTGTGCTTTCGCGCGCTGATGGAAGGCTGACGCGTCCAGCGGCGTGGTGTGGGAAGGGGTAAATGGCATCAAGGCGCGGCTCCCGCGTGGCTGAGGGTGATTGTCATCATGCAGGGAATGTGCCAAACCGTTATGAACGATGGCGCTGCTGGTAAAGCCAGAAGGTATCCACGCTAAACGAGTACACCAGCAGTACCAGGGCGCTAAGGGCCAGCAGCTGGGTTGCGACGTCTGCCGTCCAGGGCGTTAAGGCGAGCAACAAAGCCGCAATTTGCCAGACGCATACCGTTTTACGCCGCAAGCTATCGAACAGTGCCTTCTGCAACCAGGGGTAACGCCAGCCAGCCGCCACAAAGGCGTAACGCATCGCCCCGATCAGCAATACCCACGGGCCGACTGACGTCTTGAGTATCAGCCCTAGACACAGTAATACGATTAATAAGGCGTCCAGCTCCATATCAAAACGCGCCCCAAAAGCCGTCTGTGAATGGGTACGCCGGGCGACCCAGCCATCCACGCCGTCCAGCAGCAGTGCCACCAGTGCCACGCCTAGCCACTGCCAGTAGCCCAGGGGCGAAAGGGGCATCCACAGCCCCGCCGCGATGACAGCAATTAACACGCCGCGCAGCAGTGTCACACGATTTGCCCAACCGAGCGGCCCGTGTTGCCAGAAGATCAACACCAGCGCCGCGATCAGTAAGTAGGTCGCTGTGGCAACGCCCCAGGCAAGCGTAGAGACAAAAACCGAAGGCAAGGCAACGCCTGCCAGCAGCAGTAAAAATCCGCCCCAGACAAGTTCGGACAGTGTCACGAGTTGCCTGATGAGACGGCTGGAACGCTGTGTTCTGGGATGAATGATTATGGTGACCTCCCTGGCATTGTCTGGCGGGGTTCGGTTAGCGTAGCCAGCCGATATCAAGCTTTAATCGCAACAGAAATGTTGTCAAATGTGCAAAGTGGTGCAAAGCTGTCAGTATGTAACATTCTTGTAGAAGAACGAAGGATTGTCGAGAGTCGGCTTTCTATTCTACCTCAACAACAGAGATGACGACGTATGGCACATCGTCTAGCAACAGCGTTCTGGCTGACGACCCCTGGGGTCGGTGAACTCCATGAAGAGCGCTTGCCACCCTTGGTGCGTGGCGAGCAGGGCAATGTCGAGGTTCGGGCGCTGTACAGTGGTATTAGCCGGGGGACGGAAGCGCTGGTTTTTCATGGCCGCGTGCCTGCCTCCGAGCATCAGCGAATGCGGGCGCCTTTTCAGCAGGGCGATTTCCCCGCACCGTTGAAATATGGCTACAGCAGTGTCGGGAAAGTGGTGGATGGCCCGGAAGTCTTGATCGGCCATACCGTTTTCTGCCTGTATCCCCATCAGGATCGTTACTGTGTGCCCACTGAGGCCGTGCAGACGCTGCCCAAGAATACGCCTCCTGCGCGAGCGGTGCTGGCAGCAAATATGGAAACCGCCATCAACGGTGTCTGGGATGCCAATCCGTTACCCGGTGAGCGTATCAGCATTATTGGTGCTGGTGTTGTCGGTGCATTGGTGGCCTATCTGTGCCAACGCATTGTTGGGACAGAGGTGCAGCTGATTGACATCAACCCGGCGCGTGAATCCCTGGCCAAGGATCTGGGTGTTGCGTTCTGCCTGCCCGAGCAGGCGCAAAGCGATCAGGACCTGGTGATTCACGCCAGTGGCCACGCGGATGGGATTGCGCTGGCACTTGAACTGGCGGGGATGGAAGGGCGCATCATCGAAATGAGCTGGTTCGGCGAAGGCAAGGTGGCGCTGCCCCTAGGTGGTGCGTTTCACTCCCGCCGATTGACCCTGCGTGCCAGTCAGGTGGGGCAACTGCCCGTTCACCAGCAGCCGCGCTGGAATTACGCGCGTCGCCTGGCGCTGGCATTGCGTCTGCTGGGTGACCCAAAACTGGATGCCCTGATCAGCGGTGAATCTTCCTTTGAGCAATTGCCCCAGATAGCGCCAACGATATTCGCCGCTGACAGTCAGACCTTATGCCACCGAGTGGTTTACTGAGTTTTAACATTAAGCGTCATTGATAGAGCGTTATTGATAGAGCGTTATTAATGAAAGTGCCATTAACAAAAGGAGAGGCCATGTACCGCCTAAGTGTCCGCGATCATCTGATGATTGCCCATAGTTTCAAGGGAGAGGTATTCGGCCCCGCACAACAGATGCATGGGGCAACCTATGTGGTGGATGTGGCCTTCCAGCGTTCGGCGCTGGATAGCGATAATCTGGTGATTGATATTGGTCTGGCAAGTGATGCCCTGAAAGCGATTCTGGCCAATTACAACTACCGCAACCTGGATGAGGTGGATGAGCTTGCTGGCCAGAATACCACCACCGAATTTATGGCCCGGATCATTTTTGATCGTCTGGCGTCGGCTATCAATGCGGGCACGTTGGGGGAGACAGCTAAGGGTATTGAGCGAATCGAGGTCAAACTTAACGAATCGCATATTGCCTGGGCCAGTTACGAGGGGGCGCTGTGAGTCAGCGTTTCACATTGATGGTGGCAGGGTCGCCGGATCAGCGGACCGGCGGCTACCTTTATGATGCACAGATAGTGGCGCATCTACGTGAGCAAGGCTGGGTGATTGACGTCGTCGGCCTGCAAGGCCAGTTTCCAGAAGCAGACGATAACGCTCGCCACGCCCTGGAAACAGCGCTTGCCCGCTTGCCGGAGCAGGCCTGGGTGGTGATTGATGGGCTCGTCATGGGCGCGTTGCCGGAGGTTATCAAGCGTCATCAGGCGCGGCTGGCGATCACCGCCCTGGTTCATCATCCCCTGGGTGATGAACGTGGCCTGAGTCACACCAGCCAGGCGCGGTTTCATCGCCTTGAAATGCAGGCCCTGGCGGCGGTTTCCGGCATTGTCGTTACCAGCGCCTTTACTCAGCGGCGCTTGCGCGAGCTGGCGGTGAATCATCATGTGTCACTGCCCAGCATTCGTGTGGTGGAGCCCGGCGTGGCGTCTGAACTGCTGTCGGCATCGCCAGACCCGGCGCGACTAAACCGATTGCCAGCCTCAGCGACGATAAAGCTCCTCTGCGTGGCGACCCTCACCCCTCGCAAGGGGCAGGATCTGTTGGTGCAGGCGTTGAGCCGTCTTAAACCGTTGGATTGGCAATGCCACTGTTACGGTAGCCTTGAGCGTGATGAGGATTTTGCTGCCCAGGTAGCGGGTCTTATTCACCAGCACGGGATGGAAACGCGCGTTTTACTGCCGGGCGAGTGTGATCAGGCCCTGCTGGACGCTGCTTATCAGGTGGCAGACGTTCTGGTGCTGCCTTCCTGGTACGAAGGCTATGGCATGGTGGTCAGTGAAGCACTTGCTCACGGCCTGCCGGTGATTACCACTACCGGTGGGGCGCTGGAGGATACCTTGCCGGAAGGCGCAGGGTTGGCCGTACCGCCGGGCGATATTGACGCCCTAAGTGGGGCCATTGAACGCTTTCTCACCGAACCTGACCTGCGTGAACAGTTAACCCGTGGTGCTCAGGCGGCCCGCCAGCAGCTGGCAAGCTGGCAAGAAGCTTCCCAGGCGTTTGCCAATGCCCTGGCCATGCCCGCTGGGAGTCGGTTCGAGGCGGATTGGCTTGCACTGCGTGAGCCGCTGGATGTAGAAGCTCGCAGCCAGCGCCTGGTTGGCTTTGCCGCTGACTGGCTCAAAGTAAACAGTTCTGCCCCACGGCTGGTTGATCTGGGCTGTGGCCGAGGGAGTAACCTGTGTTTTCTGGCGCGCCGTTTGCCGGGGCCTCAGCACTGGCGTCTGGTCGATCATGATGCCCAACTGTTACTCCAGGCTCGCCAACGCGGCGGTATGTTGCGTGATGCCAGTGGCGAGCCGATAACACTGCAGACTGAGTGCTTTTCCCTGAGTGAATTAACGGCCCGCTGGCCTGCGGACGCGAATCTGATCACGGCGTCGGCGCTGATGGATCTGGTCTCACAGGATTGGATCGAGCAACTGGTAGAGGGCTGTGGGACCCATCAGCAAGCGCTGTTGGTGGCTCTGAGCGTCACCGGTGAATGGTTCCTGACCAACGCCCATGGCGACCCTTGTCAGCAGCCTGACGATGAGGCCATTCATGCCCTTTTTGTTGCCCATCAGCAGCGCGACAAAGGTCTGGGAGCGGCGCTTGGCGGTCAGGCGCATCACGCCTTGGTGTCACAGCTTCGTCAGGCGGGCTTTACGGTTGAGGAAGCCAGCACGCCCTGGCAGTTGAAGGCGAATCATGACGCCCACCGGCCGCTTCTCTGTCAGTTGATTCAGGGCTGGGCAGAGGCTGCCCGAGAGCAGGCACCCGAAGAAAGTGAACGTATTGAGGCCTGGTGCGTACGCCGGTTGAATGATGTGAACACCGGTCAAGTGGGGGCTCGTGTGATGCATCGCGACCTGTTCGCAGCGCCTCCGGCGGTTAAAGTCCGATGATCCGCCGTCCGGGCATATTGCGTCTGGCCGTCAGCCTCCTTGTGTTGCTGGCGGTCGGGCTATGGCTGGACCCTGCGGCGGTGATCAATGAAGTACGTGGGTTGTCATTGCCCTGGCTGGCGCTTGGGCTTGCCATCAGCGTGATACAGATGATGCTGTGCGCCTGGCGTTGGCGGCTAACCGCGGGGTTGATCGGCGTGCCGCTGCGCTTTCGCTATGCGCTGGGTGAATATTATCTGGCTCAGTTTATCAATCAGGTATTGCCGGGCGGCGTGCTGGGAGATGCCGGACGCGCCTTGCGCCATGCCCATCAGACACCCGCTGCCAAAGGCAGTGCCTGGCGGGCCGTTATCATCGAGCGCGCCTCCGGGCAGTTGGCAGTGGCCCTGTTAACGGCGTTGGCGCTGGTCAGCTCCCCGTTGTGGCATGCCGCTCTAGGGGTAAGTGGCTACCTGCTGTTGGTGATTATCCTGGCGGCTGGCGCTGTGTTGCTGTGGAGCTCGCTGCGTTTTACCGCTTCGCTTCGTCAGCGCTTGCCGGGGCTTGCCCGCGGGCTTAACTGGGTTGCGCCACTTAAACAGGATATTCAACGCGGCTTGTTACAGCGTCGCGTTTGGGGGTGGCAGCTCGCCACGTCGCTACTGGTCGTTTTCAGCTATGCGCTGGTGATGCTGTGTGCGGCCCGCGCGATCGGTGTTGCGCTTCCCGCCAGTGCGCTGTTGGCGCTGGCGCCCGCCTTGCTGCTGGCCATGCTGGTGCCACTGACAGTAGCAGGCTGGGGCGTACGTGAAGGCACGGCGGCTAGCGTCTGGGCTTGGGTAGGATTGGCCCCCAGCCAGGGCGTTGCGGTCTCTCTGGCTTATGGTCTGGTGGTGCTTATGGCGACCTTGCCAGGGCTGGTGATAGCGCTGAAACGCCGTGGTCAGGCCGCTCCAAACCCTTCGGGAGGCTCAGGCGCGACCCAGGTCAAGCTCGAAGAGGGTGTCATCGCCGAGCGTGAAACGTCTTGTCGGCGGGCGCAGCGCCGTGTCGAGGGTATCGATCGGTGTCATCTGCAGGCCGGGTCGTCCGGAGCCGATCAGCAGCGGGGCCACCAGCAGGTGCAGGTGGTCAATACAGCCCGTTTCGATGAACCGGGATACCGTAATGCCGCCACCTTCCACCAGGATGCGTCGATGACCGAGATGGCCAAGCGTTTCGATCACCGCCCGTGGCGCGAACTGCCCATTGGCATTGACCGCCAGTCTGTGGCGGCTGACGTGAGCGGGGGCAGCGGGCAGTTCCACTTCGTTACCCACCAGGTGCAGGGTTGGCGCACTGCCATCACTCAGCAAGGCCAGGCTGGCAGGCACTCTGCCACGCGGGTCGAGTATCACCCGCAAGGGGTGGTCACCGCTGACGTGCCTGACGGTGAGGCGCGGATTATCTGCACAGGCCGTTCCCGCGCCAATCACGACCGCATCGCACATGGCCCGCAAACGGTGCAGGTGAACCAGGCTTTCCTGGCCATTGATGTAATGAGAGTGCCCACTTTCGGTAGCAATCCGGCCATCAAGGCTTTGCCCAAGCTGGGCCACCACCCAGGGCATCGGGTTCGCCCGCGGTACCCAGCAGTCGAGCAGTTCGCGGGCGTCCGGCGTTACCGGGCAGGTACTTTGCCAGCGGCCATCCGCGTTGACCGACAGCGGACCTGGAGGCGCGCTGTCGGTCTGGCGCCTCGTCAAAAGCCACTGCCACGCTATATCGGGCGTTACAGCGTCCCACGAGTTGACCGATTTACCCGAATCATTAGCAGGCATAGCGCCTCCATACAGAACAAGTCGCCTTATCATGCGGTGGTGCCTAACCCCATGCAAGCACGGCCTATCCCTTGAGCCATCATTGAGGAAGTCATTATGTATCATATTGAACGCGCCATTTTTGATCTTCGTCGAGGGCTGCCGGTTGTCATTGTGACACCCCAGCGGCGTCTGCTGGTCCAGGCACTGGAAAACAGTGAATCGTTACATGAACTGGCCGCACTGGCGGGTTCCCGCCCGGCGATGGTGTTGACTCGCCACCGCCTGGCAGCGCTCGGGCATTCGATCAGCGCGGAGGCGGCTATTCTGCCGCTGAGCTGCGATACGGGTGCCACTGACTTGTATCGGCTAGCGGTAGACAGACATTCCGCAAAGCCGTTGCCTCTGAGTGGCCTGATGCCAGCAGGGCCCGGCGAACGCGGTGCCCTGGCGCTGATGCGGCGAGCATTGTTGCTACCGGCAGCGCTTTGCGCCGATATTGCCAGTGAACAGGACGCTGACATCGACAGACGGCTGGCAAGTGGCGAGCTGTTAAGCCTCGGCGCGGACGATGCGCAACGGGCGATTCATGGCGCGCCGGGCATGCTAAAGCGGGTCAGCGAGGCGGAAATTCCGCTGGAAACTGCCCAGCAATCGCGTTTTGTTCTGTTCCGCGAGCCGGATGGCATGCGCGAACACGTGGCGGTAATGATTGGTGACGTCGAAGGCAGTCGTGAAGCCGTACCGGTGCGCCTGCACTCCGCTTGCCTGACCGGCGACCTGTTTGGCAGCCTGCGCTGTGACTGTGGGGAACAGTTGCGCAATGCCGTGGCAGACATCAACGATATGGGTGGCGGCGTGCTGCTTTACCTTGCTCAGGAAGGTCGGGGCATCGGCCTGGCCAACAAGCTGCGAGCCTACACGCTGCAGGATGAAGGCCTGGATACCGTGGATGCCGACCAGGTGCTGGGCTTTGGCGATGATGAGCGCCAGTACAGCGTCGCCGTGGATATGCTGCGTTCACTGGGCATTCACCAGATTCAGCTTCTGACCAACAACCCACTAAAAGTTGCGGCCCTGCGTGACGGCGGTATTGATATTGTGTCGCGCCAGGCGCTCTACGGCAGCGTCAACGACCACAACCAGCGCTACCTGATGGCCAAGGCAAACCGTGCGGGGCATTACCTGCAGGATGTATTGACAAACCGTTGATCAAAAAAAACATGATAACATTCGGTAGTGACCGCAATGCCTGTTACAGAAAGAGTGGCAGGTGAGGTCGCTGGAATTGTTGTAAACCCAGGCGGGCGTACTTATGGCTCCTGCGTATTGATTAATTTGGCTGGATGCCTACCTGATGTCTCGTTCTCTATGGGTTGTTTTGGGTTTGCTGGTTGCCTTGGTCGTGATGGCGATGTTCTGGCAGTGGCTTTCCATGCAGGATGTATTAACGGTCAACACTCTCAAACAGTGGCTGTCTGAATCTCCTGAGTGGCGCAACAGCCCCTGGATTATTCCGGCCATCATGGCAGGTTATGTGCTGGGCTTGCTGGTGATGTTTCCGCTGACGATTCTAGTGGCCGTTACCGGGTTGGTGTTTGGCCCGTTATGGGGATTTCTGTTTGCGACTGCAGGAACGCTTGCGTCATCAGTAGTCTCCTACTGGGTGGGAAGAAGGCTGGGTCGCGAGGCGCTGATGAACTATGGAGGGCGTCATCTTAAGGGAATGTCGCGATATTTGGCGCATCGCGGAATTCGTACCATGACGGTCATCAATCTGTTGCCTTTGGCCCCCTTTACATTGACCAATATGATGGCGGGCGCTTTTCATCTACGTTTTCGTGATTACATGCTCGGCTCAACTCTGGGCATTGTACCAGGCCTTGCGGCGGTTACCTTATTGGGCAGTCAGCTGGGTGCGCTGATAGCGGCTGATGGCCATAAAGAACTACTTTGGTCGCTGTTTGGGCTGGCCATCGGAGGGGTGTTACTTGTGATATTGCGTCAATACTCTCAACGCAAGCGCCATTAACGGCGCCAGCGTCGGCCACTGTGATACTGTGCCAAGAGAAAGGCATAGAAACCATGAACATGCTGAGCAAAGGCGTTGACATCGTGCTCGTCGGCAAAGGTTTTTGCTTGCTGGCCAAGTGTGTGACGAAGATCCGGGTCTTCCATGAGTGCTTGCACACGTTCTCCCCAGGTCTGGCGGTTTTCAGGCGTCTTATACCCGTTGTGGCCTTCCACAATGACATCATCAATACCACTGGAGCGAACGGCGACAACGGGGAGGCCGGCGGCCATGGCCTCAAGAATGACCATGCCTTGCGTTTCCGATTTTGACGCGAAAACAAACAGATCGCCCATGTGATAGTAAAGTGCCATGTCTTCCGGCGGTACCGCGCCAACCAGTTCAACATTTTCTGTGAGTTCCAGAGACTCAATACGTGCCTGGATATGCTCACGAGCGGGCCCGTCACCCACCAGTAATAGCCGAAATGGCAGATCCATGCGCTGGCGTAAGTCGGCTAATGCTTCGAGCATGAACTCAATATTTTTTTCCTTGCTGATCCTTGAAACGCTCACCAGCACGATTTCGTTATCGGTAATACGATGGGTCTGACGCCGTTCAATAAGGCGGCTTTCATCGACCTTCCCGAAGCGCGCAACGTCGATGCCTGTGGGTTGTACCAGCGTATTGGTCGTCACTCCAATAACACGTAGATATTCCTCTGCAGAATGCGTCGGTACTATCACCCCCTGGCAACGGTTGGAAAACCGCCGGATCAGGTAGTGAGAGATAAGGTTGCGGAACAGCAAACCAGGTAACGGCACAAAGTGGGAGTAGTGCTCCAGGCGTGTGTGGTAGGTATACACCACAGGAATCTTGAGCCGCCTACCCATGAAAAGCCCCAGTGACCCCAGCCAGAAGGGGTGATGAACATGGATGATATCCGGTTTGAACGCCAGGAGACGGCGATGCAGCCTTAATAAAAATGGGTTCGATAAACGAAATTCGCCCTTTTCGCCAAAAGACATCAAGGTAGTGGCCCGTTCGATATCATCGTCATCCTGGCCTGGCTCACGATAATGTGGCACGAACAGTAATACCTGGTCGCCCAGCTCGTTCAGGCCGCGACGCAAACGGTCTACTGACACCGTTACGCCAGAAACAAAAGGGAAGTAGTTGTTGGAATACATGCCGATCCGTAGCTTACGGTCAAGGTAAGGGCTCGGGTCAACGTCAAAGTCGGGGTAATAGTCCCGCTCTTCCGTAATTAACCGATGGAGATGGAAGGCCAGTAGCATCAATGCGCTGATGATGAGCAGAAAACGTAGATAGCTGACATAGAAAAATGAGTAAATCGCGCCCCATAGGCTATCCAGCGTTTTCTGCCAGGCCGATAGCGTGACATCCAGTGGTACGGGCTCAATCAGAATCCTGTCTTCTGTTACCGCAACATCGACAAAATGGTGAAAGCTAGATCCGCTATCAACAACCAGCCCTCCCGCACCTCCAGTTGTCACATATTCGACGCCATGACTTTCAAGTCTCGAAAAAAGCGTCAGGTTTGCCGAAAACACGACATCAACATCGTACTGTTCAAATAAGCGGATCAGGCCGTGGCGAAAGACGGGCGACTCAAGATAGTGATCGGATTCGAAAGCGGGTGTGTCTTCTAGTTCGTAATGCACCGGCAAACCAATGAAAACAAAACGGTGCGATGCCTGGGAGGCGTTGAGTTCGCGCTCCAGCCAGTTGAGTTGCCAGGAATAGGAGGACTTTCCGGTACCATCAAGAAACAGGAAGTGAGCATCCTTGGTGACAAAGGAAAAGAAATGTGGCCCGAACTGCTCATAAAAACGGAAACTACCAAAGTCGCTTTCCTCGTTATCACCAAAGGTCAGTAAATAGGGCACCTTTAAACGACTGAATATCCGGTTAACCAAACGGTAACTCTCTTCCTGGCCGCCGGAGACAGCGTTACCGGCAGAAATGACAAAATCATAATTTTGTTGATTGATTTCAGGAATGATTTCGTTCTGAAAGATTCGTACCGAATTATTGACATTGCCGACGACAGCAAATCGGAAGCGATCACGATCTTCGAGAATGCTGTGAATTTTATCGACCTGATCAGCATGAATCGAGGTAACTTCAGGATCCGTCAGGTGTAAATAAAATTGATAGGTTACCAACCCGCATAGCAAAAACAGATTCGCCAGGTAGATAAGCCGCAGCCAGATATTTTTCTTTCGCATTCTCTTTCCTGTTCAGACCGCAGCGTCAAAGGGAATCTACCATCAGGCGGGTTATTCAAGACCGCCGCCAGCGTCGCCATGCCACTTCGAGATTATTCATGTGTTTAAAAAGCCTGAGGCCCGTAAGAGGGTTATATGTCCAGGGTTTAGGCGGCGAATAAGGCAGGCATTCAAGCAGGTCTTCTGCCACCGGTAAAACAGGTGGATTCTGGTGGCTGGCGTGAACCGAGTCATCAAGCGTGGTGATCTTGAAGGGATAAAAGCCCACGTGTTTTTTACGTTCAGCCAAACGCAATCCCAGGGTTTTGTTTTTGCCTCGATAGGCGGGGACTTCGGGCAGCCACATGGCAAAAGGGCGCCACATATAAGCCATCATGTCGAAGTGCGTTCGGGCCTGTTGGTCATTGGCAGGTTCAGACTGTTGAAAATGCCAGCCTGCCTGGGCGAGCCGGTCAGGCTTGAAAATCACCAGGTCGGAGTAGTAAATCCCCGCGCTTTGTCCGCTGTCCTGGCGAAAAAAGACGTCCGATGTTGGCCCCGGCAAGGGGATGACAGGACGTTTTTTCAGATCAATACCCCTAATAAAGCAGGGGTGAAGGAAGCCAAGCCTGGGTTGGCTGGCAAACAAGGCGGTGATTGCCTCGAGTTCGTGACCAGGAACGGGCCGGACCACCTGCGTATCATCCTGCAGAAAACACAGGAGTTCCCGGTCCTGAAAATAGTCGAGGGCGGTATTCATGTTGTGGTAGAGGCCGCCATGTTTAATGGTGCCAACTTCCCTTGGGTCGATAATCTGGCAGGTTTTTGCGGCCTGTTCGAGATATGCCCGGGTGTCGGGGTCATCGCTATGGTCATCAAAAATGGCAATGTCAGCATCAGGGAGGCACTGCTGAACTGACTCGACGCAGTTTCGCAGGTACTTTCCCCGATTAAAGGAGAATATGCAGACCGTCAAGCTCATCGTGATTGCCCTCTGACACAGCCGTGGGTTTGTAGGGAGGTTTCCTGCTCGTCATCTTTATAGCGACACCATGACCAGACAAACACCAGGGGAACCCAGCCGATCAACCAGATTGGGTGGGGGGAAATCAATAAGGTGTATTCATCGGTTAAGGTCAGGAGTACAAAAAGCCCGAGAATCACCAGCAGATGAAGCTTGTTTTCGATGCGAAATGCGCTCTTCAGAATAGCGATCAAGGGGAATATCAAGAGCCCCGCCTGCATGACAACCCCGATAATGCCTGTGTCCATGAAGGCCCCCAGCCAGATATTGTGAGGATGATAGACCTCGAATCCCAGGTCATTCAAATCGATTTTTGCGGCATCAGTCAGTCTGAAATCAAGGCCCGCGCCATGTCCTAACAGAAAGGATTCCGGCGGATGGTTAAAGACGGCCGTCCAGATATCCAGACGGTAAGAGGTGCCTCTTTCCTTGAACTGTTCATAAAGCAGGTCGAACCCGATGAACCCCTGAATGGCCAACAGCATGCCGATAAAAACGCCGCCGATGATGTAGAAGGTTGCCGGCCTTCGGTACTGATAGCTGATCAGAAGTCCGAAAAAGATGAGATACCCCAACAGAGTCACTTGAGGGGCTCGGCTCTGGCTGAGTGTCACAAAGGTGCAAACAGCAATGATCGAGAGGAAAGTGAGGATAATGTCGTTGCGGTTGACGGCGTGTTGGTTGGCATGGGTTAAAAATAACCCTGCGGCCAGCAACGTAATACTGATTGATGCGCCCTGAATCGGATGCTCCATCATGCCAAGACCGCCGATGCGGGCATTCACCGAGATGTCAGCAAGCGACGATAACAGACCGGCACAAGCGCCTGCTCCGGCAAGTAATAAAAGCCCTCTCCCCCACAGGCGGGAGTGTACGACGACAGACTGCATCCATATCCAGTAAGCGAGCATGCCCAGGGCGGCCTCGATACTCCAACGTACCGCCCGGATATCACCTGCCAATGGGTCATTTCCAACCAGCCAGGTGGTAATCGCCATATAGCCACAAAACGCTATAAAAAGCCGGATAAAAGCATCTTTCCAGATGACCCTGTTGTACTGGTACCGGTGGATGTACTGGTGGATCACCAGATAAAGCGTCAATGGATAAATAAGCACATGGAAAAAAGCCCGATAGAAGCTGTCAGGCATAGTGATGCTGAGTAATAACCAAACGGCAAATAATAATGGTAGCCAGTTAGCCAGCTTGATATTGGTGAGGACAGAAAGGCTTGCGATTGCCTTTTCAAAAGATGCGCGCATGGTTCAGCGGCCCTTTTCTATCAGCGATAAAAGCGGCTCAAGGTAGGTGTTTGCATCCTGTTCTACGCGCCCGCTGGCCTGGGAATGAATCGTGACATAGTGAACATCGGGGTCTGTCAGTAGTGCGCCCACGGTGTCAACCACCTTTTGTGGATCGGTTGTGTCGTAGAGATAGTGGCAGAAAGAGGGAATGCGCCAGTCAATACTGATTTGCGGTGCCTGTTTCAACAAGAATGCCTTGTAGATGCCAAATTCGGACCATCGTCGTGGTGGTCGATCCAATAAAGCGGTACACCACTGCTTATGAGTATTGGATTCAAGGGTCGCGAGGGTTTCACAGAGCAGTTGCCGGTCAAAGACAAATGGCGTATCAAAATACACATTAACTTGACGTGTATCCGATGCTGTATTGATCAGATACTCGGATTCATGAATCCATTTTTTGACTTTTCCTTTCAGTGCATCACGATTCTGCCAGTCGGCAAAACACACGTAACCGAGGTCACTGGCAAAGTCATCAGCACTGGCGTTTTGCGTAACAATAACATCGGAGTCAATAATAACGGCCTTGTCGTAATCAAGTTCGCTGGCGAGCGTTAACTTGCAAAGTTGCTGAGTATGCCAGCCGGTATAAGACGGCCACGCAGGCCAGGAAAAGACACGCTTGAGACTGCCGCATACCCGTGTCATGTTGCGCCCCAGGCGTTGCGATAGTTGGCGCGCATGGCTTCTGCGACGTTCCACGTCTTCAGGTAGCACATCTCGGGTGGAGAGAAGGGTCAAACCACTGCGTCCGCGAAATTCCTCGAACAGGGCGATATCTTCATCCTGTACCACAACATAATGGTCAAATGCTGCGAGCGGGGATTGCTCCAGGGATGCCCGCATGACACGGAAATGGTCAAGGTCTCCTGCCCAGGTAGGCGTGATAAACACCATGCGCTGTTTGTCGCTCATCAGCTGTTTTCTCTCTGTTTCCGATCTCGCCAGCGAGATTGCCAGATACGCAGTGTTTTTCTTACATTGCTGTGGGTGTTATTGCCACTGTAACGCCCTTTGGCAACATGCCGAATGCGATAAACACCGGGGAGGTCAATCGGTTCCCCCAGGCTACGTAATAGCCAGCGGAAGGCACGGTCTTCATGACATTTGGCAAAGCTGTCGACAGGTTGCTGGTAGACATCAATGGCGCGGCAATAGCCTACGCGTCGACACACATCGCCGTGGGCAATCTGTAATGGCCCAGTGGCCTTGGTAATCGTTCGGGAAGTGAAGGACGAGGTGTCAATATCCAGTACCTGTGGCCCATCGTTGGCTGCCTGGAGTAAGGGGTTGTCTTCCACCAGCAAGTCAGTCGTGCGTTCCTCCTGGGGGAACACCAGTGCATCGCTGCGCCCCTGAAGGCAGTCTGCCAGGCCATCCAGACAGTTTTCCCGAAACATCAGATCACAATCGGTAAACCAGACCCAGTCGGCCTGTGTCGCCAATGCCGCGCGGTTGCGTCCGATACTTCGCCGAAAAAGCGACTGTCTGGGAATCGGCTGCCAGTTCCAGGTAACGCCTGGCACCTGCTGCTTTTCGAAAAAAGCCAACAACTCGGCGGTTTTTTTGTCCTCAGGGCTATAGAAAATCGTCATGGTGACATCGAGTTTTTGGGGCGGGAACAGCACCAGAGAACTCAGCTGGTAAACCAGAAAGTGGGAATAGTTCCAGCAGTGACTGACGACTTCCAGCTTGAGGTGCCCTGTTTTAGTGGCTCTGTCCTGTTGCGCTGGCAAGTTGGGCTCGAACCATTGCGGCGGTATTTTTCCGCCGGCGGCAAAGCGGAAAAAGGCCAGTTGTATTGTATTCCACATCATTGATTTTCCAAGCAATGCGATGTTGGGTGGCGGCTGTCAGGTGTCATGCTGGCAGCGATGCTGTTTAACGATGTCGTTGAAAAGCGAAAAGTCTATCACAGCTGAAGAGACCCGCCCGCCTGCGATGCGCATGGGCCGTGGAAGCTGAAACGTCTAATGAGAATTTATTGCTTCGGGCGCCTCAGCAGTGCTTCAAGTTTGGCCAGTTTGCGCAATAAACGATAGCGCCGGAGAGGATCATAGATCCACGGTGACCTGAGCGTTTCATCGGCTACGGTAAGGTAATCCTCGGCAATCGGCACCTGGCTTGTCGGGCGTTGACGTAGTCGCTGAGTGGCTTCGTCGTCCATGATGCGAAAAGGGTAAAAGCCCGCCTTGTTGATGATTTCCGCCAGCCGAAAGGTAAAACTCTTCTTTTTGTTACGGTAGGCAGGAGGATTGGGCAGCCACATGGCAAAAGGCGCATGCAGATAACCCATCTCAAGAAAATGCGCTTTTGCCTGCTGCTCGTTATCAAATTCCCCCGAGATAAACTGCCAGTTGACGTTGCGCAGGCGATCGCTTCGGGTAATCGAAATATCCGAATAGTAAACCCCGGCAACCTGCTTGCGGCTACGGTGTTCGCAGACAAAAACGTTACGTTCCGGGTAATAGACAAAACGCTCGAGTGTGCGCTGGCGCGTGATGGCTTTCTGAAAAACCGGCGCGAGGAATCCAGCGTTGGGAAAAGTTTCAAAATAGTGTTCTATCAATCGAATGTCGTCGGCATCGACCCGGCGAACCAGTTGGGTGTCATCCTGAAGAAAACACATCAGCTTATCGCCCTCGACGGCGTCTAGGGCGCGCTGCATGTTGGTATAAAGCGCACCGTGTTGATTTTCCGAGTCCTTGTCGTCGCGGCGTCTGACGTCATGACGTCTTTCAATGTCATCCAGAATCTGCTGGGTTTCCGGATCATTGCTGGCATCGTCATACACGATAATCTGATGATCGGGCGCGCAGGTTTCGATGGATTCAATGCAGTTTCTTAGATGAGGGCCGCGATTGTAGGAAAATACGAAAAAAATCAATGTCAAACTCCCGTTGTTTGGGAAGACCGATGTTGCTCAATACCATGTGCTGTCTGCGTGATACCGGTTTTTTCAACCTCAAGGCGATGCTGCTTGTTGGCGGCTACGATATCAGGGTCGACATACCCTCGGGCATGGTCCAGGTGTATGACAATCGCGTTGTAGCGAACGTGCTTTGGCTTGATGCCGGCATTGACGAGCCTGACGCCAAACTCTCTGTCCTCACCGCCGTACGCCATGGTTTCATCAAAGCCGTTGACCCGGAGAACGTCTTTTTTCCAGGCAGAGCCATTAGAGCCTTTGAAACAGCAGCGGGTAGGGGTCAGTGAATTGAACAGCCTTGCCTGCCAGTGATTGGCCGTCAGTTTCACGTTCTTGTACGAAGAGGCCAACCCCTGGGATTTTAGCCATTTAAGATCAAAGCAGCGCCCGGAGATGATGTCTTCCCGGGTAATCGCCTGGCTGGAGGTCATGGGGAGCTTGTGGTAACCGCCGGACAAATAATGCCCAGGCAATGCCTGGGTAGCGTGGACATTGAGAAAGTCCCGGCGAGGGATGCAGTCGCCATCGCTGAACACCAGATAGTCGGACGTGGAAGCCATCACGGCGCTATTGAGAATGCGGCATTTCTGAAAGCCGTTATCTTCCTGCCAGACATGCTGGATACTCAGGCCGGTCTTGTCGCGCAAGCGGTCAATCAGTTGGCGCGTTTCAACGCCTGAACCGTCATCGGCAATAATGATTTCAAAGTCTTTGTAGGACTGTACGCTATAGCCCCAGAGCACTTTTTCCAGCCATTGTGGAGAATTATAGGTGCTGAGAATGACGGAAAGTTTCATTACAGGTCACTATGGTTGGCTGAGAAGTCAAACACGATAAAAATCGCGGTACCAGCGCACAAACTCCGCAACGCCATCCTCGACACGCGTGGCTGGCTGATAGCCAAACTGTTCGACCAGGTCCTCAACATCGGCGTAGGTATCAGGCACATCACCAGGCTGCATGGGTAGCAATTGTTTGTTGGCCGTAATGCCCAGCGCGCTTTCCAATGCAGCAATATAATCCATCAATACGACGGGCTGCTGATTCCCAATGTTGTAAAGGCGCCAGGGGGCTTTGCTGGTCGCCGGGTCTGGCGATTGACCTGACCACTCTGGATTCGGCTGTGCGGGGCTTTCCAGGACACGGATAATGCCTTCAACGATATCATCAATATATGTGAAGTCGCGACGGTGTTGCCCAAAGTGATACACGGGAATCGTTTCACCCGCCAGAATGGCTTGAGTGAACTTGAAAAGGGCCATGTCAGGGCGCCCCCACGGGCCGTAGACGGTAAAGAAACGCAAGCCCGTTGTCGGAATGCCATAGAGGTGGCTGTAGGTATGCGCCATGGACTCGTTGGCTTTCTTGGTAGCGGCGTAAAGGCTTATCGGGTGGTCAACCGTGTGGTGAGTCGAGAAAGGCATCTGTTCATTCGCGCCGTATACGCTGGAGCTACTGGCGTATACCAGGTGCTGGATGGATTGTTGTCGGCATCCTTCAAGAATATTGGCAAAACCGACCAGATTGCTATCGATATAGGCGGCGGGATTCTCCAGTGAATAGCGCACGCCCACCTGGGCTGCCAGATGAATGACACGCTTGAAGGAGTAGCGGGTAAATATTGCTGCCATGGCTTCCCGGTCAGCAACGTCCACCCGCAAGTGCTCGTAGCTGTCATAGGCACTAAGCCGTGACAACCGTGCTTCTTTCAGCTCAGGGTCGTAATACGCATTGTGATTGTCCAGACCCACAATACGTTCACCACTGTCGAGCAGGCGTTTAACGACAGCAGAACCAATAAAACCCGCCGCGCCAGTCACCAGAATAGTCAAATGAATTCCCCGTAAAAAGTAAAATCAGAGATAAGAAAATGAGTACCAACAACGGCTGGATTCAATCCAGCCGTTGGGATTCACGCCAGTCACCTGTCAGACCATTTCCGGAAGAGAACGTGCCGCTGCCTCTTCCACCACCCTGGCAAGTTGGCGGCCATAGTGGTGAACCAGACGACTGCCCAGTTGAGCCGTGGCGCTGGTAGCATCGCCAGCGATGCCGTCATAGGCCAGGTCTTCAGCAAGCCAGGCGAGGGCGGCGGCACCTTCCGAGTCGAGTAAAGCGCTATCAGCGGGTTTTTCCGGCAGGGCGTTTCTGGCGCGGGCCATATTGACCTGGTTCGGCGCCAGATGCAGCATCATGGCGGTTTCCAGCAGGCCACCATGCAGCCCACGGCGCAGCTCATCCGCATCGATGGCGCCGTCCAACGGTGGTAAGCGGGTGTAGGTGGCTTTTACCACCTGCATGCCATGGCGCTGGCGCAGAGATAACGCAGCAATATCCATGACCGCTTTGTTACCACCGTGGCTGTTGATCATCACCAGGCGACGAATGTCGGCCCGCGCGACACTGTCGCCGTAAGCCTGCAAGGTGTCGATGGCGACAGTTGCGGGTAGGCTCAGGGTGCCAGGAAAACCATTGTGCTCTTCACTGGCGCCAACGCTGATGGGCGGCAGGCAGATAATATCCAGTTCCTCGGGGAGCGCTTCCAGCATGGCGGCCTGTAATCCCAGGCCGATGGTGGTGTCGGTACCCAGAGGTAAATGGTGGCCATGTTGTTCGGTAGCGCCCAGTACGATGACAGCTATCGGGGTGCGGCGGGCCATTTCGGCAAGTTCCAGCGTGGTAAGCGATGGCCAGTCAGCGTGCATGATGGCGTTCCCCGAGTAGGAAAATAAGTAGCAGGGTGGGCGGAAAGGCTTATTAACAGATACTACTACAAGCCGATGTCAATCTGAAGAACCCTGCAGGACAGGATGGCCGACCTGACAGGCATAAATATCGCCGGAAGCCAGATTGTCAGCACCTGCCGCCAGCCAGGCGTGTGTTTGATCAGCAGTTTGCCAGTGTGGCCAGTAAAACTCGCGTTGCTCACCTTCCACTACGTTAAAGCGATAATTGCCTAATCGCTCCAGGTGTTTGAGGCATTCATGGCCGACGTTCAGTGTCCCTGCGACAAATTCGAAAGACAGTGCCGCCACGGGTTGGCTTAACCCCGCCAGCACATCTGCTTCGAAGCCTTCTACGTCTATCTTGATAAAAGTGGGCAGGCCGTATTGATCGATCAGGGCATCCAGCGTGGTGACCTCGACACGTTGATGGGTCTTCCAGCGCACCTTGGCAAAACCGGCATTGCGCTGGCTGACCTGCTGGCGCCAGGCCTTGGAAAGCGTTGACACCGTGGGGTTTCCGGGGCTGATGGCAATCTCGGCTTGGCCAGACGAGGGGCCAGCCGCCATCGGCAGCAGAATAACGTCGCGCCCGGCCATGCGTTGACACCAGCGCGCAAGCGCGGGCTGGGGCTCCAATGCCACCACGCGGGCGCCCAGCGAATGAAAGGCAGCGCTACGGTCACCGACATGCGCCCCGATATCAAAGGCGGGTGAACCAGGCGTGATAAAGGGACGATATAGGCTTCTCAAACCCGGCTGACGACCGGGGCGCCAGTAAATGATCAGTGATCGGGCGACGCCAAAGGCACTGGAAATCCGATGTGTCAGCGTTGGCATCAATAAGGCTCCTCGGAATGCGGTGAGGTGAAAGACCGGTCTGCCGCAGTATGCCAGCGAAAAGATTGTATCGGCATGTCGCCGGGCCGTTCTGCGGGGAGGGGAAGGAGCGGCCTGTCAGGCAGGTCGGGCTTTTCAAGGGCGATATTCAGGCGTTTTTGATACGCGCTGAGCACCGCAACATCTTGCTGATAAGGCGTTTGTAGCAGGCTCAGGCGAAGGGCTTTGCCCGGGCAACCGCTGCTCGCTTTGACTAACAGCGTGGAGCCTGCCAGCCCCAGCCAGGCCGGCGTCAGCCACAGGGCTGCCATGGGCGACGCCCACGCCAATATGGCCATCCAGCCAATACTGCCAAGGGCTATCCAGCGGGTGGGCTGCCAGGATTCACGCCAGCTGAGCGAGCGTTCACTGCGTGGCTGAGCATCCCATTCAACGGCGCGGCCCGTCAGTACGCCAGCAATAAACAGGCTATGCCATGCCATCATCAAGGGAGCCAGCAGCGCGGCAAAGCCAATTTCCAGCAGGGTGCTGGCAAGAAGCCGCCAGCGCCCGCCATAGGCATCAGGGGTTCTAGCCAATGCCAGCGTCAGCCCAAGTAATTTGGGAGCAAGCAGCATGCCAAGGGTAACGCCTAACAGTCCAAGTGCCAGTGGCTGGGAATGTAGCGTGGGCGATTCGTTAAACGTGCTTAAGCCAATCATGACGCTGGAGCTGATCAATAGCATCAACCATAAAGGCGACGACAGGTAAGCGAAAGCGCCGCAGAAAAAGTGACAGCGGCTAAGTGGGTGTAACCCCGACCCCATCAGTAAACGCAGGTGTTGCAGGTTACCCTGCAACCAGCGACGGTCGCGCCTGGCAAAATCGAGCAGATTGCTGGGCATGGATTCATAACTGTCGGCAGTGTCTGATGATCGAAAAGCGCAGGTCGTGGTGGTATCCAGCAGCACGTGCCACCCATCACGACGAAGCAGGGCGGCTTCAACAAAATCATGACTGAGCAGCTCGCCGCCGAGTGGCGGCTCACCCGGTAACGTAGGCAAACCTGCGCTGGCCATGAAGGCGCGGGTACGCACAATGGCATTATGCCCCCAGTAATTGGCGCTATCGCCTTGCCAGAAACTCTGTCCGGCTGCCAGCATCGGGCTGTAGAGTGCCGCGGCAAACTGTACCATGCGCCCGAACAGAGTGACCTGGCCGACGGGAATCGGTACGCTCTGGATCAACCCGACCTGAGGCTGGCAATGCATTGTATTGATCAGACGTAATAAGGTGTTTCCCCCCATGATGCTGTCGGCATCAAGGACAACAAAAAAATCATAACGGCGGCCCCAGCGACGGCAGAAATCGGCAATGTTACCGGCCTTGCGACCCTGGTTGTCGGGGCGTCGACGATAATAGACAGCTAACTGGCCAGCCAGGCGATGCTGAAGTGCTGCGACGTGGCGGGCCTCGCTGGTTGCAGCTTCAGGGCATTGGGTGTCGCTGAGAATGAATACCTCAATGCAAGGTGTTTCGTCGCTGTCTGAGTGTTGAGATAGCTCGGCCAACAGCGAGTGACAGCTGGCTTCAAGCCCGGCAAGGGTTGATTCGGGTGGCTCCTGATAGATCGGCATGATCAGCGCCGTACGGGTGCCTGCCAACCCTGGGGAAAAGGAAGAGTCGGGGTCGCCAAGCCTCTGCAGTGTCACGGGGTCACGGCGACACCAGCAAAGCAGGAAACCACCTAACGCACTCCAGAAGGCCAGCGCAATCCAGCTGAACGTCAGCAGAAAAAGTATCAATAGCCCCAGCTGGGCGATAACGGGTAAAGGCAGGGTGATACGCAATAACGCCGCCGCACCGGCGAGACTGGTCAGAGTGACAAGTATCACCAGTACCCAGCGGCGCAGGCGTAGCCAGGGCATATCCTGACAGTCTGCGCTGCTAGGCATCGGGGCCCCTCGTCGGTAAAGACACCGGAATGGTCTGGTTCCAGGTTTCACTGATCACTTGGCCTTCCCGGGTCAGCGCAAGACGGACATCCAGCGGTTGCGTGATGGTATCTACCCGGAAGGTGGCTCGCCATTGCTGGTTGGGCAGTGCCTTGATATGGGCGAGGGTGACGGCGTCTGCCGAGGTGTCGATACGCAGTTCAACAGGGGCTGCGGTGCCCGGCGTGGCGAGTTCGCCACCGGCAAAATCAACTATCCACTGGCGCTGCCCGGCGCTGGCAGAATCTTCCTCGCCCGGAATGGCTGCATTCCCTTGACGGCTGCGTATGACTTTCGCCAGCTCATGCGCCTGCGGGGCCTGGTTTAACGTCTGGGTGTGGTAGCGAAACCGTTTCGACTGACCGGCTTCAAGAGGTGTGTCAGCGACCCAGTAGGCGACAACATTGTCGTGGGTTTCATCCGGCGTGGGAATTTCCACCAGTTCCACATGGCCTGGGCCCCAGGCATCCAGGGGTTCGACCCACTGGCTAGGGCGGCGGTGGTATTGCGCTTCCAGATCCAGGTAATGGGCAAAGTCTCGCTCGCGCTGCATTAGCCCAAAGCCTTTAGGATCGCGATCCAGAAACGCTGAGACCTGCACCCCGGCAGGGTTGGTCAACGGCCGCCAGATCCATTCCTGCTGGCCGGTATGCAGCAATAAACCTTGAGAGTCATGCACATTGGGGCGGAAATCATCCGGCCGAGACGCGCTGATATCGCCGTAGGTAAACATACTGGTCAGCGGCGCAATGCCCAGTTTGCCGATATCGTCTCGCGCAAACAGGGTGGCATCGACGACCATATGGGTATCCTGCCCGGGCGTCAGTTCAAAATGATAAACGCCGGTCAGCGAAGGTCCATCAAGTAAGGCCATTATATGTATGCTGTGGTCATCGGCCTCAGGCTTGAATAGCCAGAATGCCCGAAAGGCGGGGAACTCTTCTCCTTGCGGGGCCGCTGTGTCGATGGCGATGCCACGGGTAGACAAGCCATAGATCTGATCCTGGCCGATCAGGCGAAAATAGCTGGCACCGAGAAAAACGGCAAATTCGTCTGCGTAGTCCGGGGTATTCAGCGGATAGTGCAGCCTGAACCCAGCATGACCGATGCCCGATAAATCCGCGGATTCAAGCTGGCTGGCGGCACCTTCGTAGATAAAATCGTCCTGCTGGAAGGGTAGCGGCGTTGAACGGCCATCCTCGATAATATGTAGCTCAACCGGGTCTGTAAACAGAAAACCGCTGTGAAACGTCTGTAGTGAAAAATGGCCATCATCTTTCCAGTAGGCCTGCTGTGGATTAAAGCGGATTTGCCGGTAGGTGTCATAGTTAATATTGCTGAGTGACTCGGGCAAATCATCAGCGGGTGGCGTATAGGGCTGTTCTGCTAGCTGCTGGGCACGTTGACCGAGCGTTTCATACCACTGGGCCTGAACTGAGGGAGCAGGCGCCGCATGGGATAAAGTGCTGGCCAGCAGCCATACCACGAGTGCGGCCAGCTGAGAGCAGCTTGTTCCAACGGCTCGCAGGTGGAAGGGCGTGGATCTATTGTCAGGCACAGATAGCTCCTTGCTCAGAGAAAAACGTTTTTTTCCGATCAATCGCCAGGTGCGTTACGTGCCTACTGCGCCATTTTGATTGAACAATAATTGTACGATAATTTATTACAGTACATGATTTTGTGGTTTTCCAGTACTCTTCAGACCAGGTGCCGGATAAATATTTCCGTTTGGCAAGCACACTCACCACCATCAACACGATACGCTGAGTTTACGGTTGACGTTACCTATCAGACACAGCAGAGGGGAAAGACATGGGGCGATTATGGGTCAGTGTGCTGGTGTTGAACATCTTGTTGGTGGCACCACTCTGGTGGCGTTTTGAGGATGTGGGTAGCCGCCTGATTGCCTGGGAAGCCTGGTTGATGGTGCCACTGATATTGCTGCTGCCCGTCAGTAAAGGGCGAACCTGGCTGGTGGCTGCGTGGCTGCTGAGCGTCTTCACGATTACGCTGATGAATCTCGGTGATGTGGCCACTTATCTGGCCTTCGGACGTTCCTTCAACAGCTATCTGGATATCCCGCTGGTGAGGGCTGTCTTTGAACTGCTGGTGGGTAATGTCGGCATGATGGCGGGCATCGTGGTGTCTTTTCTGGCTGCGCTGTTACTGACCCTGGTGTTTGTCCTGCTTGGTCGGCTGTTGCTGCCGTCCCGCCCACTGGCACTGAAAAGCGTGAAAGGGGCGCTGGCATTGGTGATCGCGGGTGGAAGTGGTGTATTGATTGCCCTTGAGCTTAATGGCATGCGGGTGGTGGATGTGGCTCGCGTGCCGATGGTGAACACCGGGATGTTTCAATGGCAGCAGATAACCCAGACCCACGCCGCCCGCAAGGAATTTGCCACGACACTGGCGGACTCTCCCATAGAGGTGCAGTCCTTGCCAGGGCTGGCAGATAAGCGTGTCTTGCTGACCTTTGTCGAGTCTTATGGCGCCTCCGCCATCGAGGATGCCCGTTACCAGAGCGTCATCGCGCCAATGCTGGATGAGATGCAGCAACGCCTTGATGAGCGTGACATTCGCGTGGCTTCCGGTTGGCTGGAGTCCCCAATTCAGGGGGGGCAGTCATGGCTTGCGCATGCCACGGCATTAAGTGGCCGAAAGGTCGATAATCAGCTGTGGTATCGGCTGATGCTGGAAAGCGCCACGGGCACGCTGGTCGATGATTTCAAGTCGACAGGACATCGCACACTGGCGGTGATGCCAGCCATTACCCGTACCTGGCCGGAAGGAAAAGACTACGGCTTTGATGAGATTCATGCGGCGGATGATCTGGAGTACGCAGGCCCTGCGCTTAACTGGGTCACCATGCCCGATCAATATACCCTGGACTATACCGAGCGGGAGCTGCTGGATGATGGGCCCGTGTTTGCCAAGATTGCGCTGATTTCCAGTCATGCCCCCTGGACGCCCATTATTCCAGTGCTGGAAGAATGGTCACTGATAGGTAATGGGTCTTTATATGCGCGCTGGGAAAACGCCGGGGAAACGCCGGATGTGCTATGGCAGGATCTGGAGCGGGTGCGTGAGCACTACGCTCGCTCAGTGGAATATGCCGTTAAAGTGGCAGGCCGCTGGGCTGAGCGAGTCGCCAATGAAAATACGCTGCTAATTGTGCTGGGCGACCATCAGGCAGCGCCTCTGATTACCGCTGAGAAAAATGGCGACGAGCCCTCGCGCGCCGTACCCATTCATGTGATCAGCGCCGACCCGGCATTAATCACTCCCTGGCTGTCCCGAGGTTTCACCCTGGGCACGCGCCCACCGGTATTGGATCAAGCAGGCGAGGTGGCAGAAATGCGCGAGCTGCGTCATTGGTTACGAGCGGATTTCGGGCAACCCTGAGGTCTTCGGTATAAGGCGTTACCACAACCAGCTATTAGGGCGGGCTGGCGGTTGCTGCTTGCGTACTTCCATCCAGCCAAGCACGCAGCGAACACCCAGCCAGACGGCCAGTAGCGGCCACAGAAGGGCACCAATGAAGAAAAGGGTGAGCACAAAAGCCACACAGAAATACAGACAGCCAATCCAGAAGGTGCGAATCAGATAACGGTAATGCTCCTGTAGCCAGGGGGCTGCATCCTTGCGGTAAACATAAGCAATGATCACACCAATAAGCAGCGTAACATTTGCCGTCACAAGCCCTGCCAGAAAAAGGCCGTAAACAATCTGCGGTGTGCGAAGTTCATCGCGAGGAATATAAGTGTTGGACATGCAAAACTCACAGGTTGGGCGTAGTGTCAGAAGGATGCAGCAGAAGGATGAAATCGTGGCTCAATAGAGCCGGGAATCGCCGAAGTCAGTGTGATTCCGGGCTTCCTCTGCCACCTTGCGGTAGCGTTTATATTCCCACTGATACTGTGCCGGGTCGAGGGCAATCGCGGTTTCTACGCTGGCATTAACGCCGGTGGCAGAAATCACCTCATCGTCGCTGTAGACGTTTTCGTCAGCATCCAGAAAGTGAATCTCGAAGCCCTTGCCGGGCACCCGTATGGCAACGCCCGTTATGACTCTGGCGCTAGTGCGCATCACCATCTTGGGTAGCAGGGTGGCCGTGTAAGCCTCCCGCTTGAAGAAGGGCGCAAATACGCCACTGCCCCAGGCGGGTTCCTGGTCGGGAAGAATGCCGATCGCCTCGCAGCGTTTCAGTGCTTTCAAAAGCGCTGCCACACCACGTGGGTTGGTAGGCACCAATTTAGCCCCCATACGTTCACGCCCCTGGCGAATCACCGGGTCGAGGTCGCTGATTTTGGGTGGCTCATACATGGCGGTAAACGGGAAGTGACTGGAAAGCCAGAAATTCAGCACCTCCCAGTTACCGAAGTGGGGTGCCAGTACAATCACGCCGCGTCCTTCCTCGCGGGCGTTGTCCAGCTTTTCACGGCCGTGAACGGCCAGGATGTGGTCATCGACCCGTTTGGGCTCAGCCATCCAGGCATGCCCCAGCTCCAGCATGGTGGCAGCCGAGTGTTGCAGGCTTTTCCGGCCAAGCTCAGCAAGCTGTGCGGGCTTCAGATGAGGGTAGACAGCGTTCAGGTTGGCGTTAGTGACATGGCGTTCCCGTTTGCTGAAACGGTAGACCAGAAAACCAAGCCAATGTGCCAGTCGCCAGAGACGTGAAAGGGGCCAATGAGCGAGCTGCCGCCACAACCAGGCAATGGCACGCCCGCGGGTTAACTTACCGCGTGGCTTAGCCGTTGTTGGCGGTTTGTCTTCATCGTGCGGATTGTCAGGCGGTGATGGTGGCAGCGTCGACATGTTTAGATCAGCCAGGAATTCACATTGCTGGGCGCGCGTTTTTCCTGCAGGCCCTTAAAGCCTTTCACGCAGCGAATAATCAGCCAGACGGCCAGCGCCATCAGTAGAGGGATACCGATCAATACAAAAGTCAGCAATGAAAAAATGATGGCGTAGAGCAGACCAATCCAGAACGTGCGAATCTGGTAACGGTAATGCTCATCCAGCCAGGCTGGCCCTTTACCTTTATAGATATAAGCAACGATTACCCCGATCAGCGAAGTGAACCCAAGTATCAAGCTGCCAAGGTAAAACCCGTAGATCACCATCGCCATGGAGGTGTCGGGCGGATTGTTTAAATCAAGGTTTTCGTCGATAACGTCTCCCTCGACGGGCACTTTATCATGATCATCCTGACGCATATTCGTACTCCCTTATTAAAAATGGTTTAGCGGCGCTATCATAACGTGCAATGCCGCGAATGGCACCTGGCAGACACGTAGTGAATATGACAGTGAATCAATAACTGCGCTCAACGGACAGGACGGGAAATTTCCAGTAAATTGCCGTCAGGGTCGCGTAGATAAAGCGATACGATAGGCCCATTGGCGCCCTGGCGGTTGATCGGCCCCAGCTCAATCTCGACGCCGAGCGCCTCAAGGTGCTGCTGAAATTCATTCAGTGGCAGGCGGCATCGCAGGCATATATCCAGGCTACCTGGTGTCGGTGTGGCTGAAACGGGCGCTACATCGGTATCGGTTTGATGTAACCGCAGTGCGGCGTCTCCCAGCATCAGGTCAACCCGCTGGGCGTCGCGGTAGCGAACATCCAGGCCTAGTACCCGCGAATAAAAGTCTACTGCGCGATCGACATCAGTTACGTTAACGACAAGATGGTCAAGACCTGACAGCATGTGACAACCCTTCAGATAATTAAAAAACCGTTTTGATAAAGCGAGGATACGATGAAGTGGCGCTGCCCGCTATGCCTGGACGAAAAAACTCAACATTATCATCGTGATTCACGACGTGACTACTACCAGTGTGCCAGCTGCAAACTGGTCTTTGTGCCGAGCAGCCAACATCTATCGCCTGAGCAGGAAAAACAGGAATATGACCGTCATCAGAACAGCCCGGAAGACCAGGGATACCGGCGCTTTCTGACGCGTCTGCTGACGCCGCTTGAGGCTCGCCTGTCACCTCATGCCAAAGGTCTGGACTTCGGTGCGGGGCCAGGGCCAACCCTTTCCGTCATGTTCGAGGAGCGGGGCTATCCCATGGCGATCTACGACCCTTTTTATGCCCCTAGTCGCGATGTGCTGGAAAACCACTATGATTTCATCACTGCCACAGAAGTGCTTGAGCACCTGTCCTCCCCCCGTGAGGTAATGGCGCAGCTGCATCGTATGCTCAATCCTGGAGGGTACCTTGGAGTCATGACCAAGCGGGTCAAGGATCATGCGGCATTTACGCGTTGGCACTATATTCAGGACCCCACCCATGTGGCGTTTTTCAGTGAGGAAACGTTTTGCTGGTGGGCTGCTCGGTATGGGGTCGGCGTGGAATTCCCTGGGCCAGACACAGTGATTATGCGAAAACACCACAGAACAGCCGAAAAGCATTGACTTTAACGGCTTCAGCGCAATAATTGCGCGCCGCTTATCAGTGGAGCGGGTTATCGATGTCGAGGTGAGTGCAATGTCACGCCAATTATTAGCCATGGCGCTAGCGCCCCTGTTGGGGCTGTTTATTCTGGGAATCGGCAACGGCTTTCTAGCGACGCTGATTACCGTGCGCCTGGATTCGGCGGGTGAGTCCGCGACGATCATCGGTATTGTCTCCTCTGCCTACTTTATTGGCCTCGCGCTGGGTGCCATGTTCAATGACCGGTTACTGCTGCGCATTGGTCATATTCGCGCTTACGGTAGCTTTGCCTCATTGGTCGCCGTCACCGTGCTGCTGCAAGGACTGACCAGCGAACCCTGGGCATGGTTTGCCTTGCGGTTGATAGGTGGTTGGGCCACCGTCGGGGTGTACCTGGTCATTGAAAGCTGGCTATTGACCTCAGGCGACCAGAAAGTCAGAGGCCGTTTGCTGGCGCTATACATGATTTCCCTCTACGCCGCTGGCGTACTTGGCCAGTTGTTGCTGGGCGTTGTCGACCAGATGGGGCCAACCGTGCCCTTTATGGTCATCGGTATGCTGGCGTCGTTATCGGTGCTGCCCATGGCCATGATTCCCCGTGTTTCGCCGTTGATGGAGCATGCTGAACCGCTGCCTCCCTTCCGGCTGATCACCATGACACCGACCGGCGTCATGGGCAGCCTGGGCTCAGGCATGGTCGTAGCCGCGGCCTACAGTCTGTTGCCGCTTTACCTGCAGCGCATTGGCATGAGCGTTGCCGAAGTGGGGCAGATGATGGCAGTGGTGATTCTGGGCGCCATGTTGCTGCAATACCCGATCGGCCGCTGGTCAGATCGCCATGACCGACAGTTGGTATTGATCGCCATCAGCGTTTTTTGCGTTCTGATTTCCGCCGCCATGATTTGGTTGCCGTTATCAACAGGCCTGTTGATCGTGTTGCTGTTTCTGCTGGGTGGTGGCGTATTTGCGCTTTACCCGGTGGCTGTTAGCCATGCAGCTGACCGTGCGCCGGCGGGCGCTTTGGTGAGGATGAGTCAAGGCCTGCTGTTGATCAATTCGATTGGCTCGACAATTAGCCCGTTGATGATCTCTCCGGTGATGACAGCGGTGGGTGACGCAGGGCTGTTCTGGGCCTTTGGCGGCTTAAGTCTGTTCTTTGCGCTGTTCTTCATCTGGCGACGCAGTGTTCGTCCGGCACCGATACCTGTCGCACCGTTTACCCCGACAACGCCAATGACCGCGGCAGGGGCTGAGTTGGTGGTCACTGAAGAGTTGATGCAGGGCGCGTTGGACCATGAACACAGTGAAGACCTCTCAGACGTGGTGCCGGACGTGGACGTAGCGGAGCCTTTGATGGGGCCGCCTGAACAGAAAGAAAGCCAGGTCACTTACTTTGAGGATGATGCGCTTTCTGCAAGTCGTGAAAAATGAAACGTCAACAGACCCTAGGGTGGCTTCGCGGAGCAAGCCACCCATGGCTACGACGTTAGGCGAATGGTGTGAATAAAGTAGGGAATCTACTATCTTGCGTAGAAGAATTCCTAATTCCGCTATTTTCTGTTGAGGCCTTGCATGAATTATTATGCCGCACCTGTTCGCGACATGCGCTTTGTTCTGGAAGAACTGCTGGCGCATCGCTCCCTGTCACTGCCTGGCTTTGAAGACGCCTCTCCCGACCTGATCGAAGCTGTCCTTGAGGAAGCCGCCAAGCTGGCCAACGATGTCTGGGGGCCGCTGAACGACGTGGGTGATAAGCAAGGTACCCAACGCCATGAAGATGGCAGCATTACCACAGCACCGGGTTTTGCGCAGGCCTATAAAGCCTACGCCGAAGGGGGTTGGAACGGTATCGGTGTCTCGGAAGCATTAGGTGGGCAGAACCTGCCGGAAGTCGTGGCCAGCTCCGTTCAGGAAATGCTCCACGGTGCCAACATGGCGCTTGGCCTTTGCCCCATGCTGACGGCGGGTGCCATTGAAGCGCTTGCCCATCACGGCAGCGACGAGCAGCAAGCGCTCTACCTTCCCAAGCTGGTCGAAGGTACCTGGACCGGCACCATGAACCTCACCGAACCTCAAGCCGGCTCGGATCTCTCCAAAGTTCGCACCAAGGCGGTTCCCGAAGGGGATCATTACCGCATCAGTGGTCAGAAAATCTATATCACCTGGGGCGAACACGACGCCGCTGAAAACATCATTCACCTTGTATTGGCCCGCAAACCCGATGCCCCGGAAGGCAACAAGGGGATTTCCCTGTTTCTGGTGCCCAAATTTCTGGTTAATGCTGACGGCTCCCTGGGTGAGCGTAACGATGTGACCTGCGCGTCTATCGAACACAAGCTGGGCATTCATGGGTCGCCCACCTGCACCCTGAGCTTCGGCGAGCAGGGCGGCGCGGTCGGTTATCTGGTTGGCGAAGAAGGGCGCGGCCTGAACCATATGTTCACCATGATGAATGAAGCACGCCACAAGGTGGGTATTCAGGGAATCGGTGTGGCAGAGCGTGCCTGCCAGCATGCGGTTGCCTATGCCGCAGAGCGGATGCAAGGGCGAAGCCCGCGTTCCGGCAAGGCGGACTGCACGATCAGCGATCACCTGGATGTCAGGCGGATGCTGCTTTCCATGCGAGCCCGCACGGATGCCTTGCGAGCCCTTGCCCTGACCTGCGCCGCTGAGCTGGATAGTGCTCGCCATGGCACTGATGCCGAGCAGCGTGAAAAGGCCCAGGCGCGCGTGGATGTATTGATTCCCGTCGTCAAAAGCTTCTCAACCGATCAGGCGGTGGATATTGCTTCTGTGGGGATTCAGGTTCACGGCGGCATGGGGTATGTGGAGGAAACCGGCGCTGCCCAGCTGTTACGTGATGCGCGAATTGCCCCTATCTATGAAGGCACCAACGGCATTCAGGCGCTGGATCTGGCCGGGCGTAAACTGCAGCGCGATAACGGTGCGGCGCTGGCCGCGTTGCTGGATGACGTGGAGCGCACGGCCTCGATGCTCAGTGAACAGCCCGAGCTGTCGAACTTAGGCAAGGCGCTGGCTGCCGGTAGCGATGACGTGCGAGCCGCCATGGCGATTGTGTTGGAGCAGGGGCAGACGGTGGGAGTGGATGCCGTTCAGGCCTATGCAACGCCATTGTTAAACCTCACGGGGCACGTACTGTGCGCCTGGCAGATGGGTGAGTCGGCGCTGAAAGCTCAGGCGGCGATAGCACAAGGCAGCAATGACCCTTTCTATACGCAGAAATTATGCAGCGCCGAATATGTCATCACCCAGTGGTTGCCCGTTGGGCGAGCACAGCGAGCGGTGATTGAAGCGGGCATGCAGTGCCTGAGCGGTTTTGATGTTCACGCATAAATGGATGGAAACGGATAACTGAGGCCTTACGCCATGTCGATTTTCGAGCAGGACCTGCCAAAAACCCAAGCCAACCACGTCGCGCTTTCGCCGCTGACCTTTATTGAGCGTTCCGCGACGGTTTACCCGGATTACCCGGCTATGGTTCACGGAGACACACGCCGTAACTGGGCCGAAACCTGGTCGCGCTGCCGCCAGCTGGCATCAGCGCTGAGAGGTCGTGGCCTGAAACCTGGCGATACGGTGGCGGTCATGCTGCCCAACGTACCGGCGATGTTTGAAGCGCATTTTGGCATACCACTGGCCGGTTGCGTCCTTAACACCCTGAATATCCGTCTGGATGCCGACGCCATCGCTTACATGCTGGCCCACGGAGAAGCCAAAGCAGTGCTGGTGGACCCGGAATTCGCCGAGGTCGTCACGGCGGCAGTGGCAACGCTTGACGTCAAGCCGCTGGTGATTGATGTGGCAGATGAAGAATTTCTGGGAGCCATGCCGGGTATCGGTGAAATTGAGTACGAAGCGCTACTGGCGGAAGGAGACGCGGATTTTGCCTACCAACTGCCGGAAGACGAATGGCAGGCAATTTCGCTCAATTACACCTCCGGCACCACGGGCAAACCCAAAGGCGTGGTCTACCACCATCGCGGCGCGTATCTCAACGCGGTGAGTAATATTATGGAATGGGCGATGCCGCATCATCCGGTGTATCTGTGGACACTTCCCATGTTCCACTGCAACGGCTGGTGTTTCCCCTGGACGATTGCTGCCAATGCGGGGGTGAACGTGTGCCTGCGTAAGGTCGACCCTAAACGCATCATGCAGTTGATCCAGCGGGAGGGCGTCAGCCATTTCAGCGGTGCGCCGATCATCCTGAATGGCATGGTGAATCTACCTGATGAAGACAAGTGCCAGTTCGAGCACAGTGTGAAAGTCACCACCGCCGGTGCCGCGCCGCCTGCCTCAGTGATTTCCGGCGTTGAAAAACTGGGTATTGAAGTCACTCACGTCTATGGGCTGACCGAAGTGTACGGGCCGGTAACCGTGTGTGCCTGGCATGATGCCTGGAACGAACTGCCTATTGATGAAAGAGCCCGCCTGAAAGCGCGCCAGGGCGTGCGCTACCATATGCTGGAAGCCCTGTGTGTCGCCGACCCCAACAGCCTGGAACCGGTGCCCAAGGATGGCGAAACCATCGGTGAGATTCTGATGCGCGGCAACAATGTCATGAAAGGCTACCTGAAGAACAAGGCAGCAACGGAGCAGGCGCTGGAAGGCGGCTGGTATCATACCGGTGATCTGGCGGTGTGGCACAAGGATGGCTATATCGAAATCAAGGACCGCTCCAAGGATATTATTATTTCCGGCGGTGAGAACATTTCGACCATTGAAGTGGAAAACGCCATTTACTCGCATCCGGCGGTTGAAGAGGCGGCAGTGGTCGCCAAGCCGGACGAAAAATGGGGTGAAACGCCCTGCGCGTTCGTCAAGCTGAAAGTCGGTTACGGCGAAGTGACGGAAGACGACATCATTGCCCACTGTCGCGAGCGGCTGGCGAGTTACAAGCTGCCTAAAACGGTTGTGTTCAGCGAGCTTCCCAAAACATCGACCGGCAAGATCCAGAAATTCGTCCTGCGTGAAGAAGCACGCAATCAATAAGACAAGTGACTACCAAGACAAGCGACTACAGGAGCTTATCTATGAGCGAACAGATTATCGGTGTTGTGGGTGCTGGGACCATGGGGCAGGGGATTGCTCAGGTCGTTGCTGCGAGTGGCTATACAACGCGCCTATATGATGTGGCCGATGAGCAGCTCACGCGGGCCCAGGCCAACATCGATAAAGGGCTAGGCAAACTGCTGGCCAAGGAGAAAATCAGCGCGGCCGACAAGGATGCGGCCATGGCAAGGCTTTCTACCACTACCGCACTGGAAGCGTTGGCCGATTGCGCGATTATTATCGAAGCAGCGCCTGAACAACCCGCCCTGAAGGAAAAGCTCTTTCGCGATCTGAGTAACCTCAGCAGTCAGGCAATTCTGGCCTCCAATACCTCTTCACTCTCTCTCACTCGCCTGGCAGCGGTCTGTGAGCGCCCCGAGCGGGTGGTCGGCATGCACTTTTTTAACCCGGTGCCGGTGCTGAAACTGGTCGAAGTGATTCGTGCTGAACAGACCAGCGATGCCACGGTGGAAGCCATCGAACAGCTTGCCGGTGCACTGGGGAAAACCGCCGTACCGGTAGGGGACTCACCGGGTTTTGCGGTAAACCGCCTGCTGGTGCCGATGATCAACGAAGCCGCGTTTCTGGTTCAGGAAGGTGCCGCCACGCCGGAAGCCGTGGATGAGGCCATGAAGCTGGGGGCTGCTCACCCGATGGGGCCCTTGGCACTGGCCGACCTGATCGGGCTGGATGTTTGTCTGGCGATTATGGAAGTCCTGCAAAATGGCTTTGGCGACCCGAAATATCGCCCCTGCCCGCTGCTGAAGCGCATGGTGGATGCGGGCTATCTGGGGCGTAAAAGCGGCCGAGGCTTTCACACCTACGAATAAACGCACCGGGATGCCCGCGACAAAAGAAGCGATTGCCACCCAACCAAGCGTTCGCTAGTGTTGGCGGGTGTTCACTATCAATGCGGCATAGCAACTGATGTCCAGTAACAACTGATGTCCATTGACAACGAATGTTTAATAACAACGAATGTTCAGTAACAAACAAGGAGCCAGCATGAGCGAAGCAGTCATTGAGAAGGTCGATAACGATGGTATCGTGCGTTTGACCATTAACCGCCCCAAAGCACTGAACGCACTGAACAGTGATGTGCTGACGGCGCTTGAAAACGTTCTGGTCGAGCTGGAAAGCCATCCATCGTTACGTGCCGTTCTGATCACCGGTGCCGGTGAGAAATCCTTTGTGGCCGGGGCGGATATCGCTGAAATGCGTGAAAAAACGCCGGAACAGGCCCGCGCCTTTGCCGGTCAGGCACTGCGTACCATCAAGCGCCTGGAAACGCTGCCTGTGCCGGTGGTCGCCCTGGTGAACGGGTTTTGCCTTGGCGGCGGCTGCGAACTGGCACTGGCCTGCGACTGGGCAGTCGCGAGTGACAATGCCGTGTTTGGTCAGCCGGAAGTGCTGCTTGGCGTAATTCCCGGTTTCGGCGGCACCCAGCGCCTGCCGCGGCGGGTCGGGCCTGCCATGGCACTGGATCTGGTCACTACAGGCCGTAAGATCGACGCCAACGAAGCCTTGCGTATTGGCCTGGTCAACCGCGTTATGCCACAGGCGGAGCTGGAAGACTACGTGGCCGAATTGACCAAGCAGTTGATGGGCAACGGCCCGCAGTCAGTGCGCGGTGCCAAGCAAGCCGTTCATGATGGCATGGATCAGGATCTTGATAGCGCGCTGGCACTGGAAACCAGCCTGTTTGCCTTCTGCTTCGCAGGAGAAGAGCAGACAGAAGGCATGAGCGCCTTTGTCGAAAAGCGTAAGCCTAATTTCTGATAGTAGCGTCTGTTAGGTAGTTGGACTCGGGGGTGGCGGTAACGTCACCCCCGTTTTATGCGCCCGTGGCGTTTCGGATACAGACCTTTAATCTACCGTTAAGCGAAGTGTCGCAGGCTTACGTTCAGCGTCTGCTTGCGCTACCGGCAATGCAGGAATGGTATCAAGCGGCGTTGACTGAAACCTGGCGTGAGCCCATGCACGAGCAGGAAACTGTTAAAAACGCCACGCTGGTCAACGATTATCGAGCGGTGTAGCGCAAGGTTACCCCGTGTTTGGATAAATCCGCTACACTGGCGCAAATTTTTGATGGATACCCCCATGGCGTTAAGTGCTACCCCTTATAAAGTTGATGTCAACTTGACGGATCTTGATCGCAATGTGTTTGAAACGCTGCGTTTTACGGTGGCCCGTCACCCGTCGGAAACAGAAGACCGGATGTGCGCCCGATTGATCGCTTACCTGTTGTGGTACAACGATGCCCTGGCGTTTGGTCGTGGGCTTTCTGATGTGGATGAACCCGCCTTGTGGGAAAAAAGCCTGGATGGTCGCGTGCTGCATTGGATAGAAGTCGGTTTGCCGGATGCAGAACGCCTTACCTGGTGTTCACGCCGGTCACAGCGAGTGTCGCTGTTGGCGTATGGGCGGGTCGACCTGTGGGAAAGCAAGGTACTGCCAGCGGTGTCTGCGCTTAAAAATGTGCACGTCGCCGGGTTGCCTCAGGAGAGCCTGAGCACCATCGCCTCGGGATTGCCGCGTTCAATAAACTGGGCGGTCATGATCAGCGATGGCTCGCTGTTTATCACCGATGAAAACGGCCAGCATGAAATGACGCCGCAGTGGCTATTGAGAGATCGTTAGGGTCTTTTGTATTTATTCGATCAGACGTGTGCTCCCCAATTATGATATGGCTTTGTTTCCGACGCGCTGAAGATCAATGTGGAGCAGATCTTCCGACAACTCTTGCCCAGCACTGAGGTACGTGCGCTATGAACCAAGATTCTGATCAGCCTGGTAGCACAGGGGATATCCTGCTGTATGAGGCAGCCGAAGGCCGGTTGCGGCTTGAGGTGCGCTTGCAGGATGAAACCCTGTGGCTCACTCAAAACCAGCTGGCCGAGTTGTTCCAGACCACCCAGCAGAATATCAGTGGCCACATTCAGAACGTCTACGCAGAGGGCGAGCTGGAGCGGGAGGCAACTCACAAGAAATTCTTGTCAGTTCAGCTGGAAGGTGGCCGAGAGGTTCGTCGCCAGCGGGATTTCTACAACCTGGACATAATCATTGCCGTTGGCTACCGGGTTAAAAGTGCCATCGCTACTCGCTTTCGTATCTGGGCTACCGAGCGCCTAAAGGAATACATCATCAAAGGCTTTGTAATGGATGATGAACGCCTCAAGGAGCCGCAGAACGACCGCTATTTTGAAGAGCTGTTGGCGCGTATCCGCGATATCCGCAGTTCTGAAAAGGTGTTCTGGCGCAAAATGCTGGATATCTACGCCACCAGCACCGATTACGACCCCAAGGCGGAGCAAACCCAGCTATTCTTTAAACAGGTGCAGAACAAGATGCATTGGGCTGCTCACGGGCATACGGCCTCTGAGTTGATCTTCCAACGTGCAGACGCTAGCGCACCTAACATGGGTATCACCAACTTCTCGGGAAAAAATCTGCTGAAGCGTGATATTGAGGTTGCCAAGAACTACCTGACGGAAGAAGAGCTCAATATCCTGAACCGCATCGTCAATGCGTACCTGGAACTCGCTGAGGTGCAAGCGCTTAATCGACAGCCCATGACCATGGCGGATTGGCAGCAACGGCTCGATCAATTTCTGACCATGACCGGACGTGAGCTGCTGACCCATGCGGGCAGCATCAGCAACCAACTGGCGTTGAACAAGGCCCATCAGGAGTTTGAAAGGTTCCGCGAGCAACGGCTGCAACAGCCCTCAGAGGCGGAAAAGCACTTCATTGAGGCAGAAATGACACTGAAGCAATTGAAGTCACCCCAAAGGTCAGGCAAGAAAGAACCGCGGCATTGATCGCCGACCATGGTTCTTTCTGCACGGTAGTGTGCAGAAAGCCTTGTAGAAAGATTGCAGAAAGGAATGCTATGAAGCCGAAGTTTTAAAACCTGGGCTTATCAGACCGATGCCGTGGAATCCAACGGTGACGTGTCTGAAGGTGACTACAAAGCTTACTTTACCCAGCGGCGCTTCGTTAACTCTCTGCTGTACTGTATTCCTTGGCTTAGTCTCCCGTCGATGTGCCAGGATCCGCCTGACCAAAATCGGCCCGCTACTATGCGGGCCATTTTCGTTTAGCGGCTTGCCGGTCAGGTATCAGTCGAGTTTGTCTTGGGTTTTCAGCTCGAAATCACTGGCGTCGTGGCGTTCGTGGAGCTGCTCGCTTGGCTCACCCCAGACCCGATTGACCATACGGCCGCGTTGGACGGCAGGGCGTGCGTCAAGCTCGTCGGCCCAGCGTTGCACATGGGTGTAAGTATGCGCTTCGAGGAATTCCGCCGCGTCGTAGACGCGGTTTTTGATCAGTGCGCCGTACCATGGGTAAATCGCCATATCGGCAATGGTGTACTCTTCGCCCGCCATAAAACGATTTTCCGCCAGATGCTGGTTCAGCACATCCAGCTGACGTTTGACTTCCATGGTAAAGCGGTTAATCGGGTATTCCAGAGGCTCAGGCGCATAAGCGTAGAAATGACCAAAACCACCGCCGAGCATCGGTGCGCTACCCATTTGCCAGAATAACCAGGATAGGCACTCAGTGCGCTTGGCCGGGTCACTGGGTAAAAAGGCGTCAAATTTCTCGGCCAGATAAAGCAGAATGGCCCCTGACTCAAATACCCGCTGAGGTGGGTTCACACTGTGATCCATCAGCGCCGGAATCTTAGAATTGGGGTTTGCTTCGACAAAACCGCTGCTGAACTGCTCACCTTCGGTGATTCTGATCAGATGCGCATCATATTCGGCACGGCTGATGCCCTGCTCCAGCAACTCTTCAAGCAGAATGGTGACCTTGACGCCATTGGGGGTCGCCAGCGAATAGAGCTGTAGAGGATGCTTTCCTACCGGCCGTGCCTGCTCATAAGTCGCACCCGCAGTAGGCTTGTTGATATTCGCGAACTGCCCACCGTTACCCGGTTCCCAGTGCCAAACGCGTGGTGGGGTATAGGTGTCTTCACTCATTGCAATCTCCTTTATAAGCGGCATGGATAAATACCGTGCTTAAACAAAACACCACCGTATGGGCGAGCCAAACGGTGGTGTTGTAATTCAGGTACAAGCGGGTGGCTTATACCAGCGTCAGGGTGACGTCGATATTGCCCTGAGTGGCGTTGGAATAAGGGCAGACAACGTGGGCTTTGTCCACAAGGCTCTGCGCCTGGTCTTTATCAAGGCCCGGTAGGCTGATCTTGAGTTCGACTTCAATTCCAAAGCCGGTCGGAATCGGTCCGATGCCAACGTGGCCATCAATTTTGACATCTTCCGGCAACTGGATTTTTTCCTGACCGGCCACATGCTTCATGGCACCCAGAAAGCAAGCGGAATAACCGGCTGCAAATAGCTGCTCAGGGTTTGTGCCGTCGCCGCCAGGGCCACCCAGCTCTGACGGTGTGCTGAGTTTGACGTCCAGCGCACCGTCTGAAGATGCTGCGTGGCCTTCACGGCCGCCAGTGGCAGTGGCGTGGGCGCGGTATGCAATCTTTTCAATCGACATGAATTAGCTCCTGTGTGTAATTGTCATGAATCATTTATTGGTTCGTGGGTTCAAGTTAGTGCAGTATTATTTTGCGCGCAAGCTAAATGCCAAAAAAACTAGGAATCAGAAGTGGAATTGGGGGTGTCATTGGATTTCTTCAAGCTGTCGCGCAGCTGGACCAGATCGTCTTTTAGCTGCGTGAGTGTTTCCACTGATTTTTCGCTGGCGTTGACGATGCAGCTCGGCACATGACGGGCCTTTTCACGCAGTAAACGGCCTTTATCCGTCAGGAAAAGTTCGACCACGCGCTCATCCTGATCGCTGCGCCGACGGATAATTAACTGATCGCCCTCAAGTCTTTTGAGTAGCGGTGTTAATGAACCGGGATCTGTCAGCAAGCGTCTGCTTAATGCCCCTACCGTAATGCCATCCTCCTGCCAAAGTACCAGCATGGTCAGATACTGTGGGTAAGTGAGCGCTAATTCTTTTAGCAGAGGCTTATAGACTTTGGTCATCATCAGCGATGTTGAGTAGAGCGCGAAACACAGCTGGTGATCCAGCTCCAGTTCACTACAAGGGTCTAGCTCAGGCATGTCGACTCCGGTACGGGATGCATGCCACCTAATGTAGCGCGCAAGACACTGAGTGGCCATACCTAGACGTTGGTCGTAAGTTGGACATTTTGTTTTGACACAAGGTGCGGCGGTAGCTAGCCTCTGTTTATCGTTAAAGTTACCGGTAACATTGATTGGCATAATGGTAACTCCATGATCCACTAACGCGTGTGCTCAAATGCTTTCAAACCTAATTCTCGGCGTTTTAATTTTTCTTAGTTCACTATTCTTTTACCTGCAAAGCACTGATTTGCCGGAACGGTCAGCGTTATTTCCGCACTATGTATTGTGGGGTATGGCCATTGTAGGTGTGCTTCTGGTTTTCCAAGCACTGCTAGAAGGGCGCAAGAAGGTGGCAGAAGAAGAGTTAGAGGCACGCCATGAAGCGCGTACTCAGCTTAACGATATTTTGATCTTCCAAGTAGCAGTGCCAGGAGCGCTGCTACTGTCAGCCTACGGGCTGCTGTTATCCGTAGGGTTTTATCCGGCGTCTGCTTTTTTGGTTTTCACTATTTATAGCTACCACGCCTATCGCATAGACGCCGCGAACCTTAATCGATCTTTGTGGATTCGAGC
Organism: Halomonas sp. LS-001; assembly: GCF_052983955.1. Taxonomy (NCBI): domain Bacteria; kingdom Pseudomonadati; phylum Pseudomonadota; class Gammaproteobacteria; order Oceanospirillales; family Halomonadaceae; genus Halomonas; species Halomonas sp. LS-001. Next base: position 1,119,206 of record NZ_CM129816.1, read on the forward strand.
CATTGGTTTTGCGGCTGCGATCACCCTGTTTATGTATCTCATTTTTACACTGTTGCTGGGTCTCCCAGCACCCTCAGGCGCAATTTTTTAATCAAATATTGCGAACAAACCAATAAAAGAGTCATACCAACTCATCCACGCACGCCAAATAATCAAGGTGATGACAATGAAAACGAAACTAGCTTTGTTACTTAGTGCGCCGTTCTTGCTGGCAGCAACAAGTGCTGCCCAGGCACAGGACTACCCCACTAAAAACATCCAAATTATTGTTCCCTACAGCGCTGGCGGCGGTGGCGATACGGTGGCACGTATCGTCGCAGACCGTTTGGGTGAAGAACTCGGGCAGCAAATTAACGTTGTTAACCGTGAAGGTGCTGGTGGTGAGATCGGCATCGACGAGATTGCCCGTAGTGATGCCGACGGCTATACCCTAGGCGTATTCGGCTACCCGGATAACTTCGTCTTGGAACATACCCGAGATACCAGCTTTACGTTTGAAAGCTTTGATTATCTAGCGGCTTTTGATGATATGCCGATGGGGGTTTTTGCCTCGCCTAATAGCCAGCACAGCACACTGGAAGCGTTAGTCAGCTATGGCCAAGAGCGTCCCGGCGAACTGATTATTGGTGAATCTGGCGCCCTTGGTTTGCTTCACGCGCTGGCCTTTGCTGAGCGTTCAGAGATGCAAATTACCCCTATCCGCTATTCCGGCGGCGGTGAGTTGATGAACGCGTTGCTAGGCAACCACATTGATTTGGCGTCGACGTCATCCATGAGCCACGACCCGATTGTAGGTTCAAACGGCAAACCGATTGGCTTTGCAGCGGAAGAGCGTATGGAAATGTTCCCAGACGTGCCGACATTCAAAGAGCAGGGGCTTGATCTGGTAATGGGCGTATCACGGGTATTAGTTGCGCCCACGGGGTTGCCTGACGATATTCGTGAGGCGCTTATCATGGCGTTAAATGCGATCAGTACTAACGAAGCAATGATGGCTAACTTCGAAAACGCTGCGATCCCTTACCGCTATTTAGACGACAGCGCGGTCAACGAAATGCTAGAGCAATCTAATAACGTGTTGATGCCTGTTATCGAAAATAACTTAGATCAAATTAACGGTAACTGATGCCGTCCCATGACCGGGGTTAAAACCCCGGTTTCATTTCGCAAGGGTTTGTACGAAAAGTTGGCGAGTGCAGGCAGTTTTCGTACACCCCCTACTAATACCCGAGTAGCACCCATGGATATCGTATCAATCCTGCTCAATTTATTTACCCCTAGCGTTTTTTTGGTGGTGTTTGCTGGTGTGCTAGTCGGCATTGTTGTCGGCGCCATTCCAGGATTAAACGGTGCCATTGGCATTTCGTTGTTGTTACCGCTGACGTTTACAATGGAGCCGCAGATCGGCTTGTTACTGCTTGGCGGCATTTACATGGGCGGTATGTACGGTGGGTCAATCACCGCCATTTTGATTAATGTGCCAGGCGATGTTGTTGCCGCGCCTGTGGCGATGGAAGGGTATCCATTAACGCAGCAGGGGCGTGCCAAAGAAGCGCTTTATTACTCTATTTTTTCCAGCATGTTTGGCGGCTTTATCGGCGTGCTGGTACTGATTTTATTTACCCCTCCGCTTGCCCGGTTTGCACTGCAATTTGGCCCTGCGGAAATGTTTTTTGTGTCATTGAGTGGCCTGATTATTGTCGGCGCGCTGAGTGGTAGCGTGTTGAAGGCGGCCTTCGCTGTGCTGTTAGGGTTGTTTATAAGCACGGTAGGGGTGGATTTGATCACGGGGTCTGAGCGTTTCACTTTTGATAACATAGAGTTACGTTCAGGTATCTCTGTGGTGCCTGTCGTGCTGGGACTTTTTTGCTTTGCCGAGATGTTTTTAAATATTGGCAAAAAGCCCGGTGAGCAAGTCCAGTATCGTGATCAGACAATTTCACGAATGACAGTCGTTAAAGATATTTTGAAGCAACGGTTTCTGGTCTGGAAGTCTGGCTTGATCGGTACGGTGGTGGGGTTGCTGCCAGGTGTTGGCACAACGTTAGCGGTATTTATGTCTTACGGCGATGCCAAGCGGGTTTCACGGCGCAACATACCTTTTGAACAAGGTAACCCTGATGGCATTATTGCCGCCGAAAGTGCCAATAATGCGACTGTCGGTAGTTCAATGGTTCCGCTACTGGCACTGGGTGTGCCGGGGAGTCCTACCAGCGCCATCATTGCCGGTGCCTTGGTTATTCATGGCATTGTGCTTGGCCCTAGCTTATTCGTTAACCGTCCCGATATAGCATTCACATTTTTATATGGAATGCTGCTAACCGTGGTGGCAATGACGATCATCGGCGCAGTAGGGATTAAGTACTTTTCTTATATTTTAAAAATTAAAATGGAATACATCGTACCAACGGTGCTGGTATTTGCCTTGTTCGGGGCTTATAGCCTTCGAAACAGCTTGTTCGATGTGTTTATCGCCATTTTATTGGGTATCGTTGGCGCTATTTTCAAAAAGATTCATGTGCCGTTGGCACCGATTATCATCGGGGTGGTATTAGGTCCGTTGATTGAGACTAACTTGGCAAGAGCAATGCGTATTGCCGGCGCCCGCAATATGCCGCTATGGGAATACTTGATGGCGACGCCATTGTCCAAGGGCTTAGTCGCGCTGGTGGTTATTATGCTGATCGTTGTGATTCGCATGCGGCATAAAGAAAAAATGGCGGCTAAAGGGGGCAAAAATGCATAACGTGGCCAAGCAGTGCAAAATTGTCGTTATGGGTGTGTCAGGTTGCGGTAAGAGCTTAATTGGTGCCCAGTTGGCGAGCGCTTTAGGCATTGCTTTCTATGATGCCGATGATTTTCACAGTCAAAATAACGTTCAGAAAATGGCCCAGGGCATCCCTCTTAACGATGAGGATCGTGCTGGTTGGCTATCTGACTTGGCGCAGCTATTGTCAAGAGAAGCCGCGATAGTGCTCGCCTGCTCGGCTCTGAAACACCGCTACCGTGAACGCTTGCGTCGTGACGAGCCAAACGTTGTGTTTATCTATCTTGAGGGTGATTTTGCGACCATTCGCAATCGTCTTGCAGGAAGGGAAGGTCACTACTTTAAGGGAGATGATATGCTGCGCTCGCAGTTTGCTCAGCTAGAACCACCGAGCGAGGACGACGCTATTATTGTCCAGATTGCACAATCGCCAGAAACAGTGTTGGCGCAGTGTATCGCTGCAGTTAAAGTGTCCGACACGCATATGAGCTTTTGATATTGGTGTCATTTGAAGAAAAAACGCCCGACATTACAAGATATTGCAAACCGCGTTGATGCGACGAAAATGACCGTCAGTCGCTGTTTGAGAGACCCTGAAACGGTATCAGAAGGGCTTCGGGAACGTATTTTTAGCGTTGCTGAACAGCTTGGCTATATTCCTAATCGGGCGCCTGATCTGCTTTCCCGTGCTACCAGTCACTCTATCGGCGTGTTGGTGCCATCGCTAACCAACCAGGTGTTTGCTGATGTGATTGTCGGTATCGAAGCGTATACCGAGCCGGCAGGCTATCACCTGATGCTCTCTCACTATGGCTACAGCCCCGAGCTTGAAGAACGTAGCCTCGCCTCACTGCTGTCTTATAACGTGGACGGCGTTATTCTGTCAGACCGCGATCACACGCCACGAAGCCTTCGGATGCTGGAGACCGCGGGTATTCCTATTGTCGAAATTATGGACACTCGACGCCCGCCACTGCAGCAAGCGGTGGGCTACGATAACGTTCAAGCGGCTTACGATATGGTGAGTGAGATGATCCGTCGTGGCAGGCGCCAGGTGATTTATCTTGCGGTGCGGCTGGATGAACGGACACGTCAGCGGGAGCTGGGTTATCGCCAGGCCATGGAAGAGAATGGCTTAACGCCGGTTACGCTACAGAGCAGTCAGCGCTCTTCTTACAGTGTCGGCGCGGCGCTGATGCAGGACATTCAGCGCGATTACCCACAGGCTGACGGCATTTTCTGTACCAATGACGATGTGGCGGTGGGGGCTTATTTCGAATGTTTACGCCATGGTGTCAACGTACCTGAACAGATGGCGATTGCCGGGTTCCACGGCCACGATGTCGGCCAGGTTATGACGCCGCGCCTTGCCAGCGTTATCACGCCTCGTCAAGCCATTGGTGAAGCCGCCGCAAAAACACTATTGTCGCGCATTCGTGGCGAATCACTTGAGCACCAGGTGATGGATTTAGGCTATCGGATAGAGGCGGGAAACACGCTTTAATGTTTGGGCAGCTGGCGGCAAGTCGACAAACTCGATAGGCTGTTAAGTAAAGGTTGATCATTAAAAAGCCCATTAAAAAATCTGCTATATCGAGTGCGAGACTGCCATGAAAATTACCCAACTCACTGTCTATCCAGTGAAGTCGCTGAAAGGCATTGATCTGACGCAAAGTGAGCTCTATGGCCATGGGCTGGCCTGGGATCGCCGCTGGATGCTGGTGGATGCTCAGCAGCGTTTCATCACTCAGCGCCAGCTGCCTGGTCTTGCCACTATTGCCGTTGAGCTAACCGATCAAGCGCTGGTGCTTTCTCACCCCAGTGTTGACCCGATTTCGATTTCCCTTGAAGAACCCCAGGGTAATTTGCGTCTGGTTAAGGTCTGGGATGACCACTGCAAAGCGCTACCGGAGAGTGAAGAGGTATCACGCTGGCTTGAAGCGGCGCTGGGTGAGCAAGCGCAAGGCATTAGTCTGGTACGCTTTGTCACCGAGTTTACGCGTGCCGTTGAAGAGGACTTTCTGGCGGGCGGTGAGGCGCATACCTATTTTTCAGATGGCTACCCTTTCCTGATCACCACCACCGGCTCGCTTGAGGCGTTAAATCAGGCGCTTATCGCAGGAGAGAATGCACCTGTGCCGATGAACCGTTTCCGGCCGAATATCGTGGTCGAATGTGACGATTCCTGGGCGGAAGACCAGTGGGCAACGCTTTCCAGTGAAAGCAGCGCGTTTCAGCTAACACTGCGCAAGCCCTGTCAGCGCTGCAAAGTCACTACCGTCGATCAGCAGACCGGCACGATTCCTGAGCAGGCAGAACCCCTCAAAACACTGCTTTCCCTGAACACTCATCCTCACCTGAAAGGCGCGCACTTTGGCCAAAACGCCACGCTAACGGCAGGGCAGGGTAGTGTTATTCGTGTGGGGGACGAGGTGGTGTCAACGCACCGCGAGGCCTGAACCGTAGTAACCGGGTGGCAATGGCGGTGCCTGACAGGGTGATCACCATGCCTGTCACCACTTGAAGGCTGAGCGTTTCATCAAGCAGGAAATACCCCCACAGCAGCGCGCTGACAGGAATCAAAAACGTCACCGTTGAGGTGGCGGTAGCGCCTGCGCTGGCTAACAGCCCGAAATACAGCAAAAAAGCCAGCGTAGTGCTGAGCATCGCTAGGGCCAGGGCGTTTCCCCAGGCCAGCACGCTGACAGGTTCGCTCGGCCAGAGCAGCAGACCCGGTACGAGTAATACCAGGGCTGACATCGCGCTGCTACCCGCCGCCAGCACGCGGCTAGGGAGATGGCTCAAACGCGTTTTCGAGTAGTTGCCGGCAAGCCCATAACAGAAGGTCGCGCCCAGCACGGCAATAATAAACCAGCCGTCGCCGCCCAGGGCGAAGTCCAGCCGATCAGCAGAAAGCACATATACACCAAACAGCGCCAATGCTAACCCCAGATATTGTTGGCGCTGGATGGGTGTGGCAAAAAAGGCAGCGCCCAATAATGCGGTGAAAATCGGCGTGGTGGCATTAATTAGTGATGTAAAGCCTGCCTCCAGGCGGGTTGTCGCTAACGCCAATAATGAGAAAGGCAGCACATGGTTAATCACGCCCAGTAGCAACAACGGCCCTTTGTGCTGCCAGATTAGCGTTAGATAGCGCAGGCTCATTAGCAACGGCACTAACAGCAAGGCACCCACGCCCATTCTTATCAATACGAGCGGAACCGGACCAAACTCCGGTGCGGCGACGCGCATGAAAATAAAAGAAAGCCCCCATAGCGAAGACAGCAATAGCAAACGCAATGCATCGGTGGCGGACATCTCAATAGCCTTGTAATAGAAGAAAATTCATAGGGGAATAACGCAACTGCCTGCCTGTTTTTTCATGAGGATATCAGAGCGGCGTTATATCGCCTTGTACTTTTGCTATAAGAGCGTTGACGAGCATCGTGCTTCGCACTATGGTCTAGCGCGAAAGTATCATTTATTAACATTCATCGGGAGCAACTGTGGATCTTGCGACGTTAATCGGGCTGCTTGGGGCGGCTGTGCTGGTGAGTATGGCCGTTATTCTCGGCTCCTCTCCTGATGTGTTTTTGAATCCGACGGGGCTCTTGCTGGTGGTCGGGGGAACCACTTTCGTGGTCATGGCCAAGTTTACCCTGACTCAGTTCAAGTTTGCTCTCAAGGCGGCCGCGCGCGCTTTCAAGTTTAAACTGCCGAGTACCCAGGAGAGCATTGATGAGCTGGTCGAGCTTTCCAAACTGTCACGCAAACAGGGGCTTTTGGCGCTGGAAGGGCAAAATGTCAATTCTCCCTTTCTGGCCCAGGGGTTACAGATGCTGGCTGACGGCTTCAGCGCCGAAATGGTGCATGACATGCTGGGTAAAGAGCGGCTTCTGACCCTGGAACGCAACGAAGCCGGTGGTCGCGTGTTTTCGGCGTTTGCTGAGGTAGCGCCCTCAATGGGGATGATTGGTACGCTGGTGGGGCTGGTGCAGATGTTAGCCAATATGGATGACCCCGCCATGATTGGCCCGGCCATGGCAGTGGCGCTTTTAACGACGCTATATGGCGCGATGATCGCCAGCATGATCGCCAGCCCGATTGCCGATAAGCTGTGGCTGCGCATGAATCAGGAAGCCAAGATGCAGCAATTGTGGATTGACGCGGTTCTGGCCATCAAGGGCGACAAGAATCCACGGGTGCTGGAGCAGATGTTGACGCTGTATCTTCCTCCGGAACGTCGCCAGCGCGGTGATGAGGGCGCTGATGCCAGTGACGAAGCAAGCGATTCGGCGTAAATCATGAGCAACAAAAAATCCAACATACCTCAGTGGATGGTGACCTACGCAGACCTGATGAGCCTGCTGCTGTGCTTTTTTGTGTTGCTGTTGTCATTTGCTGAAATCGATGCAGACAAGTTCCGGCGTATTGCCGGTGAGTTATCCAAAGCCTTTGGCGTTCAGCGCGATATCGAAGCCATGCAGATTCCGAAAGGGACGAGTGCGGCGCTCGACAAGTTTTCGCCTGCCGTACCCGATCGCACGCTGATCAATGAAATCCGCCAGCGGACCATGGAAGAGCAGCCTCAGCTGGAATCCATGCGCCAGATTCTTGAGCAACAGCGCCGCCAGCAAACCAGGGAACTGGCAGAAAAAATTCGTGCCCTGTTAGAAGAAACCGGCAACAGTGAAGTGACGCAGGTGGAAGTGGATGGTTTCCGTGTGGTGATTCGTATCGAAGAACGCGGGAGTTTCATGTCGGGTTCTTCCGATGTGACGTCATCGTTTGCCACGTTACTGGTCGATATGGCGAATATTTTTGCGGGTTTACCGGGCACCGTTGCCATTGAAGGCCATACGGATAATGTGCCGATTCAAACGTCGCGCTTTGAAAGTAACTGGGATTTATCCGCCATGCGCGCTGCCTCCGTGGCGAATGTGCTGCTCACGGATGAAACGCTGGAGGCACAACGTGTTCTGGTGCAGGGGTTTGCTGATACTGAGCCGCGTGCCTCTAACGACACGCCGGAAGGACGCGCGCAGAACCGCCGGGTAGAAATCAATATTGATCTGAGCGAGGCTATTGAAGAGCGCGGGCAACGCCAACTGGATGCACTGCGTGAGTCCGACGGGCAGGCGTCTGATGAGACTGAGAACTCGGCTCAAGGTGACACCGCTGAAATACTTGAAAGCGTGACCACAGACAATGGCGCAGAGCGTCTGGCGCCCGTGAATCCGCTATTTCCTGGGGGGTGATGTTATTTCGGTTTCCGGTAAGGCAGTGACCAACTTTAGCGCAACGGCCTGCCTGACCAGTTCTGCCAGGTTGCCAGCGCCCAGCGCTTTCATGGCTCTTAGCCGGTAAACCTCAACGGTCTTGGCGCTGATTGCCATCGTCTCGGCGATTTCCCGGCTGGTCATGCCCTGTGCCACATGGCGTACAATCTGTTGCTCCTTGGGGCGCAGTGAAGCAAAGCGTTGGCTCAGCTCATGACGCTTCTGATCCTGTGTCTGCTTCTGCTGAACATGGGCCAGCGCCTGCTGAATACTGTCAATCAGCTGCTGGTGATTAAACGGCTTTTCGATAAAATCAAACGCCCCATTCTTGAGTGCCTGGGTGGCCATCGGAACGTCTCCATGGCCGGTCATCATGATGACCGCTGACGTTGCACCCGATTCAGCCAGATGCTGTTGTACCTGAAGGCCGCTAAGGCCTGGCATTCGCACGTCGAGCAAGACTACCTTCCACGTCTGGTCGGCCGCCAGAAAGCTGTCGCCATCGACAAAGGTGCAACTCTCCAATCCTACCGAACTTAATAGCCAGACCAGCGAATCACGCAGGGCTTCGTCGTCATCGACGATAGCGATATCGTTAGATGGGCAAGTGGCTTGCGTGGCTTGCATAGACGCTTTCCTCCGGGGCTTCAGGCGCTGCGCAGTTTAGCGCTAAAACGTGCGCCGCAAAACAGCGGGCTATGACATAGGGTAAGCGCACCGCCCATGGCTTCCATCAAGGAACGACTGATCGCCAGCCCCATCCCAAGCCCTTCTTTACGGGTGGAATGAAAAGGGGTGAATACGGCGTCCTGTTGGTCATCAGGTATACCAGGGCCCTGGTCATCGACATGCAGCAGCACATGGCGGTGGTCGTCACGTTCAATGCTGAGTTGCACATGACGAGCGCTCGGTTGTTGGCGGCTGGCTTCCAGAGCGTTGAGCAGCAGATTGACGATGACCTGTTCAAGCCCCGTCGGGTCTGCATTGACGTGCAGTACAGCGGCTTCATGGTGCTGTGTGAAGAGGATATCGGCTTGCTGAAAACGCCACTCACATAGTTGCCAGGCGGCTTCAATGACATCGGCTAACGCTATTGGACGGCATTGAGTCCCACCCGTGCGGATAAAACGCCGGATGTGGCGTAAACGTTCTGCCAGGCGCTGAACCTGATGGTCAATCTGCATCAGCGGGTGAGTCAGCGCCTGAGCGGGAAGCTCTGGATTAGCGCTTAGCTGTATCAAGGCACCGTTGGCATAATTGCCAATGGCACCCAGCGGCTGGTTAAGCTCATGGGCAATATTGGATGTCAGCTCGCCCAGTGTTGCCAGCCGGTTGGCGTGGGCAATCTGTTCCTGATGACGACGAGCCTGCGCCTCTGCATCCTTGCGCAAACGGATATCGTGATTCAACAAAGAAAGGTGGCCCGGTTCTGCACCACGTCCACGATGCGCCTGCACGACACTTAATACCGGAATCAGACCGTGGTGGCCGAGCATTTCCAGCTCTCCACTCCATGAGCCGTAACGGGCAACCGCGGGAAAGACGACTTCATTGAGCAGGCTCAACGACGTATCGCTGTATACGTTATCAAGCGGTGTGCAATCAATCTGTGTGAATTGGTCGGCCGAACGGGGAAGATTAAAACGTCGGCGTGCGGCCTCGTTGGCGCTGAAAATAACATTGCCTTCCCCCACGAACAGAACATAGTCCGAGGTCGACTCGACCACTTGTGCCAATCGTTCGCGGTTAGCTTCCAGCCGGATGCGACGCCCGACGTCCCGGGAGACACAAAGAATGTCAATCAACTCGCCCGTATCTGCATCTCGGCGCGTACGACTGGTGGTTTCAAACCAGACATAGTGGCCATTTTTGGCGCGGAAGCGATAAGTCTGCTGATAAAAGCCATCGTGATAATAAACACGCGGTGATTTGTTCAGCAGGTCACTTAAGTCAGCTGGATGAAAAAGCTGGTAAGCGGATACGCCAATCAGCTCTGCCGGTTCATAACCCAGTAAGTCTCGCGCTGCCTGGGATGCATATAAAAAGGTACCGTCGCGCGCGTGCCGGGAAATCAGGTCAGTGGTGCTTTCCGCCAGCCACTGGTAGTGGCGTTTTTCTGCCTGAAGCGCCGCGTTTTGTGTTTCCAGCGCCTCAATTCGGGCGCGCAGTGCGGCTTCGTCACAAGAGCTCATCATGCTAGTGAGCCGGGTCGAGTACGCCGCCCGTTGAGGCGTTGCGTCTGAACCAGCCGGCGATACTGGCGCGCGGATGCTGGGTGGGTAGCACCTCATGAGGGATGGTTTCAGATAAAAAACAGGCAAAAGTGCCTGCTTCAGGCACCACGCGGGCAACTTCCCGGCAAGGGTCGTCGGGATGATAAATCACCATTTCACCGCCACCATCGAGTGGCCACTCAGGGTTCAGGTAGCCCACCGTGGAAATCACCCGATTGGCTCGACCGCGAAAGCTATCAAAGTGACGTTGATAAAATGCTCCGGGTGGGTAGTGGGCAAAATGGGCTTCGTATTCAAACAGACCCAGGAAAAGCGCCTGATTCAGCGACTGCTGGAGTTCTGCCATGGCGTCCAGGTAGCGGCGTTGGGCGGCGCTTTCCCTATCCAGCCAGTGAATGGCATCGCCGCGAATGTCCTTGCGAAGGTTATGCTCCTTGCCGCGCCCAATGCCCGCCTCATCAAGTACATCGTGTTTGGCCATATGATGCAGTTCACGGTGCAACGCCTGGCAAAGGTCTGGGTCAATCATCCGGTTGCCCACGTACCAGCCCTGTTCAACCAGAGCATCCACCAGCTCAATATGCGCCGCGGGGTTTATCGCAGGAGGAGAAAGTGCTGCAGAGACAATCATTACGGGGTTCTCCTGGTCGGCGTATGGGCTGCCTTGGGTAGACGACTGCTTCTTTCAGGAAAATGGCGTAACGCACCAGACGGGCGCTGATAAAGATCGATAGGCATACCAAACCCTCCGGCCAGCAACTCGACAAGCATCATCGCAGAGAGCCCCCAGATAACATGGCCATCAACAAGATAACTGGGTACGTAGTGAGGAACCCCATCGACGATGATGACATCTGTATGGGTGCGTTTATCCGCTAGAAAATGGCTCAGAGGCACTTCAAAAATGACGTCCAGTTCGCTGGGGTCTGCTACCAGGGGTAAATCGGCCGGTATGATGCCGACCCAGGGTGTTACCCGAATGCCATGCAGTGAGATAACATCGGATAACCTTCCCAAGGGTTGTACCAACGAGGGCGCTAACGCAATCTCTTCTTCTGCCTCTCGAAGGGCCGTGGCATAAAGATCAGCGTCACAGGCTTCCCGTTTGCCACCGGGAAAGGCGACCTGGCCGCTGTGAGTATTGAGATGGCTAGCCCGCCGGGTAAACAGCAGTGTTGGCGAAGCGCGATCGACAATTGGCATCAGCACGGCAGCTTCTGGCATGACAACGTGGTCTAGCCGTTGAGGGGTATGCTGTTGCAGCTGTTTGCGTAGTGTCTCTAACATAGGGCTTCCATTTGCTTTGTTATCTTTTACCCAGCCGTGGTGATTAACGTCAAGCCCGTTAACACCTTGTCCCATCAGCCATAGAGAAAACGCGATGAATTTTTGCAGTCAGTGTGGTGAGAAAGTCCGTTTTGCCGTACCCGAAGACGATGATCGCCCGCGTTACCTATGTGATGCCTGCGGCACGATTCATTATCAGAATCCGCGTATTGTCGCGGGTACGCTGCCTGTCATCGGCGATAAGATATTGCTGTGCAAGCGTGCCATTTCGCCCCGCAAAGGGTACTGGACGCTACCGGCAGGCTACATGGAAAATGCCGAAACCACCCAGCAGGCTGCTACCCGTGAAACCTGGGAAGAAGCCTTTGCCGAGGTAAGGCTGGAAGGGTTATACACCTTGATTGACCTGCCGCATATCAATCAAGTGTATATGATTTTTCGTGCTGAGCTTTTGGGTGGTTTCAGCGCAGGCCCGGAAAGCCTTGAGGTCGAGCTGTTCGAAGAGCATGAAATTCCCTGGGATGAGCTGGCTTTCCTCACCATTGAGCGGACATTGCAGCATTTTTATGAAGACCGTAAAAACGGGCATTATCCGCTTCATATCAGTGCGATTGCCCCTGAAGACAGGGAGCGCTATTTCGGTAGCGCCTGATTCTGGCTATAGATCAGCCAGCTGCCAGACATCGTAGGCCACCTCTTCATAGGGGTGGGCCGTTTTCAGTGCACTAATGGCGGCCTTTATCAGCGCATCCTGGCAGACAAGCTCAATTTTCAATTCTTCCACGCGTTCAAGCTGACCTACCTGACCCAGATGGGGCGCTGCGCCTGCTAACGGGCGGAACTGGCCGGTACCCTGGGTTTGAAAGCAGCAGGCTTCGTAATTTCCGATTCGGCCAGCCCCGGTGGCAAATACCGCTTCTTTCACACTCTCGGCGTTTTCAACGGGGACAAAAAAAGCCAGTTTGTACATGCAGTTTCTCCATCAAAGGGGTGGCGATGTCAGGGCAACCGTTTGAATCGGCGCAGCATCACCTGCCACCAGGGTTGCCTGGCTGTGGGCACCGATTGTTCCAGAAAACGACGGATCGGCTCTATCTGCGGGGGCACGTTCAGCATTGGCGCGTGGCCGCATCCCGCTGCCTCTAACACCACCATGCTGGGTTGCAGGGTCTGCATTCTGGTGACGGACTGAGCGCTGATCAACGGTGAGTTTTCACCCCTGACCAGCATCAGGGGGCAGCGAATATTCTCCCAGTCGGCCCAGGTGTCACGCGGCGTGTCATGGATAAACTGTTCGCTGATGCGAGGGTCATAATGAAACGTCCAGGCACCGTCCGGCAGGCGTCGGGCGCTTGAATATGCCATGTCCAGCCACTCACTTTCACGCTGAATGCCAAAGCCCTGATAGTTTTCCTTAAGCGCTGTCTGCAATTCTTCAAACGTCGTAAAGCGTTTCATGCTGCTGAAATACGTGGCCATCTGCATCAACGCCTTGGCTTCCAGCTCGGGGCCAACATCGTTGAGCACCAGGCAGCGGATGCGTGACGCGGTTTCGTCATCGGCCGCCAGTAACATACCCAGCAGACCTCCCATTGAGGTGCCGATCCAAGGTACGCTATCAAGCTGAAAGTCATCCATGACGGCCTTGGCCACCACTTGATAATGGCGATAAAGGTATTCCTTGGAAGGATAGAACGACCAGCTGGAAAGGCCTCTGCCCGGCGTATCGGGGGCCAGCACTCGCCATTCGGGGCCAAGGGCGCGGGCGAGTTGTTCGAAATCTCCGCCGTGCCGCGCAAGACCATGCCAGGCAATCACCGTATGCGGTGCGTCCGGGTTCCAGATGCGTACCGCGATTTCAAGCTGGCCGACATTAAGGCATCTAAGGGCATCCATGGAGTCACTCCCGATAAGGTGGGCGTTGGCTAAGCGTCCGCGATAAGGGCCAGACACGAGCCTCAGTGTGCCTGGGTGAAACGCATTCAGGAAAATGCATTGAGAGAAACGTTGAATAGGTTAAATACAGTGTAATAAAGCGTTCTTGTCAGCGTGACGCTTATGTACATGCGACAATGTATGTATATTATTCACCCATCCGTTATGACATTTGCCTGTCTGAGTTTCTTGCACCGCACATGCGTGGCGATGCTATTTCCAACAGCGCTATTCTTAACTATACCCTTTTCACATTATGAAGCTTTTGAGGATCCTGATATGTCGAAATTCTTTTCTGTCCGCGCCGAGTCATCACCCCGCCGCTATTGGTTGCAGCGGGCACTTTTGCCTACGCTGGTGGCGGCTGTCTGGGCAACGCCGTCATGGTCGGCGGATCTGCTGACGATTACCCAGGATGCGCTGAATAACAATGCGGCGCTATCGTCAGCACGTCTGGTAACCCGCAGTACGGAATCTGCCCGTGATGCCGTTGAAGGCGCTCTGAAGCCCCAGGTCAACGTTAGCGGTAATCTGGCGCATAGCCGTCAGTATGAATCACAGACAAGCCGTGCGCCTACGGTCGGTGTTGGCGGCGGCGATAACGTAACCAGCCTGGGGGTTTCTCTGGAGGCAACGCAAGCACTGTTCAACGCATTGAGAACCCGCCAGGTGGAACAGGCGGAACGTCAGATTGATCAGCAGCTTTTCCAACTGGCGGCCACCGAGCAGCAATTATTGATTGACGTCGCTTCGGCCTATTTTGAAATTCTACGGGCCTACGAAGTGCTTGATGCTCGCCGCGCCCAGGAACGTGCCATTGGGCGCCAGCTGGAGCAGGCGAGAGAGCAGTTCGAAGTCGGCCTGATCGCGATTACCGAAGTAGAAGAAGCCAAAGCCGCATTTGACCAGTCCCGTGCAGTGCGAATTGCGGCAGATAGCGATCTGCAGGTGCGCTTCGAGGCGCTTGAGCGTTTGACTGGCCAGCGTTATGACAGCATTGATGCGCTTGGCGAGGCAATGCCCATCGCGTTACCCACGCCGGACGATCGCGGCTACTGGGTTGAGTTGGCGATGCAGAATAACCCCTTGGTATTGGCCAGCGAAGCGGGTATAGCCCTGAGACGTAGCGGATTGGAAATCGCGAAAGCGCAAGATGAGCCGACCGTTGATGCGTTTGCCAACTATAATTTATCGGACAACGACAGAAGCGGTGTCTCTGGTTATAACTCCGGTAGCGAAATTGGCTTGCGGGTCAGCATGCCGCTTTATACCGGTGGCTCTACAGAAGCCACCATTCAGGAAAATACCTTTCTGCTCGAATCCAGCCAGTACGATTTTGAAGACCAGCGTCGCGAAACCGTCCAGCAGGTGCGTTCACGCTATACCCAGGTGAGCAATAACGTTGCCACGATTGAAGCGCGTCAGCAGGCGATCGTTTCCAATCAGAGTGCGCTTGATGCGACTCGTGCCGGTTATGAAGTCGGCACGCGGAATATCGTCGATGTACTTAATGCAGAACAGAATCTGTACAACGCGATTGCCGATTATGCGAGCGCTCGCTACGACTATGTCATCAACCTGCTAACGCTGCGTCAGCAGGCGGGAACGCTTGATGTCGCTTCGTTGGAAGAAGTGAATGCCTGGCTGGACGGCGAACGCGTTGAGTTCACGCTGCCGGAGGATAATCTCGACAATGTGACCAATATTGGTGAAAGACCTCAGCGGAATAGCTGATTTATTTCTACAATATTTACATTCGTACGTGTATGGTTATACTCCTTTCGCGCATCTCAAGCTGATAAATGGGAAAATCACCAATGAAGTTATTGTCGAAAAGGAGTCCGTTGGTTGCCTTGGCTATTGTGGCAAGCGGTGTGTTGATGGGATTTCAGCACACCGATGCTTTCGCCCAGGCAGGCGGGGGTCAGCAGGAGCAGCCACCTCAGGCGGTAGAGGTCAGCGAGGTGCAGCGCCAGGATATCGACCTGGTGCGCTCCTACTCTTCGCTATTGAGCAGTGATAATGAAGTGGCACTGGTGGCACGTATTACCGGTGTCCTCCAGCAGCGTCATTTTGAGCCGGGGCAGTCGGTGGAACGAGGCCAGACACTTTACTCCATCGAACCGGATATCTATCAGGCGACCGTCAATCAGCGTGATGCAGATCTGCAGAGCGCTCGCGCTGAACTGTCGCGGGCGCAACGTGATGCAGAGCGTTTTGAACGTTTGTTGAGTCAGAACTCGGTCAGTCGTCAGCAGTATGATCAGGCCCTGGCGGATATGCAGGTGGCCCGTGCAGCGGTGGCTCAAGCCGATGCTGCCCTGGCGCGTGCGCGTATTGACCTTGAGTACGCCGAGGTCAAGGCACCGGTGTCAGGCATGATCAGCCTGAGTGACGTGAATGTGGGTAATCTGGTCAACCCAGGCACCGCGCTGACCACCATTACCCCGTTAGACCCTTTGGAAGTGCGTTTCCAGATGCCGCAACGTGACGCGTTCGAGTTACGTCGTCAGCTTGGAAACGGCACTGAGCTTTCTGATATCAAGGTATTATTGGATGTGCCGGGCGCGCAAGCGCCACTGGAAGGCTACATGGATTACCTTGGCTCGCGAATCAGTCAGGGTACCAGCACCATTCAGGCCAATGCGTCTGTCGAAAACCCCAACGGCCAGGTGCTGCCAGGTCAGTTCGTGCGTGTACGCTTGGACGGTCTGAAACGTTACGATGTGATTGCCGTGCCGGAAATTGCGATTACCCAAGGCTTAATGGGGCCGCAGGTGTTTGTGCTTGATGAAGACAGCCGTGCCCGTGCCCGTACGGTAGAACTGGGTGAAATGGCGGGTGCCTGGCAAATTATTGAAAGCGGCCTGGAACTTGGTGAGCCGGTTGTCGTGGGGGACCCCGCGGGAATCAACCCTGGGCGCATGATCGATCCTCAGCCGTTTGATGGAAATCCTGAGTTGGAAACGAATACCGCTCCTGACGCATCTGGCAATCAGATAGATGCTTCTGGCGAGCAGGGCGATGCAGCATCAGCACCTGCCGAGGGAGATGACGGGGCATGAGTTTCTCAAATTTCTTCATCGCACGGCCTATCTTTGCCACCGTACTGGCGATCATCCTGACCCTGGTGGGGGTGGTGAGTCTGAGAGCCTTGCCTGTGGAGCAGTATCCCGATGTGGTGCCGCCAACGGTGTCAGTGAGTGCCAGCTTCCCTGGCGCTGACGCTGAAACGGTGGCGCAAACGGTGGCGGCTCCGCTGGCGGAAGCGATCAACGGTGTCGAAGACATGCTCTACATGACATCGACCAGTGCTGATAACGGTTCAATGTCGCTGAGTGTGGCCTTCAACATCGGCACCTCCGGGGATATCAATACCATTAACGTCAATAACCGTGTTCAGGGGGCGCTTTCCCAGCTACCCGAAGCGGTGCAGTCGCAAGGGGTGAAGGTTGAGCTGAGTTCAAGCTCGATACTTATGTTGGTGGCGTTGATCTCTCCGGAAGGCGATTACAACAGAATCTTCATGCAGAACTATGCGACCTTGAACGTTCTGGGTGAACTACGCCAGATTCCAGGGGTTGGCGGCGCGGAAGTTCTTGGTGGCGGTGATTTCGCCATGCGGGTCTGGATGGACCCGGCCAAAATGGCAGAATATGACCTGACGCCCACCGAAGTGGCAAGCGCCATTCGCGCCCAGAATACCGAAGTGCCTGCCGGTAGCCTTGCCGCCACTCCGCAGAGCGACCCGCGCGCTTTCAGCTATACCATTACGGCAGGCGGACGCCTTAACAGCGCCGATGATTTCCGTAAGATTTTCCTGCGGACCAACCCGGACGGCTCCTCATTACGGCTTGAAGATGTGGCACGGATTGAGCTGGGGGCGTCATTTTACGGCGTCAATGCCAAGCTCAACGGCGCCAGCATGACACCGATCATCATCAATCAGCAGCCGGGTGCCAATGCCCTGGAAACGGCCAAGGCCGTTAACGATACGATGGACGACCTGCAGGCGCGTTTCCCGCCAGGCCTTGAATACGTTGTCCCGTATGACACCACGCTGTTTATCGATGCCTCGGTCAATACGGTCGTCAAGGTCTTTATCGAGGCGTTTCTGATCGTAGGGGTGATTCTGTTTATCTTCCTGCAGAACTGGCGTTTCACGGTGATCGCCATGTCAGTGGTGCCGGTGTCGGTGCTGGCGACCTTTGCAGGGTTCTATGTGTTTGGTTTCTCTATCAACCTGTTGACGTTATTTGCACTGGTGCTCTCGATTGGCATCGTGGTGGATGACGCCATACTGGTGGTGGAAAACGTCGAGCGTGTGCTGAGTGAGGACGAAGACACCACGGTCATGGAGGCGACCATACGGGCAATGAAGGAAGTTGGTGGGCCGGTGATTGCCACCTCGCTGATCATGGCGGCGGTGTTTGTGCCGGTGGCTTTCCTGGGGGGCTTTACCGGGCAGATTTATCAGCAGTTCGCCCTGACAGTGGCCATTTCAGTGGCTTTCTCTGCCCTGATGGCGCTGACCTTTACCCCGGCGATATCGGCCATTTTCATCAAGCACAAACCCAAAAGCGAATCAAGGATACTGCATGTCCTGAGTTTGCCGCTGCGCCTGTTTGACCGCTTTTTTGCCGCCATTACGGCGGTTTACATGGTCATTGTCAAAGTGCTGGTACGTTTCTGGGGGCTGGCGCTACTGCTCACCGGGCTGGTGATCGGAGGTTCCTGGTGGCTTTACCAGACCACGCCTTCCTCATTGGTGCCTGAAACGGATCAAGGTATTGTTCTGGCCGCTATTCAGCTACCGGATTCTGCCTCGCTTGAACGCACGCAAACCTATATGGACGAACTTAGCCGACAGATTGAGGCAATTGATGGCGTGCGTTATTCCTCCGCAGTGGCAGGGTACGACATCCTCTCCAGCGCGGTGAATACCGCCAGGGGGATCATGTTCATCAATATGGAATCATGGGAAGACCGTACGCTGACAGCCAACGAGCTGGTGGGCAGAATCATGCAGCTAGGGGCACAGATTCCCGGTGGTTCCGCCATGGCGTTCAACGTTCCGCCGATCATGGGGCTTTCCACCACGGGAGGCTTTACCGGGTATCTGCAATCCTTTGGGGGTGCCGATGCGCGGGAGCTGTTTGACGCCTCAATGAAGGTCATGCAGGCGGCCAATGAGCACCCGGCCTTAAACCGTGTCTTTACCACCTTTAATGTGAATGTGCCGGGGTATCGTGCCGAAATCGACCAGCAGAAGGCATTGAGCTATGGCGTGTCGTTGCAGGATCTGAACGCCAGCATGTCCAACACCTTTGGTAACGGTTTTGTGAACTTCTTCAGTTATCAGAACCGTAACTTCCAGGTTTACCTGCAAAATGAGGATGAGTACCGCAAGACACCCGATGACCTGAATCATGTCTATGTGCGTGGGGGAAGTGGCGAGCGTATCCCATTGTCGGAGTTTGTCACGCTTGAACGCCAGGCCAAGCCCTCGGTGGTCGCACGTTTTGGTGTGTATCTCGGTGCTCAGTTCCAGGGTGGCCCCGCGCCGGGTTACAGCTCAGGCCAGGCCATTGAGGTCATGGAAGAGTTGGTACAGGAAACCCTGGGCAGTGAATGGGGCATGGGGTGGACCGGTACGGCCTATCAGGAAAGTGAAATGGGTGATACTGCTTCCCTGGCTATCATCTTTGGCTTGATCATGGTCTTCCTGATTCTGGCTGCGCAGTACGAAAGCTGGTCCTTACCGTTAGCGGTACTGACGGCCACGCCTTTCGCCTTCCTGGGCGGTATCGGCGGTATCGTGTTGCGTGGCCTGGATACCAGTGTCTACGTTGAGATCGGTATTCTGGTGGTCGTCGGTCTGGCCGCTAAAAATGCCATTCTGATCGTTGAGTTTGCTGAACTACAGCGTAAAGAACTGGGCAAATCCATTCGTGAAGCGGCGATCAGCGCGGCAGAGTTGCGCTTCCGCCCGATTGTCATGACCTCGCTGGCGTTTATCTTTGGCACCTTGCCGCTGGCGCTTGCCACCGGGGCCAGTGATGTCAGTAGCCACCACATCGGTACGACCGTTGCGGTGGGAATGGGGACGGTCGCGGTGTTGGGGAGTATGTTCATTCCCAGCTTTTACGCCATGATTGCGTCTATTGCGCAATGGTTCAATGACAAGCGTAAGGGGAATGACCAGACGTCACTCTCCAAGGCGTGACCAGCCCTTAGACGCCGTCAATCTTCGGCGTCCAGCAAGCACCGGCCTTTTTACTGAGGTCGGTGCTTTTTTTTAACTGGCAGAATGTTCGGACAGGTGGGCGGGAGGCGTGCTAGGCGACACCCGGTGCTTTCATCAATTGCAACTGAGCGGCGACCAATCGGGAGCCTTCCTGAAAAATGGAAAAGGTCTCATGGTTGCGTAACCAGTGATGAAACAGGCCACTTAACATCGCATTCATGATGTCAGCGGCCATTTCCGGGGAAAGGTCCTGGCGTAGTTGCTGGTGGCTGGTGGCGCATTGGAAATAGCCGATTAACGCGCCGCAACACTCATCGGCCATTTCGTTTTGCATGGCGATAGGGTCAATGTCGCTGAAGGTTTCACAGTGGTGCACCAGAATAGAATGGACGCGACGATAACGCGGCTGTTCCAGACGTTCGAAACCACTGATGCAGGCAAGGCGGATGGCCTCCAGCGGCTTACCTTCGAGACCTGGGGCATCAAGCTCTTCAACCAGGCCTTGAAACGGCATGCGCACACGTTCCAGCATGGCAATAAACAGGTCTGCCTTGTTTTTGAAATGCCAATAAACGGCACCGCGGGTCATACCGGCTTGGCGGGCAATCTGCTCCAGTGATGTTCGGGCAACGCCATGCTGGATAAACATTTCCTCGGCAGCATCCAGCAGCATTTCACGTGTCGCAGCGGCTTCTTCTTTTGTCTTGCGTGCCATAAAGTGCCATCCATTATTGAAACTGAATCCATTTTAACGGACTCACCCGGGTTTTACATTCAAAAGCGTATGGATAAGCACGTTACGCCCTGTTTTGCACTTGATAGCTTGATTTTACTCGTCAATTGGGCGTTACAAGGGTATAACGTGGAAAGCGAAACACTGTTTTCATATCCAAGGTAGGCCCCCTATGGCAAGAAAGCCTTTTACATTAGCTGGCAAGACGGTTCAGCCCGGAGAGCGACTGGAAATTGATCTTCCCGTTGCCCGTCTTTACACCCATACACAGCTACACATGCCGGTTGAAGTGGTCCATGGCCGTAAAGACGGGCCTGTGCTACTGGTGTGTGGGGGGATTCACGGCGATGAAATCAATGGTGTCGAGATTGTCCGCCGGCTATTGCGTGCAAAAGCCATCAACAGCCTACGCGGCACCCTGATTGCGGTTCCTGTCGTTAATGTGTTTGGTTTCTTGCAGCAAACCCGTTATCTGCCTGACCGTCGCGATCTGAATCGCTGCTTTCCGGGGACTGAATCCGGTTCTCTGGGCGGGCGTATTGCGGCGCTACTGCGCGAAGAAATCGTCGACTACGCCACCCATATCATCGATCTTCATACCGGCGCGATTCACCGCACCAATCTGCCGCAGATCCGTGCCCAGCTGAGTACGGGCAGTGAAACCGAACAGATGGCGGATGCCTTTGGTGCCCCGGTCATTCTGAATGCAGAACTGCGTGAGGGAAGCCTGCGCCATTATGCACAGAATCGGGGTATTCCGGTTCTCACCTACGAAGCGGGCGAAGCGCTGCGCTTTGACGAGTGGGCGATTGCCCCCGGCGTTCGAGGGGTGTTGCGGGTGATGCGCCGGTTGGAGATGCTGGCAGGCGAGCAGCGCCGCCGCCGCCCGCCACCCGCCGAGGTTGCCAATGGTTCGAGCTGGGCGAGGGCACCGATTGATGGCATCCTGCGCCCGAAAGTACGCCTGGGTGCCAGAGTGGCCAAAGGTGAGGTGCTGGGCAAGGTGGCCGACCCGTTTGGCAACGACGAAGGCGAAGTGCTTTCCATGGCGGATGGTATTGTCATCGGCATGAGCCGCTTACCGCTCGCCAATGAAGGCGAGGCGCTGTTTCACATTGCCCGTTTTGATGAGATTGAGGAAGCGGAAACCGCGATCGAGTCCTTTCATTCATCACTGGAACCGCTGCCCGACTCACTCTACTAACGCTGGCTGCGGCCTGCTTTCGGGTTCGCGCACCAGGCTCAGCGCATCATCAAAAATACGCAGGTCAGCGCCTTCTTTATGGGCGTGCTCCGACAGGTGGCGGCGGAAACGTCGCCCCCCAGGGCAGCCCTGAAAAAGCCCTAAAAGGTGGCGGGTAATGTGATTCAGCTTCGCGCATTCATCCAGCCGCGACTGAATATAAGGACGAAAGGCCTGGGCCGCCTCCAGACGGCTGCTTGCCGGGTCGGGCTGCCCATAAAAACGGCTATCAACGCTCGCCAGCAGCCAAGGGTTCTGGTACGCCTCCCGGCCCACCATCACGCTATCTACCTGCTGACACTGCGCCTGACACTCATCAAGCGTTTTGATGCCGCCGTTAATGCCGATATGCAACTCAGGATGATTCTGCTTCAGGCGATGCACCCGCGGGTAATTAAGCGGCGGGATATCACGGTTCTGTTTGGGCGATAATCCCTGCAGCCAAGCCTTACGGGCGTGAACAATGAAGGTGTCGCAGCCTGCCTCCGCCACCTGGCGGACGAAATTCTCCAGATCAGCATCTTCATCCTGATCATCAATGCCGATGCGGCACTTTACCGTAACAGGAATGCTCACCACCGCTTGCATCGCCTTGACCGCCGCCGCCACTTTTTGCGGATGCTCCATCAGGCAGGCGCCAATCAGGTTGTTCTGCACCCGGTCGCTAGGGCAGCCGACATTCAGATTGACTTCGTCATATCCCCAGGCCTCGGCAATGGCTGCACATTCCGCCAGTTCGCCCGCATCGCTGCCACCCAGCTGCAGCGCAATCGGATGCTCAACCTCGCTGTAACCCAAAAAACGCTCACGGGGAGAGCCATGCAGCAGCGCCCCCGTTGTTACCATCTCGGTATACAGAAGCGCTTGCCTGGTTAACGTACGGGCAAACGCCCGGTAATCACGGGTCGTCCAATCCATCATAGGGGCCACAGAAAACAGACGTGCTGCATCTGCTGGGCTTATGTTTTTCATATCAATCACTTGCATCTTTTGATGCTATGTAAATATACAGTATTAACACTCTTTAATGCTGTATATAACCATGTTCGATGTACCAGATTTGTACCTTAATCACAGAATCAGGCGGCTAACCCCAAAAGGGTGGTACATCATGGCGGCGTGTCAGAAATGGGGTTTTCGCTGGCGGGCAATTGTACGCAATAAAGGGTGCTCAGCACAAAATAAGTCATCCACCATCCAAGGTGCTGCCAGCTTTTCAATCAACGACACAACGGGGGAATCAGCGTTCAGCGTATTCTGGCCGCATTGAGCGATGCCACGAACCATCAGCACTGGGGAGAATTACATCTTTTGGGCATAAATTGACTTTGGGGCAATGGTCTTAGCGGTAACCATGGGTTAGGCTCCCTGAATAAAGTTAAAAAATTTAAAAAGCTGGTTTAGGAAGGGAGCATTGATGTTTTTCCAGCTTCGAGCGACGGGTCGAACGGGTTCAGCGCCTAGCAGGCGGCGCGTTTTACCTGATCAGGGACAACGACTATTACCAGCTAGAAGAGGTGATCCGCCCCGAGTATATGCACGACTTGGAAATATTGGGGGCGGTGTGAAATACGGATTGGGCGGGTGGTTTGAGTGTTGATTATTAGTTAGTAAATTTTTTAGTTGATAATTATTAATAGGTTTTTTTATGCACGATACAAACTACGATAGAAAAGGTTTCAATCTTGACTTTTTTTCTGGAGTTCATTATTCAGATGATAACGATTTTTGCATTTTTTCTATATTGGCCAATATTGTTGAGCTTGATGTGACGCCACATTATAGACTTGGCTCTTTTGATTATCAGTTGAGATCTTTGCAGCAGTCGGGAAGTACAATTAAGGGAGTGTTAGCTAAGTTCAGAACCTCTGATTTGCCTCATGCTGGTAGCCCTGATGGTACTGAACGTGAACTTGGCTTAGAGGTTTCGGAGGGGTTGATTGAAAAAAATCATTTTATCGTTAAAAAAGACAAGTGTGTGATTGTTTTTCAAAGAAATGGCCATGCTGCACGAGTGGGAAGGTTTTCAGAGTATTTGACTTGTTATACCGGTGAAACAATTGTTTTTAATCCTATTCTTCAGAAAGATTCAGTCGAGCGATTGTTGGATGATAATCTAAAACCCATTAGCCTAGAACTCTCATACGCTACACCTACAAACCCTGATTTTTTCCCCGATGATGAATGGGGTAAAAAGATGGCTATGCTTTCGGATATGGCAAATGGCTCTCGTATCAGAATTGCCCTAAGCGCTGATCGTCGATCTTCAGATTCTAGCAAGCATTCATTATTGAAGAGGATAAAGAGTTCTGTTGCCGCTTTGGCCAATGATCGTCGAACCACTGTAGCCAGGGTTAAATTAACTGACGATTTACACGATTATCCAATCGATCTAATTGCAGATAGAATGACTGCAGATAAAGAAGTTGAGATGCGCGGAAGGTATCCTGTTCTAGATTCTATGTTTTCCGCTTTGCAGGAAGCATACAGTGAGCGGAAAGGAGATATAAATGAAATTTTTGGAGAGCAGGGTCGCCGTCTTAGTTAGTATTGTCATCGCTATTGGTGCTGGTTGTTTGACTTATGATTCTCTTGGAAGTTATGAAGACGTGAGATTGACAGCCACTACCTTTGCCACAATTAGTGCGACTCTATTTGGTTTTTTAATGACGTCGTTGTCAATTCTTATTGCTATATCTGATAGGAATTTTATAAAAAACTTACGTCTAACCGGCCATTACAAGGTGTTGGTTTCTCAGCTTTTTTCTACTGCCGGAATGCTTTTGATTTCCGCGATATTAGCTCTTTGTGGTCATGTTGTTGCAGATGAGTGTTATAAAAATTTGATTATATCCTCAGCATCATCCATGTTGGTTTTTTCTTTGTTTTCTTTTGTGTTGGCGGGTGCAAAATTCAAGAAGGTTATTTTGTTATTAATAAAATGATGCTCCTTTAGAATTGTGAGTTACTGTCTTTTGCAGATGTTTAATTGGTAATCTTGGTCGCTTGGCATGCACCATGAGGTGGCGGTTGGCACACAGTATAGCTAGGTCGCTGAGTTTAGTTTTGCTCTCTACGCCTAGCGTGTAGATGGGCTAAATGCGATGGTGCTATATGAAACCTTCCTCGTACGTTTCGTACACCTTGGTATAGTCAAAATTGGAGGCATCACAGGCGAGTTTTCCTAATTATTTAAATTTATTTGCTTTATTTTTTTTTGAATTTTTACTTTTTTACAGTGTTTACTGTGAAACTGATATAAATAATTTGAATATTTAAAAAATCAAAAGTTTGGCCGGAAAAGAGAAACTTTCTCATTGAGACCATCTGGCTATTAATGAGATGCCCTTTATGAAAAGGTGTCGCATTGAGGCACGAGGGACGGACTGCGGCTCGCCAGAAGGAAGCAGCAACATAAGCAAAACCCCCGGCCATGGATGGGGCTGGGGGTTTGTGTTTTGGGAGGTTATGCGCCTTTTCGGGTTCTTGCTAGTTCGGCCAGGGCAACACGGGAGAGGAACCCGGAGCGCGTTTTATCCCCTGGATGACTGGCCACAAAGTCATCAATTTGTTTCACCAGCAGGTCAGGCAGTGTGACGTTGATTTTGTGGCTTTTGCCGAGGTACGGGGTTAGATCGATATCGATCACGGCCCAGACCCAGCTTTCAAAATCGGGATTATCCATGTGATGTTCGATGGAGGTGGCTTCGGGGATCGGGTCGCCGAAGTCCACGGCAACTTCTAACCAGCCTTCGATGGCTTCCTTGGCGTTGATCATCGCCTCTTCAAAGGTATCACCTGCTGAATGGCAGCCAGGCAAATCAGGTACCGCCACGCCGTAGGCGTGGTGCTCGTCACCGCGTTCGATTGCAATGGGAAATAACATGGCTCACCTCTGTATTAGTGGGGCAGCAGTGATCAGCCTCAATCGAGGCCAGCGCTTTTCCTGATTCCTTTGACCAAGCCTGTTTTCAGATCCTTTTTAGGATGTGGCACGGTAACCGTTCCGGGCTTAGTTGGATGTCGAAAGTGGTGGTGGCTTCTGCTGTTCACCTCCTGCCCCTTAGTCGTTGAATCTTGGGGTTACTATAACCCCGAGAGGTGGGCGCGTCAAAAATCATAACTCCAATAACTCTAGCCGTGTGTTCAAGAAAGCGGCAACGCAAGCAAAACCCCGGCCATGGATGTCTGGGGGTGGTAGTAAGGGAATGCTTAGTCTTCGTTATTGCGGCGGCCATAGATAAAGGCTGCAACCAGACCACTTATATCTATGGCTGTGATGAGAGCTGCGACGCCCGCATGGTCTAGGAACAGTGCTAAGCCCGCTAAGCCGAATGCTGCCAACGCAACAATGGCGGCCAAGATTTGGCCTCGTAAATCACGGGTGGTTTCAGCGCGTACGATGGTGGTTTCTGTTCGGTGGCGGTGTTCGCGTTCGCTATCCGCCCAGTCGATAATTTTTGCCGCTGAGCCAGGCACAATATTTTCATAGTCACGTAGTATGCTAGGTGGCGGTAATGGCCCACGGAATGCTGAAGTGGTAGTGCTGATAGCTAGCGCAACGTCCGTTCGATGACGTTGCAACAGTTGGGTTAACGCGCGTTGTTCTTCATCCGAAAGGTCTTCTTTACTTAGCAAGGTGCCAAGCTGAGCGAGCTCTTTTTGGTCTTCGGGCGTCTCAGTGTTCTGATTCGCTCCTGGACCTTGAGAAGGGGAAGTTTGTCCGTCGACGCGATCAGACTTCTGCGATCCGCTGCCGGGATGATTGCTTGATGAAGGTTTGGTCATATCGTTCAACAGCGCGATCCATGTCTCTGCCGATCCGATCCCAGTCTGAACTGAGGCGATCAAGATCAGTTTTGTGGGTGTCTATCAAATCACGATAGTTAGTACTGGGTTGGATGTCGATAAGGCTACCAACGGCGCGTAGCAGACGCTGACGGCGTGAAGATAATGTCTTCATGGTCTTGGCCTCCTGTGCAGCCTTTTTAAACTAATCGAGAACGGATTATTCCATGTCGTTTGATGTGTTTCACCTTCTTATAGTCTGACACTTTATGTGTACAGCGCAAGCGCTATCCTATCTATGGTGAGAATTTCGATTTATGGCGGGAATTTTGTTCCTCACCGCGTCTGCATCTTGATCTCTCAGGTGTAGCCGCTGTCAATTAACTGGTGGGTGACTTCGTCGATGATCCTGGCGTGGCGTCGATCTTGGGCGTGTAATTTTCAGTGAGTATCAGTCCCGTATGCCGGGCATTGGTTGATGAGACGTTTGATGGTTAGGTAATAGCAACAATGGTAAAGAAACGTTGTCTGAAGCGTTAGTTATTGGTGTTTGGTGGCTCTTGGCTGAGAAGGTAGAGTTTGTCATGTTGTCTTTCCAAGATTGACCACCCTATGCCTATACGTCGAGGCGTTATCGGCGTAATGTCTGGTCATGATTAACATTGTGCAGCCCTGATGTTGCCGAACCCTGAGGAGATTTTCATGGCAGTCAACAAACCACGTTGGTTGGTAGCGGGGTTAATGCTGGTGATGGTAGCTGGCTGCGGTGGGTCAACGGATGACGAGGAGTCTACGCTAGGTAGAGACTATACAACTGACCGCCCAGCAGCTGAGGCATCTTCCGATACGGCAGACGCTGAGTCAGTTGATGATGTCTCGAAAGCGCCTATTGAAGTGACGGTTGAAGCGTCAATGGAATTGCGCAGCGACCGGCGCATTATCCTTTCCGGTGAAACCAATCTGCCGCCCTCATCGAATCTGAGTGTGATGGTGGAGCGCGAGCTGAGCGGTGTGCGCTGGCGAGAAAGAACACAGGTAAACGGTGAGGGGCGCTTTCGCGTTGGGCCATTAGGCCCAGGCAGTGGTTTGCCGGACGGTGGGTACCGTGTCAGCGTTGAGCTTCTTGAATCCAGTGTTCAGCCAGCATCAGTGCGTCAGCAGATAGGTTTGGAAGGAGAGAACCTGACGGGAGAGTGGGTGGAACAGTCCCGTCATGGTCTGGGGCAAGTGATTAATTATTCGCGCCGCTTCCTGATCGGCGCTGAGCCAAGAAGAACACAGGATGAAGTGGAAGTACTGGCGGTGCCTGATCGTTAACCCGCACGCCAATGGCAGAGTAATGCTGCGTGAATGGAATACCCTTCTTCCGGCATGTGGCTCAGGTGTTTGAGTTCTGTTTGGGTACCATCGGAAATAACGTAATACCCTGGCTGCTGAAAAGAAGAGGTAGGGCCTAGTAAGGCTAAATCCCCGGTTCTGAGGGGAGCGAAATGCGTGTTAGCACCGGGAGTGGCAATAAAGGCTGGCGCCTGCCAGGGCATGCTGATGGGTAGGTAACTGCTGCTAACATCAATCGATCTGGCATTTAACTGCTCCCAGGGGAGAACGCCAGTGTGATTGAGTACAGGTAGTGGTGAGTTACCATCTCCTTCCAGCAATGTCGCAAGCGAACATTCCAGTGCATCCGCCAGGGCAACAAGCCTTTCATGGCCGATCTGTTTGATGGCACCAGATTCCCAATAAGAGATCGTAACATCAGACACGCCAATTTTACGTGCCAACTCAGCTTTGTTGAGCTCGGCCTGAAGTCTGAGTTGTTTGATGCGAGCACCTAGCGATTGCATGGTTTTTTCCTATTGAGCACCTGAGCCTTCAGGTGGGTAAGTATTCAAGGCCGACCACAGAGCAAAAAGGCTTGCCGAGTTGTGCGAAGTCAGCGATTTAGCAACTGCTTATGCTAAGCAAACACGTCTAATGAGTACATCCTAGCAAATAAAACGGTAAATCAACTTTTAGACGCTTCCTTGCTCGGAATGTTCCCATTTTTTTTACATACTTAGGTGTCATGGGGTGGCTGCCCGAGTGACGTTGAGTGCGTATAATGAAGTTACGTGTATTGATTTATTGATAGATTTTTTCAAGGAAGTCTCCATGACTGTACGAACTCGTATCGCGCCTTCGCCAACGGGTGACCCCCATGTGGGCACGGCGTATATCGCGCTATTCAATCTGTGTTTTGCCCGCTTGCATGGTGGCCAGTTCATTTTGCGGATAGAAGACACTGACCGTGTGCGTTCTACCGCTGAGTCTGAGCAGATGATTCTGGATTCTCTGCGCTGGTTGGGCCTTGAGTGGGATGAAGGCCCGGATGTAGGCGGTCCGCATGGACCTTATCGGCAAAGTGAGCGTGGCGATATTTATGCACAGCATGCTCAGCAGTTGATTGAGTCCGGGCATGCGTTCAAGTGTTACCGTACGTCTGAAGAACTTGACGAGCTGCGTGAGGCGCGCAAGGCCGCTGGTATGCATTTGGCGCTTAAGCCTGCCGATCTGGCGCTTGATGCGGCAGAGGAGGCGCGTCGTCAACAGGAAGGCTGGCCATATGTGGTTCGTATGCAGGTGCCTTCCGACGGCGTGTGTGTTGTCGAGGATATGCTGCGTGGCCGTATTGAGGTGGAATGGGCGCAGGTTGACGCACAGATTCTACTTAAATCTGACGGTATGCCGACCTATCATCTAGCCAATGTTGTTGATGACCACCTGATGGGGATAACTCACGTCCTGCGTGGTGAAGAGTGGATCAATTCGGCTCCCAAACATCAGCTGCTATATCGCTACTTCGGTTGGGAAATGCCGGAGCTTTGCCATATGCCTCTGTTGCGCAACCCGGATAAATCCAAGCTTTCCAAGCGTAAAAACCCAACATCTATCAATTACTATCGGCGTATGGGCTACTTGCCCCAGGCCGTCACCAACTATCTGGGGCGGATGGGGTGGTCAATGCCTGATGAACGTGAAAAATTCACGTTGAATGAGATGATGGAGGCGTTTGATATTCAGCGTGTTTCTTTAGGTGGGCCAGTGTTTGATCTGGAAAAACTGACCTGGTTGAACGGGGTGTATATTCGCGAAGATCTGGATGACACGGCGTTTATTGAGGCGCTGCGCGATTGGGCGTTCAATGAAGCGTATGTGCGTCAGATCGTGCCTCAAGTGCGGCCGCGCGTGGAAACGCTTTCTCAAGCCATTCCTTTGGCTGGGCATTTTTTCTCGGGCATGCCCGCCATCGATTCGCAGTCATTTGAGACCATCAAGCTTGAAGATGAAACGCTGGTGAAGCTGCTGCAGTTTTTGACCTGGCGCCTTGAAGTTTTGCCTGCCTGGAACAAGGAGGCGCTTTTAAGTGAAGTGC
Source organism: Halomonas sp. LS-001 (assembly GCF_052983955.1). Classification (NCBI taxonomy): domain Bacteria; kingdom Pseudomonadati; phylum Pseudomonadota; class Gammaproteobacteria; order Oceanospirillales; family Halomonadaceae; genus Halomonas; species Halomonas sp. LS-001. The sequence continues at coordinate 1,149,131 of NZ_CM129816.1, forward strand.
AAGCGCTGGCAGGGCATTTCGAACTCAAGATGAAAGCGTTCCTGGCCCCAATCTTTATCGCCATTACGGGGAGTGCGACGAGTACTTCCGTGATGGATGCGATGGTGATTCTCGGGTCTGATATGACGCGAGCCCGTCTGCGCCATGCGATAGAGGTATTAGGCGGGGTGTCGAAAAAGCAGGCGAAGCGATTCGAGAAAGAATTCCGTGATATCTCGTAATGACGCTGGTAGAGCCAGTCGTTGGTATTAAATAGTTGGTATTAAATAGTTGGTATTGAATAGTTGGTATCGAATAACCGGTGTTAAATAGGTTGACGAAGGCGGGGTGAATAAGTATTATACGCCTCGTCTTCAGGACATGTGGGGCCTTAGCTCAGCTGGGAGAGCGCAACACTGGCAGTGTTGAGGTCAGCGGTTCGATCCCGCTAGGCTCCACCAAATCTGATTATCTGCAGCATTTGTGTCTACGTCCCATTCGTCTAGTGGTCCAGGACACCGCCCTTTCACGGCGGTAACAGGGGTTCGAACCCCCTATGGGACGCCACAGGCACACCGCTTTGAATTTGTTGACAGCTGGTGGTCGTTGTTTTCAAGTCTCTCTGGCTTATCGAAAACTCTTCATCATCTTCCTGTATCTGCTTTATTTCTCCTCACAATAACGAGTTTTATCGTTGTTGCGTTTCGTCGTTTCTGTTCTTCCTATTCGCTATTTATGTGCAATTTGGGCTTGACTTGTCCACTTTTGCTGTTCCGTCTGTATGGGTTGTGCACAACTGATTGAACACTCCCCTGAAAACAGTCGCTTGTGAAATTATGCTTTAAAAACAATGGTTTATATTAGGTTAAAAAATAACCAATTTAAGGCAAGCCCGCATATAATGGCGATTCTGAGACGTTTTCTAGAGGTTGTGAACAGGGTTATCCACAGAAGGTGTGGAAAAACCCTGTTCTTGCCAGCAGGGTGAAAATGTCAAGAATTATTCTGTCTTGCGTAAGCGTTTCAGCAGCGACGAGGTGTCCCACCTGCCGCCGCCCATTGTCTGTACATCGGCATAGAATTGATCCACCAGCGCAGTGACTGGAAGTGTGGCGTTCAGGCGGCGTGCCTGAGTCAGACAGATGTCCAGATCTTTGCGCATCCAGTCAACGGCAAAGCCGTGTTCGTACTGATCGTCAATCATGGTGGCGTGACGATTTTCCATTTGCCATGAGCCAGCGGCCCCCTTGGAAATCACGTCAATTACCTGATGCTGGTCGAGGCCAGCCTGTTCGGCAAAGTGCAGGCCTTCCGCAAGCCCTTGTACCAGGCCTGCAATGCAGATCTGATTAACCATTTTGGTAAGCTGGCCGCTGCTGGCGGTGCCCATCAGGGTGACCGCGCGCGCATAGTGCGCCAGAACGGGACTGACCTGTTCAAAATGATCGGCTTCACCGCCACACATAATGGTCAGAGCGCCATTCTCGGCGCCTTGTTGGCCACCTGAGACAGGGGCATCGAGAAAGGCGATATCCTGTGCTCGGCAAGCAGCATCTAGCTCAAGTGCCAGATCCGCAGAAGCTGTTGTGTGGTCTACCAGAAAAGCGCCGCTGGCTAGGCTTTTCAGAACGCCCTGTTCGCCACAGACAACGTCGCGCACATCGTTGTCATTGCCGACGCATACCAGAACAAGGTCGGCGCCTTCTGCGGCTTCTTGCGGTGTCGCGTGGGCGCTGCCACCATATTCCTCAACCCAGTGGTCGGCTTTTTGGCGAGTGCGGTTGTAAACCCGTGTGGTGAGTCCCTGGCGTGCCAGATGGCCCGCCATCGGGTAGCCCATAACGCCAAGGCCGATAAAGGCAACCGTAGAAATATTGCGCATGGTCAATGTCTCCTCAAAATGTGTTATTCGTGTGCTGGTTGGGGTGTGCCGTGGGTCATCTATGCCGCCATGGAGTGATCAAGTCAACGGCTGTCATGCAAAAGGCCACCCGAAGGTGGCCTTATGGATCAAGCTATGTTGTGTCGCGTATCAGCGTTTTGGGTAGTCACGTTGTTCGTGGCCAATGTATAGCTGGCGAGGACGACCGATTTTATAGCTTTCGCTGAGCATTTCATGCCAGTGGGAAATCCAGCCAATTGTGCGTGATACCGCGAAAATAACGGTAAACATGTTGGTAGGAATGCCCATGGCCTTGAGGATAATGCCGGAGTAGAAATCGACATTCGGGTAGAGTTTGCGCTCAATGAAGTATTCGTCTTCCAGCGCAATCTGCTCAAGGCGTTTGGCAATTTTGAGCTGGGGATCATCGGCCATCCCGAGTTCTGCAAGAACTTCGTCACAGGTTTCTTTCATGACCTTGGCGCGTGGGTCAAAGTTGCGGTATACGCGGTGACCGAAGCCCATCAGCTTGAAGGGGTCGTCTTTATCTTTTGCTTTGTCGACGAAGCGCTGAATGTTCTCTTCGGAATCGTCGCCGATTTCGTCGAGCATATTCAGTACCGCTTCGTTAGCGCCACCGTGTGCTGGACCCCATAGCGCCGCGATGCCAGCGCTGATGCAGGCGAACGGGTTGGCGCCGGTAGAACCTGCCAGGCGAACCGTGGAGGTGGAGGCGTTCTGTTCATGATCCGCATGCAGGGTAAAGATGCGGTCCATGGCTTTCGCATACACCGGATTCACCTTGTACTCCTCACATGGGTTGCTGAACATCATGTAGAGGAAGTTCTCGGCGTAAGTCAGGTCATTACGTGGATAGTTGAAAGGCTGTCCAACATTATACTTGTGCGACATCGCCGCAATGGTCGGCATTTTGGCGATCAGGCGAATCGCGCTGATGATGCGATCTTCTTCTTTGGTCGTGTCCATATGATCATGATAGAAAGCCGCCAGGCCGCCTACGACGCCGCACAGAATCGACATGGGGTGGGCATCACGACGAAAGCCCTTGAAGAAGTTGTTAATCTGGTCGTGAACCATGGTGTGGTTACGGATACGCGATTCAAAGTCAGCGTACTCCTCATCATTGGGGAGTTCGCCAAACAGCAGGGTGTAGCAGACTTCAACGAAATTGGACTCACTTGCCAGCTGGCCAATCGGGTAGCCGCGATGTAGTAGGACACCTTTGCCACCATCAATATACGTGATGGCCGACTGGCAGGAGGAGGTGGCCATAAAGCCAGGATCGTAGGTAAAAAGACCTTCGCTACCCAGTTTGCGAACGTCAATAACGTCTGGCCCAAGTGTGCCGGAATAGATGGGCAGTTCGATTGCCTTGTCCAGGCCATCTACCGTCAGTGTTGCTTTTCTGTCAGCCATGAAGGCCTCCTTTTTCGTTCGGTTTGGGGGCGTAATGTTATGATTTTATATACCGCATCAGCGTAAAGGTTCGCCTACTATAAAAGCGTGCAAAAGATTGTCAATTAGCCTAAACGCTAGTTTAAGTGATACAGGGTTGTTACTTTGCATAATTTTTGTATATGATTAGAGGTCGTTGCATTGCACGTGCAGGTTGGCTCTGGTTAGGGAGTAACTCTACGGTGCGAAGCAAGCGTGTTAAAATGAACCGTTGTCTGCGCAATTGCCCAAAAAGAGAAAGCAATCTGTACAATGGGTAATTGTCTACATTATTACCATAAACATGCTGCAGTGCAAAATCGGCCTGAATGTAGAGAGTTTTCTTGCACCATGGTCGAGTAACACTTCGGTTCAGTTTGTCAGCGGGGCATTAGGTTCTTATAATCCATGTCGCGCGACACCATGCAGGTTGGTGTTCGTGCCTGACTTGGCAATGGCCGAGCCCCTTCCAGCAACCACTGCCCGCTCGGGCCATGCCCGACCTGTCGCAGAGCGGGCCAAGAGAGTGTGTATAAAGCCGTGAATAGCAAACGACCCGTAAACCTAGATTTATCTACGATACATTTTCCACTTCCGGCACTGACGTCGATCACACACCGCATTACCGGTGTCATCCTGTTCGTTGGTTTGATCTTTGCCTTTTGGGCGCTGAGTGCATCGCTCTCGTCTCCCGCTGGTTTCGACGCAGTAAGTAGTGCGCTAGCCAATAATTTCCTGGCTAAACTGATTGCCTGGGGACTGCTGTCTGCGCTTGCCTTCCACTTTGTTGCCGGTGTCAAACACCTGGTAATGGATGCGGATATTGGCGTTACCCTTGAGGGTGGCGTGAAAAAAGCACAGATCACAATTGTGGTCAGCGCTGTACTGATCATTTTGGCAGGAGTCTGGGTATGGTAACCAACATCACAAGTTTTGGCCGTAGCGGTCTTTCTGACTGGCTGATGCAGCGTGTGTCGGCGGTGGTAATGGCCCTTTATACGGTATTTATCGTCGCTTATCTGCTGCTCAACCCAGGGCTTGATTATTATGCCTGGAGTGGCCTGTTCGAACAGACCTGGATGCGCATCTTTTCGTTGCTCGCCTTCATATCCCTGGCAGCGCACGCCTGGATCGGTTTATGGACAGTGACAACCGATTACATCAAATCAACCAATCTGCGTGTTGGTGTTCAGCTTTTCATTATTCTGGCCATCTTCGCCTTTCTGGTGTGGAGCATTCAAATTCTGTGGGGAGCTTGATACATGTCTAACCTTCGTAGCCTGACATTCGACGCTATTATTATTGGTGGCGGTGGCTCCGGTCTTCGTGCGGCTCTGGAGTTGGCGAAGTCTGGCAAAAAGACGGCGGTGTTGTCCAAAGTCTTCCCGACACGCTCACATACCGTATCTGCCCAAGGCGGCATTACCTGTGCGATCGCGTCTTCAGACCCTGATGATGACTGGCGCTGGCACATGTACGACACTGTGAAAGGCGGCGACTATATTGCCGACCAGGATGCGGCGGAATATATGTGTTCAGAAGGCCCGAAAGCTGTTTTTGAACTTGAGCACATGGGTCTGCCGTTCTCACGCTTCGACAACGGCCGGATTTATCAGCGCCCGTTTGGCGGCCAGTCAAAGAACTTTGGCGAAGGCGGCCAGGCGGCACGTACCTGCGCGGCGGCTGACCGTACCGGTCACGCACTGTTGCATACGCTTTACCAGAACAACCTCAAGAACAACACGACGTTCCTGAATGAGTGGTACGCGGTTGATCTGGTGAAAAATGCCAATGGCGACGTAGTTGGCTGCATCGCCATGTGCATTGAAACCGGTGAAGTGGTTCACGTTAAGTCCAAGGCGACTGTGCTGGCGACTGGCGGTGCCGGACGTATTTACGCATCAACCACCAACGCCTTGATCAATACCGGTGACGGTATTGGTATGGCGCTGCGCGCTGGCTTCCCGATGCAGGATATGGAAATGTGGCAGTTCCACCCGACCGGTATTTACGGTGCGGGTACCCTGGTGACGGAAGGTTGCCGTGGTGAGGGTGGCTACCTGATCAATAAGGATGGCGAACGCTTCATGGAGCGTTACGCGCCGAACGCCAAAGACCTTGCGGGCCGCGATGTTGTTGCACGTTCCATGGTCATGGAAATCATCGAAGGCCGCGGTTGTGGTGATAAGGGCGACCACGTCTTCCTGAAGCTTGATCATCTTGGCGAAGATGTTCTTGGCAAGCGCCTGCCCGGCATTGTTGAACTTTCCAAAACCTTTGCCCATGTCGACCCTGCCAAGGATCCGATTCCGGTTGTGCCGACCTGTCACTACATGATGGGGGGCATTCCAACCAACGTGCACGGTCAGGCGATCATGCAGGACGAGAGCGGAAATGATCATATCGTCAACGGCCTGTATGCCTGTGGTGAAGCCGCGTGTGTTTCCGTTCACGGGGCCAATCGCCTGGGCGGCAACTCTCTGCTGGATCTGGTTGTATTCGGTCGCGCAGCAGGTATGTTCATTGAGAGTGCGCTGAACGAAGGTATTGAGTACCTGGACGCCACGGAATCCGACATCGACTCTGCCATGAAGCGCATGACTCGCTGGAACGATTCTGATGGTGGTGAAACAGTGCCGGAACTCAAGGCAGAGCTTCAGAACATCATGCAGACGTCTTTCGGCGTTTTCCGTGAAGAGAAAAACATGCAGGATGGCGTTCAGAAGCTAGCTGATCTGCGTAACCGCATTGATAATGCTTACTTGCCGGATAAATCCAACGCCTTTAACACGGCTCGGGTTGAAGCGCTTGAGCTTGACAACCTGATGGAAGTGGCTGAAGCAACCGCCATTGCGGCATTGGAGCGCAAGGAAAGCCGTGGTGCTCACTCACGCTACGACTATCCAGACCGTGATGATGTCAACTGGCTGAAACACTCGCTTTACTTCCCGGCCACGAAAGAGCTGAAGAAACGCGACGTCAACTTCAAGCCGAAGACCGTTGATACGTTCGAGCCCAAGGTTCGTACCTACTAATCTCTGCACTAACGAGAGGGAGTCACTATGTCCAATCTTCAGGTATCCATATACCGCTATAACCCGGAAACGGACTCCGCACCTTACATGCAGGAGTTTCAGGTCGACACCAAGGGGCGGGACCTCATGGTGCTTGATGTCCTACATATCATGAAAGAGCAGGACAATGGCCTGGCGTTCCGTCGCAGCTGCCGCGAAGGCGTCTGTGGTTCGGACGGCATGAACATGAACGGCAAGAACGGACTGGCCTGTATTACGCCGCTGTCTGACGTGATAAAAGGCAATAAGCTGACGCTGCGCCCATTGCCAGGTTTGCCTGTTATTCGCGACATGGTCGTGGATATGGGGCTATTCTATAAGCAGTATGAGCGTATTCAGCCTTACCTGCAGAATGATGAGCCGGCGCCGGCGATTGAACGTCTGCAGTCACCGGAAGACCGCGATAAGCTTGATGGTCTGTACGAATGTATCCTGTGTGCCTGCTGTTCCACGTCCTGCCCGTCTTTCTGGTGGAATCCGGATAAATTTGTTGGCCCGGCGGGTTTGCTGCAGTCGTATCGTTTCCTGGCCGATACGCGTGATACGGCCACTAATGAGCGTTTGAGCGAACTGGAAGATCCGTTCTCCGTTTTCCGTTGCCGTGGGATCATGAACTGCGTTGCAGTATGTCCCAAAGGCCTGAATCCGACGCGGGCAATTGGTAAAATTCGTGACATGCTATTGGCAGATGCCACTTGAGTGTAATAAAAAGCCTATGCCACTTAAGTTGCGCAACAATGCTACTTAAATAGTCGCGCTGCAATTGTTATCATAGGGCAAGTCGCGAGGTGCGGCGGTGAGTCGCACTTTGGGCCAGCCAGGTTTAAAAGCCGGTGCAATGTGTACCGGCTTTTGAGCATGGACTGATCAGTAAAAGGTCCACTTGGCGTGGTAACCTGCAAAGAACCGTAAGCAGGGGCGTTATATAGTGGGCTGAGCTCATGGAATCTGGAAGGGTTTGTGAAAGATGATGTTTTTGACGGATTCTGTGGTTTTGTAAAACAAGTGGTAGGGCTTCCGGCCACAGGCCGGTGCCGCCGGCAGATATCCCGCCCCGCCGGCAGGGCAACAGCGTTGTCGTCGCGTGGTGTGGCGATACCGATACCACCCCATCAGTGCAGGGTGACCGAGAGATGCAACAAGGCATAATGGAGTTGATGTGGCGTTCTTCTCACGTTAGTGGCGGTAATGTCCACTACGTGGAAGCGCTTTACGAGCAGTACCTCGATGATCCCAATGCTGTCCCTGACGAGTGGCGTAGTTATTTTGATTCGCTACCTCGCCCTGAGGGCAGTGCCTCTCACGATGTACCACTAAGTCCGATACGTGATCAGTTTTATCAGCTGGGCCGTGAAACGCGCCCTGGTCGTGTTGCCGCTGCACCAGTCGGCGGCGAGAATAAAAAGCAGGTAAAAGTCCTGCAGCTGATTAACGCCTATCGCTTCCGTGGCCATCAGAAGGCCAATATTGACCCGTTAGGACTGCGAAATCCCACCCCCATACCCGATCTGGACCTTTCCTTTCATCAGCTATCCAAAGCTGACCTGGACGTTGACTTTCAGACCGGTTCTTTCTTCCTTGGTATCGACAAAGCGCCTCTGCGTGACATCGTGGACGCTCTCGAGCGGACTTACTGTCGCTCGATCGGCTGCGAAATCATGCATATTGTTGATACCGAAGAAAAGCGTTGGCTACAGCGACGTTTTGAATCCGTGCGAAGTGCGCCGACTTTCAGCGATGACACGCGAAAGCATGTCCTTGAACGACTGACCGCAGCGGAAGGGCTTGAAAGTTACCTGGCATCAAAATATCCAGGCACTAAACGCTTTGGTCTGGAAGGCGGTGAGTCCTTCATCCCGATGATGGATGAGCTGATTCAACGTGCAGGTGGATACGGAACGAAAGAAGTCGTCATTGGAATGGCTCACCGTGGTCGCCTCAACCTACTGGTTAACATTCTGGGCAAAAATCCTGCCGAGCTTATTGATGAATTTGATGGCAAGAAGGTTATCGAGCGTGGCTCAGGCGACGTTAAATATCACCAGGGTTTCAGTTCCAATGTGATGTCTCCGGGCGGCGAAGTGCACCTGGCACTGTCGTTCAACCCATCACACCTTGAAATTGTCTCACCGGTGGTCGAAGGCTCGGTAAGGGCTCGACAGGATCGTCGTAACGATGCGACAGGCGAAAAAGTTCTGCCTATCAGTATTCATGGTGATGCGGCATTTGCAGGTCAGGGCGTGGTGATGGAGACATTCCAGATGTCTCAGACGCGTGCCTACAAGACCGGCGGCACCGTGCATGTCGTCATCAATAACCAGGTAGGCTTTACGACGTCACACCCGCTGGATTCGCGCTCAACCGAATACTGCACCGATATTGCCAAGATGGTGCAGGCGCCGATCTTCCACGTCAACGGCGATGATCCTGATGCGGTACTGCATGCCACTCAGGTAGCGCTTGATTATCGGCACGAGTTCAAAAAAGACGTGGTGATTGATCTTGTCTGCTATCGCCGTCGTGGCCATAACGAGGCGGATGAGCCATCGGGTACCCAGCCGATGATGTACGCCAAGATCAAGGATCATCCTTCTTCACGCACCGTGTATGTGGAGCGTCTGATCAAGGAAGGCGTTATCAGTGAAGATGAAGCCAAAGCCATGGTGGAGAAGTACCGTGAAGACCTGATGGCGGGTAATCACGTGGCGAATGCACTGGTTCAGGAGCCCAACACATCACTGTTTGTTGACTGGGCGCCTTACATTGGCCATGAGTGGACTGGTAATGCAGATACTTCGTTCGATATGAAGCGTTTGCAACGTCTTGCCGCAAAAATGTGCGAGGTTCCTGACGGCGTTGACGTACAGCGTCAAGTCGCCAAGATTTACCAGGATCGGCGCAAGATGCAGGCAGGTGGCCTGGCCCTTAACTGGGGCTTCGCAGAAACCCTGGCGTATGCCACCTTGCTTGATCAGGGGCACCCTGTTCGCCTGACGGGGCAGGACGTTGGTCGTGGGACATTCTCGCACCGGCATGCCGTGGTTCATAATCAGAAAGACGGTAGTACCTACGTGCCTTTGCAAAATCTGGCAGAAGGTCAGCCATCTTTTACCATCCATGATTCCTATCTGTCTGAAGAAGCGGTGCTGGCGTTTGAATATGGCTATTCAACCACCGCTCCCACCGACCTGGTCATCTGGGAAGCCCAGTTTGGTGACTTCTTTAACGGCGCCCAGGTCGTGGTGGATCAGTTCATTTCCTCAGGCGAAACCAAATGGGGTCGTCTGTGTGGTTTGACCATGTTGTTGCCGCACGGTTACGAAGGGCAGGGGCCGGAACACTCGTCCGCACGACTGGAGCGCTTCCTGCAGATGTGTGCCGAGCACAACATGCAGGTTTGTGTTCCGACAACGCCTGCGCAGATTTTCCACCTTCTGCGCCGTCAGGTAATTCGTCCGTTGCGTAAGCCGCTGGTCGTGATGTCACCGAAGTCATTGTTGCGTCATAAGGAAGCCTCTTCGAGTCTTGAAGATCTGGCGAATGGCAAATTCCATATGGTGCTGGCGGATCAGGCGAATCTGGATGCAGAAAACGTGAAACGCGCCATTCTGTGTTCGGGCAAAGTCTATTATGACCTTGCTGCCTGGCGCAGTGAAAACGAGCGTAACGACACGGCGATTCTGCGCCTTGAACAGCTGTACCCGTTCCCGAAAGAAGAACTTCTGGAAGCGCTTCAGGCGTATACGGGAATCGAGGATATTGTCTGGTGTCAGGAAGAGCCACTTAACCAGGGGGCCTGGTATTCCAGTCAGCATCATCTTCGTGCTACCGCTGAAATGCTCAAGGAAGGTCTGGGTGGCAAGTTGAAGTTCGCCGGCCGTCCCGCTTCTGCAGCACCAGCGGCAGGCTATATGTCCGTTCACACTGAACAGCAACGCCAGCTGGTGGAAGACGCTTTCAACGAATAAGCGACCACTATTTATAGAATTTAAAAGGGAAACGATATGGCTAGTGATATCAAAGCGCCAACCTTTCCGGAGTCCGTTGCCGAAGGTACCGTGGCGGCATGGCATAAAAAGCCGGGTGACAGCGTCGAACGTGACGAGCTGATTGTTGAAATTGAAACCGACAAGGTCGTCCTTGAAGTTGTTGCGTCAGAGGCGGGTACCCTGACTGACGTGATGGTCGAGGAAGGCGACACGGTAGAATCAGAACAGGTGCTTGGCAAAATTGGTGAAGGTAGCGCGTCTGGCAGTAAGAAAGAAGCTTCTTCTGACGACGCCGGTGCCGAAAAGTCTGAAACAGACGACAAGCCAGAAAAGAAAGCCGCCAGCGGTGGTGGCAAGCAACATGAAGTCAAAGCGCCGAGCTTCCCTGAGTCGATTCAGGAAGGTACGGTTGCCAGCTGGACCAAGCAAGTAGGCGAAGCTGTCAAACGTGATGAGGTTCTAGCTGAAATTGAAACCGACAAAGTGGTGTTGGAAGTTGTCGCGCCTGCAGACGGTGCCTTGACCGAAATCAAGGCGGAAGAAGGTAGCCAGGTAGAGTCTGAAGCCGTGCTGGCTATTTTCTCTGAAGGCGCCGGTGGTGAAAGTAGCGCCGAAAGTGACAGCGCTTCTTCTTCCAGCGATGCGGGCAATGATGACGAAGGCTCCGACGAAAAAGTGGGCGATAAGATCCTGGCACCTGCCGCACGTAAAATGGTCGCGGAGCATGATCTGGATGCCTCCAGGATTGAAGGTACCGGCAAAGGCGGACGTGTTCTGAAAGAAGACGTTCAGAAAGCTGTGAAAGACGGTTCTGCTAAAAAAGTGGCCAAGCCATCGGCGCCGGAAAAAACTGCCGCGGTACCGGTTGCTGAAGGTGAGCGCCCCGAGAAGCGCGTTCCCATGAGCCGTCTACGTCAGACCATCGCCAAGCGTCTGGTTCAGGCACAACAAACGGCGGCCATGCTGACCACGTATAACGAAGTCGACATGACAGAAATCATGGCGCTGCGTGCTCAGTACAAAGATACGTTCCTAAAAGCTCACGATATTAAATTAGGCTTTATGGGCTTCTTTGTGAAGGCAGCCTCTGAAGCGCTCAAGCGTTTCCCGGATGTCAACGCCTCGATTGACGGAACTGACATTGTTTACCACGGCTACCAGGATATCGGTGTCGCGGTGTCGACTGACCGTGGTCTGGTTGTTCCTGTGTTACGTGATACTGATAGCATGAAAATTGCTGACGTTGAACGTTCCATTGCCGATTTCGGCAAGCGTGGCCGTGACGGTAAACTGGGCATGGATGACATGATCGGTGGTACCTTTACGATCACCAACGGCGGCACCTTCGGCTCCCTGATGTCGACTCCGATCATCAATCCGCCACAGACGGCCATTCTGGGTATGCACAAGATCCAGGAGCGCCCGATGGCGGTAAATGGCAAAGTGGAAGTTCGCCCCATGATGTATCTGGCGGTGTCCTATGACCACCGCATGATCGATGGTAAGGATGCCGTTCAGTTCCTGGTGACCATCAAAGAGCTGCTGGAAGATCCCGCACGCTTGCTGCTGGACGTGTAAGTCTCGCCAAGAACGAATACGCATTCACGTTCAATTGCACCTCGCCTCCTGCCCCACAAGGGCAGGGGCAACCAAGCTAAAGGAGTCAACATGGCTGACAAGTTTGATGTGATCGTTATCGGTGCAGGTCCTGGTGGTTACGTAGCGGCTATTCGCGCTGCGCAGCTGGGCCTGAAAACCGCCTGTGTTGAAAAATGGATTGGTAAAGAAGGTAATGTCGTTCATGGCGGCACCTGTCTAAATGTCGGTTGTATCCCGTCCAAAGCGTTGCTTGAAGCCTCACACAAGTTTGTGGAAGCCAAGCACGATTTCGACGACATGGGTATTCAGGCTGGCGACGTCACCATGGACGTCAAAAAGATGATGGCGCGCAAGGACAACATCGTTAAGAACCTGACCGGCGGCATCTCCGGGCTGTTCAAGGCCAACGGCGTTACCTCGATTGAAGGTGCGGGTAAAGTCGTGTCAGGCAAGCAGGTCGAAGTCACTGATCATGATGGCAAGTCCACGACGTATGATGCGGACAACATTATTATCGCCGCAGGTTCCGTGCCGATTGAAATTCCACCGACTCCGCTGGTTGACGGCATGGTCGTAGACTCGACCGGCGCGCTGGAATTCCAGGAAACACCTAAGCGTCTGGGCGTTATTGGTGCGGGTATTATCGGTCTGGAATTGGGTAGCGTCTGGAACCGTCTGGGGTCTGAAGTTACCGTGCTTGAAGCCATGGATGACTTTTTGCCGATGGTTGATGCGTCAATCGCCAAGGAAACGCAAAAGATCCTCAAAAAGCAGGGTCTGGATATCAAGCTTAACGCTCGCGTGACCGGCTCTGAAGTCAAAGGCGAAGAAGTCGTTGTTAAATACACCGACGCCAATGGCGAACAGGAAATGACGTTTGATAAGTTGATTGTCTGCGTTGGCCGTCGCCCCTACACCAAAGGCGTTATTGCCGATGGCGTGAGCATTGAACTTGACGAGCGTGGCTTCATTTTTGTGGATGACCAGTGCCGTACCAATCTGCCGGGTGTTTATGCGGTGGGTGACTGTGTGCGCGGCCCCATGCTGGCGCACAAGGCATCTGAAGAAGGCATCATGGTGGCGGATATCATCGCCGGACATAAAGCCGAGATGAACTACGACACCATTCCCAATGTGGTGTATACCTTCCCGGAAGTGGCATGGGTAGGTATGACTGAACAGGATGCCAAAGCCAAGGGTATTGATGTCAAGATAGGCGCTTTCCCGTTTGCGGCAAGTGGCCGTGCCATGGCAAACAATGCCACCGAAGGTACCGCCAAAATTATTGCCGATGCAGAAACGGATCGTATTCTGGGTATGCACATCGTGGGTCAGCACGCTGGCGAAATGATCGCCCAAGGTGTAATTGCGATGGAGTTTGGCTCCAGCGCTGAAGATCTGGCCCTGACCTGCTACGCGCATCCGACCATGTCAGAAGCGGTGCACGAAGCCGCACTGGCAGTAGACGGCCATGCCATTCACATGGCTAACCGCAAGAAGCGTAAATAAGCTTAGTACCGCACAAAAAAGCGCCACCCGACGGTGGCGCAACGCTTTCGGCCATGTCGTTCCCTCTTTGCAGGGATGGCAGGAACCGCAAGCACGGGGATGGTAATCACTGACGTTTGCCATCGTTCGAGTCACATGCAACCAATGGCATGAATCGATGAATCTTCACGAGTATCAAGGCAAGCAGCTGTTTGCCGATTATGGTTTACCAGTGTCCAAAGGCTTTGCCGTGGACACACCAGAAGAAGCCGAAGAAGCGTGTAAAAAAATCGGCGGTGACATGTGGGTGGTTAAAGCCCAGGTTCACGCAGGCGGCCGCGGTAAAGCGGGCGGCGTTAAGCTGATTAAAGATCCGGCTGAAGCTAAAACCTTTGCTGAACAGTGGCTTGGAAAGAATCTGGTTACCTACCAGACTGACGAAAAAGGTCAGCCGGTTGCCAAGATTCTGGTTGAGACCTGTACCGACATCGCTGATGAGCTGTATCTCGGTGCCGTTGTTGACCGTACCTCTCGTCGCGTGGTCTTCATGGCCTCGACAGAAGGTGGTGTTGAGATCGAAAAGGTTGCGGAAGAGACACCGGAAAAGATCCTTAAAGCAGAGATTGACCCGCTGGTCGGCGCACAGCCTTACCAGGCGCGTGAGCTTGCCTTTGCTCTGGGCCTGAAAGGTGACCAGATCAAACAGTTCACTAAGATCTTTCTGGGCCTTTCCAAGCTGTTCCATGACAAAGATCTGGCGCTTCTTGAAATCAACCCGCTGGTTGTCACTGACGAAGGCAACCTGCATTGCCTCGACGCCAAACTGGGCCTCGACAGCAATGCGCTGTACCGTCACCCGGACCTGCAGGCGATGCGCGATCCTTCCCAGGAAGATCAGCGTGAAGCTGATGCAGCGAAATGGGAACTCAACTATGTGGCGCTTGAAGGCAACATCGGCTGCATGGTTAACGGTGCTGGCCTGGCCATGGGTACCATGGACATCGTCAACCTGAGTGGCGGCAAGCCGGCCAACTTCCTGGACGTTGGTGGCGGCGCGACCAAAGAACGTGTTGCTGAAGCGTTCAAGATCATCCTGTCTGATGACAACGTTAAAGCCGTTCTGGTTAACATCTTCGGCGGTATCGTTCGCTGCGACATGATTGCCGAAGGCATCATCGGTGCGGTTGAGCAAGTCGGTGTTAACGTTCCGGTCGTTGTTCGCCTGGAAGGTAATAACGCTGAATTGGGCGCTGAAAAACTCGCGTCCAGCGGTTTGAACATCATCGCTGCTACCAGTCTGACCGACGCGGCTCAGCAGGTTGTTAAAGCAGCGGAGGGCAAGTAATGAGCATCCTGATCGATAAGAACACCAAGGTCATCTGCCAGGGTTTCACTGGTGGCCAGGGCACGTTCCACTCTGAACAGGCGATTGCCTATGGCACGCAGATGGTCGGTGGTGTAACGCCGGGCAAAGGCGGCCAGACGCACCTGGGCCTGCCTGTTTTCAACACCGTAAAAGAAGCGGTAGAGAAAACCGGTGCAGAAGCCAGCGTGATCTACGTACCGGCACCGTTCTGTAAAGACTCGATCCTTGAAGCCGCTAATGCAGGCATCAAGCTGATCGTATGTATCACTGAAGGCATCGCCACGCTTGATATGCTCGACGCAAAAGTAAAATGCGACGAGCTGGGCGTTCGCCTGATTGGCCCTAACTGTCCGGGCGTTATCACGCCGGGCGAGTGCAAAATCGGCATCATGCCGGGCCATATTCACCAGCCGGGTAAAGTCGGTATTGTGTCGCGTTCAGGCACCCTGACTTATGAAGCCGTCAAGCAGACAACTGACCATGGTTTCGGCCAGTCTACCTGTGTTGGCATCGGTGGTGACCCGATTCCGGGTTCCAACTTCATCGACATTCTTGAGCTGTTCGAGAATGATCCGAAGACTGAAGCCATCGTGATGATCGGTGAAATTGGTGGTACGGCTGAAGAAGAAGCTGCGGCCTACATCAAAACCAACGTCTCCAAGCCTGTGGTTTCTTACATTGCCGGTGTGACAGCACCTCCCGGCAAGCGTATGGGCCATGCGGGCGCGATCATCTCTGGCGGTAAAGGCACGGCTGACGAGAAGTTTGCTGCCCTGGAAGATGCCGGTGTCAAAACCGTGCGTTCGCTGGCGGAAATTGGTGACGCGCTGAAAGAAGTCACCGGCTGGTAAGCGTTTGCTTACTGATGCCGTGACCGTTAAAGCGGTCCAAAAGAGCACCTTCGGGTGCTCTTTTTTTTGGCTGTGCAATGTGGCTTCCCGTTATTTTGCTTCCATTTTCTGCGTCTTTGTTTTGTCCGCTTGTTGACTATTACGCATACAAGTCTATTATAACATCCATGCGGATGGTATATGGATGTCTCTGAGATTCCTTTTGGATGCTCTGGCTTCCAATAAATGATATTCAACGGTGAGAATAATGAGAGGTTTCCCATGAGCGTGCATGAACTGCGCCGCAAGCCTGGCGACTCCAGCGAGAAAATTACGATTAATCTTGGGGTAGTCGATCTAGGGCAAATCGATCTACTGGTTCAAGAAGGGTTTTATTCAAATCGTACCGATCTGATTCGTACGGCCATTCGTAATCAATTGGCGACACATGCTGAGGTGGTGCGGGAAACCGTGACCCGCAAGGCGTTCGTGCTGGGGCTGGAAAACTACAGCCGAGAGGACCTGGAAGCGTTGCAGTCATCAGGCGAGAAGCTGCAGATCCAGGTGCTGGGGTTGGCCACCATTGCTGATGATGTAACCCCTGAACTCGCCCTTGCCACTATCGAATCGGTGGTGGTGCTAGGTGCGCTGCATGCAAGTAAGGCGGTGAAAGCCGCTCTGGCAGACCGAATTCACTGAATTACTGATCACCGCTTAGCGGAAGTAGGGTATTTGCCATGATTGGCGCGACAATGAATAAGCAGATGGAAGAAGCGACGCGTCTGACGCGTGAAGGCAAGTTGCATGAAGCCATGGCGCTTCTCCAGGGCGCGTTGGGGGGAAAAGCACCAGCTAGCCCCTACCAGGGCGGCAATATCTTTGAGGGAACCTGTGAGGTTGTCGACGAAGATGACACTGTATCGACATCAAGGCCTGCGTCGAGAACCTCGTCCTCTGGGTTTGGTCACGGCCGCAAAGCCAGCACGGGTACGTTTACGGCTGGGCGTTTTTCTAACTATGTCGGCTCGCGTGACTACAAGTTATATATCCCCAGTGGCCACAAAGGTCAGGCATTACCGCTGGTGGTCATGCTGCACGGCTGCACGCAGAATCCCGATGATTTTGCTGCTGGAACCCATATGAACCAGTTGGCTGAAACCCAGCAATTTTGCGTGCTCTATCCGGCTCAGCCGGTAAGTGCCAACAGCTCGAAATGCTGGAACTGGTTTAAGGCGGAAGATCAGCAGCGTGAAGGTGGAGAGCCTTCGATTCTGGCTGGCATGACTCGTCAAGTGATCGATACGCATGGGCTTGATGCAAGCCAGGTTTATGTGGCTGGGCTTTCGGCAGGGGCAGCCATGGCAACAACATTAGCGATGACCTACCCTGACCTGTTTGCAGCGGTAGGGGTCCACTCAGGACTGCCCCACGGCGTGGCAAAAAGCCTCCCCGATGCGCTGGGCGCCATGCAAGGTGGCATGGGACCACTGGGTAATAGTGGAAACTCAGGGGCTGAGTGGGTATCAGAGGTGCCAGCCATTATTTTTCATGGCGACCGTGACACAACGGTGCACCCCAGTAACGCGGATCGTGTTGCCGCTCAGTACGATGCGTCGCGTCCCACAGACGGTGCCAATAAGCCAACGGTAGACAAGGGAAAAGCGGCCAATGGACATACCTATACGCGCACCACGTATCATGATGCGGCGGGTAAGCCACGTCTGGAGCAGTGGAAAATACACGGAGCAGGGCATGCCTGGTCGGGAGGCAGCGTGAAAGGGAGTTATACCGACCCTAAAGGACCCGATGCCACGCAGGAAATGCTGCGCTTCTTCACTCAGCACCGGCAAGGCAAATAATGGCAGTGAATGACTGTCGTTCAGAAACAGCAACGGCGCCCGTAAGGCGCCGTTGCTGTTTCTATAGCATCGGGTGCTATATCTGGTTCTATAGCAGCTTCATGCCGTCGGCTTTGCCACTAATGAGCGGGTTTCTTCTCGTGCTTCCATCAGCGCAACGCGCAGGCTGTCGCCCAGTTTATAGCGCTCTTCGCCTTCAATCTGAATGCGGCCTTCCTTGTCATCAATGACCACTTTGGCGCGGTCACTGTGCATAAGCGGTGCAGGAACGAAGGCGGTGGCGCCATTTTCCAGCAGACGCACCCGCATACCGCCACGGTTGATCGCCATGATTTCAGCGTCAAAGGCATCCTGGTTCTGAGCGGCTGGCGTCAGGTAGCGAACGTACAGCCAGTCTTTCACATCGCGTTCCGCCATACGGTTCAGGCGGCGACGCTCGGTGAGCTGCTCGGTGAGCTGCTGGCTGGCTTCTGCCGGTGCCTGCTCCCCTTTAAGTACCCGCTTGATCAGGCGATGGTTGACCATATCACCGTACTTACGGATCGGTGAGGTCCAGGTGGCGTAAGCCGCAAGCCCAAGGCCAAAGTGCGGGCCGGGCTGAGCTGACATGCTGGTGAAGCCCTGGAAACGACGCAGACGCACGTCAAGCCAGGCATCATCCCGGCTTTCCAATGCACGCTTGAGCTCTTTGTAGTGGGTCAGGTCGGTGAGCGCTTCGAGCGCCACGTTAATTTCCTGACCCGCCAGAAACTCTTGAGCGGCCTCGGCTTTTTCCGGTTCAAAAGCGCGGTGAACGTTAAAGATGCCGTGGCCGATATGCTGGGCGAGGAAGTCGGCGCAGCAAGCGTTAGCGGCAATCATCGATTCTTCAATCATGCGGTTGGCAATGCGACGATCTTCCGTACGAATCGCCAGCACATTGCCCGCAGCGTCCAGGTCGAAGACGTAGTCCGGGCGGTCTTTAAACACCAGCGCATGCTCGTTGCGCCAGGCCGTTCGGGCTTCTGTCAAATCGCGTAGCGCTGTGAGCTGCTCGGCGATATTGTCAGCGGGTGCCCAGTCGCCTTGCCCTTCAATCCAATCGGATACGCGGTCATAGGCCAGCTTGGCGTGGGATTTCACGTTAGCCGCAAAGAAGCGATAGTCGCCCAGGCTGCCGTCAGCATGAATATCCAGCGCGCAGGCAAGGGCAGGGCGGTCCTGACCTTCCCACAATGAGCAAAGATCATCCGCCAGCTGTTCAGGCAGCATCGTCACGTTCTGACCGGGCAGATAGACGGTGAAGGCACGCGTACGCGCTTCAAGATCGGCCGCGTGGCCTTCTTCGACGTAAGCGGTGGGGTCGGCAATCGCCACGCTCAACCGCCAGCCGCCGCTTTCCAGCGTTTCCACGTGCAGCGCGTCGTCCATGTCACGAGTTTTTTCGCCATCGATGGTGAAGAAGGGTTGCGCCGTAAGGTCTTCACGGGTCAAACCTTCATCATGCAGCGGCCAGTCAGTCCCTGCATCCGGGCATTCCTGCTCCAGCGCATGGCGGGCCAGCGTGACGCGCCAAGGCACGGCGGGGTTGTCTGATTTGGCGACCAGCTCATCAATTTGCGCAAAGAAGCCGCGATCATTCTCTTTCAGGGGGTGGCGTACCAGACGCGCAACCACCCAGTCACCATCGGCAATGGTGGCTTCATCCAGGCTGTTTTTAATGCGCGCTTTAAGCACGTTGCGAATCGACGGATGGTCGGGCACAACGGCTAAACGGCCTTCACGTTTCTGGACACGGGCAACAAAACGGTCAAGCCCGGCTTCAATCAGCTTTTCAGGCTCAACGGATTTTTTATCGCCATTTTCATGGATCACCGCTTCGACGCGGTCGCCGTGTAGCACCTGCTTCATGGCGGGGGGCGGTACGAAATAGGATTCGCCGCTTTCAGTTTCCAGAAAACCAAACCCTTTCTCGGTCGCCTTGATGACGCCCTCGGCACGGGGAGTCGTGTCACGCATCTGTTGCTTGAGCTGGGCAAGCATCGAGTTATTTTGCAGCATGTGTTCAATCAGTTGTCAAAGGTAGACCGCCACTATACGGATTCCCAAAGGCTGAGCCAATCCTGGCAGCCACGAAGTTCGCGCGAATCCAAACTATCAATGACCTAGGTTCCGTTTTATGCGTGTAGAGACGCCTTATCAAGCGAAAAGGGCGCCTCTATTCCACTATAGTTGTATCTAAATGGTATTTGATTGGTATCTAATCGGGTCTATAGTGGTCATTAATTGGTATGTTTATTAGTTAGCATGATTATTGGTTGGTTTGGTTATTGTTTGGGAGAGACCTATGGATTCACGCTTTACTCAGCTACACCTTGACCCTCAAGGCGCAACGCCGCTTTACCAGCAACTGGCACGCCAGCTGGAACAAGCGATCGAGACCGGTGCCTGGCATTCCGGTGAAGCGTTGCCATCCGAGCGCAACCTGGCCGAGAGCCTGTCGGTTTCGCGAATTACAGCGCGCAAGGCATTGGATCGTCTGGTGGAACTGGGGCTTATTCGTCGTAGCCAAGGGTCAGGAACCTTTATTACCCCGCGCCTTAACCAATCCCTGTCGCGGCTATCCAGTTTTACCGAGCTGCTGACCCAGCGTGGCTTTACGCCTAGCTCTCATTGGTTGGAGCGCAAGCTGGCCAACCCCAGCGCAGAGGAAAGTATGCGCCTGGGGCTGGGTGCTGATGCCCAGGTCGCCCGCCTTAAACGCCTGCGTCTAGCCGATGAGGTGGTGATGGCGGTGGAAGAAAGTTGCCTCCCCGTCTCGGTGCTGCCTGACCCGCTGGCGGTCGAGACGTCTCTGTATGCAACGCTGGAAGCCAGTGGAAAAGGCATAGCGCGCGCCTTGCAGCACGTCACCGCCATCAATGCCAGCACAGAGTTAGCCATGCTGGCTGAGGTGCCTGAAGGGCAGGCGCTGCTCAAAGTCACACGCCTCGGCTATCTCGCCGATGGCACCCAGGCCGAGCTGACCATTACCTACTGCCGTACCGACTACTACGACTTTATGGTCGAGCTGAAACGCTAGGAGGCTACATGTATTTTGGCAATATCCTCACCTCTGAAGGCTGGCGTCTTGGAGAAATTCATTGGGCCGAGGGGCGTGTCACGAGCCTTCCGGGTGAGCCTGTCGACCCGGATCATAACGACCACCCGCGAATCATTCCGGGCTTTGTCGACCTGCACGTACATGGTGGGGGTGGCGCTGACATCATGGAAGGGGGTGAGGCGCCCGCCATCCTGGCACGGACCCATGTACGTTTTGGCACCACCCGTTTGCTTGCGACCACGATGACGGCGCCGGATGCGCAGATTCGTCAGGTGCTAAGCGATATCGCTAGTTACATGGACGCCCAGGAGCCGGGTGCCGCCAGGGTGATGGGCGTTCATCTGGAAGGCCCCTATATCAACCCCGGCAAGCTGGGGGCTCAGCCCGCCCATGCCCGAAATGGGGTGATTGAGGAAGTCGATGAGCTATGCGCGTTGGCCCCCATCCGCTTACTGACCCTGGCCCCTGAGTTAGCGGGGCACTATGCCTTGATCCGCCACCTCAGCGAGCGGGGCGTACGGGTTCAGCTAGGGCATACGCTGGGCAGCTATGAAGAAGGTGTAGAAGCAATGGCCCATGGGGCCTGCGGGTTTACTCACCTGTTTAATGCCATGACCGGTCTGCATCACCGCAAGCCTGGCATGGTCGGCGCTGCGCTCGCTCACGCGCAGTACGCCGAACTGATTCCTGACCTGTTGCATGTACACCCCGGCGCCATCCGTACGGCCTTGCGCTGCATTCCTAATCTTTATGCCGTGACCGACTCGACGGCTGCCGCGGGCATGCCTGATGGCGATTACCGCCTGGGTGAGCAGACGGTGACCAAGTGCCTGGGCGGTGTGCGTTTGGCTGACGGCACCTTGGCAGGCAGCACCCTGACCATGGATCAGGCGCTGCGCAACTTCGTCAGCCTCGGCCTCACTCTGGAGGATGCATCGAATCGCCTCTCGCGCTTTCCTGCCGATTTTCTGGGTATCGACGATATTGGCCGCCTTCAGGAGGGCGCATTGGCCGACCTGGTCGTCCTTGACCCCCAACTTCAACTCCAGGCGGTCTATGTCGAGGGCCGTCATGTCTGCGGAAACATCCAAGGAGTCTCTCCATGTCGTTGATGCTTGAAGAAACCCGTAACGCTCCCGAGCGTATTCGCGGTCAGTTGCAGCGTAATGCGCCGCTGCTTGCGGCGCTAGGTGAGCGTTTACGTCTTGCCGAACCTACGGCAGCCGTCACCGTTGCCCGAGGCAGTTCGGATCATGCAGCCAGCTACTTTGCCTACCTGTGCATGAAGCGCAAAGGCATTCCAGTGGCCTCGCTGCCGCCCTCGCTGACTACGCTGGCCAAGGCCCCCTGGCGGTTGACGGGGCAACTGGCACTGGCGGTTTCCCAGTCGGGGCAAAGTCCGGATCTCGTCGCGACCCAGCAGGCGCTGGCCGCTGCTGGCGCGCGCACAGTCGCTCTGGTGAATACGCCGCAGTCGCCTCTGGGCGCGACCAGCGATAGTGAAATCCCTCTTTATGCTGGCGAAGAGAAGAGCGTCGCCGCGACCAAAAGTTACCTGGCGACACTCTCTGCCATGGCGCAGTTAATCGGCCACTGGCAGGAGGATCGGCTATTGCTTGATGCACTGGACAAGTTGCCAGAACGGCTGGCCCAGGCGTTGGAGATGGATTGGTCGGCAGCGGTCGATGCCCTGGTGAACGTCGACAAGCTGATGGTGATTGGCCGAGGTGCGGGGCTTGCGGTTGCCCAGGAAGCCGCGCTCAAGTTTAAAGAAACCTGTGCGATTCAGGCCGAACCCTTCAGCGGTGCCGAAGTGCGCCATGGCCCGATGGCGCTGATTGGCCCTGGTTATCCGGTGCTGGTGTTCGCGCCACCCGGGCCGGAGCAGGCGGGCTTACTGGAACTGGCCGAATGGCTCAGAAGCGTCGGCGCCTGTGTGCTGCTGGCGGCTGACAATAGTGTCGTACAGCGCAACCTGACCCTGGTAGACGCAGGCCATGAAGCGCTGCAACCGCTTTCGGTGATCCAAAGCTTTTATCAAATGGTGGCTGGCCTTGCGGCGGCGCGTGGGAGTGATCCCGATCACCCACGGCACCTCAATAAAGTCACCTGCACCCTGTAACGCATAACAACAATCTTGGGAGCTTTCCCATGTCATATCGTGAACAATCGCTAACGCTGCAGGCACCTGTGGCAGGCATCGTATTACCTCTGACAGCGGTGCCCGACCCGGTTTTTGCAAGCCTCGCTCTGGGGGAAGGCATTGCCATCGACCCGCTGGGCGAATGCCTGCATGCGCCCTGTGAGGCTGAGGTGGTGCAATGTGCCCGCACCCGTCATGCCATCACCCTGAGAACCAATGTCGGCATTGAGCTGTTACTTCATTTAGGCCTGGATACGGTTGAGTTAAAAGGCCAGGGCATTGAGCTTCTGGTTGGCGTCGGTGATCGGGTGCAAGCGGGCGATCCGCTGTGCCGTTTCGATGCCGATGCGTTGGCAAAGGGCGCAAGTGCGCTGATTACTCCGCTGGTGATTACCGAATCGGCCGGTTGGGAATTGCTGCCATCGTCCTATAGCGAAGGTGAAAAAGTCGCGCTTGGCGACCCCTTAATGGTGCTGAGCCATACCGGCGTTGAACAGACCGATGCCCGTGCCAGTGGGCCAGTCGCGGAACGACGCATGGTGCTGGCCTTGGCCTCGGGGCTGCATGCCCGGCCTGCTGCAAGGCTTCGCGCAATTGCTCGTGAGCATAGCGTCAGCCTGACGGTGACGGATGAAGAAGCTACCGACGCTGCCGAAAGCGCCCAGGCGAGCGCGGATAGCCTGAGTGCCTTGATGAATCTGGGCCTGACAAAGGGAGCCAGGTTAAAACTGACCGCCCAGGGAGAGGCGGGGCAAGCGTCGCTGGATGCCGCAGAAAGACACTTGACCACTCCTGAGGCAGAAGAGCATAGCGCGCCTCCGCCATCCAGGTTGACGGCAGTGGCGCTTGAAAAAGGGGAACTGGCTGGTTTGGTGGCAAGCCCCGGTCTGGCCATTGGTCCACTCGTCTCCTATCAAGCGCCGCTCCCCAGCGTTGCTCACCAGGGCGAAGGGAAAGCGCTAGAAACGGCTCGCCTGAAAGATGCATTGCGCCGTGTCGGCGAGACATTGGCTCAAGCAGAAGCGCAGGCAACACGCCAGGGGCAGAGTGCTGAGGCGGAAATCTTTGCTGCTCACGGCGCCTGGCTGGACGACCCGGATCTGGTCGCCGCAGCGAAAGGGCGTATCTCCGATGGGCGCAGCGCAGGGCAAGCCTGGCGGGAGGCGTTAGACGCGGAAGCCGCGCGACTCTCGGCCAGTGATAATGCCCTGCTGGCCGCCAGGGTAGCGGATCTGCGTGACTTGCAGCGTCGTGTGATGGCCGAGCTAAGCGATGCCCCTGAAGCAGCGCTGCCAACCCTGCCAGACAATGCCATTCTCGTCGCGGAAGAGCTGACTCCGTCGGAGCTGGTGGCCGTTGCCGCCCAGCATCCGGCAGGGCTTTGTCTCGCTGGCGGCGGCACAACCTCGCATGTGTCCATTCTGGCTCGGGCACGAGGCATTCCCTGCCTCGTGGCGATGGGTTCCAGCCTGATCGAGGCCGCTAACGCTTCTGCTCCCGAGCGCGTCATTCTGGATGCTGAGGAAGGCCGTTTAGCGTTAACGCCTAGCCAGCAACAGCTTACTGAGGTGACTCAGCGGATAGAGTCGCGTCGTCAGGAAGCAGACGCGGCTAAGGCATTAGCCCATGAGCCCGCGATCACGCTGGACGGGCGGTTGATTGAGGTCTGCGCCAATATCGGCGGTGCCGAGGAAGCGCGTCTCGCGGCAGCGTCAGGCGCTGACGGCGTTGGCCTGCTGCGCAGTGAGTTCCTTTTCCTGGCGCGTGACAGCGCCCCTGATGAAGCCCGTCAGCGTGACGAATATCAGGCCGCGTTGTCGGCCCTGGGCGGGAAGCCTGTGATTATTCGCACTCTGGATATCGGTGCCGATAAACAACTCCCTTACCTGCGTTTGCCATCAGTGCCTAACCCGGCGCTGGGCGTGCGGGGTGCCCGTCTGTGGGCGAGCCATCCTGAGCTGTTGGAGACTCAGCTGAAAGCGCTGCTGGGTGTTACGCCGCTGGAGACCTTGCAGATCATGTTGCCCATGGTCAGTGAGGTGAGTGAGCTGCGTGATGTACGCCAGCGCCTGGAAGCACTGGCCAGCGAAATGGGACTGACGGCGCGCCCGCTTCTGGGCGCGATGATTGAAGTCCCGAGTGCCGCGCTATGCGCCAGAAGCCTCGCGGCGGAGGCAGACTTTCTGTCCATCGGCACCAATGACCTGACCCAGTACACCCTGGCAATGGATCGAGAAGACCCGAGCCTCTCGGCGCGTGCCGATGTGTTGCATCCTGCGGTGCTGCGGCTGATTCAGGCCACCGTGGAGGGCGCGAAAGGGCAGTGCCCTGTGG
Organism: Halomonas sp. LS-001; assembly: GCF_052983955.1. Taxonomy (NCBI): domain Bacteria; kingdom Pseudomonadati; phylum Pseudomonadota; class Gammaproteobacteria; order Oceanospirillales; family Halomonadaceae; genus Halomonas; species Halomonas sp. LS-001. The sequence continues at coordinate 1,174,211 of NZ_CM129816.1, forward strand.
GTGTCTGTGGTGCCGCGGCTGGCGACGAGAAAGTGGCGGCGCTTCTGGTCGCATTGGGGGTCGATGAGCTTTCCGTGGAGCCCGCGCGGGTGCCCGCCGTGAAAGCGGCCTTGCGTTGCCTGAATGCAACCACCCTGGCGGATGAAATTCCCGAATGGCTGGCCCTGGAAGATGCCTCAGCGGTACGCCGTCACTTAAGCGCATGGCTGGCCAGGCCCCACCATGCCGACATAACAACAACGACCCTTGAGAGGTGCTGACATGTCTTCCACGACCTTCGGTTCCCGCCTGATGGGCGGTTTGCAGCGGCTTGGTCGCTCACTGATGTTACCTATCGCAGTGCTGCCTATCGCGGGCCTATTGCTGCGGCTCGGCCAGCCTGACCTGCTGGATATCGCCTTTATTGCTGGCGCTGGCGAGGCCATCTTCGCCAATCTGGCACTGATTTTCGCTATCGGCCTGGCCGTAGGCTTTGCCGATGACAGCAATGGAGCGGCTGGCCTGGCTGGGGTGATCGGCTATCTGGTGCTGGATGCTGTATTGACGGCGCTTAACCCTGAGATCGATATGGGGGTGTTGGCGGGGATCATTTCCGGCAGCGTGGCTGGCCTGCTTTATAACCGCTATAAGTCGATCCAGTTGCCTGAGTACCTTGCCTTTTTTGGCGGACGCCGCTTTGTACCGATTGCCACCGGCCTTGTGGCAGTGGCAATGGGGGTTGCCTTCGGGATGATCTGGCCACCCATTCAGCATGGAATTGATGCGCTGGGCCAGTGGTTGATCGGTGCGGGTGAGCTGGGCCTTTTCGTGTATGGCACCATCAACCGCCTGCTGATCGTGACCGGTTTGCATCATGTATTGAACAGTCTGGTGTGGTTCGTCTTCGGCAGTTTTGAGACAGCCGCCGGGGTCGTTGCCAACGGCGACCTTAACCGCTTTTTTGCCGGTGACCCAGAAGCCGGGCGGTTTATGACAGGGTTCTTCCCGGTGATGATGTTCGGTCTGCCAGCTGCGGCGCTGGCGATGTATCATGCCGCGCCTAAAGGGCGCCGAGCCCAGGTGGGAGGCTTGTTACTCTCGCTGGCACTGACGGCGTTTTTAACAGGCGTCACCGAACCGATTGAATTCACCTTCATGTTCCTCGCGCCGCTACTTTATGCCATGCACGCGGTATTAACGGGCGTTTCCATGGCGCTGCTGCATTGGCTGGACGTGAAGCTTGGCTTCACCTTCTCCGCAGGGGCCTTCGATTTCGCGCTCTCTTACGGACTCTCCACCAATGGCTGGCTGATGCTGCCTGTCGGCCTGGCCTATTTTGTCCTTTATTACACGGTATTCCGCTGGGCCATTGTCCGCTTTAATTTACCCACCCCAGGGCGCGAGCCGGAAAGTACAGGCCCCGCAGCAGCTCCAACGCCACTCGGCGAGCGTGGCCCTGCGTTTGTCACGGCGTTAGGTGGTGCGAGCAATCTGCACAGCGTGGGTGCCTGTACCACGCGGCTGCGCCTGGTGCTGGAAGATCCGGATGTGATCGATGAAGCGGCCCTTAAATCGCTTGGGTCACGCGGCATCATGCGACTTCAGGGCGGCGGTCTCCAAGTGGTGATGGGGCCCATTGCGGATGGTATCGCAGATGAGATTCGAGAAGCGCTCAAGCAGAGTGGCGCTGGGCTTGATGCCGAGACTTCTCCAGCACATCTCACCAGCACTGCTGCCGCCACAAGTGAATCGTCACAAGCGCTACCCGACAGATTGCCCGCCGAGCTGGTCCAGCGCTGGATGGCGGCATTGGGCGGTGATGCCAACGTGCAACGGCTGGAGGCCCAGGCCCACACGCGCCTGCGAGTTGAACTTGCCGATGGTGCCCGCCTCGACAGTGCGGCGCTTGAAGCGCTCGGATGTCGAGGTGTCCAAGCGCTGAACGGCAATACATGGCATCTGATCGTGGGTGCCCAGGCCGCGACGATCGCGCATTCACTCAGAGGCTAACACTGGCAAGCGATAGCTGTTGCTCGGCGGCGGCTGAGCAGCGGGTGACCTAGCCAGGACTTCTACGCCTTGGATCCTTGTTTATAGGGCAGCGTTGCGCTGCCCTACAGACCCCGCACGTCTATAAAACGTGCACATCACTGCAAAGCTCAATAAAAAACCAACAACAATCGGATACGACACCATGCTGACATCAAGCATACTCACGCCCAAAAAAGGGCAGCCGCTAGATTACGTCGGTCAACTGGCGCTTATCGGCACTTTATCTTTATCGCTGGTTCCCTTAACGGCCTCTGCTGACGAGCGGCAGGGCTTTATGGAAGAAGCCAGCCTTAATACCAACCTGTTCTATATCTACCGTGACCGTGATCGCCGTCAGGGAGGTATGGGGCCTGATGGCGAGGGCCGTCCTGGGGCTTACGCCTCCAACCTGCAGCACTCCACTGCCAATCTGGCCGTTGACTTTTCAAGCGGCCATGCCGGAGGCATTGTCGGGCTGGATCTGGCCGCTTTTGCCGCCTACGACTTTCAGAACCGACACCAAGGCACGGAATTCAATTTTCGCCCGGCAGACACTCTCTGGGGCGAACGCTGGGATGGCAAGGAAACCAACGGCGCCAGCCTTTACCGCGCGGCACTCAAGCTGAAAGCGGGGGATATGTGGGCGCGACTTGGCTACCTGCAGCCCCGGGGCACCAGCGTGATTGCCCCGAACTGGTCATTTTTGCCGGGGACCTATCGCGGTGGCGAACTGGGCGCCCGTGTCGGTGACCTGTCGCTGAGCTATTTTCATTCGGATCGCTACAAGGCGCCCTGGTATCAGGATTTTTACGAGTTCCGCCAGGCGGATAGCGAGCCCATCGATTACCTGCACTCGTTAGGGGCACGTTACGAGATTGCCGACAACCTGGCGGTAGAGGCCGCCGTCGGGCAAGCCCGGGGGTATATGAATCAGGGGTTCGGCAAGGTGTCTTATGCCACGCACCTGAACGATGACCCGCTACGTCTGACCTATCAGACCTACGCTGCCAGCGACCGCCATGACGATGGCTCAGCCAACGACGTCTATGACGGCACCGCCTGGCAACAGGTGCTGACCGCGCACTATGAGCAAGGCGCCTTTGACTGGTCACTTGAGTTCAGCTGGGTACATGCACCCGGCAATCAGGGCTTCTTCCTGCCGAGGATGACGACCCCTTATGCGTCGTCGAATGGCCGTCTGGATATCTGGTGGGATGCCCGATCCGACTGGAACCATGATGGTGAAAAGGCCATTTATGCTGGTGTTGAATACGCCCTGGACGCATGGGATCTGCCTGGGTGGTCGCTGGGCCTGGCGCATGCGTATGGCTGGGATGCGCGCCCTTACGCAGGTTTTGAAGATCCCGGACGCCGCTTCAGCGAGTCTGCCTGGAATTTCGACGTGCATTACAAGGTTCAGAGTGGCTGGGCCGAGGGCACGCGTTTTCAACTGCACTATACCCGCTATGACAACCGCACCGACTACGCCTCCTGGGGTGATGGCGGCTTTAAAAACGCCTTTCAGGATGAGTACGACATCAAGTTCACGGTCGTCGCTCCCTTCTCAATTCTGTAATGCCCGAGGTAACAACAATGACAATATTGACCAAGAAGACCCTGACGGCATTGGCTGTCGGGATCGCCATTAACGCCGCGACCGCTCAGGCAAGTGAAACCACACCGCCTGACGCATCGCCTGTTCGTGACTTGGCGCAGCGGCTTGATGTGCATTACACCATCAACGCCAACCAGCCTCAGGCGCATGATATTGACTGTCAGGCGCTGGGGGCGGATTACGCCAGCTGCTTTACAGCGACCATTATCTTGACCAATACCTCCGATAAGGCCATTTCGGCAAATGACTGGGGGCTGTATTTCTCGAGCATTCGCCGCCTGTTGCGGGTCGACCACCCTGAACTGACGCTGACACGCATCACGGGTGACCTGCATCGGCTTGAACCCAATGAGGCCTTTGCCGGGCTGGGCGCTGGCGAGAGCCTGGAAATTCCCATTGTGGGTGAGTATTGGCAGCTGTTCATCACGGATGTGATGCCTGACTGGTATCTGGTGATCGGGGAAGAAACGGCGATTATCGATAATACCCGTGACGAGGTATTGACCGACTTTGTCCGTGCCCCGTCGGGTGAGCAGTTGATGCGCACGCCAGACGATAACAATGTCGTGATGACTGCCCAGACGCGCTACGAACGGAATGCTGCTGCCTCTGCTCTGCCTGCCGAGGCGTTGCGTGGCGCTATTCTGCCAACCCCTCTGTCATGGCAACTGGGTGAGGCCACGCTTGATCTGTCTCAAGGGGTTCGGCTGATGTTGCCGGTGCTTGGCGAAGCCAGCCAGGCGGCGCTGAAAGAACGCTTTGAACGGCTTGGCATTCCGGTCAACGAAGACGGCACCGGCGTGGCCATTCGCGCCCGTCTGGCATCCGAGGCAGATAGTCTCGATGAAACATTGGCCCGTGAAGGAGGCTATCGCCTGCAGCTTGATGAGTCAGATGCGGATATTCTGGCCTTTGACGCCGCCGGGGCTTTCTATGCGGTACAGTCGCTGATAGCGGCCACGGATGCGGCGGGGCTAGTGCCAGCGATGGAGATTGATGATGCTCCGCGTTACGACTACCGCGGCTTTATGCTGGACGTTGCACGCAACTTCAAAGACAAAGCTGCCGTGCTGAGGTTGCTTGATCAGATGGCTGCCTACAAGCTCAACCGTTTCCATTTCCATCTCACTGATGATGAAGGATGGCGGCTGGAAATTCCGGGGCTGGCGGAGTTAACCGAAGTGGGCAGCCAGCGCTGTCATGATCTGGATGAAACGAACTGTCTGTTACCCCAGCTGGGCTCCGGGCCAGAAGCCGACACCTCCGGGAGTGGTTTCTACACCCGTGACGATTATATCGATATCGTTCGCTATGCCGAGGCCCGGCATATTCAGGTCGTGCCTGAAATTGATATGCCGGCGCATGCTCGCGCCGCCGTGGTGGCCATGGAGGCACGACACCGCCGATTCATGGCGGATGGTGACCGCGTGGCAGCCAACGAGTATCGGTTGATTGATCCCGAAGATACGTCCAACACCCTGTCGGTTCAGCTCTATGACCGTCGCAGCTATCTGAATCCCTGCCTTGAATCGACGCACCGCTTTGTCAATAAGGTGATGGGCGAAGTGGTATCGATGCATCAGGAGGCCGGTCAGGCGTTGGAGAACTGGCACTTTGGGGGTGACGAGGCCAAAAATATTCTGCTGGGCAATGGGTTTCAGGATATCCATAGCGAAGAGCCGGTTGACTGGCGCGGGATTGTCGATCAGAGCCAACAGCACCATCCCTGGGAAGCCTCACCGGTTTGTCAGCAGCGCATTGCCAGTGGCGATATCGCTTCCGTTGAAGAGCTGCCAAGCCGCTTTGCCCTGCAGGTTAACCGCATCGCCGATGCTTACGGGATACCTCGTATGTCGGCCTGGCAGGATGGCCTTAAACATGTGGAATCCGCTGAAGCCTTTGCCACGCCGCAGGTAGCGGTCAACTTCTGGGACCCGCTGTTCTGGGGCGGTAGTCAATCCGTGGCGGAGTGGCAAGCACGGGGCTATGAGGTGATTCTGTCGAGCCCTGATTACCTTTACTTCGATATGCCCTACGAAGTGAATCCCTACGAGCGGGGCTACTACTGGGCTACACGCTTCACTGACACTCGCAAGGTGTTCTCCTTTGCCCCCGATAACCTGGCACAGAATGCCGAAACCTCGGTTGACCGGGATGGCAATGCCTTCCGTGCCGAGAACGTTGAAGGGTGGCAAGGTGCCCAGGGGATTTCCGGCCAGGCCTGGAGTGAAACGGTACGCAGTGAGACGCAGATGGAGTCGATGATCTTTCCGCGCCTGCTGGCACTGGCCGAGCGAGCCTGGCACCGGGCACAATGGGAGCTGGACGTTCAGCCCGGCCAGGAGTTCGCCGGTGGTGAAACCTCCCATGTTAACCGCGAAGTCTTGAATGAGGACTGGCAGCGTTTTGCTAACCTGCTTGGGCAACGCATTCTGCCCCGCCTGGAACAGGATGGAGTGAGTTATCGTCTGCCGTTGCCGGGTGCTCGAATCGAAGAGGGGCGGCTAGTGGCCAATGTGGCTCTGCCAGGAGTTACCATCGAGTACTCTCTGGACGACGGGGCGAGCTGGCAGGCCTATCAGGACAACGCGCCACCCCAGGTGGAAAACACCTTGCTACTTCGCAGTGTGAGTGCTGATGGCCAGCGGCGCAGCCGGATTGTGACGCTGTAAGGGGCTGCGCAGAACAGGACGTTTTGCAACGTCTAGAGGAGCCCTCTTGAGAACCGCCCACTTTGATGGTTGATGGCCTGTGAGCAGGGAACGTAATCGGATAAGCTGGGCGGTTCTATTATCAGGAGTGCTCTATGACCTCACGCCTTATCGTTTCCGATCTTGACGGTACGCTACTCGACAGCGACCACCAGCTGGATGAGCGAACTGTGGATGTGCTGCGTGCGCTGGTGAAAAAGGGCCACCATGTCGCGCTGGCGTCGGGTCGTCACTATCATGATATGCGGGTATTCCGGGACCAACTGGATATTCCCGTGCATTTAATCAGCACCAACGGGGCCTACACCCATGACCCGGAGGGCAGGTTACTGAGCGCCACGCACCTTGATCCTTCCCATGCCGAAGCGCTGATTCAGTTGCCACGGCCCCCTCAGGTCCGGTTGAGCCTTTACCGTGAAAGCGGCTGGCATATCGATGCCGATGCCCCCAATCTGCTATCGCTCCATGCCTCGACGGGGTTTGTTTACGACGTGGTGCCACCAGAAAAAATGGACATTAACGGCGTGGGTAAAGTGCTCTATCTCGGCGACCCGCAGGCATTAGTGCAACTGGAACATCAGGCTCGGGCGGCGCATGGCCATGGCCTGCATATTACTTACTCAACGGCGAACGCCTTAGAAATCATGGCGGGAGGCGTCAATAAAGGCGTGGCACTAACGGCGTTGCTGGAAACGTTACAGCTGACACCGGCAGAGTGCCTGGCGTTTGGTGATAACCTGAACGATACCGAAATGCTTAACCTGGCAGGGGAGGCTCAGGTCATGGCGAATGCCCACCCTGAGTTATTTGCGCGTATCAACAGGGCGGAACGTATCGGTCATCATGGCGAAGCTGCCGTGGCTCAGTGGCTAACGCAGCGTTTTGCGCTGTAAGCCTGACTCCAGGAACCAGGGCCGCTTGCGATAGAACGGTCACTCCACCATTATCTACCCCCGACAACGATAATAACGAGCTAACAGCCCAGGGGCGCTTTGCTACCATGACCACCACGCCTGCTACCTTGATGGTCGTTGATGACGACTCAGAAATCCGTGAACTACTGGCCGATTACCTGGGGCGGCACGGTTATCACGTGCTGACCGCCGATGGGGCTGACGCCCTGTATCAGCAGTTGGCCGAACAGACGCCGGATCTGCTGGTGGTCGATGTGATGATGCCGGGAGACGACGGTTTTACCATTTGCCGGGAGCTGCGCAAAACCCGCGACACGCCGATTATCATGCTCACTGCCAGTGCCGATGATACCGACCGTATTCTGGGGCTGGAACTGGGCGCTGACGACTATATCGGCAAACCCTTTAATCCTCGCGAATTGCTGGCGCGCATTAAGGCCGTGTTGCGCCGTGCCCGCCCTGCGGCAACGGTGGTGTCAGCCAAGGAGTCTCGCTGGGTGCGCTTTGGCGACTGGCAGCTTGACCGTGTGACGCGTGAACTGGTGGATCAGTCGGGCATTCGCACTGCGCTGTCCGGGGCGGATTTTCAGCTGCTTCAGGTATTTTTAGAGCGCCCCGGCACGGTGATTACCCGCGACGACCTTTTTACTCTCTCCCGCGGCCGTGATGCGCCGCCGCTGGATCGCTCCATTGATGTGCATGTGTGCCGCCTTCGCCAGCGCCTGGGGGAGGACGCGCAGCACTCACAGTTGATTCGCACTGTACGTGGGGCCGGTTATGTGCTGACGGCCAGTGTGGAAGCCACCCCGTGAAAGCCATCAGATACTGGCTTGCTCGCTGGCTGCCCGGCAGCCTGCGCGGGCGATTTGTGATCATCATGATTGCCGGTGTGCTAGCGGCCCAAACGGCCAGCTATGCACTGTGGACGTCACAGGCACGGGATAGCCAGCTTGAACAGCTGGATGAGCTTTCGCGCAATATGGCCTTTAGTATTGCTTCCACCATGCGTTTTTTCCGTTCGCTGCCGGTGGATTATCGCCATATTGTGCTGGACCAGTTACGCAATATGGGCGGTACACGTTTTTTTGTCAGTGTTAACGAGCGGCGTATTCCCGTCGATGATATCGGCAGCGGCCCGGAAAAAGACGTGGTCGTGAATAATGTGCGCTCGATTCTGACCGAGCAGCTCTCCATTGATGATGTCGAGGTGGAGTTCTCCCGACCGGAAACGCTGCGCGTTTTCAATAACGAAGTATTGCTGCGTGACCTGCCGCCGCGCTGGGGGCAGCACAGCCTGTTAATGGAGCCACTTTCGCCACCTATCCTGGTGGTGCAGCTGGAGCTTTCACCCGATACCTGGCTGTATGTCGCTACGCTGCTGGGCGTGCCGGATATTTTTAGCGGCTATCGCTGGCTGTCTGAAGAACGCCTGTTGGTGGGTGTACTGGTGTTACTCAGTGTCCTGGCGCTTTCCTTGCTTGGCATTACGAGCGTGACCCGCCCGCTGGCGCGACTCTCCCGCGCGGCACGCCAGCTTGGCAATGACCTGGATAGCCCGCCGCTGAAAGAGAATGGGCCTCGAGAAGTGGCGGCCACCGCCATGGCGTTTAACCGGATGCAGCGGCGTATCCGTGATCAGGTAGAAGAGCGTGAACGGCTGTTTTCGGCCATTTCTCACGACCTGAAAACACCGATTACCCGCTTACGGCTGCGCGCCGAAATGCTGGACGACCCGGTTCAGCGTGAGCGTTTTTGCGCCTCGCTGGATGAGCTGTCAGAGCTGGTCAAAGGTGCGTTGGCCTCGGTGAAGGGGCTGGATCTGCATGAAGACCCACAGCCGACGGACCTTGATGCGCTGGTATTGGAACTGTCAGATGCGCTGCATCTTCAGGGCGGTGACATCAACCTTAGCGGTCATGTGGCGCCGCTTCTCGTTAAGCCATTGGCACTTAAGCGCTGCCTGGGCAACCTGCTGGAAAATGCGGTGTTTTATGGCCAGAAAGCCAGCGTAACGCTTGAAGAACAGGCGGGGGTGGTCACATTGACGATTCATGATGACGGCCCTGGGATACCAGATGCGGAGCTGGACCGCGTATTTTCTCCTTTTGTTCGCCTGGAAGCCTCTCGAAACCGCTATACCGGCGGAAGCGGCCTGGGGCTGGGGATTGCCAAACATATTGCGCGTGCCCACGGCGGCGATATTAGCTTATCGAATCACCCGTCAGGTGGTTTAGTGGCCACGTTGACGCTGCCCCGTCGAGCCAGTGTTACAGGTTTGTAATAAACCCCTAACACTATTAATAATTTGCCAAGACTATGCAGGACTCGGTAACTCCCGTTGTGCGCCTGGGTGGCGTACTCTGCTGGGAGCCGTTTTTCTTTTACGCACAAACGGCACTAAAAATAATGTTTAAAAAGCCATAACAATAACAGCAGCAGGAGCAACCCATGCCGATGATCAATATGTCCGTATTCAATAAGCCCGTTCTTAATGTGACCTCATTTAAAAAGTCCGCCCTGGCGTTAGCGCTGGCAGCGGGCACCGCGATGGCGGCCAGCGCCACGCAAGCCAACGAAGTGGAAGTCCTGCACTGGTGGACATCCGGTGGTGAAGCACGTGCCGCCAATGTGCTCAAGGACCTGATGGAAGAAGAGGGCTACGGCTGGCAGGATTTTGCCGTGGCCGGTGGCGGGGGTGAGACCGCCATGACGGTACTGAAATCCCGTGCCATGTCGGGTAACCCGCCTTCCGCCGCGCAAATCAAAGGCCCGGAAATTCAGGAGTGGGGCGAGCTTGGCCTGTTAGGCAACTTGAATGAGGTGGCAACGGCAGAAGGCTGGGATGAGCTGCTGCCCGAGCGGGTCGCTAATATCATGCGTCATGATGGCCAGTACGTGGCGGTACCGGTCAACGTGCATCGGGTGAACTGGCTATGGGCCAACCCGGAAGTACTGGACGCCGCTGGCGTTGAAATGCCGACCACGCTTGATGAACTGTTTGCGGCAGGTGAGGCAATTCGCGACGCCGGTTTCGTACCGCTTGCCCACGGCGGCCAGGCCTGGCAGGACGCCACCATATTTGAAAGTGTTGTCCTGGGTAGTCAGGGCACTGAATTTTATCAGCAGGCGCTGGTAGAGCTGGACCCGGAAGCATTGGGCAGTGACCAGATGATCGCCGCACTGAAAGACTTCAAACGCCTTCGCGAGCTGATGGATGAAGGCATGTCAGGGCGTGACTGGAACATCGCCACCGCCATGGTCATTGAAGGGGAAGCCGGTTTTCAGCTAATGGGTGACTGGGCCAAGGGCGAATTTACCGCCGCAGGCCTGACGGCCGGAGAAGACTATCTGTGTGCTGCTGCCCCCGGTACTCAGGATGCTTTCACATTCAATATCGACAGCCTGGCGATGTTCCGCGTCAGCGATGACGCCGAGCGAGAAGCCCAGAAAACCCTGGCGCGTCTGGTATTGGAACCCACCTTCCAGGAAGCTTTTAACCTTGCCAAAGGCTCGATTCCAGCACGGCCCGATCTGGACATGAGTGAATTCGACAGCTGTGCTCAGCAGTCCCTCGCCGACTTCCAGAGCACTGCCGAGAAAGATGGCCTGGTGCCCAGCATGGCACATGGCATGGCGGTACGCGCTGCTGTGCAAGGGGCCATATTCGATGTCGTGACCAACTTCTTCAACGATGCCGATATGCCTGCTGAAGACGCTGCCGAGCGCCTGGTTAACGCAGCGGAAACCGCCTATTTTTAAGCCATTATCTATTAAGCCATTACGTACGTTAGTTAAGTAATGCACTTGGCGCCGCCGCAACGGCGGCGCAAACGGCTGACTGGCGAGGAAATATCTCATGAATAAACCTACGACGCGCACTGCCGCGCGGTCGACGGCACCCGGCTGGCTGCAATCCTGGTTGCCACGCCTGGTGCTTGCCCCCTCGGTGGCGATCTCCCTGTTTTTTGTTTACGGCTTTATGCTGTGGACCTTTGTACTGTCGCTCACCAGCTCACGCATGCTGCCAAGCTACGATTTTGTGGGTTTTGGCCAGTATTCCCGGCTGATGGCCAACGAACGCTGGTGGGTGGCGTCCACCAACCTGATGCTGTTTGGCACGCTGTTTATCGTGGTCTGTCTGATAATTGGCGCCTTGCTGGCGATGCTGCTGGATCAGAAAATCCGTCAGGAAGGGGCTTTGCGGACCATTTATCTCTACCCGATGGCGCTGTCGTTTATCGTTACCGGGGTGGTGTGGAAGTGGTTGCTGAACCCACAGCTGGGCATTCAGGCCATGGTGCAAAGCTGGGGATTTGAGTCGTTTCGCTTTGACTGGATCGTCGATCCGGATATGGCCATCTATACCCTGGTCATTGCCGCGGTCTGGCAGGCTTCCGGCTTTGTCATGGCGCTGTTTCTCGCCGGGCTGAGAGGGATTGATGACAGCATCGTCAAAGCAGCCCAGTTAGACGGTGCCAGCCTGCCACGCATTTACTGGCGCGTAGTGATGCCTTGCCTGCGCCCGGTGGTCTTCAGTGCTGTCATGATTCTGGCGCATATCGCGATCAAAAGCTTCGATCTGGTCGTGGCGCTGACCGGCGGCGGGCCTGGCTATGCCACCGACCTGCCAGCGACCTTCATGTACACCCACGCCTTTAATCGTGCCCAGATCGGGCTCGGCTCGGCCAGCGCCATGTTAATGCTGGGCGGCGTACTGGCCATCCTGATTCCTTACCTGTATTCCGAACTAAGGAGCCGCAAACATGGCTAACGTGATTCGTCGACAAACGCCGGTGGCGCGGCTATGGCGTGGTGTGCTTTACAGCGTGCTCATTTTAGCCGGGCTGTTTTATATCCTGCCGCTGATCATCATGCTGATGACCTCCATCAAGCCGTTAAGTGAAATCAGCGCGGGAACGCTGTTATCGCTGCCGCAAAATCCAACCCTTGCCCCCTGGACGAAAGCCTGGGGAGAGGCATGCACCGGCATGCGCTGCGAAGGGGTGGGTGGCTATTTCTGGAATTCCTTTGCGATCGTGATTCCGGCGGTGCTGATCTCCACGACGATGGGGGCACTCAACGGTTATGCGCTGACCAAGTGGCGCTTTAAAGGCTCGGAGCTGGTTTTTGCGCTGATGCTGTTTGGCTGCTTTATTCCGTTTCAGGTGGTGTTGCTGCCCATGGCGCAAACCCTGGGCTGGTTGGGGCTGTCGAGCTCACGTGCCGGTCTGATTCTGGTTCACGTAGTGTTTGGCATCGCCTTTACCACGCTGTTTTTCCGCAACTTCTATGTGGGTATTCCCAACGAACTGGTGTCGGCAGCCAAGCTGGATGGTGCCGGATTTTTCCGGATTTTCTGGCGCATCCTGCTGCCCGTTTCTGCCCCGATTATCGTGGTGTCAGTGATCTGGCAGTTTACCCAGATATGGAACGATTTTCTGTTCGGCGTGGCGTTCTCCGCCCATAACACCCAGCCCGTCACGGTGGCGCTGAATAACCTGGTCAATACGTCAACCGGCGTACGCGAGTACAACGTCGATATGGCGGCCGCGATGATTGCGGCACTGCCGACGCTTCTGGTCTACGTACTGGCGGGTAAATATTTTGTGCGCGGTTTAACCGCAGGCTCTGTCAAGGGTTAACAACAATAACGTTAAGGTGAGTTTTCATGTCAGCGCTAGAAATTCAGAACGTACGCAAAGACTTTGGTAACGAGCGGGTGCTGAAAGATGTCAGTATCTCGATTGATTCTGGTGAGTTCCTGATTCTGGTGGGACCATCCGGGTGTGGGAAATCCACCCTGATGAACGCCATCGCCGGGCTTGAACCCGTCACCAGCGGCAATATCTATATCGACGGCGAAGACGTCACCTGGCGCACGCCCGCTGAGCGGGATATTGCCATGGTATTTCAGTCTTACGCCCTCTACCCCAGCATGACCGTGCGGCAAAACATCAGCTTTGGCCTGGAAATGCGCAAGGTGCCCAAAGCGCAGCGCGAAGCCGCGGTTGAGCGGGTGGCTGACCTGTTGCAGATATTTCCTCTGCTTGAACGCAAACCGGCCCAGCTTTCCGGTGGCCAGCGCCAGCGGGTGGCCATGGGCCGGGCGCTGGCCCGTGAGCCCAAGGTTTACCTGTTCGATGAGCCGCTGTCGAACCTGGATGCCAAGCTGCGCGTGGATATGCGCACCGAGATTAAAAAGCTCCACCAGCGCCTGGGTACCACGATTGTCTACGTCACCCACGACCAGGTGGAAGCGATGACCCTGGCCGACTGCATTGCCGTGATGCGCGATGGTCATATCCTGCAGCTGGGTAGCCCCGATGAGGTGTATAACAACCCGGTGGATATGTTTGTGGCGGGCTTCATGGGATCACCCTCGATGAACTTTATCCACGCAACGCTGGAAGCAATGGGCGATGGTTACGCTCTGCGGATTGCCACACCTGACGAAGAGGATCTGCTGTTGCCATGGCCCTTTGAACGCAACGCGGCAGGGCTTGTGGATCAGCTGAATAAACCGATAATTCTGGGGCTGCGGCCTGAGCACTTCAGTGAAGAGGACGTTCGACTCACTGAACAGGCGGAAGGCACCTTACTGGAAGCCAGCGTCAGCGTTGTCGAGCCGACCGGCGCGGATATTCTGCTGCGCATTCCATTGGGTGAGCAGGAAGTGACGGCCAGAGTCGGGCCGAAGTGTGCGGTGGCACCTGGCGAACGCCTGTCGCTGCGTGTGGATATGGCCCGCGCGGTGCTGTTTGATGCGGAGACGGAAAAGCGTCTGGCGTAAGTCGCTCGCCTTCCCGCATGGCGTTTAACGCTATTTTGCGGGAAGGCGCTGACTAACAGCGCGCGCTTATTCCTGGGGGCGATTAGCGGGCGTTGCGTCTTTATCGAGCCGCTTGATCTGCCGCCAAAGGTCCTGACGCAGATCGGCCAGCCTGGGTTGCTCTTCCTCCGCAAATGCCACCGGGCGACACAGGCGCTGGGCGCGTAGCCCTAATCGAGCGCTCAGCAAACCGGTGGCCAGGCCCTGGCCTGCACGGGCAGAAATCCTGCCTGCCAGATCCAGCGAGAGCATGTCCATACTCGCATCCGTGGCTAATTCACTGGCACCGGCAAACGCCATGTTATGCAGCACATGGCGGAATAGCCGCAGCCGACTGGCGTAGCCAAGTTCCAGCCCGTAAAGACGACATAACCTGTCGACCATGGCCAGACTGCGCCAGGCCACCAGGGTCATATCCACCAGGGTCAGCGGGCTGATGGCGACCATGATGGCGGTTTCGCCCGACATGCGGGTAATCAGGCGTTGCGCTTCGCGGTCGCGTGGTGCCAGCAGGTGATAGCGCAGCAGTGTCTGAATCTCTTCTCCACTGTGGTGGGGCTGGCAGGCGCGCTGAAAGGCCAGCCAGTGCGGGTCATCATTGCTGAGTTTCAGTTGGCGCTTCAGCTGCTCTGCCATGGCCTGAGCCTGTTTGGTTGAGCGCTGTGGCAGTTCAGCCAAATCATGACGCAGCTGATCATGGTGCTTTAGGCGACGCAGGCGGCCAAGCTCTTTCAACAACGATATTCCGCCTAAGCCAATCAGGCTGATGCCGAACAGTTGCCAGACCATCGTCATCCACTGTGATTGGGAAAGTGCTTCGGGAATCCCGGTGGCAAGCTCTATGGTGCCCAGGGTGGCGCCACCTGCCAGGGCAAACATCAGCCCCCAACGACGTTTGCGCGGCGTGCCCAGGCTTTCGTCGGGCAGGGCTTTTACGTCTGCCTGAGTGGCCAGCGGCTGGTGTGACTGCGTGGCGGCAAAGTGCTCACTCTGGCGCAGATGGGACTCTGAAGCAGGGGAAGGGGTTTCTTCCGACTGGAAATCCCGGCGCGGTTGAGGGTGGCTCATATCAGTTTATCTCCTATCAACCAGTCGATGGCAGCGTCCATGCGAATGTGCGATAGCGCTTCGCTATCCGCTGGCATCGGGCGGAAACTGGGGAAATCAAACCCCTGCTGTTGCCAGAAATCGGATTTCGGTAGGCGGTTGGGCACGTCGCCCGGATAGACAAGGACGTCTTCACCTTCCAGGGTGATGCCTTTCAGTGCGGGCATGCGCTTTCCTTCGTGGGTGACTTCCCTGGCGTCGGTGGCGCGGATGGCCGCCAGCGATAGCGCCTTGACCGGAATGTCAGCAAAGCGAAGGTCTTTAAGCGGCTCCGCCAGTAACGCCTCCAACAGCTGGACAACATTGCCGTGCTGGTCTGGTGTCACGTGGTCGGCTTTTGTTGCGGCAATGGCGAGACGGTCAATCTTTGGCGCAAACAGGCGCGTCAGCAGGCTGCGTTTGCCATAATCGAAGCTGTGCATGAGCTGACGAAGGGCCGCAGACAGGTCTTCAAAGCGTTCGGGACCCGCATTCAGCGCCCCCAATACATCGACGAGTACAATCTGGCGATCAAAACGGCGGAAATGGTCGCGATAAAAGGGCCGCACCACCTGCTGTTGATAATAACGAAAACGTGCCGCCAGGGTGGCGTAGATACTGGTATCGGGCAGCGCGTCGAGAACCTCTTTTGGCGTGCTTAATTCAGGCAGTGGAAAAAACTGCAGTACCGGAGCGCCTTGTAACTCGCCTGGCAAGAGAAAGCGGCCAGGCTGTAAATCCGAAAAGCCGGCCTTTTTCGCCCGGCGAAGGCCTTGAGCATAGGCATCGGCAAGGGTTGCCAGTTTTGCTTCATCCGCCTCGGCCGCAGGGTCCAGTTGTTCAACCTCGGCAAGCCATTCGTGAAACAGTGCCTGTCGGTGAGGCCCCTGGTGCTGCGCCTGGGTTTGGCTCCAGCTGTAAAAATCATGCTGCAGCAGGGGAAGATCCAGCAACCATTCTCCCGGATAGTCGAACAGGTCCAGGGTGAGATGGGCAATATCAGGGGTGAACCAGCCTTGCTGAGCAGGACGATAGCGCAGTTGTAGGCGTAGCTCACTAATGCCGCGGGTCGGTTCCGGCCAACGCGGCGGGGTATCACGCAGCGCCGCCATGCCAGGGTCATAGGGAAAACGCGGCACACCCAGGTCAGGTTGGTTCAACCGCTGTGCGCCAAGTAAACGGCCTTCACGGGCAACAGGAAGCAGATCCAGCTGCGCTTCCACGCCTGCGTGGCGAAGCTGGTTGACCAATGACGTCAGAAACGCCGTTTTGCCCGCCTGGGATAGCCCGGTAATGGCAAGCCGCAGCTGGCGGTCACGGGTACGCTCCATCAGGTTAGTGATTTCTCGGCCAAGGCGCTCACGGTTGAACGTTGATTGCATCTGGCTTGGCTCCTTTTATGGTCACTGTCATGCGCCGCTGTGACGCAGCGATTGCACCAGTTGGTATAGCATGGGCAGGGTGGCAATCAGAAAACCGATAACCGCCACTACGTAGCCTGGCCAGCGGCGCGCCATTTTCTGTGCCATTGTCAGCCCGATCAGGCAGACCACCATGCCAAGCAGGTTGAAGACCAGCGTTGCGGCTTCAAGCCAGAGCTGAGGGTTCATTGATGTGTTGTCCTTTTTTTACCAGCATTTTTACCAGGTTTTTTGCCAGGATTCGTCGGATAATGTTTAGCAGATTAACATTTGTAAGATGAATCAGGGGTGAATAACACAAGCCTTTACTATTCTGCGCGGCTGATCGTGGTTCCGAGCACATGTTGCGCGTCAGGAACCAGCCAGACCGGGTCGAGCCGTGTATTGGCGGCTTCGACGCATAGGAAATGCACCGCCGCCTGAGCAGGCGTGTCACCTGGCAGTTCGCTGCCGGGATGCCAGACCACGGTGGAGTCGCTGTCGTGCTTGGCGATGCGCAGCTCACGTTCGCCATCGTTGAGGGTGATAGCAGCGTTACTGTGATAAATCCGGTCAATGGGGCCTTTAATGGTCAGCGTGCCCTGTTGCTCTCCTTCGGAAAAATCACGATGCTTGTCCAGATAGCGGGCACCCGCCAAGCCTTCAAGTCGGCACTGTAGAACGTTTTCAACCGCCAGGTAACTGTGTAACGCGGCACTGATCTTGACGGGAGCCGTTCCGGTGTTTCCGCTGATCACTTCGACATGCAGGCGCTGGGCATTCGCCTGAACCACGACGCGCACGCTCAGCTGGCTATGAAGACGGGTTTGCGGCGACAAGTGAACTTCAATGCCTTCCTCATGTTCATCGGCTGCATCAAGGCGCCACTGAGCATGCCTTGCCAGGCCGTGAAAAGGGCCGCTGCGGTCATCACTTTCATCGGCATAGCGCTCGTCGCCAAACCATGGCCAACACACCGGGATGCCACCGCGAACCGCGCCAGGCAAGTGTTGTGGCGTTGGCGTGACCCACAGCCAGGGCGTATCACCGGCAGGTTGGAAATGGAGCACCTGAGCCCCTTGCAGGGAAATGGCCAGTTGCCCCCATGGCTGGTTGAAGAGCACCAGCTCACGCTCCTGCCAGACGACGGTTTGCTGGCCTTGGGTCGAATCGATCAGTTGGCGAAGCGTATCGGGAATCATCAATCATCTTGCTCCTGTGCATGCGCCGCGAAAAAAGGGCGGCGTCACCCGTGGCAGGGTGTGCCAGAGTCGGGCGACAATGTCTTGGGGTATGCTATGGTAGAGCATGCGAGTTAAGCAGGTAAAATCCCACGCGAGTAATGCGACACAGTAATGCGAAAGAGTAATGCGACAGAGTAATACTACAAGGAGTCTGATATGGGTTTGATTGCATGGTTGATTATTGGCGGCCTGGCAGGATGGATTTCTGGAAACATCATGCGTGGCGGCGGTTTTGGAATTCTCGGCAATATCGGTGTCGGGGTAGTGGGTGCCGTGCTGGGCGGTTTTCTTTTCGGGCTGCTGGGTCTGAAAGCGGGGGGCTTTATTGGTTCTCTAGTCACAGCGACTGCTGGCGCCGTGGTGCTTCTCTGGGTGATCAGTAAGGTTAAGCAGTCAGGTTAGGCCAGCAACCACATGTGAGTTTTCTGACATTCGCCCGGCATTGCCGGGCGAATGTGTTTTTGCTCGCCATAACGTGGGATACCCTTTGCCACCTAAGGTACACTATGCGCCCCTGACGAACTGGAACTGACAATATCGGTGCGCCAGGCCAATCTTAAATCAAATCGAGGTGAAATCTTGGTCGATGCGATACCCCGTGGGCGTGGTTGCTGATGTCCCGGCAGATGAATGAAGCATTCAAGCACTGGCCGAAACGCCCAGAGGCTAACTGTTGGCGTGTCTGCGCGTTAGTGAGGCCTATCTCCCATTATCCAGGTGGCCATTCAGACTGGCCCGACGCAGCGCAATGGCTGCACCAGGCCTGGGAGGTGCATGATCGAGAGACGCTGATCACAACGCTGCTATGGCTCGGAGCCCAGGGCGAGCGCCAGCGCTGGGATATTGATGGGCGAGTGCTTTGCACGCTGGATAGCACGCAACGTAACGCTTGGCTGAACGACGCGCAAGATGCGCCTCACGCGCCAGTGTTGCATCGCTTTGTTCGCGATAACGTCCCTCTGGACTGGGCAGCCTGGGATTGGGTGCGTATGGCGGAGCTGGCCTGGGCAGGCGCGTGTTGTGGTTTTCTCACCCAGCTGGAAGCGGATCACTTTGCAGCGCATGCGGTGGATTTGCTGAGCCAGCGTTATTCGGACTGGACGGCGCTTTTGCATGCCTTCGTCAGAGGGCTCAGTTTGTTTCAAGGTGAAGAGCGTCATTCGGCGGGCTTTTCTGATGACGAACAGTTGCTGCTGACATCTGCTTACAGCCCTTGGGCTGAGCCACTGGATAGTCTGCTGGATAGCAAGACGCGAGAGGCATCCCGAAAGGCATTACGCAGAATGCGGCAGAGCGCCTATCACTGGCTGCTGGCGCTGGCCGGAGTGCGAGAACCAGAGCTGATGCTGCGTCAGGGTAATACACAGATTGTGCTGCCCGAAGCCAGGCGTATGGAAGTCTCGCATTTTCTCCAGGATACGCTGGGGCTTCACGCGGACGAAGGGGCGGCTGCATTGGCACGTTACTGGCTACCTGCCCAGGCACATCATCTTAACCAGTTGGCGGCGGATGCGGCCCACGGTGTATGGCCGCCCACCAGGACGCGTTTTGGTGAGCTTGATCAGGAAGGGCGCAGCCAGCGTCGCGTGCTTAAAACCGTCAGCCATCATTCAGCCACGATCCACATGGCTGAGAAATTCGCGTTCTATCTGCACATGGCGCTGGACAGCCAGCTATTTGAACAGGATGACCTGCTGGAATACGTGAGTGCATTAAGAAGTAGCTTGTGCCGCTTTTATCCTGATGCCAAGACGTTGCTGGAAGCCTGGTTGGCCTGGGAAAAGTGCTTGCCAGAAGCGGATAGTGAGTCGCTGGTACATGAAATTGCCTGGCATCTTGACGACGAAGGCAGCCTTTTTCACTGGCTGGATTGGAAGCCGGGCTCCTGGCGGGAGCCGGGCTTTCGGCCTGCGCTGTCACACTTTACGGCCATGGCGCTGGCGGGGCCGTTAAACAGCGCTGCCTGGAGCGAGCCTTATCCGGAAAGCTCGCGCGAAAAGCGTGAAATCATGGAGTGGGTGGACAATCACTATCAACTGCAGGAAGCGGACGAGTTTAATGAATTCATTCGCTACATGCTGGAGTCAGGGGATCGCCAGGACTATCAGGTCAATTACGCCCCTTACACGTTGAACATGCAGCGTCTGGAGGCTGAAATTGCAATTCTTGAGTCGGGGGAATCTAGCCCGGAAGAGTACCAGCATATCCTGCGCCTCAAGCGAGTGCGGGATGATGAAGATGGGTGTAACCACCTGGATATGACGGCGTGGGATATTGCTCAGATAGTGGATTTAGCCATTGCAGGGCGGCAGCTTGGCTGGCTGGATCAGGCCCATTTTAATCAGTTGCTTGATCAGGTCTCTGCATTGGCTGGCCAGCATTACAGCGATTGGCACGCCTACGCACAAGGCCTTTATGCGGGGTTTTCGTTTTTTATGGGTGACACGCCAGAACGTGAGAGTTTTCTGGCGGGGTTGCGTCAGGCATTGATGGCCTGGCTTTGCGCCTCGCCATTGCTGGCCGGCCCCTGGGCAAGCCTTGATTTTCCTGGCAATAAACCGAGGCATTTTGCTCCCCTGCACATTGATACGCTACCCGGCGACCAGCGAACTTTACATTAAAATGTGCTAATTGACTCGCCAATGCCAATGCTTTTCGCTTATAGTATTCGGCGTGCTGGATCAAGGATATATCGCCGGTGTTGAGACGCTGGTAGACGAGAGGGCTAGTCGCATGGTTGCGTTTGCAAATATCGCTAATGGAAAAAAGATTTATTTATACACGATGAATTCGCCAGTTGCTGGAAACAAGCTTTTGCAGGGGGTTTGTTTAACCGGTGTAATGCTGATGATATCCGGCTGCGCTAGCTCCACGTCTACCCCGTATGCCAATACGGCAGCGCCAGATAATTACTTTGCCATGCCGTTGCCGGATATGCCCAGTGGAGACGAAGTGATGATGTCTCCAGTCATACGTTCATCCACTGGTACTGATCAGAGACAGCGACAAGTCACTGATTCGACGCCTGCCATGGTTCGACAGGCACTGCTCTCGCAGCACCAGCGTTGGGTCGGGACGCCTTATCGCCTGGGGGGGACCAACGAACGCGGCATTGACTGTTCGGCGTTGATACAGAATGTCTATCGGGATACCTTCAATATGGAGCTACCGCGAACGACACGCCAACAGGTGAAGCAGGGGCGTCAGATCAACCGCTCTGAGTTGCAGGCTGGTGATCTGGTGTTCTTTAACCCACCGGGACCTTCCCGGCATGCAGGAATCTATATCGGTGACGGACGCTTCATGCATGCGTCCTCTTCAAGAGGCGTGATGATTTCACGTTTAGATAACAGCTATTGGAAACGTTACTACTGGCAATCGCGCAGAACCCTTGAGCCAACGCATCTGGCGGGGCTGGGAGATTCACTGCGGCGTTAAGATAAGGCCGGTATTCTAAAAGCGGGTGTTTTCTGAAACCTGGTGCTTCCGAGCGCCGGGTTTTTAGCAATGTTTTTGAGAACCATGTTTTTGAACTCAACCTAAGGGGAGCTATGATTGAAGCCAAAACGGCCGCATGGTGGCGTGCAACGGCTGCACTTTGCCTGGGTTCGTTTCTTGTGTTCATCAATCTTTATGTTCCCCAGCCGCTACTTCCCGCCATACGCGATGCTTATGGTATATCGACGCTGGGCGTCAGCCTGGTCATGTCGATTTCCACTCTTTCTCTTGCGCTTTCCCTACTTGTATTCGGCCCCTTGTCGGATGCCATCGGCCGTGAGCGCATTATGCGCTATACCCTGCTGGCGGCCGGGTTCTGCTCCCTGATATTGGCCTTTGCACCCAGTATTGAAATATTGCTGATTCTGCGTTTTGTGCAGGGATTCTTTTTAGGCGGTTTGCCTGCCGTGGCCATTGCCTGGATGGGAGATGAGTTTGATAGGCCGGCGCTGCTAGGGGCCGTAGGGCTATATATTGGTGCCAATTCCCTGGGAGGCATCAGCGGGCGTGTTATTGGTGGGAGTGTGGCTGAGTGGGGAGGCGTCAGTATGGCCTTTGCAAGCGTGGGGTTGATGACGTTACTAGGCTGTGTGCTGTTTTGGCGTCTACTTCCTGCAAGCCAGTCCTTCATGCCAAAGCCGTTTGACTTGCGAACGGCGGTCAATGGTTTGCTGGGGCATCTGCAATCACCTGTGCTGGTGGGGGCTTACGCCTTGGGTGGTATCAACTTCCTGATCTTTATCAATCAGTACAGTTATATGACCTTTCGTCTTTCCGAAGCGCCGTATCAACTAGCGGTGACCAGCCTCGGGTTGATCTTCCTGACGTATCTGGGGGGAACCCTGGGGTCTGCGTTGTCCGGGCGGTTAGCAGGCCGTTTCTCACCGGCTAGCGGCATGATGCTGGGCGTTGTGCTGTTGATGACGGGAACGGGCGTCACGCTGGCGGATTCCCTGGTGTGGATTATCATCGGGCTAACAGTTAACGCCTTTGGTTTTTTTCTGGCGCACTCGCTTGCTTCCAGCTGGGTAGGGCGCAACGCCAGTGGAGCACGGGGAAGTGCTTCAGCGCTGTATCTTGTATTCTATTACGTGGGGGCAAGCTTGGGGGGCTTCTGGCTGGAGCCTTTCTGGCAATGGGCCGGTTGGGCAGGTGTTGCGCTTGGTTCGTGGTTGCTATTAGCGGTTACGCTGGCAATTACCATTGGCTTGTGGCGAATCGAGCAGCGCCAGACAAGCGGCTGATGGTAGATTCAAAATAAGTGCAGATTTAATAAGCGTAGATAAAAAAAGCGACCACTAGGGCCGCTTTTTGAGCTTTCTGCAAAGCGTGCAGAAAGGTATGACAGACAAAAGGTGCAGAATTAGTGCTCTACGCCGCCTTCGCCGTGTACATGGCCGTGCTCGATTTCTTCTTCGCTGGCTTCACGTACTTCAGCAATTTCAACATCAAAGTTAAGATGCTGACCTGCCAGCGGGTGATTACCATCAACAACGACAGTATCGCCTTCAACTTTTTTGACAGTGACCATCAGCGGGCCGCCCTGAGTCTGGGCTTGGAACTGCATGCCAGGCTCAACGCTTTCTACGCCCTGGAACGCATCGCGAGGCACTTCCTGCATCAGCTGTTCCTGAAGCTCGCCATAGCCTTCTTCCGGTGCGACTTTGACATTCAGTTTTTCACCGGCACCGCGACCTTCCAGCTCTTTTTCAAGACCAGGAATAATGTTGCCCGCGCCATGTAGATAAGTGAGCGGTTCACGGCCTTCGGAGCTGTCAAGCACCTCACCTTCATCATTGGTCAGGGTGTAGTGGAAAGCGACAACCGAGTTTTGCGCAATTTGCATTTAATAACCTTTCGGTGAGTGCATGTTCCTATATGGTAACGCGGTAAAAGGGGGTTTGTCAGGGGGTAGACGAGATTTTCCCGATCCTTTCAACGTTGGCGGTATTGCGTGAAGTGGTGCACACAGCTACCCTATCGCGATTCGCTTTGAACCTTATCTCTTTGGCCACCTTGTGGAGTGTGTGATGACTATTTTTCTGATTTGGGTAGTGGCGTTTGTACTGATTGGCTATTTTGCCAACAAACGCTGGGAGCATGGGTTTAGCGATGGGCTGGATAAAGTTCTGCCTGAGGTGCTTAAAACTCATGGCGAAAACCGTGTGCTATGGGTCGGTGCACTGGCCGTCCTGGGGGCAACGACGCTGGTTCGCCCGGTCGATATTTTACTCGTCACCATTTTGCTCGCCATTATCGGCCTGGTGGTTGCCAAGCTGGCAAGCTGGGCAGCGGGCAAAGCCGCCCTTTAATAGGGTGCCCCGGTGTGGGCTACATGAGCTGACACCGTGCACTGCCCGGTCGCTGGCGCCAGAAACACAAAAACCGGTATGGAAATTCCATACCGGTTTTTTGATACGCGTTAATTAATACGCAAGTCCTGTTGCCGGGCGCAACGTATTAGTAAGGCGCGACGCTCAGGTTGCGGCCACTACCAATCAAGCGCACACGCTGGCCCGGTTCAAAGGGGCGGTCGGCGCGTTGTACGACAACAAGGTCTTCGCCAGCGTCAGTGCGGACTTCCATTTCCCAGGCGGCAATGCGGTTTGAGGCATCTTCTGCGGCGGTGCCGGCAACTGCACCACCGATCGCGCCAACGGCGGTGGCAATACGTCGACCGCTGCCACCACCGACCTGGTTGCCTAACAAGCCGCCGATGACGGCACCACCGCCACCGCCAAGTAGGTTGCCGGTACGGCTTTCTGCCTGAATCTGCACCTGACGGATTGCCACGATGGTGCCGTATCTTACGCTCTGTGCCGTTTTCGCGTCCTGGCCGCGATAGACGTCACCCGAGTATTGAGAGGTATTTGCGCAACCTGCCAGTGTGAGTAGGCTAAGTGCTGCAATAGGAAGAATACGTTTCATTTGAGTCTCCAAGGTTAATTCCGTTTAATCGTGTATCAATGTCAACGAGACCGCCTGACATATATCTATGACCGCAATCCTGAGGATTCGTATGGATGTAGGACCACCATTATAGAACAGTGTTCGAGAATTTTCTCATAATTTTTTGCGCTAGAAATACAAAGCAACAGAAGCAGTGTAATTGCTGGCTGCACTAACACAACCATTCAAGATGACGCATGAAATTTTTTTGTGCAAGTCAGGCTTACATTTGCCTGAATACTGCAGCAACGACAATACCAGCGGCAATGGCAGGTAACGGCTTTTTCACCACCAGCATGATGGCAGCCGTGGTGAGTAGCGCGAGGCGGGCGCCATTGTCACCATTCATTGCCATCGGCGCGAGAATTGCCACCAGGACAGACCCCGACATGGCATGAATAAACTGCTTGACCCGATAACCAATCGGGATGAAAGACATGACATAAACGCCGCCCCAGCGGGTTAACAAGGTAACGAATGCCATAATGGCAATAATGATCAGCGTTCCGATGCCGGTTGTTTCAACGACCATAACCTGGGTACCTCCATGTTAGCCCTGCCACGCCACCTGCCAATGCCCCAACAATAATGTGGCTGTTTTCCGGCAGGAAACGGTAAGCCAGAAGAGACGCCGCTGCGGCGATGGTCCAGATAAAAATCATGCGCAGGTTTTTTTCACCATTGACGACCATGGTAAGCAAAAAGCACCCCATCACCATGTCCAGCCCAAAGCGTGCAGGGTCACTGATGATGTTACCGAAGTAGATGCCCAGCCAGGTACCTAACACCCAGAAAGCCCATAACGCCAGGCCGCCGCCCAGCAGAATGCCAAAGCCGGGTTTTTCACGGCTGAAAGCCTGCATGGACATGGCCCAGTTGGCATCGGATGCCACCAACATGACGGCATAGCGCTGGATGATGGGTAAATGACGTAGCCATGGATAGAGCGTGGCACCCATCAGCAGGTGACGGGCATTAATGGCAAACACGGTGATGATCAGTGTGACCAGTGGAATTTCAGTCGCCCATAGATCAAGGGCTGCGAACTGTGAGGTGCCAGCAAATACCAGTGTGCTCATGGCAATGGCCATACTACCATTCACGCCTGCCTGAGCCGCCGCCAGACCGAACGCCGCCCCAAAGGCGATCACAAAAATGGAGAGAGGAATCAGTTGTTTGAAACCGGCCCAGACAAGCGCTTTATCGATCTGGTGGAGTATCGGTTCATCGAGGGGAGGGGAAGTTTGTGTGGGCATTGTCAGCTGTCGTCGAAGGTGGTTGGATCGTATGACGATGGCCTGTTGACGTGTGAACGGTCGCGGCAATCCAGTCAGTCCGCGCGATTGTATATGATTAGTTAAAAATTGCGCGGAAATGAGGGATGAAAACAAAAAATTCAGTCAGAAAAACTGGCTGGTGCGTGTTACACAATAAAAAAAGAGGCTCCTGAGAGCCTCCTTATAATATTTTGCCATTTTCTGATAACGACACATCTGAAAGGTGTCATACCATCTGATGGCAATTCTCCATGTGGGTATTAACCAAACTGGTTCATGGTGTTGTCTTTGCCGCCTGCTTTAAGGGCCGCTTCACCGTGGAAGAACTCTTTATGGTCGTCGCCGATGTTGGAGCCCGCCATATCCTGGTGACGAACGGTGGCGATACCTTGACGGATCTCCTGACGCTGAACGCCTGCCACGTAAGCCAGCATGCCTTCGTCGCCAAAGTAGCCCTTGGCCAGGTTGTCGGTAGACAGCGCCGCCGTGTGGTAGGTCGGCAGAGTGATCAGGTGATGGAAGATACCCGCTTCACGTGCGCCATCACGCTGGAAGTTGCGCGTCCACTCGTCGGCCATCTGGCCCAGCTCAGTGTTGTCATACTCTTCGTTCATCAGGCTCTCGCGCTCGTAAGCAGACACATCCTTGCCTTCTTCCTTCCAGGCATCAAATACCTGTTGACGGAAGTTGAGCGTCCAGTTGAACGACGGTGAGTTGTTGTAAACCAGCTTGGCATCGGGGCACTCTTCACGAATGCGGTTAACCATGCTGGCGATCTGGCCGACGTGAGGCTTCTCGGTCTCGATCCACAGCAGGTCAGCACCGTTCTGCAGGCTGGTGATACAGTCCAGAACCACACGGTCTTCACCGGTGCCGGGCTTGAACTGGTACAGGCCGGAAGCCAGACGCTTGACCTTTTTCAGCTTACCTTCGGACTTGATGACAACATCGCCGTTGTTGATTTCTTCCGGCGAGTCGATGAAATCGCCATCAAGGAAGCTGTTGTACTGATCACCCAGGTCGCCAGGTTCGCTGGTGACGGCAATCTTCTGGGTCAGGCCAGCGCCTAGCGAGTCAGTACGCGCCACGATAACGCCGTCTTCAATACCGAGTTCCAGGAAGGCGTAACGTACGGCATTGATCTTGGCGATAAAGTCTTCATGCGGAACGGTAACCTTGCCGTCCTGGTGTCCACACTGCTTCTCATCGGATACCTGGTTTTCCAGCTGGATACAGCAGGCACCCGCTTCGATGAATTTCTTGGCCAGCAGATAAGTGGCTTCAGCGTTACCAAAACCTGCATCAATGTCGGCGATAATGGGCACGACATGCGTCTGATAGTTATCGATCTGCTTGATCAGGTCATGCTGTTTAACTTCGTCACCCGATTCCTTGGCATCATCCAGTGCGCGGAAAAGGTGATTGAGTTCCCACGCATCCGCCTGCTTGAGGAAGGTGTAAAGCTCTTCGATCAAGTCGGCAACCGAGGTTTTCTCGTGCATGGACTGATCGGGCAGCGGGCCAAACTCAGAACGCAGCGCGGCAACCATCCAGCCGGAAAGGTAGAGGTAGCTACGTTTGGTGGTGCCGAAGTGTTTTTTGATGGAAATCAGCTTTTGCTGGCCGATAAAGCCATGCCAGCAGCCGAGTGACTGAGTGTACTGCGAGCTATCGGCATCGTAGGCTGCCATATCTTCACGCATGATTTTGGCAGTGTAACGAGCAATATCCAGGCCGGTATGAAAACGGTTCTGAATGCGCATGCGGGCGGCATATTCCGGGGTGATGTTGTCCCACTTGCTGCCTTGTGTATCGCGCAGTTGCTTGAGTGCTTTGATTTCGTTGAGCAGTCCAGTCATGAGCCTATCCCTCTATTTCGTGATGATTATTCGTAGGTGTAAATGTTTATGCTGCACCTGCGAGATGTCTCTAGCATCATTGATTTGTACCGCACTGTCTTTTAGCCAAACGTCCTATATGCAAAAGTCTAATAAAGCGTTTCCGGTTAAATGTTCAGTCCGAATCAGAATGCCGTCTTGGTAACCACTATCGCTCAATGACTGCAATGCAGCAATTGCCCCTTGGGGGCAGACGCCGTTGTAGCTTGACTACACAGATGGTCTAAAAAGGCGTTCCTGTGTAGTGATATTTCCAGAGGGGGGTAACGGAACAGAAGGGCGATGACGTAAAAGCTCAAACAACACGGCATGCTTGCACAGCTAGCGTAAGCTGAGCAAGGTCAGAATAACGATAAAGCCCACTAAACGGCGGCCTGAAGCGGCGTGTTATAACGCAGCAACCTTCGCTCGGTCCATAAGCTTCGGCGGCTTAGTCTGCGTATCCATACGGCAGCTCTCTCTTGGTGTGTGTTTTTATACAGTATTATTAACGCCAGCAAAACGCGCAAGCGCGCGAATTTTGGATAGGTGGCAGAGTTATATTTAGGTGCTTTAAAAATCAATGAGTTGGAAGAAATGAAGCGCGTCGACTAATATTGTTGAACGCGCAAGATTGTTCATCCAATATCAAGACGTGCGATCCAATCACTATTAAATGCCTATGAGTAAGCGTGAAGAGATATTCAAGTACCATGAACTGGCCAAGGATGCTGGGAATCGGCTTCGCTCATACATTTTGTCGGTTTCATCTGGTGCTACAGGCGTGTTCTTTCTTGCCTTGACGGCTGGCAGTGAGAGGGCTTTGTCTGTATCTGAAAAGTGGTTGCTTGTTTTCGCATTGTTGGCTTTCGTTACTACTGTCGGCCTATGCCTGTATGAGTTGCGCATAGATGCTAAGCGATTCTTCGCGTTAGCAAAGGAGCTGGAGAAGCCAGAAGAGGATCAGCATTGGGAGGCAAATGAAAGGTATAAGTCGAGACGGTACTGGCTCATACATGCCTCCTACGTCACTCTCGGAGTCGCCATTTGTGCAACTAGCATTTACTTGGTTCTGGCGATTGTCGGCATTTAACAAGCGCAGGCACAGGGACAAATTATCCGCTGCGCTCCAAATTTGCCCGTGCTGCGGGCGTTAGGCGTATCAATCGGGATGGTTAAATGGGCGGAATCAAAGCAGAAGGAAACTCTACGATCATTGCTACTGGTGCAAAAATCACCGAGAACAAAGGTTATGGTGCTAGCGCAGATAGTGGCA
Organism: Halomonas sp. LS-001; assembly: GCF_052983955.1. NCBI lineage: Bacteria > Pseudomonadati > Pseudomonadota > Gammaproteobacteria > Oceanospirillales > Halomonadaceae > Halomonas > Halomonas sp. LS-001. The sequence goes on from NZ_CM129816.1 coordinate 1,202,897, forward strand.
GTTTCATAGACGTCGATGGCGCCGATTTGCGAGGCAACACCGAAGGAGCAATCCATTCCAAGGAAAGCATGGTTACAGCAAGAGACGCAAATATCTCTGATAATGGCGAGCCTGAATCTCCCACACCTAAAACCGGCTTGCATCCATGGTACCAGCGGCCTGCAGGTATGATTGGTATTGGGCTATTTATTACTATTGTTGGCGGTGTGGTAGTGGCACTGTTAACGAGTGTACTTTAAGCCCGCCTAACCAATCGCAGCAATTCGCGGCCTGCGGCCGCTCGCAAGCTCGCGCCTCTGTGCTTGGCGTTAAACATCAAGGAGTAACTGGAAGTGGATTGGCTAAATAATCTTGCACCTGTTGTATTAACATTGATTGGTGGCGGAGCTGGCTGGCTTTTGAAATCGAGGCTGGAAGCTAAGCGAAGAGTTGAGGAATCGTTGCAACAAAAAGCTGCTCAAGTGTACCTTGAAATCCTGCTGCCTTTTGCTACCTTATTTTCGGATTTATCGCCGAAAAGCCAAGCAGAGACGTTAGAAAAGATAAAATCTCGTGAGTACCGGGAAAAATCGTTCAAGCTGGTACTTGTTGGTTCTGACGAGGTGGTTTCCTCATGGAATTCGATGTGGTCAACCATATATGCAGCTGAGCGGGGGGAAGGCCAAAGTACAGATATTCTAATTGAATTTGGAAATGTACTGCTGGCAATTCGGCGCAGTCTTGGGAATAGCTCCACATCAATGTCAAATAAGGATTTGTTGAAGTGGTTGATAAAAGATATCGATACGGTGAAGCCTAATGTTTAACAAGGCCATTAAATACGCTCCCTTACGGTCGCCGGACCTCGTTTTACTCGTCCGTTTATGGCTGGCGTTATACCGTTTCTTTCCAGCCCCCGTCTCCGTTATGCTTTAATTGAAGTGTAGATAGGCTGATGCGAAGAGGTTCCACGATCATGAGACTCGAACAAGTCATCTAAGAGACAAAAGTGCTTTCAGCCAATGATCGAGCTTTACTTGCTCATTGGCTGATTTCTAGCCTTGAAACTCAGCACGATGAAGGGGTCGATGCTGCATGGTCCTCTCTTGCTGAACAGCGACTCGATGAGCTAGAGACTGGCAAGGTTCAAGGTGTGTCATGGGAAGAAATTAAAGGCCAGCTTAAGCGTCCCTCGTAATGGCTGATCTGAGTTTTCATCGAGATGTTTATGGTGAGCTACAAGAGGCTTACTTATGGTGCGGAGAGCAGCAACTGGCTGAATAGCTGGGGGAAACAAAAACGAAAACGATGAGCCGTGATCAGGTATGTGAAACTGGTTTACACGGACGAAGCCATTAATGACTGGAAACGCTTCAGGGAATTTAGTGTAGTGCACAATCCGACGGCGGCAGCCAGGATTAAAGCTGAACTGCTTAACAAAATCGAATTACTTCCAGACTTCCCCGCAATGGGCGCACTGGTTGAAATGGCACGGGTGCGCTCAGCGTCAGAGCTGATCATAGTGGCCGCCAATCGCGAAGATATAAATGGACTTATCATCGAACCGATATATCAAGCGATCCCTTTGTGATATCCGCTTAGACCATAGGCCTGAGAGGTTGTGCTTGAGTGGTTCAGGCTTTCCCAGGCCGGAAGAAGGGTCGTCCGATCGCAGCATTTCCTTTAGCAATTTGCACAAGGTCTTGTGTAATCGTTTGTCCTTTTCGCGCATGGCCTCATAGGCTTCCCAGGTGTTGCCTTCAAATACCAGTGATCTCATCCATCTGCTCGCCAGTTGGTTGATACCCTTTTCCACTGGTGTGGGTTTCAAGAGAGTCGGCAATCTGCTGCATGAGATTTTTGCTTTGGAGAACGTGAAGGGTTTCCTGTTCTTGTTCCCAATCGTCGGCACTTATCACAACGAAAGCCTCTCCGGCCCGTCGTGTTACCTTGAGTGGTTCATGACTGCTAACCACTTGCTCTACAACGCTTTTCAGGTTGTCTCTGAATTTATTTACACTGATCGTGTCCATAACGGTACCTCTGTGCTGATGTACTGATGTTCCGTACGAGTATAGGTAAAGAACCCTGGCAAGGCCAGACATGGCGACGCCTACTGCATTACGGCTTCCAACAACAGAAACGTTATGCGTCTGCCAAGGTAAGTACCATCTCACGATGAGGGATGCCGGCGTCCATAAAGACATCGCCATAGGCGCAAAAGCCTAATTGCTCATAGAAAGGCAGGGCATGTAGCTGAGAGCTGAGTACGACACGTTCATGTTTTTGCTGGCGGGCGGCGTCAATGGCCGCTTTCATCAAGGCAACGCCAACCCCTTTGCCGCGAGCACTGGCGAGTACGGCCACACGGCCGATATGGCCATCCGGTAGCAAGCGGGCAGTGCCAACGGGGGTTGGTTGGTCCGTTGACTCAGGTGTTGTTGGCAGCCAGGCCAGAAAGTGGGTGCATGAGGGGTCGAGGCCATCCCATTCTTCCTCTTCAGGGACCTGCTGTTCCACCACAAATACGGCGCGGCGAATAATACCCGCGTGTTCACCGAGCGCTTCCCAGCGCCCGGTGTTTATCGTAAGGCTATCCACTATTCGTCGTCTTCCTGTTCCTGCGGCCAGTAAAGGCTACCGACGTTGACCAGCTGAGTCAGTAAGGCATCAGCGCCTTCGAATGACAGAACGTCATCATGAATCGGCGCATTGCTCGCCAGGCGCTTAGCCAACGCCTGGCTGCAGGGGTAGCCATCGCCATCAGCAAACAGAGTGGTTTTGTCTCCGTCGGTACGCCATGCCAACCGTGAGCCAGGTGAATGATGCAGCGATGCCTCCTGTAACTCAGCAACAAGCTTTTGCACCGTTAACGGCGGATCATGGGGAATGAGTTGGTCGACGTACTTGGGTTGCGTCATGACGCGACCAAACCATTGGCTGAGCTGCTCGGGATTATCCAGCGTGCTCATGATCAGTTGACGCATGCGATCCAGTGCCGCGTCGTCGATTTCGCTGATATCGTCCACGGGCGCCATGGCCGTGTCGCTGTAGCGCTGAGAGGGCAGCAATTGTTCACCCAGGTAATCCGCGTATGAGGTGACCGCTTCATCGGCGGAGGGGGCACGGAAGCCGACGGAGATTGTCATGCAGTCATCCGTCTGGCTGACACCGTGGTGCGCCCAACCTGGCGGTAGATAGAGCATGTCGCCGGGTTCCAGCGTCCAGTCTGAATCTGTCTCGATTTCAAAGTCTTTCAGAATGCGCAGGTCTATGCCGGGAATGATCGCCGCATCGTCCGCCATTTTTCCACCCAGCTGCCAGCGACGACGGCCGCTGGCCTGGAGCAGAAACACATCATATTGATCAACGTGCGGGCCAACGCTGCCGCCCGGTGAGGCATAGCTGATCATGATGTCATCAAGGCGCCAGCGTGGAAGAAAATCAAACTCGTCCATCAAGGCAGCCACAGAGGGAACGTAATGGTCGACAGCCTGCACCAGCAGGCTCCATTTTTCTTCGGGCAGGCGTTCAAACGTAGCATCATCAAAGGGCCCATGGGATACCTGCCACGGACCATCTTTGCCTTGCTCTTCTACCAGGCGGGCCTCAATACCCTCTTCACAGGCAAGCCCTGCCAGCTCATCAGGCTCCAGTGGGCTGATAAAGTCAGGGAAGGCGCCGCGAATCACTAAAGGCTTCTGCTGCCAGTATTCGGCCATAAATTCAGCTGGAGTCAGGTCTCCCAGCAGGGTAAGCGGCTTATCGCGTTGGCTCATGGCAATGTCCTGTTGATAGTGGTTCAGCAAAAAGTAAAAAAGCGCGGCGCGGCGTCAAAGCGCGTCGATATGCGCGATTAACGCCCGGGCCTGCGCTTGCGCATTGCCGATATAGCGGGCTGGCGACAGTTCCTTGAGGTTCTGCTTAACGTCTTGCGGCAGTTCCAGGGTGTCAATAAAAGCAGCAAAGCCCGCTTGGTCAATGCGCTTGCCACGGGTCAGTTCTTTGAGTTTTTCATAGGGTTTTTCAATCCCGTAGCGGCGCATGACGGTCTGAATCGGTTCCGCCAGCACTTCCCAGCTGTTGTCGAGATCCGTGTCGAGGCGTTCCGGGTTGGCCTCCAGTTTACTGACGCCTTTCAATGAAGCGTGGTAGGCAATCAGGCCGTAAGCCAGGCCGACGCCAAGATTACGTAGTACGGTGGAGTCCGTCAGGTCTCGCTGCCAGCGTGAAATAGGTAATTTCTGGCCGAGGTGAGCGAGGATGGCGTTGGATAGGCCCAGATTTCCTTCGGAGTTTTCAAAGTCGATCGGGTTGACCTTGTGCGGCATGGTCGAAGAACCGATCTCACCCTCGACGGTTTTCTGTTTGAAATACCCCAGTGAGATATAACCCCATACGTCACGGTCGAAATCGATCAGAATGGTATTGAATCGGCAAATGGCATCAAACAGCTCAGCGATGTAATCATGCGGTTCGATCTGGGTGGTATAAGGGTTGAAGCTTAACCCAAGCCCTTCGACGAAGGTGCGGGCGTTGGCTTCCCAGTCGATGTCCGGATAGGTCGTAAGATGGGCATTATAGTTGCCGACAGCGCCATTGATCTTGCCCAGAATGGCGACGCTTTCGATCTGCTTGAGCTGACGCTTCAGCCGGTAGGCCACATTGGCCATTTCCTTGCCAAGCGTGGTGGGGCTGGCGGTCTGGCCGTGGGTGCGGGAAAGCATCGGCTGGTCAGCGTGCTCAGCTGCCAGCCGGGTGATCTCGTCTGCTACCTGATGCATGGTCGGCAGCAGGGCCGCCAGGCCATCTGCCAGCATGACGCCGTAAGACAGATTGTTAATGTCTTCACTGGTGCAGGCAAAGTGAATAAATTCCGTCACGGCGTTCAGTTCGGCCTGGTCGGCAATCTTTTCCTTTAGGAAATACTCCACGGCTTTGACATCGTGATTGGTGGTGCGCTCGATATCCTTGATGCGCTGAGCATCGCTGACAGAGAAATCACGGATCAGAGCTTCAAGAAAAGCCGTGGCTTCAGCGGAAAGCGGCGGCACTTCAAGAATCTGTGTGTGTTCAGCAAGACGCTCAAGCCAGCGAACTTCGACAATGACACGGGCACGAATCAGGCCGAATTCACTAAAGTGTTCGCGAAGGACTTCGGCTTTGGTTGCGTAGCGGCCATCAACGGGAGAAAGAGCGGTCAAAGCAGAGAGTTGCATGGTCAGTGATTCCAGGTCGTCGGCAAAAAAATGGTTGAAAAAATGATCGGTTGAAGCAAAAACGTCAGCTCAGGTCATCAAGGGCGCGGCGCATGGCCTTGCGCTGAAAAACCAGCTTCCAGCGTCGGCCACCTTGTTGATGCCATAGCAGGGCAAAGCGGATGCCGGCCATCAGGCAGGCTCGCACGCGCTCTGGCATCATGCGGCTCTGTAGCATTGAGGGGTCGCCCTGAACCACAATACGTGTCTTTAAGGTCGAAAGTGTTTCCTGATACGCCTCACCGAGGCTTGCCACTACGTTTTCATGGGTGTTGCCAAAGTGCTCGGCCTGGCCCTGGATACGTGACAGCTTTTGGCCTAGCGCATCCATCATGCTGTTATCCGTACGCAGTTTGTTCATCAGCAGCAGCAGGGTAAACCCGTAACGCAGCACGACGGGGTTGGCTTGCTTACGGCCTGAGAGCGCTTCCAGCGTATCCAGCCCACGGCGCAGGTTGTTGGGATGCCCCCCATAAATGGCTTCAAAGCTTTCCGGGTTGGTATCCAGAGTGGCGTTGATCAGCGTATCCCAAGCGCGCTGATCCACCTGGCCGGTGCGCGCCAGTTCATCGACCAGGCTGGCGGCTTGAAAAACCCCGGCGAGTGCCAGCGTCTGCCGTGCTGCGGGGCTGTCCGGGGCACGGTGAATCGGAGTGGTCGATGTCATGCTGCTGCCTCCTGGGCGTTCCACGTCGAATGGATGACGCCGCCGCCAAGGCAGATGTCGCCATTATAGATAACCAGCGACTGCCCGGGGGTAACGGCCCATTGCGGCTCATCAAAAAGCACCTCCACACTACCATCGGCAAGGCTTTGCAACGTGCAGGGCTGATCATTCTGGCGGTAGCGCGTTTTCGCGGTAAAGCGTTTTTGTCCGCCAGGCGGCTCACCGGCGACCCATTCCATTGGCTCAGTCATCAGGGTGTTCGAATAAAGCAGCGTGTGTTGTTTGCCCTGCACAGCGATTAGCACGTTACGCTCAAGGTCTTTGGAAGCCACATACCAGGGGTCTTCCGAGTAGTTGGCAAGCCCCCCGATGCCCAGGCCCTGGCGCTGGCCCAGGGTGTAATACATCAGGCCCATGTGTTTGCCGATCACATCACCTTCCGGTGTTTCTATCTGGCCAGGTTGTGCGGGTAGGTACTGTTGCAGAAAGTCACGAAAGCGCCGCTCGCCAATAAAGCAGATACCGGTCGAATCTTTCTTTTTGGCGGTTACCAGGCCGTGCTTTTCAGCCAGTGCGCGGACCTTGGGCTTTTCGAGTTCACCCACCGGGAAAAGTGTGCGCGCAATGGCCCCTTCCGGCACGGCATGCAGAAAGTAGCTTTGGTCCTTATTGGCATCCAGCCCTTTAAGCAGGCGAGGGCGGCCGTTTCGAACCCCCTGACGGACATAGTGGCCGGTGGCAATCTTGTCGGCGCCCAGCTTTTCGGCGTAGTCGAGGAAGACCTTGAACTTGATTTCGCGGTTACACAGAATATCCGGGTTGGGCGTCCGGCCAGCGCGATATTCTTCCAGGAAATGTTCAAACACATTGTCCCAGTATTCAGCGGCGAAATTAGCCGTATGCAAGGGGATTCCGAGCTTTCGGCAAACGGCCGCTGCGTCAATCAGGTCATCTTTGGCCGTGCAGTATTCGGTGCCGTCGTCTTCGTCCCAGTTTTTCATGAAAAGGCCTTCTACTTCATAGCCTTGTTCAATCAGCAGAAGGGCAGATACGGATGAATCGACGCCGCCGGACATGCCAACAATCACTTTGCCTTGGGTGGATGTCATGGGCATCCTCAGTTGAAAATGGTCTTTATATAGGCGGCCAGTATACACGAAGCAGGTGAGCGCCTTCGAGTCTGATCGTTATCTATCGGTAGCGCTTTCGTGGATGATGCTCAGCGGGTAAATGCAGTTTTCTCTGGCGGCAGCAATGCGTTTCAATACCAGCGGGCTGCGCAGGCGTTGTTGCTGGTCCAGAGCGTGAATCTCCGGCTCACTGAGCCAGTGCGTTGCCGTGATGTCAGTGTCGAGTGGCGTGTCCATGAATTCGACGGGTTCGGCTATAAATCCATGGCTGTGAAAGGTCAGCCCGGTTGGCGTGTGAAAAACGTAAAGCCCAAGGTAGCCAGTCAGGCGGATGCGCCATGCCGTTTCTTCGCCAACTTCGCGCAGAATGGCTGCGATTGGCCCTTCTCCGGGCTCAACATGGCCTGCGGGCTGGTTGAATACGGTGGCCGGTCCACCGCGTGCTTCTTCTACCATCAGAAAACGGTTGTCCCGCTGGATCACGCAGGCGACGGTGGTGTGAAGGCTCATGGGCGTCTCCGGGCAGCGGGTGAGCGACGATGCCTGGCCGTCGTTTGTGGTGCATGCAAGGTTTCCTTGCGCCATTCCCCAGGTGCCAGGCCATCGAGCCGCCATGGCCCGACCGCCGCGCGAATAAGGCGTAAGGTTGGGTAACCGACGTGGGCGGTCATTCTGCGCACCTGGCGGTTGCGGCCTTCGCTGATGGTTAATTCCAGCCAGCTGGTGGACGGGTGGCGTTTTGGATCAATGGGTGGTTGACGCAAACCCACATCGGGAGGGGAAATCCGCCGAGCCTTGGCCGGTCGCGTTGGGCCGTCGTTCAGGGCAAGGCCCTGACGTAGCGCGTTGAGGGCGGTTTCATCAATCAGCCCTTCAACCTGCACCCAATAGGTTTTTGGCTGCTTGTGCTTTGGGTGGGCAATCCGATGGATCAGCGCCCCGTCGTCACTTAGCAGAAGCAGGCCTTCTGAATCATAATCCAGCCGACCGGCGGCGTACACGCCCGGCACATCAATCACATTGGCTAATGTGTCGCGCCCCTGATGATCCGTAAACTGGGAAAGCATCCGGTAAGGTTTATGTAATAGATATAAGGTGCTCATGATCTCTTTAGTTGGATGTCCTTGCTTTGTCGACAATCTTTCATGCGGTTAAACTATTGCGCTGGTATACTTCCAGCCAGTTTTTTGTTCAGTAGCTGCGTCTTATATTGGTGCAGCCGCTGTGTTGGTAACAACAAGGTTGGTTGCAACACGTTGATCGCAACAAGCATTAATTAATCACCGGGAACGCAATATAAACTGATCCCGTCTGCTTCGCGGCATGGTTTTCTGTGATATGCGTCGCGTCGCTCAGGATCTTTATAATCACAGCAACAGAAATAAGAGGTTAACGCACAATGCCTAAAACGCCGAAGATCATTTACACGCTCACCGATGAAGCACCTGCGCTCGCGACATACTCTTTTCTGCCGATTATTGACGCCTTCACCGATGCGGCGGGTATCGAAGTGGAAACCCGGGATATTTCCCTGGCGGGGCGCGTTCTCGCTTTGTTTCCTGATTACTTGAGCGAAGAGCAGCGTATTGAGAATCATCTGGCTGAGCTGGGTGATCTGGCTAAGACGCCGGAAGCAAACATCATCAAGTTACCGAATATCAGTGCTTCCATGCCGCAGCTTCGTGCCGTTATCAAGGAACTGCAGGAACAGGGCTACAAGGTGCCGGATTACCCTGACGAGCCAGGCAGTGACGAAGAAAAAGATATTGCCGCGCGTTACAGCAAAGTCAAAGGGAGTGCGGTGAACCCGGTGTTGCGTGAAGGTAATTCTGACCGCCGTGCGCCGAAAGCGGTTAAAGCGTATGCACGCAAGTACCCTCACTCGATGGGGGAGTGGAGCCAGGCATCGCGCACCCACGTTTCGCACATGCATAGTGGTGATTTCTACCACGGTGAGAAGTCGATGACGCTGGATCAGGCGCGCAACGTTAAGATGGAGCTGATCACCGCCAGCGGTGAGACTAAGGTGCTCAAGCCCAAGGTTGAACTGCTGGAAGGCGAAGTCATCGACAGCATGTTCATGAGCAAGAAAGCGCTGCTTGATTTCTATGAGCGTGAGATCGAGGATGCCCGCAAAACCGGCGTGATGTTCTCTCTGCACGTTAAAGCAACCATGATGAAGGTCTCGCACCCCATCGTATTCGGTCACTGTGTCAAAATCTTCTATAAGGAAGCTTTCGAGAAGCACGGTGAGCTGTTCAAAGAGTTAGGGGTTGATGTCAATAACGGGATTGCGAATCTCTACGACAAGATTGCCACCCTGCCAGAATCCCAGCGTGATGAAGTCATCAGTGACCTGCATGCCTGCCATGAAATGCGTCCTGAGCTGGCGATGGTGGATTCGTCGCGCGGTATCACCAATTTCCACTCTCCCAGTGACGTGATTGTCGATGCCTCAATGCCTGCCATGATCCGTGCCGGTGGCAAGATGCACGGTGCTGACGGTCGACTTAAGGACGTGAAGGCAGTGATGCCAGAGTCCACTTTCGCGCGTATCTATCAGGAGATGATCAACTTCTGCAAGTGGCACGGGGCGTTTGATCCGGCCACCATGGGGACTGTCCCCAACGTCGGCTTGATGGCGCAAAAGGCGGAAGAGTATGGCTCCCACGACAAGACCTTCGAGATGCCAGCAGATGGTGTGGCCAACATCACCGACCTGGACACAGGTGAGGTGCTGCTGACACAGACCGTAGAGCAAGGCGATATCTGGCGGATGTGTCAGGTGAAAGATGCGCCGATTCGTGACTGGGTCAAACTGGCTGTTGACCGCTGCCGTGATTCCGGTATGCCGGCGGTGTTCTGGCTTGACCCCTACCGTCCGCACGAAAACGAGCTGATCAAAAAGGTTAAGACTTACCTCAAGGATCATGATACGGAAGGGCTGGATATCCAGATCATGTCGCAGGTACGTGCCATGCGCTACACGTTGGAGCGTGTTATCCGCGGTCAGGATACGATTTCCGTTACCGGTAATATCTTGCGCGATTACCTGACAGACCTGTTCCCGATCCTGGAACTGGGTACCAGTGCCAAGATGCTGTCTATCGTACCTCTGATGAATGGCGGTGGTCTGTTCGAGACAGGCGCTGGTGGTTCTGCGCCCAAGCATGTTCAGCAGCTGCTTGAAGAAAATCACCTGCGCTGGGACAGCCTCGGTGAATTCCTGGCACTGGTTGCTTCGCTGGAGCACCTCGCCAAACGTTTTGATAACGATCGCGCCAAGCTGTTGGCAGACGCGCTCGATAAAGCCAATGGCCAGTTTCTGGAAAGCAACAAGTCGCCGTCACGTAAAGTCGGTGAGCTTGATAACCGGGGCAGCCACTTCTATCTGGCGCTTTACTGGGCAGAGGCATTGGCTGCTCAGGACCAGGATGCGGATATGAAAGCATTATTCGCCCGCCTGGCAGAAACGCTAAAAGCCAATGAAGACACCATTCTTGAAGAGCTTAATAGTGTCCAAGGGCAGCCTGTTGATCTTAAGGGCTATTATCACCTCGACGGTGAATTGGCCAACCAGGTAATGCGCCCGAGCAAAACACTGAATGAAGCGCTTGCGATGGTTGCAAACGGCTAAGGGGCTGGGTGCTATTTACCTGGCCATTGGAGCTAGCGTCTAAGCACACCAATCTACCCCCGCTCATTTTTTGGGCGGGGTTTTTTAATGTGAGTGCTGCACTAAAACCCCGTTACCTATATACGGTACGTGTATGCTGTGTATAATTGCAGTATAGGGTTTTTGCCGAGCATTCAAGGTGATTATTTGAACTAATGTTTCGTATACGATTCCAATCAAGAGCACTCTCATCCACTGGACTTTTGTTGCCTGTGTTTTTCCCAATGACATATGAAACTCGTTCGTTAGAAACCAGTACGCTAGAAACCCTTGCGTCAGATTCTTGCGCAGTGGCGGCAGGGATGACGCGCCCGGCGTTACCTGATGATGATGGTGACCTGGCCGTCAAGTCGGCAGAGCCTGAGCTGGCAAAGCCGCCCATGTATAAAGTGGTGCTGCATAATGATGATTACACGCCGATGGAGTTTGTTGTGGAAGTGCTCCAGGAGTTTTTCGGCCTTGATCATGAGAGCGCCATTCAGGTAATGCTGGCAGTACATACTCAGGGCAAGGCAACCTGTGGTGTTTTTACCCGCGATATTGCCGAAACCAAAAGTTACCAGGTCAACGATTATGCGCGTGAATGTGAGCATCCGTTGATGAGTGATATAGAAGCTGCGGACTGATAGCGTTGAACATTCTTTTTACCGGAGGCTTGCAACCACGCGCGTTGTGCCCGATGTTGAGAGTGACGGTCGATTATACTGACCCAATCTGAGTCGATGATAACGTCGAGCTGGTTGGGTTAAAGCAAAAAGGGGACTGCCATGCTGAGCAAAGAACTTGAACTGACCCTGAACACGGCTTTCACCGTGGCGCGTTCCAAACGCCATGAGTTCATGACCGTTGAGCACCTTTTGCTAGCGCTTCTGGATAATGCTTCAGCGGTCGATGTATTGAAGGCTTGCGGGGCCAATCTGGATAAGATGCGGTCCGATCTGCAGGACTTTATCAACTCGACAACACCATTGATTCCTGAGGGTCAGGGGGAGCGTGAAACCCAGCCAACCCTGGGCTTCCAACGTGTGTTACAGCGTGCCGTCTTCCATGTGCAATCGTCCGGCAAAAGCGAAGTGACCGGTGCCAATGTGTTGGTGGCGGTTTTTTCTGAACAGGAAAGCCAGGCCGTATACTTCCTCAAGCAGCAGAGTGTTGCCCGTGTGGATGCCGTTAATTATATTGCCCACGGTATTTCCAAAGTCGCAGGGCATAATGCATCACCTTCACCATCGTCACCTGAGCAGGAAGAAGGTGACGATGGCAGCGGCGAAGCGGCTTCTCACCCGTTGACGGGCTATGCCACCAATCTCAATGAAGAAGCCAAGAAAGGTAAGATTGACCCTCTGATCGGCCGTGATCACGAACTGGAACGGGTCGTTCAGATCCTGGCTCGTCGGCGTAAAAACAACCCCTTGCTGGTTGGAGAGTCGGGCGTTGGCAAAACAGCGATCGCCGAAGGGCTGGCCAAGCGCATTGTTGAAGAAGATGTTCCCGAGGTCATTGCTGATGCGGTGGTTTACTCGCTTGATATGGGCGCACTGCTAGCGGGTACCAAGTATCGTGGCGACTTTGAAAAACGTCTCAAAGGGTTGCTTGCCGAGCTGAAAAAACTGCCTAACGCGGTTCTCTTCATTGATGAGATTCATACCGTGATCGGCGCAGGAGCGGCTTCCGGTGGCGTCATGGATGCCTCGAACCTGCTTAAACCTTTGCTATCTTCAGGCGAACTGCGTTGCATCGGTTCAACGACTTTCCAGGAATTCCGCGGTATTTTTGAGAAAGATCGTGCGCTTGCAAGACGCTTCCAGAAAGTGGATGTGTTGGCGCCGTCGGTAGACGACACCATCAAAATCCTCAAAGGGCTGCGTTCGCGCTTTGAAGAGCATCACGAGCTCAAGTACACCGATGGCGCCCTGGAAGCGGCTGCGCGTTTGTCAGATCGCTACATTAATGATCGTTTCCTGCCGGATAAGGCAATCGACATCATAGATGAGGCTGGAGCGCATCAACGCATGCTGCCACCTGAGGTACGCATTGATACGATTGACGTTGAACAGGTGGAAGCAGTGGTGGCCTCGGTCGCACGGATTCCGCCAAAAAGTGTCTCGTCCTCGGATCGCAAACTTCTTGAAAACCTTGATCGCGATCTGAAAATGCTGGTGTTCGGTCAAAATGAGGCGATTGACAGCCTGGCAGCGGCCATCAAGCTCTCCCGTGCCGGGCTTAAATCACCGGATAAGCCGGTGGGTAGTTTCCTGTTTGCCGGGCCTACCGGGGTGGGTAAGACCGAAGTGGCCAGACAGCTTGCTCATATCATGGGCATCGAGTTGGTGCGCTTTGATATGTCTGAGTATATGGAGCGTCATACGGTTTCCCGGCTTATCGGGGCGCCGCCTGGCTATGTCGGTTATGACCAGGGCGGTTTGTTGACGGAAGCGATTACCAAGCAACCGCATTGTGTATTGCTGCTGGATGAGATCGAAAAAGCGCACCCTGAAGTGTTCAACCTGCTTCTGCAGGTAATGGACCATGGTCGCCTGACCGATAATAACGGTCGTGAAGCCGATTTCCGCCATGTGATCGTTATCATGACGTCCAATGCGGGGGCCGAGCAGGCATCACGTCGTTCCATTGGCTTCCAGACTCAGGATCACTCTACCGATGCGATGGAAGTGATTCGTCGGACCTTCTCACCGGAGTTCCGTAATCGTCTGGACAGCATTATTCAGTTCAGCCCGCTGGCGACTGATATTGTGCGCAATGTGGTCGACAAGTTCCTGATTGAACTGCAGGCTCAGCTGGATGAAAAGCGTGTGCAGCTTGAAGTTGATGAAGTGGCACGGGATTGGCTTGCCGTTCAAGGCTATGACCCTGATATGGGGGCTCGCCCGATGGCACGCCTGATTCAGGAGAAGTTGAAGAAACCGTTGGCAGAAATGATTCTGTTTGGTGAACTGGCCGAACAAGGCGGCATTGTGCATGTCAGCCTGGAAAACGGTGAGTTGCACCTGTCCACGGAATCTGAAATGGCCGACGCGCCCTGATGAAATAAGGGAGTGAACCAGCTAAGCGGTTTTCACGCATAAAAAAGCGCCCTGTCAATGACGGGGCGTTTTCATTTCCAGACGCAGTGTATGTCGCTTTCCCTAAAACAGGCAGCCGCCGTTATCGGATCACTTGATCATCTCAATACGGCTGGCCGGGCTAAAAGTGCCTGAGCATCGCGACTGGAGTTAGTTCGAGCAATCGCCAGGCAGGTTGCTGTGGCAATTAACGTGAACGATAGACAATGCGTCCCTTGGAAAGGTCGTAAGGCGTAAGCTCAACCTTGACTTTGTCACCGGTCAGAATGCGAATATAGTTCTTACGCATTTTTCCGGAAATGTGAGCGGTAACAACATGGCCATTTTCCAGTTCAACACGGAACATGGTGTTAGGTAGGGTATCAACGATGACACCTTCCATTTCAATATGGTCTTCGCGTGCCATATAGGCAGATCCTCGCTTATATTACGTTAAGTTAGTACGTTGAGTTGAATCGGTACGTTATCGTTAGTCTGTTGAGTGACGTCATATTGAATTGGGTACGTCGCCAATCACAACAGATATTTGCCCAGCGGGCATGAACAGCGACATATTGTGCCGTAACGCTGCCAACAAGGCAAAAAAGCTTAGCTTAACAGTGATGAAAAAGTTTATTCAGGCGGTAATTAAAGGGCGCCAATGACGACCTTGCAATACTTCGATAGGCGAAAACGTCTGTTTATAACGCATTTTGCGGCATTCGGCTATCCAATAGCCCAGGTATACGTGGGGCAACCCTTTTTTATTGGCCAGCTCAATCAGTTTTAATACCGCAAAGGTGCCTAGTGAGCGTTTTTCCAGCGATTCATCGGCGTCAAAAAATGTATAGATGGCGGAAATGCCATGTTCCAGCTGGTCAAACGCGGCGACGGCAACAAGCCTTTCATCAAGTGTGAATTCAAGCAGGAACGCGTAGGGCTCATTCAGTGTTAAAAAAGTCCGGTATTGCTCGTGGCTGGGTGGGTACATATCGCCATCCGCATGACGCCGACAGATGTAATCGGCATATAGCGCATAGTGGCGGCTGTTGAAGCAGGCACTGACAATGTGAGTTTTAATATCAGCATTGCGACGCAGAAGTTTGCGCTGAGTACGATTGGGCGCGAAATGCTCAACTGGAATGCGCACTGAACAACAGGCATTGCAGCCTTCACAGTGGGGGCGATATAAATGCCGCCCGCTGCGCCGGAACCCTAGCAGCGATAGTGAGTCGTAAACGCCTGGTAATAGTGTTTCCTGAGGATCGAGAAATAGGGTGGTGGCTTCACGGTCAGGTAAATAGCTACAGTCATGGGGCACCGTTAAAAAGAAGCGTAAATCCCTGACGGGTCGACGTGGCGTGCTGCTGCTCACGGTGCATCTCCTGGTAGCGGTTGATGGGACGTCAAATTTCCTGACGGTCAGGTGTTCGTTATCAAGCGTTGATTGTCCGTTGCCGCTAATGCGTCAAGCCACGCAGAATGCGGAACCACGGGAGCTTCCTCAAAAGATGAGGGTGGCTGAAAGGCCGTTTCAGGTAAGCATAGCCCAAGATAGTGTGTGAAGCTTGCTCGCGACATGGTTTCAGCGCCCAACTGCGCAAGGTGCGCGGTGTGCATCTGGCAGTCAATCAGCTTACCACCTGCCTGGCGCATCGCGGCGGCCAGATAGGCAAGCGCGATTTTTGAGGCGTCCGGTCGTCGAGAGAACATGGACTCACCAAAAAAGATCGGCCCCATGGCAATGCCATAAAGTCCGCCTATTAAGGTACCATTATGATGAACTTCAACGCTGTGGGCGATGCCTGCATGATGCAGGCGGACATAGGCGTCGATCATGTCTGCGGTGATCCAGGTGCCACTTTCATGTTGCCTGGGAGCTGCGCAGGCGGCAATGACGTCTTCAAAGTGCCGGTCTAGCGTCACGTTGAAGCCGCCATTGCGCAAGCGTTTTGTCAGACTGCGCCGTTGCCGGAAGTTTTCAGGGTAAAGAACCATTCTGGGGTTAGGGCTCCACCATAAAATGGGATCATCATCGCTGAACCAGGGGAAAATTCCCTGACGGTAAGCGCTGACAAGCCAGGTTGGTGTCAATTCGCCACCGGCCGCCAGTAAGCCATTGGGAGCTTCCAATGCGATGGAAACATCAGGAAATTGAGGTGAAGTGCTGGAAAGCCAGGGTAACATGCTAGGTTCCTTAACGGGGTAGGTTAACGGTGGGTGTCAAAACAGCCGTTCCCGTTAAAACCGTGTGAATTGTCAACAGTCGTAATAGCCCCTGTGATGGCAGAAGGATGCTCGGTATGATGGCACATCACAAGTGCCACCCGGCAGCCTGATAGGTGGCGTTTTTGACCCTGGTCAATGTGTCGAGTGAGCATGCTTTGGTCTGACCGCTATTCTCAATGAGATTGAGTGCCACAACAATTGCCACAACACTGAAAAGTAACGTTTTACGCTGTAGTTGTGCGTTATGGTAGTTGTACGTTATGTATGAAGGGAGAGTTGCTTGAACGTGAAAAAAGCTGTTAACAGGCAAAAATCGCAGGGCTCAGGCGAAACCCGTAAAGCGTCGTCCGAGCGCGTCAATGTTGCCAAGGCGAAAGCGAAAGCGGGAGCGCGGCATGTCGGCGTGCGCTTGCAGGGCGCCGCACGTGAGACAGTGGTCATTGTACTGCTGGCGCTGTGTATATTTTTACTGCTGGCGCTATTTAGTTATGACGCCAGTGACCCGGGATGGTCCTATCGTGGTCCAGAAACTGATGTAAGTAACTGGATGGGGGCTTTCGGTGCCTGGCTGGCCGATGTGCTTTACTCCCTGCTAGGGGCTAGTGCTCTCTGGTTCCCGGCAATGCTTGGCTTTGCTGCCTGGTGGCTTGTGCGCTCTCGGCAGGTACGTTTCGAGTTGGATATGCTGGCGCTGGCCGTGCGTGTGGCGGGCTTTTTCATGCTGGTGCTTGGCACGACAGTGCTGGGCGCCCTGCATTTCTATAACCCTGATAGCGTATTGCCTTACGGTTCAGGCGGAATCCTGGGGGAGGGGTTGGTAGCAACCCTGATGCCAATGGTGAGCCACACAGGTGTAGGTTTGGTGGCTGCTGTATTGATCCTGGGTGGCTTCCCGTTGCTGACGGGAGTTTCGTGGTTAGGCTTGATAGATGAAATTGGTCGACAGGCATGCCGTTTAGGAAGTTGGGTTCGTCGTCTGGTCAATGGTATTGACGAGAAGCGTCGGGAACACCAGGCGAAGCGCAGGCCACAGCTTGATAGCTACGAAGACGAGCCTGCCGCGTTTTCTGCACAGGAAGATGCGTCGTTGGCGCCGTCCGAGCTGTCTGAATCTTCCCGTTCCAAGGCGTCGACTTCACGTCGTGAGCCGGGTATATCGCTTGGCTCAGTTGCTGCGAGTACGGCAGGCGCTGCGGGGGCTGCCTGGACGGCAACACGTATGACAGCATCCAGGCAGGAAAAGCCGGATCTTTCAGCTGACAGCGCTGAAAATGAAGCTTCTACCAGCGGACATCGCCGCCCCTTCAGTGCGATTGATCCAGAGGAGGAAAAGCCTGTCGATCTTAGAGCATCCGCTGAGCCTGAACCCGCCGTCAATCCGGGAGCGTTTACGTTTTCGGAAAGCGATCGATTAGCACCGCGTGATACGAAATCTCGCCTATCATCTGAGCGCGCCGAACCGACTCGTACTGAATCTGCTCGTACCGAACCGACTCGTATTGAGCCTACGCTCACGCCTGAAACAATATCTGAAACAACGCCTGAAACAGTATCTAAAACAGTATCTGAAACAACGCCTGAAAAAGAGTCTGGACCTGAGCTCGAAAAAAACACCGGGATAGCATCTGATGCCTTTGCGCCCGGAATGTCTGATGAAAGTGACGACAAGGTTCCGGAAGCGCCTTTGGAAAAGACGTCAACCGATAGGCGGGTGCCCGAAATCGTGCCAGAACCCGTACTTGAGGATGAGCCTGAGCTGTCGCCAATAGAGTCTTCGTCCGTGGTGCCTGACCTGCATGCCACTGACGGGCCGGATTCCTCACCGGCACCGACTTCAGCACCGCAACCCGCTGACACGCAGACAGCGGCCGCGAGTGATGACGATACGATGACACTTTGGACGGTCGAGCACCTGCAGAGCCAGCGTCCGGTGCTGGAAGGAATGCCAGAGCCTGACGGCGACGTCCCGAGCCTGCGTTTGCTGACACCACCAGAGCCACAGAAGCCGAACTACAGCGAAGAGCAACTGGCCGATATGGCCGAACTGCTGGAAGTACGCCTGAAAGAGTATGGGGTCAAGGCTGACGTCGTGGATACCTGGCCTGGGCCGGTCATCACGCGCTTTGAAATCAAGCCCGCCGCCGGGGTGAAAGTCTCCAAGATCAGCAATCTTGCCAAAGACCTGGCGCGCTCGCTGATGGTGAAAAGCGTGCGTGTGGTTGAAGTGATTCCCGGCCGCCCAACCGTGGGGATCGAGATTCCCAACCCCAACCGCGCCATGATCCGCCTGCGCGAAGTGGTTGACTCGGATGTCTATCAGCAGGAAACCTCACCGCTTACCATGGCGTTAGGACAGGATATCGGTGGCGGGCCGGTGGTCGCTAATCTGGGTAAGATGCCTCACCTGCTGGTGGCGGGTACGACCGGCTCTGGTAAATCCGTTGGGGTGAACGCCATGCTGGTGTCGATGTTGCTCAAGGCAACGCCGGACGAGCTGCGCTTGATCATGGTAGACCCCAAAATGCTGGAACTCTCCGTGTACGACGGAATTCCGCATTTGCTGGCGCCGGTGGTTACCGATATGAAAGAAGCCGCTAACAGCCTGCGCTGGTGTGTGGCGGAAATGGAACGCCGCTATAAGCTGATGGCCGCCATGGGGGTACGCAATATTGCGGGCTTCAACGCACGCCTGGATGAGGCTGGCCGAGCGGGCGCACAGGTGGCTGACCCGCTGTGGGAGCCACAGCCCTGGGAAATGCATCAGGCGCCTCCGGTGCTTGAAAAGCTGCCCTATATCGTCGTGGTAATTGATGAATTTGCCGATATGTTCATGATTGTCGGCAAGAAAGTAGAAGAGTTGATTGCGCGACTGGCACAGAAGGCAAGGGCAGCAGGGATTCATCTTATTCTTGCGACCCAGCGGCCTTCCGTGGATGTTGTCACTGGCTTGATCAAAGCCAATATTCCGTCGCGGATGGCCTTTCAGGTGTCGTCTCGAATCGATTCACGCACGATTCTTGATCAGGGTGGGGCCGAAAGCCTGCTCGGTCATGGTGATATGCTTTACCTGCCTGCTGGTTCAGGGCCTCCTGCCCGTGTGCATGGTGCCTTTGTCGATGATGACGAAGTCCATCGCGTGGTGGAAGACTGGAAACTGCGCGGGGAGCCTGAATATATTGAGGAAATCCTCACCGGTGGAGTGACGGCCGATGCGCTGGCGGGGCTTGAGGCCGAAGGCGCCGATGGTGACGATGCCGAACAGGACGCACTTTACGATGAAGCGGTGCAGTTTGTGACCGAAACACGGAAAGCGTCGATTTCTGCCGTACAGCGGCGCTTCAAAATTGGTTACAACCGTGCTGCTCGCCTGGTGGATGCGATGGAAAGTGCTGGTGTAGTGTCCTCCATGGGCACCAATGGTCAGCGTGAGGTACTGGCAGGCCCACCCACCGGCCACTAACCGTACGCAACCCCACCTACATCAATCGTGCAAACACCAAGAAAACCGCGCCGCAGGTGAAACCTTGCGGCGCGGTGTGCGTCTGAGATCACAACAACGTGATTATCGGCGAATGTTCGCCCACCCAGCAGATAAAGGAAATCGCTATGTTTCGTACTAATAAGGTTTTCATGGACAACAAGACGGGAAGCGCTGCTGTCAACGGCTCAGAGGGCATGAGCGAGGTGACTCAACAACGACCGTTTGCGCTGATGCTGGCCGCCAGCGCGTTAGGTCTGATGGTAAGCGCGGATAGTCTTGCCAGCGATGCTGCCGAGCGTTTGAGTGAGCGTCTTGAGCCGCTTGAAACCTACCACGCCAGTTTTGAACAGAAGATTCTTGATGGCAGCGGTGAGCGCCTGCAGGAAGCTAACGGAGAAATGTGGCTCGCTCGCCCTGGCCTGTTGCGCTGGGAAGTGGCAGCCCCTTATGCGCAGACCGTAGTATCTGACGGTGACGACGTGTACCTGTATGATCCTGACCTTGAACAGGTGACCGTTCAGGCGGTGGATGAGCGCGTTACCCACACCCCGGCCTTGCTGCTCTCCGGCGATATCAGTGACTTGACAGCCAGCTACGACGTTTACCATGAAAATACGGATGAAGATGTTTTTACCCTGGTTCCTTCAACAGCTGATACGCTTTTTGAAGAACTCAACCTGATGTTTGAGGGGGATACGTTAACAGAGCTTTGGATGACCGACAGCACAGGGCAGCGAACGGCGATTATCTTCAGCGCTATTCGCCAGAACGCTGACATTCCCGATGAGCGTTTCACGTTTACTATCCCGGACGGTGTGGATGTCATCCGTGAAGGGCAGTAAAAAAGATGGTTGGGTTGTTTTTTTAGGTTAGTTTGAGGTCTTCCCTCCTTTGTCGGCATCGCTGTCCTGTGCTTCACGCCATGCCATGATGTCGGCAAAACGTTTTTCCTGGCCATGGGAACTGGGTTGATAAAACGATGCACGCGGGAGTGCTTCTGGCCAGCAATCGTGATCACTACCTGCTGGGTAACCATTCGGTTCGTGATGGGCATATCGGTAACCATGGCCATGACCGAGCTGCTCCATGAGTTTGGTAGGCGCATTGCGCAAATAGTGGGGAACCTCGACTTCAGGTTGTTGGCGCACATACTGCTGGGCTGCCTTCCATGCCTGATCAATCCGGTTGCTTTTAGGTGCCACGCCAAGATGAATCACCGCATGAGCAATGGCACGTTGCCCTTCGTAATCGCCGAGTCGTAGATAGGCATCCCAGGCTGCCATGACCAGAGGCAAGGCGCGTGGGTCGGCATTGCCGACATCTTCAGACGCAATCGCCGCCAGACGACGTACGATATCCAGCGGGTCTCCGCCCCCTTGAATAAATCGCGCCATGTACAAAAGCGCCGCATCCGGTCGAGACGAACGCACGGATTTATGCAGGGCTGACAGTAAATCGTAATAAGCGTCTCCCTGTTTATCGAAGGCACTCGCCTGATGGCCTATCACGTCCGCCAGCGCTGCTTTTCCCAGGTACTCCTGCCCCTGAATGTGTTCAGTAAAATCACAGGCGGTTTCCAGTAACCCTAGCGCCCGACGGGCATCGCCTGCACTGGCATGAGCCAGCATATCCAGAACCTCCTGATCCACCTGAATATTTCGCTGACCAAGGCCTCGTTTGGGGTTTGCAAGCGCTTGACGTAACACCGCAACCAGCTCGATCTCACTCAACGGCTTCAGGACATAGACCCGAGCGCGAGACAGCAGCGCCGAGTTAACCTCAAAGGAAGGGTTCTCAGTGGTGGCTCCTATAAGCGTCAGCAGGCCGGATTCCACATGCGGCAGCAGGGCATCCTGTTGTGATTTATTAAGACGATGAATTTCATCCAGAAACAGAATGACCTGTGCGCCTGCTCTGTGTTGTGCGCGTTCCAAGACGCTGCGGATATCTTTCACGCCCGCCATGACAGCGCTCAGGCTTTCCAGATGTGAATCGGATGCGCGTGCGAGAATTTCCGCCAGCGTGGTTTTGCCCACGCCAGGAGGGCCCCACAAGATCATTGAGCGGATGACACCCGACTCGGCCATCTGGCGCAATGGCTTTCCCGCGCCCACCAGGGCTTGCTGGCCAATGTAGTCGTCCAGTGTGTTCGGGCGCATGCGGTAGGCCAGTGGGGCATCACTGGCAGATTCTGTGGCGTTGGTAAACAGGTCCATCACGGCTCCATTGGCTAATGTGAACAAAATGACGCTGGTGGCTGTCATTAAAAAGCTGACGTTGGTAATACAGGCTTCATCAGGTTAGGGTCTATTGACGTTTCACCAGTGTGGCCGTGAATGAAATGTCAACAGACTCTAATATAATGGTCATTCACGACAAACCCTTGTTAAACTGCTTGCGTTTTGTCCGCGATTAACGAAATCTAACAAAAACGCTGGTGTATAAGGACTTCTGTTTTTCCAGCGATGATCGCATGTCACTGGCCTCACCCCAGCGGCAAGCCTGAGATGAAAAGGAGACGGCAACATGCTAAACCAATTGCGTCTGGATCATGCCAATATGGCGCGAATGCTCCATGTCTTGCAGCTGAAACACAAGACACTTGAGCAAGGGGAGCGTCCTAACTTCCAATTAATGCGCGAAGTAACAGACTATATTCTGGCTTACATGGAGGGTTTTACAGCGCCATTGGAGCGTGTCTTCGTTGAGCGCTTGGAGGCTAAAGTACCTGATCAGGTGTCTAAAATAGAAAACATGCTGGACGACTATCGCAAACTCAAGCCTCGTCTTGAGAAGCTCTCGTCTGATATTGATACAGTGCTGATGGATATGGTGGTCCCGATGGACCGCTTTGCTGATGACTTGAAAGCATACCTCGAGGCTCACCGCGCTTATCTGCGTCAGGAGCGTGAAGCGCTCTTTCCGCTGGTAGACAAGCACTTTGGTGAAGACGATGTCGAAGCCTTGCGTGAGGCCTTGCCAGAAGGGGCTGAAAAGGAGCTTGAGCGTTTGCAGCAGGCTTACCCGGAACTGTATGCCGAGCTGAAAGGTGCTGAAGTGCCTGTTGTCTAAATTTAGTGGCGTCTGGTTAATGACATGACGTACTGGTTTGGAGCGGCGCTGAATGATCAGTGCCAGTGGTACTTACCACTTTCCTTGCCAACAACGGAGCGTGCTACACTGGCCGCTCCGTTTTTTTATGCGCCCGTTTTTCTTATCCATGTAAGAGCAGCTCACGATGGTTGGCCCCATTTTAATTTTTGATTCTGGCGTTGGTGGCCTATCTGTGGCTAAGGCGCTGCGTCATATTTATCCTAAAGCAGCGTTCTGTTATGCCTGTGATAATGCGTGGTTGCCTTACGGGGTCCGCAACGATGCCGAACTGACCGAACGCATTGTCAGCGTATGCCTTGCCGCTGTTGCCGCCTGTCAGCCCTGCGTATTGGTGGTGGCCTGTAATACGGCCAGTACTCTGGCGCTTGAACAGCTACGCGCTGTCTTAACGATCCCTGTTGTGGGAACGGTGCCAGCAATTAAACCGGCTGCGGCCATTTCTCAGACGCGCCATATTGCTCTGTTAGCGACGTCAGCAACGGTCAGACGTCCTTACACACAGCAGTTGATTGATAGCTTTGCTCAGGATTGTCAGATTACCCGTGTAGCAGCAGATGCACTGGTGGTGGAGGCTGAGCGTTTGCTTGGCGGTCATGCACCCAACCCGACGCGTATAAATGCAACCCTTTCGCCGTTATGGCAGGCAGCGAACGCCGCTCAGCCGATGGATACGGTCGTGCTGGGGTGTACCCATTTTCCTTTGATGCTTCCCTGGCTTAAAAAACTTTCACCGGTGACGTTGAACTGGGTAGACTCCGGCGCTGCCATTGCTCGCCGTGTGGGTCAGGTGTGTGGCTCTTTCCATACAGACGCGGCGGATAACCGCAGTTTCACCACGGCGTCGGGGTCAGCATTTCAAGCAGGGCTTGCCAATTATGGGTTCAAGACACCTCAGCTGCTGGCCCTGGATACTGGAGACAGTTAGGGCAGAGCGTGTTTCCAGCCCCGTTGGCTGATGTATCCATCTTTTATTATCAATCCTTTCAGTCGATCAGAAAAGGAGCTTACCTTTGGCTATTCCTGTGGTTGAGCCAGAGCGCTATAGCGAGCAGTTAGCCGCTAAGCGCGATACGCTTGAAAACCTGTTGGCGACGTTTTCGCCACCACCATTGGAGGTCATGGAATCTCCCCCGAGCCACTACCGCCAGCGCTGTGAGTTTCGCATCTGGCATGAAGGCGATGACCTCTTTTATGCCATGTTTGAGGTTGATCCGGCTGACCCGGGCAATAAGCGTGTTGTCCGTCTGGATCAATATCTGGTCGCCAGCGCCGCCATCAATGCCCTGATGCCACGGCTGCGCAATGCCCTGTTGGCCAGCCATGAGTTGCGTCATCGCCTTTTTCAGGTGGAATTCCTGACCACCTTGTCCGGCGAAGCGCTGGTTACTCTGATTTATCATCGCCCGTTGGGAGACGCGTGGGAACAGGAGGCACGAGCGCTGGAGCAGGCGCTAGGGGTTATGATCATTGGCCGCTCGCGCAAGCAGCGTAAAGTTCTAACGCGTGACTACGTATGGGAAGTCTTGCAGGTAGATGGCCATCAGTTCCACTACCAGCAGGTAGAGAATAGTTTTACTCAGCCAAACGCCCAGGTCTGCCAGAAAATGCTCAGTTGGGCCCGGTCGGCCACGGCGGGTAGTCACGAAAATGACCTGGTTGAGCTATATTGTGGTAATGGAAACTTCACGGTAGCGCTGGCGGAAAATTTTAGGCGCGTACTGGCCACTGAAATCTCACGTACCTCAGTCGCCAGCGCCAATGTTAACTTTGACGCTAACGGCATTACCAACGCCCAGGTAGGGCGCATGTCGGCGGAAGAGTTTGCGCAGGCGCTAAAAGGAGAAAAGCATGGCCGCCGAGTGGCAGAGATGGCACTCGATAGCTATAACTTTTCAACAGTATTGGTCGATCCACCCCGTGCCGGGCTGGATGAGGCCAGCTGCCGTCAGCTGAGTCGTTACCCGTCGATTGTGTATATTTCCTGTAATCCTGCGACACTGGCGGAAAATCTGGCCATACTGACGCAGACGCATCGCATGGAGCGACTGGCACTGTTTGACCAGTTTCCATTTACCGACCATATGGAATGTGGTGTGCTGTTAACGCGTCGTTAATAGCAATTTACACAGTGAATAACTGGCTCAGCGGGAGGGTGTTAGGGCGACTGGGTTTACGGCCGGGTTGTTTCTGATGCTTGATTCGTTTAGCGCATGAATAACAATGCACAATTGGCATGCGTTATGAGCAATACGCTAGTTGGCTGGGGTTGTCCTGATAGGTCGAGTAAGCTTGTAACTTCAGTGGCTTAACAGCTAACGATCTTCGTTTTGGCCGATAACGGCCTTGGCAGTCGAGGTGATGAATGCATTATATTGCGATTGAAGAGAGTCGTCAGGATCTTCTTAAACAGTTAAAGGAACGACTGGAATCGCGCCTGGAACCCACCAGAGCGGCCGCGGTTGATGCTTTTGCACGCCAGTTCTATGCCACTGTGCCTGTCGAGGATCTCATTGATCGGCATCTGGATGATCTGTACGGCGCAACCTTATCTATCTGGCAGTTTCTGCAACACCACGAGCCTGAAAGCCCTAAGGTAGCGGTATTCAACCCGGATTTTGAGGAGCATGGCTGGCAGTCCACGCATACGTTTGTTGCAGTGCTGCATGTTGACATGCCTTTTCTGGTTGATTCGGTACGCATGGAGTTAAATCGCCATGGATTGACCGTTCATGCCATCCAAAATGCCGTATTCGCCGTTGGGCGAGATGCGCAGCATCAGCTTAAAAAACTGGCCTCGCCGGGGGATGAGAATGCGCCGGCCGATCGTGAATCGCTGATCGTCATCGAAGTGGATCGTCACTCAGATCGAGAGGCGTTGGCGACAATCGAGCGGAACCTGCAGGACATTCTGCGTGATGTGCGAACCGCAGTCAGTGACTACGACGCCATGTGCGCGAGAACTCGTGACGCTATTCAAGAGCTCGAAAAGGTCTGCCCGCCGCAGATTGACCCAGATGACCACGAAGAAGCCATTGCATTTCTTGAATGGCTATTAAAAGACAATTTCACTTTTCTGGGGTATGACGAGTACACGCTTCAGGATGGGGAACTGGTCCGTGACAACGACAGTGTTATGGGTGTTTTCCGTTTGAATAACCCGTGTTACTGCGAACGTATTCGTACTGAGCAGGGGGTTGACGAGAATAACAACTACGTCCTCGTACCCCAGTTGTTGTCGTTTGCCAAGAGTGCACATCATTCTCGTGTGCATCGCCCCACCTATCCTGACTACATTGCCGTCGACCGTTATGACGATGATGGTAATGTCACTGGTGAACGCCGCTTCTTCGGCCTGTTTACCGCAACCGTTTACAATGAGTCGCCACGTAATATTCCGTTGTTACGCCGCAAGCTTAAAGCGGTCATGGATATCGCGGGCTTCAATCCGCAAGGCCATAACGGAAAACAGCTTTTGCAGGTGCTGGAAGTTTATCCACGTGATGATCTGTTCCAGACGCCGACAGAATCTCTGGCTGGCACGGCACTGGGAATTCTCAGTATTCGGGAGCGCCGCCAGGTACGTCTGTTCGTGCGTGCGGATGTCAGCGGCAAGTTTTATTCGTGCATGGTGTTTGTGCCGCGCGATGTGTTCTCCACCGATTTGCGCCAGCGCATTCAAAGCCTGCTGTGCGAAGAAATGGATGCCCACTTTGGGGACTTCAACACTTATCTTTCCGAATCCGTACTGGCGCGTATTCAGCTGATTCTGCGTTTCAATGGCGACAAGCCCAGCGCGTTTGATCTCAAACGGCTGGAAAAGAAAGTCTCGCAGCTGGCGCGCAGCTGGAAAGACGAGTTGCAATCCGCCATGGTGGAGGGCTTTGGCGAGGAAAAAGCCAACCATCTGATGGAGCGTTTCAGCAGCGCATTCTCTGCCAGTTACCGGGAAGATTTCAGTGCGCGCACGGGTGTCTTTGATGTGCAGCATCTGCTGGCGCTGGATAACGGCGATGATCTGGCACTATCGCTTTATCGGCCGTTGGAAGAGCAGGCCGGGGGCGTCAATCTGAAGCTTTTCCATCGAGAATCGCAGATTCCGCTTTCCGATGTGCTGCCCATGATGGAAAACCTGGGGCTGCGCGTTATCGGTGAGCGCCCATACGAAATTCATGCTCCCAATGAAAATTACTGGATTCACGATTTCGAGCTGGAACACAGCGGCGCTGACGTCAGCTTGAGTGAGATGCGTGAGTCGTTTATAGAAGCATTCAAGCACATCTGGGCTGGTGAAGCGGATAATGATGTCTTTAACCGCTTGATTATTGGTGCCAACCTGGACTGGCGTGAAGTTGCCATGCTGCGTGGCTATTCGCGTTATCTGAAACAGATTCGTTTCGGAATGTCGCAAAACTATATTGCGTCTACGTTGGCGAGTTATCCCGACATTACCGTTGAGTTGGTCGAGCTTTTCCGCCTGCGTTTTGATCCGCAATCGGAAGATCGCGATGGTTCTGCATGCCTTGCAAGAATCAATGAGCATCTTGAGCAGGTGGCCAGCCTGAACGATGACCAGCTGATGCGCCGCTTTGTTGAACTGATTCAGGCGACGCTGCGTACCAATTACTATCAGCTGAATGAGAAGGGGCGTTTCAAGGATTACATCGCCTACAAGCTTGAGCCGTCCAAAGTCACGGGAATGCCCAAACCGCGCCCGGCGTATGAAATTTTCGTCTGCTCACCCAGAGTGGAAGGGGTTCACCTGCGCGGCGGTAAAGTGGCCCGCGGTGGCTTGCGCTGGTCGGATCGCCGGGAAGACTTCCGTACTGAGGTTTTGGGTCTGGTCAAAGCGCAGCAGGTGAAAAACGCGGTTATTGTTCCGGTGGGCGCAAAAGGTGGCTTTGTCTGTAAGCGCATGCCTGAAAATGCCGATCGCGAGACACTGCAGAAAGAAGGAATTGCCTGCTACAAAACC
The DNA here is from genome assembly GCF_052983955.1 of Halomonas sp. LS-001. Classification (NCBI taxonomy): domain Bacteria; kingdom Pseudomonadati; phylum Pseudomonadota; class Gammaproteobacteria; order Oceanospirillales; family Halomonadaceae; genus Halomonas; species Halomonas sp. LS-001. Next base: position 1,230,465 of record NZ_CM129816.1, read on the forward strand.
TTTATTCGCGCCTTGTTGGATGTAACAGATAATCTGGTGGGCGGCGATGTTGTACCGCCTGAAAACGTGGTTCGTCACGATGATGATGATGCTTACCTGGTCGTCGCCGCTGATAAAGGCACGGCAACCTTCTCCGACATCGCCAATGAAATCTCGCTGGAATACGGCCATTGGCTGGGCGACGCTTTTGCCTCAGGGGGCGCCAACGGTTACGACCACAAGAAAATGGGCATCACTGCACGCGGTGCCTGGGAATCCGTAGAGCGTCATTTCCGTAACCTTGGTCTGAACACCCAACGTGAAAACTTCACTGTTGTGGGCGTAGGGGATATGGGGGGTGACGTGTTCGGTAACGGCATGCTGCTTTCCGAGCATATTCAACTCGTCGGTGCTTTCAACCATCTACATATTTTTGTTGACCCGACCCCTGACGCCGCCTCGACGTTTACTGAACGTCAGCGTTTGTTTGATATGCCGCGCTCCAGCTGGGAAGACTTTGATAAATCATTGATTTCCGAAGGTGGCGGTATTTTCAGCCGGAATGCAAAATCGATTGCCATTACGCCGCAGATGCAGAATGTGTTGGGAATCAGCGAGTCGCAGCTGGCCCCTAATGACCTGATTCGCGCCATTCTTAAGGCAAAGGTAGACCTGTTATGGAGCGGTGGTATCGGCACCTACGTGAAGAGCTCCGAGGAGACGGATGCCGATGTCGGTGACAAAGCCAACGATGCGCTGCGCATTAACGGTGGCGAGCTTAATTGCCGCGTGGTGGGTGAAGGCGGTAACCTCGGCTTGACCCAGCGTGGGCGGATGGAAGCCGCTGCCAAGGGTGTGCTTGTCTACACGGATTTCATTGATAACGCGGGTGGTGTCAACTGCTCAGACCACGAAGTCAACATCAAGATTCTGATTGATGAAGTGGTTAAACGTGGTGACATGACCGAAAAACAGCGTAATCAGCTGCTTGCCGAGATGACCGATGAAGTCGCGGATCTGGTGATTCTGGATAATTACCGTCAGACCCAGGCGCTGGATCTGTCAGCACGGATTTCACAGCAGGGGATTGGACCCTACCGCCGTTTTATTAGCGAGCTTGAACTAGTGGGCCAGATTGATCGCGAACTGGAGTTCCTTCCCAATGATGAGGAATTGAAGGAGCGCGCCGGTAGTGGGCAAGGCGTGAGCCTGCCAGAAATGTCTGTCTTGATCTCGTATGCAAAAAGCACACTCAAAGGCGACCTTATTGTCTCTGATGTGCCTGACGACCCCTATATCCATCGTCACCTTGAGCGCCTGTTCCCGCAGCCGCTGGTGGATAATTATCGCACCGAGATGTATGAGCACCGCCTGAAGCGGGAAATTGTTGCCACCCAGGTAGCCAATGACCTGGTGGATCATATGGGCGTCGTCTTTATGCGCCGCTTGATAGATTCCACCGGTGCGGGCCGTGCCGACATTACCCGCGCTTATATCGTTGCGCGTGATAGCTTTAATTTATCCAGCCTGTGGGCGGAAATCGAAGCCCTGGATAACATCGTTGCCAGCGATGTGCAGTACGGCATGATGATGGACCTGATGCGCATGATCCGACGCGCGACCCGTTGGTTCCTGCGCCAGCATATGGGGCTTTCCACTCAGGATATGGTGGAATACTTTGGTCCGCGCCTTGCCCAGCTTCAGGAAGGCATTGGTGAGCTGCTCAGTGGTGAAGAGCTGGATAGCTGGCAGCAGCGCCGCGAAGAACTGCTGGAAGCCGGGGTTCCCGAGTCGTTGGCCTCCAGCGTTGCCGCAGCGCCGAGCCTGTATGCAGGGCTGGGTATTATTCTGGCAGCACGCACTACCAATGAAAAACCCCAGCGCGTTGCTGAGGTGTTTTACGAAGTGGGTAGCCGTCTGGAACTCCCCTGGATGATTCAAAAGGTAACGCAGCTTGATGTGCGTGATACCTGGCAGGCTCAGGCACGCGAAACCTTCCGTGACGATATTGATCGTCAGCAACTGGCACTGACAACCAGTGTGCTGAAGCTTGAAACGGGTGCTCACGACGTTGACGAGCGTGTATCGCAGTGGCTCGATCAGCACGCGGAGCTGCACCGCCGCTGGTGCCGTCTGATTGAGGAAGTACGCAGTGGTAGTGAAAGCGGCTTTGCCCTGTTTGCGGTAGCGGTACGTGAACTGGTTGATCTTGCCGAGAGTGACAGTGAGACTTAAACCGCTTCTCCAATAAACGATCAAGCGGTTATAACGCCGTGTCCGGCTAGCCGGGCACGGCGTTTTTTATCAGCGCTGTGCCATGACGCCATTTCGTGTCTCTTGCGTTGACTTTACGCTATAATATTGCCCGCTTGCTGTTTGCCTTAAAAAAACCGTGCCCCAAGCAATCATGTCTGAAAGAACTGACCCTGACAGAACTGAACCTGGAAAAACCATGTACCGCGCTATTCGCCCTTTGTTCTTTCGCCTCGACCCTGAAACGTCTCATACGCTGGCCATGGGCATGCTGGATGCATTAGACCGCGTAGGCGCTGCGCAGCGACTTGCTGGGCCGCGCGTTGACGACCCGGTTGAGTTGATGGGACTGCGTTTTCCTAATCGTGTTGGGCTGGCGGCCGGTCTTGATAAAAATGCTGATCACCTGAATGCCTTAGGGGCGCTGGGGTTTGGTTTCATTGAAGTTGGCACCGTGACGCCAAAGCCGCAGCCAGGCAACCCCAAGCCGCGCCTTTTTCGTCTGGCGGCGCACGACGCCATCATCAATCGCTTCGGGTTCAACAATAAAGGGGTAGCCCATCTGGTCAGGCAGGTCAGGAAACGTCGTTTTGACGGCATTATCGGCATCAATATCGGCAAAAATCTCACGACGTCGGTAGAAGAGGCTTTATCGGATTACCTGACGTGCCTTGAAGCGGTGCATGAGGTGGCGGATTACATCACAGTGAATATTTCTTCGCCCAATACGCCAGGCTTGCGAACCCTGCAGTTTGGTGAACAGCTGGATGCTTTGCTGGGGCCGATCAGAGCGCGTGCGACGGAGCTGGATGTTGCCAGTGAAGGTCGCTGTGTGCCTTTGTTAGTCAAAATTGCCCCGGATATGCAGGAAGACGAAGTGGCGCTAGTCGCCCAGAGCATTGAACGTAATGGCTTTGATGGGGTGATTGCGACGAATACGACAATTGACCGCAAGGCGGTGGAAGGAGATCCACAATCACAGGAAGCTGGCGGTTTATCTGGAAAACCGGTATTTGAGGCATCGAACAGGGTGATTCGCTTACTGCGTCAGCATTTGCCTAGGTTGCCGATTATTGGCGTAGGTGGCATCGACAGTGGTGATGCGGCTCGGCAGAAACTGGTGGCGGGGGCTGATCTGGTGCAGCTTTATTCAGGGCTTATCTATCAGGGGCCTGGGTTAATCAGTACCTGTGCACGTGCGTTGGCGAGCGATGCGGATAACACGTCCAGATAACTCACTAGACGACAATTCGCCAGACGACTATTCACCAGGCAACAAAAAGCCTGCCGTAAAAGCAGGCTTCAGACACCAAAGTGATAGACTCACTTTAACTGTGGATCAGGCCATCACCATGGGATTTTTGTGAATGCCGGAAACCCCCGTCAATCCACTCCATTGGTCGCCGCGTCCTTCACGCCAGCCACTCATCCAATATTCACGTAAATTGATATCTTGACTGGGGCAATCGTCGCGGGAGCGACCCGTTACGCCTGCCTTATAGCCGTGAACATAAGCCCGTTGAAAGCGATCACGTTTTTGTCGTTTCATTGGCTAACCTCTTTAATGAAAGCCTTTGATAAGAAATAGCAAAAAAATACTATTTCGTGAGCTGGCCTGAAAAGTGAATGACGTTGTTGCTGGTTAAGTCAGGCACTCACGTGCTGAACAGGGCAACATACCACTCTGTCGCAGTGCATCTCTGTCAGGCAGATCTCGCTTCAAGCAAGTATTGCCAAGTTGCAAAACGACCTGACTGCATGTGGCGAACAAGGTTTTTCGCATAACGCCACCGTTAGAATTGTTGAACAAAAAATGTCCAGAAAAAATCTGCAGTCAATAAAATTTACTTTTCAAAGCCCTCTGCATGTCATGGGTCTCAAACAGGATAAAGCTTATGTTCAACCCCCACGACAGGAAACGCATGCGTTATAAAGTAGCTACCCTTTTATTGTTAGACCATGATGGTGGTCTTTGTCGACCATTAAATTGTCATAAGAACTACACGAATTTGCCATAAATAGTAATATCGCGGTAGACACACCGCCGTGATCACCCTTTAAGACGACTGCTACGATGATTGAGCGACTATGACAGAGCAACACCACACCGATGAGCTGGAACTGTTGGTCACCTGCCCAAAGGGGATCGAGCAGTTGCTCGAGGAAGAACTGATCCAGCTGGGAGCCACGCCTGGAAAAACGACGGTTGCGGGTATTTATGTGCGTGCCAGCCTTGCCACAGCCTATCGACTATGCCTGTGGTCACGACTGGCAAACCGCGTCATTCTGGTGCTCGCACGAACGCCGATGGTGGATACCGCAGCGCAATTACTATCAGCGGTGACAGTCGTGCCCTGGGCTGAGCATATCGCATCAGGTAAAACCCTGGCCGTGGATTTTCACGGGCGCAGTGACCATATTCGCCATACCCGGTTCGGCGCTCAGACGGTCAAAGATGGTGTGGTAGACGCGCTGGCTCTGGCCGGTGCCAGTCGGCCGCAGGTTGACACCAAATTGCCTGATATTCGCCTTTATGCCAACCTGCACCGCAATAATCTGACGTTAGGCATTGATCTGTCCGGTGAGAGTTTACACCGGCGTGGGTACCGTCTTGATGTAGGGCATGCGCCACTTAAGGAAAACCTCGCCGCTGCGTTGCTGGTGCGTGCGGGATGGCTGGCGCGCGCCAAGGCAGGTGAGCCGCTGATTGACCCCTTGTGCGGCGCAGGCACTCTGTTGATCGAGGCTGCCCTGATTGCCGCCGACCAGGCGCCAAACCTGAATCGAAAGCGATTTGGGCTGCATGGCTGGGCGCGTCATGATCAAGACGTCTGGCAGGAGTTGCAGCGTGAAGCGCAGGCACGTGCCAGTATCGGGCGTAAGCGCTGCAAGAACGCGCTGTTTGGCTTCGATCAGAGTCCGGCCGCCTTGTCAGCCGCCAAAGCCAACGCCATGCGGGCGGGTATACCTGCTCTGATTACGTTTCACGGGCAAGGCATGGCCCAGCTGGAGCGCCCTGAAACCCTCACCGCAACATCGGGTCTTTTGATTACCAACCCGCCGTATGGCGAGCGGTTGGGCGAATTGCCCGAACTGGTCGGTCTTTATGCCACCCTCGGCGAAAAAACTAAAAGCCTTTTTCCTGGCTGGACACTGGCCGTGTTTACCGGCAACCCGGATCTTGGCCACCGTTTGGGGATGCGTGCTCATAAACAGTACGCCATGAAAAACGGCCCTCTGGATACCAAGCTCCTGATCATGGATATCGGAACTGTCACCGATAATCGAGAGCATAAAGGAGAACCGGCTGGAGAGTTTACGGAAGAACCTACTGGGGCGCCGCAAAGTGCCCAGGTTCGCGAACATTCAATGCATGAAGGCGAGCATACACCTGTCAATGGTGCTGTCAGCGTGCCTTCAGAGCGCACGCTATCTGACAATGCTCAGATGTTCGCCAACCGGCTTAAAAAGAATCAGAAGCGCCTGAAAAAATGGCTTAAGCAAAGCGGTGAAAGCTGTTATCGCTTATATGATGCGGATATGCCGGAGTTTGCTCTGGCAATTGATATCTATGGCGACCGTATCCACGTCCAAGAATACATGCCACCGCGTTCCGTCAATGCTTCGCAGGCCCAGAAACGCCTGTTTGATGCGTTGGAAATCCTGCCGCGAGCGTTGGACGTGGACGCCAGTCGAATTTACGTCAAACAGCGTGAACGCCAGGCTGGCAAGGCGCAATATCAAAAGCGCGATGCAAGCGGGGAGCGCTTTGAAGTGTGCGAAGGTGAGGCGCGCCTTTGGGTGAACTTACGGGATTATCTGGATACCGGACTGTTTCTGGATCACCGCCCTGTGCGGCGTCTGCTGGGCGAAATGGCCGAGGGTAAGCGCTTTCTGAACCTGTTCTGCTACACCGCGTCAGCCACGGTGCATGCCGCGCTTGGCGGTGCCAGTGATAGCGTCAGCGTGGATATGTCGAACACGTATCTGGCGTGGGCGCAGGATAACTTTGCTCTTAATGGACTCGATCCCAGCCGTCACCGTGTGATGCGTGATGACTGTTTCAAATGGCTGGAAACAGCGGGTACTCAGTTTGACCTGATTTTCATGGATCCACCGACGTTTTCCAACTCGAAAAAAATGCGTGATACCCTGGATATCCAGCGGGATCACCCGCAATTGGTGCGTTTGGCCATGGCACGCCTGATGCCTCAAGGTGCCCTGGTATTTTCCAATAATCAGCGTCGCTTTGTGCTGGATGACACCCTGCGGGAAGAATTCGTGGTGGAAGATATTTCAGCGCAGACCTTTGATCCTGATTTTCAGCGCCGCAGTAATCTGCATCATGTCTTTGTACTGCGTCATAGGGAGGCTGCGTGATTCAACTACGGCTCTACACCACGCAAGGTTGTCATCTGTGTGACCAGCTCCATGCGCTGGTGCGTCAGCTGGCTAATCAGCCGGTTACGTTGACGCCGATCGAGATCAGCGAGGATGACAACTTGATGGCGCGTTATGCGCAGCGTATACCTGTGCTGGCCGATGAGAAGGGCGCAGAGCTGGACCGGGGGTTTGATGCCCGGCGGCTGGCCGCCTGGCTTGACGCGCGGGGTTGGCTGGATCAGGCGGCGTTGGCAGCGCTTATGGCCGACCCGCCGGAACCTGAACCGGCGAAGCCTGCCTATCTGCGCGATGGCCGCCGCTATCTGGTTTAAGGGAAAACCTTAGATAGCATCCAGCAGTGAAAGCTGACGCATGGCTGCCTGACCCTCCGGGGAGTCATCGGTAACATCCAATACCTTATGGAAACCGCGGGAGGCCTGAATGGTGCTTTCATCATCGAGCCACATTCTGGCCTGTTCGCGGGTATCTGCCAGCTGGTGCTTCAGCCCGCCGAACTGGGTGCCAATCTGCCCCCAGGCGCGACTGAAAATCCAGTCGCCAAACATATCCTGATGAATGTGCACCAGCACATAGTCATGGTCGGTTTCCCAGCGTACGATCACACCTTGCCCTCTTGTTTGTTCTGTTCCACCTGCCGGCGCGTTTTATTGCCGATCAAGCAGCAAGCCACCCATTGTAAAGCTCAAGATGAAAAACGCTATGAAACTTGTCGTTGATGCCAATATCCCTGCCAGCGATGTCTGTTTTGCAGAATTTGGCGAGGTGATACGTCTTCCGGGCCGTGACATTCAGGCCCATCATGTGCGCGATGCCGACGCTCTGATTGTGCGCTCGGTGACTCAGGTCAATGAGGCCTTGCTGGAAGGCAGCAACGTTCGATTTGTAGGCACGTGTACGATCGGTACCGACCATGTAGATACGGCTTACCTGGCGCGTCGGCATATCCACTTTGCCAGTGCGCCAGGCTGTAACGCTCATGCCGTTGTTGACTATGTGCTGGCAAGTTTGCTCAACGAGGCCGAGAACCAGGGTTGGGCGTTGAGAGAACGCCGTGTTGGCGTGGTGGGGCTGGGTAACGTCGGTAGCCGTCTGCTGGCACGTCTTAAGGCGCTGGGCGTGGCTACGCTGGCATGCGACCCGCCGAGGGCCGAGCGGGAAGCGGGGCTGGACGTTGAACCACTGGAAACGCTGCTTCGCCACTGTGATGTTCTTTGCCTGCATACGCCCCTGGTGACTGAAGGCCAGCACGCAACCCATCATCTGCTAAATGCTGAACGAATGGCCATCCTTCAACCCGGCACCCTGGTGTTGAATGCGGGGCGAGGCGATTGCCTGGACAGTACAGCCCTGAGCAAGCGGCTGAGCGAGCAGGGTGACCTGACAGCGGTGCTTGATGTATGGGAAGGGGAACCGGTGATTGACCCTCAGTTGCACAGCATGGCTGCCTTGGCGACGCCGCACGTGGCAGGTTACAGCCTGGATGGAAAACTGCGCGGCAGCCTGATGATTCATCATGCCCTGGCCAAACATCTGGGCCGCGAAAGCCCGCTGACGCTGGAGGATATCTGCCCGTTACCGCCGCTTGGTGGGCTGATCCTGCAGCAGGCCATGCCAACAGAAGAGGCATTGCGACTGTGTATCCGCGCGGTTTACGACCCGCGCCGTGATGATCAGCGTTTAAAGCGGGAAATGCGCCAGCACAGTGCGGGTAAAGCCTTTGATCTTTGCCGTGCGGATTATCCGCTACGTCGGGAGTTCGCCACGCTAGAGGTGACGCTGCGTGAAGGTGCCGTGACGCTTGCGCCAATGCTGAGCGCAGCCGGGTTCCGGGTGGCTGGTTCACAGGTAACAGAGGAGGCTTAATCAACAAAACGCCCACCATCCAGGGTGGGCATTTTTGCCTAGGCGGTCACCGCGGTGACGTTACTTGTTACGATATGAAGCTTCCTGGAGGGCGCGAATGCGATCATCCAGAGGCGGGTGGCTGGCAAACACGCGTTCTATCAGCGAGCGGGTTTGCCCTTTGGTGATGGCCATGGCGCGCAATGTATCGGGCATCTGGTCAGGCAACTGGGTTTCAGACTTCAGCCTGGCCAACGCACTCACCATGGCGCCGGTTCCGGCCAGACGGGCACCGGCTTCATCTGCCCGATATTCGCGATAGCGTGAAAACCACGCCACGATGGCGGAGGCCGCGATACCAAAGACAATTTCAGCGACCATTACTACCGCAAAATAGCCCATAAAGCCCAGCCCGCCTTCGCCGCCACTGCGGCTTTTCAGAAAACCATCTATCAGCTGGGCAACTACGCGAGCAAAGAACATCACGAAGGTGTTCACCACCCCCTGTATCAACGCCAGTGTCACCATATCGCCGTTGGCGACATGGCCGATCTCGTGCGCCAGAACCGCGCGGACTTCTTCAGGGCTCATGCGGTTGAGTAGCCCGGCGGAAACAGCCACCAGTGCATCATCTTTTTTCCAGCCCGTAGCAAAGGCATTGGACTGTTGGGCTGGGAAAATTCCCACTTCAGGCGTTTTGATACCGGCTTCCTGAGATAACTCTGCAACGGTGTCCAGCAGCCATTTTTCGGTGGCGTTAGAAGGTGTTTCGATAATGACAGTCCCTGTCGACCTTTTGGCCATCCATTTTGATATCAGCAGGGAGATAAGTGACCCCACCATGCCGAAAATGAAACAGAAGATCAGTAGACCGGTGAAGTTAATGCCCTGGCTACGCAGATAACCTTCCACGCCAAACAGACGCAGCGTCAGACTGGCCACCAGTACGATGGCCAGGTTAGTCGCCAAAAACAACACGATTCGCAACATAATCGGGGGTCTCCATAAGTCAGTGCAAAGCAATCAATCCAAAACAGTCAATCCAGGCAATCCAAAAAAGCTAGTACAAAAAGCTAGTCAAAACGGTTGGTTAAAAAACTGCCAATACAAAAAAATACACAAGTGACAACAGACATTGCTTAGATAAAGGCGAGAGGTGGTGGTTTCAAATCCCCGCCTTTATTTGATTATTTCTTGTACCTAGTGCTGTGTGTTGATAACCGATGTTGATGTCAAGTGTTGATAAACAGGTTTGGCTACTGACGGTAGCGAGATAAAAAGTCAGCAAAACGATCCAGGGCATCGCCCAGCTGATCCGCCCAGGGCAGCGTAACGATGCGCACATGATCCGGGTCTGGCCAGTTAAAGGCTGTCCCCTGCACTAACAGGATTTTCTCCTGCAATAGCAGATCAAGCACCATTTTTTGATCATCCTGGATGTTGAAAATGCTGGAATCGAGTTTGGGAAAGGCGTAGAGGGCGCCCTTGGGCTTGACACAGCTGACGCCGGGAATGGCATTCAGCTTATCGTATGTAATATCCCGTTGAGCCAGCAGGCGACCGCCAGGCAGGATTAAATCATTGATCGACTGATAGCCACCCAGCGCTGTCTGAATCGCGTGCTGTGCGGGCACGTTCGCGCATAGGCGCATCGAGGCCAGCATCGTCAGCCCCTGGATAAAATCATTGGAACGCTGTTTGGCCAGGTTGCCGGAGATCGTCATCCAGCCAGAGCGGAAACCCGCGCAACGGTAGCTTTTTGACAAACCGTTCATGGTAATGACGAGCTGATCATCTTCAGCCAGGGCACCAGTGGCGGTATGCTCGACGCCATCGTAGAGAATTTTGTCGTAGATCTCATCGGAAAACACCACCAGGTGATGCTCTCTGGCAATGGCGAGCACCTCGCGAACGACTTCCGGCGGGTAGACGGCCCCTGTCGGGTTGTTCGGGTTGATCAGCACGATAGCGCGAGTGTGGCTGGTCACCTTGGCGCGAATATCGTCCATGGCGGGTGCCCAGTCTGCCTGCTCGTCACACAGGTAATGCACGGCACGACCGCCTGACAGGTTGGCAGCAGCGGTCCACAGCGGGTAATCCGGCGCAGGAATCAGTACTTCATCGCCATCATTGATCAGCGCCTGCATGGCCATCACGATCAGTTCGGAAACCCCGTTACCGATGTAGATGTCCTCAATGCCAACGCCGGGAATCTGCTTGCGCTGACACTCCTGCATGACGGCCTTGCGTGCGGAATACAGCCCCTTGGAATCACAGTACCCCTGAGCCGTGGGCAGGTTACGCATGACATCCTGAAGAATCTCCTCGGGGGCTTCAAAACCAAACGGGGCAGGGTTGCCGATGTTCAGCTTCAGAATGCGCTGACCTTCCTCTTCCAGGCGCTTGGCATGGTCAAGCACAGGGCCGCGGATGTCATAGCAGACGTTTGCGAGCTTATGGGATTTTCGCAGAGTGGGGATTTCCGGGGACTGTAGTGTGGTCATGTTGTCTTCCAGTGAGCGTCGTCATCCCAAGCAGGGAGGCAGAAAATGATGGGTAACCTGTTCTAGACATCCGTATCAGGGTGAAGGGCGCTTTCCTCGGATGTCGGGGCTTCTTCTGGCGGGGCGGGAATGTCCGCAGGCGTTTCCAGTGTGATACGCCCAAGTTTGCCGTCCCGGAGTTCGTGAAGCAGAACTTCTGCACCGCGGTGAAGGTCGACGGCGCCGCCGGGTCTCAAACCGCCGCGGCGGCTGGCAATCTGCTTCAGAATTGCGTGTCCATCGAAACCGGCAAGCGCCAGGAAGTCCGGTCGCTCAGGGCCATCGGCTTCAACGTCGTGCTGAGTCGATAGCGCCTCATAAGCAGGAAGTGATGTCAGCTTATAGCGTTCCCGCAGCGCCTGTGGGTAACGTTTGGCAAGCTCTGCACTGGCCACAATGCCAACGTCAGTGTATTCAATCGCCGTATCACGAATGGCACCGCTGGCAGCCAGACGATAAGCGCTGGCCTGATCTTCGATTTTTGGCCAAAGTACCCCTGGGGTGTCGACCAGGGCGACACGGCCATCAATGCGGACTTTCTGCTGGCGTTTGGTCACCGCGGGCTCGTTGCCCGTTTTGGCAATTTTGCGTTTCGCCAGGCCGTTAATCAGGGTTGACTTGCCCACATTAGGGATGCCCATTACCATCACGCGAACATCGCGGTCGGCGCGCACTTCACCTGCCAGGCTATGGCAAAGCCCGGGGATGCTTTTCAGCTCACGGGTATTTGTGGTGGTGATTGCCAGGGCGCGGGTGTCAGGTTGCGCATCGAAAAAGGCCACCCACTCCTGGGTGCGTTCGGGATCAGCAAGGTCCGCTCGCGAAAGAATTTTCAGCACCGGCTTGTGGCGCGTCAGTTCTGCCAGCATCGGATTGGCACTGGAGTAGGGCAGGCGCGCGTCCAGCACCTCAATGACAACATCAATTTCTGGCAGCGCCTCCTTGATCTGGCGGCGCGCCTTATTCATATGACCGGGGAACCAGCCGAGCATGGGTTTCTCCTGCAAGCACAAAAAGCGGGCAACCATTCTAGCAGAAGGTGCCCGCTTTTCAGGATTAACAATTCACTCACCTCTTTTCGGTGAAACAAGGTGCCGTAAATATGATGCGCGCGGCTTATTTTATTCTTCCTTGATTCACAGAGCTTAACTCACAGACCTTAGCTCACAGACATTAATTCGCAGTTAGTCGCTTACTCGCCGGGGTGAAACTCCAGCGCGACAGAATTAATGCAGTAACGCAGGCCAGTGGTTTGTTCAGGACCATCAGGAAACACATGGCCCAGGTGCGCATCGCATTTGGCGCATACCACTTCGGTTCTTTGCATGCCGTGGCTGGTGTCGGTGTGCTCCTCAACCCGGCTGTAGCTAAAAGGGCGGTCAAAGCTTGGCCAACCGCATCCCGCATTAAATTTATGTTCGTTTTCAAATAACGGAGCGTTACAGCATACGCAGTGGTAAATACCATGCGCATCATTAGTGGCATAATCTCCGCTAAAGGGCGGTTCGGTGCCTTTTTCTCGCGTAACGCGGTACTGCTCAGGCGAAAGTTGTTCGCGCCACTGTTCAGTGGATTTTTCCAGTTTGGTCATGGCAGCCTCCTTAAAAGGGGAGAATTGGGCAGCTTTACGCGTTTAGCCTGCAGGCGGGCTTGCCCTGGCTATCAGCATGGGGCATCACCGTGACGGATGCCAGCCAAGATTGAGGCTTGACAGAAATTCATCCGCTGATTAATATACGCGCCACCTCGACGAGGTAATGCAGCGTCCCATTCGTCTAGTGGTCCAGGACACCGCCCTTTCACGGCGGTAACAGGGGTTCGAACCCCCTATGGGACGCCACTTACTTTGCCAGGGTTTATCGGAAGCGTTTGCGGGAATAGCTCAGTGGTAGAGCATCGCCTTGCCAAGGCGAGGGTCGGGAGTTCGAATCTCCTTTCCCGCTCCAGTGTTAATCGCTCTAGTATTACGTCCCATTCGTCTAGTGGTCCAGGACACCGCCCTTTCACGGCGGTAACAGGGGTTCGAACCCCCTATGGGACGCCATCCGATAAGTTCAGTTTCTACAGTGTCATTGTGTGGGAATATAGCGTTAGTATGCGGGAATAGCTCAGTGGTAGAGCATCGCCTTGCCAAGGCGAGGGTCGGGAGTTCGAATCTCCTTTCCCGCTCCAGTATTAACCGCTCTAGTGTTAATTAGGTCCCATTCGTCTAGTGGCCTAGGACACCGCCCTTTCACGGCGGTAACAGGGGTTCGAACCCCCTATGGGACGCCATCAGTTGTAGCAGTTCATCAAGCGGGAATAGCTCAGTGGTAGAGCATCGCCTTGCCAAGGCGAGGGTCGGGAGTTCGAATCTCCTTTCCCGCTCCAGTATTACCTTCCTCCATTATTATCTCTCTCCATTATTACCTTTCTTTTTTTACTTCTTTCAATTTTATCCAATCATTTGTCTGTCGGCTTTTATGTCGTTAAACAGGCAGTTTCGTGTGTCTTTGCGTGCACGACATGTCCTGAAAAGGGCTTGAAAATGGCGTATCTGCCCTAATATAAATTCTTTATCTTTATTGCTGACGGGATGCATATGACCGAACCGGCATTGTCGATTCGTGGGCTGACAAAAGTCTACGCTAACGGCTTTCATGCGTTGAAAGGGATTGACCTCGATGTGCAGCAGGGCGATTTCTTCGCGCTGCTCGGACCCAATGGTGCAGGCAAGTCCACCACGCTAGGGGCAGTGTGTTCGCTGGTGCAGAAAACCAGCGGCAAGATTTCCATTTTTGGCATCGATACAGATCGTGATTTTGCCAAAGCGAAATACCAGCTCGGTGTCGTGCCGCAAGAATTCAACTTCAACCAGTTCGAAAAAGTGATCGATATCGTGCTGGCCCAGGCGGGTTACTACGGTATGACACGCCGAGAAGCTTTACCGCGTGCAGAAAAGCTACTGACTGACCTTGGTCTTTGGGATAAGCGAAACGGTAATGCGCGGATGCTTTCGGGCGGCATGAAACGTCGTCTGATGATTGCCCGTGCCTTGATGCATCGTCCCAGGTTGCTGATCCTTGATGAGCCCACTGCCGGGGTCGATATCGAGTTGCGCCGCAGCATGTGGGAATACATGCGCCGCATCAACCGCGATGAAGGCACCACCATTATTCTTACTACGCATTATCTGGAAGAGGCGGAAAGCCTCTGCCGTAATATCGCCATCATCAATAACGGCGAGATCATCCGCAATACCAGTGTGCGTGCGTTGCTGACTGAGCTTAACACCGAGACCTTCCTGCTTGATATTACCCAGCCGCTGGAAAAGGCACCTGAGGTAGAAGGGTTCGAACTGAGTCTGATCGAGCCCACCCAGTTGGCGTTGGTGTTTCATCGTGGCCAAGAGCTTAATGATGTGTTCGAAGCATTGAGCCAGCAGGGAATCAAAGTGGTTTCCATGCGTAACCGGGCCAACCGGCTTGAAGAAATGTTTGTCTCGATGGTGGAAGCGGGGAATCACGCCATCGATCAGGACAAAACGGCTCAAGATGGCAACCCGCAGCGTCGCCAGCAAAAAGGCAATCAGGAGGCCCGCGCATGAATGCCATGCAAACGCTTGTTGCGCTTTGGACTGTTGTGCTCAAGGAAATCAAACGTTTTACCCGGATCTGGCCACAAACGCTGCTGCCGCCATCCATTACCATGACCATGTATTTCATCATCTTCGGTAACCTGATTGGTTCGCGTATTGGGGCGATGGATGGGTTCAGCTACATGGACTTCATCGTGCCAGGGCTGATTATGATGGCGGTGATCACCAACAGCTATTCCAATGTGGCCTCAAGTTTCTTCTCCAACAAATTCCAGCGTTCGGTTGAAGAGATGATGGTGTCGCCGATGCCTAGCTGGGTCATTCTGACGGGCTATATCTTTGGCGGTATGGCGCGTGGTCTCGGGGTCGGGGTGATTGTGACAGTAGTCTCCCTGTTTTTTACCCGACTGAGTATGGAACATCCCTTGCTGACAGTGCTGGTCGTGGTACTGACGTCAGCGTTGTTCTCAATTGGTGGCTTTATCAACGCCTTGCTGGCTAACAAGTTTGATGATATTTCGATTGTACCGACCTTTATCCTCACGCCGCTGACCTACCTGGGTGGCGTGTTTTACTCGATTTCTCTGCTGCCGGACTTCTGGCAGGGCGTTTCCATGCTTAATCCGATTCTCTATATGGTCAATGTGTTTCGTTACGGGTTCCTGGGCGTTTCGGATATCCCCGTTGGCTGGGCGCTGACAGCTATCTTTGGCTTTATTATCGTACTGTTTGTAGTAGCGCTGAAAATGCTGGAACGTGGTAAAGGAATTCGCGCATGACCCATCGTCCTGAGACCCTGGCCAATGCTCCTTTGGGGCAGGAATCCAGCTATCCAGAGCAATACGACGCCTCGCTTCTGTATCCCATCGCCCGTGCGGCCAATCGCGCACCGTTGGGGATTTACGAGGATGCATTGCCCTTCATTGGTGCTGATGAATGGCATGCCTTCGAAATGAGCTGGCTGAATCAACGTGGTAAACCCATGGTGGCCGTCGCGCGCTTTACACTGCCCGCGGATTCTTCGCACCTGATTGAATCCAAATCATGGAAGCTGTACCTCAACAGTTTTAACCAGACGCGTTTTGCCAGCCTTGAAGAGGTCATTGAGTATCTGACGCATGACCTCTCCAGAGTGGCTGGCGCCACTGTTAACGTTGAGCTTCTTGACGTTGATAGTGATGCCTTGATGCCCAGACCGTTGCCGGGAGAATGCCTGGATGAACTGGACATTGAAGTGGCTGATTATACGCCGTCAGCGAACCATCTTAGTGTCGGTGATGAATGGGTTGAGGAAACACTTTACTCCCACCTGCTCAAGTCCAACTGCCCGGTAACAGGCCAGCCGGATTGGGGGAGCGTATTGATTCGCTATAAAGGCCGCAAAGTTGAGCGGGAAGGGTTGTTGCGCTACGTTATTGGCTACCGTCAGCATCAGGATTTTCACGAGCACTGTGTTGAGCATATCTTTATGGACCTGATGCGCATCGCCGCGCCTGAAGAATTACTGGTGCTGGCACGCTATGTGCGTCGTGGCGGTCTTGATATCAGCCCTTGGCGTGCAACGCCAGGTATGTCACCACCTAGCCCACTTCGGTTGGCTCGACAATAGTTCTAGCCGTTAATTCATGTCAGTTATTTAAGAATGAGGAGCCATTGATGGACGCACTGACGCTTCTGCATCAACGCAGTTCCATGGGTAAATTGATGGCCCCGGCGCCATCCCCGGAAGAGATGGAAAGCATCTACCAGGCGGCGTTACGCGCCCCTGATCACAAAGAACTACGCCCCTGGCGTTTTATTGAATTTACAGGTGAAGGCCTTCAGCGTCTTGGCGAACTGTTTGCCGAAGCGGATTTTCAGGAAGACCCCGGTGCCGACGATGCCAGCCTTAATGCCGCACGCAAGAAGCCTCTTCGCGCCCCGATGATTATTGCCGTTATTGCTAAGGTAACACCCGATAATCCCAAAGTGCCTAAAGCCGAACAGGTGATATCAGCGGGCTGCGCCGCACATGGCATTCTGCTGGCAGCTCACGCACTGGGTTATGGTGCGATGTGGCGTAGTGGCAAATATGCGTTTGATCCTGTCGTGCGTAAGGGGCTCAACCTGGGGGAAGAAGATAAGGTCGTTGCCTTTATCTATCTGGGTACCCTGGGAGGGCGTCACAAACCCTTGCCGACGCACCGCCTCAGTGATTTTGTCGAGCATTGGGATTAAATGATGGCCGACTCCCAGCGCCAGCCCGGCATTCCTTACCCACGTCTGCCTTTGCCGAAAAACGGTGAAGACGATCTCGTGGCTTTTCAGCAATGGCTGGAAGCCGCCATCCCCATGGTGAGTGAACTGGGGATTCGGCAGATGGATCTAGCGCGTGGTGTGCTGAGCTGGCAGCTGGCGCTTGCCTCAAGCCTTAACGATAAAGGCACTGGCTTCGGCGGGGCGCTTGCCGCACAAACCACATTACAGGGCTGGTGTTGGGTAACGTTGTGGCTGCGCCAGCAGGGCATTCAGCAGGATGTCGTGGTGGCAGAAGCCAGCCAGCGTTTTATGGCCCCGGTAACAGGGGACTACCGTATGATCTGTACGTCTGAAGATCCCGAGGGTACAGAAACGCTGGCGGCCAAGCTGCAAGCACGCGGCAAAGGCAGCATTGCACTCAAGCACCAGCTCTACTGTGATGATCTGCTCTGCATGGAAGCCAGTGGGCGCTATGCAGTATTGCCCCTATCTCCAAAATGAAAAAGTCCAAAATGAAAAAGGTTTGCAATTTCACAGCTAAAAGCATAGTATATGCGCCGTTCTGTTGGGAAAGGTAACGCCTGGCTCATCGAGCAAAAAATTGCGGAGGGGTGTCCGAGTGGTCGAAGGAGCACGCCTGGAAAGTGTGTAAGTCGAAAGGCTTCGAGGGTTCGAATCCCTCCCCCTCCGCCAGAATCTTTCAAAAAAGCCTGCCTTGAGCAGGCTTTTTTGTGTCTGCCTGTTTTGTTGATTCTTACCTGGTTAGTTCTGACGCCTTCTCTAGTTCTCCTCAAATAAACGATCTCGTGCTATTTCTCGATGAGTTGATGGTGTTTATAATTTTGATGCTCCATTATTTTTCCGTATGAATTTCGATCGGCACTTAATATCGGCATGACACGGGCTTGTGAGTCGGCTACTGTCAGCTGTGTATGAAGCTGTATGTTATGAACCAAACGATGCCGGTACTTATATTGCTTTTTTATGAATAAGTAATAATTGATAAATGTCTGGCTATTTATTATGGCGGTTAATTAATTTAACGGCTGTATTTAACTCGATATCAGGCTATTGATCTTGTGGTTTTCACCATCATGCTTATTGGAGTTTTGACATGCTAGAGAAACTGCATCGTATCAATGTCAAGTACACACTGGCTTTCATCGGTGTTGCAATGGCGGTAGTGGTGGTTGTCGTGGCTGAGTCATTGTTAGTGAACGATGTGCGACAACGCATGATGGAATTCAGAAAAACATTCAGCCCTGCTGTTTCAGCGGTACTGAATGCTGATCGTGATCTCTATCAAGCACGAATGGCTGAAATTACGGCACTGAACTTACCATCTGGCAGCGAAGGCGCGGCGGCTAAGTACTCCGAATATCAGGAAAATGCGGATCAGGCATATGCACGCATGCATGATTTTATGCAAAAACTTAGTGAATACCCTGTCATCATGGAATCGTTGCAAGACTTTGAGACGCGGTTTGATGCCTGGAAAACGGCCTCTCAACAAGTATTCAATGAACATTCCAGTGGCGACTCTGACGCAGCTTATGTGCAATCGCTAGGTGAGTCCCAGACAGCGTTTGGTGCACTTCGTGAGCTCTACGACATTGCAGGTGAAAATGCGCGAGTGCGTGGAAACCAGCTGGAAGCAGAAACGTTGGCGGATATTCGGTCGAGGCAGTTCTGGGTCTTCAGCTTTGTGGGATTGGTATTGCTTATTTCTCTCACGATTGCTTTGGTTGGCCCTAACCTTATGTCGCGTGCTTTACGCGATGTGAGTAGACGTATTCAAGACATTACCGAAGGTGATGGGGATTTAACCGCGCGGATTCAGAGCCGGCGTAAAGACGAAATTGGTGAATTAGCCTCTGAATTTGATGCTTTTATTGCTCGGATGGATCGCAGCTTCAGCGCTGTCAATCAAAGTGCCCAAGGGGTGCGCGCCGCATCGCGTGAGATTGCGAGTGGTAGCGAGGCACTGGCCGCACGGACAGAGCAACAGGCATCTGCATTGCAGCAGACGGCATCCAGCATGGAAGAAATGTCGTCTATCGTGAGTCATAACAGCGAATCAGCAACTTCCGCTGACCGTCTTTCGGAACAGGCTGCTGTTAAAGCGGAAGCGGGTGCCAAGGAGGTCAGGCGCACGGTGGCATTGATGCATGAACTTCAGACGAGTTCTCGCCAGGTGGCTGAAATTGTCGATGTGATTGACAGTATTGCCTTCCAGACCAACCTTCTTGCACTCAATGCTTCCGTTGAAGCTGCGCGTGCGGGAGAGCATGGCCGTGGTTTTGCTGTTGTGGCGCAGGAAGTCCGTAAGTTATCGGCTCGCACGACGGATTCATCACAACAGATTCGTACGCTTATCAAAGACATTACCGGGCGTATTGCTCAAGGCTCTGAACAGGCAGTGCGCAGTGGTGAGGGCATCGAGGAGGCCCTTGAGGCAGTGAGCCAGGTATCAAAACTCATGCATGAAATTTCGGCAGCGATCAAAGAGCAGGAGTCTGGCATTGAGCAAGTCAGCACAGCTGTCAATCAGATGGATTCAGCCACACAGCAAAACGTGTCTCTGGTCAGCACCACGAACCTGTCAGCAACCTCGTTGCGTGAGGAAGCCGAGCGATTGACCGCGCTTGTGGAATCGTTTCGTTTAAGTGATAGCGTTGACGTGCCAGAGTTGATAGATGCTACTTCAGGCCACTCGCATCGAGCTTCGCTTTCATATGGATAGTGTGATCTTGCATGGGTAAGTGTTTAAGATAATTCGTTTTTCCGAGGCTGACCGTCAATTGCAGGAAGGGTCGTTTGTTAACTATCGTCATAGGCGTTGATTTTGGCGGGTTCAGGGCGCAGCGTTAGCGTTTTTACAACGCGACAGGTGCTGTCATGAGTCTCGAAAGGCCGACAACAGGCGACCCACGCCTGGACAAATTAATGCAAACGATGGCCAAGTCGCCCTCGCTGATTATTAATGAAGTGCTGAAGGATGGCGGTGGTTTTACGGCGTTTAATAACTATCAGTATATCGTCAAACATGAAGGGGAGTTTTATTCCTTTCATGATACCCGGTGTAGCAATAGTTATGGGTGTATGAACCTGGCGGAAATAAAATCTTATGCCCGCGCTATTCTGGCCAGCCAGAACGTCAGTATTCCCAAAGGTGGCGTTTTTTCTGACACCCAGAAGGCCCTGACATTTTTCAATCAGCTAGGGGGAGCCGTTGTTGTAAAACCGGTCGATGGTATTTTCAGTAAGAATGTAACGACGGGAATAACTAGCGAAGAGGCGTTTGTTGCTGCTGTGGATCTGTCATCCAGTCAGGGGCGTAAGGCATTTATTGTTGAGCAGGAAATTGTGGGAACTGAGTATCGTGTACTGGTGCTTAATGGTGAAGTCATTGCTGTGCTGAGAAAAGATCCGCCTTATGTTATTGGTGATGGGAAACGTGATATTGAGACACTGATTGATGAGAAAAATAAGTGCTTATCACAACACCCGCTTTCATATAACCGACTAATAAATAAAGACGATAATGTTACTGAGTTTTTATCTAAACAGGGATTTGATTTTAAGACGGTGCCAGCGAAAGGTGAATTGATTAAGCTTTGTTCGCCTGAGAAGTACATGGCCGGTGGCATCTATGTGGAAGCTGGTGAAGAGCTGTCTGATGAGGCAAAACGTCAAGCCGTCAGGGCTGTGCTGTCTATCGAGGGGATGTCGCTAAGCGGTGTTGATGTCATCGTAGAGCAGCATAGTGGCAAACCGTATGTGATTGAGTGTAATGAAAACCCAGGTATTGCGGGTCATGTATTCCCTTATCAGGGGGCATCGATCAACGTGGCAAAAATGATTTGGGAGAGCGTTAAGCAAAATCGCCAACGCCATAGAGAGACAATAAAAAAAGCAGATGGCTCTATAAGCCGTTGACTGTACGTGTGCTTGAACTTTGTGCCTGGCCAGCTAGTGCTTTCGCTGGGCTGGCTAGCGGGGATTATCATGTTGAACACTGTGCTTAACAGTGGCAGCCTGTGATCGCCTTGGGCGAGGCACTGAAGGGTGGTATGTCTCGCACAACGTCTTCCGGTGCTTGAACAAAACAGGATCTTGCCATGCCAGACTCGCCCAACGGTAGCAACAGCGCTGCCAAACCTTCACGTATCCTGTTTTTTCCCCTTGGCTGGGTACTGGCGCACACGGTGCGCTGTATCGAAATTGCCAAAGTATTGCGCCAGCGTGGTCATGAAGTCATTTTCGCGGGTGACGACCCCAACCATCCCAGCTCGCGTTTGAATCTTGTTCAGGAAGCAGGGTTTACTCTGCTATATGCTCGTGAACCCAACCTGCCTGATGTCTGGGCGCGTTTTCAGCGCCTTGGCTGGAAAGCCTCTTTTTGGGATATGGTGAATCTTCGCTACTGGGCACCTTTGACCAAAATTATTGAATCCCAGTTGCAGGCGATTGAACACGCGAGACCCGACCTTGTGGTAGGTGATGCAACCGTAAGCGCCAGTACTGCGGCCTATATTGCTGGCATACCCTGTGCGGGCATCATGAATGGTTACGCAGCAAGGCTATTAACGCCGCCAAAGCCCACCTACTTCGCCGCGAAAGGGCTGGACCGCTATCTGTTGGCGGGTATCAGAAGGCGCCTCTATCAGAAATATGAGCGGCCAGACCGAAATGCCTTCGATATGCTGTATCACATGCCAATGATTTCGCCGGACCTGCCAGGGCTTTACCCCTTGCCCAAACAGTTTCGCCAATACCATATGGTGGGCCCGATTTCGCCCGATCTGGAAGCACCGTTACCTGAGTGGTTTGATGAGCTTCAGGATGGCACGCCGAATATTTATCTCACCATGGGCTCAACCGGCTTGTTAGAGCACTTCCTGCATCGTGCCTATGCGGTATTGGGGAAGTTGCCGTATCGCTTTATGGTGACAACGGGCGGGCAGGTGAGCCAGGAAGTATTGGAAGCTGCGCCTGCGAACTTCCGCTTTACCCGTTATGCGCCGGGTTCAAGGCTTCTGGAAAATGCTCAGGCAATGCTCTACCACGGGGGCAATGGCAGCATGTATCAAGCGCTGGCGGCTGGGGTGCCTATGCTAGCACTGCCTGCCCACTATGAGCAGCGCCTTAACGCCGACATTGGTGTGCGCCATCACTTCGGTTTACGAATGTCAGCACGCCATATCAATCCTGATAAGCTCGTGCGTCAGTTGGAGCGGTTACTTCATGATCCGGCTTTTCGTGCGTCTGCTCAGCGCTTTTCAAAAGCCGTGAAGGATACCCATGGTGCCGCGAATGCGGCGGATGTGTTGGAGAGCCTCTTGATACGCTCATAAAACAACCAGAACATTGATTCTCATACAAAAACGCTCGGGCGATATGCCCGAGCGTTTTTGTTATCAGGGCCGGATAAATCCAGCCCTTTTATGCGGAGAGTGCATTACGCTTGCTGGAATTTTTCCAGGTCAAAGCGATCCGCATTCATCACCTTGGTCCAGGCAGTAACGAAATCGTTAACGAATTTCTCCTGGTTATCGTCCTGTGCGTAAACTTCTGCATAAGAGCGCAGGACCGAGTTGGTACCGAATACCAGATCCACGCGTGAGGCGGTCCACTTGACAGTATCAGCCTGACGGTCGCGAATCTCGTAGTGGTTGTTGCTGACCGGTACCCAACGGTTGCCCATGTCGGTCAGGTTGACAAAGAAGTCATTGGTCAGCTGGCCAGGACGGTGGGTAAAGACGCCGTCCTGACTGCCACCATAGTTGCTGTCGAGGGCACGCATGCCACCCATTAATACCGTCATTTCCGGTGCAGTCAGCCCTTTCAGCTGAGCACGATCCAGCAGCATTTCCTCGGGTTTAACCACATATTCTTTCTTCTGCCAGTTACGGAAACCATCAGCAAGCGGTTCCAGCGGCTCAAAAGAATCGGCGTCGGTCATTTCGTCGGTTGCGTCGCCACGGCCAGGCGTGAAGGGTACGAGAATATCGTATCCTGCTGCCTTGGCGGCTTTTTCGATACCGACGCTACCACCGAGCACGATGATATCGGCAATGCTGGCACCTGTTTCGGCTGCGATCTTTTCATAAACACTGAGGACTTTGTTCAGACGGGCGGGCTCATTGCCTTCCCAGTCCTTCTGCGGCGCAAGACGGATACGCGCACCGTTTGCCCCACCGCGCATGTCAGACCCACGGAAAGTGCGGGCGCTGTCCCAGGCGGTACTGACCATCTCACTGATGCTCAGACCGCTGTCAGCGATTATCTGCTTAACGGCTTCAACATTGTAATCCGTGCTACCTGCCGGTACCGGATCTTGCCAGATCAGGTCTTCCTGCGGCGCTTCCGGGCCGATGTAACGATCTTTCGGGCCCATGTCGCGGTGCGTCAGCTTAAACCAGGCGCGTGCAAACGTTTCAGAGAAGTAGGCAGGGTCGTTATAAAAACGCTCGGAAATCTTGCGATATTCCGGATCCATTTTCATCGCCATATCCGCATCGGTCATGATCGGATTAAGACGGATCGAAGGATCTTCGACATCAACAGGTTTGTCTTCTTCTTTGATATCGATAGGTTCCCACTGCGACGCGCCTGCGGGGCTTTTCCTGAGTTCCCACTCGTGGTTGAGCAGAAGATGAAAGTAGCCGTTATCCCACTGAGTCGGGTTGGTGGTCCAGGCACCTTCAATACCGCTGGTGACAGTATCGCGACCAACACCACGGGTGACTTGGTTATTCCAGCCAAGACCCTGTTCGTGTACGTCTGCCGCTTCAGGTTCAGGGCCGAGGTTGTCTGCATCACCGTTACCGTGACACTTACCGACAGTGTGGCCGCCAGCTGTCAGAGCGACGGTTTCTTCGTCATTCATCGCCATACGGGCGAAAGTAACGCGTATCTGTTCTGCAGTCTTGAGCGGGTCCGGGTTGCCGTTAACACCTTCCGGGTTAACGTAGATCAACCCCATCTGTACGGCAGCCAGCGGATTTTCCATGGTTTCTGGCTGATCAACGTCTTCATAACGTTCATCAGACGGTGCCAGCCACTCTTTCTCTGCTCCCCAATAGATATCTTTTTCCGGGTGCCAGATATCTTCACGGCCGAAAGAGAAACCATAAGCAGGAAGCCCCATGGATTCGTAGGCAACGGTACCGGCCAGAATGAAGAGGTCAGCCCAGCTTATCTTGTTGCCATACTTCTTTTTGATCGGCCAGAGCAGACGTCGCGCCTTATCCAGGTTGGTGTTGTCCGGCCAGCTGTTGAGCGGAGCAAAACGCTGGCTACCAGCACCACCGCCGCCACGACCATCAGCAATACGATAGGTACCGGCAGCATGCCAGGCGAGACGAATCATCAGGCCGCCATAATGCCCCCAATCAGCGGGCCACCAAGCCTGACTGTCGGTCATCAAGGTGTGCATGTCTTTCTTAAGCGCATCGAAATCAAGTTTCTTGACTTCTTCACGGTAGCTGAAATCCACACCCATGGGGTTGGACTTACTATCGTGCTGATGAAGGATGTCCAGATTCAAGGCTTCTGGCCACCATTCCTTGGATGCATTGGCGTTTGTGTTGCCACCGTGCATAACGGGGCATTTACCTGCGTTATCGCTCATTTATAATCTCCACTCATTGCATCGCGCTTGAAAACGCTTGTTGTCTTTCCGGTCACAAGGGGCATATTAATGCACCTGTTGATGTGCTCTAACATGATGAGCACTGCCGGATATAATTTGAAAGTCTAGCAGTCGTGCTGCGTTTCATCTGTGAGTCGTTTGTTGACTTAACGTACGACATTTATAGACGAGATTCATCATAGTCTCAATTTGCATTTTGTGAAGGCTCTAATAGTTTTTATGTATTGAGTGATTCGTTTGATGTTGAGGAATAACTGGCAGTTGATGAGGGGATAAGATGATGCAGTTTACGTTTTGTAATATTATAAGCCTCCCTAACTCTCCATGAGCAAGGACAGATTTATTCAGATTAAGGCATTTTATATCCCGACACGCATGATTCAGCGTGTCGGGTCTCCATCAAGGATGAGTCATAAATGCGTTACCCTTTGATTGCTTCCCTTCGGCCAAATTTTCTTTTGCTGGCATTGCTGTGTGCCGGATTGGGCGTCGTGCTGACGCTTGATCAGAAAGTTGTCAGTCCTCTGCTCTGCGTTGGTGTGCTGCTGGGCGCATTGCTGGCCCATGCATCGGTTAACTTACTCAATGAATACGATGATTTTTGCACCGGGTTAGATGCGACCACGGAGCGAACGCCATTTTCCGGTGGAAGCGGGGCGCTGCCCGCGCAACCTTCGGCGGCTCCACTGGTGCTTTACGCGGGGCTGGGTACGTTATTGGGTGCGGTGGTTATCGGTCTTTACTTTGTCTGGCGGCAGGGCTGGCCATTGTTGCTGCTTGGTGTTCTGGGCTGCGGATTGGTTTTGGCCTATACCCGCTGGCTAACCCGCTCCCCGTGGTTATGCTTTTTGGCGCCGGGTGTCGGGTTTGCCGTGATGGTGCTAAGCAGTGTGTTGGCACTGGGAGGTCAGTTGACCGCCACCGTATGGTGGGTGGCGGGTGTTGTCATGCTGTTATGCAGTGAGCTTTTATTGCTGAACCAGTTTCCGGATGTCGACGCTGACCGTTTGGCCGGACGTCGTCATTTGCCGATCGTGTTCGGCATTAAGCGAATGGCGTGCTATGTCATTGGGTTGTGGTGGCTTGCGTATAGCGCGGTGATCCTTGGTGTGATCAGTAACGGGCTACCCATCGCAAGCCTGGGCGTGGTAGTCACGCTACCTTTGATACTTATGCTGCGATATAAACTCAAAGCAACGATTGGCATGGAAAATCCAGACGCCATCCACTGGTCAGCCCCGTTGGGGTTGAACGTGACAGCGTTGCTTGTCTCACTGGCATTATTGCTGGTCAGTCTTTCAATAAAATAAAAAATAGGCAAAGAAAGACTAAATAAAGAGAAGGGCGGCGCATCAAAAACCCAACTCATCCAGCAAGTCGTCTACCTGATCCTGGCCGCTGACGACATCCGTTTTCTCCTTGTCCATCTGCGGGCCGTTACGTAGGCGGGCGTGTTCGTCGCGTTGATCGGTGAGTGCTACTCCTTCCGTGATGTCTGGCACACTGCTCATCAGAACCTGCACGAGCTCCTGCTCAATGGTTTTAATGACTTCCATCATTTTCTTGATTACCTGTCCGGTCAGGTCCTGAAAGTCCTGTGCCATCATGATTTCCATCAGTTCTTTCTGTGCAGCACCGACCTGTGTGGGGACCTCGGTAGCCAAAAACTGACGGGTATCGGCAACTAACTGGCCATCACTCATCGGATCGTCCTGATTGGCAAGCGAATCCCAGCGTGTTGAGAGTGACTGGCTGTCGCTTTCGAGTTTGTCCTGAGTAGGCTGGGCTCGCTCGACAGCATTAAGAGAGCGCTCAGCGGCTTTTTCTGTCATGGAAGCCACGTAGCGAAGGCGCTCACTGGCATCGGGGATGGCCTGGGCAGCCTGCTCAATCTGTTGATCCAGCCCGAGATCTTTCATGCTTTCCCGCAGCATGCGGGTCAGGTGGCCAATGCGCTGGATGACTTCGTCGCTACTGTGCTCAGAAAGGACGGACGGCATGGTGCTGTCATGCACGTTGTTGGAGTGGGCCATGATTTGCTACCTGTTGATTTACATTCTTTGTATCGACGTATCATGCACGATAAATGGGGCCTTTGCCTATACAGCCATTACGACGCCTACTGCTGAAGACGATTATTCCCTCGCTCATCATATTGGTGCGCCTGGCCGTTAAGTTGTTGGCTTAAAAGACGTAAACTAGACACTTTATAGCGTCTGATGGATACCGGTGTGAAATCTCCCAAAAAAGCCGTTGAGCTGACATCTGAAGGTGATCGTCACTTTGATGGCATGGCTGACAAATTTTCTCGTTCACTTTACAACGCGCCACGGGGCGAGTTGCGTCTGGCGCTATTGGACACCTTGCTACCGGAAATGCTGACGGCGTTGCAGTCGACGCCGCCGCTTTCAGAGGCAAGTGTCCTGGACGTCGGGGCAGGTTTAGGCCAGCAGGCCATGTGGTTTGCACGGCGTGGCTTCAAGGTGACCTTGACGGAGCCATCGGGCGATATGCTGGCGCATGCCAGACAAGCGTTGCATAACGCACCGGAACTGGCAGGGAAAGTAGACTGTTACCTATTGGCATTGCAGCAGCTCCCCAGTGCGTTGCCTGGCCCCTGGTCTCTGATCGTTTGTCATGCGGTGTTGGAATGGTTAGGCAGCCCTCGCCAGGCGCTTGGACATTTAAGCCAGCTGTTGGCACCGGGAGGCGAGCTGAGCCTGATGGTGTTCAACCGTGATGCATTGCGCTTTTCCAATGTTGTAAAAGGCAATTGGCAAAAAGTGCGGGAAGACCGCCTCGAAGGGTTAGGCATGCGTCAGCGGCTGACCCCTATTTCCCCGGTGACCCATGAACAGATTACCCAATGGAGCGAGGCGCTGGGCCTTGAGGTACGTCATGTCGCCGGGGTGCGCGTTTTTCAGGACTATCTGCGTCGCCCGGCGGAAAGTGCCGAGGAACAGGCCGAGTTACTGGCCCTGGAAAAGCAGTTTTGCCGCATGGAGCCGCATTGGCGATTAGGGCGCTACCTTTTATATACTCTCGCTAAAACGGCGTGAATAAATGGCGTTGCCAGAATAGATCCACAATAACTGGTAAACACCAGCCAATGAACCGAACAGAGATAACACCATGAAGGCTCAGACACCTGCCTGCCAGTTACTTCAACGGCACTATTTGTCCAATCGCGTTACTGCGCCGCTCTGGGCGGTAGCGCCGCCCCTGGATGACTGGCTGGCAGGCCAGATGCAGGGTATCGTCAGCGCAGATCACAGTATTCTGCAGGGCTTCCTGAAGAGAGGGCTCTCAGCCGTTTCACCCTTTTCAGATGCTACGTGGCCGTCGTCAGCAAGCTGGGTACTGTTCTGGCCGAAAACTCACCAGTTAGGCATCTGGTGGCTGACCTGGCTGTGTGAGCAGCTACCTTCAGGAACACCTGTGGAGATCGTCGGTGAGCACAATGGCGGCATCAAGCGAGTGCCCAAGGTGCTCGCTGAGCTGGGGCTGTCCTGTGACAAGCTGGATAGCGCCCGCCGCTGTTCACTGTTTGCCACCCAGACCCAGCCGCTGCCAACATCATCCGGCGCTGCCTGGGAAACGTTTACGCTGCGTGGTGTGAACCTGCACAGCCACCCCGGCGTATTTGGTCATGGCAAGCTGGATGAAGGCACGGAGCTGCTTCTGGACACCTTGGAAAGTCATCTGCCGGAGGCCTTGACCAGCAGTCTTGATATCGGCTGTGGCGATGGCATTATCAGTGCCTGGCTTGCCCAGCGAAGCCGTGAAATGACGGCGGTGGATATCAATGATTTTGCGCTTGAAGCCTGTCGTCGAACCCTGTCAGCCAACGGCCTGCAGGGGCGTGTGCTGGCCAGTGACGTTTATGAATCGCTGGAAAATGAAACGTTTGATGTGATTATCAGTAATCCGCCGTTTCATCAGGAGCGGGATATTCACTACGGGGCGGCAGGGCGGCTTATCAATGAAGCCCCGGCACATCTGGCACGGGGCGGTCAGCTGATTCTGGTCGCTAACGCCTTTCTGCCTTATTCAGACCGCCTGACAGCAGCTTTTGGTGACTTCGAGGTGCTGGCGGACAACCGCCGGTTTAAGGTTTACCGAGCGGGTGTGCGGTAATGAACGGCGGTAATCACATAGGTGGTGTCTCCGCCGGGCGTCTTGACGCTGACTTCGTCATCGACTTCCTTTCCAAGTAGCGCTTTGGCCAGAGGCGCGTCTACGCTGATCCAGCGCTGAGTGGTATCGATTTCATCGTGGCCGACAATACGAATGGCCACTTCCTCACCATGTTCGTCTTCAAGCTCAACAAAGGCGCCGAAGAAAATCTTATCGGTGTTGGCGGGCAGGCGATCAATCACCTGCAGTTCATCAAGACGCTGGGTCAGGTAGCGAATGCGCGCGATAACCCGGTTCAGCTCTTTCTTGTTATAGGTGTAATCCGCATTTTCGGAGCGATCACCAAGCGCTGCCGCTTCACCGACCTTGGCAGAAAGTGCCGGACGTTTGACACGTGAAAGATGCTCCAGAATACCGCGTAGCCGTTTCGCACCGGCTGGGGTAATGAGATTGCTTTTAGGTTCCTGACGTGGATCCTTGGCGGGATCCCGCCAGCGTGTCATGTTTCTGCCTTTCATCGGGCATCTTGCTCCGTAGTTGCTGGCGATAGGGGTGCCGAATACGCGACCTTATACTTTAAAGCCCCAAGGCTGGTGCTGTCACGGTTTAACCCAGTTTCATATTACTGGCTGGCGTATCATTCAAACGTTCGTTACATTGTTGGAGTGGCATGATAATGACAACGCATCATTCCGATACATCCTTCTAATAAAAACGTCTCAAGGAGACCGCCAATGCCGACACACTCAAAGATGACAATTAACCAGGGTGTTCGCAAAACGCTTACGCTAGCACTACTCAGCGGTACATTATCGCTGGCATCCATTGCCGCCAGTGCCTTCGAAGGCGAGCTCTTTTCACTGCAGAACCGCTGGGAACATACCGTAACGCAAATGCCCGCCAATCAGCGTGAAGCCGCTCTGGAAGCGCTGGCTAGTGAGGCAAAAGCGTTAGCTGAAACACATTCAGACGAAGCCGATGTTCTGGTCTGGCAAGGTATTGTTCTGGCGGCTTATGCCCGTGAACGTGGTGGGCTTGGAGCGCTAGGCGAAGCCAAGGCGGCGCGTGAAGTGCTGGAACGTGCGATCACGCTCGACCCGAATGGTTATCAAGGGTCGGCGTATGTCACGCTCGGGGCACTCTACGATCGCGTGCCGGGCGGCTTGATTGGCTTTGGTGACAGCACCAAGGCTGAGCAGATGTTTCAGCGCGCGCTGGAAATTCGCCCTGATGGCATTGATGTTAACTATTACTATGCGGCGTTTCTTGCTGAAGAAGGCAATGACCAGGCCGCACGAGAACATGCTCAGCGGGCGCTGAAGGGGGCTGTACGTGAAGGGCGTGAGGCGTCGGATAACGCCTTGCGTCAGGATGCCCGCCAATTGCTGGATCAATTGTCATCGTGAGCCCCGGCGTTTTCCAGCAGAAACGCCAATAAAAAGCGCCAATCAAAAGCACGGGTCCTAAAGGCCTGTGTTTTCTGTATGGATGGCGTAGTGAACACGCCGCCATTATCTCTGTCGAGCGTCACTATCTTTATCGATAGTCGTTATCTAGTGCCGCGATAGCCTTTATCGTAGCGTTGAAATTGGCATTCCCGATAACAAGGCCCGATAATGGGTTAACGTTTTTTATCGGGAGCGCCCAATGGACGCCGCACCTCCTACAGCACCTTCATCGACTGCCACGTCTGAGGCATCATCGTCTTCCTTTACAGGGCAGGATGCTGACATCATTTCGCGTGAGGTTCTCCAGCAGGGATTTTTTCGCCTGGAAGCCATTACGCTAAAGCACCGTCTGTTTGAGGGTGGCTGGAGCGAGCCAATGCGCCGCGAAGTCCACATGCGCAAAGATGCAGTGGGTGTGCTGCTCTATGATGTCGCGCAGGATGCATTGGTCCTGGTTGAACAGTTCAGAGCGGGTGCCGTTGACGACCCGTCGACGCCATGGAAACTTGAGTTTGTGGCGGGCCTTGTCGAAGCCGGTGAATCCCCTGAAGATGTTGCCTGTCGTGAAGCGCAGGAAGAATCCGGCTGTCGCATTACCGAACTTAAGCACCTGCATACCTATTACCCCAGCCCCGGCGCATGCAATGAGCAGGTTACGCTGTTTTGTGGTTTGGTTGATAGCCAGGGGGTTGGGGGAATTCATGGTCTGGAGGAAGAACACGAAGATATTCGCGTGCATGTCATGAGCTTTCACGAGGCTTGGGAGTTGCTGGAGCAAGGGCGACTCGATAATGCCATGAGCCTCATCGGAATGCATTGGCTGGCAGGCCAGCGCGCCTCATTGCGTGCCTTGCCGGACAATACGCCACGCTTTAGCTGACATCACTTTTTGTGCTGGGATCAATTAACAGGAGCCCGCATGGTTCGCAATGCTTACGTCACTGACCTGAAAACACTCCAGGGGGAGTGCAGCGCCAATTACCTGCGCCTGATTCGGCTGGTGGGTGATATGGAAGAAGGACAGCGCCGCACCATTGCACTCGGGGACATTGCCCTCGGGGACAAGGAAAGTAACGCCCTGCATCTGTATATTCACGAAAACGCGCCATATACCACCATGGTAGATATCAGCCAGACCGGGCCGATGGACCACTTGCTGGAAAGCCCCAAAATGCGGGTGCATCTCTATCATGACGTGCGTATGGCGGAGGTGACGAACTTTCAGCGTGAACGCCATTTCCATGGCCGTTATCGCTACCCGAATCCTCGTATGCATCAACCGGATGAAAAGCTTCA
Organism: Halomonas sp. LS-001; assembly: GCF_052983955.1. Taxonomy (NCBI): domain Bacteria; kingdom Pseudomonadati; phylum Pseudomonadota; class Gammaproteobacteria; order Oceanospirillales; family Halomonadaceae; genus Halomonas; species Halomonas sp. LS-001. The sequence goes on from NZ_CM129816.1 coordinate 1,261,839, forward strand.
ACTGAACCGCTTTTTAGGTGAGTGGCTGGCCCATGGCCTGGCTCACGGGCGCAGTGAATATGTTCCGGAGATGCCTTGATGCGCCTTGTTCAGATGACTGACCTGCACCTTTATGCAGACCCTGAAGCGCGCTCTCGAGCAGGTATTCCCTATCGCCAGTTCCTTGCCGTGATGGACGCTGTCCGGCAAGAGGAACCTGAGATCGTGGTCGTGACCGGCGATATCAGCCAGGATGGATCGGCGGGTGCTTATGAGCTGGCCACTGAGCAGCTCAACACCTTGCCATGCCCATGGTACTGGCTGCCGGGTAATCACGACCAACGGGGGTTAATGGACATCGCCCAACCACTTGTTGAAAACGTTGAATTAAATGAATGGCGATTGTTATTGCTGGACACCCAGTTGCCTGGGCAGCCCAGCGGGGCCTTGGGGAGAGGCAAGCTGGCGGCCCTGATGGCGCAACTGGAAATAAGTTCGGCACCTACGATGATTGCCATGCATCACCCGCCGGTTGATGTCGGCACCGCGTGGATGGATGCCATTAACTTGCAGGACAAAGACGATTTCTGGGCGGCACTCAGCGGATATCCGCAGGTCAAAATGGTGCTTTTTGGCCATGCGCATCAGGCATATGGCCAGGAAAAGGTTCTCGACAATTTTAGCGTTGCTGTTTATGGCAGCCCTGCGACGGCGGATCAGTTCCTGCCCCGCGCCGAGTCGTTTGCCGTCGATGAGGCTGCGCTTCCCGGCTATCGTGTGCTTGATATTGAAGGGATCTCCTGGCGCACCCGAATTGAGCGTGTCACGCCATGATTATTGTTCTGATTGCGGGTTTACTGGCTATTTTTGTACTGCCTAATTTATGGGCCAAGTGGGTGCTCAAACGCCATGCCCGTGGGCGCGATGATTACCCCGGTACAGGCAGTGAGCTGGCGGAGCACCTGTTACGGCGCTTTGATGTAACGGGCGTAAACGTTGAGCGTTCAGAGCAGGGCGACCACTACGACCCTGATGCACGTGCGGTGAGACTGTCGCCGGATGTTTACGACGGAAAAACCCTGACAGCCGTTACGGTGGCGGCCCATGAAGTGGGGCATGCCCTTCAGCATCATCAAGGCTATGCGCCTTTACTGGCGCGCTCACGGTTGGTTCGTTTGGCACAGAAGGCCGAAAAAATCGGCGCTATTCTGATGATGGCCGCGCCTTTTCTGTTTGTTCTTACCCGTCTGCCAGGCGGTTTGGCCGTGGTGGTGGCAATGGCGGTCATCAGCTTTGGCACCGCCGCAGTGGTCCATCTGGTGACCCTGCCGGTTGAGTTTGATGCCAGTTTCAAGCGTGCATTACCCATTCTGGAAGACTATGTGCCACCCAAGGATATGGCAGGGGCGCGCCATGTACTGACGGCCTGTGCCTTTACCTATGTGGCCGCTTCCCTGGCCAGTATTCTCAACCTTGGGCGCTGGTTGGTGATCCTGCGCCGCTGAAACGGCGCAGGAAGACGACGCTTTTAAGACCCAAGCCAAGCGGAATAGAGACGTTTTATCACGTCCATGAAAAAGCCGCTCACGGGGAGCGGCCATTTCTTACGAATCCAGCGGAAAACGCAATATTTACTTCTTGATCATCCGGTAGCCTGCCAGCAGTACCAGCGCACCTACAATCGCGGTGATAAAGCTACCGAAACTGAAGTCGCCTACGGCACCCAAGCCAACCAGTGAGCCGATCCAACCACCCACAAAGGCACCGGCGATACCTAAAAGGATCGTTACAATAAAGCCACCCGGATCCTTACCCGGCATAATCATTTTGGCAACAATACCGGCAATAAGACCGAATAGAATCCACGCGAGAATACCCATTTTCACTCCTTGATTGATGTTCCATCATTCAGCTTTAGCGATATGAGCTCTGTTATACGAACATTGTCTATATAAAAATTGTCTATACGGACATTGTTTATACCAACATTGTTTATACCAACATCGTCATATCGACCCCTGTGACAAAAGCCCGCAGCAATTAGTTCCGATTCGCGATGAAAACGGCACGTCGTGGCGCCGGATAACCTTCCCGCGTGAGCGAAGGGTCCGCCGGGTCAAGAAAGTCTGCCAGCGACTGATAGGTCATCCAGTCGGTTGAGCGCTGTTCTTCGCGTGTTGTCACCGCCTCGTCTACCACCCGCACATTGCTGAAACCACAGCGTTCCAGCCAGTGGCAGAGTGCTTTTGAAGAAGGCAGAAAGTAGACATTAGGCATCGCAGCGTAGCGTTCGCCGGGGACAAATACCGTTGTCTCATCGCCTTCCACTACCAGCGTTTCCAGCACCAGTTCGCCGCCTGGGGCCAGGGCTGCGCGCAGTTGCTGTAAATGTTCCAGGGGTGAAGGGCGATGATAAAGAACGCCCATCGAGAAAACGGTGTCGAAAAATCCCAGGTTGGCAGGAACGTCCTCAATGCCAACGGGCAGAAACTGGGTGCGCCCGCCGTCAGCATTGCCGACAAAGTGGCGTACTGCCTGGAACTGCCAGTAAAAGCGTGGTGACGGATCAATCACCAGCACGAAATCCGCACCAGCCCCTGCCATGCGCCAGGCGTGATAGCCGCTGCCGCCGCCAACATCCAGCACTTTGCGGTATTTCAGCGGCGAAAGGTGCGGGGCGACGCGCTGCCATTTCCAGTCAGAGCGCCATTCGGTATCGATATCAATACCGCCCAGCGAGTAGGGGCCTTTGCGCCAGGGCGCCAACTTACGCAGCAGATTAAAGCACTGGCGTTGCTGGCTTTCGCTTAGCGCCAGCTCCACGGTGACAGCGTCCTGATCGAGGTAAACCTGTCGCTCATCCGGTAAAAGCGGCAGTTTCTTGACGGCCTTCTCCCACATTGCCAGGTCGCCGTGGCGCTGACGGTCCAGCCCATTCGCCAGCTGCTGGGGCAATAAGGTCAGCCATTCGGTCAATTCCTGATCAAGGAAGGCCTGATAAAGCACGCGATGATCGTCGGGTAACAGCGCCACTTCAGCTCTCCTTGAACGCGATCAGCGAGGCAAAATTCAAGTACTGGAACCAGGTCATCGAACGCGGAAAGCCGGCCAGCGCCAAGCGGCCATGCAAGGCATCCAGGGTGTCGGGAACCAGGACATTTTCCAGTGCGGTACGCTTCTGACTGATTTCCATATCGCTGTAGCCATTGGCGCGTTTGAAATCATGGTAGCGCTCAACACGCCAGGCGTTATCCCGCTCGTCAGCATCAATGGTTTTTTCTGACAGAATCAGCACACCGCCGGGCTCCAGCGCCTCGTAGAGACGTTTCAACAGCGCATCGCGATCATCAGGTGGAAGAAACTGCAGGGTGAAGTTGAGAATGATCATGCCTGAAGGTTGGTAATCCAGCTGGCGGATATCCGCCTCCAGTACCTGCAGCGTGTGCTGAGGGCATTCGTCAAGAAACGTCTTCTCGGCACGCTCGACCATGGCAGGAGATAAATCGACGCCGGTATAGCGGAAAGCGTCGGCGGATAGCGCGCCCGCCAGTGCCAGGCCTGACGCACCCAGTGAGCAACCCAGATCATAAACATGGGCACCGTGGCGCAAATGGCGCTGGGCAATCAGGCTTAGCATGCCAAGGATCTGACCATAACCGGGTACCGAACGGCGGATCATATCAGGAAAACAGGCAACTACCTGTTCATCAAAGGAAAAGCGCGCAACACGATCAAGGGGTGTCGAAAAGATGGCGTCACGGTAAGATGCATCACTCATGGGTAAGCCGGTTTCATCGCAAATAGAATAGAGAGCGTGGATAATTAATGGCCGGACAGTTTACGCTCCCAGTGCTGGCTGGAACAGTCCCCGCCGCACACCACATCGCCACAGGAGAGGGCCAATGTCATCAGAACCAACTGCGACGCCAGATCAATTACCGGCATGGAAAGCGCTGCAAGCACATGCCGATACGCTAAAAAGCGTCCATCTGAAGACCCTCTTTGCCGAGACGCCAACACGCTTTGAGCGCTTCACGCGTCAGGCGGCCGGTGTGATGCTGGATCTATCCAAGCAGCGCTGGCAGGACGATACGCTGCAAAAACTGCTCGCGTTAGCCCAAGAGGCTCAACTACCGAAGGCCATTGAGGCGTTGTTGAGCGGTCAGCGTGTGAATACCAGTGAAGATCGTCCGGCGCTGCATACCGCACTGCGCATGCCTAAAGACGCATGTCTGGAGGTGGAAGGCGAAGACGTCGTGGCGGCTGTGCATGAAAGCCTGGCGCAGATGGAGGTCCTGGTGAACCGTTTACATGCTGGGCAATGGCGGGGTGCCACGGGTAAGCCGATTCGTCATGTGGTGAATCTGGGCGTCGGCGGCTCAGACCTTGGGCCGCTGATGGTGACGCATGCGCTGGCTGATTATCGACCTGACGACGTTCATCCGGTGGAAGTGCACTTTGCCTCTACCATGGACGGCTCGCAACTGGCCGATTATCTCAGCCGTCTGAACCCTGAAATCACCCTGTTTGTCCTATCGTCAAAATCCTTCACCACCATCGATACCCTGTCCAACGCCAATACAGCCAAAGACTGGCTGTTGGGGCAGCTAACGCGCCAGGGCGCCACCCCCATCAGTGCTGATCTGGTCATTCGCCAACACTTTATCGGCGTTTCCGCCAGCCCTGAAAAAATGACGGAGTGGGGTATTGCGGCGTCACATCAGCTGCGCTTTTGGGAATGGGTCGGTGGCCGCTACTCTCTTTGGGGGACCATTGGTCTGCCGATCGCACTGGTCATTGGCATGCAGAACTTCCGGGCTCTGCTGGCAGGCGCCCATGCCATGGACCGACACTTTCAGACCACACCGCTGGAAGATAATCTACCGGTATTGCTCGCCCTGGCGGGGCTCTGGAATGTCAACTTTCTGGATATTCGCGCTCACTCAATCCTGCCTTATGATGGCCGTCTGGAATACTTTGCGGCTTATCTTGAACAGCTGGAAATGGAGTCCAACGGGAAATCCGTCACGCGCCAGGGGCAGGCCATTGATTACTCCACCTGCCCGGTGCTCTGGGGGCAGTTAGGGCCGAATGCCCAGCACGCTTTTTACCAGCTTCTGCATCAGGGAATGCAGCCGGTTGAGTGCGACTTTATCGCGCCGTTAAAGCGCTATGATGATGTTGAAAGCCCTGAAACCCGCCGCCATCTTCAAACCCAGCATCGTCTGTCACTGGCCAACTGTTTTGCGCAATCACGCTTACTTATGCTGGGGGATGATGCCATCGATGATGATGGTCCGCGCCCGCCGCACAAGCGCTATCGCGGCAATCAGCCATCGACCACCGTGCTGCTCGACCAGCTGACACCGCAAACGCTGGGAGCCTTGATTGCACTCTATGAGCACAAAGTGTTCGTTCAGGCCGTTATCTGGGATATCAACCCTTTCGACCAGTGGGGTGTGGAACTGGGCAAGAAAATCGCCACCGAAACGCAGCAAATGCTCGACAGGGAAGCCTCGCCTGAAAAAATGGACGCTTCCACCCGCGGCTTGATAGAAGCCTTCCTGGCGGCGGACATGCCTTAATACGGCACGATGGTGTGTTTTATGAGCATATATACAGTGTTTTGCTTTTCCGCTATGCTGGTCGATTAAATTTCCAGGCCCATTTGATTGCCAAGCCATTCTGCGACTGCCTCGTCAGCCGTCGCGATGGCAGGTTTTACCCTTCAGGATATGACCTTACATGACCCAGTTTGATGCCTCTCAATACGGCGCTAGTTCCATTGAAGTCTTATCGGGGCTTGAGCCGGTGCGCAAGCGCCCCGGGATGTATACCGACACCTCAAGACCCAATCACCTGGTGCAGGAAGTCATTGATAACAGTGTCGACGAAGCGCTAGCCGGGCACGCCAATGCGATCAAGGTAGTGTTATTGCCGGATGGTGGCATCGAGGTGACCGATAACGGCCGAGGCATGCCCATTGACCTTCACCCTGAACACGGGGTGTCGGGTGTCGAGCTGATCTTTACCAAGCTCCACTCGGGCGGAAAATTTTCCTCTTCGAGTTACCGTTTTTCGGGGGGCTTGCATGGGGTCGGTGTGTCGGTGGTTAACGCTCTGTCGCGCCGCCTGGATGTGGAGGTTACCCGCGGTGGCGCGCGTCATGCCATGGCCTTTGAATTTGGTGAGAAAGTCGAAGAACTGCACGATATCGGCAAAGCTCCCAAGCGGGCCAGTGGCACATTAGTGCGTTTCTGGCCCGATGAGAGTTACTTTGATAACCCCAAACTTGCCCTTTCAAAACTCAAACACCTGTTACGGGCCAAGGCAGTCTTATGCCCTGGGCTTGCCGTTACTCTGGTAGAGCCTGACGGCACCCAAACGCAGTGGGCATATGCGGATGGCCTGCGAGACTATCTGGCGGAAGCGACAGATGGCTATGAAGTGCTACCCAAGGCCCCCTTCGTTGGCTATTTCAGCGATGACGAACATGGCGTTGACTGGGCGATTCAGTGGTTGCCGGAAGGTGGTGACGGGCTGCTGGAAAGCTACGTCAACCTGATTCCCACGCCCCAGGGCGGTACGCATGTGAATGGCTTCCGTTCCGGATTGTTAGAGGCGCTGCGGGAGTTCTGCGAATACCGCAGCCTTCTGCCCCGTGGTATCAAGTTAACCGCCGATGATTTGTGGGAGCGCGCCTCTTTTGTACTTTCGGTAAAAATGCTCGACCCACAATTTGCCGGGCAAACCAAAGAACGGCTGTCTTCACGCACGATTGCGGGGTTTGTCTCAGGCGTTGTCAAAGATGCTTTTTCGCTGTGGCTTAACCACCACATTGAGGAATCCGAACAGCTGGCTGAAATGGTCATCAGCGCCGCCCAGCAGCGCCAGAAAAAATCCAAAAAAGTCGCCCGGAAAAAAGTCACTTCCGGCCCTGCGCTGCCTGGCAAGCTAGCTGATTGCTCCGGCCAGGATCCGGCACTCAGCGAGCTGTTTCTGGTTGAAGGCGACTCGGCAGGTGGTAGTGCTAAACAGGCGCGCAACCGTGAAACCCAGGCCATTCTGCCGCTACGCGGGAAAATCCTGAACACCTGGGAAGTCGAAACTCACGACATTTATGGTTCTCAGGAAGTTCACGATATTGCGGTGGCCATTGGTGCCGACCCTGGCAGCGCTGATCTGGAAAAGCTGCGCTACCACAAAATCTGCATTCTGGCAGACGCTGACTCCGACGGACTGCACATTGCCACCTTGCTGTGTGCGCTGTTTGTCAGGCATTTTCCCAGCCTGGTAGATGCCGGGCATGTGTTCGTTGCCATGCCGCCACTTTATCGCATCGATTTGGGTAAAGAAGTCCACTACGCCCTGGATGAGAGCGAAAAAGCCGCCATTCTCAAACAGCTGGCCAAAAAACGCGGAACGCCCAATGTTCAGCGTTTTAAAGGTCTGGGTGAAATGAGTCCGCTGCAGTTACGTGAAACCACCATGTCAGTGGAAACCCGCCGTCTGGTTCAGTTAACGCTGGAAGAAGGCGATGGCACGATGGAAATGATGGATATGCTACTGGCCAAGAAACGCGCCGGTGACCGCAAAAAGTGGCTGGAAGATTACGGCAACCTCGCCGATGTCGAGGTCTGAGGCCTGATGAATCGGACGTGACGTTAAAAAGCGTTTCTACAGTTAAACGCTATGAAGCCGATAGTTGAACACGAAGCATACAAAAAATGTGTGTAAAACGCTTACCGATAAGGGGAAAGGCTTTGTTCAACTCAATTTCTCGGCAATTAACATTGGCGGCTGTCGTGCTGACGCTACTGATGGCTTTGGGTATTTATGGCGTCATGGCATGGCGTGGCCAACCCTTGGTGATCGACGCAAGCCAGTCACTGATTGAGCGAACAGGCGGCTCGATTGTCAATGCGTTAAATGCTCAGCTGGCACGGGTTGAGGGTAGTACATCGAGCCTGGCTGCATTAGCTGAATCACTGCCGCGCGATGAAGCAGTCTACCAGCAGGCTTTGCCAAATGTGGTCGATGATAACGGCAATATGACCATTGCGGGAGGTGGCATCTGGCCGGAACCGGGTGCATTTTCACCGGGTGTTGAGCGCTACAGCTTTTTCTGGGCACGCAATGCTCAGGGTGGGCTGGAATTTCTGGATGATTATAATGCCAGTGGTATTGCCCCTTATCATGATGAAGCCTGGTACAGCAGTGCGCGCAATGCCACCCCAGGGCAGTGCGTCTGGTCAGCCGCGTATCGTGACCCGACGACCGGCGTTGCCATGGTGACCTGTAGCGTGCCGTATTACGCGAATGGCAGCTTTGCAGGCGTCGCCACTATTGATATGCAGTTAGGGGGAGTTGCCGAATTTCTGGCAGAAAACGGCGGTGGGACTGGCGGTTATGCATTTGTGCTGGATAAAGACCATAATGTGATTGATCTGCCCGGCGTTGAACAGGCGTCGGATGAGATGCAAGGGATGAAGGACCTGGCAGCTAACATGCCTTGGCTTCAGCCTGTTTTGACGGCTTTAAACGCTGGCAGTCATCAGGCCAGCGTAGAAAGTGCGGGTGTTTTAGACAAGCCCGCAGAGGTGCGTCTTTTCGATATGCCCGATACTGGCTGGACGCTTGGCCTGGTAACGCCCAGCGAGGAGGTAACGGCGTTGGCGCGCACATTAACACGCGATCTATTGATGTTTATTCTGCCGCTGCTGGCACTATTGCTCGCGCTTGGCTGGTGGGGTGGACGTATTCTGTTGCGCCAGATTCGCAGTACAACAATACAGATTGACCAGTTGGGTCAGGGCGGTTCCAGCCGCGAGTTGAGCATTTATCGTGACGATGAAATCGGTGAACTTCGCCGTGCGGTGAACCGTTATTCAGATAAGCTTCAGCATCTTTTTGGTGATGTTCGTGGCGTGGCGGATGCGATCGCCAGTGAGTCGTCGGAAATTGCAGCAGGTAATACGGAGCTTTCCAGCCGAACGGAGCAGCAGGCGGCTTCTCTACAGGAAACTTCCTCTACAATGGAAGAGATGGCTTCTACGGTAAAGCGTAATGCTGAAAACGCCCATGAAGCTGATCAGCGGGTAAAAGAGTCTGCCGAGAAAGTGAAGCAGGGAGGCGCTCAGGTATCGCGATTAGCGCAGTCCATGGAAGCGATCAATGCAAGCTCGACTGAGGTCTCTTCAATTGTGGATGTGATTGAGAATATCGCGTTCCAAACCAATATATTGGCTCTTAATGCATCGGTAGAAGCTGCACGTGCGGGTGAACATGGCAGAGGTTTTGCTGTGGTAGCCAGCGAAGTAAGAGAGCTGGCGTCACGCAGTGCGGCGTCGGCCAGAAATATTAACGGGCTGATTAAAACCACGTCTGAGCAGATTGCGACAGGCAGTGGCTATGCGCAAGAAGCTGAATCTGCCATGAAAGAAATTGTGGTGGCGATTGAGGAGGTGACTGCGCGGATTAGTGAAATCAGTCAGGCGTCCAGCGAACAAACCAACGGCATTGATGAGATTAATCGTGCGGTAACGCAGATGGACACGGTGACCCAGCAAAATGCTGGCCTGGTCAGCCAAGCCGCCGGTGCTGCCAATGAACTCTCGTTGCAGGCCCAGCGTTTGAAAGGATTGTTAGATGAGTTTCACGGCAGCTCTCAGGTGCCGGGCCTGTCTCAAGAGCCAGATTCAGAACTGTCTAATGCATCAAATGGACGGTATCAGTTAACATAACGTGCCATGTCCTGTGGCCGCGTGTTTGCTTATCAGCCGCCCCGACTGGGGCGGTTTTTGTTGTCAAGGTAGGATATGACCGACATGGATATTCAAGTAGCAGAGGGTGACGTCGAACAGCTGTCCCTGCGCGATTACACCGAAAAAGCGTACCTCGACTACTCGATGTACGTCATTTTAGACCGCGCCTTGCCCAATATTGGCGATGGCATGAAACCCGTGCAGCGGCGAATCATTTACGCCATGCGCGAACTGGCGCTGCATGCCAATGCCAAGTATAAAAAATCGGCGCGTACCGTGGGTGATGTGCTGGGTAAGTTTCACCCCCATGGCGATAGCGCCTGTTACGAAGCGATGGTGCTAATGGCGCAGTCGTTTAGCTACCGCTACCCGCTGGTGGATGGGCAAGGTAACTGGGGTAGCCCGGATGACCCCAAATCCTTTGCTGCCATGCGCTACACCGAAGCCAAGCTTTCTAAGTTTGCCGAAGTGCTGCTCAGCGAGTTAGGCCAGGGCAACGTGGATTGGACCCCGAATTTCGATGGCACCATGCAGGAGCCGGTTGTACTGCCAGCGCGCTTGCCTCACGTGCTGCTCAACGGCGGTACTGGCATCGCGGTCGGGATGGCCACCGATATCCCGCCTCATAATGTGTCAGAAGTGGTCGAGGCGACGTGTCATCTGTTGCGTAACCCAAAAGCGACGACTGTCGATCTGATGGAATTTGTGCCTGCGCCGGATTTCCCGACGGATGCTGAGATCATTACCCCGAAAGAAGACCTGCGAAAGCTCTACGAATCCGGGCGTGGTTCGGTCAAGCTGCGCGCCCGCTATGTGCGCGAAGATGCCAATATCGTGATTACCGCTGTGCCTTATCAGGTCAGCGGTGCCAAGGTGTTGGAGCAGATTGCCGCGCAAATGCAGGCCAAAAAGCTACCGATGGTGGCTGACCTGCGCGATGAGTCCACCCATGAAGAGCCCACCCGCCTGGTGATTGAACCGCGCTCTAATCGCGTGGATGTGGAATCGCTAATGGCACACCTGTTCGCCACCACGGATCTGGAGAAGAACGTGCGGGTGAACATGAACGTGATTGGCCTGGATGGCCGACCTCGCGTGATGCCGCTGCCCGATATGCTGGGCGAGTGGCTGCACTTTCGCCGCGCGACGGTGCGCCGCCGTTTAGAGCATCGTTTAGGCAAAGTCGAAGACCGTCTGCATATTCTGGAAGGCTTATTAACCGCTTACCTCGACCTTGATGAAGTGATCCGTATCATTCGAGAAGAGGATGAGCCCAAGCCAGCATTGATGGCGGCGTTTGGTCTTTCCGAGCGCCAGGCTGAAGCGATTCTAGAGCTTCGGCTGCGCCATCTTGCCAAGCTGGAAGAGATGAAAATCCGTGGCGAACAGGATGCGCTTGAGAAAGAGCGCAAGTCGCTGCAGGGGCTGCTGGGCAGCGAAGCCAAACTGACCACGCTAATTGAAAAAGAGATTCGCGCGACAGGCAAAGAGCACGGTGATGAACGCCGCTCGCCTCTGGTAGCGCGCAGCGAAGCTAGGGCCCTGTCCGAAGTGGAACTGTTAGGGGCTGACCCGATTACGGTTGTGGTGTCTGAAAAAGGCTGGATTCGCGCGGCAAAAGGCCATGATATCGACCCTGAAGGGCTCTCCTATAAAGCGGGCGACAGCTTCCAGTTAGCCGCGCGTGGCAAAACCAACCAGCCCCTGGTGCTGCTGGACGATACTGGCCGCGCCTATTCCCTGGCCGCGCATAATCTGCCCAGCGCCAGGGGCCAGGGCGAACCGGTGACGGGCCGGGTCAATGTGTCAGCGGGTGCGCAAATGGCTGGCCTGATGCTGGCGCCGCCCACGCAGCGCTATATCCTGGCCAGCGACGGTGGCTACGGGTTTGTGGCCCAGCTCGATGCCCTGGCGGGGAAAAATAAAGCCGGTAAAGCGGTGCTGAGCGTGCCGAAAGGGTGCAGTGTGATGCCCCCTGTAGAGGTGCCTGATGGCGAAAATCTTTGGGTGGCCTCGGTTTCCAACGAAGGCAGGTTACTGCTGTTTCCGCTGGATCAGTTACCCGAGATGGCCAAGGGGAAAGGCAACAAAATGCTGGATATCCCGGGTCCACGGGCGGCACGCCGCGAAGAATTTTTGCGCGATATCACAGTGATAGGTGAGAACGGTGTACTGGTACTTCATGCAGGGAAGCGTAAACTAACGCTCAAGGCCGATGATCTGGCCTATTATCGGGGTGAACGTGGCCGCAGGGGCAGTAAATTGCCCCGCGGATTCCAAAAAGTAGAACGGCTTGAGGCGGGAGAGTAAGTGATGAAACGCTGTTTGATTCGTGCGACTGGCAAGGCGCGCCAGGGTCAGTTAGCTGGGCTGGGCCGGGCATTGGCAAAAACCGGGGCACGCCTGCTGGATATCAATCAGAGTGTGACCTTCGGCATGCTCTCGCTGGAAGCGTTGGTGGCAATGGATCACGATAGCGCACTGGAAACCGTTCTCAGCGAAGCTGGCGACACGCTTGGTCTCTCTATTCAGGCCATCGCCGTCAGCGCCGACGACTATCATCGCTGGAGCCTTGAAGCGAGCCAGCCGCGCTTGATTCTCACCTTGCTGGCCCCGCGCCTGCCTGCGGGAATTCTTGCTGAGGTGGGTGCCTTGACCGCCGAATTTGGCCTGACGGTCGAGTTGGTGCATCGGCTGTCAGGGCGCGAACCTCTGGATGGTGAAGCACCCAGCCAGGGGGCCTGCGTTGAATGCTGGCTGCGTGGAGAAGAGGTTAATCTGGCGGCACTGCATGAAAAAGCGCTCGCCTTGGGGGCCCAGCATGGTGTGGATATCGCCATTCAGGAAGACTCTATCTGGCGTCGTCACCGTCGTCTGGTGTGTTTTGACATGGACTCGACGCTGATCAAGGCCGAGGTGATTGATGAGCTGGCCCGCCGCCATGGGGTTGGGGATGAAGTGGCACAAGTCACCGAGCGGGCAATGCGTGGAGAGCTGGACTTCAAGGAAAGCTTTCGCGCCCGCATGAGCAAGCTTGAAGGCCTGGATGAGTCGGTGCTGGCAGAGATTGCCGATGAGCTTCCGCTAATGGATGGCGTTGAGCGGCTGATGAAAAACCTCAAGCACCTGGGGTATCGCACGGCGATCATTTCTGGCGGGTTTACCTACTTTGCCCGTCATCTACAGGAGCGACTCGGCTTTGATGAAATACATGCCAATGAGTTAGTGATTGAAAATGGCAAGGTGACTGGTGAGGTGCAGGAACCGATTGTCGACGCCGAACGTAAAGCAGAATTGCTGGAGCAGATTGCGTTGCGTGAAGGTTTGACACTTGATCAAACGATTGCCGTGGGTGATGGCGCTAACGACCTGAAAATGCTGGGTAAAGCAGGCCTTGGTATTGCTTTTCGCGCCAAGCCGCTGGTTCGTGCCCAGGCCCGTCAGGCCATTTCGACATTAGGGCTGGATGCCGTGCTATACCTGATTGGTTATCGTCATAGTGACTTGCTCGATTAACCTGAGAATGGCATCTGAAGATACCATTTAAAACGGGGCGCTCGATGCGCCCCGTTTTGTATTCAGGCAAGACGCATGCCGCTGTTTAGCCATGACCTTTATCCGGATGAGGAACCGGGCGCTCGCCTACTTCTTCTGGGCGAAGCTCGACGGGCTTACCTTCGGTGATGTCAATATGCTTAAGTTGTAGATGTAGCCCTGTTTTGGCCAGCAGGTGCGCACTGACAGGCGCAGTAATAAACAGAAACAGGGTTATCAGCACTTCCTGAATATCCGGCACGCCTTCATGGTTCCAGAAGTACAGCATTGAGGCAATTAGCATAAGCCCAATGCCCAGCGTGGTCGCCTTGGTAGGCCCGTGCAGGCGCATGTAGAAATCTCGCAGGTGTGCCATGCCCAACGAGCCAATGAACAAAAATATCCCACCTGCAATCAATAACAGTGATGCCAGGGCTTCAATTATCCAGGCCATGGTAACTCCTTGTTTTATTCAATAATGTCGCCGCGCAAAATATATTTGCAAACGGCAACGGTGCTAATAAAGCCAAGCATGGCGATGAGCAGGGCGGATTCAAAGTAGGTTTTTGTATTGAGCCACAACCCCAGCAGCACGATCAGTGCGATGGCATTGATGTACATCGTATCCAGTGCAAGCACACGGTCGGGGAGATCCGGCCCTACTGCGAGTCGGTAGAGATTGAGAATCAGCGCCGCACCGACCAGCAACAGAGTGATATACAGGGCAACGGTCAGCATTCGTAAATCTCCTTGAGGGGCTGCTCATAGCGTTGGCGAATATGCTCGATCAATGCGTCTTCGTCATCCACATCAAGGGCGTGAATCAGCAATGTCTTGCCGTCCATCCGCAGGTTGGCCGACACTGTGCCGGGCGTCAGGCTGATCGTGTTGGCCAACAGCGTAATGGTAAAGCGCTCTTCGAGAATCAGCGGGTATTCGATAAAGTGAGGTTTGAGTTCGCACCATGGGTTAGCAATCAGACGGGCAACTTCGAAGTTGGCGACCACAATATCCTTGAGAACCCGCAGCGCAAAACGGAGTAATTTTAACGGCTTGCCGATACGTGGCTCAGCATCCCAGAAACGGTAAGTCACCAGGGGAATGGCAATCGCCAGTGCACCGCCGAGGATAATCTGGCCAAATGCAACACTGCGCACCAGCAGCAGCCAGACCACCAGCAACAGCACTGATAGAACAGGGGTAGGTAACCAGGAACGCGGGGTAATCATGCGCTGTCTCCTGTTTTTATTTCGGGCGTCAGTATTTCAATTAATGGAAGCGGGTTAGCCAGTTGCTCGGCGGCGGCGGCTGTGTATTGACTTACCGGGCCAGCAAAAATCACCAGCAAGGGGCCGGCACTTAGCAACCACAACATACCAAACCACTGCTCGCGGGGAAGTTTTGTACCCGTCATGCTGCCGCGTTGACTGCGCCAGAAAAGCGTCGAGCCTGCGCGGGAAAGGGCAATTAACGAACTCAACCCGGCAAGCAGCAGTAATGGCCAAAACCACAGCCGTTGGTAGCCTTCGGCGGCGTTGAGCATCAAGGCTTTGCCTAGTGCGCCGGAAAACGGCGGCAAGCCGGCAACGGCAACCGCGCCGATGAAAAACGCCAGAGCCAGCCATTGGCCTTGAACCAGAGGGCGACCCTTGACCAGCCGGGTTCCCGGTTTGCCACGTTGAGCACCGATCATATCTGCCAGCAGGAAGAGCCCGCCAGTGATCAGGGTGGTATGAATTAAATAATACAGCAGGGCGGATACGGCTTCGGGCGTGCGCATTCCGATACCGGCCAGCAAGGTGCCCACTGAGATCAGTACCAGATAAGCCACCAATAGACGCAAGTCCTTTGCTGCCAGCACGCTGACCCCTGCAATCGCCAGGGTTGCCAGTGCAAACCACCATACCCAGGGTTGTTCAATCGCCGTCAGGTTGCCTGCCTGGTCGCCGAAAATCAGGCTATAAACACGCAAAATGGCGTAAATGCCGACTTTGGTCATGATCGCAAACAGTGCGGCAACAGGGGCAGGTGCTGAGGCGTAGGCGCGCGGCAGCCAGAAATAAAGCGGTAAAATAGCGGCTTTCAGGCCGAAGACAACCAGCAGAATCAACGCACCAGCCGTAACCAGGCCTTCCTTTTCCACAGGCAGTTCACTCAAACGTTGGGCCATATCCGCCATGTTGAGTGTGCCAGTGGCGCCATACAGGACACCAACGCCAATCAGGAACAGCGACGACCCAGCCAGGTTGAGTACGACATAGTGCACGCTTGCCTGAATGCGAGCTTTACCGCCGCCGTGTAACAGCAAGGCATAGGAGGCCAACAGTAATACTTCGAAAAAGACAAACAGGTTGAACAGATCACCCGTCAAGAAAGCGCCATTGATACCCATGAGCTGCCACTGGAACAGGCCATGAAAGTTACTGCCTTTCTCATCATCACCGGCACAGGCATAAATGACCGCGCCAACGGCCAGTACCGATGTCAGCAGGACCATCATCGCTGACAGACGGTCAAGCACCAGGGCAATACCGAAGGGCGGTTGCCAATCACCTAGCGCGTAGTAAGTGATTTCGCCGCTATTTGCCTGATTAATCAAGCCAATCGAAACCAGCAGCAGCAAAGCGGTGGAAGTAATGCTGACGATGCGTTTATAGCTCACCATGCCATTACGCTGGTAAAGCAGCAGAATGCCGGCAACCAAAGGGAGAACGACAGGCAGCACAATAAGATGTTGAATCATTCGCGGTCTTCCTTTTTACCGTCTACATGGTCGTTACCTGCTTCACTGCGTGCGCGCATGGCGAGGATGACAACGAAAGCCGTCATCGCAAACCCGATTACAATGGCGGTAAGCACGAGTGCCTGAGGCAAGGGGTCAGCGGTAGCAGCGTTTTGCTGGTTCACCAGCGCGGCCCCATCCGTGGTCAACCCACCCATCGAAAACAGGAACAGATTGACCGCATAAGATAAAAGTGTCAGGCCGACGACTACCGGGAACGTTCGTCCGCGTAGCGTGAGATAAAGGCCGCAGGAGGTCAGCACCCCTGTTGTAATGGCATACAGCAGTTCCATTAATGAATCTCCTTATCGGCGGACCCAGAGGTGTCAGCTTCGGTGTCAGCCAGCTCCTGCGTCGGCCGGTGAGCGGTGGTGACCTTGCCCAGGTTAGCCAGAATCATCAGTGTTGCCCCGACAACGGCCAGATAAACACCAAGGTCAAACAGCATAGCGGATGCCAGCTCGAAGGTGCCGACCAGTGGTAGCGTGAAGTAGGCAAACGTTGATGTCAGGAACGGATAGCCGAATAACCAGCTGCCAAGACCAGTTAATGTGGCAATGGCCACGCCCACGACTGCAACGGGCTGGAAAGGGAAATCAAGACGTTCCTGGGCCCATGCCACACCACGGGCCATATAAATCAGAATCAACGCGACTGCCGTCACCAGCCCAGCGATGAAGCCACCGCCTGGCATGTTGTGGCCGCGCAGGAAGATAAACGCCGACACCATTAGTGCCAGCGGTAGTAAAGCCATTGAAATAGAAGTCAGGATGGCAGGGTAGCGATCTGGCGACCACACACGACCTTCGCCATCGCTGTGTGGCAGGAACAGGCGCAAGCGGTTAAGCAGTTTGAAAATCGCCAGACCTGCCAGTGCCAGTACGGTAATTTCACCGAGCGTATCAAAGCCACGGAAATCAACAAGAATGACATTGACCACGTTGTAACCGCCGCCACCCGGCTTACTGTTGGCCAGAAAGAAATCGGAAATGGACGTATTGCCGCTGGTTAATACAGCATAGTTCAGGCTGGCAATGACCATACCCAGCGCCGATGCCAGCAAAATATCCCGCACGTTACGCAGTGGGCTGGATTCCGGCGGTGTTTTCTGGGGCAGGAAGAAAAGCGCCAGCATCAGCAGAATCATGGTAACCACTTCCACTGATAGTTGAGTCAATGCAAGGTCCGGGGCTGAAAAGCGTGCAAAGGTCAGCGCTACAAACAGACCCACGATAGAAAGCATCAACAGGGATATCAGACGATAGCGATGGGTTGCCGCTGTCGCAATTCCGCCAAAAATCAGCATGGCTGCACCAAGCAAGACAATAGCGTCCACCGGTTGATTGCCAAGCGGGCCAGTGAGCGGGCTCACCGGTGCCAGTCCGATAACGCCCATCACCAGTGCAGATAAAAACAGCAGCCCCATATAGCGCTGGAGTGAATGGCCCTCGATCTTATTGATCAGCCAGTCCGCCTTATGGTTCATGTTGATAATCGTGCGTTCAAAGACACGCCGTGCATCCACACTGGCAAAAGGCTTGGTCAATTGGCGCAGGTCAGCATGGCGCCAATACATCAAGGCGCCAAATACCAGTGCTGCCAGGCTCATCAATAATGGCAGATTGATGCCATGCCAAATGGCAAGGTGGAACTCCATGGGTTCGCCCAGCACGGCTTGCACGGCAAGTGATAACAGTCCAGACGCCATTAAACTCGGCAGAAGGCCGATCAGAACGCACAGCACCACCAGGATTTCAACGGGCAGGCGCATCAGGTGCGGCGGCTCATGAGGCGATTTGGGCGGTGTTTTCTGAGCGGGCTTGAAGAATACGGCATATACCAGACGCAGCGAGTAGGCGACGGACAAAATGCCACCCAGGGTGGCCAGTGCAGGAAGCAACCAGCTAAGCCCGCCGAGTACGGGGGTGGCCAATGTTTCGGTAAAGAACATTTCCTTGGAAATAAAACCGTTAAATAACGGAACGCCTGCCATGGACGCAGCGGCTAGTGTGGTGAGCAACGCCGTAACGGGCATGGCTTTTCTAAGACCGCCCAGCATTTTTAGCTCGCGAGTGCCTGTTTCATGGTCGATAATGCCCGCACTCATGAACAGCGCTGCCTTGAACGTCGCATGATTAAGAATGTGGAACAGAGCAGCGAGCACGGCCATTGGGCTGCCAATGCCCAGCAGAACAGTAATCAACCCAAGGTGACTCACGGTTGAGAACGCCAGAATACCTTTAAGATCTGTTTTGAACAGGGCAAACCAGGCCCCATACAAGAGCGTAATGGTACCGATAAGCGGAACGATGATTGACCATAGTTCACTACCTGCAATGGCAGGGTGAAAGCGTGCCATCAGGAAGATACCCGCCTTAACCATGGTGGCAGAGTGAAGGTAAGCTGACACTGGCGTCGGCGCTGACATGGCATGGGGTAGCCAGAACTGAAACGGAAACTGTGCTGACTTGGTAAAGGCGCCAAGCAGCACCAGCACCAGCATAAGCGGATAACGCGGATCGGCCAGGATAATGTCGCTGCTGGCCAGCACAACGTTCATATCGAAGCTGCCCACCATGTCGCCAAGCAATAATAGCCCAGCCAGTAAGGCAAGACCGCCAGCGCCGGTAACCGTCAGCGCCATGCGCGCGCCTTTTCGTGCATCGCTTTGATGGGACCAATAGCCAATCAGTAAAAAGGAAGAAATACTGGTCAGTTCCCAGAATAGCCAGAGCAGGATCAGGTTATCCGACATGGCAATGCCTACCATCGAGGCCATGAAAAGCATCAGGTAGGCATAGAAACGATCAAAAGGCTCTTCCGGACTTAAGTAGAAATGCGCATAAAGGAGGATAAGTAGCCCGATCCCAAGGATGAGCAGGTTGAACAGTAAGGTTAACCCGTCCAGGCGCAAGGCAAGATCCAGGCCCAGTTGTGGTACCCAACTGGCTGAAAAACGCAGTGTTTCGCCGTCCAGCAGTGCAGGTACCTGAGTCAAGGTAAGGAGTAGGGCAAGGGCAGGCGCGATGGCTGTGATTCGTGTGCTTAGAACACGATCCCGCCGACCCAATAATGCAGGCACCACCATACCCAGCAAAGGCAGTAAAGCTATCCACAGCAGTATCATGGGGTTCATCCAATGAAAATGTCTAAGTCATGTCGTATTGTGCCGCTTACTCAAGCGATGCGTCGACGCAGAATACATCAATCAGATTAACAGAATATCAACTGTGCCGAGATTTTGAACTATTTCCCATTATTTGAACCATTTCCCTGTATTTGAACGTCCGTTTGATAAGCGTTTGTTAATGCCATGAAAGCTTTCTCAGGCATCACTTAAGGAAAAGAGGGTTGACAAAGCTGCTCAGGATTGATTCTCTAAGGGTTATGAATATAGCCATGACGTATCTCGCGCTCGACCTACGACTACCAAGCGCCCGTCTCTGAACGACTAGAGGCGGGCAATGCTAGTTGGCATTGTCGTTGGTTTTGAAGGCGAGGTAGTCATGGTAAATCACAAGGTTTTCCCCTTTTTCTCACAGCACGCATTTTCTCAATGCGCTGCCTGTTCTCCATGCAGCTCAAGCATTATCTGCTGCTGGTGTTTCCGAGCCGACAGCTCGTGCAAACGTATTAATAGCGCCCCAAGGCTTTTGCAAGCGTTGGGGCGTTTTTCGTGGGTTGCGGTTTCAGCGTTTTGTGTGATGCGCAACACGTCTTGTCCGGTTCCATTGCCCCACTTTTTTTTATTCTCAACTTTCACTCACCATCCGATCTGTTTCCAGGAGAGCTGCCATGATGTTATCTGATCCCGCCAAAAAGTATCGCCCCTTTGTTGCGGTCGATTTACCCGACCGCCAGTGGCCGAATCAACGTATCGATAAAGCGCCTATCTGGACAAGCGTTGATCTGCGTGATGGAAATCAATCCTTGATTGACCCCATGGATCAGGAACGTAAGCAGCGCCTTTTCGATCTTCTGGTGAGCGTTGGTTTCAAGGAAATCGAGGTTGGCTTTCCATCGGCTTCACAGACCGACTTTGACTTTGTCCGGGCGCTGATCGAGCAGAATAAAATTCCCGATGATGTGACCATCCAAGTGTTGACCCAGGCGCGTCCACACCTGATTGAGCGCACCTTTGAATCGCTGAAAGGCGCAAAAAACGCGATTGTTCACGTTTATAATGCCACTGACCCTATGTTCCGTCGGGTGGTATTTAATGTGAACAAAGAGGAGTGCATTCAGATTGCCGTGGATGCCACGCGCCAGATCCGTGAGCACATGGAGGCCGCACCGGAAACCCGCTGGACCTTCCAGTACTCGCCAGAGCTGTTTACCACGACTGAGATGGATTTCGCCGTCGAGATTGTAGAAGCGGTGATGGATACCTACGCGCCAAGCATTGATAACCGTATGATCGTCAATCTGCCAGCTACCGTGGAAGTGGCGCCACCGAATAACTATGCCGACCAGATTGAGTGGTTCTGCCGCACCGTCAAAAATCGCGATACCCTGATTGTCAGCGTTCACCCGCATAATGATCGCGGCACGGGCGTCGCCGCCGCTGAGTTGACTCTGATGGCAGGTGCCGACCGCGTGGAAGGCACGCTGTTTGGTAACGGCGAGCGCACCGGTAATGTTGATATCGTCACGATGGCGATGAACATGTATACCCAAGGGGTGAACCCTGGGCTGGATTTCTCGAATATCACGCCGGTCATGCGCGAAGTTGAATATTGCAACCAGCTACCGGTTCATCCACGTCACCCTTATGTCGGTGATCTGGTGTTCACCGCTTTCTCAGGCTCGCATCAGGATGCCATCAAGAAAGGCATGAACGATCGTCGTGACAATCCGGAAGCGCCCTGGGATGTTCCCTATCTGCCGATTGATCCACTGGATGTCGGGCGTAGTTATGAAGCCGTCATTCGCGTCAACAGCCAATCCGGTAAAGGCGGGATTTCCTACCTGCTGGAACAGGAACACGGCATTGAACTGCCGCGCCGCCTGTCCATCGAGTTCAGCCAGGTGGTGCAGGAAGTGGCTGACCGGACGGGTAAGGAGATCACCTCGCAGATGATCTACCAGGCCTTTGCAGATGAATATCTCGAGCAGCAGACGCCGTTCCGTCTCGTTAATCATCGTCTGTCGTCTGAGCCAGATAGTCCGACTGTCAGTCTGGAGGCGGTGATAGCTGAGGGCGGCGAGCGAAGAACCTACGCGGCTGAAGGCAACGGCCCGTTGGCAGCTTTTATCAAGGCGCTTGCAGGGGCGGGTCATGATGTGGAAATTATCGATTACCACGAACACTCACGTGGCCAAGGGTCTGATGCTGAAGCGATTGCTTATGTTGAAGTGCGCACTGAAGGAAAAGCTGTCTTTGGTGTGGGCACCGATGAAAGCATTACCAGCGCATCCATGAAAGGCGTATTGAGCGCAATTAATCGCTATACCTCAACTCAGGCACCGGCCGCTAACGTAACGGCCGACACCCTGGCATAACGGCGCAGAACGCGCACGCTGCAAAGCGTGCGCGTACCTGTCAAAGCAGTGGCGTTTTGCTGGCTTCTCCAGGAATTTCGCGAACCAGGCGTGGCATCAGAAACCCCGGGAGCTGGTCGCGCAGAAGCGTGACCAGCTCCCGGGCCTCGTCATCAGGCACGTTGAAGTGAGCGGCTCCCTGAACGGGGTCGAGCACATGCAGGTAATAGGGCATTACCCGTGCATCAAAGAGGCGTTCGGAAAGCGCTGCCAGTGCCGTGACGCTATCATTCACGCCACGTAGCAGGACGCTTTGATTGAGCAGTGTCACACCGGCATGGCGCAAACGTTGGCAGGCTTCAAGTACCGCTTGATCGATTTCGTTAGCGTGGTTGGCATGCACAACCATAACGGTTTGCAAGCGTGTGCGGCTCAGCCAGTCCAACAGCGCTGAATCTACCCGGTCAGGAATCACAATAGGCAGGCGTGTGTGAATGCGTAACCGTTTGAGGTGAGGGATCTGTTCCAGTTGGGAAACCAGCCAGGCAAGCTGGCGGTCGTTGGCGGCCAGCGGATCACCTCCCGACAGAATGACTTCCTGAATACTGGTGTCCGCTTGAAGGTAGTCAAATGCCTCCTGCCACTGTGCTCGTGATGGCGAGTTATCCGTGTAGGGAAAATGCCGCCGGAAGCAGTACCGACAGTTAATGGCGCAGTTAGGGCTGGCAATCAGCAGCACGCGACCCGCGTACTTATGAATCATGCCTTTGGCTGGGCGCTTAAGCATTTCGTCCAGCGGATCAGTGACGTAACCCGGCAGCTGTCGGGTTTCATCGTCCAGCGGCAATATCTGGCGAAGCAGTGGATCGTTGCGCTGATGGGGCGCTATGCGACGTAAAAAGGCTTCCGGTACGCAGATATCAAATAGCGCATGACCTGCCTCGGCACCTGACTGCCAGGTATCCGGCAGCCCAAGGCGCTGGCAAAGTTCAGCCGGGTCGCGAATGGCCTGGGAAAGCTGCTGTTGCCAGGAAGGCGAAGTATCGCCAATCGCATCTGGCTGAGCGTTAGTGGCAAAAATAAGGTTGTCCTGCAAAAAATCCCTCCTTCGGGTTATCATGCGCCACACTTGTTTGGGTGTTGTTGCCAGCGTAAAGCGGTAAACCGCGTGCCAGGGCTCCTTTTACGCCAAAAGACACGATTGAAAACTGATAATTGAGAGACAGTATGGCTAATTATTCTACCAATGAATTTAAAGGCGGTTTGAAAGTAATGCTCGACGGCGACCCGTGTAGCATCGTCGAGAACGAGCTGGTGAAGCCGGGCAAGGGCCAGGCCTTCAATCGCGTCAAGCTGCGTAACCTCATGACAGGACGGGTTTGGGAGCGTACCTTTAAGTCCGGCGAGTCTCTTGAAGCGGCCGATGTCATGGAACTGGAGATGGAATATCTCTACAGCGATGGCGAAATGTGGCACTTCATGAAGACGGATGGTTCCTTTGAGCAGTATGCCGTCGAGACAAAGGCGCTTAGTGATACGCAAAAATGGCTCAAGGAACAAGTGGCTTATACCATCACGCTGTGGAATGATAATGCGATTGCCGTCTCCGCGCCGAACTTTATCGAACTTGAAGTGGTGGAAACAGACCCCGGCCTGAAAGGCGATACTGCCCAGGGCGGTTCCAAGCCAGCCACTCTTTCGTCTGGTGCTGTTGTGAGAGTTCCGCTGTTTATCAACCAGGGCGAAGTGCTGAAAATCGACACTCGTTCAGGTGATTACGTCTCACGCGCCTGATAAGGCAGGGAACGGATACATCGCCCATTGAGCGAGCATGATTCATTGGCCACGCTTATGCGTGGCTTTTGTGGTTTAAGACTGTCTTTCTTACCAAGCCGCCTCTTGCAAAACAGTGTCACCAGAAAACAGTGCCACTATAAAAAAGTGCCACCAGGGGGAATAGCGATGAGCCAATGGCGACCAACGGCCGATATGGACACCTTGCGAGCCCGTGCTGCTTTATTGGCTCAGGTGCGGGTGTTTTTTGCGGATCGGGATGTTCTCGAGGTAGAAACACCGGTGCTTGGGCAGGGCGGCAGTACCGATCTGCATCTGAAATCGCTGTCTACCCAAGCGCGAACTGACAAGGGGCGGCGTCGGTTGTGGCTGCAGACCTCGCCGGAATTTCATATGAAACGTCTGTTGGCGGCTGGCAGTGGGCCAATTTACCAACTGGCAAAAAGCTTCCGCGATGGTGAGGTGGGTGGCCGTCATAATATCGAATTCACCATGCTGGAGTGGTACCGCCCAGGCTATTCGTTGAATCAATTGCTGGAAGAAACGGCCGCCCTGATCCAGCAACTGATGGCGCTTTCCCTGCCCGTCAGGCATTACCGCTATCGCGAGCTTTTTCACACACATCTGGCGCTTGATCCGTTCTCCGCCTCACTGGATGTTCTGCGCAAAGCGGCCTCACAGCACGCCTACATGCCTTTGTCGAGCCTGGCGGATGAACCTCGTGAGACCTGTCTGGACGTGCTGATGAGCAGCGTGATTGAGCCAACGCTGGGTCAGCAGGAGCTGGCTGCCGTGATCGAGTACCCGGCCAGCCAGGCAGCGCTCGCGAAACGTCATCAAGATGCCCGAGGCGACTGGGTGGCGTCGCGTTTTGAGCTATACCTGAAGGGTGTCGAACTTGCCAACGGCTATGACGAACTGACCGACGCTGATGAGCAGCGGCGCCGGTTTGCTGAAGACAACGACCAGCGAAAGGCGTGTGGCCAGGAGGAAGTAGATGTTGATGAGCACCTTCTGCAAGCGCTGGCGCATGGCTTGCCAGAAGGTGCCGGTGTGGCGCTGGGGATGGACAGGTTGATTCAGCTGGCGCTTGGGAAGCCGCGTCTGGAAGACGTGATCAGCTTTGCCACGCCAAACTGTTAGCGTTCAAGTCTCTGCCAAACATCAATCGTTGTCGCTGGCAACCATGGATGATGCCAGTGATTGCCCCATCTGAATCTTCGCATCAGCGGCCCATCCATCGAACGCCTGCGGCTTGGCAAAACACATCACCACGGTAGAACCGAGCTTGAAACGGCCCAGTTCAGCGCCTTTTTCCAGGCTGATTGGCTGATCAAAGTGGGTGCGCTGAGGCGTCGCGCCAAGCGGCGTGATCTGTCCTGCCCAAACGGTTTCGATAGCCGCGACAATCATCGCGCCAACCAGCACTACGGCCATCGGCCCCTGTTCAGTATCAAACACGCAAACCAGCCGCTCGTTGCGAGCAAACAGGTCAGGCACGTGATTGGCGGTGGCCTGGTTGACGGAAAACAGCCGGCCTGGCACGTAGATCATTTCCTTTAGCGTGCCCGTCATCGGCATATGAACACGATGATAATCCCGTGGCGACAGATATACCGTGGCAAAGCTACCGCCAAGAAACGCCTCGGCAAGGTCAGCATCGCCCCCCAATAGAGATTGCGCAGAGAACGTATGCCCCTTGGCCTGAACCAGCTGGCCTGCACGGATAGGGCCGAACTGGGAAAGGGTGCCGTCTGCGGGGCTGATAACGCCTTCGCCGACGGGGCGAGCACCTTCTTTCAAGGGGCGAGTGAAGAAATCGTTGAAGCACGCATAGGCGCTGATGTCTTCACTCAGTGCTTCGCGCATATCCACGTTGAAGCGCTGAATAAACGCTTTGATCAAGGCGTTTTTTAGCCTGGGGTTGTCGCACTCGGCCAGCTTTCCAATCAGGCGGGAAAGCGCATGATGCGGCAGCGGATACTGGAGTAGGGCAAAGGCTTGCTGTGCAAAAGTCACGTGATGGTCTTCACTTTTCAATAGGGGTGTCGTCACGGTTGCCCCACTCATTCCAGGAACCGGCATAACCGCGAATGTTAAAGCCCAGTGCCTTGCCTACCAGCCAGGTGAAACTGCTGCGATGATGACTCTGGCAGTGGGTGGCGACTTCCATATCCGGCGTCAGACCCATGGCCTGCAATTTGGTGATCAGCTCGGCGTAGTCGCGGATGCGCAGGTCACGATCACGGTCCATGGCGTGTAACCAGTCCATGTTGACCGCGCCAGGAATATGCCCGAGATGGCGGTTATTGCCTGCTTCCCCACGATACTCACTGGCAGAGCGAGCGTCCCACACTGCAAACTGCGGGTCGCTGAGTTTTTCTTTGATTTCATCACCGCTAATCAGGGTGCTGGGGTTAAGAATCTCGGCGTGGTAATCACTCGGTGTGGGCGCTGTAGCGTCGCTGCGTTGTGGCATACCTTCCCCTCGCCAGGCGTGAATACCGCCGTTGAGATAGGAGTAGCGGGTGTGGCCGATCAGGTCCAGGGTCCATAGCAGACGAGCCGCCCAGCCACCGCCTTCATCATCATAAGCCACGACATGGGTATCGCGGGTCAGCCCAAGGGCGCTGAACAGGCGCGATAGCGCGTCGACATCCGGCACGTCATTTGGCACAGAGCCTTCGCCGCGCATCAGAAAGCGGAAGTCCAGGAAAATGGCGCCGGGCACGTGGCCTGCCGCGTAGCTATCCTGGTTAATGGGAACATCGATGATCAGAAGCTGCGGAGCATCAAGATGCGCCATCAACTGCTCGGGCTCAATAATCAGCGGTAGCAGGTTGGCTTCTGACCCGGTGGAAGCGTGAGAAACTTGGCTCATGGTGGGCTCCTTTAGCGATCGGTATCCAGGCTGGCAATAATGCGACGGTAGCTGGCAAAGCGTTGTGGATGAATCTTGCCTGCCTCAACGGCATCAAGTAAAGCGCAGCCAGGCTCATTGACATGACGGCAATCACGAAAACGGCAATCGCCCAGGAAGTCATGAAACTCGATAAAACCGTTGGTCACTGCCTGCTCATCCAGATGCGTCAGGCCGAATTCACGGATTCCGGGAGAGTCAATCAGTTCGCCCTGAGCTGCCTCTTGCCCCAGCATGCGATAAAGGCGTGCTGTCGTCGTCGTGTGGGTGCCCTTGCGTGAGTCCTCTGACAGAGCGCCAATGCGCAGGGTTTCGTCCGGGAGTAGCTGGTCGATTAAAGAAGACTTGCCAACGCCACTCTGACCGACAAACACGGATGTACAGTCGGCGAGCTGCTCGCGCAAGGCGGCCAGGCCAGAGTCTGTCTCAGTGGTGGACTGCACCACTCGGTAGCCTAACTCTTGGTAGCGTGCCAGCAACTGGCCAAGTTCCCCACCGTCTTCGGGCAGAAGATCGACCTTGTTGAGCACCAGTACCGGCTGAATACCGGTGGCTTCCGCCGCCACCAGATAACGGTCGATCAGATTGGCATGAGGGGCGGGCTCAACGGCAAACACAATCAGCAGTTGATCGACATTGGCAGCCACGGGTTTGAGCAGTCCGCGGGCATCCGGGCGTTTGAGTACGCTGGTACGATCACTGCGGGCGACTACCACGCCAGAGCCGTCCTGACCCGCTCGCCAGATAACGTTGTCACCGGTCACCAGGCCATCAAGATTGGCGCGCAGATGACAGCGAACGGCATTGAAGCCAGCGTCCTGAACTTCCAGCGTGCGCCCGAAATGTGCCACAACGCGACCCGGCTGCTCGGCACCATATTCACCCGCTGCCAGCTTCTCGTCTTCATGGCTCTGCTGCTTGTGGGAACGCTTTTCACGTTCCGCCTGAATCTTTTCGACTCGCCAGCGCTGTTGTCGACTTAATTTACGTTTACTCATGACCACCTGATTGTCGGTACCATTCCCAGGTACAATAGAGGCTATTGTACGGATTTTCGTTGGATGAGCGATGCACTATTTATTTATCAAAAACGCTTATCAGAAACGTTTATCTAAATCACTTATCCAAACCATTAATCATAAACATTTTTCACCACGTTAGAGTCGTAACTTTTATCCATGGAGAAACGCATGAGTGAAGCACGCACGCCACGCAAAGATCTGCTGGTCTGGATTGATTTGGAAATGACCGGTCTAAACCCGGAAAAAGAACGCATCATTGAGGTGGCGACGCTGATTACCGATGCCGATCTTAACGTGGTGGCCGAGGGGCCTGTGATTGCGGTGCGTCAGCCAGACCAGCTGCTTGCTGAAATGGATGAGTGGTGTACCCGTACTCACGGTGAGTCAGGGCTGACGGCGCGGGTCAAAGCCAGCGACATCGATACAGTGACGGCTGAGCGTGAAACGCTGGATTTTCTGCGCCAATACGTCGAGCCCGGTTCTTCGCCGATGTGCGGTAACAGCATTCACCAGGATCGTCGTTTCCTGGAGCGGGAAATGCCCGAGCTGCTGGCGTTCTTTCATTACCGTAATCTGGATGTGTCAACGCTCAAAGAGTTGGCAACGCGCTGGAATCCGGGGGCGTTGGCTGGCTTCAGTAAGCGCAACGTGCACCTCGCCATGGACGACATCAAGGAATCCATTGACGAACTGGCGCATTACCGCAATACCTTTCTGAAACTTCCTAACGGCAATGACGAAGAAGAATAAACGTCAACAGACCCTAGCCTGATACGATCACTGCCTGGCGCTTTTCACGTTGCTCATTAAGCGCCCAGGCAACATGCTCGCGCACCAGCTCACTGGGGTAGCTGCGGCGCGCCCAGAGCGCGGACTCTACCGAATCGCTCCAGGGGGCGTTGCCGAGGGCGACGGCAATATTGCGTAACCAGCGCTGATAACCAATGCGCCGGATGGCACTCCCCGCGGTCTTGTCGAGAAATTCTTCTTCGCTCCAGGCAAACAGAGTGAGCAGTTCGGCGCGCTCAAGATGATGGCGAGGGTGGAAGTCAACTTCCTGGGTTGGTTTTGCAAAGCGTGTGAACGGGCAGAAGAGCTGGCAGTCATCGCAGCCGTAGATGCGGCTGCCAATGGCACGGCGTAACGGCTCTGGAATCGCCTCATGCAGCTCAATGGTCAGATAGGAAATGCACAGGCGTGAATCAACCACCTTGTCTGCCACGATCGCACCGGTCGGGCAGGCCTGTCGGCAGGCATCGCAGCTACCGCAGTGTTCATTGTTGAACGGCGGGTCAACCGGCAGAGGTAAATCGGTATACAACTCGCCAAGAAAGAACAGTGAGCCTGCGCCAGGATTGAGCAGCATGGCATTTTTGCCAAACCAGCCAAGGCCGGCTTTTTGTGCAAGCGCGCGCTCCATGACGGGGGCGGAATCCACAAAGGCGCGATAGCCGATAGGGCCGACGGCCTGTTCGATTTTTTTTGCCAGCTGGGCGAGGCGCTTGCGCATTAATTTATGGTAATCACGGCCCAACGCATAGCGAGAGATGTAGGCATTTCCGGGCGTGCGAAGCTGTT
This sequence comes from Halomonas sp. LS-001, assembly GCF_052983955.1. NCBI lineage: Bacteria > Pseudomonadati > Pseudomonadota > Gammaproteobacteria > Oceanospirillales > Halomonadaceae > Halomonas > Halomonas sp. LS-001. Next base: position 1,290,693 of record NZ_CM129816.1, read on the forward strand.
CAATGCTTTGGGCGTCAGCGGGGAGGTAGTCCATGCGAACACAGATGACGCGCTGAGTGCCGGGTTCAAGTTCGTCCGGGCGAGTGCGGCGAGTGCCGTGCTTGGCCATGAACCCCATGTCGCCATGATATCCATTGGCCAGCCAGGCATTGAGATGCTGTTCATGAGCCGCCAGGTCGATATCGGTGATACCTACCTGCTGGAATCCCAGTTCATGCCCCCAGTGTTTGATGCTATCGGCAAGTTGGGAGAGTGTTTCAGGGCTTAATTCACCGCTTGATTCAAGTGCTGTTTCAAGGTGTGTGGGTGCAGGTGTATTCTTCATGGTATGAACAGCGAGAGCATCGGGTGGTCAGAATGGACGTCCTATGCTAACCGATTCACCCGAATGACAACATGCATGCTGATAACTGGTAAAGGAGCACCCGTGAGTCTCTTGAATACGTCTATGCTGAGGCCGCTTTACCGTGCCGAGCAGGTGAGTGAGCTTGATCGCCGAACGATTGCTGGCGGTATTGAGGGCTTTGCGCTGATGCAGCGGGCGGCTTCCAGTGCCTGGCATGGCTTTCGGGCCCGCTGGCCGCAGGTGCGTAGCATCAGCGTGGTCTGTGGCCGTGGCAATAATGGAGGAGACGGCCATGTGCTAGCGGCATTGGCCGCGCAATCCGGGTTAAAAGTCCAACGCATTACCATGTCGCCTCTGGAAGAGTTGAACGGCGATGCAAGCAAGGCTGCAGAACTGGCCACGGCGGCAGGCGTGGGCCATGAACACTGGCATCGTGACACCCTGTTTCAAGGTGAGGTCATTGTTGACGCACTGTTAGGAACCGGGCTGCGAGGCCCTGTGGAAGGTCAGTATCGTCAGGTGATCGAGGCGATCAATCAGGCGCGTAAACCTGTTCTGGCTATCGATATTCCGTCAGGCATTGCCGCGAATACCGGTGCAGTACTAGGGAGTGCGGTGTCGTCAGATTGTACGGTCACCTTTATTGGCGACAAGCTGGGTCTGCATACCGGCGAGGCGCCTGCGTATGCCGGTTATATTGATTTCCGGCCGTTAGGCGTTAAAGCACAGGCGTTTTTTGATATTCCGCCCAGCGCCTGGCTGCTTGATGATGCGCTGCTTGAAGAGGCCTTTTCACCGCGTTTACGCATAGTCCACAAAGGCGATATGGGACACCTGCTGGTGTTGGGCGGCGCCTCTGGTCTGGGTGGCGCATCGCTGATCGCTTCCCAGGCGGCTGCGCGGCTTGGTGCAGGTAAAGTCAGCCTGGCGACGGCGCCTGAGCACGTCACCGCAAGCCTCGTGCGTTGCCCTGAAGTGATGGCGCATGGTGTGCGCGGTGTGGCCGATCTGGGGGCGTTAACCGATCAGTGCAATGCCCTGGTGGTTGGGCCTGGGTTGGGGCAGGGAGCCTGGGGGCAGGCGATGTTGCAGTCGGCACTGGTAACGTCTCATCCGCTGGTCGTGGATGCCGATGGCCTGAACCTTTTGGCGAGTCATTGGCCTGATATGAAGCGTGATGACTGGGTGCTTACGCCACATCCCGGAGAGGCTGCCAGGCTGTTGAATACCAGTACTGCCGAGGTGCAGGCTGACAGGCCTGCTGCGGTGCGTGAGCTGCAGAGACAGCGCGGCGGCAGTGTGATTCTGAAAGGAGCCGGAACGCTGATTGCGGGGCCAAGTGGTCTGGTGGTTTGCCCCTATGGCAACCCGGGTATGGCAAGTGGTGGCATGGGTGATGCCTTAAGCGGAATGCTGGGCGCATTACTGGCGCAGGGGTATGATATTGAACAGAGCGCCTGGCTTGTCACACTCGTTCACGCATTGGCAGGCGATAAGGCAGCAAGTGAGCATGGTGAACGTGGCTTGCTGGCCAGTGATCTGGCATCCTATGCACGTCAATTGATTAATCCTTGAGGTTGGAACCGTGATGCAAGTGCCTTTGGCTGATGAAAGTTCTCATGTTGCCTTTGGTGAGGCACTAGGGCGGGTTTTTGCGGGGCTTGGGCGTATCTATCTGGAAGGTGAACTGGGAGCCGGTAAAACCACATTAACCCGTGGTATTCTGCGCGCTTACGGTTACAAGGGTGCGGTAAAAAGCCCCACTTACACCCTGATCGAACCTTATGAACTTGATGGAAAGCGCATTTATCATCTGGATCTATACCGCTTGAGTGACCCGGAAGAACTGGAGTTCATTGGCGGTCGCGATGTACTGGATGACGATGCGCTGTGTCTTGTCGAGTGGCCAAGCCGAGGTGAAGGCTGGCTGCCTGAGGCAGACCTGACGGTTCATCTTGCGTTAGCTGACACGGGCCGCCTGGCAACGCTTGAAGGGCACAGTCAGCGTGGCCAGCAATGGTTGGCAGCGTTAGCCAGCATGCAGCATGCCGGTGTCAAAACATAATGCTGGAAGGTGTTTCGGTCAGGCATTGATCTTGGATTCAGGAATCAGGTGCCGGACAATATTGATGAGCCGGACGATACGACTTGGTTAGTAAATTTACGTAGTGAGTGGTTATGAAACAGCGGTGGTCGGGCAAAGGGTTTCCAGGGCGTCAGCTTATTGGCGTTGTTTTGGTATGGCTGCTGATAACAGGGGCGGGTAAAGCGTTGGCCGCGGATGTGGAAAATATTCGCTTATGGGCAGCGCCGGATCACGCACGCCTGGTGTTCGACCTCTCTCAGTCCGGCAATGCCACTATGTTCGAGCTGGATTCGCCTGACCGTCTGGTGATTGATCTTAAAAATAGCCGCCTGGCAACGGATACCAGTTCCCTGTCGCTGGAAGGCAGTGCTATCTCCGGGGTCCGTAGTGGTATTCGCAATGGCACGGATCTGCGCATCGTGCTGGATCTCAATCGCCAGGTATCACCACGCCATTTCATGCTATCGCCTAATGATCAATATGGTCATCGGCTGGTGGTGGATCTGGAGTATCCGGGAGAGTCGGCTGTCGAGAATCCGATTGACCCGATTGAGTCGATGGTACGTGAACAGGAAATTGCCGCAGAGCGGGCCAAGGCCGAAGCGGCTATCACTGGCTCACCGCCTGTTGTTTCTGAAGAAGTGGTCAACCGTGAGGCTCAGCCACATCCCCGGCGCGATATCATTATTGCGGTAGACCCTGGCCATGGCGGCGAAGACCCGGGGGCTATTGGCCCAACCGGAACACGTGAAAAAGATGTCGTTCTGCAGATCAGTCAGCGTCTGGCTGCCCAGATTAATGCGACCCCGGGGTTCAAAGCCTTTCTGATTCGTGATGGCGACTACTATGTTGGGCTGCGTCAGCGGACCCAGCTTGCACGCGATCAGAAAGCGGACTTTTTTGTGTCGATTCATGCCGACGCCTTTACCAGCCCACGCCCGAACGGCAGCTCTGTGTATGCCTTGTCGCAGCGAGGAGCCACGTCGGAAACCGCGCAATGGCTGGCCGATAGCGAAAACCGCGCCGACCTGATCGGCGGTGTGGATGGCAGCCTGTCGTTAAGGGATAAAGATCATGTGCTGCGAGGCGTGTTACTCGACCTCACCATGACGGCCACCCTCAATGACTCGCTGTCTATTGGTGGACAGGTGCTTGACCAGCTAGGGCGTATCAACCGATTGCACAAATCGCGGGTTGAGCAGGCTGGATTCATGGTGCTTAAATCGCCGGATATTCCTTCCCTGTTGGTTGAAGCGGGCTTTATTTCCAACCCGGATGAAGAGCGTCGCCTGAAAACGGCTAGCCATCAGGAAAACCTTGCCAGCGCCATCTTTACGGGTCTGCGTGCCCACTTTGAGCGCAACCCGCCGCCCGCTAGCCTGCTCGCCTGGCAGCGTGATAACCAACGGCGTCCTCAAGGCAATGAATACCGTATTCAGGTCGGTGACACCTTATCAACGATCGCGGTTCGCCACGATATACCCCTTACCCAGCTGAAAGAAGTCAACAACCTCAATGCTGATGTGATTCGCGTTGGCCAGGTGCTGCGTATTCCGCGTTCCTGAACCAGTTCTTAAACCAGTTCTTGAACAGGTTTTTGAGACAAGTGGTCCGAGTCAGGTGTTGATAGCGGAACGTAATGAACATACGCCCAGGGTTAAACAAGAGGTTTCTGTGTCAGATATTAGCCTACCTTCTGAAGAGCAAGGCTCGAAGACGCACATTCAGGTGCTTGATGCGCGTCTTGCCAACCAGATTGCCGCTGGCGAGGTAGTTGAACGGCCAGCCTCTGTTACCAAGGAATTGATCGAGAATGCCATTGATGCTGGCAGTCACCGCATTGAAGTGGAGGTAGAGCAGGGCGGTGCGCGGCTGATCAAGGTACGTGATGACGGCATTGGTATTGGTCAGCAGGATTTGCCTCTGGCATTGGCGCGTCACGCCACCAGCAAGATTGGTAGCCTGGAAGACCTTGAAGGCGTCAGCTCGTTGGGGTTTCGCGGGGAAGCGCTGGCGTCGATCAGCTCGGTATCTCGCCTTGAACTGATTTCCAACGCGTCACAAGACCCGACTGACGGCTGGCGTGTCGTGGCTGAAGGTCGCGGTATGGAAGCGCGTGTTTCTCCGGCGCCCCATCCGCGCGGCACCAGTGTCAGCGTGCGGGATCTGTTCTTCAATACGCCAGCACGACGCAAATTCCTGCGTACTGAAAAAACTGAGTTTGCCCATGTGGAAGAGGCATTTCGACGCCAGGCGCTGTCCCGTTACGATATTGGCTGGGTGTTACGTCACAATCAGAAAGTGGTGCATCAGTTACCTGCGGTAGATTCCGCCGCCGCCCGTGAGCGTCGAATCGCTTCCTTGCTGGGACGTAACTTTATCGAGCATGCCCGTTATATCGAGCGCCAGGCAGGGTCGCTGCGCCTATCAGGCTGGGTCGGCTTGCCCACGCATTCCCGTTCTCAGGCCGACCAGCAGTATTTTTTTGTTAATGGTCGCGTGGTGCGTGACCGGCTGGTTGCCCATGCGGTGCGTCAGGCATATCGGGATGTTTTGTATAACGGCCGTCATCCGGTTTTTGTGCTGTACCTTGATCTTGAACCGGATGGCGTGGATGTGAATGTTCATCCTACCAAGCACGAGGTACGTTTCCGGGATGGCCGCATGGTGCATGACTTTCTGTATTCCAGTCTGCATCACTGCCTGGCGCACACTCAGCCTGGGCAGGTAGAGGAAAGCGAAGAGGGGGAATCAGCTCAACCCCAGGCCGATGAGGCCAGCCTTCAACAGGCGCCGGAAGCCCGCTGGGAACAACAGGGCATGCCTTTGGCATCCCATGCAGAACGCCACCCAGGTGCAGCGAAGGTGCGGCGCTTTATGCAGGGCTATCAAGCATTGCATCCGGATCATGAAGAATCGCTGTTAACGCCTCAGGTGCCTTCAGCTGAGGCGATTCCCGGTGCCGCAAACCAAATCAATGAAGCTGCACCCGCTTTCCCCGCGGAAGACCCGACATCAGCACCGCCGCTTGGCTATGCCTTAGGCCAGCTGCACGGTATCTATATTCTGGCCCAGAATCGTGATGGCCTGATTGTGGTGGATATGCACGCGGCGCATGAGCGTATTGTGTATGAGCGGATGAAAAACCAGTGGGGGAACAGCGGCATTGATACGCAGCCACTGCTGGTGCCGGTGTCGCTGGCAGCCAGTCGAGCAGAAGTGGCAACCGTTGAAAGTGAGCAGGAGGCGATTGCCAAGCTGGGGATTGAAATCGATATTGCCGGGCCGGAGACGCTGCTGGTCCGTCAGTTACCCGCCTTGCTGGCGAATGCTGACCCTGAGCCTCTCGTGCGTAGCCTGCTGGATGAGCTGGCGCGTTTTGGTCGTTCCCAGCAGGTGGATGCACGGATTCAGGCCCTGCTTTCTACCATGGCTTGCCATGGCAGTGTGCGGGCGAACCGCAAATTGACGCTGGATGAAATGAACGCGCTATTGCGTGATATGGAGCGCACCGAACGCAGTGATCAGTGCAATCATGGCCGCCCCACCTGGACCCAGATGAACATGAAAGCGCTTGATCGACTCTTCATGCGTGGCCAGTGATCCTTTCAGACAAGGCGTTAGCACAGGGTGAAACGATGAATGATTCACGCCCGTTGGTCATTTTTCTGATGGGCCCAACGGCGGCAGGTAAGACAGAAACTGCCATGGCGCTTCACGAGCAGTATGGTTGTGAGCTGATTAGCGTTGATTCTGCCATGGTGTATCGCGGGCTGGATATTGGCAGTGCCAAACCCAGCGCTGAAGAGCTCAGGCGAGCTCCCCACCGGCTGATTGATATTCGCGACCCGGCAACGCCTTACTCGGCAGCAGATTTTCGCCAGGATGCCTTGCATGAAATGCGGCAAATCAGCGCATCGGGAAAGGTGCCTTTACTGGTTGGCGGCACGATGCTCTATTTCAAGCAGTTACTGGAAGGGGGCGGTAACTTGCCGTCATCATCCCCGAAAGTGCGTGCTGAACTTGAGCAGGCGCTCGCTCAGCACGGTCTGGCCGCGCTACACGACAGGTTGAAGCAGGTTGACCCTGCCGCCGGTCAGCGCATTCATCCCAATGACCCGCAGCGTACCTTGCGTGCGCTGGAGGTGTATCACATTACAGGGCGGCCGATGAGTGCACTTTGGGCGGAACAGGCAACGACACTTTTCCCCTGGCGTGTGGTCTCTATTGTGCTGGCGCCTCAGGATCGGGCTTTATTGCATCAGCGAATTGCTGATAGATTTCACCTGATGTTGTCTCAGGGCTTGATTGATGAGGTGAGTGCCCTCAAACAACGTGATGACTTGCACGGCGGGTTGCCAGCACTGAAAAGTGTCGGTTACCGGCAGGTGTGGGAGTATCTGGATGGCCAGTACGACAGGAATGGTCTTGAGGAGCGCGGCGTGATCGCAACTCGCCAGCTCGCCAAACGCCAGTTGACCTGGCTGCGGCGCTGGGAAAATGCCAGCTGGTTTAACATTCAACGGCCTGACACGCTTGATAAGGTGCTGAAATTCGTGCGTGAAAGCGGTGCTTAGCGTAAGATAGTTAATTCAGAACAAGTTTTTCGAGTGGCCGCAAATACAGGCCTTTCGGGCAACAATATTGTGGAATGTCAATTTGGCGTTCCTTAAATAACCAACCCCAACGACAGTTTTAGGGAGAGTAACATGTCCAAAGGGCAGTCCCTTCAAGACCCATACTTGAATATCTTGCGCAAGGAGCGCATTCCGGTCTCCATCTTTTTGGTGAACGGCATTAAGCTGCAGGGCCAGATCGAATCCTTTGATCAGTTTGTGATCCTGTTGCGTAATACAGTCAGTCAGATGGTCTACAAGCACGCGATTTCGACAGTAGTGCCATCACGTAATGTGCGTCTGCCTGTGCAGGATCCAGCAGCAGAATCCGAAGAATAGGCCATACGCCTATGTCAGCCAGTTTATGAGGTATTGATTGTTTTTTGAGCGACCAGATGCCGGTGAAACGGCAGTACTTGTGCATGTTGATTTTCATGATGATCAGGCACGTGAAGACGCCGGCGAATTCCTGGAGCTTGTTCGCTCTGCAGGGGCTGAGCCCGCGACACTGCTGACGGCTAGCCGAAGTCGTCCGGACTCGCGGACGTTTATCGGGTCGGGAAAACTGGAAGAGTTGCGGGCAATGCTCGCAGCTCATCAGGCTGAGCTGGTCATCTTCAATCATGGATTGAGTCCTTCTCAACAGCGCAATCTCGAGCACGAGCTGAAATGTCGAGTGCTCGATCGCACGGGTCTCATACTGGATATTTTTGCCCAGCGTGCACGTACCCATGAAGGTAAGCTGCAGGTGGAGCTTGCTCAGTTGGAGTACATGTCAACGCGCCTGGTGCGTGGCTGGACACACCTGGAGCGCCAGAAAGGTGGTATCGGTCTGCGTGGTCCGGGTGAGACCCAGCTGGAAACGGACCGTCGTCTTCTGCGTGGTCGCATCAAGGCGATCCATAAGCGTCTGGATAAGGTGCGCAGCCAGCGCGAGCAGAATCGGCGCGCGCGTTCACGGGCAGAAATCCACAGTATTTCGCTAGTGGGCTACACCAATGCGGGTAAATCCACGCTTTTTAATGCGCTGACCAATGCCCATGTCTATGCAGCGGATCAACTTTTTGCCACGCTGGACCCAACCCTTCGGCGTCTGGAAATTGACGATGTCGGGCCGGTTGTCATGGCAGATACCGTTGGCTTTATTCGTCACCTGCCACACAAGCTGGTGGAAGCGTTTCAGGCGACGCTGCAGGAAGCGGCGGAAGCCAGCCTGTTGGTGCATGTCATTGATGCAGCCGACCCTGATCGTGAACTGAATGTCGAACAGGTTGATAACGTTCTTAAGGAAATAGGCGCTGACGATGTTCCCATGCTCAAGGTGATGAACAAGATTGATCAGCTGGACAGCGCACCGCGCATTGAACGTGATGGCAATGGTGTCCCGGAAGTTGTCTGGTTGTCGGCTCAGCAGCAGAAGGGGCTTGATCTTCTTGAGCAGGCACTGAGTGAACGTCTGGCCGTTGATGTGATCAGCTTCTCACTGACACTCGCGCCCGAACAGGGTCGGCTGAGGGCAGGGCTGCACGACTTGAATGCGGTGCAGAAAGAATATTTTGATGAGCAAGGGCATTCCGTGCTTGATATACGTTTACCAAGGCGCGACTTTAATCAGCTAATGGCGCAGTTGGGTGAGCGTGCCAATACGTATTTGCCTGATGCGCTGCGAGTATCCACAGAGTGGTAAGTAGAACGCCTTTTATCATCTGTATTAGAATGGTATAAGTTTTTTTTGGGGTTGATGTTGACAGCAAATTATCTCAAGCGTTCTGATAAGCCGTATTGATAGTATTAACAGCCATGTAACAATAATGTCCTTTGACTGGTCATGGCAGGTGAACACCCTAGCGGAGAAAACATATGGCCTGGAATGAGCCTGGTGGTGGCAACCAGCACGACCCCTGGAGTAGCGGTGGTCGCCGTGGTGGCGATAGCGGCAAGGGGCCTGAAAACGGTAACAGTGGTAGTGGCAAAAACGGAGGTGGCAACAACAATGGCGGAAACAATCAGGGCCCGCCAGATCTGGATGAAGCGCTAAAAAAGTTCCAGGATAAGCTTAGCGGCATGTTAGGTGGCGCAGGCAAAAAGAAAGGCGGTGGTGGTGGTAACAAAGGCGGTGGCGGCAACAAGTCACGCAACACCTTCGCTTTGCCTGGCCTTCTGATCATTGTGGGGCTCGCGATCTGGGCAGCTTCCGGTTTCTATCTGGTCGATCAGTCAGAGCGTGGTGTTGTGCTGCGTTTTGGTAAGTTCCAGGAAGTCGTGACCCCAGGTTTGCAGTGGAACCCCCCGCTGATCGACGAAGTACGTATGGTCAATGTGACTCGTGTACGTTCACTGACGCAGACTCAGTCAATGCTGACCCGCGACGAAAACATCGTCGAAGTGGAAATTTCTGCCCAGTATCAGGTAGCAAATCCCAGCGACTTCGTCCTCAACGTGCGTGATCCGAACCTGTCGATTGAGAATGCGCTGGATTCGTCGCTTCGCCATGTGGTCGGTGGTACCGATATGATCGATATCCTGACATCAGGGCGTGAGATTCTGGGCAGCTCGGTTTCCAGTCGTCTGCAATCCTACTTGGACGCCTACAATGTGGGTATTCGTCTGCAGACAATTAACATTGAGTCCACCTCAGCGCCGGCACCTGTCATTGACGCATTCGATGATGTTATCCGTGCCCGAGAAGATCGTCAGCGCACGATTAACCAGGGTATCGCTTACGCGAACGCGATTATTCCGGAAGCCCAGGGTCAGGCCCAGCGTCAGGTTGAGCAGGGTCAGGGGTATCGTGAGTCGGTCGTGGCTGAAGCGCAAGGTCAGGCCAACCGCTTTAACTCTCTGTTGGTTGAGTACCGCAACGCACCGGACATCATGCGTCAACGCATGTACCTGGATGCCATCGAAGAAGTCTTTGGCGGCACCTCGAAAGTACTCCTGGACGTTAGCGAAAATGCGCCTCTGATGTACCTTCCGCTGGACCAGCTGAGGGGAAGCAGCAATGCGACCTCAAGCAGCAGCGACGCCAGTAGTCAGGCGATTGATCCGCGTGTGCTGGAGCGTATGAGCAGTGGGCAGAGCAGTAACAGCTCGTCGTCTTCCAATACCAGTAACAGCTCCATTCGCAGGGAGGGCCGCTAAATGATTAATAATCGATCCCTGCTGATCGTCGGTGGTCTGGCCGCCGTTGCCTGGCTTGCCAGTAACAGCCTCTACGTAATCGACGAAACGCAGCGCGCGGTAAAACTTCGCTTCGGTGAAGTGATTGAGGAAAATATTCCGCCGGGCTTGCACGTCAAGATTCCGATTACCCAGACGATTCGCAAGTTTGATACGCGCTTGCTGACACTGGATACGGACACCAGCCGTTACCTGACGCTGGAGCAGAAAGCCGTTATCGTTGATTCCTACGTCAAGTGGCAGGTCATTAATCCGACACGCTACTACGAGGCAACGGCAGGCGATGAATTGATGGCAACGCGCCTGATTCAGCCGCGTGTTGATGAAAGTCTGCGTAACGAGTTTGGTCGTCTGAACCTTCAGGAAATCATTGCAGAGCGTCGTGATGACCTGATGACAGGACCGACAGCAGAGCTTGATAACCTGATGCGCGAAGAGTTGGGTGTTGCCATTCGTGATATCCGCATCAAGCGTATCGATCTGCCGGATGACGTTTCTGCGGCTGTTTTTGAGCGGATGCGCTCAGAGCGTGAGCGTGAAGCGCGTGAATGGCGTGCTCAAGGTCAGGAAGAAGCTGAGCGTATTCGCGCCAATGCTGACCGTCGTCGTCAGGTATTGATTGCCCAGGCCAATGAGCGTGCTGAAACGTTGCGTGGTGAAGGCGATGCGGAAGCCGCGAGAGTCTTTTCCGAAGCCTACGGCCAGGATCCTGAGTTCTTCGCTTTCTGGCGCAGTCTGAACGCTTATCGTGAAAGCTTTGCTGACAGTGGCAACCTGATGGTGCTGGAGCCGGATAGTCAATTCTTCCAGTATCTGCGTAGTGCTATGCCGACCAATGGTGAAGGCTGAAGCATGAGTGTTGATGTTTTCGGGTAACCCTGCTTCTTGGTGGGGTTCACCTGGAAATGAAACGTGGTAGACTTTACAAACCGGGCGTCGCCCGGTTTTTTTGTGGTCTTAACATCGTCATTTTACCGTCGTATTGTTGGGCCTTCACTGTCGTCTCGCAGGATTGTTGACATGACCATTGCTGACCGCTGGCTATTGCCCGACGGCATGGATGAGGTGCTTCCGCCTCAGGCAAGCCGCATGGAAGAGCTGCGCCGCACCCTTTTGGATCTTTACTATTGCTGGGGTTACGATCAGGTAATGCCGCCACCGGTCGAGTTTCTTGATTCTCTGCTGACCGGTACCGGCACTGACCTTGACCTGCAAACCTTCAAGCTGACCGATCAACTGACGGGACGCATGATGGGAGCCACCGCCGATGTGACACCACAGGTCGCTCGGATGGATGCCCATTCGTTGCGCCGTGAAGGCCCAGTCAGGCTTTGTTACTGCACCAATGTACTGAGAGCCAAGGCTGATCAGCATCAAGGTGGCCGCAGCCCTGTGCAGGTGGGCGTTGAGCTGTTTGGACATGCTGGCCTGGAAGCCGATAGCGAAATCATCCATTTGGCACTTTCCAGTCTGACGTCAGCGGGTGCTGAGGAAATTCACCTGGCCCTTGGCCATATCGGCATTTATCGCAGTCTGGTAGAAACCGCTGAACTCAGCAATGAGCAGGAAAGCGCCATTTTCAATGCGCTCGCGCTGAAATCGCCCGGGCTGCTTGCTGAGCACGTTGACGCCAGTGTGTCAGATCCTGCACTGGCTGATATGTTCAAGGCGCTAGGCGAGCTGCACGGTGATATTTCGGTCTTGCGTCAGGCGCGCAATGCATTTGCCGGTGCGCCATCCAGCGTGAAAGCAGCGCTGGATGAACTAGACGCCTTGTATGAAGGTATTCTTGCACGCTATGACGTGGCGCTGTATCTGGATCTGGCAGAGCTGCGTGGCTATCAGTACCACACCGGTATGATGTTTGCCGCCTACGTCCCTGGTTACGGTCAGGCACTGGCGAAAGGCGGGCGTTATGACGATACCGGTCGGGCCTTTGGGCGAGCGCGGCCGGCCACTGGTTTTTCCATGGATCTCAAGCAGCTTGCGTCTCTGGCGCCTGCCGCTGCGACGAAAGGCGCTATCTGGGCACCGGTTGAAGAAGATGAGGCGCTAAAGCAAACGATTGCTGCGCTGCGTGGGCAGGGCGAGAGAATCATTCAAGCCCTGCCGGGGCAGGACACTGGGCCGACGGCGCATGCGTGTGACCGCCGTCTTGAGTTAATTGATGGTCGTTGGCAGCCAACGACGCTGGCAGATAAGACGAGAGCATAATGGGCAAGAATGTTGTAGTTCTAGGCACCCAATGGGGTGATGAAGGCAAAGGCAAGATCGTCGATCTTTTAACGGAATCTGCGTCTGCGGTTGTGCGTTTTCAAGGCGGCCACAACGCAGGTCATACGCTGGTCATTGACGGTGAGAAAACGGTACTGCACCTGATTCCTTCGGGTATCCTGCGTCAGGATAAAATCTGTGTTATTGGCAACGGTGTGGTGCTGTCTCCTGAGGCGCTGCTCAAGGAAATTCTTGAGCTTGAGGCAAAAGGGGTGCCTGTACGTAAGCGTCTGCGTCTGTCTCCTGCCTGTCCGCTGATCCTGCCTTACCACGTACATCTTGATCAGGCCCGTGAGAAGGCCCGCGGTATTGCAAAGATCGGCACTACCGGTCGCGGTATCGGGCCTGCCTACGAAGATAAAGTGGCGCGTCGCGGTTTGCGTCTTGGCGATATGCTCCACCGTGAGCGTTTTGCCTCCAAGCTGGGTGAAGTGCTGGATTATCATAACTTCGTGCTGACCCGCTATCACGGTGAAGCGCCTGTCGATTTCCAGGAAGTGCTCGACGACGCCATGCGTATGGCAGAAGAGCTGCGTCCAATGGTCAGTGATACCGTCGGTCTGGTTCATGATATGCGCAAGCAGGGTGAAAATATCCTGTTTGAAGGCGCACAAGGCTCGCTACTGGATATTGATCACGGCACTTATCCGTTTGTTACCAGCTCCAATACCACGGCAGGTGGTACCGCAACGGGTTCTGGCGTCGGGCCGCTATATCTTGACTATGTGTTGGGCATTACCAAGGCTTACACCACACGCGTGGGGTCAGGTCCTTTCCCGACCGAGCTTTTTGATGCCCATGGTCGTCATCTGGCGGAAAGAGGTCACGAGTTTGGTGCCACCACCGGGCGTGCACGCCGTTGCGGTTGGTTTGATGCCGTCGCGCTTCGCCATGCCGTGCAGATCAACTCGGTATCAGGCATCTGCCTTACCAAACTTGATGTGCTTGATGGCTTGGAAAATATCCGTGTCTGTGTGGGTTACCGTAGCAAAGATGGTGATGTGCTGGACACGCCGGTGGATTCTGAGGGCTATGAGGCCGTTGAGCCGCTGTATCAAGACTTGCCGGGCTGGAAAGAATCCACCCTGGGCATCAAACGGGTAGAAGACCTGCCTGTTAATGCGCGTGCCTATATCAGTTTTCTGGAAGAACAGGTTGGCACCAGTATTGATATTATTTCGACAGGGCCTGACCGCAACGAAACGATTGTATTGCGCAATCCGTTTGATAGCTGAGTTATGCCATATCTTTCGTTGTGTTAATGCTAATGCAGAAAGGCGCCAATGGCGCCTTTCTGCGTTAAGAGACACCATCAAGACATTCAGAAATCAATCCCGCGGCGCGCCTGAAGGCCGTTATTGAAGGCATGGCGGATTTCCTGCATTTCGGTCACGGTATCGGCCATGTCAATCAATTCCCGGTGTGCATTACGCCCGGTAATGATCACCGTCTGTTCCCTGGGGCGTTCCAACAGCGCCTGCTTGACGGTCTCAATATCCAGGTAGCCAAATTTCAACATGTAAGTGATTTCATCCAGCACGACCAGATACACATTCGGGTCAGCCAACATGCGCGCTGCTGATTCCCAGACTTCCTGGCAGGCAAGGGTGTCTGCTTCACGGTTTTGTGTGTCCCAGGTGAACCCGGTGGCCATAATGGCAACCTCCAGGTTGGCATCGTCTTCCAGCCGGTTGCGTTCACCACACTCCCAAAGCCCTTTGATAAACTGCACCACCCCGACAGAGTAACCGTAGCCCAATGCACGTGTGACTGTGCCCCAGGCGGCCGTGGTCTTGCCTTTGCCGTTGCCGGTATTGATCAATAGCAGGCCACGCTGCTCTGTTGCGCTCGCGACTTTCTCGTCGACATGCGCCTTGAGTTTCTGCATTGAAGCTTTATGGCGTGAATCACGATCACTCATGAAATTCCCCAGGGCCACTAGAGGGTTATAACATCCTCTAGGCGATTAATGATATAGGTCTGATGGAGCGTTAGTATGCCTGATAGGCAAGGGCGATGGGAATCCAGGTTGACCATTTTTGTATAGCTTCATGGTTTTTAAAAGTAAATTGTAGAAGTTCTGTTTAGCTAATTTGTGTTTTTCGACCTGCCTTGTTCATTCAACGGCCCTCAATGGCCTTAGTATTAGCCGTTGGCAGGGTTGCTGCTCTAGAATGGAAGGCTATCTTCACTCAGGAATATGCCATGCCTTCATTTGATATTGTGTCCGAATTCGATCAACACGAAGCCAGTAATGCGGTTGACCAGGCCAACCGCGAAGTGCAAACACGCTTTGATTTTAAAGGGGTTGCCGCCAGCTTTACGCTGGAAGGTGAAAGCGTACAGATGGAAGCGGAAGTGGACTTTCAACTCAAACAGATGCTGGATGTGTTGCGCAATCGCCTGATTGCCCGTGGCATTGATGCGCGCTGTATGGATCCTCAGGACGCAGAGCTATCCGGCGTCAAGGCGCGTCAGACCGTCAAGCTGAAACAAGGGCTTGAAGCGGCTGACGCCAAGGATATCGTCAAACGTATCAAAGCAACCAAAGCCAAGGTGCAGGCGCAAATCCAGGGTGAAAAAGTACGTGTGACAGGTAAAAAACGTGATGACCTTCAGGGTGTCATGGCGCTGCTGCGTAGCGAGGAAGGGCCTGATTTACCCTTACAATTCGATAATTTCCGCGATTAAGTCAAGAGGTGCTTATCTGAACAGAGGTACTTATTTGAACAGAGGTACTTATTTGAACAGAGGTACTTATCTGAACAGAGGTACTTATCTGAACAGAGATACTTATCTGAACAAAATTGTATGGAGTGCGGCTTGTTGAGCAGCGCACTCCGTCGATAATGCAAAGCGAAGGCACCTGCCGTCCATTCATCTTATCTGCTTTTTTAGCATCAGGAGTCATGCATCATGTCCGAACCCCAGCCGGTTTACCTCAGCGACTATCAGCCGCCTGCCTACCGTGTTACCCATGCCGAGCTGACGTTTGATCTTGACCCTTCACAAACCCGTGTTCACTCACGTCTGACGATTGAGCGCCATTCTCAGGCAGCCAGTACATCGCCACTGGTGCTTGAGGGTGAAAAACTAACGCTTGAGTCCCTTGCCATTGATGGTAAGCCACTCGGCGAAGAGGCGTACTCGCTTGATGACAACGGACTTGTCATCGAGTCAGTGCCGGCTGCGTTTGTTCTGGAAAGCAAAGTCGTGATTGCCCCCGAACAGAACACCGCGCTGGAAGGGCTTTATCAGTCAAACGGTATGTACTGTACCCAATGCGAAGCCGAAGGTTTTCGGCGGATTACGTTTTATCCGGACCGTCCCGACGTGATGGCCACCTTCCGCGTGACCGTAATCGGGGATAAACAGCGTGAACCCGTGTTGCTGGCTAATGGCAATCCTGTTGAGCGGGGAGATCTGGATAACGGACGCCATTTTGTTACCTGGGACGATCCGCACCCTAAACCCTGCTACCTGTTTGCCCTGGTTGCAGGGGATTTGCATAAGGTGGAAGATCATTTCACCACCATGAACGGACGCAATGTCACCCTGCAGCTGTGGGTAGAAGAAGAGAACCTGGCAAAGACAGACCATGCCATGGCGTCGCTGAAACGTGCCATGGAGTGGGATGAAACGACCTATGGCCGTGAATACGACCTGGATCTGTTCATGATTGTTGCGGTGAATGACTTCAATATGGGCGCCATGGAAAACAAGGGGCTCAATATCTTTAATTCCGCAGCGGTGCTGACCCACCCTGATACAGCAACAGATGCTACCTTTCAGCAGGTGGAAGGCATTGTCGCTCACGAATATTTTCACAACTGGTCAGGGAACCGGGTGACTTGCCGTGACTGGTTTCAGCTGTCTCTCAAGGAAGGCTTCACGGTGTTCCGTGATCAATGTTTTTCGGCAGACACCAACTCAGCACCGGTTAAACGCATTCAGGATGTGTCTTTTTACCGTACTGCCCAGTTTGCTGAAGATGCGGGCCCGAGTTCCCATCCCGTCAGGCCTAATCATTATATCGAGATCACCAATTTCTATACGTTGACGATTTACGAAAAGGGCGCCGAGATCGTGCGTATGTTATGTAACCTGGTGGGGTGGGATGCCTTTCGCCAGGGCAGCGACCTGTACTTCTCGCGCCATGATGGTCAAGCCGTCACCATCGAAGATTTTGTTGCCTGTATGGCGGAAACCTCAGACGTAGACCTTGGCCAGTTCATGCGTTGGTATGAGCAGGCGGGAACGCCAGAAATAGATGCCCATGGCGAATATGATTACGCGCATGGCGAATACCGCCTTACCCTGCGCCAGAGAACCCCGGCAACCCCAGGACAGGTCGATAAGCAGCCGCTGCATATTCCCGTCAGAATGGGGCTGGTGGGAACTAAATCGGGCCATGACCTCAGCTTGACGCTGGACGGTGAAAAATATGGTAAAGACACCGTTATCCACCTACGTGAAGCAGAGCAGACATTTGTCTTTTCTGATGTGGCTGAAGCGCCGGTGCCATCGCTTTTGCGCCATTTTTCTGCGCCAGTGAAACTGCAGTTCCCTTACTCCCGTGAGGATCTGGCATTTCTATTGACCCATGACAGTGACGGCTTTAACCGTTGGGATGCCGGTCAAAGGCTTGCCATGCTGGCACTGGACGACCTGATTGCGGCTCACCGTAACGGTGTTGAGAAAGTCATGGATAGCCGCGTCATTGAGGCCTACCGTACCCTGCTAACCTCGAACACTGATGATAAAGCGGTGTTGGCAGAAATGTTGGCGCTGCCTTCTGAGGCTTATATCGCGGAACAACAGCCACTGGTTGATGTTGATGCGATTCATGCCGCTCGCGAATTTGTCCGCCAATCTCTGGCGTTTGCATTGCGTGATGAGTTGATGGCCGTGTATCAGGCGAACCTCAGTGATGAGCCCTATGCGCCAACGCCGGAGCAGATTGGTCAGCGTAGTCTCAAAAACGTTACGCTTTCGTATCTGATGGCCGTTGAAGACGCAGAAGCAGTGTCACTCTGCCAGACGCAGTTTGAGGCTGCCCAGAATATGACGGATGTTCGTCATGCGTTGATGCTGTTGGTGCATAGCTCACAGGAAGCGCTCGCTGGCCCGGCATTGAAAGCGTTTGGTGAGAAGTGGGCCCATGACCCGCTGGTGATGGATCAGTGGTTTACCGTTCAGGTGACGCGGCCTCAGGAAGATGCCCTGGAGCGGGTGAAACACTTGATGCAGCATCCGGCTTTCTCGTTGAAGAACCCCAATCGAGTGCGTGCGCTGATTGGTGCTTTTACCCAGAACCGCATCAATTTCCACCGTCTCGATGGGCAGGGGTATACCTTGTTGGCGGATGCTGTGATTGAGCTTAATCGCTTGAACCCCGAGATTGCCGCCCGTCTGGTCACGCCGTTGACTCGTTGGCAACGCTTTGATGAGACGCGTCAGGCCCTGATGAAAGATGCGCTGATACGAATTCGGCAGGAACCCCTGTCAGCCAATGTTTATGAGGTTGTTGAAAAAGCCCTGGCATAACGGTCATCAAGCTCCAGAAGATGGGCGGCGTGGAGAAAAACGCTTGATAAGCATTCGTGAAGGAAGGCCGCCTTGAGTCATGACGCCTCTCGTTACCTTTTGATAGTCAATGGGAAATCATCAAATGAACTTGCGTTGCGCAATGCGGTCTACCAGCAGCGTAAAGCAGGGATGAATCTTACGGTTTGTGTTACCTGGGAAAAAGGCGATGCGGCAATATTTGCCGAACGTGCAGGTAAATCGGGTTTCACGCATGTAATTGCGGGTGGTGGTGATGGAACCGTCAACGAGGTCGTCAATGGCCTGATGCGTTTACCCAAAGGGCAACGCCCTGTCATGGGAATTGTACCACTGGGAAGCGCCAATGACTTTGCACGCTCTCTGGGCTTGCCATTGGCGCCGCAACAGGCGCTTGACGCTGTTTGTCAGTTCAAGCCTCAAGCTATTGATGTTGTGCTGGTAAGTGCAATGGCATCAAAAGAGCAGGGTGACAAGCTCGTTTCCCAATATTATGTCAACATGACAACTTGTGGGTTTGGTGCTGAAGTAACGTCTTCAACACCCAAGTTGTTAAAACGATTGCTGGGAGGTGGTGCTTACTCAGTGATGGGGGCTGCGAAAGCATGGCGACACCGTAGCTATCGCGGTACTCTTGATTGGGGTGATGGAAAGGTCCAGTCATCTCTGTTGTTACTGGGTCTGGGCAACTCCCGTCAATCAGGGGGAGGGCATGTGCTGGCGCCGCAGGCAAAGCTGAATGATGGCTATCTGGATGTCCTCATGGTTCAGGACTTTTCCAGCGTTGCCAAGCTACCTCAGTTGATGCGGGAGCTGAAGACGTTTCCCACTCAAGGCGAATTTGTGCGCTATTTTACAACGCGCAAAATCTCCGTGAAGACGCAGCCGGAAGGCACTTGTTGGCCACTGACGCTGGATGGTGAGGCGCGTTTTTTTGAGGCGTTTACCGCTGAGGTCGAGCCTCTCGCATTATCAGTGGCCATGTGTGAGGATTCACCCTTGTTAACGCCCTAAAGGAATACACAGTGTTTAATTTTATGATAAGGAGAGTATGACGATGGCAAACCGTTTTTGGCTTCCAACCCTGATGGCTGTTGCACTTTTATTGAGTGCCTGTGGCGATAGCTCTGAATCAGAAAGCAGTGCGGAAGAAGCAGGTGGCACGTCGACGGAACAGGTTGAGCAGGAAACCAATACTGTTGAACAAGAAGCAGCGGCCGATGAGGCTAGCGTTGAGCAGGCTGAAGAAACGTCTGTTGACGCCGCTGAATCAGATAGTGCTGATGTAACCGCGGATGAAGAAACCTTGTCGACAACGCCTGATGACGTTGCCAGCGAAGAAAATGCCATGCCTGGTGAAGTGACTTCATCAGATGTTGATGCTGTTATTGAAGAAACAGAGCAACGTTTCGAAGAAGCGAAGCAAGAACTTGACGCACAGTTTGAAGAGGCTAAAGCCGGAGCAAACAACGCAGTAGACGCGGCCGAAGCCCAGCTGGATGCCATCACTGAAGAAGTGGGCGCAGAGGTAAACGAGGCGGAATCGGAAGTGAGTGCTGCTGCTGAAGAGGCTCAGACTGATGCCAGTGCAATGACAGAAGAAGCGGAAGCTGAAATGAATGCCGCTGCTGAAGAGGCTCAGGCTGATGCCAGTGCAATGGCAGAAGAAGCGGAAGCGAGTGCCGCTGCTGAAGAGGCTCAGACTGATGCCAGCGCAATGGCAGAAGAAGCGGAAGCTGAAATGAGTGCTGCTGCTGAAGAGGCTCAGGCTGATGCCGGTGCAATGACAGAAGAAGCAGGCGCAGAGATGGACGCTGCTGCTGAGGAAGTGTCTCCTGAAGCCGTTGTTGACGATGTTCAGCAAGAAAGTAGAGGAGCAACGGAAGGCGTAAAAGACGTTATCGAAGAAACCAAACGTCGCTTTGAAGACGCTCAGGAAAATCTCGAAGAACAGTTTAATGAACTTAAGGCTCAGGGTAATGAGCTGCTGGAATCAGGTAATGCGGAAGAAGGTGTGACTCAGGAAACTGAGGCCGCAAGCGAGTAAATGGGTGGAACAAGCCCTGATAGCTTGATATGAAATAGCTTGAAACGAGAAGGCCCGCAACATGAGTTGCGGGCCTTTTTTAAAAACCGTCATGCCAATTAAGTCATCGACAGTTCAATAAACGTCAGCAATTAAGCAGGACGAATATTGGAGGCCTGAAGGCCCTTCTTGCCTTGGGTGACGTCGAAAGACACCTTTTGGCCGTCTTGCAGAGACTTGAAACCTTCAGCCTGAATTTCAGAGAAGTGGGCAAACAGGTCATCGCCGCCGTCATCAGGAGAGATGAAGCCGAAACCTTTTGTATCGTTAAACCACTTGACAGTACCAGTTGCCATTATCAATTTCCTTACATGCTTAATGATATTACGAGAAGGCATTTCCTGCTCGCATTAATAATGTAGTTGTTCTCGCAAAGGACGTCCAGTGAAATAAAGATGATTTTTTAATCTTTTGAACACTGCTTTTGTCAGGCAAACCCGCTATCGTGAGCGTCAATCGGCCTTAAAGAGAGAGATTCATGACAACCTGGGGACTAATTGATAGCCAGTTCTGGCCATTTCTGATTGCTGTCACACTGCTTTCCATCAGTCCAGGTGTGGATACGCTGCTGGTCATTCGTAACACGGCGCGGGGTGGATTCAGGGACGGGATTGCCACCAGTCTGGCCATTTGTTGCGGACTATTTGTTCATGCCACCATTTCGGCGCTGGGGATATCGTTTATTCTGCTTCAGTCGGCCTGGGCGTTCCATGCGCTGAAAATTGCGGGCGCTGTCTATCTGGTCTGGTTGGGTATTTCGAGCCTGAGGGCGGCCTGGAAAGGCAAAGGGTTACCGGTGAACGGCGTAATGCAGACAAGATCAACGGTAGGGCGTTGGCAGCCTGTCAAAGAAGGGTTGCTATCCAACGTCCTTAATCCAAAGACGATTATATTCTATATGGCATTCCTGCCACAGTTTATCGCCCCGGGCGATCCGGCGTTGTTGAAATCGCTATGGCTGGCCAGTGTGCACTTCGTGATTGCCAATATCTGGCAAATCAGTGTGGTGTTGATGATTGGCGGCGCCAGTCAGTGGTTGGCAAGCGCCCGGTTTGCACGGGCGCTCAACGGTTTAACCGGCAGTGTACTTATACTGTTTGGCATCAAGCTTGCCATGGAGCAACGCCCCGTATAATGCTTAATTAACGGCTGCGAAGCAGGCTGGCATCATAGCGGACGCTCTTTTCCTCAGGGCTAAGCAGTAAAACACCCTGAGCATTACCGGCTTGATTGAGTGCCTCAAAAATTGCTCGGTAGGTCAGTACCGCCTGAACATAGTTGCGGGTTTCACGAAACGGAATCTGCTCTACAAAGAGGTCAAATTCGCTCGCTCTGTTCTCCCGCAGCCAGCGATCCACGCGGCCCGGGCCTGCATTGTAAGCGGCGGCGGCAGCCATTCGGTTACCCCCATAGCGTTGCAGCATGTCGCGGATGTAAGTGCTGCCCAAGCGGATATTGATCTCTGGATCAAGAACGCCATATGCGCCAGGGTCAGCAATTCCCAGCTCACGGCTGAGTTGAGTGGCGGTGCCGGGCATCAGCTGCATCAGTCCACGCGCACCCGCAGGTGAGAGAGCCGCCGGGTTGTAGGCGCTTTCACGTCGGGCGATGGCCATCAGCAGGTAAGGGTCAACGCCTGTCATGCGGCCCCAGTGCATAAATTGATCGCGATATGCCACGGGGAAGCGCCAGGCCAATGCATCCCACATTTCGGCGGCAATCGTGGTCTGCACCAGTAAGGCTTCCCAGCCACGTGAATCGGCATAGTCGGCCATGGCTCTAGCTGTCTCGTCAGACGCATGGCGGGCGGAGTTTAGCCATTCACTGTTGGCCAGACCGTCTTCACCAATGCGCATTAACGCTTCAGTGCGCTGTACGCTGGGCATGTTGGCGATACGCTGACGGGCGGCAGGGTCTGAGACGTAGTGCTCCATGTTAAGAGAAAACGCCTGACCAAGGCGTTCTGAGGCGGCGAAGCCAAAGAAGTCGCGTTCACCCGCGGCTCGTTGAAAGTGTGAATAGGCGGCCTCTTGATTTCCCAGCTGCTCGCTGGCGCGTCCAAGCCAGTATTGCCATCGGCTGTTACGGCGCTGTTCGTCATTCATACTGCCAATCCAGCGCTGGACAGCTGACCAGTTTCTGTCAGCCAGGGCACGACGAACGCGTAACTCCATAACCCGTTCACTGTCCAGCGAGGGGATCGTCTGATCGACCCAGTCGTATGAGCCAGGGACTTCCCTGACCAGCGCGTAATAGGCAAGCTCTTCTTCAATTGCGTGACGTGTTTCAAGGGGCAATGACACCTGGTTGGCGACTTGTCGCCATGCCATCAGTGCCCCTGGCGTATCCGCTTTAGTAAAACGCGACATGGCGGCGCGATAAAAAGCCGGTGTGGCAGCGCAATCAGGCCCCAGACAAGCGGGGGCGTTGTAAAGAGCGCTGGCGCTATGCATTGCTTCAACGCGCTGGATGGCGGGCTGCCAGCGGTTATCGAGCAGGCCGCCCAGGTAATTCATCAGGCCCGTTTCGCCAGCCTCCCAGGCGAGCATCTTACGCTCCCAGATGGCTTCTTGGTCAATCACACCCCGGTTGCGTAGCTGGTTAAACAAAGTGTCACACGCATCGGATTGTGAGCGTCCGGTTAGCCACAGATCCTTGCCGCCTTCATAGGCCTGTTGTGGGGTGCTATCCATCCAGGCGGTGTAGAAGTAGCATTGACGCTCGGTGTTTGATGACGGGGCTTCAGAGGCGATAGCTCTGATGTCTGACCATTGACCCGCTTGCCCGTAAGCGCTAATGGCTTCCCCTTGTAGCCAACCGGCCAGCGGAGCATCACTATGGCGGCTCATATAGTTCGCGATGCGCTGTGGAGACACGCGAGGCAGCTGCCCCTTTAGCTGGTGATATTCGATATAGCCGCCCAGGACGTGCTGGCGTGTCGCATCAAGGTTGATACGCTCCCAGCGCTGGGCACGCGCATCATTGAGGGCGGTGCGCATTTCGCTATCGCTGATAAATTGGGCCGTGGCAGGAGTTGCCAGAGTAACCGCCCCCAGCAATGCTATTGCACGGCCAAGCCCAGGCACGCGGCGGGTAGGAAAGTAACTGCAGGGAATGCGCATAAATAACCTCAGAAGGGAGCCAGTCAGCATCGTATTTCAAGATAGCTTAACGTAATAAAACGATGAACGAATTGTTTTAATGACTATCTAATATATTAGCAAAAAGGAGAGCTGAATTACGATGAATCCCTTATCCGGTTGGTGGTTAGTTCGACGTTTGAAGTCCCGTGTCTGGGTCATTAAGCGCATGGCGCGTGCTCTGAAATGGTTTTTGCCCATGACCCGCGATGTCGTACGCGGTGATTTTCGCCCGATTCCATGGCGCGCGTTCAGTTATATGCTGCTGGCATTGGTCTATCTGATCCTGCCTTTCGATCTGATTCCTGATTTTCTGGTGCTGATTGGCATTCTGGATGATGCGTTCATTGTCGGGTGGCTATTAAATCGTATTGATCGTCATATGCAGGCATATCGTGAATGGAAGCATGTGCCCGATGATGAGCAGGATGTTACCTCCACGACGACTTGAAAAATCTCCGTCTAGCCCCATATTTGCCAACACTTGATTCACTTGGCGGCAGATGGCGTGTTATCTGCCGCTCCATAAACAACATGCAATCACCTGTTGAGGGCTATGCGAATGACGACTGCCACCCATGAAGAAACACTTGGCTTTCAAACGGAAGTAAAGCAGCTGTTGAATCTGATGATTCATTCGCTGTATTCCAACCGTGAAATTTTCTTGCGTGAACTGATTTCTAACGGTGCTGATGCCTGCGATAAGCTGCGTTATGCTGCGCTGGATAACGATGGCCTGTATGAAGGCGACAGCGAACTGCGGATTGAAATCGAGCACGACAGTGACGCGAATAGCGTGACCATTCGTGATAACGGCATCGGCATGAACCGTGAGGATGTCATCAGCAATCTCGGTACCATCGCGCGCAGCGGCACGGCAGATTTCCTGAAGCAGCTTTCTGGCGAGCAGCAGAAAGACGCACGCCTGATCGGCCAGTTCGGTGTGGGTTTCTACTCTGGTTTTATCGTTGCTGATGAGGTCACGGTACGTACCCGCAAGGCGGGTAGCGAAAAGAGCGAGGGCGTTGAATGGCGTTCCCAGGGTGAGGGTGAGTTTACGGTCGCCGATATTGAGTGTGAAAAACACGGCACTGAAATCATTCTGCACCTTAAAGATGATGCCAAGGAATTTGCTGACGATTACCGTCTGCAGAGCCTGGTGCGTAAATACTCGGATCACATCGAAGTGCCGGTACGTATGCCCAAGACGGAAACGGCCAAAGATGACGATGGTAACGAGATTGAAGGCAGTGAAGTCACCACCTGGGAAACCGTCAACGAAGCAACGGCGATGTGGGTGCGCCCTAAAGGTGAGGTTTCCGAGGAAGAGTACAAGGCGTTCTACAAGCATGTTGCCCATGACTTCAGCGATCCGCTGACATGGAGCCACAACAAGGTAGAAGGCAAGCTGGAATACACCAGTCTGCTTTACGTGCCTGGCCGTGCGCCCTTTGATCTGTATGAGCGTGATGGCGCGCGTGGCGTCAAACTCTATGTGCAGCGCGTCTTCATCATGGATGATGCGGAACAGTTTCTGCCGCTTTACCTGCGTTTCATCAAAGGCGTGCTGGATACCCGCGACCTGTCGCTGAACGTTTCCCGCGAACTGCTGCAGCAGGATCCCAAGGTCGACAAGATCAAGAGTGCTCTGACCAAGCGTGCCCTTGATATGCTCAAGAAACTGGCCAAGGATAAAGAAGGCTACCAGACGTTCTGGAACACCTTCGGCAGTGTGTTGAAAGAAGGCCCGGGTGAAGATCCGTCAAATCGTGAAAAAATTGCCGGCTTGTTACGTTTTTCATCAACGCATACGGATAGCACCACTCAGGATCAGTCACTGACCGATTACATTGAGCGCATGAAGGAAGGCCAGCAAAAGATTTACTACATTGTGGCTGACAGCTTCAATGCGGCGAAAAATAGCCCGCACCTTGAGATTTTCCGCAAGAAAGGCATCGAAGTTCTGCTCTTGAACGACCGCATCGATGAGTGGCTGATGAGTCACCTTACCGAATTTGATGGCAAGTCCTTTGCCGATGTGGCCAAGGGCGAGTTGGATCTGGGCGATGTGGAAGACGAAGAAGAGAAAAAAGCTCAGGAAGAAACTGCCAAATCCAAGGAAGATTTGCTTAAACGGGTGAAAGAGGCGCTGGCCGATGGTGTACAGGAAGTCAAAGTTACCCATCGTCTGACCGATTCTCCGGCCTGCGTGGTCCTGCCTGAGCATGAAATGGGTTTCCAGATGCGGCGCATTATGGAAGCCGCCGGTCAGCCGCTGCCTGAGGTCAAGCCGATTCTTGAGCTTAACCCATCGCACGCGCTGGTCACTCGGCTAGAGAGCGCTGAAGGTGATACCTTCACGGATCTGGCGCACATTCTTCTCGATCAGGCCATTATTGCCGAAGGCGGGCACCTGGATGATCCGGCCGCTTACGTCAAGCGTCTCAATAGTGTGTTAACGGCATAAGTTAGTCGCACGGTTAAACACGGCCCGCCAGGTTATTCCCTGGCGGGCCGTTTGTTTTGGTGTGATGGAAAAGTTTTGGTGTAATGGAAAAGTCGTGTCGTGATGGAATCGCTGAACCGGCTAGAAAGCGACATCAATTACGATCATGTCGGTATAGGTGCCTGGGGGTGGTGTATTTTGCCCAGGTAAAATCTCCCCTTTGTAGGTAAAGCCCTGGCTTGCTGCACCACTTGGTGTGCCTGGGTTGGTATCAGCGGTGGCAGGCGTGCGGCGTTCGTTGCCGACATTGCCCCAGCGCTCGCTGCTGGCAGCGCCTTTATAGAGTTGATACGCCAGGTAGTCGCCGTTACTTTCCATGCGCCGAATGTTGGCGGTGGGATGCTGACCATCGCTCAGCCCTACTGAGTAGTCGCTGCCTTTAGTACAGGTAATGTCGATGGTTTGAGTCACAGGGTCGAAACCAGCGACGAGCGGCGCACTACCGAAGTCGAGGTCGGGAGCCTGAATGGTGCAATCGGATGTCACTGTCAGGCTAAGATTGATGGTGCTGATACTGTTGCCAGTGCGGTAGTTAAGGCACATAAGGGCCCCTAAATTGCAGATCCGCCAATTCCAGTTGATGGTCAGGGTATCCTGATAGGTACCGGCAGCCAGGTTAGCTGTTGGCTGGGTGCTGAACTCCATAGGCAGTTCAACATTTTGTCCACCGATCAGGCCGAGCAGGTCGATAAGGACAGGGTTGAAATAGTTGTAGGTCGTGTTGAGAGAGATCTCCTCATTCTGTGAGGCAAGTGCGAAGATACGAAACGGAACCGTATCACCGCTGACGGTATTTACCAGCTCTCCCTGGTTAGCACTGCTGACGGTTGCGCGAATCCACTGGTTGGAGATAACCGCTAACCCCACTAAAGCCCCGCGGCAAACAGCGCCAGCATTGGGTTGTGCTGATGTGTTCTGCGGTGTGCTGGCGATGGCAAAAGAGCTGATATTGCCAAAGTTGGCGTTGTTGCCTGAGCTTATTGTGCATGCCCAGGCCGTTGGCGTGACGAGTAAAAAAACCAGTAGTAATACCCCGGTTAGCCAGCGGTGGTAACAGCGACGTGTTTCAGGTGGCATTGGTTGGCACTCCTTTATAGACATGATTGAGTCCCTAGTTGCTGGATAGCATTGATATGGGTGTCAAGGGACAGGCGGAGCGCACACGTACTGCCATCAGGAAACGTCACTTCAAGCCGGTTATCGCTCTTTAGGTTGTCCAGGTAGGTTTGCCCATCCCAGCCGACTAATGCGGTTGTTCCACCGTCAGTGACGACTCGGGAGCCCAGGGGCACGGTGTCGCCATTCGCGTCGATAATCGTCAATGTTGCCGCGATAATGCGCTCTACAGGGAAGTGAAGCAGATAGCCGCTTCCCGCATTGACAGCCACACGCTGCTCCACCGTTGGGGTGTCAAACTGGGCAGGCAGCACCAGAGGGTCGATTTCATACTTGCCAGCGTAGTAGGCGCGGGCCCAGGGAACGAGAAGGTGGCCGCTATCACGGGTATGGCCGACCAGCTGGTTCTCGTAGCGAACCGGTATACCAGCCTGGCCGTCGGTACTCACCACGACAAAACCATCACGGATATACTGGGTGGCGAACCAGTTGTTATCCATATGCACCAGTGACCCTCTGGCATTGGCAAAGCGAACATCGTCTTCCCCGTTGCCGTAGAAACCACCTCTTAGCTCGGTGGACGTTCCTCGCCAGGTGACGTCGGCCTGGCGGTAGTCACTGTCCTTCTGGTGATGTTCATAGGCCAGATTCCAGCCCCAGCCACCCTGAACGGGGGGAGTGTGGGTGTATTGGGTCCGAGCGGTCGTATCCTTGTTACTGTCGCGTTTTACGCTGCTGCTTAGCGTGCCGGGATGGTTGTTCAGCGGGACAGTAACCTGAGCCATGGCGTTCCAGTCGCCACCTATTTCACGGTTAGCAGACAGCGAAAGATGTAAGTGTTTCCATAGAGAACGACTGTAGGACAGATTGACAAGTCGAGTATGGCTATCATCGCCTGTCTTGATATCAAAGTAGCCGCCGGCAAGGGAGCCCATGCGTCCAAGGCTAAGTCCTGCGGTCAGCTGAGATACCTCGCGCTGTGTTCTATCCTTGTCAGCTTGATGCGAGCGGTTGGAAAGGTCCATAAAATCCGCTTGCTCAACCTGATGGCGTATCCCCATGTTAAAGAGACGGCTGCGATAACTATAACCGGCAGTGTAGGCTTCACCGGCGATGCCTTCGCTGTGGCTTTGACGGTAGGCTGTTTCCAGCGTGCCTAGTTGCCATAGACCGACAGTGCTGCCTACGCCTGCGGTAGAAAGGTTTTCGCTGACTTCTGTTTGCAGTTCGATTGTGACGTTGTCGCTGATGCCGCGCCGATAGCTGCCAGCGGCTGCCATTTTGCCGTAATCAAAATTACGCTGGCCGAAATGCCGGCGCAATGCGCCAGCGCTTAGGCTGAAACTACTTAAACCTGGACGCAGTAACTCGTTGGAAATATAGAACGGCAAACGCGTCGATGTTCGTCGCCCCTGGTTATCCGTGGTGACCACTGTTGCGGTGCCCGCGCCGGTCACCATCGGCATGTTCGTTACGGTGAAGGGGCCAGGCGCAAGCTCCAGGGAGGACTGCCGAGAACCATCAATGAACAGGTCGAGGGTGGTAGGTACGGCGGCTTCGCCAGAAAAATCAGGTAATGGATGAGTAACCAGGTCGGGGCGCAGAGCAAAGTTACGCGATACCTGAAGGCCACCGAGACGAACAGCATTTGTCCAGCCCAGTGGTCGAGTGATGACGTCTCCGGCTGCGTACTCAATCATCCGCTCCTGGTCAGCAAACTCCCAGTGGGTTTCATAACGCCGGTAGCCTGTTTCCTGTCTGCTATCGCCAGCCATTACCTCCTGGTAGATGCCGGATGTGGTGAAGGTTCCTCGAGAGCCGAATACTCTTGCCTCATGGCCGAGACTTGCCACTGTGGCGCCATGATGCGTATCGCTGACATAGGCATCGTAGTTGAGCAGCGCGCCTTGGCTGGTTTGTGACGCATAGGTGGTGTTCTGCCGCTCGCTACTATGAAGCTGATTCGGTAGCCAGCCAGGGGGCACCTCAAGATATAGGCGTTGGCTTGAGCCATGGTAACGGGCTTGGATTTCCTTGAGTCGACTGATGTTAACGATATCGTTCTGGCTACTGAAATGTTCACTGGAAATTCCGATATCCATTAAGGCTGAGCGTTGCATGAATAGCTCGCCATCCTGCTGTGTCACTTTTTCGATGCGCTGGGTGGAGCGTTGATTAACAATGACTTCCAGATGCAGCTCCCAGGAGGCATCAACAGTGTCGACGTTAGGCGGTGGCGGCAATCCTTGTCCCTGCGCAGGCACTGCCGCCACCGCCAGGAGTAACGCGCAACTACCGCTGGTGAACCAGGCATGGAAGGGTGAGTAAGATAATATAGACATGGAGCAACCTACTCTGGTGAGATCCGGTAAGACTGCCCTGACACAGAGGCGCGAAGTTGACTGCCAGGCTGGATATCAACAGGGAGTGGCCAGCGCTGTGTCTGACCAGGTAGTACATAGCCCAGTAGTCCATTACTGACGTCAGTCTTTTGACCTGACTGCTCGAAAGCCACTTGACTAAGACGAGCATGATGTTGGCCCGTATTGCGTATCTCTAACTGTGGTTGCGCTTCTTGCTGAACGATCTTCCAGGTAAGTTCCGGGTAAGGCGTGTCGCTGGTGGGCAAGTGTTCAGGCCCAGATGCTCCCTCGCCATAAACGAATAGCGGCAGCGAGTAGCGCATTTGCAAGCTTATGGCGGCCTGCGGTGAGTTTTGCTGATCGTCGCTTACTGGGGAAAGATCGGGAACTTCGTCAATAATAATTCGGTAGGCCTGTTCTTTGCCGGGAGGGGTGGCAGCCTGGCGGATCAGGCGTACCAGCTGTCGCTCGCCGGGTGCAATCACCATCATGGGTGGGCTGCCTACCAGAGCTTGCTGAGGTTGAAAGTGGTCATCTCCTTCTGCCTGAGACCAGGAGAAGATGCGCAATTGTATATTGGCGGTTTTGTCGCCTCGGTTTTCAAGCCAGAGGGCACTTGCCTGCTGATGACTCTCGATAACAGGATAAATTGGCCATATTTGTAGTGAACTGGCTGCTGCCGGAAAAGACGTCAGCAGCAGACCAAGTAGAGAAACCATCCAGAACATGTAACGTATACGTATTGCCTGCATTGATAATCTCCTTATAGGTTGTTGTCCCTGTTGCCTGTCAGGCACTTTTTAAGTGAACGCTTTTACCACTCCAGTGTTAGCACCAGCTCGTCTGTGTAAATACCAGCTGGCAAGTCGCCAGGCAGCGTCACCTGACCCCATATTGGTAAGGAAATATCATCAGGGTCATAGGTGGTGTTAACGCTAACGGGTTGATTAATACCAATGGCATCTTGAAAGGCTGCATCCTGATAGAGCTGATAGGCGAGCGTCTCACTTCCATCTTCCCGTTTTAGGCGGCGTTCAGCGATTGGCTGCCGCCCACCATCAACGCGCATATTTAGTGCAACGTCGGGTGTGCAGCTGAGTGTAAAGGCTCCCGAGATGGCCAAGGCTGCACTGCGTGTCTCTTGAGAAAGAGCAGATGCCGTGCCAAACGCCAGACTACCCAGGGTGCCAAGCTGAACGCCTTCGGCAGGGAGGCTGTTATTGATAAGACAGCCCGGTGTGATGGTTGCCGACACCGTAAAGGTATCGCTAGGGGCTGCCTGGGCAGCCCCCATTACCATCATCATAGGACCGATGATTTGTAAGCCCCGAAACATGTTAAACGTTACCAGGTCAGTTGGACTTGTAACGTATCTTCGTAGGTGCCTGCAGACAGGTTACCCGGGTCGCCGAAGGCACGTCCGTAAAGGTTGATTGATTGCGGTGCACTGGCAAATTCATCCAACACAATGGTGTCATTCAGAGCCAGTGCATCGGTGCGGCCTGCATTGGAATATAATGTGTAGCCTACAAAGGAGCCGCCGCTATTAACTTCCTCCATGGCATGGGTAGCGGCAGCGGCGTCGCCATCATTTGCTCCATTCAGCAATGTAAACGTTGGCGTAACCCCTGGAGAGCAAAGCACCGAGATGCCTCCTGCCCCAGCAACCTGAGCGTCAGCTTCGTCGAAAAGTGCAGAGTGAGTGCCAAATGCCAAATTGCCAAAATCGACGGCAGATCCCTCTGCACCATCAACTGCGCAAGCTGCCTCAAGGGTGATCGAGGCATCAATGGTTCCACTTACCTGTGCTTGTACTAAGCTGGGCATTAAGGCCATGGAAACGGCAATGGCACTAAATCCAGTCGCGCGAGAGAAAATAGAAAGAGACATAATGAACTCCTTTTCACAGCTGCCGATTAACGCTGAAGAGGTAGTTAGTTAGTTAGTTTGTTTTGATGCAGATACAAATCGGCCTTTAAGAACAATGTATCTTTTCTGAGATTAGCATTGATCCTCTCTTGAACAAGTTTTTTCTAAATTATTAATATTTGTTTTTATTTATTTTGCTCTCGGGGGTATTTGGAGTGTCGATGAATTATTCAAAGCCAAGGCTGAGCATGCGAGTGTCAGCAAGCGGATATCAGGAAGGGGCCTTCAAGACATATTTCGTCTGAATACGGATATGTCTTAACAAAGAGGGGATAATCAGTTGGCTCAATAAGGTCTATTGACGTTTCATTCGCGGTTCGTGATGAAACGTCAACAGACCCTAGAGTAAAGTGGTACATGGACAAGATAAAAAGTTATCAGTTACAAGGACATACAAATGGCGGAACAGCAGATTAGCGTGGCGGTGTTGGGCGGCGGCAGTTTTGGCACGGCACTGGCAAGCATTGCCGCTGACAACGGAGCCAAGGTGCGTCAATGGATGCGAGATGAAAGCCTGGTGGCGCAAATCAATCAGGAGCATCGTAATGGTCGCTATCTGCCCCATTATGATATTAACCCTGCGGTGGTCGCTTCGACGGATATCGAAGCCGTGGTCAGGGGTGCCGAGTTGGTTCTGGTGGCTATTCCTTCTACTGCTTTTCGTAGCGTGGTTCAATTAGCTAAGCCCTACCTGAACGCTGAACAGATTCTGGTCAGCACCACCAAGGGGATCGAGCAGGAAAGCTTCATGCTGATGAGTGATGTTTTGCGCGCAGAGACCGGTTTTACTCATATCGGGGTGATTGCAGGCCCTAATCTGGCCTCTGAAATTGCTGACAAGCAATTAACCGCGACGGTAGTTGCCAGCGCTGATTCGTTAACCCGCACACGGGTTCAACAGGCGCTGGGTTGCCGCTATTTTCGTGTTTATGCAAGTAATGACCGCCACGGCGTTGAATTGGGCGGTGCTTTGAAAAATATCTACGCGATTGCTGCTGGCATGGCAGCGGCACTAGGGATGGGAGAAAATACCCGCAGTATGCTAATGACGCGAGCCCTGGCGGAAATGAGCCGGTTTGCCGTTGCCCACGGGGCAAATCCGATGACGTTTCTGGGGCTGGCCGGGGTCGGAGATTTGATTGTGACCTGCTCCTCTAACCTGTCGCGCAACTATCGTGTGGGTTACGCCATGGGCGAGGGGCGAAGTCTCGATGAAGCGGTAAATGCCCTGGGTCAAGTGGCAGAAGGCGTCAATACGGTTAAACTGGTATGTGCCAAGGCAACGCAGATGGGGGTTTACATGCCGCTGGCAGAAGGGCTTTATCATGTGCTTTTTGACGGCGTTCCCCCGCAGGATATGGCAAGGATGCTGATGATGGGTGAGCAAAGCAGTGACGTTGAGTTTGTCCTGCCTCGTGAAGCTGTCCAGCAGGCTCATCGAGACTCAGGAGGATGGCATGAAGGATCTTGATAACAATGGAACTCATCAGAACCTGTTGATTATGCGTCATGGAGAAGCCGCAGCTGGCGCGCCGGATCATTTGCGGCGCTTAACCTCGAGGGGTGAACAGGAGGTTGGCCTGATGGCGAAATGGCTGGCCAGTCGGGTGGAAAAAGGCGAGTTTGGCGCATTGCGTGTGATCGCTAGTCCCTATGTCCGCGCGCAGCAAACTGCCCAGTTGATTGGGAAGGCGCTAGGGTGCGAGGTGGAAACGTATAAAGGTATCACGCCGGATGATGCGCCGCATGATGTCTGTGAGTGGTTGATGACTCAGTCGGAGCCGATAATACTGGTTAGCCATATGCCGTTGGTGGGCGAGTTGACGGGAGTATTGACCGAAGGCCGGGCCGGCTTCGGGGTCGGGTTTTCCACTGCAGCGGTGGCAGAGCTTAAGGCAGAAATATGGGCGTCAGGCTGTGCAAGCCTGACGCGCCTGACAGCGCCAGGTGAACTGAAAAACATCAGTTGAAAAGCATCAGTTGAAAAACATCGTCATTTGACATGTTTTTCAGCCGGCCCCATCAAGGGGCCGGTTGGTTTTATGGGCTTTTCTGATGTTTCAAAGCTTGGCGTCGAGTTTTTCCTTGAGCAGCGCATTGACCTGCTGAGGGTTGGCGGTGCCGCGAGACGCCTTCATGACCTGGCCGACAAAATAACCAATCATCTTGCCGCGTTTGTCAGGTTCCGCATCGCAATACTGAGCGACCTGTGCCGGACTGTCAGCGATGACCTGATCGATCATGGCTTCAATCGCACCACTATCGGTTACCTGCTTGAGGCCTTTTGCTTCGATGACCTCATCGGCGCTAGCCCCCTGGCCATTCCATAGCGCCTGAAATACCTGCTTGGCGGCCTTGCCGTTAATCGTATCGTCAATCACTCGGGCCACCAGTTCGCCCAGTTGACGGGCGGTGATGGGGCTTTGGCTGACACTCAGGCTTTCGCGATTCAGCGCGCCAGAAAGCTCACCCTGTACCCAGTTGGCGGCCTGTTTGGCATCGCCACACACATCCTTGACCTCTTCAAAGTACTCGGCCATGGCGCGGCTGGCGGATAGCACGTGGGCATCATAAGCGGATAGCCCTAGCTCACTCTGGAAGCGTTCGCGCTTGTCGGCGGGCAACTCGGGTAACTGTTCACGCAGGTGATCCAGATAAGCCTGGTCAAGCACGACGGGCAGCAGATCCGGGCAGGGGAAATAGCGATAATCGTTGGCTTCTTCCTTGGTGCGCATGCTGCGGGTTTCGTCACGCTCCGGGTCGAACAGGCGGGTTTCCTGAATGACTTTTCCACCGTCTTCGATCAGTTCAATCTGGCGCTCAACTTCAAAGGCAATGGCGCGCTCGACAAAGCGGAAAGAGTTGACGTTTTTGATTTCCGCGCGGGTGCCGAAGCTTTCCTGGCCCTTGGGGCGAACCGAGACGTTGACATCACAGCGCATGGATCCTTCTGCCATGTTGCCATCAGAAATGCCCAGGTAAGTCACAATGGAGTGAATGGCCTTGAGATAGGCCGCCGCTTCCTTGGCGTTGCGCATGTCGGGTTCGGAAACGATTTCCAGTAGCGGCGTTCCTGCGCGGTTAAGGTCAATCCCGGTCATGCCATGAAAGTCTTCGTGAAGTGACTTGCCGGCGTCTTCTTCCAGATGCGCATGATGGATGCGGATCTGTTTGGTGGCATTGTCTTCCAGCGTAATATCAACGCTGCCCGGGCCGACAATCGGATGGTACATCTGACTGGTCTGATAGCCCTTGGGCAGGTCAGGGTAGAAGTAATTCTTGCGGTCAAATACCGATACTTCAGGGATGTCTGCATGTACTGCCAGGCCGAATTTGACGGCCATGGCAACGGCTTGCTCATTGAGTACCGGCAGGATGCCAGGCAAACCCAGATCAACGGCGCAGGCCTGAGTGTTGGGATCTGCACCAAAGGCGGTGGATGCCCCGGAAAATATTTTTGACTTGGTCGCGAGCTGAACGTGGACTTCCAGCCCGATTACGGTTTCCCATTCCATCAGGCGTTCTCCTCAGCAAAAGTGGGGCGTTGTTGATGCCAGTCGGTCGTCTGCTGGAACTGGTGGGCCACATTAAGCAACTGTGCTTCTGCAAAGTGGGTGCCGAGTATCTGAAGCCCGACCGGACGGCCGCCAACCTGCCCGGCGGGCACGCTGATGCCTGGAATGCCGGCGAGATTGACCGCGATAGTGTAAATGTCCTGTAGGTACATGGAGACAGGGTCTTTCTTGGCGCCAAGGTCAAACGCGGGCGTGGGCGATGCCGGTCCCATCAGCACATCGACATCTTCAAAAGCATCAAGAAAATCCTGACGAATCAAGCGGCGTACCTGCTGGGCTTTGGTGTAATACGCATCGAAAAAGCCTTCAGACAGTGTATGTGTGCCGATCAGGATACGTCGTTTCACTTCATCGCCAAACCCTTCAGCGCGAGAGCGCTTGTAGAGGTCGATCAAATCCTCTGGGTTGTCACAACGGTGACCAAAGCGTACGCCATCAAAACGCGACAGGTTGGAGGAAGCCTCCGCCGGGGCGATGACGTAATAGGCAGGAATGGCATAGTGGGTATGCGGCAGGCTGACATCCTTGACCGTGGCGCCCAGCGATTCATACACCTTGACGGCATCGCGAACGGCTTTTTCAACGTCCGGGTCAAGACCGTCACCGAAATACTCTTTCGGCAAACCGATTTTAAGACCGGATAACGGCGCCGTCAGCGTGTCGGTGTAATCAGGCACGCCGCGCGCAACGCTGGTGGAGTCACGCCCATCGTGTCCGGCCATCACGTTA
Source organism: Halomonas sp. LS-001 (assembly GCF_052983955.1). Classification (NCBI taxonomy): domain Bacteria; kingdom Pseudomonadati; phylum Pseudomonadota; class Gammaproteobacteria; order Oceanospirillales; family Halomonadaceae; genus Halomonas; species Halomonas sp. LS-001. The sequence goes on from NZ_CM129816.1 coordinate 1,326,204, forward strand.
AGCAGGTGGGCGCAATCCTCGGCAGTGCGCGCCATGGGGCCGGCCTGGTCGAGGCTTGAGGCGTAGGCGATGATGCCATAGCGCGAAACTCGGCCATAAGTGGGCTTCAGGCCAGTGATGCCACAAAACGCCGCTGGCTGACGAATGGAGCCGCCGGTATCCGTGCCTAATGCCGCTGGCGTTATGCCTGCAGCCACTGCCGCCGCGCTACCGCCGGAACTACCACCAGGAACCGCTGTGGTATCCCAGGGGTTTTTAACGGCTCCGTAATAGCTGTTTTCATTGGAGGAGCCCATGGCGAACTCATCCATGTTGGTTTTGCCCAAGCTGACGCAACCCGCTGCATTGAGTTTCTCAACGACGTGGGCGTTATAGGGAGCGATGAAGTTATCCAGCATCTTCGACCCGCAGCTGGTTTTAACGCCTTGGGTGCAGAAGATATCCTTTAGGGCGATAGGAACGCCTGTCAGTAGGCCCGCCTGACCGCTGGCGCGAATCTTGTCTGCGTGGTCGGCTTGCTTCAATGCCTGTTCACCGGTCACGCTGATAAAGCAGTTGAGTTCAGCGTTGGTCTGCTCAATGCGATGAAGGTAATGCGCCGTTAATTCACGGCTTGAGGTTTCGCCGTTGGCTAAGGCCGCGGCAATTTGCGTTAAAGTCTTATCATGCATAACCCGGAAACTCCGTTCGGGTGACGATTAAACAGGCCTAAAGGCTTGAAAGGCCTGGTAGTCGAAATGGATCTTTTGGTCACGAAGGATCAGTAGGGGTTACTCAACCACGCGAGGAACCAGATAAAGACCGTCTTCGACTGCCGGTGCGCAGCGCTGGAAGTGATCCCGCTGATTGGTTTCGGTCACTTCATCGGCACGTAAACGTTGAGTTGCATCAAGGGGATGTGCCAGTGGTGCTACGCCCTGGGTATCAATACGCTGGAGCTGGTCAACCATATCCAGAATCTGACTCAGGTCGTCAACAAACCCTTTGGCCTGATCATCACTAACGGCAAGTCGGGCCAGATGGGCAGCCCGGCGCACATGTGTTTCTTCAAGCGCCATGATGGAACCTTCCTTATTAACAGGTGAAAAGCTAACAAATGATAAGCGCAGTCACTTTGCGCCGTGTAAATTTTCCTGGGCCCTGTACAATATAGATATCTGAGCCATTTTGATCATCAAATAGCGTTAAAATATACCATAAATTCCCCAGCCCGGGCAGTATCTGCCGCTGTTCTGCTTGCTGACAGTGGGTAGCAGTGATACCGTTTGCATCCGCATAGGATCCCCCGGTCTGCACTAGGTAACAACATCCATGTTCAAACGTTTGAGGGGGCTGTTTTCCAGCGATTTATCCATCGATCTGGGTACGGCCAACACACTTATTTATGTACGCGGTCGCGGTATTGTTCTCAACGAACCGTCGGTCGTTGCCATTCGTCAGTCAGGCAACATGCGTAGCGTCGCCTCGGTAGGGGCTGATGCCAAGCGGATGCTTGGACGTACGCCGGGCAACATTACGGCTATCCGCCCGATGAAAGACGGCGTCATTGCCGATTTCACCGTGACTGAGCAAATGCTTCAGCATTTTATTCGTAAAGTGCACCAAAGCACTTTCCTGACTCCCAGCCCGCGTGTGCTGGTGTGCGTGCCTTGTATGTCGACTCAGGTCGAACGGCGTGCCATTCGCGAATCAGCGGAAGGTGCCGGTGCTCGGGAAGTCTTCCTGATCGAAGAGCCCATGGCCGCTGCTATCGGGGCTGGCCTGCCAGTTGAAGAAGCTCAGGGCTCAATGGTCGTTGATATCGGTGGTGGTACCTCCGAAATTGCGATTATTTCACTCAATGGCGTCGTCTATTCCGAGTCCATCCGTGTAGGTGGTGATCGCTTTGATGAAGCCATCACGGCTTATGTCCGTCGTCATTACGGCAGTCTGATCGGCGAAGCGACGGCGGAGCGGATCAAGGAAGAAATCGGTTGTGCCTACCCAGGCGGCGAGCTGCGTGAAATCGATGTGCGTGGTCGTAATCTGGCAGAGGGCATTCCGCGCAGCTTTACCCTGAACTCTCATGAGATTCTTGAAGCGTTGCAGGAAACCCTGGGTTCCATTGTTGCTGCCATTAAAAGCGCTCTGGAACAGTCGCCTCCTGAGCTTGCTTCTGATATAGCCGAGCGTGGCCTGGTGCTGACAGGCGGTGGTGCATTGCTTCGTGATCTGGATAAGCTGATTGCAGAAGAGACAGGCTTGCCGGTCATTGTGGCAGAAGACCCACTAACCTGTGTGGCGCGTGGTGGCGGTAAAGCACTGGAAATGATCGATCAGCATACGTTTGAATTGCTGTCCAGTGACTGACTTCAGCGGTTGATCTGCGGGGGAATTAATTATCAAGCCGCTGTTTTCACACGAGGCTTTGCCAGGCTACCGCCTGTTCTTTTGCGTATTGGCGGCGAGCGCATTGATGTTTGCTGACCAGCGCTTTACGCGAATGGAAGAGGTCCGTGCCCAGCTTTCTACGGTTGTGGCACCTATTCAGTGGGTTGTAAGTCTGCCCAGCGACCTGCTTAGCTGGGGAACGGTAGCCCTGTCTGATCATCAGGCTTTACTCGATGAAAATCGGCGGCTGCGTGAGCAGATGCTGACGTTATCTCATCGCGGTCAGCGGATTGCCAGCCTGATGGCGGAAAACGCTGAGCTGCGTCAGCTGCTCAATGCGGCCGAGCATCGCGAAGTCGACTTCATCAGCGCCGAACTGATTTCACTGGACAATGACCCTTTCAGTCATCAGATGGTGGTTGACCGTGGACACCGTAACGATGTCTATGTGGGTCAGCCGGTCATTGATGCGTTTGGTCTGGTTGGTCAGGTGACGGCGGTATCCGCTTACTCAAGCCGGGTATTGTTGTTGGGTGATGCCAGTCATGCTTTACCGGTACGCATCAACCGCAATGGTCTGCGTTACATTGTCCAGGGCTCGGGAAATTACAATACCTTGGATCTGCTCCATGTACCCGATACCGCCGATGTTCGTGAGGGCGATTTGCTGACCACGTCTGGTTTGGCAGGACGCTTTCCTCCGGGTTATCCGGTGGGCAGGATCACGTCTGTTGTTCATGATCCCGGTGCGCCTTTTGCACGCGTCAGTGCTGAGCCGCTGGCACGTCTGCAGCGTTCCAGATACTTCCTTTTGTTGTTCCCCACGCCTTACGCCGATTCTGAAGTGGCTATCTGGAATGAGTCGTTTGTCCTTTCTTATGAGGCATTAAAAAGCGCTCTACAGATAAATGGCCTTTTCCCGCTTCCGATGACGCCACCCACAAGGGAGCTTCCCTGATGGCAAAGGCACCTGTCGTCCCGTTATTGGTGGTATGGTTTACCCTGCTGTTTGCTTTGTGTTTGCAGGTGATGCCGCTGGCAGAAGGCTGGCAGGTTTATCGTCCTGAATGGCTGGGGTTGATGCTGATCTACTGGTGTATGCGTGCCCCCTCGCGGGTAGGTGTCTTCCACGGTTTCGTGCTTGGCCTGCTGCTGGATCTGATTGAGGGTGTGCCACTCGGGCAAAATGCCCTTATTTTTTCATTGCTGGCATTTCTGAGTGCCCTGGTCTATCCGCGCTTCAGGACGTATTCGCTGGTTCAGCAGGCAGTACTGGTGCTGGTGTTATTGGGCCTGATTCAGCTGCTGGAGCAATGGGTGCGAACGCTTGCCGGTAATTACGCCATTCATTTGGCCTTTTTGATCCCATCATTAATCAGCGCCGTGCTTTGGCCTTGGCTTGCCACTATGTTCCATGCGCTCGAGCGTCGACTGTTTTCCCGATAGCTTATCAATTGTCAGCCATTACGTTTAGAGTGCATTACGTTTAGAGTGGTGCAGAGGAAATATTATGTCCGTCAGTTTCTGTGCTGACCTTTGCCTGGCGTCTGCGTCGCCGCGAAGGCGCGATTTATTAGCGTCTATTGGTGTAACAGCCGACGTTCGGCCTTGTCATATTGATGAAACGCCTCAAGAGAATGAAGCTGCCACTGACTACGTTGTGCGCCTGGCGGTAGAAAAGGCCCTGGCGGCCGATGAGCTCACGCCATTACCTACACTGGGATCTGACACGGCCGTTGTGCTGGACGGCAGTGTACTGGGAAAGCCCAACAACAGAACTCATGCGGCAGAAATGCTTGCTGCGCTTTCAGGGCGCTCCCATGACGTGTTGACGGGCGTTGCCATCTCGGGCCCAGCAGGCTTGCAAACATGCTGTGTCTCGACTCAGGTGCATTTTCGTGAGATCAGCGACGAAGAGATAATGGCCTACTGGATGACAGGAGAGCCAAGGGATAAAGCGGGTGGCTATGCCATTCAAGGGCTGGCGTCCATCTTCGTGGCGTCGATACAGGGGAGTTATTCAGCTGTCGTCGGACTGCCACTGTTCGAGACCGCCGGTCTCTTGCGTCAACAGGGGGTTTCCCTTTGGAACAAAGGGCTCTAGAGTCGCTGATGGTCATCAGCGAGGTGTTTATAAACGCTTATTGATTCACGCTTATCTGGCAAACATTAAGGAACAGGAATGAGTGGTGAGGTTCTCATCAATCTAACACCGATGGAAACCCGCGTAGCGCTGGTGGAAAACGGTGTCTTGCAGGAAGCGTTGATCGAACGCTCTCGCCGTCGCGGTATCGTAGGCAATATCTACAAAGGCAAGGTGGTACGTGTTTTGCCTGGCATGCAGGCTGCTTTTGTTGATATTGGTCTGGAGCGAGCGGCATTCATCCATGCTCATGAAGTTATGCCCTCCGGGACACCAAGCGACGAACAGCAATCCATCGGACAACTGTTGCATGAAGGGCAGGCACTGGTCGTGCAGGTCACCAAGGACCCGATCGGCTCGAAAGGCGCCCGTTTAACGACCCACTTATCGGTGCCTTCGCGTTATCTGGTTTACATGCCAGAGTCTCCTCACCATGGTGTGTCCCAGCGTATTGAGGATGAGCGAGAGCGGGAACGGTTGAAAGCGGTGCTTGAAACCAGTATTGCACAACAAAGTCTTGAAGTGACGGGTGGCTTTATTGTGCGCACGGCGGCTGAAGGCGTGGGTGAGGAAGAGCTGGTCAGCGATATGCACTTCCTGCTACGCCTATGGCGCAAAGTCGGTCAGCGTAAGGAAACCGCATCGCCGACGTCAGTTGTCTATGACGATTTGCCGCTCTTTATGCGCACCCTGCGGGACGTGATGCGTGATGACATTGAAAAGGTCCGTATCGATTCCCGGGAAAACTTCACCAAACTGGTTGAATTTGCCGAAGAGTTTATGCCGGATGCGGTTGATCGCATTGAATATTATCCCGGTGAACGGCCGATTTTTGACCTTTACAGCGTTGAAGATGAAATTCAGAAAGCCCTGGGCCGCAAAGTGCAGCTTAAGTCAGGGGGGTATCTGGTCATCGATCCTACCGAGGCGATGACCACTATTGATGTCAACACCGGTGGTTATGTCGGGCATCGCAACCTGGAAGAAACCATCTTCAAAACCAACCTGGAAGCGGCGACCGCTATTGCCCGCCAGCTACGCCTGCGGAACCTAGGCGGTATTATCATTATCGACTTTATTGATATGGAAGATGCCGAACACCAACGCCAGGTATTGAGAGTGCTTGAAAAAGCCTTGGAACGGGATCACGCCAAGACAAAATGTACCGGGGTGACAGAGCTTGGTCTGGTTCAGCTGACGCGCAAACGTACGCGTGAGAGCCTGGAACAGACACTTTGCGAAGCCTGTTCTACCTGCGCTGGCCGTGGCACGCTAAAAACGCCTGAAACTGTGTGTTACGAAATTTTCCGGGAAATTCTGCGTGAAGAACGCGCCTATAGTGCTGAAACGTATATGGTATTGGCATCGCAACCCGTCGTAGACCGCCTGCTCGATGAAGAATCCTCGTCGGTGGCTGACCTGGAAACGTTTATCAATAAGACGATTCGTTTTCAGGTCGAACAACACTACTCGCAAGAGCAGTATGACATTGTGCTAATGTAATGTGATGACTGTTTCCGGACTGCGCAAATGGCTGCTGTTTTTTGTAGCGTGTTGCCTGGGCTTTTTAGCCGTCACGCTGCTTTTACTTCGCCTCGCCATGAGCCAGGCGGAATGGTTGACGCCGCATCTCGAATCCCTGCTGGAAAGCCGCATCGGTGCGCCGGTGGACATCCAGCGCCTGTCGTTGTCGCTAGCGGGCAACGACCCCTCTCTGACACTGGCGGGTGTAACGGCGTTAACACCAGCGGGTGAACCCTTGTTTCGCCTGAATGAGCTGCAATTGCGGTTGGATAGCTGGCAAACACTCTCGACGCTCTCACCGGTCTTTAATGATGCCTATATAGAAGGCTTTGCGGTGCATTTATATCAGGCCGATGGTATGGCCTGGCAATGGCCAGCGCCTGCGAAGCTCCCTCTGGCAATGGAGGCTGAACCAGGCATTGACCTGGCGCTGGTTGATGCCTGGGTCGGGATAGTGTTGCGTCAGCAGATCCAGGTGAAAAACTCACGCATTATTCTGCACGGCGAAAATAAGCAGCTGGCCCTCCACGCCCCAATGCTGACGCTTTCCGGCGATGAACGTCGCACGCACCTGCAAGGGCGGGTCAATATTGACTCGCCTGCGCAGAGCGGGAAGCCAGCGGCATTGCCTGCGGCTCACCTACGCGCAGAGGTCCAACCTGGCCGTCAGGGGCTAAGCGATTTCTCAGCGGCGATGCAGTTGGATATGCAGCTCGATCAACTGTCGGCCCTGATGGGGCTTTTACAGCCAGATGCCACCACGCAATTTACGGAAGTGGGAGGAAGTGTTCAGCTTTGGGGGCGTTGGCAGTCGGCCAGATTGCAGGAAGCGCGCCTGGGGGTGGATATGCCAACGTTGACGTTGGAGCAGTCGGAACAACAGGCTGTTCTTCGCAATATCAAGGCGCGGGGTATCTGGCAGCGTGACGGAGAAGGCGGCAAGGCCTGGTTAAGTGGTGACGCAGAAAATGTTGAATGGGCGCGTCCCGAAGACGTTGGTGAAGGTCCTGCCTTGCCTCGCCACTGGCAGTTTTCTCATCAGCCAGGGCATTGGGAGCTTTTGACCAGTGAATTCGAGTTGGCCTCTCTGGCTGCCTGGCGGGATTATATGTTGCTGCCTGAATCCGTCACCCGTGCCTTGCGCACCCTGAATCCGCGTGGCCAGGTCAATGGCTTGCGTCTCGGGCAGCGGGATGGTGAGTGGCGAGTTGATGCCGCAATCAGTCGCCTGACGGCATCTCCCTGGCAGCAGGCGCCCGGTGGTGGGCCCTTTGATGCCTGGGTACAGGCACGCGATGTGCGTGGGCGTGTACTGTTTTCCAGCCAGAATGCCAGCACGCTTGAGTTGCCCGAACTGTTCAGTGAGCCCCTGGCGTTGACACATGCCGAAGGGGAAATTCAGTGGGTGTACGATGGGCCCACGGCGCTGGTAAGTGGTAAACGTCTGCGCGTGAAGTGGAATGATGCTGAGGTTCGCGGTGGATTTGGCCTGGTGAACACCGGGGCTCAAGGGCGTTTTGGTCTGGACCTGAACTTCAGCGATGTGGACGCTGTCAATCGTCCGCTGGTGGAATGGCTGCCGGTCTCGATGCTTGATCCGGCATTGAGTGACTGGCTGTCCAATGTCAGTGGCTACGTCAACCAGGGGAGTCTGCAGATGGGAATTCCGTTGGGCGTGTCGGATTTTGACACCACACCCACTGCCATTGTGGATCTGCAGGTTTCCCAGGGGAGCATGCCGCTTCTGCCGGATTGGCCAGCACTGAGCGGTATTGAAGGCGCGATGAGCTGGCGACCTGACGAAGGGCTAAGTGCCAAGGTAGAGCGTGCTCTGATTCAAGGTATTGTCATCAGCCAGGGAGATGTCACCCTGCACAATGAGCGCTTGAATGTGAACGGAGCGCTTGGTGGCGACATAGCGTCGTTGCGGCAGTTTCTCGCGTCGACCCCTCTGCCTGTTGATGAGCGGCTTGATGACTTCCGTGCTGATGGGCGTGTCGATGCTGAGCTTGATCTGAGTTTGTTGCTCAATGATCCGGAGCAGCTGGATCTGGCGCTCAATATAACGCCCAGTATTCGTCAAATTACCTATCTGCCCCAGAATGTCACCATCAATGATATTACCGGCAAGCTCACCTGGCAGCAGGAACCTGGGAAAGCCGGTGAGTTGCTTGGCAATATGGCGGGGCGTTGGTTGGAAGGCGAGGTGAGTGCCAACCTTGAACCGAATCAGCAGGTGATGCTTGATGGACAGGTTTCTCTGCCAGCGCTGTTAACCATGGCTAATGCTGATGCCAGACTCCCCTGGCTTTCCGGCAGTACGCGCTGGCAAGGCCAGCTGGACTGGAGTGGTCAGCCAAGGCTTCAGCTTGAAAGCGATCTCAAAGGGGTGGGTATTGATCTGCCGGAACCCTTTGATAAGGGCACGCAGCAGTCATGGCCCTGGATGCTGTCGGTGGATATGGCGAATGGACGTATCGAAAGTAACCTGAACGGTCTGGCTGGTTTGCGCAGCCAGCGGATTAACGGGGAGATGGCCGGAGCGCTGCACGTGGGGCCGTCAACGGGGATGCCCGCCTGGCCTGTTCGGGAAGGATGGCAGCTGCGTGCAGAGCTGGCGAAAATCGACCCTTTGGCATGGCAGGCGGCGTTGCAGCCGCTGACGCAAAATGTCGGCGCATCGACGCCACCGGACGATAGCGCTATGCCGGATATACAGGTGTCACTTGATACCGCCTGTCTTGAATGGCAAGGGGCGTGCGTTGGCCGTGTTTCTGCGAATGGCCAGAAAACAGCGGAGGGACTTGATGTCGACCTGGATAGCGAGATGTTTTCAGGACGTGTTCGCTACCGTCAGCAGGCACAGTACCCGCTTGATATTACCGTCGAAACGCTGGACCTGGATGCTTTGCTGGCGCTTTCATCGTCATCTGACAATGCTCGGTCAGCACCGGCACCGGATGCCTGGTTTGATGAAGTGCAAACACAGCGGCCAACCCCTGCGGCAATTCCTGAATGGCTCTCCAGCGTGCCTGATGGGCGTTTACGCATGGCTGAAGTTGATGTGGTGAATCAGCGTCTGGGGCCATTGACGGCTTACTGGCAGACGCAAGGGCAGCGTTTCACACTGGCACCAGTAGGGCTGACGCTGGGCCAGTTATCATTGCGTGGCGAGCTTGAATGGACGCGCGCCCCCCAGGGCAGTGTGACGACCGCCGATGTGACAATTCAGGGCGGTGACGTAGGCACTGCGCTTGAGCGCCTCGGACAGCCAGTGGTCGTTCGCAGTCGGAGTACAGATGTTGAAGCTAGCCTGGACTGGCCGGGTGCGCCCTGGCAATTTTCGCTGTCCCGCGCTGACGGACGTATCACCACGGATGTTCGTGAAGGGCGTTTTCTGAGCCTGGATTCAGCGACTGCCCGGTTAGTCGGTTTGCTTAATATCGATAATATCCTGCGTCGCCTGCGGCTGGACTTTTCTGACGTCACAGGGGAAGGAACCGCCTTCAACCGCGTGCATGGCGCTGCCAACGTAGGGAGTGGCCAGCTTCGTCTTGATGGTCCGCTCATGATCAATACGCCGGCGACCAAAATTCGCTTAACCGGTAGCGCTGATCTGCTTAAACGTGAGCTTGATCAGCGTCTTGCCATTGCGCTGCCTATCAGCCAGAGCTTGCCGATTGCCGCGCTGGCAGTCGGTGCGCCGGTGGTAGGTGGGGCGCTGTTGCTTGCACACTCTCTGTTCGGTGATACGCTGGAGCAAGTGACGACAATCAATTATCTCATTCAGGGCCCATGGGCCGCACCGCAAGTTACACGAGAAGGTTCTCAATGACGCAATACGCTTCTGATCTTGATCAGGCTGTTTCGGTATTACTCACACCGGGAGGCCTGGATATTGATGCTTTGGATGTCGGGCTCAGCCATGCAATGGGCGCCGGTATTGATTATGCCGACCTGTATTTTCAGCGTACCTGGGATGAAGGTTGGGTACTGGAAGATGGCAAGGTCAAGGAAGCCAGCTATAACATCGATGGAGGTGTCGGCGTACGCTCGCTGGCGGGCGAGAAAACCGGCTTTGCCTACTCCAACCAGATCAGTGCCGATGCGCTACTGGATACTGGCAAAACGGCCGCCGGCATTGTGCGTAGCGGTAAACGTCTGCCAGGCCGGGCGGTGAATATTGTGACGTCTGCGCCTTTTTATGCTGGTGTCGACCCATTGTCCGGGCTCAGCGCAGACGAAAAAGTTGCCATGCTCAAGCAGGCTGACCGTATTGCCAGAGCCGCAGATCCTAGTGTTAGTCAAGTGAGCGCCTCTTTGTCCGGCACATACGAGGTTGTTTTGGTGCGTGCCAGTGATGGCACGCTAGCCGCTGATATTCGCCCGCTGGTGCGCTTCAATGTCAGCGTCATCGTCAGCAAAAACGGCCGTCGGGAGCGAGGCAGCGCCGGTGGTGGCGGGCGTTACTCCATGGCCCGGTTGCGGGATGAAAATGTCGCTGAGCGATTCGCCAAAGAGGCCGTTCGCCAGGCACTGGTGAATAGTGAAGCCATTGATGCGCCCGCAGGACAGATGCCTGTGGTTCTTGGCTCAGGTTGGCCCGGTATTTTGCTGCATGAGGCAGTTGGGCATGGGCTGGAAGGGGATTTCAACCGCAAGGGCAGTTCCGCCTTTGCCGGTAAGCTTGGCCAGCCTGTCGCCTCGGCTGGGGTAACTGTGGTAGACGATGCGACGTTGTCGGATTCTCGTGGCTCATTGAGCGTCGACGACGAAGGAACGCCGGGGCAGTACACCCCGCTGATTGAAGACGGCATCCTGACGGGCTATATGCAGGATAAACTCAATGCACGTTTGATGGGGATGGCGCCTACCGGAAATGCGCGGCGCGAATCGTTTGCCCATTTGCCCATGCCTAGAATGACCAATACCGTGATGCTGGCGGGCAAGGAAAGCCCTGATGACATCATTAAAAGTGTCAAACGCGGTATTTATGCGGTCAGTTTTGGTGGTGGGCAGGTGGATATCACCTCAGGAAAATTTGTTTTTTCGGCCAGTGAGGCTTACCTGATTGAAGACGGTAAGATTACGGCCCCCGTCAAAGGGGCGACGTTGATTGGTAACGGGCCGGAAGCCATGGGACGCGTTTCGATGGTGGGCCATGATCTGGCGATTGATCCGGGTATCGGCGTGTGCGGCAAAGAAGGGCAAGGGGTACCGGTGGGGGTTGGACAGCCAACCCTCAAGCTGGACGAGCTAACGGTTGGTGGTACTCAGTCCTGAAGGCCGCTAATGCAAGGTAAGAACAGTATCGTCTGCATAAGGGCTGCTTTGACGATACTGTCTGGCTCAGGCAAGTGGTGCGCGTCAAAGCGCTGCACAATCCCGCAAGTGCTTGAACAGCTTACGAGCACTGGTCGGTGGTTTGGATTGCTCGCGTTCGCGGCGCGCATTGCGCACTAATTGACGTAGTGTCTGGCGGTCGGCATCCGGATAGTCATTCATGAACTGGTCGACAGCATCATCGCCTTCATCGATCAGCCGGTCACGCCATTTTTCCAACCGATGGAAGGCGTGGTCACGTTGTTCGCGCTCATTTTCAATGGCGTCAAACTGTGACTGAATGGCCTCCAGATCTTCTTTGCGCATCAATTTGCCGACGTATTGCATATGGCGGCGGCGCCCCTCATGGGAGCGAATGCGCGTGGTTTCATCAATGGCACGGAGAAGGTCGTCAGACAGCGGAAAGCGGCTTCGCTCAGCCGGTGTCATGGCAATGAGTGTTTCGCCTAGTTGCTGAAGAGCGTGCATTTCGCGCTTGAGCTGCGATTTGCTAGGCGGCATTTCCTGATCATCAACTTCATCATGCAGCGGGCGTTTTTTTGGCATGGATCATTCACAACGTGGGTTTTAAAGACGGCATTATAACAGCCCGTTTTGAAATAACAGGTTATCTCGCTCGCCGAGGTAAGGTAAAGGAGACAGTATGGCACAGGCATTCGAGGCAAACGCACAGCAAACGCTGCTGACCTCACGCGCGGAGCAGGCACTTCAGCTCGCCAAAGAACTTGGAGCTGATGCGGCTGAAGTTGGCGCCAGTGTGGATCAAGGGGTTGGCGTTAGCGTGCGCTTAGGTGAAGTGGAAACCGTCGAGTTATCGCGTGATCAGGGGATTGCGATTACGGTTTACGTTGGCCAGCGCAAGGGCAGTGCCTCATCGACCGATGCGGGAAGCGAGTCGATCCGTGCGACAGTGGAAAAAGCGCTATCGATTGCCCGTTACACAGGAGAAGACCCTGCTGCGGGTCTCGCTGATGCTGAGCTGATGGCGCGTGATCTGCCGGATCTGCGCGTCCATTATCCCTGGTCATTGAGTATCGATGAAGCAACGACGATTGCGTTGGAGTGTGAGCGCGCAGGCCTTGATTGTGCCGGGATCACCAAGTCCGATGGTGCCTCATTATCGACCGGTGAAGGCGTGAGGGTGTATGCCAATAGCCACGGTTTTCTGGGCACCCAGAAAGGCAGTCTTCACTCGCTTTCCTGTATGTTGATTGCTGAAGACGACAAGGGCATGCAACGCGATTACGACTACACGTCGGCGCGTGACCCTGGCGCGCTCAGGTCGGGCGCTGCAGTGGGCGAAGAGGCGGCGCGTCGTACATTGCGTCGCCTGGGGGCGCAGCGGCCAAAGACAGGTAGCTTCCCGGTATTGTTTGACCCGATGCTGGCCAGCGGTCTGATTGGCCATCTGATGAGTGCGCTGGCGGGTGGAGCCCTGTATAGAGAAGCGTCGTTTTTATGCGATCGTCTTGGAACGCCACTGTTTCCCGACTGGTTCAGCCTTGAAGAACGTCCGATGGAGGTCGGTGCGCTGGCCAGTTCGCCCTTTGATGCCGAAGGGGTACAAACACGTAATAACCGCTTTATTGCGGACGGCCAAGTCGCCAGCTATATGCTGTCTTCCTACAGCGCCCGTCGTCTGGGGATGCAAACAACGGGCAGTGCGGGCGGCGCTCGCAACCTTCGCTTGGCGACACCGACACGTTCATTTGAGGCCATGCTCAAGGAAATGGATCGCGGTGTGTGGGTGACTGAACTGATGGGGCAGGGGGTAAACGGTGTTACAGGCGATTATTCACGCGGTGCGGCCGGTTTCTGGGTGGAAAATGGCCGTGTGCAGTACCCTGTCGAGGAGTTTACGATTGCCGGTAACCTGAACAGCATGTTTGCTGGCCTGGTAGCCATCGGTGATGATACGGATACGCGCGGTAGCATTCACACGGGCAGTTGGTTAATCGACAAAATGACAGTGGCTGGTGATTGACCGCCGTTGGTGATTGGCAGAGAGAGTGATTGACAGAGAGGACGCTGACAGCCGTATCAGGCGTCCTCTTCAAAACGCGCGTCAAAGAGCGCTTCTATGGCATCAAGTGCCTGTTGGGCATCTTCTCCTGTGGCGCTGACCTGTAATTCTGTGCCACAGGGGGCTGCCAACATCAAAAGTGCCATGATATTACAGGCATCCGCCACCTGAGCGCCTTTGCTTACCTTGATGCAGGCATCGAAAGGCTGGCAGCAAGTCACCAGCTTCGTCGCGGCGCGTGCATGTAAGCCGCGTTTATTGGTCAATGTTAATGTTCTTTCAGGCACCCTGGTTCCTTTTTCCAAGCGGTGTCGATAACGGATTCATTGGGCCGTTGTTTTATCTGCCATCACCTTGTGTTCTGAGGTGGAAAAGGTCAGTCCAAGCTCACGGTGACGAATGTGTGTTTCAATGCCATCCGCTGCCATTCGCTTGGCCAACTGTTCTACGGTGTATACCGAACGATGCTGTCCACCGGTACAGCCAATCGCAATGGTCATATAGCTGCGTTGACTGCTTTGATAGGCTGGCAGCCAACGGCTGACCCAGGCGTGAATATCATCGCCCATGGCTTCAACAATAGGGTAGGAGCTCAAAAACGCCTGAATCTCTTCATCCCGGCCAGTGGATTGGCGGAGTGCCGGGTCCCAGTAAGGGTTGGGAAGGCAGCGCACGTCAAAGACCAGATCGGCGTCCAGAGGAACACCGCGTTTGTAGCCGAAAGATTCAAAGGTAATGGTCAGCTTGTCGTTTTTATGCAATGCCACTTGATCGGTGATACGGCTGCGCAGGTCGTGAGCACTCATTCGCGAGGTATCAATGATCAGGTCAGCAATGTCACGAACCGCACTCAGCGTTTCCTCTTCTTTGCTGATCGCCTCTTCCAGTGTTAAATCACTGTTCCGTGTCAGCGGGTGCCGGCGGCGTGTCGCTGAATAGCGCTCAAGCAGAATGCGTGCATCGGTGGTCAGGTAGACAATCTGAAAATGAATATCGCGTTGATGAAGTTCTTTCAGCAACCGGGGGAGCTTTTCAAGTGCTCCCGGAAGGTTGCGGGCATCTATGCTGACGGCCAGACGCGACTGTTCCCCTTGATCACGAAGCTCATCGACAAGGGAGCCAAGCAGCATAGCGGGCAGATTATCAATGGCATAATAACCAAGATCTTCAAGCGCTTGCAGAGCAATAGATTTTCCCGAACCCGAGCGGCCGCTGATTATGACCAATTGCATAGCGTCTCTCTTGCGTTGATTCACTCGTAAGAAGTTTCGAGTGTACTGAAAGCGTCAGAATCAGAAGGCGCTATCGCGTATTTTTTCGCTGATCAGTTCCAGCAATTCTCGTTGACTGCCCGCTTTGCGAAGCTGAACCCGAACGCTTACGTCATTCATGATGGTTGCAACCTGTCCAAGCAGTGCCAAGTGCGTATCGTCAGCTTCTTCGGGGACTAAAAGCACAAACACGAGATCAACAGGTTCGCCATCAATCGCATCGAAATCAACGGCTTCAGCCAGTTTCAGAAAACTGCCGATCGGTGTTGAACAGTGAGGGCTGCGAGCATGTGGAATGGCGACGCCATTGCCGATACCCGTGCTACCCAGCCGTTCACGACTGATCAGACGTCCAAAAACTTCTTGGCTGTCCAGGCTGGGCGTGTTCTGAGCAATAAAAGTGCTGAAAAATTCCAGTACGCGTTTTTTGCTACCCCCAGGGACATCATATAGGACGCGCTCTGGGGGCAAGATGGTTTCCAAAGTCATTAGATTACCGGACACCAGCGCCTTGGGCGCGCGCTTGTGCTTTTTCTTTATGTTTTACCAGCTGACGATCAATTTTATCTGCCAACGCATCAATTGCTGCGTACATATCGTTATCAGTGGCTTCGGCATGCAAGTCTGCGCCTGCCGCATGTAGGGTACATGCGGCTTGCTGACGCTCCTTTTCCACTGAAAGGGTAACCTGAACAGTGGTAATGTTGTCGTAGTGGCGCTCGACGCGTTCGAGTTTCTCGTTGACGTAATCGCGCAGGGCATCGGTCAGTTCTACATGGTGTCCAGTGATATTGACTTGCATTGAACGTACTCCTTTCCGTCGACTGTTCTTTGATTGTAACCCTTTTTTTTATTAAGCAAAGCCCTTTAGGTCAGTTTCCACTTATAGAAACGGTTTAAGGCGGTTCAGCTTAAGTGACGACGCTCGCTGGAAGAGGGAATTCCCATGGCTTCTCGATACTTGGCAACGGTACGGCGAGCAACCGTGATGCCATCTTCCTTGAGTAAAGCAACCAGCCGGCTATCGGAAAGCGGCTTGCGAGGCGGCTCTTCCTGAATCAGTTTTTTGATCCGTGCACGAATGGCGGTGCTGGAATGATGATCGCCATCCTGACTGCCGACGTGGCTTGAAAAAAAGTATTTAAGCTCAAACACACCGCGTGGCGTATGAATGAATTTTTGCGTGGTCACCCGGGAAATGGTGGATTCATGCATATCCACCGCATTGGCGATATCTGCAAGAATCAGCGGTTTCATTGCTTCTTCTCCATGTTCGAGAAAACCGATCTGACGAACAATAATTTCCTGGCCGACGCGAAGCAGGGTGTCATTGCGGCTGGATAGGCTTTTTATCAGCCAGCGCGCTTCCTGAAGATGATCCTTGAGGAACTGGTTATCATCACTTTTGTCGGCACGTTTAATTAAGCTGGCGTATTCTGGCTGGATTCGTAGCCTGGGCATTGCCTCAGGATTAAGGGTCAGATGCCAGCCTTGCTTGTCGTGATGTACGACGAGGTCTGGAATGACATAGCCGCTGGCGGTGCTACCAAAGGTGCTTCCAGGGCGTGGGTCAAGGCTACGTATCAGATGAATGACGGCGCCGAGCTGTTCATCATCCAGGTTTAACCGCCGCTTTAATGTGCGACTGTCATCTTTGCCAAGCACTTCCAGAAACTGCCGAACCAGCCGCTTGGCTGGCACAATCAACGGGGTGTCATCCGGTAATGCTGCCAGCTGAAGCATCAGGCATTCACGCAGGTCGCGGGCAAATACGCCAGTGGGTTCAAACTGTTGAAGGCGCAGCAGTACATTTTCGATATCACGTTGATGAATGCCTTCATGGGCGGTGGCCAGAAGGCTTTCGCGAACCTCATTCAATGACAGTGATAAATAACCGTTGCCATCGACAGCATCAATCAGGGTTTCGGCAATGAGCTGCTCACGAGCGGTGAAGTTGGTCATGGCCAGCTGCCATAACAGGTGGCCATGCAGGCTCTGTACCGTGGTGTCACGCTCGAAATCGGCGCCGTCATGGGTGTTGCTGGCGCTACTGGAATGAGCAACATCCTGATAGGTGTCCGACCAGTCACTGTCGACAGAGAGTTCGGTCGGAATATCATCCGACCAGTCGGCTTCCTTTGCCTCCTTGACGGCTTGCTCGCCAAACTCTTCTTCCTGCTCCAGCAGGGGATTGTTATCAAGTGCGTTCTGGATTTCCTGACGTAGATCCAGCGTCGACAGTTGCAGTAGCGCAATCGCCTGTTGCAACTGAGGCGTCATCGTCAGTTGAGTGCCAAGACGCAGTTGAAGGGACGCTTTCATGGCCATTCGTGAACCACCCGTGGCATGTAAAACCTTACCCTAAAAGCAGCCGCTGCCAAGCGCAAGTAGCAATAAGCATGCCATCAATAAAAAAGCTGGCAACAGACAGGGGAGGTGGCCGGATAAAATCAGAGCTTGAAGTCTTCGCCCAGATAAATATCACGGACCTGCTGGTTATCAAGAATCGTATCCGGGGAGCCGCTGGCAATAATGTGGCCATCGCCAACAATGTAAGCCGTATCACAGATATCGAGGGTTTCCCTGACGTTGTGGTCGGTAATCAGTACGCCAATATTGCGTGCTTTGAGAGCACGAATGATGGTCTTGATATCACCCACGGATATCGGATCGACACCTGCAAAAGGCTCATCGAGTAAAATGAAATGCGGATCAGTCGCCAGTGAGCGGGCAATTTCCACCCTGCGTCGCTCCCCACCCGATAAGCTCATGCCAATATTGTCGCGGATGTGTGTGATGTGGAAATCTTCCAGCAACTGCTCCAGAACGCTTTTGCGTTCGGTGCGCGAGAGTCCTTTACGGGTTTCCAGAATGGCCATGATATTGTCGCGAACGCTCAGCTTGCGAAAGATCGAGGCTTCCTGCGGAAGATAGCCAATCCCGGCAATAGCCCGTTCATGCATGGGCGCACGGGTCAGGTCGAGATCATCTATATACACTTTGCCTGCATCGGCTTTTACCAAACCGACAATCATATAAAACGACGTGGTCTTGCCCGCGCCATTAGGCCCGAGAAGGCCAACAATGCTGCCTTGGGCAATGTCCAGATTAATATCCTTGACCACCCGGCGACGTTTGTAGCTTTTGGCTAAGTGCCGTGCTGAGAGTGTTTTACCTTCACGGGCGGGCACTGACGCTGTTACATCATCAAAAGACACCGGCAGGCTCCTATTGCTGTTCAGGTTGAAGTGTCATGCGAATGCGCTGGTTCTCAGCGCCCTCGACATCAGAGCGTGCCTGAACAATGCCACGGTCAATGAAGTATTCCAGTCGGCCACCTGTGAAACGGTCGCCACCCTGACTAAGCTCGGCTTGATTGACCAGCTCTACGCGCCGCTCGGCAACATGGTAGATGATGCGTTGGGCGTGACCTTCGGTAATATCTTCCTGACCCTCAAAGCGGTTGCGGATATAAGCACGATCGCCAAGCGCTACCGCACGGGATAATTCGCCGTTGGCATTGCGCACAATTTCTACCCGAGCGCCGTTAAGGTGGAGGTCTCCCTGGCGAATGCGGACATCTCCACTGTAAACCGCTGTGCCGGCATTCTGGTCAATGTCGAGTTGATCAGCCTCTACTTCAACAGGGTCCCCAGGGGCTGCGTGCAATGTCTGAAAGCTTGCGATGCTAAGCAGCAGACTGAAAAATACACGATACATCAAACCGGTAATATTCATGGTGACTCCTTTTACGGGGCATTCTCGGTAGGGTGGTTGCCGTGTACGCCGCCGCTTAGCTGCAAGAGGTCTTTATTGAGCCATAAGTCCATGCGTTGGGCCTGAACGGATTGCGGTGGTTGTTCGAATAGTACGGGAACATCGCTGAACGCATGGGTCTCGGCGCTTATGTAGCTAAGTTGTTCAGTACTTAGCTGCCAGGTTTCCTGCGGTTCTCGCAGGCGCACCTCTCCGCTCAAGGTGAGTCGTGCTCCTTGGCTGTCGATTTGACCATGCTGCGCCTGGGCATGCCATTCGCGTTGCTGGTCATCCAGCAATAACGCGTAAGGCGATGTCAGCTGGGTCATGTTGTGCTGTGGCGTGTGCGTTAGTTGCTCTGCCGACAGACGCTGCGAGCGCTTGCCCTGATCGTTGTAAATCGTCAGGGTGGCATTCTCGACCACATGTCCGGGCTCTTCGGCACGGGCATCCTGATCGATTTTGGCGACGGGCGTTGTTCGCCAGTCCAGCCAGGCGAGCAGCCCGCCAAGGACTATTACAAGCCCCGCGAGCAAAAGCCGACGAAAGGAAACCATAGCGTCGCCACTGATCATTTACTTACGACCGTGCAGGTAGGTATCGAGAACGGCGCCCCAGTGACCTTGAGCTTCCATCAAGGCGTCGCAGATTTCGCGTACCGCCCCGTGGCCACCCAGGCGGTCAGTTACCCAGTCCGCATGAGTGTGCATGTAATCAGGGGCATTGGGTACGGCAATACCAACGCCTGAGCGCTTGATGGGGGCGAGGTCAGGCAGGTCGTCGCCGCAGTAAGCAACCTGATCCAGCTCTATTTGCAGGCGCTGACAGAGCTTTCGTAATGTGGATAGTTTGTCTTCGCAGCCTTGATAAACGTGCGTAATGCCCAAGGCTGCAGCGCGCTGGCTCACCATGGGGGAATCTCGCCCGGTAATGATTGCCACGTGCAAGCCCGCCCGTTTGAGCAGTTTTAGTCCTTGACCGTCCTGAGTATGGAACGCTTTAATTTCGATGCCATCCGCCTGGAAATACAGTCGGCCATCGGTCAGAACGCCATCCACGTCCATGGCAAATAGGCGCACGCGGCGCAGTTGGTCAACCAGATTGGCGGGTAAGGTCATACAGCCTCCATTTGAGGGGTGGTTGGCATATCGACTGAAAGAGAATGCTAGATAACACCACTGGCGAGCAAGTCATGCATATGTAGCGCGCCGATCGGGCGCTGCTCTTCATCCACAACGGCAAGGACGGTAATTTTGCTTTCTTCCATCAGGCGCACTGCCTCAGCTGCCAGAATGCTGGGGGAAATGCGCTTTCCGGGCCGAGTCATTACGTCATCGACAAGAATATCGCGTAAATCATGATGATCATCCAGTGTGCGGCGTAAATCACCATCGGTATAGACGCCAGACAGTCGGCCTTGGGCATCGGTGACGCAAGTAAACCCTAACCCTTTACGGGTGATTTCAATCAGAGCATCTCTCAAGGGGCTGCCCAGAGCAATGCAGGGCAGGCGTTCCCCGCTATGCATAACGTCTTTGACGCGTAAAAGCAGGCGTTTGCCCAGCGTGCCACCGGGATGTGAAAGGGCGAAATCTTCTGCTGTAAAACCGCGCGCTTCCAGCAGCGCAACCGCGAGGGCATCACCGAGGGCAAGTGCGGCCGTCGTTGAGCTGGTTGGTGCCAGGTCCAGTGGGCAGGCTTCACGTTCCACACCGCTATCCAGGTGAGCATCTGCGTGACGTGCCAGCGAGGAGTTAGGCCGCCCGGTCATGCTGATGAGCGGAACGCCGAGACGTTTCAGTAACGGCACTAATGCGGTCACTTCACTGGTTTCACCGGAGTTTGATAACGCCACGACAACATCACTGCGTGTGATCATGCCAAGGTCACCGTGGCTGGCTTCGCCAGGGTGGACAAAAAAGGCAGGGGTGCCGGTGCTGGCGAGTGTTGCTGCCAGCTTACCGGCGATATGGCCGGATTTCCCCATGCCGGTAACGACGACACGGCCTTTGCAGGCTAAGATCAGTTCGCAGGCATGGTCAAAATGCGTGTCCAGCTTGGCCTGTAGATTGCCAATCGCTTCCTTTTCTATCTGAAGTGTACGAAGCGCGCTTTCACGCATAAGGCTGGTTGACGGTGGTGTGGCATGAGACATGACGTAGCTCGACTGGCAATCGCAACTCGGTAAATGGACGACGTTAATATTAACATCTGCTGGTGACTTGCCGGATATAAATTCCTGTCATTATGGAACAATATTTGTTTTGGCAGTTTCAAAGTGAGTTAGGATACAATGTTCGATAATATTTTTGAACGCTATTGACGCCAGTGACAGGCTTGCCTTCTTTTCAGTCGCAGTATGTCGGGCGTTTTTGTGCACAAGGTGAGTGCCTGGTTTTTATATGACTGATTCTGCTTTCATTGAAATACAAGACCTGCGTTTTACGCGGGGAGAACACGAAATATTTCGTGGCGTAAACCTATCTATTCCATATGGCAAAGTGACCGCGATCATGGGGCCCAGTGGAACAGGTAAAACAACCTTGTTAAAGCTGATTGGTGGGCAGTTGACGCCAGATAGCGGCCGTATCCTGATTGATGGTCAGGATGTCAATACGCTCTCCAGAAAAGCTCTGTTCGGGCTACGCAAACGAATGGGGATGCTGTTTCAGAGCGGCGCTCTATTTTCTGACCTTAATGTCTTTGAAAACGTTGCGTTTCCGCTAAGAGTGCATACGGATTTGCCGGATGACATGGTGCGCGATATCGTGCTTTTGAAACTTCAGGCGGTTGGGTTGAGGGGGGCTAGAAACCTGATGCCATCAGAACTTTCCGGTGGTATGGCGCGCCGCGTTGCGCTGGCCCGCGCCGTGGCGCTTGACCCTGAACTGATTCTCTATGATGAGCCGTTCGTGGGGCAGGACCCTATCTCCATGGGCGTGCTGGTGCAGTTGATCAAACGTCTGAGTCAGGCGCTTGAGCTGACGTCGGTGGTGGTTTCTCATGATATCAAGGAAACGCTCAGTATCGCTGATTACCTCTACTTGATTGCTGATGGCGAAATCGTCGCTCATGGAACGCCGGAAATGCTGGATGTTCATGAAGACCCGCGTGTTGAGCAGTTTATGCATGGTCAACCGGATGGGCCGGTGCCGTTTCATTATCCGGCGCGGCCCTTTCAGGACGATATTCTTAATGATGGTGCAACCACAAGGATTGGCTAGATGGATGCAAATTTTTCCCACGCCATTGCCCGGATTGCAAAGCTAGGCCGTAGAGGCTGTGATCTGATGGAGGCGCTTGGGCGTGCCGGCCTGTTTTTATGGCAGTCGGCCGTTGGCGTGCCTTCGCGAGAGGGCTGGCGGTTATGGATACAGCAAATGCATTTTGTGGGCGTGCTGTCGCTGGCAATTGTGCTGGTGTCGGGGCTGTTTATCGGCATGGTGATCTCGTTGCAGGGATTTACCATTCTGGTCGATTTCGGTGCTGAGCAGGCGCTTGGGCAAATGGTGGCGTTATCGCTACTGCGAGAATTGGCGCCGGTGGTGGCGGCTCTGCTGTTTGCCGGGCGTGCAGGCTCGGCGTTGACCGCTGAAATCGGTTTGATGAAGGCCACCGAGCAGTTGTCGAGTATGGAAATGATCGGTGTGGACCCATTACGCCGCGTAGTGGCGCCTCGGCTTTGGGCCGGCTTTGTCTCGTTACCTCTTCTGACTATTGGTTTTAGCGTGGTGGGCATCTGGGGTGGATACCTAGTGGGTGTCCAGTGGCTGGGCGTGTTTGAAGGGTCATACTGGAGCAACATGCAAGCCAGCGTTAATTTTCTCAATGACGTGGGTAACGGCATGATCAAAAGCCTTGTGTTTGCTGTCGTTGTCACGTGGATTGCCGTTTTTCAGGGATATGACCTGGTGCCGACGTCAGAGGGTATTTCCCGTGCGACAACGCGCACCGTGGTGTACTCCTCTCTGGCTGTGCTGGGGCTGGATTTTGTCTTGACTGCCGTGATGTTTGGCGGCCTTTAACGTTGGAGTATATACATGAAACGCAGTAAAACCATGGAGTTGGGGGTTGGCCTTTTCATGTTGGCCGGTATCGTCGGGCTGATTTTTCTTGGTCTTAAAGTGAGTGGCCTGTCACTTTCTTCTTCAACGCAGACATTTCACCTGGAAGCCAACTTTGCCAATGCCGGCAGTCTCAAGCCGCGCGCACGCGTCACGATGGCAGGGGTTACCGTCGGGCGAGTGGAGTCGATTGAGCTGGATAAGCAGTGGTACGACGCGCGAGTCACGCTGAAACTAGATAGCCAGCTTGAAGGGCAGCTTAGCCGGGATTCAACGGCTGCCATCCTGACAGCGGGTCTGTTAGGCGAACAATACATTGGATTGAGCATAGGCGGTGACCCTGAAATGCTCGAGGATGGCGATACGATAAGAGATACCCAATCTGCGTTGGTTCTGGAGGAGTTGATACAACAATTTGTTTCCAGTATGGCGAACGGTTGATGCGATCAGATGTCTTATCAGCCAGCTGTATGGCAAATGAATCAGCACTTTTGAATCAGTAGGTTAAAAGGGAATATTATGATGAAGTTTCGTGATGATGGATATCGCAAGGTGGGGCTCTGGAGCATCGCTTTTTTTGCTCTCTGGTTAATGTGGGTGCCTGCCGCCAGTGCTCAGACGTCAGGTCCTGAAGAGGTCGTTCGTCAGAACATCGACTCCTTTATGGGTGAGCTTGAATCGCGCAAGAGCTACTACGCCGATAATGTCGGTGAGTTGAAAGAGCTGGTTGATGAAAACCTCGATAACGTCGCCGACTTCCGTTATATCGGTGCTAGCGTGATGGGGAGTTATTTCCGTAATGCGACGCCTGAACAACGCAGCAAATTTGTGGACGTGTTCCGCCAGACGCTGATTGATACGTATACGCGCGGTCTGGTGACCTTTGACTACGATGAAATTCGTGTGATGGACAATCAGCGCGCTCAGCGTTATGACGACCAGGCCAGTGTGGATATGGAAATCGTCGCCACCAACGGTAGTGTCTATCCGGTTAGTTACAGCCTGCGCTTGTCTGATGGCGAGTGGCGGGTCGTGAATGTGATTGTTAATGGTATTAATCTTGGTCTGACTTTCCGTAACCAGTTCGATCAGGCGATGCGCGAGAACAACCGTGACTATGATGCGGTGATTGACGGCTGGGCACCTTCGGTAGGTGTTGACGAGTTGGAGCAGGGAGGAGGCGCGTGAGCATTCTGTTTTCCCATCAGGGTGTCCAGTTGGAGCAGCGTGGCGATGCCCTGTGGGTTAGCGGTGATGTTGACGCAACAACGGCGGCAGGCGTGGCCGCCGCCGGAAATCAATGGCTGGCAGGTACCGCCAGCCGAGAACTGAGCATCAGCTTTGAAGAGGTTGGCAAAGCGAGTAGCGCGGCCCTGAGTATTTTATTGCAGTGGGTGCGCACCTGTCGCCATCGGCAGATTGCGCTTCTGTCTGTTGCTTTATCCCCGCCCCTTAAGCGCCTGGCTGACCTTGCTGAACTGGATGCGTTACTAGACTTCTCCGCTTCTTCTTCCTCCGCTTCCTCCTCCGGGTCAGCTGGTTGAGTATGTCAACTGAGAGCCGCTGTCAGTAACATGGGGCAAAGTGGCTGTTGAGCCTTTTGTGTTTTACGAGAGCAATCGCCAAAGCGGTTGCTTTTCTTTATCATAGACAACAGATTTTCCGCCGTTTCCAACAGGAGTTTGCATATGCAACCGAGCGAAGTGAAAGCGCTGCTAGAGTCCCGCTTAGACGGATGTGAGTTTTTTATCCAGGGAGAAGGCTGCAATTTTCAGGTGACGGCGGTTGGCGACGTGTTTGATGGTCTTATGCCGGTCAAGCGTCAGCAGTTGGTTTACGGTGCTTTGAGTGACGAGATTGCGTCGGGCGCTCTTCACGCAATCAGTATCAAAACCTTTACCCCGGCACAGTGGGGAAATGCGCCTGAGAGCGCTCAATAACGGCAGGTTTTATGGATAAATTACTGATTACAGGCAACGGAAATGTAGACGGAGAGGTCTGGGCCAGTGGTGCCAAAAATGCCGCTCTTCCGATTCTGTGTGCCAGCCTTCTGGCTGATGGCCCCGTGGTAATTGGCAACTTGCCTCACCTGCAGGATATTACCACCACACTTGAGCTGTTGGGCAGGATGGGCGTTGAGCCGATCATGGGCGATAAAATGACCATTGAGCTTGATGGTTCCCAGGTAACGCATTGCCATGCGCCTTATGAACTCGTCAAGAAAATGCGCGCATCCATTCTGGTGCTGGGTCCTTTGCTTGCGCATTTTGGTCATGCTGATGTATCGCTGCCGGGCGGCTGCGCGATTGGTTCGCGTCCTGTGGACCTTCACATTCGCGGCCTGGAAGCCATGGGAGCTGAAATCCGCGTAGAGAACGGTTATATACGTGCTCGGGTTGATAAGCGCCTCAAGGGAGCGACAATTTTCTTCGATACGGTGACGGTCACCGGCACGGAAAATCTGTTAATGGCAGCGACCCTGGCTGAAGGCACCACCGTGCTTGAAAATGCTGCTCGTGAGCCTGAAATCGTTGACCTGGCCGAGTGCCTGATCAAGATGGGAGCCAACATTCGTGGTCATGGAACTGACACCATAGTGATTGAAGGTGTCGAGCGTCTGCATGGCTGTCAACATGATGTCATGCCAGATCGTATCGAAACGGGTACTTTTCTGGTGGCCGCGGCCATGAACCGTGGTCGAGTGAGAGTGACTCGCACCCGAGCGGATATTCTGGAAGCGGTTCTGGCCAAGCTCGAAGAGGCTGGTGCTTCGATAACAGCGGGCGATGACTGGATTGAGCTGGACATGCACGGTAAACGGCCGAAAGCGGTTAACCTGCGTACAGCGCCGTATCCTGCTTTCCCGACTGACATGCAGGCCCAGTTTGTCGCCATGAATGCCGTAGCGGAAGGTAGCTCACGGGTGGTTGAAACCATCTTTGAAAACCGCTTTATGCATGTTCAGGAGCTTATCCGAATGGGGGCTGACATCACCCTTGAAGGAAATGCTGCGCTGATTAATGGTGTTGAAAAGCTCTCCGGGGCACCGGTGATGGCAACAGATCTGCGCGCTTCTGCCTCGCTGGTGATTGCTGCCATGATGGCAGAAGGGGATACCCTGGTGGATCGCATCTACCACATTGATCGTGGTTACGAATGCATTGAAGAGAAACTTCAGCAGTTAGGAGCGCGAATTCGTCGTATTCCAGGCTGAGTCATGTACTAACCATTGGCAATCATGATGAGTAAGCAACTGATTTTAGCGCTCTCCAAAGGGCGGATTCTGCAGGAAACCTTGCCACTATTGGCTGACGCCGGTATTTCGCCGTTGGAAGACCTGGATAAAAGCCGCAAGCTATTATTCGATACCAACCTGCCGAATGTTAGACTGGTAGTGATTCGTGCCACGGATGTACCCACCTATGTGCAACTGGGTGCCGCCGACCTCGGTGTGGCGGGCAAGGATGTTTTGCTGGAACATGGTGCGCAGGGGCTTTACGAGCCGCTTGATCTGAATATCGCTCGTTGCAAACTGATGACAGCGGGGATTAAAGGCGAATTACCTGCCAGAGCGCGTCGTCGAGTGGCGACCAAGTTTGTCAACGTTGCTCGCCAGTATTACGCCGCTCAGGGAATTCAGGCAGAAGTCATCAAGCTTTACGGTGCGATGGAGCTTGCGCCGTTGATGAACTTGGCTGACGAAATCGTCGATATTGTAGATACCGGTAATACTCTGCGTGCGAATGGTATGGAACCACGCGAACTGATTGCTTCCATCAGTACTCGTCTGGTTGTCAATAAAGCTGCCATGACCATGAAACACCGTCAGATCAAGCCGCTTCTTGAGCGCTTGCAGGCAGCGGTGACTGAACGTCAAAGCGTCGCCACTAGCGACTGACAAACCCACAAGAGGTCGTCATGAGCGAAATTATGAAAGCGCCACTGGTGGCGCGTTTCTCTACAAGCGACGCTGATTTTGGTCAGCGTCTTGATGCCTTGCTGGATTGGGACGGCGTATCGGATCGTGCGGTACAGCAGCGTGTGGAAGACATTCTTCACCAGGTCAAGCAACATGGCGACTCTGCTGTAGTGGAGGCAACGAATCGCTTCGACCGTCTCTCTGTCTCCTCTATGCAAGAGCTGTGTTTAACGCCGGAACAGCTGGAAACGGCTTACAACGCGCTGCCTGACGCTCAGCGTGAAGCGCTTTCCGTTGCCGCAGAGCGTATTCGCCGTTATCACGAGCATCAAAAACCTGCTTCATGGCAGTATACGGAAGATGATGGCACCGTGCTCGGGCAGCAGGTCATGCCGCTGGACCGTGCCGGCATCTATGTGCCGGGTGGTAAGGCAGCTTACCCTTCATCGGTACTGATGAATGCCATTCCTGCTCATGTGGCGGGCGTAAGGGAGATCGTCATGGTGGTGCCGACGCCGGACGGGATTCTTAACGATATGGTGCTGGCGGCGGCTCATCTGGCCGGGGTGGATTACGTGTTTACCATTGGCGGGGCACAGGCGATCGCTGCCTTGGCTTATGGTACCGAAAGCGTTCCACGGGTGGATAAGATCGTCGGTCCTGGCAATATCTACGTGGCAACGGCCAAGCGTGCCGTCTTCGGCCAGGTCGGCATTGACATGATTGCCGGCCCATCAGAAATTCTGGTGGTTTGCGATGGACAAACGGATCCTGACTGGATTGCCATGGATCTTTTTTCCCAGGCGGAGCATGACGAAGATGCCCAGGCCATATTGGTCAGCTGGAATAGCGAGCATCTGAGTGCCGTAGAGGAGGCGATTGAGCGATTGATGCCGACGCTGGAACGCCAGGACATTATTCGTGCCTCGATGAGTAAGCGTGGTGCATTGATCGAATGTAAGGATCAGGAAGACGCCCTGGCATTGATCAATCGGATAGCGCCCGAGCATCTGGAACTCTCCGTTTCGGAGCCCGAGGCATGGTTAGCGGATATACGCCATGCCGGGGCCATTTTCATGGGGCGTTATACGGCTGAAGCGCTAGGTGATTATTGTGCCGGGCCGAATCACGTTCTGCCGACGTCTGGCACCGCGCGTTTTTCATCGCCATTGGGCGTGTACGATTTCCAGAAGCGTTCATCGATTATTCACTGTTCAGCACAAGGGGCGAATACGTTGGGAGAAATTGCCTCCGTGCTGGCAAGAGGAGAGTCCTTAACGGCGCATGCGCGCTCAGCGGAGTATCGTCTGAAGCGCTAGCGACCCGTATCAATTGACAGGCCACCGCAAGGTGGCCTGCTGCGTTTTATGTCGAGATAGTACGGTGAGATAGTATCTAGAGATTGGTATATCGAGATAATAGACAGGTCTCTACCGGATTCGCTTATTTGAGACGTCTTTGTGGTTCAGCAGTATCGTCTACCGGCACTGCTGGAATGGGGCGTTCTGCGACTTCAAGCGTCAGATCCTCGCGCTCGCCGTTTCTGACAATAGTGACAGGCAGGCGTGTGCCAGGCTTGATGGCGGCGATGCTGCTCATGGTTGCACGTGCATCCAGGACAGGTTGGCCATCAACGGCAAGCAGCACATCGCCAGCTTGTAGCCCTGCTGTGTCAGCAGGGCCCCCCTTGCTGACACCGGCAACAATCATGCCCTGCGGGTTGCGTAAGCCGAATGAAGCCGCCAGCTCTCTTGAAAGTGTCTGGGCTTCAATGCCTAGCCAGCCGCGTATGACACGCCCCTGGGTGACTAATTCGTTCAAAACGCTATGTGCCAGATTGGCGGGAATGGCAAAGCCGATTCCTTGGGACCCCCCCGAGCGAGAAAATATAGCGGTATTGATTCCCACCAGTGCACCGTTGGGATTAATAAGTGGTCCACCTGAATTGCCGGGATTAATCGCGGCATCGGTCTGAATGAAATCTTCATAGGCGTTAATGCCAAGATGGCTACGCCCAGTCGCGCTGATAATGCCCATGGTCACTGTCTGCCCGACCCCAAAGGGGTTGCCGATGGCTAGCGCGACATCGCCAACCGCCGCATTTTCAGAGTTGCTCAGTTCTATTACGGGCAGGTTGTCCAGTGGAATACGTAACACGGCCAAATCACTTTCCGGGTCGGTGCCAATCACTTCGGCGATCGATTCCCGGCCATCACGTAAGGCGACCTGGATTTTGTCTGCGCCGTTGATGACATGATGGTTGGTCAATACGTAACCATCTGCACTGACAATGACCCCGGAGCCCAGGCTGGATAACATGCGTTGCTGGCTGGTCGCGTCGTCGCCATTAAAAAACTGTTCGAAAAAAGGATCCGAACGCAATGGGTGCTCGTCACGATTAGCAGCGCGTGACGAATAAATATTGACCACTGCCGGTGCCGCAGTGTTGACGGCATGTGAATAGCTGACCGAACCTGTTTCACGGTTTAATGGCTCTGCCTGTTGAACTTCGGGTAGCGGGCGCTGAGGCGTATTTTGCATGCCCACTGTTGAGACAAAGGCTTTGTCTTCTGAGCGAGGTTCGGTTGATACATTGTCCTGGTGAGCAAACGGGTTGGGAATCTTTTCGGGGAAAAATGCCAGTAACAACACCGCCAGCAATATACCGATGATCACTGGTCCAATGTGCGACCCTAAATAGCGTTGCATGGAATTTTCCTTGCAGTTAAGTATTCAGTTGGTGCGAGTTAAATGGTGAGAAGCAGCAAGATCGATCAGAAAGCGCTTAATTCAATGAGGACATCATAACATTTCATCCAGGAAATTTACGCATCGTCATGATCGGATTCGACGTTGGCCAAAAAAAGCGGCAATGTTGATGCTTCTCAACTCAGTTGAAGGAAAATGCAATGATTGAACGTGATCCACTCGTCGCAGCTTGCCATCAGGAGCTTAATGCCTCTCGATTTAAGGATTACACCCTGAATGGTCTGCAGGTGGAGGGAGGCCATGAAATCAGGCGAGTGCTAAGTGGGGTGACGGCTTGCCAGGCGCTGCTTGATGAGGCCGTTGCATGGAAGGCTGATGCGGTGCTGGTGCATCATGGATATTTCTGGAAAAACGAGCCGGTAGCGTTGACCGGTATGAAACGTTCTCGGATCAAGACGTTGCTGGCCAATGATATCAATTTGCTGGCGTATCATTTGCCTCTCGATGCACACCCGACGCTGGGCAATAATGCGCAGCTTGCCAAACGGTTGGGCTGGCAGTTCGAGCGCTGCCTGGATGGTGAACTCGGGGAAGGGTTGTTATGGCTGGGTCATGATCCTCAGCGGCGAACGGTGGACGAACTTACGGAGCACATGGCGCGCGTATTGAGCCGTTCTCCCTTGGTTATCGAGTCACCGACAGGGGCTCAATGTATTGAACGCATCGCATGGTGCACGGGCGGGGCACAGGACATGATAACTGAGGCTTTTGAAGGAGGAGCGCAAGCATTTGTTTCAGGTGAGATATCTGAGCGTACCACGCACCTTGCACGTGAGATGGGGATACATTACTTTGCTGCCGGACATCATGCCACCGAGCGCTATGGCGTAGAATCGTTAGGTGAGTGGTTGGCGGAGCGCTTTGCGATCGAACATCGTTTTGTGGATATCGACAACCCCGCTTGATGCGGGGAGTAAGAGATTTGAGTTAAATCAGTAGCGAGGGGGCTGAGGGGGCTGCGCACGTTCTTTCAGCCCAAAATCTTCTGAGAGCGTGCCGCTCTTGCCGTCAGCGTAATCGCGCGGTACTCCGGCGGTCGGCGTCTCTGTGCTTTCTGGGGCAATGCCAGCCTTCTCATTGGGTGCGTCGATGTCGCTGAAATCAAGGTGTTGTAATGTTTCATCGTCCAGCTGCCAGTGTGTTGCTTCCTGAGTCAGCTGCTGCTCCAGTTCGGCCGTCATGTTACGCATCATGGTAATGTGCTTATGGGTATCAATAAGATGTGCTCCCATGCGCGCTTTAAGTTCAGTTACCTGGCGCTCACTTTCCAGCAGTCGTTGCTGCATCTGGATGCCATCACGATGGCTCTTGCTGACAAGGCGGTATCCGACGATGCCAACGATGATGCCGATCACGACGCCTGATAACGCAAAGATTAATTCATAACTTGATTCCACTCTTCTCTCCTAGCGTCCGGGAGTGCAATGTGTCGGTCATACTGACCCATCTTCTAATGTAAGACTATTATAGGCGCCACAGCGCCATGTTGGTCAATCCACGATGTGCTTTATTGCGCGTCAGCGTTTAAACTCTTCTTTTATTAATGCTCGACGTCAAACGGATTGCGTCGAATCTCGCTTGCCATGTCGGTGGTGATCTGCCTCTTGTGTGCGAGATCTCATCGATTATTACCTATGGAGACACTGTGACACGACTTGCAACTCCCATAGAACGTTACCGCGCTGATTTGCAACGTGAGGATTTTCAGTACGATGCGGCCCAGCAAGCAGCGGTTGAACACCTGCAACGACTCTATGATGACCTTGTTGCGGTAACATCGCCTCCACGCGAGGAAATGCGTGTCGGTAAAAGCCTTAAATCCCGTATGGCTGGATGGTTTGGTAAGAGTGGCGATACGCCCAGTGTAGGTGAGCCCTCTTTTACCGGGCTTTATTTCTGGGGTGGTGTCGGTAGAGGGAAGACGTATCTGGTGGATACCTTTTACGAATCCTTGCCTTTTTCCGACAAGATGCGTACCCATTTTCATCGGTTTATGCAGCGTGTTCATAACGAGTTGAATCACTATAAAGGTGAAAAAAATCCTCTTGAGCTGATCGCCGGTAAATTTGCGGCAGAAGCTCGGGTGATTTGTTTCGATGAGTTTTTTGTCAAAGACATCACCGATGCGATGATTCTGGCTAATTTGCTGGAAGCCCTGTTTGAAAGGGGGGTCGTTCTGGTGGCAACCTCCAATATTGTGCCAGATGAGTTGTACAAGGATGGTTTGCAACGAGCGCGTTTTATCCCTGCTATCACACTGCTTAACCAGCATTGTGAGATAGTGAATGTTGATTCAGGAATCGATTACCGTTTACGGGCGCTTGAGCGCGCTGAGATATTCCACTCACCGCTGGATGATGACGCTGAAGTCGAACTAATGCGCAGCTTTCGTGAGATATCAGGCCATGAAGGCGAGGTTGATGTGCCGCTGGACGTGAATCATCGCACCATTCAGGCCAGACGAGTGCATGATGACGTGATCTGGTTTGACTTTCTTGATCTCTGCGATGGTCCTCGTAGTCAGAATGACTACATTGAGATTGCCAGAGAGTTTCATACCGTTCTTGTGTCCAACGTGGTGCAGATGGGGAGTGAGAAAGAAGATCAGGCCCGGCGATTCATCAATATGGTGGATGAATTCTATGACCGTGGTGTTAAGTTACTGATGTCGGCAGAAGTGGCCATCAGTGATTTATATACCGATGGAAAACTGAATTTTGAGTTTCAGCGTACCTTGTCTCGGCTGCAGGAGATGCAATCCCATGAGTATCTGGCATTAGCCCACAAGCCATGAAACGTGGTAGCTGAAAGCATGCAAAAAAACGCGGCTAAGGCTTAACTTGTATAGGCGACTCCTGTAGTATGTGCCCTCGCTTGATGTTGCCGTTGAGTGTTCGTTGTTAGTCACTTACACGGCAACCAAAAAAAATAGGGATGGTGCATTGCCTGCTCAGCAGGTAGTTAGCACCCAATAAACTTTAATTGGTGATTTCATCCATGAAGACGTTCAGTGCTAAGCCGCAGTCCGTCCAGCGCGACTGGTATGTTGTCGATGCTACGGACAAGACGCTCGGTCGTCTGGCTACCGAAATTGCTCGCCGCCTGCGCGGTAAGCATAAACCCGAATTTACGCCTCACGTTGATACCGGCGACTACATCGTCGTGATCAATGCTGAGAAAGTGCATGTCACGGGTAACAAGGCTAACGCCAAGACCTACTATCGCCACACAGGCTACCCAGGTGGTCTGCGTTCCATGACATTTGACAAGATGCTTGATCATGCGCCTGAGCGCATCATCGAATCCGCTGTTAAAGGCATGTTGCCGAAGGGTCCGCTTGGTCGTGCCATGTACACGAAACTTAAAGTCTATGCTGGCGCCGAGCATCCGCACACTGCACAGCAGCCGCTTGAACTGAACATTTAAGGAAATCTTCGCCATGACACAGCAGTATTACGGTACCGGGCGCCGCAAGACTTCCACCGCCCGCGTCTTTCTGAAGCCGGGTTCCGGCAAGATCACTGTCAACAACCGTGAGTTGGACCAGTATTTTGGTCGTGTTACCGGTCGTATGGTCGTTCGTCAGCCGTTAGAACTTACCGACACCCTTAACCAGTTCGACGTTTATGTGACGGTCGAAGGTGGTGGTGGTTCTTCACAGGCTGGGGCAATTCGCCACGGTATTACTCGTGCGCTGATGGTCTACAATGAAGATCTGCGTCCGGCGCTGCGTGAAGCAGGTTATGTAACGCGTGATGCACGCCAGGTTGAGCGTAAGAAAGTCGGTCTTCGTAAGGCTCGTCGCCGTCCTCAGTTCTCCAAGCGTTAATTTCAGCGTCATTCTGTATAACGCTCAGGTCATGCGCCTGGGCGTTTTTTTATGCAATATCATAAAGTTACATATCGTCTACCACCATGGTCAATGGCGGTTGTCCTTGTGTAAAGCGCTTTGTTTTTTTAACATAGACTGTATTTGATATTCGTCGTCACATTATTCTTTTGTGGCGGTACGGGTAAGCTGATGGGAGAAACCAGAAATGGCAGATAACGGCGTAAACAAAGGTCGGCGCCGCTTCCTTGTTGGTGCCACCTCCGTAGTGGGTGCGGTGGGCGCTGTTGGGGTTGCGGTTCCCTTTGTGGCTTCTTGGCAGCCAAGTGCCAAGGCGAGGGCGGCGGGTGCGCCTATACAGGCAGATATTTCCAAGCTCGAAGTCGGGCAGCGCATGACAGTGGAATGGCGAGGAAAGCCCGTATGGATTATTCGTCGCACTGCGGAAATGAACGAGCGTACTGAGTCTGTGGATGCAAGTACTCTTGCTGACCCGAATTCTGAGGTGCCGCAACAGCCCTCTTATGTAACGGGCCCTCTGCGCTCTATCAAAGAGGACATTGGCGTGTTGATTGGCATCTGTACTCACCTGGGCTGTTCACCACTTTACCGCCCGGAACCTGATGCTGAAGGCGTGGGAGTTGATAACTGGCCGGGTGGTTTCTTCTGTCCTTGCCATGGTTCCCGCTTTGATTTGGCTGGGCGCGTCTATACCGGTGTGCCTGCACCTACTAACCTCGAAGTGCCGCCGTATCGCTTCGAGAACGACGATACGATTATCGTCGGCGAAGATGAGGAGGCTGCCTGATGGCTAATCCAAACAAGGCGAAAGCGGAAAGCGGTATCATGCGCTGGGTTGATGACCGCTTTCCTGCCACGCAGATGATGCAGGACCATCTGACAAAATATTACGCCCCCAAGAACTTCAATTTCTTTTATCTCTTTGGTGTGCTGGCCCTTTTGGTTCTGATTAACCAGATTCTGACCGGCGTATGGCTAACCATGAGCTACAACCCTTCCGCTGAAGGCGCTTTTGCTTCCGTGGAATACATCATGCGTGATGTTGAGTGGGGCTGGTTGATTCGCTACATGCACACGACAGGTGCATCAGCGTTTTTTGTGGTGATATATCTGCATATGTTCCGCGCTCTTATGTATGGTTCTTATAAGGCGCCGCGCGAACTGGTGTGGATTTTTGGCATGACCATTTACCTGGCGCTGATGGCCGAAGCATTTATGGGTTATCTGCTTCCATGGGGGCAAATGTCCTATTGGGGTGCTCAGGTCATCATCTCGCTGTTCTCGGCTATTCCAGCCATTGGCCCAGATCTCGCCCAATGGGTACGTGGCGACTTTCTGATCTCCGGGATTACGTTGAACCGCTTCTTTGCATTGCACGTTGTTGCTTTGCCAATCGTTATTCTGGCATTGGTTGTGCTGCATATTATTGCCCTGCACGAGGTGGGTTCCAATAACCCTGACGGTATTGACATCAAGCAGAAGAAAGATGAAACCGGTAAGCCGCTTGATGGTATTGCCTTCCACCCTTACTACACG
This sequence comes from Halomonas sp. LS-001, assembly GCF_052983955.1. NCBI lineage: Bacteria > Pseudomonadati > Pseudomonadota > Gammaproteobacteria > Oceanospirillales > Halomonadaceae > Halomonas > Halomonas sp. LS-001. The sequence goes on from NZ_CM129816.1 coordinate 1,360,772, forward strand.
GTCAAAGACCTGGTTGGTATTGCTATTTTCCTGTTTGTTTTCTGTATTGTGGTTTTCTACTTCCCTGAAGGTGGCGGATACTTTATTGAAAAACCCAACTTTGAGCCTGCCAACCCTCTGGTAACGCCGGATCACATCGCGCCAGTCTGGTACTTCACACCGTTTTACGCCATTCTAAGGGCGATTACATTTTCTGTGTTCGGGCTTGACGCCAAGTTTTTAGGTGTGCTTTTCATGGGTGGCGCTATTGCTATCCTGTTTGTGCTGCCATGGCTTGATCGTAGCCCGGTACGCTCAATGCGCTATAAGGGGTGGATTTCCAAGGTGATGCTGGCGTTGTTTGCTGTCAGCTTTGTGATACTTGGGGTGCTGGGTGTGTTGCCGTCAACAGAAGGGCGCACTATTTTGGCTCAGTTATGTACGGCTATTTACTTTGCTTTCTTCCTGCTGATGCCAATCTATACCAAGCTGGAGAAGACTAAACCCGTTCCGGAAAGGGTGACTGGCTAATGAAAAAACAACTATTTGCACTGCTGTTTGCACTGCTTCCCGTAACGGCGATTGCGGCAGGCGCTGCCAGTGTTCCGTATCATATGGATCCTGATCTGTCTAACAAGCAATCCTTGCAGAATGGCATGAAGCTCTATGTCAACTACTGCATGGGATGCCACTCGCTTGAGCATCAGCGTTTTGCACGTTCGGCAGAGGATCTGAATATCCCGCAGGATCTCGTCGAGCAGAACCTGATCTTTTCACCGGATCTGGCATTCAATGACCAGATGCAAATTGCCATGCATAGTGCAGATGGCGAATCCTGGTTTGGTGTGGCACCGCCTGATCTTTCGCTAATGAGCCGCTTACGTGGTGAGGATTACATCTATTCTTACCTGTTAAGCTTCTACCGTGATGCAGGTCAGCCACTTGGTGTGAACAATACGGTGCTGGAAGCCTCGGCAATGCCTAATGTCCTGGAGCCTTTGCAAGGTGTTCAAGAAATGGTCTGCACCGAAACGGATCAACCTGTGAATGGTGGGGAGCTTGACCCCTTGACGGGCAAGTACCAGTCTTGTGGGGTACTTGAGGTAACTCAGCCGGGCACCATGGAGGAAGATGAATTCGAAACGGCGGTTTATGACCTTACCAACTTCCTGTCCTATGTTGGTGAACCTTCCAAGCTTCAGGCGCAGGCGTTGGCGCCTAAAGTGTTAATCTTCATTTTCATTTTCGGTGTGATTGCTTACTTCCTGAAACGTGAGTACTGGCGCGATGTTCACTAAATGGTAGTAAGTTAGATAGATTTAGGCAGCCAGAAGGGCGTGCGACAATTGTTGTCGTACGCCCTTTGCGTATTGATGGTGTGAACCAGGCGGTTGCTTTCCCCACCCATCCTGGTTGCGTGTTATAATATCAAGTTGATTTTGAAGCGAGGATGATTTCATGGGTGTTGTGGCCAAACGGTCGTCGATGATTTTCTATTCAGGTAATGATGATCATTTTAGTCATCGTGTGCGTATTGTATTAGCGGAAAAAGGCGTAACGGTGGATATCGTCGATGTGAACGATGAGCAGCCACCGGAAGAGCTTGCCGAGCTGAATCCCTATAACAGCGTGCCAACGTTGTTGGATCGCGACCTCGTGCTTTATGAATCCAAGGTGATGATGGAGTATCTGGATGAGCGTTTTCCGCATCCTCCGCTGTTACCTGTCTATCCTGTTGCACGTGCGCAAAGTCGTTTGTGGATGCACCGTGTTGAGCGTGAATGGTGCCCGCTGGTGGATACTATTCGTACCGGGACCAAAAAAGAGGCAGACAAGGCGCGTAAAGAGTTGCGCGAAAGTCTGATCGGTATTTCGCCTATTTTTGAAGATATGCCGTTCTTTATGAGTGATGAATTTACACTCGTTGATTGCTGTCTGGCGCCTATTCTCTGGCGACTACCCGACCTCAATATTGAACTGCCAGAGAAGCAGGTGCAGCCATTGATTAATTACATGACGCGTGTTTTTGAGCGTGAAGCATTTCAGGCCGCGCTGAACGAATTTGAAAAAGAAATGCGTGCTTAATACACATTCACTTCTCTGCTGATACGTCAGTGGAGAAGGCCATTAACAGGGGAGTGAGATGCGCTCTAGTCGTCCCTATCTGGCAAGAGCACTTTATGAGTGGCTGGTGGATAATGAATTAACACCCTATCTCGTTGTCGATGCCAGCTTGCCTGGTGTCGAAGTGCCAAGACAGTTTGTCCAGAACGGTCAAATTGTACTTAATGTTGCGCCAACGGCGGTTCGTGATCTGTATATGGAAAACCAGGCCATCGGGTTTAGTGCTCGATTTGGCGGTCACTCCATGCAGGTGATGATTCCAATACCTGCTCTGATTGCCATCTATGCCAGAGAAAACGGCGCGGGTATGGTGTTTGGTCATGAGCCAGAGCTGGATGAGCCAGAGTTGGATGCGCCTGACACTGAGACCGAAGCGTCTGAAAGCTCTGCGCAGGTAGACGCAGAGCCTTCAGAAAAAGAGCATAAGCAACCTGCACTATCGATTGCCGAATCTACGCCAGTTTCTGAGCAGAATGATAAAAGCGGAAAGCATTCGGACACAAAAGACTCGGATGCTCGCTCTTCAAAGTCCAAGAAGAAGCCAACGCTGCGCGTCATTAAATAGTTTATGCCGGATAAAAGATGATCATAAAAAAGCCTCAGAATCTGAGGCTTTTTTATTAATTACTATCAATGTCTTTGCGTTGCATTGCTTCAGTCGAGATAGTCAAACACCTTGACGATACGCTGAACACCTCGAACGGTAGATACTTCATTAACAATCATATCCGCTTCAGAACGCGCCACCATACCCATCAGGTAGACGCTGGCATTTTCAGTCGTGACTTCAATTTTGGAAGAATCGATGCGGTTATTGGTGGCAAGCTGGCTCACCACATTAGTGGTTATCCAGCTATCGGTCAGGCGTTGCGAGGCCGGTAGCGTTGCAGCAATCGCCAGCTCGTTATGCACTTTACTGACGCCGCGAATATCCTGAGTGACCTGTGCTGCGAGAGAGCGTAACTCCTCACTGGGAACCTGGCCAATCAGTAGCACTTCTCCGTTAAATGCATGCGCTTTGATGCGGGCTTCAGCAAGACGGCCATCAGCTTGATTGAGTGCACGTTCCACCTCGGTTGCAATGGTTTTATCAATGGCTTCTACGTCGCTTGAGCGTGTGCCGTAGTTATTGGGGTTGTGTGCGGTCTGTGTGGCGCAACCCGCCAACAACATTACGCCAGCCATGATGATAGCCAGATAGAAATGCGAGGAAAAAAGTCGAGACATGTTAAAACTCCTGTAAATTACGTTGATAATAAAGCGTCCATTGACAATAAAACAAGTCACATTGTTCCGCCAAAGAGCTGTTCGTCTATAAGGTCGCAAAGGCAATGGATAACAAGAAGATGAACTTCCTGAATACGGGCAGTGGATGTGGCGGGCACGCGAATTTCACAATCATCCTGGCCGAGCAATGATGCCATATTACCGCCATCTCTGCCCGTCAGGGCAACAATCGCCATATCTCGATCATGAGCTGCCTGAATGGCTTGCACAATATTCGCCGAATTGCCGCTGGTTGAGATGGCGAGCAGAATGTCACCCGGCTGCCCTAATGCTCTAATCTGTTTGGAGAACACCTCATTATAACTGTAGTCATTAGCGATTGAGGTAAGAGCGGAGGTGTCAGTGGTTAATGCCAATGCGGGCAGGCTAGGGCGTTCACGCTCAAAGCGATTAAGAAGCTTTGACGAGAAATGCTGACTGTTGTCGGCGCTACCGCCGTTGCCGCAGGAGAGGATTTTGCCTTCGCTGACAAGGCACTGCACCATCATCTGACTGGCGACCTCAATAAACGGAGGCAGAACTTCACTGGCATAGGTTTTAGTGTCAATGCTGTCGTTAAAATGACTGATTATCCGAGACTGAAAGTCCATCTGGCCTTCCTGTTTTTGGCTTCAAAAGGCGTCAAAGGCAGCTTTGACCCATTCAAAGGATAGATCGGGCGGCGTACCTGTTGCGGCAAGGATATCAAATCGGCAGGGGCAGGACAGCGCATGACGCGCCAGGTAGATACTCGCGGCATGTATCAGGCGGCGCTTTTTTACACTTGTTACCGTTTCCAGTGGGTGTCCATAGCGAGTGCTTTCGCGATGTTTTACTTCGACGAAGACGAGTGTGTCTCCATCCATCATCACGAGGTCAATCTCTCCACCTTTGGCAAACTGGTTACGTCCGAGAAGAATAAGCCCCTCTTGCTGTAACCAGTTTGCTGCGCGCTGCTCAATGGCAGCGCCTCGCGCCCGTGCTGTTTGGGGATTACGACTCGTCATCAATCGGGAAGTCTGGTACGAGAATCGGGCTTGGAATTCCGTTCTGGAACTTTGCCCATGGCAACTCGCGATAAATCCGACCATCGCTATTCAGACTCAATTCGCCAGTCGCACCTGCAATTCGCCCGCTTTCAATAAAGTGGCTGATGCCTGAAGCAATTTCATAGGCATCGACGCCCATCGCCATTAAACGAAACATGGACTTATCGCCCTCATCCCTCAGTGTGCGATACGAGTCATAGTGGGGGAGGACTTCTTCACCGCCCACCGCAGCATCCGGAATTTGCCATGGAATATCGACAAACATCACGTCGTCCAGATCCTGATTAAGACGTGGCTGAAGCAGGCCCTCATGAAGGTGGGAGGTGGCATACACAGGAAGCTCGGTCGCATAGTAGTAATCAAGCGTTGGCGGAACCTGACGTGCATACTCGGGTAGGGCTAATAGAAAAAGCGCATCAATGCCGTCGAGTTGCGCGCGATCACCACGGACATTGAGGGCTGACTTTATAGCGTTTGATACGGGGTCGGCGGGTGCATAACTGATGGCATTGGTAACTTCACCGCCTGCATCGCTCCATGAATTCCAGAAGGCTTCGCCGACGCGACGTCCCCAGTCGTTATCAGGTACCATTACCGCCATCTTGCGGTGCCCATCCGCCCAGGCACGCTTGGCAACCTGACGTGCTTCATCTTCTGCTGACAGGCCAAATTGAAGTAGCTGTTGTGCCTGGTTGCGTTCACTTTCGCCGTAATTCAGTGCAAGGGTGGGGAGAGGAACGCTTTCCTGGACTTCCATTGCGGTCACTTCCTGCTTGCTTAACGGACCGATGACAAACTCTACTCCCTGTTGGCGGGCTTGAGTGTAGAGAGCGTTCATGGATGAGCTGCTGGTATCGAAAAAGCTCAGCTGAATGGCGTTACCCTGAAGATTGTGATGGGTTTGGATGGCGTCACTGATGGTGGTGGCAATGTTGCCAAGCGCGCCTGACTTGGGTAGAAAAACGCCAATATGCTGTACATTGCCGATGTCCGACAAGCCAAAGCGTTCAGCGTTGAACTGATTGGATGAGCCAAGCGCCCAGCGCTTGCGCTCCTGTAACGTTTGAAGTTGCTCCGCTGGCATGCCGGGTTCAGCGTCCAGAATAGCGGTTGCGCGAAGCACTTCATCAGGCCGGTTGGCCGCCTGTGCCATTTCCGAATAGAGCAGCGCCCAGCGAATCCGGTCCTGCATTGGAAGCAGCATTTCATCAATGCCACCAGCGGTTTCGAAGGCTAAGGTCTGTTGGCCCTGTCGAGCGAAGATAAAAGCGGCTTCAAGGCGAGTTCTCACGGCCTGTTCCGGCACTTGTTGTTCTGCTTGGCTGAGTAGGTACTCAGCATTCGGTGGTGTGCGATCAACGACGCTGGGCGATTGCTGTTGGCCAGCACAGCCCGCCAGCAAAAGTGCCGTCAGCAAAATAGTAAGTAAGCCACGATATAACGGTTTCATGTATCCTTCCTTAGTGTTCAATAGCGCTGCCGCTTCGCTGGTTGTGCGTAAAGATATTGTTCATAAACACATCGCACGTAAGCGCGTGGTTCGTAAAAGCTGGCTCGTAAAAGCCTAGCTCGTAAAAATATCGTACATAACTATTGGTACAGAATAAGCTGCGACGCAAGGTATTAACATGATGCATATCCCATGCATCACATGCTGCCACCAACAAATCCGTTTTTAACGTCATTATGCCGTTACTTAAGTCTGGTCAGGAGTGATGATGACAAACGCGAAGCTGAACCTAGCATCTCAAGGTGCATTGTACGTGGTTGCAACACCAATTGGGAATTTGGAAGATCTTTCTTTGCGAGCCGCCAGGATACTAGGGAGTGTTTCACTGGTTGCTGCAGAAGACACGCGTCACACGAGTCGGTTATTAACGCATCTGGGCGTCAATGTTCCGATGCTTTCTTTGCATGATCACAATGAAAAACAGCGTGTTGATCAGCTGGATGCCTGTTTGCAGGCAGGGCAGAGTATTGCGTTAGTCAGTGATGCCGGTACGCCGTTAATCAGCGACCCGGGGTATGTCGTTGTGCGTGAATTGCGTGACAGAGGGCGCACTATAGTGCCTGTTCCCGGTGCGTCGGCATTGATTGCTGCCCTTAGTGCTGCCGGTGTTGCCACAGATCGCTTTACCTTTGCTGGTTTCCTCCCGGCCAAGCCAAAAGCGCGCCTCAAAGCGCTGGAGGACATCAAGGGGCGAGAAGAAACACTGGTATTTTATGAATCTCCGCACCGTATCGTGCATACGCTGACTGCGATTGCGCAGGTGCTTGAAGACAGGCCGGTGGTACTCGCTCGGGAATTGACCAAAACGTTTGAAACTTTCTTGTCGGGCTCGGCAAGGGCGTTGTTGGCTGAAATGCAAGATGACCCCAATCAGGCTCGAGGTGAATTTGTCATCATGATTGAAGGTGCGCCGGAAAGTGAGCCGCAGACAGCGCTGGCGTTTTCCTCAGATGCGCTGCTGGATGCATTGCTGAATGAAGGCGTTGGTGTCAAGCAGGGGGCGGCTGTTGCGGCGCGTTTGCTCGGTGGGCGCAAGCAAAACTGGTACGCAAAATTGCAAGCAATGAAAAGCGATGATTGAGGCAGGAAGGGGGCGCTGGTATGCTTGCTTCCGGAGTTGGCCAGACAGTCGCCGCTGTGCCTTGCGCACAGGGGAGGAAAGTCCGGGCTCCATAGGGCAGAGTGCCAGGTAACGCCTGGGCGGCGTGAGCCGACGGAAAGTGCAGCAGAGAGTAGACCGCCTATGCCTTTCGAGGCAGGTAAGGGTGAAAGGGTGCGGTAAGAGCGCACCGCGCGCCTGGCAACAGTGCGTGGCAAGGTAAACCCCACTCGGAGCAAGACCAAATAGGGACCCAATGGCGTGGCCCGCGCTGGGTCCGGGTAGGTTGCTTGAGCGCTGTGGTGACGCAGTGCCTAGAGGAATGGCTGTCTTAGACAGAACCCGGCTTATCGGCCGACTCCCCCTCTTTTATCGATACATATTATTATGTAAACAATGTTTGCACGCGTAACGCCTGTTCCTGTTGGCTGGTATCGTGTCCACTTTATACGTGAGAGTTAGATGTCATCATCCGAAGCGCCAAGTGCCGCTGATTCGTTTCGCCATCACAGTGTTCTGTTACATGGTGCCGTTGATGCTTTAGTGCAGAATGCTAATGGCGTTTATCTGGATGGCACCTTTGGTCGTGGAGGGCATTCACGTTTGATTCTGGAACGTTTGAGCCAAACAGGACGCCTTATGGCGTTAGATCGTGACCCTCAGGCAATTGCGGCAGGTCAGGCAATATCGGATGCTCGGTTTACTCTGATTCAGCGAGATTTTGCCCGTTTAGGTGAGGTGGCCAGAGAGCAGGGGGTTCACGGCCAGCTTTCTGGCATTCTGCTGGATATTGGCGTTTCATCGCCGCAGCTAGATGACCCCTCGCGTGGTTTCAGTTTTATGCGAGATGGCCCTTTGGATATGCGCATGGACCCCAGTCAGGGAGAAAGTGCCGCAGGATTTCTGGCACGTGCCAGCGAAGCGGAAATTGCTCGGGTTTTCAAAACCTACGGGGAAGAACGATTCGCCAAGCGACTTGCCCGTGCTGTTGTAACTCGTCGTTCAATCGAGCCTTTTACCCATACGCTGGATTTGGCGGAGGTTTTGAAGACGGCTCATCCTGCCTGGGAGAAAGGGCGTCATCCCGCCACCAAGGCTTTCCAGGGTCTGCGGATTTTTATCAACGGTGAGCTTGAACAGCTGGATGCGGCGCTGGAAGAATCTCTCGAAGCCCTGGCGCCTGGCGGACACCTCGTCGTGATCAGCTTTCATTCGTTGGAAGATAGACGCGTCAAACGCTTTATTCGCCACCATGTCCGAGGGGATACGCACATACCCCGTGGTGTGCCCATTCGTGATGATCAGCTCAATCGCCGTCTGGAAGCTGTTGGTAAGAGTCAACGGTCTAGCCCGGAAGAAGTCGCAGAAAACCCACGCGCCCGCAGTGCTGTGATGCGAGTCGCCAGAAAACGAGCATAAACATGGAGAACGTTGGCTTTAGGCAATGGATTATGTCGATGCGCGCTGAATGGCCGTTTCGATTGCGTTTGGGTGTCTGGCCTGTCCTGATCGTGTTGCTTTTCCTGGCTTGCCTGGCCACTGGGCTGGCTGCTGTCGTTACAACCCACCAGACCCGAGTACAGTTTGCTGAGTGGCAGCGACTGGACCAGGAAAAGAATCAGCTTAGTACTGAATGGGGGCAGCTCCTTTTGGAAGAGAGCACCTGGTCATCACCTGTTCGAATCGAAAGCATTGCGGCAGAGCGTTTGAATATGCGCATTCCCGATGTGCATGATGTTGAGGTAATCAAGCCGTGAGTCAGCAGCGCAAGAAGCTCTCTTCACGTGCCGCACCTGATGTGCCGGCACTCCGCGGTGGCCGATTTTTTCTGGTTGTCGTTGCCATAATACTGGTTGCCTGTGTGCTTATCGGACGCGTCGCGCTCTTGCAGGTGGTCGACCGCCCTTTTTTGCAAAGCCAGGGTGACGCGCGCACGCTTCGTCACGAAGCCATCCCCGCTCACCGGGGAATGATTACCGACCGAAATGGCGAGCCGTTGGCGATTTCGACACCGGTTGTCACCTTGTGGGCCAATCCTCAGGAATTACCGGAAGATGCCATTCAGCGCATCGTGCTTGCCCGTGAGCTAGGCATGGAGCTGGATGCTTTCGAGGCGCGCATAGCGCGATTCAGTGAGCATGAATTCATGTATCTGCGCCGCCACATGACGCCCGATGATGCGCAGCGCGTGCTTAACCTACGCACCCCTGGAGTTTATTCCCAGCAAGAGTATAAACGCTACTATCCTGCCGGCGAGGTGGCTGCGCAGATAATCGGTGTTACCAACGTGGACGACCAGGGCCAGGAAGGGCTGGAGCTTGCCTATCAGCCATATCTGTCCGGGCATCTTGGTCAGCGGCGCATTATCAAGGATCGCCGCGGCCGTCTGGTCAGGGAGCTTGGCGTTGTCAAGGAAGCTCAGCCTGGCGGTGAGTTGGTTCTCTCGATTGACCAACGTCTGCAATATATGGCGTATCGAGAATTACGCAGTGCAGTGTTAGAAAACGAAGCCGATGGCGGCGTTGCGTTGATGATGGATGCGCAAACCGGTGAAGTGCTGGCGATGGCGAACTATCCGTCCTATAACCCTAATAACCGTGCAGGCCTTGATCCTCGCGGGCTGCGCAATCAGGCCATTGTCGATGTGTTCGAACCGGGTTCGGTGGTGAAACCGTTGGCCATGGCGGCGATACTGGAAAGTCGACAGTTCTCAGCGGATAAGGTGGTTGATACGTCACCCGGCTGGATGCGTATTGACCAATATACCATTCGTGATATCGGTAATTACGGCAAGCTCGACTTTTCCGGCATTCTCACCAAGTCATCCAATATCGGTATGTCCAAGCTGGCATTACAAATGTCTGATACCGCCATCTGGGATAAGTACAACCAGCTGGGTCTTGGGCAGGCGCCAGGAACGGGATTTCCCGGTGAATCAGGTGGCAGCTTGCCCGCCCCGGTGCAGTGGTCAAGAAGCGAACGGGCCGCTCTGTCTTATGGGTATGGTCTATCTGTTTCACCCTTACAGTTGGCAAGCGCTTATACGGCCATTGCCAACGGCGGTGTGAGAATGCCGCCATCCTTGTTGCGATTGGCAGAAGCTCCTCAGGGAATTCCTTCGATTTCACCCGATGTGGCCGATGAACTTCTGGTGCTGCTGGAAACATCGGTAGGCGCCGACACTGGGGGTAGGCGCGCCCGTGTGGAAGGTTATCGTGTGGCCGGTAAAACAGGTACCGTCCGTAAGACGGGGGCTACTGGCTACTCGCAAACGGCTTACCGCAGTGTTTTTGCAGGCATTGCGCCGGCTTCAGACCCAAGAATCGTGACCGTCATCATGGTTGATCATCCCAAAGCCGGTGATATCTACGGTGGTGCTGTTGCCGCGCCGGTTTTTTCGAGTATTACCGGGAACGCATTGCGTCTTCTCGATGTGCCGCCCGATGATGAGTCGCTATAAACAGGAGAAGGTATGTTAATACGCTCTCGCGATATGGTTCAGGCGTTGCAGCAGGTATGGCCTGCATCGGCGCTGCCGGACGTGTTATCCGGCTTACCCGATGAGGTGCGCCTGATAACGGATTCGCGCTTGGTTCGACCAGGTGATGTTTTTGTCGCGGTTCCCGGTAGCCAGATGGATGGGCGTGATTTCATTGAGGTGGCGCTGGAAGCCGGTGCTGTGCTGGTGCTGAGTCATACACGAAGTAGCGATGTTGTGCTGGAAGGGGCAGTTCTCATGCTTCCGCACCTTTCTCTACGCTTGGGTGAGCTGGGTCGAGCGCTGTTCGCGGTGCCTGATGGGCTGGATGTTATTGCGGTAACTGGAACGAACGGTAAAAGCTCCGTTACACATTATATAGCGAATTTAAGCGATGCACTGGGGACGCCAGCGGGCGTTGTGGGGACGCTCGGGGTTGGGCGCAGTGGCGTGTTGGTCGATAGCGGCTTGACCACTCCAGGCCCCCTGGCGTTGCAGGAAACACTTGGAGCGTTGGCGGGCCAGGGTGTTAAACGGATTGCTTTGGAAGCCTCTTCTCATGCACTGGACCAGAATCGGCTGGATGCAGTGGATGTCAAGGTTGGCGTGTTCACTAATCTTAGTCGTGATCATCTTGATTATCATGGCAGCATGGCTGCCTATGCCGCCGCTAAAGCAAAACTGTTTCGGCGCGCGGAATTAGAATTGGTGGTTGTCAATGGAGACGACCCGCTCGCCCGGCTGATGCTTTCCGGTTGCCGCAGTGAAGCACGCGTGCTGGCCACCGGCCAGGATGATGCTGTCACCTTTAAGGTGCTGGAGTGGCACCCTCATGCAGAAGGGCAGCAGGCGATTATTGCCACGCCTGAGGCTGAAAAGGTGCTGGATCTTCAGTTAATGGGGCGCTTCAATCTTGATAATATCCTCCTTGCGATGGCGACGCTTTACGGACTGGGTGAGTCGATTGATGCTTTAGTGGAAGCCGCGAAATCAGTCAAGCCAGTGCCCGGGCGAATGGAGCTGTATCGCCGTTCTGGCACCCCTGGTGTTGTCGTTGACTACGCTCATACGCCCGATGCCTTGTATAAAGCGTTGGAAGCGTTGCGTGCTCATTTAGGCACTCAAGCTAAACTGTGGTGCGTCTTTGGCTGTGGTGGTGACCGGGATACCGGTAAACGCGAAGAAATGGCGAAAATGGCTGAGGTGTATGCGGATATCGCCGTGGTAACTGACGATAACCCACGTCATGAATCGGCTGATGGGATTCGTCAGGCGATTCTGGCAGGTTTCAGCGCGGCCGCCATTGACGGAAATCGCGTCCTGGAAATTGCCGAGCGCCGTAAGGCAATCGCCTACGCCGTCACTCACGCAGGACCCGACGACGTGGTTCTTGTGGCCGGTAAAGGACACGAGGCGTATCAGGAAATCAAGGGAGTACGCCATCCTTACCTGGATAGTGATGAAGTGCTTCAAGCCTTTGCTCAGCGAGAAAGTACATGATGTCTTTGACACTAGGTGAGGTCGCTTCAGCGACAGGGGGGAGCTGCAACGCCCACTTGGCAGACCAGCCGGTGAGTTGTGTGGTGACAGACTCGCGTCATATAGTGCCGGGTTGCCTTTTTGTTGCGCTCAAAGGAGAGCGCTTTGATGGGCATGCTTTTTTAGGTGAAGCGTTTGAACAGGGCGCTGCTGCGGTACTGGTGTCGGAGGCTGACAACAGCGTGTCAGGGCCTCAGGTGCTATGTGCTGATACACGTCTGGGGCTGGGTTTTCTGGCGCGTTTTTGGCGTGAAAAATGGCAAGGTGGGCCGCTGGTGGCAATTACCGGCAACAGCGGAAAGACAACGGTCAAGGAAATCACGGCAACGCTTCTTCAGGGGTTAGGCCCGGTACATGCCACCCGCGGCAACCTGAATAATGATTATGGTGCGCCCTTGACGCTTCTTGGGTTGAATGACCAGCATCAGGCGGCGGTGGTTGAGCTGGGTGCCAATCATATTGGTGAAATTGCCTGGACGACACTGCTGGCTAAGCCGCAGGTGGCGGTTATTACCAATGTGACCGGTGCTCATGTGGGGGAGTTCGGCGGCATGGGGATGATTGCGCAGGCAAAAGGCGAAATCCTTACAGGGTTACCGGAAGATGGGTTGGCGGTACTCAATCATGATGACCGTTACTTTGCTTTCTGGCAGCAGTGTGCTGCCCCGCGTCGAATGATAAGTTTTGGCTTTGCGACTGACGCTGATGTCACTGCCACTTCACTGGTCTGTGATGCCCAGGGGCGTTACACCTTTGAACTTTGCTGGCAAAAGCGAGTCTTGGGTAGGGTTGCTCTTTCGCTGGTTGGGCGCCATAACGTGCTGAACGCAATGGCTTCTGCGGCGGTCGCCTTGGGGTTGGGCGTGGCAGAAGATGACGTGGTTGCCAGGCTTAGTACCCTGCAATCGTTGCCTGGGCGTCTGAACGTCATGCCATGCCTGCGGGGTGGCCATTTATTGGATGACTCCTATAATGCCAATCCTGGGGCGGTCAAGGCAGCTCTGGATACACTGATGAGCTTCTCGGGCCCACGTTGGTGTGCGCTTGGTGCCATGGGGGAATTGGGTGATGAATCAACGGCACTGCACACTGAGGTGGGTGATTATGCAGCCAAATTAGGTATAGACAGATTAGTGACACTGGGGGAGGCAGCGCGAGCTGCCAGTCAGGCGTTTGGGAACGGCAAGCATTTTGATGACTATGCGTCTTTGCAAGCATATCTCATTGAACACTTGCCCCCGAATGCCAGTTTGTTGATCAAAGGCTCTCGTAGCGCAGGCATGGAACGGCTTGTTGCTGCCCTGCGTACAGATAAAAAATAAGGTAACCGCCGCCCATGCTATTTCATTTGGCGAATTTTCTCAGTCAGTTTCAAAGCGCATTTCAGGTGTTCAACTATCTGACGTTGCGCGTCATCTTTGCCGCATTAACGGCGCTATTACTTTGCTTGTGGCTAGGGCCCTGGGTGATTCGTCGCCTAGTTGAAGGGCAAATAGGCCAGGCCATCCGTGACGATGGCCCGCAATCGCACCTTTCCAAGGCCGGTACGCCGACCATGGGTGGCGCGATGATTTTAATTGCAATAGCCGTCAGTACGCTGTTGTGGGGAGACCTGACCAATCTTTATGTCTGGATCGTGCTGGGCGTTACGCTTGGTTTCGGGGCAGTTGGTTGGGTCGATGACTACCGCAAGGTGGTCGAGAAGAATCCTCGCGGCCTGCCTGCACGTTGGAAGTATTTCTGGCAATCCGTTGTTGGGTTGGGCGCTGCCTGTATCCTTTACTGGACAGCAAGCACCCCAGTGGAAACCGGCCTGCTAATTCCCATGTTTAAGGAATTTGTTCTACCTTTGGGTGTTTTCTACATCGTGCTGACGTATTTTGTCATTGTCGGCAGTTCCAACGCCGTGAATTTGACGGATGGGCTTGATGGGTTGGCGATAATGCCCACCGTGCTGGTAGCAATGGGGTTGTCTGTTTTTGCCTATGCCAGTGGCAATAGCGTATTCGCTAATTATCTGCATATTCCTTTTATCCTGGGTACCGGTGAGCTGGCCGTTTTCTGTGCCACCATTGCTGGCGCCGGTCTCGGCTTCCTGTGGTTCAACACCTACCCTGCCCAGGTTTTTATGGGAGATGTCGGTGCCTTGGCCCTCGGTGCGGCTCTCGGGGTGGTCGCTGTCATAGTGCGCCAGGAAATTGTTCTCTTTATCATGGGAGGCATCTTTGTACTGGAAACGGTGTCGGTCATTCTTCAGGTTGGCTCCTATAAGCTGACCGGACGACGCATCTTCCGTATGGCGCCGCTTCATCACCACTATGAGTTGAAAGGATGGCCTGAGCCACGGGTGATCGTGCGCTTCTGGATTATTACCGTCGTCCTTGTGCTGTTGGGTCTGGCGACCCTGAAAATCCGCTAGGAGACCGGTATGCTGCGTATTCCTAAAGGAACCACCCTGGTGGTAGGGCTTGGGGTTTCAGGTCAGGCGATTTGCCGTCATTTAGACCGCCAAGGCGTTCCTTTTGTGATTGCGGATACCCGCGAACAGCCACCAGGTCTTGACGCTATTCAACGTCTTTATCCAGGCGTAGATGTCCATTGCGGACCACTGACTGCGCTTGATCTGAGTGATGCAGAAGAAGTGGTTCTCAGCCCAGGCGTTTACCCGCGTACGCCAGGCCTTGAGCCACTGCATGATGTATATAACCCGGAAACGGGCGAGCCTCGTATCGTCGGGGAAATTACACTTTTTACCCGTGCGGCCAAGGCGCCGATCGTTGCGATTACAGGTTCCAATGCAAAATCCACGGTGACCACGCTGGTGGGAGAGATGGCCGAGGCTTCGGCGGTTAAGGCCGCCGTTGGCGGGAATCTGGGAACGGCTGCGCTGGACCTGCTGGTTGAATCGCCAGAGGCAGATCTTTATATCCTCGAGCTTTCCAGCTTTCAGCTTGAAACAACACCGTCGCTGGGTGCCTGGTGCGGTGCCTTTCTCAACCTCAGCGAAGACCACCTGGATCGCCATGATGGAATGGACGCCTATGCGGCCGCCAAACGGCGTATCTTTATTAATGCGTCCAATGCCGTTGTTAACGGCGATGAAGCGTCGACCTGGCCTGAAGCGACATCCACTCCGCCCCGCGTCAGCCGCTTTATCCGCCGTTCACCCAAAGGTGATGAATGGGGGCTGGTTGAGCAGGATGGTGATATCGTTCTGATGCATGGCAGCGATCCATGGGTCAAGGCGAGTGAGCTGACAATGACCGGAGAGCATAATCTGCTGAATGCTTTAGCGGCATTAGCCATTGGCAATTTGTGTGGGCTGACCCGTGAAGGAATGCTGAAAGCCTTGCGTCGCTTTAAAGGGCTCAGGCATCGAAGCGAGCGAGTGGCCAGCTTCAATGATGTCCTTTGGGTCAACGATTCAAAAGGCACGAATGTGGGGGCAACGCTAGCGGCTATCCAGGGAATTGGTCCGTTGCTTCAGGGCAAGCTGGTGCTGCTTGCTGGTGGTGTCGGAAAAGGTGCCGATTTTTCCCCGCTTGCCGAGCCGTTGGCTCGCTATGCCCGCCAGGTGCTTGTGTATGGTAGAGATGCCAAACTGCTTGACGATGCTTTGAACAGGTATGTTGAAACCCAACGTTTTGACGATTTGCCAAGTGCCATGCAAGCCGCCTCCGATCTGGCCCGTTCAGGTGACTGTGTGCTTCTGTCTCCGGCTTGTGCAAGCCTGGACCAATTTACGGATTACCAACATCGTGGTGATGTTTTTTGTCGATGGATTGAAGACAAGATGTCCCAGGCCGGAGGGTCACAATGAAGCAAACGCTTAAGCGCTTACACGGTGAAATGACAACACGTAATCTGCCTTGTGATGTCTGGTTGATCATCACGGCTCTGACGTTGGCCGCTATCGGGTGGGTGATGGTTAGCTCTGCTTCCATTGGATTGCTGGATGACAGTTACCACTATCTCCGCCAGCATGGAATTTTTCTGGTTATCGCTATATGTGCCGCTCTGGTTGTCGTTAGTCTGCCGATGGAAGTCTGGCGTCAGAATGCCGGTTTGCTGATGATCATCAGTATCGCCTTGCTGATGCTGGTATTGGTGATTGGCCAGACAGTCAACGGCAGCACTCGTTGGATTGCGTTACCCGGACCTCTACCCAGTATCCAGGTCTCCGAGTTCGGTAAACTGGGCCTGATCATTTATATGTCGGCTTTTATGACACGCTTTGTTGATGAGCTTCGTCAAAAGCCGTTCAGCGTGTTTCGTCCACTGATGATCCTGGCCGTTCCCGGCTTTTTTCTTCTGCTGGCACCTGATTTTGGGGGTGCCGTCGTCTATACCGTTTGTGTCATTGGCATGGTGGTGATGGCAGGGGCCTCGCTGATTCTGATTTTTCTGATTGGCAGTGTGCTCGTTGTTGGCTTTGTGTTGCTGGTCATTATGGAGCCTTACCGCCTTGCTCGCTGGACGAGTTTCCTTGACCCCTGGGCGGATCAGTTCGCCACCGGTTACCAGTTGACGCAGGCGCTTATTGCCTTTGGACGCGGCCATGTGACGGGCACTGGCCTCGGAAACAGCGTTCAGAAACTACATTACCTGCCTGAAGCGCATACAGACTTTATTTTTGCTGTTCTGGCGGAAGAGATGGGCATGATTGGCGCGATCAGCCTGATCATTCTATTTACGGTTTTTATTCTGCGTGCCTTGTTGATAGCACGTCGCGCCGAGCTCGCGGGGCATCTTTTCGGCGCTTATGTTTGTTACGGTATCGCCTTTGTCATTGCTGCTCAGGCCTTTATCAATATGGCGGTGAGTTCGGGTTTGTTGCCGACAAAAGGCTTAACGCTACCCTTGATCAGTTATGGAGGGTCAAGTCTTTTAGTGACTGCCGTAATGATTGGCCTTTTGCTGCGTGTTGACGTAGAAACACGCCAGCGCGCTAAACGAGTGCCGTTGGCCGGTCTGGCCCGTCGTAAACCGCAGCTTTCATAACGTCTAAATGATAAGGAGTAGTTTTTAATGACGGCACGTCGACGCGTATTGATTATGGCAGGTGGAACCGGGGGGCATGTCATCCCCGCCCTGTCTCTTGCCAATGCGCTGCGCCAACAGGAAGTAGACGTGGAATGGCTGGGAAGCCCGCGCGGTATCGAAAACCAGCTTGTGCCTGATGCAGGTATTGCCCTGCACCAGCTTGAGATCAGTGGATTGCGCGGTAATGGGTTAGCAGGTTGGCTCAAGGCGCCCATCAATATTTTTCGGGCTGTCAATCAGGCGCGACGCATTATTCGTGATTTTGACCCTCAGGTTGTGGTGGGGTTAGGCGGGTTTGCGAGTGGGCCGGGAGGGATTGCTGCCTGGCTGTGTCGCAAACCTCTGGTGATTCACGAACAGAATGCGGTGGCGGGGTTGACCAATCGTGTCCTGTCGTATCTGGCGAAGAAAACCTACGCGGCCTTCCCTCAGGCCTTTGGTGGTCGGGCCGAGGTGATCGGAAACCCTGTTCGTGATGAAATCGCCGCCCTTGGCGAGCATCCACGCCAGGCTGATGCAATGCATGGCAGGCCGTTGAGACTGTTAGTGGTTGGCGGCTCTCTGGGGGCGGTGGCGCTTAACGAGCGTCTAGCGCCGGCGCTGGCTGATCTGGAAGGCGCCAGGCGTCCGAACGTCTGGCACCAGGCAGGTAAAAATCGTGAGGCGGCGACGCAGGAAATTTATGTGGCCCATAACGTTAACGCCAACGTATGCGCATTTATCGACGATATGGCAGCCGCTTACGAATGGGCTGATCTAGTGGTGTGTCGCTCGGGTGCATTGACGGTTGCTGAGCTGGCCGCTGCTGCCAAGCCTGCTTTGTTTGTGCCTTTTCCACATGCGGTTGACGACCATCAACGTATCAATGCGCAGGTGCTGGTCAACGAATCAGCCGCCATTTGTGTTGTACAGTCTGAATTGACCCGTGAGCGACTCGTGAAAGAATTAAATGATCTGTTATCCCCCGATGTATTGGCAGCCAAGGCCGCAAATGCGCGTCGAGCGGCGCATCTGGAGGCGACAGAGCAGCTGATGCAAGGCTGTTTGATGCTTGCTGACAAGGAGCATGGACGTGACTGAAGAAACCTTATCTGAAACTTCCGTACCCCGTGGTGTGACGGGTCCGGGAATGCGGCGTATTAAACGAATTCATTTTGTGGGTATCGGCGGTGCCGGGATGTGCGGTATCGCGGAGGTGCTGGCAAATCAGGGCTATCAGGTGAGTGGTAGTGATCTGAAAGTGTCGCCAGTAGTTGAGCGTTTGCGCCGGTGTGGCGTCTCAGTGGCGATTGGCCACGCTGAAACGCATGTTGCAGGTGCCGATGTCGTGGTGGTTTCGAGTGCTATTGATGCCACCAATCCCGAAATCAACTGGGCTCATGAGCATCGTGTGCCGGTTGTCAGACGGGCTGAAATGCTGGCGGAATTAATGCGTTTTCGTCATGGCATCGCCGTGGCAGGCACCCACGGTAAAACCACGACAACCAGTATTGCCGCCACGTTGCTGGCGGAAGGTGGGCTTGACCCGACCTTTGTTATCGGCGGGAAGCTGACCAGTGCGGGAACCAATGCGCGATTGGGCGAAGGCGATTACCTGGTGGCTGAAGCCGATGAATCAGATGCTTCTTTTTTGCATCTGCAGCCGATGGTTTCGATTGTGACCAATATAGATGCGGATCACATGGCCACTTATGGCGGTGATTTCGAACGCCTGAAAAGCACATTTATCGAATTCCTGCATAATCTGCCGTTTTACGGGTTGGCAGTACTGTGTCTTGATGACAGTCATGTCAGAGAGCTGCTTGATCAGGTCAAACGCCAGTTTGTGACCTATGGTTTTGCGCCGGACGCCGATTATCGTATTACTGATTTTGCTCAGCATGAAGGCGAGGTCACCTTTACCGCAATACGGCCGGGTGACGCGGCACCTTTACCCGTGCGTCTGGCGATGCCGGGTAAGCACAACGCGCTTAATGCCATGGCCGCTATTGTGGTAGCGACGGACGCCGGCGTGAGTGATGAGGCGATTCTTCGCGGATTGGCAGGGTTTGCCGGTGTTGGGCGGCGTTTCCAGGTGCATGGTCATTTCGAACTGCCTGGAAAGAAAGGTGATGTCATGCTGGTAGACGATTATGGCCATCATCCACGCGAAGTCGACATGGTGATCCAGGCAGTGCGAGCCGGCTGGCCGGGCCGTCGTCTGGTGATGCTTTATCAGCCGCATCGTTATACGCGTACGCGTGACCTCTATGAAGATTTTGTCCGCGTTCTGTCACAGGTTGACACCCTGGTGCTGCTGGATGTGTACAGTGCCGGGGAAAACGTCATCCCTGGGGCGGAAGGCCGTTCACTGGCTGGCTCAATTCGTCAGCGTGGCGATATTGATCCGTTATTTGCAGAAGGGAAGCATGAATTGCCGGGTATTCTGCACAATGTATTACGCCCCGGCGATATATTGATCACCCAGGGAGCGGGGGATATAGGTGGTATTTCCCAGTCGCTTGCCCAGGCACAATTGAAGCTAGATGAGGTGTCATTGTGAGCGATAGCCAAAACACACCGACAGGCAATGTCGTCGTCGTTTATGGTGGTACATCCGCAGAGCGGGAAGTCTCACTGAAAAGTGGCCAGGCCGTATTGGCTGCTCTGCTGCGTCAAGGTGTTCAGGCCGTTGGCTATGACCCGTATGATTCCGGTTTGACCGGTCTTGAGCAGCTAGCCCCAGAGTGTGTGTTTATCGCTTTACACGGCCGAGGTGGCGAGGATGGAACGCTTCAGGGAGCGTTGGAGCTTCTAGATATTCGTTATACCGGTAGCGGGGTGTTGGCGTCAGCATTGGGGATGGATAAGCAGCGCACAAAACACGTATGGCAGGCGCTTGAGCTGCCGACGCCTGAGAGCGTCATTCTCAATGCACATATTGATTGGCAAGGCGTGGTAGCACAGCTTGGGTTGCCACTTATTGTCAAGCCGGTGCACGAAGGTTCCACGCTGGGGATCACCATTGTGCATTCACAGGAAGAGCTGGTCTTGGCTTACCATGAGGCGGCACGTTTTGATGCCCAGGTGATGGCGGAGCGTTTCGTTGTGGGTGAAGAATATACGGTTGCACTACTTGGCGATCAGGTGCTGCCCGCTATTCGTGTTGAAGTCCCAGGTGGATTTTACGATTACGAAGCAAAATACATTTCCAATACCACGCAGTACCATCTTCCTTGCGGGCTTTCAGAGCAGGACGAGCAAGCGCTTGCCGTGCTATGCCAGCAAGCATTTGCTGCCATTGGCGGTAGTGGATGGGGGCGAGTGGATGTCATGCGCGATGCAAATGGACAGTTCTGGTTGCTTGAAGTCAACACAGTACCGGGCATGACCGATCATAGTCTTGTGCCTCAGGCAGCTGCCCATGCGGGCATTGAGTTTGATGCGCTAGTGCTTGAAATTCTTGCAACGGCTGATCCGCAGGACGATCATGCAGCGGCGTAGCGCCTGGGTGGGGTTTATCCTGTTACTCCTGCTTCTGGGCGCTGGTGGGCGCGCGCTGTGGTTGTGGCTTGACCGGCCGATTGAACGTGTTTCTATTCGGGGGGAGTGGGATTATGTCAATGCAGACTACCTTCGCACACAGCTCTCTCCTCTGGTGAAAAATGCCACTTGGCTATCCGTCGATCTGACCGATTTACGTGAAGGTGTTCTTGATATCGGCTGGTTGTATGAAGCACGCATTTCTAGAGAATGGCCGAATACGTTGGTGTTTGAGCTGGTTGAACAAGAGCCGGTTGCTCGCTGGAACGACACCTATCTGTTGAATGATGAGGCGGTTCCTTTTGCTTTTTCGCCAATGGAAGCGCCTGAAGGGCTGCCTGATCTGGCTGGACCTGAAGGCAGTAGCGAAGAAGTATTGGGTTACTATCAACAGTTACTGCCACAGTTTGCTGACCTTGAATTGGCACTTAGGCAATTGAGGCTCGAACCACGTGGTGCGTGGCGCCTGCAGTTCAATGACGATATGTGGGTAATGTTGGGGCGCCGCCAGCAGGATATGCGTATCGCTCGCCTGATGTCATCCTGGACGCGCGGCTTATACCGCTTTAGAGGCGACATACGCTATATTGATTTGCGCTATCCAAATGGTGTCGCTGTTTCATGGCACGGCGAAGAAGGGTTTGATGCACTGTCTGAGTAAATGCTGTGAAAGCAAGTGTTGTGGAAGCCTCATGCCGGTCTTTGCGCGCATATAAAATTTGATACGTATGAGCACCTTGTGTGCATTCGGGTGAAAAGAAGCGAGTCAACGCTTTAAATTGCACGCAGGGGGACGTATTGTAAGAATCGAATAAGAAAAATATAAAAAAAACAGTTTCTTTACTATAGTTTTCTTGTATTGGGCTATTAGTCTTATATTATGGTTGCATAATTGATGTCTGCTGCTTGAAAAACAGACGTCAGATTCGTACAAAAGGCAAAGTTATTTAAACGAAGCGTAACGTCATGTATTGAACCGTTCTATACGTGACGCGCCAGGTAATATATTGCGACAAGGCTGTGTGCTTTCAGATGTTTGGTATCAGCGAGCCAGTCATCAATTTTTCGTTAATTTAGCGTTTGCCTGTTAAGTTCATTCATTCAGTCGCTACCAAGGAGATATCCCGACTCATGGCAGGTACACCTAACGCATCAGATATGGTGGTCGGGTTAGACATAGGTACGTCCAAAGTAGTAGCGATCGTGGGCCAACCTACCGACGACGGCAGTATCGAAATTGTCGGTATTGGCACACACCCTTCACGTGGCATGAAGCGCGGGGTGGTGATCAATATCGAGTCAACCGTTCAGTCCATTCAGCGGGCGGTTGAAGAAGCTGAACTTATGGCTGGGTGCGAAATTCACTCAGTGTACGTTGGTGTGGCAGGTAGCCACATCAGCTCCATGAATTCCGACGGCGTCGTCGCCATTAAAGAACGTGAAGTCACATCATCTGATATTGATCGGGTGATTGATTCGGCGCGTGCCAGGGCGATTTCAGAAGGTCAGCGGGTGCTTCATGTGTTGCCCCAAGAATTCGCTATTGATAATCAGGGCGGCATTCGTGAACCTCTGGGAATGTCCGGTGTCAGGTTAGAGGCTCAAGTGCATCTGGTGACGGCGGCACTCAACGCGGTCCAGAATATCGAAAAATGTGTGCGCCGGTGTGGTCTTGAGGTAGATGCCATTATTCTTGAGCAGCTTGCTTCAAGTATGTCGGTGCTTACCGAAGACGAAAGAGAGCTGGGTGTTTGCATGGTTGATATCGGTGGGGGAACAACCGATATGGCCATCTTTACAGAAGGCGCGATTCGCCACACCGCTGTGATTCCCATCGCGGGAGATCAGGTCACGAATGACATTGCGATGGCGTTACGGACACCGACGCAACATGCAGAAGAAATCAAGGTCAAATATGCGTGTGCCCTGACGCAGCTGGCGTCAAGCGACGAAATGATCAAGGTGCCAAGCGTTGGTGATCGTCCGGCGCGTGATCTTTCTCGCCAGTCACTTGCAGAAGTGGTTGAGCCGCGCTATGAAGAGCTATTTACACTTGTGCGCGATGAGCTTCGCCGCAGTGGTTATGAAGATATGGTTGCCGCCGGCATTGTGCTGACAGGCGGCACTTCACGTATGGAAGGGGTTAGCGAGCTTGCCGAAGAGATTTTTCATATGCCGGTAAGAATTGCTTCTCCGCAGAACGTGAAAGGGTTATCTGATGTTGTGCGCAACCCGATTTATGCAACGGGCGTTGGCCTGTTGCACTATGCTTTGCAACAGGCGCGTCATGGTCAACGCCATGAAGGCGCAAGCGGGGGCATCCCGAGCGTGCGGCGCCAGGAAGGTGCGCGGCATGAGCTGAAGATTGATGTCTCGCCGTTGACAAAATTCAAGGGCTGGTTTAAAGGAAATTTCTGACAGGACCGTAAATACGGTTCAGGAGACGGGGCTTATGTTCGAATTGGTAGATAGCGCACCCTCGAGCAGTGCGGTTATAAAAGTTGTTGGTGTTGGCGGCGGCGGCGGCAATGCAGTAAACCACATGGTGGAAAGCAGCATTGAAGGCGTCGAATTCATTTGCGCCAATACGGACGCTCAGGCACTGAAACGCGTCTCCGCTAAAACTGTCTTGCAGTTAGGCAGTGAAATCACCAAGGGCTTAGGGGCGGGCGCCAATCCAGACGTAGGGCGCCAGGCCGCCATGGAAGACCGTGAGCGCATTGCTGAGCTGCTCGACGGTGCTGACATGGTGTTCATCACTGCCGGCATGGGAGGCGGGACAGGCACTGGAGGTGCACCTGTCGTCGCCCAGGTCGCTAAAGAGTTGGGGATTCTGACGGTTGCTGTCGTGACCCGCCCGTTTCCGTTTGAAGGACCTAAGCGAATGCGAGCTGCGGAAGAGGGCATGAAAGAGCTCTCCGAGCACGTTGATTCGCTGATTACCATTCCTAACGAAAAACTGCTCTCCGTTCTAGGCAAAAACGCCACTCTGCTGACGGCTTTCAGTGCTGCCAACGATGTGCTTCTGGGGGCTGTTCAGGGGATTGCTGAGCTTATCACTAGCCCAGGCATTATTAACGTTGACTTTGCTGACGTACGCACTGTGATGTCTGAAATGGGCATGGCGATGATGGGTACGGGTGGCGCGACGGGTGAGAATCGTGCCAGAGAAGCGGCTGAAAAAGCCATTCGCAGCCCGTTACTTGAAGATATTGATCTGCACGGTGCACGGGGCATCCTGGTCAATATTACCGCCGGTCCTGATCTTTCTATTGGTGAGTTCAATGATGTAGGTGCAACGGTTCAGGAATTTGCTTCTCAGGAAGCGACGATCGTGGTCGGTACGTCTATTGATATGGAAATGACCGATGAGCTGAGAGTCACGGTGGTAGCGGCTGGGCTGGATAATAGCAAGGCGAAAGTGACACCTGCTCGCGAACCGGTACGGCGGACAGCCGCTGACGCGTCGGATTATCGTAAACTGCAGCAACCCACCGTCATGCGTCAGCAGCAGGCGGCCAGAGCCGAAGCACCGGAAGTGGCGGCGAAGCCACGTTCAGAAAAACGCCGTTCACCAGAAGCCGATGATTATTTGGATATTCCCGCTTTTCTGAGGCGTCAAGCTGACTGATGACTTCTTGACCCAGGTATGCCAGCAATCGGGTTTACCTGGGAGAAAGAAGCTTGTTCAACAGATTATGCGGAGGCAGCAAGCAAGAGTTTCTATTGGTTGAAACGTTTGTTTGCTGCTAACATGAACACTGTTCGATAACTATTGTCCGAGCAATGTCGTTCATTATCCAATACCTTTCATTACCAGAGTATGACTACTGCCCATGATCAAACAACGCACCCTGCAAAACGTCATTCGTGCTACTGGAGTGGGGTTACACTCTGGTAAAAAAGTCAATATGGCGCTGCGTCCTGCTCCCGTTAACACGGGTATTGTGTTTGTCAGAACCGATCTTGACCCTGTTGTTGAAGTTTCTGCCCGCGCTGACCTGGTGGAAGATACGACGCTGTGTACGGCACTTTCCTGTAATGGTGTGAAGGTGGCAACGGTTGAGCATCTGATGTCGGCACTGGCTGGGTTAGGTATCGACAACGCCTATGTGGATGTTAATGCGCCAGAAGTGCCGATTATGGACGGCAGCGCGAGCCCTTTTGTCTTTCTGATTCAGTCTGCAGGCATTATGGAGCAGTCTGCGGCGAAGAAGTTTATTCGCATCAAGCGACCGATTTCTGTTATTGAAGAAGGTAAAGAAGCGCACTTTCTCCCTCATCAGGGGTTTAAGGTGTCGTTTTCCATCGACTTTGATCATCCTGTGTTTGAACAGCAAAACCAGACAGCGCGCATCGATTTTTCTACCACTTCCTTCGTAAAAGAGGTATCACGGGCGCGGACCTTTGGCTTTATGCGTGATATCGAATTTTTGCGTTCGAATAATCTGGCGCTTGGTGGAAGCCTCGATAATGCCATTGTGGTAGACGACTACCGGATTGTTAATGAAGGTGGTTTGCGTTACGACGATGAGTTCGTCAAGCATAAAGTGCTGGATGCCATTGGCGATCTGTATCAACTGGGATATAGCCTGATCGGTGAGTTTCGCGGAGTGAAATCAGGGCATGCCCTGAATAACCGCCTGTGCCGAGAGCTGCTGGCTCAGCCGGATGCCTACGAGATTATCACCTTTGAAGAAGCGTCGTCTGTGGCACCGATTTCTTATTCAGCCCCGGCGATGGCATAACGCAAGCTTAAACCGCCATGCTACTTTTTTAAAAGCCTGGTTCCCAAGTCTCTGGCCTTTATACGCCTGATAATTGAACGTATTATAGATACACGTATTTTAGTTTAGGTACGAGTATTTTGGACAAAAGCATCGCTACGGCGGTGCTTTTAGCGTTTTCTGGTATGCGATGCCAGTCGGCTTAATGCACGTTTGAGAGCCGGGTCATCCGTTTCTTCCGCACAAGCCTTCAATGTGTTGGCTGCTTCATAGGAGAGTTCGCGGGTGTTGCGTTCAGGAACCTTTACTGGATTCACAGGACGTACCTTGAAAGTCAGTGCTGTCACGCTTTCAAATCCGGGAAGCTGGTGAAGAAGTGTCAGTAGGCGCTGCTGTTCGAAACGCAGCCATGTCACCCAGCTGGCCTGACTGCTGATAATGGTCAGTTTGCCTTCCCGAAAACCACCAACAAACACATGGGTGCGCATCTCTTCAGGCAGGTGGGCTCTAAGGTGGTGTTGCGCCTGATCAATTAATCGTGACTGGCGAATTAGCAGGCTGGCACCGCTGCGTTGCTCCAGGAGTTTTCCGATGGGCTGTGCTCGAGAACGCTTAACCTTTATACTCATGCGCTTAGCTCTTCAGCGAACCCGCAAGTGGGCGTTAGGGGAGATGAAATTATTCTACTGTTAATCGGTAAAGCCTAACACGCTCAGGAGTTTAGCCACAGCATGTCTTTATTGCCATCACCCCGACCCTTGCCTGTGCGACGTTTGCGTCGTCACGGGGTCGCGCGTTGGTGGTTGGCTGGCTTTATTGTAGGTTGTCTCTTACCTGCCACCCTGTATCCGGTTGACGTTGTTCGTAATAGTGAGCGTAGTGCTTACGTTGCCTTTTTTATGCCTGCAGTGCTACGGGCACGGTCGCGACATATTGCCTGGGCAAAGAGGGCTTATCAGCGTTGGTTGGGCAATACTCAGCCTGTTCGCTCCACTCTGCAATCGTGCGTTTTTTGGTCTGGCGCGCAGGTTTTGTCGCTAGTGGCTGCTCAAGATGTTTTCACGCGGCGTGGCCCACCATGCATGAATGTGTGAAAAATCAATCCTGGTAACCTCATTTTTATTAGGCTCCTTGAGCTAAGTTAAGCCAATTGGACTGTTCATGATTAACAACTTATTGCGCAAAGTCGTCGGTTCAAAAAACGACCGTGAAGTAAAACGCATGCATAAAAGCGTTCACCATATCAACGCATTGGAAGCCGAGCTTGATGGTCTGAGCGATGCCGATCTGCAGGAGAGAACAGCGCAGTTGCGTCAGCGCCTGAACGATGGTGAGCCGTTGGACAGCTTGCTTCCCGCGGCGTTTGCGATGGTGCGTGAATCCAGTAAACGCGTAATGGGAATGCGTCACTTCGATGTACAGATGGTCGGTGGCATGACGCTGCACCGCGGCCGGATTGCTGAAATGAAAACCGGTGAAGGTAAAACACTGGTAGCTACTCTGGCGGTTTATCTCAATGCGTTGCCTGCCAAGGGCGTGCATGTGGTGACGGTCAACGATTATCTGGCCCGCCGTGACGCAGAATGGATGCGTCCGCTGTATGAATATCTGGGCCTCTCGGTTGGGGTGATTTTTTCTGGCCAGACCAGTGCAGAAAAACGCCATGCCTACCAGTGTGATATCACCTACGGTACCAATAACGAATTTGGCTTTGATTATCTGCGCGATAACATGGCTTTTTCCCTCGACGATAAAGTCCAGCGCGGGTTGCATTACGCGATTGTGGATGAAGTCGATTCGATCCTGATTGATGAGGCGCGGACACCGCTGATTATTTCCGGTGCGGTTGATGAAAACACTGACCTTTATGGCGTAGTTAACCTCCTGGCTCAAGCGCTTGAAGCCGGTGAGGAAAGTGAAGACGAAGACGCCCCCGTAACAGGCGACTTCCTGTTGGACGAAAAGCAGAAACAGGTGGAACTCACTGAGCAGGGCCACAACAAGGTTGAAGAGTTGATGCGCTCGGAGGGGCTGTTAGGCGAAGATGAGTCTCTATATGCGGCTCAGAACCTCAATCTGCTTCAGCACATGCATTCTGCGCTAAGGGCCAGGCACCTCTACCACCGTGATGTGGACTACATCTTGAGTGAAGGCCAGGTGGTCATTGTTGATGAGCACACGGGGCGCTCCATGCCTGGTCGTCGCTGGTCAGAAGGTCTTCACCAGGCGGTTGAAGCAAAAGAAGGCGTGACCGTTCAGCGTGAAAGCCAGACATTGGCCTCAACAACCTTCCAGAACTATTTCCGTCTTTACGAAAAGCTGGCAGGGATGACAGGGACGGCGGATACTGAAGCGTTTGAATTCCGTCAGATTTACGGCCTGGATGTGGTGGTGATTCCTACCAACCGTCCACTGGTGCGTAAAGACCAGAATGACTTGGTTTTTCTGAGCGCAGAAGAGAAATATGAAGCCATTATCAAGGATGTCAAAGCAGAAACCGAAGCAGGGCGCCCGGTGTTGGTGGGTACTGCCTCCATTGAAACCTCGGAATACCTTGCCGGCTTGATGCGTGAAGCGAAGCTGGATTTCAATGTGCTCAACGCCAAGCAACACCAGAGCGAAGCTGAAATCATTTCCCAGGCCGGTCGACCCGGGGCGATTACGATTGCCACCAACATGGCCGGTCGTGGTACCGATATCATGCTGGGGGGTAACTG
This sequence comes from Halomonas sp. LS-001, assembly GCF_052983955.1. Taxonomy (NCBI): domain Bacteria; kingdom Pseudomonadati; phylum Pseudomonadota; class Gammaproteobacteria; order Oceanospirillales; family Halomonadaceae; genus Halomonas; species Halomonas sp. LS-001. The sequence goes on from NZ_CM129816.1 coordinate 1,388,825, forward strand.
GGAAGCTGAAGCGGCCAAGCTTGAGAACCCCACTCAGGACCAGGTTGATGCGCTGAAGGCGGAGTGGCAAAAACGCCATGATGCGGTGCTGGATGCCGGTGGTTTGCACGTTGTCGGTTCTGAACGTCACGAATCACGCCGCATTGATAACCAGCTGCGCGGGCGTGCTGGCCGGCAGGGCGACCCAGGCTCTACGCGCTTCTTCCTGTCTCTGGAAGACAGCCTGATGCGTCTGTTCGGGTCTGACCGTGTCAAGCGTCTGATGCAGGCGCTCGGGCTTGAGCATGGTGAAGCCATTGAGCATAAAATGGTCTCCAATGCGGTCGAGCGGGCTCAGAAGAAGGTCGAAGGGCGCAACTTTGATATCCGCAAGCAGCTGCTTGAGTATGACGATGTCGCCAATGACCAGCGCCGCGTTATTTATGAACAGCGCAACGAAATTCTGGCCGCTGAGGAAGTCTCCGATGCTGTCGCGGGGATCCGCGAAGAAGTCATGGACGAAGCCGTCAGTCAGTTCGTGCCGCCGCAAAGCCTATCTGAGCAGTGGGATCTTCCCGGGCTTGAAGCGCATCTCAAGACAGAATTCAACCTGGATGCGCCGGTCGTTGATTGGGCCAAGGAAGATCAGCGTTTCAGCGAAGAAAAGCTGCGTGAACGTCTGCAGACGATGCACCGTGAGGCTTATGTTGCCAAGGTGGAAGCCGCCGGTGAGACGCTGATTCAGCGATTTGAAAAGCAGGTTATGCTTCAGGTGTTGGACACCCGGTGGAAAGAGCACCTGCAGTCCATGGATCATTTGCGTCGTGGTATTCACTTGCGCGGTTATGCGCAAAAGAATCCCAAGCAGGAATACAAACGCGAATCGTTTGAGCTTTTCCAGAATCTTTTGACCAATATCAAGGCAGATGTCACCCGAATCCTGAGTCACGTTCAGGTACGTCAACCGGAAGAAGTCGATGCGCTGGAGCAAAAGCGTCGTGACGCTCTGGCACGAGAGCAGGCAACGGCAGCAAGCCGTCATGATGACGTTGATAATGCCGAGAATGAAGAAAGCAGTGATGCTGCTGGGGTGGCGCCAGGGGCTGACGGTCGTCCGGTGCGTCGTGAAGGGCCGAAGGTCGGGCGTAATGACCCTTGCCCGTGTGGTTCTGGTAAGAAATACAAACAGTGCTGCGGAAAACTCGATTGATCACTATTGAGCCCATGACAGGCGGAGGAAAGACAGCATGGCAGTAGGAAATGTGCCTTTTCCGGCAATGCCCCTTCTTGAAGGCGTATCCCTGGGGTGTGCCATGGCAGGCATCAAAAAAGCCGATCGCCGTGACCTGGTGGTGATTGAGTTGCCAGAAACGACTAAAGTGGCAGGCGTATTTACGCTCAATGCCTTCTGTGCTGCCCCGGTGCACGTTGCCAAGGCGCATCTTGACCATTGCGGAAAACACCAGCAAACACCACGTTATTGGTTGATCAATACCGGCAATGCCAATGCCGGTACCGGAGAAATCGGTTTACGTGATGCCAAACGATGCTGCCAGGCGCTCGCTGAGGTTGCCGGTGTGCCCACAGAAGCCGTGCTGCCGTTTTCAACGGGAGTGATTGGTGAGCCGTTGCCCATGGAGAAGCTGCTGGGCGGCATTCCAAAAGCTTATGCAGAACGGGATGGCCAGTCAGATGCATGGGCGCATGCGGGTGAGGGTATTCTGACCACCGATACGCGAGCCAAAGGGGCGAGTGTCGTGGTGACAGTGGGCAATCAGCCGGTCACCATCAACGGTATTGCCAAAGGATCCGGGATGATTCGCCCCAATATGGCGACCATGCTTGGCTTTGTGGTGACAGATGCAGCGATTGAGCAACCCTTGCTGGAGCAGCTACTGCGCGAGACAACCGATCGTTCCTTCAACTGTATTACGATTGATAGCGACACCTCGACCAATGATGCCTGTATGCTGGCAGCCACAGGGCGAAGTGCCGCCATCGTCTCGGAAGCAGATATTGCGGTTTTCCGTCATGGGTTGCAGCAAGTAATGACTGAGCTTGCCCAGGCGATTATCCGCGACGGCGAGGGTGCCACCAAGTTTGTCACCTTGCAGGTGGAAGGTGCGCACTCGCGTCAGGAAGCGCTGGATGTCGCTTTTACAGTGGCACATTCACCCTTGGTGAAAACCGCCCTCTATGCCTCCGATGCTAACTGGGGGCGTATTCTTGCGGCGGTAGGTCGGGCGCCGGTTGAGGCGTTTGACGTGAGTCATGTGGTGATTGATCTTAACGGGGTCAGGCTGGTTGAAAAGGGCGGCCGCGCGATGAGTTACACCGAAGAGGCAGGAAGTGCCGAGATGGCCCGCGAGGAAATCACGATACGGATTGATCTTGGTCGCGGAAAAGAAAGTGCGACGGTCTGGACAACAGACCTTTCGCATGACTATGTATCGATTAACGCAGATTACCGCAGCTAGCCGGAAGCGCTGGTAGGTGAGCTAAACAGTGGATACTGACGCAATGAGTGTAATGGTGAAAAGACGGGTACATGTTGCTGCGGCAGCGATGGTCAGTGCGGATCAGAAGCAAGTCCTGATCGCGCGCCGACCGTCCAATGTGGACCAGGGCGGTCTGTGGGAATTTCCTGGTGGCAAGCTGGCGCCTTACGAAACCGGACTGGAAGGGTTAAAGCGAGAGCTGCATGAAGAGCTTGGCGTAGAAATAATGAACGCTCAGCCGTTGATTCGTGTTCATCACGAGTATCCTGACAAGCATATTCTGCTGGATGTATGGCAGGTACATGAGTTTTCCGGCGAGCCGTTTGGCAGAGAAGGTCAGGCGGTACGCTGGGTACCGATGGAGGAACTGGTCAACTATCCGTTTCCTGCCGCTAACCTGCCGATTCTGCGCGCTGTGATGCTACCCACCGAATATCTGATTACGCCCGAAGAAGAAGATGAAACGTGCTTTGACGCTCGGCTTGAGCGGGCGTTACGTGAAGACCGTATTCGTCTTGTTCAACTGCGTGCCAAACAGCTCGATACACCGACTTACGTAGCACGCGCCCAGCGTGCGCTGGTAATGTGCCGCGCCCATGGTGCGCGTCTTTTGCTCAACGGTGATCCGGGTTTACTGGACGAGGTTGAGGCGGACGGGATTCATCTGACCAGCGAACGCTTGATGAAACTGGACCGCCGTCCGATTGCTGAAAATCAGTGGTTGTCGGCATCGACCCATAATCAGACACAGCTGGATCAGGCGGCGGTACTGGGCTGCGATTTCGTGACGCTGTCGCCCCTGCGTACCACGCCCTCACATCCAGAAGTGCCGCCTATGGGCTGGCATGATTTTCAGCAGTTGGTGGAGCGTGCTGGCATGCCGGTGTTTGCCCTGGGAGGCATGACACGCTTTGATGCGTCCCATGCTCGCGCCGTTGGCGCTCAAGGAATTGCTTCGATTCGCGATTTCTGGAAATAATCCGTGACAGGATATGTACCCGCCGACCTCCTGGCGCTCTGAGCTGAGCCATGGAATGCAAAGGAGTAGGGCGGGTGCATATACCTGATGGATGACCTGATAAATCAAGCCTGAGCCTAGGGTCTGTTGACGTTTCATTCACGGCCGCGCTGGTGTCAGTTTTTATTCGGGGCAAGGCAGGAGGAGAGACGTTTGGTCACTCCAAATGAACGACGACTAACGCCGCAGCGGATAAAAACTGACCCAGCCCTTCGGGTTGCGCTTCAAAATGCACCATACTGCGTTGCGAAACTTGAGAAGGGAACCACCCTTAACGGCGTTCCGCGCCTTGTCTGGCACATTTTGATGCAGCAACGCGGTTCGTGATGAAACGTCAACAGACCCTAGTGTTTGGCTAATCGCGGTAACGGCGTGTCAGGTCAGCATAAGCATCAATACGCCGATCACGCAGATAAGGCCAGATACGTCGAGTATTTTCGCCGCGTGCCATGTCTAAAGTGACCAGCAGGTTTTCGCTTTCCTGACCCGCATGAGCCAATAGCTCTCCCTGAGGGCCACAGGTAAAACTGCCGCCCCAGAAATCAATTCCGCTACCCACTGCCGATAAATCCTCCTCAAACCCGACGCGGTTCGCCACGACAACAGGCACCCCATTGGCAACACCATGGGAACGCTGAATCAGTGTCCAGGCATCCTTCTGGCGCTGTTTTTCCTCCTGACAATCATTCGGGTCCCAGCCAATCGCGGTGGGATAAAGCAGCAGTTCAGCGCCAGCCAACGCCATCAGGCGTGCTGCTTCCGGATACCATTGGTCCCAACAGACGAGCACGCCCAGCCGACCCACAGAGGTATCTATCGGTGTGAATCCGGCATTCTGGGTTGGGTCGTGATCCCCGGGAGTGAAATAGAACTTCTCGTAGAAGCCTGGATCGTCGGGAATATGCATCTTGCGATAGTGGCCAACACGACCTTCCGCGCGATCGTAAACGACCGCTGTATTGTGATAGAGCCCAGAAGCGCGCCGCTCAAAAATTGAGCCAACCAGGACAATATCAAGCGTTGCCGCCAGTTTGGCCAGGCGTTCTCCTGTCGGGCCGTCGAGAGGCTCCGCCAGATCAAACAGGGCAGGGTCTTCGTACTGGCAGAAGTAATGAGTGGCATGCAGTTCCTGCAGCAATATTAGCTCGGCACCCTGCTTGGCCAGTGCATGAATGGCAGACTCACTTTCTGCCAGACTGCGGGCCTTATCTGGCCAGGCGCGTTGCTGAACAATACCCACTGTCAGTGTTTTTTCCGCCATGCTGGCTCCTGTTCTAAAAAAGAGATCTTCACGTACTCTGGCAACTTATCAGACCTGGAATTCAGCCTAAGCGCTGATCAGCGTCCCTTGCGGAAGTTGCATGGTCAGGCAATGCAGGCTGCCGTGTTGGCGGATTACGCTAGTGCAATCAATCGGTATGATCACGCGATCCGCGAAGGCATTGCCCAGCGCCTCAAGGGCCTTCACGTCCGCAGGGTCGCTATACACCGGCGCCAGCACGGCCTGATTGATAATCAGGAAGTTGGCATAGGTCGCGGGTAAACGGCGGCCATCGTCAGGGGCATAACAGCTTGACGGCCAGGGAAGCGGGATCAGCCGATAGGGCTGGCCATCACGCTGTTTGAAGGCCTGCAACTCTGCTTCCATTGCCGATAATGCCGGATAGTGCGGGTCCGCAGGGTCATCGCAGCGAACATAGGCGATGGTATCCGTTGCGCAAAAGCGTGCCAGGGTATCGATATGGCTATCAGTGTCATCGCCTTCCAGATGGCCGTTTTTAAGCCATAGAAAACGATCAACCCCAAGATCTTCTGCAAGCGTGTTTTCAATGTCCTGACGCGAAAGGGTCGGGTTTCGATTGGGGTTGAGCAGGCAGGCTTCAGTGGTCAGTAAAGTGCCCTCACCATCGGTTTCGATGCCGCCGCCCTCCAGTACAAGTGAGCGTCGCTCGACCGGGCAGGCCCATACCTGAGCCGCCTCCAGCTGAGCGGTGAGTTGATTGTCACGCTCGGCGGGAAATTTTCCGCCCCAGCCGGTGAAGGTATAGTCCAGCAGCGTCACCTGCCCGGTTGAATCCACCACACTGATCGGGCCATGGTCGCGCGCCCAGGTATCATCGCTGTCGACAACGATCAGGTGGATAGGCTGGCTTGCGGCGTTATAGCGTTCGAATGTAAGTGACAGGCGATCACGGGTGGCACCATCCGGTACACAGATCAGAACCTGCTGATAACGGGCAGTCGCCAGCACAATGCGCTCAAGCGTTGCTTCAATACGTTCTAACAGAGGCCCCCAGTCGCCATCGAAGCGTGGCCAGGTAAGCTGAATGCCATCTTGTGGGGCCCATTCGGGGAGCATTTGATAACGCGTTTTCGACAACGTAGAACCTCTTGAGCCATGAGCGTTTTTGGGAATGAGTGATGCATCTTGTGTCGCGAAATGTAGGGCTGAGAGACACAAGTTGCAAGCATTTTAAGACGTTTGCAGAGCCAAGCGTTAATGTCAGGGAACGCTCGGTGTGTTTCATGTTCCAAACACCCCGCTAACCCTGTGCAGTCGGGTTAAAAAAACCGTACCATGAGCGCTCGCTAACAAGGAATGATGCCATGTTTGATCGTTTGCCTTTTCTGGTGGGCCTGCGCTATGTCCGCGCAAAACGCCGGAATCATTTTATCTCTTTTATATCAATGACCTCCATGTTAGGCCTGATGCTGGGTGTGGCCGTGCTGATTCTGGTGCTGTCAGTGATGAATGGCTTCGATCATGAGTTGCGCACCCGTATTCTGGGCATGGTGCCGCATACCAAAATCGAGTCGCGCACGGGACTGGTGGAATGGGAAATCCTGGCTAACCAGCTGTCAGAGCGGGAACGCGTGATTGGCGCCGCCCCTTATATAGAGCAGCAGGGCATGTTTTCTGTGGGCGGGCGTAACCAGGGAGCCATGGTTAACGGCATTGAGCCCGAATGGGAAGGCAAGGTGTCTATCATCGATGAGAATATGCGTGAAGGCAGTCTTGATGACCTTGTGCCAGGCGAGTGGAACGTCGTGCTGGGGTCAATGCTGGCAAGGCAGCTGGGCATTGGCGTGGGAGATCAGGTCACGCTTCTGGTGCCTGAGGCGTCGATTACGCCGGCCGGTGTGTTCCCGCGCCTGAAGCGTTTTACCGTCAGCGGTATTTTCAGTGTCGGAGCCGAGCTGGATGCGAATCTCGCCTACGCGCACATTGAGGATATGCAGGTGCTGGCGCGAATGGGGGAGGCCGTTGGCGGCATTCGCCTGGAGCTTAACGATCTGTTTATTGCCGGTGAAGAAACCCAGAATATTCTTAATACACTGGGGCCTGAGTTTCAGGGGCGCGACTGGACGTTTACCCAAGGGAATCTGTTCCAGGCGATTCAGATGGAAAAGCGCATGATTGCGCTATTGCTCACCGTTATTGTTGCCGTCGCTGCCTTTAACATTGTTTCGACGCTGGTGATGGTGGTTACCGATAAAAGTGCCGATATTGCCATTCTACGCACGATCGGGGCGACCCCCGCTTCCATCATGGGGATTTTTATCGTTCAAGGGTTGGCGATTGGCGTGATGGGTATCGCGATTGGCGTTGCCGTCGGAATATTTCTGGCGCTGACCGTTGCCGATCTGATTGGCTGGGTGGAAACGCTATTCGGCATCCAGTTCCTCAATGCTGGCGTTTACTTTATCAGTGATTTGCCGTCTCGCCTGCACTGGGAAGACGTCCGTAATATCGTGGCTGCTGCCTTTGGGTTGACGTTCCTCTCCACCCTTTATCCCGCCTGGCGTGCTGCCCGTGTTCAGCCCGCTGATGTGCTGCGCTATGAGTAAGGATGCCGTTATGTCAAACGAATCTGTGTCAAACCTGTCATCGGCACCGGTGATGCTCAACTGTGAAGGGATTTCACGGGTGTATAGCGAAGGCCCGCGGGACCTGACCGTTCTTGATAAACTGTCGTTAAGCGTGCGTGCCGGTGAGCGCGTGGCGATTGTCGGCAGTTCCGGTTCCGGAAAAACCACGCTACTGAATCTGATGGGCGGGCTCGACCGCCCCAGTGAGGGTCGCGTTACCATTGCGGGGGAGTCGCTTGCCGGACTGGGAGAGGCGGCACTGGGACGTTTCCGTAATCGCTATATCGGTTTTGTGTATCAGTTTCACCATCTGTTGGCCGAGTTCACGGCGGTGGAAAATGCCGCCTTACCCTTGATTATCCGTGGTCAGCGCAAGCGGGAAGCAGAAAAGCAGGCGCTGGCATTGTTGACGCGTGTGGGAATGGCCGAGCGTGCTGACCATAAACCGGGTGAGTTATCCGGCGGTGAGCGCCAGCGGGTGGCGATTGCCCGAGCGCTGGTTACTGACCCGAGCCTGGTGCTGATGGATGAGCCAACGGGGAATCTTGATCAACAGACGGCTTCAACGATTCTTTCCTTGATGGATGAACTCGCCAGAGAAACGGCCTGTGCCTTTGTAATTGTTACCCATGACCGTGATCTGGCCGCTCACCAGGACCGTGTGATGAAACTGGATAACGGCCAATTAGTGGAGGATGGCAGCTAAGTAAAGAAGCTGTCTGCTAGCGGGCATCATCATCAAACTCCGATTCGATTTTGGCGCGACGCCGCTGGCGTTTCAGGCGGCGTTGACGCCAGTTGCGTGATACGTTCCAGCGCCAGATCAGGCGAATCCCGACATTGGCAATAATCGCAAGGGCAATGGCGCTTATCAGCGAGCCAAGCGCAAGTGCCGGCATGATGTCCTGCATCTGTTCAGCCACCCAGCGAGTCGATATACGCGTTGGCGCCTCGCGGACGGGAATGTCCATGAAAAAAGCGCCAATCAGGTAATTGCCGTAAAAAATCAGCGGCATGGTGAGCGGGTTGGTAACCCATACCAGGCCAACCGACAGGGCCAGGTTGCAACGGGTCAGACGAGCCCCCAATGCGGCGATGATCATCTGGAAAGGGATAGGCAACATGGCACAGAAAAGGCCAACGCTAAAGGCGTTGGCCACGCTGCGGCGGGTGAGTAGCCATAAACGCGGGTCGGTCAGCAATGGTGCCAGCCACCGCAATGAGCGTTGCCGCCGCAGAGTGTCGGGTTTTGGCATGTAGCGTTGTAAAAACCGCCGCGGCATGGTCAATACTCTTGCCCAGTGAAACGTCTATTATCCATATAGTATCAGCGTTAGGCTATGTGAACGCGAAATCAGCGTTTTACCAAGGGTTCGCCAAGGAGGGCGAAAATGCGCATAGGCTGGGCATTACCCGCCGCACTTGCAGTGTTTGGCGGGGTGCTGGGTGTAGCTTCCGGGCTGATTCGACACTTCCCGGAATTAATGCTGGGTCTCTATCTTGTTATTGGTCTTCTGCTAACCGCCTGGCGATTAGCAGCACTTAGTTTATGGCTTCTTTGGGGCGTGCTGGTGACATTGCTGTCTCTTGAGCAAGGGCGAGCCTTGCCTTTGGGCTTAAGTGGCGTTGATCTGCGCGTTGAAGCTAAAGTGCTAAGTGTAAACGCTGACAAAGGGATTTCGCGGTTGAATCTGCAGCTGCTGCGTTGTGTGGCGCCCCCTGACAGACTTCGCTGCCAGTCGCTGAATCAGGTACGTGTGAGTGGGTATCAATCTACGCCGTTTCAACCCGGTGAGCATTGGGAAATGACCTTAAGATTACGTCCACCACGTGGTTTTGGTAATCCTCATGCGTTTGATTATCAGGCCTGGTTGTGGCGTGAGCGCCTGCATGCCACCGGCTATATTCGCCAATCCCCACCTCCCGTCAAACTCTCTGAACCGGGTTTTTCGCTGCGCCAGCTTGGGCTTGATCATCTGGCAGAACAGCCATTGAACGAAATATCACGGCGCTGGCTGGCGGCGCTGACACTGGGGGATAGCGATCAGCTTACCCGCGAAGACTGGCGCCTGCTCAATCACGCGGGGGTGACGCATCTCGTGGTGATTTCGGGGCTGCATGTCGGTTTGATTGCCACCTTTGGCCTGTTGCTGGCGCGAACGGTGGCTCGTTTGATAAGCCCAGGCAACTGGCGGCTGCGCACCTGGCCCTGGTGGTTTGCGGCATTTTCCACCATTGCCTATGCCACTCTGGCAGGGTTGGCGCCACCGGCACTGCGTGCCATGATCATGGCGTTGGTCGGGTTGTGGGTGGCGAGTGGTCGGCATGCGCCGGGTCCCTGGCAGGCGTGGTGGCTGGCCATTGCGCTGGTGATGCTCGTTGATCCGCTAGCTGCTTGGCGACCCGGTTTCTGGCTTTCCTTTGTGGCGGTCGCCTGGTTGATTGTTATCTGGAATGGTCGACGACGTCCGCGCGGATGGAGAGGTTGGCTGTGGGCGTTAGTCCGCACCCAGTGGCTATTGGCGCCTCTGATGGCGGGCGCTGTTCTGCTGGCTTTCGGACGTGTGGCCCCGCTGGCACCCGTGATTAATCTGGTGGCAGTGCCGTGGGTAAGCCTTATCATGGTGCCAAGTGCCTTGCTGGGTTGGCTGTTAGTGCCTATTGCGCCACTGAGCGCAGCCAGCTGGTGGGTATTTGAGCAGGCGTTAGGTGTATTCCATAAGCTGCTGACGTTCCATGCAGCCTACCTGCCATTGTGGGAGCCCGCGTTTACTCATTATCACAGGCTGGGGCTAGGGTTTATCTGGCTGGCGCTTTGCTGGGGATTACCGACAGTGCCTCGGATACTGCGTTATTTTTCACTTTCTGTGGTGTTGCTGCTGGCCGTTATCCCCCGCTCGCCTGCCTGGCCCGAGGGTGCATTGCGGGTGCGTATTATGGATGTCGGTCAAGGGCAGCTGGTGGAATTGCGCAGTCATGATCAACGGATGTTGTATGATACCGGCGCGCGTTTTCGTTCTGGCTTCATGCCGCTGCAAACTTTGTGGCCAGCGGGGCAGCACTTTCAGCAGGTGGTGGTTAGCCACGCCGATACTGACCATGCCGGTGGCGTAAAAGCCCTGCTTGAAGATCATTACGTCGCAACATGGTGGTTGCCACAAGGCGAGGTTGTTGATGTACCGGACATGCCTGTGACCCAGGCCTGTCATTCCGGGCAGCGCTGGAATCAGGCGGGCGTTGGTTATGCTTTTTTGTGGCCTCCCGCGGGTGACAATACACTGTCGGCCAATGACCGTTCCTGCGTTTTGCAGGTGAGGGTGGGTGAGCACACCTTGCTGATTACAGGGGATGTCGGCGTTGATGTCGAGCGGCGTCTGATTTCAACGTTGGCAACGCCAGTGACAGTGCTGGTAGCGGGCCATCATGGCAGCAATACCAGTTCGGGTGTGCAGTTTGTGCGGTCAACGCGGCCTGAGCATGTTGTCTTCAGCGCTGGTCGTGATAACGCTTTTGGGCATCCTGCCGATGACGTGGTCCGTCGGTTTCGCCGCGTGGGCAGCTGTTTGTGGAATACGGCTCATGATGGTGCTATCACGCTATGGCTGATTCCTGGTGAGTCGTTACATATCGAACCGCATCGCACCTTGGGTGGTGGACGTCGGCGGTGTTGAACTTGTTCTTGATCAGGTAGAATTTCTTATGGACATTGCCAACAGGAGTGCATGTGACTGAATCTGGATTATCCGTTTACAAGCGCTTGCTGAGCTATGTAAAGCCACATTGGCGGGCCTTCAGTCTGGCAATCGTTGGTTTTGTTATCTACGCGGCTTCAAGCACCGCGCTTGCCGAGCTAATGAAGCGTCTGATTGATGGCATTCAGAACCCGGATGCGGCGTTTCGCATTTTCCTGCCGATGTTTGTGATCATCATGTTTTCGGCACGTGGATTGGGCACCTTCCTGAGTACCTATTTCATGTCTTATGTCGGACGCTACATCATTCACACGCTGCGTTGTGATGTGTTCGCTCATATGCTGCATTTGCCAGGTGTTTTCTTTGACCACCATTCCAGCGGGCATCTGGTATCGCGGGTAACCTATCATGTTGAACAGGTGGCAGGGGCGGCGACCAAAGCCGTGACGACGCTGCTGCGTGAAGGCCTGTTTGTGATTGGTCTGTTAGGTTATCTGTTATGGACAAACTGGTTGCTGACCCTGCTTTTTCTGGGCGTAACGCCATTGATTGCCCTGGTGGTTAGCTATGTCAGTAAACGTTTTCGGCATATTTCAAAGCGTATTCAGCATTCCATGGGGGATGTTACCCATGTCGCCTCAGAAGCCATTTCCGGTCACCGTGTCGTGCGCACTCATGGGGCAGAGGACTATGAAAAACAGCGCTTTGCTCAAGTGAGTGAAGAAAATCGCCGTCAGAGCATGAAAGAAGCCATGACCAAGGCCGTCAGCTCTCCGGTTATTCTCATGCTGGTCGCCGTGTCGATGGCGCTGCTGGTGTGGCTGGCGATGGCGCCAGCCTTGCTGGAAGACATGACGCCGGGTGAGTTTGTCGCCTTTATTACTGCCGCGGCACTGATGGTCAAGCCGGTGCGCCAGCTAACGGAAATCAACAGCGAGATTCAAAAAGGCATTGCCGCCGCCAGCGAGCTGTTTTCCCTGCTCGACGAGCCTCGCGAGGCGGATGAAGGCAAAATCCTGCCTCAGCAATTGCACGGAGAGGTTGCGCTTGAGGGCGTGCGTTTCCGCTATGGAGAAGAGCAGCCGGATGTCTTGCATGGCATTGACCTGAAGGTTGCTGCCGGTGAGCTGGTGGCTCTGGTTGGTCGCTCGGGCAGCGGAAAATCGACACTGGTAAATCTGTTACCGCGCTTTTATACGCCCACGGAAGGACGCATTACCATTGATGGCATCGATATCAGTGATTATCAGCTGGCGCCATTGCGTCAAAATATTGCCATCGTGTCGCAGCACATCACCCTGTTCAATACCACCATTGCCGACAATATCGCCTATGGCATCGACGATGCGGATATGGCGGAAGTGGAAGCGGCTGCAAAGGCCGCTCATGCGCATGAGTTTATCGAGCATCTGCCCGAGGGCTACCAGACCCGCGTTGGCGACAATGGGGTGATGCTGTCGGGTGGCCAGCGTCAGCGTCTGGCGATTGCCCGTGCCATATACAAGGATGCACCGCTGTTGATTTTTGATGAGGCAACCTCGGCGCTGGATACCGAGTCAGAGCGTTATATTCAGAAAGCGCTGGAACATGTCTGCAAGGGACGAACCACACTGGTCATTGCTCATCGCCTTTCAACGATTGAGCGGGCCGACCGGATTGTCGTGATGGAACAGGGGCGTGTGCTTGAGCAGGGAACCCATGCTCAGCTACTGGCAAGTGAAGGTGCTTATGCAGCGCTCTACCAGCTGCAGTTTCAGGAGCCTGATGGTCAACCGTCGAGTGGACAGGCGCTGTCATGAACCTCGCGCAGCGTTGGCTTGAAGCCGCCTATCGAGGCAGTGTCTGGCTGGCTCCATTGCGTCCACTGGGGGCGCTTTATGGCTGGCTGATGGCCCGACGCAATAATGCTTACCGGGCAGGGCAACGCCGGATATGGAGCGCCCCGGTCGTGGTGATTGTCGTGGGTAATATCACCCTGGGAGGCACTGGAAAATCACCAATCGTGGCATGGCTGGTCCGTTGGCTGGCGGCTCAAGGCTATACCCCCGGCATTGTCACCCGAGGCTACGGGGGCAAAGCCGCGCACTATCCGCTGACCGTGACGCCAGACACAAGGGTCGAAGAAAGCGGCGATGAACCCTTGATGCTGGCCCAGCAGACAGGTGTGCCTGTGGTCGCCGACCCGCAACGCGCCAGAGGCGCCAGGGCGCTGATAGATGCTGGCTGCGATGTCATCGTCAGTGATGATGGCCTGCAACACCTGGCGCTGGGGCGTAATATTGAGTTTGCCGTGGTGGATGGCGTACGCGGGCTGGGTAATGGCCGATGTTTACCGGCTGGCCCCTTACGTGAACCTGCATCTCGTCTTGCTGACGTTGATGCTGTTCTGGTTAACGGGGACAGCCAGCACAGCCTGTCAGGGCATATCACTCCGATGCGTCTGGTGCCCAGACAGTGGCGCCTGCTGAGTAGTGGCGAACAATATTCCCTGGCGCCGTTACCCTTCACGCTTCCCGTGGATGCCATGGCGGGTATCGGGCGGCCGGAGCGGTTTTTCGACACCCTTACGACGCTGGGTGTTGTCGGCAGCTGGCATTCCTTTGCCGATCATTATCAGTATGAGGCGTCTGCATTACAATTTGCTCAGACGGACACACCACGGCCCCTTTTGATGACCGCGAAAGACGCGGTGAAATGCCGTGATATTGCCCCGCCTGATAGTTGGGTCCTGGATGTGGAAGCTGAACTTCCACCTGAATTTGAGCAGTGGCTAGCCGACCGGTTAGCCATGCTATCTGCGAGGAGAAGCACTGATGGATAAACAATTGCTGGCCATGCTGGTTTGCCCGCTTTGCAAAGGCAAACTTAAATATGTGCGTGACGCACAGGAGCTGCAATGTCTTTATGATGGCCTGGCCTATCCCATCGAAGACGATATTCCCGTGATGCTGCCGGAACAGGCGCGCTCGATGGATGCCGACGAAAAATTGCCGACGTCTCCTGGCCGTAACGGAGTGGCGTGACATGACTGGCTCCGCCACAACACCGTCATCCGCCTCCCTTCATTCGATGTCTCCCGAGTTTATTGCGGTGGTGCCCGCCCGTTTCGGTTCGACCCGTTTGCCAGGCAAGCCGCTGCTGCCTATCGCAGGTGAGCCCATGGTGGTGCATGTCTGGCGCCGTGCCTGTCAGAGTCAGGCCACCCGCGTCGTCGTAGCGACCGACGATGAACGCATCCGGGAGGCGCTATTGCCCTACGGCGCTGAGGTGGTGATGACGGATGCTGGGCACCCCTCCGGCACTGACCGGCTGGCCGAGGTGGCGGAAACATTATCCCTGAGTGATGACACCCTGGTGGTGAATGTGCAGGGAGATGAGCCGCTGATTCCACCGGCGCTGATTGATCAGGTCGCTCAGCGTCTGGCGGACGACCCGGATGCATCGATTGCCACACTGGCAGAATCGATTGGTGATATTGACTCGCTGTTCAATCCTAACGTGGTGAAAGTGGTGCGTACCCTGGAAGGCCGGGCGCTGTATTTTTCCCGCGCACCGATTCCCTGGGACCGTGACCATTTTGCTGCTCGCCCTGAGCTGCTGGAGACCGATGCCTGGCTAAGACATATTGGTATTTATGCTTACAGGACGTCTTTCCTTAAAGCTTATCGTGATTATCCGCCTGCGATGCTTGAGCAGTTGGAACAACTGGAGCAGTTACGTGCGCTGCAACATGGCCATGTGATTCAGGTGGCGCTTGCCAGCGAGGTCAATCCGCCCGGCGTTGATACCGCTGAGGATCTGGAACGCGTGCGTCAGCTGCTGGATAGCCAATTAACCCGTCAATAACAGGAGAGAAAATGAACGTATTGTTTGTCTGCCTGGGTAATATCTGCCGCTCGCCGAGCGCTGAAGGTGTCTTCAGGCAGGTGCTAAAGGCGCAGGGAATGCAGGACAAGGTGACGGTGGACTCCTGTGGTATCGGTGACTGGCACGTAGGGAAATCGCCGGATGCTCGGGCACAACAGGCAGCCAGGCGCCGTGGGATAGATATCAGCCACCTGCGTGCCCGTCAGCTTTGTCGAGAAGATTTTGCACGCTTTGATTATATTCTGGCGATGGACCACGATAACCTGGATGCCATACAGGCAATGCAACCGGCTGACTATGCGGGCGAGAGTTGCCTTTTTCTGGCCTTTGCCGGTCAGCCGGATAGTGCCGTTCCGGACCCGTATTACGGCGGTGAGGAAGGTTTTGAAGACGTCTTGAATTTGATTGAAACCGCCTCACAAGGTCTGGTGACGCACCTGCGGCAGGCATCATGAAACCACACTATGACTGGCAGCCAAATGTTGATCTGACGAAGGCGAATACGCTGAGACTGCCCGTTAATGCGCAGTGGTTTAGTGCACCAACGACGCTGCCAGCGTTGCAGCGTTGTGTCAGGCAAGCGCATGCACAAGACACCATCCATGTGCTGGGCGGCGGCAGTAACGTCTTGTTGCCTGAGCAGCTTGACGGTCTGGTTATTCATCCGGCGTTGAACCAATGGTGGCTTGAAGCTCAAGGCGAGGATGTCCTGGTGCATGTCGGGGCTGGCGTTAACTGGCATACGCTGGTGATGGCTCTGGTCGAAAAAGCGCTATGGGGCATCGAAAACCTGGCGTTGATACCGGGAGATTGCGGGGCCGCTCCCGTGCAGAATATCGGCGCTTATGGTGTAGAGCTGGCGGATGTTCTGCACGCCGTGCAGGTCATGTATCTGGCGGATGGCTCCGTCGATTGGTTGTCGAATGAAGACTGCGCCTTTGGTTATCGCGACAGTATCTTCAAAAATGCGCTACAAGGTCAGGTGATCATCACACGCCTTATCCTGCGGCTTAAACGCCATGCCGAGCCGACGCTGGGGTATGGCGATCTCAGCAAGCGGGTTGGAGATAACCCGAGCAGCGCCGATGTGGCCCGGGCCGTTTGCCAGGTGCGTCAGGAAAAACTGCCAGACCCCGCAGAGCTGGCCAATGCGGGCAGTTTTTTCAAGAACCCGCTGGTCAGCGCAGAGCAGGCAAAGGCGCTGCTTGCCAGTCATCCGATGCTTGTGCACTTTGCTCAACCGGATGGCACTGTCAAACTGGCCGCAGGTTGGCTGATTGATCAGTGTGGACTCAAGGGGGTGCGCTTCGGGCCTTTTGGGGTACATGAGCGCCAGGCATTGGTGCTGGTGCATTTTGGTGGCGGGGATCGAGCGGGATTACTGGACGTGGCGGATCATATTGCGGCGACGGTGAAAACGCGTTTTGGCGTCATTCTGGAGATTGAACCACGCACCCTTTAAACGCCTGAAAAGACGTTACCCAGTAAAAAGCCCGAGGCAAACATTTGCCTCGGGCTTTTTGGTAGGTAGCCGCTCATTGCTGAACGACTTACCTTTGGCTCAGGTTGCTGGCTTACTCACCGCTGGCATCCTGTTGCTGGCGCTTGCGCAACTCACGCGGGTCATTGTGAGCCCGGCGACGCCGACGCGAGGTGGCTTTCTGTTGCGCTGAAGAAGCGTCTTCGGTGGAAGGAGCGTCTTCTTTCGAGGCGCTGCCTTCGGTTGCCGTGGCTTTTTCGGTTGCCGTAGCCTCGGCTGTGACGTCGGCGTCAGAAGGCGTCTCGGTCGCAGAGGTTTCAGCTGAAGAGGTTCCGGCAGCAGAAGAAGCTTCAACACTGGCGTCAGGCTCTGCCGTTTGCTGCTGATCATCAGCCGTTGCCGTCACCGGGGCTGATGTATCTTCAGTTGAAGCATCAACCGTTGCCATTGCGGGCGCTGGTGTTTCGTCGCTGTCCGCTTTCTCAGCGAGAGCGTCACTAGCGTCGCTGCTTTCAGCTGCTTGAGCCTCAGCGGTTGGCGCACTGGCATCGGGCTGTACAGGCGTGGATGCTTCGAAAGCCGTCGGCGTTTCGCTGTCAGGTACTGCGTTTTCCTGTACGTCGACGTTTACCTGTATAGCGTCGTTTGCCTGTGCAGCAGCCTCGCTTGATGGCTGTGTGACGCTGCTGGCAGCCTCTGACGTCTGCTCACCTGCTGGCTCAGCATCGCCATTCGCTTCGCTCGCTTCCGTCGCCATCGTGTCAGCAGGTGCTTCTGTCGTGACATTTCTGGCGGCTGAAACGGCAGGAGTTCTGCGGTTTCCACCACTTGATGATGAACGTTGACGAGAGGTCGGTTTCTGGCTGTCAGTCGTCTCATCCTGAGGTGTCACATTCTCAGACTCAGCCGCGCTTTCTGCCGCTTTTTTCGTTTGGTCAGCCGTTGCCTTGTCCAGCGGCGCATCCGTCGTCTGCTCACTGACCGCAGGCTGTTCCGTCGCCGATGGCAGCGCAGCTGAATTTTCGTCAGCCGCTGTCTTCTCGTTAAGCGTCGGCTCATCAGCTGACAGCTCAGCAGCGGGCGTTTCAGCAACCGGTGTTTCAACGACCGGTTTTTCAGCTGACGGTTCCGCAACCGAGGGTGTCGCGTCCGCTTGTTCAGCAGTCGGTGCTTCAGGCGCAGCCGTTACCTCGCTCGGCGCCACCTCAGGAGCCTTCTCAGGAGCCTCCTGCGCTTCAGCCTGCAGGGCTTTCTGTTCAGCTTCAGCTTCGGGGTTCAATGCGTGCTGGCGTGAACGCTGGCGCGGATTGTTGCGGGTGCGCTTGGGTTTGCCGTCATCCTTGGGTGTGTCGGCGCTGGCCGTGTCCGGTACGTCTTGCCTGGATGCCTGGCTTGCCTCCGGCACGCTGTCCGCAGGTTGCTCGGCATCACTTTGCTGACGGTTATGGCTGGCGCTTTTATCCTGTTGCGGATGCTTGCGGCGATTGCGCGTGCGGGTCGGCCCGCTGCGCTTCTCTGTGTTATCGGTTTTCGCGTTATCGGCCTTGGCGTTGTCATCCTTGGCAGTCGCCGTTTCCTGTTGAGAGGAAGTTTCCTGGCGCTTAGCTTTCGGCGCGCTGTTTTTGCCGCTTTCCTGTTGAGTGCGACCTTCTTGAGAGCGTTTGTCCTGAGCGCGGGTGCTTTCTTTTCCGGCGCTGTCCTTGCCAGCATTGTCTTTGCTAACGTTGTCCTTACTGACACTATCCTTACTACCACTTTCCTTACTGACACTGTCTTTTCCAGCGTTATCTCTACCAGAACCGCCCTTGCCGGACGTTTCTTTGCTGGCAGTTGTGCTGTTAGAACTTCTGCTGGAGGACCGTGAGCTGCTCTGACGCTGGCTAACCGGCTTGCGAGTCGGTGCGGGCGTGCGCGTCGACGTTTCTTCCGGCGTTTCTTCTTCACCACCGAGCATTTTGGCAAAGCTGCGAATCAGCCGACCTACCAGTGTGGAAGACGGAGCCGCAGGTGCCAGCGGGTCTGTCTGGGTGTCGTTTTGCAGCGACGCTGGGGCAGGTGCGTTATGCACAACGCTCTTGACGGCCGCTTCAGCGCGCTGGGCAGGTGGCTTGAAGCTGTGCTCAGGCTCTTTGCCGACGTCGCTATCGGTTGAAATTTCAAAGCTTGAGACTGACTGGAAGTCTTCCTCGTCCAGATGGTCATCCCGAAGGCGCTGGACATCATAATGCGGCGTATCCATTTCCGGGTTAGGCAGCAGAACGACACGAACTTCCTGACGTGCTTCAATATCCGCCAATACGCTGCGCTTTTCGTTCAGCAGGTAAGTTGCCACTGGGACGGGCAGAATGGCGCGAATCTGCGCGCTGCGTTCCTTCATGGCTTCTTCTTCGATCAAGCGCATGATGGAAAGTGACAGCGAACGCACGTCACGAATGGTGCCCTGGCCATTACAGCGCGGGCATACGACGCCGCTGGTTTCACCTAGCGATGGGCGCAGGCGCTGGCGGGACATTTCCATCAGGCCAAAGCGCGAAATGCGCCCGATCTGAACGCGTGCGCGGTCAAGCTTCAGCGCATCACGCATGCGGTTCTCAACTTCACGCTGATTGCGCGCCGGGCCCATGTCGATGAAATCAATCACTACCAGACCGCCGATATCGCGCAGGCGAAGCTGGCGGGCGATTTCGTCGGCCGCTTCCGAGTTGGTCTGCAAGGCCGTCTCTTCAATATCACTGCCGCGCGTGGCGCGAGCCGAGTTGATATCGATGGAAACCAGCGCTTCAGTATGATCAATCACGATGGAGCCACCAGACGGCAACTTCACTTCGCGCTGATAGGCCGTTTCGATCTGCGACTCGATCTGAAAGCGCGAAAACAGCGGAACTTCATCTTCGTAAAGTTTGATTTTCTGCTGATACGATGGCATCACCTGACGAATAAAATTCAGCGCATCGTTGTGAATATCAGGGCTGTCGATCAGCACTTCACCGATATCCTGACGCAGATAATCACGCATTGCGCGGATAATAACGTTGGATTCACGGTAAATCAGGAAGGGAGCAGGGCGCTTGGACGCTTCGGAAGTGATCGACTCCCAAACCTGAACCAGGTAGTCCAGATCCCACTGAAGTTCTTCCGGTGAGCGGCCAATACCAGCGGTGCGAACGATCAGGCCCATCTTGTCAGGCATGGTCAGCTGGTTCATGGCATCTTTAAGCTGGCTGCGTTCTTCCCCTTCAATCCGGCGTGAAATGCCCCCCGCACGCGGGTTATTGGGCATCAGCACCAGGAAACGTCCTGCCAGACTGACGAAAGTTGTCAGGGCGGCCCCTTTGTTGCCGCGCTCTTCCTTATCTACCTGAACAATGACTTCCTGACCTTCTTTCAGGACTTCCTTGATGCTGGGGCGACCAGAAACATCCTTGAGGAAGTACTCGCGGGAAATTTCCTTAAGCGGCAGGAAACCGTGACGGTCAGCGCCGAAATCGACAAAGGCCGCTTCGAGAGAAGGTTCAACGCGGGTGATCTTTCCGCGATAAATGTTGGCTTTTTTCTGTTCCCGAGCGCCGGACTCAATGTCCAGATCGTAAAGGCGTTGACCATCGACAAGGGCGACGCGCAGCTCTTCTGGCTGGGTCGCATTGATGAGCATCCGTTTCATGTTGTCTCACATAGCGATGCGTGCCGGTGACCCGTCCATCAGGAGGACGAGAGGCAAATCGCGCTGCTGCGTGCTTGTGCTCGGCGCATGGGTATGCAAACGCGTCAGGCCGGGCAAGCGATTTTGCACGGCTGATGAGGGCGTTGAGTACGTGGCGGAGGCAGGACGTGTTTCGGTGGTTGTCACATCCATCCGGCCCTGCTGACTCCGCCAACACCTGGCATTCATCGATTTGCCAACGTTGGCTACCGGCACAACGTTGAACTTAGTCGTCAGGTAGTCAGGCGTTTTATGACATTGAAACGCATGACTGACCGACGTGGCGTATATTTCATCTGTTAGCTATTTTCGTTAGCTACTTTCATTAAATACTTTCATTAGATTCTTACTGTCTATTGAACACTTTGCTTTTCGCTACGTTTTACTGTTTAGCGGCATCGTTGTTACTGGCTAGACATTAATTCTAACTGCCAACCAACCGAGGTCAGCGACAGAGACCTACAATTTTTTATCAGCGCTTATGCCCATGCGTACATAGCCATTTCCGCTTCGCTCAGGCCTGCGTGTTGGTCGAGCAGGCGCTTTTTTACCACGGCTGAAGGCTCTTGGGCTTACGCCTGACACATGGGTAACAGAAGGTCAGAGGTTGATTGCCAGCTTTCAGTAACCGTCAGCGGGTGAGCAGTCTGGAATATAACAGTAAAGCCGCGTGCCAGCAATTGACGCAATACGTTCGCGTCTGGGCTAGAATGCCGCTTTTGGTTCTTTTAGCAGGAGCGCAGGCGCATGGCCGAAGGGCGTGAAGTGCAATGGGTTGAGATTGCCCCCGAACAGGCCGGGCAACGTATCGATAATTTCTTGATGACACGTTTGAAGGGCGCCCCGAGAGCGTTGATCTATCGCATCGTGCGAAAGGGGGAAGTGCGCGTCAATAAAAAGCGGGTCAAAGTCGACTACCGGCTGCAAGGAGGAGACTTGGTGCGTGTGCCGCCTCTCCGGCTTGCCCCGCGTGAAGCTGTCAAGGAAGTCAGTGACAATCTGCGTGATGTCCTGCTGGGTAGTGTGATCATGGAAGGGCCCGACTGGCTGGTGCTTAACAAACCCTCAGGCCTGGCGGTGCATGGGGGAAGTGGTGTCAAGATAGGCTTGATTGAAGCGCTGCGCCAGGTACGCGATGACCTGTCGTTTCTGGAACTGGTGCATCGGCTGGACCGCGATACCTCAGGGTGCCTTTTGTTGGCGAAGTCTCGCGATGCCCTGGTAACGCTGAATGACTCCCTTAAAAAGCACGCCATGGAAAAGCGCTACCTTGCGCTGGTTAGTGGTCGCTGGCCCGCCAAAAAGAGCTATGTTAGCGCGCGACTGGACCGTTACGATGCGGGTAACGGCGAGCGACGTGTTCGGGTTGACCCCAACGGTAAGGTGTCGCGTACACGCTTTGCGGTGGTCGAAACGTTCGAGCGAGCCACCCTGATTGAAGCGGAACCGGTCACTGGCAGAACCCACCAGATTCGCGTTCATGCTGCCCATGCGGGGCATCCGTTGCTGGGCGATGACAAGTATCCTAGCCGAGACAGTGAGCAGCTGTCCCGGCGTATGGACGTGGGGCGATTATTTTTGCATGCTCGCGCGTTAACTTTTCCTGAGCCGGGCAATGGGCGTCCCGTGACGGTCAAGGCAGCCTTGCCTGACGCGCTGGAAACCATTCTGCATCGCGCTCGTCGCTAATTAATGTTGGTGGACCTACCTATGCGTTTTGAACTGGTAATTTTTGATTGGGACGGCACCTTGATGAACTCGGTGCCGAAAATCGTTTCCTGTATGCGCGCGGCGTCCGGGGACGCCCAGCTGCCTGCGCCAAGTGATAAGGCCGTTGAAAACATTATCGGCCTGGGCTTGCCTGAAGCCGTGGCGATGTTGTTTCCAGGAATCACTGATGCACAATCAAGTCGGCTTCGCGAGTGTTATGCCCACCATTTTGTGCATGCTGATACCACACCGATGCGTTTTTTTGAGGGTGTTGAGCAGCACGTTCAAGGGCTGAGGCAACGTCCCGGGCTTAAGATGGCAGTGGCGACCGGTAAAACCCGAAAAGGTCTGGCGCGCGTATTTGAGCAGACCCGCAGCGGCGACTGGTTTCATGCAAGCCGTACAGCGGACGAAACCCGCTCCAAGCCTCATCCGCAAATGCTCAGCGAGTTGTTGGAAGAGCTGTCGTTACCGGCCGAACGCGCGGTGATGGTGGGCGATACCGAGTACGATCTGGCGATGGCGCGTGCCCTGGGCATGCCTCGTGTCGGCGTGAGTTACGGCGTGCATAGCGTGGAGCGCTTGCAGGCTTGTGAGCCGGAGTTTATTGCCCACAACGTTGATGGGCTATTCGACTGGCTGAACCGTGAACTGGAAGCCTGAATAAGGAATGACCATGCGTGATGACGAATCACCCAAAGAGCCTGACAAGCCGGATTACGACCCGTGGACGCAAAACACTGCGTCTGAAAAGCAGGAGCGCCCTGACGCCTCTGAGCACACAACCAATTCCGACGATGCCCAGACGCTGATCGAGCGTCAGCGTTTGATGCAGATGGAAATGATGGACCGCTGGATTGGTGGGGTGTTGACGGAGCAGCGTCGAAGCAGGCGATGGAAACTGTTTTTCCGCTTTATTTTCGTTGCTATCCTGCTGGCAGCATTATGGTTAGGTTTTTCCAGCGCTATGTTTGCGGGTGCCGGACGCGCCATGCCTTCTCAGCCTCACCTGGGGGTTGTGTCGGTAGAGGGTATGATTGCCAGTGATTCACCTGCCAATGCAGAGCGCCTTATCCAGGGGTTAAATCGTGCCTGGTCGGCCGAATCGACCGAAGCAGTGGTATTACAGATTAACAGCCCAGGTGGCAGCCCTGTGCAGTCACAGCGTATCTACGCAGAGATCATGCGCCTGCGAGAGGCCGGTGATAAGCCGATTATCGCGGTAATTGAAGATCTTGGGGCCAGTGGTGCTTATTACATTGCGTCGGCGGCCGATGAGATTGCCGCCTCACCGGCAAGTCTGGTGGGCAGCATCGGGGTGATTTTTGCGGGATTTGGTTTTGAGCGCGCCATTGATTCGCTGGGAGTTGAGCGCCGTGTGTTCACTGCGGGTGAAAACAAGGCATTCCTGGATCCTTTCAAGCCGTTGGATGAAGACACTGCAGCGTTCTGGCAACAGGTGCTGGATAACACGCATCAGCAGTTTATCGATGACGTGATGGCGGGGCGTGGTGAGCGTCTAAGCGATAACGACGAGATCTTTTCGGGCTTGATCTGGAGTGGCGAGCAGGCGATCGAGCTGGGTCTGATCGACCGCCTTGACTCGTTGGAGTCACTGTCGCGTGAGTATTTTGACGAGTCCCGGTGGGAAGACTACACACCTGCTATTGATCCGTTCGAGCGCTTTACGCGACGCTTTGCTCAAACCGCTGCCCAATGGTTGGGCGTTAGCACATCGCCTTCGCCGATTTCGTTTCAGTTGCCATCAGGCTCAGGTCTGTAACGCTGCCCACTAACTGGAGAAGGTGCTAGCGTCAAGCGGGTTGATGCCCGCCTGGCGCAACATGTTGCACAGGGCGATCAGAGGCAAGCCAATCAAGGCGTTGGGGTCTTTGCCTTTCAGTGATTCAAACAGTGCAATCCCAAGGCCTTCCATGCGAAAGCTGCCAGCGCTGTCGAGAGGCAGTTCCTGGGTAACATAGTAATTAATCTCGGCATCCGAAAGAGGGCGAAAGACAACCTCGAAATCCTCGATATGCACCTGGTGTTGCTGTTGGCGGGTGTCAAGCAACGCCAGGCCGGTAAGAAAAGTCACGCGTTGGCCTGAAAAACGGCGCAAATTGGCGCAGGCTTTTTCCACGCTATGCGGTTTGCCCAGAATATCGTTTTCAAAGACGGCGATCTGATCAGAGCCAATAATGCAGTGATTGGGAAAGTCGTCCGCGACCGCTTGCGCTTTACTCAGTGCCAGGCGATGAACGAGCGCACGAGGCGATTCATTGTGGCGCGGTGTTTCATCAATGTCCGGTGAATGCGCTTGATAAGGGATGCGCAGGCGGTCAAGGAGGCCGCGTCGGGAGGCGGAACTAGACGCAAGCACGAGCGGACAGTTAGCTGACATGATGGAACCCCTGTGGCGAAAACGGTAAGAAAGAAGCGTTTTGTGTAGTGTAAACAAGCGCGCCTTGCGCGCCTACCTGTAAGAAATGTCGTGCTGGCTTTGACAGCGGCGGGGGGAGTGCCTATCATTGCGCGCCTATGTTGACCTCACAAATCCCTAGCCGGGTTGAGCCTTATAAGCTTGCAGCCCGCCATGAACGTCTGGAAGGCACGGTTGCGCTTGATTCATTGGCGCGCCTGGCTGAAGAAGCCGGTCAGCAAACCGGAGAGTGCCATGTGGTACTGGAGTTTGCTATCAATGCCCAAGGACGTCGTGAAATTCGTGGCCACCTGCAAGCGGAGCTGTCGCTTGCCTGTCGTCGTTGCCTGGAACCCATGCTGGAAACGGTTGAAAGCCATTTTCTGCTCGGTATGATCAGCGATGAAGCGCTTGCAGGCGAATTGCCGGCGAGTCATGAGCCCGTGTTAGTGGAAAATGAACAGCTTGATTTGCTGACCGTGGTGGAAGACGAGTTAATTCTCAGCCTTCCGCAAGTTATCTATCACGACGAGCAGGATTGTCGTGTTTCAGCAGAACAGCTGGTCAGCAATGCTGATGAAGTCAGTGACACCGCTTCATCAGCAAAAAATCCCTTTGCCGTTCTGAGTGCGTTGAAAAACGACAGCACGACAAAAGGCAATAAATAGTCTTTTTCTATACACCTGGAGTAACTACCCATGGCAGTTCAAAAGAACCGTAAAACCCGTTCCAAGCGCGGTATGCGTCGTAGCCACGATGCGCTGAGCGCACCGACCTTGTCTCAGGACAAAGAAACCGGCACGACTCACCTTCGTCACCATGTGGCGGCAGACGGTTTCTATCGTGGCCGTAAAGTGGTCGAGGTATAACGCTCGCAACATCCGCCGCTCTGGCCGGGCAATGGTGATCCACTAGATATGGCTCATTAACGTGCGTATTGCGATTGATGTTATGGGCGGGGACTTAGGTCCTCCGGCCATCATTGAAGGAGCAGCCAAGGCTGCGTGCCTGTATCCTGATACTCAGTTACTGCTGTATGGCCCGAGTCGGCAGATTTCTGCTGAGCTTACGCGCTTGCCGCAGCCCCTGGCTGCGGCAAGATCGCGTATGGTGGTCTGTGATGCCAGCGAAGTTGTGTCGTCTGATGCGACGGCCGCCTGGGCATTACGCCACGGTCAGCAGACGAGCATGGCAAAGATGCTGCGCTCACTTGTCCAACCTGACCCGTCTTTCATGGTTGATGCTGCTGTCAGTGCTGGCAATACGGCTGCCCTGGTGGCGTTGGCGCGCCGGGAAACAGGCACTCTACCCTCAATTACCCGTCCCGCTATCAGCACATCGATCCCGACACGTAACGGTAAACGCTGTTATCTGCTTGATCTGGGTGCCAATGTAGATTCGCCTGCCACGCGGTTGGTAGAATTTGCATTGATGGGGGCAGTGATGGCGCAATGCGTCGACGGCATTGCTGCGCCTCAGGTTGCCCTGCTTAATGTAGGCGTAGAAGCTACCAAAGGTGGGCGGACAGTGCGTGAGGCCGACGCGCTGATACGCCAGATGAGAGCATCGTTGCCGTTCGATTATCAAGGCTATGCTGAAGGTGGTGACCTGTTCAAAGGCCATCTTGATGTGATGGTTTGTGATGGTTTTGTAGGGAACGCAGTGCTTAAGTCCAGTGAAGGGTTGGCTCGCATGCTGGTCGAGCGAGTGCAGGCGACATTTGAATCCCGGTTGAGTGGGCGTCTGGTAGGGTTGTTGGCCAGGCCAGCACTCAAGCGACTCAAGCAGGAGCTTGATCCGGTTCGTTACAATGGTGCGAGTCTGTTGGGTCTGTCACGTACAGTGATCAAAAGTCATGGTGCGACCCATGCCGACGGATTCTGCTATGCCGTTATTCGCGCCATTGAAGAGGTGACTCGAAAGTTGCCTGAACGACTTTCAGAGCGCCTTTTACAGTTGCCTGCTGGTTATAAGCAGCACGGAAAGTAATGTTGTGCGCAGGATTTTTAACGTAAAGCGTATCTGAGTATGTGCTTTACGACACCTGTCCAATGTGCAAATTGATCGACCGGTGTCTATCGCTCATTATGAGCAAATGCCAACAAGAGCAAAGGTGAACGACATGTCTCAACCCCTTGCCCTCATTTTTCCCGGGCAAGGCTCTCAACAGCTGGGAATGCTTAGAGAGCTGGCCGAGCGCTACAGTGTAGTAGGAACCACATTTGAAGAAGCAGCGGATGCATTGAAGTACGATCTTTGGAAAGTGGTTCAGGAAGGTCCGGAAACGTCTCTCAATGCAACCGCCTGCACTCAGCCGGCACTGCTGGCTTCCAGTGTGGCTATCTGGCGCATCTGGCAGGAGCTTGAAGGGCCACGACCGGGTGTGATGGCAGGTCACAGCCTTGGCGAGTACAGTGCCATGGTTTGTGCCGGTGTTATCAGCTTTGCTGAAGGGATCAAACTGGTTCGCCTGCGCGGTGAGGCAATGCAGGATGCCGTCCCGGCGGGTCAAGGTGGTATGGCCGCCATTCTCGGGCTTGAAAATGATGCGGTAGAAGCTGCATGTGAAAAAGCTGCCCAAGGGGATGTTGTCTCCGCCGTTAACTATAACTCCCCTGGGCAGGTGGTGATCGCCGGTTCGAAAGCTGCCGTGGAAAGAGCGATTGCTGCCTGTCAGGAAGCGGGTGCCAAGCGGGCTATGCCGCTGCCTGTATCCGTTCCTTCGCATTGTGCCTTGATGAAACCCGCTGCAGAGCGTCTCTCGCAAGCGATGAAGGAAATTGAGCTGCGAGCCCCACGTTACCGTGTGATTCAGAACGTTGATGCTCAGGCGCATGCGGATGTGGAAACGTTGCGCACACGCCTCGTTGAGCAGCTTTACCGGCCGGTGCGCTGGTCTGACTGCGTGGAGGCCATGAGCGCTCAAGGCGCTCGGACCTTCATCGAATGTGGCCCAGGCAAGGTGCTAACGGGTCTGAATAAGCGTATTGTGCGGGGAAGCAAAGGCTTGGCGGTTAACGATCCTGACAGTTTGAGCGCTGCGTTGGAGCTGGCGCGTGAAACGCTAGCTGGCAGCGACGAGACAGTTCGCTGATCGGGATCGGAGTCGAGACACAATTCTATAAAGGGCTTTACGTGATGACTCAAGAACGCAGAGTAGCACTGGTAACCGGCGCTAGCCGTGGAATCGGTCGCGCGGTTGCACATGAGTTGGCTCGCCAGGGGCGCATTGTGGTGGGTACCGCTACCAGCGACGCTGGCGCAGAAAAAATTGACGCTGACTTTAAAGCGCAAGGTTTTGAAGGCGTGGGGATGTGCCTGAATGTTAACGACCAGGCCAGCATTGACAGTGTTCTTAAGCAGGTAACCGAGCAGTTTGGTGCTCCGACGATTCTGGTCAATAACGCCGGTATCACTCGTGATAACCTGCTGATGCGGATGAAAGAAGACGAGTGGGATGATGTGTTGGATACCAACCTCAAGTCAGTCTACCGTGTCAGTAAGGCCTGTCTTCGGGGTATGACGAAAGCGCGTTTCGGTCGTATTGTGTCGATCAGTTCTGTTGTGGCTGCCATGGGTAATCTGGGGCAGGCCAACTACGCAGCAGCGAAAGCGGGTATGGAAGGGTTTAGCCGTTCTCTGGCCAGGGAAGTGGCTTCGCGGAACATTACCGTTAATAATGTTGCCCCAGGGTTTATCGCGACGGATATGACCCAGGCATTGCCAGAAACACAGCATGAAATGCTGCTGAAACAGATTCCTTTGGCGCGCCTGGGTGCGCCGGAAGAGATAGCCGCTGCTGTTGGTTTTCTGACCAGTGATGCAGCGGGTTACATCACCGGAGAGACGCTACAGGTCAACGGTGGCATGAATATGCGATGATGCCTTTGATTTTCGCGGTTGCGTCTATCAAGGGGCGTCTATAAACTACTCCGCAGCTTTTGGCTTGCGGTTTCCAACTGGCTGTTTTTTTGAACGGCTAATGTGAATAACTGGAGTACGTTAATGAGTACAATCGAAGAGCGCGTTAAAAAAGTCGTGGCCGAGCGCCTAAATGTTAAA
This sequence comes from Halomonas sp. LS-001, assembly GCF_052983955.1. Lineage (NCBI taxonomy): Bacteria > Pseudomonadati > Pseudomonadota > Gammaproteobacteria > Oceanospirillales > Halomonadaceae > Halomonas > Halomonas sp. LS-001. Next base: position 1,417,120 of record NZ_CM129816.1, read on the forward strand.
GAAGAAGACATCCAGAATGGATCTTCCTTTACTGAAGACTTGGGTGCTGATTCTCTCGACACGGTCGAGCTGGTAATGGCGCTGGAAGAGGAATTCGATACTGAAATTCCTGACGAAGAAGCTGAAAAAATCACCACGGTTCAGGAAGCTATCGACTACGTTAACACCCATCAGTAAGGGTGGCGTCGATGCCATGAGCCCAGGCGGCTTAACCGCCTGATGAAAAGCCGCCCTTATTTGGGGCGGCTTTCTTGTTTCAGCCTATGTTCAAATGGAAACGTTCAAATGGAAACGTTCGAATGGTACATGCTGGAATGGCAAAAAGTGGCGGTTAAATTTCGTTATACTGTCGATCTGTGGCAATGTAACGCAATCTTTAGTTGTTAAGCGCAATATTGCTGACTCATTCAAGTGATTGACAGGTGCAGCAGAACCTGGACGGGTCAAGTCACCATGGATGCCTGGAGGAAAACGAATGGCACGCAAAAGGGTAGTGGTAACTGGGTTAGGCCTGGTGACCCCTGTAGGAAATACTGTCGATGAATCATGGACAAATATCACTGAGGGTAACAGTGGTATTGTTCCCATTGAACATTTTGACACCAACGGCTTAAACACGCGTTTTGGTGGTTCGGTCAAGGCATTTGACATTAGCCCGTACCTGAATCCAAAAGAAGCGCGCAAGATGGATCTGTTTATTCAATACGGAATGGCTGCCGGTGCTCAGGCAATTACGGATTCAGGCATTGAGTGCACTGAAGAGAACGCTGAGCGTATCGGTGTAGCGATTGGTTCCGGTATCGGTGGTCTGCCGATGATCGAACACAATCATCTCGCCTTGTTGAACAGTGGCCCGCGGCGCATTTCGCCCTTTTTCGTACCGGGTTCGATCATCAACATGATTTCGGGCAATCTTGCCATTCAGCATGGCTTCAAAGGCCCTAATATTGCTATTACGACGGCCTGTACGACGGGTACTCATAATATCGGTTACAGCGCGCGTACCATTGCTTATGGTGATGCCGATATCATGGTATGTGGTGGTGCTGAAATGGCCACGACGCCCTTGGGTCTGGGAGGGTTCTCGGCCGCTCGTGCACTATCAACCCGTAATGACGACCCTCAGGCTGCCAGCCGCCCATGGGACGCCGATCGAGATGGTTTTGTACTCTCGGACGGTGCCGGTGTACTGGTGCTTGAAGAGTATGAGCATGCCAAGGCTCGGGGGGCGCACATCTACGCTGAGCTGGTAGGTTTCGGCATGAGTGATGACGCCTATCACATGACGTCCCCGCCGGAAGATGGCAACGGTGCCGCTCTGTCGATGCGCAATGCTATCCGTGATGCACAGCTTGAACCAGCCGATGTGAATTACATCAATGCGCATGGCACCTCTACCCAGGCTGGCGATCTTGCTGAAAGCCGCGCGATTGAGCATGTGATGGGAGATGCCGCCAGGCAGGTGGCAGTAAGCTCCACCAAATCGATGATTGGGCATCTGCTAGGCGCCGCCGGTGCCGTTGAGGCTGTGTTCAGCGTGCTGGCCATTCGTGACCAGGTCGCGCCGCCAACCATCAATCTGGACAATCCGCAGGAAGGCTGCAATCTCGATTACGTGCCGCACACCGCACGCAACATGAAAATTGACGTGGCGCTGTCCAACTCATTCGGTTTTGGTGGCACCAATGGGTCCTTGCTGTTCAAGAAAGTCTGATTGACAAGGCGTTTGATGTAAGCGGGGCGTAGATGGCTTTTTTACCCACGGTACCGTTTGATGACCGCGGTTTTGCCTACGGTGATGGTGTGTTCGAAACGCTGTTGCTACGTAATGGCCAACCGGTGCTGTGGGATTTTCACCGTGCTCGGCTATGGCGTGGCTGTGAAGTGTTGGGGATAACACCGCCCTCGGATCAGTCACTGGAGGCTACCTGGCAGGCTGCCGCCCCCAGCAGTGCTGAAACTGGCCAATCGGCCTGGCTTGAGGTGCTGAAAATCGTCGTTACGCGAGGGAGTGGTGGCCGAGGTTACGCCTCGCCCGCTGAGCCGGTGACGCGTCTGTTAAGTCAACGCTCGCCTTTTTCGCCTGCTCCAGCGCGCTGGCAGCAGGGAGTATCGGTGTGCCTTTGTCGCATGCGCCTTGGTCAACAGCCAGCGCTGGCGGGAATCAAACACCTCAACCGGCTGGAAAACGTCATGGCGCGCCGTGAATGGCAGCGTGATGATATTGCCGAAGGATTGCTTGCGGATCAGCAGGGTAACGTCATCGAGGCCACCAGTATGAATCTTTTCTGGCAGCAGGACGGTAAGCTTTGGACACCAGACCTGCAGCAGTGCGGCGTTGCGGGAACGTTGCGCGCGGCGCTGTTAAAGGAACAGTGGGTACAAGTGGGGTCACTGTCAATAAATGACCTGACGGCCGTCGAACATTTATGGGTAGGCAATTCCGTACAGGGCGTGTGGCCGGTGACAGCGTTGGTATCAGCTGAGGGTGAGGTTCAGCATCGTCTGCCTATTGCCGCTGATGACCCCCTCCAACCGGTGGCTCACTCCCTGTTGGGGTATCAAACGTAGCGACGATTTCTTGTTTTTAAGAACGGTTTTTAAGAACGGTTTTTAAAGACAGTTTTTAAGAACGGTTTTTAAAAGCAGTTTTTACTTGAGTCTTGAAAGACATATACCGCATTCATTATCAGGAGAGCTGGCGTCTTGAAACGTTTATTGGCTGTACTGCTAGGCGTCGTTTTATTGGCCGCACTAGGCGGAGCAGGTGGATATTATTACTGGCAGAGTCGTCTGGATGCGCCTTTGGCCGTTGATGCACCTACTCTTTATCAAGTGCCGCCGGGGGCAGGTTTTCACCGTGTGGTTAATGACCTGAGTGACCGCGGCATCATCAGTGATGCCTGGGCATTCCAGTTATTGACGCGCCTGGCGCCTGATGAGGTGCCGCCGATACGGGTGGGGGAGTATGAACTGCTGCCCGATATGCAGGGGCGTGACCTGCTGGCGATGTTTGAAAACAACGATGTGGTCACTTATACCCTGACCATACCGGAAGGTTGGACATTTCGTCAGATGCGCGCTGAGCTGGATGCCTCACCCAAGCTTGAGCATCGTACGGTGGACATGAGCGATGCTGATGTCATGGCGTTACTCGGTCGCGAAGACGAACACCCGGAAGGGCGGTTTTTCCCGGATACCTACCGCTACCACCTGGGCATGAGTGATGTGGATATACTGCGCCAATCATTGGAAAAAATGGATCGGTTGCTTCAGGTGGTCTGGGAGGAGCGCCAGGAAGATATTCCGTTGGCGTCTCCTTATGAAGCCTTGATTATGGCCTCATTGATCGAACGTGAAACCGGTGCCCCCCAGGAGCGTCGTGAGATTGCCGGTGTTTTCAAGCGTCGCCTCGAGAGCGGCATGCGCCTGCAGACGGATCCGACAGTGATCTATGGCATGGGTGAACGCTACGAGGGTCGCATCACTTACGCGGATCTGCGTGAAGAAACGCCGTATAACACCTACGTGATTGATGCCTTGCCACCCACCCCTATTGCCATGCCAGGGCGCGCGTCTCTGGAAGCGGCTGTCAATCCGCTGCCGGGTGAAACGCTCTATTTTGTGGCCAAAGGTGATGGAACACATCAGTTTTCGCGCACCCTGCGAGAACATAACAACGCCGTCAACCGCTATATCCGTAACCGTGATAACTGAAAGTAGTCAGGCGTCAAAGGCAGTGAACGTAGATGAGGCAATCATGAAGCAGCGCGGGCGTTTTATTACCCTGGAAGGTGGCGAAGGTGTCGGCAAATCAACCAATTTACACATGGTCGTGAGCTGGCTGCGCGAACAGGGGTATCCGGTAATCAGCACGCGGGAGCCGGGCGGAACGCCACGCGCTGAAGCCATGCGCGAACTGCTGCTTGACCCGGTGCCTGAGGAGCCGCTGAGCACCGACGCTGAGCTATTGCTGATGTTTGCAGCTCGGGCCCAGCATCTGAACGAAAAGATTCTACCGGCGCTGGCGCAGGGCACCTGGGTGGTGTGTGACCGTTTTACAGATGCTACGTATGCGTATCAAGGCGGCGGGCGAGGGATTGCCGCCGAACGCATCGCGACGCTGGAACACTTTGTTCAACACGGCCTGCAGCCCGACCTGACGTTATTGCTGGATATGCCTGCTGATGAAGGTTCACAGCGGGTGACGTCACGCTTGTCGCAATCCGGCGGCGAGCGTGATCGTTTCGAGCGCGAACAGCAGGAGTTTTTTAACGCCGTCAGGCAGGCCTACCTTGAGCGTGCTCAACAGGCCCCGCAACGTTTTGCTGTCATCGATGCGGCACATCCGCTGGAGGCGGTTCAAGCCTCTATCGCCAATGTGCTGGCCAGTCGGGTGGCAGCATGGCACCAATGACCTCGATACTGCCCTGGCATCAGCACGTCTGGGCGCAACTGATGCGCATGCAGCAAGGTCAGCGGTTCCCGCATGCGCTCTTGCTCCACGGGCCGCACGGCGTTGGCAAACAGCGTCTGGCTGAGGCGCTGGTTGCCCATATGCTGTGTGCTCAACCGGCGGAGCGCCCCTGTGGGCACTGCCATAGCTGCAAAATGCTGGCCTCTGGTTATCACCCGGATCTTTTACGTATCTCCCCGGAAGAGGGGAAGCGTCAGATCCGTATCGACCCGATCCGCGAGGTCAACCGGTTTGTCTCCCAGACGGCCCAGCAAAGTGGCTATCGGGTGATTGTCATATCACCGGCAGAAGCCATGAACATTGCCGCGTCCAATGCGCTGCTCAAAAGCCTGGAAGAGCCCGGCGATAAAACCCTGTTTATTTTGCTTTCGGATGTGCCTTCGCGGCTTTTGCCCACCATCCGTTCGCGCTGCCAGCAGTGGTCGTTGCCAACCGTAGGTTTTGCGGACTGTCGCGGCTGGCTGATTGAGCAGTTGCATAACGAAGAAGACGCCCATTTCTGGTGGCAAGTGTCGGGTGGCTTGCCCCTTTTAGCCGTCGAGTTGGCCGCCCCCGAACAGCGTGCGCTGCGTCATCAGCTGCATGACAGTTTTGAGCAGTTGATGCGCGGTGCCGAGCCCGTCAGCGAAGCGGCTCGGCTCGACCGTCAGGCGTTGGATGCTATCCTGTGGTACGGTATTGCCTGGCTTGAAGACCTGATTCGCTTCGGTCTTTCGGGCAACGAGTCAGGCCTGCACAACGCAGACCTGATTCCGCTTTATCGTCAGGCATTGAAAAACGGGCGCGTTCAGGATTGGTTTCGCCTGCTGGATTACGCACGCGAACAACGGCGGCTGCTGGCAGTTGGCGCCAACCCCAACCCGCAACTGGTTCTGGAAGCATGGCTGGTACGTTGGGCGGCCCTGCTGCGCTCATAAGTCGCCATGAGGAGTTGCCATCCATGACAACCCATAAAGCATTATCACTACATATTCCTGATATACCGACCCTGTTAGCGGCCTATATGCCGTTTCTGGAACGCGGAGGAATTTTCGTACCAACGCCGAAGCTATATACACTGGGTCAGTCCCTTGTCTTGCTGTTGACGCTGCCGGGGGATGACGAGCGGCTGGTGATTAACGGCAAGGTGGCCTGGGTTTCGCCTGAAGGGGTGACTGGACGGCGCATGCCGGGGATTGGTGTCCATTTCAAGCAGCAGGATCATAACGTACGTGATCGTATCGAGACCCTGCTGGCTGGGCAGCTGGATAAAGCTCTGCCTTCCTATACGTTGTAATCTGTATCGCTAACCTGATCTCACCGCCCACAGCGGTATTATTGTTTTCCTGTTTATTCTGCCGAGTATCCCATGTTCGTTGATTCACACTGCCATCTAGACCGCTTATCCGATAAAACCCACGGGGGAGACCTTAAGGCGACGTTAAATGCGGCAAGAGCGGCCAATGTCAGCCAGTTTCTGGCGATTGCCGTAACGCTGGAAGACGTTCCAGGGCTAGCCGCCATTGCACGTGAGCATGAGGATGTGGTGATTTCAGCCGGCCTTCACCCTCTGCACAGTGCAGAGGTGGAACCCGAGGTGAATGATATTGTGGAGGTGGCTGACCAATACGGGGCCGTGGCGATCGGTGAGTCCGGGTTGGACTATCATTATCGCGATAGCGTGCCAGCAGAGGTTCAGTATGAGCGTTTCAAGCGCCACCTGATGGCCGCACGCGAGCTTGAAGTGCCCATTGTGGTGCACAGTCGAGAGGCGAAAGCCGATACGCTGGCGTTACTGCGTGAGCATACGGACCCAAAGGTTGGGGGCGTTATACACTGCTTTACGGAAGATCTGGACATGGCCCGGGAAGCGGTCAGGTTAGGGTTTTATATTTCGCTGTCAGGCATTGTGACCTTTGCTAATGCGGCCTCGTTGAGGGAAGTAGCAAAACAGATTCCGCTGGACCGCTTACTGATCGAGACCGATAGCCCTTACCTGGCGCCGGTGCCGTATCGCGGCAAACCCAATGAGCCCGCCTGGGTCGTGCAGGTAGCTGAGTGCATTGCTGACGCCCGCGGTATCAGTGTTGATGAAGTGGCCATGCAGACCACGGTCAATTTCTATCACCTGTTCCGCAAGGCTGTTCCCGAAGCCCCCGCGAATGTGCGTGATGCGCTGGCACAAGCGGGTCTGGTAACCTGATGTTGATGTCACTTTTTACACGCGAGGGGTAAGGCCATGCAGATTGATCGTTTACTTCATCATTGCGATGCGGCAGCGGCGATTCCTCCGGTTGATCAGTGGCATCCTCCCTTGATTGGTGATATGCCGCTGGTTATCAAGGCCGATGGCCAATGGCTGCATGAAGGGCGCGCTTTTACGCGTCCCGCCCTGGTTCGTATGTTGGCGAGCCTGCTGCGTCAGGACCCGGAAGGAACCTGCCTGGTCACACCGGCAGAGCGTTGGCGTATTGAGGTAGAAGACTGCCCCTTTGTGATTGTTGAAGCCAGCTTGCGTGACGGCGACTGGTGGTTAACGACCCACTATGGCGATGAAATCCGCCTGGATGAGACGCACTCCCTGACCGTCACCACTACCCCTGAAAATGAAACGGTGCCCCAGGTAGCGGTGCGATTTGGCATGTCGGCGCGTCTGAACCGTAATGTGTATTACCAGCTGGTAGATGCCGCTGAAATCCGCGAGACGCAAAACGGTCATAGCGAAGTCGGCCTCTGGAGTGGTGGGCACTGGCAGGTATTGGGCGTGATTGACCCAGGCGAGGCGCTGTGAAGTTTTCCTTACAGCCGGGTTCGCGGCTGACCGCGCAACAGCAAGCGGTGGTGACTCATGAAGGTGGCCATGCCCGCGTAGCGGCAGTAGCAGGTGCCGGTAAAACCACGACCATGGCTGTGCGGGTGCTGCATCTGTTGGAGCAGGGGGTGTCCCCCAAAAGAATGCTGGTGCTGATGTTCAACCGCTCGGCAAGAGATGATTTCCAGCGCCGCCTTCAGCTGATGGCGGCGCAGGGTCAGCCACTGCCGGATATCCGCACCTTTCACTCACTAGGCTATCGGCTGACAAATAGCCTGTGCCGTTGGGGCGCTATTGAACCGCGCCGCCTTCTGTCAGCAGACTGGCAGCTGGAGCGCCTGCTCAAGCAGGCAAGCCTGGAGGTGCTGGCCAGCGAGCCGGAGCGCCGGGAAGCCGCGCTGGACGGCGAGCGACTGGAAGCCCTGGCGCATTTCTGTGGGTTGGTCAAAGCGGAAATGGCAGACCCCGCTGAGCTCTATCAACGCCTTCGCTATGAGCCGGATACCGACTACTTCCCCGCCGCGTTTCAGGCATCAGAAAGCCTGCTTCGCGAAACGGGGGTAATGACCTATGCCGATCTGCTCTATCGACCGTTACGTGCCCTGGAAGCGGATGATGCCTTGCGCCAGCGGGTGGAAGGTTTTCTTGATCACGTCATTATCGACGAATATCAGGACATCAACACTGCCCAGCAACGCCTGCTGGCGGTTTTGGCGGGGACCCGGGCCAAGGTGATGGCCGTGGGTGATGCCAATCAATGTATTTATGAATGGCGGGGCGCCCGGCCAGACACCATGCTGGAGAACTTTACGGCGACCTTTGGTGCGGCAACCGACTATCCGTTATCAATGACCTTTCGTCATGGCCATGCGCTGGCACTGGCTGCCAATCACGCCATTAATGCCAACCGTCGTCGTCCTGACCAACTATGCCTGGCCGCTGAAAATAATCCGTCTACCGATATTCGGGTCGGGCAGGGTAGCCGCCTGCTACTGGACACCCTGTTTGACTGGAAAGCCCAGGGGCGCCCATTAACGGATGCCTGCCTGCTGGTGCGTAGCTGGGCGCTGTCTGTTCCCGTTCAGCTGGCGCTCTTGCAGGCGGGGATTCCCTTTCGCATGCAGCGCGAAGACCGCTTTGTGTTTCGTTTGCCGCTGGTTCAGGCGCTGGCGGGTTATCTTAAGCTGGCGCGTCAGCCCGAATGGCTTAATGACCCGGAGTTAGTAACGCTTTTGCTGGCACAACCCACGCCGTTTGTGGCGCGCGAGCGCTTGCAGCGTCTGGCGTTGGAACTCACCCGCCTTCAGGCATGGCCACAGCGTGATTCCCCGACGCTATCTGATCTAAAACCCGGCCAGAAACGCACCCTCAAAAAGCGCTGGCAGCTGCTGTGCGAACTGCCGACGCTGCGCCATTGGCCAACCTCCAGGCTGCTCCACTACATCGTCGACACCATTGATGCAGAAAAGACCCTCAAGCGTGCTGCTGCTCGCCGCGATAAAGGCGAGGAGGATGTCCGTTTGCTGGATGTGTTGATCGAGCAGGCGGATAACGTCCAGAACCCGGAGGCGTTTATCGAACTGCTGGAACGCCCGGTTGAAAACCAGGCGGATGGCGTGCTTATTAGCACCGTCCACGGGGCCAAGGGGCTGGAATGGCCGCTGGTGGCCGTGGCAGGGGTTAATGAAGAAGACTTTCCCCACTATAGCCGCGATAACCCTTTGAATGATGAGCGGCTTGAAGAAGAACGTCGCCTGTTTTATGTCGCCATTACCCGCGCCCAGAAAACACTGATGCTACTGCACGATGGTGGTGATCATCGGCCTAGCCGTTTTATTGCCGAAAGCGCCTGGCAGGAATGCATGCAGGTGGCGAACGTAATGGAAAACGTAATGGAGGAAAATACAGCACAAGGCGTCGAGCAGAATAATGAACAAGGGGTCTTAAACGTAACCTCACCTGCTATTGTGAGCCGCTACCTGACCCTGGCAGGGTGTGACGAGATTAGCGTTACGGCGGCTCCCCAGCCCCCGCGCGTGGAAGAAAGTACCGCTGCCTATTCAACCCGCACGGATTACTATCCTGGCCAGCGGTTGCGTCATCATTTCTTCGGCGAAGGAGAAGTGGCCAGTGTGGAAGGGAGTGACGATAACCCTGTCATTGACGTGCGTTTTGCCGAAGCCGGTAGGCGGCGGCTGGTCGCCAGACAAGCGCCTATTGAGGTGCTAAGCCCCAAATCAGCGTGATATCACCGATCATCAAAGCCCCTCATCGCGAGGGGCTTTTTTGTTACCTACTGGGCCTGTTCTTACGCTTTTACATATTGGGATAATTAGGCCCGCCGCCGCCTTCCGGTGCCACCCAGGTGATGTTCTGGGCCGGGTCCTTGATATCACAGGTCTTGCAGTGCACGCAGTTCTGGAAGTTGATCTGGAACCTGGGATTGCCTGCGTCGTCTTCCACCACTTCGTACACGCCTGCCGGGCAATAGCGCTGGGCGGGTTCGGCGTAGGCCGGCAGGTTATCGCGAATCGGCAGTTCCGGGTCGCTTAACTGCAGGTGGCAAGGCTGGTTTTCTTCGTGATTGGTATTGGAGAGAAATACCGACGACGACTTATCAAAGGACAGTTTGCCATCCGGTTTGGGGTAGTCGATTTTCTCGAACTCGGCAGCGGGTTTGAGCGCGCCGTGGTCGGTGGTGGTGTCGTGAAGGTTGGGCAGTTTATTGCCCAGCAGCTGGTTGGCGAAGTTATAGGCACCGCCGCCGATTGTGCCGTATTTGTGAATTGCCGGGCCAAAGCTGGCGCTGGCCTTGAGTTCTTCATAGGCCCAGCTGGCTTCCCATTTCTCGGTGAAGGACGTTAGCTCCTGGCCACCTTCGTCGCCGTTCTGGATGGCTTCAAAGACGCTTTCCGCCGCCACCAGGCCGGATTTCATCGCCGTGTGCAGGCCCTTGATCTTGGAGAAGTTGAGCGTGCCCGCATCACAACCAATCAGCAGGCCACCGGCAAAGGTCATTTTCGGTAGGCAGTTCAGGCCGCCTTTGGTAATCGCCCGCGCGCCATAGGCTACTCGCTTGCCGCCTTGCAGATGCTGGCTGAGCACCGGGTGGTGCTTCATGCGCTGGAATTCGTCAAACGGCGATAGCCAGGGGTTCTGGTAGGAAAGATCCATGATCAGCCCGACCACCACCTGCTGGTTCTCCGCGTGATAAAGAAACCAGCCGCCGTGGGTTTTGCTATCCAGCGGCCAGCCGGAGCCGTGGAGCACCAGGCCGGGTTCGTGCTGCTCGGCGGGCACGTCCCATAGCTCTTTCAGGCCGATGCCGTAATGCTGCGGGTCGCGGCCTTCATCCAGGGAAAACTCGCTGATCAGACGCTTGCCCAGGTGGCCGCGGGCGCCTTCGGCAAACAGCGTATACTTGGCGCGCAGCTCCATGCCAGGCATATAGCCATCCTTGGGCTGGCCATCCGCGCCGACGCCCATATCGCCGATCAGAATGCCGCGCACGCTGTCATCTTCGATGATCACGTCCTGAGCGGCAAAGCCGGGGAAGATTTCCACGCCCAGCTCCTCAGCCTGCTCGCCCAGCCAGCGGGACAGGTTACCGGCGCTGATTACGTAGTTAGGTAGGTCGCCACCGGTGTTGTGCATGCTTTTCGGCACCAGGGCGTTGGGGATCTGCTGGCTTTTTTCGGCATCCTTGAGCAGATAGACCTCATCGCGGGTCGCCGGGGTGCTCAAAGGCGCGCCGCGCTCTTCCCAATCGGGGAACAGCTCGGCCAGCGCGCGGGGTTCGAACACGGCGCCAGAGAGGATGTGAGCGCCGACTTCGGAGCCTTTTTCGACCACACAGACCGTCAGTTCCTGCTCGGCCGCATTGGCCTGCTGCATCAGGCGGCAAGCCGCCGAGAGCCCGGACGGCCCGGCCCCCACGATAACGACGTCAAATTCCATGACATCACGTTCGATCTCATCACTCTCTACGGCATTGTTATCCACGGTAGTGTCTCCTTTTCAGTCATCCTATCGCGTTGTTATTTATATTCGTAAGCGGGCTGTGATAGCGCCGGGCCACAGGTATATAACGATAGAAGAATATGCGCTTAATTTTAAACGGTCGTTTGCTTCATGTTATCTAACATGATAGGCATAATACGGCTTGGTGACCATCCTTGATTGATAGAAGCAGCATAACGTGTGGCGAATTGAGTTGCAGCCTTAGCTACCGCGTATTAATACCAAGGGCGTAATGATTGTGTGTTGCCGCACGGCATAAGGCTGTGGCATGTTTGTCAGGTTTTTTATCGCTGTGTCTATCAAACGCTTGCATGAATGTTACCTGGCGATTGTTTCGCGTATTCAAGATAAGCTGAGTGTTTGCTAGATTAAGCGGTATCTTATTATTTCCAGTAAGTGCTCATCAGAAAGCCAAGCGAGGAATTTATGAAAGTACTCGTCGCGGTAAAACGCGTCATCGACTACAACGTTAAAATTCGTGTAAAAGCGGATCAATCCGACGTTGACCTCACCAATGTCAAAATGGCCATGAACCCGTTTTGTGAAATTGCCGTTGAAGAAGCTGTGCGCCTGAAAGAAAAGGGCGTGGCGACTGAGGTAGTGGCTGTTACCATTGGCCCCAAGGCAGCGCAGGAACAACTGCGTACCGCACTGGCACTGGGCGCTGACCGTGCCATTCATGTGCAGACTGATGAGCGGGTTGACTCGCTCGGTGCAGCAAAAGCGCTTGCCAAGCTGGTAGAAGAAGAGCAGCCCGGCCTGGTCGTGCTGGGTAAACAGGCCATCGACAGTGACAACAACCAGACAGGGCAGATGCTGGCGGCGCTGACCGATTTGCCGCAAGGTACCTTTGCCTCGGAAGTGGTCGTTGACGGTGAAAAGCTTAAAGTCACGCGTGAAATCGATGGCGGTCTGCAGACGATCGAACTTTCATTGCCGGCGATCGTCACGACTGACCTGCGCCTCAATGAGCCGCGTTATGCCAAATTGCCCGATATCATGAAAGCCAAGAAGAAGCCGATGGATGTGAAAACGCCTGAAGACCTCGGTGTTGATCTTTCCAGTAACGTTACGCTGGTCAAGGTCGAGTCACCCGCCGAGCGTAAGGGTGGCGTCAAGGTTGCCTCGGTAGATGAGCTGATCGACAAACTCAAAAACGAAGCCAAGGTTCTCTAACAAGGTTTTTAGAAACAAGGTTTTATAAACAAGACCTTCGAAGAAAAATCTTTTAAGAAAAACCTTTAAAAACATGTGCTTTGAAAGGAGCTGATTTCATGAGCATTCTGGTACTGGCTGATCTACATGAAGGCCAACTGGCAGGCGCCACGGCGAATGTCATTGCCGCCGCGCAAGCCATTGGTGGCGATATCGATATTCTGGTGGCGGGTGAGAACGTTCAGGCAGCGGCTGAAGCTGCTGCAAAGCTGGACGGTGTCAATAAAGTGCGCGTGGCGGATAACGCCGTCTATGCCCATCAGCTGGCCGAGCCGATGGGCAAGCTGCTGGTTGCCTTGTCAGATGACTATACACACGTACTGTCTTCTGCCTCCACCACTGGCAAAAACGTTATGCCGCGCCTGGCCGCTTTGAAGAATGTTAGCCAGCTTTCCGACATCATTGGTGTAGAAAGCGCTGACACCTTCCTGCGTCCTATCTATGCAGGCAATGCCATCGCGACAGTAAAAAGCGCGGATTCCCTCAAGGTGATTACCGTTCGCCCCAGCGCCTTTGATGGTGTGGCGGATGGCGGTAGCGCAAGCGTGGAAGCGGTTGATACTGTGGTTGAAAACAACCAGTCCGCGTTTGTTGGCCAAGAGCTTGCCAAATCTGACCGGCCTGAACTGGGTGGCGCCAAGGTGGTGGTTTCCGGCGGCCGTGGTATGGGTAACGGCGAAAACTTCAAGTTGCTTGATGGTATCGCCGACAAGCTGGGGGCGGCCATTGGTGCGTCTCGTGCAGCGGTTGATGCGGGTTTTGTGCCCAACGATATGCAGGTAGGGCAAACCGGTAAGATCGTAGCGCCTGATCTTTATATTGCCGTGGGTATTTCCGGGGCGATTCAGCACCTGGCGGGCATGAAAGATTCCAAGGTCATTGTGGCAATCAACAAAGACGAAGAGGCACCCATCTTCCAGGTGGCGGACTACGGCCTGGTAGGCGATCTGTTCGATGTTCTGCCGGAGCTTGAGAGCAAGCTGTAACGTCCAGAGCGTCAGACGATCTATCAGCCGGCTCCCCACGGGAGTCGGCTTTTTTTAGGCCAAAAAATTAGGTACAGTATTAATAGTTGAGTAAATCACTAGGTCAAATTGGCGGAATATCTCGGTGTTCAGCAGTCCAGATCGAGTGATAAGCACTGAACGCCATTGAGAAAAATATCCAAAAAATAGGCTCAGCAGTTGAAAAGCTGTCACGCTGACCACATATAATGGGTATAGCATTGGATACAGCGTTCAGTGAAACCTTTGCCAACATGGTTGGCGAAAATGACTGAACGCCGTAACAATCACTCAAGCCACGCAAGGAGATGACAATAATGGCACATACATTGCCCGAACTTCCCTACGCTTATGATGCACTTGAGCCGCATATCGACGCGATGACCATGGAAATTCACCATTCGCGTCACCACAACACTTACGTCACCAACCTGAATGCCGCGCTTGAAGGTACAGGCCTTGAAGACGTACCGGTTGAAGAGCTGATCGCCAATCTGGATCGCGTTCCTGAAGAAAAGCGTCAGGCAGTGATCAACAACGGCGGCGGCCATGCCAACCACTCAATGTTCTGGCAAATGATGTCGCCTAATGGCGGCGGTCAGCCCAAGGGTGATGTTGCCAAGGCTATCGAAGCTGAGCTGGGCGGTTTTGATGCGTTCAAGGACGCCTTCAAAAAAGCGGCACTGGGTCGTTTTGGTAGCGGCTGGGCATGGCTCTCCGTAACGCCAGACAACAAGCTGGTCGTTGAAAACACCCTGAACCAGAACAGCCCGCTCATGGAAGGCAACACGCCGGTGCTCGGCCTGGACGTCTGGGAGCATGCCTACTACCTGAAATTCCAGAACAAGCGTCCGGACTACATTGAAGCCTTCTTCAACGTAGTAAACTGGGACGATGTTGAAAATCGTTACCAGGCGGCTACTGCTTAAGTACCCGCCTCTCAACCCGTGCCATAAAAGCACGGGTTGTTATGAAAGTTGTTAAAAGAGCTGTTAAAAATAGCTCTTGAAAAAGAAGCGCCTAACTAATTGGCGCCTTCTAAAAAACCGCCTCCTTCTTAGGGGGCGGTTTTTTTGTGGGGTAGATCAAAGGGTTTTTTGTGTCAATAATTTTCTGTGGTTTTTCTATATATATGGTGTTTGATTTTAAAAATATCTACATGTAGTATTTGTTGTATCGAGAGGTTAGCAATGGCACTAGATGTGCCTACCTGAAAAACACCGCTGTGAAAAGGGGAAACGCCATGGAAATCCAGATTTATAGCAAGCCTTCCTGTGTTCAATGCACCGCGACCTATCGGGCACTGGAAAAGCAGGGGCTTGAATACACCGTTATCGATATTACAGCGGAAAGCGGTGCTCAGGATGAAGTGGAAGCGCTGGGATATCGTCAGTTGCCGGTTGTCGTGGTAGGGGAAGATCACTGGTCGGGTTTCCGCCCAGACCGTATTCAGGCGCTGGCGTAACACCCCGTTATGCAAACCGCTGACATAGAGGCCGAGCAAATGGGGACTCTGGTCTATTTTTCCACCAAGTCAGGTAATACCCACCGTTTTATTCAAAAGCTGGGCCTAAGCGCCCAGCGGCTGCCGCTGAACCGTGAAGACCCAACGCCGCGCATCGAGCAACCCTACCTGTTAGTGACGCCGACCTATGGTGGCGGCTATGCCAAAGGGGCCGTGCCGAAGCAGGTGATCCGGTTTTTGAATGATGAACACAATCGCGGCTTGATACGCGGCGTCATTGCCGCGGGCAATACGAATTTTGGTGAAGCGTACGGGCTGGCAGGGCGAATCATTGCTCAGAAATGCCAGGTACCGCTTTTATATCGATTTGAACTGTTTGGCACTGATGACGATGTTGTCAGGGTCCGTGAAGGAGTAAATGCGTTTTGGAAACGTCAATGTTAGATACTCAGAAAGCGCCCGACACGGCGCCTGCTGCGGCGGCCTCAGAGCGGCGAACGCTGGACTACCACGCGCTGAATGCCATGCTCAATCTTTACGGTGCCAACGGTGAACTGCAGCTTGATAAAGACCGCGAAGCCGCTCGCCAATATTTTCTGCAGCATGTTAACCAGAACACTGTGTTCTTCCATTCCCTGGAAGAAAAGCTCGATTATCTGGTGGAAGAGCAGTACTACGAAGCCGCCATGCTGGCCCAATACAGCTTTGCCTTTATCAAAGCGCTTTTCGAGCAGGCATACGCTTACAAATTCCGTTTTCCGAGTTTTCTGGGCGCTTTCAAATATTACACCAGCTATACGCTGAAAACGTTTGACGGCAAGCGTTACCTTGAGCGATATGAAGACCGTGTCTGCATGGTGGCGTTAACGCTGGCGCGCGGCGATGAAGCCCTGGCCAAATCGCTGGTGGATGAAATCATCAGTGGCCGCTTTCAGCCCGCCACGCCAACCTTCCTGAACTGTGGCAAGCAGCAGCGCGGTGAGCTGGTATCCTGCTTTCTGCTGCGTATCGAAGACAACATGGAGTCGATTGGTCGCTCGATCAACTCCGCGCTTCAGCTCTCCAAGCGCGGCGGTGGCGTTGCCTTCCTGCTGAGCAATATCCGTGAGGCGGGTGCGCCCATCAAGCGTATCGAAAACCAGTCATCGGGCATTATCCCGATCATGAAACTGCTGGAAGACGCTTTTTCCTACGCCAATCAGCTAGGGGCACGCCAGGGCGCAGGGGCGGTGTATCTGAACGCCCACCACCCGGATATTCTGCGTTTTCTCGATACCAAGCGTGAAAATGCCGATGAAAAAATTCGCATCAAAACGCTGTCACTGGGCGTGACGATTCCCGACATCACCTTTGAGCTGGCCAAGCGCAACGACGATATGTACCTGTTCTCGCCCTATGATGTCGAGCGGGTATACGGCGTGCCGCTTGGGGATATCAGTGTGACCGAGAAGTACCATGAAATGGTCGCTGATGCGCGTATCCGCAAGCACAAGATCAACGCACGCGCCTTCTTCCAGACCCTGGCGGAGCTGCAGTTTGAATCCGGTTACCCCTACATCATGTTTGAAGATACGGTGAACCGCGCCAACCCGATTGCCGGGCGCATCAACATGAGTAACCTGTGTTCCGAGATTCTGCAGGTGAATACGCCGACGGAATACGATGACGACCTGGGATACCGGCATGTAGGTCAGGATATTTCCTGCAACCTTGGCTCCATGAACATCGCCAAGGTGATGGATGCCGGTGATATCGGTACCAGTGTGGAAATTGCCATTCGCGGACTGACCGCCGTTTCCGAAATGAGCAACCTGCGCAGCGTGCCCTCCATCGCGGAAGGGAATGCCAAGTCTCGCGCCATTGGCCTTGGGCAAATGAACCTGCACGGTTTCCTGGCCCGCGAGCATATCTATTATGGCTCTGATGAAGGCCTGGACTTCACCAACCTGTATTTCTACTGCGTTGCCTTTTATGCCATTCGGGCGTCTAACCGGCTGGCAATCGAACAGGGTGAAGCCTTTGCCGGGTTTGAAAATTCCACCTATGCGTCGGGCACCTTCTTTGACAAGTACACCGAGCAAGCCTGGCTGCCACGCACCGAGAAAGTCAGCCACATTTTCGAGCGTAGCGGTATTGCGCTGCCGACCCAGGAAGACTGGCAGTCACTCAAGGCATCAGTGATGGCCCATGGGCTATTCAACCGTAACCTGCAGGCGGTGCCGCCCACCGGTTCCATCTCGTACATCAACCATTCCACCTCAAGCATTCATCCGGTGGCGGCGAAGATCGAGATTCGTAAAGAAGGCAAGCTGGGGCGTGTTTACTACCCGGCGCCGTTTTTGAACGAAGCCAACTTCGATTATTTTCAGGATGCCTACGAAATCGGCCCGGAAAAGATCATCGACACCTACGCCGAAGCATCCAAACACGTGGATCAGGGACTTTCGCTGACGCTGTTTTTCCCGGATACCGCCACCACGCGGGACATCAACAAGGCGCAGATTTACGCCTGGCGTAAAGGCATCAAAACGCTTTATTACATCCGCCTGCGCCAGACGGCGCTGGAAGGCACGGAAGTGGAAGGCTGTGTTTCCTGCACGCTGTAAGCGTTTGATGATACTGACGAGAGATTAGCCATGACCATAATGCAACGCCTGTCGCGGGTCGACGCGATCAACTGGAACCGCCTTCAGGACGATAAAGATCTGGAAGTGTGGAACCGCCTGACCAGTAACTTCTGGCTGCCGGAAAAAGTGCCGCTGTCCAACGATATCCAGTCCTGGAACACGCTGACCGAGACAGAACGACAGCTGACGATCCGCGTATTCACCGGCCTTACGCTGCTGGATACGATTCAGAGCAGCGTCGGCGCGCCGGTGCTGATGGACGACGCCCGTACGCCCCATGAAGAAGCGGTCTACACCAATATCGCCTTTATGGAATCCGTGCACGCACGCTCTTACAGCTCGATTTTCTCGACGTTATGCACCACGCGAGAAGTGGACGATGCCTTCCGCTGGAGCGAGGAAAACCCGACACTGCAGGCAAAATCCGAGCTGATTCTTGAGCGCTACCGCTCCGATGACCCGCTGATGCGCAAGGTGGCCAGCGTTTTCCTGGAATCTTTCCTGTTCTATTCGGGCTTCTATCTGCCCATGTACTGGTCAAGCCATGCCAAGCTGACCAACACGGCGGACCTGATTCGTTTGATCATTCGCGATGAAGCGGTACACGGCTACTACATCGGCTACAAATTCCAGCAAGCCCTGGCAGAAGCCACGCCGGAACGTCAGCAGGAAGTCAAAGACTACGCGTTTGAGCTGCTTCTGGAGCTTTACGACAACGAAGTACGCTACACCGAATCGCTTTATGATGAAGTCGGCCTGACGGAAGACGTGAAGAAATTCCTTCACTACAACGCCAACAAGGCGCTGATGAACCTCGGGTTTGAGCCACTCTTCCCCAGCAGCGTCACTGATGTCGACCCCACCATCATGGCGGCACTTTCCCCGAGTGCGGACGAAAACCACGACTTTTTCTCCGGCTCCGGCTCCTCCTACGTCATCGGCAAAGCCGTCGCCACCGAAGACGACGACTGGGCATTTTAAGCCGCCGATTTCCCGCCGAACAAGTGGCGAGCAGGGCGCTCGCCACTACCTTCCTAAGTAAAATCTACTATGCTCAGGCTCAAAAGGGTGGTTGGAATGGAGAAGGGGAGCGTGTGAGCGAATCTGGATATATTTAGGTGCTTGAAAAATCAACGGGTTGGAAGAAATGAAGCACGTTGGCTAATATTGCTGAACGCGCAAGATTGTTCATCCAATATCAGAACGTGCAGTCCAATCATTGTTCGCTGTATTACTCCTTGGGAGCTGTTTTGATGGATTCGGGCGACACAATTGGACTGGTTTTTGACACCGTGAAGGAACCACGTGGACCAGGATTGTTCGTCGAGTATCAGCCGGCCAATGAAACGATGCCATTTGCTTCCTTGTTTTTGGTGTATGCGGAGCACGACGAGGGGCTGGAGGTCATCGTAGATCGAATTAGGGAGGAGGCGTTGCAGTGGTTCCGACGCTTCCCGGTTCCACTTGTCGCATCAGCAGTTGATAGCGTTGATGGCCCAATAGATGTATCAGGGGGTGACGACCGGCGGGATCTTCTGGTGTACGCACGCGCTGGTAAGATTGTCACCGAGTGGGGGCGGCTAAGCGAGTTTTCGATGCCATCATTTGATGCGAGCCCAGATAATATATTAAAGATTTACTCGTCGATTGGTCACAGCACAAAAGAGCAAAGGCGACAAAAGGCCGACAAGAAGCTCCTGGAGCAGATGAGTGGTGTGCGAATTATCATCGCCTTTTTGTTTTTTCGTCGAGCGGTGGTCCCAGCAGGCGTGGCTTTAGCGTTCTACCTACATCCAGTTCTTGGCTTCCTTGGGTTGCTCGGCACGTTGGCTGATGCCGCGATTGGCGGCCTGAGGGTCTTGGGTTACCTGCCCAAGAGCAAGAAGGAAAAGCAGGCAGAGGAAAAGCGGCGGAGAATGGAGCATCATGATTACCATTGTCAGCTTAACCCGAGGGGTTTCGCTGCTCTCAAGGCTGAGAGTCTTGTAGAAAGCCTGAGAGAAAAGGCCCGGCAAGAAGCCAGAGACCTCCACGATGAAAAAAGCTAACCAAGCCATTCATCCGACGCTCGTACCTCGCGCGGCTGATGGCAGTCGTTATGGCCAGCGTGATGAATTACGTAGACTCTAAGGGTTAAGAATGGGAATTAAAGACTGCTTTGCGAAATATGGTGCCAAGCTTAAGAATGTGAATTGGTCAGTTTCTGCAGAAAATCCAAAAGGAGAGCTGGTCGTCAGCCTCTGGAACCATTTCTTTACGTCGACGGGTAATGGCAAAATCACATATATAGACAGGGTTACCCGTTGGTCTGGTCATGGAAATGCCGAGTTTCGAGAACGTATTCAGAAAGCATACGAAACTGATCAGCCAGTGCGAGTAGTCATCGCTCGAACAATCGATGAAGAAGCTATCCGTCGCGGGGATGACGCAAGCAAGCTTAAAAATCAGTTTCACGTTCGGGAAGACTGGATTGGCAAAGTCACCCTTTGGGATGGAGATAATTTTGAGATCGAATTCAGTTCCGAATAAGCCTATAACAAGGCGCTTAAGTTCGTTCCGGGCTTCGGCCTCCACCGGATGCCCTTGTCAGGGCACCGCTTAGCTTTGCACTATACGCTTGGAAAAATCGTGACTCTAAATCAAGTAAGTTCTCTATTAGAAAAAATAAAACGAATTCAGATAAATCTGGGCTCCCTAGACGGAGATGGTTTTGAGTGGGCTCTAACTCATGAAGATTTAGGTTATCAGGAATATTCAATCAAAGGTATAAAGGAGCCAAAAGAACTTCAGGACGAAATTGAAAACGGATTTATTTGGTTATGGAGTTTGAAAGACTATGTAAAAAAATACTCGTTAGCCCAAGGAAAGGACAAGAAGTGGGTAGATAACCAAGTTAATAATACCGAGTGTCTTTGTTTATGCGCAGATATTGCAAATAGCCTCAAACATGGCGGTATAGACCGAGATTCTAGATCAGGTAAAAAGCCTACACTTAGCGAAGTCGCTTATAAAATTCCGCAGGAAGGAATAAACAAACTTACCCTTTATGCTGATCGCGTCGAAACTGTTGTGTCAGATACTTCAACAGTAAAAGTATCGATGGATATCAATGATCTAAAAAGCGGCAAACTTGGTGATGCCTTTGAACTTATCAACAAGTGTTTGATAGAGTGGAAAAAAATCATTGAAAAAGCAACGGCGTAAAGCGTATGACAAACCGCTGTAGTCGCTCGCGGGCTCGCTAGGACACAAACATGGTGGCTGTTTCGCTGCGCACACTACAAATGCTCCGGTTACGGCCGGCGTTAAATGCCGGTGATAGCCCTATCCAGGGCTCCAACAATCTGCTTTCTGAAGTGCGATAGAGAGCCCATCGGGTTTTTGAGGTGCTTTTCAGAAACAGAGGAAATTTGTGGGGTTAACAGTAGAAGCGCCTCGTCTCCAAAGCTGATGTCCGGCGTGAGACCTTGCAGGGTTTCGCCACCGAAGGCGGAGCGTTTTCCCAAAGGGGTGACGATACCGGTCGCCCGAGGGTGTCTTTCATCCTCGAGAACACCTGATTGCCCAACTACACTGACTGGATGAAGCATTGAGACGATGGCCCGCTGGCTAAACCGCTTTTTAGCCATCGAATGTTGGTAGTAGAGCCGGTGTTTGCTTGCAGAGGTCGGACACCGCCAGAATCAACAAACGGAAAACAAGCTCATGCGCATACCTATTTATCGGGTCGCAATGCTCGGCCTGTTGACGTTTTTTGCCGCCCAGGCCAGCACGGCTCAGCCGAAGACATACCCGGATGGCCACGGTGGCAACGTTACCTTCCCTCAGGGGGACGTATCCTTCGCCGATGAGGTCGTACATTACGATACCGGTACCGAACAGCCCATTGAGGCAGCCCGCGACCGCGAGCAGGCGTTGGGAATTCCGGACTATGGCAAAGGTGACACACGAGGATACCTGTCGCTGGGGTGTAGCGGTGAACTGGTGCTGAAGTTCACCGATAACCAGTTGATCGATATACCCGGCCCGGATTTGTATGTATTCGAGGTTGGACCGGCGATTGAGCCCACGGCGCTGGCCATATCCAACAATAACGAAGATTGGGTTCGTATTGGTGGTATTGGCGGCGGCAAGGCAGAGATCGATATCGCGCCCTATATCGACGGCGATGAGAGTTTTCGCTACGTCAAACTGGTGGACCTGAGAGAGCAGTGCGGTGGTGAAACACCGGGTGCGGACATTGATGCGGTGGGTGCTATCGGTTCGTTGCAGCATATTGCACTCGACAGTGCAGTGCTGTTCAACACGGGCAAATACCAGCTCAAGCCCCAGGCATCCGAAGCGATCAATGAAGCCATGGCCAGCGTCGATTCTGAAAAACTGCAGTCGGTAGTGGTGGCAGGTCATACGGATACCGTGGGCAGCGCTGAATCCAATCAGCTGCTGTCGGAAAATCGCGCGCGGTCGGTGGCAGATTACCTGATTGAAAACGCGGGCGTCCCTGAAGACAGGATACGTATCGAAGCACATGGCGAGAGTGATCCGGTTGCCAGCAACGATACCGCGGAAGGTCGTGAAAAAAATCGCAGGGTTGAGCTTCGCGTTCGTGCCGTGCCCGACGAGCAGGAAATAGATACTGCGCGCATCGAGATTCTGGGAATCTGGCGCTCGGACAATAATCGCCAGACGACGCTGCGCAGAGACGATGGCGGTATCAGCGGCGATTATACCGAGAAGGGAGGTGGGCAAATTCAGGGGGAATTCACCAGTGACACTGTCCTCGAAGGGTTTTGGATAAAAGACAGCTCCGGCCGAAC
This sequence comes from Halomonas sp. LS-001, assembly GCF_052983955.1. Lineage (NCBI taxonomy): Bacteria > Pseudomonadati > Pseudomonadota > Gammaproteobacteria > Oceanospirillales > Halomonadaceae > Halomonas > Halomonas sp. LS-001. Next base: position 1,439,536 of record NZ_CM129816.1, read on the forward strand.
CTGTGACACGGAAAAAGGTGGCAGCAAGCACTGGGGTAACCTGCGGATCGAGTTTACATCGGCAGATCGCGATGCATTCGACGCCAAATGGTCATATTGTGGTGATACAGACTGGCGCGGCAGTTGGCAGCACGCAGAGAGACTCCTGTGAACACGGCCTGACGGCTAAATTGCTGACCTGCCGTTACGCATATTGCCAGTGTATCGTTTAGCGAACGTCACCGTCAGTTCTGATAGCCCGTTCAAGTCGTACTATTACGTCTTTCGCATAATGCGCAAAAGACAAGTCAGCACGTGTTGAACGCTGAAAAAAGCGCTATGCGGAACGTTCGTCTTGACGTACGTCCTGAGCGGCGTAAATTGAACCGAGAGTCGAGTTCGCAAGAGGTGCATCATGACCGGAATTACAGCCACTGAGGCGCGCAGCAATCTTTACCGTTTGATTGATGAAACCGCCGAGTCTCACCAGCCAATTGTCATCATGGGGAAGCGGAATAAGGCCGTTCTGGTGTCTGAGGAGGATTGGTCTGCCATTCAGGAAACGCTTTATCTTTTGTCAGTTCCCGGCATGCGGGAATCTATTCGCGAGGGAATGAATACCCCAGTGGAGGAATGTGATGAGGAGCTGGACTGGTGACATGGACGTTGGTTTACACCAAGCAAGCCCAGAAGGATGCTAAGAAGCTGGCTTCCAGTGGCCTAAAACCAAAAGCCCAGGAACTGCTGGTACTCGTAGCGGAAGACCCATACCGCAAGCCGCCTCCGTTTGAGAAGCTGATTGGTGATCTAGCCGGAGCCTATTCACGCCGGATCAATATTCAGCATCGTCTGGTTTACCAGGTGCTCGATGATGAACAGGTAGTGAAAGTCCTCAGGCTATGGAGCCATTACGAATAGTGCCTAACCAGCCGTTGCTGTAGGGCAATTTTCCGCCGCTTCGCGGCTACTAACTGTCTGTTGCGTGATCCGAGATAAAAACTGTCGCTGTGCAGTATTGATGCGCAAGTAATATGCACATATTCTGAGTGTATTGTTCCGCGTGAGGGCTGAGCCATGCTAGCTTCTGAAATTACCAAGTCCACCCGAAAGCCAGCGAACCTATCGCTGGATAGTGCTCTTCTTAAAGAGGCAAAAGCTCTGGGAGTCAATATCTCAAGGTCCGCAGAGGCGGGGATCGCGGAGGCGGTGAAACGGCATAAGCAGGAAAGTTGGCTGAAAGAAAATGCGCAAGCTCTGGCAAGCTCGAATACCTATGTTGAAGCTAACGGCTTGCCTCTCGCACGGCACCGTCAGTTCTGATGGCCCGTTTCGATGTCTTCGAAAATGAGGGTGAGGCCGGGTACCTGCTAGATGTTCAGTCAGATCTACTCAGCGACCTGAATACCCGTGTTGTAATCCCACTGTTGCCCAAATCCTCCGCGCCGTTTCCTGCCCAACGGCTGAATCCTGTATTTAGTATTGAGGGGCAGGAGCTGGTAATGGCAACTCAGTACATGGCCGCGGTGCCCGAAGGCGAATTGCGTTCTTGTGTTGATAGCCTGGCCAGGCATCAGGATGAAATCTCCGCAGCGTTGGACATGCTATTTCTGGGCTTTTGATGAATAGCCGTTTACTTTCGTGGACTGACAAAGCACGGAGCGATGATCGTAAGCCCCGAATCGGCTATTGAATCAGTGGTTGGGGGTCATCGGTATCCGCTGCTTCAAGCGCCGCTTAAGCTAGTAATATACCGTTATCTTTGATTTTTCCTTTTTTCTTTCCCTCCTGTGTCTTTTCTTAATTGTACCGCTCGCCTCAATTGAGGCAGATTGCCTTCATAGCGCTCTCCACCTGCTTCGATTTCGTTAAATGTGAATGATAAATATTGTCATTTGCTGGTTAGGTGTTAGGCTATGCGGTCTACGATTAAACGCAAATAGTTCTCATACCATGAGGGCTGGTGTGCCAGATTATTTGGCGTGCCAGCCAGTAACGGAGACGTAACGTGCTGAAAAGGCCTTTCTTTGCCCTGCAGGGATGCTGGCTAGCCACGATGCTGGCCAGCGGGACGCTAATGGCAAGTGATGAGACAGTAGAGCAGGCGGTGCAAAGCGTGGAAGCCCAGCAAGCGCAGTCTGCACTTCAGCAGCAGATCGATAGCGCCGATGACGCCACGCGCTCAGCGATTGAAGAGCTACGCCGTCTGGAGCGGGAAACCCGTCAGATGGAAGCCTCCAACGCCGCGCTGAGTGGGCGTCTGGCCAGTGAGGCTGAGCGCCTGCAGCGTCTTGGTCAGGCGCTGGATACGTTAAGCGACACTCGCGCCGCGCTGCCCGCCGTTGAACAGGATATGACAGAGCAGTTAACCCGCTGGATCGAGTCGGATCTGCCCTTTCTGAAAGACGAACGTCTGGCATGTGTTCAGCCCTCAGAGCCGCCCACCGCAGAAAGCGCTGCCCGAATTGCCAGCCTGCTTGAAGCCTGGCGGGCTGAGTTAGCCTATGGCCGAGAGGTGGATAGCTGGCGTGGCCGCTTGCAGCTGGCGGAGGGTAATCCACGCGAAGTCGACTACCTGCGTATCGGGCGTATTGGCTTTTATTATCTGACCCCGGACGGCCTTGAAGGGGGCGTCTGGGATAAGGCGAACGGTGAATGGCTGGCGCTTGAGGAAAATGTCCGCCGTGAAGTGCGTCATGGTCTGCGCATTGCGGATGACCAGCGCACACCGGAATTGCTGCGCCTGCCGCTTTCTATTATTGCCAATGACAGCGTGGCCAATGACAACGCAGGAGGCCAGCAATGAGTCTGTTTAAACGCCCGCAGGGGGTGCGTAGAGCCGTGGTCTGTCTGGCGCTGTTCGTTGGCCTTTTGGGCAGCAGTGTGGCAATGGCACAAGTCGACAACCCGGGTTCATTGCGTGAAGCCCGCGAAGCCGCCGAGGCGCGTGACCAGGCGCGGTTGCAGTCATTTCTGGATGACCAGCAGGCGCTGGACACCGCGTTAGAACAAGCGCGGGCTGCGCATCAGTCCGCCGAAGAAAAGCAGGCTGCGTTAGCCGCTCAGCAGCAGGAGCAGGCCGAGCAGGCGCAGGCGCTGGCGGCACGTCAGGAGGAACAGGGCGAAGCGTTGACATCACTGCTGGCGGATCTGGCACGCCACAGTGAAACGGTGCGCAATGAACTGGGCGGTGATAGCTGGTTAACGCTGGAAGAGGGCGCCTTACCGCCGCGTCTCAATGACATTGACGTGCTGGAGCGCCAGCAGATTGAAAACGTGGTGGATAGCCTGGCGACATTGACCCGCAACACCGGCCGTGCCGAGCGCTTGACGCTGCCGGTGGCCGATGTCAGCGGCGAGATTGAGCCGCGTAGCGTGGTGCGTCTGGGGGATTTTGCTGCGTTCACGCAAACCGCATTGCTCAGAAAAGGTCAGGATGAAGGTGGGTTAGCTGAAATGCCGCGCACGCCGTCAGATATTCGTAATGCGCTGGCGGCCTATCATCAGGGCGAAAGCCGTATGTTTGCGATTGACCCGACTCAAGGCAGCGTACTGGAAGCGCTGACTCAGCGGCCCAGCCTGTGGGAACGCTTTCAGCAGGGCGGCTACGTAGGTTACGTGGTCGTGGCGCTTGGTGGCCTGGGTTTACTGGTCGCGCTGGTTCAGTATGTGTATTTGTTGGTGATCAGCACTCGCGTGCATCGTCAGCGTAAGGCGCTGGATCAACCGCAAGCCAATAATCCGCTTGGCCGTGTGCTGGCGCGCTTCAAGGACATGGACAAACACCAGGCTCCCGAAGCGCTGGAAGCCAGGCTTGATGAAGCCGTGCTGGCTGAGTTGCCGCGTATCGAGCGGGGCCAGCCGATCGTTAAACTGTTGGCGGCAATTGCGCCGTTGCTGGGCCTGCTGGGCACCGTGACCGGTATGATTGTGACGTTTCAGGCGATTACCGTATTTGGCACCGGCGACCCGCAGTTAATGGCAGGGGGTATCAGTCAGGCGCTGGTCACCACGGTGTTGGGGCTTGTGACTGCCGTGCCACTGCTGTTTGCACAAACGGCGCTGGCCAGCCGCAGCCGCTTGATTACCCAGGTGATTGAAGGCGAAGCCAGCGCCACCCTGGCAGACCACCTTGAAGCGCAGTCAACCGCGAATGCGCGAGCGGTGAATTAATATGCCCACCTTACCGCTTTGGCTTGCTCCTGTTGAACGGCTACTGGATGCCGGAGGGGTCGTGCTGGTCGTGCTGGCGCTGGTGGCTGTACTGGTGTTCGGGATGGCGATCGAGCGTTGGTGGTATTACCGTTTCAGCTGGCGGCGGGCTCGCCGTCAGCTGATTCGCCGCTGGACCGCACGAAGTGACCACCGTAGCTGGAGTGCGCGCACGTTACGCAGTGTCTGGACACAGGCGCTGGTGGCGAAACTGCGCCGCCCTTTGCCCTGGCTCAAACTGCTGGTGGCGTTATGCCCGCTGCTGGGCCTGCTGGGCACGGTGACCGGCATGATTGCAGTGTTCGATAGCCTTTCATTGAGTGATACCCACCAGGCGCGGGCAATGGCTGACGGCGTTGCCCGTGCCACCTTGCCGACGCTGACCGGCATGGCAATTGCCGTGGTGGGGTTGCTGTTTATTAGTCGTTTAGAGCATGTGATACGCCGCGAAGATCAGCGGCTGCATGACCGCTTAGCGCGTGCCCTGGAGGAAAAAGATGCGTAGACGCCGTTCCACAGACCCCATGGCCGATAGCAATGAAGTCAACCTGACGCCAATGTTGGACGTTGTCTTTATCATGCTGATCTTCTTTATCGTGACGACCAGCTTTATCAAGGAAAGCGGGGTAGAAATAGAGCGTCCTGAGTCCTCAGCCGCCAGCCCGCGCCCTGATGCGCAGGTGCTGATTGCGGTGACACCGGAAGGCGCTGTGTGGGTCGATGGCAAGCCGGTAGACGTTCATCGTATCGGCCAGCAGGTGGCCGATATGTTGACCGATGATGGCGCCGTGGTGATCCAGGCAGACCGAGAATCCACCACCGGGCTCTTGATTGAAGTGATGGATCGTCTCAAACAGGCAGGCGTTGACCAGATTGCCGTTGCCGCGAGCCGGAGTGGGCCATGATACGCCATGTCCTCTCAATGTTCGGCGGCATCGCCTTGGCCGTTGGTCTGTTCTGGATGCTGGCCCTGCTGGTCGCACCGCCAGAGCGTCCTCAGGAGACGCCCGAGATGACTATGTCAATGACCCTGGTCGATGCGCCCGAAGTGGCACCTCAGCAGGATGCACCACCGCCTGCGCCCTCGGAAGCTGCGCCAGCGACACCGCCACCCAGGCCAGCGCCTGCACCCGCACCAACGCCCATGGCTGAGAGCAATATCACCTTGCCTGAGGTGGCGCTGCCGGAAGAGCCCGTCGAGCCGGTCGAGCTGGAGACCGAGCTGCCTGAGCTTACCGAGATCAAGCCAGAACCGACGCCAGAGCCGACGCCGCAACCAGCGCCTGAACCGGCTCCAAAGCCAACGCCCAAGCCGACTCCCAAACCAACGCCTCAGCCGGCACCGTCACCCCAGCCGGCCCCTGCGCCACAGCCAGCTGAAACGGCGGCACCATCACCAGCACCCGCCACGGCACAGCGGGAGACGGCACCTGCGGTACAACCGGCGCCATCGAATGAGCCTGTCAGCGTTGGGCAGGTCGCGCCGACCAGCCGTGTGAACCCTGAGTATCCGCGACGGGCTCAGCGGCGTGGTATGGAAGGCTTTGTTGAACTGGACTTTGTCATCCGCCGAAATGGAAGTGTTGATAGCGCCTCAATTCAGGTTACGCGTGCGCAGCCGAGCCGCGTGTTTGAAGATGCGGCTCGACAGGCGATTGCACGTTGGCAGTTCGAACCCAGCCAACAGCTACGCCGCGCCACGCAACGCATAGAATTTCAATTAAGATAGCCAGTTAAGGTAACCCGTTGAGGAACGAGTCGAGGAACCGATATGCAGCGTTGGGTGGGAATTGTCTTACTAAGTATGCTGAGTGCTGTCACCCAGGCGAGTGAACCCCTGCCGGGTGACATTATTCGCGACCTTAACGGGCTGCAAAGCCAGTTAGCTGAGCAGACAAATGGTGACGTTGACAGCGATGCGCTCACGCGTATTATCCGTCATGCACGCTCCCAGGCGACGCGCCTTGCCAGTGGCAACCGAGCCGATCAGTGGGCCAGTGCGCTGTATCATCAATTGGCAGCCAGCGCTTTGTCACACCAGGAAGACTACAGCGCTGCTGCTGACGAGTTGGCCAGCGCACAGCAACGGCGTTACGTACCCAGTACCCAGAAAGCCAAGTGGCTACGTAATGAGGCATCGCTGCGCCGAACGGCCGGGCAGACAACGTCGGCCATTGAACTCTATGAGCAGTGGTTGAACGGCCAGCCTGATCATCCGGATTACACTGCGACTGCCTGGAAGCTGGTGCGCCTGCTGGCGGAAGAAGCGCGTTGGGAGGCGGCGGCTGAGTGGCTAGCGCCGCTAATGGAAGCGGGCGACTTGAATGCCTCGCAGCAGACGCTGGCGATCGCGGTATTCCGCCAGACCGGGCAAAATGCACTGGCACTTGACGGCCTGCTGGAAGGGCTACATGCAGACAGCGACCCAGACGCCTGGCGTCAGGCAGCCGGGCTTGCTCAGCAGGCGGGTCAGGCGGGCATTGCGGCAGGCGTATGGGAAATGGCATGGCAGTTGGGCAAGTTCCAAAGCGTTGGGGACCGCTTGACGTTAATCCGTTTGCACTTGGCAGGTGGCACGCCAGCCCGAGCGGGCGAGCACCTGGAAGCCGCCATCCAGGAAGGCGCGCTGGCGCGTGATGAGCCAACATTGCGCTTACTGGCAAACGCCTGGCAGCAAGCCAGGCATGTCGAAAAAGCCCTGAATGCCTGGGAAGCCCTTGCTGAACTGACTCAGGCAGCAGATGACTGGCGTCAATATGGCCAGCTGGCTTACAGCTGGGGGCAGGATGCCGAAGCGCAAGAAGCACTGACCAATGCCGCCAACCTTGGCGACCAACAGGCGCAGCAGTGGCTGGCTAATTTTGACTAGCTCTGCTTTGACTAGCTCTCAGCATCCTTGAGCGTTATAGCAAAATCGCTCCAGGTTGGCGCATGGTCGGAGGGCTTTTCCATGGCGCGTAACGGGTAATCAATGTCAGCGCCGGTCACATTTTCCGCCAGCGGCTGGGTGACCAGAATATAGTCGATACGCAGCCCCCGTTTCGGGTCGTCGTTAAACCCTTTGGAGCGGTAATCAAACCAGCTGAAATGATCGTTGCGCTGCGGGTGCATCAGGCGGTAGCTATCCGTTAGCCCCCAGGCCTTGATGCCACCAAGCCATTCCCGCTCAACCGGCTGAAAACTGGTTTTTCCTTCGCGCAGCCAGCGCTTGCGGTTAGGCTCGCCAATGCCGATATCCTGGTCTTCCGGCGAGATGTTGAAATCACCCATTACCGCCAGTCGTTCATCGGGGCGATGCTGCTTGTCCAGCAGGCGCGCCAGCTGCTGATAAAAGCGTTCCTTATACGGGAACTTGGTCGGGTGGGAGATATTTTCTCCCTGCGGAAAATAGCCATTCCAGACGGTCACCGCTTCACCATCATCGGCAAGCAGGCGCACGCCGATCATACGCCGCTGGGCCTCTTCCTCATCATCGGGAAAGCCACGGAAAACCGCCTGAGGTTGCTGGCGGCACATCAGCGCCACGCCGTAATGACCTTTCTGGCCATGATAGAAAACATGGTAACCCATGGCCTCGACCGCGTCGCTTGGGAAGGCGTCGTCATGCACCTTGGTTTCCTGCAGGCCAATCACATCAGGATTGAGTTGATCAATCAATGCCTGAAGCTGATGAAGCCGTGCGCGAATGCCGTTGATGTTAAAGGAAACCAGCCGCATCATGAGTCCTCTTTGTTATCCTTTCCTTCGGGATGAATCTGTATCGATTGGCCGCTTTCCTGACGGGCCATTTTGCGCGCTGCCTGCAACTTGCGTTGCTGCTGCTTTTTCGCCACAAAACGCCGCGAAGGGGCGACCTGATCGGGGTTGTCATGGCGCCATTTTTTGAAGTCTTTACGGCGACCCGTACGGATGGTCACTTTATCGGCCAGTGAACGGGTTTTTTTCTTGCGTGTCATTTATAGCGCTCCACAAAAGTTAGGGGCGTTGGTGTCAGCGGCCATTCTAACAGCCTGAACGCCATCGCACATGGAGAACTCGAACCAGATAGGGTGCCCCGCGCGCAAAGCCTGTTACAATGACGCCCCTAGAACTTAGAACGGTACGCAATATCCGTAAGTAACATCAGTCCGTAACATTCACCGCAACGAACGAATAGAGAGCCTATGAGCGAGCCGGAACAGACCCCCGCATCGGCCCAGAACCGTAAACCTAAACGTCGTCGTCGCAAGCCGCGTCGTCGCCAATCAAGCTGGGATCTTCGCCAGTTTCAGGTTCCCGCCGTCGCGGGCAAATGGCGCTTTCACGATTTTGATCTGCCGCTACCCCTGATGCGTGCCATTCATGCCCAAGGGTTTGAATACTGCACGCCGATTCAGGCCGAAGCGCTTCGCCAGACCCTGCTGGGTGGCGATATTGTGGGTAAAGCGCAAACCGGTACCGGGAAAACGGCCGCCTTTCTGATTTCCATGCTGGCGTATTTTCTCGAAGAGCCGACGCCGGATGGCCAGAAACAGGGCGCGCCGCGTGCCTTGGTGATTGCACCTACGCGTGAACTGGCACTGCAGATTGAAAAAGATGCCCGTGCCCTGGCGCGCTTTACCAAGCTGAATGTGGCTAGCGTCGTTGGTGGGATGGATTACCAGAAGCAGCGCGACAGCCTTGGTAAGAAAATCGATATTCTGGTGGCAACGCCCGGTCGTCTGCTGGATTTCCATCAGAAGAAGGATATCGACCTCGGCGAAGTGGAAGTGCTGGTGCTGGATGAAGCCGACCGCATGTTGTCGATGGGCTTTATTCCGGACGTGAAACGTATCATTCGTTACACGCCCAGCAAAGACGCGCGTCAGACCTTCCTGTTTTCCGCCACCTTTACGGAAGACATCCTGAATCTGGCCAGCCAGTGGACGGTCGACCCTGCGCATGTGGAAATCGAAGTCACCATCGAAAACCAGGCGGACATTGATCAGCGTGTCTATATGGTGTCTGACGATGACAAGCAGCGCCTGTTGGTCAGCTTGCTGGAGCAGGAAAGCTTCGAGCGTGTGATGGTGTTCGGTAACCGTCGTGACCTGGTTCGCAAGCTCAATGACGTGTTGGCCAAAGCCGGCATTAATGCGGCCATGCTGTCGGGTGATGTGCCCCAGGCACAGCGCATCAAAACGCTTGAGCGTTTCCGCGAAGGGGAAATTCAGGTGTTGGTGGCAACCGATGTGGCCGGTCGTGGGATTCATATCGATGATGTCAGCCACGTCATTAATTACACCTTGCCGGAAGACCCCGAAGATTACGTTCACCGTATTGGGCGGACTGGCCGGGCAGGCGCAAAAGGTGTCTCCATCAGCTTTGTGGGTGAAGAAGATGCCTTCTCGCTGCCGGAAATCGAACGCTATATCGATGAAAAACTGCCCTGCGAACATCCGCCGGAAGGTTTGCTTTAAGCCTTATGCTGGATGACGCGCTAAAAGGCGAAATTCAGGCGGCCTATCGTCAGGTGGTGGAAAAGCTGTCGCTGACCCCTCGCTATGGCCAGCGCCTGATGATGGCAGAAATCGCCCGAACGTTGGGCGGTATCAGCATGGATGACGAAGGCAAGCGCCAGAACGATACGCATGTGTGCGTGCTGGAAGCTGGCACGGGTACGGGTAAAACCCTGGCATACCTGCTGTCGGCCTTGCCGATTGCCAAAGCCCAGGGAAAGCGCCTGATTATCTCCACGGCGACGATTGCGCTCCAGGAGCAGGTGCTTAATCAGGACCTTCCCATGCTTGCCCGCCACAGCGGGCTGGCCTTTCGTTATGCGCTGGCCAAGGGGCGGGGCCGTTATGTATGCGTGGCGCGCCTTGATCAGGCATCGGGAGGTAGCGAGCCTAATCCCGCCATGTCACTGTTCGAGCAGGATATGGAGTCGGGCAACAGCGAGTTTGAGGCGCTGGCGAAGGAGATGGTCGACGCCTATGGGAAGGGCGAGTGGCAGGGCGACCGGGATAGCTGGCCGGAAAGCATTGATGCCCAGAGCTGGCGACGTTTGACAGTCGATCATCGTCAGTGCACCAATCGCCGCTGTGGGCATTTCGCCGCGTGCGCCTTTTTTCGCGCACGGCGTGATCTGGAAGAAGCCGATGTGATCGTTGCCAATCACGATCTGGTGCTGGCGGATCTGTCACTTGGCGGTGGTGCCATTCTGCCAGCGCCCGAAGATGCCATTTTTATCTTTGATGAAGGCCACCATCTGCCGGATAAAGCGCTGTCGCATTTTGCGCATCGTTTCGCCGTGCACGGTTGTCTGGGCTGGATTAAAACCCTCAAGGGTAGCCTGACTGAACTCAACCAGGCATTAGGTGCCCAGCACACCGTTGCACGCCTGCTGGCGACATTGCCGGATACGCTTCAGGCGCTGGAGCCGCTGCTCGGGGATGTGTTCCAGACCGGCTATCAGTTGGCCGAGCGCCCCAATGGGTTACACGATGATGAAACCTTCAAGCAGATGCGCTTTGAAGGGGGCAAGGCACCCGAAGCGTTGCGCGAGCAAGCCAGCCAGCTGGTCACGGTGTTTGCGACCCTGGCGCGTAGCCTGGAAAGTATCGGTGACATTCTGCGCGAGAGCCTGGACCCGGATAAGCAGACCGGGCTTGACCGCGAACAGGCGGAAGCCTGGCTGCCCCTGGTGGCGCTGGTGCACGGCCGGGCAGATGACGCCCATGCGCTATGGACGGCAATGGGGGCGGTGGATCCGGCGAATGCCCCGCCAAGTGCCCGCTGGATAACGTTGAACCGCGTCAATGGCGAAGCAGATATTGAATTTTCGGCAAGTCCGGTATCGGCTGCCCCTACGTTAGCAAAGCATTTATGGGGGCGCTGTCATGGTGCCGTGGTGACCTCGGCCACGCTCACCGCGCTGGGGCGTTTTGAACGGCTTCAGGAGCGGGCCGGTCTGGCCAGCCGCTACCGTTATCAGGCGCTACCCAGCCCGTTTGATTACGCCAATGCAGTGCTTAGCGTGCCGCAGGCGGCACAAGACCCGAGCAACCGTGAGGTACATGAACAGGCGATTGTAGATTTTGTGACCGACCTTGGGGACGACGAGGCAACGCTGGTGCTGTTTTCTTCGCGGGCACAGTTGCGGGCGGTCGAGAAATCTCTGCCTGCCTCTGTTAAGGCGCGGGTGCTGGCGCAGGATGCTCTGCCCAAGCGGGAATTGCTGGAGCGTCATCGTCATGCGGTGGATGCCGGAAAGGGCAGTATCATCTTCGGGCTGGCAAGTTTTGCAGAAGGGATTGATCTGCCCGGCGACTATTTGACGCATGTGGTGATTACGCGGTTGCCGTTTGCCGTGCCGGATGACCCGGTCGGCGCGACCCTGGCAGAGTGGATAGAAAGTCAGGGCGGAAATGCCTTTATGCGGATCAGTGTTCCCGATGCGTCCATCAAGCTGGTGCAGGCCTGCGGGCGATTGATTCGCAAGGAAAGCGATAGAGGGCGGATTACGTTACTGGATCGACGGGTTCTGACGCGCCGCTACGGCAAGGCGCTGCTGGATGCGTTGCCGCCGTTTCGGCGCGAAATTGCCTGAGATGCCCGATTGGCTGTTTCTTACTGACACTAACCAATCGGGCCTTCTCGTTAAGCGCTGATTCGCTTGGCGAGTGTGGCCGCCAGTTTTTCGTTCATTTCAGTGAACGCTTTCACGGTGGCATCCCAGTCGATACAGGCATCGGTAATGGAAACGCCGTAGGTGAGCTGGCTCAGATCGGCAGGCACTTTCTGATTGCCCCAGCCAATGTTCGACTCGACCATCAAGCCGATAATCGACGTGTTGCCATCCAGAATCTGGTTGGTGACATTTTCAAGCACCAACGGCTGTAATGCCGGGTCCTTGTTGGAGTTGGCATGCGAGCAGTCGATCATGATGTTGGGCGATAGGCCAGCTTTCTTGAGCTCTTTTTCTGCCAGCGCTACGCTCACGCTATCGTAGTTGGGCTTGCCGTTACCGCCGCGCAGCACGACATGGCCGTAAGCATTGCCACGGGTACGAATGATGGCGACCTGGCCTTCATGGTTGATGCCCAGGAAGTTGTGCGGGCTGGCAACCGATTGAAGGGCATTGATGGCAACATCGAGACTGCCGTCCGTGCCGTTTTTGAAGCCGACCGGCCCTGAAAGGCCAGACGCCATTTCCCGGTGAGTCTGGGATTCGGTGGTGCGCGCACCGACGGCCGACCAGCTGATGCAATCCTGCATGTACTGAGGAGAAATCGGATCAAGGGCTTCAGTGGCCAGAGGCAAGCCGATTTCTGCCAGATCGACCAGCAAACGACGGGCAATATGTAGGCCTTCCTCGATTTCAAAGGAGTCATTCAGATGCGGGTCGTTGATCAGGCCTTTCCAGCCGACAGTGGTACGTGGCTTTTCAAAATAGACGCGCATGACGATATACAGGCTATCACTGACCTTGTCAGCCAGCTCACGTAAACGCTTGGCGTAGTCTTTGGCAGCGTTGACATCGTGAATGGAGCACGGACCAACGACAACCAGTAGGCGCGGGTCCTTGCCGTCGAGAATATTCTGGATGGTTTGACGGCCCTCGATGACGGAGCGTTCAGCCTGATCGGTCAGGGGAACGGCTTTCTTGAGGGCTTCCGGTGTAATGAGTACGTCCTGAGCGAGCACGTTTAGGTTATTCACCTGCTGTTCTGACATCTTGCTACCTGTAATTGAACGAGGGTTAATGACGTGGTTCTGAAATAATCTTGATAAGTCAAAGTAGTTGCAACTTTATAGTGCCTGCCATCGCTTGGCCAGTGATCAAAAACCAATTGTCATGGAAACTGACAGACGGCTTGGGCAGATCACCGACTCAACCGCTTGATGCAAAGGCCAGAACGCGTAACACTACTCACTTTAAATTCGATGGCCGTGCCGATGTCTGACGGCGAATGCTGTCAGCGACGTGAAAATTGGTCGTCTGTTTGTGTGAACTGTTAAACCACATGCCCAAGGGACGCTATGCCGCTTGCCGTGAATGCCCAGAATGATCAGGGACCGTATCAGGATACCTCCGCGCCGCTAGACGGATCAGAGGAGTGTTTGCAAGAGGAGCGTGTGCATGGACACTCGTGAGACAGACCAACAGCTTGTCGAGCGGGCGCAGAAAGGCGATAACCAGGCGTTTGATCTTCTGGTCAAGAAATATCAGCACAAGATCATCGGCTTGATTGGTCGCTATGTGCATGACCATTCGGAAGTTCAGGACGTTGCTCAGGAAGCGTTTATCAAGGCTTACCGTGCCTTGGGAAATTTTCGTTCAGAAAGCGCTTTCTACACCTGGATGTACCGTATCGCCATCAATACCGCGAAAAATCATCTGGTGTCTCGTAGCCGCCGTCCGCCGGGCAGTGATGTTGATATCAGCGATGCTGAAATTGTTGACCAAAGCGGACGACTTGCCGACAGCGAATCGCCGGAAGCCGCCATTGCGCGTGATCAGCTTGAGGCTGCCGTCTACGAGGCAATAGAAAATCTGCCGGATGATTTGCGCACTGCCATTACCCTGCGTGAGCTGGATGGCCTGGCGTATGAAGATATTGCCCAGATTATGCAGTGCCCGGTAGGTACCGTGCGCTCGCGTATTTTCCGTGCACGTGAAGCCGTGGATGAGCATATTCGTCCTCTGGTGACCACGACTCGCAACAGCCGCGACGAGATATAGGTTGCGCTGAATCCGAAATTTTGTTGCTAAGGCATTGTTAGTGTTGTGTTTTTATTGAAATAGTGCTGCTGATGCATTGTTAATGAAACATTGCTGCTGGACGTGTTGTCATTGGAAACACTGCGATGGGAAATGTTTTTGCTGGATTACGAAATTGTATTGAACTGTTACGAAAATCCAGCGTCCTAGAGTAGGCAAGTTAGCCAATAAGGCTGCCCAATGAAGGCAGCCACCATCCCACAACGGTGGGAAGACGTCAGGGTCTTGGATTGGGGAAGCATGTCAAGGTGCCGATAGCATTGTGCTCTATGAGCCAAGCGCTGTAATGAACGTCACGGATGATTTCACTGCATGACGTTCAGGTTGATGATCATGCCCCCGGATTATTGTGAGGATGTAAAGTATGAGTCAGAACACGCATGAATCGCTTTCAGCATTAATGGATGGTGAAAGTGATGAGCTGGAGTTGCGTCGGGTACTGAAGGCTTTGGCCAGCGACAGTGATTCGGCCGATACCTGGCGGCGCTATCATCTGGCCCGTAGCCTTATGCAACGTGATCGGGATATTGATGTCAGCGTGGATCTTTCCGCTGGTGTCATGGCGCGACTTCAGGATGAGCCCGTACCGCTTGGTAATGATGCCTCCTTGACAGACGTTGCTTCGACAGACGTTGCTTCAAAATCGCGTAAATCATCATTCTCGTTAGCACGAGGGGCGGGGATAGCCGCAACGGTTTCTCTGATGGTAATTACGGGCGTTCAGTATTTTAACAGCGGCTCCGACACGCTAGAGCAGTCTGATAGTGTTGCCAGCAGTGCACCCAGCTCTGTCAGTGCGACGCAACAGGTGCAGCCAGTGAATCTTTCCTCGCTGTCGACGCCCAACGCTGTGGTTAGCGACGTACCTGTGTTTGAACAGACGCCGTTCAGGGTGAACGGTCAGGTATCTAACAGCGGCTTTATGACAGTGGGGCAAAATGGTATGACTATGCCCAATGTGCAGCCTGCCTCTACCATGAATATTCAATCATTCGCGATGGACAGTGAGCAGTTGCGTCTTCTGCAGTCCTACTTTGAAGAACATGGACAGAGCCTGGAGCAGACTGAAACCAGCGATACCTGGTCAGCGACTTCTTCGAGCGCTGCTCAGTAATCGCCGAATCTGACATCTGAACTATCGTCATGACCCGCGACGCATATTCTGAAACCCGCCGCCTCGCAACCGTGGTGGCGCATACTCCCGAAGGGCTTCGAGTGGCTGTCAATCGGCAAGCCGGATGCAAGCGCTGTGAACAGGGTGCAGGTTGCGGTGCAGGGCTTTTTGCCCAGCGTCGGCAGTGGTTGATTGAGGTTTCTTTTCCACCACAGGCGCACAATGCATCGCAATCCGAGGCCCCGTCAGTAGGTTACGGCACTGAATCTGGTCCGCATCTGTATCCCATCGGGAGCGAAGTGACGGTAGGTCTGCCCGCCACTTCGCTAACAATGTTATCCCTTTTTGTTTATACGATTCCGCTACTCCTGGCATTGGTTCTGTCGGGGGCTGTGTCGTTGTATGATTTACCTAATCTGCCTTCCTGGAGTGCTCCCGCACTCTTTTTTATTGCCTTGATAGCAACCTTGGTAGCCCTTAAATATACGCTAGGAAACGTCATGGAGCGTTTTCGGCCGCGTTTGATTTTTTAGGTTTTTTATCAATTGCCTGAAACCTGTCATCACTCCCTGATGTCTCATTATGGCCTGTTAGTGAGAACAGTTAACGTGAACAACGTTGTCATTTAGGAGCTATTCATGAAACGTTTGATTGTGCCTGCTGTAATGGGGTGGAGTCTGGCTATTATGCTGTCACTGAGTGCCAGTGCGCAGGCCAACTCTCTCCCTGATTTTACGGAACTTGTTGAAGACGCAGCCCCTGGGGTTGTCAATATTTCTACCAGTCGTACGATACAGAGCCGGAGCGCACCTTCGTTTCATGGCTTTGGTAATGAAGACATTCCCGAGATTTTCCGTCACTTCTTTGGCGATCGTTTCCCAGTGCCACCCAGTGAAGGTGGTCGGGGTCGCAGTCAGGAACGCCAGTCCCTTGGGTCGGGTTTTATAATCAGTGAAGATGGCTACATTCTGACCAATGCGCACGTCGTCAATGAAGCTGATGAAATTCTTGTTCGCCTGAATGATCGCCGCGAACTGCCTGCACAGCTTGTTGGCAGCGACACCCAAACTGATGTGGCATTGCTGAAAGTCGATGTTGATGAATTGCCAACGCTGGAATTGGGCGATTCTGACGAGCTGAAAGTGGGCGAATGGGTCGCTGCCATTGGCTCGCCGTTTGGTTTTGACCATTCCGTCACTGCCGGTATCGTCAGTGCGATCAATCGCACGCTGCCACGCGATGTTTATGTGCCTTTTATCCAGACAGACGTGGCGATTAATCCGGGGAATTCCGGTGGTCCGTTGTTTAATCTTGATGGCGAAGTCGTCGGTATCAACTCCCAGATATTTACCCGCAGCGGTGGCTTTATGGGGGTTTCTTTTGCTATTCCGATTAACGTTGCCATGGATGTTGCCGACCAGTTGCGTGAGGACGGCCGTGTGAACCGCGGTTGGCTGGGGGTCATGATTCAGCCGGTATCCCGCGATCTGGCGGAGTCGTTCGGCATGGATGATGCCAAAGGGGCGCTGATCGCTGATCTTGACCCTGAAGGACCAGCCGCCGAAGGAGGGCTCCTTGCTGGAGATGTCATCCTTGAGGTCAATGGTGAAGAAGTCGACCGGTCCAGTGCGTTGCCGCGTCTGATCGGCCGAGTGGCGCCTGGTGATGAAGTGAATCTGTTGCTGCTGCGTGATGGTGAGGAAGTCTCCCAGGAAGTTGAACTGGGACGCTGGCCCAACAGTGAAGACGAAAGTGGATTGGCTAACAGTGATAACCAGACGAGCCTGGGGGTTGTTGTTCGCGAAATCGACCAACCAACCCGTGAGCGTCTGAATGTTCAGGGTGGCGTTGAGGTGGTTGAAGTTGAACCGCAAAGCATCGCTTCCCAGGCTGGCCTGAAGCGCGGCGATATTCTGGTCAGTATTGATCACCGCATCGTGACGTCAGCGCAAGAAATGCGCGATATTGTTGCAGAACTGCCGGGTGATCGGGCAATACCGCTGCGTCTTTTCCGCGATGGTCGTTCGCTGTTTGTGGCATTGCGCCTTGAATAAGCGTTTATGACCTGCCGTTAAAGGTATTCCTGACGGCCGAAAGTAAAGAGGCCACCCAGTGCAGCTTGCCGGGTGGCTTTTTTTAGGCCGGTACGACTCTATCTTTGCCCAGTCCCTTGGCTTCATAAAGGGCTATATCGGCACGTTTTAGCGTGTCTTCGTAGGAACGGTCTGTCGGTATCATGGCGGTAACGCCAATGCTGGCCGTGACGATAGTATCATCCACTGAAAATCGGCTTAACGCCTTTCTAAGACACTGATTCAAGCGTCTGGCCGTTTGCATTGCCTTTTCATGTTCCGTATTGAAAAGAGCCAGGACAAACTCATCCCCCCCAAAGCGACAGGCCGTATCAGTTTTTCTAAGCTCTGATCGGCAAATGTTGGCGGCGGCCATAATCATTTCATCGCCAACATGATGCCCCTGGGAGTCATTGATTTTCTTAAGATTGTCCAAGTCAAACATCAGGATGGAAGTTGGCGTGCCATTGCGTACGAAGGATTCGTAGTGAAGCGTCAGGTCACGTTCCAGTTTCCTGCGGTTGAAAAGGCCGGTGAGCTGATCCGTATCGCTTAATTCGCGAAGTTGGGTTTCCAGCTTATGCCGCTCTGAAATGTTACTTGCTACCCAAAGAACCACCGCTTCATCATCTACCAGAAAATCCAGAGCCTGAATGCGCCCTTCAAACCATATGGGTTCCTCGGGGCCTTCATCTGGCAGGCCTTTTACATCTTTGTTGCTCAGTTCGTATTCTTCAACCAGTAACTTTCGTGAGCTCAGTGCCCGATCAATCTGTTGAAGAAACCAGTTTGCCTTTGCCGGTTTGACAAGTTCAGGAATGTAGAGGCCAACGAGGCCAGTGCCGTCGTGGTAATAGCGGGAATCGCTGCCGCCGAATACTGCGACATATTTGCCGCTTCGAGACAGGATAAAAGCAGGGTCCGGGAGGGCCTTTAATACCGCGGCCATCTGCTCAACGTTAATCATAAGAATGTTTCTTCTGAGCGATCATCAATAGTCACACATTATCCAGTGTAGGAACCTGCGTTAACGGGGTGATGACGCAACAACTTTTGCTGGCAGGAAGAACCAACGCAGACAGTTGAAAGCGTTGTTGAGTCAGCTCGAAAGCATCAGCCCGCTGCTTCTTTTCAGGGCTTACTTTATGCATAAATGATGTATAGGTCACGTATTAATAGCGTGAGTCATAATTCTGCTTTGGGTTGAGGGCTGCTCTAAGGGAATTCTCATTGCAGTCAGTCCGGGCGATATGACGACAGCCCAGCCTCGCCAGTGTACAATACCTCCCAATTTTATTTTCTAGCGCCCATTAGCATGTTCATAACGCTGTGCATGGCTGCGTACACAGACCGGACTTCGTCGGCAAATGAATCAAGAAAATTCTAAAGATCTCAGCAAAATACGTAATTTCTCTATTATTGCCCACATCGACCACGGGAAATCCACCCTGTCGGACCGATTGATTCAGACCTGTGGGGGGCTAACCGAGCGTGAGCTGAAAGAGCAAGTGCTTGATTCCATGGATATTGAGCGCGAGCGTGGCATTACCATCAAGGCTCAGTCGGTGACGCTGGACTATCACGCGCTTGACGGTGAGGTTTACCAGCTTAACTTTATCGATACGCCGGGCCACGTGGATTTCTCCTATGAAGTCTCGCGTTCCCTGTATGCCTGTGAAGGTGCACTGCTGGTGGTCGATGCGGCGCAAGGGGTCGAAGCGCAGTCCGTGGCTAACTGCTACACAGCGGTTGAACAGGGGCTTGAAGTATTGCCGGTTCTCAACAAGATTGACTTGCCTCAGGCAGACCCGGACCGCGTTGCCCAGGAAATAGAGGAAATCATCGGTATCGATGCGACGGATGCCTGTCAGGTGTCGGCGAAAAGCGGCATTGGTATTGATGCGTTGCTGGAACGCCTGGTGCGTGATATTCCTCCGCCCAAGGGAAATCGTGATGGACCGCTGCAAGCGTTGATTATTGACTCCTGGTTCGACAACTATCTGGGCGTCGTGTCACTGATTCGCGTGTTTGATGGCACCTTGCGCAAGGGAGACAAAGTTCGCATCAAGTCGACCGGGCGTGACTGGGGCGCGACGGAAGTGGGTATTTTTACGCCGCTGCGCAAGCAAACCAACATCCTCCGCGCGGGGGAAGTCGGGTTTCTGGTCGCCGGTATCAAGGATATTCATGGCGCGCCTGTCGGCGATACCATTACCCACGCCAAGACGCCGGATGTCGAGCGTCTGCCGGGTTTCCAGAAGGTCAAACCGCAGGTGTACGCGGGGATGTTTCCGGTCAGTGCCGATGACTATGAAGACTTCCGTGACGCATTGGAAAAGCTGGCGCTTAATGATGCGTCGCTGGAATATGAGCCTGAAAACTCGGATGCGCTGGGCTTTGGTTTCCGTGTAGGTTTTCTCGGCACGCTGCACATGGAGATCGTTCAGGAGCGCGTGGAACGTGAGTATGGCCTTGATCTGCTGACCACGGCTCCCACGGTGGTGTACGAGCTGGCGTTGAAGAATGGCGATATCCAGTACGTTTCCAACCCGTCCAAGCTGCCTGACCTGGCGGATATTGAAGAAATGCGCGAACCCATCGTGCGTGCCAGTATCCTGGTGCCGCAGGATTACGTGGGCAATGTGATCGCGGAGTGCGAGCAGCGTCGTGGTACTCAGTTGGATATGCAGTTTCTGGGTAACCAGATCCAGCTGACCTATGAACTGCCAATGTCTGAAGTGGTCATGGATTTCTTTGACCGGCTCAAGTCCATCTCCAAAGGCTATGCGTCGCTTGAATATAACTTCGAACGCTTCGAAGCGGCCAAGCTGGTGCGGCTTGATGTCCTGATTAACGGCGACAAGGTTGATGCACTGGCTGTCATTATTCACCGTGATCATGCGCATTCCCGTGGACGCCTGCTGGTGGAAAAAATGAAAGAACTGATTCCGCGTCAGATGTTTGATGTGGCGATTCAGGCAGCGATTGGTGGTCAGGTAGTCGCCCGCTCGACGGTTAAGGCATTGCGTAAAAATGTCACCGCCAAGTGCTATGGTGGCGATGTATCACGTAAGAAAAAGCTGCTTGAAAAACAGAAAGCAGGTAAAAAACGCATGAAGCAGGTCGGGCGGGTAGAAATTCCCCAGGATGCTTTCCTCGCTGTGCTCAAGGTTAACGATTAGGGATATATAGCCCCCATGGACTTTTCATTATTGCTGGTCATTGCGGTGTTGCTGTCGGGCGCCATTTATTTACTGGATGTTTTGGTGTTTCGGCCCAAGCGTCGTCAGCGCACCGAGGCAGCCGATGCCGCCAGTGAAAAAGGCCTTGATCCTGCGAGTCGTGAAACATTACTCAAAGAACCCTGGCCGGTCGATTACGCACGCTCCTTTTTTCCTGTGCTGCTGGTGGTATTGGTGGTGCGCAGCTTCATTGTCGAGCCATTTCAGATTCCATCCGGGTCGATGAAACCCACCCTTGAGGTCGGGGATTTCATTCTGGTCAACAAGTATGCCTATGGGTTGCGTCTGCCTGTGACACACCAGAAGATTCTGGAAATGGATAAGCCTGAGCGTGGTGATGTCATGGTGTTCCGCTTTCCTGAGGACCCTTCGATCAACTTTATCAAGCGCGTCGTGGGGCTGCCCGGCGATATTATTCGTTATGAAGGCAAACAGCTCTTCATCAACGATGAAAGGATCGGTAAGCAGCTATTGGAAGAAGCGCCTGACGCATCGCCACAGCAGTTATTGCTGGAAGAACAGCTTAACGACGCCCCTCACCAGATTTACAATAATCCGCGTGACCCTGGACCTCAGCTGCGTGCTGTTCAGGTGCCGGAAGGGCATTATTTTACCATGGGCGATAACCGCGACCATTCCAATGACAGCCGTTACTGGGGCTTTGTACCGGAAGAAAATATCGTCGGCCGTGCCTTTGCCGTCTGGATGCACTGGGACGGTGGTCTGCCCAGTTTCAGCGAGGTGCGTCGCATTGATTAAGCGACGGCTAAGTGTGTTCCCTTTGATAACCGTCAATGACGTAGGAGCCCTGTGAGTAATCCCTTGAACGCTTTTTGCCGACGAATAGGCCACGAGTTCAACGACAGTGGCTTATTGGAACTGGCCATGACACATCGCAGCTACGGTGGCCGTAATAACGAGCGCCTGGAATTTCTGGGTGACTCGATCGTCAATTTTGTTATTGCTGAAGCGCTGTTTGAACGCTTTCCCCAGGCACGTGAAGGTCAGCTTTCACGGTTAAGGGCCCGTTTGGTCAAAGGCCAGACGCTGGCTGAACTGGCACGTGAGATGGCGTTTGGAGAGTGCTTGCGATTAGGCTCCGGTGAGATGAAAAGCGGCGGCCATCGTCGCGAATCGATTCTTGCCGATGCCGTTGAAGCTATCATTGGCGCGATTTATCTGGATGCAGGGATGGACGCTGTGCGCGAACGCGTCATGGCCTGGTATCACCAGCGCCTGGAAAGCATTTCCCTGCAGGATACCCAGAAAGACCCGAAAACACGCCTGCAGGAATTTTTGCAGTCTCGTCAGGCAGCGCTGCCGCGCTATGAGGTTGTGTCCGTAAAGGGCGAAGCCCACGCACAAACGTTTACAGTGGAGTGTCATATCGATCTTCTTGAGCAACATACCGTCGGCAAAGGGCCGAGCCGCCGCCACGCTGAACAGCAGGCTGCCGCCGAAGCCCTGAGTTTTCTAGAACCCTCCGGAGACGATACCCAATGAGCCAGACCTGTGGATTTGTGGCCATTGTTGGGCGCCCCAACGTGGGTAAGTCAACATTGATGAACCGTATTCTGGGCCAGAAAGTCTCGATTACTTCACGTCGTCCGCAGACAACGCGGCATCAGGTCATGGGTATCAAAACCGATGGTGACGCCCAGTTTGTTTACGTGGATACACCGGGCATGCACATCATGTCCAAGGATCGCAACAAGGCGATCAATCACTTCATGAACCAGGCTGCCACTCAGGCGCTGCGTGATGTGGACTGTGTGGTATTTATTATTGATCGCACCCGCTGGAGCGACGAAGACCAGGCGGTGCTGAAGCGTCTTGAACATGTTCAAGCGCCGATCATTCTGGCGGTCAACAAGGTTGATCGTCTGCAGGATAAAGCCTCGCTGCTGCCCTGGCTGTCGGACGTTGGCGCACGGCGTGAATTTGCCGCCATTGTTCCGATCTCAGCCAAGCACGGTACCCAGGTGGATACCCTGGAAACGGAAGTGGCCAAGCACCTGCCGGAAAGCGTACATTTCTTCCCGGAAGATCAGATCACTGATAAAAGCCTGCGCTTCATGGCGGCAGAGCTGGTTCGCGAAAAAATCATGCGGCAGTTAGGCGATGAACTGCCTTATCAGGTCACCGTCGAGATTGAAGAGTTTCGTGAAACCGAGCGTGTCACCCATATCAGTGCTCTGATTCTGGTCGAGCGCCAGGGGCAGAAAGTCATTCTGATTGGCGACAACGGTGAGCGGATCAAGAATATTGGTCGTGAGGCGCGTCTGGATATTGAGCGTGTGCTCGATACCAAGGTCATGCTCAACCTGTGGGTCAAGGTGAAACGCGGTTGGTCAGACGATGAGCGGGCACTGAAGAGCCTCGGCTACGACCTCGATTGAGGGTCGTATGACTCCAGAGCCGGCGTTTTTACTTCATCGTCGTCCTTATCGTGAAACCAGTGCCCTGGTCGATCTGCTCACCCTTAATCACGGCCGAATACGGGCCGTGGCACGCGGTGTTCATCGCCCAACGACCAAGGCGCGCCAGCGGTTGCAGCCCTTCACGCCGCTGTTTATTACCTGGCGGGGTGAACGTGAGCTGAAAACCCTGGTGGTCATGGAGTCACGTGGACATACGGCGCTACTGGCAGGGGAAGGGTTACTGTGCGGGCTTTATGCCAATGAAATAGCTACCCGCCTGCTGCCGCTTGAAGTTCCCGGTAACGACGTTTTTGCCTTTTACACCGCACTTCTGGAGGCGCTGCCGTTGCCCGCCGAGCGTGCTCTGGCATTGCGTCGTTATGAATGGTCGCTGCTCGATGTGCTGGATGCCACGCCACGTTTTACGACGCCCCAGGGAGGCTCGCTGGATGTCCATCAACGCTACCGCTTCGAGGCGGCTAGCCGATGTTTTATCGCCGCGGAACGTGGGCTGGAAGGGCGCACCCTGCGACATATTGAGCAGGGTGACTGGGATCAGCCCGCACTGGCGCAAGCGCTCAAGATGGTGATGCGCGCAGCGCTGGCGCCCTTACTTGGGACCCAGGAGTTACGCTCACGGCGCTTGATGCTGGATCTGGCCCGTCGTCGGCAGCGGCCTTCTGTACCTGGCTCCACCCGCGATTAATATTGAACGTCGTTGCTGGCTGTATCACGCAACGTTGATCCCTTATTATCTATTTATCTACCTATCTATCTGGCTGGAGGCGTTATGCATCCCCCGCGTATTTTACTTGGCGTCAATATCGATCATATTGCGACCCTGCGGCAGGCCCGTGGCACGCGTTACCCAGACCCTGTCCAGGCAGCATTGCAGGCAGAAGAAGCGGGTGCTGATGGAATTACCGTACACCTGCGTGAAGACCGCCGACATATTCAGCCGCGTGATGTCCGGTTGTTGGCCGAGGTGCTGAATACCCGTATGAATCTGGAAATGGCCGTCACGGAAGAAATGCTGGCGTTAGCCGAAGAGGTTCGGCCAGCCCACGTATGTCTGGTGCCGGAAAAGCGCGAAGAACTGACTACCGAGGGAGGGCTTGATGTGGTCGGTGGTTTTTCAGCCATCCAGGCGGCATGTCAGCGTTTGGCTGCCGTCGGCTGCGATGTTTCGCTGTTTATTGACCCTGACGCTGAACAGATTGATGCCGCGGTGCGTGCCGGTGCGCCGACCATCGAGTTACACACCGGAGCGTTTGCTGAAGCCGCCATCGGTAGCCAGGCTGCCGAGGCGGAATATCAGCGTCTGACTCAGGCGGCCCATCTGGCCAATGAAGCGGGGTTGGTGGTGAATGCCGGGCATGGCCTGAACTATCACAATGCGGAGATTATCGCTGCCATTCCGGGCATCAATGAACTCAATATTGGTCACGCCATTATAGCGCGTGCCCTGTTCGTGGGCCTCAAAGAAGCGGTCAGCGACATGAAGCGTCTGATTATTGCCGGTCAGGAAGCGGGTTTGATGGCTGCGCTGGATGCGCATGACCACGACCATGATGACTCTCACGCCTGCTGTGGGCACTAATGATCGTCGGGATCGGCTCTGATATTACTCGCGTCGCTCGCTTTGAGCATGCTATTGCACGCCATGGCGAGCGTTTTGCCAAACGTGTGCTGGGGCCTGATGAACTCACCTTTTTTGCGCGCCATGCGCAACCGACTGGCTATCTGGCCAAACGTTTTGCCGCGAAGGAAGCGTTTGTGAAAGCCCTGGGTTCGGGGCTACGTCACGGTTTGCAATGGCGTGATATTCAGGTGTTAAACGACGATCTGGGTAAACCGTATCTGCTACTTGACGGCGCTGCCAGAACGCAGGCAGATGGGCTGGGTGTCAACGCCATGCATATCAGCCTGAGCGATGAAGCCGATTATGCCCTGGCGTTTGTCATTCTGGAGCGCTGACACCGAACTCCTTATTAATAGCAGCGGCTGGCACGCCTGGGGCGGCGCTTAATACTGGCTGCTTTCCAGGCGTGAGCGTTCGGCGCACAAGCGCCTGATTGACGCATACAGGTCGTTCAACAATGGCTTTGCGTCTTCCATACCGCCGGTACGAATCAGGGTTTCCAGCGTTTCTACCAGCAACGCCAGTTCAGGCGCGCCACAATAACGGCTGCTACCATTGAGATGATGAACCGCTTCCAGCAGCGCTTGTTCATCCTGTCGGGCTACTGCGCGGGTAATCGCCGTTTCGGTGGTGTCCAGCGTATCAATCAGCTGGAGTAACTGCTGGCAGGCTCTCGCTTCGTCGCTGTTGATCAGCTTGGCTCCCAGTTCCAGGTCAACAATTGGCAGCGTATTCTGCGGGTGCAGGGGCGGGTGTCTTGGCGCTTCAACTGGAAGGCCGATGCCTAGAAAACGCTGCATCAGTTGCTCAAGTTGCTGCTCATTCACCGGTTTGATCAGCACATCGTCCATACCTTCATTAAGCCACTGCTGGCGCTCCTGATTCAGCGCGTGGGCAGTTACCGCCACAATCGGGCATGAGGCCCACAGCCCCCCAAGACGGCGGATAGCCTGCATGGTCTGAATGCCGTCCATTTCCGGCATGCGGATATCCATCAGCACCATGTCAAAGGGCTGGCTGGCCTCTCTGGCCAGTGCCAACGCGACATGCCCGCTGTCAGCCGCTGTTACCTGTATGGCATCCTGGTGCAGCATTGCCTGCAGCAGCTCGCGGTTAGATGTGTTGTCATCAACCACAAGAACATGGCGTTGTTGAGTCTGCGCATCATCTGTCTTCTTGATGGGCAGCGCTGAGGTGGGAACAATAGAGTGAGTAATCAGTTGCTGTCGGATGGCGGCCGCCAGGGCATCGCGACCTACTGGTTTGCACAGTAGCTGGCCGCCCCTGGGCATATGAAAAGCCGTTGCTTCAATGTCCTGACTGTTGGCCAGCACCAAAGACGGGCAGGGGGCCGATTGAATAATGGCCTGGAGTTTCTCGCAATAGGAAGAATGGCATTCCTCCAATGACACGCCAATGATCAGTAACTGACATTCCGCCAGTGAGGTGAGCGGCATGACCTGACCGCCCCAGCGTTGAATCAGGTGCTCAAGCATGAAGCGCGTTGGCGTGTGGCTTTCCTGCAGGCAGATGGCAGGCTGCGAAAGCATCAGCTCACGCGGACGCGGCTTTGCATTGTTGGCATGCATGCTGAGGGTGAAAGAAAATGTCGTTCCTTGTCCTGGCGTACTTTCCACGCTGATATCACCGCCCATGCGCTGAATCAGTTGGCGGCAGATGGAAAGCCCCAGGCCGCTACCGCCGAACTCGCGGCTGTGGCTGGGTTCTGCCTGAGAAAATAAGCCAAAAACCTGTTGCTGCTGTTCTTCGCTCAAGCCAATGCCGGTGTCGCTGACGTTGATACGCAGCACCGTGTGGTGAGCTTCGTGTAACGGTTCTGCGGTCTCGTCAAGCATGACACGAATGATGACATCGCCCTGCTGGGTGAACTTCACGGCATTGCCCACCAGGTTATTGAGTACCTGATGGATTCTTAGCGGGTCGCCCTGCAAGGGAGTGGGAACATCGTCATACACCATGCCGATCAGTTGTAACTGCTTACGCTGGGCTTCGGGTGCATGCAGACCCACGACTTCGTCGACCAGCTTGACCATATCCACATTGGCAGTTTCAAGCGTCAGCTGGTTGGCTTCCAGCTTTGAGAAATCCAGCACATCGTTCACCAGCATCAAAAGGTTGTCGCAGGCACGGTGAACATGCTGCAACCACTCCTGCTGACGCTCTTCAAGCCTGGACCGCCCCAGCAAGCGGCAGAAACCGATAATACCGTTTAACGGGGTGCGGATTTCATGGCTCATATTGGCCAGAAACTCGGATTTCACCGTGTTGGCTCGCACAGCGCTGCGGTGCGCCATATCCAGCTTGATATTCTGCTCTTCGATGGTTTCCATGGACTCCTGCAGCTCGCTGGTGGCCTGCTCGATCTGCACCTGCATTTCGTGTTGAGCCAGCTGCATGGTATCGGCCAGGGTATTGATGTTATCGACGAGCTGGCGATGTTCCTGCGTCTTCGCTGGCGACAGCATAAAGCGGTAATCACCATGTGAAAGGCGGTAAAGCGCCTGGTTGGCTTCTTCCAGAGGGCGAGTCACGAAGCGGCTGATGGCAAAAGCGATAAGAAACAGTGTCAACCCGAGAAGCATGCCACCCAGACTGAAAATCGCGATCCAGCGGTAATACTCCAGGCGTAATAAGTGAGTATCCAGTTCCGCTTCGACCCAGCCAGCAGAAGCATTGGAGGCAAGCGCAGGCAGTGCGGTGGCCAGCCGCCAGACCTGTGCCTGGTCATCAAGCTGAAAGGCGTGTTCGGGGGGTGTTGCCCGGCTATCCAGTGGCGAACGGCCCAGCGATATCAAGCGGTTTCCGTTACTGTCATGCAGAGTTAACGAACGCAGGCCCATCTGTTCAAACCACCGCTGGGTCAGCTGTTCGATGGCGTCTGCATCGGTTTCCTGCAGCGCCCGTGCCAGAGGAAGGGCAACCACTTCGCCGCTGTTTTGCAGGCGTTGGGCCAGCAGGTCATATGCTTTTTTATCGTTATGAATAACAAACAGACACGCCATGATGGCATAAACAATCAGCGGAATGCCCATCAATGCAACAAGAACTCGGGTATTCAAAGACATGAAAAGCGCTCAGTAATTCAGTGTGGTTACCTGTCCAGCCCAGGCTTGCACCGATATAATGCCGTATAACGGCCAAGATAAGGAATGCACGATGGATTATCCCACGCTAGAAGATGTGGTTGGCAATACGCCACTAGTGCGAATGAAGCGTATCACGGCAGGGCGTAATAATACGTTGCTGGCCAAGCTTGAAGGTAACAACCCGGCGGGTTCTGTCAAGGACCGCCCGGCGCTGTCGATGCTGGTGGAAGCAGAAGCGCGCGGCGATATTAAACCGGGCGATACGCTGATTGAAGCCACGTCCGGAAATACCGGTATCGCCTTGGCCATGGCGGCCGCGATCAAAGGTTACACCATGGTATTGGTGATGCCTGAAAACGCCTCTGCCGAGCGTAAGCAGGCCATGGCCGCCTATGGTGCCAAACTGATTTCCGCCTCCAAGGAAGGCGGTATGGAAGAAGCCCGGGATATCGCGGATGCAATGATTTCCCGTGGGGAAGGCAAACCGCTGGATCAGTTTGCCAACCCTGATAACCCGCTGGCCCATTACCGCACCACCGGCCCGGAAATCTGGCAGCAGACCGCCGGTAAAGTGACCCACTTCATCAGTTCCATGGGAACGACCGGCACCATCATGGGGGTTTCCCGCTTCCTCAAAGAGCAAAACCCCGATATTCAGATTGTCGGCCTGCAGCCGGCCGATGGTGCCAGTATTCCGGGTATCCGGCGCTGGCCTGAAGCCTACCTGCCGAGTATTTTTGAACCGCCAAGAGTCGATGTCACCCTGGATATCGGCCAGCAGGAGGCCGAAGCGCACATGCGCCGGCTGGCGCGCGAAGAAGGCATACTGGCAGGCGTTTCCTCCGGCGGATGCCTGGCTGGTGCGTTGCGCATTGCCGAGCAGCATGACAACGCAGTGATCGCCTTTATCGTGTGTGACCGGGGCGACCGCTATCTTTCCACCGGCCTCTTTGCGCCGGATCTGTAATGGCGATGCTCGGTAAGCGTCGTCCAGCCAGACCTGAATCGGGAAAATCAGGTCTGGCGCGTCAGGAAAAAACATCGCCCAGGACGTCATCCCATGGCGATGATCATCGGTTAACGATAGAACGACTTGCCCACGATGGCCGTGGCGTTGCCCACTGGTCCAATGGCAAGGCGGTCTTTGTTGATCAGGCGTTGCCAGGTGAGTCGGTTGACGTCGCGGTGCACCGCAACCGTAAACGCTTCGATGAAGCCCATGTGCGTGAACGTTTTGTTGATTCGCCCGACCGGGTCGTACCGGTGTGCGCACACTTTGACCGCTGTGGCGGCTGTGATCTGCAGCACATGGCGATTGACGCCCAGCGCGAACATAAACGTCATGTCGTGAGTGAGTTGTTGGCTCGCCAGGGGCTTGATTGGCCCGGCGACATTGACACCATTGCGACCGATCAAACGGCCTACCGTCGGCGTGCCCGTCTGGGCGTCAATATGGACCGTGACGGCAAGGTGCTGATGGGGTTTCGCGCCCAGCGTAGCCATCGTCTGGTCGATATCGAACAGTGCAGCGTGCTGGTGCCGGCTTTGCAGGCACTGCTGACACCCTTGCGGGCGCTGTTGAATACGCTCAAGTCGCCACGCGACGTGGGTCATATCGAGCTGCTGGCCACGGCGAGTCAATGCGTCGTTGTGGTTCGCCAGTTGACACCGCCGCCTGCTGATGTTCAGCGTTGGCAGGCGTTTGCTGATCAACAGGGCATTGCCCTGGCCATGATGACCGGTCGGGATAGTACCCAGGCGCAACGCTCCGGGCTGCACTGGTATGGTGCAGAGCCTGTGCTGGAAGATACGCTAGCCTTGCCTGATGCAGACCCCTTGGCGCTGTCATTTGCGATGGGTGATTTCATTCAGGTTAATTCAGCGGTCAATCAACAGATGGTGGCACGGGTCATTGACTGGCTGGCGCCTGCTAAAAATGAACAAATACTGGACTTGTTTGCCGGTATCGGTAACTTTAGTTTACCAATGGCAGCGCTGGGGGCGAAGGTGCATGCAGTTGAGGGCAATATCGCCATGGTGGCACGTATTGCCGCTAATGCGCGTCGCCACGCGCTGCCAGTGAGTGGTCAACAAGCAGATTTGAATACGCCTGACAGCATCAATGTCTTACTGGCGGACATTCGTCCAGATGCCGTGATTCTTGACCCGCCACGTAGCGGGGCGGAAGTGGTTTGCCAGGCACTTGGGCGCTTGGCCGCCAAGGGGGAGAATGGTGAACGGGCGCCAAGGGTGGCGTATGTTTCCTGTGATCCTGCCACCCTGGCGCGCGATGCGGCACACCTTGTGCATGGTGGTTATCGCATCACGCAGATCGCTGTCGCTGATATGTTTGTGCACACGGCTCATATGGAAACCCTGATGCTGCTCGAGCCGACGTAGTCGCCAGGGTTAAGTGAGGCTCAATGCAAGGCACCGTTGTACGCGACGGTGGCCCGAATAAAGGTGAGTAAACCCCATGGTCAAAGTCCGTGAAGACCAGCCGCTTACCGTAAGCGGTAAGGTAGATGTCCAGCAATGGTTGGCACGTCTGCAAGAGGACGTGCGGCTGCGCAACCCTGACCGTTTGGCACAGGCCTGCGAATGGGCACAGTGTCTGGAGCAAGAAGCGCCGGATAGTCATCGTGTGCGCTCAGAACCCGGTTCCAGCTTCCGAATGGGATTGGAAATGGCCGATATTCTGGGTGAGTTAAAGCTGGATCAGACGGCGCTGGAAGCCGCGGTTCTGTATCGCTCGGTGCGTGAAGGCCTGATTAGCCTGGCGTCTGTCGAGAAGCGCTTCGGTTCCGAAGTGGCGGGGCTGATTGATGGCGTTCTACAGATGGCTGCGATCAGCCAGCCGCACATGCCACATAACAGCATGAACCAGCATAACCAGCAGGAAAACCTGCGCAAGATGCTGGTTAATATGGTGGATGACGTGCGGGTGGCGTTGATCAAGATTGCCGAACGTACCTGTGCGCTGCGCCAGGTCAAGGATGCACCGCTTGAGAAATGCTTGCAGGTGGCAAGAGAGGTGTCGGATATTTACGCGCCCCTGGCTCATCGGCTGGGGATTGGGCAGATCAAGTGGGAGCTTGAGGACCTGGCGTTTCGCTACCTGCATGAGGACGACTATAAAACCATTGCCAGGCTGCTGGCTGAAAGGCGTCTTGACCGTGACCGCTACATCAACGAAGTCATGGACACGCTCAAGCAATTGATGGAAGCCCAGCATATCCATCAATACGACGTCAGCGGTCGCGCCAAGCACATCTATTCGATTTGGCGCAAAATGCAGCGCAAAAAAATCGATTTTTCTCAGGTGCACGATATTCGCGCGGTGCGGATTCTGGTGCCGGAAGTGACTGACTGCTACACCGTGCTGGGGATCGTGCATTCGCGCTGGCACCATGTGCCCAACGAATTCGATGACTACATTGCCAACCCCAAAAAAAATGGCTATCAGTCGCTGCATACGGCGGTTTTTGGCCCGGAAAGCAAAGTGCTGGAAATTCAGATCCGCACCTTTGCGATGCATGATGAAGCCGAGCTTGGGGTATGTGCTCACTGGCGTTACAAAGGTCACGATACCAGTGCCAAAAGCCGCAGCTACGACGAGAAAATCACCTGGCTGCGACAGGTGCTGGAATGGCAGGATGAAGTGGGGGATTTCAGCGATCTGCGTGAAGGGCTCACCAGCGACGTTGCGCCTGACCGCATTTATGTGTTCACGCCGGATGGCCATGTCATTGACCTGCCGCGTATTGCCACGCCGATTGATTTTGGCTACCGGGTGCATACCGAGATAGGGCACCGTTGCCGGGGGGCTAAAGTGAACGGGCGTATCGTACCGCTCACTTACAAGCTGAAGACCGGGCAGCAGGTGGAAATTCTTACTGCCAGCAAAGGCGGGCCAAGTCGGGACTGGCTCAACCCGAGCCTCGGCTATGTCCGCACGTCACGTGCACGGGCCAAGATTCAGGCCTGGTTCAAGTATCAGGCCCGCGACCAGAATGTCGAAGAAGGGCGTGCGCTGTTCGAGCGTGAAATGCGCCGTCTGGATGTGGAAGGGCTCGACCTCAAACAGCTGGCCAAGGCCGTTAACTATGTCTCGGCGGAAGATATGTACGCGGCGTTGGGGGCGGGTGACCTGCGCATTGGTCAGGTACTGCATCAGGCCCAGCAGCTGTTTGGTGAGCATGACGACCAGGAGCAGCTTGACCGTCTGTTGGCCAAACCCAGACGCCAACCCAGTAATGCCAACAAAAGCGATATTACGGTGCTTGGGGTCGGCAACCTCAAAACCAGCATGGCCAACTGCTGTCGTCCCGTACCGGGCGAGCCGATTGTCGGGTTTATTACCCAGGGGCGTGGCGTCACCGTGCATCGCCAGGACTGCCCGAACATCCTGCAGTTACGCGTTGACGAACCGCAGCGTATTATCGAAGTGGAGTGGGGGGAGCGGGCACACACCCGCTATCCGGTGACCATCGAAATCCAGGCCTGGGATCGCTCCGGGCTGCTGCGTGATGTCACGGGGCTACTGGGTAACGAAAAGGTCAACGTTCTGGCGGTGAATACCTTGACCGATACCGATGAAGGTATTGCCCGCTTGCGTATCACGCTTGAAGTGGATGGGCTTGAGGCACTGGGGCGCCTGTTCTCGCGGATTCAGCAACTGCCCAATGTCACCGAAGTTCGCCGTCTGCGCGATGCTAACCCTGACAAACTGGCTCGCTGAGGAGACGCCTGATGCGTTATCAACTGGAGGATCTGCTGACCCTGATGGCGGTGCTGCGTGACGCGCAGCAGGGCTGCCCCTGGGATATCCGGCAGGACTGGGACAGCATCGTGCCGCATACGCTGGAAGAAGCCTATGAAGTCGCCGATGCCATTGAGCGGCGTGCCTACAGCGAGCTGTCGGGCGAGCTGGGCGACCTGCTGTTTCAGGTTGTGTATTACGCCCAGTTTGGGGCTGAGGAAAAGCGTTTCGATTTTCACGATGTCGTCGACACGCTGACCGCGAAAATGCTCCGCCGCCATCCGCATGTGTTTCCCGATGGCACTCTGGCCTCCCGGCGGCCGCCGGGCGTCAGTGCGGATGAAGTGCAAACCCGCCAGGTCAATTCCCGCTGGGAGGCGCTAAAGGCCAATGAGCGTGCCGAGAGAGCACAGAGCGCTCCCTCGGTGCTTGACGATGTGCCACGGACCTTGCCTGCGCTAAGTCGCGCCGCCAAACTCTCCAAACGCGCCGCCCGCGTGGGGTTTGACTGGCCGGATAGCCGTGGTGTGCTGGATAAAATCCGCGAAGAGCTTGCGGAAGTCGAAGAAGCGCTGGCCGCAGGCAATCAACAGCATGCCCAGGAAGAAGTCGGCGACCTGTTGTTTGCTGTCACCAACCTGGCACGCACCTTGGGCGCTGACCCCGAGCAGTGCCTGCGCACGACCAACACGAAATTTGAGCGCCGCTTTCGCTATGTGGAAGGCGAGCTTGAAGCCGCTGGGCGTTCGCTGACAGACGCCTCGCTGGATGAAATGGAAACCCATTGGCAAGCCGCCAAAGCGCAAGAAAAACAGCTTACTTCTTAACAGCTAACTTTTAACAACTAACGCGATCCCGCAAGGAGGCCTTGCTAATGAGTGATGATCTACACGAATCGTTGCGCGATAACGTACGTATCCTGGGTGATAGCCTGGGCCGCACCATTGCCGACGATTTAGGCCAGTCTTTTGTTGATAAGATCGAAACGATTCGCGCCCATGCCAAGCAGGGGCGACAAGGCGATTCGCTGCAGCAGCGCCAACTGATTGAATATCTGCGCCAATTGCCTGAGCGTGATCTCTTGCCGGTGACCCGCGCATTTAACCAGTTTTTGAACCTTGCCAATATTGCTGAACAGCACTATCGGGCACGTTTCCGCCGCGTGGAAGATTACAAACCCGGCACTCAGCCGGTACTCGGGGAGCTTCTCAACCGTGCGCAGCAGGCAGGCAATTCACCCCGCAAGCTGGTGGAAACGCTGGCCAATATGCGCGTTGAACTGGTGCTGACGGCGCATCCCACAGAAGTCATCCGACGTACCCTGATTCAGAAATATGACGCCATTGATGAGTGCTTGTCGGCCATTGAAGGTTCTGACGATTACCCGGAACGTGGCGCACGCGCTCAAGGGCGTCTGGAAGAGTTGATCAGCCAAGCCTGGCATACCGATGAAATACGCCATGAAAGGCCCACACCGGTAGATGAAGCCAAATGGGGCTTTGCGGTCATCGAAAACTCCTTGTGGCAGGCGGTACCGGATTTTCACCGTGACCTGGATAACCTGCTGCTGGAGACTGCTGGCGAGCGTCTGCCACTGGACGCGGCACCGATTCGCTACGCGTCCTGGATGGGCGGTGACCGCGACGGCAACCCCAATGTGACCGCCCGGGTAACCCGTGAAGTTTTGCTGCTGGGTCGCTGGATGGCGGCGGATCTGTATCTGCGTGACCTTGAACAGCTGAAAACCGAGCTTTCCATGTGGAAAGTCAACAGTGCGTTAAGTGCGGAAGTCGGCGATGTCGCCGAGCCTTATCGCGAATTGCTCAAGCGTCTGCTTGGCAAAATGGAAGCGACCCGTGACTGGGCAAAAGCCGAGCTGGATGGCAACACTTATGATGGCGGGCCGATCATTGAAACCCGCGAACAGCTCTACGCGCCGCTGCTGGCCTGTTATCGCTCACTGTGTGATGTCGGCCTGGACACCATTGCCAATGGCGCACTGCTGGATACGTTGCGCCGGGTGGCGGTCTTTGGCGTGACTCTGGCCAAGCTTGACCTGCGCCAGGAAGCAAGCCGCCATGCGCAGGTCATGGAAGAGCTGACCAGTGCGCTGGGCCTTGGCCACTACCAGGAATGGAGCGAAGCGCAACGCCAGGAATTTCTGCTCGCGGAGCTGGAGTCGCGTCGTCCGCTGATTCCACGGCACTGGGAATGTTCGGCTGAATCCCGCGAAGTGCTGGATACGTTTAACGTCATTGCGAAAGAACAGTCGGAAGCGTTAGGCACCTATATCATTTCCATGGCGGCACAGCCTTCCGATGTACTCACGGTGGCGCTGTTGATGAAAGAAGTCGGCGGGCAGGTAAAACTGCCGATTGCGCCTCTGTTCGAAACCCTCAACGACCTTGACCATGCCGCCGATGCCATTGATCAGCTGATCTCCCTGCCGGGTTACCGGGCACTCACGGACGAATGTCAGGAAGTGATGATTGGCTACTCTGACTCGGCCAAGGATGCCGGGCAGCTGGCGGCTGCCTGGGCCCAGTATCGCGCCCAGGAATCGCTGGTCAATGTGTGTGAAAAACACGGCGTTGATCTGACGCTTTTCCACGGTCGCGGTGGCACCGTTGGCCGTGGGGGCGGCCCGGCACATGCGGCGATCCTTTCCCAGCCGCCAGGCTCGGTGAATGGCAGCTTGCGCGTTACCGAGCAAGGGGAAATGATTCGCTTCAAGTTTGGTCAGCCGGATATCGCCCTGCGTTCGATGGAGATTTACGCCTGTGCCGTGCTGGAAGCCACGCTGTTACCGCCGCCTGCGCCGGAACCGCATTGGCGCGAAGAAATGGATCAGCTCGCCAAAGTTGCGCATAGCGCCTATGTCGGCGTCGTGCGTGAAGATCCGGATTTCGTACCTTACTTCCGCGCAGTTACGCCGGAAGGGGCGCTGGGCCGGTTGCCTCTGGGCTCTCGTCCGACCAAGCGTCGCCAGGACGGGGGCGTCGAAACCCTGCGTGCCATTCCGTGGATTTTTGCCTGGACGCAGATTCGTTTAATGCTGCCTGCCTGGCTAGGCAGCGGCGAAGCATTTTCACGGCGTCTGGAGCAGCCCGGCGGGCGCGAAGTGCTTCAGGAAATGCGCACCCAGTGGCCTTTCTTTGGCACCTATCTCGACATGCTGGAGATGCTGCTGGCCAAAGCCGACGTGGCGATTGCGGCCTACTATGAGCATCGTCTGGTCGACGAGCCTTCATTGAAAGCGCTGGGCAAAAAACTGCGCACGCGTTTTGAGTGCCTGGAAAACGTGGTGCTGGATATCCTCCAGCAAGAGAAACTGCTTGAAAACACACCGCTGATTCGCCAGGCAATTGATGTCCGCAACCCCTACATTGACCCGCTTCATGGCTTGCAGGCAGAGCTTCTGCAGCGTAACCGCGATGCTGATGGCGCGATTAGTGCAGATCTCTCGCGGGCCCTGATGGTGACCATGGCCGGGATTGCCGCAGGCCTGCGTAACACCGGTTAAATACAACGCTATTCGGTTTTGCCGCCACATTTGTGGCGGCATTTTTATCGCTATGCCATAAAAATAGCCATCAAAAAGGGACGTGACATGTCACAGGATGCCCAGGCCGTACTAAAGTTCTGGTTTGATGAATTAACTCCCCCCCAATGGTTTAAAAAAGACCCTGATATGGACCAACAGATCGCAGCGCGTTTTGGTGCTATCCATGCTCAGGCCGCCGCCTGTGAGTGTTATGAATGGCGTCGTACCGCTCAGGGGCGGTTGGCGGAAATCATTGTGCTGGATCAGTTTTCGAGAAATATTTACCGAGACGATGCGCGCGCATTTGCCAGTGACGGGGTGGCCCTGGTGCTGGCTCAGGAAGCGGTTGCCGAAGGTGCGGACCAGACATTATCAGTGACCGAATGTAGCTTTTTATACATGCCCTTTATGCACAGTGAATCTGC
Organism: Halomonas sp. LS-001; assembly: GCF_052983955.1. NCBI lineage: Bacteria > Pseudomonadati > Pseudomonadota > Gammaproteobacteria > Oceanospirillales > Halomonadaceae > Halomonas > Halomonas sp. LS-001. The sequence continues at coordinate 1,475,797 of NZ_CM129816.1, forward strand.
TAAAATCCACGCTATCGCCATGCAGCTTTTTAATCAGCTGGGGTTAGAGAACAACCTGAACGTTGAAATCCGCCACAAGGCGATTATCGACCGCTTTGGGCGTTACCCGCATCGCAACGCGGCATTGAAAAGAGCTTCAACGCCTGAAGAAGTCGACTTTCTCACACAGCCCGGCTCGGCGTTTTAAGCGCTTTTAATACCCGGCTTTTGTTCATTCATTCCACCTATGCCCATGGCGTTTTATGTCATTACGAAAATCGACCCGGATCAATAAGTACATCAGCGAAAGCGGTCTGTGCTCCCGTCGGGAGGCTGACCGCTTTGTGGAGCAAGGCAATGTCTGGATTAACGGACGCCGTGCAACGACAGGCGATCAGGTGGTGGCGGGCGACAGGGTCAAGGTCAATGGCCAGGAGATTGAGCCTCAGGAAGACGACGATCTCATTCTGATTGCCCTTAACAAGCCGGTGGGTATTGTCAGCACGACGGAATCCTCGGAAAAAGACAATATCGTCGACTTTGTGCAACATGCGGTGCGCATCTTTCCCATTGGGCGGCTGGATAAAGACTCCCAGGGGCTGATCTTTCTGACCAACAATGGCGACCTGGTTAACAAGATTCTGCGCGCCAATAATAACCACGAGAAAGAGTATGCGGTGACGGTCAACAAGCCGATTACCGATGAGTTTATTGCCGGGATGCAAAGCGGCGTGCCGATTCTTGGCCAGGTCACCAAAAAGTGCAAAGTGAGCAAAGAATCGACCTTTGTGTTCACGATCACCCTGGTGCAAGGCTTGAATCGCCAGATTCGTCGCATGTGCGAATATTTCGGTTATGAGGTCACTCAGCTGGTTCGCACGCGGATCATGAACGTGTCACTCAAAGGCCTGGCTTTGGGTGACTGGCGGGACTTAACGCCGAAAGAGATTGATACCATCGTCGCCCTGACGGAACGTTCGCAAGCCGTGCCCGATAAAAGCAAGCCCGCCAGGCCCGATTACAACGGCGGTGCCGGTTCCAACAAAGCCAAAAAGCCTTCAGCTGGAAAGGGGCGTCAGCAAGGGGCAAAAGCCGCGGCCAACGGTGCCAGCGCCTCAGGGAAACCTGCGGCCAAAGGCAAAAAAGCCGCCAGTGGAAAAGCACACCCTGGCCCGAAAGGTAACCCGGCTGGCAAGCACTCCCCAAAGGCCAAAGCGGGCAAGCCCGGTGCGAAAGGCAAAGCCGGGGCGAAACCAGTGAGTAAAGGTGGGGTCGGGCGATCAGGCAAGCCCGCCTCAGGTAAGTCTGTCTCAAGTAAGCCCCCGCGCGCCAAAGGAAAGCGTTAAACAGGGGCCGAAAACACGGTTCAAATCATGGTTCAAAAACAGGGGTTAAAAAAACAGGGGTTAAAAAACACAGCTCAGGCAAACAGAAAGTTAGCGATCAGTTCCTTGCCGCCTTCGGTGGCAAAGGACTCCGGGTGAAACTGGATGCCATGAATCGGGTAATCGCGATGCTTGACCCCCATCAGCTCAAATTCCCCTGCGTCCTGCCAATGCTCGCGCTGTTCAAAATGTTTAGTCTCCAGTGCGCCCACCGTGGCCGTGACCTCCAGGCAATCGGGTAAGGTCATGGCGTCGGCAATCAGTGAATGGTAACGCATGACTTCCAGCTGGTCGGGCACGCCATTAAAAACCGAGTGACCGTTATGATTGATCGGGCTGATTTTGCCATGCATGGGTAACGGCGCTTTGACCACCTTGCCGCCAAACACATGCACGATTCCCTGCATACCCAGGCAAACTCCCAGCAGCGGCGTCGTCTTGCCGAGCCTTTCAATTACGTCAGCACAGACGCCAAAATAGCGTGGATCATCCGGGGAGCCCGGGCCGGGGGAGATAATAATACGGTCCGGCGCCATGGCCTCAATGGCCTTAAAATCAATCTGATTATTGCGCTTCACCAGAATCTCGAAATCCGCCAGCCCGCCGCGATTTTTTTGCGTGGTCAGAATCTCACCAATAAACTGATACAGGTTATAGGTAAAAGAATCGTAGTTATCGATGATCAACACCTTCATGCGTGGCGCTCCGTATCCGTATTCATAAAGGGGGCGAGGGCTTTGCGGGTACCGGCAAATTTACGCCGGATTTCTTCGTATTCATCCTCGGCGTTACTATCAAAGACGTTACCGCCGCAGGTTTGCACATAAGCGTTTTCGCCGTTAACAAATACCGTCCGAATGGGAATCGCAAAGGTGCAGTCGCCATTGAATGAAAACTGGCCAACCGCGCCACCGTAAGGGCCACGCCCGTCGGTTTCCAGATCGTCGATAATTTTCATCGCCTCGATCTTGGGGGCGCCAGTCAGGGTGCCCGCCGGAAAATTACTGGCCAGTGAAGTAAACATATCTTCCCCTTCGGCAATAATCCCGACAATCTCGCTGGAGATATGCTGTACGTGGCTGAAACGTTTGATGTCCATCAGGCTGCGCACTTTCACCGTGCCAAACTGCGCCACCCGGCCAATATCATTGCGGTGGAGGTCGACAATCATGTTGTGTTCGGCAATTTCTTTCGGGTCGTTGAGCAGCGCGCGGGCCAGCTGGGTATCTTCCTGCGCTGTCTTGCCGCGTGTGGTCGTGCCTGCCAGCGGAAAGGTTTCCATTTCTCCCTGACGTAACCGGAACAGCAGTTCAGGGCTTGCGCCAATCAGCTTCTGCTCGCCGAACTTGACGTAATACATCTGCGGCGACGGGTTGATGGTGCGTAGCTGGTCGTAAAGGGCCAGGGTATCGCCTTGAATGCGAAAGCGCTTTTTAAAGCCCACTTCGCACTGGAACACCTTACCCTCGATAATGTCCTGCTTCACCTTGCCCACGGCGGCGGCGTGTTCTGCCTGGCTCATGGTGTCGCCAAGGGCGGTGATATGCAGTGGGCCAGAGGGGGCGTCGTCAGCGTCAATCAGCGCCTGAAGGAACGCATAGCGGCTATTATCGTAGTAAAAATAGGTCACTTCCCCGGTCATTTTGTCGAGGATCAACCCATCCTTGTAAAGCCCGAACCGGAAGGTATCGAAGTCGTCACTGGCTTTTAATGTCAAGGAAGGCTCAAAGTATTGCATGGCGTCGTAACCCAGATAGCCACTGAGTCCGCCCGCATATTTGCGTGAAATAATGTTCTGCGGGATCAGGCTGCGCAGCAGTTCATACGGGTTGTCGCTGGGGTAATGATTGGCGTTGCCGTCGCGATCTTCAATGCTTAGCGTCTGGCCATTGGCGTAGAGCGTGTACTCCGGGTCAAAGCCAATAATCGAGTGGCGCGCCATGTGGCTATCTTCGCCCAGTGATTCGAGCATGTAGCAGGTATCAAACTGGCGCTCGATTTTTTGAAACAGGGCAAAGAAATCGCAGTCGGCGGCCAGAGTAACGTAATGAGGTTTGCGCGGCAGCGTAAAAGGCTGCGGGCCCGATGAAGCAGGCATATTGGCTGTCGTCATGGTTAATCGGTCCGTGAAGAGGGTAACGATGTTGGTGTGGGTAACGATGTTGATGAAGGTAATGTGGCTAACGCGCGTGAGCCGCGAGACACGGTGGCGATACCCACCCCCAGCGTTTCGGCAATTTTGCGGTGAGGAACACCGTCACGAAGCAACCTGAATATCTGCAGGCGTTTGCTGATTTCCTGGTATTCGGCAGGTGTCAGCAGGCTGGATAGAGCTTCGTGCATCGCCTCAGGCGAGTCGATCGCGAGCAGGTAGCTGACAAGTTCAGCCTGGTGGTCATCGTCTAATGACATGGATTAAGGTCACCGTATTACCAGCCGAGAGAATAAGATATTGTACTAGCGTACTAGTACAATATCTTATTGCTCAGCGAAGTCAAGGTCTTCAGGTCAGGTGTTCACGTCAATGTGTGGACGTCAATGTGTGGACGTCAATGCGCGGGGATGCGGCCCGAAGAGACGTCCGGAGATAATGGCGGGGAGTCAAGACCCTAAACTGGCCCGAATCTCAATCACTTTAATGGCCTCATGGCTGAGGTTGTTAATCAGGTTCTGGCCCATCGTCAGAAAGCGTTCACCAAACACCAGCTGGGGAGATAACACCGCTTTTCGCTCCTGCTGGGTTTCTTTTTCGCGTTGACGCTGTCGCCAGGCCAAGGCGTCGGCACTCCAGTCGACACAATGCTCGACGTTAAACCCCGCCTGTTGAAGTTGATGCACAAGGTTTACAGCAGTTTCAAGATGTGAATGCTGGGCATCGGTGGCCCAGGGCACCGGGTAGCGCATGGCCTGCGAATTCGGCCCTAGTACCACTTCATGCATGACAAGCCTGCCATTTTGGCGTAGCACGCGGCGACATTCCTCCAGCACCCGCCTGCTGTCCGGCATATTCAGAAAGCTGTGCTGGAACAGCACGGCGTCCATGCTGGCATCAGGTAGAGGTAAATTCAGCGCATCTGCCGTGATGCAGTGGGTGTGGTGTTGCAGCCCAGCAAGCCTGGAAAGCCCCTGGTTCAGGCGGTTGAAGTCGTGGGTGATATCCAGCCCAAGCATATCAAAACCGGCGTCAGCGGCTTGGCGCATCAAGCCGCCTACCCCGGCACCGATATCCAGCACTCTGGGGTGGGTGCTCGGGTCCAGCAGGTTGATCAGCCGTGCCGACGCCTTGATGCCACCAATATGCAGCTGGTCAAGCGGGGCCAGCTGGTAAAGCGTTGGCCCGTCAGGGTAATGCTCGGCTACCTGGCCGAGCACGCGGTCAACGCTGAGATGCTGCTGGTAGTGGTGGGCAAGCGTCATCAGCTTCAGTCCTTTTTGCCGTCATCCAGACCGAGTTCCTGAATGGAAATCTCGCGCATCTTGAACTTCTGGATCTTGCCGGTCACGGTCATCGGGAAGTCGTCAACAAACTTGAAGTAGCGTGGAATCTTGAAGTGAGTGATTTTGCCCTTGCAGAATTCCCGCAGGTCTTCGCTGGTGATGTCGTCGTTGCTGCCATTGAGCTTGACCCAGGCGATCAGCTCTTCACCATACTTCTTGTCCGGCACCCCGGTGACCTGAACCTCGGAAATCGCCGGGTGGGTATACAGGAATTCCTCGATTTCCTTGGGGTAGACGTTTTCGCCACCGCGAATGACCATGTCTTTAATACGCCCAACGATCTGGATATAGCCTTCCTCATCCATGCTGGCCAAATCGCCGGTGTGCATCCAGCCCGCCGCATCAATGGATTCTTCTGTGGCCTTTGCGTTTTTCCAGTACTTGAGCATGACACTGTAACCCCGGGTGCACAGTTCGCCGATTTCACCGCGCGGCAAAATACCGCCGTTGCCAGGGTCGACAATCTTGCTTTCCAGGTGGGGCTGGGTACGGCCCACGGTGGAAACGCGCTTTTCGATACTGTCATTGGCACCGGTTTGGGTAGATACCGGGCTGGTTTCTGTCATACCGTAGGCGATCTGTACGCCTTTCATGTGCATCTTGTCGATGACCTGCTTCATCACCTCAGCCGGGCAGATAGAGCCTGCCATGATACCGGTACGCAGAGTTGAGAGGTCAAAGCTCTCAAAGTCTGGATGATCCAGCTCGGCAATAAACATGGTGGGTACGCCATAAAGCGCCGTGGCGCGCTGCTCATGAACTGCCTTGAGCACGCCTTCCGGGTCAAAGCCTTCACCGGGATAGATCATCGTCGCGCCGTGGGTCATGCAGCCAAGGTTGCCCATCACCATGCCGAAGCAGTGGTAAAGCGGTACCGGAATGACCAGGCGGTCTTCGCTGGTAAAGCCCATGCTTTCAGCGACGAAAAAGCCGTTATTGAGAATATTGTGGTGAGAAAGCGTTGCCCCTTTGGGGAAGCCGGTGGTGCCGGAGGTGTACTGGATGTTGATCGGGTCATCAAACTGCAACGTCGCCTGCAGGTCGTTAACATCTGTCTGGCTTGTGTTGTTGGACTGCTCAATGAAGTCTGCCCAGCGCCACATACCCGCATGTTTTTCCGCGCTCAAGTTAATCACGCATTCCAGGTCCGGCAGCTTCTGCGCGTTCAGCTGGCCTTCTTCACTGTTGCTCAGTTCAGGCGCGAGCTCAAACAGCATGGCGGTATAGTCGGAGCTTTTGAACTGGGCAGCGGTTACCAGGAAGCGGGCGCCTGACTGATTCAGGGCGTATTCCAGTTCATGGGTACGGTAGGATGGATTGATGTTGACCAGAATCGCGCCAATTTTGGCGGTGGCAAACTGGGTCAAGGTCCATTCGCTGCAGTTGGGCGCCCAGATAGCAACACGGTCACCGGATTTAACACCAATCGCCAGCAGAGCGCGGGCGCAGCGGTTGACTTCTTCCTGCAGCTGGCGGTAAGACCAGTGAATCTCTTGATGCAGCACGATTAGTGCATCGTTGTCAGGGTACTGCGCCGCAATCTGATCAAACTTGTCGCCAATGGTCATCCCGAGCAGCGGTTTATCCGCCATGCTGCTGGTGTAACTGGGCAGAATGGGGGCGTTGAGTGGTTCTGACATGGGTGTATCTCCAGGATCTTTTTGTTGTGCCAAGAACGCTGTCCGAATAAGCACAAAATGATTTGTTATTAACCGCGCTATCCGCCGGGGCTTACGCTGAGCTGGCACCTTGCGCCAGTGCCACCCTTGAGCCGGAAGTGCGGCCCAGCTCTGCGGTAATCCAATACCCGGTATCAATCACCGCCTGAAGGTCAATGCCGGTCTCGATGCCCAGGCCTTTCAACAGGTAAAGCACATCTTCTGTCGCGACGTTGCCCGAGGCCCCTTTGGCGTAAGGGCAGCCGCCTAGCCCGGCTGTCGAGGCATCAATCACGCTGAGACCTTCTTCCAGCACGGCATACAGGTTAGCGATGGCCTGACCATAGGTGTCATGAAAATGTGCCGCCAACTGGTGCATGGGAACATGATGGCTCACGGCTTCCAGCATGCGCTTGGCGGCTAATGGCGTACCCACGCCGATGGTATCGCCCAGCGAAATTTCGTAGCAGCCCATGTCCAGCAGGGCTTTGGCCACATCGGCTACTTGTTGGGGCGCAATCTCGCCCTCGTAAGGGCAGCCCAGCACGCAGGACACATAGCCGCGCACTCGAACGCCAGCGTCGTTAGCGCGTGCCAGCACTGGCTCAAAGCGGGCCAGTGACTCGGCAATCGAGCAGTTGATGTTCTTCTGCGAAAACGACTCAGACGCCGCGCCGAACACGGCGACTTCCTCGACGTTGGCGGCGATAGCACCTTCCAGCCCTTTGAGATTAGGCGTCAGGGCGGAATAAACAACGCCCTGGCGTCGCGAAATGCCGTTCATGACCTCGCTGGCATCGCCCATTTGCGGCACCCACTTGGGGGAAACGAAACTGGCCGCTTCGATATGCGTCATGCCTGCATCGGCCAGCCGTTCAATCAAGGCAATCTTGGTCGCCGTGGGCACCAGGGTGCCAGGCTCATTCTGCAGTCCATCTCTGGGCGACATTTCAAACAGCCTTACTGAATCAGGCAGTGACATGGCAATCTCCTGTTTGAGGATCAATAGTGAAGATCAGTCGTCAGCCGCAAATTCGAGTAGCACATCGCCCTGGCCAACGGTGTCGCCAGCGCTGAAGTGAAAGCTTTCCACATGGCCATCGGCGGGGGCTGTCATGGTGTGCTCCATCTTCATGGCTTCCATTACCATCAGCGGCATGCCTTTCTCCACCGCCTGGCCAGGCTCAACCAGCAAGGTGACAATAGTGCCGTGCATGGGCGCCGTAAGAGTGGACTCCGCTTCATGATGACCATGATCAATGGCATCAATACGTCGCCAGAAAAGGCGGGTTTCGCCTGCCGGGTCAGACAGCACCACCAGGTTGCGTTCCTGACCCACCAGGCGGGCCTGTAAACGGCGACGATGACCGTTGAGCGTCACGGCCACGGCATCGCCGGCCAACTGTTGCAAGCGGGCGGTGAGCGTCTGGCCGTCAACATCGCCGCCACTAAACGTCAGCTGCCAGGGGTCGTCGGCGTTGTGGCGAGTGCCTTCCACCACGACGATCTGATCGGAGTCCTCGTCTTGCGCATGGTCCGGGTCGCAAAGTCCAATACGGATGGTGTGCGGTGCGTTAAGGCGGAAACCGTCATGCCGGTCCCAGGGCGAGTCACTTTCGCTTTCGCGGGCCAGCTGGCCCAGGCCAATCAGGGCGGCGCTTGCGTATTCTTCAACCCGGAACCGACGGGGCGCAAACAGGGTGGCTTCATTGCGTTCGATAAACCGCGTGTCGAGTTCAACGTTCTTGAAGCCTGGGTGAGTGGCCAGTTTCTGCAGGAAGGCGCGGTTGGTGACCACGCCCTGAACATCCAGCGCTGCCAGTGCACGGTTCAGCGTCGCCAGCGCCGCATTGCGGTCAACACCATGAACAATCAGCTTGGCCAGCATGGGGTCGTAATGCATGGAAACCACATCGCCACTTTCCACGCCGCTGTCCAGGCGCACCTGATCAGTGCCAAGCCCGGCACCTTCCAGATCCATGGCAAAGCGCGTCAGCGTGCCGGTGGCAGGCAGGAAGTCCTGCTCCGGGTCTTCTGCATAAAGGCGCGCTTCAAAGCTGTGGCCATTAATCGTCAACTCTTCCTGGGTCAGCGGCAGCGTTTCGCCCATGGCGACCCTTAGCTGCCACTCGACCAGATCCTGACCGGTGATCATCTCGGTCACTGGATGCTCGACCTGTAGGCGGGTGTTCATTTCCATGAAGTAGAAAGAACCATCATGATCCAGCAGGAACTCGACGGTGCCCGCACCCACGTAGTTGATTTCCTGAGCGGCGCGCACGGCGGCGTTACCCATGGCGCTTCGCAGCTCGGGTGTCATGCCGGGAGCCGGGGCTTCCTCAAGAACTTTCTGATGACGACGCTGAACCGAGCAGTCACGCTCAAACAGGTAAACCCCGTTGCCGTGGGCATCGCAGAATACCTGCACTTCCACGTGGCGCGGCCGTACCAGATACTTCTCGATCAGCATGCGGTCATCGCCGAAAGCGGCTTTGGATTCACGCCGACAGCCATCCAGTGAAGCCTGGAAAGCCTGATTGGATTCGACCACCCGCATTCCCTTGCCACCACCACCGGCGCTGGCTTTGAGCATCACCGGATAGCCAATCTTGTCGGCTTCAGCTTTGAGCAGGGCATCATCCTGATCATTACCGTGATAGCCCGGCACCAGGGGTACACCGGCGGCATGCATACGCGCCTTGGCGGAGGATTTATCGCCCATGGCGGCAATCGCCGAGGCCGGCGGGCCAACAAAGGTGATGCCTGCCTTATCGAGGGCATCCACAAAGGCGCCGTTTTCCGAGAGGAAACCGTAGCCCGGGTGAATGGCACCGCTGCCGGTGCGTTTGGCGGCTTCAACCACCGCCTCAACGCTCAGGTAGCTTTCGCGGGCAGCGGCGGGCCCGATACGTACGGCTTCATCGGCTTCACGCACGTGGCGGGCGTTGGCATCGGCATCGGAATAGACGGCGACGGTTTTAAGCCCCATACGGCGGGCCGTGCGCATGACGCGGCAGGCGATTTCACCGCGGTTGGCCACTAGCAGGGTGTCGAATGTTGGTTTTTTAGATCGGTTGGCTTCAGACGTCATGAGCGTGGCTCCGCAGCGTTTGTCGTTGTGTGGTGAGGGGTCGTCCAGGCAGGGCGGCGCTTGTCAAAAAAGCTGGAAAGCCCTTCCTGACCTTCATGGCTCACGCGTAAGCGGGCGATCACCTGGCAGGTGGTTTCTCGGGTGTCATCGGCATCCGGGGCGCTGGCAACGCTGGCCAGCAGCGACTTGGTGGCCCTCTGTGCTTGTGGCGAGCCGCCCAGCAGCGTCTTGAGCATGGCGTTAACCGCCTCATCAAGGGCGTCAGCGGCGACCACCTGATGGGCCAGGCCAAGATCCAGCGCTGTCGCGGCTTCCATGACTTCAGCCGTCAGCGCGTAGCGGCGCATCTGCCGCTCGCCGAGTGCACGCTGAACATAGGGGCTGATGACCGCAGGCGACAGGCCAATCCTGACTTCTGACAGGCAGAATTTGGCCTTTTCGGAGGCGACCACAACATCACAGCAGGCTGCCAGACCAACGGCACCACCAAACGCCGCGCCCTGTACGCGGCACAGCGTCGGGCAGGGCAGGGTGTCCAGCCGATGCATCAGGGTCGACAGCTTGCGCGAGTCAGCCAGATTATCATCAAGCGAGTAATCGACCATGCGCTTCATCCAGTTAAGGTCAGCGCCTGCCGAAAAGCTCTTGCCTTCTGAACCCAGCACTACCACACGCACGTCGCCGGCTTCCGCCAGTACATGCAGTTCTTCAAGGTGCGCGTTGAGTTCGGCAATCAGGTGATCATCAAAGGCGTTGTGAACCTCAGGACGATTCAGCAGCAACCAGGCAACGCCATTTTCATCAATGCCAAGTGAGGAATAAGCCATGCAGTTGCTCCTTACATCCGGAACACGCCGAAGCGTGTTTCTTCAATCTCGGCGTTCATCGCCGCAGCCAGGGACAGGCCCAGTACATCACGGGTCTGGGCGGGGTCAATCACGCCGTCATCCCACAGCCGGGCGCTGGCGTAGTAAGGGTGGCCCTGGTGCTCATACTGTTCACGGGTGGGTTTCTTGAAGGCTTCTTCTTCCTCTGCGGTCCACTCTCGGCCATCGCGCTCGTACTGCTCGCGTTTGACCTGGGAGAGTACGCCAGCCGCCTGCTCGCCGCCCATGACGGAAATACGCGCGTTGGGCCACATAAACAGCAGGTTGGGCTCGAAGGCGCGGCCGCACATGCCGTAGTTACCCGCACCGAAACTGCCCCCGATCAAAACGGTAAACTTGGGCACCTTGGCACAGGCCACCGCCGTCACCAGCTTGGCGCCGTGCTTGGCAATGCCTTCATGCTCGTATTTTGAACCGACCATAAAGCCGGTGATGTTCTGCAGGAACACCAGGGGAATCTTGCGCTGCGCGCACAGCTCGATAAAGTGCGCGCCCTTGACGGCACTTTCGGAAAACAGCACACCGTTATTGGCGACAATGCCCACCGGGTGGCCATGAATATGGGCAAAACCCGTGACCAGGGTGTCGCCGTAGTAGCGCTTGAATTCATCAAAATCAGAGTCGTCGACAATCCGACCAATGACTTCGCGTACATCAAAGGGCTTTTTCAGGTCGGTGCCAACAATGCCGTAAAGCTCGGCCGGGTCAAGCTGTGGCGGTTTGGGCGACTGCATGGCAAGCTTGCCGCGTTTCTGCCAGTTCAGGCGTGACACGCAGGCACGGGCCAGCTGCAGGGCGTGAGCGTCGTTTTCGGCGTAGTGATCGGCAACGCCGCTGACCTTGGCGTGAACATCGGCGCCACCCAGGTCTTCGGCACTGATGCTTTCACCGGTGGCCGCTTTAACCAGCGGTGGGCCACCCAGGAAGATGGTGCCCTGTTCTTTAACGATGATTGATTCATCCGCCATGGCGGGCACGTAAGCGCCGCCTGCGGTGCAGGAACCCATGACCACGGCAATCTGTGGAATACCTTCGGCGGACAGGGTGGCCTGGTTATAGAAAATACGCCCGAAATGATCCCGGTCCGGGAAGACTTCATCCTGGCGGGGCAGGAAGGCACCGCCGGAATCGACCAGATAGATACATGGCAGACGATGCTTACGGGCAATTTCCTGAGCGCGGATGTGCTTCTTGACGGTCAGCGGAAAGTAGGTCCCGCCCTTGACGGTCGCATCGTTGGCGACAATCACACATTCAACGCCTGAGACTCGCCCGATACCGGTCACGACACCGGCTGCCGGAATGTCACTGTCGTAAACGTCGTGGGCCGCGAGGCTGGAAAATTCCAGAAACGGCGAGCCTTCATCAATCAGGTGGTCAATCCGGTCACGGACAAAAAGCTTGCCCCGTGATTCATGCCGCTGGCGGGCCTTTTCACCGCCGCCCTGGCTGATGGCGGCGGTCAGTTCATTCAGCTTCAGGACCTGGGCCTGCATGCTGGCCGCATTCGCCAGAAAAACGTCGCTGCGGGGATTGATATGGGTTTTTAACACGGCCATTAGTCGGCTCCATTAGCGCTGGACAAGGAAAATGACGAACAAGAAGCCATGTTTATACCGACTCGCTGAACAGCTCGCGGCCGATCAGCATGCGGCGGATTTCGCTGGTGCCAGCACCAATTTCATACAGCTTGGCATCACGCAGCAGGCGTCCGGTGGGGTATTCGTTGATATAACCGTTACCGCCGAGCAGCTGGATGGCATCCAGTGCGACCTGAGTGGCTTTCTCGGCGCAGTAAAGAATCACACCTGCGGCATCTTTGCGTGAGGTCTGGCCCCGGTCGCAGGCACCGGCAACCGCGTAAAGATAAGCGCGGCAGGCGTTCATGGTGGTGTACATATCCGCCACCTTGCCCTGCACCAGTTGGAACTCACCAATCGACTGACCAAACTGCTTGCGTTCGTGAATATAGGGCATGACCACATCCATCGCCGCCTGCATGATGCCGATCGGGCCAGCCGCAAGCACTGCACGCTCATAGTCCAGCCCGCTCATCAATACACGCACGCCTTTGCCTTCCTCGCCCAGGATATTGTCGGCCGGGACGGCGCAGTCTTGGAAGACCAGCTCACAGGTGTTGGAGCCACGCATCCCCAGCTTGTCGAGCTTCTGGGCGGTGGTGAAGCCGGGCATGCCTTTTTCGATGATAAAGGCGGTAATGCCTTTCGAGCCTGCCTCCGGGTCGGTCTTGGCGTAGACCACCAGCACATCCGCATCCGGCCCATTGGTGATCCACATCTTGTTGCCGTTGAGAATGTACTGATCGCCTTCTTTGCGGGCACGCAACTGCATGGAAACCACATCAGAACCTGCGCCCGGTTCCGACATGGCCAGAGCGCCCACATGGTCACCGCTGATCAGTTTAGGCAGGTATTTGCTTTTCTGTTCCGGTGAACCATTGATCTTCAACTGGTTAACGCAAAGGTTCGAGTGAGCACCGTAGGAAAGCCCCACGGATGCGCTGGCGCGGGAAATTTCTTCCATGGCAATGCAGTGGGCCAAATAGCCCATGCCGCTACCGCCGTCTTCTTCGGAGACGGTGATACCCAGCAGCCCCATATCGCCAAATTTCTTCCACAGATCGTTGGGGAATTCGTTATTGGCATCGATCTCAGCGGCGCGAGGCGCAATTTCATCCCGCGCGAAGGCGTTGACCTGCTCACGCAGCATGTTCAGTTCATCATCAAGGCCGAAGTTTAGTTCTGAGTAGTGGGTAAACATGGTCAATCACCTTTGCGCGTGTCGTGAGACGTCATCGGACGTCTCATTTCTGGTTATTTGCAACCGCTGTAAAAAGTGCGGTGAAGAAACGGTTGTTGAAAACGGTCGTAGAAAAACGGTTTTTGGAAACGATTGCGAGAAAACGGTTATTACAACAATTCAGTGCATCGTGGCTGATTCAGTAGAACCTTTATCGTCCGGGTTACGGCTATCCTGTTTTTCGTTCATTTCTTCCAGTGCCTGGCGGCAGCGTATCTCAGCGCTTTCCAGCTCCAGCTGCACCATGGTGATGTCTTTCATCTGTTGTTCCAGGGCGGCGCGACGTTCGGCAATTTTGCTTAACATCAGCTGCAGCTGTTTTTCACTGCCGCTACGGGTTTCATCCCAGAGTTCAAACAGTTCACGGATTTCCGCCAGCGAAAAGCCCAGGCGTTTACCTCTCAAGGTCAACTTCAGGCGAACGCGGTCTTTGCTGCTGTACACGCGGGTCTGTCCACGTCGGCCAGGGTGCAGAAGCTCCTGGTCTTCATAAAAGCGAATACTGCGTGTCGTGACATCAAACTCACCGGCCAGCTCACTGATTGTGTAAGTTTTACTCATCGTGTTGTGTCTCTTGTTAGGTTCTCTCGACGAGGACGTTTGACAGGGGGTACGTCATGTATGGAACCTTTTCATTGAGGCTAAAACAAGTTCACGTTAACGTAAAGTGAAGATTGCTTAATGTTTTTTATTACTCGAAATATTTAACTACATGATTTTTAAATATATATAGGCATTTTTAGAGGCAAAGACCCTGTTGCGTAGACCAAAGTTGTAATTGTCACAGCCCTATTTACATTGCTAATTTGAGGTCACATCTTACGTTTAGGTAAAGATAGAGCGCCGGCTAATGAAATTGCTTGGTCGGTGAATTAAGTCAGCACAATAACAACAAAGAGGCTTGTTACGGTATGAGTGCAGACGAAGCTCTGGCCAGTAAAATGGTTCTTGAAACCCGCGGTCTGACCAAAGAGTTCCGCGGATTTACAGCGGTTGATGACGTTAACCTCCAGGTGCAGGAAGGACATATTCATGCCTTGATCGGCCCTAACGGTGCCGGGAAGACAACGGTCTTCAACCTGCTGACCAAATTTCTACCGCCCACTCGGGGCAATATTATCTATCGCGGTAAGGACATTACCCGCCTGAAATCCAACGAGATTGCGCGGATGGGGCTGGTGCGTTCCTTCCAGATATCGGCCGTCTTTGCCCATATGACGGCGCTGGAAAATGTCCGTGTGGCATTACAGCGCAACCTGGGCACGTCGTTCCATTTCTGGAAATCCGAAAAATCCCTGGACCACCTCAATGAGCGTGCCCTGGCATTACTCGAAGAAGTCGGGCTTCGCGAATACGCCGATATTCTCACCGTCGAGATGCCCTATGGTCGCAAGCGCGCACTTGAAGTGGCAACGACGCTGGCGCTGGATCCGGACATGATGCTGCTGGATGAACCTACCCAGGGCATGGGCGCGGAAGACGTTGACCGGATTGTTGAATTGATCCAGCGCGTTTCCAAAGGCCGCACCGTGTTGATGGTAGAACACAATCTCAGCGTGGTTAGTCGGTTATGCGATCGGATTACCGTCCTGGCACGGGGTTCTGTATTAGCAGAAGGTGATTATGCCAGTGTCTCGAAGAATCCGCAGGTCCGTGAAGCTTACATGGGCACCGAATCGGCCGAGGAAGAGGGGGCACACGCGTGAATACCGCAGAACAGCTTGAAGTACAGCAACCGCAACAGGCGGAAATGATCCGTGTGCAGGATCTGCACGCTTTTTATGGCGAATCGCATATTCTGCATGGCGTCAATTTTGATGTTAAGCGGGGCGAGTTAGTGACGCTGCTCGGGCGCAACGGCGCCGGGCGCAGCACCACACTCAAGTCGATGATGAACATGGTCGGGCGGCGAACCGGTTCGATCATGATCAACGGCAATGAAACCATGCAGATGAAGCCCCACCACATACCGCGTCTGGGGATCGGTTACTGCCCGGAAGAACGCGGTATTTTTGCAAGCCTGGATGTGCATGAAAATCTGCTGCTGCCCCCCACGGTGCGCTCGGACGGCATGTCGCTGGATGAAATCTACGCCATGTTTCCCAATCTTTATGAGCGGCGGCGCAGCCAGGGCACCCGGCTTTCCGGTGGCGAACAGCAGATGCTGGCCATGGCGCGAATTCTGCGTACCGGCGCACGCATTCTGCTGCTCGATGAAATTACCGAAGGGCTGGCACCGGTTATCGTTCAGAAACTGGGTGAGGTGCTGGTGATGCTCAAGGACAGAGGTATGACGATTGTACTGGTAGAGCAGAACTTCCGCTTTGCAGCGCCCCTGGCGGATCGTCACTTCGTGATGGATCACGGGCAGATCGTTGAAGAAATCAGCGCCGCCGAGCTGCCTTCGCGGCGGGAACATCTGAACAGCATGCTGGGGGTATAACGCGACACTTTACAGCGCAACAACATCTCATCGCATATCAACAGAACCAGGCCGAAAAGCGTACTGAAAAACAGATAAACAACAGTCTGGATCGAACGATCTGAACCGGACGATTTAAACAGAACGATCACAATCGCAAGTCGCAATCGTACGTCGCAACACAACAACAAAGGCCCCAAGGGCCAGGAGACGAAGATGACCTTCATGAAAAAAACACTGACCGCCAGTATCGCCGTTGCCGCTGCCACCAGCATGGCAATGTCTACCGCCCACGCTGAAATGAGCGATGGCGAAGTCCGTATCGGTTATTTGGCTGACATGTCAGGTACTTACCGTGATCTGGCGGGGCCGGGTGGTTTGACGGCCATGGAAATGGCGGTGGCGGATTTCGGCGGCAGCGTCAATGGCGCACCGATTGAGATATCCAGTGCCGATGACCGTAACAGCGCCGACGTCGGGGCTAACACCGTCCGCGAATGGATTGACCGGGATAACGTCGACATGGTCGGCGGGCTGGTTGCCTCGTCGGTTTCTATCGCCGTTACCAAGGTAATAGAAGAAAACAACGGCCTAGCGATCATTTCCGGGTCGGCGGCATCAAGCATCACCAATGAGCACTGCACGCCAAACCATATCCACTATGTTTACGACACTTACCCGCTCGCTAACGGCACTGCCAAGGCAGTGGTTGAGCAGGGCGGTGACAGCTGGTTCCTGCTGACAGCCGACTACGCCTTCGGTCATGCGCTTGAGGCGGATGTTACCAAGGTAGTAGAAGAAAGCGGCGGCGAAATTGTGGGCGGCGTGCGTCATCCGTTCCCGACCAATGACTTCTCTTCCTACATTCTTCAGGCGCAAGGCTCCGGTGCCAAGATCGTGGGTCTGGCCAATGCCGGTTCCGATACGGTGAATGCCATCACCACCGCCAGCCAGTTCGGCCTGACCCAGAGCGGCCAGCAGCTGGCAGGTTTGCTGATCTTCCTTAACGATGTTCACGCACTGGGCCTGGAAGCCACCCAGAACCTGCTGCTGACCACCGGCTGGTACTGGGATATGGATGATGAGGCGCGTGCCTGGGCAGACCGTTACTATGAAGAAGTGGGCGCTCGCCCAACCATGGTTCAGGCCGGTATTTACTCCAGCACCATGCACTACCTGAAATCTGTTGAAGCGGCGGGTACCGATGATCCGGTAACCGTACGCGCCCAGATGGCCGCCGAGCCGATCAATGACTTCTTCGCCCGCAATGGTCAGATCCGTGAAGATGGCCGCATGGTTCATGACATGTACCTGGCTCAGGTGAAAACCCCGGAAGCCTCCACGAATGAATGGGATCTCTACGAAATCCTCAGCACGATTCCTGCCGAGGAAGCTTATCGTCCGCTTTCTGAAAGCCAGTGCGACCTGGTTCAGAACTAACGCCGGATAGCACTGCACTGAGATAAGTACCTGAAGCGGCCGGTAGTGATCGGCCGCTTCGCTACGGCGAGGAGTATTACACCATGATGATGATATTTGGCGTGCCCCTGGCGGTTTTTATGGGGCAGCTTACCCTGGGGCTGGTCAATGGGGCGTTTTACGCGCTGCTTAGCCTGGGGCTGGCGGTGATTTTTGGTCTACTGAAAATCGTCAACTTTGCCCACGGGGCGCAGTACATGCTTGGCGCTTTTGCCACCTTGCTGGGTTTTCAGTACCTGGGAATCAACTACTGGCTGGCGCTTTTGCTGGTGCCTTTGGTAGTAGGGGCGTTCGGCATGTTGCTGGAACGTTATATGCTACGTCGGATCAGTCACCTGGATCATCTCTATGGTTTGCTGCTGACCTTCGGGCTGGCGCTGATTTTTGAAGGAACACTGGTCAATTTCTTCGGGGTTTCCGGGGCACGCTATGCCACACCGGAAGTCTTCCAGGGCGGCCTCAATCTTGGCTTCATGTTCCTGCCGACATACCGCGCCTGGGTGCTGGTCGCGGCACTCGCCATGTGTCTGTTCACCTGGTTCATGATTGAACGTACCCGCCTGGGAGCCTATCTGCGGGCCGGTACGGAAAACTCCCAGCTGATGCAGGCCTTTGGTGTCAATGTGCCGCTGCTGATCACCCTGACCTACGGGTTTGGTGTGGGCCTGGCGGCGTTTGCCGGGGTGCTTGCCGCGCCGCTTTATCCGGTGTCGCCAACCATGGGGTCCAGCTTGTTGATTGTGGTCTTTGCCGTGGTGGTTATCGGCGGTATGGGCTCGATTCTGGGGGCCATCCTGACGGGGCTGGCAATGGGGATCATCGAAGGTCTGACCAAGGTGTATTACCCCGAAGCGTCCAACACCGTGATTTTCCTGGTGATGATTTTTGTTCTGATGTTCCGTCCTGCGGGCCTGTTCGGTAAGGAGGCATAACCATGGCTGATGCTCAAACATTTGATAGACCCTCAGCGGTAGTGGAACGTCAGAAGCGTGCCAACATGCGGCGTAATCTGTTCTATCTTGCGCTGGTGGTGATTGGCCTGGTAGCGCCTTTTGTTGCCTATCCCGTTTTCCTGATGAAGATACTGTGCTTTGCGCTATTTGCCTGTGCCTTCAACCTCTTGCTTGGCTATGCAGGGCTGCTCTCTTTCGGGCATGCGGCCTTTCTGGCAACCGGGGGCTATGTCACCGGTTACCTGCTAGCCAGTTACCCCGGCCTGACGACGGAAATGGGGATTATTGCCGGCACGGTGACAGCAACGGTGCTGGGGACTTTGTTTGGTATCCTGTCGATTCGTCGTCAGGGGATTTACTTTGCCATGGTGACATTGGCGCTGGCGCAGCTGGTGTTCTTCGTCTTTATCCAGGCGCCGTTCACCGGCGGTGAAGACGGGTTGCACGGGGTGCCGCGTGGTGATCTGTTCGGGTTTATCAGCCTGAGCAGCAATCTGGCCATGTACTACTTCGTATTTGCGGTTTTCCTGTTCGGCTTTGCGGTGGTTCAGCGTACCGTGCATTCGCCTTATGGGCAGGTGCTCAAAGCGATTCGCGAAAACGAGCCGCGTGCCGTATCGCTGGGTTACAACACCGACATGTACAAGCTGCTCGCGTTTGTGATTTCCGCTGCGCTGGCGGGGCTGGCGGGCTCCACCAAAACGGTGGTTTTCCAGCTGGCATCGTTGACGGATGCCCATTGGCATATGTCAGGCGAGGTCATTCTGATGACGTTGCTGGGCGGCGTAGGAACCCTGCTGGGTCCGGTGATGGGCGCAAGCATCGTGGTCAGTCTGCAGCATATCCTGGCGCAATCTCCTTTGGGTAACTGGGTGAGCGTGATTCTGGGGATTATCTTTGTGGTCTGCGTACTGAGCTTTCGCAGCGGTATCGTGGGTGAAATCACGCGCATGTATAACAAGAACTTTAAATAAAGCGCTTCTATCTTATCAATCTGCGCCTGGCGACAGGCGCGTTACCCGTTTTTATGGCGCTGAAGGGCGCCTTTTTTGTGTCTGTCACCAGGTTAGTCAAAGGTCGAAGTGGGTAAGCCATTGCTTGCTCAGGTGGTAAATAGTAAGTTAACGTTAACGTCAATTAGATCTGCCAAAAATGATAACAGCAACGCATCAGCCCAGGCTGAGCCAGTGGAGACCCTCATGAACTTTGAGCTCAACGAAGATCAGATCGCCTTTGCCGATATGGCACGCAACTTTGCCCTTAACGAACTTGAACCCCATGCGGCTGAATGGGATCAGGAAGCGATTTTTCCCGTGGATGTCATTCGCAAGGCCGGTGAGCTGGGCTTTTGTTCATTGTATGCACCGGAAAGCGTTGGCGGTCTTGGCCTGTCGCGGCTGGATGCCAGCATTATTTTCGAACAGCTTTCCATGGGTTGCACCTCAACCACGGCCTACCTCACCATTCATAACATGGTGACCTGGATGCTGGCGGATTTCGGCAAGCCGGAAGTGGTGGAGCAGTGGGGTGAAAAACTCGCCACCGGTGAACTGCTCGGCTCTTACTGCCTGACAGAACCCAACGCAGGTTCTGATGCAGCCTCGCTCAAAACCACGGCCAAGCTGGATGGCGACGAATTTGTGCTTAACGGCAGCAAAATGTTTATTTCCGGCGCGGGTAGCACGGATTTTCTGGTAGTCATGGCGCGCACTGGCGGTGAAGGGGCAAGCGGAATATCCGCCTTTGCGGTGGATGCCAAAACCGATGGCATCAGCTATGGCCGCAAGGAAGAAAAGATGGGCTGGAACAGCCAGCCAACGCGGATGATTACCTTTGAGGATGTTCGCGTACCCGCCATCAATATGCTGGGCAATGAAGGCGACGGGTTCAAAATCGCCATGAAAGGGCTCGACGGTGGGCGAATCAACATCGCCACCTGTTCCATCGGCACCGCTCAGCAGGCCATCAATAAAGCCCGCGAATATATGCTGGATCGCAAGCAGTTCGGCAAACGTCTGGCAGATTTCCAGGCCCTGCAGTTCCGCCTTGCCGATATGGTGACGGAACTGGTCGCTGCTCGCCTGATGGTGCGTATGGCCGCCGCCAAGCTGGATGCCGGTACGCCAGATGCCGGGGTTTACTGCGCCATGGCCAAACGCTACGCCACCGATATCGGGTTCAAAGTGTGTGACGAAGCGCTGCAGATGTACGGCGGTTACGGTTATATCAAGGAATACCCGATGGAGCGTTTCGTGCGTGATACCCGCGTCCATCGCATTCTGGAGGGCACCAACGAAATCATGCGCATGATTATCTCGCGTCGGGTGTTGGCTGATAATGCCGCTGAGTTATAAGCTCATCCAAGCGTAAACTGCCTAACCAAACGACTATCAGGAGCATCGCATGAGCAGCGTGATTTTTAGCGAACATCCCACTCAGGATGGCCGGGCCATCGGAGAAATTCGCCTTAACGCCGAGCGCAGCCTGAATGCGTTGACGCTGGATATGATCGAGGAAATTCTGCCGCGTCTGGCGGAATGGGAAAACAGCGACCGGATTGTTGCCGTACTGCTCGACAGCGCCGGTGAGAAAGCCTTCTGTGCGGGGGGCGATGTGGTCAACCTGTACAAGGCGATTATTGGCGACGGCGACCCGGAATTCCCCGAGCGCTTTTTCAACCATGAGTACCGTCTGGATTACCACCTGCATACCTTCAGCAAGCCGGTAATCTGCTGGGGTAATGGCTTTGTGATGGGCGGTGGCATGGGGCTTCTGAGTGCCAGCAGTCATCGCATTGTGACCGAAACCTCGCGCCTGGCCATGCCGGAAGTGACGATCGGCCTATACCCGGACGTGGGCGCAAGCTGGTTCCTTAACCGCCTGCCCAATGGCACCGGGCGCTTCCTGGCGCTTACGGGGGCACAGATTAACGCCCTGGACGCGCATTATCTGGGCCTTGCCGACCGACTAATTGCCAGCGATAAACGCGACGCCCTGGTCGAGCAGCTGACCCAGGCCCAGTGGGGTGATGCTGACAGCCTGGATGCCGAAGGGGTGGTCAATCAGGTACTGCGCCAGCTTGAACGGGATTCTCAAGCGGCGTTTGTCGAGCTGGAATCGCCGGTGCATGCCTTCAGCCCGCTGATTCGTGAGCTGATGGACCATGACACCATCGAACAGGCGGTCGCTGCCATCGCCGCCATTGAAAGCGATAACAAGTGGTTCCAGAAAGCCCAGAAAACTCTGGCTCACGGCAGCCCGGTCTCGGTCAAACTGATCGATGAGCAGCTCAAACGCTCCCGGCATATGTCACTGGCACAGGTGTTTCAGGCGGAGCTGGCGGTGTCGGTTCAGTGTTGCCGCCACTCGGAGTTCCCCGAAGGGGTTCGCGCGCTGCTGGTAGATAAAGACGGCAAGCCGCAGTGGCGCTACCCGGATGTGGCCTCGGTGGAAGACAGCTTCATCGACGGCCTGCTAACACCGCCGTGGGCGGAAAATCCGCTGGCGGACCTGGGCTGATAGCCCGTTTTATCTTTCACAAATCCAATATTCGTTAACAAGGCTAATAATATGAAGACGATCGCATTTATCGGTTTAGGCAACATGGGTGGGCCAATGGCGGCCAATCTGGCCAAGGCCGGGTTTGAGGTGCGCGCTTTTGACCTCTCTGCCGATGCACTGGATGCTGCCAGACAGCAGGGCTGCCATGTGGCAGAGTCCGCCGCAGAAGCGGCCAGTGGCGCAGAGGTGGTGATTTCCATGCTGCCAGCAGGCAAGCATGTACGCGGCCTTTATGTTGAGGGTGATGCACCACTGTTTGAGCAGATGGGAGAGGGTTCGCTGGTCATTGACTGTTCCACCATCGATGCCGACACCGCCCGTGACGTTGCCGCCGCAGGTGCCGAAAAAGGCGTTGGCTTTGTGGATGCGCCGGTCTCCGGTGGGGTAGGTGGTGCCAAGGCCGGAACGCTGACCTTTATTGTGGGTGGCACTGAGGCGCAGTATGCCCAGGCCAAACCAGTGCTGGAAGCCATGGGCAAGAATATCTTCCATGCGGGCGACCATGGTGCCGGGCAGGTGGCTAAGGTATGCAACAACATGCTGCTGTCGATTCTTATGGCGGGCACCTGTGAAGCGATCAATATGGGGGTTAAAAACGGCCTCGACCCCGCCGTACTTTCCGAAATCATGAAGCAGAGCTCCGGCGGTAACTGGGCGCTGAATGTCTACAACCCTTACCCCGGCGTGATGGAAAATGCCCCGGCCTCCAACGGCTATCAAGGCGGCTTTATGGTCGATCTGATGTTCAAGGACCTGGGCCTGGCCATGGACGTCAGTCAGCTCAGCGGCTCGCCCGTGCCCATGGGCTCCGCCGCCCGCTCCCTGTTCACCCTGCACCGTGCCAAAGGTAACGGCAGCAAAGACTTCTCCAGCCTGATGCAGTTCTATCAGGATGGGGAATCGTGAGTGGGGAATATCGTAAGTCGTAAGTCGTAAGTTGTGAATCGTAAGTTGTGAATCGTGAATGGTTGCCTCGCAGGCGACTGCGGGGCAAACTCAGTTAGTTTAATACACTGACTGTTTAATACTGACGGTTTGTTACTGATACAGAAGGGATTGCCATGATCACGCTTTGGGGCCGCAATAATTCCACCAACGTCAAAAAAGTGCTGTGGGTGCTGGAAGAGTTGGAACTGCCCTACACGCAGATTGAGGCAGGCCTTCATCACGGGGTGAACGACACGCCGGAATACCTGGCCATGAACCCCAACGGCCTGGTGCCGATGATCAAGGATGACGCGACCGATAGCGTGCTCTGGGAATCCAACGCCATTCTTCGCTACCTGGCCGCTGAATACGGGCAGGGCAAATTATGGATTGAGCCACCCGCCAAACGTGCCCAGGCAGAAAAGTGGATGGACTGGGCCAATATCACGCTGGCGACGCGCCATCGCGCGATTCTGACAAGCTATATCAGAACCCCACCGGAAAATCGTGATAAGGCAGCGATAGAGGCCGCGCAACAGGAATGCGAAAAGCTTCTCACCATTCTGGACGATGCGCTGGCAACGCAGCCCTGGTTCTCCGGCGATACCTATGGCTTGGGCGATATCGCCCTGGCACCCTTTATCTATAACCTGTTCAACTGCGGCCTCAACTGGCAGCCTCATCCTCATCTCGAACGCTGGTACCAGCAGCTCACCGAACTGCCTGCTTTCCGCAAGGTAGTAATGATTCCTGTTTGCTAACGTTAGCCTGCTAAAAGCGCTGGCGGATACTGATCAGCCGCGCTCATCCTGCCATTAACCCGACTTAAAACGCAGCCTCCAGCTCGGCCAGTTCAGCATCCAGCCTGCTTAACACTTCGCACGGCAATCCATGGTGCCTGGCACTTTCCATCAAGGGCCCCAGAATTGCCTCGCGTTCGGTGGGGCGTTTGGCCTCCACATCCTGCAGCATCGACGCTTTATTGTTGGCGGTGTTATCCACCACCTGCCACACCAGGTCTAACCACGCGGCCTCACCGTGCCCACCGTTTGGCGGCTGAATGCCCTCAGCGTGCAGAATCGCCGCGACGTCTTTCACGACTGCCCCCACATGGCCAGCATACGTCTCATCGCGTAGCTCACCATTTCGCACTCCCTTCAGCGCCACCAGCGGGTTAATGGCCGCGTTAACCGCGAGCTTCTGCCAAAGGCGCTGGCGAATATCGCTCACCGCGGTTGCCTCAAGCCCCGCCTGGGTTAGTGCCAGCGCAAGGGTTTGTGCCAGCGCGCCATGTTGATGATACAGATCCCCCACGAAGGTTGGCCCGCGCCCCGCGTGAACCACGCCATCATCGCCCGTCAGGTAAGCGCCCTGGGTAGTGGTGGCGCACAGCACCGGCCCCGCCCATGCCTCGGTAATCCGTGGCTGAGCAAGAAAACCGTTCTGCCACAGTACCAGCGGCGTGGTGGGGGAAAGGCGAGAGGGAAGGCTTTTCGTCAGGCTTTCCAGCGCTGCCTCAGCAGTCATTGCCTTGGTGGTGATATGCACAAAATCCGGCGGGGAGGGTGCTTGCGTGGCCAGCCCGGCCACCGTGACGGTGTTAAGGCGCTGCACCTTCTGCTCGCCCTCGGGCGTGGTTAGCGTTTGCTGTGTTGGCAACGCACGGCGGCCAATCACCACCACCTCACAAAACGGAGCCAGCGAATGGGCCAACAAGCGGCCAATGGCCCCAGGGCCAAGTATCCAGTGTGTCGTCATGGGTGTGGTTTTTTTGCACCATTAGGAGAAAATTTCGCTGTGCCTGTATAAACACCACAAGCAGCGTTGTAACCACCAAGGTTACCGCGTTCACCACAAAAAAATGAAGGCAAGATGCATGGCGGGTACTGGCATCAACAGATATCAGGCACCGTAGCGGGATGATCTTATTTCTAACATCTTTTAACAATTTATTTTTTGAATTTTTCACTTTTAAAGCGAGCAGCCCATGCTCTCTTGAGAGTATTTTTAATATATCGACAGGAAGTATTCAGGAGCCTGAAGTTATTAAGAATAGTTACTTGGAATGACGTATGTAAGAAGAAAATGGTATATTTTTTGTTGGTTTGCAGTTTGCTGCAAGAATATACATTATTATTTTGGATTTAACTAAATGAAACAAAAAGCCGCTTTATCGACGTTGATTGCCGCGATTGCTATGACTTCAATGGTTGCTGAAGCCCGCCTGGAGCAAGGCACTCAAGAATTAGGTGTGCAGGGTAACCTGGACCTTGACGCACAGGATGATTTTGAATTGAACCTGGACGTAACTTACGGCCGTTTTTTACGTGATAACTGGCAAGTAGGTGCTAAAACAGGCGTTGGTGCCTCTGCAAGCGTTTTAAACTTTGATTTAGGCCTGTTCACTGAGTATAACTTCAACAACGCCTCATCTTGGGTTCCATATGTTGGCGCCTCTGCTGGGCTTGCAACTGCTAACTTTGACTTTGATGAAAGTTTAAAAGATAGCACTGACGTTGATTTTGAAGACGTTACAGCATTGAATGTTGCTTTGTCAGGTGGTGTTAAATACTTCATTAACGATAATATCGCGATTGCTGGTGAGATTAACTACAACATCGCAACAGATGACGTTAATTTTGACGGTGACAAGTTATCCGATTCAGCCACTAACATCCTGATCGGTACACGCTTCTACTTCTGATTTCTGAAGTAAAACGCTTACCTGATGTATAGGCTGCGCTAAAAGCCCTGGGCAATCCAGGGCTTTTCTGTATGCGCTCCCCGTAAAATCAGCCCTGGCATTGTGGTCGACAGCTTAATATAGCTTGGCTTTCCCAGCCTGCTTCACCTGCGAATCGCTTAATTACCCTCAGTCAACTCACTCATCATAGCATCAACAGATTGGGCTTGATGGCCGGCACCTTACACCTACGCATATATATAGCAGCCCCATGCCCTCGGAAAGGCTAGGTGCCTATGAATCTTGCTGAGTGGTCATGTGATGACTCCTATAAGATAGTGCGCTGGTTAACGCGGGCGGAGAGCTGCTCCGCAGACTCCTTGCGTTCGGAGTAGTGGTCGTTGAGTGCCTCGCTGTGTCCATGTAGTAGCAGCGCGAATTTCACTAGCTCCTCCATCCCGTCGACGGTGCGGTCATAGAAGGGCGATGGCTTCATGCGGGTGTAGGCCGGAGCAGCAAATCTCTTTACATAACTATAAAATTAGTTATATTGGATTGTATGACTGTAAAAACAGACCATGCAGCAGCCGCGCTCTCAGCCTTGGGGCATCCTGCCAGGCTTTCACTCTTCCGTTTGCTAGTTCGCGCTGGACCGGAGGGTTTGCTGGTGGGTGAAATTGCCGAACATCTGGATATGCCAGCCTCTACGCTTGCACACCATTTGCGGAACTTGAAACAGGCGGGATTGGTCCTGCAAACCCGTAACGGACGTGAGGTGCAGAATGTTGCCGACACGGGAGCGTTGCGTGAGGTGCTTGATTTCCTGATGAGCGAATGCTGCACAGGGGTGCCAGCGTTGAATCTAAATGCCTAAAAATGGCTGCCTAAAATAACTATTAAACTAGTGGTGTAGATATGAAAAATCAGACTCTTCCGCAACCTGGCGCGCTTGGCGTGATCTGGCAGTACATCTGGAACAAGGAGCGTCCTTGGCTGGCTTTTGTGATGATTCTGCTGATCCTTGCCTTGTTTGACACGGGGCAGGTTGCCCCCTCTGTGACCATGGTGATAGGCGCACTCATCTCGATCGCCCCCTTTCTGGGCGCCTCGATCCTGATCGCTGCATGGGCGGGTGCAACCGGGGCCGATAATCTGATCGCCCGCGCTTTCACGGGTGCACCTGCCATGATGATAATGATGGGGGCGCTGGCAGGTGGGTTGTCGCCGTTCTGCTCTTGTGGGGTGATCCCTCTGATCGCCGCCTTCCTTGCCATTGGCGTTCCGCTGGCTCCGGTTATGGCATTCTGGTTAGCCTCGCCGTTGATGGACCCGGCAATGTTCGTCCTGACGACAGGGGTATTGGGGTTCGAATTCGCCATCGCCAAGACGCTTATCGCGGTTGGCATGGGGGTGCTCGGTGGCACGATCGTGCATCTGCTGATCCGCGCTGGGGGGCTGACTGATCCGCTGCGTGATGATATTGGGAATGGCGGCTGCGGCGGTGCAAAAGTGCGAAACCCAAAGCCCCCGGTCTGGCGGTTCTGGCAAGATCCAGTTCGCGTGGCCAAGTTCCGCACCGAGGGAGTCAAGACCTTCCTCTTTCTTCTGAAATGGTTGTCGCTGGCCTTCCTGCTGGAAAGCCTGATGTTGGCCTATGTGCCTGCTGAACTGGTGACGCAGGCGCTAGGAGGCAACGGTCTTGCTCCCATTGTCATTGCAACGCTCATCGGGGTGCCGGCCTATTTCAATGGTTATGCTGCACTGCCACTGATCGGCACACTGATTGATCAAGGTATGCAGGCAGGTGCGGGCATGGCCTTCTTGATTGCCGGCGGTGTGACTTCGCTTCCCGCTGCCATTGCCGTGTGGGCGCTGGTCAAATTCCGGGTTTTCGCGTTGTATATCGCAATCTCGTTGGGTGGAGCCTTCGTTACAGGCTCGCTGTTCCATGCCTGGACCCTCTTGTAAGGCCTGAGCCTGCTCTAGCTCTTTGATCTACCGGTGGCATTGACACTCAAGCTGCGCGCGGCTTCCGCTCGGTTGTAGCCTTGCTCTAAAACGAGGCTAATGGCGTCCAGCTTGAATTCCCTTGAATACTTCCTTTTGCAGTCATTTAGCACAGTCTCCAGTTGAGGTTATTATTCCTTAATTGAATTGGTCACATCCATACAACCACTTCAGACTGCCGACCGCATCCTCCTAACTACAAGGTTATATCAGGACGGTATAATAGACCGCTCCTGGCCGAAAGGTTGCCCGGCACAATTAGATAGCTGAGTAGCAAGGCTAATATCATTCATTTTTGCAGGATGCGGAGTGATGCTGAAAATACGGATCATGGAACGTGAGGATTTGTTCAAGGCGGCATTGTTCATAAAGCGGCCTTTGTGCGCCAGATGTTGTCGTTGGAGTGGCTTGAATGCAGCCTGAACGCGTATCCGAGAACCTTCTGTTTTGTTGCGGAGCAAGAAGGCGTTTTACTCGGCTATATTATCTGGTCGCATAAAAGTGGTTTTCGACCGGAAGTCGTGCTTGAGCTGGAGCAGGAGCAGTTGGCTGTTTTGCCAGACCACCATGGGCAAGGGATAGGGCAAACATTGATACAGGCATCATTGCCCTTAGTGAAAGAGCCGTTAGCTGATCAAGGCTCGGTTTTGAAACACATTGTTGTCACCACCCGAGCGGATAATCACGCGCAAAAGCTCTACCGCAAGACATTGGGAGCCGAAGTCGAAGCGACGCTTTCCAATTTATATTCTTCCGATGAAGTTTTTATGGTGGCCAGGAACGTGTGAAGCAGGCTTGGCCATAGAGCCCTCGACATAGCAGGGCACACAATTGTCTGCATACCAGAACATCGGGCTGGACGCTTTTCCGGGTCTGGTCATCCGACTGGTGGACGAACCAGAGCAAAGCACTGGAAGAACTCGACGCTCTGTTGTTAAAACATTTAGAAGAGCAGCTAAAAACAGCAGGGCGACACGCCTTAGCGGTTATTCTGATAGGCCGAGGCTTTATAGTTAGGTAGATAGATAGAAAGAAAGACGGATAACCTGGCCGGCATCAAGCGATGTCGGCCAGGTTGCGTTTAAGTGCTCCTGACGTTCGTCAGTACATCATCAATGATCGACAGCCCTTGCTCCGCCTCATGGGCGGTGATGACACAGGGTGGCACGACGTGAATGCGATTCGCGGCGATGAAGGGCAGCAATCCACGCTCAATCAAGGCGGCTTTCAGCTGCCCCATGGCATTGGCATTGAGTGGCTCGCGGCTTTCCCGGTCTTCGACAAGTTCAATTGCCTGGAACACGCCCAGCCCTCGCACGTTACCGACAATCTCGTGCCGCTCGGCCAACTGCGCCAAGCCAGGGGTCAATACGTTTCTGCCAATCCGCTCGGCGTTGCCCACGATGTCTTCTTCCTGCATGGCATCCAGCGTGGCGCAGATGGACGCCATGGCTAACGGGTGGCCAGAGTAGGTAAGGCCGCCAAAGAAGACAGTGTCATCGTAATGCTGGGCGATGTGTTCCGAGATCATGACGCCACCCACGGGCACATAACCGGAATTGACGCCTTTGGCGAAAGTGATCAGGTCCGGCGTCACGCCAAAGTGGTCGAGTGCCAGCCACTGGCCGGTGCGCCCGAAACCAGCCATCACCTCATCCAGAATCAGCATGATGCCGAACTCATCCGCCAGCGCCCTGACGCCTGCCAGATACCCTTCCGGCGGCACCAGAATACCCGCCGTGCCGGGAACGGTTTCCAGCAGAATGGCCGCAATAGAGCCAGCCCCTTCCGACTCAATCACCCGGCGCAGGTGTTGCAGGGCGCGGGTGCATTCCTCGGCTTCATTCTGCGCCCAGAAGTCGGTGCGGTAGAGGTAGGGGGTAAAGAAGTGCACGTGGCCACGGGCGAACTCGTTGGGAAAACGCCGGAAGTCACCGGTGGCTGCAATGGCCGACCCCGTTCCGCCATGGTAGGAACGGTAGGCCGAGAGCACCTTTTCCCGGCCGGTGACCTTGCGCGCCAGACGAATCGCATTCTCGACGGCATCAGCGCCGCCATTGGTGAAAAACACTTTTTTGAACCTTTCAGGTGCGCGGGCCAGAATCTTCTCGGCAGCCAAGCCTCGTGCGTAGTTGGCATGGGCTGGCGCCAACGTGGCCAGTTCATCAAGCTGAGTCTTGATCGCCTCAAGCACTTTGGGGTGTTGGTGGCCAATATTGGTATTTACCATCTGGCTGGAAAAGTCCAGGTACTCACGGCCGTCGTAATCCCATAACCGGCAGCCACTACCGCTTTTGATCGCTACTGGGTCCAGCGCCCCCTGCGCTGACCAGGAGTGAAATACCCCCTGACGGTCTAATTGCTTGACTGTCTGGTTGCTAATGGCCTCATTAGCATAAGACGTTGTCATGGTAATCCCCTTATCGCATTGGCTGAATGCGTGAGCCGCCAATAAAAATAGACACCGTCAGCGATCGCTGAAGTGTTTCCGCTAAGTTTACATTAATCACGACAAGAAAATGAAGGAGAAGCAGAAGAAGGAGATGGAGAAGACGCCGCAGGCATCGCCATGCACGTCTGAAGTATGGGTTATGCGACGGCGGTATCAGGGTAAGGTATCGAACATGAGATGAACAGGTTGCCAATATTTTCAAATATCTAATAAAGGGGTGCCAGTTGCACGTTAAAAATTATTTGATAAAGATGTTTTTTGACATAAATACACATAGGCAGGGGGTAAGTTAGCCCATACTCTATGACAGTCAAATTTATCATAAGATGATATAAGAAATGGTTGAAGCTGGCGAGTGTACTGAAATGCGACAAATAAACCGCCCGGACTTAAAACTTCATAAATGTCGCTAAGTAGATCACTGCGTTGCTGCGGAGAAAAATTTGCAAACGGTAAGCCAGATATAATGCAGTCAGCTCTTGTTTTGCCTTGCTGTTGGGCGGCCATCTGGTCTTTTAATTGAAAGGCGTTTTTATAAAAATTGACATTGGGATAGCGTTGAGTAAGATTTTCACGCAATGAGTTTTCATATTCGAAAGATAAAAATGTTGAATTTTCGCAGCGTAACGTATTGATCTCTTGTGTTATAACACCTGTGCCAGCGCCAAGTTCAATAATAACGTCAGCTTGCTCCCATTCTACACACCGAACCATAGCGGCAGCCAGATGACGTGAACTTGGGATGACGCTGCCAATTGCGATAGGGGAGCGTAAAAAATGTTTTAGAAACAACCAACTTTGTGACATAAAAACTCCATGATTTTAATTCAACAAAAGTTAGTATCTTCTTGTCGCGTCGTGCATGATTTATTATTCATAATAATCTTGTCTTGTTTTTTTAATATTTTAAATCACTTAGGTTGTTAAAGCCTTGTGTGAAATTTATAATAATAAAAAAATATCTTACTGTAACTTTTTTACCTGCTGGTGAGTTTTTTGTTAATTTTTTTCATATTTTTCATGTTTTTTTAATGTAATAAATAGCTTTTTCAAGTTGTCTTGATAAGTAATAATCTTCTTATGATGCACTTTATAAAGGTGATCGTAAAGGATTAATGGTTCATCAGAAAAGTCAAGCTATGCCACCTTTAAATCAAGCGTTTAAATGATTAAAAATCCCTGAATCCGGGTGAGAAGGAAGAGCACGCGAGCCAGCCTTGCTGTGTGCCGGTTGCAAGGGTCGAACGGCTGATTTCTCGATATTCAACCAAAGACGCGGCTGAAGGGTGTGTCCTGGGATGCAATTATGGTGGTATCCGTATATGGAGTAGAAGTGGCGCTCACCGCTGCGCCGGGTATTCACGTTTTGAAAGGGATAATTCCATGAACCCGCTTAGTGATGAAAAGATTATAGATTCATGGGAGAAGAACTCAGCTCAGTGGTCTGCAGCGGTGCGAGGCGGGCACATTGAAAGCCGCAAGCTGACAACCGACAAGGCTATCGTTGAGGCTGTGCTTAGCGTTTCTCCCGAGTCGGTTCTTGATATTGGCTGCGGCGAAGGGTGGCTTATCCGTGAACTCGCGCCTCAGGTCACGCACCTGGTCGGGGTTGATGTGGTGCCAGACCTTATTGAGCAGGCGATAAGCGCTGGTGGGCGCGAGTTCCGGGTCGAATCCTACCAAGGCATTGCCGCTGGCGCGGTTGAAGGCCTGTTCGATGTGGTTGTCTGTAACTTTTCGCTGTTGGGAAAGGAGTCGGTCGATGCGTTGTTTAGAGCCATACCGTTGAACCTGAAGCCGGGCGGGGTGTTTATCGTGCAAACACCTCACCCGTTGCTGGCGGGTGGCGAGTCTTATACAGACAGTTGGCGGCAAGGCTCCTGGGCAGGCTTTAGCCCGGAGTTTACTGACCCAGCCCCTTGGTATTTCAGAACGCTTGAAAGCTGGGTAGCGCTGTTCTCGAACAACGGGTTTTACTTACGGGAGGTGCGTGAGCCCATTCACCCCATGACTCATCAACCTGCATCCGTCATTTTCATCGGCGCGAATGAGAGTTATCAGCGGGCGCTAACTGTCGAGTGAAGACGTCGGTACGGGTGACTCAAGGTGACGAAACATGAACTTCAGCGCAGGCGCGAGGCTTGCCCGCCAGACACGCCAGGTATGGCCGCCAGAAAACACCTCTAGTGGGATTTGACCCGCCTGGTGCGGCATGAGTGCGGCCTGTAAACGGCGTGCATGTTCCACAGCGTTATAGATATCGCGAGTTCCTGCACTCAAATAGATGGGTACCACCAGCGATTGATTTAAGTAGCTGTCTACGTGGCTAGCGTAATTAAGATTTTTCCAGAGAGATTCATCAAAACGGCTGTCATCGTCTAAAAAGGCTGGATGCTCACGAGCCGTTGAATTCAGTGGTGGTAATGGATAATAACTAGCAGGGCTTAGCGCCGCGGTGGCAGCAAATAGTGCCGGGTTCTCAAGGGCCAGGTTGATACTACCGTAGCCTCCGGCAGAGAGTCCGCCGATACCGCGCCATTCACGCTCAGGCACCACTCGCCAGAGCGATTCGATATGTGGCATTAGATCATCCAGAAAGGCTGTGCGTGCCGACTCGTTATATCCATCGACCCACCAGCTTTGGCTGCCAGGCATAACAAAGATGGCGGGGGGGATATCCCCGCGGCGGATCAGTCGGTCGGCCACCTCTTCAAGCGCTCCGCGGCTAACCCAATCACGGCTTGTGCCAAAAGAACCATGCAGTAGGTACACCACCGGGTAGTTGAGCCCTGAATCATGATAACCATCAGGCAGGTAGAGTGAGTAAGGGTAATTTCTGCCCAGCGTTTCAGAGTGGAAACGGTGATGCGTTACCTGACCGGCAAGCCCCTGCTTTGGCACGAACAGGGTGAAAATGAATAGCATAAGTAAAAAAATGACATGCGATCGTATGCAGCGCAGTTCTGGCGTCATGCGTCATCCTCATCGCTAGCAAATGAACAGACTTGCCAATATTTAAGGAATTTTTACATTATAACGCCATCAGACAATTGGGAAACGTGTAATGTTCCTCTCTGATAAAGGCAAACAGGAGATCCGGCCATGCAACGTATTGAGGAAATATACTGGCTGCGTGCCTATGGTTGTCTGGCCGTTTTCTTTTTTCACCTCCTTGATCATTTCGAGCAGCATGTTGATACCTTTGCACTGGATCTGGCTCGAATTCCTACGGTGCTCGGTACGCCGATCTTTATTTTCATCTCGATTTTTTTATTCTCTTCTCGTTATGGGCGCAACATTCCTGATGGCTTTCTCGGCAATCGGATGAAGTACCTGATGTTGCCGTATCTCGTCTATGGCTTTGCCTACTCAATGGCAGAGTTTATCAAGCAGCGTACCTCAGGTAACGATATAGGCCTATGGTCGACCCTGCAGGAGTACATGCTGTTTGCAGGGTGGCATGGTTACTTTTTGATCATTGCCGTGCAGTTCTATATTTTCTACTGGCTTTATGCGCGTTTTAACCTGGCACGCGGCATGCCAGCCGTTCCATGGCTTCTGATGGGTAGTCTGGTGAGCATGGGGTGGTGGGGGTACTGGCAATGGAGTAGCTCCCTACCATCCGGGTATCTTCATTGGATTGCGCCATTAGGATGGCTTTATCTGTTTTTCTTCGCACTTGTTTTGGTGCCGTATTACGGAACCTTATTCAAGAAACGCCCCGCCTGGATGATGAGCCTTGCCCGTATCAAGTGGCTCATCATCATGGTGGGCTTAATCGTGTTGTTCTCGCTGTTTGGGTGGCTGAACTACTCCTCTAAAGAGGTATGGGTGGTGCCTCTTTTCGTGATCTTTACCCTCTGGGTGATGAACTACTTGAAAGGTCGTCCAGCGCCGCTATTCGTCCGGCGGCTTAATGAGTTCTCCTTTGGTATCTATCTTGCGCACCCGATGTTTTTTAACCTTGTCGACCTGTTTGATACGGGAGAACGTTTATCACCGGTATTATATCTCCTCTTACTGACAGTGGTGGGCATGGTGGGGTCCATTGGTTGGAATATCATCGCTAATCGCTGGCACTGGGGAGGGCTTGTGTTCGGTAAGCGTATGAACGTTCGTTGAGCCGGATTTGGCTGACATCATTCACATGGCGGGATAAGAAGCTACTACCCTGCCTCCATCTCTTTCCCTGCCGCCTGCCTGTAATAACTTTTATCTATCAAGGTTATTGCGCGGTTGAGCTGTGAAAAAATAGTTGCTTTCTAAGTTAAACTAGTTATATCTTTACGTAATAAAATTTGTACAACAGTTGTTTTTCCCCAAAAATAATTGGACAGGAAAAATTTATGCGTAACAATGCGCCAGTGACTCAGCAAGAGTATCTTCTTGATGATGGCGACGTTCTGATCTCAAAAACCGATAGTCAAAGCCGTATTCTTTATGCCAATAAAGCGTTTATTGATGTCAGTGGCTTTAGTTATGAAGAGCTGCATAACTCATCACACAACATCGTTCGTCACCCGGATATGCCCGAAGTGGTGTTTAAGGATATGTGGCAAGATTTGCAGGCGGGTAAGTACTGGTCGGGCTTGGTCAAAAATCGGCGCAAGAACGGCGACCACTACTGGGTTCGAGCCAATGTTGTTCCCATCCGTGAAGGCGATAAAGTTACCGGCTTCTGCTCTATTCGTATCAAACCGAGCAGCCAAGAAGTAGTGCACGCCGAAGAGGTGTACCGTGACATCCGTGATCAAGGAGGGCGTTATCAAGTCAAACATGGCGTTGCGTATCGCCGTTCGCTGCGTCGGCTAATGCCCATTAACGTTAAAAGTATGCGCGTAAAGTCGGTGTTGTCAGGCATTGTTGGTTTTGGACTTTTCAGTGGGTTAGGTATTGCTGCATCAATTATCCTTGATCGGCTAGCACCGCAAAGCAGCGCGGACACAGTATTTATTGCCGTTGGCCTCGTGGGTGGCTTTGGAATAGGAGCGTGGCAGCTGTTTAACGGTTTGCGTAATCGACGCTTTTTCTATAGCACCAATGATTTTGCGCTACAGCTTGCGGCAGGCAATCTCGAAGCGGGAGTTCCCCAAATGGGGAAAATGGAGATGGATAAAACCCTAGACACTATGAATTTTACGCGACGTTCGCTTGAAGCGCTAATTGGCGATCTCAATGGGCGTGTCGAACGTATTCAACCCGCTGTGGAGAGCATCTCGCAAGGTAATGACAATATGGCTGTGCGCCTGGAACAGCAGGCTTCCTCCGTACAGCAAACAGCAGCGAGCGCAGAAGAAATTTCTTCTACCGTGGCACAAAGTGCTGAGAACGCAACCCTGGCCAGCAATGCCTCCGTAGGCAATGTCACCGAGGTAGACCATACCAGCAACGTCATGGGCAACCTCGCCATCGCCATGGAAGAGATTACACAACATGCTGATAATATGGCTAGCATTGTTAGCACTATCGATACCATTTCATTTCAGACCAATATTCTAGCGCTCAATGCATCGGTCGAGGCAGCTCGTGCCGGTGAACACGGACGTGGCTTTGCCGTTGTTGCGGAAGAAGTGCGAAAACTTGCTAACCAATCGGCAGAGGCGGCGAAGCAGATACAAAGGTTGATTGACCAGGCACGCAAGAGTATTCACGCTGGCCAGGCACAGGCACAGGCACAGGCACAGGCACAGGCACAGGCACAGGCACAGGCACAGGCACAGGCACAGGCACAGGTACAGGCGCACGAAGCCACCGATGCCATGCAAAAAATCCGCTTGGCAAGCCGTCGGGTTAACGATCTCATGGATGAAATTACCGCGGCGACCCATGAGCAAAGCGAAGGCATTCGCCAGATCAGCAGTGCTATCAACGATATCGACCATAGTACGCAATCCAGTGCTACTACTATGAGCACCTACCAAGATGCTACCACCGAGCTTGCCGAGCAGATTCGCGGGCTTTCACATAGCGCCATGGCGTTTTTAAATGAACGCCAACGCAATACGTTCACTCAGGCACTGCTCGACTCCAAAGCACCGTCGCCACTTCCACACGTCAAGATGCCACAGCGTAAGGTGGGCCAAGTCAGTCAATCACCCCGCAGGGCACTGCAATAGCAAGGATTAGGCCGTGAGGCGCCAGAAGTCGAATGAGTCAAATGTTAAATAGAAAGTAACAAAGTATGATTACTTCACGGTTAAGCGCGTGGTAACTTTTTAGCGGTCAAGGAGCGTCAGCAGAGTCCTTTGGTATCCTCGGCACTATCAATCGTCTTTCAGGCGATGAGTTGAAACCAATTGGCTGCCTGCTTTCAGCCTGCTTCAGGCGTAGCGTCGTAGCCACCAAACGGTAAGGCAACGAGAGCGAATATCGCAATAACGGGAGTTGTAAGGAATGGACGAAGTCAGTCGGGGAGCTGAAAATGTGTGTACCGCAGCGCTGTTAGCAACCGCCATTAACGGCATTATTGTTATCGATAAACGTGGCATCATCCTGCAAGCCAATCAGGCGGCAGAAATGATGTTTCGCTATGCACACAAGGCATTGCTGGGGTGTTCTGCCAGCGCTTTATTTTCCATTCCCGAGGATGATCGCCATTCAGATCATAGATCAGCCGAATTTGATCATGTCCCAACCTGCCTAGCAGGCGTCACAAGCGAAGTAGAGGGTGTTGACCGCCTGGGCAACAAGATTCCTCTGCTGGTATCAGTAAGCAGTTTCAAGGCAGACAATGCGCCTCTTTTTGCCATCGTTATTCATGATTTTAGCGAACGCAAACGCGAGGAACAGGGGCTCAAAGCATTTAATGCCGAGCTTGAGAAGAGGGTGTGCGAACGAACGGCGGCGCTGGAAAAAGAAGTTAAAAGCCACCAGCAGACGATCAATAAACTCGAACTCGTCAATCGGGTCGTCGACCGTGCCACCCATGCGGTGGTTATTACTGATGCCGACAACAACATACTCTATGTTAATCCCGCCTATGAGAAAATGACGGGATTCAAACGAAAAAATATCATTGGCAAGAAGCCATCAATCTCCAAGTCCGGCCGGCACAGCGCCGAGTTCTATCGCAAAATGTGGGCGGCGTTGGACAAGGACGGGCACTGGGAGGGTGAGATCTGGGATCGGCACGAAAACGGTGTCGCTTTTCCCAAGTTGATGAGTATTGATCGGCTAGTCGACGAGGCGGGCAATATACGCAACTTCGTGGCAATGTTTCACGACCTTTCGCAGCAAAAATCGTCGGAAGCGGAAATCGAGCGGCTGCAGTATTATGACTCTCTCACGATGTTGCCCAACCGTTCCCTATTTCGCCATCGTCTTCAGCACGAGTTCGAGGTGTCTCGCCGCCAGAATACCCCCGTCAGTGTTATGTTGGTCAACCTGGACCGATTCAAGCAGGTCAATGATACCTTTGGTTTTCTTGTGGGTGATCAACTGCTGGTGAAAGTGGCGGAGCGCTTGGCGGCCACCGTTCGGCGAACCGATCTGGTCGCCCGCCAGGAGAGCCGCCGTGAACGTGACCCCGATGTTGTGTCTCGCATGGAAGGGAACGGCTTTGCCATTATTCTCAGTGATTTCAAGAAACCTGATAATACGTCCGTCGTGGCGACGCGAATACTGGAATCGTTAAGGCAGCCTTTCACGGTTCAGGGTGAGGCAGGGCATAGGGAAGATATCTTTCTTCAGGCGAGTATCGGGATCGGCGTTTTCCCCGATAATGCAACCAACATTGATGAGCTTATCCAGGCGGCTGAAACCGCTTTGGTGCAGGCCAAGGCGCAGGGGGGTGGCGAGTTTCGCTTCTTCTCCAATAGCATGAATGAGAACAGTGCTGCGCGCGTGCGGCTGGAAAGTGATCTGCGCCGTGCCGTTGCGGAAGAAGCCTTCACCCTGTACTACCAGCCAAAGCTAGACGTCGACACAAATCGCTTCTCGAGTATGGAGGCGCTTATTCGTTGGCCTCATGGCGGCGGTATGGTGTCGCCTGCCGATTTCATACCGCTGGCTGAGGAAACCAATCTGATCGTACCGCTAGGTGCCTGGATTCTGCGCCGCGCCTGTCGGGATGCCATGGCACTGAGCAAACGTATTGGCCGAGTACCTGGCATCGCGATTAACCTTTCCGCCCGCCAGTTCCGCCAGCCAGGCCTTATTGAGGCAGTGCGTTTCGCCCTTGAAGAGAGTGCGATACCGCCAGAAAAGGTGGAGCTGGAAATTACCGAAAGCATGGTAATGTACGATGTGGAGGCCGCCATCGAGACCATGCAAGCGCTGCGCGCGCTTGGCGTACAGCTTGCCATTGATGATTTCGGTACTGGCTATTCGTCGCTGAGTTATCTCAAACGTTTCCCGGTTAATACCTTGAAACTGGATCGTTCCTTTATCCGCGATCTGCCGCACGGCACCGAAGATGCTGCCATCACGGAAGCCGTGATTGTGCTGGCCAAGGCGTTGAAACTGCATGTGGTGGCTGAAGGCGTGGAAACCCGTGATCAGCTGGCCTTTCTCGGCGAGCGAAACTGCGCTTATGTTCAAGGTTTTCTCCTGGCTCACCCGGCACCTATTGAGGACATGCCCGGCGTCTTTTCCAGCGTGTTCATCTAATCGGAGCAGGCGCGCTAACGCATTTCGTCTCGGTTCAGCAGGACATGACTCGCTTAGCCGAGAATCAGAAGGTAGCGTTGGCCTCCTCAATCGACGCAGCAACGTCTCTGTGTCATGTTTGTGTCTCATCTGAACATAGGGAGGTTAAGCAGAATCGCCATGCCTGAAAATTCGTTTTGGATGGAGCTACTGGGTAACCGCGGTGTGAGTTCAGTAGCACTGGTATGCATTGTCGCCCTGTTTCGCATCCTCGCGGTTCGCGTCATACGTGGCCATAAAGAACTCCTGTCTGATTACCGCCGCGTGTGGCTGGCCCGGATCCGGAATGCCACCGTGGTTCTCATCCTGGTCGGATTGGTGTTGATATGGTTGCCTTCACTGCATGCCTTCGCGTTGTCCATCACCGCCTTCGCTGTCGCTTTAGTTATCGCAACCAAGGAATTGATCCTCTGTCTGTCGGGCACCGTACTGCGCGTTGTCAACCAGCCTTTCGAGATTGGAGACTGGGTTGAGATTGGCAATCTGCGCGGTCAGGTGGTCGACGAGACCATGCTGGCAACGACCCTTCAGGAAATTGGCGGGCCCGTAGGGCGCTTTGAATACTCGGGCAAGACAATCGTGGTTCCCAACAGCGTTTTTCTGACCACCCCGATCAGGAACCAGAACTTCTTCAATAAATGGGTATATTTAGAAGTCTGCGTCGTTCTGGAGCCTGATGTGGACATGCGGTCGGTTCTGCCGACATTAAAGCAGGAGGTGGCGACGTTACACGTCCCTCATGCCGAACTGGCCCAACGCTACAGCGCACTGATCAGAAAGCGCAGCGGCATCGATATCGCGGACCCCCATCCTCGGGTGACGCTTGGCACCACGGACATCGGAAAACAGCGTCTGGGCGTCACTCTGTTTTGCCCGACTTCCAATGCCTTTGAGCTGGAGCAGGCGATTAACGATGCTGTACTGCGCCGTTACTGGCTATTGCGCAATGAGGCGAGCGCATCGACGGACAAATGAACAGAGACCCCGATGTACAGTTTTACGTGGCCACTGTAGTTTCCAACAAATTTACCTTCAGTAAAAAAAGACCATGCACGGCTAATGGTTAATGCCGACATACCTTATTATCTGCTAGCGTGAAAGCTAAGAAAATTTGGCATAAAGGTAGTCTGTGTCACTTAATAAGAAAAAGTGGGGGTGTGGTAAATGGCTGGTATCGACCCTGAGCGGCGATGGAGGCGAAAGCGGCATGCTGATTCAACCGTGTTATGCAGCTAGCATGATAATCTATGTTAAGTGTAAGAAGGAGAAGTTGTGCACTCTGCATCTTCAATAAGAAAAATATCCGATATATGTTCAGGTAACAGGGTAGCGCTTCCTGAGCAGGCCGGAGTTTATGCCTTTTGGTGGATTGCAGATCGAGATGAACTGTTGGCGGCAAATTGTCATATTGTCTTGAAGGGGCCTAGCGGCAGGTTGGTCGATGTTGAATTCAAGGATTGGTGGCCTCCTGAACTGGAATTTCCTTGTTTGTATGTGGGTAAATCAACAAACATTAAGAAGCGGTTTTCTCTCCATATCATGCGAGGTTCTCCTGCCCGCCAACACCAAATTCCGGGGGACAATCAGAAACAGCGTGCAGTAACCACTTCTTGCCAGGTGCGCTACGGGATCGAGCATGTATTCAACAGCCATAACGCACCGCTTGATATAATCAACAACAAGGTGGGGTTTTCATTTACAACTCGCTTTTCCGATAATGCAATAGCGGAACGGTTTTACACGGAAGATCGCCTAATTGGGATCTGGAGGCCTTGGTTCAATGTTGATTCTGAGCGATAAGCCACTTAATGAAGCATTAGGAGGATGATTTGAAGCCGATCTTTACGGTTCATGCTGGCGAGTTTGTTTTTGGCGAGCATGTTGAGAAGAACTTCCAAGGGTTGCGGCTTTGGGTGCCTACGAAAGACACAGGAATAGACTTCTTGGTTACTGATTCGGCTGGTAGGAAGACTGTATCGGTACAGGTAAAGATGTCTCGTGATTATCGCCCGTCATTAGCAACTACTGAGTTTGATAAAAGTCTCAAAGCCGCAGGATGGTTTGTTTTTAGCCACTCAGCCCTCGAATCATCGCCTGCCGATATTTGGAGCATCATCCTGATCTCTCATGAAAGGAAGTCGAAGCCAGTTTTTCTCAATGTCCCTCCAAACGAACTGTTGCGTTGTTTGGTCGAGACACACGGGAAGCAAAAGAATTATCACTTGTACCCATGGTTGTTTACTGATGGGCGGTGCATCGAAGGACGAGGTTTGAAGAAGGCTGATAAGCGGGCCTTTATGGCTAGGCAATATGATACTGCTAGCCGTGACCTGAGCACATTCCATGAAAACTGGGATTTCCTTAATGCACTCAGCGGATAGCGGTGCTTCTACTATGGCGTTATTCCTACTAACAAGTGGCAGCATGGTGACTGCTTATCTGCCGCTCCAAACCAGCACGTGTGCCAAGCGTTATACTTTCCTGGAATTAAGTAATGAATCTATATAAATATCAATACTCACATTCTAAGAGCTATAAAAAAGATCCTGAAAATCATGCAAAAAAGATGAACTTCAGAGGAGAGGTTTATGAGGCTTCTTTTTATGAAACGATGGTTGCTAATATCGAAAGTGAATCTGAAAATAGTATTAAAATAATTTCGAAAGGTCCGTATGCTCAAAAAGATAATAAGTATCTAAGTACTGGCTTTTTCTGTGATAGTTTTGGCAGGTGTATATACAACAGCGATCGCATATCAATTGCTGAATTTGATTGTATCAAAATAGATAAATATTCTCTATTTTTCTATGAGTGCACTCTTACTCAGAGGGCTGAAAACTTAAGGGCTTTAAAAAAAGAAGCTAGACGCAAATCAAAACTTCTAAAAAAATTATTTCCTAATAAAGATATTTGCTGCGTCGTGGTTAGCGACAATGATCTAACTTTGAGTTTTTTTAAAAATGAAAGTGGATGCTCTATTTACAAATATGCAGCTGAAAATTTAGACTTAATTGACTTGGCAAATAACAGTAGACCCGAAGCATTGGCTCCTGCTCTTAATATGAAGTCAGCGAACAGTTTGAATAGAATATCTAATGACTTTACATACCTTGAAGAATTCAAAAAAATATCATCTGTTTTATTTCAGCATGGGTCTTTGTCATCTGTTGAAAGCGATATCATTTCAAGCGATGGTCTTTTTGAAAGGCTTTATTGGGGGAAA
Source organism: Halomonas sp. LS-001 (assembly GCF_052983955.1). Taxonomy (NCBI): domain Bacteria; kingdom Pseudomonadati; phylum Pseudomonadota; class Gammaproteobacteria; order Oceanospirillales; family Halomonadaceae; genus Halomonas; species Halomonas sp. LS-001. Next base: position 1,517,468 of record NZ_CM129816.1, read on the forward strand.
GTCAGAACTAAAGATATTAAATCTCTAGATATCAAAAAAGATTCAGATTTTATTATAATTTCAATTAATTTTAAAAACATAAAAAATCCGAAGATCAGGTACTATTACATAGATAGTAAAGATGGCGCTATCTATGAAGCTTTAAATAAACCTAAAAAATTAAATAGAATGAAATCTAGCCGTTCAGAGATTATCAAAATATCGAAAAGCTTGCCAGTTAGGTCAGTAAGTGAGCTGCAAAATCTTGAGAGTGAGATTATAGATTGGCGTAACAAAGCATTGCAGCGGACAAGCCGCTGAGTGCGACGTTATATCAGAGACGACTAAAAGGCAGCTCCTGGCCGATAGCGTCCAAACCAACTTTAGTGCTGCAGAGTAGCATATCCGAGAATTATGGCACTGAATGCATCTGTTGCCAGGGAGAGAATTGCTTAGCCTGTGCTGTTTAGGTGTGTTGTTATTAACTGTATCAACTTGATGGCCGAGAGGAAATTGAACTGATGCCTGATAGTGCCATCGAAGGGAATATTAGGTAAGGGCTGGCTTTCGCTGACAAGTTATTACTCCCCGTTCTTGCTGGATGGGGTCTTCGCGGAGAACTTTATGGACTACAAACATGCAATTGTGAAATTCGAAGAAGGGGTTAGCACTCTGTTCTGTAACGGCTGCGGCATTATCATTGCTGAGGGTAACCAGCATGAGGACAGAGAGCACTACTGTACTATGTGCATGAGCGGCAATTGCAAAGCAAAATTCAAGGACGGAAACTGAAATTCCCAGCCCGCCGCGCTTCGCGCTTTAGGAAAAGGGGCGTGAAATATATGGTCTGAACATCATAAATTAAGGCTCATCATCTTCTGCCCCCAGACGCGCTTTGATGCGTTCGCCATTACTGATGGCCGCTTTCCATAAGTCATTCCAGCTATCTGGTGGGTTACCGTTCTTGAGCATCTTGCGGAAAATAGCGTAAGCATCCTGTTTGCTGTCATAGGCGCGCTTGGTGGATTCGTCGTTGACCCAGGCGTAAATGAGGATCTTGCTATCAAGGTCGTAGCGAAAGAACAGCCGGTACTGCTGATAGAACGTTGCTCGACACCAATGCGTGTGCTCAGACCCGAGGGTGTTTCCTTGGCGATATTGAGGGCCTGCCGGATCCTGTGGAATGTCGTTCTTCGCTAGCTTTACAATCGCCGCCAGACGCTTGGTGGCGGGTTTGCTGCGATATCCGAGCGGATCCTTTTCTTGGAGTTGCTTTACTTTACTGGTGAGCGCATCGACCTGCTCCAGAAATAGCGGATGTGCGTAGATCGTCCATCCGTTTATCTCTAGAGGATTCATGTATCGTCGTCCTCTGGCAGTTCCTCATCGAGATCTACCTCAATGCCTGCCGTCAGGCGTTCAGCCTCGGCAAAGGTGCTGGCAGTGAGAGGGCGAATGTTTTCCGGGTGCTCCTGAAGATCGCGCTCCAGAAAGGTCAGAAAGTTGGCAATCACGGGGTCCTGGCTGGACTCATCGCGGGCGCGAGTGAGCAGTACTTCTCCATTGGGACGAATTATGTAGTGAATCCGATCGCGGCGTTTCAGCTTCAGCACACGACGAACCGATGCCGGAACGGTCGTCTGGTAGCGGTCCGTCAGGGTGGAGTCGTCCTCAATAATCGTGTTCATGATTGGTCTCCGCTTAATGACAATGCAAAAGTAATGCAAATAAAGTAATGCAGCCGCATTGCCTCGTCAATGGCAGGGAAAGCAATCAATACGTCTCTGGTTCGCCCTAAGAATGGACCCGTTGCAGGACGGAGAGCAGGGCGGTAGTCTTTCACCCATGGCGAATGGTCTTCTAGGGTCAGGTTCTTGGTGGAACGTACTGATTTACCTGGATAATACCTTTCGCCATCTTCATTTTCAGGCCTGCGTCATGAATGAGGCGGGGTAAAGCCCTGACGTTGGGCGAAGAGAGCTCACCCCCAGACTGATACTATAGCGGATGTTTTTCGATGATGACTCACCATGCATAAGCTCTCTACTGTTCGCGTTGCTCAACTACAACAACATATCGAATGTCTTGTCGCACTTGCTAGACCCTGGACATGGATGTGGCCACCGGTAGCCTTTGCTGCGGGGCTTGGCAGTTTGTTTTTAGTTGACCGCCAACAATGGCTAGGCGCTGCCCTGGCCTTAGGGCTGCTTTGTGCTTGGGTGCTCTTGCTTACTGAGGGCGTGATTAGCCGCTGGTTAGATCGGCGCGGTTACCCGACGTTTCCGCGGGGTGTCACCACCTTCATCACGCAAATGGTTCACCAAGAGACTCTCTTTTTCACGCTTCCGTTTATTCTCGCAACCACGGTATGGAATAGCGGCCAAGCGCTTTTCGCCCTTATGGTCGTGGCGATGGCCATTCTCTCTATGACCGACCCGCTGTATTACAAAATCGCTGAGAAATGGCGCAGCGCGTACTTTGTGTTTCATGCCCACTGCGTTTTCCTGGTCACCCTTGTCACGCTCCCCATCATGCTGAAGCTCACTACGGCGCAAAGTTTGCTGCTCGCCCTCGGCGTGATGGTGTTAACCGGCCTTCCTAGCTTTTTTCACTTACTCAGACGCGGTACCTGGCAAGGCTGGATGATATTCGGATGTTTGGCACTCTTACTCGCAAGCGCAGGTTGGCTTGGGCGGATATGGGTGCCGCCGGCAACGCTCTGGATGACTGGGAGTGCACTCGCTCCTGCGCTTAACGAAGAGCAGCGTAACCCCGAAGGGGCGATGATATTAACCCCCGACGCACTTAAATCGCGCGGCCTTTATGTGTATACCGCGATTCGCGCACCACGTGGCTTGAGCGAAACCATTACTCACGTTTGGCACCAAAACGGCGAGCGGCTCGACACCATCGATCTCGATATTGACGGCGGACGCGAGGAGGGGTATCGCGCCTGGAGCCACAAATTGCACTTCCCCGAGGATCCAACGGGCCGGTGGCGGGTTGATATCATGACGGCAGGCGGACAGCGCTTAGGGCTGATTCGTTTTAGGGTATCGGAAAATGAAGAAGTAGCCACACGCGCCGATAGCCAAATTCATGCAAGTGGCTTAAGAAAGCTGAACTTGCAGCGTTTTATTCCTGGCCAATCGCAATCAAGTAACGGTTGAGGAAGAATGGGTTGAAAGTGACGTCAGCCAACCGTGATTAACCCACCTCATTCATCGCGGCGGTGGTAGGGCTATTATTTAGCGCTTTACGTCTGCATGGTGGATGCGTTGAGGCTTTCTAGGGACGGTTGACGTATACACATTGGAAGTCATAAAAACTGCACTCACAGCAGAGGGCCGCCCTTGTGGCGGCCTTGAACTTACGCGCAGCTTTAGCACGCAAACTTTGACGCTGTAAGCTGGTAGCCACCGTCTTACGATTGATCGACAATCCGTCATCTTGCAGATTCAGAGCTAATCTCGGGGCGCCTGAGCCTTCCTTACGCTGGTGAAAAGCCTCAGCCACGCGTTGATCAAGAGTAGGCGCCTTCGCTGTAGGTTAGCTCGTAGCTGTGGCTATAAATTTCCACAATGTTTCCGAATGGATCTTCCATGTAAATCATGCGATAGGGCTTCTCACCCGGATAGTAGTATCGCGGCTTCTTCATGCGCCGCTTACCACCAGCGGCCTCAATGCGATCAACGAGCTCTTCCAAATTGGGGTCTTGCACAGAGAAGTGAAAGACGCCAGTTTTCCAGTATTCAAAGTTATTTTCTGGGTTGGTCTGATTCTTGAACTGAAAAAGCTCGACACCTATCCGGTCTCCGGTCGATAGATGCGCGATTCGGAAGCTTTCCCAGCCGGTTCCGAAGACATCTGTACACATTTCTCCGATAGCGCTGTTATCCTCTTCGATCTCAGTGGGTTCCATGATCAGATACCAGCCCATTACTTCAGTGTAGAACTGAACGGCTTGCTCAAGATCCGGTACGGAAATACCGATGTGCGAGAAGTTTCTTGGGTAGACGCTGTGCATTGCTTGTTCTCCTATAGTAAGACTGAAAGCAGGTTACAGAGTGTCTATAATCATTTAAAATTATCATTTTTGATTATTGTGATCATGTATAGTGATGATTAACACTACTTGGCTACGCACCTTTTGCACCCTCGTGGATGTAGGACATTTTACCCGTACGGCTGAGCGTCTACACATGACGCAGTCAGGGGTTAGCCAGCATATACGTAAGCTGGAAGAGCAGCTCGGCACCGAATTGATTGTGAGGCAGGGTAAACAGTTTTATCTATCGGGGGGCGGCGAACGGCTTTATATCGAAGCGCAGGGCATTCTCTTTGCACTGTCGAACCTTGAACAGAAAGTCGGCGAAGATCCGCCTTTTGAAGGATGTGTGCGGCTTATGTCGCCGGGAAGTGTCGGGCTGAAGCTTTATCCGCATTTGTTGGCGTTACAGAGCAGGCACCCGAGCCTGGTTATCGATTACCGGTTTGCGCCAAATCCAGATGTTGAAAGCGCGATTGTCGAGTCTAGTGTTGATCTCGGATTTATGACGTCGAAATCGACCATGGCTGACGTAACTTGTAAGCCCATTGCGCAAGAATCACTGCTGTTGGTAACACCTGCTACCGTAAAAGAACCGGATTGGGACACTCTAATGACCCTCGGTTTTATTGATCACCCCGATGGAAGTCATCACGCCAACCTGCTTCTTGGTGCCAATTACCCTGATTTTCAGCACAGCAGCCTGTTTCCCCAAAAGGGATTCTCAAACCAGATCGGTTTAATTCTGAAGCCGGTCAGCATGGGCTTTGGCTTTACTGTATTACCTGCACATGCGGTTGAAGCCTTTGAGAAGTCAGAACACATTAACGTTCATCGACTCGCTACCCCTGTCAGCGAAACGCTATATCTTTGTTTACATCGTCATCGGGCGATTCAGGCGAGAATAAATACTGTAATAGCTGAAGCCAAACGGTGGCTTTAAACTGACCTGGAATTTAACAGGTCGTGTCACGGAGACGCACTAAACACTAGCGTATCCGTAAATTGACGAGGTCGCAGCCTCGTAATTTGCTATCAATGGCTAAATTGAAGAGGGCGAGGTCTCTCGTTTTTTTACTGATCGCCCAAATATATCTAAGACGCAGATGCGCCTTCTGCCCAATCAACTTGCCTTTATTCCAAGGTGTAAATGATATTTCAGTCGGAACGTTCATGGCGTGTTCCTCCATCAGGTGGAGATCAAAGTACGTTATTTCCTGCGTTTTTAGACGACTTCATTGCAGACGACAACTCGGTCCGTGCTATGGAGTGTTCGGCGACAATTAGGATGACCGGTTAGCGACAATTATCTTGGCCGGTTGGCCTCATGCCGTCACTACTGAAACCTCACCATGAGTCGCTTCATTCCCGTTGACCGCCAGACCGACCACCTCCTGCTACCTTCGGTGGATGAGTGGCTGCCCGATGACCACCTGGCGCGGTTCGTGGTGGACGTTATCGAGCAACTTGACCTCTCGGCGTTGACGCGGTGCTACGCCGGTCCCGGGCACAAGGCGCACCACCCGGCTGTGCTGTTGAGCCTGCTAGTCTACGGTTACGCCACCGGCGTGGTCTCCAGCCGCAAGATCGATCGCGCTACCTATGACAAGGTGGTGCGATGAGACGTGCAGCGGAAGATCGGTAAGAACCCCCGCGGGCGTGATCACAAGGATCAGATCAACCTCACCGATCCGCAGTCACGCATCATGCCGGTTACCGGTAAGGGCTTTGACCAGTGTGACAAGGTAGCACGACGGGCCGGAGAGGCTTTCGTTGTGATAAGTGCCGACTGGGAGCAATTGAACGCCTGCTTTCTGACTGGTCCCCTATGCGTTGGCTCTCCCGGCGGGAAGCTTTAACGCATAATTCTCCAGCGAGAAAGCTACCGCCCAGCGGCGCAGTTGCTCCGCTTCCACCGGCCGGGAGAAATAGTAGCCCTGGATTTCCGTGCAGCCCATCTCATACAACGCTTCTACCTGTTCACCGACGTCGACGCCTTCGGCCACGGTTCTGATGCCAAGGGAGCGCGCCAGGAAAATGGTTGCCGCCACCACGCTGCGCGTGCGCGGGGATTCCAGCATCCGGATGACGAAGGAACGGTCAATCTTCAGTGTATGGATGGGCAGGCTCGCCACGTAACTCAGGGACGAATAGCCGGTGCCGAAGTCATCGATGGCGACCACGATGCCCCGTTCCTTGAGCCGGTTGATCAGACCCCGGACCACGGCGGGCTCCTTCATCAGCGTGGTTTCGGTGATCTCCAGCTGCAATAACGCTGGGTTGAGCTTCCAGGTATCCAGTAGCGTGTCGATCCGGTTCAGGAAATCGGGATCGTGGAAACTGTTCACGGAAATATTGACCGCCACCGGCATGTCAAAGCCCTGATCACTCCACGCGCGGCACTGCTGCACAGCGGCCTCCAGAACCAGGTGGGTCAGTGGGTCGATGAGCCCGGTCTGTTCCGCGATGGCGATGAATTCGGCCGGGGGCATCAAGCCCTGTTCGGGATACCGCCAGCGGACCAGGGCTTCGACACCGGAGATCCTGCCCGTACCGATATCCACCCGGGGTTGGTAATGCAGCACGAACTGGTTGTCCACGATGGCTGTGTGCAGTTCCGAGATAAGCGTCAGGTAACGCGGACTTTCCGATTCCGCCGGTCCGCTGTACAGTTCAAACACTGTTCCGTTCCGTTTTGCGTGCCGCATCGCCATAGCGCTGCGTAGCATCAGGGCCTCGGGGTTCAGGCCGTGATCGGGCGCCAGCGCCACACCGGCGCGCATCTGGATGCTGATGGGGATACCCGCCTGCCGGAAGGGGTCGCCCAATAACCGCTCGATACGCCGTACACAATCCCGCGCATTTTCGAGGCCACCTTCGCTCAGTAAAACTGCGAATTCGTCGCCGCCGGTCCGCGCCGGCATCTCGCCTTCACGCAGGGCGTCACGGAGGCGACTCGCGACCTGCTTCAGCAGTTCATTTGCCTGTCGCACCCCGATGCCAGCCTGGATTTCGCCGAAGCGGGTTACGTTCAGAGTCAGGAGGGCACACTGTTGCCCGGCAGACAATGCGGCGATGGTTCGCTTCAGTGTTTCCATCAGCCGGTTACTGTTGGGCAGATCGGTCAGTTCATCGAAATAGGCGAGATACTCGATGCGTTCCTCGGCGAGTCTGTGTTGTGCCTGGGCGCGCAGGGTGACAATGCCGAAGGCAAGATCGTCGGCCAGCTCCACCAATAAACGCAGTTCATCGTCATCGTAGGCGTCCGGTTCGTTGGCATAAATTATCAGCGCCCCGAAGGTAATACCTGCCGAATCCTTGAGCGGCAGCGCGATGGAAGACTGGTAGTCGCGCCGGCCCGCCTCGTCGCGCCACGGTGTCATGCTCGGATCAGTGGAAATGTTCTGGCTGATCTGAGGCTCACCGGCACGAATCGCCCGGCCGGCGGGTCCGAGGCCCCGGCCTTCTTCTTCCGACCAGCTGATGCGGGCACTTTCCAGATAGCCGGCTTCAAACCCGGCCTGCGCCACCGGCTGCACGCTCTTTGCCGCGTCTTCCTGTTTGAACCCGACCCAGGCCAGGCTGTAGCCGCCCAGGCTCACGCATAACCGGCAGACGGCATCGAGCAGGGCGGATTCCTCCTTTGCATGGATCAGTTCCGAATTCCCGGCGCTTTGCAACCGCAGCGCACGGTTGAACCTGACCAATGCCTCTTTTGCCCGTTTTCGTTCAATGGCCTCGCCGACCTTAAGGGCGACCTGCTTCAGGAGCGCCCGTTCTTCCTTGAGAAACGGGCCTTCATTCGCTTCGGGGCGTTCATCGAGATAGAAGATGTCGACCGTGCCCGCGCTACGGTCACCCACGATGATAGCTTCCCTCTGTTGCCAGATGGATTGGCGAAAGCCCTTGCTGGTATAGGCGCGGTCATCAAAGGTGATTCTTGCCGCCGCGATTTCCGGATACTGCCAGCCGGGAGGAAGAACATCCGCCACCGTCTGCAGCATTTCCTCCAGTGGATCTTCGGGATTAAGCAGTATTTCGGCAACATGACGGATGCAGGACTGTTCCTTGATCCGTTTTCGCAATTGTTGCGATGTTTCCAGTAGAGCCAGTTCATTAAGCTTGCGTTCGGTGACGTCGCGCAGATAAATAATTGCGCAGGATTGTTCCGATAGTGTGATTCGGGAACTGCGGACATCGGCGGTGACTGTACCCCGTTGCGGATGGGTGATCTGAATCTCGGCGGGACTGTCAGCCGTGATAACGTGTCCAAAGGGCTGTCCCAGCAATTCGGTCGCCAGCCGGCCGAACAGCGTTTCGCCCGCCGGGTTGGTATAGACGATAAGGCCGTCGGCGTCGAGCACGAGCACGGTATCGATGGCCGCTTCCACCAGATGCCGGAAGGTTGCGGTGCCGGGTTTCATCGGGAAGCTTCCTCGGGCCAGGGGTTCTGGGCCATTTCAGAGCGGTTGCGGGTTTCCTTGGCCTTGTAGAGGGCCTGGTCCACGCGCTTGATCATATCCTGCTGGGATTCGCCCGCAGGTATTTCGGCGATGCCCAGACTGACGGTGATGCATCCCGCCTCTGGAAACGCGGCACGCGCTATTCGCTTTCGAATACGTTCGGCCAGTACCTGCGCCCGGTCACCCTCCGTTCCCGGCAGCAGGATCATGAACTCCTCGCCGCCCCAGCGCGCCGTGATGTCGATGTCGCGCACCTCGTCGAGGGTCAGTTCGGCAACCTGCTGCAGAACCCGGTCCCCCGTGTCATGTCCGTAGCGGTCGTTGACCGCCTTGAAATGATCGAGATCGAACATGATGAGGGAAAATACGTCGCCGTAGCGCGCTGTGCGGTGCATTTCCTCATCCAGATGCTCTTGCATAGCGGCACGATTGAAGAGACCGGTGAGATAGTCGTGATGGGCAAGCTGCCGCAACTCGTTGATGGCGGTCATGTCCGAGAAGATAGCGACATAATAAATCAAATCGCCGTTATCGCGGTGGACGGGACTAATGTTCAGCCATTCCTGGTATATCTCGCCGTTCTTGCGACGTCGCCACAGCGCGCCCGTCCAGTGCCCCTCGCGCTCCAGGATGCGCCTCATTTCCGTAAAGCTCTCTTCATCTTCCTGCCGCCCCGTCCGCTGCAGTTCCGGAGTATGCCCCAGTGTCTCCTCCTGCGTGTAGCCGGTAATCGTGGTGAAGGCCGGGTTGACGGCGACGATGGTAGTATCCGGCCGGGTGATCATCAGGCCCTGATCGATGGCGTCCAGGGCAACAGAAGATTGCCGCAGCCGTTCTTCAGCCTGGACGCGCTCGCTGATATCGCGCAGATAGACGGCAGTATAGGGAATATCATCCAGCCGGATGGTCGTGCTGCGAGCATTGGTCGCCACGTTTCCACGCTGAGGATGGGGGATGTAGATATCGGATTGTTCCTCGGCCGTGGAGATGCCGCCGAATTCCTCTCCAACCAGATTGGCCAGGGGACGACCGAAAAGTTGCTCGGCGGCGGGGTTGGCGTAGGCAACAGTGCCTGCGGGATCGAGCAGCAGAATGGTGTCGCTGGACTGTTCGACCAAAAACCGAAATGCCGATTCGTCAGTGTGCATCAGCGTTCCTTGAGATCAAGGCCGATGAGCACCTTGTCCTGTTCCGAGAGGTCGCCGACAATGCGCCGTGACGGTAGCGGTGATTTCTTGATGACCACGGGCGTGGCCAGGATGCGCTCGTCCTCCGCCAGTTGCGGCTGTTCCAGGATGTCGATTACCTCGACATCAACGTGACGGCCGTTTTCCTCCAGCTCGGAGACAAGCCTGCGCAAATTATCGATGGCGCGTTCGGCCGTGGCGGTGAGTCCGGCGATGTAGAGGCGCAGAACAATGGTGGTCACGATTGTTCCACTCCCTGGGCGCCTGGCTGGCCATGGGTGACCACTCCCTGGTCGCTCAGGGTGTATTCGTTGACGTAATCCGCAGTGGACATGCCACGAGATTTGACGACTGTCAGCAACCGTTGCAGCTTATAGTCGCGTTCCTCGCGGCGCAGTTTGATCCACATGTCGATGGCCGACGAGATGCCGAGTGTGCTTTCACCACCGCTGCTGTCTGTAAGCAGTTCCGTGGCCACCGTCGTCACGCCCTCGACCCTGAGCAGCGATAGCAGGCGCAGCACCATGGCCGTGCTGTTAGCGCCGACCAGCTTGTGGCTCAGGGCGCTGAGCGGGTCCAGAATCACGATGGCTGGCTGGTGCTGATGTACCGCTCGCAGTATCCGCAACAAATGCTCCTCCCAGCCCGTTTCTGCCGCCAGCATAGGTTCCAGCACCAGCCGCCCTCTGCCCCGGGGTTTGTCGAGATGGGGCTTCAGGTCGATGCCGACGCTGCGCTGGTTGCGCATGAGTTCATCATCCCCTTCCTCGAAGCTCAGGTAGAGTACATCCTCGCCGCGCTCGCAGGCGGCGCGGGCGAAGGAAGCGGCGAATGTAGTCTTACCGGTGCCGGACTGGCCGGAATACATGGCCGTCACGCCCCGGTAAATGCCTTCCCCGCCAAGCATGCCGTCAAGGCCGGGGATGCCGGTGGATAACCGCTCGGTGGAGGAACTGACGTGCATGCGTGTGGCGGTCAGCGGCATTACGAAGATGCCTTCCTGGTCGATGAGATAGGGGAACTCATTGGTGCCGTGGCCGCCGCCGCGACGCTTGACTACCCGCAGCAGGCGGATCATGACGCGTTCGGTGATCTCCTGTTTGAGGGCGATGACGCAGTCGGCGATGTAGTCCTCGATGCCGTAGCGCCGGTTGAAGTCACCGCGTTCACCTATGTTAATCACCGTGGTGGTATGCCGCTCGCGGATCCAGTCGAAGACGCGGCGCAATTCGAACTGCAGGCTTTTGTCGGCGCCGATGAAGGCGCCTTCCAGGCCGTCGATGGCGTCAATCACCAGTCTTCGGGCACCGATCTGTTCAATGGCATGATCGATGCGGACCTGGATGGCGCTTAATTCCAGTGATTCCCCGCTCGTCATTTCCTCGCGATCTGGGCGCATGTCCAGAATGCGTGCCCGGCCAGCCTCGATATGCGCGCCCAGGTTCAGGCCCAAAACATCGGCGTGCTGAATCAGGGCCTGCGGCGATTCATCGAAGGTGGCCAGCACGCCGGGTTCGCCGATGTCCAGGCCATGACAAAGAAAACTCAGGCTGATGACTGTCTTGCCGGTACCGGGTCCGCCGCGCAGCAGGGTGGGCTGGGCGGCGGGCAGGCCGCCGCGCATGATGAAGTCTAAACCTTCAATGCCGGTTGCGGCGACCGGTGAGTCAATGCGGGGAGCCGCAGTGTCGTCACGGATATACGGCAGGCCGGTCTTACCCGACTCAGTGTCTTGCTTTGTGGCCATAGCCATCTCCGAGGGACGGAATGCTTGGTTGCAGTTTGCAGATTATAGAATGTTTTCGACGTAAGCGCCGTTTTATAGGATGTTTTCGACACGCTGTTAAATCGACGCGTTTGCCTTAACCGTAATATTCCACGGCAGCGAAATATTATTGAGCGTCACTTTAGTTGGATCAAAGAGCTGCGGTGTATTTGTACACGCTTTGACAAACTGGCCAGCAGCTTCGAGGCCATGATATGCATCACCTGCATCAATCGGTGCTTGCGAGCCAGCTTTTCAGACAAAACCTGGGATGACTCAGAATGAGTCTTTTGATCTGAGAGTTTGGTTTTAAAATGCGCCCTGAATCCAGGCGCTGAGGCGTCAGGCTTTCCCCAGTTATGCCTTTTCCTCCATCACTTCCTTGACCCATTCAATCCAGGTTTCTGTCAGACGCTGGCCGAGACGTAGCGTATGCCAGGGCGCGCGCTGGTCAGGTGTTAGTGATTGTGGGTCGCTGAAATACGCCTGCTCGATGGCCGCGTAGATTATCAGGCGCTTTTCAAGCTGCTCGAGTAGGGCGGTGATCTCTTCGTGGCGGGCCTGTTCGGGCCAGTGTTCCCAGGCAAAGAATTTGGCAAACAGCGGCTGGCGAACGGGATTGGCGACGAGTAGTTCGGCGAGCCAGGCATCCAGCGCATGTCGGCCTTCATTCGTGAGGTGGCTTCTCAATAATGTGCAGAAAAGTATTAATGACGGTATCTTGCATCATCTGCTAGTGTGAAATCTAAGATAACTTGGCGCGAAGAAGGTCTGCGCCAAAAGAAGGAAAGCGGAGCTTTATTGAAGTGAATGTCGGCTTCATTGGTTCTGGCAGGTATTAAAAATTAGTTGAAATCGCAAGTCCACGACATCTCAGTAGCTGATCGAGAGTTTTCGTTTACAAAGTGCCACGTTGCGCTATTTAGAAGCGAGTAGACCCGAGGTGAATGAAACGTTGAGTGTATCGAGCGGCCCCATTGACGAATCGAACCGTTTGCTGGCGCTACATCGCAGTAACCTTCTTGATTCTGCTCCAGAGGAGCGATTTGATCGGATTACCCGGTTGGCTGCACGTTATTTTAGCGTAAAGACCGCCTTGATCTCACTGGTGGATACCGACAGGCAATGGTTCAAGTCCAAAGTCGGCCTTGAGACACAGCAGACAGAAAGAGATATTTCCTTCTGCGCTCACGCAATCATGAATGAAGGCATCTTCGTGGTGAAGGATGCAACCATGGATGCGCGTTTTTCAGGTAATCCACTGGTGACAATGGCTCCGAAAATCCGTTTTTACGCCGGAGCGCCTGTGCGCGATGCTGACGGTCAGGCGCTGGGTACACTTTGCCTCATCGATTCATCACCTCGCGAATTTCCCGCCGAGCATCAACAGGCACTGCGTGATTTTGCGGACATGGTTGAGCACGAAATTGCTCGAATGGAGCATGCAGACGTGCAGCATCAGTTGACGGCCAGCATGGCCAGAACAACCTCCATACTGTCGACATTACCTGATATGGTCTTCGTGATTGATCGTGAGTTCCGCCTTCTGGACTGTAACGAACACCCGGATTTACTTAATCCGCATATTAAGTTGCTCGGTCGAACCATTAACGAGGTGCTCCCCGGTGAGTTGGGCAAAGAGCTTACGAGCTATGTTGAAAAGGCGTTCTGCTCTGATGAGATCATTCACCACAATTATTTTTTAGCAGAGACCCAGAAGTCGTTTGAAGCTCGCTACAAAAAAATCAACCCGCGGGAAGTCTTGGTCATTATCCGCGATAGGACGGAACAGAAATCAGCCAATGCTGAAGTCGAACGCCTGTCAGAAGTCGCCAGACAGACGACGAACGGCGTGATTATCACAGATGAAAAGGGCTTGGTGGTCTGGGTCAATGAGGCTTTTACGAGCATCACCGGTTACCGGATAGATGAGGTCGTCGGTAAGCGGCCCGGCGATGTATTGCAGGGTGAAGATACGGATCCAGCGACTGTCAATGTCATGCGTCGTGCCTTGAGTGCCAAAAAAAGTTTCAATGTTGAAGTGCTCAATTATTCGAAGGCGGGTAAGCCTTACTGGATCAGAATTGCCAGCAACCCGATGTATGGTGACGATGGAGAACACAAGGGCTTCATTTCGATTCAGACCGATATCACCAAAGAAAAGCACGACGCAGACCTGATTCGCAGAAGTGATCGCCTGCTCAAGTCAGTGATTGATGCGAACAACATCGGCACCTGGCAGCTCAATTTACAGACCGGTGAGCTTACCATCAACGACCAATGGGCCGCCTTATTGGGCTACCAGCTCCGCGAGCTGATGCCTACCGATCGCAACACCTGGGAGAACCTGACTCACCCGGAAGATCTTGCCTACTGTGTTGATCAACTCGAAAAACACGCCACCGGGCAGATCCCGGTTTATGAAGCTTTTATCCGCATGAAGCACAAGAATGGTGAGTGGGTTTGGATCGACACCCGGGGGCGAATCTCGTCACGTACCGAGGATGGCAAGGCAGAATGGCTTTCGGGTACGCACTTTGATGTCAGCGCTCGAATGGAAGCTGAAAATACGTTGCTTCAAAAGTCGAAACAGATGCAGGCCATTGTTGAAAACATGCTGGACGGCGTTATCAGCATTAATCAGGCAGGTATCGTGCTGACCTTCAATCAGGCGGCAGAACACATGTTTGGCTACAGAAGCAATGAAATACTCGGGCAAAATATAAGTCTGCTGATGCTCTCACCGCACAGAGAACATAACAATGTGTATTTGTCTCGCTATCTCAGTACGGGAAAAGGCGGTGCCATAGGCCGTATTCGAGAGCTTTCGGCCCTGCACAAAAACGGAAAGGTTTTCCCCATAGAGTTGGGCGTCGTCGAATTAGAGATTGCGGGTGAAAAAAACTTTACTGGCATCGTCAGGGATATTACCGACCGCAAGAAACGCGAACATGAAATCGAACATCTCGCTTATCATGATCCCTTGACGCAACTGCCGAATCGGCGCCTGTTACTGAATCGCCTGCAACACGTTATGACCAACTGCGAACGGCACAACCGTCATGCGGCCCTGTTTTTCCTCGATCTGGACAACTTTAAAGACCTCAACGACAGCGCCGGTCACACCATCGGGGATCTGCTTTTATGCAAGGTCGCACAGCGCCTGGTTCAGTCGGTTCGGCGAAGTGACACCGTCGCCCGGCTTGGCAGTGACGAATTTGTGATTCTGGTCGAGAATTTCAGTACCGACGCACATGAAGCCGCCGTTCGAATCCAGACAACAGCAGAAAAAATAATGATCGAGCTGACACGTGGCTTCAATCTAAACGGCTTGCCGTACAACTGCTCTGCCAGTATCGGCGTCACGATATTCAATGATGCGAAGATTCGGCAACAGGATCTGCTGCAGCATGCGGATATGGCGATGTACCAGTCCAAGGCGGCTGGCCGTAATGGTATCTGTTTCTACGATTCAAAAATGCAGGTGGCGGTGGATCGTCGGATGGAAATCGAACGTGATCTTCACGTCGCGCTGCTGGGCCAGCAGTTTCAGCTTTACTACCAGAAACAGGTTGACCAGCATGGGCAGGTGATTGGCGCTGAGGTACTTCTGCGCTGGAAGCACCCTGATAAGGGGATTATTTCTCCGGCAGAGTTTATTCCATCAGCAGAAGAGACTGGCCTCATCGTTCCCATTGGTGAATGGGTTTTGCGCGAGGCCTGTCAAACGTTGGCTCAGTGGGCGAAGGTTCCGGCTAAAGCCGGAATCGTGCTGGCGGTGAACGTCAGCGTGGTTCAGTTTAATAAACTGGATTTTGTTAAAACGGTGCTCAACGCATTAGCTATTTCCGGTGCCAGTCCTTATAAACTCAAACTGGAGATTACCGAATCTCTGCTGGCAAGTAACGTTCCAAACGTTAGCGCCAGGATGAAAGAATTACAGCATCACGGGGTTTCTTTTGCGATTGATGATTTTGGTACGGGCTATTCCTCTCTGTCCTACCTGAAAAAATTACCCATTGATCAGCTGAAAATCGATCAGAGTTTTGTCAGGGATATGGCCAACAGCCCTAACGATCGGGCGATTGCCCAAGCAGTAGTCACTTTATCCGCCACGATGGGCCTGAACGTGATTGCGGAAGGTGTTGAAACCGAAGAACAGCGGGCACTGCTTTTCGAGATGGGCTGCGAGACCTACCAGGGTTACTTTTTCGGCAGGCCTTGTGAGCTTGCAGATTTCGTTTTTTGAAAACACGCAACTGGGCTTGTGGTGATACCGGGCATACAACATGCGCCCGGTATCTGTCAGTGCAGGGCAATATCTGTGCAGGGAACTATCAAGCACAGAGAAAACTCGTCAGCCGCTTAGGCGGGAACGGTGACGGTGGATCCAACCTGCTGCTTTGCATTCTCAACGACCTTCTCAACGATATGCGCCCCGATGGGGATGGCTGAGGTGGCGGCGGGCGAGGGCGCGTTGCAGACATTGACCGTTCGCGGGGTGTTAACGAACAGGAAGTCGTCGACCAACTTACCATCATCGGAGACCGCCTGGGCGCGTACGCCAGCCGGGTAGGGTTCGAGGTCGGCCAGGGTCAGACTCGGGCAGTATTTCTGAACCTGTTCCAGATAGCCTTTCTTATAGAGCGAGTTTTTCAGCTCGAAAAGCCCTGGGCGGAGGTTGTCTTTCAGCACCTGACGGATGCCACTGTGGCGCAGCATCGCCAGCGTATCGGAGAACGAGATGTCGGTTTTCCGGTAGCCTTCGCGCTTCCAGGCCAGCACCGCATTGGGGCCGACAGTGACACTGCCATCGATCATGCGTGTCAGGTGTACGCCCAGAAACGGCATGGACGGATCGGGAATCGGGTAGATCAGGTGGTTGACGATCTGGTTATGCTGCGCGGGAAGGCGGAAGTACTCGCCCCGGAACGGGCAGATGGTGAAGCCGGGTTCAACCCCCAGCATGCGTACCACGCGGTCTGCCATCAGGCCGGAACAGGAAACCATATAGCGGGTGGAGAAGTCGCCCTGGCTGGTGGATACCACAACTTCGCTGGCGCTTTCCTTCAACCCGGTGACAGCAGTGGAATAGCGGATTTCACCGCCAGCCGCTGCGAACTCGCGGCCCATGGCAGCGGCGACCTGAGCATAGTCAACGATACCGCTGGAGGGAACAAAGATGCCGCCGACGCCGGTAATGTTGGGCTCGCGCTCGCGCAGTTCTTCCGCTTTCAGCCAGTGGCGTTCCAGCCCATTGGCTTGTGTGCGTTCCCACAATGCCTGCATGCGCTGCATTTCAAGGTCGTTGGTGGCTACCAGCAGCTTGCCGCATTCATCATAGGCAATGCCATGCTCGTCACAGAAGGCTTTGGTGGCGATATTGCCTTCCAGGCAGAAGCGCGCTTTCAGGCTGCCGGGCGTGTAGTAAACCCCGGCATGGATCACGCCGCTGTTATGGCCTGTCTGGTGGCGAGCCGGGCCGTCTTCTTTCTCGACCAGCAGCATCTTTTTATCCGGAAAGGCACGGATCAGCTGCATGGCCGTCGACAGCCCAAGAATGCCACCTCCGATGATGATGTAATCGTACATAGGCGTCTCGGTAGTCAAGGGTAAAAAGCCACCGCCCGGGCGGTGGCTGATTGTTTTTACATTATACCTGGCGCGGCTGGCGCAGTGTTTTTGCGTGGGTGAAGTAACCCCGCTGGCGCATCAGTTCCCGACGCAGATCCGGGTGCGGCGTGAAGCGGTCACGGCCATGCAGCCAGAAATGGTTGTTGATGAGCAGGAAGCTGCCGGTGGAAACGGGAACCGATAGCCGTTGCTCACTGGTTTCCAGCGATTCGGAAAGGTTGGCCAGCCAGTTGCCTTCCTCGAAGTTCTTCGGCTGCACAAATTGGTCGATGTACGACATGATCGGGCGACCTTCGGTGTCCACATCAAAGACCGCATGGTAAATATCACGGTCAACATTCTTGCTTGGCGGTGCGGTCCAGCGCATTTCACGACGCGCCAACGGGTGAGGGTAGAATGTGTCAAGCCCTTCCCAGTCGTCAAGGTGCAGCAGCAGGGAGTTGCCACCTTCCATGTTCTGTTCGTCGATTTTCATCATCAGCACGTAGTCAGTGTCCTGCTCGACAAAGGTGCCGTCGTTATGCAGTTCCATCACGCGGTGCGGCTGACGCAGGTAGCTATCGGAATTATCGACGTTCTTGACCACGAAGCGGGCGTAGTACTGACCGCTCATGGCATCGAAGTTGGAACGCCCCATCAGGTGAGAAACCGCGGTGGCGAACATCACCATGTCATCTGCCTGTTCTACCTGATCCAACCCTTCCGGCGTGACCAGAAACGCACCGGTCTCACGGTCAACCATGGTGTCGATCAGCAGCGGCTGCAGGGTGTTGTGGCAGATGTCGTCCAGAATCCTGGCAACACGGAAGCGCAGGAAAGACTTGTATTCCAACGCCTGAACCGGCCATTGTGCGACGGCATCCAGAAACGCTTGAACGGTTTCCTTTGGAAAGCTCAGTTGCAGCAGACGCGCTGACTGCGGTGAGCGGTCAAGGGAGAAGCCGTGGTGCTGTTGTGCTGGGATATTGGCAGGTGCATTCATGGGAAACCTCGTCAACGCTAGTAGAAGCAGGTGAGTAAAAATAACCAGTCATTAAAAAATATATACATTTTTTAATTTCGTCAACGTTTTGAATAAATTTATTCAAAATATAGAAATTTTGGCCATCTCCCATTGCCGCTTCCTTGCCTGGTTGCTAGCCAGCCAGACGTTCTCCACGTAAGATTGCCCCCGCCGGACCGGAACCCGGTAACCCGTCATTCGGGTCATTGACTGACGATAAATTCTCCGACGATGAGTGCCTTTCATGTCTCACCCTACCTCTACGCCTGCCCACGACTGCCCGGCAGTGGTGGTCTATTCCGGCGGTATGGATTCTTTCACTCTGTTGCACCGCGCCCTGCGTGAGCATTCCAGCGTGCATGCCTTGTCATTTGATTATGGCCAGCGCCATTCCCGTGAACTGGAGATGGCTCGACAGGTCTGCGAAATGCTGGGTATCGCGCATCAGGTGGTGGATATCCGTGCCATTCACGGCCTTATTGACGGTTCTTCGCTGACCGATGCTAGTCAACCTCTGCCGACAGGGCGATACGCGGCTGACAATATGCAGTCGACCGTGGTGCCTAACCGCAACATGATCCTGCTGTCGATGAGCATCGCCAAGGCGATCAATATTGGTGCCCGCGATGTTTATTATGGTGCCCATGCGGGGGATCACCTGATCTACCCGGATTGCCGACCTGAGTTTGTTGCCGCCATGCAGCACGCTGCTGGGCTGGCGGATTTCAACCCGGTGAAGGTGCATGCGCCTTACCTGCATTCCAGCAAGGCGGATATTCTTGCCGACGGCCTGCAGATGGGGCTGGACTATGCGCATACTTGGACCTGCTACCTGGGCGAGGCCTTGGCCTGCGGGGAGTGCGGCAGCTGTATCGACCGTCTTGACGCCTTTGCTGCCAATGGCATTGAAGATCCTGTCGCTTACGCGTCTATGCCAACTGACCGGCCAACGGCTCGCGGGGAATAGCCATGTACCATGTCAAGGAAGCCTTCTACACCCTGCAGGGTGAGGGGGCACAGAGCGGTCGTGCCAGCGTTTTCTGTCGCTTCAGCGGGTGTAATTTATGGTCCGGCCGGGAGAAGGATCGAAGCTCAGCGGTGTGCCGTTTCTGTGATACGGATTTTGTCGGCACGGATGGCGTTAATGGCGGACGGTTTTCGAATGCCGCTGCGCTGGCGGAACATATTGCCTCCCTTTGGCCCGCCATACCGCAAGGCAAACCTCCCAGGCCTTATGTGGTGATGACCGGTGGCGAGCCACTGCTACAGGTGGATGCGCCGTTGATAGAAGCATTGCATGCGCGGGGCTTCGAGATAGCGGTGGAAACCAATGGCACTCTGACGGTTCCGGAGGGCATTGACTGGGTGTGCGTCAGCCCTAAAAGCCAGGCGCCGCTAGTAGTTACGCAGGGCGATGAGCTTAAGCTGGTTTACCCGCAGCAGGATGCTTTGCCGGAGCAGTTTCGTGATCTCGACTTTACGCATTTCTACCTTCAGCCGATGGATCAGTGCGCCCTGAACCAACCCACCGGCGACCCGGTCAGCCAGACAGTGGCTTACTGCATGAACCATCCGCAGTGGCGTCTGTCCATGCAACTACACAAATTCGCAGGTTTCGAGTAATGGCACTATTTGTTAATCATTTGACACATTTAGATGTTTCTATCTGGAGCCCTGAGCATGGGCTGACCGGAATGAGTTGGCGGGTCAACGCGACCCTGGAAGGCGAGATCGGCGCAGACGGTATGCTGCTGGATTTTGGCGAGGTCAAACCCTGGATCAAGCAGATTCTCGACGATGGGCCGGATCACACCCTGCTGGTGCCGGAACAGGCAGAAGGTGTCAGTGTTACCAGCCAGAACGAAACCTGCCTGTTTGAGGCAACAAGCCCGTATCCATTTCAGATGAAAGCCCCGTCTCAGGCGCTGACAGCGCTACCAACCTCAAAGGTGAGCGAAGCGGATATTCTGGCTCACTGTGAAGCGCTGTTGAATGCCCGTTTACCCACCAACGTCACCGGTGTGCGATTGACGCTGGAGGCGGAGCGCATTGAGGGCGCGGAGTTTGGTTACAGCCATGGCCTGAAACGCCACCTGGGAAACTGCCAACGGATTGCCCATGGCCACCGTTCGCGTCTGGAAATTCACCAGCACGGCGAACGCGTTCCAGCGCTGGAAGAAGAGTGGAGCGACTGGCTGCAACATCGCTACCTGATTGAAGCACAAGACATCGTGGAAGCCTCCCCGGACGATAGGGTGACGTGTCGATACCGTGCCACCCAGGGTGAATTTACCCTGAGCCTGCCAAAAGCCGCAACGGCGATTCTGGATACCCCGACAACAATTGAAAATATCGCCCGCTGGATTGCCGGTCAGGTGGCCCAGCAATCCGGCGAGCCCACTCGCGTGGTGGTGTTTGAAGGCATCAGTAAAGGCGCCACGGCCGACGCGTGGGGCCAGTAACAATGTCTCGGCAAATACTGCTACTGATGGCCGATGGCGTGCTGATTTTTCACATCCTCTTTGTCGCGTTTGTTGTGTTCGGCCTGTTGGCGGTTTACGCGGGATATTTCCTCCAATGGCAGTGGGTGCGCCACCGGGTTTGGCGGGTGGCGCACCTGCTGGCCATTGGCTATGTCGTGGTGCAATCCTGGCTGGGTATTGTCTGCCCGCTGACCGTATGGGAAATGGCATTACGGGAAAAAGCCGGGGGAGCCATCTACGCAGGTTCCTTTATCCAGCATTGGCTACAGAATCTGCTGTTTTTTAACGCGCCGGATTGGGCCTTTGTGCTGGTTTACACTGTATTTGGCAGTTTAGTGCTGGCCAGCTGGTTTGTTGTACGTCCTCAAAAGCGCATGCTGAAATAGCGCAACATCAAGTTTAGTGATGAAAGCTGGATTACTTTAATCTGCCTGCCAAGTCGATGTTTTGCTTTTTTTAACAAACTGTTTATTAAACGGGTTTTAACAAACCGGGTGCCTGAGCGAGGTTTAAATAGCCTTGCTTCATTTTTTGGTGCCTTAAGTTAATGTTAAAGCGATAAAATTTACTTACGGCACCCGCCTGGTGAGCCCTGCTGGTGGATTGTTATTAGAACGGGTTATCAGAACAGGCTATCAGAACTGGTTGTCAGCCCTCGTTATCAGGACTTGCTATCAAATACTACGCGCTCAAATACTACGCGCTCAGTATTTGGTGTTACGCTTGCTTGATAAGGGCGCTGATTGCAAACCAGTGAATCGTGAATTCAAAAAATCCAAGTAAGGGGCTTGCCATGCTGACGTTGATAATAGTGTTGGCGATCATTGCAGTGATCGTTTTCTATGTGGTCTCCATTTATAACCGTCTGGTGTCATTGAGTAACCGCTTTGAGAATGCCTTCGCGCAGATAGAAGTTCAGCTTAAACGCCGACATGACCTGATTCCTAACCTGGTGGAAACCGCCAAGGGCTATCTGGAGCATGAGCGAGAAACGCTGCAGAACGTGACTGAGGCGCGCAATACGGCGGTTTCCGGTCTCAAGGCGGCGGCTGAGAATCCGGGCAGTGCCAAGGCGATTGCGGATCTGGGTGGCGCTGAAGGGGCCTTGACTCAGGCCATGGGGCGACTCAACGTGGTGATGGAAGCTTACCCGGATCTGAAGGCCTCGCAGAATATGCAGCAGCTTTCTGAGGAGTTGACCAGTACGGAAAACAAGGTCGCCTTCTCCAGGCAGGCATTCAACGATGCGGTCATGCAATACAACACTTACCGGCAAAGCTTTCCCCCTGTGGCGGTGGCGGGGATGTTCGGCCATGGGCAGGATGCGTCCCTGCTGGAGTTTGAAGACAGTGCCGAAATTCAGGTCGCGCCCAAGGTGTCCTTCTAGATACCCTCTCTCCTCATAGCGAAAGGCAGGTAGAACCATGGATTTTTTTACCGCCCAGGATCAGGCCCGGCGCAACACCGGGCGTCTGGTTGTACTGATGATTCTGGCTATCGTGGCGCTGACCGCCGTCGCCACCGTAGCAATTGTGATCGGTTTGCACTTTATGAATGGTAGTTCGTCCACCCCGCAAGGCGGATTCTCTGTCGCCGGAATAACGTCTGCGTTTTCCATTGAACTGGTGGGTGTAGTTGCTGTTGCGGTATTGGCCGTCGTGGTGTTGGGCGGCTTGTTCAAGCAGCACCAACTAGGTCGTGGTGGCCGAGCAGTGGCAGAAGCGCTTGGTGGGCGTGAGATTAATATGAACACCCGCGACAGTGATGAACGCCGCATTCTCAACGTCGTGGAAGAAATGGCCATTGCCTCGGGCACTCCGGTGCCTTCGGTCTACGTCATGGAAGAGGACAGCATTAATGCCTTTGCGGCAGGGCACCGTCCGGAAGATGCGGTCATCGGTATTACCCGAGGCACCATACGTCACTTGACCCGTGAAGAACTGCAAGGCGTGGTGGCCCACGAGTTCAGCCATATCCTGCATGGTGACATGCGCCTGAATATTCGTCTGGTCAGTGTGTTGCACGGTATTCTGGTTATCGGCTTGCTGGGCGGTATGTTGTTGCGCAGTATGCGCTTTCGACGCGTGGGGCGTGGCAAACGTAATAATTCGGCGGTGGTGATACTGGCCCTTGGGGCGGTGCTGATGTTGGTCGGCTACGCAGGTACTTTCTTTGGCAACCTGATTAAATCTGCGGTCAGCCGTCAGCGCGAATATCTGGCTGATGCGTCGGCTGTGCAATATACCCGTAATCCCAAAGGCATTGGCAATGCCCTGATCAAGGTGGGTGCCCATGCTCAGGGGTCACGTCTGCAGGCACCTCAGGCAGCAGAGTTCAGCCATCTGTTTTTCGGCCAGGGGATGAAACTCAGCCAGATGATGTCGACGCATCCGCCGGTCAACGAGCGTATACAGCGGATTATGCCTGATTGGGACGGCAGTTTTGAGCTCACCCGGATGGCTGGCGACGATGAAAAGGGCGCAGCCACTGACCAGGACGATGAGCAAGATTCCAGGCCGGGGCCAGGGCTGGGACGCGGCCCGCTAGCGGCGATTCTCACGGCGGCTTCTGCCCGCACGGCCATCGCCTCTGTGGGGCAGCCCGATGAGCGGCATCTTGAGCAGGCCAGGGCAAGGCTGGATGCTTTGCCACAGCGCATCAATGACGCTGCCCATGAACCCTATTCTGCGCGTGCCCTCATGTATGCCTTGTTGCTGGCTGACGATAAACACGAACGTGATCAGCAGCTGAAAACGTTGGAACAGATTGCCCTGCCAGACGTATATGAACAGCTGTTGGCGCTGGCGCCGGAAGTGGCAAACCTCAATATCCAGTTACGCCTGCCCCTGGTGGAGCTTTCGCTGCCCGCGTTGAAATCGCTGAGCCTGGATCAGACGCAGCATTTTCGCCTGTGTATTGAGCGCCTGATTCAGGTTGACGGTAAGACCAGCCTGTTTGAATGGACGCTCCATCAGCTATTGCAGAATAATCTGATAGATCGGGGGAGTGGTCCTGCCAACCTGAAACTAAAGGACCTGGACCGGGAATGTCAGCGCCTGCTTACTGTCCTGGCGAGTGCCGGGCAGGATGATGCTGAAGAAATGCATAAAGCGCTGGCCGTTGCTGCCAAAGAGCTGCCGTTTGCGCTTCATGGTGATGCCGAGATAGATGTGTCGGATATGCAGGCGCTGAGTATGGCAGTTGAACGCTTAAGACGTTTGAAACCCATGCACAAGCCGATGCTACTGCAGGCGATGGCCGCTTGTATCGAGCACAACGGCGTGGTCAGTGCGGCGGAAGCGGAGCTTTTTCGCGCTACAGCCGATATTCTTGACTGCCCGATGCCCCCACTACTCAATGATGAAGAGACGACGATCAGCGCCGATTGATTATCGGGGCGGGGTGCGTTACCTCGCATTGCTGTTCAGCCCTATGTCATTGGCATATTCACTCAGAGATGGTCACCGGTATTGTATGACGGAAATCACTTATATTCTCTTCTTATCATTACTGGCCGGGGCGGCGATGCCAACAGGTGCGTTGCTGGCCCGGTTAGACCTTGTGCATCCTGCGCTATTAGGCACGTCCTGGCGTCATTTTATTGTTGCTTTCGGGGGTGGGGCGTTGATTTCGGCCGTTGCCCTGGTGCTTGTTCCCGAAGGGGTCAATAAGCTCTCGCCGTTACCGGCGGCCTTGTGTTTTGCCTTAGGCGGCGTGTGCTTTTACTTTCTGGAAAGCTATTTAAGCAAGCTGAACAGCCCGGCTGGCCAGCTGGTGGCGATGCTTTCTGATTTTATTCCGGAAGCCATTGCCCTGGGAGCGGCATTTGCCGTCGGCGGAAGCACGGGCTTTCTGCTCGCGCTGTTGATGGTGCTACAGAACCTGCCCGAAGGCTTTAGCGCCTTTGAAGAGTTGAACAGCCACGCGCAGATACCGCCTAACAAGATCGTACTGGCCTTTAGTGGCTTGGCGCTGGTGGGGCCCCTTTCTGCCGCACTGGGGTATTACCTGCTGGCGCAATATGAGGCACTCCTGGGTGGTTTGATGCTGTTTGCCAGTGCCGGCATTCTTTATCTGGTTTTTCAGGATATCGCGCCGGAATCCAAAGTCGCCCAGCAAAGTATGCCGGCACTGGGTGCCGTGGCAGGGTTTCTGCTCGGCCTGATTGGTAACATGCTGATCAGCGTCAGTTAAACTCACGCTTCAGAGAGTCGATATGGGCTAAACTGTTTTAAAGACTGCTTTAAAAACCATGTTAAATATCTGGATCGGGAGTGAGTCCATGCAGCATCTCTATGTGATGCGGCACGCTAAGGCCAAACAAACCCGCGTGGCTGATCATCAAAGGCCGTTGCGCAAACGCGGTAAGCGTCAGGCGGCGGCGATGGCGCCTTTGCTGGAGCAGTGGCAGGCGTTGGAAGGGGAGGTTTACGTCAGCACGGCGGTTCGCTCACGGGCAACCTTTGATGGGATCGTCGAGCAATTGCCCGAGCGTAAGGAGCCCCGTCAAGCGCATTTTGATGAGGCACTTTACACCTTCGAAGGCGATGCGTTGCGCGCATGGTTAAAAGCGTTGCCCGGCAATCCAGAAAAAGTGTTCATCATTGGCCACAACCCAGCGTTGCAGGAGCTGGTTGCCTGGCTCTGCAAGACACCGGTTGACTCGCTACCCACGGGCAGTGTGCTGCATCTCACTCTGCCTGATGTACCTTCATCGGCGATAAAAAAAGGCTGTGCGGTTCTGTCAAAAAGCGTGACGCCAGCCGCTGCCAGCTATCCACTTTTCCAGCGTCAGCAACCCAAGCCATCAACGCGTGGCCATGCCGACATGGCCCGCCGTATTCAAGGCTTACTGGCGCATCAGTATTTGACGATCAGAGCTCTGGAACCTGGTGTGATGGCTGGCGTTGATCCGGAGTTCCTTCACCAGTACCGCGTGAACCTGCGTCGCAGCCGGGCGATTGGAGAATCCGTGTTAGCGATCATTGAGGTGCCGGGCCTTAAAAAAAGGCTGAAACGTCTCAAGCGTCGTGCTCAGGCGACCAGTGATCTGCGCGATCTGGATGTGTTTCTGCAACACCTTGATGAAGCGCCGCCAGCAGGTAATTTGAAACCATTCTTGAAACCATGGCTGCAGGAGCGTCAGCAGGAACAGCACGATGCAATATGCCAGCAGCTCACTGGCGCCGACTACGCCTGGGAACTTGAGGACTGGCAGGCATTTATCAGTTCAAAAGCCTTTCGCAAGGCGCTGAGTAAAAAACTCACGCCAAAGCGAATCAAGGCAGTCCTGGATGAGCGCATTGCTCGCCATAACTACGATCTGGCGGCACTTACGTTAGAGGCAAAAGACGATGCCTTGCATTCACTCCGCAAGGGAGTAAAACGCATCCGCTACCTGGCGGATCTTGACCCGAAAAGTCATCAGCATCTGCTATCCAGATTGAAGCATCGTCAGCAGCTGCTTGGCGATTTTCAGGACCTTTGCGCCCGTCAGTCCTGGCTGAAGGCTTTCGACGCAACCTCTACTAATGACACAAAGCAGAAATCAGCCAGCTCTTCTGACGCTGCACTCAACAAACAAAAGCAGCAGCTGCGTAAAGAGGTGTCAGCGTTGCCGCCGTTGGTAAGAACTGCCAAGGGCTAACCGGAAGACGATGTCTTTTTTCGCCCCGTTGGCTTTTTACGGGGGCTCGTCGTTTTGCGTTTTGTATAGCCTTTCGTCGATTTTCCGCTGCGCTTGGCGGGTGCCACCGCTTCTCCCTGGGCGGTTTGCAGGCTGTGGCGCAGTTTCCCTGCATCGCTTTGGAAGAGCAGTTCGCGCAAGTCGCTTACCAGGGCGCTCTGGAAGGCGTCCGGGTCATCCTGGCGTTCGGCGATGGCGCTTAACCGCTGTTCCCACAAGGCGGTGCGCTCCGGTGTGCTGACCGCACCGGGCAGGGCGGCGATCAATGCGCTGCCCAGGCGGGTGGCACGCAGAGCTTTGTGTTTGCGCACGATATAACCGCGCTGAACCAGGGTTTCGAGAATGCCCGCACGGGTGGCTTCGGTGCCCAGGCCGTCGGTATCGCGCAGGGTGCGGCGCACCTCGGGGTCGTCCACGTAGCGGCTGATATTCATCATCGCCTTGATAATGCTGGCGTCGGTAAAGTGCTCCGGCGGGCGGGTTTCGCGGGCTTCTACCCCAGCGTTCAGCGCCTGGCAGCTTTCCCCTTCGCTGAGCGGCGGCAGCGGTGGGGTTTCTTCCCTGGTGGTGAAAAGCGGTTTCCAGCCAGGGTCGAGAACCTGCTGGCCGCGGGCACGAAAGCTTTCTTCCAGCAGGGTGAACTCGGCCTTGACCTCGAAGGTTTTCAGCGGCGGGTAGAACTGGGCCAGCACATTGCGGCTGATCAGCTGGAACAGTTTGGCATCGATATCGCTAATGGCACTGACATCAAAGGGTTTTCCGGTGGGTGCCAGGGCATGGTGGGCACCCACCTGTTTGTCGTTCCAGGCTTTGGAGCGGCGGCTGAAATCTGCACCCTGGTACCAGCCTTTCAGCGTGGCGTCATTCTGGCAGGCACTGCCGAGTAGCTGGCGCATCCCGGCAAAGTGCTCTTCCGGCAGGTAGCGGCAGTCCGAACGTGGGTAGGTGATCAGCTTGTGCTGCTCATACAGGCGCTGGCAACCATCCAGCACCGCCTGGGCGGAAAGCCCGAAGCGCCGAGCGGCATCCACCTGCAGGGCGGAAAGCGAATAGGGCAGCGGGGCATTCTGGCGTTTTTCCTGCTGGTCCAGCTTTGAAAGCCAGCCTTGCGTGCCGGGCAAACTGGCCGCCAGGGCATCCGCCGGGGCGCGGTCAATCAAGCGGCCTTGTTCATCCAGCGGCTGGTTCGGCTTGGGGGCCCACCAGGCGCGCAGTTGGCCCTGGGCCACTTGCAGGTCAACCCATAGCGGATAGAACGGGTAAGGCACGAAATCGCGAATGGTGTTATCGCGGCGCACAATCAGCCCCAGCACCGGCGTTTGCACGCGGCCAACCGAAAGCACGCCGTCATGGCCTGCCTGGCGGCCGGTGAGCGTCCAGGCACGGGTCAGGTTGATGCCATATAGCCAGTCAGCGCGGGCACGGGCTTCCGCGGCGCGGTAAAGCGGCTGAAAGACCTTGTTATCCTGAAGTTTACCCAGCGCCCGTTCCACGGCCGGGCGGTTAAGGTCGCTGACCAGCAGGCGCTGAACCGGGCCACGGTAGTTGAGGTATTCGATGACTTCCTGCACCAGCAGCTGGCCTTCACGATCCGGGTCGCCAGCATGAACCACCATCTTTGCCTGTTTGAGCAGCTTGCGAATCACGCTGAGCTGGCCACGCGCCTTTGGCCGGGGGGCAAGCTGCCAGCGGCTGGGTACAATCGGCAGGCGGTCCAGCCGCCACTGTTTGTCGGCGGCGTCGTAGGCTTCCGGCGCTGCCTGCTCCAGTAAATGCCCCAGGCACCAGGTAACGGTGGTGTCGCCGCACTGAATCAACCCCTCCTGACGCTGAGCGCGCCCCGGCAGGGCCTCGGCAATGGCACGTGCCAGGCTGGGTTTTTCGGCAATAATCAAACGCATGGCAGTGCCTTATGCTGAATCGCGGCGGTGTTCATTGAGGCATATCCTTGGTGGCCAGCACCTGCTTGCCCAGCTTGGTTAGGCGGTATTTCTGAGTTGGGCTGCGCGGCGAATCAGGCTGGGTCATTTCAATTAATTCCAGCGCCAATGCTGGCTGCAAATAGTTTTGTAAAAGCGTTGGGCGATGCGTTAGGGATAAAGCCTTGAGTAACGCTTTGGTGCTTAGGGATTCTTCAACCAAAACCCGTAACAATCGCATTACTTGTTCGGTTACTTGTTCGGTTACTTGTTCGGTTACTTGTTCGGTTACTTGATCAGCTGCTTCAGGTATCAATTCTTCATCAACCGAAAACCCGGTATGAACGGGTAGGCGAATTAAAAAGTAGCTACGCTCATCGTCCGTTTCAAATACGGGTTCTGGGGATCCGTTAGCTTTCATCACTCGAAGGATTTTTGGCACGCCTGTTGAGCGGCCTTCAGTTAAATCCAGCTCTTTTAGAAACTCGCCGATACGCCGGTTACGATAGCGACGGCTAACGGCTTTACCTACCTGTAGATCCTGCAAGCGAATAGAACGGTCTGGGCCTGGAAAGCTGAGTACCATAAGCTCCTGGCCATCAATGCGGATTTCAATCGGCTCACGAATTTCATAAGAGCGGTGATACACCGCATTCACCACGGCTTCTTCAATGGCCGTCTGGGGAAAATTCCAGAAACGTTCGGCCTGAGGACGATCAGGGTGTTTTGTCACGCCCTCTTTTATGTAGCTGCGATTGATATAGTCCAGCGCATCGCGAGTGATACGCCCCAGTGGCCCCTTGAATATCTTCTCTTCAAAGTGGTCACCTCCGGCGCCGTCAGGAAAATACACCACGTCTATCTGAGTCGCTGGAAAGAACTGATCGGGTTGCTCGTTAAAGAACAATAGCCCCACATTCTTAGGAAAGGCCATTTCGCTAGGGCCGCCCACCACATTCATCCGTCGGCCCAGGGTTTCAATATCCAGCTCGCGGGCTTCAGCGACTAACTCGCTGCCAATGTCGTGCAGAAAATCACGCATCAAGTAAGGGGAAAGGTCGCTTAAACCGGCGGTTTGGCGATAGCGATCATCAAAGGGCACGGTGGCGGCCAGACGTAAAAGCTCGCGTTCATCCTGACCCGATGCTTTCACTGTGCTGGTATGTTTACGCAGGTAATAGGCCCAGTCACTTTTCTTGCTCAAGCTTGTTTTGGCTTTATAAGGGCGTGTTTCACCCCCCGGCGCCCATAGCACCAGAATGGTTTTGTCCTGAATCTCATAGGTAGCGGTTAGCGGATGAAAGGGCGGCGCAATCGCTGAATGCCCAAGGTTCAATAGCGCTTTTTGAATGGCGTCGATCTGTTCCGGCAATAAACCGGCTGGCGGCAGTTGCGGTTGGCCATCTTTTTCAGCCACGCCCACCAGAATATAACCGCCCCCCAGGTTGTGGAAATCGTTAGCGAAGGCGCACAAGGTATGCAGGATAGACTCAGGGTTCCAGCCTTCTTTGTATTCAATGCGTTCGCTTTCCACCGTTCGGTGGTGAAGCAGGTTATTAATATTGATGGGGAGTGTCGGTGTCATCGGGTAGGTGCCATGGCGTGACAGTTAAAGCCTGATGTTCAAGGTTAACCTGATGAAGTTAAAAGGTACATGACAACGCAAACACCCTTATCAAGCTATCTTGTATATCTTTTGTATAAATATTTTGTACAAGAAGAAGCCATTGGGTAAACTGAGCTGATTCGAGTGAATTGATCTGAAGGGAGTGGCGCCATGCGTGAGCGCGGAAGAACACGGCGATTGATGGGGTTGGGTGCCCGAACGGGCGGGGCTTTGCTAAAGACCCGAATGGGTGGGCAGGCGGATTGGCGTGCCTTGGGTGAGGCGTTGTTCGAGGGGCTTTCCGAGCTCAAAGGCCCGGCCATGAAGCTGGCGCAGATCATGTCCCAGTGGGATGATCTCTTGCCCCAGGATCTGGCCGATGAGTTGGCGCGCCTGCAGCGTCAGGCGGAGCCGATGCCGTGGCCGCGTATCCGTGAAGCACTGGTACTCCAGTATGGCGATATTGAGGCTCACTTTACCCAGATTGAAGAGCGCCCCTTTGCGAGTGCCTCCATGGGGCAGGTGCATCGTGCGGTTACCGCTGCCGGTGAAACCGTGGTGCTCAAGATTCAGTACCCGGGCCTTGCGGATGTGCTGGAGAGTGATCTGAAACAGGTCAGGCGGCTGATGCGCCTGGGGCGCTGGTTCAAAGTACCTCAGGCCAGGTTGGATGCGCTGTTTGAAGAACTGGCCGCCGGGTTGCGTGAAGAGCTTGATTACCACGCAGAAGCCAAGGCGCTGGCGCGCTACCGGGAGCGTTATCAGGATGACCCACGGTTGGTGATTCCAGAGCCGTTGTTCGAGCTTTCCGGCGAGCATGTGCTGGCCATGCGCTTTGTTGACGGGACGCCACTGCGCGATCTGGAAAGTGCCGATGATACGCGCCGCCAGAAGGTTGCCGAAACGCTGGCTGACTGGATTACCAAAGAGTTGTTCACCTATGGCGAGCTGCATGCCGACCCGCATGCGGGGAATTTTGCCGCCGACGATGAAGGGCGCTTGGTGATCTATGATTTCGGCGCGGTGATTCCGGTGCCGGAAGAACGCCTGAAAGCCATGATGCAGTTGCTGGATGCCACCCTGGCCCAGGACGCAATGGCGATGGATGACGCGCTGCTCAAGATGGGCGGACGTCAGGGGCAGGGCGCGCCGCTGTCTTTATATCGGGAATCTGCTGAGTGCGTATCACCGCTGTTTGCGCCGGGTGAGCAGGATTTCAGTGATGTGCGCGTGCATCGCCGCCTGCGCGAACTGACGCCCAAGGTCTGGGCGGCTATGGATCGCCTGCAGCCACCGGCGGATACCTTGCTGCTGTCGCGGGCCCTGAATGGCCATTACTGGAATCTGGTGCGGCTGAAAGCGCGGCTGGATATGCATTCACGCACGGCGCCTCTGCTGGCCTGGGCTAAAAAGCCCTGAAACACTGCTTGGCCCGTCAATCCTCTCTGCGACACGGAGCTTGGTCATGCTAGACTATTGCGTTTTTAACGCAGCTGAGTGGAGACGCCAATGCTGGCGGTATGGGTTGAACAATTACTGGGGTTTGCCTCTGGGGCACTCTCGGCTATTCGGCAAAATGAACACTATCCTGATTTCATGACCTGGGTGCGCGCCCACGGTGCAGATTACTTTGGCGACGACGCCACTCAGGCTCAGGCGCTTGCGCCGATCATATGGTCGCAGACGCCGTTGGAACGCCTGGATTTTGCCGCTCAACCTTTGGCAACGCCAGGGCGTAATGAGCCTTGCTGGTGCGACTCCGGTCGCAAGTTCAAGCAGTGCTGCTCTCAGGTGGAATTCCCCACGGATATTCCTCCACAGATGATGTGGATGCTTTCCCTGCGCGAGTGGAAGGGTGCCACCCTGAAAGCGGCCCTGGCCAGCGGCAAAGCACCGGCGCAGTCGCTTCTGGAGGCAGGCTTGATTGCTGCTGAAAGTGGCCAGAGCGGGCGTGCCATGCAGATTCTGGAATCCCTGTTTGATGGCAGTGACTGGGCTCGCCTGCCGGAGCAGGCCGAGCCTGCTTTTGAGATCCTGCTGGATCTCTATCAGGAGCGCGGCTTCAACCGCAAGCGTGCTGATCTGCTGGACGATGTGCTGGACCGTGGGCCGATGTTCCTGCGCGGTGTGGCATTGGAGCGTCTGTGTCTGATGCACCTGGACAGTGATGATCTGGACAGCGCCCGTGCCGCCTTTGTGCGCGCTCAGCAGGCACTGCCGGATTCGCCGACACTTGCCTATATCGAGGCCATGCTGCTGCTGCATGAGGGGCACGAAGAGGAAGCCAGAGCGCGGGCAGATTTCTGGTATCGCCGCCTGGTGCGTCAGGGCGAACTGGATGACGATCAGCTGGACTTCCTGGCGGCATTGGCCGAGAACCCCGGTGCGACGCTGGCCGATCAACTGTTGAGCGCGGAAGAGGACCTTGCGACGCCCCTGATTGCTCTGCAGTCACTGCTGGCCGCGCTGACAACCGCGCCCAAGCTGGATTTTCGTGAGCGCGATGAGCGCCTTGATTATCATGTCAGTGCCCGTGAGGCGACCCTGTTTGCTGCCTGGCATGCCGAGTTTCAGGTAATGGTTGATAAAGAAGTGGCGCTGGGATTTCTGGATGACCCCTGGGATAACGCTGTGGGCTGGATGTCGGCGCTGTGTGCCAATCCTGAATGGCTGGATTCTCCCCAGGTGTTACAGGATCTTTCCCTCGCCTTGACCAGCCGTTTTGGTAGTTTGCCGTGGATGGCGCCCAGCCTGTTGGAACCGCTGGCGCAACGGCTGGATCGCTGGCTGGATCAGGCCCGCGCGGCGGGGAATGGCAACCTGTGCTGGGACGATGCCGATAATGCCATCCTGCTGCGTACCGGGCTGGCATTGGTGGTAGGGATGGAGCGAGGCGCTCGCCAGCATTCCCGCCAGCTGGCAGAAAAAATGCTGCTGGTTAACCGTCAGGATAGTCTGGGACTGCTGGAACTGGTGCTGGATCAACTGTTGCGGGATGACCGTAACGAAGACGCCTTGGAGTTGCTGGAAGAAAACCGCGACGATGGTTCCATGCCGCTGAACATCCTTTTTGGCCGGACACTGGCGCATTTTCGTCTCGGGCAGCTCGATCAGGCGTCGGCTGCGCTGGAAGATGTCCAGCGCCACAATCGCTATGCCATTGAACTGCTGGGGGCTGAGAACCCCCGACCGATGAAATCCAGTTGGGATGCCAATATTGAGCCAGGCACTCGGGGAGAGGCCTGGCAGTACCGTACCTTGATGCGTGACCAGTGGCGTTCTACTCCGGGCGCGCTGGCATGGCTGACGTCGAGTCGCTAGCCTTGCTTTGACACCGGACGGGGTACCAGCTGTTTATCGCGGCTGACCCAGATGGCCAGCGCTACCGCTGGTAGGCCGAGTAAAGCAGCTGCCACGAAAAAGCTGGCATATCCCTGTGAGGTGACGACCAGCCCGCCAAAGCCGCTGATGAATTTGCCCGGTAGCGTCATCAGCGAGGAAAACAGGGCGTACTGGGTGGCTGTGTAAGCGCGGGATGTCAGGCTTGACAGAAAGGCGATAAACACAGCACTGGCAAGCCCGTTGGCCAGGTTATCGCCGACAATGGTTACGACAAGCATCGGCAGCTGATTCCCCACCAGCGCCAGAAGGGCAAACAACAGGTTGGTCAGCATCACCAGCACGGCACCGAATACCAGCAGTGGCCCGATGCCGTAGCGGGCCACCAGAAGCCCTCCTAATATGCCGCCGGTCACGCTCATGGCGATCCCGAAAATATTGGTGACGTTGGCGATGGTTGCCAGGGAAAAACCCAGATCGATATACAGCGGGTTGGCCATGGACGCCATGGCCAGGTCACTGATTCGAAATACCGCAATAAACACCAGTACCCAAAGTGCCTTTATGCCATAACGACGGAAAAAGTCGCTGAAGGGGCAGATGATTGCGCCGATGGCCCAGGCGCCCAGCCGCCGTGACCAGCGGGGTTTTCCCCGGCTGGCGCGCAAAAAGGCACGCACTCTGGGTTCATGGGCAAGCTGAACTGTCAGCGAGCTGCGCGGTGGCTCAGGGCGCAGCAGCACCGTCATGATGCCTACGCCCACCAACCCGGCCATGCACAGGTAAGCAATATTCCAGGAGGTTGCCGCGGCAATAAACAGGGCGCCTGCGCCCGCTGCCAGCAAGCCGCCCCGGTAGCCAATGATATAGGTCGACGCCATGGCTGCCTGAATATCGTCGTCTGCCGATTCGATACGAAACGCATCAATGGCAATATCCTGCGTGGCGGAACCAAAAGCCACCAGCAGCGCAAAAGCAGCCACCCAGCCAAGGTTGCCCTGAGTTTCAATGCTGGCAAGCCCGACAAGACCCGCCACCATCATGGCCTGGGCTAACAGCATCCAGCCCCGGCGCTGGCCAAAGGTGCGCGTCAGTACCGGAAGGGCCAGGCGGTCGACAATCGGCGCCCAGAAAAACTTGATGGAGTAGAGCATGCCAACCCAGGCAAAAAAGCCGATGGCGGCGACTTCAACCCCATCACTGCGTAGCCAGGCGGAGAGGGTAGAAAAAACCAGAAGAAACGGCAGGCCAGCGGAAAACCCCAGAAATAGCATGGTGATAACCGGTGCATGCCAATACACAGCAAAGGCATCCCGCCAACTGCGTTGCGGCGTTGGGGTAGGCATAGGGTGAGGCTCCATAAAGACGACTACTAAAGGCGGGTGATACACTGCGCCCGATATTTTGAAAGTCCATAGCTTACCGGAGAGGAGTTTTCCATGTCGATTGCCGCGCATCAGGTAGTAACCCTTCATTACGTGCTTAGTGATGTTCAGCATGACGGAGACAAGCAGGTACTGGATGATTCCGAGGCGCGCCAACAGCCGCTGGAATATCTGCATGGGCACAATAATATCGTGCCGGGCCTTGAGCGTGCGCTTGAAGGTCAGTCTGTTGGCAGTGAACTGAGTGTGACATTAATGCCGGCAGATGCTTATGGCGTTCGCAATGAAGCGCTGGTGCAGAGCGTTGGCCGTAATGCCTTTGGAAGTGCTGATTTGCAGGTGGGAAGCCGTTTTCAGACGGAAGGCGAAGCGGGGCCTCAGATTGTCACCGTAGTGGCGATTGATGGAGACAGTGTGACGGTGGATACCAATCATCCGCTGGCGGGCAGGACCTTGCGTTACCAGATAAAGATTCTTGAGGTGCGTAAGGCGACCCGTGCAGAGTTGGCAAAAGGCCATCCATTGCCGCCGGGCACCGATCATAGCAAAGTAGAAGACCGTAAGGTGTTATAAGCCAGCGCGTTAACTGCGTATTACACTCGTAAAAACTCATCTTGGCTCTTAACAACCGATATTGAAACCCTTAACAACTGATCCTGAAGCTCTTAAAAACGGACCTTGATACCCTTAAAAACTGACGTAAATCAAGTTGGCCACCACAAAGATTAGCCTGGCGGCGCAAACTTGATCTACGTCAGTTCCTGCCGCTGTTTTCACGGCTAAGATTGTTTCATTACTTCACGGCGAGGAGAGTCGCTATGTACTGGGACGACACTATCATTTTTGGTCTGGTTACCGTGGCCCTCATGGTTGTCTTCATGATTGGCTGGGTCGGTTTTATCGTTCGTGACCACCGCCGTAAAAAAGGCAATAAACCGACCATTACGCATCATCAAGCGTCGCATCATCACTGAGTGGCAGACAGCTTGCGATAAATGCATCTGATAATGGCGCAGTTCAGGGGGGGGGTTATCAAGGTTTTCAATAGCGCTTTTGATTTTGCTTAGTTATCTGTTTTCAGCTATCTGTTGTCAGCTACCAGTTGTCAGGGGAGGAGGCTTGCTTTTAGGGGTAAGCTTCTAGTTGCCGGCCCATTTGGGTCGGCTTTTTTTATTTTTGGCTTTCGCGATAAGGAAATGTAACTTCTGATAAAATGAGCTAATGCAACTTAAGTGAGTGCCTCATATGCTGGCAGATAAAAAAGTGGCGTGGCGTGCAATTAGCAGGATGGTAATGACAATTGGGCTATTGGCCGTGGCAACCACGGCAACGGCCTACACACTGACGCTTGATAATGGTGAAACGACCTTGGAAGTGCCGGTTGAAGAGATTGGCACACATATTCCGTCGCATCGTTTTGCACTCTACGACCCTTACCAGGGGGAAACGGTTGAGATGCAAGGCGTCATCTTTCGTGACTTTCTGATGCATCACTGGGGTGAGGTGCCGCCTGCCCTGCATTTTACTGCCTGGGATGACTATAAGGTGACACTTTCAGGCTGGAGTAACCCCAACTGGTATCTGATCACTCATGAAAATGGGGCGCCGATAACGTTGCGTGAGCGTGGCCCGCTGCGTTTGGTCGAGCGTGACTACGGCGACCGCGACACCAGTAACCTGCGCGCCTTCAATGACTGGGTGTGGATGATTCGACGCATTGAGGCGTTATGGTAGCCCCGCAGAAGCCATTTTCGGACCTGTCGCCGTTCCAGTCGTTGGCGCCGCCGCCGACAAAAAAGCCTAAATGGCAGCGGCGCTACCTTAGCTGGCTTTCCTTGAGTCTGATGAGTTTTTTAGCATTAATGGTAGTGATTGTTTATGAGACTCGCTGGGTGAATCCGGAAGTTCAGGCATATTTCAGTCAGACGGGCAACCTCACCGGGCAGCAGCTTGCTACCCGAGCCCGTAACTATCTGCAAAATACCCAACTGGAGTTGCTGGCAGAAAGTGATGTGCATGAATCAATCACTGCTGATGCATCCATCATGTTGAGCCTAAACCTGGCTTATGGGCTTTTCGATGTGTCGATCTATCAAAACGAGTATGCCTGTACAAAAGAAAGTCTGGATCACATTGACTCTCTGGCCCAGACGATAATAGCCCAGGAAATCAGTGCACTTGATGCGGCTCGCCAGCTGTATTTGCCGATCCAGTGTCTGACAGAGATAGAAATGAGCCAGCTTGACCGGCGTGGCGAAGCGATCAACCGTTTTTCCGAGAATGCCCGTTTTAACAGCCAATTAGTGACTTACACCAGTCTGGTAATCTTCCTGTTGGGGATTGTGTTCTGGTGGATGCATGAGCGCCAGTTACGGCGAGCCGAAAAAGCAACCATTGAAACACTGGCCTGGATTCAGCGAGCGCTACATGACCCCTTGACGGGCGTGGGGAATCGCAGCGCATTGAATGAAGATATTGCACTGCTGGACGGTCTGTCCCTTGGGTTTATCCTGATTGATGTGGATTTTTTCAAGCAGTATAACGATGCATTGGGCCACCCCAGAGGAGACGCCTTACTGCTTGAGTTATGCGAGTTGATCCGCTCTTCCTTTGCCGTAGATGCCAGGCTGTACCGCCTCGGGGGAGACGAATTTGCGGCTCTTATTCCGTGTAGGAACACGGCGGATCTTGAACAGCATTGTCAGCGTTTGATGGAGAAGTTGAAACAGGCGGCCCTACCGCATCCTGCCCATCCGCATCATGATGTTGTCACCTTGAGTGTTGGCGCTACCTGTTTTCACGCCGGGCAGTGTATGTATTCAGAAGTTTATGTGACGGCGGACGACGTTTTGTATGAAGTTAAATCGACGGGTCGCGATGGCTTTCGGATTGCCGGTTAACGCCAATGCTGCTGCCAGGCACGCATTACGCGTTCCGGGTACCAGGTTTGGCCGAGGCTACCGTTGTAGCGGGCGAGAGCACGGGTGAAATCGCCGTTTTCAACGGCCAGATAGTGAGCCAGGATCGTGCAGCCGTAACGCAGGTTTCTGGCAGGATCCTTGAGGTTATCGGCGGCCAGGCCAAGTTCATCAATCCAGAACGGCATGATTTGCATCAACCCGACGGCACCTGCTGATGACACTGCCGACGGCTTGAAAGCACTTTCCACTTCCATCAGTGCCAGTATCAATGCAGGCGGAAGCCCCGCCAGCGAGGCTTCCTGATAAGTGCGTCTGAGTATCAGAGCGCGTAATACTGCAGATGACACAAAACGGGCAAGCTGGGGAGCCATGCGTTGCTCCCAGCGCTGCTGTTCAAGGCTTGCCTTCTGGGAGGTGATCGCCGCTTCAAAGGTTGGCATCAGCGTTTCATGGGGTGCTGCCAATGCCACAGGGCCTAGCAGACAACCCACCGCAAGCCATGCTCCAAGCGATGCCCCAAGCGTTAGGTAACGATTAACTAAGGCCAGCTTTTTCACGCAGGAAATCAATCACCGACTCAGCGGCGATCATGGTGGCTTCGCTATCACGGCGGCCTTTGTATTCAAGCTCGCCCTTATCCAGGCTGCGGTCACCAATCACCAGGCGGTGAGGAATGCCCATCAGCTCCAGGTCGGCAAACTTGACGCCAGGCCGGGTATCGCGATCATCCAGTAAGACGTCCATTCCGACAGCGCTGAGGGCCTGATACAGGCGCTCGGATTCTTCGCGTACACGCTGGGATTTGTGAGCATTCATTGGTACCAGTGCCACCTGAAAAGGCGCAATGGCGTTAGGCCAGATGATGCCGGACGCATCGTGGTTCTGCTCAATTGCCGCAGCCACAACACGGGTAATGCCGATACCGTAACAGCCCATCCACGGGTGGCTGGTTTTGCCGTTATCGCCAAGCACGCTGGCGTTCATCGCCTGGGAGTATTTCTGACCCAGCTGGAAAACGTGACCGACTTCGATGCCGCGCTTGATGGCAAGGGTTCCCTTGCCATCAGGGGACGGATCACCTTCTACCACGTTACGCAGGTCAGCCACGTCGGGCAGAGGCGCATCGCGTTCCCAGTTGATGCCGAAATAGTGCTTACCCTCGATGTTAGCGCCCGCGCCAAAATCGCTCATCAGGGCAACGCTACGATCAATGATAATCGGCATGTCCAGCCCGACCGGGCCGAGTGAACCAGGGCCTGCGCCAACGGCAGCGCG
The DNA here is from genome assembly GCF_052983955.1 of Halomonas sp. LS-001. Classification (NCBI taxonomy): domain Bacteria; kingdom Pseudomonadati; phylum Pseudomonadota; class Gammaproteobacteria; order Oceanospirillales; family Halomonadaceae; genus Halomonas; species Halomonas sp. LS-001. The sequence continues at coordinate 1,556,161 of NZ_CM129816.1, forward strand.
AATTTCTTCTTCGCTGGCCATGGTCAGCGGGGTCGCAACACGGGGATGATTTTCCGCTTTAACTTCATTCAGTTCATGGTCGCCACGTACCAGCAGGGCAATCAACCCGCCTTCAGCGGCGTGAACCATCAGGGTCTTGATGGTCTTTTCGATTGGCAGGCCGTGCTGCTCTACCAGCGTCGCAATGGTTTTGGCGTTGGGCGTGTCGACAAGCGTCATGGCATCGGCAGGGGCGCTACGTTCCTGAGGGCTGTTCAGGGGGGCGGGCAAGGCTTCGGCTTTTTCCATATTCGCTGCGTAGTCGGACTCGGTGGAGAAAACGATATCGTCTTCACCAGAGTCAGCGAGCACGTGGAATTCATGCGAGCCAGTACCGCCAATCGAACCGTTATCCGCAATCACCGGGCGGAAATCCAGGCCCAGGCGGGTGAAGATACGCGTGTAGGTGTCGTACATCACCTGATAGGTATCCTGCAGCGAGGCTTCATCCAGGTGGAACGAGTAGGCGTCTTTCATGATGAATTCACGCGAGCGCATAACGCCAAAGCGTGGGCGGATTTCATCGCGGAATTTGGTCTGAATCTGGTAAAAATTGGTCGGCAGCTGTTTGTAGCTGGCGATTTCCTTGCGCACCAGGTCAGTGATGACCTCTTCATGAGTCGGGCCAACGCAGTAGTCACGCTCATGCCGGTCTTTCAGGCGCAGTAGCTCTGGGCCGTACTGTTCCCAGCGCCCGGATTCCTGCCAAAGTTCCGCCGGTTGAACTGCCGGCATCAGTACTTCCTGAGCGCCTGCACGGTTCATTTCTTCGCGTACGATGGTTTCCACCTTGCGTAAGGTGCGCAGACCCAGCGGCAGCCATGTGTAAAGCCCGGAGGTCAAACGACGGATCATCCCGGCGCGAAGCATAAGCTGGTGGCTGATAACTTCAGCATCGGCTGGTGTTTCTTTGAGCGTGGCAATCAGTAATTGGCTGGCGCGCATAAGGTGGGTGTTCCCTTGGTGTCGAGTCGGTTTGGTATGAAGCGGAATGTCACAATGCGACTATTGTACGGTGAACCGTTGACAGCGGCAAAACGTAAACTGGCCCTAAGCGGATCATCTGGCGGCTTTTAGTTGATTGGTAGGCTGCCGCCCATGGTAATATCCAGAATAATTTTTCTTATATACAAGATGTAACTTTTTACATATTACAAATAACGATTATTTTCTGGGGCTGATTAATGATTCAGGTGCATCGTACTTGTCAACGTGAACGGTTGAAATCCTGGTTGAAGCGCGCGGTGGTCGCTTCCTGTGTGGTATCACTCACCGGCTGTGGCACGGTTTTCTATCCTGAGCGCAAGGGGCAGATCAGCGGTGAGATTGATCCTATCGTTGCTGTTGCAAATGGCGTGGGGCTGCTGTTTTTCCTGGTGCCGGGTGTGATTGCCTACGCCGTGGACTTTTCTAACGGCACAATTTACCTGCCGGGCACCCATTCTGCTTCGTTGGATGTTCAGCGTCTTGAAGATGCCAATGACAAACAGGCGCTGGAAGCGCTGTTATCGGAAAAAGCCGGTCAGCCCGTTACCTTGAACAGTGAGTTGGTGAAAATGGAAGAAGTCGAGAGTCTTGATGAAGCGCTTGCCATGGTGCGGATGTCTGGCGTAATGGATGATGAAAAGCTTTCCACCATGTAGCCCTCCACCATATAGCCCCAGACCATGTCGTTTTCCAGCATTTAATGGTTGTCGAGATAACGCTGAAATGCGCTGGGCTGATCGGTGATAGCGCAATCAACACCCAACGCCCAGTAGGGCGCAAAGGCGCTCGGGTCGTTAACGGTGTAACACAGTAGCGGGTAGCCCGCCTGCTTGACAGCCGTCACCTGGCTACGCTTGAGGCGCGCCCAGCTCGGGTGCAGGCTGAATGCCTCGACAGATTCGCACTGCGCCTGCCAGTCAGCCGGTATTGCATCACAGAGAACACCCAGCGCCAGTTCTTCAGCGCCTGCCTGCTTACGGCAGGCCTGCAAAGCCTGCTGATTGAAAGATGAAATAATCATCCGTTCAGGGGGAAGGATGTCACGCATCAACGGCAGGCAGACATTTACCAGATGGTATGGGTCCCGGCCCTTATTGACCTTCAGCTCCATGTTGACCCCCATGTCCAGTGAGTTAAGCAGGTCAAGCATTGCTTCTAGGCTTGCCATGCGCTCACCGACAAAGGCATCGCCAAACCAGGCACCGACATCCAGCCTTTGCGCCTGTGCCCAATCAAGATTTTGAAGCTTGTCGCGGCCATCGGAACAGCGAGTGACATCGCCGTCGTGCCAGATCACCGGCGTGCCATCGCCAAGTAGCTGTACATCCAGTTCGACCCAGCTTGCACCCGCTGCATGGGCGGCTCGCACGGCAGCCAAGGTGTTCTCTGGCGCGGCGGCGGAATACCCTCGATGGGCAATCAAACGTGGCAGTGTGATGGCAGGATGCCGAACGTTCTGTCCAGCTGAGTGGGTTGGCGATGTCATGGCACACCTTAGGGTCTGAAAGTCTGCTGATAAGCCTAGCACGAGAAGATGACACTCAGAAGAAACCCCTCTGTTCAGCTCGGCGACCTAAGTACGTTCTTTCAGTTATTAAATTCTGATAAGTTGGCTTACGTCCAGAGTGTAATGCGTTTAACGAATAAGGAGCTGTTAATGAGCCAGCGAATCGAGTTTGCTGAAACAGGTGGGGCTGAGGTGTTGCAAATGGTGGAAGCGACACCCAAGCCGCCAGGGCCTGGTGAAGTGCGTATCTGCAATAAAGCGGTGGGCCTTAATTTTATTGATATCTATTTTCGCACGGGCCTTTACCCTGCGCCGTCGATGCCATCAGGGCTGGGCACGGAAGGCGCTGGCGTGGTGGATGCGGTCGGCGAAGGGGTTACGCACCTGAAAGAGGGCGACCGGGTGGCTTACGCCCAGGGGCCATTAGGCGCCTATGCACAGATGCATACACTACCTGCCGAAAAAGTCGTGATCCTGCCTGAGTCCGTCGCGTTTGAAACGGCTGCCGCCAGTATGCTGAAAGGTTTGACCGCGCAATACCTGTTACGCCAGACCTACCCGCTGAAAGGGGGCGAGACGATTCTCTTTCACGCGGCAGCGGGTGGTGTTGGGTCAATTGCCTGTCAGTGGGCGCGGGCGTTGGGGGTTAAGCTGATTGGTACGGTCAGTACGCCGGAGAAAGCCGCACTGGCAGAGAAAAACGGTGCCTGGGCGACGATTGATTACAGTAAGGAAAACGTGGTAGAGCGCGTTCGTGAACTGACTGATGGTGCAATGTGTGATGTGGTCTACGATTCCGTCGGCAAGGATACCTGGCTAACGTCACTGGATTGCCTGAAAACCCGAGGCTTGATGGTCAGTTTCGGGAATGCGTCAGGGCCGGTGGAAGGCGTAAATATCGGTATCCTTAATCAGAAGGGCTCACTGTTTGCAACCCGCCCGAGCCTGAACGGCTACGCTGATACCCGCGAGCGGCTGGAGGCAATGTGCGAGGAGTTCTTTAGCATGCTGGAAAGCGGCCAGATCACCATCGATGTCGCCCAGCGTTATGCACTCAGTGACGCGGGTAAAGCGCAGGAAGCACTGCAATCCCGTCAAACCACCGGCTCAACGATTCTGTTGCCCTAGATGGTTCCAGATCCTAGTCAATATCCACGTATGCGCCTAAATGGCGCATACGTTGTTCGAATCGGGAAACGTTATCGACCAGATCATCCGGGCCATAGGCCACACATTCGGCGAGAATCGCTTCTATCAGAGTGATGGCAGAGAGAATCGACGGGAAAAAGTGGGGTGTGGCGTTGGCAACGTTGAAGGTAATCTGCGCACCAGGCACTAGCGGGGAGCGCATGGTATCGGTCACCACAATGGCTTTAACGCCATTTTGACGGGTGATTTCCAGCGCTTTCATTGTCTCGGCACAGTAAGGCTCAAACCCAAAAGCGACCACGATGTCTTGATCATCAAAGCGGTCGAGTTCCGTCAGAAGCCCGCCCTCCAGACCGCGAATCAAATGCATTTCCGGCATGGCGATGCGCCCCACATAAGCAAAGTGATAGGCGCAGGCGAAGGTGTCACGAAACCCCACAACGGCGACTTTTTTGGCCGCCAGAATCAGCTGAGCGGCTTCGCGCACGCGCGCCTGATTGTCTGGCGTAAATAAACGCCCGATATTATCAAAAGCGGCGTCTCCCACATCGAGAAACACCTGATCATCCGTCTGGCTTGCCAGCTGACGCAACTGATTGGCTTTACCCGACAGCTCGACGGGGCTTGCCTGAACGGCTGACTGAAAAACCTCCCGAAACAGTTCATAGCTATCAAACCCTAGCCGCTTGGCCAGGCGCACCAGAGTGGACGGCGTGACCTGGGCGGCAGTAGCGGATTTGCGAATCGACTGGAAGGCAATTTCCATCGGGTGCTCGAGGACATACCCGGCTGCGAGCTTGAGCTGTGGGCTAAGCTCAGCATAGGCTTTCGCCAGCTGCTGATTGATCTCATCCATTCGAGCCGCTGAGGAGGTTGAAAGCGTCGGGCGGTTTTTAGCCGTATCAGGTGCATGCTGGGTTGGGCGTGGCATATACAGGTCCTTAAATCAACTAGGAGGCTTAATCAACGGCAGCATGAAAATAAGTGGGCACAGTGTAACGCAAGCGGGCTAGTAATCCCGCATACCCGCAGTGATAAGTGGGGTAATGGGCTATAGAGAAACGTTTGTATCATTTGTTTTTTTAAAAGATACATTTGTGTTGACTAGTGCTGAAACCATGGTCTAGCATGCTGTGAGAGCGGACGTTTTTAATTACTGGTTTTTTAATCATTGGTTTTTAATTACTGGTTTTTATGAAACGTTTGTTGTTTCTTGCCACCTGTCTGTTTCCCTTTGCCGAGCCTTACGATGCCCAATATACCCGCTTCCTCCACCGATTCTTTTACGCTGGAACCTGTCAGTATTCCTGCTTATGAAACGCTCAATGTTGTCTTGAAAGGTCAAGTGTTGGAGGTGCGCTTGAATCGCCCGCATCGTCTGAATGCGGTGGTGGAAGGGCTCTATAACGACGTGCTTGACGCGCTGGCGTTGGCCGAAGCGTCAGAGAATGTTCGCGCTATATTGCTGACGGGCGAAGGCCGCGCTTTCTGCGTTGGTGCCGATATGAAAGAGCACGGTGGTGCCGCCCGCACCCTCTATCAGCGGCGGGAATATCTGCAACTGGGGAATGATGTCTGCGAAGCCATCTATCGGCTTAAAAAGCCAGTGGTCGCGGTAGTGAACGGTTACGCCCTGGGCGCTGGCGCAGAAATGGCCGTGGCGTGTGATTTTATGCTGATGGCGGAAGACGCGCAGCTAGGGTTTCCGGAAACCGGCATCGGGACCTGCGTTGGCGGCGGTGTTTCGAAGATTCTGCCGCAGCTGGTGGGATTTACCCAGGCACGTCGCCTGCTTTTTACCGGTGAGAAGATTAATGGCCAGGAAGCACAGCGTATTGGTCTGGCGCTGGCAGCGTATCCGCAAACCGGGTTGTTGGAAAAAGCCCACGAACTGGGGGCTCGATTAGCGCAGCAGGCACCGGTTTCTATCGCCATGCTCAAGCGCCTGGTCAATCACGGCAGTGCCAACGATTTCGACAGTCAACTGCAGCAGGAGCTGGATGCGGTGTTTACCTGTTCGACCACTGAGGACTGGCAGGAAGGCGTTGATGCGTTTGCCCAGAAACGTCATCCGCAATTCAAAGGCCGTTAATTTTTTCTCCTCTCCCTTTGCTTACGCTTTGATATCACTTTACAGGTTGACGCATGAATCCGATTGAAGGCCATCTCACTACACGTAGCCCGCTTCACGACATCCTGGCGCCTAAAGGCATCGCCATTGTGGGCGCGTCGGCAGACCCCACTAAACGCGGCTACAAGGCCATGGTGGGCTTGATCAAGGACGGCTATCGCGGTGACATTTATCCGGTGAACCCCAAAGCCGACCAGATTCTGGGAGTGAAAGCCTGGCCGAGTATTGCGGCGATTCCGGGTAACCCGGAGCTGGCGTTACTATGTACGCCAGCGGCCAGCGTGCCGGAACTGATTGCTGAATGTGGCCGTCGGGGGATCAAGGGAGCGATTATTCTCGCCAGCGGTTTTGCCGAAATGAGCGAGGAAGGCGCTAAGTTGGAAGGTGAGATGATGGCTAAGGCCGAGGCTCACGGCGTGCGCATCATCGGGCCAAATACCTCAGGGGTTTTTAACCTTCATCACCAACTTAATCTGCTGGCGCTGGACAACGTGAAGCCCGGTGGTATCGGTATCATCTCCCAGTCAGGCAATATGCTGCTGTCACTGGCACTGGAAGCGCAGTATAACGGCCAGGTGGGTTTCAGCACCTATGTTGGGCCAGGCAACCAGAGTGATATCGGTTTCAACGATTACCTGCGTTACCTGGGGGAAGATGAAAATACCCGTGTAGCGACGCTGTATGTGGAAGGCTTCCGTGATGGGCGCAAGTTTCTCGACGTTGCGCGCGACGTCACTGCGATGAAGCCGGTCGTGGTCTATAAATCCGGCTCTACCGAACAGGGCCAGAAAGCGGCAAGCTCGCATACCGGTGCGTTGGCGGGCAGTTACCAGATGACCGTGGATCTGCTGCGCCAGTCCGGTGTCAGTGTGGTGCAGTATTCCGATGAAATTCTGCCGGTGGCAGAAGGGCTTGGCCTGTTGCAGAAAGCGTCCGGCAAGCGTGTTGCGGTGGTGGCAGATGGTGGTGGTCAGGCGACGATCGCCTCAGACCGTCTGGCGGAAGCCGGCCTGACACTGGCCGAGCTGTCTGAGGATACTCGCGCACAGTTGCGCAGCATTCTGCTCCCACAGGCATCGACGCTCAACCCGGTGGACGTGGCGGGCTCTACGGATGCCAACCCCGCCTTGCTGGCGCTATGCATGGAAATTGTCGCTGCCGATGACAACGTGGATAGCGTCTTTCTGGTCGGCATGTTCGGAGGATACAGCCTGCGCTTTGCCGAATCGTTGCTGGGGGATGAAATGCGTGGGGCTGAGGCCATGATTGACCTGTCCCGGAAAACCACCAAACCTCTCGTGGTTTATAGCCTGTATGCGCCGATCAAGCCGCCTGCCTTGCGCCGCTTGCATGAGGCGGGCCTACCTATTTACGCCTCGATTGAACACGCGGTGCGCGTTTTAGCCGCACTCGGTGAACGGGGTGAATACCTGGACCAGCGTGAGCCGCGAGCCGCGTTTGAGGCGCTGCCCGTTGACGCTGCTCAAGCACTGCTGAAAGGCGCGCAAGAGGCAGGGCGGGACCTGTTCGAGTATGAAGCCAAGTCGCTGCTGGCCGAACATGGTATTGACGTTCCCCAGGAGCAGGTGGTGCGCACCCCGGAAGCGTTAAGCCAGATCGCATCGGCATTGGCGGATAAACCGCTGGCCATGAAGGTCGTGTCTAAAGATATTCTGCATAAATCCGATGCAGGCGGCGTCAAACTCAACCTGAGCGGAGAGTCCGCGCTGCAGACGGCTTATGAGCAGATTATGGCGTCGTCACGGGCCTATGCGCCGGATGCCGATATTGAAGGCGTGCTGGTGACACCCATGGCCGAGAAGGGCGTCGAGGTCATTATTGGTATGCTGCGTGACCCGATTTTCGGGCCTGTGCTGATGTTTGGCCTGGGCGGGGTTTTTGTGGAAATACTTGAAGACGTCGCTTTCCGGGCTGTGCCGCTCAGCCGGTTTGATGCAGCCTCCATGGTGGAACAGATCAAGGCGAAAAAGGTGTTTGATGGGGTGCGCGGCGGGGCTGCCATTGACAAGGAAGCGCTGATTGATCTGTTGCTCAAGGTCTCGGCGATTATCGAGGCATATCCGCAGATCAGTGAACTTGACCTGAATCCGGTGATTGCCTATCCGAACGGCTATGCGATCGTGGATGCGCGGGTTATCGTCGAGCGTTCTGGCGGTGCACGCCAGGTTTAATCAGCGCTATTTTTAATCAGCTATTCTTAACAGGCTTGCGCTGTTCACCTCACAATAAACAGGAGTCGGCATGACGCTGCCCAAATTGAAAGATGCAACCCTGACGCTGGATAACCGTGTTGCCTTGTTGACGTTGAACCGTCATGACGTTCGCAACGCCCTGACGGGGACGGCGCTGGTAGATGACATTGTCGCGGTGGCGGAGTGGGCGAATCTTAGTGACGATGTGTCCGTTCTGGTGATTACCGGTGAAGGCTCGGCATTTTCTGCGGGAGGCAACGTCAAGGATATGGCCAATCGCGGCGGAGACTTTGCCGGTGATGTGGCAGAGGTGGCTGAACGCTATCGGCGTGGTATCCAACGCATGCCACTGGCCTTGCAGGCGGTGGAAGTACCGATTATCGCCGCGGTGAATGGCCCCGCCATCGGGGCCGGGTTTGATCTGGCCAATATGGCGGATATGCGTATTGCCTCCACGCGTGCCAAGTTTGGCGAGACGTTTCTCAATCTGGGTATTATTCCCGGTGATGGCGGGGCCTGGTTCATGCAGCGGCAGATTGGTTATCAGCGTGCCTTTGAGCTGACGCTGTCCGGGCGGATTATCGACGCGAAGGAAGCCTTGGCGATTGGCGTTGTGCTGGAAATTGCTGAGCCGGAAACGCTACTTGAGGCGGCATTGGTGCATGCAAAACGTATTGCCGCACAACCGCCCAAGGCCACCCGACTGACCAAGCGGTTGATGAAAATGGCGCCTGATATGCAGTTGAAAGCCTTCCTGGATGTGTGCGCCACCTTTCAGGGCATGTGCCACAACGAACCTGAGCATCTTGAAGCCGTGAATCGCATGCTGGAAAATATGGCTAAAAAATAGCGGCTTGCGTGGAGATTGGTACGGCTCTGGGGTAGTTTGGTTTATGAGTGCGCCTCTTGCGGGTATGATCAATGCCGATTGCCAATCACACAGTGAGGAGTGCCGCTGAATGGAAGGGGTAAAACATATTGTTGCCGTTGCTTCCGGTAAAGGAGGCGTGGGCAAATCCACGGTGACCGTGAACCTGGCACTGGCGCTGTCTGCCCAGGGCTATCGCGTGGGCGTTCTGGATGCGGATATCTATGGCCCAAGCCAGGCGCAGATGCTGGGGGTCAAGGAAGGTACACGCCCTCAGGCGGCGGGAGACGATAAGTTTCTGCCACTTGAAGCCCATGGTATCCAGGCGATGTCGATGGCTTTTCTGGTGAATACCAAAGAACCGATGGTCTGGCGCGGGCCAATGGTCGTCGGTGCGTTTCAGCAGCTACTCAATCAGACCCAGTGGGATAATCTGGATTACCTGCTGATTGATTTGCCGCCGGGCACCGGTGACATTCAGCTGACCTTATCGCAGCGCGTTGCGGTGGACGGTGCGGTAATTGTCACCACGCCTCAGGACATTGCCTTGCTGGATGCGCGCAAGGGCATTGAGATGTTCCGTAAGGTCAACGTGCCGGTCCTGGGTATTGTGGAAAACATGAGTGTTTACCACTGTGAAAAATGCGGTCATGAAGCCGCTGTGTTCGGGACCGGTGGCGGTGATCGTATTGCCGAAGAGTACGATACCCAGGTGTTAGGGCGGCTTCCGCTGAGCCTTTCGATCCGTGAACTGGCCGATTCCGGCAACCCAAGCGTCGTGGCCGACCCCGAAAGCCCCGCCAGCCAGAGCTTTGGTGAGATTGCCCGCCAGATTGCCGCTAAGTTAAGTGGCACTGATCAGCAGGGCCCGACGATTTCTTTCAGCGAGTGACACGTTAACAATGAGCATTAAATCGGATAAATGGATTCGCCGCATGGCCGAACAACAGGCCATGATCGAACCCTTTGAAGCAGAACAGGTACGTTACAACGAGGGTGAGCGCGTTATCTCCTACGGCACATCGAGTTATGGCTACGATGTTCGTTGCGCGGATGAGTTCAAGGTGTTTACCAATATTCACTCAGCCGTGGTCGATCCAAAAAACTTCGATGAAAAAAGCTTTGTGGATATCAAGGGCGATGTGTGCATTATTCCGCCTAACTCTTTTGCCTTGGCGCGCACTATCGAGTATTTCCGGATTCCGCGTAGCGTGCTGACAATCTGTCTGGGTAAATCGACCTATGCCCGCTGTGGCATTATCGTTAACGTCACGCCGCTGGAGCCGGAATGGGAAGGTCATGTGACGCTGGAGTTTTCCAACACGACGAATCTGCCGGCCAAAATCTACGCCAATGAAGGGGTAGCGCAGATGCTGTTCCTGGAATCCGATGAAGTCTGCGAAATGTCCTATAAGGACCGTGGTGGCAAATACATGGGCCAACGTGGGGTCACGCTGCCGCGCACCTGACACCTGATCGGCAACCGTCGTGCCGGGTTGTTAAGTGCTGGTTGTTAAGTGCTAAAGCAGAACGCCCGACACCTTTCAGGCTGTCGGGCGTTCTGCTGAGTATCGGCTGTTAATAGCGGGTTATATTTCGTCCAGCTCTTCTGCCGCATCTTCGTGGCTTAAACGCAGCCCTTCCGGGGGGAGCGCAATACCGTCCAGCGTGGCGCCGCTGCCGCTATACTGCAGCCGACCTTCCAGAAACCAGTTGATGGCGATAGGCAGAATCAGATGCTCGCGGGCATGAATCTTGTCTTTCAGCGTGGCTTCGGTGTCGTCGGGCTGAATCGCCAGTGCTGCCTGAATGGCGACCGGGCCGCCATCGAGCTCTTCTGTCACGAAATGAACGCTACAGCCGTGCTCCTTGCCGCCATCGGCCAACACCCGGGCGTGCGTATTCAGGCCTTGATAGGCCGGTAGCAGCGAGGGGTGAATATTGAGCATTCTGCCAAGAAAGCGCTGCACAAAGCGCGGCGTCAGAATACGCATAAAACCGGCCAGAACGATCACGTCGGGTTCATGGCGCTCGATCACCTTGATCAGTGCGCCGTCATAGGCGTCACGGCTGTCATACTCGCGATGGGGAAGTACCACGGCATCCAGGCCAGCTTCACGGGCGCGGATCAGGCCATAGGCATCCGGTTCATTCGAGATGACCGCGACGATATTGCCGCTCAGCTGGTTGTGTGACTGAGCATCGATCAGCGCTTGCAGGTTGCTGCCGCTGCCTGAAATCAGTACGACGATCGTGGGCGTATCGGCAGGGACAGAAGGCAGTTCACTGGTGATCGCATCGTTGCTGACGTTACTGCTCATACGCCCTGGTTCTCCAGCGTCACTGCCTCACCCTGGCGTGTTACGATGTTGCCAAGGGTATAAACGGTTTCGCCCTGCGCCTGCAAATGGTCACGGGCCTTTACTGCCTGTTCGGCAGGCACGACAACCACCATGCCAATGCCGCAGTTAAGAACACGGTGCATTTCCGTTTCATTGACGTTGCCGTTTTCCTGCAGCCAGTCAAAAACGCCAGGGCGTTGCCAGCTGGACAGGTCGATACGCGCGCCAAGGTGCTCGGGCAGTACGCGGGGAATGTTTTCCAGCAAACCGCCGCCAGTGATATGTGAAAGCGCATGCACGGGGATCTCGGTGTCACGCATCAGGGATAACAGCGATTTTACGTAAATGCGGGTTGGTGCCATGAGAGCGGCACTCAACGGCATCCCGTCAACAACGGTTTCCAGTGACGCCTGGCTGACATCCAGAATCTTGCGAATCAGTGAGTAACCGTTGGAATGGGGGCCGGACGATGCCAGACCAAGAAGGACATCGCCTTCACTGACACGACTGCCATCGAGAATCTCGGATTTTTCGACCACGCCAACGCAGAAGCCAGCCAGATCGTAGTCATCGCCTTCGTACATGCCCGGCATTTCGGCCGTTTCACCGCCGACCAATGCACAGCCTGCCTGTTCGCAGCCAGCACCAATGCCGTTAACGACGTCGGCGGCGATATCGACATTGAGCTTGCCCGTGGCATAGTAATCAAGAAACAGCAGCGGCTCGGCGCCTGCTACAATCAGGTCGTTGACGCACATGGCCACCAGATCAATGCCGATGGTGTCATGTTTGCCAAGGTCCATCGCAAGGCGTAATTTTGTGCCAACGCCGTCGGTGCCGGATACCAGTACCGGCTCGCGATAATTTTTGGGCAGCTCACACAGCGCGCCAAAGCCGCCAAGTCCGCCCATGACCTCAGGGCGTGAGGTGCGCTTGGCAACGTGCTTGATGCGCTCGACAAGGGCATTACCCGCGTCAATATCAACGCCAGCATCTTTATAGCTAAGCGATGGTTGAGAAGTGGATGAAGGCGTCTGGGTCATGGCGAATCCTGTGATGAGCTATGCGATAAATCGAGAGGCGGATTGTAACACTGACGATGGCATCACGCATCGCTCAGGCTGACAGCGATGTACCTGGTATGGAATGCCGTACAGAGCGGATAGCGTATTTTTGACTGTATTTCTAAGCGTATTTTTGAACGTTTTTTTGACAGCTTTTTCAGGCGACTTTCAGGGAGGGGTGACAATGCGCCATTCGTGGTGGGGGATTATATTTCTGGTGGTGCTGGCAGGGCTGGTCTATCTGCTGGATGCGGTGTTGATGCCATTTGTGGCGGGTATGATTCTCGCTTATCTGGCCGACCCATTGGCAGACCGGTTTGAAAACTGGGGAATGAACCGCGTGATGGCGGTCAGTAGTGTCTTTCTTATTCTGGTCATTGTATTGATCGTCAGTTTGCTGATTATTGTGCCGCTGATTGTGCAGCAGGCCAAACAGTTCGGTGAGTCAGTTCCCGCGATTTTTGAGTGGGTCAAGAATGTCCTGGCGCCCAGGCTGGAAGAGTGGGCGGGCTACGACCTGCAAACCGAAATGGAAAATCTTCAGCAGGTGTTGACGGAAAACTGGCGTGATGCGGGTGGCTACCTGGCACAAGCCCTTGGGCAGATTGGCCGCTCCGGTATGGCCCTGGTTTCCTGGGTCACATTCCTGGCGCTGGTTCCTGTGGTGACTTTCTACCTGCTGCTTGATTGGGACCGCCTGATGCAGAGCATTCAGGATTTTGTGCCACGTCGCTGGCTGTCTGATACTAACCGTTTGGCAAGCCGCTGTGATGAAGTGCTTTCAGCGTTTTTGCGCGGGCAGCTGCTGGTGATGCTGTGCCTGGGGGTGCTCTACGCCGTGGGTTTAACCTTGATGGGGGTGAATTTTGGATTATTGATTGGTTTTGTTTCCGGCCTGGCCAGTATTGTGCCTTTTCTGGGGTTTATTGTCGGATTGAGTATTGCCCTGTTAGTGGCGGTGTTTCAGATGGGCACTATCTGGGCCATCCTGGGGGTTATCGCGATTTTCGCGGCGGGCCAGGTGATTGAAAGCGTGGTGCTTCAGCCCAAGTTATTGGGTGACAAGATCGGGCTGCATCCCGTGGCTGTCATCTTTGCGGTACTGGTGGGTGGCGAACTCTTCGGGTTTATTGGTGTGTTGCTGGCCTTGCCGGTGGCTGCTGTCATCATGGTACTCTTACGCGAGGGGCATGAACGCTATAAAAACAGCACCTTATATGAGGACCGTAGCGAAGTGACACAAGACGACGCCGAGCCAAAGAGTTGCCTTGGCCACCAAGGGCCGCATGACGAAAGGGAGTCATCATGAGCCGAGCACCGGCACAGCTGCCGCTAGGTATCGGGTTGCGTGATGATGCTACCTTCGACAGCTTTTATGCCAGTCAGCGCAATGCCGCGTTAGTGACTCAGTTGCAAGAGCAGCTGCGTGATAACGGTGAGCCTTATATTTTCGTTTGGGGGGCGACGGGGACTGGGCGTAGCCATCTCCTTCAGGCCGCATGCCATGCCGCATCGGATGCTGACAGGCGAGCCTTGTACCTGCCTCTGGCGGATATCGGTCATTTTCCGCCACTGATTCTGGAAGATATTGAGCGCCTGGATCTGGTGGCGCTGGACGACCTTGAATGCGTGCTGGGGCGTAAACGCTGGGAAGAGGGGCTATTTCACGCCTTTAACCGGCTTCGCGATGCGGGTAAACGTATTGTTATCGCCTCTAATGCAGCCCCACGCCAACTGAATGTTGCCCTTCCTGACCTAGCATCGAGATTGACCTGGGGGGGAACTTTCCATCTTCACCCACTGGATGATGAAGAGCGGCTGGCCGCGCTGAAACTGCGTGCGAAAGTGCGGGGTATGCAGCTGCCGGACGATGTTGGGCGCTATATTCTGCATCGTGGCCCACGGGAACTGGGGGCGTTGTGTGAATCATTGGAGCAGCTGGACAGGGCGTCTTTGTCTGCTCAGCGCAAACTGACCATTCCGTTTATTAAACAGGCACTAGGCTGGTAGTGATTTAACGCTTCTGTGTAAACAGAAAAAATGTGCCAACAAAAAAATACCGCCAGCATCGCTGGCGGTATTTCAGAAGGCTGTCACTGGTCTTCAGTGTCAGCCTTGGTGCGAGTTCAGCTATGCTGACTCAGCAGATACTGGCGCTGAACTGAATCAGGCAGTTTTGCTCATTTTGGTAGCTGTTTCCTGAGCCTGCTTAACATTATCTTCTGTCAGCTTCTGGCTTTGCTGAATGAAATCCTGCTGAAGAGCCACTACTTTGTCGGCATCGCCTTTAACGCGCTCAGCCAATTCTTTAGCCACTTTCTGCTGGCCTTCCATGTAAGAACGCAGACCTTCTGCATCTTTAACATTCATCAGGCTACGAACCTGTGCCATGCTGGTATCAACGTAGGCTTTGCCAGCGTCGAGCTGTGCATTGAACATTTTTTCAGCAAAATCGACGTTCAGAGCAGCAAAAGCGCGAGCCGGCGCCATGAACATGTTGTCGAACTGCTGGTTCATTTCGTTAGTATTAATAGTGCGCATTGTAATCCCTCCAAGGGTATTGATAGTGCGTTCAATCTGTAGGATGAAGCGTAAATAAGTCGTGGATGCTTTTCACTGCATGTTGCGTTGCAGTATAGAGGGTTCTTTTGTGCAGTGCAATATTATTTGTGCACTGCAATATTAAAATTGGCTTTGAGCGTACGGATTGCTATCGATCGGGTTACGACTGATCGGGTTACGACTGATCGGGTTGCTGTAGATCCAGCGCGCTGCCTGTGTTTGGCTTGCTTGACAGCGTTTCCTTCGTCAGGCTTGAACGGTTAATTCAGCACAGAGGAGTATGTCATGGCTGTACGTATCGAACGTGACAGTATGGGCGAACTGGAGGTGCCAGCGGAGGCGCTTTACGGCGCGCAAACCCAGCGGGCAATTAATAATTTTCCTGTCTCCCATACACCCATGCCGAGTGCATTTATTCATGCCGTTGCACGGATAAAACTCGCTGCAGCACGCAGTAACTGTCAACTGGGGCTGCTGGATGAGCCACGTGCCAATGCCATCATAAAAGCTGCCCAGGCGGTGATTGAGGGTCAGCGTGACGCGCACTTTCCGATTGATGTCTTTCAGACCGGGTCGGGTACCTCAACAAACATGAACGTCAATGAAGTGTTGGCGACGCTTGCCAGCCGTGACGGGGTAGAGGTGACACCTAATGACCATGTCAATATGGGGCAATCGAGCAATGATGTGATCCCGACGGCGATTCACCTCTCAGCGGCGATTGCGGTGAATGAATCGCTGCGGCCAGCATTAATGACGCTACAGCAAACCATTGACCGGCGTGCCAGCGAGCTGGCGCATGTGGTGAAGACCGGCAGAACACATCTGATGGACGCTATGCCACTGCGTATGGATCAAGAGCTGGGGGCATGGTCGAGCCAGGTAGCGCAGGCCATTGAGCGTTTTGACAGCGCCATGACGCGATTATGCCGGTTGGCTCAGGGTGGAACTGCAGTGGGTACAGGCATCAATGCGCCAGAAGGCTTTGCAGAGTTAATGGCGCGTGATTTAAGCGACCAGACCGGGCTTCCTTTTGTGCCGAATGATAGCTTTTTTGCCAGCCTTTCCTCGCAGGATGCCGCGGTGGAATTATCCGGCCAGTTGAAGGGGTTTGCGTGCGTTGTGATGAAAATTGCCAACGACTTGCGCTGGATGAATTCAGGGCCACTGGCTGGGCTGGGCGAGATTGAGCTTGAAGCACTTCAGCCGGGCAGCTCAATCATGCCCGGTAAAGTCAATCCAGTGATCCCCGAATCAGCTGCGCAAGCCGCTGCACAGGTGATTGGTCTGGATATGGCCGTGACCGTGGCAGGGCAGAGCGGTAATTTTCAACTGAACGTTATGCTGCCATTGGTGGCCTCTAATCTGCTGACGTCGATTACGCTGATGAGCAATACTTCGGTGCTGTTGGCAGAACGCGCACTGGCAACGTTCAAGGTGCGCGAAGATAATCTTCAGGGGCCGCTGGCTCGTAACCCTATTCTGGTGACTGCCCTGAACAGCGTCATTGGCTATAACGCGGCGGCTGCCGTAGCCAAAAAGGCCTATCAGGCGGGACGGCCGATTATCGATGTGGCAGAAGAGGAAACCGAGCTGGACCGTGCCACCCTGGAGCGCCTGCTTGACCCTACAGTGCTGACCCAGGGTGGTGTGCCGGAGTAGCTCCTGGGTATTTCCAATAGGGCAATCCGTCAGGTGTCCTGCGTTTCTGTTTTGCCCTGTTGGATGGTGTCGCTAGCTTCCTTGTGTTCGTCGCCATTGGCCTCGGGAGTTTCGTGCTCTTCCTGACGTGAAGGTCTATAACAGAACGTGGTCAGTATAGGAAAATGGTCAGACCCGAATGCACCTAGCCGCTGCATGTTGACGAGAGTGAAGTGCTCGCTGACAAAGACATGGTCGAGTGGCCAGCGCAGGATAGGATAGTGGGCATGGAAGGTGCTGAACATGCCGCGCCCACGACGTGGGTCGAGCATGCCGGCGACTCGGCAGAAAAGTCGCGTGGTGCGTGACCAGGCAACATCATTGAGGTCACCGGCAACGAGGGTGGCTTTTGGGTGGCGATGAATCTCCTGGCCCACCCATAACAGTTCAGCATCCCGCCAAAGAGATTTTTCGCTCTCACCAGGGGCGGGTGGCCGAGGGTGAACCGCAAACAGGCGAATACGGTCGCCACTTTCAAGCTCAACCTGGGTATGAATCGAGGGAATATCTTCCTGAATCAGCCACTTGATCTCAGTGTCTTTCAGCGCCAGGCGCGAATAGAGATGCATACCATAGAGGTTGTCGAGTGGGATCTTAACGCTATGAGGCCACTGCTGCGCTAATGCAGGGTCCAGCTGGTCCTGCCACCACTGATCAGACTCCAGAGTGAGAATAATATCGGGCTGGTGGTCCGTTATCATCTTGATCAGGCCTTTTGATTGACGGTTGGACGTCAATACGTTGGCGATTAACAGTGTGATTTTTTGATTATCTGGGGCGTTATGGGCGGTTTTTACCTGGACAGGCCAAAGCGTTGTCCATGGTAAAATATAGCGTAGCTGGAGTATTAGAGCGGTTAGCGATGCAGCGCTGGCTGTTATGCGCCAAAGGCCTGGTTCGAGTAGCCATAGGCTTGCCAAACTACAAGCAAAAGCCAGCACTGCAATTTGCAGCCGAGGGAACTCAAAACTGCGCACCCACCACCAGCGCAAGCGAATACGCGCAATCAGTGTTGCGAGCAAGAGAGTAATGGCAATGCCTCCTAGCAATGGACCAGGCAAGATGAATCTCCTTATTCAGTGGGTGATAGGTGTTTATCTTAGTTTTTTATTACCAGAAGTGTCGATGCTTGTCTGTGCTGGCCGCTGCCCAATCAGATAGAGTGGCGGAAGCGGATAAAATGACTTGCAATTCAGCCATGAAACCGTAAAATACGCATCCGTTGCACAGCAGGACCATAGCTCAGTTGGTTAGAGCGCCACGTTGACATCGTGGAGGTCGGCGGTTCAAATCCGCCTGGTCCTACCATTCGTCGGTGACCATCTATTCATGACGATTATCTGTGTGCAGCCAATAATTTTTACAGGACCATAGCTCAGTTGGTTAGAGCGCCACGTTGACATCGTGGAGGTCGGCGGTTCAAATCCGCCTGGTCCTACCAGATACCGCAAAAAAAGCCCTGTGCCAAGCATGGGGCTTTTTTGCGTCTGGTGCTAAGGCTCAAGAAAATGAGGCAGATCGGTGTGGCGGATAAACGTCGCAACCAGTGATTCAATGCCTGCCTGATCTTCCTGACTGAAGCGGGCATGCTGCGGGCTGTCCAGGTCGAGTAATCCCCAGAGATGATCGTTGAGCACAATGGGAATGACGAGTTCCGAGCGGGAGTCGGCGTCGCAGGCAATATGGTCGGCAATGGCGTGAACATCATCGACACGCTGAGTGGTTTGCTGGCGGGCGGCTGCGCCACAGACGCCTTTGCTAAAGGGGATGGGGTTGCAGGCAGGCTTGCCCTGAAAAGGCCCGAGGCTAAGGCATTGCGGTTCTCGCTGAAGATAAAAGCCAACCCAGTTCAGCGCCTCCAGTTCCTGGTGAATAAAGGCGCTGGTTTGGGCGCTGTTGATGAGCCAGTCACGCGTGTCCAGTAGGGCTTCCAGCTGCCGGTTAAGCAGCGCGTAGTCAATGCGGGGCATTCGATGTTCCTTCAAAAAACGTTCTTTCGACGATTTCCTTGATGGGGAAACGCATCAGGCCAGCCTCTTGGCTGGCCTGCTAATACCAACGGATGGTATTAAAAGACGGAATCAATAGACGGTATTAACCGAGATAACGTCTGAATTATTCCGTCCAGCCGGGTACGGCGGCACCCTTGAACAGCTCTTCCGCTTTTTCAATGACTTCTTCGCGCTGGTAAGCATCGACCAGCTGGCGAATATCTTCGCGATCTTCATCGCCGCCACGCACGGCAATCAAATTGACGTAGGGTGATTCAGGGCCTTCCTTGATGAGGGCATTATCCAGGTTCAAGCCAGCGGGCTGAGCAAAAGTGTTGTTGATGAACGCCATGTCAACATCCGGCAATACGCGGGGAAGCTGAGCCGCTTCAATTTCGCGGAAACGGAAGTTGCGCGGATTTTCGGCGATATCAATTGGCGTGGCTTCGAGGTTGCTTGGGTCGTTAAGCGTGATCAGCCCCTTGTTGTGCATCAGAATAAGCGCACGTCCTTCATTGGAAGGGTCATTGGGCAGTGCGATTTGTGCACCGTCAGGCAGGTCGTCGACGTTGTCGTATTTTTCGGAGTAAGCGCCGATTGGGTAAACAAAGGTGTAGCCAGCAATCGCTAGGTCGTAATCGCGATCATTGACCATTGCCTGCAGGTAGGGTTCATGCTGGTAGGCGTTGGCATCCAGGCTGCCATCTGCCAGTGCTGCGTTTGGCGTGACGTAGTCGGTGAATTCAATGATTTCGACATTCAGGTCGTATTCTTCTTTGGCAATGCGGGCAGCCACTTCCATGACCTCAGTTTCCGGGCCTGCCACGGTGCCCATTTTGATGGTGCGTGTTTCTGCGTTGGCGACGTTAACCGCCAGTGCTAACGCTGTCAGGCTACCGATCAGTAATGTCTTCATGGTGTCACTCCTGTTGAGAAGAAGATAATGGGCGAAACTATAAAGCAATAAAAAAATAAATTCTAATGCATTTTGGTTATAATAGTTGTATCGATGAAACGTGCAGCCATTCCTGCTTTCGATCCTAACTACTCTCGATCCTAACTACTCTCGATCCTAACTACTTGCGGTCACTCCTGCGTACCAGATAGTCGCCAAGACTTTGGAAGCCTTGAACCATCACGACCAGAATAACCACGGTAATCAGCATGATGGTGGGATTGAAACGGTTGTAGCCGTAGCGAATGCCCAGATCACCAAGGCCACCACCGCCCACAGCGCCTGCCATGGCAGAGTAGCTGACCAGGGTGACCAGCGTAATTGTCAGGCCTGTGATAATACCGCCCCGCGCTTCAGGAATAAGCACCTTGGTAATCACTTGCCAGGGGGTGGCGCCCATTGATTGTGCGGACTCGATGAGCCCTGGCGATATTTCGTTGAGGGCACCTTCAATAAGGCGGGCCACGAAGGGAATGGCGGCAATGGTTAATGGCACTGAAGCGGCATTAATGCCAATCGAGGTGCCCACCAGCATGCGCGTAAACGGGATGATGGCGACCATTAAAATGATGAATGGGATTGAGCGGCCAACGTTGGTGATAATGCCAAGCACCTGATTAAGTACTGGCATGGCCAGAATCTGGCGCGGGCGTGTCGCGTAGAGCATCACACCAAGTGGCAGGCCAATCAGCGTTGCTATCACGCCTGAAACGGCCACCATATAAAGCGTATCCAGCGTGGCCTGTAAAATAAGATCAAACATTGCGCTGGACATGACCAAGTACCTCTACCTGTAAATGATGGGCTTCTAAATAGGACATGGCTTCCTGGGTCTGGGCAGGAGAGCCAAGCAGCTCGGCAATCATGAGTCCTAAGGTGCGTTCCTGGATGGATTCGACTTTTGCCTGAAGGATGCTGACATCGACACTGCACTCGCGCGCCAGGCGTGAGATGAGGGGCGTGGATACCGCATCACCCGAAAAGGTCAGGCGAACGACAGGGTGTGTATGTTCACTTGGCGTATCGCTTAAACGCTCGATCAGCTCTTTAGGAGGGGTTAGCTGCAAAAAGTCATTGAGAAATTCCCTGCCTAGTTGCGTGTCGGGGGCGGTGAAGAAGTCTCCGACCTCAGCGTCTTCCACAAGCTCACCGTCAGAAATCAGGCTGACCCGGTGACAGATGGATTTCACTACCTCCATTTCGTGCGTGATCAACAAAATGGTGATGCCAAGTTGTTGATTGATTTCCCGCAGTAACTCAAGAATTGAACTGGTGGTTTGGGGATCGAGTGCCGATGTGGCTTCATCGCACAGCAGAACATTTGGCTTGCTGGCGAGGGCTCGGGCAATGGCGACACGCTGTTTTTGTCCACCGGAAAGCTGGGCAGGGTATTGTTTGGCTTTGTCTGCCAGGCCAACCAGTTCCAGTAGTGGCAGCACGCGTTCCTTGATCGCACGACGGCTTTCGCCCATCAGTTCAAGGGGGAGTGCCACATTATCAAACACGTTGCGCGTGGTGAGCAGGTTAAAATGCTGGAAAATCATCCCGATACGATGACGAGCGCGATTGAGCTCGCCGCGCGTCAGGCGGGTCATTTCCTGGCCATCAACGGAAACGCTGCCATTGGTGGGGCGTTCGAGCAGATTAACGCAGCGAATAAGGGTCGATTTCCCGGCACCGGAAAGGCCGATAACGCCGTGAATAGTGCCTTTGGGTATCGTTAAGTTAACGTCTTTCAGGGCGTGGACAGCCTGGCTGCCTGTGCCATAGGTTTTACTAACGTTGCTAAGTTCAATCATAGCGTCTGCCATAATGGTAGGCCGAAGACATGTTAGGCCAAAGACATGGTGGGCCAGAGACAAAGTGCGAGGAGGCAAGCGTAGGGCGGGAAATAAAAAAAGGCCACCCTAACGGGCGGCCATCAACGCTGGACACACCCTTTTAGCTGCACTTCACCATGCCGTTGGCTTGGTGGACGCCCGCAATCTGGGTACAAATCGGCGTCATTTCGATTAATGCTAAAGTCTAAAATTTAACCGCGTAACTGTCAAATGTTACAGCCGTATTTTTTAGACTAAGTTTGTTTGTTGATATTATCTGTTATCAAACTGGTTTTTTCTGGGGTTATCTTCTGCTGTGTGTGCCTATTCGAGTGTTAGGGTCTGTTGACGTTTCATCACGAACCGCGTTGCTGCATCAAAATGTGCCAGACAAGGCGCGGAACGCCGTTAAGGGTGGTTCCCTTCTCAAGTTTCGCAACGCAGTATGGTGCATTTTGAAGCGCAACCCGAAGGGCTGGGTCAGTTTTTATCCGCTGCGGCGTTAGTCGTCGTTCATTTGGAGTTACCAAACGTCTCTCCTCCTGCCTTGCCCCGAATAAAAACTGACACCAGCGCGGCCGTGAATGAAACGTCAACAGACCCTAGTAAATTTTATGAGGCATGTGAATGTTTGTGGCTTAACAATCCGTCAAATGACCTCTGAAAAATGGCACAATAGGCAATAACCCCAGGTTCTGTCTCCTTAACCCTTCGGGCCCTGTGCCCGTTTTTCATTTATGAGGTCATCATGTTTACCGGTATTGTCCAGGGTACGGCTGAGGTCGTGGCAATCAAAGAATTGGATAACTTCAGGACTCACGTTGTTGAAATGCCTGAGGCAATGCGTGAAGGACTGGCCATTGGCGCATCCGTTGCGCATAACGGTGTGTGTCTGACGGTTACCGATATTGACGGTGACCGGGTGAGTTTTGATCTGATGCGCGAAACCTTACGCTTGACCAATCTTGGTGCGATTGTAGAAGGAGGGTGCGTCAATATAGAGCGTGCTGCCCGGTTTGGTGACGAGATTGGCGGACACTCCATGTCTGGCCATATCATCTGTATGGCGAAGCTGAACAAGATTGACGTTGCGCCCAATAACCGTCGGCTGTGGTTCACCTTGCCGATGGATGTCGGGCGTTTCATTTTCGAGAAGGGCTATATTGGCGTTGATGGCATTAGTCTGACGGTCGGTGAGGTCAACCGCGATGAGGAAAATCTGACCTTTTCCTTCTGTGTGAACCTGATTCCTGAAACCCTTGCGCGAACCACACTGGGCGCACGTCTGATCGGCGACAGCGTCAATATCGAGATAGATCCGCAGACCCAGGTTATTGTGGAAACGGTAGAGCGTGTGTTGGCAGCCCGGGAAGGTGATGAGTCGCCAGGTCGAGAAATGGCAGACGTCCAAGTGGGAGTGGCGCGTTAATATTGGCCCCGTTTTTGCAGCTTTACCTTGCACTTGTTGAGTCGCCATCCATACGCTGAAAGCTCGCATCAACCTTAGGCTTTCGGTAGTATGGCCGGCTTTTCCTGCACCCCCACGCTCCAGCGTTTGCACGAAGGGTAATAATGCTCATGAATTTTCTGGACAAGCACTTCAAGCTGACAGAACACAAAACCACGATAAAAACGGAAGTCATAGCAGGGGTTACCACCTTCCTGACGATGGCTTATATCATTTTCGTCAACCCGAGCATTCTTTCCGAGGCAGGGATGGACTACGGGGCGGTGTTTGTTGCGACCTGCCTGGCGGCGGCGATCGGTTGTCTTGTGATGGGGATCTGGGCCAATTACCCAATTGCTCAGGCGCCTGGTATGGGGCTTAACGCCTTTTTTACCTATGGCGTTGTGTTAGGTATGGGGTACACCTGGGAGGCCGCGCTTGGGGCGGTGTTTCTTTCCGGTCTGTGCTTTTTTCTATTGAGTATCTTCAGAATTCGGGAATGGATCATTAACTCGATTCCTCTGTCGTTGCGGTTGGGTATTGCAGCAGGTATCGGTCTGTTTCTGGCCATGATTGCATTGAAAAATGCCGGTATTGTGGTGGCAAACCCTGCGACTTTTGTCGCGCTGGGCGACTTGAGTGAGCCGGCTGCTATCTACGCATTAGTGGGATTTTTCGTGATTACTGCGCTGGCTTATCTTAACGTCACCGGTGCAGTGATGATTGGCATTCTCGGTGTCACCGTCGTTGCCATATTGCTGGGCCATAATGAGTACGGTGGGCTGATGTCAATGCCGCCGTCCATCGCGCCGACGCTGATGCAAATGGACGTGATGGGCGCGTTGGACGTGGCTATGATCAGTGTCATTTTTGCGTTTCTGTTTGTTGATCTGTTCGACACGTCCGGCACGCTGGTGGGGGTGGCGCAACGCGGCAAACTGCTGGATAAAGACGGTAAGCTGCCACGCATTGGTCGCGCCATGATGGCGGATAGTACGGCATCCATGGCCGGGGCGGCGTTGGGGACCTCAACGACGACCAGCTATATCGAGTCCACCGCCGGTATTGCGTCGGGTGGTCGTACGGGGTTGACCGCGGTGGTGGTCGCTATCCTGTTTCTGATAAGTCTTTTCTTTGCCCCATTGGCAGGCTCTATTCCTGCTTATGCTACCGCCGGGGCACTGCTTTATGTGGCAGTGTTGATGGCAGGTAGCCTGGCGCACGCTAACTGGGATGATCCGACGGAAGCAGCGCCGGTATTGATTGCGGCGTTGGCCATGCCCTTAACGTTCTCGATTGCAGAAGGAATTGCGTTAGGTTTTATCAGCTTTGTCGCTATCAAGGCACTATCGGGCCGTTTCAAAGACTTGAACCCGGCTGTGATTCTGTTGGCGCTGCTGTTTGCTGGCAAGTTTCTGTTTCTGAATTAATCCTCTATTTTTGATGACCCAACGAGAGGCGCAATGAGCATTTACGGCGATTATATCAAGTCCGTTATTCGTACGGTTCCTGACTGGCCTGAGCCCGGTGTCAATTTTCGCGATATTACGCCGCTGCTGCAGAATAGCGCTGCGTTTCGTAAGTTGATTGATAGCTTTGTTCACCGTTACCAGGAAATGAACCTCGATGCCATCGCATCAATTGATGCGCGTGGTTTTATTATTGGTGCGCCCCTGGCTTATGAACTGGGTTGCAGCTTTGTCCCTGTGCGCAAGAAAGGCAAGTTGCCGTTCAAAACCATCAGTGAAACCTATACGCTGGAGTACGGCCATTCTGAAGTGGAACTGCACGCAGATGCGTTTCACAAAAATGATCGAATCCTGCTGATGGATGATTTGATTGCGACCGGTGGCACCATGTTGGCAGCGGCGAATCTGATTCAGCGCTGCGGTGGGCAGGTAGTAGAAACCGCAACGATTATCGATTTGCCCGAACTGGGCGGTTCCCAGAAGATTCGCGATGCTGGCTATGGCGTATTCGCGGTGTGTTCCTTCAACGAAAGCGAGTAACGCCTTTTATGAGCAGTGATCGTTATCTGCAGCATTTCACGGTTTCCTGGGACCAGCTGCACCGTGATGTGCGCGAACTTTGCCATCAGCTGGTAGAGCGCGATTTCAAGGGAATCGTGGCGATTACCCGTGGTGGATTGATTCCAGCGGCACTGATTGCCCGTGAACTGGATGTCCGCCTGATTGATACGGTGTGCATCAAGAGTTATGACCACATGGAGCAAAGCCAGCTGGATGTGCTTAAAGGGGTGGATCACGACGGTGAGGGTTGGCTGTTGGTGGATGATCTGGTCGATACCGGCAAGACCGCCAGGGCCGTGCGTGAAATGCTGCCGAAAGCTCACTTTGTCACTATTTATGCCAAGCCGGACGGCAAACCGCTGGTTGACCAGTACCTGACAGAAGTGGGTCAGCAATGCTGGATTCAGTTCCCATGGGATATGGGGGTGTCCTATGTGGAGCCCTTGGTCAATCAGGTCAAAAAGTAGCGCTGTTGGTAGCAGGCGTGGTTGAAAAGGAACTGATGTTACAACGTTAAGTGTCGTGGCGAGGGCTGATATGACGAATCCGTTATCGGGCGAGTGGGCAAGCGCACTGGATGCTGAGTTTCGGGCGGATTATATGCATTCGCTCAAGCAGTTTCTGGCGTCAGAAAAAGCCGCCAGAAAAGTCGTGTACCCGCATTCTTCCAACTGGTTTCGCGCGTTTGAATTGACACCATTGAATGCCGTCAAGGTGGTGATTCTTGGCCAGGACCCTTACCACGGCCCTGATCAGGCTCATGGGTTGTGTTTTTCTGTGCAGCCAGGCGTTCGGGTGCCGCCGTCGCTGGTCAATATCTATAAGGAATTGGCCAGCGACGTCGGGTTTCAGCCTGTCGGGCACGGTTGCCTGGAACACTGGGCCAGGCAAGGCGTACTTTTGCTGAACACAGCGCTGACTGTTGAGCAGGGGAACGCGGCTTCGCATCGCGGGAAAGGCTGGGAGCCCTTTACTGACCGTGCCATTGAAACCGTCAGCCAGTGCTCACCACCCAGTGTGTTTCTACTCTGGGGAAGCCATGCGCGGCAGAAAAAGGCGTTGATTGACCAGCAACGCCATTTGATTCTGGAAGCGCCTCACCCGTCACCGCTATCGGCGCATCGTGGCTTTTTTGGTACACGGCATTTTTCCCAGGCAAATACGTTTCTGGCAGCGCAGGGGCGCACCCCTATTGACTGGCAATTGCCTTCAGCCCCTTAAACTTCCCGCAGGTTGGGGGTAGAATAGCGCGCAATTTTACACGCTTGTCACGTCGACAAACGTCGTATTCCGTTTAACCGCAACGAGGAAGTCCCATGAGCGTACACGCCATCAACCACCCACTGGTGCAGCATAAACTGGGTCTCATGCGCGAAGCGGACATCAGCACGAAAAGCTTCCGTGAGCTGGCCGGTGAAGTGGCCAAGCTGCTCACTTATGAAGCGACACAAGGGCTCAAGCTGGAAGATCATGAAATTCAGGGGTGGAATGATCAGCCGATCATGACGCGTCGACTGAAAGGCAAGAAGGTAACGGTTGTCCCTATTCTGCGGGCGGGGCTGGGGATGCTGGAAGGCGTTACAGACCTGATTCCCAGTGCGCGGGTCAGCGTTGTTGGTCTGTATCGTGATGAAGAAACACTCCAGCCCGTGCCTTATTTTTCCAAGTTTGCCAATGACATTGAAGAACGCATGGCGATCGTGATTGATCCTATGCTGGCAACGGGTGGCTCTATGGTCGCAACGCTGGATATGTTGCGTGAAAACGGCTGCGAGCAGATGAAAGTGATTGTGCTGGTTGCCGCACCTGAAGGGATTAAACGCGTTCAGGACGCTTATCCAGAGGTGGACATCTATACGGCATCAGTAGACGAGCGCCTCGACGAGAACGGTTATATCGTTCCCGGGCTTGGAGATGCCGGCGACAAGATCTTTGGGACACGCTAAGCGTGCTCAACTCCGTTGCCCCTTGCGCCATAGGCGTTGGGGGCATTTTTTTGAGCCAATCCTGAGGCATTGAACGTCTGAACATAGCAGCGCGCATTCAGCGTTATCTCAATCGCACTGGCTCAACTATCTTTTTCACCACAATCAAGGAGGCATTTTGTGAGCGACACAAGCGCGCAAACCGATTCATGGCTAAAGCTGATACTCACCGGTGCGCAAATGCTCTTTGTGGCGTTTGGTGCGCTGGTGTTGGTGCCGCTTCTGACCGGCCTTGACCCCAGCGTTGCGCTCTTCACCGCTGGTGCGGGTACGCTGGTGTTTCATGCCGTGACGCGCCAGAGTGTGCCGGTTTTTCTGGCCTCATCGTTTGCCTTTATTGCACCTATTCAAGGCTCTATCGCAAGCTTTGGCGTGTCGGCGACGCTAGGCGGTTTGATGGCGGCAGGCCTGGTGTACGTCGTGATCTCCCAGGTCGTACGCCTTAAAGGCACCGTCTGGTTGCATCGGTTGCTGCCACCCGTGGTGGTGGGGCCGGTGATCATGGTGATTGGCCTTGCGCTGGCACCGGTGGCGGTCAGTATGGCAACCGGCGAAACCAGTGACAATATCTCCTACGGGCCAGCGATCTTTCTTTCCATGACCAGCTTGTTAGTGACGCTGGTTTTGGCGGTCTTCGGGCGTGGGTTACTGCGTCTGGTGCCTATTATGGGCGGTATCGTCACGGGGTATGTGTTGTCGTTGATCATGGGCGTGGTGGATTTTTCTGCGGTGACATCTTCCGATTGGTTATCGCTGCCCAACTTTACGGCTCCCAGCTTTCACTGGGCGGCTATTCTGTTCATGATTCCGGTGGCCATTGCGCCGGCCGTTGAGCATATCGGCGATATGATCGCGATTGGCTCGGTCACGCGTAAGAACTATCTGGAAACACCTGGCTTGCATCGCACTCTGTTGGGCGATGGCCTGGCAACCACTGTGGCCGCGCTCTTTGGGGGGCCGCCCAACACGACGTATTCAGAGGTGACCGGCGCTGTCACACTGACACGTGCATTTAACCCCATGTATATGATCATCGCCGCCGTGATTGCCATTCTGCTCGCCTTTATTGGTAAATTGGGGGCGTTACTGCAGACCATTCCTGGCCCGGTGATGGGTGGCATCATGACGTTACTTTTCGGCTCCATTGCGGTGGTTGGTATGAATACGCTGGTGCGCGCAGGACAATCGTTAACTGCGCCGCGCAATCTGGTGGTGGTATCGCTTATTCTGGTGTTCGGTATTGGTGGTATGCAGTTTGGTGGCGGGCAATTTACCCTGCAAGGTGTCAGTCTGGCTGCGATTGTCGGCATTGTGCTGAACTGGGTCCTGCCGCGCGCGCAGGAAGATGAATAGAAGGTCTTATCCCGTGAACAATCCGTTACGCGAACTCAGTGGCTGTTCAAGTGACTCATTGTTCATATGACTGACTGTTCAAATGACTGACTGTTCAAATGACTGACTGTTCAAATGACGGATTGTTCGAGTGACTGATCTTTCATATAACCATAAGGGCTGCCATGAAACATTCGCCGATGACACCGCTTACTGACCTGGGGTTTCCCGTTTTAGGGGTCGCTGCCTGGAGTGGTACTGGTAAAACCACCTTGCTGGAGGCGTTGTTGCCAGCGTTGAGACAGCGCCACCTGAACGTTGGCGTCATTAAACACGCGCACCATACGTTTGATATCGATAAGCCGGGTAAGGATAGTTATCAGCTTCGTCAGGCGGGGGCAGCGCCTGTATTGGTGGCGTCGCACCAGCGCTATGCGTTGATGCAGGAAACGCCTGGCCAGCAGGAGCCCGATCTGAACCACCTGCTTGCCTTGATGGCGCCACATGCCCCGGACCTGGTGATTGTTGAAGGTTTCAAAGCGTGGCCGTTGCCTAAGCTGGTGTTGTATCGTGACGGGGTAGGCGATGCCTCCATACTAACGAGTGAAGGAATATGTGCCGCTGCTCTCAAGCACACGGACACGCGTTCACTGGAAACATCTGTGACGCGGCTTGATATCGATAACGTTGCTGACATCGCTGAATGGATTCAACATTGGATGCATCGCTGAGCCCGGCGTTAATTAACGGCTTTAATCAAATCTTGGGGTAATTCTACATGCAGTTGACGCATCTTAATGCCAATGGCGAAGCACACATGGTCGATGTAGGCGATAAACAGCAAACACGTCGTGAGGCGGTGGCTTCCGGGCGTATTATGATGCAGCCGCGTACGCTCCAGCTATTAACCGATGGTGCCTTACCTAAAGGCGATGTGATTGCGACGGCACGGATTGCCGGTATTCAGGCGGCCAAACGCACGCATGAGCTCATTCCACTGTGCCACGCACTGGCCTTATCGAAAGTGTCGCTTGATTTTGAAATCGACACGCAAAAAGGCTGTGTGCATGTATCGGCTATGTGTCGTTTAACCGGTCAGACCGGTGTGGAAATGGAAGCACTGACCGCTGTGTCAGTTGCCTGTTTGACACTTTACGATATGTGCAAAGCCGTGGATAAGTCGATGTGTATCGAAGGTGTTCAGCTGGACAGCAAGGTGGGAGGGAAGAGCAGCGATTATCAGCGTTTTAACCAAGAGCCAGACGCTAGCCCAATTGTCACCGGTGTGTGTTCCACAGGGGAAGTGCGGCTTGGCGAGCGCTGTGAGGGTGACTGTGTCCGCGTTAAATTTCTGGCCGAGCTACGTGAGCGCCTTGGCTATAGCGATTTAAGCATTGCTCTGGACGCGCTGGAAACCAAAGACATCGCAGGTTTGAAAGCTTTCCTGGTAAGCCGAGGTGAAAGTTTTAGCATATTACGTGACCAGCGGACCTTGTGTGCGGTCAACCAGGTGATGGTGAATGACAGTGCACGGGTTACAGATGACGACGAGGTGGCATTCTTCCCTCCAGTGACAGGCGGTTAACGATGAATATTGCTGTATGTATCCAGACCCGTCCGTTTGACATGGCCTATGCCTACGATGACCTTCTTGAAAACCGTACGGATGTCGGCGCGGTGGTAAGTTTTACCGGCTTGGTTCGTGACTTCAATGAGTCCCCCGATGTGACGGGGTTGACGCTTGAGCATTATCCGGGCATGACGGAAAAAACACTGGAAGATATTGGCGAGCAGGCGTGGCATCGCTGGGCACTTCAGGGGGTGCGGATTATTCATCGTATTGGCTATATGGCACCGGGTGACCCGATTGTTCGCGTGTCGGTTGCTAGTGCTCACCGCCGTGATGCCTTTGAAGCGTGCGACTTCATCATGGACTTTCTGAAAACCCAGGCGCCGTTCTGGAAAAAGGAACATGCGCGAGAAGGTGATTACTGGGTGCGAGAGCGAGCCTCGGATCAAGAGGATGCAACGCGATGGGCGCCGTCCTCAGGCCTCCTGACCCGGTGATGTCGATTCAGGCATTTCTGCAGCCATGATCTGTAAGTGCACCTCAGGAAGATGCTGCATGTGCTCGGCCAGCCAGGCAATCAGGCGCGGCTGTAATGCCTGACGTAACTCTGCCAGTGTATCAGCATGAATGTCGCCAAGCTGCTCATCCAGCCAGTCACTGAAACTGTCCTCATCAAGCGCGCCAGCACCCGCGTTGTCGAGCATCAGCCGACCAATCCGCCACCAACCGGTGTCACTGGCGGTGACCGGCAGCGCCAGATAGAGGCTGCCACGGCGCTTATGCCGACTGGGTGCATCCAGCCCTGGGTGAGGAACCACGCTGTTCTGGCTGACAATGCAAGGTGGTTGAGGATAGCGTCCTTCGTGACGCAGCCCGTTGACATCAAAATGAATCAGATCACCGTTTAATGGCGCTATCGGCGCGGTGATGTTCATTGACTCGGCCAGTTCCTGATGGGCCTGCTGATGACGAGCTTCGCCATGCACCGGCAGTAGATGACGCGGTTTGATCCAGCGGTAAAGCGTGCGCAGTTCTTCTTGAGCCGGGTGCCCGGTGGCATGTAATTCAGGATGATTGAATTCATCAAACAGGGTGATACCCATCTGGGTAAAGCGTTTTTTCAGCCGTTCGATAGGGCGTTCATTACCAGGAATGGTTTTGGCTGAAAAAATAATGTTATCGCCCGGTTCCAGATCGACAAACGGATGACGACGCTGGGCTAAACGCTGGAGAGCGGCGCGTGGCTCTCCCTGGCTGCCGGTGGCAATAATAATCACTTCGTCGGCAGGCAGGTAACCCAGATCATGCGCGGGTACCAGCGGCGGCAGATCATCCAGATATCCCAACCCCTTGGCAACGGTGACCATGCGTTCCATCGAGCGGCCCATCAGGCTGATTCTGCGTCCGCATTGCTGCGCCGCCCGGGCAATCGCAACAATACGGGCTACGTTACTGGCAAAACAGGAAATAACCACGCGACCCTTGCAGGTCGCAATGGCTTTTGCCAACGCTTTTGCCACATCGCCTTCACTGCCTGAATGGCCTGGCATGGGCGCGTTGGTGGAGTCGCCCACCACCAGATCCAGAGGGGCCAGGGCGCGAAACTGGCTGGCATCGACCGGTTTGCCCACCAATGGCTGGGCATCCAGTTTCCAGTCGCCGGTATGTAGAACCCGATAGTCACCCACCTGCATCATTAGCGCACAGCTTTCCGGAATGGAATGTGTTAGCGGAAGGTGGCGGATGGTAAAAGGCCCTGAAGACAGCGCCTCTCCCAGGTCAACGACGATGATTTTGTCAGGGCTGAGGCCGTGTTCGGCGAATTTTAAGCGCAACAGACCTGCAGCCAGAGGAGTGGCATAAATCGGGCATTGCCAGTTCGGCCAGAGCCAGGCCACTGCGCCGATATGATCTTCATGGCCATGGGTAATAAACAGTGCTGCAGGTGTAATATCCAATGCCGTCAGAGTATCAAGGTTGGGAACCTGTAGCGGGGTACCTGGCATGTCCTGACGAATCATCATGCCGCAATCTACCGCGATCCAATGGTCCTCGTAACCGTATAGAGTGAAGTTCATACCGACTTCACCGCATCCTCCTAGTGGTAGTAGCTTCAGAGGAGGACGACGACGGGGACGAATGTGTACGCGCGGTGGATGCATCGTGAGTGAAAAGCCTTGAAAGTAAGACCTTTACTATACGGGATTGAAGGGGGCTGCCACAATCATCGTCGCGATCTGACGCAATTTCTGATCGTGATCAGAGAGAATACATCCGTTACACTTAATGTCTTCCATTTGGCATATTCAGCGGAAACGCGATTCCCGATATTTTGATGTGTTGCTATCGTTACGCTGCTGTTGTCAGGCTAGAATTACTTCAAGAGTCCTTTTTATGTCCCGATACTATCGTTTAGTGGTTTCCTGCCCCGACCAGGTGGGCATTGTGGCGCGTGTGGCCAATTTTATCGCTCAGCAGGGGGGCTCAATTACGGAAGCGAGTCAGCACTCGGACCTTGAGACGGGTCGATTTTTCATGCGTTATGAAATTCTCGCTGATTCGCTGGCGATTGGGCTGGAGGCGTTTCGTGAAGCGTTTCGCCCCGTTGCGGATGATTTCAAAATGCAGTGGGCGCTGACCGATACCGCGCAACGCCCTAAAGTCGTACTCATGGTCTCCAAGGAGTCACATTGCCTGGTAGACCTGCTTTATCGTTGGCAGGCAGGGGAGCTTGCGTGTGAAATCGTTGGGGTGCTATCCAATCATGATGATTTACGCTCACTCACAGAGTGGTACGGCATTCCCTATCATCACATTCCCGTTGATCCTGACGACAAACAGCCCGCATTCGCTGCTGTTGAGTCACATATAGAAGCCTTGCAGGCAGACTGTGTGGTACTGGCCCGTTACATGCAGATTCTGCCGCCTGCCTTATGCCAGCGTTACCGTGGCCGGGTGATTAATATTCATCATAGCTTTCTGCCTTCCTTTGCCGGGGCAAAGCCTTACCATCAGGCCTATGAAAGAGGCGTCAAGCTGACCGGGGCGACCTGTCATTATGTGACCGAAGAACTCGATGCTGGCCCTATTATTGAGCAGGATATTCATCGTGTAACGCATTGTCATACGCCGACAGATCTGGTCCGCTTCGGGCGTGATGTTGAAAAGTCGGTACTTGCTCGCGGGGTTCGCTGGCACCTTGAAGACCGTGTGATTATTCATGGTAACAAGACGGTGGTGTTCAGCTAACGTTGAGGATCACAGAGCGTGGTTTAATATCATAGTGCGTGGTTTCATATCATAGTGCGTGATTTTATCGATACCATTGAGGTGGCTTTATGTCCTTTGCTGAAAGCGTCCTGGCACCCTGGGCGCTAGTGCTTTCTGCAGTGATGTCCTCGGCGATGCTGATATGGGTTGTCATGTTAAAGCCCTGGAAGCCTTTGATGAATGACACAGCACTGCAGCACCGCTGGCTGGCGGCGACACTGGCCGTTGTGCTGATGTGGCAGCTGCGTGCACAAGCCGTGGATTGGTTAACACTGCATCTGGTGTTTACCGTACTGATGACAATTGTGTTCAAAGCACCACTGGCGCTTTTAAGCAATCTCATGATCAATGTGGCAATGGTCGTGATTGGACGCAATGAGTGGCCATTACTAGGCGCAAATGTGCTTGTCACAGGTATTGTGCCTGCACTGACGACGGTGTTGATATGGCGTTTTGTAGACCGCAGACTTCCTGATAACCTGATGGTTTTTCTGTTTGCTTGCGGATTTTTCGGCTCTGCGTTGGCAACGCTGGCAGGAGGGCTGGTAGCCGTTGGGATGATCGTTGTGGCGGGAACTGAACCAGAAGCGGTTTATCTGGCTCAGGAGTATGCGCGTTTTCTGCCGTTGCTGATGCCGTCAGAAGCATTTATTACCGGTATGCTACTGAGTGTTCTGTTGGTCTATCACCCTGATTGGGTGGCCACCTTTAATGACCACCGATACATCGACATGCAGTAAGCAGAATGGATGATGAGAGCAGGTCAGGTGATGTTTAACCAAGTGCCTGACCGTTACCGCCACGAATAACGCCCACTCCCACGCCTTCGATTTCGAGAGGCTGTGAACGTAAGTCAACGCTGATGGGAGAGAAATCTTCATTTTCTGCCAGAAGCTGTACCAGGTGCCCGTCACGTTTAAAACGTTTCACGGTGACTTCATCCTCCAGCCGGGCCACGACAATCTGCCCATCGCGTACATGCTCTGTGCGGTGAACCGCCAGCAGGTCACCTTCCAGAATGCCAGCATCTTTCATGGATAGGCCGCGTACTCGCAGGAGGTAGTCAGCTTTTGGCGTAAAGTATTCGGCGGGCAGAGGGCAGTAACGATCAATGTGCTCAGCGGCCAGAATCGGGCTGCCAGCGGCAACTTCCCCAATGATGGGTAAGCCGGATGACATGTTTTCTACCGGTGAGGTTTCCGGTGTCGCTGTTGTTATATCGACACCTTCCTGAGCGGGCAGGCGGATGCCCCGGGAAGTATTACGGATAATGCGAATGACTTTCTTACGCTCAAGTGCCCGAAGATGCTCTTCCGCTGCATTCGGCGAGCGAAATCCCAGCGCTTTGGCAATCTCAGCGCGAGTCGGCGGATAGCCGTATTCACCCATGGTCTTAACGATAAAGTCGTAAACATTTTGCTGACGTGCTGTTAAAGGCCGAGACATAATACGCTCCCACCTGATCTTGTTGGTTAATGAAATAAAAAACAGACAAATGCTGGCAGCGTGATTACGACAGGTGTCTGAGACGGATGTGTCATGCGTTAACCAGCATTTATGAATAAAAAAATTTAATAAAGCATGTGTTTAAGTATACAGTATGTGTCTCTATCCAGTACAGGCTGAACGTTAAATTTTGTGTAGTGATACCAAGCATTTGCGTGTTGGCAAGTCAATAAGCCATGCGGTGGCATAAAATGTTTGTAAGTATTTGTGTAACAAACGTTGAGCACCTTTGACCCATGACGTAATATCAGGCGTTGTTTTAAACATCTGTTCTCTGGAGCGTCCATGGCTCAGCCTGACACAGTGACACGCATTCTCGACACCGCTGAAGTACTATTTGCAGAGCGGGGCTTTGCGGAAACGTCGCTGCGCAATATCACCAGTAAAGCCAAAGTTAATCTGGCAGCGGTCAATTACCATTTTGGCTCTAAGAAAGCGCTGATTCAGTCAGTGTTTTCCCGTTATCTCGATCCTTTCAGCGAACGTTTTCATAGCGCTCTGGATGAACTTGAAGTGCAATACAAAGGCCAGGTGATTCCTCTTGAAGTGTTATTGGAAACCATGGCTGAAACGGTATTGTCGGTTCCTGCTGAACGCAACAGTCTCAAGGTGTTCATGCGCCTTCTGGGCCTGGCTTACAGTCAGGCCCAAGGGCATCTGCGTCATTTTATCCAGGCGCAATATGGCGATGTCTTTACGCGCTTTACGGAGCTGATTCGTCAAGCAACTCCCGATCTGCCTGATGCGGAGCGCTTCTGGCGATTGCACTTTATGCTGGGCACGGTGACGTTTACTTTTTCGGGTCTGGATGCACTGAAAGATATCGCTCAGAAAGATTATCAGGAGCATATTTCCGTGCGCGACCTGGTGCGTCGTTTGCGCCCGGTCGTGGTGGCTGGCATGAATGCACCCTTGCCTGAAAGGCTCGAAAAGAATGACCAGAAGGATGAACAGGGTAAGGATGGACAGAGCAAGGGGTCTCATGTACACGCCGTCGTTAGCTGATCTTCCGCCTGACACGGGGCACTGGGTTGAAATTGATATTCAACAGCAAACGTTGACGTTGTGGCAGGGGCGCGAAGCGGGCTTTTCTTGTCTGGTGTCAACCGGTAAAGCCGGGGCAGGTCAGCAGGAGGGAAGTGGCAAAACGCCATTAGGCTGGCATTACGTTCGTGCGGCCATTGGCGCCGAGGCACCCATGGATGGCGTATTTCGTGGCCGCCGCTGGACCGGTGAAGTTTATACGCCGGCACTGGGCGAACAGAACCCAGACAGAGACTGGATCCTGACACGTATCTTGTGGCTCTGTGGTCTTGAGCGTGGCTTTAACCGGGGAGGGGATGTCGATGCCCAGCGGCGGTTTATCTACCTGCATGGAACGCCGCCGTCGGAACCGATGGGACAGCCAATGTCTCATGGCTGTATTCGGCTCAAGCGTGATGACCTGCTGCATGTATTTGCGTCTGCCGTGCCGGGAACACCGGTATGGATTCATCTATAAGGTGTGACTGCCTTACGTTACTTACTGATTATCAATTCTTTGACATCAGCCGATGTGACAATGCCGTTTTGATGGTTTCGTTGCATGTTGACGCCGATTGACTAGAATTGCTGTCTATTTTTCAGGATGCTTTGTCATGACACACCCCGTTGGCTCGGTCATGCTTGACCTCGAAGGAACGTCGTTAACGCCTGATGAGAGCCGCCTTTTGAAAGCCTCTGCTGTCGGTGGCGTTATCCTGTTCGCGCGTAATATTCAAAGTGCCACCCAGGTGCGGGCGTTGTGTGATGCCATTCGCCGGATACGCCCTGAATTACTGATTGCTGTGGATCAGGAAGGTGGTCGCGTTCAGCGCATTAAGGAAGGCGTCACCCGTTTGCCACCCATGGCCATGCTCGGTCAGCGTTATCAGTCTGACCCGGCAGAGGGCGTTGCGCTGGCGCGGGATACTGGCTGGTTACTTGGCATGGAAATGGCAGCCTGTGGGCTTGATATTACGTTTGCGCCGGTGCTGGATGTTGATGGCGGTACTTCCTGCGTGATTGGTGACCGCAGCTTTGGTAACGACCCGCAGCAAGTGGCTGACCTCGGGCAGGCGATGATCCAAGGCTTGCATGATGCCGGTATGGCGGCAGTGGGTAAGCACTTTCCTGGGCACGGCAGCGTGGCAGAAGACTCGCATGTTGCGCTACCGGTCGATGAGCGGCCTTTAAGTGCGATCAAAGCGCATGATCTGGTTCCGTTTAAGCAGCTTGCCAAAATGCTCGATGGCGTCATGCCAGCCCATGTCATATACAGCGCTTTTGACCATCGCCCAGCAGGTTTTTCACGCTCCTGGTTGGGTATGTTGCGCGAATCACTCGGCTTTAAGGGCTGTATTTTCTCTGATGATCTAAGCATGGCAGGTGCACATGAGGCAGGTCCACCTGCCCAGCGAGCCAAGGCCGCTCTCGACGCTGGCTGCGATATTTTGCTGGTGTGCAACGATCGCGCCGCCGCACTTGACGTGGTGAAAGCGTGTGCAGAACTGAGCACCAAGCGCCCATCGAAGTTGCGCTATGCCCGCGCGCGCCCCGACCTTGAGGCGCTTTCTGCCTTGGGGCGTTGGCGCCGTACGCACGCCAAGCTTGAAGCCATGACAAACGGAAACGGATAAACGGATAAACGGATAGTTATAACCGTCGGCGTCAGGTCGGGTTAACTCAGATGGTGTGAAACGAGTTTGAATGATTGTTTTAGGATAAATGATGGCCAAGTTAGATAACGAAACACAGGCTTCGCGCGATTCCATGCGCGAGTTAATGGAAAACGCCGACTGCCTGATTACACAGCAGCAGGTTGAGCATGCACTGGGCCGCATGGCAGAAGAAATTACTCGGGATATGGGTGACAAGCTACCGGTCTTTTACTGTGTGATGAATGGCGGCCTGATTACCACCGGTCATCTATTAACGCGCCTGGGTTTCCCATTGGAAGTGGATTACATTCACGCCACCCGTTATCGCAGTGAACTGCGTGGCGGCGAGCTATTCTGGCGTGTATCACCTGAAGTTCCCATGGCGGGGCGTCATGTGGTTATTGTGGATGACATTCTAGATGAAGGGGCAACACTGGCTGCCATTCTGGCCTATTGCAAAGACGCTCAGGCCGCCAGCATCAGCACCGCCGTCCTGGTGGATAAACAGCATGACCGCAAGGCATCGCCGGGGTTGAAAGCTGACTACTGTGGGCTGGAAGTTGCCGATCGCTTTGTGTTTGGTTTCGGCATGGATTACAAAGGATATTGGCGCAACGCGCCTGGGATATTTGCTCCCAAAGGACTTTGATTCAGGCGCTTTGAGTCAGGGGCCTAGAAATCAGGCATCAGTCGTTCTGATGCCTGCATAGACGGCTTGACTGTTTAACGTGGTGAAAAACGCCTCGTTAGCCCGGTTTCCGCAATCATTCGTGTGGATATTTCTTCAACGGAAAAGCGTGTGGTATCAATGTAAGGGATGTGCATGCTGCGGTAGAGAGATTCCGCCTGCTCGATTTCCTGAAGGCACTGGTCCATTGAGCTATAACGGCTGTTAGGGCGTCTCTCATGCCGAATGGCGGCGAGACGGCGGGCATCAATCGTCAGGCCAAATAATTTGTGTCGATGCGGCGCCAGGGACTTGGGTAACTTGAGTACGCCATCTTCGTCATGGTCGTCTTCGGTAAGTGGGTAATTGGCCGCACGAATGCCAAACTGTAGCGCCAGATAAAGTGAGGTGGGGGTTTTGCCGCAGCGTGAAACGCCCACCAGAATGACATCAGCCTGGTTATATTGATGTGTGCGTGCACCATCGTCGTTATCAAGTGCAAAGTGAACAGAGTGGATGCGGTCCATGTAGACATCGTCGCTACCAATTGAGTGGGTGCGTCCGACGCTGTATGACGAGTGTGTCTCCAATTCCTGTTCCAACGGCTTGAGGAAGGTCGAAAAGATATCGACCTTGAAGCCTGATGCTTCACGTATGACGTCACGTATTTCCTGATCAACGATGGTGTCAATAATGATCGGTTGTTCGCCATCATGAGCAGCCGTGGCATTAATGACTTCCACGAGCGCACGCGCTTTGGCCAGTGTGTCAATATAGGGCTTGGTCAGCATTTTAATATCGACGTTTTCAAACTGTGCCAGCAGACTACGGCCCAGGCTTTCTGCCGTGATGCCGGTACCATCGGAAATAAAAAAAGCGGTGCGTGTCATCGGGTATTCGCTCTATTGATGCTCGGGGCTGTCCATATCGTGTGATATTGTCACGGCTTGTTATCAAGAACAATAACGCTTTAGAAAACTTCACGTCATGCCGGAAGACTACACAAATCAGCAAAATCCCCTCTATGTTGTAATTATCCTCCATCACCTTCGATGTTAGACCAATGGCGAATAAGATGGGGCGATGCTAGGGTGTCAGCATCTATTTTGGCGGCCCGCTGGCCGTGCAGAGGCTAAACTCTAGGGGGTTGCGTGGAAGATTACATTCTGTGGTTTAACCAGTTGGGCATGGGCGATGTAGAACGGGTCGGTGGTA
Source organism: Halomonas sp. LS-001 (assembly GCF_052983955.1). Lineage (NCBI taxonomy): Bacteria > Pseudomonadati > Pseudomonadota > Gammaproteobacteria > Oceanospirillales > Halomonadaceae > Halomonas > Halomonas sp. LS-001. Next base: position 1,595,190 of record NZ_CM129816.1, read on the forward strand.
AAAACGCCTCGTTAGGTGAAATGATTTCAAACCTGTCTGGCGTTGGCGTGACGGTGCCTGGCGGCTTTGCTACCACGGCACATGCTTACCGGGAATTTCTCTCCCACAAAAATCTTAATGAACGTATTAATGCGACCTTGTCACGCCTGGACGTTGATGACGTTAAAGCGCTGGCAGAAGCGGGCCGCGATATTCGTCAGTGGGTGATTGATACGCCGTTACCACCCGCTTTTGAGGCCGCTCTGCGCCAGGCTTATGAGCAACTTCAACAGCAACACCCCAACCTGAAAGTGGCCGTGCGAAGCTCAGCGACAGCTGAAGACCTTCCGGATGCTTCTTTTGCTGGCCAGCAGGAAACCTTCCTCAATATTGAAGGGTTCGACAACATCAAGCGAGCGGTGCATGAAGTATTTGCCTCGCTGTTTAATGATCGTGCCATTTCTTACCGCGTTCACCGTGGCTATGCCCATGAAAACGTGGCGTTGTCAGCAGGCATTCAGAAGATGGTACGTTCTGAAACCGGTGCTGCTGGCGTGATGTTTACGTTAGACACGGAATCCGGCTATCGGGATGCTGTTTTCGTCACCGCCTCCTGGGGTCTGGGTGAAACCGTGGTTCAGGGGGCGGTTAATCCTGACGAGTTCTATGTTCACAAACCGACGCTGGCAGCAGGGCGTCCGGCCGTGCTGCGGCGTAATCTCGGTTCAAAGCTGATCAAGATGGTCTACACCGACGATACCAGTGCGGGCAAATCGGTAGAGACCGTCGATGTGCCGCTCAAAGACCGTGGTCGTTTCTGCCTCAATGATGCTCAGGTGATGGCACTGGCTGAACAGGCTATGACGATTGAAAAGCATTATCAGCGCCCAATGGATATCGAGTGGGCGTTGGATGGCGATGATGGTGAGCTGTATATCGTCCAGGCCCGCCCTGAAACCGTAGTGTCTCAGCAGGAAGGTGGCAAACTGGAACGTTTCCACCTTAAAGAAAAAGGCCGCACACTGGTAACGGGTCGCGCCATTGGTCAACGCATTGGTCGCGGGGCTGTCAAGATTGTGCTCAGCCCTGATGAGATGGACAAGATTCATGATGGAGATGTGTTGGTGACCGACATGACCGACCCGGATTGGGAACCGATCATGAAACGCGCCTCTGCCATCGTGACTAACCGCGGTGGCCGTACCTGTCACGCGGCTATTATCGCGCGCGAGCTGGGTATTCCTGCCGTCGTAGGCTGTGGAGAGGCCACCGAGCTGCTCGACGAAGGCAGTGATGTGACGGTTTCCTGTGCGGAAGGCGACGCTGGACACGTCTATGAAGGACTTCTTGAGTTCGACTATAAAGTCTCCACTGTTGATGCCATGCCTGATATCCCGTTCAAGATCATGATGAACGTGGGCAATCCGGATCGTGCTTTTGGCTTCTCCAGTCTGCCCAATGCAGGTGTGGGCCTGGCACGCCTGGAATTCATTATCAACCGTATGATTGGCGTCCATCCCAAGGCGCTGCTGGAATACGATACGCTGCCGTCAGATCTGCAGCAGATTATTGATTTGAGAACGGCAGGCTATACGGATCCAGTCAGTTTTTATGTCGATAAACTGGTGGAAGGGATTTCAACGCTAGCCGCCGCTTTTTATCCGCAGCGGGTAATTGTTCGCCTGTCCGACTTCAAGTCCAACGAATATGAAAATCTGATCGGCGGCAAACTGTATGAGCCCGGTGAAGAAAACCCCATGCTGGGCTTCCGGGGTGCTTCACGTTATATCTCTGAAGCGTTTCGTCCGTGCTTCGAACTGGAGTGTCGTGCGCTCAAACGCGTACGCGAGGTCATGGGCCTTGATAACGTCGAGATCATGGTGCCCTTCGTGCGGACTCCTGATGAGGCGCGTGAAGTCGTTGATCTGATGGCGGCCAACGGTCTGAAGCGCGGTGATAACGGACTGAAGGTAATTATGATGTGTGAGCTGCCAGCGAATGCCTTGCTGGCAGATGAATTCCTGCAGTACTTTGATGGTTTCTCGATTGGCTCAAACGACTTAACCCAGCTGACACTTGGGCTTGATCGTGATTCCGGCATCGTGGCGCATCTGTTTGATGAGCGTAATGAAGCCGTCAAAAAGCTGCTGGCCATGGCTATCCAGGCCTGTAAGGCACAGGGGAAATATGTCGGTATCTGTGGTCAAGGGCCGTCTGACCATCCAGACCTGGCCAAATGGCTGATGGAGCAGGGGATTGATTCTGTTTCCCTGAACCCGGACGCCGTTCTGGAAACCTGGTTCATGCTGGCGGGTGAAACCCTCAACTAAGCCGCTAGTTGCTGGTGTAAAGCTACTGGTGAGTTGTCAAAAATACACCGTCATGGCACGCCTTTGTGTGCCGTGACGGTGTTTTTACAGATAAATCAAATCGTTCCTATCCTTCACTGCGTAACCAGTTACGCAGTTTTACCAGCATCAGCCCCCCATCACTGAGTTCGCGACGGTCATCCATGAGTTGGGCCAGTTGTTGCGGATAGTCGGTAATAATGCCGTCAACCCCCATATCGATAAGCGTCGACATGCGTGCACGGCTATTAACGGTCCATGCATGAATCTCATAACCGTAAACACGTGCCAGCCGAATTTCATTTTTGGTAATCCGGTTATGGCGTAGGCCAAGCGCATCAAAGTCTCGCCGATTAAGAGTGCCTGGCATGATCAGCTGAGCCAGTAATGTTGTACGCAGCTGTGGGGCAGCACCCTCAATGTAGCGCAACAGAGAGGGCGTCATAACGGCGATGCGCATTTCTGCAAAGACATCCGGGAAACCACAGGTCACATAAGCTTGAATACTGTCGGTTTGCGCTGCCCAGCAGGCAAGCCGCAGCTGGTTTTCTTCCTCCAGTATACGCAGAACGGCTTCCGCCAAGGTGCGTTCATGCCCAAACTGCGGCTTAAGTTCAATCATCAGACTGGCACTGCCGCGCACGGTTTCCAGGGCGGCGGCAAGGGTGGGAATGCGTTCTCCGCGATATTTAGCATCAAACCATTCTCCGACATCAAGCTGGCTGAGTTTTTCCCGTGTCAGCTCTGTGAAATTACGCGGATTGCCTGTCAGTCTCTGCAGGCTGGTGTCGTGATAGAGCATGACGTCCTGATCAGCGGTTAGCTGAACGTCAATCTCGACGCTGTTGGCACCATCCACTAACGCCTGTCGAATGGCCGACAGGGTGTTCTCTGGCGCTACCATGGAGCTACCGCGGTGAGCGATGATGTCAACGTCATCTCGCAACTCGAAGCTGGTCAACACCCACCACGCCTGAACGGCGGCGAATAGTAAAACGCCCATCTCTACCGCCCAGGCCAGTCGCCCAGGATGGGAAGCAGGAGGCAGGCTCTCCGGTGGTGCTGCATGTACCAGCTGAGTGTAAAGACTTGCCGAAAGCATGGCATTGACAGCAACCCCCAGAAAGGTAATACCTAATGTTAACAGGACGTAGCCAGTCAGGTAGGCGAGGGTGGCGGGGATCAGCAGGGCGTTGTGTTCGGGTAGCCACCAAAGCAACGGGGTGAACAGGTGGTCAAAGACCCATGTCACCAGAACAGGCAGCGCAATAACGCCGAGCAGTACTGCCAGCACTGCAAAAGCAATGGAGCGGTGCCACCCGCGTGTTAAAACAACACTTCGCTTAAGTGCCTGAAGGGGAGGTTTTTTTTCCAAAGAGACGAGTGGCAGCGCCAATACCCAACGCAGATAAAGCCAGCTGGCAAGCCATGCCCATAGACCAATGACGGGTAAGGCGGAAGCAATGAAATACCAGAGCGCTGGTGGTCGTGCAATCTGCAGGTAGTACGCGTCAATGCCACTCAACCAGAAATCATGAAGCCAGGTAAGCACCAGCATGAAAGGGGCAATCAACAATAGATGTGCGCCTACCTGAAGTATCACCAGGCCAGAAAGCGCAGGTAAACGGTGGGTGCTCAGCCAGAGCGCCACAAGCGCCAGGCGGTAGTGGTTAGCCTGTGGCCGCACGGCAACCTGCAGCATGCCAGCCTGCTGCCAGTAGAGAATAATAAAGGCGCTTGCTATCACTGGCAGCGCGATAGCAAGCCCGGTCGGGCTGAACAGTAGTGCAACCATTGCATTGGTCGTCACTACGCTGCTGTCTAGCTGGGCAAAAATACGTTGTGTCGCCCAGGAGGCAACGGGCAACAGCAGGAATGATGCCAGTAAAGTAAAAAACAGATGAAAGGCGATCAGTGGGCGAACGTGTTCCCTTAACGTCCTGAGTAATAAACTACCAAGCGTTTTAAGTGGTTGCATGGCATTAGCAAGTGGCTGATGAGAATGCCAGCGTGGCATTCATGGCCAGCGCTGGCAAGGGTGGGCAAGTGGTTAGGCAGCTGTTGTATCTGTTTTAGATAGAAAGAGATAGGCGCTGGTCAGCAATCAGGATGCCGTTGTTATCGGCATACAGCCATTGGCCAGGCGAGATGCTAACGCCACCGATGTCGACAGGAATATCGCGCTGACCTTCACCGCGTTTTTCACTCTTGCGTGGATGGCTGCCTAATGCCTGAACCCCCAGATCAAGCGTTATCAGAATATCAACATCGCGTACGCAACCGTACATCACAACTCCTGCCCAGCCATTGGATGCTGCCTGTTCGGCCAGCATGTCGCCAAGCATGGCGCAGCGGCAGGAACCACCTGCGTCGACAACCAGTACCGCGCCTTCACCAGGTTCGGCAACCGCTTGTTTGACCATGGAGTTGTCTTCAAAACACTTAACGGTTCTCACCGGGCCAGCAAAGGCATCGCGACCACCAAAATTGGCAAAGATAGGGTCAACAACCGCCACTTCCGGGTAAGCATCGCAGATATCAGGTGTAACAATAGAGGGAGTGTCGTTCATTGCATGTCTCCAGTTTTGGGTGGTTTTTTCGAAGAGCTGTTTCGAAGAGCTATAAAAAAACGCCTCGCACTGGGAAACCAGGCGAGGCGTTGGATCATCGGCTCAGGCGCACAGTAATAATACCGTGCGCCTGCGATGTTGCGAGCATCGGCGATAACGTTTGCAGGTTGCTTGGGTTACGCTTCCTGAGCAATCGGAATCACGTTCGAGGCGATTTTTTGGTACTCCTCGATTTCGTGGAAGTTCATATAACGGTAAATTTCACCGGCCATGGCGTCGAACTCACTCATGTAACGCTGATACTCTTCCACCGAAGGCAGGCGACCCTCGACGGCTGCTACGGCGGCGAGTTCAGCTGACGCCAGATAAACGTTTGCACCATCCCCCAGACGGTTGGGGAAGTTACGGGTAGAGGTCGACACAACGGTGCTCTTGGAAGCAACGCGTGCCTGGTTACCCATGCACAGCGAGCAGCCTGGCATTTCCATCCGTGCGCCAGCGCGACCGTAGATGCCGTAGTAACCTTCTTCGGTCAGCTGGTGCTGGTCCATCTTGGTAGGCGGTGCCAGCCACAGGCGAGTTTTCAGGCTGCCGGCAGGCTGTTTTTCAAGCAGTTTGCCAGCGGCGCGGAAGTGGCCGATGTTGGTCATGCACGAGCCGATAAAGACTTCGTCGATTTTCTCGCCAGCCACTTCAGACAGCAAACGGGCATCGTCCGGGTCGTTAGGGGCACATAGAACCGGCTCCTTGATTTCCTCAAGGTCGATTTCAATGACTTCCGCGTACTCAGCGTCTTTGTCTCCACGCATCAGGCTCGGGTTAGCCAGCCATTCCTGCATGCCTTCGATACGACGGCTGATGGTGCGCTCATCGCCATAACCATTGGCCATCATCCACTTGAGCAGCGTGATGTTGGACTTCAAGTACTCGGTTACGCTTTCTTCGGAAAGGGTAATGGTACAACCGGCAGCAGAGCGCTCGGCCGAAGCATCAGACAGTTCGAACGCCTGTTCAACGGTCAGGTCTTCTAATCCTTCGATTTCAAGCACGCGCCCGGAGAAGGCATTTTTCTTGCCGGATTTCTCAACGGTCAAGAGCCCTTGCTTGATAGCGTACAGCGGAATGGCGTGAACCAGATCACGCAGGGTCACGCCAGGCTGACGCTTGCCTTTGAAGCGAACCAGAACGGATTCCGGCATATCCAGCGGCATGACGCCGGTGGCAGCGGCAAACGCTACCAGGCCAGAGCCAGCAGGGAAGGAAATGCCCAGCGGGAAGCGGGTGTGCGAGTCACCGCCGGTACCGACGGTATCCGGCAGCAGCATACGGTTCAGCCAGCTGTGGATGATGCCATCACCCGGACGTAGCGAAACACCACCACGGTTCATGATGAAGTCGGGCAGGGTATGGTGAGTGTCCACGTCCACCGGCTTCGGGTAGGCCGCTGTGTGACAGAAAGACTGCATGACCAGATCCGCCTGGAAGCCGAGGCAAGCCAGGTCTTTCAGTTCATCACGGGTCATTGGCCCAGTCGTATCCTGGGAACCCACCGTGGTCATCTTCGGCTCACAGTACATGCCGGGGCGAACGCCATCGAGGCCACACGCTTTACCGACCATTTTCTGAGCCAGTGTGAAGCCCTTGCCCGTATCGGCCGGCTGGTCTGGAAGACGGAATACATCAGATGCTTCCAGGCCAAGGGACTCACGCGCTTTGCCGGTCAAACCACGGCCAATGATCAGCGGAATACGTCCGCCAGCACGCACTTCATCAAGAATCAACTGGGTCTTGAGCTCGAAGGTGCTGAGAACCTCGTCGGTCCCATGTCTGCAGACCTTGCCTTCATACGGGTAAACGTCAATCACGTCACCCATGTTCAGGTTGGAAACATCCATTTCGACCGGTAGAGCGCCGGAATCTTCCATGGTGTTGAAGAAGATGGGTGCAATCTTGCTGCCGAAGCAGAAGCCACCTGCACGTTTATTGGGGACATTCGGAATGTCGTCGCCAAAGAACCACAGAACGGAGTTGGTCGCAGATTTACGCGAAGAACCGGTACCTACCACGTCACCTACATAGGCAACCGGGAAGCCCTTGGATTTCACGTCTTCAATCTGTTGCAGCGGCCCTACTTGCCCTTGTTCCTGCGGCTCGATGCCTTCACGTTCGTTTTTGAGCATGGCTCGGGCGTGCAGGGGAATATCCGGGCGAGACCATGCATCCGGTGCAGGCGAAAGATCATCTGTATTGGTTTCACCTGGCACTTTGAAAACGCTCAAGGTGATTTTGTCTTCCAGTGCCGGTTTGGCCAGGAACCATTCAGCGTCAGCCCAGGACTGGATAACATCTTTTGCAACCGCGTTACCATTTTTGGCGCGTTCTTCCACGTCGTGGAAAGCATCAAACATGAGGAGGGTGTGCTTGAGCTGTTCACCGACTTCTTGAGCCAGCGCTTCATCATCCAGCAGCTCGACCATGGAAACGATGTTATAACCGCCCTGCATGGTGCCAAGAAGTTTTACAGCATGAATCCTGTCAATCAGGGGAGACGTTGCTTCTCCCTTGGCAATGGCAGTCAAAAAGCCAGCTTTTACATAGGCTGCTTCATCCACGCCCGGAGGAACGCGGTCGGTAATCAGTTCCAGAATGAATTCTTCTTCACCTGCCGGCGGGTTTTTCAGGAGCTCGATAAGTGCAGCAACCTGCTCTGCATTTAAAGGCTTGGCAGGGACGCCCTCAGCAGCGCGTTCTTCGACATGTTGGCGGTAAGCTTCAAGCACGTTTGGGGCCCTCTCATTGGCTTTATGATGGCCAGCGAGGCGCGGCTGCAAGGCAACCACTCATTCTTCGCTAGGCTCACTTTATACGCTTGACAAACAGCGTCTGGTTAGATGTTGCTAATTCTACGGCAAACTGTCGACAATGTTAAGATGAAGCCGCTTCAAGCCCCTAGTACTTTAGTCATTTAGTACTTTAGTCATTTAGTCAGCACGTAAGGAATCAGCACGTAAGGTGTCGGCAAGTAAGGAATCAGGACTTAGGATATGCCGCTGAGGCGCAAGTGTGCTGCCAGTATTTTTAAGGAAGGATCAATTTAGACAAAATATTGTGTTGGGGGCGAGCAGGCAGGAACAGGTAAGCAGTTTACGAGGTAAGCAGGTGTGATTATGCGTGTTGCACGTTACCATGGGCAGGATTCAACGGTACATAAATGCGCCGAAAGTCTCTGGTGCATGGGTGAAAGTTTTTAAATAAAGTTTTTAAATGTTGTACAATGGCGATAAAAGTCTTGAGTAGATCTTGTATGTCAAACCTTCCTGTGGCGTTAAATAAAGCGCATCACAGCCTTCAAGCAGATGATCTGCTACCAGAGAGCCTGCTAAATTTCCTTGGCTGCCCAACGCCAGACGCCTGGATTTCATGGGCGCTTGCCAACCCGGATATCCTGCTGATTGATCATGCCCAGTGCGAAAAAAAAGCGGCGTCCACCGCCATGAGCCTTCTTTATCGCTATGTGGATCAGCCACTGTTACTGAGCAAGATGTCACAGCTGGCCCGTGAAGAGTTACTGCATTTTGAGCAGGTGGTGACGCTGATGGAAAAACGCGGCGTGACCTATCACCACCTGACGGCATCACGTTATGCAGACGGGCTGCGCCAACATATGCGTAGCAGTGACCCTGAGCGTCTGATTGACGTGTTAATTATCGGTGCCTTGATTGAAGCGCGCAGTTGCGAACGCTTTGCTCGCCTGATTCCTTATCTTGATGAAGAGTTGGCGAAGTTTTACCGCACACTGGTCAAATCGGAAGGCCGTCACTTCGAAGATTATCTTTTACTGGCTCGCCAGCAGACAAAAGTGTCTATCGATGACCGTATTGCGTTGTTCGTCGCCCGGGAACAGGATCTTATTCTGTCATCCGATACCGCATTTCGTTTCCACAGCGGTGTTCCAGCCTAATCTGCTGGCAGCCCACTAGGACATGTACCATGCTCGATGCTCGTGAAACCGACCAACTGGTGCTCTTGGGACATTTTTCACTGACGCAGGGTGATGATGTCATCACCCACTTCAGCTATGACAAAGTCAAGGCGCTGCTGGTTTACCTTTTACTCCATCGTCAGTCGATTAATCGAGCGGCGTTGGCGGAATTGCTCTGGCCAGACCAGGGGCTGTCTTCTGGGCGGACAAACCTGCGCCATGCTTTACATTGTCTGCGTCAATCCCTGGGGGAGAACGCCGACGAGGTATTAACGGTATCCCGTCAGACAATTGCCTTTCAGCTCCCGGCTGATTGGCGCGTCGATCTGCATGAATTACAGCGCATGCTTGAGGGGCCGCGAGATCTTGAAACCCTGGAAACCATCATGGCGTGCTACCAGGGAGATCTCGTCGAAGAGCTGCAACTGGCGAACTGTGGTGAATTCCAGCGTTGGTTGGTACAGACCAGAAACGAATGGCGTCAGCGCGTTATCCGCTTCGCCGAACAGGTTCTTGAAGGGCACAGCAACTTGCCTGATGAGTTGCTTGAAACCCTGGTTAGCCGTTTTTCAGGCTACGGGCCTTTTCACGAGCGTCTGGTGAAACAGCTGGCTGAAAAAGACCAGATGGCAGCCGCCCATGAGCAATACAACAGTTATCTGCAGCTGCTCGCGCTGTCGGGGCAGCAGCCGGAGCCTAGCTTTCTAAAACTGGCGAATTTCTGGTCCGATGTGCCGCAGGATCCTCATGGCATGTCACCCCAGGGGGCTTATGGAAGAGTACTGGCCGCCGATAGCAAGCCATTGAGAGAAGATGAAATTGAGCTACGTCAGCTCTCCGTGATGGCGATTCGGCTGCGTCTACAGGGTGACTGGCAGGATCGTGATGCAACGCGAAGCTGTTTATCGCTTCAACTTGAGTTGCTGCGCTGGCTGGAACGCCAATGCCATCACCTGGGCGGGTTCTGGCTACCCGGTGCCACGGGTGGCCTGGGCCTTGCCTGTTTCGGTACGCATGGTCCTGCGCATCAACTGGCAGAATTGGTCGCGCTTTATGAACATTGTCAGCAGGCCTTGCCGCAAGAATGTGAGCGTCACTGGACAGGTGAAGGTGAGCCGCCGCATTTTGAGCTTGCCGCCGGCTTACATAGCGGGCGAGTGGTCTATCTGCCAGAGCGCCAATTGGCGGATCCATTAGGGCAGGTAACGCAGACGTCACTGGAATTGATGAGTGCTTCTGAAGGCAGTGAACTGGTGATTTCCCAGGAAGCCAGCCAGCATATGCCGCCTGCGCTGGATCTTCAGCCGCGTCTGGTATCACGCCTGGTCGCCAGCGATGGCCGTGTGCGCTTGCGGGCGCTTGTATTGGGCCGCAATGAAGGTGGGCGCGATGCTGCGCCCCCTAGCCTGGTAGGCAGGGAAACCGCTTTACGCACGTTACGCGACGCACTCGCGCGGGCTGGCATCGGGTTGCGCCAGAGCGTCATGGTGCGGGGGCCTTCAGGAATGGGGAAATCCGCGTTAATGGTGGGTTTTCGCCAGCTTGAGCTTAGCCGTGATGCTGCCATTTGCTGGCAGCCCACGACACGCCTTTCAGTACTGGAACCTTACGGTGTTGCACGTAGCCTGGTGGCCTGGCACCTGGATGCATCACCGGATGTCGATAGGCTACACGAGCTTCAGACGCACCTTGAAATGAAAGCCTTGAACGACAGCCAGCAACAACTGTTGGAGGAGGCGCTGGGGGTTCGCGATGTTCAGGAAGTTTCACATCTGATTCAGAACGGTGAAGCGCTGGAGCTGGTGGTTAACCTGCTGCATGCCGTCATTGAGTCCCAGTCAGCACAACGCACACTGGTCTTGATGGTGGATGACTTACAGTGGCTGGATGAGCCTTCTTTCAAAGTGCTAGCTGGCCTACAGGCTCGCTTGCCGATCCATACACCCTTTATGCTGGTGGCTAGCCATCACGGGCGCGAGTCATTGCCGGTCAAGCTTCATTGGGACCAGCAGATTACCCTTGGACGACTGGATACCCAGCAATCCTCGCGTCTGTTATCTCAGCTGTCGCGGCGTTATCGCATTCATTTAAGTCCCCGCTTACGTAATCAGATCATTGAGCGCTGTGACGGTGTTCCGCTGTACATGCAGGAAATTTGTCGGCGCCTGGATCTGGATCGCCGTGAAGGGCGTTCCGTACAGTTTGATGATTTGCCTAAAGGTTTGTTGGGTCTGCTGGCGAGTCGGATTGACCAGCTGGAACAGGATCGCCATGTTGCCCATGTGGCGGCGGTGCTGGGCAAACGCTTCCGGCTGGATTTTCTGGCTGAATGCTGTGAACTTGATCAACCGGCCTTGCAGCAGGCGCTCACCCACATGCGTCAGCTGGAGATCATTGAGTCAGTGGAGCATGAAGGGCCGGAGTATGAGTATCAATTCAGTCATCAGCTCTTGCAGGAAGCGGCATACCTGTCATGTCCACGTGATGTGCGTGTCAAACTTCATCAGCAGGTCGTCAGCCTGATTGAAGAGCGCTTCCCGATGTGGATCAGTCGTCATCCGGGCGATTTTGCGACCCATCTACGTCGTAGCGGTCATTACGCTCGTGGCGCCCGTTATTTTGAACTTGCCGCTCGGGAAGCCTTAAAAGTCAGTGCCAACCGCACCGCGTTGCGCATGGCAGACTTTGGGTTGGCGAGCTTACGGCATGTCGATCATGAGGCAGAGCGCGAAATCAGTCTGCTGACCGTTCGTGGGCAAGCGGCGTTTGCGTTGGAGGGCCATGGTTCACCCACCGCCCATGAGAGCTTTTTACGTGCTCGTGAATTGCTGATCAGTGCCGATGGCCATGAGTCTAATGAGCCGGAAGACATTGAGCAGATATTCCTGGTCAAATGGGGATTATGGGTAGGGCGCAGCCAACGTTACGCTCACGCGGATGCCTTTGCGCTGGCATCGACGCTGGCGGACCTTGCGGCCAGGCTGGAAGATCCACGTTACCAGCGGCTGGCAGATTACGCTCGCGCACACTGTGAGTATTGGGCGGGTAAAATTCAGCAAGCCTATGACCATCTGGATGAAATTGATCCGCTTAACTCTCCCATGATGATTGAGTGGCTGCCGTTTTCCGATCATCCGCAAGTCACCGCTGCGTGTTTTCAGGGGTGGGCGCTTTGTCTGCGTGGCGATTATCAGCGTGCCGAGCGTCAGGTATCGGCAGCCATTCGCCTGGCTGAGCAGATTGGCCACCCCGGCACGCTGGCCATGGCCTTGTTGTTTGCCGCCACACTGTATCGTCAGCTGGGGCATGTGCATCTGGCAGCCCGGCATGCTGAGCGCGCCGCTGCGATGACGGCAACCCCTGACCTGCAGCTCTGGCAGATATCGGCGCAAGGGGTGCTTGGCTGGCAGCGGGCATTGGCCGGCGACGCGGGGGGCGTGCAGCAGGTTCGTCAAAGTCTTGAGCAAATGGCAGAGCTTAATGGTCGTGACCATTATCAACGCCCGGTCCTCTGGTACTCCGATGCCTGCATAGCGGTCGGTGATTTTGCTGTCGCTGAAGATTACCTCGATCAATGTCTGATAATTGCCCGGGAGCGAAACACTTTATTCTTACCTGAGCTGGCGATTCAGTTGGCGCGAGTGCGCGATAAGATGGGGCACTCATCTGAGGGAGTTCGTCAACTGGTAGAGCTTGCTATCAGTCAGGCGCGGGAGCATGGCAATCGTCATCAGGAGCTTACCGCACTGGCATTCTGGCTGACTCGAGTTGCGCCTGAAGACACCGAGAACCGCGATGTTTTCCGCCGCTTGCTGGGAGATGTCAATCATACAGATGCGCCTGTATTGGTGCGTTGGGTGAGCCTTCTTGACCATCGTTTTGCAGTGGAAAACCTGGAAAGCTGATGATGGCATAACGTCAGTTAACGGTTGGTAAGCGTATGGCCTTCTAACCATGAAAGGCTTTCAAGGGCCTCGCGGCGTGATGTGCCGCATAACGCCTTGTCAAAAGTGAACTGCTCACATACCTCTGGCCGTCGGCTGTCACCAAAGAGGCGGCACAGATTATCATTATCAAGCTGCTGACAACGCACACCTGCGGGCTTGCCATCTGGCATGCCGGGGATAGCACTGCTGATGGAAGGCGCGATACAGCAGGCGCCGCATCCGGGGCGGCATTGCTCAGTCTGTTCAGCGAATTGAGACTGTCCGCCTTCGTCTGTTTGAATCAATGTGACCATTAGGATTTTGCATCGCTGTCTGGGTGAATGTAACCGTTCTGTTTATAAGTGAATTTTGTAATGAATGCTCCCGAATTACTGTCTCCTGCAGGCACGTTCAAGAACATGCGCTATGCCTTCGCCTATGGCGCTGACGCTGTCTATGCAGGGCAGCCTCGCTACTCATTAAGGGTACGCAACAACGATTTTAAAATCGATAACCTGCATAAAGGGATTGCCTACGCACATGAACGTGGCAAACAGTTCTATGTTGCGTCCAATATTGCGCCGCATAACAGCAAACTAAAAACCTACCTGCGCGACATGGAGCCGGTGATTGAGGCAGGACCGGATGCATTGATCATGTCCGATCCGGGTTTAATCATGATGATTCGTGAGCGTTGGCCAGAGCAGGTTATCCACCTTTCCGTGCAGTCTAACGTTGTGAATTGGGCGGCCGCGAGGTTTTGGCAGCAACAGGGCATTAGCCGTATTATTTTGTCACGTGAACTCTCATTAGCCGAAATTGGTGAAATTCGCGCTGAGTGTCCGGATCTGGAAATTGAAACTTTCGTCCACGGTGCGCTATGTATCGCTTACTCGGGGCGCTGTCTGCTGTCAGGCTATTTTAACCATCGTGACCCAAATCAGGGAACCTGCACTAACGCTTGCCGCTGGAAATATAACACGGTGGCAGCCGCGCAGGATGAAACCGGGGACGTGGTGCCTGCCAATTCGGCGCGTGCGCACTCAGCCAGCGGTATTTGGACACCCGAAGACAATGGGCTGATTGCCGCGAGCAGTGGGAGTTCGTCATCGACGGCTACCGCTGGTGGTGTGGAAGGGCAGGATGAGCTGTCGGCGCTGATAGAAGATCGTACCCGTCCGGGTGAATTGATGCCGGTGTTCGAAGATGAACATGGCACTTACATCATGAATTCCAAGGATTTGCGCGCCGTACAGCATGTGCCGGAGTTAACGCGAATGGGCATTACCTCTCTGAAAATCGAGGGACGTACCAAGTCGCCTTACTATGTGGCACGCACAGCACAGGTTTATCGTCAGGCAATTGATGATGCAGCGGCAGGGCGTCCGTTTGATATGCGCTTGATGGATGAATTGGATAACCTGGCAAATCGTGGCTACACCGAAGGATTCTATCGTCGGCATGTTCATGATGAATATCAGAATTATCAGCAGGGCAATTCAATAGGCGTGCATCAGCAGTTTGTGGGTGAAGTGATGAGTTACCACCCAGAGCGTGGCATTCTTGAAATCGATGTCAAAAACCGTTTTGAAGTGGGAGACGGCATGGAGCTAATGCTCCCGGGCGGGAACCGCCGTTTTATCCTTGAGCACATTGAGAACAGGCGCGGAGAGTCAATGGGCGCTGCACCGGGGTCGGGACACATTGTGCGTATTCCTGTTCCTGGTGATGCTATTGCGGCAGAGCGTATTGAATTTGCACTGCTGATGCGTGATTTACCCAAAGGGTGAATGCAAATGGTTGAATGCAAAAGAGTGAATGTAGCCAGTATTACATGCATTACTTGAATATTCTGGCCCCTTATATTTGATCTAAATGGACATTTTCTATGGCTACCATCCGACATAGCGAAATCATATCCGCTCCACCCGAAAAGGTGTTCAGCGTATTGTGCCAGGTAGAAGACTTTGCCGATTATTCAGATCTTATTGAACGGATTGAAGTACTGGGTAATCAACGCTATCGCTGGTATGTGCGAGCCGTAGGGATGGATTGGACCTTTGATGTTGAAGTAACCGAGTCGCGTGCACCCGAAGTGTTGGCCTGGGAGTCTTTGGATGGCGTAAAGAACTATGGTCGCTATCAGTTACGTGCTGTACCAGAAGGTACCGAGGTGTCATTGACCCTGACTTACGAGATTCGCAACCGTTTGGTAGAGAAAGCGGTGAATAAAGCCGCGAAACCGTTAGTTGGCAAAGTCAGTCGGCAAATTCTCGAACGGGTTGAAGCCAAGCTGAAAGACAATGCCTAGCTAGCAATTTAATTGGGCATCAATGAGATGATGCTCAATAAAACGATGCCCAATAAAACCACACCAAAACCAATACGTTATTTTTGCTTATGCATCGACACATCCAGGTGGTCGACAGTCTCGGCCCAGTCAGCATCTTCTGCGACAGCCTCACGAAGAAATTCGGCTTGCCCTTCGTTCCAGCAAGGTGCATCTGCAAGTGGCATATCATCCGCTAGTGGTGAGTTTCGCTCAATAAAACGCTCAATGGACTCAGCGTCATTAGCCAGACCAAGTTGTTCAAACAGTTCACTGAAATGATGAACGGGTTTTTCCATTAGTTATCTCCAATAGCATGAGTGTGTTAACTCTTGAAACTATAATAAGGCAGGTTGAATCGACAATAAAACAGGTTGTCGTGATGAACATACCTTAATGTAGCTTAAATGCTTCATTTCAACATATGCAATCTATCGCTCGCTTGGCTATCGCTCACCCACCAGCGCTGTCATGAATCGCTGTCGGCGCTGCTTATCGGTTAGCGGTTGAGCAAGAAGGTGGACAAGCTTGCAATAGGCTGCTTCCGCAGTCATGCCATCCCCTGATAAAACGCCAGCCTCGGCAAGGCCATGGCCAGCAGCATAAGCGCCAAGGTGGGTATGGCCTATCGGGCACTGGCTGGTGGCGGCAATGAGTTTTCCTTCGCCGCTGGCGCGTGCCAACACCTCTAGAACGGCGTCGTCTTCTCCAATATTGCCAGAACCCCAAAGTTGCAGCAGAGCGCCTTTGACGCGAGGATCATCAAGCCAGGCGTCTAACTGCCAGGCAGCGATGCCAGGCCATAGCACAATCCTAACCACTTCACCGTTGGCGAAGGCACTGTAATCGGCAAGTTCGAAGCGTGGTGCTCCCTGTTGCTGATACGCCAAGCCGCGGCGGGCGTAGTAGACGAAATCATCCCCTACGCGCTCGCCTAATAAAGGGTAATTAGGGCTGAAAAAGGCATCCGCCGCCTCGGTGTGCTGTTTACTACTGCGGATGCCGCGCAATAGCTGGCCAGCAAAGTAGAGTGCCACTTCCTGGAGGTCTGCCTGGGTCGCAAAACGAAGCGCTCCCACGATATTTTCCAGTGCATCACTGTTAGCTACTTCAAGCGGCTGCATTGCGCCGGTCAGGATGACGGGGCGATCAAGCCCCTGTAACTGGTAAGCAAGGCTTGCCGCTGTCCAGCTCATGGTGTCAGTGCCATGTAGGACGACAATGCCCGCATAGTCATTGATGTTGGCATGAATATCCGCCGCAAGCTGCTGCCAGTGCCACGGCGTTACCGCACTGGAGTCGATTAATTCGCAATAACTGATGACATCATAAACAGGGAGGTGTTGACGCTCTTTGATGGGCAATGTGGTCAACGATTGAGCTATTCTTTTTTCAATATTATCGCCACTCACCAACCCTTTAGAGGAGGCCTGCATCCCGATAGTGCCGCCTGTGTAAATAATCAGTACCCGTTCTCTGGTGGGGGCACAGGCAGTAAGTGAAAGCGTGCTCATGAACGAACTCCAGTGCCAGCAAGGCAGCATCAAAGTGGAAAAGAAAACGTGATTCAGTAACGATGCACCGTCAAGGATCCGCTGTCATCATCAAGGCGCTGATTACGCCCAGCAAACATCGCGAAGCAAGCACACAGTCCGATTACCGCAATTAAAAACCAACCAACAAACATGGTGCTGGCACCCGATTGAAGTTGCCAGCCAACCAGAAAAGGCCCCAATGACGCCAGTGTGTACCCACCACCTTGCACCAGGCCTGAAAGTTGGCCGGCCAAACGCGAGTTAGCGGTTCTTAATACTAATAAAGTTAGCGCCAGGCTGAAACTTCCCCCTTGACCAATGCCAAGCAGGATGGCACCAGGCCATTTCCAGCTTAAGGGACCAATGAGTAATAGCCACAGGCCGGAGGCGGTTAGCAGTAGTACAACCATCAACGCAGGCCGTTGATCTCTGCCGAGCCTTGCTAACCAAGGGGCTGCCAGTGCTGAAAAAAGCTGGCACATAATGGATATTGCCATGGTCCAGCCAGCAGAAGACTCATTGTAGCCGCGGTCAACCAGTAGTGAAGGAAGCCAGCCAAACACAACGTAGGCCATGGAAGATTGAAGGCCCATAAACAGCATGATCTGCCATGTTAAGCGTTGCTTTAATAGCGTTGAGAAACCACTGCGGCTGGTTTGGGTGATCGGCGTTGCTTGAGATTCAGGTATCGCGAAATGCCATAGCGCCAAGGCGAACGCGGCCAATAATGACCAGCTCATCAGGCTCGTTTGCCAGCTACCCAGCCAAAGGGTTAATGGTACGCTCAGGCCAGCGCCGATGGCGCCACCCAGACATAGCGCCATGGTGTATAAGCCCGTGACAAGATCAGCCTTGCCGGGTAACTCATGTTTGACCAAGGCAGGTAGAAGGGTGCCCGCCAGGCCAATGGCAGCACCTGACATTGCCGAACCGATAAATAAAGCGCCTGGCAAGGGCAAGCCACGCCCGATCAGCCCGAGCGTCAAAATGACTAACGCTATGCTTAAGGCTCGCTCTCTTCCGACGCGTTTTGAAAGCAAGGGGGCAAGGGGTGCCGATAGGCCTAGAAAAAGTACAGGCAGTGTCGTCAGAAGGCCGGCCGCCGTGGCAGTCAGCCCCGCCGTTTCTTGCAGGCGTGTCAGTAATGGTGCCACAGAAGAAAGCGCCGGGCGTAAATTAAGCCCGACGATAACCATTAAGATGAGAAAAACCACTGGTTGGCGTTGGGTCATGAAAAGGCTTATTTCATGTGTTGACGTAGATCGCCTCGAACGTCATCCAGCAGCGTAATGAAGTGTGTGTCATGAGTTGATTCGAGAGCATCGACACGCGGTGAGGTACGCATTCCCTTATCAATGTTTAACCGGTCGTAAATTTCCAGCGTAATTTTTTTGGCAGGCTTGTCACCTATCGAAATAATGCCATCTTCGAGCGTGAACGTTTCCAGCAGGGTGGCTCGGATGCGAGTCTGCTGCCCTTCACTTAACATACGACGCACAAATAGCCAGCCTTCACAAACAAGGGCGGGCTGGTCCGCTGTGGTACGTAGAAACAGCGTACGATAGCAGGCACCTTCTTTCGCTGCTTTTTCAGCCATACTGCGGTAGGCCTGAGCGACTTGGGAGGCAGGAACACGGGCATCTTCAAGGCGCTGCTCGACTCCTTGATGCTCACGACTCAGTTGTTCCTGACGCTGAAAAGTTAGCCAGCGGCGATACTCTGCCATTAATTGCGACGACGCCATCGAGCGACTCCTGAATAAATACGTTAACAGATGAATGAAATGTCACAGCACCTCTCACCCCGCCGTGGTGGAAACCGGTGATAAAAGCTACCTGACATATTGTGACAGTTAACCCTGTTGTCGCCTAACCGTTTGATAGGTTAATTGACTGCTGATCGACTGAATGTACTGCGTTTTTATTGTGTCTGTGAGGTTTGCGTATAACCTCTCTGTTCTAATGTCCGGGCGATGTCTTGCGCAACATCAGACCAGCTCTTGCCTAATGCTCTGACCAATGCAGGGTAGCCATCATTGCTTAATGCGGTGCGAGCATGAAAACTGTCAAGATGGACAAGTTTTCTATTTCTGTCCCTTAGCTGCCATTGGCCGCTTGCAACTGCGTAGCCATCATAGCGTCCCTGGAATTCATCAACGTCCAGGTGTAAGGAGAGTATTTCATCCGAGGGGCCATCTGCCCGGGAAAAACGGATGGTGGGAAGCGCTTGAGCTAATCCGCCGCGCAGATTTTTTTCCAGCTGACTGGCCAGTGTGTCTGCCCATTGATGCTCTCTGGCTTCCCGCATTTCAATATCATCCAGCTGGAAGACAATACCATCGACATCCAGGTAATGTGCCAGGCGGGGCAGGTTTACTTTAATCTGTGTCTGAGGTGAGGCTGGAGCGCCCGTCGGTGACACGCCAGGTAACATGTAACGCGACGGTGGGCTGACGCTGCTGGCGCAGGCCGTCAGGAATGATGTGAGCAGCAGTGTCATGATGAATAGGTCAACGCGCCTTGCCATATTAAGTCTCCTTACTTATTGTGGTGCCCGCGGAATTGGATCAGTCGTATCCAGGTTGTCAAACAGCAGCGCGCGTGGATTTTCATTCAACGTACGCGTTAATGGCTGCAGATCACGTAACAGACGATTGATGCGCTCAGCCGTGGAAAGCAGTTCCTGGTAGGCAGGAGACGTCGGTGATAAACCTTCCATGGTAGTGCGCAGTTCTTCCAGCGTGGCATTGATGTTATTGCCCATCTCAAGTGTGTCCGGGTCATTCAGCAGCTGATTGATAGAGGTTGATACAGACCGGGTTTCGCTTATCAGCGACTGTGTTTCGCTCAGTACGGCTTCAGAGGCCTGCAGATTTCTGTCTAGACCGGCCAGCAATGGTTCGACTTCAAGCCCGTTTAACTTGTCCAATAACGCGGTGATCTGTGCCTGTATCTGAGCAAAGTCGCCAGCCACAATAGGGAAAACTGTGCGTCCGGAAAACGTTTCCTCCGCGTAGTTGCCTGCCAGATCGCGTTTGAAATTTAGATCAACAAACAGAGCGCCGGTAAGCAGGCTGCCACTTTTTAGCGATGCACGCAGACCATTGGTGAACATACGCTCAAAACGCTGTTGCCATTCGCTTAGGTCAATGTCGTCACCGGCAATTCCCAGCCGCTCTGGCTCAATTCTGATCAGTACCGGAATAGCAAAGCTTGAGCGCGAATCAGGCTGTGGCGCCATGAAATTCCACGGTACGGCAGTGACGGAGCCGACCCGCACGCCACGGAATTCAACGGGGGCTCCTTTTCTTAGCCCGCGAACCGTATCTTCAATCAGTAAGACATATTCCAGGTAGTGCTGGAAGGTACCCTGACGCGCGCTGTCTTCATCGGCGAAGAGGTCAAAACGGGTGTCAGGCTCAACGGGTTGTCCCATTGGCATGTCTTCAGGTACCCCAAAAGTCACGCCACCGCCTAACAACGCTTCGAGTGACTCAAGATTCAAGCGCACACCGTCTGCATCCAGACGGAAATCAACACCACTGGCCGTCCAGAAGCGCGTGCTATCAGTGACCAGGTTGGAATAAGGGTCTTCGATAAAGATGGTGTGATGCATGGTGCGCTCTTCAGCATCAAAACGCACCTCATCGACGCGGCCAACCGTAAATCCTTGATATGAAACAGGGTCACCAGGGCGCAAGGAATTACCCAATTGGCTGACCAGTTTAAGCTGAAGCCCGGTTACACCAGCCGGCGCGACAGGAGGAACGTCGCTGACGCTGAATTCGCGCTGAAACTCTTCGGAATCACCAGGCTCCAGTTGGATATAAGCACCCGATAAAACGGTGCCCAAGCCACTGATGCCTTCTCTGCCAATCCGTGGTTTAACCACCCAGAAACGACTGTTCTCGTTCAGCATCTCCTCTGCTTCCTGGTTAATGCGCGCTGATATAACCGCATGAGACAGGTCTTCAGACAGTTTCACGCTCTCCACATGACCGACTTCAACGCTTCGGCTTCTGATCAGCGTACTACCGGCTTCAATGCCATCAGCGTTATCCATTGTCAGAGTCACTAGCGTGCCACGGCTGCTGTAGTTGTCGTATACCAGCCAGATGCCAATAGCAATGGCCACCAATGGGATAATCCATATCGGAGAAAGTCTGGCTTGAGGTGAAGTTTTGGCGCGGTGTAGCGCTTCTTCTCCATGTGGTTCATTGCGTGTTTCGTTAGCCATCAACAGGTTCCTGGTTGACGTGATTTCGGCGGCGATTGCGCGGTAAAGGTGTGTCCCATATCAAGCGCGGATCAAACATCATGGCGGCCAGCATCGTCAAGACTACCACGGCGCCGAAGGCGAGCGCTGCGGGACCGGGTGTTATCGACATCAGCGAGCCGGCACGAATGAGGGCAACCAGAATAGCGACCACAAAAACGTCTACCATTGACCAGCGACCAATAAATTCCGTGATCCGATAAATAACGGTGCGGTTGTGTGCGTTCATTTCGCTTGTTTTGCGGACAACCAGGCATAGCCATATTAATGCCACTAGCTTGCTGACCGGGACAACGACACTGGCTATAAAAATGACCAGAGCAATCGGCCATGATCCCATTTGTATAAGCTGCACGACGCCACCGATGATGGTCGAAGGAGATTCCTTTCCAAGGCTGGTAGTGGTCATAATGGGATACAGGTTGGCCGGAATATACATGACCATGGCCGCCGCCAGAAGTGCCCAGGTTCGCTGTAAGCTGGAAGGTAAACGCGAATGCAGGCGCTCGTTGCAACGAAGGCAGCGTGGTTTGCGAACATTGGGGGCAGGTCTGTTAATGAGCCCGCAGGTCGCGCAACCAACAACGCCTTGGGTAGCCGCAGGCGCACCGGTTTGAGTGCCTTCTGGCGCTAATGGCTCACCATCTTCAAGTGAAAACCACATCCAGTCGGCATCGACAGATTGAATAGTAAATAACAGTAGAATGGCAAAAGCACAGAATGCCCAGAACGAAACGCCTAAGGTGACCTGCGCGATGCCAGCGATCTTGATCAGGCTCACCAGTGCGCCGACAATAAATACATCTGCCATCAACCAGGGGGTAAGGTGAGTCAGCGAGCGAGCGACATCTTTGCTAAACGGTAGCTGACGATCTATCAGCAAGCCAAACTGCAACCATATCAGACCGATAAGGTAGACCGCTGGTAAGACGACAATACTCATGATGACGGCGATTGCCACGATTGGTTGATGAAAGCCTATCAGGGTGGTCGCGGTCTGAGTCAATTCAATTTCGTTGCCGATGCCACTGACACTAAAACGTACAAAAGGAAAAGAAATCGCGAGCAATAGCATCGTCAGCGCTGAGGCTGCTAAGGCCATGCTGCGCTGTGCCGGATAACGGTGCCTTTTGACCAGTACATGCTCACAACGTGGGCAGCTGGCTTTTTCACCGGGCTTTAATGGAGGAAGGGCAGAAACCCAGTCACATTCATGACAAGCTCTTAATCGCCTGCGCTGAGTTCTTGTTTCTGGCGGC
This sequence comes from Halomonas sp. LS-001, assembly GCF_052983955.1. Classification (NCBI taxonomy): domain Bacteria; kingdom Pseudomonadati; phylum Pseudomonadota; class Gammaproteobacteria; order Oceanospirillales; family Halomonadaceae; genus Halomonas; species Halomonas sp. LS-001. Next base: position 1,617,393 of record NZ_CM129816.1, read on the forward strand.
GAAAGGTCTGCCTGCGAAGCGGCTTCTGCCAGTTGGCGAAAACGCGCTTTGGCTAACTCGGGACGTGTCATGGACGAGCGTTTCTGCGTTTTCATACAACGGCCTGATTAAGTGAGTCTAGACGTATGTGCGGCATCGTGAGCAAGACGATATGAATGGATTGGCACTTGACTATTCTGCCAGCGTAACTAACGATGCTGCAGCAATTGTGCATAGGCTGAATCAATAAAGGAAATCCAATGCTAGTGTCCCTGCTCGCTGTGCTTTGCGGACTTGTTTTGCTTATCTGGAGTGCAGAAAAATTTATTGAAGGTGCTGCGGCGACTTCTCGCTGGTTAGGGTTATCACCTCTATTGATCGGAATGCTAGTCATCGGCTTTGGTACGTCGGCGCCTGAAATGATGGTATCAGTATTGGCTGCGTTGCAGGGCAACCCCGGTTTGGCAGTCGGTAATGCCTATGGTTCCAATATCGTTAATATTGGTTTGGTTTTGGGGGTTGTGGCCTTGCTTGCACCTTTAACGGTTGATTCTGGTGTTGTACGTAAAGAAATGCCTGTTCTGCTAGTGGTAACTTTGATAACAGGGTTAATGCTGTTTGATGGATGGATAGCTCGCTGGGAAGCCATTGCTTTATTGCTAGGTTTGGTTCTACTGATTGTGATTAGCATCCTGCAATCGCGTAAAAGCCAGGATGATGCCATTGTCGAAGAAGTGGCCGCGACATTAGAAAGTCATCCCATGTCGCGTGGCAAGGCCCTGATGTGGACGCTGATAGGACTGATGCTTTTGATTGTCAGCTCCCGCCTGCTTGTCTGGGGCGCGGTAGATATTGCCGTTACGTTTGGCGTAAGTGACTTGATCATTGGCTTAACCGTTGTTGCCATTGGTACTTCTCTGCCTGAGCTAGCTTCATCTATTAGTGCCTTACGCCGTAAAGAGCACGAGATGGTGTTGGGTAACGTGGTGGGTTCCAATCTGTTCAATACACTGGGAGTTGTCGGTCTGGCGGGGGTGATTCGCCCGATTGAGGCGGGCAATGACGTGTTGACTCGTGATTGGCCGGTGATGCTGGTGATGACGTTGTTGATGATGGCATTTGCATTTTCCTGGCGCGGTCGTTCGCGTCGGATTAACCGTTGGGAAGGTGGGTTTCTGCTATTGATGTTTGTTGGTTATACCCTGTATATGGTTTCACTTGTGCTTGGTAGTCGTCCGTGACTTTATGTTACGACGATAAAACGCTGCCAGTGCATGAGTGCTGGCAGCCTGATCTTAAGCTTTGTTTATTTAGGCACGATGGTGAGCGTGGACCACTTAAACGTTATCATTAAGGTAAAGCGGGAACTTCGAAGCCAGGCATTTCCCCTGTCAATGTATGTAAGAAAGCAGTGATGCCATCGATGGTCTGCTGCTCAAATTCACGTCCCAGCATTTCCTTGCCCATGATCGCAACGGCTTCTTCTAGCGTTTCTGTGGCGCCGTTGTTCATATAAGGGTAAGTCACTGCAACGTTGCGTAAGGTGGGTGTTCTGAAACGGTATTTGTCGCTTTCTTCACCGGTCACGATGAAACGGCCTAAATCCTTGGAACCAGGTACCTGGATGGCGTGAAATTGACTATCTGTCAACGCGGGGCCGCGATGACATGCAATGCAACCATTGTCGACAAAAGCCACCATACCGTCTTTGGCTTGATCGCTGATGGCTTTGTTATCACCATGCAAATAACGGTCAAATGTTGAATTTGGTGTGTTTAGTGTCCGCTGAAAAGTTGCCATTGCGTGCGCCAGATTGTCTGCATTAATCGGCTCTTCATCATCCGGGAAAGCGGCTGCAAATTTTTGTTGATACAGATCAAACTCGGTCAACCGCTCCAATGCCGCATCAAGGTCCATAGCCATTTCGACATCTGCCTCAATCGGACCCAGGGCTTGACCTTCAAGATCTGGCTCGCGGCCATCCCAGAACTGGGAGCCCAAAAAACCACTATTAAGTACGGTGGGTGTGTTGCGCTCCCCAATTTGACCATCGTGCCCCGTAGCGCGAGGAATCCTGTCTGCCCACCCCAATGCCGGGTTATGGCAAGTAGCGCAGCTAATTACGCCACTTGAAGAAATACGCGGTTCAAAAAACAGCATATTTCCCAGTTCAATTTTTTCAGGCGTCATGGAATTGTCAGCTGGGATAGGCGGTAAATACGGCAGTGCTTCAAAGCGATCTTTATAATTTTGCAGGTCGTCTGCCACCAGCATGCCGCTGGATATCATGGCAGCTGCTGTTGCCATCACAGATAAGGTTTTTTTCATTTTGATGTCCCCCTTGCGTCAATCCCTCTCGGATGAGAGGTACTTAGCTAGCGAGGCTAGCCTTAACTCACAGTAAGGTTTAACTGTTGTTAAAAATCAATCAGGTGATGAGTCAGGTAAAGCCTGATGTTGAGCCAGATCATGAGTTCAGGTTTTTTTGATAAATCTGCTTGATTATCGATGGTGTTTACTAGGGTCTGTTGACGTTTCATCACGAACCGCGTTGCTGCATCAAAATGTGCCAGACAAGGCGCGGAACGCCGTTAAGGGTGGTTCCCTTCTCAAGTTTCGCAACGCAGTATGGTGCATTTTGAAGCGCAACCCGAAGGGCTGGGTCAGTTTTTATCCGCTGCGGCGTTAGTCGTCGTTCATTTGGAGTTACCAAACGTCTCTCCTCCTGCCTTGCCCCGAATAAAAACTGACACCAGCGCGGCCGTGAATGAAACGTCAACAGACCCTAACGTATTAGTAAGTGTGTGTTGTGGATGATGCCACCTATACAGTGCTGCCATTGAAAACATAAGAAGGGGGGGTTGACCCAGGCAAAAAAACTGGTAGGATACGCATCCATTGAACGGCAGCAGTCACGCAGTTCAAGCTCTTTAATAATTTGATCAGGTAATTCATGTGGGCGCTTGCCGATGAGGGTGATAAATCACCAAATATCAAGGTAAGCGGTCATGACAATGTAAATTGAAATGAATTCGTTTAAACCTTGAGCCAAGTTTGATTCGCTTTTGTTGCTCTAGAGTGACAAGTAAGAATCACAATGATTTTAAACTGAAGAGTTTGATCATGGCTCAGATTGAACGCTGGCGGCAGGCCTAACACATGCAAGTCGAGCGGTAACAGATCTAGCTTGCTAGATGCTGACGAGCGGCGGACGGGTGAGTAATGCATAGGAATCTACCCGGTAGTGGGGGATAACCTGGGGAAACTCAGGCTAATACCGCATACGTCCTACGGGAGAAAGGGGGCTTTGGCTCCCGCTATCGGATGAGCCTATGCCGGATTAGCTGGTTGGTGAGGTAATGGCTCACCAAGGCGACGATCCGTAGCTGGTCTGAGAGGATGATCAGCCACATCGGGACTGAGACACGGCCCGAACTCCTACGGGAGGCAGCAGTGGGGAATATTGGACAATGGGGGCAACCCTGATCCAGCCATGCCGCGTGTGTGAAGAAGGCCCTCGGGTTGTAAAGCACTTTCAGCGAGGAAGAACGCCTGTCGGTTAATACCCGGCAGGAAAGACATCACTCGCAGAAGAAGCACCGGCTAACTCCGTGCCAGCAGCCGCGGTAATACGGAGGGTGCAAGCGTTAATCGGAATTACTGGGCGTAAAGCGCGCGTAGGTGGCTTGATAAGCCGGTTGTGAAAGCCCCGGGCTCAACCTGGGAACGGCATCCGGAACTGTCAAGCTAGAGTGCAGGAGAGGAAGGTAGAATTCCCGGTGTAGCGGTGAAATGCGTAGAGATCGGGAGGAATACCAGTGGCGAAGGCGGCCTTCTGGACTGACACTGACACTGAGGTGCGAAAGCGTGGGTAGCAAACAGGATTAGATACCCTGGTAGTCCACGCCGTAAACGATGTCGACCAGCCGTTGGGTGCCTAGCGCACTTTGTGGCGAAGTTAACGCGATAAGTCGACCGCCTGGGGAGTACGGCCGCAAGGTTAAAACTCAAATGAATTGACGGGGGCCCGCACAAGCGGTGGAGCATGTGGTTTAATTCGATGCAACGCGAAGAACCTTACCTACTCTTGACATCTACAGAAGCCGGAAGAGATTCTGGTGTGCCTTCGGGAACTGTAAGACAGGTGCTGCATGGCTGTCGTCAGCTCGTGTTGTGAAATGTTGGGTTAAGTCCCGTAACGAGCGCAACCCTTGTCCTTATTTGCCAGCACGTAAAGGTGGGAACTCTAAGGAGACTGCCGGTGACAAACCGGAGGAAGGTGGGGACGACGTCAAGTCATCATGGCCCTTACGAGTAGGGCTACACACGTGCTACAATGGCCGGTACAAAGGGTTGCCAACTCGCGAGAGTGAGCGAATCCCTTAAAGCCGGTCTCAGTCCGGATCGGAGTCTGCAACTCGACTCCGTGAAGTCGGAATCGCTAGTAATCGTGAATCAGAATGTCACGGTGAATACGTTCCCGGGCCTTGTACACACCGCCCGTCACACCATGGGAGTGGACTGCACCAGAAGTGGTTAGCCTAACGCAAGAGGGCGATCACCACGGTGTGGTTCATGACTGGGGTGAAGTCGTAACAAGGTAGCCGTAGGGGAACCTGCGGCTGGATCACCTCCTTAAACGATGCATTATCCTCGCGGTAAGCGCTCACAATGAATTACCTGATCAGATAGCTGTTGATACGCAGTGATAAGCGATTTCTTCATATTGAAAAAAGAGAAAAGACCTTTTTTAAAGACTTTTCTTTTTCTTTTTAACGTGAAAAAGCATTCGTTTATCACTGCTTATGGCAGTCGCTCTTTAACAATATATCAAGCTGATAAGGTTCTTTTAAGAACGCGATCCATCACCGTCTTTATGACGCTGTTGTGGATCACGAACGTGAAAGAACCATGTACGTAATAAATTGTTATGTGATACGTCTCAAGCGTATCCGGCAATCGTTGTCATTGCGAACCCCAGACTCCTTCGGGTTATAGGGTCAAGCAATGAAGCGCACACGGTGGATGCCTAGGCAGCCAGAGGCGATGAAAGACGTGGAAGCCTGCGATAAGGCTCGGCGAGGTGGCAAACAACCTGTGACCCGGGCATTTCTGAATGGGGAAACCCACTCATCACAAGATGAGTATCCTGCACTGAATCCATAGGTGACAGGAGGCGAACCAGGGGAACTGAAACATCTAAGTACCCTGAGGAAAAGAAATCAACCGAGATTCCCCTAGTAGCGGCGAGCGAACGGGGACCAGCCCTTAAGCATGTGACTGATTAGGCGAATGCGCTGGGAAGCGCGGCCATAGCGGGTGATAGCCCCGTAGTCGAAAATCTGATCATGTGAAATCGAGTAGGTCGGGGCACGAGAAACCTTGACTGAAGACGGGGGGACCATCCTCCAAGGCTAAATACTCCTGGCTGACCGATAGTGAACCAGTACCGTGAGGGAAAGGCGAAAAGAACCCCGGAGAGGGGAGTGAAATAGACCCTGAAACCGTGTGCGTACAAGCAGTCGGAGCGGACTTGTTCCGTGACGGCGTACCTTTTGTATAATGGGTCAGCGACTTATATTCTGTGGCGAGGTTAACCGTATAGGGGAGCCGTAGCGAAAGCGAGTCTTAACTGGGCGCACCAGTCGCAGGGTATAGACCCGAAACCGAGCGATCTATCCATGAGCAGGGTGAAGATTGAGTAACATCAATTGGAGGCCCGAACCAGGATCTGTTGAAAAAGATTTGGATGACTTGTGGATCGGAGTGAAAGGCTAATCAAGCTCGGAGATAGCTGGTTCTCCTCGAAAGCTATTTAGGTAGCGCCTCATGTAGCACCACCGGGGGTAGAGCACTGTTTCGGCTAGGGGGTCATCCCGACTTACCAACCCGAGGCAAACTCCGAATACCGGTGAGTGACGCGTGGGAGACACACAGCGGGTGCTAACGTCCGTTGTGAAAAGGGAAACAACCCAGACCGTCAGCTAAGGTCCCGAAATCCTGATTAAGTGGGAAACGATGTGGGAAGGCTCAGACAGCTAGGAGGTTGGCTTAGAAGCAGCCATCCTTTAAAGAAAGCGTAATAGCTCACTAGTCGAGTCGGCCTGCGCGGAAGATGTAACGGGGCTAAATCAGGTACCGAAGCTACGGGTTCATCCTCTGGATGAGCGGTAGAGGAGCGTCGTGTAAGCCAATGAAGGTGGATTGAGAAGTCTGCTGGAGGTATCACGAGTGCGAATGCTGACATGAGTAACGATAAAGGGCGTGAAAAACGCCCTCGCCGGAAGACCAAGGGTTTCTGTTCGACGCTAATCGGAGCAGAGTGAGTCGGCCCCTAAGGCGAGGCCGAAAGGCGTAGTCGATGGGAAACGGGTCAATATTCCCGTACCGGACATGATTGCGATGGGGGGACGGAGAAGGCTAGGTGAGCCAGGCGTTGGTTGTCCTGGTGAAAGTGAGTAGGCTTGTGTCCCAGGTAAATCCGGGAGACTTCAAGGCCGAGACACGAAACGAACTGACCACGGTCAGGAAGTCATTGATGCCACGCTTCCAGGAAAAGCCTCTAAGCTTCAGATCATGTGCGACCGTACCCCAAACCGACACAGGTGGTCAGGGAGAGAATCCCAAGGCGCTTGAGAGAACTCGGGTGAAGGAACTAGGCAAAATGGTGCCGTAACTTCGGGAGAAGGCACGCCGGCGTAGGGTGAAGAGACTTGCTCTCCTAGCCCGAACCGGTCGAAGATACCAGGTGGCTGCAACTGTTTAGTAAAAACACAGCACTCTGCTAACGCGCAAGCGGACGTATAGGGTGTGACGCCTGCCCGGTGCCGGAAGGTTAAGTGATGGTGTTATCTTCGGAGAAGCTCTTGATCGAAGCCCCGGTAAACGGCGGCCGTAACTATAACGGTCCTAAGGTAGCGAAATTCCTTGTCGGGTAAGTTCCGACCTGCACGAATGGCGTAATGATGGCCACGCTGTCTCCACCCGAGACTCAGTGAAATTGAAATCGCCGTGAAGATGCGGTGTACCCGCGGCTAGACGGAAAGACCCCGTGAACCTTTACTATAGCTTCACACTGGACGCTGATGTTGCCTGTGTAGGATAGCTGGGAGGCTTGGAAACCCGGACGCCAGTTCGGGCGGAGCCAACCTTGAAATACCAGCCTGGCATCATTGGCGTTCTCACTCAGGTCCGTTATCCGGATCGAGGACAGTGTGTGGTGGGTAGTTTGACTGGGGCGGTCTCCTCCCAAAGAGTAACGGAGGAGCACGAAGGTACCCTCAGCACGGTCGGACATCGTGCAATGAGTGCAAGAGCATAAGGGTGCTTGACTGCGAGACAGACACGTCGAGCAGGTGCGAAAGCAGGTTCTAGTGATCCGGTGGTTCTGTATGGAAGGGCCATCGCTCAACGGATAAAAGGTACTCCGGGGATAACAGGCTGATACCGCCCAAGAGTTCACATCGACGGCGGTGTTTGGCACCTCGATGTCGGCTCATCACATCCTGGGGCTGAAGTCGGTCCCAAGGGTATGGCTGTTCGCCATTTAAAGTGGTACGCGAGCTGGGTTTAGAACGTCGTGAGACAGTTCGGTCCCTATCTGCCGTGGGCGTTGGATGTTTGAGAAGGGCTGCTCCTAGTACGAGAGGACCGGAGTGGACGCACCTCTGGTGTTCCGGTTGTCACGCCAGTGGCATTGCCGGGTAGCTAAGTGCGGACGGGATAACCGCTGAAAGCATCTAAGCGGGAAGCCCCCTTCAAGATGAGACATCCCTGAGGCCTAGAGCCTCCTGAAGGGCCCAGCGAGACCAGCTGGTTGATAGGCACGGTGTGGAAGCGCTGCAAGGCGTTGAGCTAACGTGTACTAATGGCCCGTGAGGCTTGACCCTATAACACCCAAGGGGTCTGGTCGCAGTGATAACGATGCTCGAAAGAGCAAAGCCGGATACGCAAGAGACGATCACAGTGCATAAGTAAAAGCGCGGACAATTTAAGAACACGTACAGCGCAGGTCATCAATAGCCTGCGCATCAGCTTGATATAGACCAGTTACGCCTGACGACCATAGCGAGCGGGAACCACCTGATCCCTTGCCGAACTCAGCAGTGAAACCGCTTAGCGCCGATGGTAGTGTGGGGTCTCCCCATGCGAGAGTAGGTCATCGTCAGGCACTTATACCGCAAAAAACCCAGCCATCCGGCTGGGTTTTTTGTTTTTGGGGTAGAGTAGAGGATAATTTGCTATTCAGTGACGACGAATTTCTAACAATGCAATAAGAATATCGCGGCGCGTTACCACACCCACAAGTCGGTTTTGTTCAACGACAGGGTAAATTTTAGGTTTGGCTCCCAACATTTCCTGGGCAAGATCCGTAATGCTTTTATTAGGTGTCACGCTGAGCACATCGTTTCTCATTAACTCATTGACCAGCGGTGCCTCACCATCATTGTAAATACTATCAAGCACTTGACCCAAAACATCCTGCTCGGAAATAAAGCCTATCAGCCGGTCGGCCGAATCGACCACGGGAGCACCAGGCAAGCGGTGTAAGGCCAGACCCTGAGCTAAGGTGGTAATTGAAGCATTTGGTGAAACGCGATAACAGTCACGGGACATGATATCTCTTACAGTATCAGGTACTTTGTTAGTGGCCTTGCTACCCATATTTGTGCTCCTTATCGCTTAACACAAAGGTGATGGCTGATTGAATCGTACAAAAAAAGGTGGATACATACTTAATATAGATGATCATTCCAAAGCTTCGAATCGAGTTTTCAACGGTTAATTTTTAACAGGAGCTCTCAAATGGATGCACGTGAATACTTGAGCCGTCAAGGGGTTGGCCTGGATAAAGACCCGGACAAGCCAAATACGCTCGAAGAAAAAGCCTGGGACCGGGCCAGAGGTTCAGGACAGCAGCGCCCAAAGTCTGGCACTCCTCATGACTGGGAAGAGTGGGAGCGCTATCATGGCGATCTGGCCAGTGAAGCGGATACGCTTGAGCAGAAAATTGATAAAGATGCCCATCGGGAAACAGTAGAAAAAGACAAGCCGCAGAAAAAGAGTGTTTCCGCGACACACGACGCGCCATCAGAAGCAAAAACGACTCACGAAAGCGTAAGCTATTTCGATCCAACGGATGCCGGTAATGCCAGTGTTGAATCAGCGCGTGATGATTCTTTTAGCGACGAAATACTACCTCCTTTTCCTCGCATGTCTGGTCAGCTAAAAGCGGCATATATTGCCCTTGCTTTTTTGTTGCCACCTTTAGCCGTGGGCCTCGCTGGCGGCAATGCTCGGCGTGTGGGAATCACTTGCCTGTTAACAGTATTGCTCTGGCTCCCTGGGGTCATTTATGCCGTTCGCTGGCTACTAAACCGTAAACCTTGATTTTATTTTCGGTTAACACTTTTGATTGCTGATGATTTGCGTATAATTTGTAAACTCTAAAATCTTAAAGGGTTTACTATGGCTTATCTTATCGGTGTAACGGTGTTATGGGCGTTTTCATTTTCATTGATCGGTGTTTATATTGCCGGTCAGGTAGATAGCTACCTTGCGGTGCTAATCAGGATCGCACTGGCCACATTGGTATTTCTTCCCTTTCTGCGCCCCAGCCTGATTTCAGTACGGCAGCGTTTTATTCTGGCAGGGTTGGGCGCCGTCCAACTGGGCGTCATGTACATCTTTTTTTATCAGTCCTTCCTGCTGCTTTCCGTGCCGGAAGTGTTGCTGTTCACTATCTTCACGCCTTTATACATCGCATTGCTGGATGACCTTCTATTTGGTCGTTTTACTCCCTTCTATCTTGTCATTGCCTTACTGGCAGTATTAGGAGCGGCAGTGATTCGTTACGATGGTATCGATAGCGGCTTCTGGTTGGGCTTCCTAGTGGTACAAGGTGCCAATCTGTGCTTCGCTTTAGGGCAGGTAGGTTATCGTCGTCTTTCTGCTGAGTTGCCGGACTCTCTTCCGTGGCACAATGTCTTTGGATGGTTTTTCATAGGTGCCTTAGGCGTATCAATTCCGGTTTTCCTGCTGTTAGGCAACCCATCAGCACTACCAACAACCGGTATTCAGTGGGGCGTATTGGCGTGGCTTGGCCTGATTGCATCAGGTGGCGGTTACTTTGCATGGAATCTTGGCGCTGCCAAGGTTGATGCAGGTACCTTGGCGGTCATGAATAATGCGCTGATTCCGGCTGGGTTGTTGGTGAACCTGCTGATATGGAATCGTGATGCGGACCTCAGTCGTTTACTGCTCGGCGCATTGATTATGGGATTTTCTCTGTGGCTTAACCATTGGTGGCTAGGGCGTCGAGCATTGCAGTCTGTTTGAGGGTTTTTATGTATGAAAACACCGGCTTGATTTGCTTGCGGACGTCAGGCTAGACATAATGAGGCACTATGTTAATGAGCCTGATTCATGCCACAGACATCTTTATCTGCCACTGCTGCTATTAACGCGGATGATCATCAACCCTTTTCTACCATAGGGTTGATTGGTCGTTTGGGAAGCGACAAGGTCACCGATTCGCTAACCAGGCTAGTGCATTATCTTACGTCGCATCATTATAACGTCGTTGTTGAAGACCGGACTGCTACGGTTATTCCACATCACGGTCAGACTGAAGCGAGTCGTCGAGCATTAGGCGAACTGTGTGACCTGGTTATCGTGGTAGGAGGTGATGGAAGCCTGCTGGGAGCGGCACGCTCTTTATGCAAAACAGGCACGCTGATTCTAGGGGTGAATCGCGGACGGCTGGGTTTTTTAACGGATATTTCTCCCGATGAGTTAGAGCAACGCGTTGGCGAAGTACTGTCAGGGCATTATGAGGTAGAAGAGCGTTTTCTGCTGGATGCCGAGCTATATCGTAACGGCGTAGTGGTAGGAGCTGGTGAAGCTCTCAATGAAGTGGTGGTTCATCCCGGTAAAGCGGTACGCATGATTGAGTTTGAACTTTTCATTGATGGCCAGTTTGTGTATAGCCAGCGTAGTGACGGCTTAATTGTTGCGACCCCAACAGGGTCCACTGCCTATGCATTGTCCGGCGGTGGGCCCATTATGCATCCTAAACTGGATGTCATTACTTTAGTGCCCATGTTTCCCCACACCTTATCCAGCCGACCCATTGTGGTTGATGCGGCCAGCGAGATTCGCATTCATATAGGCGAGACCAATCAAACCTATCCCCATATCAGCTGTGATGGTCAGACAAGAGCGGTATCCAAGCCGGATGATGTCCTAGTTATTACGCGTAAACCGCAGCGTGTGCAGTTGGTGCATCCTATCGGGCATAATTTTTATAGTGTTCTGCGCAGTAAGCTCGGTTGGAGCCATCGGCTAGGAGATTGATAATGCAGGGATTCGATCTGATAGGCGATGTTCATGGTTGCGGTGCCACCTTAGTTGCGCTGCTAAAGAAGATGGGATACCGGGAAAAAAAGGGGGTTTATTGCCATCCGCATCGCAAAGTTATTTTTCTGGGTGATCTGATTGATCGAGGGCCAAGAATTCGTCTTGCGGTACTAACGGCGCGTCGAATGGTGGAGGCGGGTGAGGCGTTTATCGTGATGGGAAATCATGAATATAACGCATTAGCGTATTGTCACCCTGCACCTGAAGGAAGTGGGAAACGCTGGCTGAGGGAGCATTCGCCTCGACATAACCGGATTATTCAGGACACACTGGATCAGTATCGTGACCACACCAATGAGTGGGAAGATACCCTTGCATGGTTTAAACGAATCCCTCTGTTTCTTGAGTTTGATCAGTTTCGGGTCGTTCATGCCTGTTGGGACGATGCCTTGATTCAATCACTTAAGCGTCGCTCTCCTGATGCCTGTATGAATGACAGCTTTCTGGTCGAATCAACTGATTACACAACACAAGCCTTCCAGATTGTGGACCGCCTGACAAGAGGTGCGCATATACCGTTACCGAAAGATGTTGAAATCCATTCTGGCGATGGGTTCACGCGAAAAAGTTTCCGCGCTCATTTCTGGTGTGAAAAACCGATCGTTTGGGGAGACGTTGTTTTCCAGCCGGATAATCTCCCCGGTGAACTTGAAGCTCGCCATCTGACGGAAAGTGAACGTCAGCGGCTGAGTTACTATGATATTAATCAACCACCGCTGTTTATTGGCCATTATTGGTGTGAAGGTATTCCCGCGTTGCCGGCCGCCAATATCGCTTGCCTGGATTATAGTGCGGTTAAGTATGGCCGCCTTGTTGCATACCGTTGGAGCGGCGAGGAAAATTTGAATGCAGATAATTTTGTCTGGATTCGAGTCATCAAAGAGGAGCAGGCATGCCCATCTGGCTGAAGCCTGGAGTAAACTCGATAACGATCACTTTTGTACATTTCGTTACATTAATTTGCACTATCAGGGGAACTCATACTGCGCATGACAATCATAGTAAATGTTCCCTTGAATGATCCCTTGCTTTTGCCCGGCGGTTACCACCGCCGGGTTTTTTAACGCCGTTAATAAATCGGGATTATTGAATACAAAGGAAAATATCATGCATCCAGTGATGCTATTGCCCCCTGATGCGGATACCGCATCGCTGCGTCAAGCCCTTTGGCAACATCGTATCGCGCATCAGATTAGCGAAGAGGATGATGGGCAGTTGCTTTGGCTTGCCGACCCTCGTCAGCGAAGCGAGCTGGAAGCGCTCGTCAAACGCTGGAAGCAAGGAGAATCGCTCGATGCAGTTCCCTTGCAGAAAAAAACCGGTTTACCTGCTTCGGTTTCGACATGGATGCCCACCCTGAAGCGTGTGCCCGTAACAGCGCTGATGATAGTGGTGAGCTTACTGGTATTTGCTCTGTTAGGTGTATTTGGTGACCTTCTGATCGTGACGTTGACCATTGTTCCCATTGGAATATCAGGTGGCGAGCTAGCTTATGGCAGCTTGCAGGATAGTGTGATGAGCGGTCAGGTATGGCGGTTTTTGTCACCTGCGTTTCTGCATTTTGGCTGGATGCATCTGATCTTCAACTTGATGTGGGTGTGGTATTTCGGCAAACAGGTTGAAGCGTTGCAGGGCAGTCGAGTGATGCTTGTGTTACTGCTTGTTGCAGGGATCGGCTCCAACCTTTCGCAATATATGACTGGCACGGTTCTTTTTGGCGGGATGTCAGGGGTGGTGTATGCATTGTTGGGCCATGTCTGGTTAATGGCTCGTCGAGTGCCGGGAAGCGGTTTTTTTGTCCCCCATATGTTGGTGGTGTTCATGCTTGGTTGGATGGTCTTCACCATGACCGACATGGCGGGCATTGTCGGTTTTGGCAATGTCGCCAATGAAGCGCATTTGGGTGGGCTGCTCGTGGGTTTGGTATCGGGATGGTATCATTCTTCACGGCGTTTACGTTCTTGAATGGGAGCAAGCAATGAGCGACATGACCTTTGATAAAATGATCAATCAGATGACTCCAGCGATTTATCAGAGTCTCAAACAGTCGATTGAATTGAGGAAGTGGCCCGATGGGCGGTATTTAACCGCGGAACAGACCGAGCTCTGTATGGAAGCGGTGATGCGTTACGAGTTCGAAAATAATGTCCCTGAGCAAAATCGCGTGGGCTACCTTGAGCAGCGTACCTGCGGCGCCGGTGCAACAGGGCAGGGCGTGTCGCCAGAGCTGGCAGGGTTGGCCAAGGATGCAACGCGTGGCTGAAGCGTCTGTGCAGGGCTGCCTGCGTAAAATGGCGATTACACCTGCCGCAGAGACTGACGCGGCGGCTCACTATGCCATGCGGCTTGATGAGCATCACTGGGCCATGAATGAACGGCTTGGGCAGCCGTTGCGGCTTGAATGGACAGGAGCCATTGCCTGCACCCACTGCGGACGTGCCACGAAAAAAAGTTTTGCCCAAGGCCACTGTTATCCCTGTTTCAAGCGTCTGGCTCAGTGCGATACCTGCATCATGAAGCCGGAAACCTGCCACTATCATCAGGGCACCTGCCGTGAACCGAAATGGGGTGAGCAGCACTGTTTTCAACCACATATTGTGTATCTGGCCAATTCGTCAGGGCTGAAAGTAGGCATTACCCGCAAAACCCAGATGCCCACTCGCTGGCTGGATCAAGGGGCGATTCAAGCGTTACCCATTCTGGAAGTGGAGACTCGTCAGCAATCCGGCTTTGTCGAAATGCTGTTTAAAGAGCAGGTGTCGGACCGAACGAACTGGCGCGCCATGCTGAAAGGCGAAGTGGAAACGTTGGACTTGCCTGCAGAGCGGGACCGTCTCTTACAACAGCTTGGTGATGGGCTGCGGCAGTTGCGAGAGGTGCATGGCGAAGACGCTATTCGCTCCCTGGAAGCAACGCCGCAGACGTTTCATTACCCGGTTGCCACTTATCCAGGCAAGGTGGTCTCACATAACCTTGATAAACAACCGGTTGTTGAAGGGACGTTACAGGGGATGAAAGGCCAGTATCTGATCCTGGATAGCGGTGTGATTAACTTACGCAAATTCACAGGGTATGAAATCGTGGTTTCGTGATGTGTTTTTAACGCTGAGCATAGCCAAGAGCGTCACGTAAGTACTCGGCATGCTGGGCGACCCATTGCGGGTCAATCGCTCCCCAGTTATGTATCCTGTAGTGACCGATATTATGGCGCTCTCCATCGCTTTTTTCGAACGTACACTCAATATCCAGTTCCGCCAGTGACGTAATCGTATCCTGAGCGGTACGGCGGGGCATACCGGTGGCTGCAATCAACGCCGGTACGCTCGCGACTCCCTGATCAATCAAGTGGGCAACAAATAAACGACGATAGAAACTGGCCTTGGTTTTACTAAGCGGGAGGGACATGAAGGTTCCTTTGAGTCGTGTAGCCTGCCAGGCGGTTCGTGGTCTTAACGCTTTCCTGGTTTGGTTTTGATTTTGGGGGGCGTGTCGGAAATGGCTTTTTCTTTGGTGCGCCATTTGATCTTCACTTCCACTTCCTGCTTATCGTCTTCGTCACTTGCCCTAAGGGAGACCTGTAGCAGCGGCTGAGGGGATAAAACCAGATCATCATCACTTTCCTGAAACGTGAGTTCCCCTGCCTGAATCGCATTGGCCAGCGTCATTAAAAGCTCATGGGTTGACTGACGATCCAGCAACGAATCGTGGCTGAATTTTGTTTTAGACTTCATCTAGTAAGCTCCTGCCAGTTGCCCCTTGCGATTGGGCTTGAAGACTTTTGCGCTGGGGTAATCGCAGCTTAGGCCAATAACGCCACGTTTTTTATCGATAAGCGTTACGCCCATACCATGGTCTTCCAGTCCTTCCTTTTGGCGAGAATTGGCATCCAGAGTAATATCAGCCTCAATATGAATGAGGCCATTTTTAAGGGTTACGCGTTGGCCAAAATGCTGATTGATATGACCGTGAACCAAAACCTGTATGCCTGCTTTACGTGCCACATTGGCGCCATGCTGGGTGAGTGGTAGGTCTGCTTTACGGTATTTTGTTCTGAAAGTGTTGGCGAGTGACCCGTAATAAAAACTGAACAGGTTCTGATGCATCAGGTTCTTTTTGAAAGCCCGATTGGCATGTTTGACGCCATGATTGGCGATTAGCTCCGCCATGTTGTCATCCAGTCCCGCGTGCAAAAATAAAAACGATCCCCGCTTTTTCACCAGACGCATGCGGCGGAAAAACCAGCCAAACTCACCAGAAGGCTTCAGAAACAGTGAACGACATTTCATGGCCGCTGCGTAGACTTGCTGTAACGACAGACCGGCCTTTGTACAATGCGCTTCAAAGCTCTGGGCCTTGCTCTGCATTTTACTGATCTCGCGTGATATTCCCTCAGGGGTAAGAAACCCTGCCGCATAGAACGGGAAATTTTCAAACCAGGCTTCGCTCGGGAAGAGGGCTTTACGGCACGCTGCTTCCGAAGGGATTTCACTGTCCCATCGCGTATCGGCAAGATACTGATCGAAGACTTCCTTGAATAAAGGAATCACCTTTTTGCCCATGCGCACAAAAAGATGCTGACTGCCAGCATCCTTCTCTCGTTCCAGGGAAAGTAGACCCATCAGCAGGCGCAGGTCATGGTTGCCCGCCAGCAGGGCAACATCCGCTTTGAGTCGATACAGATGAGCCAGACTGCGCAGCAGGGTGAGGTTGCTAGGCCCTTTATCAAGGCAGTCACCGCCCACCACAATTTCCGCTTTTTTTCCAAACCGGGTGAGCTCATATTCACCCGGATGAGCACCATCACGCTCAATAACCCCGGCCGCGATCAGTGAAGCTTCGAAGGCTTCGGCATCAGCATGCGGGTCAGAGATAAATACAACGGGATTTTTGGGCCAGGCAAAGCCGCTTTTTTGCGAGCGTTTTAAAAACGTCGATAACGCATCGTCATGGTTGACCGAGTCTGAATCCTCTGGCCAGGTAACCCAGGTGGTGGGAAGGCGTGCCAGGATGGCGTTATGATACGGTTGTTTTCTTACCTTCGGAATAAAGTCTGACGCAGTCGTCGTTGCCATCTTGTAAGTCACTATTTTAATCGATTGGGTCTACTGTCTGGCGATGCTTCCAGTGTCCGTATACTCGGCTCCAGTCATGCTCCTGTCGTTCAAAGACAACCGGCTGGCCGTAAAACATGCTTAACCGATGAATCTCGCTGAAAGGTATGACACCCAGATGATAGCAAGCGTGGCGGATTGAGGCGCCATGGCCAACAATAATCTGTAATCGTCGACCTGTTTCTTGAGCGGCTTGTGCTTCTAACAGAGCGCTTAGATGGCCTGCTACCCGTTCTCCGGCTTCCAGAAGCGATTCCGCGCCCTCGAAAGGCAGTCTGAAATCGCTGGTGGATTTCCAGCCTTCTGGCAGGGCTGTCAGGCGCGGGTCAAGCGCTACAATGCTTTCGATTTCCTTGACGCTCAAATTGGCCACCGCTCCGACACTGCGCTCACAAAGGGCCGAAAAGCTACGCGTAGAGAGGTGCCCCGCACCTACAGCAGCTAGCTCTTCACGGTAGATTTCCGCAGTTTGCCATGCTCGTAATAACGTTGAACAGTGTATCTCAGTGTTGAGTTGATAGCCTGATGTGGATAGCCACTCGCCAAATTGGTGCGCCTGACATCTAACGTCTTCCGCCCCTTTACGGGTGAGCGGAAAGGGCTGCAGGGCGCTGGGGGTCTGTGCCAATTGGGCGTACTCACCGTGTCGTATCAACGCGAGTGCTGCCATTACAGAATACCTTCGCGTTGGAGCAGTTCCATGGCACGCGCAAAGTCGATGATACCCGTCAGCCTCATCACCTGAACGCCCCTTAAGTACTTGGCATAGTGTTGGCAGTCAGGGGTATGTTCATCAGGAAAGTGGCCATCCTCCTGCTGAAAAAATGGCCCTGGACCTTTGCGTAAGCCTTCAAGCGCCTTGGGTGTTTGCTCAATATCAACAGGCGATAATGCAGTCGGCACCGTCGAATCCAGGGACCAATCCAGCAATATAAGATGGCTGAGGCTGCCGGAAAGCGCGGTTTTATTTTTGCCATAAGCATTGTCGATCAGGACATCATATTTTTGCTCGATATCCCAAAGCTGACGTTTCGACATACCATCAAAATGACGGCGTTCCTCGGCAGGCAGTAGGTTCACCAGGCGTGGCGAGTTAAGCAGTGTCCCCGGGTTAACGCGCGGGTGCTTGGCAACGCCCAGTACCTCAACCTGCCCGCTGCCTGGCTGAAACAGAATACGATCATTGGAAAGAAAACGCGCACTTTCATTTTCCAGAGCTTTCAGCATCAAGGTTGACTTGCCACCACCGGAGCTTGCGGCAATTGCCGTCACGGCCCCCTGGCGTTCAAACGCTGAGGCATGCCCCAGAAGGTATCCGCAACGCTGCTGCTGATTGAGAAACTGGTTATTAATGAAGTTGACAACCTGGGACCTGTGTTGGGTTAGCTCGCCAATGGCCACAGGGTCCGTCAGTGATTGAAGCAGGGTGATGCCAGTGCGGGTTTTGTGGATCCAGCGGCCCTGAGGGCAATCCCAGTAGGCTTCTTTCAGGCCAAGCGGGCTGATTTTGTTGCGCTTGACGGGCGTCCAGTCAATGCCATGCGTCTCAGGCAGTTGATTAACAAGAAAAACACGTAGCGTTGCATGTTGAGCAGATGAGGGAGGCGGGGCATGGCAGGCCAGTGCTGCATAATAGTCGCTGAGATAGTCCAAAAGAACAGCGTCATCCGCCAATATGTGTAATGTCAGCCCCTTAAACGTTAAAGAGAGTGTTGATTGGCAGGCAGCTTTCGCCTTTGCGATCTGCGCATCATCCAACAGAGGGATCATTCAGCGGTCCTTTCTAACTCATCAAGAATATGCTCACACAGCTTTTCGCTGGCATCGATACCGCAGCCCTTTTGCGCGCCACTGAATCCGCCAAAGGCAGAGACCTCGAAGACCACAGGGCCTTCATCGGTCAAGGCGATGTCAACGGTGGTAAAACTGAGTGTAAAGCAGGCCTGTGCTTTTCTTCCCAGCTCAATCAACTCAGGGCTGGGTTCATAGGCTTTATACTTACCGCCGCTATGTATTGTCGTATTCCATGCGTTGGCATCACCGACGCGTGCATAAGTACACAGATACTGACCACCCAGAAAGACCATGCCTAGATCCTGCCCGCCCAGATTAACGAATTTCTGCAGATAGAAAAGGCCGTGTCTGTCTTTAAACTTATTGAGTTTTTGCGTGTTAGTCGCAATCCCATCCTGCTTTTTTAATACGACCATCCCACGGGCTTTGGTCGAGTAAAGCGGTTTTAAAATCGCAGTGCCGAAGTGTTTAATCGTCTTTAAAGCAGCCTCGACGCTTTCTGTGACGCGTGTCTCGGGAAGGGCGATGTTGCCTGAGGCCAAGGCAGATGTGCCTTCCAGCCGGTTAATCAGGCGGATGACCTGGGATGGGCTACTGAAACAGCGAACACCATCGGCCTCAAGCCGGTTCAGCATGCGTAACCGGTCGTCGGTGGATGGGGAATAGGCTTCGCTTATTTTCTTGATCACCACCCCGTCAAGTTCGTTAAGAACAATATCCCGGTAACGCAGCTTACCGGTTTCAAGCTCTAGCACGACCTCTGACATATCGACAACACAGCGAAAGCCGGTGCGCTGTTCCAGATGATTCGCCAAGACTTCCGTTGACCACTTTCCAGGGATTCCAACGACAGCAACCCGCTGATTAATCATTAAAAATATCCTCAAGAGGAAGTCGATACTTTGCGTAGTTTTCCGATTTCAAACGTGTAATGGCTTCCAATAGATAGCTCGCTCTCAGTGCAAGTTTTCGGGCAAAGTTCCGGTCATAAATAAACCGTGTGGAAGTGGCAAAAGAGCGTCCTAACGCAATGGCCAGGCGCACATCGAAGTCTGCATCGTGAGTGTCTTTGGCAAATCGCCGGGCAAACTGATAAAGCAGGCGGATCAAGCGCATTAACTCTGCCCTTGGTGACGCATCCATAACCGGCAGTCGATAGATGGATACCATCAGCACCGATAGATCCTGAGCATAGTCAGAATAGGACGCACGGTGTAAGTCGATAAAATAAATACGCTTTTTGAGTTCATCGTAAATAATGTTATCGACGTTAAAATCACCGTGAATCAAAACGGAAAAGGGGGCTCGCACCTGGGATTCAAGGCGCTCGACGTGATCCATCAAGCTGTCAAAACTGGGGCGTGTGAGTCCGCAAATGGATTGGTCACTCTGAAACAGCGTCGGGTGAGCCTGATACGTTTCGGGCATGCGTTTGCGTAATTGCTGCATGTACTCGGGGTGAGGCGGCTCATGCGTACGCGAGCTTTTCCAGATTTTTCTCAGTGTCTTACGCAATTTATCGACAAGCTGATAGGCCATCTCCCACTGACTGTTCAGCAGCATTGACTCAAGCGTTCGGCCAGGTAGGTGTTCAATCACCATGGAAGCCAGTTCGCTCCCAGGCTCGACATTATGGGAGAGCACCGTGGGGGCCACCTTGGGATAAACCTGCTGCCATTGATGAACCCCTGAGAGCTCTTCCATGACTTTCTGGCTTTGCCCTTCCTTGTAAACCGCCATCACGTTACCCGAGGACGCATGTTCCGCCTTAAGCGTCGCGATAGTACTGCCGCTGCGGGTCAAAGCAAGCCGCTCAACCGTGAAATCACCTTCCTGGTTGGTAATGGCGTGTGCCGCATTTTTTAGCTGCTTGTAATTCTGCAGACGCACGGCGGGGCCAAAGTTAGCGGCAAGCAGGGCATCGGCCAGCTCGGCGAGTAACTGTGTCATTCGATGAATCTGGAAATCCAGCACGGCGCCATTAGCCGCTTCAGACGTGTTGGACAAGCGGGCAGAAATTTTCGGTATCCGGCGGCCGAGTTTTAAACCCTGGCGGGTATTGGCATCATCGATATTGATAATGACCAGCTTCAATGATTTGCCAACCCAGCGAATCAGCTTGGCGTATTCTTTACGGCGTTTGTCCGATAGGTGTTTCAGTGACTTTATGTCCGTCACTTCCATGCAGGCTTGCCCCAGCTGATCAAGCAGTGTTGCCAGGCGTTCCAGAGATTTGGACTGTTGAAACCCAGAGCCGTCAATTTTGCGTCTTTGTACATCAACCGCAACCGCAAGCTCTACTTTCTCCAGCAGAGTGCTTCGATAACCCTTGCGATCAATGATGCGCCGCGCCATGGAAGCACTGGGGTGCGTCATATAAACTTCAATTAACTCGAAGTGATTTTCAACTTCAAATCGTAGAAAATAGAAGTGCTCCAGAATTGATGCGTTGATAGACGGCCTCACCGTAAAAAGTGCGATTTTGAGCGGCAATCACTATACGTAACCGTGCCATTTTTTGTGTTACGAATAGGTTAAATTTCAAAGGGTTGTATGAATAAAAAACGTATTGCTTGCCCTAAAATAAAGATGTCTCGTGAGTTTACCAAAGGGCAGACGCTGCGCCTTGCCAGATATCGTAAAGCGCCAGAACTGGGGCCCAAAGTGCTTTTTTTCAGTGGCGGCACAGCGCTGCGGCAGTTTTCTGACGTCCTGACTGACTATACCCATAACTCTATTCATCTTGTCACACCTTTTGATTCCGGGGGCAGCTCAGCAGAGCTGCGTCGCGTTTTCTCCATGCCAGCTGTGGGCGATTTGCGCGCACGCCTACTTTCGTTAGCGGATAACTCAGTCACGGGGCATCCTGAGGTTGCCGCTCTTTTTTCGCACCGGCTGGTTGAAAACCAACGTTCAAAAGAACAGGAAAAGGCGGTTCTTGAGCACCGCCTGCAGACACTTGTCAGCGCTAAACACCCTTTGCTAAAGGCCATTGCTGAGCCGATGCGCTCATTGATTCAGAGTTACATCGCCGCTTTCTATCAGCATATGCCCGAGGATTTTAACCTGGCGGGGGCCAGTGTTGGGAATCTGATTTTGACGGGCGGGTATCTTATCCATAACCGCTCACTGGACCCCATTGCCTTTTTGTTTGGCCAGTTGATTAAAACCCGTGGCATCGTGCGTACCACCACCGATGCTGATCTTCAGCTTGAAGTATTACTGGAAAATGGCCGATCCATTATTGGTCAGCATGGCTTTACCGGAAAAGAAACCGCAAGCATTGATTCGCCGATAAAAGCCATAAAACTGTCGGGCGAGGCGGATGATATTGATGCTCAGGATGCCTCCAGGGTATGTAAAGAGACCCGTATGCTGATCGAGTCTGCCGAACTGCTGGTGTTTCCTCCCGGCAGTTTTTACAGCAGCGTGATTGCCAATCTGCTGCCCGAAGGGGTGAGCAAAGCCCTCGATAAAAATCAGGCGCCAAAAGTGTATATACCAAGTTTAGGAACGGATCTTGAAACCCTGGGCATGACACTGGTCGATCAGGTGCGTGTTCTTAACCAGCATTTATCCTGTCAGTCACAAACGAAACCCTCCGGTCAGTCTTGCCTTGATTTTATGCTGTTTGATTCGCGGTTGCTGAGCGTCACACCCAGGCAGGTGGAAGCGATAAAAGAAATGGGCGTTCAGATCATCGACACCGACCTGGTAGCGCAAAATGCCGACAGTGATTATTACGATGACGTTAAACTCGCCGAAGCGCTGATGGGGTTAACGTGACAATGCTGTAAGACAATAAAGTGTCAGGTGTGGATGCTTTCCATACCTGACACTTGCTCTACCGATATTACGCTGTTAAACCTGAGAGGCTACCTGGTCAACATTAAGTTGATTTTTTTCGATACAGAAAGTTTGATAAATGCGTCCCTTTAACGCTTCTAGCTGTAGGCTGATTTCATCTGAAAGGTCACCATGCAAGAACACTGACGTTTCCATGTTTTTGTATTTACCTTCGCGTACAGCACTTCCCCAGTTATAAGAACCAATAATCATAAACTGTTTATCGGCCATCACCATTTTGCTGTGTACCTGATTAACCACGTATACCTTCAAACCATTAGCGGCTAATGTTTCACAGCAATGCCTGAAACGCTTGTTTTTCGTTTCACAAGGCTGGTTACCATTGGTTGTATTGAAATGATGATCGACAAATATTGTCGCTTTCACCCCTCGCTGGGCAACATTTGATAATGCTTCAAGTAGCCCAGTGGTTTGCAGCCTCTCCAGGGAAATCCAGGGAGACACAATATCAACGCGATGCTGGACAGTGTTGAGCAAGTCTTTCAGGCACTGATCATGTTCATGCGAATCATTAATCATTCTTGGTGCCTTGCAGTGTGACTGCAAATCAGGCCGTACAGAGCTTGCAATATAATTCAGCTCATTGTCTTCGCAGCTGAATAGGTAGTTCCCCAGAAGTTGTCTGGGTGAGCCATAAGCAGCTGTTGCAATGACATCCATGTCGCCAAAGACGATAAAACTATCCTTGGCGCGTGAAACGGCAACGTTAAGCAGGGAAGGGTCCTGATCAATAAAGTTCCCGTCTTCGTGCCGGGAGTAAACTCCCGAAAAGACAACAATGGGTCGTTCAGCTCCCTGTAGAGCATGCACTGTACCTATTGTCATGGACGGTGCTGTCATGGATGGCGTTGTCATGGACGAGAGATCTGATGCTGCATTGTCAACACGGATGCCACGTGTGCGACATTCTTCCTCTATCAGATTTGCCTGTGCCTTAAAGGGAGTGACAACCCCGACAATCTCTTCAAGTGTTTTCCCGTGGGTCTTTTCCAGCTGAGGTTTTATATCCAGCAGCCATTCCGCAATGGTAATGGCTTCTTGCCGGTTGATCCGACTACCTGTCGGCGGTTTTTCGGCACGCCCATCGACATGCACATACCCAAAAGGAGGGAGCGCCGGCTCCACGGCTGGTGTATCGCGTAATGGCTGTAGTAGCCCCTTGTAACAGAGTTCATTACAGTAGGCGATAATACTGCTTAAACAGCGCCGATGTTCATGCAGAAACATTCCGGGTTCGGCATCAGGTAAGTAGTGATATTGGCTGGTAGTCTGAGCAATGCGCATAACGCTGCCATTGACAACGCAGCGGCCACCATCTTGAAGGGCCTCGTAGGCGTTGTTGTCCGCTATCAGCTTTTCATGCATCAGGTTGCCAATATCAACGCTTGGTAGCTGTTGTGAAACAGGCTTGATCTGATGTACATCCCCTATGGCAAGCACACGCTTAGCCAGCGCCATTGAAGCGCCAGCCACTTCAGGAGCCACTTGTCCTGCCTCATCAATGATCAGTAGATCAATTTTGTTAATCAGATAATAGAATCGATAATCATCCTTGCTTAAATATTCACTATAAATCATGTGCTTAGGCAGCGAGTAAAGCGTTGAAACGATACAAGGCGTAAGCATCATACGCCTGCGCCAACGGGGAAGAACAGATTTCAATCCTGTTTTTTCAGTTTTCTTGGCGGTTTGTTCTGCCAACTCTTTATGGCGCGCCTTGCATTCCTCCAGCCAGCGTGACTCCCAGTAGTGCGTGGCCAACTCGAATAGCTGAAAGCGCAATGAGGTATCGAGTGATTGATCGAAAGCATCGAAAAAGTCAGGGAGAGGATCGTCAGGATAGAGGGCGCGGTAAGCCGTTTCCAGCTCAAGGTGTGCCTGCTGAACCTGTTGCTGTAATTGCTTCAAGGTATCAATAAATTGTTGATACTGTTGAATGCTTTCCTTGTGTTGTGCAAGCCAGAGTTGCAGGGCTTTTTCAGGAGAGGTACTGCTATTCTGTGCCAGGATATCCTGCGTTTGCTCATCAAGGTATTCGTCGATAAACAACTGGCGTTTAAGTCGGCGTCTTTTGGCTATCATGGGTAAAAAGCCGAATAGAGTCAGCCACAATGACTCGCTGGCGCAAAACTTCCGCCAATGGTTAAGGCCTTCCTTAACCTGCGTATATTCGTATTTCAAAACGGTGAGTTTGCTTTGAGCTTTGCCCAGTGCTGCGGTGAATGTTTCATTGCCTAGAAGCTCGGATAGCTCGACTTGCTTTTCATCATGTGTTTGCCAGAGTTGCTTTAGCTCAGCCAGCTGAGCGAAGGCAAGGGTAATCAGCGTTTACAAGCTTAAGCCAAAAAAAAGACGCATGATGAACGCGCGCAATACTCTCCGCACACGAAAGGGTGAGGGTTATGCTTGATAGGCGATTTCTATCTGTTCAAAAAGCGCCTGCCGAAGGTACTGGTAAGGGTGCTTAATTTCTAATAAATTGGCAATTGCGTAATGCTTTTCATCCGCAAAGTTCATACCCACCATTATTCCCACGAACATTGGATCTCTGGCAGCTGGAGGGCGAGAAGCCTGTTCAAGGTGCTTGTCTTTGCATGATTTTAAGGCTGACATATATTCAAAAATCTGTACTGAAGGGCAAGTATTAGTGACGCTTTTGGATAGTGCATGCGTAACCTTGGCTTCATGAATAATGCTTTCAAAATCTATAGGCAATATTCTCTCTAAATGCTTCTGAGTGTACCCAGTCGCTCTTACCGGAAGCTGTTCGTCTAATTCCAGGAAATCACTCTCATTCAGCATGAGTAGGTCATACAGTTTCATGGCTCTTTTTGCATAATTGAACCTTGCTTCTTGCTGGCGTTGACTTCTATTGTTTTTCATTTCGCGCCTGGCTATGCAAAGAGCAAAAATGGAAATAACCATCGCCGTTAGCGTTCCAAAATCTGCCAGCATGCTTATCCAGTAAAAGATGACTTCCATAGGGATATCTCTGTTCGGGCTGATATTTTAAAAAAGAAAAAGTATTATATTATAATGAATCTCAAATGATAATAGTTGTCATATTAGTGTCCGCACAAGGACATTACCCATTAAGTTTTTGATAAGGAGAAATAAAATGCAAAATCAAGATGTAAAAAAACCGCAGGACCAAAATCCTACTGATCAGGTAGGTGAGCCAGAATGGGAAGATGATAATTTCTGGGAAGATGCAAAGCTTAAATAAAAAAACGTGCCAAGGAAGGCGTTTTATCTTCGTTCGCGAAAAAAACTGACTAGAAAACTGACCACCGCATGCCTAAAACTGACCATACAGTGACATTTTTAATAAGAAGGGAATAGCTAAGATATTGAAAAGTAACGCTTAATTGGTGCGGATGGGGAGACTCGAACTCCCACACCTTACGGCACCAGAACCTAAATCTGGCGTGTCTACCAATTCCACCACATCCGCACAACTGGCGCATATAATAGCAAACTTTTCTTACATGTCAATCAACCATGTAAATATTCATCAAAAAGGCTGGGTGGCTTAGTATCATCCAGTGGCGGTGTTGCCAGGGAGGGCGCAATATGCGTGGGTTTCAAGGTATTCGATGGCTGGAAAAAAAGTTGCGGCAGGCATTGCCTGGGCATTGTGCTTTTTGCCTGGGTGAGCCTATGCCCCATAAAGCCTGGTGTCAGGAGTGCTTTGATGGGATGCCGTGGAACAGGGTGTGCTGTCAACGGTGTGCCGAGCCGCTGACCTCTTTGACGCAGGGGCTTTGTGTTCACTGTCAGCAAGACCTGCCAGCCTTTGCCAGTGCTCATGTGCCTTTTCTGTATCGCGGGCCAGTGCGCCAGCTGGTGCATGATTTCAAGTTTAAAGCGTCGCCACGTGCCGGAAACTTGATGGTGGCCTTGTATCTTGACACCTTGAGTGGTCACGCTGAATGGCAGCGTGATAGCGATGTGCTGGTGCCAGTTCCTCTGTTTACACGCCGCTCGCGGGAGCGGGGGTTTAACCAGTCGGATTGGTTTGCCCGACAGCTAAGCCAGCATCTGGGCCTTGCTGTCACTCACGCTATTCGCACGGTGGATACTCCAAGCCAGCGTTTGCTGGGGCGCTCTGCCCGGCGTAACAACCTGGGGGATGTTTTTCAGCTGACATTGGCTTCGCCTGCGAGAGTGATTCTTGTTGACGACGTCGTAACAACCGGCGCCACGGTGCAGTCATTAGCCAGTGCTGCGTGGCTAGCGGGTGCCACGGATGTTTCGGTAATGGCGTTTGCTCGTACACCGCTTGGGGCAGGGTGATAGACTGATGTATTTTCATGGAGTTATTGATGAGTCATCCCTATAGCGCACTGTCTCCTGATGTCATCATGACCGCTTTTGAGAACCTAGGCATTCAGCCGAGTAGTGAGCCGTTTGCATTAAACAGTTATGAGAATCGCGTACTGATGTTTCGCGATGAGTCCGGGGCTCGCTGGGTGGTGAAATTTTACCGCCCTGAGCGCTGGTCATCTGAGGTGATCCAGGAGGAACATGACTATCTGGCGGAATTGTATGAAGCGCAGGTGCCAGTGAGTGCGCCTTGGCGGAATGCTGATGATGTGTCTTTGCATGAATATGACGGTTTTCGTTTTACGCTTTTCCCCCACTGCGTTGGTCAGGCCCCCGAACTGGATAACCCGGCGCATCTGTTTGCGTTGGGGCAGGTGATTGGTAAATTGCACGCGGTCGCCAGGCGAAAAGCGTTTCAGCATCGACCTGCTTTATCGATTGTTGAGGGTATGCTGAGCGCCCAGCAGCAGGTATTAGGCAGCGGCCGTTTAACCAGGCATCAACAACGCGCTTACGAGCGAGTCAGTACCCAACTCATCGATAGTATCGGGCAACATTTGCCGCCTTATATCGAGAAGATTCGCTGTCACGGTGATTGTCATCTGGGGAACGTGCTAGGGCGTGACGAGCACTTCAGCCTGGTAGATTTTGATGATTGTCTGATGGCACCGCCCATTCAGGATATCTGGATGCTGTTGGCTGTGGATGAGCCGCAAGAGCAACGTGCCCAGCTGAGTGAAATCAGTGAGGGGTATGAAGAGTCCCTGCCATTTCCTGGTCATCAGATGGCGCTGGTAGAGCCTTTGCGCAGTTACCGATTGATGCGTCATAGCGCCTGGCTGGTTCAGCGCTGGGACGATTCGGCTTTTCCTTTGGCTTTCCCATGGTTTGCGGATAGTGGTTACTGGGATCAGCAGATACGTCAGTTAGAGCAGCAGCGCATGCAGGTGGAAACGCCTAAGTGGTTGGCGTAAAGGGTATATTCAGGCGCATGCTGAGCATTCTGTAAAAACGCCAACGGGCCCTGATAAAGTTGTCTTTATCAGGGCCCGTTTATGTCACGTTTAATATGCCACGTTTAAAAATAACCAGGAGAGATAATGGCGTGGGTGTTACTCGGCGTCTGCTTTGGTCTCAGATTCACTTTCCTGGTCAGCTTGACGACGTCGGGCATTGATTTCAGCAGAGGGGTTGTTTTGTGCCTCGATTTCCAACGATTTATTAAGCGTTAATGTGAAGTTGTGTTCCTGCACAAAAGCACAATCGGTATCTTCGCAGTTCAATCCATACTGGCCATCGGTGTCATACACCCCTGCATCTATTTCGCCTGAGAAAATGGCACTTTCCGAGTTTTCTGCTTCGATGCAGGTAACATCATGGGCCGTGATGCGAACGCGCTCCCCGGAACGCAGTGCGTCACCAATGATGACGCAGTATTCAGGCAACTGGTGTGATGTTGATGCTTCGTGATTGGGGCGCAACAGAATGTTGGTAAAGGAAGACCCACCATCAGCAAATGTCACGTCCTCAATAAATTCCACACCAACCGTTGCCTGTTCCGGAAATGTCAGCTTGGCATCAGCGGCAAACGAGGAACTCGCCATCAGAGGCAGCAGCATACTGAACAAGGTGACAGATAACTTGGTTGATGACTGCAATGATAAAGATCTCATTGGCATGGCAGGATCTCGCTTTTTCGTGAGGTGTGCAAAAGAAGACGCTAATACTCATGGTTAATAATACCACAGCAACGATTGAGTAAGCAGTTGCGCGTGTCACTCTGCCACAGCGCAGGACATAAAATGGAGCGTCGTTGTGACACAGGGTTGTTAAAGTAAGCTAAAATAATCACCTACTAAAATTTAGTTGTACAAAAGCTATTTTAAGTATATTTTTTGTAGTGTTTTTGTTTTGCTTGCTTGTTATTTATCGTTAATTTCGCAGGGCAGGCAGGTTGCCCAAAACGAATTAACGTTGATAAGACAGGATTTAACGCGTTGATGGTTTGCCGTGCAAGCGTTCCGTGGACTGACGAGGCTAAATATGACAGACGAAATTGCCCATCACTATCGCCAGATCATGCAATTGCTTGGAGAAAACCCTGAGCGTGAAGGGCTGCTGGATACTCCACAGCGTGCTGCGAAGGCTATGCAGTTTCTAACCGCAGGGTACCAGCAATCGCTGACACAAGTGGTTAACAACGCGGTTTTTGAATCCCAGACAGATGAAATGGTGTTAGTTAAAGATATTGAGCTGTATTCGATGTGCGAGCATCATCTTCTACCCTTTATTGGCAGATGCCACATTGCTTACCTGCCAAATGGAAAGGTGTTAGGGCTATCTAAGTTTGCACGAATTGTTGATATGTTCGCTCGTCGCATGCAGATTCAAGAGAATTTGACGCGTGAAATTGCTGAGGCTGTTCAGGAAGTGACAGAGGCACGAGGGGTTGCTGTGGTTATTGAGGCGCGTCATCTCTGTATGATGATGCGTGGTGTCGAGAAGCAGAACTCCAGCATGAGCTCCTCTGTGATGCTGGGAGATTTCCGTAACAACCAGGCAACTCGCCAAGAGTTTCTGACACTGGTCAATTGAACAATTGGTGGATGGCTCAGCGTGCAAGGCCCTTATGTTGCTGGCGGATGTTTTTTTTAAAAATGCAGTATGACACTTGGTTAAATGAGCGGTTTCGTCTTAGCATGGAGGTGAGACAGTTTGCCCATAGGGCTATCATTTGATCAGGAGCTTGTAATGGAAGCACTGAAAGAAACCCAGCTATATTGCCCGTTTGCCTATATTGATGGCAGCTGGGTTGCCGCCGACAGTGGCGAGCAGATTAATGTGATTAACCCCGCCACTCAGGAAAGCATGGGCGATATGCCGCGTCTGGGTAGGCAGGAAACATTACGTGCCATTGATGCAGCAGATGCCGCTCAGCCTGCATGGCGAGCCATGACGGCTCAAGATCGTGCGGACCTTCTGCTTAAGTGGCATGACCTGATGCTGGAGCATCAGCATGATCTTGCCTTGCTGATGACTCACGAACAGGGCAAGCCGGTTAAGGAAGCCCAGGGTGAAATTGTTTACGCGGCAAGTTTCCTGCGCTGGTTTGCTGAAGAAGCCCGTCGTGTTTATGGTGAAACGATTCCTGCGGCCAAGTCCAATCAGCGTATCGTGGTCACCAAACATCCCGTTGGGGTAGTGGGTGCCATCACGCCATGGAACTTCCCTGCCGCCATGATCACTCGCAAAGCCGGTGCTGCCCTGGCGGCAGGTTGTACGATTGTGGTGAAACCTGCCAGCCAGACGCCGTTTTCCGCGACAGCATTAGCGCTTCTGGCAGAGCGTGCTGGTATTCCTCGTGGCGTGTTCAATGTGGTGCCTGGCAGTGCCGCAGAGATTGCCGAGGCCATGACATCGTCGCCTAAAGTTCGCAAGATCACCTTTACCGGTTCCACGGAAGTGGGGCGTAAACTGATGATGCAGGCGGCTGAAAATATCCAGAAAATTTCGCTTGAACTGGGTGGCAATGCCCCCTTCATCGTGTTTGAAGACGCGGACCTGGATGCGGCTGTCGAAGGCGCGATGGCAGCCAAATTCCGTAATGCAGGTCAGACCTGTGTATGCACCAACCGCTTCCTTGTCCAGTCCAGTGTGGTGAATGCTTTCTGCGAAAAGCTGGCAGTGGCGATGCACAGCGAGTTAACGGTAGGTGATGGCACCAAGGCGGGCGTAAACATTGGCCCACTGATCGATGAAAATGCGGTTAAAAAGGTGAGTGAGCACGTTCATGATGCCGTGGATCATGGTGCTGAACTGATTCTGGGTGGCCATCCACATCCATTGGGAGGCAACTTTTTTACGCCGACCTTGATCAGTTCCGTAACACAGGACATGAAAGTTGCCAAAGAAGAAACGTTTGGCCCATTAGCCGCTGTCTTTCCGTTTGATGATGAAGAGACCGCGATTGATATGGCCAATGATACCGAATATGGTCTGGCATCCTACTTTTATTCTCGGGACCTGGGGCGCGTATGGCGTGTCTCGGACGCGCTGGAATATGGCATGGTAGGTGTGAATACCGGACTGATTTCGAATGCGGCAGCTCCCTTTGGGGGCGTCAAAGCCTCCGGATTGGGCCGTGAAGGTGGTCATCAGGGTCTGGAAGAGTATCTGGAAACCAAGTACTTATGTATTGACCTTGGTTAAATATCCTGGTTAAAAAAATCTTGGTTAAAGGGTATTGCCTGACGGTGTGATTGATTTCACCGTCGTCATTAATAAAAAAACCAGCGGCTTTTAAGAGCGGCTGGTTTTTTTGTGGGCACTTGCAGGTTCGCGTTAGTGGCGGAAGTGGCGCATGCCGGTAAACACCATGGCAATGCCCGCTTCATTGGCGGCATCGATGACTTCCTGGTCACGCATGGAGCCGCCCGGCTGAATCACTGCGGTAATACCGGCAGCGGCAGCGGCATCAATGCCGTCTCTGAAGGGGAAGAAAGCATCGGATGCCATCACAGAGCCAGGTACAGAAAGGCTTTCGTCGGCCGCTTTGATGCCTGCGATTTTAGCCGAATAAACACGACTCATCTGCCCAGCACCCACTCCGATGGTCTGGCCTGCTTTGGCGTAAACAATCGCGTTGGATTTGACGAACTTTGCAACACGCCAGGCAAATGCCAGGTCACGCAGCTCCTGTTCGGTTGGGGTGCGTTCACTGACAATCGTAAGCTCGTCACGCCCCACCATGCCATGGTCGGCCTCCTGAACCAGTAAGCCTCCATTAACACGCTTAAAGTCCAGCGTTGGCTGCGTATTGGCTGGCCAGTGGGCGTGAACATCCAGGAGACGTACGTTGTGTTTTTCCGCCACAATCGCAAGAGCGTCCTGGCTGACGCCGGGCGCAATAATGACTTCCACAAACTGGCGGTCAATAATGGTACGCGCCGTCTCGGCATCCAGCGGAACATTGAAGGCGATAATGCCGCCAAAGGCGCTGGTAGGGTCAGTGGCAAAGGCTTTGTCGTAGGCTTCCAAGGCGTTATTGCCGACCGCAACGCCACACGGGTTGGCGTGTTTGACAATCACACAGGCGGTTTCTTCAAAGGCTTTGACGCATTCAAAAGCCGCGTCGGTATCCGCTACGTTATTGTAGGATAACGGTTTGCCCTGAAGCATTTTCGCTGTCGCCACGCTGGGTTCACTGGCATCAGGGTCCACATAGAAGGCCGCCGCCTGGTGAGGGTTTTCGCCGTAGCGCATATCCTGCTTTTTATGCAGCTGAAGGTTAAAGGTGCGCGGGAACTGCTGGTCAGCCTCGCTGATCTGGCGGCCGAGGAAGTCGGCAATCGCGCCGTCATAGCCGGCGGTGTGTTCGAACGCTTTTACGGCAAGATCAAAACGGGTCGCTGCGCTTACCTGGCCATCCTGGGCGGCAAGTTCACCCATGATGCGCGGGTAGTCATCGGCGTTGACGACAATCGTCGTGAACGCATGGTTTTTGGCGCAGGCGCGCACCATGGTCGGTCCACCAATGTCGATGTTTTCAATCGCATCTTCAAGGGTGCAGTCCGATTTGGCGACGGTGGCGGCAAAGGGGTAGAGGTTGACGACGACCATATCAATTGGCGCGATATCATTGTCTGCCATGACAGCGTCGTCCTGGCCCCGACGGCCCAGAATGCCACCGTGAATCTTGGGGTGCAGGGTCTTGACCCGGCCATCCATGATTTCAGGAAAGCCGGTATGTTCGGAGACTTCTTTCACCGTAATCTGGTTTTCTTGCAAGAGGCGGAATGTTCCTCCTGTGGAAAGCAGTTCGATGCCTTGCTCGGAAAGACCGCGAGCAAATTCAACAATACCGGTTTTATCTGAAACGCTCAGTAAAGCGCGGCGCACAGGAGTTGCAGTTATATCAGCCATTAGGGGTGCTCTTACGCAGAAACGATGAATAAAAAACAGCGAAGCCCTGTTTAGGGAGCATCACCTTCAAGAAGACCGTAGTGTTTGAGTTTTTTGCGCAGCGTGCCGCGGTTCAAGCCGAGAACCGCAGCCGCGCGTGTCTGGTTGCCGTCGGTGTAAGCCAGTACAGACGTTAGAAGCGGCGCCTCGACTTCAGCCATCACCATGGCATAAAGATCGCTGGTATCTCCGCCATCAAGATGCTCGAAATAGCGTTGCATGGAAGCTTCAACGGCTTCACGCAACGGTTGAGGCGGCGCCGCTGTTATCGGTGACGATATGCCATCAACGTCCTTAAGAGGCGCATCGGAAGGCTTGCCGGATAACGGATCGGGTAAATCAGAATGCATTAACATAGCCGGTTCTTTCATGCGGCATGGCTTCCTTTAGCGAAGAGGCGCTCGTTAGCATCATCAGCCATCGCCTTATGAATCCATTCCAGTTGAGCGCTGGGGGATGTCAGCACATTGAACTGGCGCTTTAATTCTCGTATCTGGACGTCATTGAAGCGACTATCCGTATCCAGATACCAACCAAGGTGTTTACGGGCAATACGGGGTCCCATGGGTAGACCATAAAACGTATGTAATGCGCAGAGATGCTCGCATAGCACCTCTTGGCGTTCGGCAAGCGTGGGAGCTGGTAAGACGCTGCCATGCGTCAGGTAATGGGTGATCTGTTGAAAAATCCACGGATTGCCTTGTGCGGCCCGGCCAATCATCAGAGCATCAGCCTGAGTATAGCTTAGTACCTCAAGGGCTTTTTGCGGGCTGTTAATATCGCCATTGGCAAACACCGGAATTGATAACCGGGATTTTATATCGGCAATGGTGTCATATTCCGCCAGGCCATTATAGCGCTGCTGACGATGGCGTCCGTGTACGGCCAATGCCTGAATGCCTGAGGCTTCGGCGAGTCTGGCAACCCTCAGCCCATTGTTGCTTTCAGCACACCAGCCGGTACGAATCTTGAGTGTCACGGGAATATCGACGGCAGCGACGACGGCCTCAAGAATCTGGGCAACCAGGATTTCATCGCGCAAAAGCGCCGATCCGGCGGCTTTATTGCAGACCTTTTTGGCTGGGCAACCCATGTTGATATCAATGACTTCAGCACCTAAATCAGCATTCAGACGCGCTGCCTCAGCCAGCATCTGTGGGTCGCCACCCGCAATCTGTACGACGCGTGGCGAGGGTTCACCACGATGATTCATGCGCTGTCTGGATTTGCGGGTATGCCATAAGTTCGGGTCTGCGGTGACCATTTCACCCACTACCCAGCCAGCCCCCAATCGGCGGCAAAGCTGCCGGAAGGGCTGGTCAGTAACGCCCGCCATCGGAGCGAGAATGACGCGATTAAGCAGTCGGTGCTCGCCAATGGTCGGTAATGGTGTCAACGGATTCATAACGTAATGGTCACGATTTGCCTGATGCATGGGGGAGCACATGATACGCCGACTCGCCTTGCGGGTGAAGGTCGTTCGTCACAATGCCGCGTCTTTGGTGATTTTATCCGTGCTGCAGGCGTTGGCCTGTGAGTCTGACCCAGCCATCGCGCAGGGTAGGCTCATCCATCAGCAAACCTTGCGCCTGATAGGCTTCAAGTACGTCGTTGGCCTGATTGGCAAGAATCCCGGACAGAGCGATACGGCCGTTCGGCGCGACATGGCTGGCGATCATTTCCGCCAGCTCAATCAAAGGGCTAGCCAGAATGTTAGCGGTTACCAGCGGATAGTCACCTGGTGGCAGCTGCTCGGGATAGAAAAGGTCCAGACGCGTATCGTCAATGGCGTTGCGTTCGGCATTGTCTCGGCTCGCCTGTAGCGCCTGAGGGTCAATATCGGTGCCATCTGCGTGGGCGGCGCCCAGTTTCAAGGCCGCAATAGCAAGAATGCCGGAGCCACAGCCGACGTCAAGCACGTTGGCCTGCTCAAGCTCGCCGGAAACCGCCAGTTCATCCAGCCATTCAAGGCACAAGGCGGTGGTGGGGTGGGTGCCTGTGCCGAAGGCCAGTCCGGGGTCGAGCACCAGGTTGACGGCGTCCTGCTCGGGTGGTGCATGCCAGCTAGGCACAATCCAGAGACGCTGTCCCATTTTCAATGGTTTGAAGTCATCCATCCATTCCCGCTCCCAGTCCCGATCAGCCAGTAATTCATAGCTGATATCCGGGCAGGGTTCTTCCGGGTAATGTTCGGCCCAGGCCGCCTGTAAGCGCTCCAGCATGGCATCGATGCCTTCAAGATCATCATACAGACCGGTAAGAATGGTATCTTCCCATAACGGAGTCGTGCCGCGCTCTGGTTCAAAAACAGGGTCGTCGTGGGCGTCCTGTAACGCAATGGCGGTGGCGCCTTCATCAACCAGCAGGTCTTCGAGTAATTCCGCCTGTTCGGGCGCTACATGAGCGCTAAGTTGTAGCCAGGGCATTATTTGTCTCCGCGCAGCTGGGGAATGATCTTTAAAGCGACGATAAAGCGATTATCAGACGGGCCTGTATGAAAGGCGTACCAAACGAAAAAAACAAAGCAAAACGGGGCGGCCTGCGCCACCCCGTTGGCCAACAGGCTTCAACACATCAGGAACTGAGTTTCTTTTCCAGATAATGAATATTGACGCCGCCCTGACGGAAATAGCTGTCACGCACCAGGTCTTTATGCAGGTCAATGTTGGTTTTGATGCCTTCCACCAGAAGCTCATCCAGGGCGTTGCGCATGCGCGTTAAAGCCGTGTCACGGTCAGCGCCCCAGGTGATCAGCTTGCCGATCAATGAGTCATAGTGGGGCGGTACCGTGTAGCCCGTATACAGGTGGGAATCCATACGAACGCCTAAACCGCCGGGTGCGTGGTAGAGCGTTACTTTGCCGGGGGATGGCATGAAATTACGCGAATCTTCCGCATTAATCCGGCATTCAAAGGCATGACCGCTGACCTTGACATCGTCCTGGGTGATCGAGAGCGGATGACCTGAGGCGATCAGTAGCTGCTCTCTGACGATATCAACGCCTGTCACCATTTCCGTGACGGGGTGTTCGACCTGTACGCGGGTATTCATCTCGATAAAGAAGAATTCGCCGTCCTCATACAGAAACTCGAAGGTACCTGCACCACGGTAATTAATCGTCAGGCAGGCCTGACGGCAGGCTTCCAGCACCTTGGCGCGAGCGGCAGGGTCGATGCCGGGGGCTGGCGCTTCTTCAAGCACTTTCTGGTGACGGCGCTGCAGGGAGCAATCGCGATCATAGAGATGAATGGCATTGCCTTGGCCATCTGCCAGCACCTGGACTTCCACATGGCGCGGCTTTTCAAGGAATTTTTCCATGTAAACCGTGCCGTCGCCGAACGACGTATGGGCTTCGGTGCGGGTCACATTAATGGCAGAAAGCAGGTGGGCTTCAGTATGCACAACACGCATGCCACGTCCGCCGCCACCCGCTGCTGCCTTGATGATCACTGGGTAGCCAATCCGGTTGGCAGTGGCCAGCAGGGTTTCTTCATCGTCACCCAATGGGCCGTCCGAACCGGGTACGGTAGGGACACCCGCTTTTTTCATCGATTCGATGGCGCACACTTTATCGCCCATCAGGCGAATAGTGTCAGCCCTCGGGCCGATAAAGGTAAATCCGGAGCGCTCGACCTGTTCGGCAAAGTTGGCGTTCTCGGAAAGAAACCCATAGCCGGGGTGGATCGCGCTGCAGTCTGTGACTTCTGCAGCACTGATCAGGGCCGGAATGTTGAGATAGGATTGCGCCGATGAAGCCGGGCCGATACAGACGGCCTCATCCGCCAGGCGCACATGCATAAGCTCGCGGTCAGCCTTGGAGTGCACTGCCACAGTCTTGATGCCCAGTTCCTTGCAAGCGCGCAGGATACGTAAAGCGATTTCGCCGCGATTGGCGATTAGTACCTTGTCCAGCATGGGGAAGTCCACCCGTGTCAGAAAGAGGAGATCAGGCGATGACAAGCATGGGTTGATCAAACTCAACCGGTTCGCCGTCCTCAGCGAGAATGGCTTCAATGATGCCGTCGCGATCAGCTTCGATCTGGTTCATCATTTTCATGGCTTCAACGATACAGATGGTATCACCTTTCTTGACGCTATCGCCGATTTCAACAAAGGACTTGGAGCCGGGGGCCGGGCTGCGATAGAAGGTGCCGACCATGGGCGAGTTGACGGTTTCACCGCGATAAGTCACACCATTTTCTGGCTCGGGCTCTGTGGTGCTGACGGGTTGAGCCGGTGCCTGAGCGGGTGCCGCCTGAGGGGCATATTGCTGCATCGGGTAACCGCCCGTTGGCATGCCGTTAGGGTGGCGGCTGATGCGAACAGACTCTTCACCTTCCTGAATCTCGATTTCACTGATGTCGGATTCTTCTAATAGCTCGATAAGTTTCTTAACTTTACGGATATCCATCGCGTCGCCCTACAATCCAGAATGAAAAAAATTAATGCCTTGGCCAACCATGATAGTACGCGTCGAGGAAAGGTGCCTCGAATCAGGTAGGCAAGGCGTAGTAAACCTGTGTCAAAAAAACGCATAAACCGACACGTTAACGAATGTTGCTCAATAGACAGTGTGTTTATGCGGAATATTTTGAATATAATGGATCGGGAGTTTGCCGAAAAACGACCCCGTTGTCCAGTAACGCCATTACTAGGGACAGCAGGCTAATGGCGAACGTTCGTTTGATAACGGTACCAATAACGGTACCGACAACTGTGCCAGTTGACAGAGGCGTATGCTGGCAATGCTAGCCAGCCATCCACTGATTCAGACGTTGTAAATGTTCGGTCAGACGGCCAGCGTTAATTTCTCCCTGAATACGTGCCGCTGTCACTTCTTCAGCCTGGTGAAAGAACAGCAGGCTGGGCGGGCCAAAGAGGTCAAAATGTTCAAGAAGTTCGCGGCTGCGTGCGTTGGTTTGTGTGACATCCGCTTTGATGAGTACATAGCCATTCAATGCCTCTGCCACCGTGGGTGTGGGGTAGACTTCACGCTCTAACTGTTTGCAGGAAATGCACCATTCAGCCGTAAAATGAACAAAAACAGGTTGGTCCTGAGCGGCAGCCTGATCAATGGCATTTTCCAGCGCTGTAAGGCTATCAACAGTACTGAATGCCAATGGCGCTTGAGCGGTCGAGTTCTGTTGTGTCGTCATTGTGACTTGTAGAGGACGCACAGGGTTGCTTCCCCCTTGAGCCGCGCCAATCACCAGTGCTACCCCCCAGGCGAGCAGCAATATGCCGAGTGCCTGACGGGCTCTACCCCAGCCCTGGGGTTGATTGAAATTGAGTGCCCCGAGTGCCAGGGCGCTACCAATCGCTAATCCTGCCCAAAGAAGCAGTGCCAGGGAGGCGGGGACCAATCGCTCGATCATCCAGATAGCCACACCTAACAGGAGTAACCCAAAGGCAATTTTTACCCCCTGCATCCAGCTGCCTGTACGCGGGAGCAAGGTGGTGCCAAAGGTGCCAACCAATAACAGGGGTATCCCCATCCCCATACCCAGCGCGAAGAGCACAGCGCCGCCCAGCAATGCATCCCCGGTTGATGAAATAAACACCATGGCACCTGCCAGTGGTGCGGTTACGCAGGGTGATACCACCAGCACGGACAAGGCACCCGCCACGGCAAGCCCAAGGGGGCCGCTACGCTGTGCGCGTGCTTGCCAGCCATCGATACGGCTGGCAAGACGTGGTGACAGTTGAAGATTAAAGGCACCAAACATGGCCAACGCGAAGAGCGTAAAGAGGGCGGCAAAGAGAATAAGTACGGGTGCAGATTGCAGGTGAGCCTGCAGGTTAAGTCCAGCGCCAAACAGGCCCATTAAAACGCCCACCAGCGCGTAAGTCAGCGCCATGCCAAGCACGTAGCTGGCGGATAGCACAAAAGCGCGCGGGCGTGTGGGGTTCTGGCCGACCACGATAGAGGAAAGGATCGGGATCATCGGCAGGACGCAGGGAGTAAACGTCAGCCCAAGTCCAGCGATGAAAAACAGCCCTAATGCCAGTGGCAGACTGGCTTCACTGAGTAAGGTGGTGAAGCGGCGATCGCTGCTCTGTGTGCCGTTAAAGTCATTCTGATTGGCAAGGCTGGTATCTTCCTGTGCCGCCGGTTCCGCTGTGCTGGCGCTGACTGGCGAATCGCTTGGCTGCCAATTCACAAATGTCGTTGGCGGTTGAGACTGGGCCGCCTGCAGGGATACTTTTTCGGGGGGGTAACAGAGTCCTGCATCGGCACAGCCCTGATACGTCAGCCTGATCGGGAGCGGGCCGCTGTGGGGGGACACAAAAGGCACCTCAAATACCATCCTGTCACGAAAGACATACACATCCCCCATGAATTCATCTGTCGTGAAAGTCCCTTCCGGCAGTTGCAGTGCGCCCAGCTTTGCGTTGCCACCTGAATCGTCATCGATGCTCTCGACATCGAATTGATGACGGTACAGATAATAGTCTTCGGCAATCTCCATGCCGATATACAAGGTGTTGCCATCATGCCAGGCGCTGGGTTGAAACGCTTCCTGTACGGGCAGAAAGTCACCCTGGCCGTCCGACGAAGAAAACCACTGTGCCTGAGCAAAGAAAGACAGCAGGCTAAAGGCCAGGGCCGTCGTAACGGTTAAAAATAGACGAATTGATGGCACGCTATGTCCTTGAATCATCATGGTTGGATCGATACTACTGAAATCTTGGGACAGTTTACCTCAGCAAACGCTCCCTACCTTGGGCTGCGCTCTCATGACGCGGTTCGGTTTTAATGATGACGTAATCCTGATTGCAACGTAATCGGGCCGCCCTAAGGCGGCCCGAATCGTCAGCAGACTTGCATGTTGCCATGCAGGTCAGCGACTTAGGCTTTTTTGTAAGCAGCAACCGATTTTTCAATGGCCTTGCGAGCCGCATCGGCGCCCTCCCAGGATTCAACTTTCACCCATTTGCCTTTTTCAAGATCTTTGTAGTTCTCGAAGAAATGAGCAATCTGTTGGCGTAGCAGTTCGGGCAGGTCGGTGACTTCGTGAACATCATCGTAAAGCGAAGACAGTTTGGCATGAGGAACACAGACCAGCTTGGCATCTTCGCCAGCTTCATCGGTCATGTTGAGAATGCCAATCGGACGCGCGCGAATAATGCAGCCAGGCTGTACCGGATGTGGTGTAACGACCAGTGCGTCCAGCGCGTCTCCATCGTCGGCGAGCGTGTGCGGAATAAATCCGTAATTCGCCGGATAGAACATTGGCGTGGCCATGAAACGGTCAACCATCAGGGCATCCATGTCCTTATCGATTTCATACTTGATAGGCGCGTGGTTGGCCGGGATTTCGATTGCCACGTAAATGTCGTTGGGCAGATCCTTACCAGCGGGGATGTTGTCAAAGTTCATCGTAATTTCCTTGGTGGTACGGGGTCGCACTAGACGAGTTTGGCATGCCACGTCAGTTGCGAAATGATAAAGCAACACGAAACTGTGACTGATTCAATGTTTATCAGCCTTTATTGGAGGGCGATTATACGAAGATGAGAGAGTGATTACCAATGCGACGTAGGTTTGTTACACCTAGGTCGGTGGCAGCAGCTTAGGTGTATGGAGATCAGCGGTGTATCATAGCGCTATCTGCTGATATTCAGACGGTAGTGTCATGATATTGGCTCACTGCACGAGGAGGAACCCTTGGCCCAAGCTCAACTGCTGATCAGTTATGGTCAAGCGTTTGTCGCACCTGACCATCGCGAACATCGAAGCTCTATGTCAGTGCGAATTCCGGAAGCCGCGCTGCTTCAGGCCAAAGGTGGATGTGCCGTCATCAGTGATTCGGTGGCGCGAAATAGCCTGGCCAAGCAGGCGGGAGATATCAGTGTTCGCGGATTTCTGGCGGACTACTTCTCAACGCCTGATCACTGGGATGTCAAGGTCTCTGCCACTCGTGTGCTGAGAGCCCTGAACAGCTGGTGCTACAGTCAAAGCCAGCATGTCAGTAATGGCAGTTTTGTTTCGTCACTCTCGGCACTGGTGCTGCGCCATCGTGATGGGCATCTTTTTCATATGGGCGATACGCTGGTGTTTCGCCTCCGTGGCGCTGAGTTTGAGCAGCTTACCCGCGACCATATTACGGATCTGGGCGGCTATCGCTACCCGTCGCGAGCGTTGGGGCTGGATGGCAGTGTGGATATCGATTACACCCAGCTGGCGCTCAAGCAGGGGGATATTTTCCTTTTCACGACGCAAGCCGTGCGTGGCACCTTATTGCCCTCGGATTATGTACGTCTGATTCGTCAGGATGCCAGTGATCTGGATGCCGCCTGCGAACGCCTTGCCGATGAAGCCAAGTCACGCGCTCAAGAGCGTGGCTATGGTGGCGAGCAGTTCTGTTTTCAGGTTATGCGTATCGATGAGCTACCGGATGAAGTGAATGATCATCCAGGCCAGGTTTACGGTGACCTGCCAATTCCGCCAGAACTTTCTTCCGGTGAGCGCTTTGACGGTTTTGATGTGCTGAGCGTGCTAGCCAGAACGGCACAGTCACGTGTCTATCGAGTGCGCGATGTCCATACCCAGCGGGAAATGGTGATGAAGGCACCAAGCCCCGAGCTTTCGTTACGCAACGCCTACCTGGAACACTTTTTACTCCAGCAGTGGGTCGTAGAGCGGGTCAATTCTCCCTATGTGGTCAAAGTGATGGAGCCGTCGCGGCCGCGACGCTACCTGTATTACCTGATGGCACCGGTTGAGGGGGAGACGTTGCGTCAATGGGCACAGCGTCACCCGCAGGCCACCTTGAATCAGCGTCTGGATATTGCCAATCAGCTGGGTAAAGCTGTTCAGGCGTTGCATCATCGTGATGTATTGCATCAGCAGGTCAACCCGGACAACATTCTGATAGACCCTCATGGCAAGCTGGTGTTGACGGATTTCAGCGCCTGCCATGTGCGCGAGGCGGATGGTCATCGTCACTCAGGGGCTTTACTGGCGCAGGTAGGTTACGGCGAGCATACCGCACCTGAATATGCGTTGGGTGATAGCGTGGGACGGCGCAGCGATCAATATTCGCTGGCATCGACAACCTACTGGTTGCTGACCGGCCAGCTACCTTACCAGTTAACGCCTGACAAGCTACGCAGCCACACCGACCTTGAAGGGCTTATCTACCGGAGTGCACGTGTCGCCAATCCGGAAATTTCCGTTGAGCTGGATGATGCGCTGCGACGTGCGCTGGACCCGCAGCGGGCACTGCGTTTTCGGCGGATGTCGGAATTTCTCCATGCCCTGCGCTTACCGCTAGGGCGCAACCGGCGCGACAACCGCCACGATTCGCGCTTTTTCTGGCAGGGCGTGGCCGGCATCCTGTTATTGCTACTGGTGCTGTCCTGGTTGTTGCGCTAACCCACAAAACGCAAAAAGCCGAGTGATTAAACACTCGGCTTTATGGTTTCAATACGGCTGTTTAATATCAGGCTTACAGCGTAAACACAGGTAAGCGACGTTCAACTTTGGCCAGCTTGAGTTTGGCCACTTTGGGCAGGCCGTTTTCAAAGGGAGGGAAGTCTTCGCCCTGGATCAGCGGTGACAGATAGTTGCGGCACACATCGGTGATAGCAAAACCACTGTCGCTGATAAAATCACGCGGCATGAATTTTTCCTGGTTAGCGACATCTTTCAGGGGCGCAGAAATGATGTCCCATTGATAAGGCGTATCGGTAACCCGACGAATGGCAGGCATCATGGCGTTTTTGCCAGCCAGTGCCAGAGTGACCGCTTCACGGCCAACCGCATAAGCCTGCTCGACGTCTGTCCTGGATGCCAGGTGGCGAGCGGCACGCTGCAGATAGTCGGCCACCGCCCAGTGATATTTATAGCCCAGATCCTGCTTCACCATGCCTGCCAGCGTGGGTGCAACGCCACCTAACTGACGATGACCGAAGGCGTCGGTATTCCCTGCATCTGCCAGGAAGGTGCCATCTTCATAGCGTGCGCCTTCAGACACCACGATGACGCAGTAGCCATAATCCTTGACGCACTGATCGACCCGTGCCATGACCGCTGTGCGATCAAAAGCAATTTCCGGAAAGATGATCAAATGGGGTGGCTCGTTATCGCCTTCCCCTGCCAGACCGCCTGCGGCGGCAATCCAGCCTGCATGGCGGCCCATGACTTCAAGAACGAACACCTTGGTAGAGGTGGCGCACATTGAGGCGATATCCAGCGACGCCTCAAGAGTAGACGTGGCGATATATTTGGCGACGCTGCCAAATCCGGGGCTGTTATCAGTGATCGGAAGATCGTTATCGACCGTTTTAGGCACGTGAATTGCCGTTAGCGGGTAACCCATTTTCTCGGAAAGCTGAGAAACTTTCAGGCAGGTATCGGCGCTATCTCCGCCGCCGTTATAGAAGAAATAGCGAATATCATGGGCCTTGAAGACCTCAATCAGGCGTTCATACTGAGCACGATGGCTTTCGATATCCTTGAGCTTATAACGGCAGGAGCCGAAGGCACCGCCCGGTGTATGGCGCAAGGCGGCAACCGTTTCTTCACTTTCCTGTGACACATCAATCAGATCTTCGGTTAGCGCACCGATGATGCCGTTATGGCCGGCATAGATCTTGTTGATGTGCTCGGGAGCTTCACGGCAAGCTTCAATCACGCCGCAGGCACTGGCATTGATAACGGCGGTGACGCCTCCGGACTGGGCATAAAAGGCATTGTACTGGGCCATGGAAACGCTTTATCTCCTGAAAACGGGGCTTTGTCTGACATGCATCATGCAAATGAATGCCAAGGAAAGTGTCGGCTTTCCTTGGCATCTATTGTCAGTAACGGGCATTGTTTGGCGCAAAATACTCAACAAATAGCTGAGCAAAATAACCTGTTAAAACGGTTTAGCGAAACGATTTGGTGGAACAGTTTAGCGCAAAGGGTATATGCCTGCACCCGCTCGATACGATTCCAGGC
Organism: Halomonas sp. LS-001; assembly: GCF_052983955.1. Taxonomy (NCBI): domain Bacteria; kingdom Pseudomonadati; phylum Pseudomonadota; class Gammaproteobacteria; order Oceanospirillales; family Halomonadaceae; genus Halomonas; species Halomonas sp. LS-001. The sequence goes on from NZ_CM129816.1 coordinate 1,660,797, forward strand.
GAGAAGGATCAGGCCATGGGTTAACCAGAGCAATTAACTGTCGTTATCGTCCATGGCCTGTTCGCGCAGGGCGAGTTGCCAGCCGCCAAGATCCTTGTAACGATTGACCATGGCACAGAAAAGCTCAGCCGTGCGCTCAGTGTCATAACGCGCTGAGTGAGCTGACTTGTTATCAAAGTCAATTCCCGCCGCACGACAGGCGCGGGCAAGCACTGTCTGGCCGTAGATAAGACCGCCCAATGTAGCGGTATCAAAGCTGGAAAACGGATGAAACGGATTGCGTTTGATGCCACAACGATTCGACGCCGCATTCAGAAACCCGTGATCAAAGGCGGCATTATGTCCAACCAGAATCGCCCGGGTGCAGCCGTGGGCCTTGATTGCCTTACGGATAGGGCGGAATATTTCACCTAAGGCTTCTTCTTCCGACAAGGCGACCTGGCGACGTAACGGATCGTCAAGGCGTATGCCGGTAAAATCCAGGGCAGCCTGTTCTACATTGGCACCTTCAAAAGGATGAAGGTGATAGGCGTAGGTGGCATCGGGCAGCAAATTACCTTCCGGATCCATGGTCAGGGTAACGGCCGCAATTTCCAGCACAGCATCACGTTCGGCATTGAAACCGCCGGTTTCCAGGTCCACCACGACAGGCAGGTAACTGCGAAAACGCTGTGCCATCAAATCGCGGGCAATTGCCTCGCTCATGCTGCTCTCCTTAATAGCGAGTCAGTGGTGCTCAGTGCCACTGATAAAAAAGTCATTATGTGTGCGTATCTTCAGGCAGATTCTAACAGCTTTCTCAGTCAGTCGTCGTTGACGGTATTCGTTGACAGCGCAGAACGCTATACTCAGTGTTTTCAAACGATGACGATGCCTATCGTCTTTTTCATGTGAGCTTTTTGCGTAAGCTATTCGCAAACGCTTTTTCATGATTTTTGCATTAAAAAGGAGTCAAGAATGTCCGATGTCAAAAAGGTGGTCCTGGCATATTCCGGCGGCCTGGATACCTCTGTGATTGTGAAGTGGTTACAGGAAACCTACCACTGCGAGGTGGTGACTTTTACCGCCGACATCGGTCAAGGTGAAGAAGTGGAGCCTGCCCGTGCCAAGGCTCAGGCGCTCGGCGTTAAAGAAATCTACATTGAAGACCTGCGTGAAGAGTTTGTGCGTGACTACGTCTTCCCGATGTTCCGTGCCAACACCATTTATGAAGGTGAGTATCTGCTCGGCACCTCCATTGCACGTCCTCTGATTGCCAAGCGTCTGATTGAAATTGCCAACGAAACCGGTGCAGATGCCATCTCCCACGGTGCTACCGGTAAAGGCAACGACCAGGTACGCTTTGAGCTGGGTGCCTATGCGCTCAAACCCGGCGTCAAAGTCATCGCCCCTTGGCGTGAGTGGGATCTGACGTCCCGTGAAAAACTCATGGCCTATTGCGAAGAACACAACATTCCGGTGGATTTTTCCAGCAAGAAGAAAAAATCACCGTACTCAATGGATGCCAACCTGCTGCATATCTCCTACGAAGGTGGCATTCTGGAAGACCCCTGGGCCGAAGCAGAAGAAGACATGTGGCGTTGGAGCGTTTCTCCTGAAGCCGCGCCGGATCAGCCAACCTATGTTGAGCTGACGTTTGATCAGGGCGATATCGTGGCCATTGATGGCAAAGCAACCAAACCCCATGAAGTGCTTGAAACACTGAATAAAGTGGGCGGTGATAACGGTATTGGCCGGTTGGACATCGTTGAAAACCGTTACGTGGGCATGAAATCGCGCGGCTGTTACGAAACGCCGGGGGGCACGATCATACTGCGTGCTCACCGTGCGATTGAATCGCTGACTCTTGACCGTGAAGAAGCGCACCTGAAAGATCAGCTGATGCCCAAGTACGCCGAGGTGATCTACAACGGCTACTGGTGGAGCCCGGAGCGCCGCATGCTGCAGGCTGCCATTGACGAAACACAGAAAAATGTCAGCGGTGTCGTGCGCATGAAGCTCTATAAAGGCAACGCAACGGTCGTAGGTCGCAAGTCAGATGCGTCGCTGTTTGACGAATCGATTGCCACTTTCGAAGACGATGCAGGGGCTTACGACCAGAAAGATGCAGAAGGCTTTATCAAGCTGAATGCCCTGCGTCTGCGTATTGCCGCCGGTAAAGGCCGTCAGCAGAGTTGAATCAGGCGTTTCTCTGCTGGTATTGAGATATCGTTTTGATACGTGCGGCAGCCATGCTGCCGCCGTTCGCCAGTTAAGGAGTCAGTATGCTGAAAAAGCTGCTTTCGGGTCTTTTAGGGTCGAATGATGGAAATACCAACAGCCGGGCCAAAGCGTCCGAGCCGGTCGAATATGCTGGCTATCTGATCATTTCAGAACCGGATGAGCAGGGTGGCCAGTATCGTGTCAGTGGTGTGATTCAGCAGCCACTCAACGAAGGTGGACCCCGTGAGCATCGCTTCGAACGCTCGGATATGCTGCCAAGCCGTGATGGTTGCGATGAGATGATGGTCACCAAGGCCAAGCGATACATTGATGAAGTCGGCGATGCTATGTTCGATCCAGACCCCCGCCAGCAAGCGGCGGATGACACCAGCGCCTAGCCCAGCTTATGCGATGGTTGCACCGTGCATCACCCTGGCGGAGTCTGTTTCAGGCGCCTTTTGAACCGACGGGTCAGCAGCAGCTGATTGCCCCTCTCCAGCGTGTATTGGCCCAGGCACCTGACACACTCGAATCGGCCTACCATTGGCAACGCCACTGGGTTGAGGTGCTGGTGCATTATGACCTTCCTGCCTGGCGTATCAGCCAATTAATCAGTGATTACAATGCCTGGCTTTACCGGCAAGCCATTGATGCTTCCCTGGAAGACATGCTCAGCCAGGGCTGGGGCCCCGTGCCAGCGCGATACTGTGTACTGGTGTTGGGGTCTGGCGCACGTCACGAGAGTCTTCTCGCCCCGGATCAGGATAACGCCCTGATTATTGAAGACTATCCTGATCATCGTCATCGCGAGATCGATGGTTATTTTCAGGCGCTGGGTGAGCGTTTTACACAACGCCTGGATGACGCAGGTATTCCGTTATGCCAGGGGCATGTAATGGCGCGCTGGCCAATGTGGCGCAAGCGCGTAAGCGATTGGCAAAAGCAATTGGAGCTATGGTCCCGGGACCGTCGGATCAAGCGTGTGCAACAAACCAATATCCTGCTTGATTTCTCTCCGGTGTATGGTGATGCCCAGCTCGCCAACGAGCTGGCGCAGCATATTGCCAGCACCTTGCCACGGCAGGCATTGTTCATGGATGAAATGGCCGTGCTACTGGACGAACTGCCGGTCGCGTTAAACCGCCGGGGGCATCTGGTGAATCGCCAACCGGAACAAGCCCCTTTCGAGCAGGCAATTGACCTCAAACATCAGGGGCTGATGCCCTTGGTCAGTGCCGTGCGCCTGCTGGCGCTGTACTATCGGCAGAAACAGGTATCCACCCGTGAGCGGCTTCTGGCGCTGGGTGTGAACGGGCAATGCGCTGTGACTCCCAAGGAAGCGGAAACTCTGCTGGCCACGTTCCAGCGGCTACAGCAGAATCTCCTCGACCAGCAACGTTATCAGCTGAGTAAGGGGATGACGGTGGATAACTGGGTCGCAGTGACCCGCTTGCGTGATGATGAGGTTCATATGCTGAAGTACGATCTTGAGGTCGTCAGGCGCTTCGTTGCCAGGGTGCAAATGCAGGTGCGCAGTGGCTCGCGTATCAGCCATTAGGTTGATGCATCAGGCGTTTCGGGAAGCTCCATTATCAGGCAGGTGCCACCAAGGGTTGGAGCGTCCTCCACCCACAGCCGTCCCCCCAGGTGTGCAACAATGCCGCGGCTGATCGGTAACCCCAAACCACTGCCCTTGGGCCTGCCGCGAGGCACGTCTCCCTGCTGTTGAATCTGGTGGAATTTTTCGAAGACTTTTTCGCGTTCATCTTCACTGATCCCTGGGCCGTTATCTTCAACGCTCAGGCGGTAATGACGCTTGTGGCGATAAAGGCGAAGGGAAACCTGAGGGTGTTGGCTATCGGCGAACTTTCCGGCGTTATCCAGCAGGTTGATAATGACTTGCTCAAGACGGTCAGCATCCCCAGTAATCCAGGCAGGTGCTGCGCTGATCTCAACGTCAAGCGTAATGCCGCGGTTTTCCTGCAAGCGTGAGATGGCATCAACGCTGCGCCTGGCTATGTCGGCGAGGTCGAGGCGCTGAGGGTCAAGGGTCAAGCGGCCGCTTTCCAGTCGTGCAAGGTCAAGAATTTCTTCAATCAGCCGTGAGAGACGTTGGCTTTCATGCACAATCACGCCCAGGAAGTGCTGACGTTTTTCTTCCGGCAGGTTGTCGCTATCACGAAGGATTTCAGCAAAGGCACGAATTGAGGTCAGTGGCGTACGCAGCTCATGGCTGACCATGGCGACAAATTCATCTTTCAGACGATCAAGTTCACGGAGGCGGTCATTGGCTTTGTGTAATGCATCGCCAATGCGCGCCAGTTCGTCGGATTTCTGCTCCAGTCGCCGGTTGTACTCCAGGGCCTGCGAGGTTGTGTCGAGAATGCTTAATAGCCCTTCAAGATCCAGCGCTTCGCCGCGTACGACAGAATTGATCAAAACCCGCGCTGATGCACTCCCCAGAGCACCTGCCAGCGCCTGCTCGGCACGCGTTACCAACTCATGAGACGCCACCTGTTTGTCGGACTCTGGCTCGGGTGCCGTGGCAAAAACGCGTTGGGTGGTGGAGGCGCCGAGGTAGCGCGCCAGCAGTTCGCGCAGCTCGCCCAGGGTGGTTTGCCCCTGCCATAGCGTGGCGCTTTGCAGGTTGGGGTGCATGGCTTCGGTAAATAGCGCTGCCTGGGTCTGTTCCAGCGGTGTGGGGCGGCTGAATAGTGACACACCCACCAGCAGGCCGACATTGGCCAGCATGCTCCATAACAGAGAATGGGTATAGATATCCCAGCCCTGCAAGCCAAACAGCGCATAAGGCGAAAGCCATTCCACTCCCCAGGGGCCTGGGTTGATCAGCGTGGTGCTTAACCACCCGGATTGAGCAAAGCCCGGCAGCAGCAAGGTGTAGCCCCAAACGCTAAATCCTGCCATCAGCCCAAGCATGGCCCCCAGACGAGACGCGCCGCGCCAGTAAAGGCCGATCAACAATGCCGGGGCAAACTGGGCAACGCCGGCAAAGGACACCAGCCCGATGGTGACCAGGCTGTAAGACTCACCGATCAGTGCGTGATACAGATAGCCGAGCAAGAGAATGGCAATAATCGCAATCCGCCGAATTCCGAGTAACCATTTGGCCAGCTGACCCGGTTGGCTGGCGGGCAGAAACCGGAAGCGCAGCAATAAAGGAATGATCAGCTGGTTGCTGACCATGGTAGACAGCGCAATGGTTTCTACAATCACCATACCGGTTGCCGCCGATAGCCCGCCGATAAACACAAAGAGTGGCAAGGCCTCAACGCCTGCCGAAAGAGGAAGGGTCAGGACAAAACTGTCCGGGTCGCCGGTGACATCACCCAGCAGCAGGCCTGCCAGGGCAATCGGTATCACAAACAGGTTGATCAGCAGCATGTAAAGAGGAAACAGCCAGCTGGCGCGTGTCAGGTGATTTTCATCGACATTTTCCACCACCAGTACCTGAAACTGGCGCGGCAGGGTGAGAAACGCCAGAAAAGCCAGTATCAGAATGCCGACCCAACCTGTGGTGCCGCCGGGCACGTTATCAAGGCGCATGATGTTGGCCAGTTCCGGGCGAAGTGTCACCTGGGCAAACAGATCCTGCGGGCCAGCAAACAGCACAAAGATGACAAATATACCGACACTCATAAAGGCTGCCAGCTTGACCAGGGATTCAAGCGCAATGGCGGCCACCATGCCTTCATGGCGCTCACTGGCATCCAGATGACGCGTGCCGAAAAGAATAATGAAAACGGCCAGCACCAACGCCACCCACAGTGATTTATCCAGCCAGAAGCCCTCATTCCCCAGGCTGACTTGGGGTGACGCAGGGTAATTGATCAACACCGCGTGGCTGACGGTGATGGCTTTCAGTTGCAGGGCAATATAGGGCGTGATGGTAATTAGTGCTATCAATGCCACGAGAGCCCCTAAACTTGAACTCTTGCCGTAGCGGGCACTGATAAAATCAGCAATTGATGTGATTCGCTGACGGGCAGCAATACGCACCATCTTACGTAGCAGAAAAGGTGCCATCAGCATGGCCAGCGTCGGGCCCAGGTAAATCAGCAGAAAGCTGGGCCCGTATTCCGCTGCCCGCCCGACACTGCCGTAAAATGTCCAGGCAGTGCAATAGACCGCAATCGAAAGCGCATACACGCTGGGCGAACCAATCACGCTTCGCCCGGCTTCGGCGCGCCGGTCTCCCCAGGCAGCGACCACAAACAGTAGCGCCAGATAGCTGAAGGCCGCTCCTAGAATGACCATATCGTTACGCATCGGCTATTGTCTCGTCGAACGTTCCATCAGCCAGGCGGTGAGGGCAATGAGCGTGGCCCACGCCAACAGTAGATAGAATGCCAGGCTGGCCCAGCCAGGCAAGCGATCCACCGCCATGAGTAGCGGCGGACTGAACAGCACAATCGCCAGCAGGATAAGCGCTATCAGGCGTTCATTGCGCCGCGATCCCGCACTGAGGGGTTTCATGTGAGAGTTTTTCAAGTGAGAGTTCTTCAAATGAGAGGCTTCATGCGCTGGCATCCTGTTTGTCAAAGGCGTTGGCCTGCAAAGCCAACAGCTGCTCCAGCGTGTTGATACCGCGGGCTTCCAGGCGTGGCAGCAATGCAAGCCATAATTCTGCCGTGACACGGGCATCGCCTAGCGCGGTGTGACGGGTGCCGGGAGGAAACGCCAGATGATAACGCACCGCCAGGCTATCCAGGTCATGACCATCCAGAGCTTCATCCAAGGCGCGGGAAATCAATAAGGTATCCAGAACAGGCAGGTCAAAATCCACACCGTGATGGCTAATGGCCAACATATCAAAAGATGCATTGTGTGCCAGCAGAACGGCCTCGCCGACATACTGGCGAAAGCGGCTGAGCACGATATCCAGTGGTGGGGCGCCCACGACATCAGCGTCAGTTAACCCGTGGATAGCGGTACTGGCAGGCGGAATGGGCCGTTTGGGGTCAACGTAGTGGTCAAAAGTTTCACTCGCCAGCAAGCGGTTATTGACCACGCGACAGGCACCGACGCTGATGACCGTATCGCCGCGACGCAATTCAAGGCCGGTGGTTTCCGTATCAAACGCGACAACTTCCAGGCTGCGCAGCGAGCGGGTGGCAAGTGCTTCATCCGGGTGGGGCAGGTCAGCAATGCCGAAGTCGTGAAATTCCGGGCGAGGTGGCATGGGTTCCCTTGGGGCACCTACCTTTTCGGTCGCGGGCAGTGGCAAGCGGATACGGGCATAGCCGGTGTCTTTGTCGGCCAGGCTCCAGGTGTCGCTGGCGTGCTGACGCAGAACATCAGCGACGCTGGGGGAGAGCGGCAGAACATCCAGTGTCTGGCGGTGCCACTGGGTCAATTCGCGTTCAGGCAGCGGCTCACCTTTCCAGATGAAATCCAGGTAAACGCGTTTGTTACCCAGGCAAACTTCGCCCTCAAAGCCACTGGAGGGCAGGTAAGCGCTTAGGTGCTGAACCAACGAAGCCATTAAGGCAATCAACGCCGGTGCATCCCCCTTGAACCAGGCAGGCATGCCAATGGGCGTAATCAGGCGGTGCGCCGGGTCCAGCCGCTCATCCAGTGCCTGCCAGAAATCATTCGACCACATCGGCGACAGGCGCTCGCCCTGATGCTGCATTTCGTCAAGCAGTTGGCCTACGCGTGCGACGTTGTCTCCCAGTGTGGTGCCTTCGGATTGAATAACGCCCTCGAGCCGCTCGCACAGGGTGTTGCTGGCATCGCCCTGTTGACGTAGCTGAATCAGCGCATCGGCGGCGCTGATCAGGCTGGCGGTATGCTGGCGAAGGGGCGTCAACATGGCAGCAAGGTCGGCACGTACCCCCATTTCATTCGACCAGGATGCGGTTGCATCGGTAAAGGTCAGCAGGGTTTCTCCCTCGCTTCCGGGAACGCGGCGCAAGATGACTTTCAACCAGCGCTCATCGCAGGGGGCGAGTATTTCGCGGGGTGAGCCATCCTGGGGCAATTGCGTCAGCGCCTGTTGCAGGCTGGGGCTGGGTACCAGCGCCTCCAGCCGTTTGCCTAAGCCGAGACCATCCTGATCGTGGAAAAAATCTTCAGCCGCCTGATTGAACAGCATGACGCGCCGATGCTGATCACACAGCAATAACGGCGTTTCGAGTACCTGTAATAGCGTTTCCAGTTCCTGGCGGATGCGTGCGGCACTGCGAGCCCCTTCGGTATGAGCCGTTGCCAGCCGGGTGCGGTCCGCCTGCCAGCTTTCATGCACGCGTTGCAGGTCCGGCCCCAGGCCTTTCAGCCAACCTTCTGGAGGATGCTCATTCTGAGCATCCGGGTTGGCCACCAGCCTGGCAAGCTGGACCTGCAGGTGGCGCAGTGGGGTAAATAGCATGCGTTCAAGCAATAGCCCAACCAGAAAAATAGTGGCGCCGCCGGAGAAGCTACCAAGCCATAACACCCAGCGCTGCCAGCCTTGAGGGGCCAGTTGGGCATCCAGTAAAGCAGCAAAGATGGCACCGCCCAGAAAGCTGATGCCAGTGAGTAACAGCCACAGACCAATCAGCCGCTGGCGCTTGGGCAAGCCGCGCCGGTTCATGACGACGTCTCAGTCAGCAGCTGACGAACCTTTTCAACCAGCGCCTGGGTTGAAAAGGGCTTGGTAATGTAGTCATCAGCACCGAGGGCCATGCCTTTTTCCCGTTCAACCTCACGGCCATGGGCTGTCAGTATGATAACTGGAAGACGCTTGGTTAAAGGCTGGGCACGCAGTTGCTCCAGAACGTCAAAGCCACTAATGCCTGGCAAGCCGATATCCAGAAGGATTAAATCAGGCGTCTTTTGCTCCACACATACAAGGGCTTTTTCACCGTCCTCTGCGGTTGTGACCGTAAAACCCGCTTGCTCCATCAGAAATTCCAATGAAAGAACAATATTGGGCTCGTCATCAACTACCAGTACATTGGCCATCTGACTCTCCCGAGGTGCTGAGTGGCGTTTAATTTTTTGCTTTTATGATTTCAGTGTATGAGCAGGCTAGCGTAAGGCAAAGACGACCTTGGCCGAATGCTGGTAAAGTGCGCACTGTCTATTCACACCCATTGCTAGGGTCTGTTGACGTTTCATTCACGACCGCGCTGGTGTCAGTTTTTATTCGCAGCAAGGCAGGAGGAGAGACGTTTGGTTATTCCAAATGAACGACGACTAACGCCGCGGCGGATAAAAACTGACCCAGCCCTGCGGGTTGCGCCTCAAAATTCGCCATACTGCGTTGCGAAACTTGAAAAGGGAACCACCCTTAACGGCGTTCCGCGCCTTGTCTGGCACATTTTGAGGCGGCAACGCGGTTCGTGATGAAACGTCAACAGACCCTAACGTTCCTGTCTTAAGGATTCCAAGGTGAAGCCCCATGCGAGCATTGCTGTTATCTGCCTATTCCGCCGTAAGTCATCAGTTCTGGGCAGAGCAGGTGATGGCACATGTATCGGCAGACTGGACGTATCTGGCCCTGCCGCCACGTCATTTTCGCTGGCGGATACGCGGTAACCCATTGACCTGGGCATTGAAAGAGCACGCCACGCTTAATCAGCATTATGACCTGGTGCTGGCGACGTCCATGGTAGATCTGGCCACGCTCATTGGCCTTTACCCGGTACTGGGAAGCGCCAGAAAAGTCGTGTATTTCCACGAAAATCAGTTTGCTTACCCGGAATCAGCTCAACAATCTCCTCAGGCAGAAGGCAAGATGGTTAACCTTTATGCCGCGTTAGCAGCGGATGACGTCGTGTTTAATACCGCTTACAACCGGGACTCTTTTGTGGCGGGGGCGCGCGCATTTTTAAAAAAAATGCCGGAAAATTTGCCCGCTGCCAACCGGCTGGAAACACTACGTTGTAATGCCCATTTACTACCTGTTCCAATTATACCGTTATCTTGCAAAATTAAAGCATTTCATCACTGCCGAAGAATTGTCTGGAACCATCGCTGGGAGTACGACAAAAATCCGCAGGATTTTTTCAGCGCACTGTTTTCACTGAGTGAACAGGGCATACCCTTTGAGCTCGCGGTGATGGGGCAACAGTTCCGTCAGTCACCCGCGATTTTTGATGAAGCAAAAGAGCGCCTCAAGCCTCATATCATTGCCTGGGGGCCACAGCCGGAAAGTGACTATCATGCCCTGTTGAGTGAAGGCGGTATTGTGGTATCAACGACCTGGCATGAATTTCAGGGGCTGGCCATTATGGAAGCCGCTCAGCGGGGGATGCTGCCACTGGTGCCGGACCGGCTGTGTTTTCCTGAGCTCTATCCATCTGACTATCGCTATGACGGCAGTGTTGAAGACCTGCAACACAGGTTAAAATCCTGGCTGACCGATCCAGCCGCATGTCCGCCAGCACTGCTCACTGAGCGCTGGGAATGGCCGCAATGGCAGGCAGCGTATCAGCAGTTGTTAAGCGTCTAATTCGGTTTTTTCCTTGAACTCGCACAAATCTTCAATGATGCAGCTGCCGCAACGCGGTTTCCTTGCGACACAGGTGTAGCGGCCATGCAGGATCAGCCAGTGGTGGGCGTCCTGTTTAAAGACTTTGGGCACGTGGCGAATCAGCTTTTTCTCGACATCAATGACATCCTTGCCTTTGGCGACCCCTGTGCGGTTGGACACGCGAAAGATATGCGTGTCCACGGCAATGGTGGGCTGACCGAAAGCGGTATTAAGAATCACATTGGCCGTTTTGCGCCCAACCCCTGGCAAGGCTTCCAGCGCCTGGCGTGTATCAGGCACTTCGCCGGCGTGTTTCTCTACCAGTAAATGACAGGTCTTCATCAGGTTTTCGGCTTTGGTGTTGTAAAGGCCGATGGTTTTGATATGCGCCTTCAAGCCGTCGATGCCCAGCGCAATAATCGCCTCGGGCGTATTGGCCACGGGATAAAGCCGGGCGGTCGCTTTATTGACGCCAACATCGGTGGCCTGCGCCGAAAGCAGCACCGCGGCGAGCAGCTCAAACGGTGTTGTCCAGTTAAGCTCCGTGGTCGGGTGGGGGTTCTCCGCCTGCAAGCGGGCAAAGATCTCATAGCGTTTTTCAGCGTTCATGAAGGTATCTCTATTTGATCGTGCCAGTCACGCGCACACGCCGCTGACCGTTGGTACCGACATTCTTGACGGACGTTGCGCGTTTGGCGGCATTCTGGTCGATGGCATTTTTAAGCGCAATCAGCAGCCCGACCACAAAAAACGCACCAGGGGGCAGCAGGAAGAACAGAAACTGATACTCCTCAACGAGAGTCAGTTGCCATTGGCGGGCGATGGAGCCGAATAACAGATCCATATCACTCAACAGAGTGCCCTGGCCGAGTACTTCGCGTAGCGCACCGACAACCACCAGAACAGCGCCAAAACCAAGCCCCATCATCAGGCCATCCAGTGCGGCAGGCAGTGGCGGATTGCGTGAGGCAAAGGCATCGGCACGCCCAAGAATGGCGCAGTTGGTGACAATCAGCGGAATGAAAATGCCGAGTATCTGGTAAAGCGCAAAGGCATAGGCTGCCATGAGCAGTTCCGCACAGGTAACAAAGGCGGCAATAATCATCACAAAGGCGGGCAGGCGGACGCTGTCCGGCACCTGCTGGCGAATCAGTGATACCGTTGTACTGGCACCGATCAGCACCAGCAGAGTGGCAATGGCAAGCCCCAGCGCATTGACCACACTATTGCTGACGGCCAGCAACGGACAGAGCCCCAGCAGTTGCACCAGCGCCGGGTTGTTGTTCCAAAGACCGTCGCGAGCAAGGTTCGTGAAAGTGGTCATGGCGTCACGTCCTGTTGGCGGGTTTCTGAGCGTTCCTGAAGGTAGGGCCATGCGGTTTGCTGAGCATAAACAAGCGCCTGGTAAACCGCTTGAATCACCGCCCGTGGGGTAATCGTCGCACCGGTAAAGGCATCAAACTGGCCGCCTTCCTTTTTTACCGCCCAGCTTTGAGGAGGCAGGCTATCCAGGCTTAAGCCATCAAAACGGGTGATCCAGTCACTGCGGCGGCGTTCAATCTTATCACCAAGGCCTGGGGTTTCCTGATGCTCGCTAACCCTCACGCCGGTAATCTGCCCGGTACGGTTGATGCTGACCCATAAGCGTATTTCACCATTGTAACCTTCACGGGTGACGACCGGTAGAATCACAATGCTGGTGTCCGGGTTGCTGATGGTAAAGCCCTGAGTGGGCTGACGGTGCCCCAGTTGCTGGGCGTCAGGCAGGTTGAAAGCGCCTTGCAGAATCTTTTCGGTCGCGACGTTTTCCAGCGCTGGCGGAAGGACTTTCTGCAACTGCTGGTGCTGATAAACCTGCGCATTGCGACTGATCTGCTCGGCGGTGAGGGCGCGAATTGCGCCGACGCTACCCGCCGTTACCAGGGCAAAGGCCCCCAGCGCAAGTGCGCCGCGACGCATGGCCTGGCGGGCATTCATGGCAGACTTCATGAGGAGCCCCCCGGCGGGCGATGACCGCGACTGGCACTGGCATGCCCCGCAGGGCGCGGGTCGCTGTACAGATCCAGCAGCGGAACACACAGGTTCATCAGCAAGACAGCAAAGGCCACGGCATCCGGGTAGCCCCCGAAGGTACGAATCAGAATGACCAGCACACCGATGCCAGCGCCGTAAATCAGTTTCCCGCGCCGACTGGTGGCTGCAGAGACAGGGTCGGTGGCTATAAAAAAAGCACCGAAGACGGCAGCGCCAGTCAGCAGATGAAAGCTGGGTGACGCAAAGTGGCTGGTGTCGCCAGCGTAAAACAGCGCCGCCAGAAGCATCAGGCTGCCGAGCATGGCGACAGGAATATGCCAGCTGATCACTCGCTTGTACAACAGTAGGGCACCGCCCGCTGCCCAGGCCCAGGCGGTATGTTGCCAGGCATTCAAGGTGCCTGGCGGAAGTGGCTGGCTGGCCCAGAACTCACTGGCCATCACCGCCTCGCCTTTATGCTTGAAGGCATCTAAAGGCGTGGCACCACTCAGGGCATCCAGCTCAGTGAGCGGTAACACACCAAGTACCTGGCGCCAAAGTGTGTCAGGGAGTATGGGTTGCGGCGGTGACCATAAGGTCATGTAAGCAGGAAATGACACCAGGAGTAAGGCATAGCCCACCATGGCAGGATTAAAGGGGTTATGGCCAAGGCCACCGTAAAGCTGTTTAGCTACCACAATGGCGGCGACCATGCCGACACCGATTAACCACCAGGGGCTACCGGGGGGCAGTGACACCCCCAACAGAATGGCGGTGACCAGGGCGCTACTGTCGTTCAGAACCGGCATGACCGCACGCTGTCGCAGGCGGAGTATGATTGCCTCCAGGCCAACGCCGATGAAAGCGGCAATCAGAATGTTGGTGATGACACCGAGGCCAAAATACACCGTCAATGTGGCGATGCCTGGCAGAGTAGCGATCAGCACCCAGCGCATTAACGAGGCACTGCTGGAAGGCGGCGCACCAAGGGTAGGAGATGATTGATGAAGAAAACTCATGGTGACCCGACTGTGTAAAAAGTGATGTGAATCATGATGCCTGTTCCCGAGCGCTGGCCAACTGTGCTTCGGTGGTTTTCAGGTTTTCCCTGGCGGTGGCAAGCTGGATCTCAAGGTCTTCCTGAGAGACTTCCGGGGACTGCTCAGCAGCGCGCGCAAGGGCTTTTTCGGCTTTACGAACGGCAGAACGAGCCGCTGTATGGGCAATTCTCAAGCGGCGTATTTCACTTTGTGACACGTTGCTATCAGCAGTCGTTTTTGTTGCTTCCTGCGTGACGGTGTTTTTGCTGCGCGTCTTACGGGCTTCGCGCCGTGCCTGCTTTTCGGCTTCTTCACGGGCCAGGCGCGCCTGACGGAATTCGAAACGATGACGGGCGTGCTCAGCCTTGGCGGTGTCGATCTGTTGTAAGCGAATGCGCTGCTTGGCCCCGCGGTAATCGTCGACCAGCGGAATATGGCTGGGGCAGACATAACTGCACGCACCGCATTCGATACAGTCAAACAGGTGATAACGTTCCAGGCGAGCATCATCGGCCTGGCGGGCGTACCAGTGGAGCTGCTGAGGCAGGAGGGATGCCGGGCAGACCGTTTCGCAGGCGCCGCAGCGAATACACGGCATTTCCGTGGGAGGTGCCGGGAATTCTTCCGGCGTGGCGGCGATCAGGCAATTAGTGGTTTTGCTGACGGGCAGCGATAGGTCATCCACTTGTGCTCCCATTATCGGGCCGCCGCTGACCAACTGGCCCAGGCGGGAGTGGTCAAGCCCTGCCTGCTCAAGCGTTTCTGCCATGCTCGTGCCGATGGCCACCTGGTAATTGCCTGGGTGTGCCAACGCCTGGCCGGTGAGTGTCACAATACGGCTCACCAGCGGTTCGCCATCGCGAACGGCCTTGAGGGAGGCCAACAAGGTGCCGGGGTTATGGCATACCACTCCCACATCCGCTGGCAGCCCGGCGCTTGGAACCTCGAGATCCAGCAGTTTCTTTATCAGCTGGCGTTCACCGCCACTTGGATAGCGAGTGGCGATGCTGATCATTTCCACCGGGAGTGGCTGGCTGCCCTTGAGTGCCGACGATAGGGCGTTGATAGCCTCTGGTTTGTTGTCTTCAATGCCCACCAGAATGCGCTGTGCCCCACATAAGCCAGCCATCAGCTGGGCTCCCTCAAGCACGTCGGCCGCAAAATGGCGCAGCGTCATATCATCCGCCGTGATATAGGGTTCGCACTCGGCGGCATTGATAATCAGGGTGTCGATGGCGTGGCGTTCACGCACGCGGGCTTTGACCTGAGTGGGGAAGCCTGCGCCTCCAAGGCCGACAACCCCGCTGGCATCAAGCCGTGCCAGCAGGGTAGACGTATCGGTCTCGCGCCAGTTGAGCGGCGGCAAATAAGTAGCTGTGTCCTGTCCATCGCCATCAATCACGATGTGAGTGTCACTTATTTCACTGATATGCCCGCTGATGCTGGCATGTAACGCAGCGGAAATCATGCCATCAGGTTTGGCAAGCAGCGTGCCGCGTTGAACGTGCTCGCCGGTTTGCACGCAAGGCAGGGCAGAACGCCCACTGTGCTGTTTGAGTGGCAGAACGACACGTTTGGGCAGTGGCGCAACCGTTAACGGGCGGGAGGTTGATAGTGTTTTGCGCTCAGGCGGATAAACACCGCCGGGAAAATCAAAGGCGCGGGGCATGAAGCGGCTCCGAAACGGGAGTGCGATCGCTGGCAATCACATCAGTGCTGATGTTCTGGGTGACCGGCTGCCATTGGGTCAGCGGCGTGCGTCTTGGCAGCATATCAATGCAATCAACCGGGCACGGGTCAAGACACAGGTCACAGCCGGTGCATTCATCTTCGATAACCGTATGCATCTGTTTAGCCGCGCCGATAATGGCGTCTACCGGGCAGGCCTGGATGCACTTGGTGCAGCCAATGCATTCATCTTCACGAATGAATGCGACACGGTCTTCCTGCTGAGCTTCGCCGTCGAGAGGCTGCGGCTCCTTGCCTAACAGGTCCGCGAGCGCCTGAATCGTGGTGTCACCGCCTGGTGGGCACTTGTTAATCGCATCGCCATTATTGATGGCCTCTGCATAAGGGCGGCAGCCGGGGTAGCCACACTGGCCGCACTGGGTTTGTGGTAGCAAGGCATCAATTTTTTCAACCAGGGGGTTGCCCACGACCTTGAAGCGCTGGCTGACCCAGCCCAGCAAGGCGCCAAACCCTATGCCCAGGCCCGCTAATACGGCCACAGCGCTGGCAAGACTGATCACTGAGCTGGTATCCATATAAGCGTCACTCGACTAAAAAAGAACGGGGTCGAACGTAGGCGTCAGGGAAACAGGGTTACCCCTGGGTAAGCCCGGAAAATCCCATAAAGGCTAACGACATCAGGCTCGCCGTGATCATCGCAATGGCGGCGCCCCTGAACGGAGCGGGGATGTCAGCGCCTGCCAGGCGTTCACGCATGGCAGCAAACAGCACCAGTATCAGCGAAAA
Organism: Halomonas sp. LS-001; assembly: GCF_052983955.1. Taxonomy (NCBI): domain Bacteria; kingdom Pseudomonadati; phylum Pseudomonadota; class Gammaproteobacteria; order Oceanospirillales; family Halomonadaceae; genus Halomonas; species Halomonas sp. LS-001. The sequence continues at coordinate 1,677,003 of NZ_CM129816.1, forward strand.
CCCCAGCGCAGCGCCCAGCCCGTAAAGGGTGGTGTGGAAGAAGCTCAACTCGCGGTTAAGCGATAACAGCGCAACCCCTAAAACGGCGCAGTTGGTGGTGATCAACGGCAGAAAAATCCCCAATACCTGATGCAGCAGGGGGCTTAAATAACGCACCATCACTTCGGTGAACTGTACCACAGCGGCTATCACGACAATAAAGCTGATCGTGCGCAGATAGGTAACATCAAACGGCACCAGCAGACCATGATACACCACGTAACTGGCCGCCGAAGCCAGCGTCAACACAAAGGTAGTGGCGGCTGACATACCAATGGCGGAGTCCAGTTTATTGGAGACCCCCATGAAAGGGCAAAGCCCCAGAAACTGAACCAGTACGAAGTTGTTGACCAGTGCAGTGCTTAGCAGTATGACGAAGATTTCTGTCATGAAGCCTTCAACTCAAGCAAGCAGAGTCATCAAGTCACCCGTTGGCCAGGTTCGGCACCGGTATCCGGAGAGAGCAGATAAATGCCATCATCATCGCCAGAGGCCAGCACCATACCTTCCGACATGCCAAAACGCATTTTGCGAGGCGCGAGATTTGCGACCATGACAGTAAGGCGGCCTTCCAGGGCTTCCGGCGCATAAGCGCTGCGGATGCCTGAAAATACATTGCGGGTTTCACCGCCCAGGTCCAGAGTCAACTGCAACAGCTTATCCGCGCCATCAACGTATTGGGCCTTGGCAATTCGGGCGATGCGCAGGTCAATCTTGATAAAGTCATCAAAGCTGATTTCTTCTGCGATGGGGGTTTCTATCAGAGGCCCTTTGGGGGCATCTTTGAGTTTCTGTTCTTCCACAAGATCCTCTTTCGATGCCTCGATCATGGTATCAATTCTGTCGCGTTCTACACGGGTCATCAATGGCTTGAACTTGTTGATGGTGTGACCCAGCAGGGTGTCGTGGCGGCTGTGCCAGTCCAGTGTTTCAAGCGCGAGGAATGCCTGCGCCTGCTCAGCCATGGCAGGCACCACCGGGGACAGGTAAACCATCAGCTGGCGGAACAGGTTGATGCCGACCGAGCAGATATCCAGTACGTCCTGCTCGCGGCCTTCCTGCTTGGCGAGTACCCAGGGTTCTGCATCGGCAATGTAAGTGTTGGCTTCATCCGCCAGTTCCATAATCTTACGCATGGCACGGCTGAACTCGCGCGCTTCATAGTCAGCAGCAATATCGTCACCGGCGGCAATAAAACGCGCCAGCATCATCGGTTCGGCGCATTGGGCGGAGAGCTGGCCATCGCCAAGTTTTTTGATAAAACCGGCGCAGCGGCTGGCGATATTGACAACTTTGCCAACCAGATCGCTGTTGACGCGGGCGGCGAAGTCATCAAGGTTAAGGTCGAGATCATCCACCTTGGACGTCAGTTTGGCAGCAAAGTAGTAGCGCAGGTATTCCGGGTTGAGGAAGTCCGCGTAGGTGGCTGCCTTGATGAAGGTGCCACGGGACTTTGACATCTTGGCGCCGTCAACGGTTAAAAAGCCGTGGCAGTTAACCGCTGTTGGTGTGCGGAAATCAGCCCCATGCAGCATGGCCGGCCAGAAAAGCGCATGGAAGTAGACAATATCCTTGCCGATAAAGTGATAGATTTCGGCATTGGATGTGGGTTGCCAGAAGGCGTCAAAGTCAATTCCTTCGCGTTCACACAGGTTCTTGAAGCTAGCCAGGTAGCCGATAGGGGCATCCAGCCAGACATAGAAGTATTTGCCTGGGGCGTCAGGAATTTCAAAACCGAAATAAGGCGCATCACGGGAGATGTCCCACTCATTGAAGCCAGACTCAAACCACTCCATCAGTTTGTTGCGAATCTGTGGCTGGACATGGCCGTCATTGATCCACTGTTGCAGGAAATCAGCAAAATCCGGCAACTTGAAGAAGTAGTGGGTCGAGCTGCGCACTTCAGGTGTGGCGCCGGAAATAGCCGACACCGGATTGATCAGTTCTGCCGGTGTGTAGGTGGCGCCGCATTTTTCGCAGTTATCGCCATACTGATCATCAGAGTGACACTTTGGACAAGTCCCTTTGATAAAACGGTCAGCAAGAAACAGCCCTTTCTTAGGGTCATACATCTGTTCAATATCGCGCGTGGCGATATGACCCTTATCACGCAAGCGAGTGTAAATTAGCTCGCTGAAATAGCGGTTCTCGTCGGAATGGGTGGAATGGTAATTATCAAATTTGACGCCAAAACGGGCAAAGTCAGCCTGATGACTGCGGGATACCCGCTCGATCAATGCTTCAGAGGTAATGCCTTCCTGCTCGGCGCGCAGCATGATGGCGGTACCATGCGCGTCATCGGCACATACGTAGTAGCAGGCCTGACCACGGCTTTTCTGAAAACGTACCCAGATGTCTGTTTGGATATACTCCAGCAGGTGACCCAGGTGGATATCGCCATTGGCGTAGGGCAATGCGCTAGTAACCAGAATGTTGCGCGTGGCAGTATGAGACATAGGTAAAGATACTTCCGTTGAAATCAGGCTGAAATAAGCTCGGCGAAGGAGGCCGATGCTTCGCCGAGAACCAGTAAAAAGAACAGCGTAGCGCTAGTAGAGTGCCTGCTCTTCCAGAACCACTTCACGTAACAGGGCCAGGAATAACTTGTCGGCTTCCGAATGTTCGGCCGGATCCTCGGGAATATGCACACTGGTGGTGTCGGAAATCTCATTTGCGACACGCGCCATGACATCCTGCGAACTGCCATTGGCAAATTCCTTGCGAGCAACGGCAAGTGACTGTTCCAGGATTTTCGGGTCCTGCAGCAGTTTACGGATAAAGCCTTGCAACTCATTAATAATACGCGTTTTCTGAATTTCTGAAGCAGACATGAGAGGTCTCCTTGTTTAGCCTGGCTTGCAAAGCCGCAAGGCGCAGTATTTATGCTGCTGACGATAGCATTTTTTTAGCTTTGAAAACATCGGGGCACCTTCAGCCCAAGCGGAAGTTATCGGCCGCAAGATTCCCGCGATGATGCCCCTGATGCGCTGTTATAGCCTGAGTCGCCCCGACTTGTGTTTGACCGGGTTGGCATATTGCGCCAGCCAGTAAGGCTTTAAGTGTGCCGGTACGCTTGCCAGGCGTGCCTGGAAGCGCTCTTTATCCTGGCGGGTAATGGCTTTGCGGGCGACCAGTTCTGGCGCGTCGCCAATGGCATCCAAGGCCAGATAATGGCTGGAAAACAGCCGGTATCCACCAATCACCTGGCGGTCAATCTCAGCGGCAACTTCATCAGGCGTGGCCATGTCGTTACCTATCGGAGTGCCAAAATGCAGCTGCACGCGTCCCTTGTGGCCAGTGATACCTGCAACGATCGACTGGATATCCTCGAATTCGCTTTTGGCATAGCTGCCCTGGTGCTCAATATCATGCAGCTCCTGCGCTTTTTGCAGGTCGCAAGGGTCGTACTCGTAACTGATCGAGACAGGCACCATCTTCAGTTCGGCAATGGCATCACCAAACGCCGCCTGCCGGTCTGAATTGCGGCGTGCCATGGTCAGCATCTTGATGATGGCAGGGTCGGTACGATCAATGCCGTTTTTGGCACGCCCTTCGCGCTGAGCCATCCAGATCGAATGCTCGTCAACCGTAATGGAATGGCGGATATACGCGGAAAGCTGCTGATAGGCGGCCAGCATGGCGCGCTTGCCGCGGGCGCTGCGCGGCACAATAAAGCTTTTATTTAACCGCATCAGATCGGTCACATACGGCTTTTTAAGCAGGTTATCGCCAATTGCGATACGGACGGTATCGCGGCCTGCCAGGTACAGTGCGTAATTCACGAAAGCCGGGTCGAGTGAGATATCCCGGTGATTACCAATAAAAAAGTAGGCGCTGTTGCCATCAAGCTTATCCAGCCCTGACACGTCAAAGCTGTCGGTGCTGGTACGAATCATGCGCTCCATATAACTGGCAATGCGCATCTGGAAATCGTAGACCGTCGATACATCGCTTACTTCGCGGCGAACCGCATGACTTGCCAGGGCGCGAGCCAACGGCGGAGCCCAGCGGGCCAGACGCGGGAGTCGAAAGCGGGTCAGGGCGTTAAGCAGTTCGCTATCCCGGGAAAGCCTGGCCAGAACCTCAGCGACTTCATAATCCATGTAGGGGCGGATTTCCGCCCACGGATCATCTGCCTCAGCGCTGTTGGCCGTGGCGTCTGCTGTCTCTGGTGTTGTTTTAGATATTTTTTTAAATGTATTTTTAGATGTTGTATGAAAATCAGTCATATGACGTGTATCAATACCCCCTGCAGTCACACCTTGCGTTTACGCCAGCTCGGACGATGAAGTGGCTTCCCCATCCAGCCACTCCAATAGGCGTTCGGTATCTTCCGCCAGCGCCTGTGCCATGAGAATAAAGTCCGTTTCCAGACGAATCAGGGCGTCGTCACCATCATCTGCATGGTCGGCTTCTTCGATCAAGGCATCACTGAACCGCAAGCCCTTGAGCGCCAGATCCTCATGCAAAACAAAACTTAATCGTCCTTCAAGGCTAAGTGCCAGCTTACTGGCCTGACGATCAACGGCAAGCAACTGCTGAATGTCGTCGCTGTCGAGATCCACCTGACGGGCACGCAGAACGCTGTCGTCACCCTTGGCTTTGAGCTCAACCTGGTCGCCAAGCTGCATGTCCGTTGGGCGCGTGCTGGCATCGGTCAACCATGTCGTCATGGCGCGAAGTGGCAATGTCTTCGATGCTAATGGGGTCACCTTAAGGCTGCCCAGAGTTTCGCGCAGCAGGTCAAGAATGTCTTCGGCGCGAGTTCGCGAGCTGGCGTTGACCCCGATCAGCTGATGGCGGGTATCCCACCACACATCAATTTTCTGACTACGCACAAATGCCTGAGGTAGTAACTCCTCGGTGACCTGCTCCTTGAGCGTCGTTTTTTCTTTACGCGTGACTTTCCGGCCTTCGGCGGCTTCTATTTCGGCGACCTGTTCATCAACTTCTTCCTTGACCACAGAGGCAGGTAGAAGCCGCTCCTGACGCAAGGCGCTTAGCAAACGCTGGCCCTGGATTTCGTGCAGTAATTGTCCGTGTCCGGCTCGCCCGGCGGGGGCGGTCCAGCCAAGCCTTCTGGCATCAGCATTACCTAATGGCGTGGCTTTTTGTGCTTGCAAGGCATCTTCCAGTTCATCCTGCGCAATCGCCGGATCACCATGAAGACGGTATAACAACAGGTTTTTGAACCACATAACGCCCGTACCCGATTTAAAAAGTGGCTCATTATGTCGAATGCAGCGCCTGCCTGCCAGCGTGATTCATATGGATTCGTCAATAACCGCGAAGATTGCACCACAATCAAACATGTGTTTGATTATTGAGGCGTGTGCGCAACGTAACACTCAAAACGTCAATTGCTTGTATTTGCGAGGCTAATGTTACCCGCGCCCAATTAATTCAATCGCTCAATAAGGATGATTCAATGCACGATAAGCTTTCTCGTCACTCATTAAGAGTTCGCGGCTATCACCTCGATGGTTACGGTCATGTAAATAACGCCCGCTATCTTGAATTTATGGAGGAAGGGCGTTGGGGCTTTTTTGATGATCACCCAGCGTTGATCAAGCAGCTGCATCAGGCAGGTAAGGCATTTGTCGTCGTTAATCTGAATATTGATTATTGCAAGGCCGCGCTGGATAGAGATGATCTGGTAGTGCTGACGGGAATCATCAGCGTCGGTGAACGCAGCGCTGTCTGTCATCACCAGGTGGTTCGTCAACGCGACAATGCCCTGGTGGCGCAGGCGGATCTGACCTTCGTACTGCTGGATATGAAAGCCAACAAAGCGGCGCCGATAGAAGGCAAGGTGCGCGAGGCATTGGAAGCTTTGGCAACAGACAAACAGGACTTCACCGCCTGATCCTGGCAAGTCGATTTCCCTGACTGCCCTTGCCGCTTCTGCAGTGGTATGATGGTCAGGTATTTGCGCACCGCCTTGTTGTACCATCAGGGGCGGTTTTTTTCAGCGCTTTCAACTATCGCAGCGCCAAAGCAGTGCAAAGGATCTGACTTTCATGGGTGACATCGCCAGAGAAATCTTGCCCGTCAATATTGAAGACGAGCTCAAGCAGTCGTACCTAGACTATGCGATGAGTGTCATTATCGGCCGTGCGCTTCCGGACGTTCGCGACGGCCTTAAGCCGGTGCATCGGCGTGTGCTGTTTGCCATGCATGAACTGGGTAATGACTGGAACAAACCATATAAAAAATCAGCACGTGTGGTCGGTGATGTTATTGGTAAATACCATCCCCACGGCGACAGTGCCGTATACGACACCATCGTTCGCATGGCGCAGCACTTCTCCATGCGCCACGTGCTGGTAGACGGCCAGGGTAACTTTGGTTCGATCGACGGTGACAGTGCTGCTGCCATGCGTTACACCGAGGTGCGTATGTCGCGCCTGGCGCATGAGCTGCTGGCGGACCTGGAAAAAGAAACGGTCGATTGGGTCGATAACTACGATGGCACCGAGCGCATTCCTGATGTGCTGCCGACCAAAGTCCCCAACCTGCTGATCAACGGTTCCTCCGGTATTGCGGTGGGTATGGCCACCAATATTCCACCGCATAATATGCGTGAAGTCATTGACGCCTGTCTGGCGTTGATTGATGACTATACGCTGACGGTGGATGATCTGATGGAGTACGTTCCTGGGCCGGATTTCCCCACCGGCGGTATCATCAACGGGCGTGCCGGTATTCTCGAAGCCTACCGTACCGGTCGAGGGCGCATTTATGTGCGCGCCTGTCACACCATCGAGCACCATGACAAAACCGGCCGTGATCACATCATCATCACCGAGCTGCCGTATCAGGTGAACAAGGCGCGGTTGATCGAGAAGATTGCTGATCTGGTCAAGGAAAAACGCATTGAAGGCATTGCCGAGCTGCGTGATGAATCTGACAAGGATGGCCTTCGCGTGGTCATCGAGATCAAGCGTGGTGAATCAGGCGAAGTCGTTGTCAATAACCTGTTTGCGCAGACCCAGCTGCAGAACGTTTTCGGTATTAATATTGTGGCGCTGGAAAATGGCCAGCCGAAAACGCTCAACCTGAAGCAGCTACTGGAAGCCTTTATTCGTCACCGTCGCGAAGTGGTGACCCGGCGCACCCTGTTTGAGCTCAAGAAAGCCCGTGAACGTGGGCATATTCTTGAAGGCCTGACGGTTGCCATTTCGAATATTGATGAAGTCATCGAACTCATCAAGGCCTCGCCCAACGCGGCGGAAGCCAAGGAAAAACTACTGGCGCGCAACTGGCAGCCTGGCCAGGTGACCGGCATGCTGGAGCGGGCTGGGGCAACCTCGTGCAAGCCTGAGGAACTGGAAGAAGGCTTTGGCCTCAATCCTGCCGCTACCGATTACCGGCTGTCGCCCGCTCAGGCCCAGGCCATTCTGGAACTGCGTCTTCACCGTTTGACGGGGCTTGAAACCGAAAAACTGCTGAATGAATACCTCTCGATCCTGGAAAGAATTGCCGAGTTAACGACGATTCTGGCGTCGCCGGACCGGTTGATGGAAGTCATCCGTGAAGAGCTTCACGCTGTGCGTGATCAGTTTGGTAACGATCGACGGACCGAAATTCAGGCCAGCCATCTGGATCTTTCCATGGCCGACCTGATCGCTGAAGAAGATATGGTGGTCACCGTATCGCGTTCCGGCTATGCCAAGACGCAGCCGCTGTCTGATTATCAGGCTCAGCGCCGGGGTGGACGTGGTAAGTCCGCGACATCAATGAAAGATGAAGATGTGATCGAACATCTGCTGGTGGCCTCGACCCACGATACCGTGTTGCTGTTCTCCAACCGTGGCAAGGTTTACTGGCTGAAAGTTTATGAAATGCCGGTCGCCAGCCGGGGTTCGCGGGGTAAACCGCTGGTCAACCTGCTGCCGCTGGATGAAGGCGAGCAGGTCAGTACGATCCTGCCGGTGCGTGATTATGACCCGAGCCACTATATTTTCTTCGCCACGGCCAAGGGTACGGTCAAGCGCACCAGCCTTGAACAGTTCTCACGCCCACGCAGTGTGGGGCTGATTGCGATCGATATCGAAGACAATGACCGCCTGATTGGCGCTGCCATCACTTCAGGTGATGACCACGCCATGCTGCTGTCTTCCAACGGTAAAGCGATTCGTTTCGAGGAAGGCAAAGTACGCGCTATGGGTCGCACCGCGCGCGGTGTCAGGGGGATGCGTCTGACAGGTGATGCGGAAGTGATCAGCCTGATTATTCCCAAGAGCCAGCAGATTGATGCCGAACTGGATAGCGCTGAACTGGATAGCGCTGAAGGTGACGACGCAGAAACAGAAACCACTGTGGCTGTAAGCACCTCCGAAACTCTTCAGTCTGACGGACAGATCTACATTCTCACCGCGAGTGAAAATGGCTTTGGCAAGCGTACCCGCCTGGAAGAGTTCCCGCTGCGTGGGCGTGGTGGTCAAGGTGTTATTGCCATGCAAACCAGTGCGCGTAACGGTCAGATGGTTGCCGGTATGCAGGTCTACGACAGCGATGAAATGATGCTGATTACCGATCGCGGCACCCTGGTGCGCACCCGCGTTGAAGAAGTATCAACGACGTCACGCAACACTCAGGGCGTCATGCTGATTCGTCTTGGTAAAGAAGAGAAGCTGGTGAAAACCGTTCGTGTCGACGAGCCGGAAGACACTGAGCTTGACGACGCATTGCTGGAAGATGAAACCACCCCAGAGTCCAATGGCGAGGAGGCAGCGGGAGACGATGACACGTCACTTTAATTTCTGTGCAGGGCCGGCAGCGCTGCCGGCAGATGTTCTGGCGCGTGCTCAGGCGGAAATGCTCGACTATCACGGGCGCGGCCTTTCGGTGATGGAAATGAGTCACCGAAGTGATGAGTTTGTGGCCATTGCCGAACAGGCAGAACGTGATTTTCGTGCCTTGCTCGGCGTGCCGGATAACTATCGCGTTCTCTTTATGCAGGGTGGCGCCAGTTTGCAGTTTGCCATGTTGCCAATGAATCTGCTTGGGCAGGGTGGCAGCGCTAATTTCATCCAGACAGGCATCTGGGGGAAAAAGGCACTGGCCGAAATTCAGCGCCTGCAGTTACCGCACCATGTCATCGCCAACAGTGAAAGCAACGGTTTTACCGCCGTGCCGAAGGCTGATGAAATTCAGGTGAGTGACGACGCTGCCTATGCGCATTACACCTCCAACGAAACCATTGGCGGTCTGGCGTTTGATTACATTCCTGAGCTGAAGCGCGCCGATGGGCGTGAGGTGCCTCTGGTGTGTGATATGTCATCGAACATTCTGTCGGCACCGTTGGATGTCTCGAAATTCGGCGTTATCTATGCCGGGGCTCAGAAAAATATCGGCCCGGCGGGGCTGACGCTGGTCGTTGTGCGCGACGACCTGCTGGATCAGGCGCGTGACAGCATCCCCACGCTGTTTGATTACAAGGCGATGGCCGCTGCGGGCTCAATGGTGAATACGCCGCCGACCTATGCCTGGTATCTCGCTGGGCTGGTGTTTGACTGGCTGAAAAATGACATTGGCGGGCTGACGGCCATGGCCGAGATCAATCAGCGCAAGGCCAAGACCTTATATGCCGCGATTGATCGCAGTGATTTCTACAGCAACCCCATTCAGGTGGTGAATCGCTCCATCATGAATGTGCCGTTTGTGCTCGCAGACTCCGCCCTGGATAGCGCGTTTCTAGCGGAGGCCGACGCCGCAGGGTTATTAAATCTGAAAGGGCATCGCAGCGTGGGTGGCATGCGCGCCAGTCTGTATAACGCTGTGTCGCAGGAAGCGGTGGATACACTGGTGGCATTCATGGCAGATTTCGAAAAAAGAAGGGGCTAAGCATTATGAGCGATGCGTCCGTCAAGCTGGATGAGCTGCGCCAGCGCATTGATCAACTGGATGACGATATTCTGCGCCTGATCAGCGAGCGAGCCAGCTGTGCCCAACAGGTGGCTCAGGTAAAGATCAGCGAAGACAAGACATCGGTTTTTTATCGCCCTGAGCGGGAAGCGCAAGTGTTGCGTCGTATCATGGCGCTTAATGAAGGGCCATTGGATGATGAAGAAATGGCGCGTCTGTTTCGGGAAATCATGTCGGCCTGTCTGGCGCTTGAGCAGCCCATCAAGGTGGCGTATCTAGGGCCAGAGGGGACGTTTACCCAGCAGGCAGCCCTCAAGCATTTTGGTGAAAGTGCCGTTAGCTTACCCATGGCCGCCATTGATGAAGTGTTCCGCGAAGTTGAAGCGGGGGCAGTCAACTATGGGGTGGTGCCCGTCGAGAATTCCACGGAAGGGGTCGTGAACCACACCCTGGATACGTTTATGGAATCCTCGATCCACATCTGTGGGGAAGTGGTGTTGCGTATCCACCACCATCTGCTGGTCAGCGAGAACACCCGGCGCGATAAGGTATCGAGAATCTATTCTCATCCCCAGTCTTTTGCCCAGTGTCGGAAATGGCTGGATGCTCATTTCCCTCATGCCGAACGTGTGCCGGTCGCCTCCAATGCGGAAGCCGCCAAACTGGTGAAAACCGAATGGCATAGTGCCGCGATTGCTGGCGATATGGCCGCTAAACTCTACGGTCTTGAGCGCGTTGCCGAGAAAATCGAAGATCGTCCGGATAATTCCACGCGGTTTCTGATTATCGGTAATCAGGATGTGCCCATGTCCAGCGATGATAAAACATCCCTGGTCGTGGCCATGCGTAACCAGCCGGGTGCACTGCATGACCTGCTGGAGCCTTTCCACCGCCATCAGATCGACATGACGCGCCTTGAAACGCGCCCATCACGCTCTGGTGCCTGGAATTACGTGTTCTTTATTGATTTCAAGGGTCATCATGCCGAGCCCAACGTCGCGGCGATGCTCGAAGAAGTGCGGCTGCGTGCGTCAGACCTTAAAGTGCTGGGGTCCTACCCCCAGGGTGTGCTGTGACGGTGAGTCATTCGGAAAAGAACTGTTTGAAGGCCTGTCAGCTGCAGGAAACGCATATTCTGATTGTCGGGTTAGGGCTGATAGGCGGCTCACTTGCAGCGGCGCTAAGGCAGGGCGGATTCAGTGGAACCCTCCTGGCTTGTGACCCGGATGCCACTGAAATCCAGCGCGGCATTGAGATGGGGCTGATCGATGCAGGTGGATCAGAGCTTGCCGAGCTGGCACCGCAGGCATCCATGATCGTATTGGCCGTGCCTGTGCTGGCAATGGAAGGGGTCATGCGCGAACTGGCCGCGACGCTGCCCGACCTTTCACAGGTTGTTGTGACCGATGTCGGCAGTACCAAGGCGACGATTCGCGATTGTGCTCAGCGCGTTTTCGGGCAGATGCCGCCAACACTTGTGCTTGGCCACCCGATTGCAGGCTCCGAGAAAAGCGGCGTGTCGGCATCCACCCCCATGCTGTATGCCAACCATAAGGTGATTCTGACCCCTGAGCCTAATGTAAACCTTGATGCGCTTTTGCGGACTCGGCAACTATGGCAGGCCTGTGGTGCTGAAGTAATCGAAATGGACGTTGCCCGCCACGACCAGGTGCTGGCGCGTACCAGCCATCTTCCCCACCTGTTGGCCTTTTCACTGGTGGATACTCTGGCTCGGCAAGATCAGCGACTGGATATTTTTCGTTATGCAGCGGGTGGGTTTCGCGATTTCACGCGAATTGCCGGCAGCGACCCGGTGATGTGGCGGGATATCTTTATTGCCAATCGTGATGCGGTGCTGGCCTCGCTGGATGACTTTGAAACCGGGCTGGCGCGGCTCCGCAAAGCAGTGAAGGCGGGAGACAGCGACGCCATGCTGGCAACCTTCGACCGCGCGAGCCACGCTCGACACTATTTTGAATCGCTACTCAATAAAACCAGTTATCAAGCGGAATACCAAATGCAACCACAAGGTCAAGTGACTTACCGAGTGCGCCCAGGCGGCAGCGCGCAAGGACAGCTTCGCGTGCCGGGCGATAAGTCCATTTCCCATCGCTCCATCATGCTGGGAGCGCTGGCAGAAGGCGTTACCGAGGTAAAGGGGTTTCTGGAAGGTGAGGACAGCCTGGCGACGCTGCAGGCTTTTCGTGAAATGGGGGTAGCCATTGAAGGTCCGAATCAAGGGCGTGTCACCATTCACGGGGTGGGTATGCAGGGGCTGAAAGCGCCATCCGGGCCACTCTATGTTGGCAATTCCGGTACGGCCATGCGTTTGTTTACCGGATTGCTGGCAGGGCAGGCGTTTGACAGTGAACTGACCGGCGATGCCTCGCTGACCAAACGCCCCATGGGCCGGGTTGCTGACCCGCTGCGGGAAATGGGTGCGCTTATTGATACCGCAGACGGCGGTCGTCCACCGCTCAGGATTCGCGGTGGTGCTACGCTCAAAGGTATTGACTACACGATGCCAATGGCCAGTGCGCAGGTGAAATCCTGCCTGCTGCTGGCGGGAATGTATGCTGAAGGAGAAACGCGTGTTCGCGAGCCTGCACCGACACGCGATCATACAGAGCGCATGCTGAACGGTTTTGGCTATACCGTTGAGCGCCAGGGAGATACCTGCTGGCTGTCCGGTGGTGGCTCGCTGACGGCAGGGCCGATTGATGTGCCGTCAGATATTTCATCAGCCACATTTTTCCTGGTGGCGGCTGCCATCACGCCAGGGTCGGATATCACCCTTGAGCATGTTGGCATCAACCCCACACGCATTGGCGTCATCAATATTCTCACCCTGATGGGAGCAGACCTGACGCTTGGCAATCAGGCGGAAGTGGGTGGCGAGTCAGTGGCGGATATTCGTATCCGTTACGCGCCGTTAAAAGGTATTGATATCCCGGTTGATCAAGTCCCGCTTGCGATAGACGAATTTCCGGCGCTGTTTATTGCTGCTGCCAATGCGGAAGGAAAAACACGTCTGCGCGGCGCAGAAGAGCTGCGCGTCAAAGAGTCTGACCGTATTCAGGCGATGGCAGATGGACTGGCGATTCTGGGCGTTGAACATCGCGTAGTGGAAGATGGTATCGATATTATCGGTAATGGGGATGCCAGTCTGCCAAGCTATGGGGGTGGCCAGGTTGACAGCCTTGGGGATCACCGTATCGCGATGGCTTTTGCGATTGCAGCTTTACGTGCCAGCGACGAGATCGTTATTGATGATTGCGCGAACGTGGCAACGTCTTTCCCCAACTTTATTGAGCTGGCCACGCGTATCGGTTTGATGCTCAACGTGGAGGGCGAGCATGGATGAACAGGCCCCGATTCTGGCGATTGATGGCCCAGGTGGTGCTGGCAAGGGCACCATCAGTTGCCTGATGGCAGAGCGGTTGGGCTGGCACCTGTTAGATAGTGGTGCCTTGTATCGGCTAACCGCCTATGCCGCCAGTAAGCATGACGTGGCACTGGATGATGAGTTGCGTCTGGCGCAACTGGCTCAAACGTTAGATGTCAGCTTCCCGGTCAGGCAGGCAGAGCCGTTAACATTGCTGGAAGGTGAAAACGTCGGCCAGGCCATTCGCAACGAGCAGGTAGGCGAGTGGGCATCACAGGTTGCCGCGCTACCGGCAGTCCGTAGCGCCCTGTTACAACGTCAGCGTGATTTTCGGCTTATGCCGGGCCTGGTGGCCGATGGACGGGATATGGGAACCGTGGTGTTCCCCGATGCGTCATTGAAGATTTTTTTAACCGCTTCTGCCGAGGAACGGGCGCGCAGGCGGCATCTTCAGTTGCAGGAAGCTGGCGTGGATGCTAACCTTTCGAGTCTTTTAAAGGAGATTCAGGCACGCGATGCACGCGACACGCAGCGCAGCGTGGCACCTCTCAAGCCAGCAGATGATGCTATTTTGCTTGATTCCACGCACCTGAGTATACCGGAAGTGGTTGAACAACTGACCGAATGGCTGACCCAACGGGGTCTTGCTCCCGGCGCTTGATTCTCCCTTGCGGCGCTTTTGATGCGGTGTCATGACGTGGTAGGGCAGCAAACCCAAACGGAGAGCCCCGCCAGGTCTAACCAGCGTTAACGCCCTCAAAAGTTGAATGACATTAGGCCCGCACTTGCTGGTGGTGCGGAGAAGGCACAACTGCCTCAACAACGTTGATCACGTAGGAACACCATGAGCGAAAGCTTTGCTGAACTGTTTGAACAGTCTCTTAACGACATCAATATGGAGCCCGGCGCTATTGTCGCCGCCCAGGTTGTCGACATTGACGGTGACTGGGTTACCGTTAACGCTGGTCTGAAATCTGAAGGCCAGATTCCCGCTTCGCAATTCCGTGATGATAACGGTGAACTGACGATCGCTATTGGCGATGACGTTCATGTTGCACTGGAAGCGGTAGAAGATGGTTTCGGTGAGACGCGTCTGTCTCGCGAGAAAGCCAAACGTGCAGAAGCTTGGAAGATTCTGGAAGCGGCCTTCGAGAAAGAAGAAATCGTCAAGGGCGTGATCAACGGTAAGGTCAAAGGCGGCTTTACAGTCGACGTCGACTCTATCCGTGCCTTCCTGCCTGGCTCTCTGGTTGATGTTCGTCCGGTTCGCGACACCGCGCACCTGGAGAACAAAGAGCTGGACTTCAAGGTTATCAAGCTCGATCCCAAGCGCAACAACGTCGTTGTATCACGTCGTGCAGTTCTCGAAGCTGAGAACAGTGCCGAGCGTGAAGCTCTGTTGGCAACGCTTCAGGAAGGTCAGCAAATCAAGGGTATCGTCAAGAACCTGACAGATTACGGTGCCTTTGTTGATCTGGGCGGTGTTGATGGTCTGCTGCACATCACTGACATGGCGTGGAAGCGTATCAAGCATCCGTCTGAAATCGTTGCTGTTGGCGACGAAATCAACGTCAAAGTGTTGAAGTTTGACCGTGAGCGCAACCGCGTATCTCTGGGTCTCAAGCAGCTTGGCGAAGATCCGTGGGTCAGCATCAAAGAGCGTTATCCGGAAGGCACTAAAGTGCACGCCGTTGTCACCAATCTGACCGATTACGGCTGCTTTGCCGAATTGGAAGAAGGTGTTGAAGGCCTGGTTCACGTTTCAGAAATGGATTGGACCAACAAAAACATCCACCCGTCCAAAGTTGTTCAGGTCGGTGATGATGTTGATGTCATGATTCTGGATATCGACGAAGAGCGTCGTCGTATTTCTCTGGGTGTTAAGCAGTGTACTGCTAATCCGTGGGAAACCTTTAACGCTGAGTACAATAAAGGCGACCGTGTTTCCGGTACGATCAAATCCATTACTGATTTCGGTATCTTCATTGGTCTCGAAGGCGGTATTGATGGTCTGGTCCACCTGTCTGACATTTCCTGGACAGAAACTGGCGAAGAAGCGGTTCGCAACTTCAAGAAAGGCGATGAAGCCGAAGCCGTTATTCTGTCAATTGATCCAGAGCGCGAGCGCATTTCCCTGGGTATCAAGCAGATGGATTCCGATCCGGTAGCTGAATACCTGTCAGTCAATGACAAGGGCAGCATCGTAACGGGTCGCATCGTGGAAGTTGATGCCAAGGAAGCACACGTTGAGCTGGCGACTGATGTTATTGCCGTGCTCAAAGCGTCTGAAATCAGTGCAGACCGTGTTGAAGATGCACGCAATGTTCTGAATGAAGGTGACAGTGTTGAAGCGCGCATTGTTAATGTTGATCGCAAGAGCCGTCAGATTAATCTGTCTGTGAAAGCGAAAGAGCAGGATGACACGCGTCAGAACCTGAAGAAGATCCGTGATCAAGAGCCCGAAACAGCAGGTGGTCCGACCACCATCGGTGATCTGATCAAGCAGCAGATGGGTCAGGACTGAGCGTCTTAGCTTATTGATACCTTAAAGGTATATAAAACGCCGCCCTTGAGGCGGCGTTTTTTTATCTTATCTCTTTATTGATCTTTGTTTACGCTTTGTCGCTCAAATGAGCTGACCGACGGCAATAACCCTTTTTCAATTGCCTGTTGTTGCTTCTAACATCCTGTTTTTGAATTTTTTATTGTAAAAACAGGTGTGTTAATTAAGCCTTTTTTGCGATGTGCTTCAGTGCTTTTTTGTCTAGATGTCATTGTTTATGATCTGTTTATCAGGGTCTTTTAATAAGAGCCCCTTTGCAAGTCTCTAAAATAGGTTAAACTATTAGCAGCTGAGTCGTTGAACTCGATGCATTTTAGGAACTCGAATAACAAGTGAATAGTTCAACGCCCATGTGAAGTGGTTGAGTGACGCCTGAAATATAGGTTCTGAAATACAGGTTTTGAGATAACGGTTCTGAGAACAGGTTTTGAGAAACAGGTTTTGCGTCCGTGTTGTCAGAGGTAATCAGGCAACTTCATGGCTGTTTTTTTGATGCTCTTTGCCTGATGCTCTTTGCCTGATATTATTTGCCGGCCAGCTTGGCCCCAAACGAATCATCGCCGTGAATTAACGGGTGTTTTATTGAACATCTGGTGTTTGTTGGTATTATTGTTTGCATATCTAAAAGGATCCCCCTATGTCCCTGTTGAACGAATACATTCTTAAAGAGCAGCAACTAAAGCAGCTTCAGGAAGATCTTAGCCGTCTTGAAGGCGATCAGCGTCTGAAAAATGAACTGGCATTCAAGGCTCAGCTAGAAGACCTAATGGAAGAGTTCAGTAAGCGTCCTGCGGATGTTATTGCTTTATTAGACCCCAACGCTGATCAGCGTGGTGGTAAGCAACCCCTTAAAAGCACTGATGGTCGCCGTAAGCGCCGTCTGAAAATTTACAAGAACCCTAACACGGGTGAAGTGATTGAAACCCGTGGTGGTAACCACAAAGGGCTTCGTGGCTGGAAAGACCAGTATGGCGATGAAACCGTCGAGTCCTGGCTGGTGCGGATGGAAGACTGATCACTAGGCAGTAATTAAGGTCGGCCCGGTGTCCAGCAATGATGCCGGGCAGGTCGCTTGATAAGCTTGATGTTATATTATAATTAGAAATGCATATCTCCATTATTCACTCTTAGCCATCTCGTTTGCGTCAAGCAGCCTAGAAAAGCGTATAATTTATTTTCAGAAAATGTGTTGAACGCAGTCCAGCCCATGGTGAACGTTAGAATTCCATTGCTTAAGGCCTGCTGTTGATGTCCCCTGCAAAAGCGTCATATTGAGCAGCTGGATTGAAAATGACCCAAGTTTCCCTGGATTCAGGTGTTACCGGCTCGAAGGGTGCGCATCTGGCTTGATTATCTGTTTTGCCATGTTATTTAAAAACACTGTTTTATATTAAACCTGTGCTAAATAAATCGTGATTGCCTTTTAGCAGGGCAGAGATGGAATGCCAATGAAATATCAAAAAGCACATAAACCTATTGATGAGCGCGACAAGCTTCGTCAGTTTCGCGAACTGGACGATGCTTTCGCTAAAGCCTTGCGTGAACTGGAAGACCCCAACAACACCCTGGATATTCCTACTGGACCGCCAGTACGCTCGTTGGCAGCACTTGAAAAAGAAGAGCGCGAGTTAGAAGAAAACAAGCAACGTCTGACGCGCGAAGAGCAGCGTAAATTGAAAGAAGAACAGCTGGCTGAAGCGTTCAAATCGCGTCTTGAGGCGTTGGTAGCCACGGCACCGTTATCGCGGCAGGAGCTGGTGAAACTTATCCATGCGCTGATTGAAGTGGGCCAGTGGTCATTCGATCAAGTGCCTGTTGTCACTGAACCTCGCGCTGAACGTATTGAAGCGCCTGTTTCCGCTGCTGAATAAGTTCAACGAATAAATTTTAACCAGTAAGCCTAACGATAGCGATAGACACGCAAGCTCGGCAGAAAGACATCATTTTCCAGTTTTTCATCACGGCGGCGAGCACGTGTACGTGCTTCAGGTGGTGTTGGAGGTGGTTGCTTAACATTCGGCAGTCGACCATCTGTACTGGGTACGAAAATCGGCATGGCGGCGTTTAATGCACGACGCGTATGGCCATCATCCAGCGGCTCGGTAAAAAACAGGTTGGCACGCATTAAGGGTGCTTGGGTCTGCACCTGGGCAAGCACTTCACGGCTTGGGATTCCGGCAAGTTTACGTAACTGAATACGGATATGGTCCGCCTCAGTATCCAACGCAAGCAACTTCTGTTCAGCTTCACGTACCGTCAATGTCTTGATGGAGCGCCCGCTGCTGTACCAGGCAAAACGCACTCTTGAAACAGAAGCTTCTGCCATCGGTAGTCTGCGCCAGCACTGTTTAAGATGTAATCTGGCCAACCCCGTTTTTTCGAGTACCTTTTCGACGTCAGGGTGACGTTGAGTCAGCTGTGCCTTGGCCTCGCCAAACAAAGTGGGCGAATATTCCTTGATGCGCTGTAAGGACTCTCCCATAGTTGCTTTGGCCGCATTGGCCATCTCAACAGCGTTTAGCAAATTATCATCAGCCGCAATCAAACCAATATAATTGCGTGTTTCGCGCCCATCCTGGCCATCTTCATGCCACATATCCAGTAATGCATGCCGTAACCAGTCTGCATGAGAGTACGCTGAATAGGTGTTTGAAGGGTCAAATCGCCAGACGGTTTGCGGGCTTTGCGCGAAACAGTGGATGACATGTTCCAGTGCTTCAATAAGTCGCTCAAATGCCTCATCCAATGCATGGCGTAGTTGATAATCAAGCGGTTGGTTTGCGACTTGGTTTGACGACATGAGGAAAGCCTAAGAAAGGGGGGCGTCACGATCTGCCTGTTGCAGCAGAGTGTCCAGGTCAGCCTCATCCATGGCGGATTCACCGGAAATCCGGTGTGATTCATCGGCCCAGGCACCCAGGTCAATCAACTGGCAGCGTTTGCTGCAGAAAGGGCGGTACGTGTTTTTGCTTGACCAGGCCACTTTGCGGGAACATTGCGGGCAGGCAACTTCGAGAGGGGCATCATTTGCAGCTTTTTGCATACAGGGCTCTTTGATTCGGTTTGGTTGGCATTCAAGCCATTGGCTGTTTAGGGTCTGTTGACGTTTCATTCCACGAACCGCGTTGCTGCATCAAAATGTGTCAGACAAGGCGCGGAACGCTGTTAAGGGTGGTTCCCTTTTCAAGTTTCGCAACGCAGTATGGCGCATTTTGAGGCGCAACCCGAAGGGCTGGGTCAGTTTTTATCCGCTGCGGCGTTAGTCGTCGTTCATTTGGAGTTACCAAACGTCTCTCCTCCTGCCTTGCCCCGAATAAAAACTGACACCAGCGCGGCCGTGAATGAAACGTCAACAGACTCTAGACCACTGGGCGTGCAAAGCCGCCACCTGAGTTCGCATGAAAGCCTCATCGTGGCGGTTATCAATCACATGGTCAGCGTTTTTCAGGCGTTTATCTCGGGGAATCTGAGCGGCAAGGATAGCATTGACCTGCTGCTCACTCACCCCATCCCGCGCGAGGGTGCGCTCTATCTGCAGAGACTCAGGGATGTCCACCACCACCGTCGTGTCCACCAGGGCCTGCTGGCCTGACTCAAACAGCAAGGGCGACACTAATAGCAAATAGGGTGCGCCTTGCTGTGATAGGCGTTCAAGATGCTTCGTCAGCCGCTCACGGACGTTGGGGTGAGTGACGCTTTCCAGCCAGGTGCGTTCTTCCGGATGGTTGAAGATAAGTTCTCGTAAGGCGGCACGGTTCAAACTGCCGTCCTCAAGCAATACGCTATCGCCATAGCGCTGAGAGATCGCCTCCAGAGCCGGTTCTCCAGGTGCCACAATTTCACGGGCCACATCATCAGCATCGACCCAGGGAATGCCTAGATCGCCAAACGCGCGAGCCACCGTGGATTTCCCCGCGCCAATGCCACCCGTCAACCCGACAATCATACGTTTTCCTTACTTAAAAACCGTGAATGGCATGATATACCGCATGGATTATACGCCAATGCTGGCAAGATAAAGGGCAATCAGTGTATCGCCCATTAATAACGCAACCCAACCGCCCAGCGCTAAAAAGGGCCCGAAAGGCATTGGCAAGCCGCGCTTATCCTTATTGGCTAGCTGTAATGCAATACCGAATATCGCCCCAAGCCCTGCAGAAATGATCAATACCAGTGGTAGTGTCTGCCAGCCCAGCCAGGCCCCGAGTGCAGCGAGGAGCTTGAAGTCGCCGTAGCCCATGCCTTCTTTACCGGTTAGCAGTTTGAAAAGCCAATAAACACTCCACAATACCAGGTAGCCCGCGATGGCGCCCATCACGGCCGAAGAGAGCATCAAGGGCTGAAATAGCAACTGATAAAGCAGGCCAGCCCATAACAGTGGGAGTGTTAAAATATCCGGCAGAAGCTGAGTGCGTAGATCAATCACCGCCATGGCCAACAGCGCATAACAGGCACCGGCAATAAACAGCGCTTGCCATCCAAGCCCGAAAATGGCCACAACCGCGAGGGCGATTATACCGCCCGCCAGTTCCACGAGCGGGTATTGAGGGCTTATCCTGCCCTGGCAAGATGCACAGCGACCGCGTCGCTTCAGCCAGCCGATCAATGGAAGGTTATCATGCCATTTTATCGGTGCATGACAAGCGGGGCACATGGACCCAGGCCAGGCCAGATTAAAGCGCTCCTGTACTTCCTCAGGCTGCTCCAGCGCTGCCAGTGCTTCGCTTCGCCATTGCTGCATCAGCATGACCGGCAGGCGGGTAATAACCACATTCAGGAAGCTGCCCACGCACAGCCCAAGAATCAGAACCAGCAACCAGACTAACCACGAAAACGCCATAAATCCCCTGTTTAATAAAAATAAACGTAACTATTCATACCCGACGACTCACCACTCGCAATTAAAGCGCTGTCCCAATCTCGAAAATTGGCAGATACATGGATACAATCACACTGCCCACCAGTACGCCCAATACAACGATAACCAGAGGCTCCATCAGCGATGTAAGGGCATCAACTTTGTTGTCGACTTCCTCCTCGAAGTAATCTGCCACTCGGCTGAGCATGGCATCCAGCGCGCCGGATTCTTCGCCAATGCTCACCATCTGGATGGCCAGCGCCGGAAACTGATTGGTCATGCGCATGGCAAAATGGAGGGGTTGGCCAGTCGCCACGTCGTGGCGAACCTGCTCGACGGCGCGTTCATAAACGGCGTTGCCGGTAGCACCGGCAGCGGTGGCGAGTCCCTCAATCAAAGGCACGCCGGCGGTGTAAGTCGTGGCCACCGTGCGAGTAAAACGCGATACGGCAGACTTGTGCAGGATGTCTCCAAGAATCGGCATGCGCAGCATAAGCGCATGGACGCGATAGGTGACCGCAGGCGAACGTCGCATGGCAAAGCGCAGCAAGTAAATGCTGCCGACGACGGTGCCCAAAGCGTGGAGCCAGTAAGCCTGAGCGGCTTCAGACATGCGAATGGTTGCCTGAGTCATGGCGGGCAGCTCGCCGCCAAAACCGGCAAACATGCTTTCGAATTCCGGAACCACCTTCACCAGCAGAAGTGAGGTCACCCCCAAGCCCACCAATAACACGGCGGCAGGGTACCACAAGGCTTTCTTGACGCGTCCTTTTAGCGATTCCACTTTTTCTTTATAGGTCGCCACGCGGTCGAGCATCTGATCCAGAGAACCGGATTGCTCACCGGCGTCCACCAGGTTGACAAATAGCCGGTCAAATTGGCGCGGGTGGCGTTTCAGCGCTTCAGAAAAGCTCGAACCGGAAGAGACATCGTTGGCCAGGTCCTGAAGTAGTCTTACCATGCTGGGCTTTTTGATACTTTCTGAGACGACTTCAATGGATTGCAGCATGGGAATGCCCGCGCGGATCATGGTCGCCATCTGGCGGGTAAACACGGTAATGTCCTTGGCATTGACGCGGCCACGCCCGGAGAGCGAGCTTTTCTTGCGCACCCGTTTGACGTTGATCTTGTGCTTTTGCAGCTCATCACGCACGGCTTCCTGGCTACGGCTGACCACTTCACCGCTTAATTTGCGGCCGGTCTGATCCGCCCCCTGCCATTTAAAGCGGTAAAGCTGAATGGCGGGGCGGGCTTTCTTTTTGGTCGCCATGGTATTGTCTCTTAGCGTTATTCGCGGGTGATACGGTTAATTTCTTCGAGGCTGGTCGTACCATTCATGACCTTCATCAGACCGCTGGTTCGCAGGTTATTGTGGCCTTCCTTGCGCATTAAACGGTCAATTTCGATCGCATTGGCATCGCGCATGATAAGTTCGCTCAGTTCATCACCGATAGGTACGACTTCATAGATGCCAGTACGCCCCTTGAACCCATGCGTGCATTGCTTGCAGCCGTTGGCGGTAAACAGGGTGGCGTTGGCAATCTGATCATCGGTGAAGCCTTCATGGCGCAGCGCCTGCTCGGGAATACTAATGGGAGTTTTACACTGTTCACATAATTTACGTGCCAGGCGTTGGGCAATAATCAAACTGATGGCACTGGCGATATTGAACGATGTAACGCCCATATTCGCCAGACGGGTCAGTGTTTCCGCTGCTGAATTGGTGTGTACGGTAGACAGCACCAGGTGGCCGGTCTGCGACGCCTTAATGGCAATGTCAGCCGTTTCCAGGTCGCGCACCTCACCCACCATGACGATATCCGGGTCCTGGCGTAAAAACGCACGGAGCGCATTGGCAAAGTCCAGGCCGATTTTGGGCATCACATTCACCTGATTGATGCCCGGCACCTTGATTTCCACCGGGTCCTCTGCGGTGCAGATATTGCGCTCGGTCTGGTTCAGAATGTTAATGCCGGTATAAAGCGTCACGGTTTTCCCGCTACCGGTTGGCCCTGTGACCAGAATCATCCCCTGGGGTTGCTCCAGCGCTTTCTCGTAATGGATACGCTGGGTGTCAGTAAACCCAAGATGCTCGATACCCATTTGTGCAGCGGCAGGGTCCAGCAAGCGCATAACGATTTTTTCGCCATACACGGTAGGTAAGGTGTTAACCCTGAAGTCCAGTGAACGAGAGCGTGAAAGTAGCAGCTTAAGCGCGCCATCCTGAGGGAGTCGACGTTCAGAAATATCCATCCGGGCCATGATTTTCAAGCGTGCAGCGATACGATTTCGCATGGTGAACGGCGGCCGGGCAATCTCGATCAGTATGCCGTCTACGCGAAAGCGCACCCGATACTGGGATTCATAAGGCTCGAAGTGAATATCGGATGCCCCCCTGCGAATGGCATCGAGCAGAATCTTGTTAACGAATTTGACGATGGGGGCGTCATCGCTGTCCTGGCCAACTTCATCCAGGGGAACCTCGGAGGCGTCTTCGTCCTGCGAAAAATTCAGCGACGATACGGCGTCATCAATGCCATCCAGTTCAGCCATCATGCTGGCTTCGTTCTGAGCCAGGTAATCTTCCAGTGCACCTCGTAATTGATCAATCGGCGCCAGCACCCCCTCAACGCTGAAGCCGGTAGCAAACTGCAGCTCATCGAGTTCGGTCAAGGTGGCGGGGTAGGGCACGGCAACGGTGAGACGATGGCCATAACGCACCAGGGGCAAAACGGTTAGCTGACGCAACAGACGAACCGGATAATCCGCGACCGGGGGCAACGAACTGATACGCACCGAATCCAGGTCAATCACCGGCAGGCCATACTCCCAACCGGCCGCAGTGGCGGCATCGTTAGGCTTTACCAGGCCGCTATCAATCACATGGCGCAGGATAGAAATATCCTGGCTGGCCGCCGTTCGTTCGGCATTCGCCGCCTGATCATCGGTCAGCAGGCCGTGTTTCACCAGGCGCTGGGCAATGCCGCGCAGGCCACCCCGTGCCGCCGCGTGGCTGAGGGTTGATTCGTGATATGGCTGGCTCATGACGGTTCCGTAAAGCGATGCACAATGGCCCCTTTTGTACCATACTCGAAGATAAAACCGCATCCACGCTCAAGTGTTCCCGCCATTGGCCGATATCATGACGTGAATTAATTGAAACCCCTGTGGATGTCCGTTAATGTTACGCTAATTAACAGAAATATTCCGCATCCCCCTGGAGTCTGTGCAATGCAAAAACCTCAAATTCGTAACATCCGCCGCCTGCGTCAAAGCGGTTTCACCCTGATCGAACTGCTGATTGTGGTAGCGATCATCGGTATCCTCGCGGCGGTGGGCGTGCCGCAGTATAATAATTATCTTGATCGGGCTGATGCGACTGGTTGTCAGGCTGAATTAAATTCTTTTCGTTCAGCTGTATTAGCAGCCAGTGTTTCTGATGATGATGATTTAGGCAACTTTGTTTTCGAAGTTTGTGACTTGGCAGATGGTGGAAATGATGATGTAGTCAATAGATTTGAAGGCACAGCAGGTGATACCATCGAAATAACTTCAGTTAATAGAGAGCAGCCTGTTTATATCACAAGCAGTGGTGCAATCCGCATTACCGATCCAGATGCTGAATAGTGATTTTTTAATCTATTGAATGTTTAAAGCCCTTGGTGAAAAAGCCAAGGGCTTTTTTATGGGTTCTTTATGTATAGAGAAAATGAGCGGGGTTTAACTTTAATAGAACTATTAGTAGTTCTTGCCCTGATCGGCATTATTTCAGCCATTGCCGTGCCGCGTTATCAGAGCTATCAACTGCGAGCAAACGCTAACGCTGCCCTAGCTGATGCCAAGGCCTTACAGTCACCCGTGGAAGCCCAGGTGCAGGGGATTGGCGCGCCCGCCCAATCGACTAGCGAGGGTATTGTTTTGGAAGTGTCTGCCGATGATGGGTCCGCTACCATTACATCTACCCGCTCGATGGGTGAAGTAACCTTGACACGGAACACCGATGGCATTTGGGTCTGCGAACATACCTTTGATATCGAACTCAATGGCTGCCAACTGGCAGGCGACGACTGAACACCAGCTTACGGTTAGACCTTTTCATAGACCATCCCAAAGACCTTTCAATAGACCTTCCCATCAACGCTTTTATTCCCGCCATATTTACCGCGTTTTACCTTTCAAAATCCCTACCGATATGCCTAAATGTAACAATTGATTAAATTTATCATTTGGAGGCGATCCTTGATTCTGAATAGCGCCTCATGTCATCGCGAAAAAGGCTTTACCCTGCTGGAATTACTGGTGGCTTTGGCTGTGGCGGGGATTCTCGCAACGCTGGTGGCGCCTTCCTTTGCCGGTTTTCTCGCTCGCCAGCAGCTGGCCAGTGATGTGAATGAGGTGGTATCGGCACTTAGTTTTGCTCGTAGTGAAGCGATCAAACGACGTCAGGAGGTCGCTGCAACTATCGATTCAACTAGCGATACCTGGCAGATCGCAGTGGCTGTTGCCAGCTCAAGTGAAACCCTGCGTGTTGCCACTGGCCGCCAGTCGGCTGTTTCGATGGAGGGGGTTGATAGCGTCAGTTTTGGCTCATTGGGGGCGATTGAGAACTGTAGCGCCTCGCCTTGCCGCCTAACGTTGAGTCACTCCCGGTTCGAGAGTGAGGGTGATGACAAGGTTATTATCATTACGCCTGCGGGAGGGGTACGCCGTGAGGACTAGACAAAAAGGTTTTAGTTTACTTGAAGCGTTGATTTCACTGGTGGTGCTTTCCTTTGGCCTGATTGGAATGGCAGGCATGCAGACCAAAGCGCTTATCACTGCTCAACAAAGCTATCTGGATTCTGTTGCAACACTGGCGGCAGTGGACGCTCAAGAGAGATTGTGGGTGAAGTTAGATGAAAAAAGAGACTGCGGGACTATTAAAGACTCAATACTTTCAGATATTAAAGAGAATTGGGTAGATAATTGGTTTAGCGGTTCAGACTCTCCATTAAAAAATAAAACCGGCAGTATAGACGGAAGTGAAAATGCTAATGATTGTGAGTTTGTCATAACCATCAGTGCATCTAATAATCCGCTCACGTTTGTTGTCCGACTACCTAAACTGTGAGGCCAAAATGCTGATAAAAAATAAAGGCTTTACATTGGTTGAACTGCTGGTGGCGTTGGCAGTCGGTAGTTTGGTGATTGTTGGGGCTGGGCAGCTATTTATTGTAACGCTTAATACCTATAGCAAGGTAGAGGATATCAGCCGCAAGCAGGAAGCAGTGGTATTTGCGGCACATGTACTGGTTAACAGTTATCGCCGTGGTGAAGAGCGTTATGATATGCAGCTTGGGGATAACGGCTGCGAGATAATAGATATAGACAATGAAAATGCGGTTGTTATGGATGGCCTGCCCGAAGATGGTGACGGCTGTGATTATGTTATAAAAGAGAATAATGATGGACACTATGAGGTAAAGCTTATTTTTCCTGCAGCCAACGATGGCAGTGAGACGCTTTCTTTTAATGTCATTAACAGAAATTTTGAGATTTCTGAAGGTGGTACAGGAAATAACGGGAATAACGGGAATAATGGGAATAACGGGAATAACGAGAATAACGAGAATAACGGGAATAACGGGAATAACGGGAATAACGGGAATAACGGGAATAGCGGAGATAGAGGGAACAGTTAAAATATTCTAAATAATATAAAATATATTTTAATAATGAAGTTTTTATATTTACGAGGTAGGAATGTATAATGCTATAACGGCAGTGGTAAATTTAGGCTTAATAGAGCAAGACGTAGTGTGCCATAAAAAATAAATAATGCGGGTATATTAATTATTGCTCTATTTTTTAGCTAACTGAATTTAAGGGCCAGCATATGAGGTGTCTGTTTATGGAAAAAATACAAACTAAGAAGAGACAAAAAGGCGCCGCATTAGTTATTGTAATGTCCTTGCTGGCAGGTGGGTTAATCGCCGGTGTTTCAGGAATGAATTCGTCGATTCTTGATTCTAGATTGGCCAGTAATTATAACGCAGTTTCAAAGGCCCAAGCTAATGCAGAGTCACTGGTTTCTATTATATTGGAAGATGATGATGCTTACTTCGATGTGAATAACTTGGAAGATTGTGAGCAAATAACTCAAAGTTATTCCGAATTAAGAATGGGGATGGTTTTGTTAAACCCTATAGTGAGGGAGGGGCGTGAAGGTGGTGTTGTCGCTTGTGCAGAATCAAGTGCTAATAATAGAAAATTTTTAGTTGAAGGCTATGTCGGCAGTGAAGACAACCCTGAAGCCTATCATGTGCTGCGTTTATCTATCGAGCAAGTGCCAGAAAATAACTTGTTGTCTAATAATGCAATTTTGGCGGGCGGACCCGTTAGTCAAAGTGGTAATTCAACTGTTGAAGGCGATTTTGAGCAAAATGTTGGTGTTTTGGGAGTGCCAGATCCAAGGGATGAGCATCCCAGTGATAGTTCAAGGACGGGATACATAAAAAGTATAAGAGATAGAGCTATAGCTGAAGATCCTTCTGTTTTGAATACCTGCGATATCTCAAATGTTGGTGATTTGAGAGTGCCTCAAACTGAGTATGTATATTGTGCCTCCAGTTTTCCAGGAGGTGATTTTGATGATGAAATAGATGGTCTGGTTATTATTGCTGAGTCAGGTATGAGTGGTTTAAATATACAGGGCAACGTGGAGGCTTCTTTTGTTTCAGGTGGTACCATAAGTTTTCAGGGTTTTGGTAATAACAATTTGACTGGTATTGTATGGGCTGCAGGGAGTGTTTCTTTTTCTGGACGTTCTAACATAATTGGTGGCGTCTATTCTGGTGGTGCCATATCATTCTCTGGTAGAAGTTATGTTGGTTCTAATTCAGGAGTCTCTTTAGGCGATGGTTCAGGTGGGAAAAAGTATAGGTGGGTAGATGCACTTAACTAAATTAGAATATTCGTTAAAAAAACGCCTCACCACCGCCATCGCTATTGCCGAGGAAGCCGGGCGGATGATTCTTAAAGCCCGCGAGGACCAGACCTTCAATCAACGCTTGAAGGGCGGTGATGAGCTGGTGACAGATGTCGATGTGGCGGTGGATCGGTTGATCAGTCAGCGCCTGGAAGAGGCATTCCCTGGTGAAATGCGCTTATCAGAGGAGCTTTCCCCCAAGCAGGCGCAGGCGGTGAAAGCCCCCGCGCTGTGGGTGATTGACCCCATTGATGGCACGGTGAATTTTGCTCAGGGCCTGCGCCATGTGGCGGTGTCTATCGGTTGGCTTGAAGATGGTGTCAGCAAGGTCGGGGTAGTGCATGCGCCGTTTATGGGGGAAACCTTTGCTGCTGCCGAAGGCCTGGGAGCGACCTGTAATGGCAAAACGATTCAGCCGAGCGGTGAAACCGAGCTTGAATGCACTCTGATCGGTACCGGGTTTCCTTATCAGAAAGCATCACGCGTGGCGCTTTTACAGCGTCTGGGGCCGGTATTGAGCCAATGTCAGGACATTCGCCGCAATGGTTCGGCCGCGCTGGACATATGCGATGTGGCTTGCGGGCGGTTGGATGCTTACTACGAAAGTGTCTCACCGTGGGATTTTGTCGGCGGCTGGGTGATTGCCCGTGAAGCCGGTGCCAAGGTTTCACATCTTTATCCTGTGCCAGAGGGGGTGCCGGAAGACTTGTGTGGTGAGAATTTGCTGGTGACGACACCGGCCGTTCATGAAGCGCTTGCCAGTATGCTGCTGGCGGCGGATCAGTCGGGTTGATTTATCCATCAATGGTAAGGCTGATGGAGCCTGCCAGAATCACAGCAATCAGCTCTGCCTGACGCCGGGTATCGGTTTTCTGAAACAGGTTGCGCAGATGAAAGGCGATGGTGGTGGTGGAAACGCCAAGCTGCTCGGCAATGTCTTCCTTGCGTTGACCCTCAGCGAGCCGTATGGCGATCGTCGCTTCGGTGGGGGTAAAACCGAACAGTTCGCCCAGCAAGGGCTCGGGAAGCTGAACCCGTTGGGCGGGGTCGATCAGCATGACAGCGACGGCTGGCATTCTATTGACGTCACCTCCATTGGCCAGTGAGCTGATAAAAATCATCAGGTCACTGTGATTCGTTATTCCCTGCTTCACTTTATGCTCACCCAGGCGCGAAAGCCGCAGGCATTGCGTGTGCTCTTTGTGCTGCTGATTGGCATTGAGACCTTCACGAACGGCCTGGTGAAGTTGCCGACTGGAGGCTTCACTCAGGTTTTCCAGGCTTGGCCGCTGGCGGAAGGGGGCCTGCCCAAGGTTCAGGCGCAGGGCAGCGCGGTTGGTGAGGAGCGGTAGACTTTGGCCATCAAGCAGAATGACGCCCACTGACATCATGTCCAGTGCCGTTTTAGCGGCTGCAAAGGCGTTTTGGTTATTTTCATTGCGTAGGTGATGAATGCCCTGGCGTAAGTGGTCGAGTTCCTGAGTGCTTTTTGCGCGCATTCGTTTTACCTGGCGCAACTGGGCTTCCAGGGTGACAAGCAGTAAATCATAGTCGATAGGTTTGACCAGATAATCATCCGCCCCCAGGCGCTTACCTTCGATGACATCAAGTCGCTCGGATAAAGCCGTCAGAAAAATAAAGGGCGTATCTGCCAGTTCCGGGAAATCGCGGCGCACCCGTTCAAGCAGGCTATAGCCGTTGAGGCGGGGCATGGTGATATCACACAGAATGATATCCGGCGTCGCGCTGAGATGGGCAAGCGCTTGTTCTCCATCGCTGGCCTCGATCACGCGGTAACCCGCTTCTCGCAGTTCGTCACAAAGGTCTCGGCGCAGCTCTTCGTGGTCTTCAGCGCATAGTATCAGGGGAGATTCATTGTTTTGCATGACGCTCCTCCCCGTTGTCATATGTGTGTGATTGATTCTCCTGTGCACAAGGCAAGCGAAGCTGGAAAACCGTTGCGTCAGCGCTGGAGCTTAACAGTGCCAGCTCCCCCTGCTGAATGCGTGCCAGGCTGCGAGCAATGTTGAGCCCAAGCCCCAGGCCCTGTTTTGTTCCAGTGTTGGCAGCCCGGTAGAAACGCTCAAAGATTTTCGACTGTTCGTCAGCGTTGATTACCTCTCCCTGATTGCTGACGCAACAGTAAGCCCATTGTTCATCCCGAGAGAGTTCAATCACGATAGAGGTGTCGGGGGAAGCGTACTTGCAGGCATTGGTCAGCAGGTTATCAATAATCTGTTCGGTCAGCGCCTTATCGCAACAGACTTCCAGGCGCTGTAAGCCCGCCGGAAAAATCGTAAGATTGATGAGCGGCTGATAATCGTCCTGCTGGTTTTGCTGGAGGTGAACGGCGGTGTGGACCAGCTGGATCAAGTCGTGATTTTTACGATGACTGGAGACTTGGCCGGCATCCAGACGTGCGGTCAGTAGAGAGGCATCGACCAGCGCTGTCATATGGGTGACCGTTTCACGTAATCGCTGATAGCGTGCTTCGCGCACGTCTGCCGTGTAGTTTGCATGATGCCGCATCAGACGTTGCAGGCCGGAATCAATCACGGCCAGCGAGGTGCGAAACTGGTGAGACACCATCGCCCCGAAGCTGCGGTAAAAATCGCTCACACCTCGCTCCCGCTCCAGGGCGTTTTCCAGGGCGATAGCCGCTTTTTTGTAAGGGGTGATATCAGCCACCCGCATCACATACCCGCCTTCCTTTGTCTGACGAAGGGTTACTTGGCGCCACTCATTATCGGCAAGTTCAATATCACATTGCGAGCTATGTTTTACGCTATCCAGGTTACCTGAATGGCGTGTGCAGGCGTTACATAGATGAGTAAGTGCCTTTTTCAGCGGTTGGTCCGTGGCGAATATTTGTTGCGACTGGGGTAGAAGTTTATCCAGTTGAGCGTTGACCAGTTGCAACTGCCCATTGGCAGCAAAAGCAGCAAAGCCATCAGGGGCGGTATTGATGGAATCCGCCAGCCGCCGCCGCTCATCCTCCAGTTCCTGGGTGCGTGCACTGACCACATCTTCCAGATGATCAAGATGCCGTGTGAGGGCTTCCTGTGCCTGGCGGCGCTTGGTTAATGCCCAGAGAAGTAACAGTGCCAGCAGCAGACCGGTGACCAGAATGCCAATGGCGGAATAGATGACCTGCATCAGGCTGTCGCGGTAGTCATCGAGCCGGTCACCGTTTGATTCCCATTCTGCCATCATGATGGCGTTGGCCATTCTGTTCAGGGCGACCAGTAAGGGGTCAACCTGTTGGGTGATAGCCGTTTCATTCTGGTTCCGGCGAAGAAAAGAATCCATGCGCGCATCAATCTCATCCAGCCTTTGCAGGCTTTCATCCAGCAATGATTCGAATCCAAGGGCTCGGATGTAGCGGCGCTGCGGGCCTTCACCCATCAGTGTCAGGCGGCTGAACAGCACATCGAGGCGCTGCTCGGGGTGAGCACCCGGGCGTTCTGTTGCCTCAAGGTAAACGGCTTCCTGTAGCCGATGGGTGGCCAGCTGTGCCTGAGTGATTACCCATAACATGTTCTCATCCACGTTACTGCGCATATCCTTTTCCAATTCGGACAGGCGTAGCAGAGAGAAAAACAGGAGTACAAAAAACAGCCCGATGGCCGCCAGGGGTAACCAGTAGATACGCGCTTTGTTGGCCAGTGGCATCATTCCACCGTTAGACCATTCAACTGCCATACCCAGCGATAGTCATAGCGAATGTCCTGCAGTTCGCTGTGATCGTTGCGGGGATAGACGATCCATAATGGTCCTTTGTCACGCGCTGTAAGCTTCTCGCCATTCATGTGGGTAGCCGCCAGCACCTCATAGCGATAGAAATCGTCAATGGGAATCTCAACGATATAATCATTCAGCGCCGTCGCCGTTACCTGTTCACCTTCGGCTCCCACCCAGTTCAGCAGATCGCGCACCAGGAAGCCTTCAA
The DNA here is from genome assembly GCF_052983955.1 of Halomonas sp. LS-001. Classification (NCBI taxonomy): domain Bacteria; kingdom Pseudomonadati; phylum Pseudomonadota; class Gammaproteobacteria; order Oceanospirillales; family Halomonadaceae; genus Halomonas; species Halomonas sp. LS-001. The sequence continues at coordinate 1,708,634 of NZ_CM129816.1, forward strand.
AGTGATTGACGCCATCGGTCACCGAGGTCTCTGTTTCCAGTGTATGCCTGTCCAGAGTTGCGAGCATATCGGCATCAAATTGGGCGGTATCACTCGCATTGGTGTGTTTGATATGGCCATTAATGGTCAGGAGGATATCTCCGCTGGGAGCCTCGAAAGGAGTCTGTTCTGCCAGCAGAGAGGTTGGCAGAGATAGGGCAGCAATCAACAGTGGAACGCACTTTCTGGGCATGGTGGTTATTCCTGCATTTTGTGAGTGCAAGCAACATCATCCTAACAAAGTGTTTCAGCGGTTAACACGCGGCTAACACGGCACCCTGCTCAAATGTTGCTGTATTGATTCCTGCAACCCGTCGAGAGTTGGCGTTGGAAGAGTGAAAAATTAACAGCGGCCTGTTCGTTTAAACGGGGCGCCTCTGCCGAGTGTGTTTTAACGTTATATAACAATAATCCTGGTCTTTGTTTAGAGGCCGCTTTAGCCAGTAATCATTTCGGTACGGTGCAGATGTGCTCGACGTACGTGATCAGTCTGCATTAGCCAATGATAAAGCCAACCGGTTAATAGCGGTTAAAAGGGGGATGTCAATGTGGGATTTTCGGCTTGGCCAGGCCATTGGCCTAATGTTCAGGACGCTGCCTTTCATCATGTTTCGACTGGCAGTGTATTTCGGCGTTGCCCTGGGATATGTGCTGATGACCGGTGTCGGTGCCGGGGTTGGTTGGGGGATCGGTGGTTTTGGCGATGAAGGCTTTCGGGCGGCCTCCACCTTCTGGGGCGGTGCCATTGGCTTCGGTATTGTTGGCGCCGTCATGTATGTGCTGCGTGAATACCTGCTCTATGTGGTGAAAGCAGGCCATGTCGCGGTTCTGGTTGAACTGGTGGAAGGTCAGTCGTTACCTGATAATCGCGGCCAGATAACGTATGCCAGTGAGGTGGTCAAGGAGCGCTTTGGTCAGGCAAGTACCCTGTTCATGATTGATCAGTTGATCAAGGGGGTTCTGCGCTCACTGGTGGGAATGATGAAAACCGTCTTCAGACTGTTGCCGATTCCGGGTGCCCAGCAGTTTCTGAGTCTTCTGCAGGCGTTTTTACGTATTGCTGTCGGCTTTATCGATGAAGTGATACTGGCCTACTGTATTCGCACTCGCTCAAGCCGCCCCTGGGAAAGCTCCCGGGATGCCCTGGTGCTTTACGGCCAGAACCTGAAACCCATGATGGTCAATGCTGCCTGGCTGACATTGATCATCTATCTGCTTTCTTTTGTTGTCTTTCTGGTGATGCTGGCGCCTGCAGCGCTGGTGGCTTATCTGATTCCCGGTGGCTGGTCGGCCACAGGTGTGGTGGTGGCGCTTCTGTTTGCCTGGAGCGTGAAAGTCGCTGTGTTCGAACCGTTGGCCATCACCTGCATGATGCAGGTGTATTTCAAAGTCATTGAAGGTCAGACGCCTGATCCTGAATGGGAGGCCAAACTTGATGGCATGTCCAAAAAATTCCGCCAACTCAAAGAGAAAGTAATGGGAGAGCAGGCTTCGAATGCTTCGACATCAACGCAGACATAAAACGTAAAAATACAAATACAGAGGATTTATCATGAAAAACGATTATAAAACCGTTCTTAAAACCGGCGTACTGGCAACGGTGCTGGCGTTACCTTTGTCACAGCATGCACTGGCTGATGAGGTTGTCGAACAGATTGAACTGGGGCTTGAGCTTTATCATGAGCAAGAGTTCGGTGCAGCGATTACTGAACTGGAATTTGCCATTGAAGACATGCGTAAGATGATGTCGGATTTGGTGGCCCAAACCTTCCCTGACGCCCCGGATGGCTGGACAGCAAATGAAGCGACCTCCGGAAGCGCAGGTGGTGGAGCTGCAGCTATGTTTGGTGGGGGTGGTACGACGCTTGAACGCATCTACGACCAGGATAACGGCAATGGTCAAATGACAGCGAGCATGATGCTGGATAGCCCATTGATACAGAGCATGGGGGCGCTGTTCAATAATCCGGCGATGATTGCTGCCCAGCCTGATATGGAACGTATTCGTCTGGGCCGTGAGGCGGCTGTAGTGAAGTGGGAACCTGAGCGTTCCCGCGCAGAAGTCACGCTATTGCTTGATGGTCGCATCATGATGCAAGTGAGAGGTGAAAATATTGAATCACAGGATGCCGCCGTCGATCTGATGCGCGATTGGGATCTGGCAGCGGTTCGTGAGCAGAGCGCTCGCTAAGCGCGCCGGTTTAGCGCAAGCGAGGAAAGGTGGCCGAGGAGAGGAGGGCGGTCGGCCGGGTAACGGCCGAACTGCCTTATCTCGTCTCTCTGTCAGAAGGTTATGATCACAGCACGACCATGGAGATGGATGTCAGTTTTGATGCTGAGCTGCAGCGTGAAAACTTTTAAGGCTCCATGCATGCCAACAGATCGAACTGTTCTGTATCAACTTCTAACAGTTGATCTTCTGTATAGCGGTCGCCTGCGACGTTTTCAGGCGTAAATAGCGCGCCGACTTTGGCGATAGCGCTATCGGGCAGGCGAATCGCGCTGGAGGCAAGATTCTCACGCATGTGCGGAATGGAACGACTACCTGGAATCGGAATGATATCGTCGCCCTGGGCCTGTAACCAGGCAAGCGCTAGCTGGCTAGTGGGAATTTCCCACTGGCGGGCAATGGCATTTAGCTGTGCGAGCTGTTGAAGATTGTGCTCAAGATTGGTGCCATTGAAGCGCGGAAGATATCGGCGCATATCACCGTCTTCAAACACTTTATTGCTATTGACGGCGCCGCTCAGGAAGCCTCGGCCAAGAGGGCTGAATGCAACAAAAGCAATATCCAGTGCACGACAGGTCTTCAGTACGCCGATTTCGGGATTGCGTGTCCACAGCGAATATTCCGATTGAACAGCAGCAATGGGACGTTCGGCATGCGCGCGATGTAATGTATCAGCCGACACTTCTGATAGTCCTATGGCACGAATCTTTCCTTCGTCAACCAGCCGACCCAGTTCCCCAACACTCTCTTCAATCGGTACGTTCTTATCCCAGCGGTGCAAATAATAAAGGTCAATATGGTACGTCTGTAGCCGTGTAAGGCTCTCTTCGCACTGTTGCCTCAACGTTGCAGGACGGCCATCAATCACTTTTTTGCCTTGCGAAGGGTCCATCGCCATCCCGCATTTACTGGCGAGTAAAAGGGCGTGACGCTTATTGGCCAACGCCTGTCCCAGCAGTCGCTCGTTAGCGTTATTGCCGTAAAGTGTGGCGGTATCAAAATGGCGATAACCCATATCAAAGGCAACTTCCAGTGCATGAATACCTTCGGCCTCATCGACTGGCTTACCGTAGCCGTGAGACAGGTTCATGCAACCAAGACCAATTCGTGGTGAATTGACGGTTTTCAATAGTGAAGTCAACAGAGACATCATAGTTCCTTTTTAGGGGTATCCGACACACGACGCGCAGCATAGCAGCTGGTTATTCGCAGCGGCTATTCTGGTCAGTGATCAAAATATGTCAGTTAATACTTTTAAATTATTAATTGTTAATAGAAGAAACAAACATCCCTGTTAAATTATCAATTCAAGAGTTAACTTATATTTCTGGCAATACTTGCCAATGATTAAGAACGTAAGTTAACTCTTCTACTAACGGTTCCATATCCGTCAGGCGCCACCATTGTTTTCAATCAGAAACGTAATGACCACTTTAATGATATAGCCCAGCATACCTGCGCCCAGCACAATAAACAGCATTGCCGTGCCAAATTTTCCCGCCTTGGATTCCTTGGCGAGGTCCCAGATAATAAAGCACATAAAAATGATCAAGCTGCCGATCATGATAGGCGTAATCCAAGCTTCAAACGTTTGTATCATAGCTATTCCTCAGACGAAAGTAAGACCGACGAGACATTCGCCATTTCATGTCAATATGGTAATATTTGACCAAATTTATCAGGTATTTGTCGACTCAGGGCTTGTGGCCTTTTGACTCACACAGCGCCTGGCTATCGATATCATCTTTTTTTGTGTTGTTGATACTGACGATTCTATTGACGTAAGGAACCATAATGCCAAACGCTAATGTTCTTGTAGGTACCATGTATGGCGGTGCGCTTGATGTGGCAGAGCAAGTCAAGCCGCTGCTTGAAAAAGCCGGATACGACGTCACTGTCTTCGAACAGCCTGTACTTCATGATCTCAGCGAGACGCCTGACAGTCTGACTCTGTTTTGTGTTTCCACAACGGGCAGTGGTGATTTTCCGGGTAATTTCGTCAATTTTGCCCGTGAAATTCAGGAGCAGAGCCCTGCGCTAACTAAACTGCGTTATGGCTTGATTGCTCTTGGCGATAGCTCTTACGGAGACACCTACTGCGGCGCTGGGCGGGCATTGGATGCACTGCTGCAGGATCACGGCGCTCAGCGGCTAGGAGAGCGTCTGGAAATTGATGCGATGGAGACGTTTATGGCGGATGATGCGGCTGTCCCCTGGGTAGAGGAATGGATCGCTGCAGAAAACCTGGAGGTGGTATCCTGATGGATTCAGCAACGCCAGAGCGGGTTAGCGTTGGCATCGGCTTATGCCTGGTAATGTTGGCGACGTTGCCACGGTTTATCGTGAACGGTCTGGAAACGCGACAGACACTATTAGTCATCGCGATTGCGGCCGTGGCTGCTGTTATGGCCATCAATTACCGCCTGTTGAGCATAGAGGCGCGTCAGCGTTTGCCTGCCTTTATCAAGATGTTGCTGGTGGCCATGCTGATCGGGTTAGCTATCATGACGCTCTGGCACAGTATAATGAGTGACTGGTTTAGTTGGCAGGAACTCATTTCCCATGGCGCTACGCTAGGGCTTCTGCTGCACGTATTAAATTTATGGCGGCAGCCGAAGCCGGAAAGCGAGGAGTGAATGCCTGATGGATCCGTACGTGCTGGATGGTACGTGTCAATGGTCCGTATTGATAAACGTTACGTCTTGATAAACGGTACGTATGGATCAAATTTCAGGCTGTTAGCTGGAATGCGTTGAAGATAGCTAATTGATGGATAGCCTGCTCCAAAATCAGAAATAAGCGATAAAACCTGGCGTTACCTACAGAAAGGGCTTGTATTTCGACTCCTTGCCCTCATCTATCGTGCAAGGTGCTTGCCACCATGCGCTAGGGTTCTTAAAATCACCCTCTTGAACTTAATTACTGAAACTCACAAAACGCACAGCCGCTAGAGGACAATTCATGCAAGTTTCCGTCGAGACGCCCTCCCAGATTGAACGCCGGATTACGATTCAGGTGCCGGCCGCAGACATCGATGAGGCCGTCAGCACTCGCTTGAAAGAAACCGCTAAGAACGTTCGCCTGAACGGTTTCCGCCAGGGCCGAGTGCCCATGGCTGTGGTCCATCAGCGTTACGGCCAGGATGTTCGCAACGAAGTCGTGGGCGAAGTGATGCGTGAGCGTTATGTCCGCGCGATTACTGAACAGGAACTCAATCCTGCCGGCTACCCGCAGATTGAAGCGACGGTTAACGAAACCGGAAAAGACCTGGAATTCGTTGCCATCATGGAAGTGTATCCACAGATCGAGCTGGCCTCTATTGAAGGTACAGCCGTTGAGCGTCCCGTTGTTGAAGTGACTGACGCTGACGTGGACGAAATGATTGAAACACTGCGTAAACAGAATGCTGAATGGACGGAAGTTGATCGTGCTGCTGCTGATGGCGAGCAGGTCAAAATTGATTTCCAGGGCTTCATCGGTGACGAGCCGTTTGAAGGCGGCAGTGCTGAAGGGCATACGCTGGTATTGGGCTCCAACAGTTTTATCCCAGGCTTTGAAGAACAGCTGGTGGGCGCTAAAGCAGGTGAAGAAAAGACCCTGGGCGTTACTTTCCCGGAAGATTACCAGGCAGAGAACCTGGCAGGTAAAGATGCAACCTTTAAGGTAACCGTTCATTCTGTCAGCGCTCAGGAGTTGCCTGACGTTGATACGGCGTTTATCGAACGTTTTGGCGTGGAAGATGGCGATGAAGTCAAGTTCCGTGCTGAAATCAAGAAGAACATGACCCGTGAAGCGTCACAGGCGGTGGATAACCGCGTGAAGCAGCAGGTGTTGGACGCGCTTCAGAAAGCTAACGAGATTCCGGTGCCCAGCGCTCTGGTTCAGCAAGAGACGGATGGCATGAAGCGCCAGGCAGCTCAGCAGTTTGGCCTGGGTGAAGATTTTGACGTGAGTCAGTTGCCCAACGAGCTGTTTGCTGAACAGGCGAAAGGCCGCGTTCAAGTTGGCCTGTTGCTTGCTGAAGTCATTAAAGCCAATGAGCTTGATGCCAACGATGACGAAATCAAAGCGAAAGTTGCTGAACTTGCAGAGCAGTATCAGGACCCTCAGGAAGTGGTCGACTATTACATGAGTAATGATCAGCTCAAGACTCAGGTGAAGTCCGCCATTCTTGAAGAAAAAGCGGTTAGTAAGCTGCTTGAGCAATCGAACGTTAATGACGTTGAAATGTCATACCAGCAGGTGCTGGCAGCGGCACAGCAACAAGCTGACGATGAAGCAGGTGAAGAGAAAGACGAAAGCGAAAGCGCCTGATAAGCTGTTTATTTGAACGTTTATCTGAACGCTAAATTGCCGATGCGCCGTCAAGGCGCATCCTTCCCTGACCGGACGCAAGGATCATCCGAATGAGTGAATTTGATATTCAGAACGCCGGCGGCCTGGTGCCAATGGTGGTTGAACAAAGCGCCAAAGGGGAACGTGCCTACGACATCTATTCTCGTTTGCTGAAAGAGCGCGTGATTTTTCTGGTTGGCCCTGTAGAAGATTACATGGCAAATCTGGTGGTGGCACAGTTGCTCTTTCTTGAGTCGGAAAATCCCGACAAGGACATCCACCTGTATATCAATTCACCAGGTGGCTCTGTGACGGCGGGTATGTCGATTTACGATACTATGCAGTTTGTTCGCCCCGACATATCTACCGTGTGTATTGGTCAGGCGGCCAGCATGGGCGCTCTGCTACTGGCAGGCGGCGCTGCAGAAAAACGTTTCTGCCTGCCGAATTCCCGAATGATGATCCATCAACCGCTGGGCGGTTATCAGGGACAGGCGTCGGATATCGAAATTCACACTCGTGAAATTCTGGGTATTCGTGATCGCCTGAACCAGATTCTGGCTCATCATACCGGACAGGACATCGATACAGTGGCGCGAGATACCGACCGCGACAACTTCATGAACGCAGAACAGTCAAAAGAGTATGGTTTGATTGATGCGGTGCTGGATAAGCGGCCTACATCCTGATAGCGTGATGAGTCAGTAGCGCTTGAATTTAGGTAGTAGCGCTTTTTAACAAGCTTTCTCGGCGGCAATATGCCGCCAAAGTGACAGAGGTACGCGAATGGCCGACGGCAAAGGCAAAGACGAGAGCGACAAGCTGCTTTATTGCTCGTTCTGTGGCAAGAACCAGAATGAAGTACGTAAACTGATTGCCGGTCCGTCCGTTTATATCTGCGATGAGTGTGTCGATCTGTGTAATGACATCATTCGCGAGGAAGTTCTCGAAGCCGATGCCGAGAGCGACGAAGAACGTCTTCCTACGCCTCGCGAAATTCGTCATACCCTTGATGACTATGTCATTGGGCAGGATCGCGCCAAAATGGTGCTATCGGTAGCGGTTTACAACCACTACAAACGGTTGAAATCCGAGGTTCGTGAAGGGAATGTAGAATTGGGTAAATCCAATATTCTGCTGATCGGCCCGACGGGTAGTGGTAAAACCCTGTTAGCTGAAACAATGGCGCGGCTTCTCAATGTACCGTTTACCATTGCCGATGCAACAACGCTGACTGAAGCGGGTTACGTAGGTGAAGATGTTGAAAACATCATCCAGAAGCTGCTGCAAAAATGCGATTACGATGTAGATAAAGCCGAGCGTGGCATTGTCTATATTGATGAGATCGATAAGATTTCACGCAAGTCGGATAACCCCTCGATTACCCGCGACGTGTCGGGCGAGGGTGTGCAGCAGGCGTTGTTGAAACTGATTGAAGGCACAACGGCATCGGTGCCGCCTCAAGGCGGGCGCAAACATCCCCAGCAGGAGTTTGTACAGGTCAATACGGGCAATATCCTGTTTATTGTGGGTGGCGCTTTTGCCGGTCTGGATAAAGTCATTCGTGATCGCGCTGAAAAAGGCGGTATCGGTTTTAATGCCAGTGTGAAAAGCAAGGATTCCTCACGCGGTGTTGGCGAGCTGTTGGCTGATGTTGAACCCGATGATCTGGTCAAGTTTGGCCTGATTCCGGAGTTTGTGGGTCGCTTGCCGGTAATCGCTACACTGACTGAGCTGTCCGAAGATGCGTTGGTAGAGATTCTGACCGAGCCTAAAAACTCGCTGATCAAGCAATACGCAAAACTCTTCGAGATGGAAGGCGTAACGTTGGATTTCCGTGAAGATGCCTTGCGTGCTGTTGCGGTTAAAGCAATGGAGCGCAAGACAGGCGCACGGGGTCTGCGGTCTATTCTGGAATCTGTGTTGCTTGACACCATGTACGAGATTCCCTCGCTTGAGGGAGTAACGCAGGTGGTGATCGATGCCTCTGTAATTGCTGGTGATAGCGAGCCACTGCTGATTTATTCGCAGCAGGAAGAGACTCGAGTGGATGGTACCGACGGCTAATATCAGGCCGACTGTCCGCTTGGCGATGGTTGTTTCATGCCTTTGCTAACGCTTGCTTTACGACACGCGCCATGACAGGGGTCGCTCTTGCGGCCCCTTGTTTTTCAGTCAGCCTCACCGCTCACCTCTGTTTATGACATCCTTTCAATGCGCTAGACATTAAATGCACTAGACATTAAATGCGTTAGAAGTTAGTGCACGAGGCATCAAGGGTTTCATTTACATATTTACCGATTTCCGAGGATCGTCTGCGATGCAGCAGAACGCCGAAATGACACAATGTTTCCCATTACTGCCGCTGCGCGATGTTGTGGTTTATCCGCAGATGGTGATTCCACTGTTTGTTGGGAGAGAGAAGTCGATTCAAGCGCTGGAAGCGGCGATGAACACCGATAAGCGTGTTCTGCTGGTAGCACAGCGTGAAGCTTCTCAGGATGATCCTGACAACGCGGATCTTTATGCAATGGGGACGGTTGCTGACATCATGCAACTGCTGAAGCTTCCCGACGGCACTGTGAAAGTGTTGATCGAAGGCAGCTTCCGTGCCGATGTCAGCCGTATTGAAGAACATCAGGATGGCTATACTCAAGCCTTCATCCAGCCCCGTGAAAGTGAACCACTCACCGAGCGTGAGCAGGAGTCGCTGGTGCGGGTGCTGCTGAACCAGTTTGAGCAGTACGTCAAGCTGTCCAAAAAAGTGCCCAATGAAGTGCTTAACTCACTCTCGGGTATTGAAGATCCCAGTCGTCTGGTTGACACCATCTGCGCACATCTTTCGCTGAAGATTGGTGACAAGCAGGAGCTGTTGGAAATGGATCGGGTACGTGATCGGATTGAACATCTGATGGCGTTAATTGAGACAGAAATTGATCTGTTGCAGGTAGAAAAGCGTATCCGCTCGCGAGTCAAGGAGCAGATGGAAAAGACGCAACGTGAGTATTACCTCAACGAACAGATGAAAGCCATTCAGAAAGAGATTGGCGATCTTGATGATGTACCCAACGAAGTAGAGAAGTACGAAAAAGATATTCATGAAGCGGGCATGCCGCAGGAGGCCAAGGATAAGGCCCTTCAAGAGCTGAAGAAGCTCAAAATGATGTCGGCCAACTCGGCGGAAGCGACTGTGGTGCGCACTTACCTGGACTGGTTGGTGGATGTGCCATGGAAAAAACGTACCCGCGTCAAGCACGACCTGATCAAGGCACAGAAAGTACTTGATGAAGACCATTATGGTCTTGATGAAGTCAAGTCACGCATTCTTGAATACCTGGCAGTACAAAAACGGGTGCGCAAGATGAAAGGGCCCGTATTGTGCCTGGTAGGCCCACCCGGCGTGGGTAAAACGTCTTTGGGTCAATCCATTGCGCGAGCGACGAACCGTAAGTATGTACGCCTTGCGTTAGGCGGTGTGCGCGATGAATCCGAGATTCGCGGGCATCGGCGTACCTACATTGGCTCGCTGCCGGGCAAGCTGATGCAGCGTATGAGTCGTGCCGGTGTCAAGAACCCGTTGTTCCTGCTTGACGAAGTCGACAAGCTTGGCATGGATCATCGCGGTGATCCGGCGTCTGCACTGCTGGAAGTGCTGGATCCAGAGCAGAACAACAGTTTCAGCGATCATTACCTTGAGCTGGACTATGATCTGTCTGAAACCTTGTTTATCTGTACCGCAAACTCGATGAATATCCCAGGGCCTTTGCTGGATCGGATGGAAATCATCCGGATTCCCGGTTATACCGAAGACGAAAAGCTGGCCATTGCCAAGCGGTATCTTCTGCCGAAACAGCGTGAAGCCAACGGTCTGAAAGCCGATGAGATTGAGCTTGATGACTCAGCCTTGCTTGAGCTGATCCGCTACTATACGCGTGAGGCCGGTGTCAGGGAGCTTGAGCGGCAGATCGCCAAGGTCGCCCGTAAGGTGCTCAGGGAGCGTCTTGAGCAGGAGCGTGAGGGAGAAAAGCCCGTCACCAAGCTGCTTGATGATGGTCAGATTGAAACCTATGCCGGGGTTCGCCGTTATAGCTATGGTCTTGCTGACCAGGAAGATCAGGTCGGACGGGTTACCGGGCTGGCGTGGACTTCCGTTGGTGGTGAGCTGCTGAATATCGAGTCGGTGGTAACGCCAGGCAAAGGGCGCGTCAACAAGACGGGTTCGCTTGGCGATGTGATGAAGGAGTCAGTCAGTGCGGCGCACACGGTGGTTCGTGCGCGTGCTGAAGAATACGGCATTGACCCTGAACGATTCGAAAAAGATGACCTTCATATCCACGTGCCAGAAGGCGCTACACCGAAGGATGGCCCCAGCGCGGGTATCGCGATGGTAACGGCAATGGTTTCCGCATATACCAAGCGCTGTGTACGTTGTGATGTTGCCATGACAGGCGAAGTCAACCTGCGTGGTGAAGTATTGCCGATTGGCGGTTTGAAGGAGAAATTGCTGGCAGCTCGCCGGGGTGGTATAAAGATTGTTCTTATACCTGAAGAAAACCGTCGCGACTTGAAAGAAGTGCCCGACAACATCAAGGATGCCCTTGATATTCGCCCCGTTCGCTGGATTGATGATGTTCTTCGGGTGGCATTGATAAATCATGATGAAGAAGGGGCACCTGTCAGCGGGGAAGGTGTCTATCCAGGTACGGTGGTTGCCAGCACCCATTAACCAGTACCGATTAACCATCAGCATAGCCTGCAATATAAGTGCCGATATGTAGACAAATCGTATGGGCAATCGTATTGGGAGCCAGTATTTGGAGCCAGTATTGGAAACAGTATTAGGAAACAGTACCAGGAGACAATATTGCCAATGGTCTTGGTAGTCGTGTTGAAGGCTAATAAACACTATTGTTAACTGATATGCTGTATTGATATAGGTTGTCTATCGGCCTTTCGTGGGCTAGTGAATGATTCTGGTAGAGTGTTACGGATAGATAATGTCATTTGATTTATTGTAAACAATGACGTTGTTTTCATTATTAATGCGCCCAAGGCCTTGTATGGCGGGCGTTTTCCGGTATGGTTGCTTGACAGGTGAAGCGCGGCATTGCTATAAAACGCAGCTACGTTTTGATCGTCGATCCAACCGGTGACCATACCGTCTGAACCATTTTTTGAAACAGTCAAGGGGTGAAGTGTGAATAAGTCTGAGCTGATTGAAGCCATTGCCGCATCTGCTGATATTTCCAAAGCAGCGGCAACCCGCGCATTGGATGCCATGGTGGAGTCTGTCACCGAAAGCCTCAAGCAAGGCGAAAGTGTTTCACTGGTAGGATTTGGTACGTTTGCTATTAAAGAGCGTGCTGCTCGCACTGGCCGCAACCCGCAAACGGGCCAGCCAATCGAGATCAGTGCTGCCAAGGTACCCAGCTTTAAAGCAGGTAAAGCACTTAAAGACGCCGTTAACTGATCGGATTGTCTTGAAGCTATCTGATGGGCGCGTCGTGAAAACGGCGCGCCCATGTTATTTTTAAGCCATGATGTTTTTTAAATTGCTGTTACATTTGTTTGAATCGAGGCTAACATGCTGCAAAGTATCCGAGATGGCTCCAGAAGCTGGGGGGCCAAGATCATCATCGGCGTTGTGGTTGCTGCGATGGCGCTGTTTGGCGTGGAATCACTGTTTACTCTGTTTGGCACTGACCCTGAAGAAGTGGTTGAGGTTAATGGGGATTCTATCAAGCGTCAGCAGGTGGAGCTTGAGGTACAGCGCGCGATGCGTTCCGGCCAGGTTCCTCCCGACCAGGAAAGGGCGCTGCGCAGTGATGTGCTGGATCAGTTAATCACCCAGCAATTGCTGACTCACTATGCTGAGGAAGGCGGTTTCCATGTCTCCGAAGCACAGCTTGATCAGTTGATTGTCAACTTGCCAGAGTTTCAGGATCAGGAAGGACGTTTTTCGACAGAGCTGTTCCGCAACCGTCTGGCGAGCGCTGGCTATACGCCGCTGTCATTTCGCGATGAGCTGCGTGTCGACATCAAGCGCCGTCAGTTGCAGCAGGGGTTGGCGTTCAGCGACTTCACGCTTGAGTCTGAACAGAACCGCCTCGCGTCCCTCCAGCGCCAGCAGCGCAGCTTTCGCTATCGTCTCTTGTCGTCAGCAGACCTTGACGAAGAGGTCAGCGTGACTGACGCGCAGATTGAAGCCTATTATGAGGATAATGCTGAACGCTTCCAGCGCCCTGAACAGGTGCGTCTTGAGTATGTTGTGGTAGACCGTCAGTCCATGGCGGCAGACGTGGATATCGATGAAGCTCAGCTGAGAGATGCCTGGCGCAGTCAGAATGACGATGTTAACCGCCGCGTAGCACATATCATGGTTTCTTTTGGTGATGATCGGAGTCGTGAAGACGCTCAAGCAACCGTTCAGGAAGCTCTGGATGATCTGGATAGCGGCGAAAGCTTTGCGGATACTGCAAACCGCTATTCTGACGATAACGTCAGCGCAGAAAACGGCGGAGATCTGGGGGAAATCAGCCGGGGATTCTTCGGTGAGGCTTTTGATGAAGCCGCGTTTTCACTGCAGGAAGGTGACGTCTCAGACGCTGTCGAAATGGATGATGCCTTCCATATCATCAAGGTTACTGACATTGATCGTCCGCCGTTTGAAGAGCAACGCGATACGCTCCGTGAGCAGTTAGCCCTGGATGCTGTTAATAGTGAATTCAACCAGAAAGTGCAGCAGCTGATCGATGAGAGCTTTGCGGCTGATGACCTGCAAAGTGTTGCAGATGACATTGGATTGACGCTTCAAGAGAGTGACTGGTTGGCCAGCAATGAAGGGGACGGTGTTCTTTCAGAACCTGGTGTCATGGAAGCTGCCTTCAGTGACGATGTGCTGGAGGAAGGTTATAACAGCGAAGTCATTGAACTGGATAACGATCGCCGCTTGGTGCTGCGCGTTGCAGAGCATCGTGAAGCAGCACAGCTGCCTCTTGAGGACGTACGCGATGTGGTTGTCGCCGCAGTGACTGTTCAGGCGCAACAGCAGGCCCTGGTCGCAAAAGCGCAACGCCTTCTGGAAGATCGCGAGAATGCCGACATTGAGTGGCAGCGTGCTGAGGGGATTGCCCGCGAACAGGAGCAGACCAATGTGCCGCGCACGGTTGTCCAGGCCGTCTTCCGTCTGCCACACCCTGAAGAGGATGGCGCTGTCTTTGATGTTGTCGAGCTGTCACAGGGAGTCGCTGTTGTCGCCCTTGATGAAGTCACAGCAGGTGAAGTGGATGAGCAGACTGAGCAGTTTGTGTCGCAGATGGCTGAACAGCTTCGCGCTCAGTCGGTTATTCAGGGGTTGATTGACTACCTCTACAGCGAGGCTGAGATCGTTCGCCGCTAAAACCCTCCGACAGCCATCAGACGAAATGTTATTGTTTGATAAATTGTTGGGTGATACGAAAAAACCGCCTTGCAGGTAAAAGCCAGCAAGGCGGTTTTCTTTTGGGAACGATATGGTCCGCGTTACGCTACAGGTGGCTCGGATAATGAGAATTGACGTAATTGAGGCATTGTCGTAGATGTTGTCTCATCATCAATCATAATATCCCAACCGTGCTGTGAGTCCCAGTCGCCGAGGACATAGCGTTTGGCGGGTACATCTTCCACCGTCAGATCATGCACTTTAGGACGGTGCGTATGGCCATGAATCAAAGTCGCTACACCGTAAGAAGCCATTACGTTAACGACTTCTGATGGCGTGACATCCATGATGTCATCGGCTTTACCCGCATTGGCGCTATCTGACTGCTGACGCAGGCTCTTGGCCAGTTCAAGGCGTTGCTGCATTGGCAGGGCAAGCATCTGGGCCTGCCATTGCGGGTCGCGGGACTGTTGGCGGAAGGCCATAAAGGCTTCATCCCGAGTACACAAGCTATCGCCATGCATTAATACAACCGGAATGTTATGCAGTTCCACCAGTTTTGTTTCAGGCAATAGCGAAGCCTGGCAGGCGTTGATGAACCGTTCGCCAATCAGGAAGTCACGGTTGCCATGCATGAAATAAATGGTGGTACCGCTTTCCGCCAGGGCTGACAGCGCATGAGTCACCCGACCGGCAACCTCAGCCATGGGGTGCGGCAAAGCCAATAGATCGTCACCAATCCAGGCATCAAACAGGTCGCCCAGAATATAAAGCGCCTGAGCACCTGACGCCGTTGTGGATAGATAGTCGAGAAACCCCTGGGTGATTTCAGGGGAGTGCTCGTTAAGGTGCAGATCGGCAATCAGCAGCGTTCGCATCAAGCCCTCCATCGTGATTTTTATGATGACCCGAGACGGACAAAGTCTCGTTGGCCTGGTCTTCCCTGGCCAGATTTTTTTGCGTTAGTCTTCCTTAACATAGGCTTTTTCAATCACCACGTCTTCTGCGGGGACATCGGCATGCATGCCACGGCGCGTGGTGCTGACTTTGCGGATAGCATCCACGATGTCCATGCCGTCAGTGACTTCTGCAAACACCGCATATCCCCAGCCCTGCAGGTTCTTGCCAGTATGGTTCAAAAAGGTATTGTCATTGACGTTGATGAAAAACTGCGATGAGGCGGAATTCGGGTCCTGGGTGCGCGCCATTGCCAGGGTGCCCTTGGTGTTCTTGAGGCCGTTGTCCGCTTCATTTTCGATCGGGTCGCGGGTGGGCTTCTGATTGAAATCCAGATCAAAACCACCGCCCTGCACCATGAAGCCATCAATCACGCGGTGAAACAGCGTGCCATCGTAGAAACCATCGCGCACATACTGTTCAAAGTTGGCGGCGGTGACCGGCGCTTTCTCATGATTCAGCTCGATAGTAATGTCACCGTGGTTGGTCTGTAATACGATCATCAGTAAATTCCTGTGTTATAAGGGGAGTCCGCCTTGGCGCTATGCGCAAGTGTCACGTTATAATAGCCTTTTTGCTAGGCAGCGCGAAGCCCGGCACGTCATCCACCTAGAGGTTATCAACTCCACCATGACCAACGAGACCACCCCAGCGCCGAATTTTATTCGTAACCAGGTACGCGATGAGATCGAGGGCGGCAAGGTCACGAAAATTGTGACGCGCTTCCCGCCGGAGCCGAATGGCTTCCTGCATATCGGCCATGCGAAATCAATCTGCCTCAATTTTGGCCTGGCGGAACAGATGGGTGGTGAATGTCATTTGCGTTTTGATGACACCAACCCTGCCAAGGAAGAGCAGGCTTATATTGATGCCATTAAAGAAGATGTCAGCTGGCTTGGCTTTGAGTGGGCAGGCCCGGTACGTTTTGCCTCTGATTATTTCGATCAGCTGTATGCCTGGGCGCAACAGCTGATCCGTGATGGTAAGGCTTACGTGGATGATCTTTCTCCCGATGAAATCCGTGAGTACCGCGGCACCCTGACCGAGCCCGGCAAGCCGAGCCCTTATCGGGAACGCAGTGTTGAAGACAATCTCGACCTTCTGGCGCGTATGCGCATCGGTGAATTCGCTGAAGGTGAGAAGGTGTTGCGCGCCAAAATTGATATGGCGTCACCTAACATCAACCTTCGCGACCCGATTCTGTACCGCATCCGCCATGCAGAACATCATCAGACCGGTGATAAGTGGAAGATTTATCCTTCCTACGATTTCACCCACGGCCAGTCGGACGCCATTGAGGGTATTACTCACTCTATCTGTACGCTGGAGTTTGAAGACCACCGTCCGCTGTATGAATGGTTCCTGGATAATTTACCGGTTCCCGGCAAGCCGCGTCAGATCGAGTTTGCTCGCCTCAACCTCAACTACACTCTGACCTCCAAGCGTAAACTTAAGCTGCTGGTTGATGAGGGTATTGTGGATGGCTGGGACGACCCGCGCATGCCAACCGTTTCAGGCATGCGTCGTCGCGGCTACACAGCAGCGTCGATTCGTAAGTTCTGTGACATGATCGGGGTAACCCGTGCTGATGGCGGCCTGGTCGATATTGCCATGCTGACCCACGCCATCCGTTCTGACCTGGAAGATAACGCACCGCGCGCCATGTGTGTGTTGAAACCCTTGAAAGTCGTGCTGACCAACGTTCCAGAAGGGCATGAAGAAGTCTACGAAGTGCCTGGTCACCCTGCACGGGACGATATGCCCGTTCGTCGCGTGCCGTTCACTCGAGAGGTTTATATTGACCGGGATGACTTCATGGAAGATGCCCCGAAGAAGTTCTTCCGCCTGGCGCCTGGCAAGGAAGTCCGCTTGCGCAACAGCTATGTGATCCGTTGTGATGATGTCATCAAGGATACGAATGGCGATGTGACGGAACTGCACTGCAGTGTCGATTTCGACACCCTGGGTAAAAATCCGGAAGGCCGTAAAGTAAAGGGCGTTATCCATTGGGTGAGTGCGGCTCACGGTATTCCCGTTGAAGTGCGTCTGTATGACAATCTGTTCCTTGAAGAGCAGCCAGACAAGGATAAGGACATCGACTTCCTTGAACACCTCAACCCTGAATCCCTGGAAGTGACTCAGGCCTTTGCAGAGCCAAGCCTTGCACAAGCCACACCGGAATCGCGTTTTCAGTTTGAGCGTGTCGGCTACTTCTGTGCGGATCGTCATGCGTCAACACCGGAAGCACTGGTGTTTAACCGCACAGTGGGTCTGAAAGACACCTGGGCCAAAATCAAGCAGAAGGGCTAATCACCAAGGGCTATTCACCAAGGGCTAATCATCAAGGGATAAAGAAGCACTATGCAGATCTACAACACGCTGACGCGTCGCAAGGAGCCTTTTACTACCCTGGTACCGGGCAAAGTAAGCATGTACGTGTGTGGCATGACCGTCTATGACTACTGCCATCTTGGCCATGCTCGGGTCATGGTGGCCTTTGATGTCATTACACGGTATCTGCGTGCACGGGGATATGACGTCAACTACGTGCGCAATATCACGGATATTGATGACAAGATCCTCAAGCGTGCCGACGAAAATGGCGAAAGCATCGAGGCGCTGACCGAACGCATGATTGCGGCCATGCACGAGGATGAAGCGCGACTGTTCGTCAAGCGCCCCAGTCATGAGCCGCGTGCCACCGGGCACATTGATGACATCATCCGTATGATTCAAACCCTGATCGACAAAGGGTTTGCCTACGCGGCAGACAATGGTGATGTTTATTACCGGGTTCGACGTTTTGAGAATTACGGCAAGCTGAATAACCGTCAGTTGGACGATATGCGCTCTGGTGCCCGTGTTGATGTCGATGTCCATAAAGAAGACCCGCTGGACTTCGTCCTGTGGAAAGCGGCCAAGCCCAGCGAAGCATATTGGTCATCGCCCTGGGGGAACGGGCGTCCGGGCTGGCATATTGAATGCTCTGCCATGTCCAAATGCTGCCTGGGAGATACGTTTGATATCCATGGCGGTGGGCCGGATCTGACCTTTCCCCATCATGAGAACGAAATTGCCCAGTCGGAAGCGGCTAACGACAAACCTTTTGTGATGACCTGGATGCATGCCGGCGCCGTGCGGGTCAATCAGGAGAAAATGTCCAAATCGTTGGGTAATTTCTTTACGATCCGTGACGTCCTGACCGAGCACGACGCTGAAGTGGTACGTTTTCTACTGGTGGCTAGCCATTATCGTAGCCCGATCAACTATGCACCTGATGCGCTGAGTGAAGCGCGTAAATCGCTAACCCGGTTTTACACGGCGTTGGAAGGCGTGCAGGTGCCCGCGGTTGATGACGGTCAGGCGCAGTCTTCGACGTATTATCAGCGCTTTTTTGCCGCCATGGATGATGATTTCAATACGCCTGAAGCGCTTTCTGCGATGTTCGATCTGGCACGTGAACTGAATCGTGCCAAGGCGTCAGGTAGTGAAGACGTGGGCCTGCTTGCCAGCGAACTGAAATCGCTGGGCAGTATTCTCGGCCTTCTGCAGCAATCGCCAACGGATTTCCTTAAAGGCGGGCAAGGTCAATCCGCGCCCATGGACGAAGCTGCGATCGAAGCAAAAATTGCTGAGCGAGCCGAAGCCAAGGCCAATAAAGATTTCGCCGCAGCAGATGGCATTCGTGATGCGCTGGCGGACCAGGGAATCATTCTTAAGGATTCCCGCGAGGGAACGACCTGGATATTGGAATCGCGTTAATCTGGCGGTCAATCTGACTTCAACGCTTGCGGGTTTTATACTTGTTTTTCGAGCCATAAAACCCGCTTAGAGGTGACTGTTACCTCTCATCAGAAGGATCATGACCATGCATCTGACCAATAAAAGGGTGTCTGCTGGCGTATTATCACTGGCCGTGATGGCGACGCAGGCGTTGCTGACGGCACAGGCAAACGATGCTGTTGTGGTATCGTCGAAAATTGATACCGAAGGGTCCGTGCTGGGCCAACTGATCGCACAGACGCTCGAACGCCATGAAATTCCTGTAGAAAAGCGCCTTCAGCTGGGGGGCACCAGCGTCGTCAGGGGCGCACTGCTGGCGGGAGAAATCGATCTCTATCCGGAATATACCGGCAATGGTGCCTTCTTTTTTGATATGACCGATAGCCCCGTCTGGAAAAACGCTGAATCCGCCTTTGATACGGTGAAACAGCGTGACGCTGAAAACGGGCTTGTCTGGCTTGCGCCTGCCAGTGCTAATAATACCTGGGCCATGAGCGTGCGGGCGGATCTGGCTGAGGCCAACAACTTGTCTACGCTGGAAGATTTATCGCGCTATCTGGCGAACGGCGGTGAGTTCAAGTTTGCTGCCAGCGCCGAGTTTGTCGAATCCGAGCAGGCCTTGCCCGCTTTTCAGTCAGCCTATGATTTCGAGCTGAGCGATGATCAGTTACTGGTACTGTCAGGAGGGAATACAGCCGCAACCATGCGCGCAGCAGCCCGTCAGACCAGTGGTGTCAACGGCGCGATGACTTACGGTACCGACGGGGGGTTAAGCGCCCTGGGCCTGGTGGTGCTGGAAGATACGCTAGAGGTACAGCCTGTCTATCAGCCAGCGCCGGTGATTCGTGAAGAGGTACTGGCCAGCTACCCGCAGATTGAGCCTGCTCTGAATGAAGTGTTTATGACCCTGGATCTCGAAACGCTGCAACGTCTGAACGCCGATGTGGCGGTGAATGGTCTATCTGCTGAAGCCGTGGCAGAAGCCTATCTCGACCGCACCCTGGATAACTGACCTATAGTGGTTGTGAAGCCGCCCGTTCCCGCGGGCGTTTTTCTGCCAGTCTTTTGTGACAGTTTTTTGCGCCAGCACAGCTAACAGGACCCTCTTTTCTATGCCATTAGTGGATGCGCTACCTTCGCCCCGCAAGGGATGGATAAGAGGGCGCCCGAACTGGGTAATGACGTTATTGTCCCTCATCATGCTGGCAGCATTATGGAGTCTGGATAGCGTGGGCGTTGCAGCGAACCGTATCGTCGCGGCGAGTGGATATAGCGTCTGGCAATCTATCGGATGGGTGGGAAGTGCGCTGGCGTCACTGGTGATACTGACGGTCATGTCAATGGCCTGGCAACCGGCTCATTCGCGTAGCAACCTGCTTGCCCAGCTGGCGGGAATCGTTCTGTTGCTGTCGTTGATGCCTTTCGGTCTGATGTTCGCCAGTACTCAATTGATTGACCCTCAGTTGCCACAGGCGCGGTTGAGTGTCGGGGCGGGTTACTGGGTTCTCCTGTTCTGCGCCATGCTGGCAGTGGTGGAGCTGCGCTTGCGCCTCAAACTGTCTCGGGGTTGGGTCGTATTGATCACTCTCTGTGTGGGCGCTCTGTGGTGGCTTTGCGCCGCTCTTTGGCTTGACCGGTTAGCATTGGTGCAGGAATTTCATGCCCGTGACGCGGCTTTTTTTCTTGCGTTGCAGGAACATCTGGCAATGGTTTCCATCGCCGTTGGCGTCAGCATCGTGCTGGGAAGCAGTATTGCGTTACTGATTCGGCGTTATCGTGGTCTCCAGCGGGGAGCCTTTGCGCTGCTGAATTTTTGTCAGACGATACCCAGCCTTGCCTTATTCGGCCTTCTATTGGCACCGTTGGCCTGGGTGTCTGCCAATATACCCTTTGCCCAGGCGTTGGGGATTCAGGGGATTGGCTGGACACCGGCCTTGCTGGCGCTGGTGATTTACAGCCTATTACCCATCGTGCGCAATACCCATATCGCGCTTGAGTCGGTAAGCCCTGATGTACTGGATGCTGCCAAGGGGATGGGAATGCGCGCCTCGCAACGTTTCTGGCAGGTGCGCCTACCCTTGGCACTGCCGATTCTGCTGGAAGGCATTAGAATTACCACGGTTCAGGCTGTTGGCTTGACGGCCGTTGCGGCATTGATTGGCGCCGGTGGGCTGGGCACGTTCATTTTTCAAGGGTTAGGGCAGGCTGCAATGGATATGGTGTTATTGGGGGCGCTGCCTATTTTGATCATTGCTCTGATAGCAGATGCAGGGTTAGGTGCGTTAACAGAATTGTTGCGTCAGGGGCCGTCACATGATCGAGCTGTTACATGATTGAGCTACGTGATGTCAGCAAGCTTTTTGGTGGTGTGCCTGCCGTTGAAGAATTAACGCTGAGCATTCCCAAAGGCAGGTTCTGCGCTCTGGTGGGTACGTCTGGCTGCGGCAAATCGACAACCTTGCGCATGATCAACCGTCTGCTACCTCATAGCAGTGGTGAGATTACGCTGGATAATCAGTCCATTGATGCCTACGACCCTGTCTTGCTGCGGCGTCGGATTGGCTACGTCATTCAGAATACCGGTCTGTTTCCCCACTGGAATGTCGCTCGTAACATTGGCTTGGTACCACGGCTTTTGAGCTGGCCGTCAAGCCAGGTCCAGCAGCGGGTAGAAGAGTTGATGTTACTGCTGGACCTGCCGATCAGTGAATTTGCGCACAAATACCCCCACCAGCTTTCCGGAGGTCAGGCACAACGGGTCGGTGTGGCTCGCGCCCTGGCAGCGGATCCGGATATTCTGTTGATGGATGAGCCCTTTGGTGCCCTGGACCCGATTACCCGGGATAAACTTCAGGAAATGCTCAGGAAGTTACAGTCCCGCCTGCATAAAACCATCGTCTTTGTCACACACGATATGGATGAAGCTTTACGTCTGGCCGATATGCTGGTGGTCATGCGGGAGGGGCGAATTGTCCAGCAAGGGACGCCACTGGCATTGCTGCAGAAGCCAGCGGACCCTTTTGTCGACTCGTTATTGGGGGGGATGGAACGCGGACTCAAGCAGGCAGCACTTACCCGGGTGAAGGATCACATGGCGCCACTTGGCCCGACATTGCCTGCACAATCGCGCATTACCACCGAGCACAACCTGCGCCAGGCGCTCTCCATGATGCTGCGCGATCACAGCGACCGACTCACTGTGGTGGACCAGCACGACATGCCGGTGGGCGAGTTGTCACTGCGTAAGCTGATCAAGGAAGCTCACGCCGAGCAGGGGAGTCTGCGTGAGTCCTAAGCGCCTGAATACCCGTTCATCCTACCATCCGACGCAGCTGCTGTGGCCGGTGATGTGGTTTGCCTTGCTGGCCATTGTGGTACTGACGATTCCTTTTGCGGAAGGCCTGTTTCGCTGGCTGGCGCCGGAGGCACGTCAGGTTATCTACCAGCGCGCCACGTTCACTCAGTTACTGGGGCGGCATCTGCTGGTGGTGGGTGTGGCTGCCATGGTGACCGTGTTTGCCGGGGTGCTGGCGGGTGTGGTGGTGACGCGCCAATGGGGGCGGGACTTTCTCCCACTGGTATCCCAGCTTTCTTCATTGGGGCAGACGTTCCCGCCGGTTGCCGTGTTGGCCCTTGCTGTACCTGCCCTGGGCTTTGGCACGGTTCCTATCATCGTTGCCTTAATCCTTTATGGTTTGCTGCCGATTGTGCGTAATACCATTGCTGGGCTTGGCGACGTTGACCCGGCGGTTATTTCAGCGGCCAAAGGCATGGGCATGACGCCCGGCCAGATCCTGCGCCAGGTAGAGCTGCCGCTGGCGGCGCCGGTTATCCTCGCGGGCGTAAGAACCTCCATCACCATTAACATTGCCACGGCGGCCTTGGGTGCCACGGTGGGCGCGAGCAATCTGGGCGACCCCATTATCGCCGGTATCGTTAATGCCAATAATGCCTATATCGTGCAGGGCGCTATGGTGATTGCGCTGTTAGCGGTCAGTATTGATAGCCTGTTTGATGTCCTTCAGCGACGTTTACGTACACGTACACCTTAAGTCGTATGCCTTAAAGTTGTCTGCTGCGTTAGTGTCGTCAGTGTTGCGTTGACCAATGCCGGGGAAATCCTCTGGCATAAAGGGAAATAACCGACAACACTGCCCTCAAAAGGGGCCTGATAAGGATAACAAGTATGACACAACCCACGTATGAGCCGGCCTTCATGACCGGTGAAGAATTCTCGATTCCTACCTTCAGTGTGCTGAACCATGATGGCGCG
The DNA here is from genome assembly GCF_052983955.1 of Halomonas sp. LS-001. Classification (NCBI taxonomy): domain Bacteria; kingdom Pseudomonadati; phylum Pseudomonadota; class Gammaproteobacteria; order Oceanospirillales; family Halomonadaceae; genus Halomonas; species Halomonas sp. LS-001. Next base: position 1,731,671 of record NZ_CM129816.1, read on the forward strand.
CTTTACCCGGGTGCCAGGTCGCCTGACCTGAACCGCGATAAAGCCCGTGATATCTACCACGCCATGCTGGCGACGCGGATTCTTGACGAACGCATGCTGGCGGCCCAGCGCCAGGGACGTTTAAGTTTTTACATGCAGAGTACCGGTGAAGAAGCGTCCGTCATTGGCGCGACCGCCGCGCTGGATGATGCTGACATGATCATGGCGCAATACCGTGAGCAGGGCGCTTTGATGTACCGCGGTTTCAGTTTTGATGAGTTCATGAACCAGTTATTTGGCAACCAGTTGGATTATGGCAAAGGCCGCCAGATGCCGGTGCATTATGGCTCCCGCAAACTGCACTACATGACGATTTCCTCACCCTTGGCGACGCAGATTCCTCAGGCGGCGGGCTATGCCTATGGCCAGAAACTGGCCGGTGAAGGTCATTGCACCCTGACGTTTTTTGGTGAAGGTGCGGCGTCAGAAGGGGACTTCCATGCGGCTCTGAATATGGCGTCAGTGCATCAGGTACCGGTAATTTTCTTCTGCCGTAATAACGGCTACGCGATTTCAACGCCAGCGGTGGAACAGTTTGCGGCTGACGGCATTGCACCGCGCGCCTTCGGTTACAAGATGCATGTCATCCGTGTGGATGGTAACGATGTGCTGGCTGTCTATGAAGCCACGCGTCTGGCGCGTGAGATCGCGGTTGAAAAAAACCAGCCGGTACTGATCGAAGCCATGACCTATCGCCTGGCGGCGCACTCCTCCTCTGATGACCCGTCGGGCTACCGCTCAAAAGACGAAGAAGAAACCTGGCGCTTGAAGGACCCGGTCCTGCGCATGCGCAAATGGCTGGAACAGCATGAATGGTGGAGCGAAAAAGAAGAAACTGACACCCAGGAACGGTTACGCAGCGAAGTGCTTGAAACCATGAAGCGTGCGCAGAAACGTCCTGCTCCCGCGCTGGATACCTTGATCACCGACGTATATGCCGAGGTCACACCCGCACTGCAGCACCAGTTTGATGCGCTTAAAGCGCATATCCGACGCTATCCCGATGCCTATCCAAAAGGCGCGCAAGCGCTGGAACTGAACGGCGACAGTGAACAGAAAAATGCGGGAGACCAGTGATATGCCAACCATGAACATGCTGCAGGCGATCAACAACGCCCTGGATATTGCCATGGCAGAGGACGAAAAAGTGCTTTGCTTTGGGGAAGATGTGGGCGTATTTGGCGGTGTTTTCCGTGCCACCAGTAACCTTCAGGAAAAATACGGCAGAACCCGTTGTTTCAATACACCGCTGGTCGAGCAGGGGATTATCGGTTTTGCCAATGGCCTGGCGGCACAGGGCTCGGTACCGGTGGCTGAAATCCAGTTTGCCGATTATATTTTTCCTGCCTTTGACCAGATCGTTAATGAAACGGCCAAATACCGCTATCGTTCCGGTGACCTGTTTAACGTCGGCGGTCTGACCATACGGACCCCTTATGGCGGCGGTATACACGGCGGGCTTTATCATTCCCAGTCTCCCGAAGCCTATTTCACCCATACGCCAGGGTTGAAAGTGGTGGTGCCGCGTGACCCTTATCAGGCCAAGGGGCTGCTGTTAGCGGCTATCCGTGATCCTGATCCCGTCATTTTCTTTGAACCCAAACGCCTTTACCGAGCAGCGGTGGGTGAAGTGCCTGAAGAAGATTATCAACTTCCCATCGGCGAGGCTGAAATCGTCAAGGAAGGTAGTGATGTGACGGTTGTTGGCTGGGGCGCGCAGATGGACGTTATTGCCAAGGCTGTCGAACTTGCCGAAGAAGCGGGGATTGCCTGCGAAGTCATTGATTTGCGAAGCCTGTTGCCGTGGGACGCTGATACCGTGGCTGACTCAGTATTCAAAACCGGACGCCTGGTCGTCACCCACGAGGCACCTTTGACCGGTGGCTTTGCGGGTGAAATTGCGGCCGCTATTCAGGAGCGCTGTTTCCTTTACCTTGAATCACCGATTGCTCGCGTGACCGGCATGGATACTCCTTTCCCGCTAGCGCTGGAAAAAGAGTATTTCCCCGATCATCTGAAAATTTTCGCTGCCATTCAGCAAAGCGTCAATTTCTAACACCGCTTGAGCGGTTCAAAGGAGACAATCATGAGTGATTTCATACTGCCGGATATCGGTGAAGGCATTGTTGAGTGTGAAGTGGTGGAATGGCGCGTTAATGAAGGCGACGCGATTGAAGAAGACCAGCCGGTAGTTGAAGTGATGACCGACAAGGCATTAGTGGAAATTACCGCCTCGGAGGCTGGCGTGGTCACCCGGCTGTATGTGCCTCAAGGGCAGATTGCCAAGGTTCATGCGCCTCTCTATTCGTATCGGGTAGAAGGGGAAAGTGACGCCGAGCCCGCAAGCGAACCGCCTGCTGAAAAGAAGAGCCCTGACACTTCTGCTGATGACACCAGCCAGTCAGCCAGGGCGTCTTCTGCGTCGGGTTCTAAAACGTCGGTTTCTAAAACGTCGGGTGCTGACACATCGGATGCCAAAACGTCGGGCCAGTCACAGCCGGAACCACCAGCTGCTGCCACCCAGGGGAAAACACCCGCAAGCCCAGCGGTTCGCCGCCTGGTACGTGAGCATGACCTGCATCTGGGTGAAGTGCCTGGCAGTGGCAAAGACGGACGGGTACTCAAAGAAGACGTGCTGCGTTATCTCGAAGAACCTCTCGAACAGACGCCTGAGGCATCATCTGTCAAACAACCACCCAAAGCGCCAAGAGTGGAACCGTTGCGCGGTGTGCGCGCTGCCATGGCGCGGCAAATGGTGGCATCGGCAACGACCATTCCGCATTTTCAGTATGGTGAGGAAATTGACGTGACCGATCTACTGGCGATGCGAGAGCGTCTGAAAGTGCTGGCTGAGGCACGGGGTGAACGTTTGACCTTGATGCCTTTTTTCATGAAAGCCATGGCACTGGCGGTCGCGGAACACCCGATTCTCAATGCCCAGCTAAACGAAAGCGCTGATGCCCTGCACTATTACGACGACTGCAATATCGGTATGGCCGTGGATAGCAAAGTGGGGCTGCTGGTGCCTAATGTCAAAAACGTGGGTGCCAGATCCTTGCTGGAAGTGGCGGCCGAGGTGACCCGTTTGACCGAGGCAGCGCGTCAAGGTCGCATTGACCAGGCGGATATCAAGGGCGGCACCATCACGATTTCCAATATCGGTGCTTTGGGAGGCACCTACGCGGCGCCGATCATCAACGCCCCGGAAGCCGCGATTGTGGCCATTGGCAAGACCCAGTGGTTGCCGCGTTTTGATGCGCAAGGCCAGGTGGTGCGCCGCGCTATCATGACGGTGACCTGGGCCGGGGATCATCGCTTCATTGATGGCGGCACTATTGCGCGTTTCTGTAATCAGTGGAAAGCCTGCCTGGAAGCCCCGGAAACCATGCTGCTGCACCTGCGCTAATGTTCATGGGTCCAGGAGGGCAGGATGGCTGAAGCGCCTTTACAGCAGTTTTATATTCCTGAAGACCAGTCTGTGTATCTGCTCAGCCATCAGGATGCGCGCAAACTGAAAGAGTGGGTGGCACTGTGCCAGGCCCAGCTGGCGCAGCTGGGGTATCAGGAGATTGAGCTGATCGGCAAGGGCGCATACGGTTTTGTGTTTGCGGGACATATCCCACTGGCAGACAGTGAAACACGCGCAAGCCAGCGGGTATTCAAGTTTTCGCGGATTACTCTGCCGCTGCATCTTCAGGAGCGCCTTGAAGAAGAGGCGTTCATGCTGGAACAGGTGGAGCATCCGCGAATTCCCAGGCTGGTGGCGTTTCAACGCGTTCGCGGGCAATCCATTCTGGTGATGGAGCGGGCACCCGGCTGGAATCTCGAGGAAGTCTCCCTGCGCGAAGGGCGTCTTTCGCCAAGGCTGGTGGTCAATATTGCCCGCCAGCTGGCAGAGATACTGATTGCCCTGCGCCGTGAATCCGGGCCCAGGGCCCGTCCAGTGGTTCATGGCGACATTAAACCCTCTAACCTGGTGTTCGACCCCGACCATGAAGCCATCGCGCTGATTGATTGGGGGTCTTCCGTGTTTGCCCAGCTGGATGCGCAACAGCAGTTTGTGTCGACCAATGTCATGGAGCTGATGTCGTCCGACCTTCAACAGACCAATGCGCGACTGGGTGATGTGTACTTTATTGGCGAAGAACAGTTAAACGGCGCGCTTTCGTCACCGCGTTTCGATGAACAGGGCGCGGCAGGTACTCTCTATGCCTTGGCATCGGGGCAGTCCTGCCGCTTTGGCTGCCGGGCGATTCCCGCGACCTCTCTGGGGCTTCCCATGGAGTTTGCGCGTACGCTTGACGGCATGCTGGACCCGGACCCGGCAGTGCGATGCCGGGCAGGTGATCACTTTCTCAAGGCCATGCCAAGGATGGCTCGACTGGTGATGGTGGATTTACCCGAGCCAACGCTGAAACCTCTGGTGCCTGTCTGGGCCAGAGCCAGCGGTCGTGAAATTGATACGGTGGTGTACAGCTCGCGCAAGACCTTTCTGCGCGAAGCCAATGTGGAAGAGACCCTCAATGACGTCAATGACGTTCAGCTTGACCGTTATTACAAACAGTTTATGCAGGGGATGGGGGAAACGGAGAAAGCCTTTCTGGCGTCGGTCAGCCGTCTAGGTAAATACCCGGTAGTGGGTGGGCTGGCGGTGCGCTGGGAGCCGGACGGTGTATTTATTGATTCCTCACTGAACCTGCATGACCCAACGCTCAAGCCCGCCTTTGTTCAGGCCGTCAACAACATGGTGTTTCTGGCGCGTGCCATCCATCGCCAGGGGGTTTTCAAAAGCTGTCTGTTTGACGCGCGCAAGACCCTGCATCTGGATCGTGACAGTAGCGAACAGGCGTTCTACCCGCAGGCGTCAATGTGCATTCCCTATGAAGTGAGTGATGTGCCGGAAATGGAAGATGATTCCCGCCAGCACAGTTATTTTGAAGACGGGCCTGATCCTGAAGAACTGCTGGTGTTGCCGCCACGTATCATGGAGACACTAGAACGACTCAACGAGATCCACCACACCGGAATGATCATCTTTGAAGCGCTACCCAAGCACCTGAAAATTCACAGTTATTACCGCCTGTTGGATGCACGTAAGAAAGACGCCTTTCAGCACCATCTGGCCACCATTCTGGCGGCCGTGCCGGAAATTGAAGGGTTGGGAATTTCCGGTTTCATGAAGATGCCCTACAAGGACACGCGCATCTATACCCATCTGGCACGCCAGCCCGAACGTTTTTATCCCCGCGACCCTCGCCAGTTCATACGCGATACGCAATAACGCCGCTGTTGGTATGGCGTTGGTATGCCACTCCCTGTCTTAGCGTGATTCTGCGTTGGCCAGCTGCTGAGCCAGCCAGAGCATCATTTGTCGAGTGACCTGTTCAGAGGCGTTGCCCAACGCTGCGACAACCGCAGGAATGTCTTCACTCGCGGCTTGTTGCCTTGAGGAAAGCTGTTGGCTGGCCAGGCGTTGGCCACTGGTCGCGTCAAACAGCGTCAGTTGAAGGTGCATGACGGCCGTGGGCGTTCCATCGCGATAGGCGATATGAAAATCCCTTAGTTCAGTGGCCAGGCGGGCATCGATATGCTTCTCACCCGGCCCGGCAGGCTGGGCGATCTGTGTCGCGATTAGCGCTTCATTCCACTGATTCTGCAGCATGATCGGGGTGTTATCGAACCAGCGTGAATCGGCATAAACGCTGACCTGACTGGCATCAGGCCAGACCACTATCCGGTCACTGGCCAGCAGGCGGGTGGCGATGGGAGGCTGAATTTCGACGATTTGTCGGCTGGCAGGCGCCAGTGAGGCGTCCAGTGATGGCGTGGGTAAACGATAAAGCCTGGCTGGCGAGGTTTCAGGAAAAACAGTACAGCCTGCCAGTAGCGTGACCAGCAAAATGATAGCGGCATGTTTCATGGCCGAAACTCCTGTATCGCGTCACCACCAAAAATGAACTCACCCGGGTTATCTTCCAGGCGGCGTGTGATGCGGTTGAGATTTTCCAGTGTTGTCTGGAGTTCCTGCAAAATATCGGGTAGCGCCTGACTGCCGGTTTCCATGTTGTGCAAGGTGTTCTCCAGTGCTGGCGCATTATCCGTGAGCATCTGCTGTAATGTCAGGGTAGTGGCGTTCAGGTTGTTTGCCGTCTGGTTGGCTGATTGCATCAAAGCACTGCCGTCTTCAACCAGCAGTTGATTGGCCGACTGGCTGAGCGTGTCAAACTGTTGCAGCGAACGGCTGGCCTGTGCGAGGAGTGAATCAAGCTCTTCCAGGCTTTGTGCAACCTGCGGTTGTACGTCGGCAATGCCAGCGGTAATCGCTTCTGTGTTGGCAATAATGCGGTTGATGCGCTGGGTGCTTTCTTCTTCAAACAGCGTATTCAGGTTGCTAAGCAATTGGCTGACGTTACTGACCACGGCTTCACCATCGGACAGCAGCGAATCAATCGGCGAAGGTGCCGCAGTGATCTGCGCCGGAGCCTGCTGCGTGGTTTCCAGACGTGGGCTGTCCGGCGAACCCCCAGATAGCTGTAACGTCATGCTGCCAGTAATGTTGGCAAGCCCCAGGCGAGCCTGGGTGTCCTCTCTGATCGGAACTCCCTGGTCCACCCTGATCAGCGCCAGCACCTGGCGAGGGTCGTCGGGGGAGAGACGCATCTCTACGACATTACCGACTTCCAACCCGCTGAACTCAATGCGGCTACCGGCATTCAACCCGCTGACGGCACGATTAAAAACCACCTCGTAATAGGCGTATTCGCGCTGCACACTCGCCTGTGCCATCCATAACGAGAATGCCACCGCCGCCAACAGGGTCAGCAAGGTAAATAAACCGATAACGATATGGTGCGCTCGTGTTTCCATCAGGTTGCCTCGTTCGCGCTAAGGTAGGCGGCCCGGCCTCGGGGGCCGTGAAAGTAATCCTGTATCCAGGCATCCTGCGTTTCTGCCACCTTGGCCAGGGTATCCGCCACGAGTACGTGCTTTTGTGACAGAACGGCCACACGGTCGCAGACGGTATAGAGGGTGTCCAGGTCATGGGTGACCAGAAACACACTAAAACCCAGTGCATCCCGAAGGGTGAGCAGCAGCCGATCAAATTTAGCGGCACTGATCGGGTCCAGCCCAGCGGTGGGTTCATCCAGAAACAGCACGTCAGGGTCCAGCGCCATGGCACGCGCCAGCGCCGCACGTTTTATCATGCCGCCAGACAGCGATGCGGGCATCTGCCGGGCAGCCTGGCTGGGGAGTCCCACCAGGGAAAGCTTCATACGCGCAATATGCTCGGCCTCGCGTCGTTTGAGCGGCGTATGTTCCACCAATGGCAAGGCCACGTTTTCGAGTAGATTGAGGGAGCTATAAAGAGCACCTTGTTGAAACAGGACACCGAAACGTCTTTCAACAGCGGCACGTTGTTGCCGGTTCAAGGCACTCAGGCGCTGTCCAAAAACATGAATATCGCCACGATCAATGGGTTTTAAACCGACAATGCTGCGTAACAGAACGGATTTTCCGGTGCCTGAGCCGCCCACAACGCCAAGAATTTCGCCGCGTAGAAGCGTCAGGTTGAGGTCTTGATGCACAACCGTGGTGCCAAAGCGGTTTTCCAGACTGTCAACGCGAATAACCGTATCGCTCACTCGGGCTCCTTAAGATCTGTTGACGGGGGGCTATCGTAACGTGGGATGCTGTCGACGTGGGTTTACCAGCCCATCTCCATACAATACAGCGCGGCGAGCGCATCAAGCAGAATCACCATGAAAATTGACTGCACCACACTCGAGGTGGTGCGTTCCCCCACCGACTGGGCACTCCCGCTGACCTTGAACCCCTCGGCACAGCCGATAATGGCAACCACCATGGCAAACAACGGGGCTTTTGCCAGCCCGACCCACAGGTGGCTGACGCCAATATCACGTTCCACAATACGCCAGAACTGGGCGAAAGGAATATCCAACGAGATGACGCCAACCATTGCTCCGCCCAGCATGCCGCTCAAGGTGCCAATGAAAGCGAGCAACGGCAGGCTGATCCACAGTGCGATCACCCGGGGAAGCACAAGAAGTTCGACAGGGTCCAGCCCCTGAGTGCGCAGGGCGTCAATTTCCTCATTGGATTTCATCGCCCCTAACTGGGCAGTGAAGGCGCTGGCCGTTCGTCCTGCCAGCATAATGGCAGCGAGAAGAACGCCAAATTCACGCAGAAACGAAAAGGCCACCAGGTTAACGGTGTATATCGTCGCGCCAAACGTCGTCAATACAGTGGCACCGAGAAACGCAACAACGGCACCGACCATGAAGGTCAACAGGACCACAATCGGGATCGCATTCAGCCCGGTTTGGTGTATATGCGCCACTGTGGCGGTGACGCGCCAGCGTGTTGGCCGCCAAACCGTTCGCCCCAGTGCTGACAATACAATACCCAGAAAACCGAGCAGATAAAGCTGTTGGCCGACCAGGGCGCTGACTTGCTGGCCGATGGTTGCAAGCCAGTCGCCACTGCGTTGCCGCCAGGGTCTGCGCGCTGCCGAGTGAGGGGGTTCCAGCGCGTTGAGTGCTTCCATCACGCTAAGAATCAGCTGGCGGCGTTGCTGAGTGAAGGATTCTGCCTGTCGGCGCATCCGTTCAGCCCCCAGCCATTCAACCAGCTGCTGGGCGGCGGCGGTGTCCAACTGGGTAACCTCCTGCAGACATAACGACGTAATTTGGCTTGGGTCCTGAGCCTCAAGCTGTTGCTGGATGCGGTGGTAATGCGCCAGTGTCCAGGTGCCCGTCAGCGCCAGCTGTTTCCCTTCCTGTAGCAGGGCAGCAGGCACCGGCGTAGAGGGTGAAAACTCACTACTCATCGCCATCTCCACCAAAAGATGAAGACAAATCGTGATAGAAACCAATAAAAAAACAGGAAAACATCGGGTTAATCGTGCTCCAGCTCGCGCCAGGCGGCATAGGTGCTGAGAAATATGCGACCGGTAATCTGTTCGGGTAGATCGCTTTGTTTAAGTCTGTCCATCACCGGGCCTTTGACTTCTGCCAGATGCAGTTTGACGTTGGCATCCTTGAGCCTTGCGTTGATGGCTTCAAGGCTTTCCAGCGCCGAGGCATCAATCAGATTGACCGCCGAACAGACAATGACGACGTGCTCAAGCTCGGGGCGGGTTGCCACCAGGTTGTAAAGGGTGTCTTCCAGATAGCGGGCATTGGCAAAGTACAGGCTTTCATCAATGCGCAGGAAAGCCACGTGGGAATGGGTTTCGACATCATGCCGGGCAATGCTACGAAACTGTTCCGTATCCGCAACTCGCCCGAGTAAGGCGCTGTTGGGGCGGCTGGTACGATAAAGGAAAAGCCCGATGGAAAGGGCGACACCGGCGAGAATGCCCGCTTCAATGCCTTCTGCCAGCGTCAAGACAATGGTGACGGCCATGGCGGCAAAATCACTGCGCGAGTAGCGCCAGGTCTGGCGCAGCGTCGAGATGTCCACCAGTGTGAGAATGGAAACGGTAATGGTCGCCGCCAGAGTGGCAATCGGCAAATAGTGCAGCCAGCCGGTAAAGGTGAACGTAATGATGGCAATACCTATCGCGGCAAAGGCGCCCGCCGCCGGAGTTTGTGCGCCAGCGTCAAAATTGATCACCGTGCGCGAAAGACCGCCAGCCACTGGCATGGCCCCGGAAACGCCACTCGCCAGGTTAGCCGCTCCCAGGCTAATCAGCTCCTGATTCGGGGAAATTCGCTGGCGCCGTTTGGCGGCGAGCATTTGCCCCATGGACACCGATTCCACAAACCCGACCAGGCTGATCAGCAGTGCAGGCATCAGTAAGGTTTGCCATAACGCCATCTCGGGTAGCGGAAAGCCCAGTGGTGGCAGACCCATGGGAATGCTACCCACGACGGCGATGCCCAGCGTATCCAGCTGCCAGAACCAAGTCGCCAGGGTGGTTACCAGTACGGCAAACACAGGGCCCGACTTGGCGATCAGGTCGGCCAGCGCAGCACTCAGACCCCAGCGCTTGAACTGTGCTTTCGCATACAGGCGCATGACTATCAGAAAAATCAGGGTGCCAACGCCAAGTCCCAGCGTTGGGAGATGAATATGTGTCAGGTTTGGCAACAGGGATGCGACTCGCTCAATCAGCGTAAAGCCCTGGCTTTCAATGCCGAGAAGGGCACTGAACTGGCTGGCCGCAATCAGAATGCCGGCTGCGGTAAGAAACCCTGAGATCACCGGATGGCTGAGAAAATTGCTGAAAAATCCCATTTTCAGCAGCCCCATCAGCACCAGAATGCCCCCTGATAACACGGCCAGTACCAGAGCGGCTTCCACATAAGCGGTCGAGCCCGGAAGGGCGACCTGGGAAAGAGCCGCAGCCGTCATAAGGGCTATAATAGCAACCGGACCGATGGCCAGCGTTCGGCTGGTGCCAAACAGGGTGTAAACCAGTTGAGGCAGAATACTGGCGTAAAGACCCACGACCGCCGGTAGCCCCGCCAGCAAGGCATAAGCCAGCGATTGGGGAATCACCATCATGGTGACGATGAGCCCTGCCAGCGCGTCCGCCCCCAGTAAACGTCGATGGTAGTGGGGGAGCCAGCTTAAGATAGGAAGATAGCGTAGGTAGCGTTTGCTCATGGCTTATATGAAAAAGTGATGTAATAGTGAAAAATTATCATGAGTACCAGACTAAACGATATTGGCCTTGAGGGTGAGGCTTGTTTAGGATCAACGGGTTGTTTATTTCATTTTTAAAGAGATGTTTTTATGAAGCCAGAAACGATTGCCCTGCACCACGGTTATTCGCCCGATTCACAGAATGCCGTTGCCGTGCCGATTCACCAGACCACGTCTTTTTCGTTTGATAACGCCCAGCACGCCGCTGATCTGTTTGATCTTAAGGTAGAAGGCAACATCTATTCACGCATCATGAACCCCACCTGTGCGGTTCTTGAGCAGCGTGTGGCGGCGCTGGAAGGCGGCATTGCCGGGCTTGCCGTAGCATCCGGGATGGCGGCCATCACCTATGCGATTCAGACCATTGCAGAAGCCGGTGATAACATTGTTTCGATCAGCGAACTGTATGGCGGGACTTATAACCTGTTTGCGCACACTCTGCCTCGCCAGGGTATCGAGGTACGTTTTGCCGACAAAGACGATTTCAGCGGACTTGAAGCGCTGATTGACGGTCGGACCAAAGCCGTTTTCTGCGAAAGTATCGGCAACCCCTCGGGTGGCGTGGTCGATATTGCCAGACTGGCCGAGGTGGCGCATCGCCACGGTGTACCGGTCATCGTTGATAACACGACGGCCACTCCGTTTCTGTGTCGCCCCATTGAGCATGGCGCTGATATCGTCGTCAATTCGGCGACAAAATACATGGGCGGCCATGGTACTACCATCGGCGGCGTCATTGTCGATTCCGGCAAGTTCCCATGGGCAGAAAATGCCAATCGCTTCCCGCTCCTGAATGAGCCGGATGTCTCCTATCATGGCGTCAGCTATACCCGTGATGTCGGCGACGCTGCCTTTATTGCGCGCGCCCGCGTTGTACCGCTGCGCAATATGGGCGCGGCGTTGTCTGCCCAGGCTGCCTGGAACCTGTTACAGGGGTTGGAAACGCTGGCGTTAAGAATGGAGCGCATCTGCACCAATACGCTGACGGTGGCCAAGCATCTTGAGGCGCATCCGCTGGTTTCATGGGTGCATTATGCCGGGCTTGAAAGCCATCCTGACAATGCACTGGCAAAGCAATATATGAATGGCCAGGCATCGGGCATTCTCAGCTTTGGTATTGAAGGTGGCCAGGCCGCTGGCGAACGTTTCTACGATGCGCTGGCGCTGATCCTCAGGCTGGTTAATATTGGCGATGCGAAAAGCTGCTCATCGATTCCGGCGTCCACGACTCATCGCCAGCTGAATGAGCAAGAGCTCAAGGCGGCGGGCGTGACAGCAGACATGGTGCGCCTGTCGATCGGTATCGAGCATATCGACGATATTCTGGCAGATATTGACCAGGCACTGGACGCCTCGCAAGCCTAGAAAATGCCAGTCTGATAACTGTAATGTTAAGTTTTAGAAACACTATTCCCCCAAAGTGTTACTTATTTCCCGTCACTGACGCGGTAATCTTTTCTAAACGCTGAACAATCCCCTGACGCTATCGTGTCAGGGGATCAGCTCTATTCCTGTTGTGTCTTTTTTTGCCTATTGTTTTGACGTTGGCTACAAAAGTCAGTCATCCGGTGTACGACTAATAATAAATAAGGTATCCATCAATGATGCGAAATATGTCTATTCTGGCGGCACTGCTGTTTTTCTCATGTGCGGCTTTCGCGCAGTGGCTGGGAGGGTTCTGGGGGTATTTAAGTCTGGCATTCGCGGCAGTGGGGGGAGCCGCTATCGTATTCAGTGGCACACTTGGCGTTTATTACGCAGATCAGAGAGGCGTGGATCAAGGCGTTTCATGGTTATGGCCGGTCCGTGATTATCGTTCATTGCGGGCGATGGCTTACCGCTTGATGCAGCGTGCCAGTAGCACTGCCATTGCCTCAGCAGAGGTATCTCATCACGCTGACCAGATGGGGCAACGGCTCGAAAAACAGGAGCATATGGCGCGCGATTCTTCCATGAGTATGTCCGCCATCAATGCTGCCATCATGCAGGTGAGCAACAGCACCACTCAAGTGGCGACGCTTGCAGAAAGTGCCCGTCATGCCAGTCACGAAAATCGCAGTGAGCTTGAGGAAATCATTGCTGAGATGAATGGCATCTCCAGCCGCTCAAATGAGGCGCTGGAAATGCTGACGGCGCTTAACGACAAAATTGAACGGGTACGTAGTGTCACTTCAATGATTGAGGATATTGCTGAGCAGACGCATTTACTGTCACTTAATGCCTCGATTGAAGCAGCAAGGGCCGGTGAGCACGGCCGTGGTTTTGCCGTCGTTGCTGGCGAGGTCCGTAATCTGGCGCTGAAAACCTCGACGGCGACCCAGAATGTGGATGAGCTGGTCAAGGACATGCATCAAAGTGGGCAAAGTGTGGTGGACTCCATGGGTCACCTCATGGCGCGTATCCGGGAACGTTCCCAGGGAATCGGACAGGTGGGGAGTCGCTTGGGGAATATGACGGACGAGGTAGACCAGGTACATCAGGAAATTACCCAGGTCGCAGAGGCCATGGAAAGTACCCGACAGCACAGCCAGACGGTGACGGATTCGCTGCGTCAGCTGGAAAATGATGTGGATGAGGGTAGCCGAAACATGCACGCACTTGCCGAGCAGGCAAGGGCGCTGATGGATGCTGCAGAAAGTGTTGATGGTGAACTGGCTCAGCAGCGACTGGCGGGTCGTCATCAGGCGGTATTTCACGTAGCGCGAAAAGCCGCGGATCAGATTGGTCAACGGTTTGAACAGGCGCTGAAAAAAGGTGAGCTTACCCAGGCGGCACTTTTCGACCCTCACTACGAGCGCGTAGAGGGTACCGATCCCCCAATGTATCGTACGGGGTTTGACGATGTGACTGACCGCTTGCTGCCTGTGATTCAGGAACCCATGCTCAAAGAATTTTCGCTCGGTTATGCGATCGCCTGTGACCGCCAGGGTTACGTACCCACTCATAATCAGGCGGTCAGTCAGAAACCCACTGGTGATTATGCCCATGATCTGGCCTTTTGCCGTAGCAAGCGAATATTCGACGATCCGACGGGCAGACGATGCGGTAAGCATGAGCAGCCGCTTTTGCTCCAGACCTACAAACGCGATACCGGGGAGATCATGCATGACCTCTCCGTTCCGATTTATGTTAATGGCAAGCATTGGGGTGGGTTTCGGGTCGGCTACCAACCAGAGGCTGGTAGCACGCATGAGGTAGTAGCCGCTGAGTCTGTTCAGCTATTACCGGGCAATGGTGGGGCGCGCTCTCGACTGGTGCCAGGCTGAATATGAGTAAAGCGCCAGTCCTGTCCATATCAATAAAAACGTCGCCAGTTGAATCAAGGAAAGTGACTCTTTAAAAAAGATCAAGGCGATAAAGAACTGCATGCTTGGGTTGATATACATCAGAAACCCGATGGTGGCGAGACGTAAACGCCTTGCTGCACCGGCAAACGCCATCAGCGGCAGGGCAGTTAATATCCCGCTGGCGATTAACAGCCAGGTGGTTCGGGCTTCTTCGGCAAAATTTGATATACCCTGCAGGTTAAGCCAGCTAAAGGCTATCAGTGCCAAAGGCATCAACAGCAGGGTTTCAACAAACAGACCTGACAACCCATCCAGCGGCACCTGTTTACGAAACAGTCCGTAACTGCCAAAAGAAAACGCCAGGATAAGACTGATCCAGGGCATTTCTCCCAGCAAGATAAATTGAATGCCAATCGCCAGCGTCGCGAGCCCCACGGCAACCAGCTGCAGCTTTGCCATCACTTCCCTGAGAACCAGCATGCCCAAAGCAACATTGACCAGCGGTGTCAGGAAGTAACCCAGGCTCGCCTGAAGCACTTGCTGACTTTCCACCGCATAGATATAGATTCCCCAGTTAACGGCAATCAGCAAGGCGCAGGCAAGCACGCGGCTGAGGCGTTTGGGTTCACTTAACGCAGCCACCACTGGTGGCCAGCGCCTGAGTACGCTGATTAACCCTACCAGAAACAGGCAAGACCACAGGATTCGGTGAATCAGTATCTCAAACGCGGGTACACCATCGAACAAAGCAAAAAACAGTGGGAAACAGCCCCACATGATGTAGGCGGTAAGTCCAAACGTAACGCCCTTGACGGCTTGCGGATCACGAATAGGTGAGGTAGACATGGCGATCTCAGATGCGAAAAAATGTTAATCTAGCATACTATTCCCGAGACTTAAGTAGCCTTAATGAAATGCTCGCCCACCAAGGAGATTATCCATGAATACGTTAACCACCACATTGGTGCAGTGCGACTTACGCTGGGAAGACCCTGACGCCAACCATCGCCATCTGGAAACCCTGCTGGCAGATATTGATGGCAGCAAAACAGATGTCATTGTGCTGCCGGAAATGTTTGCCACCGGTTTTACCATGAATTCCCGTGAGCAGGCCCAGCCGATGGCGGACAGCAAAAGTGTCGCCTGGCTAAAAGCGCAGGCTTTCGAACGGGGCTGTGTCATGACCGGCAGCGTGGCGATTACCGAGAATGGGGAATACTTCAACCGGCTGATCTGGGCCACACCTGACGGTGAAGTTACGTTTTACGACAAACGCCACCTGTTTCGTATGGCCGGTGAGCATGAACGCTACAACATGGGCAAAACCCGAGAGGTGATTACCTATAAAGGCGTGCGTATCATTCTCAGTGTCTGTTATGACCTGCGTTTCCCGGTCTGGCTGCGTCAACAGCCTGAACAGGGTGAAACGTTTGAATATGACGTTTTACTGTGTGTCGCCAACTGGCCTGCGCCGCGTCGTAACCCATGGAGGACCTTACTGCAGGCCCGTGCCATTGAAAACCTCAGCTATGTGATTGGCGTGAATCGCGTGGGTGAAGACGCCAAAGGCCTGGACTACAGTGGCGACTCGATGCTGATAGACTTCAAGGGAGACCCGCTGATGGACCACCCTGCTTATGAACCTTTCGTCGACACCATGACGCTGGATATGGATGCATTAAATGAATTCCGCCAAAAATTTCCTGCCTGGCAGGATAGTGACCGTTACGAACTACTGCCGGGAGTCGGTAACTGATGCGTCTTGATCGCTTTTTGAGTGAAACTACCGACCTGACGCGTAGCCTTGCCAAGCGAGCGCTGAAAAATGGCGAGGTTGAAATCAACGGCTCGCCGATTAAACAGGCCGCGCTGCATATTGATCCGGACAATGACCGAATCACCTGGCAGGGCGAGACACTCTCCCTGGTTGGGCTGCGTTACCTGATGGTGCATAAGCCGGTTGGCGTGGAATGTACCGCCCGGCGCGGCCTATACCCGCGAGCGATTGACCTGGTTGAGCTGCCCAATGCTGACCGACTGCAGCCGGTTGGCAGGTTGGATGTGGATACGACCGGCCTGTTATTAATGACCGATGATGGCCACTGGGCGCATCGGATCATGTCGCCAAAACACCGTTGTGCCAAAGTCTATCGGGCAACGCTGGCTGAGCCCTGGGAGGGCGATGTTGCGCAACAGGCGATAGAGCACATCAGCGAAGGCGTTATGCTGGATGGCGAAAACGAGCTAACCAAGCCAGCAACCTTGATGATGCTAAGCCCGACAGAGGCAGAGCTTACGCTGACCGAAGGGCGTTATCATCAGGTAAAACGCATGTTTGCGGCGCTGGGGAACCACGTTGAGCAACTGCATCGCCACTCTATTGGCCCCATCGTACTTGATGAAGGGTTGGCGCCGGGGGAATGGCGTGAACTCAGCGCCGAGGAAGTTGCCTTGTTTTAACTATTTTAAAAACGAAAGCTTGCCATCCCTCAACCCAGTTGCCATGCCTCAAGCCAGCTGCGCGGCTTTGACCAGGCGCTGGGTATAGTCGTGCTGCGGTGCGTTCAAAAGATCAAAGCTTGAGCCTGCTTCCACGACCTCGCTGTCCTTGAGCACCATGATGCGATGTGCCATGGCGCGAATTACGGCAAGGTCGTGGCTGATAAACAGATAGCTTAGCTGACGCTTGACCTGTAAATCCCGCAGCAGCTCGACAATCTGCTTCTGTACGGTGCGGTCCAGAGCCGATGTCGGCTCATCCAGTACCAGCAGCTCAGGTTCCAGAATAATAGCCCGAGCAATGGCGATACGTTGGCGTTGGCCACCGGAAAATTCATGTGGGTAGCGATTGGCAATGCTGGCGGTTAAGCCAACTTCCTTGAGTGTCTGATGCACCCGCTGTTCAATATCGGTGAGCGATAGCGCTGGGAAATGGAAACGTAGCCCTTCACTGATAATATCAAACACCGACATGCGCGGTGATAACGCTCCGTAAGGGTCCTGAAAGACCATCTGAAAACGATGCCGCTGTTGCCGTAGTGCCTTGCCGGTCAAACTGTGCAGGGCATCATCGCCGAGCCTTACGTCACCTTGGCTGGGTACCAACCGCATGATCGCTGACGCCAGCGTGGTTTTGCCGGAACCGGATTCACCCACAATCCCTAGCGTTTCGCCAGGAGCGATATACAGGTCTGTGGGTTTAACCGCAATAAAGGGGGGCGGTTGACGGCGGAAGAGCCCCGCTTTGGGGCGCGCAAAGGCGACGCTTAATTGTGTCGCGCTAAGCCGTGGCTGAACACGCCCGATAGGGGTGGGCTGACCTTCCGGCTCAGCAGCGAGCAGCGCTTTCGTATAATCGCTCTGGGGCGAATGGAAAACCTGACGAACGTCGCCGCATTCCTGCAGCTGCCCCTGATACATGACGCAAACCCTGTCCGCGTGGGCGCGCACGAGGTTAAGGTCGTGGGTGATAAATAACATGCCCATGTCATGCTGGTCGCGAAGATCACGCAGCAAGGCAAGAATTTCCTGCTGAACCGTAACATCAAGCGCTGTCGTGGGCTCATCGGCAATCAGAAGCTTCGGCTGATTGGCAATGGCCATCGCAATCATCACCCGCTGGCGCTGGCCACCCGATAACTGGTGAGGCCAGGCGTCAAGCAGCTCGTCCGGCCTTGGCAGGTGAACCTGCTCAAGCAATTTTCTGGCGCGCATTCGAGCGGCTTTACCCGTCAACCCTTGATGCAGGCGCAGTGTTTCACCGATCTGCTTACCAATCCGGTGTAAAGGATTAAGTGAGGTCATGGGTTCCTGAAAGACAAACCCGACCTGATTGCCCAGAATGGTTTTCCATTGAGGGCGTTTGAGGCTTGCCAGGTCAGTCCCTGCCAGAAAGCGTTTACCGCTGACGCGGGCATTTTCCGGTAGCAGGTTCATGATCCCCAGTGCCGAGACGGATTTACCCGAACCTGACTCGCCGACCAGCGCCAGCGTTTCGCCTGCCCTGACCTCAAAACTCAGGTTGTCGACCACGGTGGTGCCATCGAAATCAATGTTCAGGTTGTCGACGGCAAGCAGGGATGGCCCAGAAGAAACCGGTGACAAATCATCCATGGGAAACATCCTTTTGGCGTGTCTGTATATGACGAGGGTCAAAGGCATCCCGCAGGCCTTCACCGATAAAGACCAGTAAGGAAAGCATGATCGCCAGGGTCATGAAAGCCGTGATGCCCAGCCAGGGGGCATGCAAGTTGTTTTTGCCTTGCGCGGCCAGTTCGCCCAGAGATGGAGCGCCCGGTGGTAGCCCAAAGCCCAGAAAATCCAGCGCGGTAAGTGTGCCGATGGCACCGGTAAACAGAAAGGGAACAAAGGTCAGCGTCGCTACCATGGCATTGGGCAGCACATGCCGCCACATGATCAGGTGCGAGGGAAGCCCCATGGCTTTAGCTGCGCGTATGTATTCAAGATTTCGGGCACGCAGAAATTCTGCCCGGACAATGTCAACGAGCCCCAGCCATGAAAACAGCATCATGATACCCAGCAGCCACCAGAACCCTGGCTGGACAAAGCTGGCCAGGATAATCAGCAGAAAAAGGACCGGCAGCCCTGACCAGATTTCGGTGAAACGCTGGCCGATCAGGTCGACCTTGCCGCCGAAATACCCCTGTACGCCGCCAAAGAACACGCCCATTACCAGCGAGCCTGCGGTCAGCACCAGCGCAAAGGCGACCGAAAGCCGGAAACCATAGATCACGCGGGCCAGTACATCGCGGCCCTGGTCATCGGTCCCCAGCCAGTGGCGGCTATCCGGCGCAGCGGGCGATGGGCGGGTCATGTGCATGTCCAGCGTCTGGTAGGAAAAGGGAATCATCGGCCAGAGTGCCCAGCCGTGTTCCTCAATCTGCTCTTGAATGAAAGGGTCCAGGTAATCCGTGTGGGTGGGCAGGAAACCGCCAAATTCTGTTTCCGGATAATCCACCAGTAGCGGCATATACCATTCCCCTTCAAACTGCAGGATCAGGGGTTTGTCATTGGCGACCAGTTCAGCAAACAGGCTGAACACGAACAGGGCACTGAACAGCCAAAGCGACACACGAGCACGGCGATTGGCACGAAAGGCAGCGATACGACGGCGGGTAATCGGCGACACGGTTACGACTCCCGGGTAGCAAAATCAATGCGTGGATCAACCCACACATAGGTCAGGTCTGATACCAGTTTCAGTAGCAGGCCTATGAGGGTGTAAAGGTATAAAGTGCCAAAAATCACCGGATAATCCCGTTGCATGACAGCTTCAAAGCCAAGCAGGCCAAGCCCGTCCAGTGAAAAGATAACCTCAATCAGCAGGGCGCCGGTAAAGAAAATACCCACCAGGGCTGCTGGCAGGCCTGCAATGATGATCAGCATGGCATTGCGAAACACGTGGCCATACAGGATGCGCTGTTCATCGGCACCTTTGGCTTTGGCCGTCAGCACGTATTGCTTGTGGATTTCATCCAGAAAGCTGTTTTTGGTGAGCATGGTCAAGGTGGCGAAGCTGCCGATCGAGGCGGCGATGACCGGTAGGGTAATGTGCCAGGCGTAATCCTTGATTTTTCCCCAGGAGGAAAGGTCGTCAAAATCCGGCGACGTCAGCCCGCGCAGTGGAAACCAGTCCAGATAGGTGCCCCCGGCGAACACCACGATCAGCAGGATCGCAAACAGAAACCCCGGAATGGCATAGCCGACAATGACCAGCCCCGACGTCCAGACGTCAAAGCGTGAACCATGCCGCAGCGCCTTGCGAATGCCCAGGGGGATCGAGATCAGGTATACCAGCAGGGTCGTCCATAACCCGAGAGAAATCGAGACCGGCAGGCGTTCGATCATTAGATCAATGACTGGCCTGTCGCGGAAGAAGCTGGTGCCGAAATCAAACGTCAGGTAATCCCCCATCATCGACAGAAAACGCTGATGAGCGGGTTGGTCAAAACCGAACTGCTGTTCAAGCTGTTCAATAAAACGCGGGTCAATTCCCCGTGCCCCACGCGAATCATCGCTCACCTGAACATCGCCACCACCCATATCCAGGCGCGTGCTGGCCATGGCATCGGCGCCTTCAAAGCGTGCCAGCATCTGGTCGATGGGGCCGCCGGGCGCAGCCTGAACGATCACAAAATTGAGCAGCATGATGCCGAACAGCGTCGGAATCATCAGCAGCAGTCGACGTAAAGTATAACGCGCCAAGGCAAGGCTCCTTTTGCAATTTCGTTCACTCGATTTCGTTCACTGGATAATAGCGGAAGGCTTCAGGCAATATGCCGAAATTATCGACCGCTGCGACGCCGTTGAAGTTCTGCTTCCCGTTGAGTATCTACCCACCAGGCATCCAGGTCCATGGCGTAGCGGGGAAAGGGTTCGGGGTATTCAAATTTATCCCACACGGCAATACGCGTTTCCCCGGAATGGTAGTGGGGAATGACATAAAACCCCCAGCGCAACACGCGGTCCAGCGCATGGGTGATGGTATTCAGCTGCTCACGGTTATCGGCGGCAATCAGCTGGTCAACCAGGCTATCTACGGCAGGGTGCTTAAGCCCCATCAGGTTTCGGCTTTGCGGCTGGTCAGCGGACGCACTGGTCCAGTAATCGCGCTGCTCATTGCCCGGATTGTTCGATTGTGGGAACTGGCTGATGACCATGTCGTAATCAAAATTCCGCAGGCGGTTGAGGTACTGGTTGATGTCCACTATGCGTATCGAGGTCTGAACGCCCAGCCGGGCCATATTACGCAGCATCGGTTGTACAACGCGTTCAAGGCCGGAATCGTAAAGAAGCACTTCCAGTGTCAGCGGTGTGCCGCTTTCCGGGTTGATCAGACGGCCATCCTCCACTTCGTACCCGGCATCGCGCAATAAATCCAATGCCAGGCGTAGCCGTTCACGTAGCTCCAGTGGGTGATCAATCGGCAGCGGCTCGGTGAAAAGCTGATCTGACTGGTGAGAGGCGAGGAGTTCCTCCTTGAAAGGCGTCAGCAGCGCCAGCTCGTTGGGCGATGGCATGCCGCGTGCTTGCATTTCGGAATTCTGGAAGAAACTCTGGGTACGATTGTAAGCACCATAAAAAATATTGGTGTTCAACCATGGGAAATCAAACGTCAGGCTCAGGGCTTCGCGTACCCTCGGGTCCTCAAACTTTTCGCTGCGCAGGTTGAATATAAAGGCTTGCATGGGCGACGGGTTAACGTCTGGTACGGTGATACGTTCGACCAACCCTTCTTCGTAGGCAGGAAAGTTGTATCCGATGGCCCAGGTGGCGGCACGGGCATCAATACGGTAATCAATCAGTCCGGCTTTGAAGGCTTCCCAGGCAATATCGCGGTCGCGGTAATAATCAAACACCATTCGGTCGATATTGTGGCGGCCAACGTTGACGGGCAGATCTTTGCCCCAGTAATTCTCGTCACGCGTGAAAACAATGCGCCTGCCCGGATCAACCTCGGCAATTTGGTAAGGGCCTGAGCCTGGGTGAGCCGCCAGGGTGGGGGACGTGAAATCATGCGCCTGCCAGTAGTGTTCAGGCAGAATCGGCATCTGAGCGACAATCAGTGGCAGCTCGCGGGACTGCGTGTCGTTAAATTCGAAGCGAACACGATGGTTATCCAGCGCAACGGCGCGTTCAACACCCGCATAGTAGCTGCGGTAAAACGGATTGCCCTGTTCACGCAGAATATCCAGGCTGAACACCACATCTTCAGCCGTCACCGGTTCCCCATCCTGAAAGCGCGCCTCAGGATGCAGGTCAAATTCGATCCATTGACGATCGGGGTCCAGACGCACGCCATTGGCTAATAAACCGTACAGGCTGAAAGGCTCGTTAGGATTACTGGCCAGCAGTGTGTCATAAATCTGGGAAATGCCGCTGGCCGGGGTGCCGCGGATAATGAAGGGGTTGGTGGAGTCAAAGCTCCCACCCGGTGGCGTGCGGACCATGCTGCCGCCTTTGGGCGCATCGGGATTCACGTGAGAAAAATGGGCAAAATTTTCCGGCAACGCAGGCGTATCGTAAAGTGATAGAGCATGCACGGTGTCAACGTCGCCAGATGACGCTGAGTCAGATACGGGAGGCTGCTCCGCCAACGCAACGCTACTCAGGCCTGCTATCACCGCGATAACGGCAAGATACCGCCATCCGCGGCGCAATGATCCTGTCTCCATGGACCTGCCAGCTTTCATTTTCAACGCCCTCCAGATTTGAAGTGAGGCAACACCAAGGTTACCTCGACAACTCAAGAGCTGGAAAGTGTCAGGAGTTGGCCCGGTTGTAAAGCTTCAGGTCGATCAATTGCGTTCCAGCGCATGATATCGCGAAGATTCAGGTTGTAACGTTGCGCGATGTTGCTCAGGTTGTCGCCACGTTGAACGCGATGCGTTAATGGTGCCGCATTGCTGGCAAACATGGCGTTACTGTTCACATCATCGGGTTGTGTTAGCTGAGCCATCATTTGCGGTTGTGTATCGTGAGGCACCAGTAATGTGGCGCTGTAACCCGGATTTAAGCTGCCATTTAACAAGCCTGGATTCAGTTCGGCGAGGGCATCGGCGGCAATCCCTGAACGCACGGAAATGTCTTCAAGGCTGAGAGACCGGTCAAGCTCTACCATGGCAAAAGCAGGCTTTGAATCAATCTCTGGCAGGTCTATGTTATAGGCCTGTGGATCGGCAATAATGGCGTTGATCGCGAGGAGTTTAGGCACGTAGTCCATCGTCTCGCCGGGAAGTTGCAAGTCCCAGTATCTGCCCTGTTTACCCTGGCTCTGTGCGTTTCTGACCGCTCGATTCACTGTGCCTGCGCCTGCGTTGTACGCGGCAAGCGAGCGAACCAGATCGCCGTCATACCACTGGTCTGCCTGCATCTCGATATAATCGAGAGCCGCCCGGGTGGAGGCCACTACATCAAGTCGACCATCGTAATGGCGGTTACGTACCAACCCAAGAGCATCCCCTGTGCCTGGCATGAACTGCCACAGCCCAGCAGCCCCACGATGACTTTTCGCCGTTGGATCGAAAGAGCTTTCTACGAAAGGCAATAGCGCAATTTCACCCGGAAGGCCGCGTTCAGCGACTTTCTGATTGATCCAGGCAAGCCAGGGCGCCGCACGACGGGCAATCGCGACAATATTTTCCGGGCTGTTCTGATAACGCTCGATCCATGCGTTGACTCTGGCCTGCGCGTCCGCCGAAAGTGGCATCGCCTGCCAGGCAAGCTGCTTGCGTAATTCTGTCCAGGCATCGCGGGTTTTGAGGTCAAGCGCACCCCAGAAATGCGAAGAAGACGAATAGGTTGAGGGGATGCTCGCACGGTTTGAGGCAGAAAAATCGCCGTTTTTGATGTTCGCTGTAGAGGCTTGGCTCTGTGCAGCGGCTGTTAACAGCAATCCAGTGATAACGGTGCTGCCAACACTAAGTAGCAGTCGATCTCTAATCGAATAGTAGGTCATAGGCATTCAAGGGTGAACCGGTGGTCGTTTCAAAATGTGCTGAACTTTGCACGTTTAAATTTTAAAACTTATTGATTAAAAACGATTTTTCCACTCGCGCAACGTGGTAAATGTGGCAAGTTCATCGTTACTGTTCCCCTGCTGACTAACAGCCTTACGGACACTGTCTGTATTCAAGCGGAGATAGGGGTTAATTTTCAGCTCGCGTCCTATCGTACTGGGTAAAGTGGGGCGCTCCAGTTCCCGCGCTTTCTGGCATTCCTGCAACGCCTGGGTAACAAATGGGTTGTCAGGATCTGCTTCTCTGGCAAACATCAGGTTCGCCAGGGTGTATTCGTGTCCGGCAAATACCATGGTTTCTTCAGGCAGTTTGGCAAAGCGGTTGAGCGCGCTGTGCATCTGTTCTGGTGTGCCTTCAAATAGCCTTCCGCAGCCGGCACAAAAGAGGGTGTCTCCGCAAAAAAGCAGAGGCGGTATGCCTGGTGCAAAAAAACTAATATGATCAAGGGTATGGCCAGGTGTCGCAAAAACTTCAAACAAACGCCCCATGATGCGAACTTCATCACCTTCCCCGACAATGTCAGTCAAGCCTTCAATGCTTGGGCTGTCCGGGCCTATCACCCGCGGGGAGTAACGCTTGATCAGAGTCTTTAATCCATCCGTGTGATCAGGATGATGATGCGTAATCAGAACACTTTCGAGCGTTAACGACTCGCGTTCCAGGAACTCAATGACAGGTTTCGCTTCACCAGGATCCACGACGCAAACACCGAGGCTAGAATCTTGTCGAAGCAACCAAATATAGTTGTCGCTTAAGGCAGGAATGGGTGTCACGCTCAGCATCGAGGAAATCCTTTAAATGTTAAAGGCGTCAAAAGAACGTTACTTTGGAGGCAAGCGCGTTTTATGTCAAATTCAGACGCAGCGCAAAAGCTGAATCAACAACTCGAGAAAAGTCAACGTTTCTGGGGTTCGGCGCAAGGTTGCGCTCTATTTGATGCCCAGAGGGCCTGCCTGGGGCCCATCATTGATTCGCGTAATAAAGGGCGTGCGCTTGAGATAGTGATGGGGCCATCGATGTTACAATCGACAACGCTCTCAACAACGTTTTCCCATGTCATTCAATGGGCGCCAAACCGCGAGGCCGCCCAATGTCAGGAAACATTGATCTGCCCGTTGGATGACCTGGCACTGCCTGATGGCTGCATGGATGTCACTCTTGTGCATCACTGGCTGGAACACACCAGTGATCCCCATCATCTTCTTCAGGAGGCCGCACGGATCACTTCGGATCACGGGATATTACTGATTTTTGGTTTTAATCCGATAAGCTTCGGCAATCTGTCCCGTTATATGCGCCCTAAGCGACACAAATATCCTGAAAATGACCAACAGCGCGCTGTGTGGCGTTCGCCCCGTTGTCTGCGCGACTGGTTGGGGTTTGTCGATTTTGACGTAGAACGCGTAGACTATTGCGGTTTTCGAATGCCGTTTATGCGCCCCTGCGAGGCATCATTAGAGACGCTTGGGCGGCGACAGAATGTGCCGGTTAGCGAAGCCTATATGATTCGTGCCAGGCGTCGCCAGCAGCCGGTCAGCACATCGCGTGTAAAATTCGGCATGCCATTAGCACCGCCAGGACGTTCTTTTCAGGTGCTTTCACGAGCATCCTCTGCCAGGGTTCTTCAAGATAAATATTCTGAAAACCAGGACTCCGAGAAAATCAGGACTCTCGACAAAATCAGGACTCTCGACAAAACCAGGACTCTCGACAAAACCAAGGAACCCAAGCGTTGAATGAAGAAAACAAACAGCCGATGCCCAAAGTAACCGTTTATACCGATGGTGCCTGCCGTGGCAACCCGGGCCCAGGGGGGTGGGGCGTGGTACTGCAAAGTGGTGAACATGAAAAAACACTTTATGGTTATGAGGCAGAAACCACGAATAACCGGATGGAGTTAATGGCGGCCATCATGGCCCTGCGCACGCTGAATACTTCCTGCGAGGTGGCGCTATGGACCGATTCACAATATGTACGCCAGGGTATTACCCAATGGATTCACAATTGGCTCAAACGTAACTGGAAAACCGCGTCACGCCAACCGGTGAAAAACGCTGAGCTGTGGAAGATGCTGCACGAAGAAACCCAGCGCCATGAGGTCGAATGGCATTGGGTGAAAGGCCATAGCGGCCATCCTGGTAATGAAAAAGCGGATGAGTTGGCCAATATCGCTATTGACGAGCATGCCCGGCAAAAGGCTTGATACGCTTTTTATCCAGACAGAATTTAAAGATCTTATTTAAAGACCGAGCTTATAGACCGAGCTTAAATAAATAGTTATTCGGAGAACGTCATGCGTCAGGTCATCCTGGATACGGAAACGACCGGTATCGACCCTAAAGACGGGCATCGATTAGTGGAAATTGGTGCCGTCGAGATGGTCAACCGTCGTCTGACCGGTAATACCTACCACCAGTACA
Organism: Halomonas sp. LS-001; assembly: GCF_052983955.1. Lineage (NCBI taxonomy): Bacteria > Pseudomonadati > Pseudomonadota > Gammaproteobacteria > Oceanospirillales > Halomonadaceae > Halomonas > Halomonas sp. LS-001. The sequence continues at coordinate 1,757,627 of NZ_CM129816.1, forward strand.
TCAACCCTGAACGCCATATTGATGCTGAGGTCGTGGCTGTACACGGTATTGACGACGAAAAGGTGGCCAATGAGCCGGTTTTCGCGGCAATCGCGGATGCGTTCTGGGAGTTCATTGCGGGGGCGGAACTGGTAATTCATAACGCGGCCTTTGATGTTGGGTTCATCGACCATGAGCTCGCCAGGCTCAATAAGGCCAGAGGCGGACAACCCCTTGGGCCGGTGGCAGAGCATTGCGGCATTCTGGATACGCTGAGCCTGGCGCGTCAAAAGCACCCGGGGCAACGTAATAATCTGGATGCGCTGTGCAAGCGTTATGAAGTGGATAATGGCCACCGTGTGCTTCACGGCGCCTTGTTAGATGCTGAAATACTGGCTGATGTCTATCTGGCCATGACCGGTGGCCAGACAACCCTGACGCTTGATTCGGGCAGTCAGCAAAACAGTCAGCAGGAAGGCGCACAGCAAGGTATGTCGGTTCAGCGTCTGTCGCTCTCGCCCGGACAACTTCGTGTGATTGCACCTGATCAGGAAGAGCTGGCAGCTCATGAAGCGAAATGTCAGGCGCATCAACTGCGTTGGCAGCAGGGGTGACTGGATAATGTTGAGAAGAGAAATTCCGGTTGATAAAAGTGAAGGGCGCGTCATCGTGCTTTCAAAAAGCAAATTACTTCCTTCGCCACAGCACAAAGATGGTGAGCCTTCACCGCTTCATCCCTGGCAGCCGTGGAATGAGCATATGCAGCCCTTGTGCTTTTGGGATGACGAGCCGGTGGCGCTGTTGTTAGTAGATCATTTGCTGCTGGATCAGCCCGAGGCACAGTGGATTGATGGTCGCCAATGGATGGCAATGCTGCCAACCGACTGGTTCAGTTTGCTGTCAACGGCCTTGCAGGTAGGCGCATGGTTGGAAAATCATCGCTTCTGCGGACGCTGCGGCTCACCGGCCACCAAGCTGGAGGCGGAGTTTGCCATGCACTGCCATGCCTGCGGGCATCGCAATTATCCGCGTATTTCGCCGTGTATCATCACGCTGGTTAGCAGTGGTGAAGCCATGCTGTTGGCGCGCAGTCCGCGTTTTCCTCCTGGGCGCTATTCGACCCTGGCAGGGTTTATTGAACCGGGTGAGTCGGCAGAAGAAGCCGTTCATCGCGAAGTGTTTGAAGAGGTTGGGGTGCATATTGGTCAGTTACGCTATGACCAGAGTCAGGCATGGCCGTTTCCGCATTCGTTAATGTTGGGTTTTTTCGCGGAAGCGACGTCTCGACGGATACATATCGATGGTGTAGAGATTGCGGATGCGGCGTGGTTCTCGCCACGCCAGCTGCCTTCGTTGCCTCCCCCCTATTCCATCTCACGGGCTTTGATTGAGGCCCATCTGGCTAAATGGCGCTGAGAAAAGCCGTATGATGGAACTGGAGAGGAGACGGCATCAACCTTTTGGGAACAGGCTGGTCAGTTTTGTGGCCAGCATGATGTTGCCAGTTGCTTTCAACTTTCCTGTCATGAAAGCGGTCATGCCATTGATTTCACCGTTCATAATGCCTTTGAGAGTGTCTGACTCCATACTGAGGCTGACAGAAGGGTCATCATGCTCACCTTCCTGAACGTCTAGCGTTCCCTCATGAATATTCATGTAATAATCGCCCGCATCGGAAAAATGGAACTGGAAGACATCGCTCATACCCTTTGCAGCTTCTGGATTAAAACGCGCATGCAGTTTTTCAAGCGTGGAAGATGACATTGACGGATTTCCTGTTGATTCAAGTAAAGCGAGGCTTTGACGCGAACGGCTGCGATCTCACGTCAGTTTAATTATCAAAGTACGAGATTATTTTAAACAGCCGTTTACATCAAGTGATAAACGCTAATCACCGGTAGGAGAATACAGTGACTGAATGGATTATTGAACAGGCTACCTTTGTGTTGCAGGCCCTCATTGTTGTGGGCTTGCTAGGTATCGTGGTCATCATGGTAATGCGTGCCAAAGAGCCAGATGAACAAGCATTATCGCTGAAGATAAACGAGCTTAATGAGCAGCGACGTCAGCGGCAGAAACGCCTTGAATTAGCGGCTGTTTCGCCTTCGGCACGCAAAAAACTGATCAAGGCATTCCGGCGGGACGATAAGGCGCAGAAAAAAGGCATTTCTGCGGATGAAGGCACTAAAGACGCTCCCAAGCGCGTCTGGGTGCTCGATTTCCATGGTGATATCAAGGCATCGGCCACCGAGCATTTCAGCGAAGAAATATCCGCGTTGATTGAAGTCGCTGAGCCGCAAGATGAAGTTGTCATTCGTCTGGAATCCGCAGGTGGGCTGGTGCATGCCTATGGTCTGGCTGCCGCTCAGCTTGATCGTCTGCGTGATGCTGGCCTTAAAACAACCGTGTGTATTGATAAAGTGGCGGCCAGTGGCGGGTATTTGATGGCGTGCACTGCTGAACATATCAAGGCCGCGCCGTTTGCTGTGATTGGCTCGATTGGCGTTGTCGCGCAGATACCCAATATTCATCGTCTTTTAAAACGCCATGATATTGATGTGGAATTGCTGACTGCGGGTAAATACAAACGCACCCTGACGATGCTTGGAGAAAACACACAAGAAGGGCGCGAAAAATTTATTGATGACTTGGAAAATACCCATCGATTATTCAAGGACTATGTGGCCAAACGACGCTCTGGCATGGATATAGACGCGCTGGCAACCGGTGAAATCTGGTATGGCCACGAGGCGCAGGAAAAGCAACTGGTGGATAGTGTTCAAACCAGCGAAGCCTACCTGACGCAACTGATGAAGACATCACGTGTACTGCAGATCAAACTTGAAGCACCGCAAACGATGACACGTAAGCTGGGCCTGGCCGTAGAAGCTGGTGTAGAGCGCGCGGTACTGAAAACGGTTGAGACGCTCGAGGCATCTCGCTGGCACAAGCGTTAATCCTATTTCCGCATGCTGCCATAACGTCAGTATTGGTGCGAAAAAATGATCCCGCAGACTGCTTAGCCAGCTGCGGGATTTTTTTAGCGTCAGCGACCGATCATTTTCAGCGGCCAAAGTAGCTGGCAAGGGTGACAATGATCGCCTTTGCGCTGTCACTGTTGAGTGAATAATAAATCGTCTGAGACTCTCGACGGGTCTGGACAAGATTTTCACGGCGCAATATCGCCAGGTGCTGCGACAACGCAGACTGGCTGAGTTCAAGATGATGATTGATTTGTGTGACGGACAATTCCTTGTCAGCCAGCAAACAAATGATTTGCAACCGCTTTTCATTGGCCATTGCCTTTAGTAAAGACGCTGCCAAATCAATGGCGTGACCTTCATGTTGCAATAAATCGGTTGCAGCATTAACGGAAGGGGGCATTTCAAACTCCTGGTCGACACAAGATGCGTACATGGCAATTCACGCTTACCTGTCAATTGGGGCACTAAGCCGGTCGGTGGCCGGAAAGCACTTATCGGGGAAAACGTCATGACTACAATCAGCCGGTTGTGTTGACGTCCCGCTCATGCTGTACCGCTGCATTATTAAATTTTATTAATTTAGCGCGGATTATCCAAGTGTTTGTTTAGCAATGTGTCAATTTAAAAGATGTAAATGAGTTGTTTTTTTACATAACATATTGATTTTTTGGTGGATAAATAATTTTTGTTACATTTCATTTTTTTTGCACGATGACCGAAAAGTCATGAAAACCAAACTCACTATGTCTTCAGCGGCTCCGGTGCATGCATAAAAGACGGTCAGTTGCCAAAATAACGATATCTGATTTTGTTGACAATTAGTCAGGTAGATCTACCCCTTTAGTCGCTTTTTAGCCAATAGTATGACGGTTATTTGTCCATTTACTTTATACAGTGTCGACAATCATACGTTATTAAACCCCAGACCGTGGAAAAGCCGCTATGAGTCGATATCAAAAAGAGTTCCAGCACGCCCTTCAGGAGCCTGAACAATTCTGGTCGGAACAGGCCAAACGTATCCCCTGGTTCAAGCCCCCAACGAATATCCTCAGTTATGATGATCAGCAACATGCTCGCTGGTTTGGCGATGGTGAAATGAACATCTGTCATGCGGCGATTGATCATCACGTGGACAATGGACGTGGTGAGCAGCCTGCCATCTTCTGGGACTCGCCCGTCACGAATCGCAAAGCGACCATTACCTATGCTGAATTACGCGATCGCGTCGCGCATTTTGCGGGTGGTTTGCAGCAGCTCGGCGTTGAGAAAGGGGACCGCGTTGTCATTTATATGCCAATGATTCCTGAGGCTCTGGTGGCGATGTATGCCTGCGCGCGTCTGGGTGCCATTCATTCGGTCGTGTTTGGTGGCTTCGCGCCCCATGAATTGGCCATGCGCATTGAAGATGCGCAGCCCAAAGTGGTCATTGCGGCATCGTGTGGGGTAGAAGTTAACAAGGTGCTGCCCTATAAACCGATTATCGATCAGGCGATCACATTAAGTGCTCATAAGCCTGATGCCTGCATTGTCTATCAGCGTGAAGAGCATCAAGCAGAGCTTGCCGCTGGTGATCATGACTGGTCGGCACTGGTGGCTGACGCTCCCTTTGCGGAATGCGTTCCGGTCAAGGGCACTGATCCTCTCTACGTCTTATATACTTCAGGCACGACAGGAAAGCCCAAGGGCGTTGTGCGTGATACGGCCGGCTATGCCGTTGCTCTGGCGTATTCCATGGATGTCATCTATGACGTTGAGCCGGGTGAGGTTTTCTTCTCTGCCTCTGATGTGGGTTGGGTCGTAGGCCACTCTTACATCGTCTATGCGCCTCTCTTGCGTGGGTGCACCACCGTCGTTTATGAAGGCAAACCGGTGAAAACGCCGGATGCGGGTGCTTTCTGGCGTTTGATTGAAGAGTACAAAATTAAGAGTTTCTTTACGGCTCCGACGGCTTTCCGGGCGATCAAGAAAGAAGATCCGGATGCCAAACTGCTTGAACAATATGATATCAGCAGTCTGAAACATCTTTATCTGGCGGGTGAGCGTCTTGACCCACCGACTTTCCATTGGCTGGATGACCTGCTCGATGTGCCGGTTATTGATCACTGGTGGCAGACGGAAACTGGCTGGGCGATTGCCGCTAATCTGCCTGGCCTTGAGCCCATGCCGACCAAAGCCGGTTCTGCCACCGTTCCTGTTCCCGGTTTTGATGTTCAGATCCTGGATCGTGACGGTGAGCAGGCGGGTGCCATGGAGCAAGGCAGCGTGGTGATAAAACAACCCATGCCTCCCGGTTGCCTGGTGGGTGTCTGGGGCGACGCTAAACGCTTCCATAGCGCTTACATGGCGGCGTTCCCAGGTTACTATCTGACCGGTGACGGTGGGTATTACGATGAAGATGGGTATCTATTCATCATGGGACGCACCGATGATGTTATCAATGTCGCTGGGCACCGCCTATCGACCGGTGAAATGGAGGAGGTGGTGGGGGCTCATCCCGCCGTTGCCGAGTGCGCCGTCATTGGTATTCATGATGAGCTGAAAGGCCAGTTACCGGTAGGCCTGGTTATCCCCAAGGATGGTTTCGATGGTGATGAAGCGACGCTTGAAAACGAGCTGATTGCTCGCGTCAGGGATCAGATAGGTCCGATTGCCTGCTTCAAACAGGTACTGGTCGTGAACCGCCTGCCTAAAACCCGCTCAGGCAAGATACTGCGTAAACTGTTGCGCAATATTGCCGACGGTAAAGAGTTTGGTGTGCCTTCAACCATTGATGACCCGACCAGCCTGGAAGACGTTCACCTGGCGATGAAAGGCCGGGAGGTAGGGTCGGCCGATAAAGCCACTCAAGTATAACGCGCCAAAACACGCTTAATCCCTAAAAAAGGGTTGATTGCGAAAACCGCCGATATGTCTGGCGGTTTTTGCGTTACGTTGCCGGTGGTATCGATGGTGTGGATGCGTATAATGCTCTGCGCTTATCCCTATCCTGGGCAAAGAGGGTTCCCTAACCCCTCTCTGTCTTTCTGTTATCTACCCAAAAAGGAACCCCTCCGATGTTTGCTTTGACAAACGCGCAGTATCAGCGTTGCCTGATGATCATGGTGGCTTTTCATATTTTGATCATCGCTGCCAGTAATTACCTGGTTCAGCTACCCTTTGAAATGTTTGGCTGGCATACCACCTGGGGGGCATTCAGCTTTCCTTTTATATTTCTGGCAACTGACTTGACCGTCAGGCTGTTTGGGAAAGGGCCGGCCAGAGCCATTGTGACGCGCGTCATGCTGCCAGCGCTATGTGTTTCCTATATGGTGTCAGTGATTTTCCCACGCGGTGAATTTGCGGGTATCGAAGCGCTGGGTGAATGGAATACCTTTGTTGCCAGAATCGCCCTGGCGAGCTTTCTAGCCTATGTGATTGGCCAGCTGCTGGACGTTCAGGTGTTTGACCGATTACGTCAGATGGTGTGGTGGGTTGCCCCTGTATGTTCCACTATTCTTGGTAACCTGGCCGATACGGCTGCGTTTTTCTCTGCCGCTTTTTATCGTAGCTCGGACCCTTTTATGGCCGCGAACTGGGTAGAAATCGCTTCGGTTGATTACGTCATTAAACTGATAATCAGTCTGGTGTTTTTCCTGCCCTTATATGGCGTATTGCTGGCATGGCTGACACGGCGTCTGGTGGTATGGACAGGGCGTGATGATGCTGAGCCGAAGTTTGCTTGATCACTTTTGCAGGAGTTTGTATGTGTTCATCTGAGGTAAGCGTTTCTACCGTGGCCTTACATTACATGGAAATGGGGCCTGAGCAGGCGAGCGACTCCCTGCCATTAGTGGTCATTCATGGTTTGCTGGGCAGTGCTGATAATTGGCGTACCAATGTAAAAGCCTGGCAGCAGCACCGTCGGGTGATTGCAGTTGATTTGCGTAATCATGGCCGTTCACCTCACGCCGATGGCATGACATATAGCGAAATGACGTGTGACGTGCTGGCGCTGATGGATAGTCTGTCAATTGACAGGGCGCATGTACTGGGGCATTCGATGGGTGGCAAAGTGGCTATCAGCCTGGCGTGCCTGGCCCCGGAGCGAGTGGCTTCTCTTGTCGTAGCGGACATTGCACCGGTGGTCTATCAGCATGGCCATGATGATGTCTTTGCTGCATTGCAGGAAGTGGAAAAAGGGCAGCCTGTTAATCGGCGAGAAGCGGATGACTTGTTGGCAAAACACGTGAATTCACGTCCCATACGCTTATTCCTGGCGACAAATCTCGAACGCAGCGCTGATAAAGAAACTCCGCATATGAGTTTGCGTGTCGGATTAGCGCAGATTATGCGGGGCTACCCTGATATTGTCGCAGCGCCTGCCGGTGATTCCGCTTATGAGGGGCCCAGCCTTGTGCTTCGAGGGGCTGAGTCGGACTATGTCAGCGATGAGAGGATACCTGCCGTTAAAGAGTGGCTGCCGAAGGCGCGTATCGTTACGCTCAAAGAGGCAGGCCACTGGCTGCATGCGGATCAACCCAAGGCGTTTCAGCAGGCCGTGGAAACCTTTATCACAGCGCAGTCAGCCAGCTGCTAGTTATCCAACTCAACGACGCTGACCCCGTGATGCGCGGGGTCACGTAAAAAACGATTGAGTATCTGGTAGACATCCCTATCAAAGGGAACCGTTTTTGCGCTGAAATCAGTCGCTTCCTGAAGGGTGTTGACCGACCCAAGATAGCGCCATTGTGACACCAGATGATAGGCAGGCTGGCGGCTTTTGGCATGCTGCTCATAAAGCGCAATTCGGTTCTGCCAGGGCCAATGGTTAAGCTGTTGTTGTGCAAGCGCTGTCTTTGCTCTCTGAGTATGTTCGGCGAGCGTTTCCTGTTGGCAGCAAGCGCCACGGCATTTTCCCAGTTGATGGGCAAAGCAGCGCCCCCGACCTCGCTCCAGCTTTAATACCTGTGGGCACAGTTGATGTTCATCGGCGAGCGTGCGCAATACGTTCCTGGCATCACGGGTGCTTCTGAATAAACCAAACAGCGTATCATGGTGAGCAAACGCCATTGATTCGCCATTGATCAGTTCAGGGTGTGATGCGTCTTGAGGCCAATGCCAGGCGTAGAGCCGCCGCTGTTTGCGTAATCGACGGTTCATGATGGGCATCAATGTCTTGATAAGCTCAGCTTCACGTAATTGGGCCCCCAGGTCGCCGGCGGTTTCTTCCCACTCGATATGTTGAATCTGCTGAGCCAGCCGCATCTCCCGGTCATCCTGATGATCACTCTGAAAATGGCTCATGACACGAGTGCGCAAATCAACGCTCTTTCCCACGTAGAGCGGTAATTGGTTATGCCCATAGAATAGATAAACGCCGGGGCGTTTGGGGATCTTTTCAATGAGTTTGCTATTCAGGTGAACCGGTAGGCTACGCTGGCGTCGCTGGGCGTTGAGCAGCAGCTCCCATTGTTGATCATGGCAATCTGACTGCCAGATTTGCCAGAGCGCCCATAACGCTTGCACATCATTGTCGGCACGGTGTAGTGCCTGATGAGAAATGTCATAACGGCGAAGTAACGCTGGCAGGTTGTGCTCAGAGCATTCTGGCGACAGCGTGCGGGAAAGTCGCAGTGTACATAGCACTTTGGCACGGTAATCAAGGCCTATCCGCTTGAACTCGTTGCGCAAAAAGCTGTAATCAAAGCGGGCATTGTGAGCCACCAGTTCGCCATCCTTAAGCCAGTCAAACAGTGTCTGCGCGATGTCTGCAAAACGTGGGGCGCTATCCAGCAAGGTATCATCGATACCGGTTAACTGCGTGATGGTCGGTGGGACGTGGCATTCAGGGTGGATCAGGCTTGACCATTGATCAATAACCTTTCCATCCACCACTTTGAGCGCGGAAATTTCGGTAATTCGATCACGGGTGGCTCGTGTCCCCGTTGTTTCAACATCGATAAACACCAGCACAATAAGCGCCTCTTTTTGGAAGTGCTTTTTTGTTAAGTAAAAAAATCGTGAACACATCAAGTTCGCCATCGGGTGGGCTTATTAAAGTCGTCGATTGGGATCTACTGCCAACTGCTCAATAGGTAATATCTCGCTGGTAATGTCATGCTGGTGTAAGAAGGTTTCCATATCCTGATAGCGGCGTAGGTCAAGCGCTGCAGGCGTTAGTGAGAAACGTCTTAACAGATCTTCCCAACTGTCAGTCGTCACGCTGTTTTCAAGTCTTGGATAAGCGCTAGTCACGGTTTCCTTCGCGTTTTCAGGGTTTTCGATAATCCAGTTAGCGGCGTCCTCCAGGGCAATCACAAAACGCGTCCAGGTTTCCATGCGGCGCCCCAGCGTGTTTCGGTTAGCCATTACGATCAAACCGTCGTGGCGCGGTATAGACAAGGCTTCATAGCGTGTCACGGTAGTTGGCTGACCCTGCGTGGAAAGCCGCGAAGGCAGGGTATGAAAAAATGCATCAGCGACACCCTCAAGCCCACCCTCCGTCAGGGACTGCGCCGTCTCAAAATGGATGGCCTGAGGTTTTGCATAGTGTTCCGATTGACTGACGGTTTCAGAAATCAGTAGAGGAAGTATCAATTGCTGGCCTTCCAGGGTCGTATACCCAAGTGGCCGTGTACCCAGTTTTTCCAGGCTGTGTTTTTCGCCATTTTCCAGCGTGATGATGGCATTTAAAGGAGTATTCACCAGTGTTGCAATACGCGTTAAAGAGGCACCTCCATGAACAGAAAGATGCAGAAGAGGCTGACGCCCCAATGCCAGGTCAACTTCACCGGCCGCCAGCAGCTTGGTGGGTAAGGATGGGTCGCCAGGAATCTGCCAACTGACCTCAAGTCCCTGCTGTTGAAAGAAACCTTTTTGATAAGCAATCAGAAGGGCGGCATGCTGTGGGCTAAGAAACCAATCCAACATTACGTTAACATGTTCCAAAGGAGGAGGCGCTAACGGTTCGGGTGGTGTCACCGCAGTGGTAGGTGCTTCTATGTAAGGTTCTGCTGGCCACAGCTCGTCAGGGAGATAAACCTCTGATTCCAATTGTAAAAGGGAGCTTTCCTGTGGTGTGCTATTCACATCGTCGGCAAGGGAGGCGGTAGAGCTTAAAGCCACCAGGCCAATGAGTAACCCGCTAGCCAACAAGCCACTGCCTGGCAATGCAGACGACTGGCTGACGACTTTATTCGCAGCAATTTCAGTCAGCATCAGTTTTGCCGTTCCGCTATTTTCATGGCTGGCCACACCACGTATTGGTGTGATAATAGATTTTTGTGGGCGAAAAGCCATTACGGTGCAAAAAAAGCATCGCAACATAGTCTAACTCCGCAAACGAATATGCTGAGTTTATCCGTCGTATGAAGGTATGGCTAGCGGGGCTGTCAACGCGAAACAACATTAGCCGCAGTCAATAGCGCTTTGGCGTGCAATAATGTCATTGCTAAGACAGGAAGGGTGATCAATGGACGCAATCTATACGTTTTTCCTGCTCGGCGGTTCTCTAATGACGTTGAGTATTCTCGCCAGTCGGCTTTCATCGCTGTTTGGCGTACCGCTGTTGCTGATTTTTCTCGGCCTGGGCATGTTGGCTGGCGAAGAAGGTATTTTGGGCATCGAGTTCGATAATTACTCGATGGCCTTTGTGATCGGCCACCTGGCACTCGCCATGATTCTGCTGGATGGTGGATTAAGAACCCGCCTCAAAACATTTCGCGTGGGTTTCAGGCCGGCGCTTACCCTGGCAACGCTGGGCGTTTTTCTTACCAGCGGATTTGTTGGCCTCATTGCCATGTGGATCTTCGATCTTACGCTGGTTCAGGGATTGCTAGTCGGCGCCATCGTTGGTTCTACCGACGCTGCTGCCGTGTTCTCGATGCTTAGTGGTCGTGGCGTCAATCTCAATGAGCGGGTCGGTGCTACCCTGGAAATAGAGTCTGGCACCAACGACCCCATGGCAATTTTTCTGACCTTGATGCTGGTGGAACTTCTGGTCGGCGATCTGGGCGGCTGGACGGAAACATTTATGTTTCTGGTCTCCCAGTTTGGCATCGGCCTGGTCGTAGGACTGGGGGGAGGATGGGTAAGCGCCAAGCTGTTGAGGTGGCTGGATTTAGCACCGGGCCTTTATGCCATGCTGGCGCTGGCACTTGGATTCAGTGTGTTCGGTTTAACCAGTGTGCTGGGTGGAAGTGGGTTTCTGGCCATTTATCTTGCGGGCCTGATGATCGGCAATCAACCGGGGCGGCATCTGAACTTTATCTTACCAGTTCATGATGGTCTGGCTTGGCTTAGCCAGATCGGGCTTTTCCTGGTGCTGGGATTACTGGTAACACCCAGCGAACTTTGGGACGTGGCCTTGCCAGCCTCGATCGTGGCGTTATCGTTAATTTTCCTGGCGCGGCCGCTGGCGGTACTGATCACGATAAAGCCTTTTTTCAAGTTTCGTTGGCGGGAAACCCTGTTTATTTCCTGGGTCGGTTTACGGGGCGCTGTCCCTATTGTATTGGCGATTTTTCCGGTGATAGGAGGTGTTGAAAACGCTTCACTGTATTTCAATATTGCTTTTGCCGTAGTGCTTTTGTCGCTATTGATTCAAGGGGGGTCACTTACCTGGATGGCGCGCTGGATGCGCGTAGAAATTCCCGTCGGGACAACGCCTAATTACCGTGGCCCTTTAGGAATACTTCCAGAAAATGATTTCGAGATGTTTGTTTATAAAGTGGAAAATCAGGATCTCGAAGATGTACCGATTCGCTTATTGCGGTTTCCCTCCGGTGCCTTGATTTCCGCTCTTTTTCGTCAGCATGTCATGCTTCATCCAAAAGGCAGTACCCGGTTGAAGCTGGATGACGTGATCTGCGTTATTGGGCGCACGGGAGACCTGCCAGCCCTTAATCGGCTTTTCAATGGTGACGCCAGGCTAAAGCAGGAACGTGCTTTCTTTGGTACCTTCACGCTGGATGGCAGTGCCCAGATGCAGGACATTGCCGAAGCTTATGGGTTAACGCTAAGCCCCGGCGAGCAGCACATGACCCTGTCGGAATTTATTTCCCTGCGCGTCGGTGGTCACCCGGTGGTGGGGGACGATGTCGATTGGCACGGTATTCATTGGGTAGTCAGTGATATGGAAAAGGGCAAGATTACCCGCATTGGTCTGCGGCTTTATTAATGGCAAAAAAACGCCTGCCCAAGAAGGGGGCAGGCAAAGTATTTTACACTGTCAGTAAAGGCGACGACGAAAACCGTCAAATCACAAAGAGGTTCATGGACTTGTAAAGAGATCCATAAACTTGTTGACGGGCGTGTCTTCCAGACGCTGCTGATCCTTGCATAGTTGAAAAATCTCGTGGGTTCGCCCTGGCGGAAAACGTGTAGCCAGGTTGCGTTTAAACTTGTCTTCCAGCACAGGAATCCCTTCAGAACGCCGACGCCGATGCCCAATCGGATATTCAACGGCAATCTTTTCGGTGGAAGAGCCATCATTGAAGAAAACCTGAATCGCATTGGCGATAGAACGCTTCTCAGGATCGTGATAATCCCTCGAATACTCTTCGTCTTCAACGACTTCCATTTTTTCACGCAATTGATCGATCACTGGGTGGTCGGCGTGGAAATCATCCTCGTAGTGCTCTGCGACCAGGGTACCGAACGCCAGCGGCACCGCTGTCATATATTGTAGGCAATGGTCCCGGTCAGCCGGGTTCGCTAACGTACCGGACTTGGAAATGATACGAATAGCTGAATCATGTGTGGTCAGCACAATCCGGTGAATATCGTCCAGACGATCCTTAACCTGCGGATGCAAGGTCACGGCAGCTTCACACGCCGTTTGGGAATGAAACTCGGCCGGGAAAGAAATCTTGAACAGCACATGCTCCATCACGTAGCTACCAAACTCGCGTTGAAAGCTGAATTTCCGATTCTCCTCAGGTTTCAGCGCCAGGTCCTTGTTGGTATGACTGAACAATACATCATAGAAGCCCCACTGAGGCGCTGTTAGCGCGCCTGGAATGCCCATTTCGCCACGCATGGCGATATCTGCCAGACGTACCCCACGAGAGGTGGCATCGCCAGCTGCCCAGCTTTTGCGAGACCCCGCGTTGGGCGCATGACGGTACGTTCGCAGGCTCTGGCCATCGACCCAGGCATGCGAAAGGGCCGACAACAATTGCTCACGGCTGGCACCCATCATCTTGGCAACGACAGCAGTGGTGGAAACTTTCACCAGTACGACATGATCAAGGCCCACACGGTTAAAGCTGTTGTCCAATGCCAGTACGCCCTGGATCTCATGGGCCATGATCATGGCTTCCAGCACGTCCCGCATGGTCAGTGGTTTATCGCCTTCCGCCAGGCGTTTCTGTGAAAGGTGGTCGGCCACCGCTAAAATTCCCCCCAGATTGTCGGAAGGGTGCCCCCATTCTGCTGCCAGCCAGGTATCATTATAATCCAGCCAGCGAATGATTGCGCCGATATCCCAGGCCGCTTTGACTGGGTCAAGGCGATAGGGCGTACCCGGCACGCGTGCGCCATTAGGCACGACAGTGCCTTCCACCAACGGCCCCAGATGCTTGGTACATTCCGGAAAACGCAGTGCTAGAAGGCCACAGCCCAAGGTGTCTATCAGACAGTTTCTGGCGGTATCCCAAGCCTCGTCATTCTCGATTTTGAAACCGAGCACATAGTCTGCGATTTTTTGAAGTTCATCATCGTAATCGGGACGAATATTGGTCTCGACAGTCGCGCTCATTCGCTTCGCTCCTGCTGGTGTGTTCAGTGAGAACTCACTTTTAGCGTAGCACAACGATTGAGGTGGAAAAGGCCTATTAAACGGAGAAGGGGAGCCAATACGTTATCTATGTAAATAAAGTATGTGGTTTGTTGTCGGTTACTTTTTCAGCTTGGTCTAAAATAGTTTGAACAGGCTTTTACGTTGGCTCCATGGATCCACTGACTGGGCTGCACGATCCATAACTATAAGTCGGAATAAATGCCAGTCTATAATTCCACCGGCGCGAATACTTGAAACCGATCAAACAAGATAACTCTATGCAATTGACCCGAAAACTTCTTCCTTTCATTCGTAGCCTTCGCTGGGAACTCACGTTCTGGTTCGGCAGTCTTTCGCTGATTATTCTGCTCAGCGCCGGTTTTTATGTGGGAGGCATTGCGACTCGGGCACTTGCTACCCAAAGTGGTGAAGAGCTCTATCTGCGCGCCAAATCTGCCACGGATCTGCTGGAAACAAACCTTCGCGAACGGGGCAAAGAGATTGACCTGCTGTCGCGCTCGCCCCTTTTCGTGAACTCTGATCTTGGCAGTGACGCTGTCAGGCAAGTGCTTGATATGCGCCAGCAGGCCAACAACGAATACGCCTGGATCGGGGTTACCGATGTGGATGGAAAAGTTATCCAGGCCACCAACGGCCTGCTGGTAGGGGTTCAGGTAGACCAGCGGCCCTGGTTTCAGGAAGCATTGAAGGGCCGCTTTGTCGGTGATGTGCATGAGGCAGTATTGCTGGCCAAGAAGCTTGAGAATGACACCTCGGACCAACCCCTGCGCTTTATCGATTTTGCCGCACCTATCAAGGGGCTGGATGATGAGCTTCGCGGTGTTCTGGGTGCCCATGCACACTGGCGCTGGGTGACCGATACGGTGGAGTCGGTGATGACGGCTGATCTGGCAGAATCCGGCATTGAACTGTTGATCGCTGACAGCGATGGTAACGTTATCTACCCCCTGACGCTTATCGGCGAGGCAGACCTGCCGCACGCCAGTTCAACTCGGGGACATTACGAGCAGTTGCGCTGGTCGGATGGTCAGGAATATCTGACGGCGGTGCTGAATGTCGATACCGGCGTTAAACCCAGCCTGGATTGGCATATTGTTGTGCGCCAGCCGTTGCAGGCCGCTCTGGCGCCGGTTGAGGCGCTTCGCAATCATCTCTGGCTGCTGGGCTTGTTGGCGGTGCTGATATTCGCGTTGATTGCTCACCGTCTGGCTGCCCAGGTTAGTCGGCCTATTGAGCAATTGGCTTCAGCTGCCCGCACCGTCGCGCGCCGCAGCGGCAAGCCGAAATATCCTGATAACGTATATAGCCTGGAACTGCAGCAGCTAGTGATCTCCGTTCGACACATGACGGACTCCCTGCTAAAGCAGGAGCGGGAGCTGATGGAACTGAACCAGTCCCTGGAGTCTCAGGTTGCCGCGCGCACACAGGAGCTGTCCCAGGCTAACCGCCAGCTTGAGGCTCTTGCCACTCAGGATGCACTCACTGGTCTTGCTAATCGGCGCCGCTTTGATGAAAAGGTGCTTGAGCTGTTTCGGACATTTCGACGAACACAGCGGCCATTTACCCTGATGATACTGGATATTGACCACTTTAAAGGGGTCAACGACGAGCACGGCCACGCGTTAGGAGATCAGATATTACGCCAACTGGCAGACCTGCTCTGCCACCAGATACGAGTGACTGACTTTGTCGCCCGCTACGGGGGGGAGGAGTTTGCTGTCCTTCTGCCGGATACCTCTGCTGAACCGGATGCCGAGAGTGTCGCGGAAAAGATCCGCGAGGCGGTAGAGAGCATAGAGTTCTCCGGCGGGCTATCGATCACGATAAGTATTGGTTTGAGCCAGGTGACGCCTGAAGATACCGAGATCAGCACCCTGTTCGAACGTGCAGACAAAGCACTCTACCGCGTCAAAGAGAGTGGAAGAAATCGCGCACTGGTCGGCTGATGTAGCGGCCACTCCTGAGCTCAATGACTTCGAACAGGGTGTCAGGGCATGGATTGCTGAAAAAAGACACCTTCTTCGATGGTTAGTGAGTAGAGCTCAGACTGGTGGTGTCGGCGGGCATACCCCTGACAAAAAAATCCGAGCATGTCGGAGATGCGGAAGGTGAAATTGTTGACTTGAACAGGATTGCCAGCTACTTTGTTCGTATTAAGAATATATGTTCGCTAAACGAACAAGTGTTGATTCTTACCTGACAAATTAGTCCTGGTGTCGGTGACACCAGCATTTGACAACAATCTACGAGTAAAAAAACAATGACAACTCCTTGTATTATCTGCGTGGCGATTACCGGCAGCTTGCCCAGAAAAGAAAATAATCCTGCTGTGCCGATCAGCATTGATGAGCAAATTGAAAGTACCCAGGCAGCATTTGAAGCGGGTGCCACTATAGCCCATTGCCATGTGCGTAATGATGATCAGACGCCTTCCTCAGACCCCGAGAAGTTTGGCCGTTTGATGGAAGGCATCAAGAAACACTGTCCGGGGATGATTATCCAGCTCTCAACCGGTGGTCGTTCTGGCGCAGGCGAAGCAAGGGGCGGGATGTTGCCGCTGATGCCGGATATGGCAAGCCTTTCGGTGGGCTCCAATAACTTCCCTAATCGTGTTTATGAAAATCCGCCCCAGCTTGTGGAGTGGCTGGCCGAAGAGATGCTCAAGTACGCCATCAAACCTGAAATCGAAACGTTTGACCTGTCTCATATCCATCAGGCGGTGGCATTGTCCAAGCAGGGCAAGATCAAAGCGCCTCTCTATGTCCAGTTTGTCATGGGGGTACAAAACGCCATGCCAGCGGACAAGCCAACGTTTGACTTCTATATCAAAACGCTCAAGCGGCTGGCGCCGGATGCCGAGTGGTGCGGTGCTGGCATCGGTGGCAACCAGCACCTTCTCAACGAGTGGTCAATTGAGGCAGGCGGCCATACCCGAACTGGGCTTGAGGATAACGTACGACTGGATCGTCATACGCTGGCACCTTCTAACGCGGCGCTGGTTGAGCGCACGGTATCGCTTTGTGACAAATATGAGCGACCTGTGGCGACCTGGCAGCAGGCACGTGAAATCCTTAAGCTTAAGGCTTCATGAGCGTTATTAAATGCAGAAGGACGACTGGCCAATCAGCTCTCCACCTGTAAGCATGGCGAGAAGTCCGCCCTATGTTCTCTAAATTGCATTGACCAGCATTCTGCCTGCGATTAATAGCAAAAATCCTCCAAAGCAGCGCTTCAGTGTTTGCGCTGGTATGCGATGGCCTATTGCTACGCCAATAGGCGCACAAAGCACAGTGAAAATCGCGATTAACAAAACAGCTGGCAAGTAAACATAGCCTAATGTCCATGGGAGTAATGTTTCTCCCCAGCCAGCAATGATATAGCCAAGCGTGCCAACGGTCGCAAGGGGAAAACCAAGCGTACTGGAAGTTGCCACGGCGCGCTGCATGGGGACGTTGAAGAACACCATAAGCGGCACCATGACATTGCCTCCACCGATACCTGCCAGGCCCGAAAGAGATCCGCTGAGTAAACCCAGTCCAGAGGTGCCTAACTGAGCGGGCATGCTTCGCTTTGGGTCAGGTACCCAGCGGCTCAGCATAATCATGCCCACACAAAACAGGAAAACGGCAATGCCGACTTCCAGAAAATAGACAGGCAGGTAAGACGCGATAAAACCACTCAGGAAACTACCGATTATAACGGTGGGTGCCCAGAGTTTAAAAATGGCCCAATCCACGGCTTGCCGCTTGATTTGGGCGCGGGCAGCGGAAATGGAGGTAAATATGATGGTGCATAAAGACGTGGCCACTGCCATGATCACAATCAATTCTGAAGGAAAGGATTGTGCTGATAAGATAACGACCAGTGCTGGCACGATGACCACGCCGCCTCCAATGCCCAGCATACCTGCCAGTATTCCTGCGATAATGCCTAAAAGAGAGTAAGCGAAAAGTATTTCCATAATGCGGTGTCCTTAATTCAGTCATAAATACAATGACCAGACTCGGTAACCAGAGCGGTTGAACGTTAAAAACTGCATGAATGACGATTACTGGGCCAATGCTGAGCCTTCACCACGAGGGTCGTGCATGGCCTCTTTCAAGCCGTTTGGCTGGATTGAGATGGCACCGGCTAATCCGGTAAAGGGGCTTAGTGATGGAATCCATTCAATATCGTGCCCACGCCTGGCGAGTTCATTGCCAACGTGCTCAGGAATGCTGCGTTCGATTTTCAGGTTATCGTGGCTACCAAAAAAGCTGCGCCCCTGCAGAAAGCGAGGTGAAGCTAAAGCGATATCGACAGGCTGACAATAGTCTATCAGCTGAGTTGCCAGCACCATCTGTGTCTGAGGCTGACCGTCACCCCCCTGAGTGCCAAAGTAATATTGTTCACCATTGTCGGCGAAATAAGCAGAAGGGTTTAACGTATGAGCAGGGCGTTTGCCGGGCGCCCAGGCATTGGGGTGGTTAGGGGCTGGGTGAAACCCTGCTGCGCGATTGAGCCAGAGAACGCCAGTATCTCCGACCATGCATCCTGAGCCAAAGTCATGGAACAGGCTCTGCATCAAACAGGCAGTCCGCCCGTTGCTGTCAGTCACTGCCAGCCATACAGTATCAGCGGGCTTGCCTTTTTCATGCCAAGGGGATGCCTTGGTAAGCGCAATATCTGCATAGTCTGAGGCGCCTTGTTGAAGGCTCAACAATTGCGTAACGTCGAAATTTTTCCAGACAGGGTCACAAAGGTCTTGGTTACGCTGTTTGAGTTGAGCTTTGATGGCCTCTATCAAGTAATGAAAATAGTCGGCGCTACCATTTTGAATCGATGAAACAGGACAGTGATTTAACGCGTTTAAGGCACTAAGTGTATAGATGCCCTGTGTCGGAGGTGGGAAGTTATACAAGGTACCCTTGCGATAACGAATACTCAGAGGTTGGCTGTGCCAGGCCTGGGTCGCTGTCAGGTCGTCACGCGTCAGACCGTTCCCCAGGTGTTCAAACCCCTCTGCAAGCGCCGTCGCTAGCTCTCCTTCATAAAAATCATCAAGCCCTACCCGAGCTAAGTGCTCCAGAGTGTTAGCAAGCCGTGGACGCGTTTTAAGGGTGCCAGCAAGCAGCAGATTGCCGTCAGCATCGCAGCATAAAGCGCCCAGGTCTGGCAACTGCTGGATCAACTCCTGGCGCTGATGTTGCCAGAATGCCTGATTGGCTGATATAGCGTACCCACCACGTGCTAATTCAATGGCAGGGGCTAACAGGTCTGGCAGCTTCATTTGAGAGCCCCATTTCTGGTGACTCCAGGAATGAGCTAACGACCAGGCACGCAGTGCACCAGCTGTTGTGGCCGCTGATGCAGGACCACGTAACGCGATTTCTCCTGACAAAGGTCGCTTTTTTCCAGCCTGACCGAGGCCGAGTAGTGTATCTACTTTGCGACCATCACTCAGAAGCCATAACGCATCGCCACCAATGCCACACATGTGAGGGCATACAACTGATAGAACAGCACCTGCAACAGTGGCTGCGTCAATCGCGGTGCCGCCGGCTCGCAGAACTTCTTTGCCAGCTTCAGTCGCTCGCTTGTCAGGTGTACAGACAATACCGGTTTCAGATCTTGTTTTCATATCAGCATGTACCTGGTGATGAGAGAGGTGTATTGAAAACCCCTGGCGGAATAAGATGATGGCGTTGCAATGATGAGTTTGTGACAGGGAGATACCTCAACGGACGTGAGGAAAGTGATAAACTCAGACGTTAGTGCGCTCAAATACTTGAATAGCCGAGCCAACATTCTATTGATATCCATTAACCTTGTTAGATAAGACGCCCAATGGGAAAAAGCCTCAGAACCCGAAAGCAAAAGGAAGTGGAGCGAATTATTGATTCGCTTTCCCGTGCGATTGCTCAACACATGCTGCCTCCGGGGACTCGACTTGTTGAAGCCCAGATTGTCGACTCGCTTGACGCTAACCGAAACCATGTCCAGGCAGCGCTGCAACGATTGGCCTTGCAGCGCATTGTCACTATCGAACCCAACCGTGGAGCGCATGTAAGTCAGCCTACTGCGCAGGAAGCCCGGGAGATCTTTGTGGCACGGCGGGCTATCGAGCGTGCTGTGATTGAGTCGATTACCCCACAACGTATGTCGCAATTTGCAGCGGATGTTGAAGCCCATATGTGCGTAGAACACCGTGCTACGCATGCCAATGACCGTCGTGCCATTGTGCGCGAACTCAGCGAGTTTCATCGTTTGCTGAGTCACATAGGCGGCAACCGTGTGCTGGCTGACATTCTCGACAACCTTATGGTTCGCAGTGCCCTGATTGTTGCCTTGTATCAACGCAATGATGAGCCGACCTGCCAACATGATGAGCACCGTTCAATTCTTTTAGCGCTGCAGGCGGATAACGGCAGCCTGGCGGTTGAACTGATGGAAAACCACCTGAACCACCTGGAACGGGAGTTGGCCATTAATGAAGAAGGCGATAAAACGATTGATATAAGGTCAGTCCTTGCCACGATTTAACCGCTAGGCAGTGAGTTCCTCTTTCTTGGGTCTGTAAAGCCAGGCAGGCTGTCTCTCAAAACTCTTGCGTCCCCGCTTAAAAGCCATCAAAGGTTGCCCAAGTTCAGCAATGGCCGACGATGGCGATCTTGCATCCATCACGATAAAGTCAGCGTGACACCCAGGTGACAACCCGTAGTCGGAAAGATGAATCATTTTTGCTGACTGGACCGAGATCCATTCCAGGCAGCGGGCAAGCTCTGCCGCCGTACCCATATGGCATATATTGGCTAACAGGTTGGCCTGACGAATCAAGGAGGCGTCACCAAAGGGGGTAAAGGGATTGCCGACGTTATTGGTTGAAAGCGAGCAGGTAACACCATGAGCATGCAGGGTCGGCAAAGGAGCCACGCCTCGCGGTACGTTGTGTGTTACATCACGACCGTTAAGAAACAGGTCTGTTGACGGTAACGCGGTAACGTGTACGCCCGCATCTGCCAGCGCTAGCGCCATGCGTTCAAGTTCAGCAGGGGCAAGAGCCGAAAGTTTGGTGACATGGCCGATGGTGACTCGATGTTGCCAAGCGTGTTGGTGCGTACAACGAATCACTTCAGGCACCGTCATTCCTTGTGGTTCAAGGTCAAAATCAAGGTGTAGATCCAGATCGCAGTCATAATGTTCAGCCAGTTCAAACAGGCGACGTATTTGGCCTTCGGGGTCAGTATCCATGTAAGGGCAGCCACCTAAAACGCTGGCACCGTTTTCCAGTGCCTGGCATAACAATGCTTCGGTTCCTGGATTATTGAGTAATCCTTCCTGGGGAAAGACACATATCTCCAATCCGATCGCCCATGCATAATCCCGTTGCAAACGGCGTATTGCATGAAAACCCGTTAGGCCAATGCCAGGATCCAGCTCCACATGGGTACGCATGTGGGTTGTTCCCTGGGTAATTGCCTTTTCAATAATGTGCGAACCTCGTTGATAAACGTCGTCTTCGGTAAACGTCTTTTTAGCAGCGCTGGTGAGTGCTACCGCTTCTTCTAATGTGCCCTTTTCCAAATGGCAGCGATTCATAATGCAGGCTTTGTCTAGATGAATGTGTGTCTCAATGAGCCCTGGAAGTATCAGGTTTCCCTTCAGATCAATGGCTTTGTCTGGATTCAGACCGTCGGTTGGCGGTGCGATAAAGCGTCCATTTTCAACGTAAAGCTCATCCAGCTGGTGAGGGGTATCCGGTAATCTCAAGTTAAATAATCTGGTTATTTTCATGCGACATTTGCCCCTAGATAAGCGGCTTCCAACTCAGGGTCGTTGCGCAGAGTCGCAGCGTCACCGGAATGGACAATGCGTCCGGTTTCGAGCACATAAGCACGATCGGCCACCTGAAGTGCCAGATTTGCCATCTGATCGACAAGAAGCAGGGTTACGCCCTCATCACGAAGCGCCGCCAGTGCATCATAGAGTTCTGCCACCATGGCAGGTGCCAGCCCAAGCGAAGGTTCGTCAAGTAACAGAATGGAAGGCTTAGCCATCAAGCCGCGGCCAATGGCGACCATCTGTTGCTCGCCGCCAGAAAGCAGTCCTGCAGGGCTATCGATACGGTCTCGAAGCCTTGGAAAACGGCCAAGAATGTCTTCTATATCCTGCTCGTAAACCGCACTTTCCGAGCGGGTATAAGCTCCCATCAAGAGGTTGTCACGTACGCTTAGCTCTGCAAAAACCTGCCGACCTTCAGGTACGAGCGCTAACCCCTTCCTCGCAATGGCGCTGGCATCAAGAGATTCGATATTATGATTTTCCAACACCACTTTCCCACTGCTGGGAGCATGCAATCCCGCTACGGCCTGAAGAATGCTGGATTTTCCGGCACCATTAGCGCCCAGAATAGCCACCAGTTCGCCAGGGTTAACCACCAGGCTTACACCTTCAACCACCGGTGCTGCGCCATAGTCGATCACGAGATCCTTGACAAATAATGTCGCGTCTCGGCTGCCATTCCAGGGAGTAGGTCTGGGCGGTGCCTGATAGTCAGTGCTACCCAGGTAAGCTCTTACCACCGCGGGGTTGGAGCGCACTGCTTCAGGCTCGCCCCAGGCAATTGGCTGGCCGGAATCAAGTACTAGAATACGGTCCGAGACGGCCATTACCATTGTCATGTCATGTTCAACGAGAATGACGGCGATACCGTAGTTGGCAATGGTTCTTAGCAGCTCAGCGACCTGGTCGGTATCTGCACGACTAAGACCGGCAGCGGGTTCATCAAGTAAAAGTACGCGGGGCCTTAGTGCCAAAGCGCGAGCAATTTCAACCAGTCGTCTGTCAACGTGCGGTAAGTCCTCTGCGGGGGTGTGTATTGATCCTTGATACCCGACTAGCGCCAGCAGATCTTTTGCCAGTGCTAGCATTTCCTTGTCCGGGCGTCGCCAGCAATCGCCAAGTTTCCCTTGTTGCATACCTGCCAGTATATTTTCCAGAACAGACAAGCCAGCGAACAACTGGGTGGTTTGATAGGTGCGGCCTATCCCCGCACGGGCAATTTTCCAAGCTGGCAGGCCTGCCAAATTACCATTGAGATCAATTCGCCCAGTATCCGGGGTATAAAAGCCGCTGATCATATTAAGCACGGTGGTCTTTCCGGCTCCATTCGGCCCAATGACGCTGGTGACAGAACCCGGTGAGGCATTGAAGCTGACGTTTTCAGCGGCCTGAACGCCACCAAAGCGAATGCCTATGCTGTCAACTTTCAGCCCCTCTGGTGCGGCGGCATCACAAGTCAGATAAGTACTCAGACGCTGTAGATCCGGTTTTTTGCCCGGGGCGACCATGACAGGGTGCACAAAACGCTTATGCATGATGCCAAGTACGCCGGTAGGCGCGATCCATAGAACGCCCAGCAACACGGCAGCAAATAAAAGTAAGCGCATTTCTGCCATGCCGGAAAGAAGTTCGGGAACCATCACTATTAGCAGACCGCCAAGTAAAGGTCCCAGAACAGTGCCGGCACCACCGACAATGACCGCCAGAACAAAAAGAATCGATTGGGTAAAAGGAAAAGACTCTGGGTTAATGAACATCATTAAGGGAGACAGCAGTGATCCTGCGACGCCTGCGAATAAGGCAGACAAGGCAAATGCCAGTGTTTTTGTTTGTACCGGGTTGAAGCCAAGTGAGCGTGCTGCAATTTCGGTCGCTTTCACTGAACGGATAGCGCGACCCCAGCCACTTGTTGTCAATCGGTTAAAAAAGCCAAGAGACGCAATCATTAACGTAATGGCAATCAATGCCAGGCCAGTATCAGCAGGCAAGCTACCGACATCAGGCATGGGGACACCGGCAATGCCGTTGGAGCCACCTGTGACGGAGCGCCATTCAATCAGGCCATGATGAACAATAAAACCAAACGCGATGGTTACCATCGCCAGGTAAGGCCCACTGACGCGGACCGCAGGAATGGCCAGCAGAGCGCCGACAATCGCTGCTGCAACCGCCGCAGTGGCCATTGCTAATCCTAATGGAACGCCTGCCATCAGCATTAACGCTGAGATGTAGGCGCCAATGGCATAAAAAGCGACGTGGCCAAAAGAGATCTGACCACTTAAACCAATCAGGATATTCAAGCCAGTACACACTGTCGTTGTCAGTGCGATCAACGTCATCACCAGAAGCCAGTAGCCACCAAGCGTGAAAGACATGACAGCGCCTGCCAATGCAATAAGGCCTAAAAGGCTAGGTATCAGTAATCGGTGAGAAACAAGATGGGATGATAGCGTCATACTTTCACCAGTGCTTTGCTGCCAAACAGGCCGTTAGGACGTATTGCCAGGCAGATGATGACAAGAGTGAATGTGATAATCTGCGCAACCGTTGAGCCTAGATAGACAATGATCAGGGCTTCGGAAAGGCCAAACAGCAGTCCTGCCAGTACAACGCCACTGGCGCTGGAAATACCGCCTAGAATGGCAACTGCAAAAGCCTTTAAACCAAATAGCGTGCCCATTTCTGAGTGAACACTGACCAAAGGTGCAATCAACAAGCCAGCAATGCCTGCAAGCACCGTCGATATAGCAAAGGATATCGCTACGACCCGATTGACAGGAATGCCCATTATCCTAGCCGCTGACGGGTTCTGTACTGATGCACCTAATACCTTCCCGAGGTGTGTATACCGACCGATTAGCGCCAGCAGAATGACGGTCATGGCAACAACTATAGGTATCACCAACTGCATCAAATCAATGCCGGTACCCGCTATTTCAAGGCGCTGGTTGACGGCATCCAGCGTGAAACGGCGTGGCTCTTTGCCAAACGTAAACATCACGATGTTATCGACCAGAAGCCCGCCTGCCACAGTGGCCATCAGCCAGGCCTCAGAGCCTCGACTATGAAAAGGTCTTACCAGAAAACGCTCGATAGCCAGACCATAAAGTGCACACAGTCCTAATGTCAGCACAGCAGCCGGAAACCAGGGAATGCCCCAGGTGATGCAGAGGGTATAGCCAAGTACGGCACCCACCATCATGGCACTGCCTTGTGCAAAATTGACGGTACGCGAAACAATAAACGTAATATGGAAACCCAAGGCTAGCAGGGCGTACATGCTACCCATGCTCAGCCCGCTGATAATACTGGCAGTGATCATAAGTCATTTCTCCTGCCTCCTGAGGCTGGGCTCAGGAGGCATTGACCAGAGTGAAATCAGAACTTTAACGGTACGATTCGGCCGTCAACAAAGTGCGTGAAAACATAGTCCTCTGGCCCAACAGCATCATGTTGCTCGGGAGAGAAAGGAGATGAGTAAGATTTGATCAAGCCTTCATGGTTTTCGATGTCATAGAACCCCTGGCGTATGGCAGGTCCCTCTGTACTACCTGCCTGCTCAATCGCTAGCGCAGTTAAATGCATGGCATCATAAGCATTGGCAATACCGACGGCCGGTGTCACATCAGCAAGGCTCTGTATTTCCGGAAACCTTTCCTGCAGCATGCTCATTACTTCACCACCTTTGCCTTCATCGCCTTCGACAAATGTGAATGTTTGAATAAAGTGCACCTTGTCAGCATTTTCTCCGGCCAGTTCGCTAAAGCGTCCACCCGCAGGGCCCCAGTGAGAAATGATCGGCACTTCCCAGCCCATGCGGTCAAGTGATTTCACGACCTGCGCAGAGGGTGCCACGTTTGCTACCATCAGCAGAGCGTCAGCGCCCTCATCCCTGAGCCGGCTTAATTGAGGTACGACATCCGTATCATTGCTTTCAAAGCGTTCAATCCCGGCCCATGTCATATCGCGAGATTCCAGAGCCTTTCTGAACCCGAGTTCGTTTGATTCACCCCAGGGGTTGTTGATCAGAATCATGCCGGGGTTTTGCATATCAAACTGATCAATGCCGTATTGCACCAGTGCCTCATCCACCAGTTCATCGACGGCGGATACCCGGAAAACGTAATTCTCATCCGCACCGTTATGCGTAATGGGGGTACCAGCTGCCCAGACACCCATAAAAGGAAACTGCATACGGTTGGCTAATGGCACGATGGCGAGTGAAACGGGTGTATCCAAGCCACCAAAGAGCACCGCGACGTCTTCGTTCTGAACCAGTTCACGCGCTGCCAGAAGCCCTTTATTCGGATTGCTTTCATCGTCGCGGCGCAGCAATTCAACCTCGCGTCCCAGAATGCCACCGTTAGCATTGATTTCGTCAATGGCTATTGTGAGTCCTCGTGTAATGGCTTCACCTGATTTAGCCGACTGACCGGATAAAGCGGCGACAAGTCCTACTTTCAGCGTATTTTCGGCCTGAGTAATACCTGATGACGCAATCAGGCCTACGGTGGTTAGTGGTATGAGCCACTGCTTGATGCTTTTATTGAATGACATTGCATTTCTCCAGATTGCTAGCATTTACATATAGGTTGCTAGCAAAATGAATGCCATCTGCCGTTTTGTGGTAGTTTTAATTTTGCAGAATGCACTGGTAAATACCGGTTTATGTCAGGAATGCGTACGAGTAACACTGAGACGCATAGCTAGAGATAGATGGCAGAAATCTTGCATTTTATAAGAAGCTACTGGAAGACAGCTTTCCTGTCAGCGGCGAGATATTTTTCTATTAACTGTATGATTTATAAATAAAATACTACGTATAGTATAAAGAGGGGAATTCAGGTGATTCTAACGAATGATGTTGCTGATTGTGCTTTTTAGAGTTCTCAGATGCTTTGGCGCACAGGCTGGCTGGAGTGATCGCAGCTTTATTATTCAGCAATCGATACTGGTATCAAAAAAAAGAAGGGGGACAACACAAAATTTTTTGAAGAGCCATAAATAGCTAGCTATATAGGAGAGGTCGATTAAGTTCTGCACCTGTATAGTCGTCCTGAACAAGTGTTTGCACCACATAAGCGCAAAAATTTGAAACAACATTTTTTTCTAAAGGAACTTACCTATGTCTGAAGCACAACATGCCATCGAGATTGTACATCGCTTCCTGGAGGCTTCCATGGCGCCTGACCCAGCGCTGGCGGCAACCTATATGTCATCGGATGTTGCGATTACATTTACTGGCGGCAGGTCAATGGCAAGCCCACAGGTCATTACTGATTTTAATGCTGGACGCTACGCCTGGGTGAAAAAATCGCTGGGGCAGTTTGACTGGACAGAGCACGAGGATTACACGGTCGTCTACTCGAATGGCACTCTGTATGGAGAGTGGCCAGACGGCCGCCCGTTTGCGGGTAATCGTTATCTGGATCGTTTTGAAGTACGTGATGGGAAAATCACCCGAATGGATGTCTGGAACGATAGTGCGGAATGGCTCCTGACGCCCGAACTTAACCGTTCAGTCTGATATTGAAGTGTTGAACAGGATTCAAAAGCAATTTGGCGCCCTGTACTTATTATAAAGATCAGCGACGTCCTCCACTAAGAGGGCGTCCTGCTGACTTTTCTGTTCATCTGTCCATCGGCAACGTGGAGATGACGAGCCAGAGTCATCGCGGCAGGTTTTCCATAGCGTGCACCTTTTTCAGTCGCCGATTGGCTTCCTCTCTCTCCTTGTCAGCAACAACAACGCCATATGAATCTGGCTGAACGATCAGGTTCATCGTCACGGCTGGAGTACTAGCTGTGTGCTGTGTGGGAAGTGAAAATCCTACCTGTTGATAAACATATTTAATCTATTTTAAAAATTCATGGGAATTGTGATACAAAAATTATACATTGAGTAAAGTGAATTATCGTATTAAAAATTTTGAAGAGAGCGTGACATGGAAACACTTGAAAGAGTTATATACGTCGAAGACGATCCTGATATTCGTGAAATTGCTTCTATGGCTCTAGAAGATGTAGGCGGTCTGACGGTCAAAATTTGCGAATCTGGCGAACAAGCATTAAGAGAAGTTGCGGAATTTGCGCCACAAATGTTCTTGCTTGATGTGATGATGCCAGGTATGGACGGGCCCAGCACGCTACTGGAATTGAAGCGACAAGGGTATATTAACGAATCCACAGTCGTCGCTTTCATGACCGCTAAGGTTCAACCTGAAGAAGTGACACGGTACAAAGAAATTGGGGCAGAAGACGTTATTGCAAAACCTTTTGACCCAATGACGCTTGCTGACGACGTTCGCGCTATCTGGGAAACGTTCCATGGTTGATTCAACCTCCTCTCAGGCTTTCGCCAAGCGATTAGAAACGCTTTCGGTAGCTTATTCGAAACGTCTTACCTCTGATTTTGAGCGGCTTACAGAGCTTGCTGACCAGCTCGCAACAGACGCCTCGTGCGCTGACTCCCTCCAGCAATTAAATTCAGTCTTACATTCGCTGGCAGGCTCTGCAGGAACCTTTGGCTTTGAAAGCCTTGGTCGTCAGGCGCGAGAGTACGAACTGCAGGTGGTAAATGTTTTGAAGCAAGATCTCAAGCAATCACTCCCTGTTTTCGATTGGGTCACGCAATTACAAAGCGCACTTGAAGTGGACAAAAACCGGAAAGCGGTTGTGGGCATGGAGACTACGCGCCTGGAAAGCGTGGGCGATGCACCTTCCATTTGGTTGCTAGAGCGTGATGTTATGTTAGCGGAATATGTGGCTCAACAGCTGCACAGTTTCGGCTTTCAAGTACGACATTTCAGTGATGCTCAGCAATTGAAGCAAGATAAAAGCCTATCTCCTGACTTACTGTTAATTGATCATCGCGCCACGCAAAACAAGGCGATTAGAGAAAACCCGGTCGCCTTTTGGCAGACGCACCTTCAGGATTACACCTGCCCAATTCTTTTTACGGGTACTGAAGAAAGCTTTACCGCGCGACTAAATGCCTTGCGTAGCGGGGGACAAAATTATTTTGTCAAACCTCTGGATATGATAAAGCTTGCTTCCCACATAGCGCAGCTAATTAAAACGAAAGATAGCCAGCCAGAGCGTGTGATGATTGTCGAGGATGACACCGAATTAGCGCATCATCTTCAATGCGTTCTGGAAGATGCTGGTATGCATGTCAGTATATTTGATCGGCCCGATCCTCTGTTCGAGGCCATCAATGATTTTAATCCTGAACTGATTCTGATGGACCTCTGGCTGCCAGGTATCACCGGTGCAGAAATAGCTGCCCTGCTGGGTCAGATGGAGCGCTGGTCACAGATACCCATTGTTTACCTTTCTGCTGAGTCCAATGCAGAGCTGCGCGGGCAAGCACTATTACGGGGAGGCGATGCGTTCCTTGAAAAGCCTATCGACACAGATCTTCTCATCAACCTGTGCCGATCCCGTGTTATGCGGTTACGTAAGCTGGAGGATACTAAAAATAGAGACGCGCTAACCGGGCTTCTTAAGCACGCCAGCATCAAAGAGGCCCTGCAAGATCAGTGGCTACTGGCACAACGCAAGCCACAGGTTTTTTCTGTGGTAATGCTCGATATTGATCATTTCAAGGCTGTTAACGACACGCACGGGCATGCAGTAGGTGACTTAGTGATTGCCGCCGTGGGTACTCTGTTACGCCAACGTTTCCGGAGCACCGATAAATTGGGCCGCTACGGTGGAGAAGAGTTCACGTTGGTCCTGATCGACTGTACTGCCGACAATGCTGCCAGCATGGTAAATAGCCTCCGCGAAGATTTTGCGGCTATCCAGTTTACGGGGGGGCGCGAATCGTTTTCCTGCACCTTGTCAGCAGGCGTGGTAGACAACCAGCACTTTCCTGATGATATCGCCGAGTCCCTGCTTAACCGGGCTGATCAAGCGCTATATCAAGCCAAAAACAGCGGGCGTAACCGTGTGTGTTTAGCGGCAGATTAGCATCGTTATTGATGTGACAGCTGAGGTTGAAAATGAAGGCACCGCCGATTCCGCAAAATGAAACCGAGCGCCAGTGCGCACTGGATGAAACCGGTTTGCTTAAGAGCGAGTATGAAGCACGTTTTGAACGTATCACGCGCATCGCTCGTCAAATGTTTTCAGTGCCCATTGCGTTGGTATCGTTAATTGATCAGGATCGGCAGTGGTTCAAGTCAAATCAAGGGCTTAATGCCAATGAAACACCGCGTAATATTTCTTTCTGTGGCCACGCAATTCTGACTGCCTCGCCATTAATTGTCGAAAATGCGCTAGAAGACGCCCGTTTTGCTGACAATCCTCTGGTCGTTGGCCCTCCTGATATACGTTTTTACGCTGGCGTTCCTTTGCACACTAGCAGTGGTTACCGTATCGGAACCCTCTGTCTGATTGATACGCAGCCAAGATCGTTGTCTTCTGAGCAAATCGATATGCTTGAGGATCTCGCCGCGACCGTGGAGGAGCTGATACACGCTGATGAAGCCAGTCAGACGTCATGTTCAGCACTAGAATCTGAGCTGGTTGCCAGCCGCGATCAAATGGCATCTATCATTGACAATATGCCGGGTGTGACTTATCGCTGTTTACCCGATAAACATTGGACAATGCTATATATCAGCGGGCAGGTCGACCGGGTAAGTGGTTACCCAGCTGACGAGTTAATTGGCAATAAAAGCATCTGTTACGCAGACTTGATCCATTCAGACGATGCGCCTGTACTGGAGAAAGCTGTCGCCAAGGCAATGGCTGACAATACAGAATGGCATCTTGAGTATCGTATTCAGCACCGGGACGGCACCTGGCGCTGGGTAGAAGAGCGAGGAAAGTGCGTTCACGATGATGCTCGCTATCCCGCTATCCTTGAGGGCTTTATTGTTGATGTTACCCGCGAACGAAATACGGTAAGCCAACTAAACAAACATCACGATGCACTGGTGCTGCTTAACGACATCGTTTTTTCTCCACACGTTACGCTAGACGAAAAAATCAACCATGCCCTAACAATAGCCAGACACTATCTAAAGATGGATGTAGCGATTCTTAGTCAAATCGAGGGCGATGTTTACACAGTACGCTGGATAGCGGCAGTGGTAGGTACCTCAATTAATGCGCATCAGACCTTTGCGTTGGGCCATACTTGGTGTCAGCATATTTTTTCTGCCAATGCTACGCAGCAACGCGAATTGTTCATCGCTAATGCCGAACGTTGCGAATTCAAAAGCCATCCCTGCTATCAGGAAAATCCTCTAGGCGCTTATGCAGGCATCGTCATTGAGATAGAGGGCGAAGCGTTTGGGACGCTAAATTTTTCCGCCAGTAAAGCGCGAGTGGAATGTTACGATGACAGCGAGAAACTTTTTATACGCTTACTAGCGCGCTGGTTATCCGATGTCTTAGCAAGTAGTCTTCATAATGAACGTCTCAGCAAGCTGACGGCTCAACTACCTGGCGTTACCTATCAGTTTCGCCGCTTTTTAGATGGCCGTATCACCTTCCCGTTTAGCTCACCTCAAATCGAAGCGTTATACGGACTCACTCCGCTAGAAGCCGCTGAAGATGCCACACCTGCCTTTTTGCGTGTTCATCCCGATGATCTGGAAGCGCTCAGTGCGTCTATAGAGCATTCAGCTAACATGCTGGCGTACTGGCAAGCGACGTATCGTGTGCGGTCGCAGGGTGAAGGGTATCGCTGGATAATGGGCCAGGCAAAACCTGAACGCCTTATTGATGGTAGCACCTTGTGGCACGGTTTCTTGCACGATATTCATGAGCAAGAACAAGCACGCTTGGCCCTAGAAAACAATGAAGCACGGCTAAGAGGGCTCTTCGAGTTTTCGCCCATAGGCATTGCGCTGAATGATTTAATAACCGGGCAGTTTATCGATTTGAACGACGCACTCATTGCTCCAACGGGGTATACCCGTGATGAGTTCGTGTCACTGAGTTACTGGGATCTCACGCCAAAAGAGTACCAGCCTGAAGAAGAGCAGGCGCTTTTAAATTTAAAAGCGATGGGTCGCTACGGCCCTTTTGAGAAAGAGTATATTCGCAAGGATGGCAGTCGCTACCCGGTGCGTCTGCAAGGCATGCTCAGCCAAGAGCAAAATGGTCAGCAAGTGATTTGGTCACTGATTGAAGACATCACTGAACGCCGTAAGCTGGATAAAATGAAAGATCAGTTTATTTCTACCGTCAGCCATGAGTTGCGTACCCCTCTTACGTCTATCAAGGGCTCGCTAGGCCTTCTTAAGGGTGGTGCAGTAGGCTCGCTACCCGAGAAGGCTCAGACACTCATCAATACCGCTGAACGCAATGCTCAGCGCTTAGCGTTGTTGATTAACGATTTGCTGGATATAGAAAAGCTGGTCGCTGGCAAAATGCCCATGAACCTAAGCGTGCAACGGCTAGCACCTTTATTAGATGAGGCCGTCGAAGCCATGCACGGCTACAGCGAGCAGCATCAGGTGCCTATCCAGATATCTGATGCGTGGCCTACGGTGTTGGGTAACGTTGATGGCCCTCGCTTAATACAAGCACTCAACAACCTATTATCCAACGCAATCAAATTTTCCCCGATTGGTAGGGCGGTTGAACTATACGTCACGCCTTATGACAGCACCGTCGAGATCTCAGTGCGTGACCACGGCCCCGGCATCGACCCTGAGTTTCGTGATCATCTGTTCCAGCGTTTCTCTCAAGCGGATGGCAGCGATACCCGAAAGCTACCTGGAACCGGCCTTGGTTTAGCCATTAGCCAAGAAATTTGCCAGCAGATGGGTGGGGAGGTTGGCTATCGTGATGCGGTGGGAGGCGGCGCTAATTTTTATATCTTATTACCAAGGAAATATCAGTGATAAAAGTTCCATTGAGTGTGCGAGTTGTTCTACTCGTATTGGTCACGAGTGGTGTTCTCGTTGGTGGAATGCTGATGACTGTCCACCAGTTAATGGTGGCCGATTATGAATCTATCGTAGCAGAGCGCGAAACAGCTGAGATAAAGCACTTAGCCTCTGAGCTTGAACTCTCACAGCAGCAGCGAATGTTTGGGTTAGAAGCGTTTGCAACACGTTTGCTCAACGATGAGGGAATGCTGCGCAGTGAACAAGAACTTATGTCGCTTTTACAGCAGACGTCCGTCGCTAAACGTCTTTTCCCAGACGGGCTATTGGTGTTGGATGCGAATGGAACTGCCATCGCAGAGAACCTTTATGTGCCAGGCCGCTTGGGGACTAATTACGCCGACCGGCCGCACTTCCAGCGTGCCCGGCAAACCAAAGAGGCAGTGATTTCTGCGCCGATCATTGGGCGTAAAACAGGGCTGCCGCTAATTTCATACGTGCACCCCATGTTATCTCCTGACGGGGCTATTGTCGGATATGCAGGTGGACTACTGGATCTTGCGAACACGCCTCTTATCGATGCCAGTCGCACAGCTGAGGTCGAGTCTAGTGCTGGTACAATAACGTTAATTGTCGACCCTCAACACCGCTTGTTTGTCTCTATGCGGGAACGGTTTGAAACGTTAGAGCCGCTGCCTGATGATGGGACTGATCCTTTAGTTGACGCCGCACTGTCCCTTAGTCCTGCTGGCACCCTGGTTGACTATCAGCAACAGCACTATCTGGTTGCCAGCCAGCAATTGGATTCACTCGGCTGGATTGTGTTGCGAGCGATCTCCTACGATCAGGCTATTGCCCCAGCGACCGCCTCCTTCCGTCAATTTTTGTTCATTGCCCTGGTTGCGATGGTGCTCATTGGTCTAGCAGGGGCTTGGGTTGCGCGAAGCCTCACGCATCCAATAGAGCGAATCACCCGGCGTATTGACCACATGGCCGATAATGCACGTTTTGACAGTGACTTTCTTGAACAGGGGGGGCCGGAAGTATGCGCGCTTTCCCGCGCGATGAACCGCTTAGCGAATGAGCGTAAAGCCGCAGATAACGCTATTTACAACGCTGAACGTTTTTTATCTAATATTCTTGAAGCCGCGTCTGAAGTGGCCATTACGGCGACTGATACAACTGGTGTGATTACCGCCTTCAATAAAGGCGCTGAGAATATGCTGGGTTACAGCAAAGCAGACGTACTGGGCATACAGACACCCGCAAAATTTCACCTGATAGAGGAGGTAGAACAGCGCTCGGTACAACTCAGTGCTGAGCAAGGCCAGCCGGTTGAAGGCTTTAGGGTGTTTGTAGAAAAAGCTGAGCAAAATGGTTCCGAGACACGCGAGTGGACTTACGTTCATAAAGATGGTCACCACGTGCCGGTATCGCTGGTGGTTACCCCTATGCGAGATAGTGCCGGTGACATTAGCGGCTATCTGGGTATTGCGGAAGATATTACTGAGCGGAAACACGCAGATAAGATAAAAAATGAATTTATTTCTACCGTTAGCCATGAGCTGCGTACCCCGCTAACGTCTATTTCTGGCGCACTGGGTTTAATGGTGGGTGGAGCCTTTGGCGAGTTGCCAGAAAAAGCGCAAAAGTTACTAACGACAGCCCACCGTAACAGTAAGCGTTTAGCTCACTTAATCAATGATTTATTAGATATCGAAAAAATTGCTGCGGGCAAGCTGCGTTTTGATATGCAAGTACAAGCGTTGATACCGTTGGTCGAACAGGCCTTAGATGCTAACCGTCACTACGGCAGTGATAGGGGGGTGTCGCTGATATTGGCTGATAATGCGCCGGATGCGTTTGTTAATGTTGATCATCAGCGGCTGATGCAAGTGCTAGCCAACTTGTTATCCAACGCCATTAAGTTTTCACCGGACGGTGGCAACGTAACGCTTGTTGTGGAAACGTCAGATAATAAAGTAATTGTTAGTGTGATTGATGAAGGCCCTGGCATTGCTGATTCCTTTCGTAAACACGTATTTCAGCGTTTTGCTCAAGCAGATTCTTCTGATACCCGTGTCAAAGAGGGAACTGGCCTTGGTCTGGCCATAACGCAAGAACTGGTAGAACATATGGGCGGGCGCATTGACTTTGAGTCTACTGAGGGTAAAGGCTCACGCTTTTTCTTTGAATTGCCATTAGCTCAAGCGGCAGTAGCAACCACGACGCTCCCGTCAGGGCTAGACGCGGGGCATAATGACGCTGCCCGTATTTTGGTTGTTGAAGATGATAAAGATGTCGCCAACCTATTAAGCATTATGTTAAGTGACGCTGGATATCATGTCGATATTGCCTTTAATGGTACCGAGGCGCTTAACGGTCTACAAAACAGGCATTACGACCTTGTTAGCCTGGATTTAACGCTACCAGATACCAGTGGATTAGATGTCATCCGTATGCTGCGTGAGCGCCCCAATACCGCTGATCTACCGATAATCGTGGTTTCAGCTAAGGTAGAGCAGGGGCGTTTAGCGATCAGCGGGGATGCTACCAACATTGATTGGTTAGCAAAACCGATCGATCAGCATCAGTTGATTGGAATGGTTCAGCGGCAGTTATCAGCTAAGCGGGAGCATCATCCCCGAATATTGCATGTTGAAGACGACCCCGACTTACACGAAGTGGTCTCTGCTATGGCCGGTGAGTCTTTTACGTTTGAGGCAGCACATACCTTGGAAAATGCTCGCACTCGCCTGAAAGAGCAGTCATTTGACGTTGTATTGCTCGATATAGGGCTGCCAGATGGCTCAGGTTGGGAACTTGTCCCCGACATTCGTGCTTATCAACCTGACGCAAAAGTGGTCATTTTATCCGGGGCCGATATGACTCACCAACAATACGAGCAAGTTGAGGCCGTTTTGCTGAAATCTCGGTTATCGGCAGACACATTACTGAGTGGTATCAATGCACGCATACAGTCATCTCGACTGCCAAGCAGCATACGACGGTTATGACCGATAGCGGCGACGGTCGCATTGAAACGCGTTCGGCCACCGTCATCACGGATTTAGACGGGTTGGGATGACGACTGTCTAATCACCATCATTCAGCAGTTTGCTCATCTGACTTACCGTATTGCGGTATGCTTTCGGTTTTTACTAATGAGACTTTTCATGTACACAACACGTATCGTTATTGTGGGCGCTGGGTTGGCGGGGCTGTATGCAGCGTATTTGTTGGAACAATGTGGCGTTAGCGATTACGTGTTGCTGGAAGCGCGAGAGCGTGTGGGTGGGCGTATTGCAACGTTAATGCCCAGTGGTGAATTGGCACAGGGGGGTGACGCAGAGGCGTTTGATTTAGGGCCTTCCTGGTTTTGGCCTGGGTTTCAGCAGGCGCTTGGAACGTTGGTGGATTCGCTGGGGCTGTCATCGTTTGCCCAGTATGAAACTGGCGATATGGTTGTAGAGCGCTCCCACCAGATGCCGCCGATGCGCATGCAGGGCTTTGTAAATCAGCCGCCCTCTATGCGTCTGAGGGGCGGTATGCAGGCGTTGACGGATGCGTTGCGCCAGCGCATCGGCCCGGAACGCATTTTTACCGGGCAGGCCGTTCAGTCGGTGGCACTCACTCCTAATGGCAGTGTAGAGCTGCTGTGTGGTTCCGGGCAGCGTTATATCGCTCAGCATGTGCTGCTGGCGGTGCCGCCTAGGTTGGCTGCACAGGCGATGACGTTTTCTCCGCCGCTGCCGGAACGGCTTACTCACCAGTGGGCGAGTACGGCTACCTGGATGGCTTCTCACGCCAAGTATGTGGCGCTTTATCCCACACCGTTTTGGCGAGACCAGCAGATTTCGGGAGAGGCGCGAAGCCTGCTGGGTCCCCTGGGTGAGATTCATGATGCGTCACATCCCGATGGCCACGGTGCGCTGTTCGGCTTCTTTAGTTTGCCTGTCAATGTCCGTGAAAAGCTTAGCGACGAGGCACTCCGCCAGCACTGTCGCGCACAGTTGGCGAGGTTGTTTGGCCCCAATGCCGCTAGCCCCAGCATGGATATGATTAAAGACTGGGCGCAGGAACCATTTACCGCTACCCACGCCGATCAGATACCTAGCGAGCATCATGGCATCGCACCGCCAGCCCGCGCAGCCGATGGGCCCTGGCAGGCTTGCTTGACTGGCATTGGCAGCGAGTGGGGAAAGCAATATGCCGGGTACCTGGCAGGCGCGATTGAAGCGGCCGAGCGTGGCGTAGCGGAGGTGTTAGCACTGTAGGGCGCCTGCTTGTTTTGCCACTAATTCAACAGCGATTTGCCAGAGCGAGCGAGCAGTGCTTTTAAGCTTGGCGACTCAAATTGTCATTGAATGGTAA
Source organism: Halomonas sp. LS-001 (assembly GCF_052983955.1). Taxonomy (NCBI): domain Bacteria; kingdom Pseudomonadati; phylum Pseudomonadota; class Gammaproteobacteria; order Oceanospirillales; family Halomonadaceae; genus Halomonas; species Halomonas sp. LS-001. The sequence continues at coordinate 1,794,415 of NZ_CM129816.1, forward strand.
TGAATTAAAACTCTTCCCATACGCCGGGCAGCGCGTCGTAATCTTTTAGCGTGCCGTTGTGCAGCTCAAGACTGGTGCGGCTGTTTGACCCATCGCGCAACATATATAATTTTTTAATATATGGTTATCATTATATCTACTGATATACCCCTATAAAAGCTGTACCTTCTTGTCCTCCTGGTGCGAGAGTCACCGTCACTGCTAAGGAAGTTTGATGCAATACCTTGTTCTGTTCCTGCTAATGCTATTGTTGGGTGGCTGTCAAGAACAGGTACCACAAACATCGACGGACGCAGATCCTCGCTGGGTTAAAACGACGGCGGTTTTGGCTGACTCGGGTCCATCGATATCGTTAACGGGTATTTTGCGTGCGCGTTACGAGACATCTCAGGCATTCAGAATCAGCGGTCAAATTACCAAACGTTACGTTGATGCCGGGCAGGTGGTGCGTCAAGGAGATATTCTGTTCACTCTGGATCCCAGTGATCTGGAAGAAGCACTGGCCGCCGCTCGCTCTGAACTGGCTGCAGCTCAGGCATCGCTGGCGGTGGCTGAAGCGGATTTGTCACGTGATCGGCAATTGCTGGAAAAAAACTACGTGAGTCGCCAGGCGTTTGAACGCGCTGAGCTAATGGTACGCGAAGCGAGAACGCGCCGAGACGCCGCTAATGCCCGGATGGCCGAGAGGCGTAATGCTCTCGATTATGCAACCTTGCGCGCCGAAGCGGACGGCATGCTGATTGCGGTAAGCGGTGAACCGGGGCAGGTTGTCGGTGCCAGTCAGGCGGTGGCGAATCTGGCACATGAAGGGCCCCGAGAGGTGGAAGTCAACTTTCCTGCTAATGTGCCACCGCCGGAGACGGGCAACCTGTTGGTAGATGAGCGGCGTATTGAACTGACTCGCCGTGAAGTGGCGGGTGCGGTTGATCCCGCCAGTCGTACCTTGCGAGCGCGTTACCGGTTGGAAGAACCCCTGGAAGAGCGTGGTTTGGGCGACGTGGTAAATGCGCATTTCATGCTCGATGAAAAAAAATCGACGGCGTCTTTTTATGTGCCAGTAGCCGCGCTGGATGAGCGTGGTGATGGCCCTCAGCTATGGCAAATCGTGGATGGCAAGGCTCAGCCGATGTCGATTGTTCCGGAGCGGATGACGCGCGAGCATGTCTGGGTCAGCGGTGAAGCCCTCGTGGAGGGGCAAAGCGTTATCAGTCTTGGAACTCACCTGCTCAAGCCGGGTATGGCGGTTCGTCCTTTAAGTGAGGAGGACGCGCCGTGAGCTTTCCCAATTTCTCTGCTCTGGCAGTTCGTGAGCGGGCCGTTACATTGTTCTTTTTGGTAATTTCACTGGTAGCGGGACTTTATGCGTTTGCTTCCCTGGGGCGTGCAGAAGACCCGGATTTTACCGTACGGGTGATGATGGTCTCGGCGGCATGGCCGGGTGCAACGCCACAAGAAATTCAGCAGAGCGTGGTGGATCCGTTGGAGAAACGTATCCAGGAAGTTGACGACCTCTACCGAATTGAAACGACCATTCGCCCCGGTCGGGCGGATATGAAAGTGGAGTTTGAGGATTATACGCCTGGTGAGGAAATGTCCGCGCGTTTCTACCAGGTGCGCCGCCGGATGCAGGATGCAGCGCCCGATCTTCCCGATGGCGTCATGGGTCCGTTTATCAATGAGGACTTCGGCGACGTCTATTTCTCTCTGGTTGCCTTGAGTGCACCAGAAATGCCGATGCGCGAGCTGGTGCGTGAAGCAGAGGAAATTCGCGATCGTCTTCAGCGCGTTGAGGGCGCCAATAAGGCCCAGGTGCTGGGCGAGCGCCAGGAACGCATGCATGTTGATTTTGATTTGGCCAGGTTACAAAGCCTGGGAATTTCCCCTCAGGCGGTTTTCGCTGCCATCGATGCGCATAACCGTCTGCTGCCTGCGGGTCGTGTTGATACCGATGGCCCGCGAGTGTATCTACGGCTTAATCATGACCTGTCAGACCCGGATTCACTTTCCGAGGTACCCATTCGTATTGGTGAGCGACTGATCCGTTTGGGTGACATCGCCGAAATCTCTCGCGGTTATGAGGACCCGCCCAGTTACCAGGTGCGTGCCTTTGGTGAAGAGGCATTATTGCTTGGTGTGGTGATGAAGAACGGTGTCAACGGCCTTGCCTTCGGTGATCGCCTGGACGCCTTTTGGCAGCAAGAACGAGAGCGATTGCCACTGGGGATGTCGCTTGAGGTGATGACCAATCAGGCCAATGCTATTGCTGGGGCAGTGAATCTTTTCCAGGTTAAATTTCTGGTGGCGGTCGTTGTCGTGATGTTGGTAACCATGCTGGCGGTGGGGCTGCGTGCCGGTATTGTGGTGGGGATAGCCATCCCTGTCACGCTGGCGTTGACCTTCGTTGTGATGCTGGTAATGGGCATCAATCTGGATCGCATTACCCTTGGCGCCTTGATCATTGCTTTAGGATTACTGGTCGACGATGCCATTATTGCCATCGAAATGATGATTGTGAAAATGGAAGAAGGGTGGGGGCGGATCGACGCGGCTTCACATGCCTGGAATGTCACTGCCGCTCCCATGTTGTTTGGCACCCTGGTGACGATCGCCGGTTTCGTGCCGATAGGCTTTGCGAAATCAGCGGTGGGCGAATATGCCGGTAATATCTTCTGGGTGCTGTGCATTGCCTTGCTGCTTTCGTGGATTGTGGCGGTTGTATTTACGCCCTATTTAGGCGTTAAGCTGCTGTCAGAGCAGAAAGTCGCCGATGCTGGTCATGAGGAGGCCTACCAGTCGCGCGGTTATCGTTATCTGCGAGGTGTGATTAGTACCTGTGTGCGGTTTCGAAAGAGCGTCGTGGGGGTGACTCTGGTATTGCTCGTCGTCGCCATTGCCGGTATGGCCGGGCCAGTAGAAAAACAATTTTTCCCCAGCTCAGACCGCACCGAGGTGTTGGTCAGCGTTTATCATCCTCAAGGTACCGCTATTGGCGCAACCGACGCGACAACACGCAGGCTCGAAGCCTTGATTGGCGAGGAAGAAGGCGTCGCATCGCTTTCTTCCTATGTGGGGGCGGGGGCACCACGATTCTTTATTTCGGCCAACCCTGAACAGCCCAACCCGGCGTTTGCCAGGCTGATCGCTGTGACAGAAGGCGTTGAGGCGCGTGAACAATTGATTGAAAGGCTCAACGAACACATTGCGAAAGGCGCCTTCCCTGAAGCGCGCGTGCGCGTAGAACGGCTGCTCTACGGTCCTCCTGTCGACTGGCCAGTGAGCATTCGGGTGCTGGGCGAGGACCCAGAACTTCTGCGTGACATCGGCCATGATGTTTACGAAGTCATTGAAGCGCACAAGGCTACGCGTAATTCACACCTTGAATGGGATGAACGGGTGCCGAGGCTGGACCTTGCGCTTGATCATCATCGGCTACAGTTGATGGGATTGACTCCCGATGAGGTAGCACGTCAGTTGCAATTTCAATTGGATGGGATGGCTATCACTGAGTTACGTGACGGCATTCGTCTAGTGCCTGCTGTCGGGCGTGGAGCAACAAAGGATATTGCCGATCTGCGCAGTCTGGAGGTCGTCAATAACGAAGGGCGGCAAATACCTCTTACTCAGTTGGGTGAACTGAACACTATCTTTGAAGAACCCGTGGTCAAACGTATCGACCGCAATCGGTTTTTGGCCGTGAATGCTGATATCGAGGGAGCCCAACCTAATGACGTCACCCAAGAGGTCTGGTCGGCATTAGATGAAGTGCGACAACAATTGCCTGTCGATTATCAGCTGCAAATTGGTGGCTCAGTCGAACAGTCATCCAAGGCTCAGGCTTCCATTCAGGCGCTACAGCCGCTGATGGTGGTGCTAATGCTGATATTTATTATGCTTCAGATGCGCTCTTTTGCGGGCACCTTCATCGTGGTAGCCACCGCACCCTTGGGTCTTATCGGGGCGGTAGCTGCGTTACTGCTATTCAATCAGCCTTTTGGTTTTGTATCGACGCTAGGGCTCATCGGCCTTGCTGGAATACTGATGCGTAATACCTTGATTTTGACTCAACAAGTGGCAGACAACATCAAGGAAAAAATGGCAATGCGTGATGCTGTTGTTGAAGCGGCTGTAAAGCGGGCTCGACCGGTTGTGGTCACAGCGGTGGCAGCCATGCTGGCGTTTATTCCCCTTACCCTGGATAGTTTCTGGGGGCCGCTGGCTTATGTGCTGATCGGCGGCGTGGCGATTGGTACCTTGATCACCTTGTTATTTGTTCCTGCGCTCTATGCACTTTGGTACCGTATTGCTCCCTGAAATGCGGATTCCCATTGATATAAAAGGCAAGTTTATGCAAAGAAAATAGTTAAGAAATTAATGATTAAGTTTTATACGAAGCTACATGCTGTGTTGATTCCTTGTATCAGTAAGCCAAAAAACACCACTAATTTTTTAAAATTAATAACTCCTAAATAAGCCCGCACCTGGCGGGCTTGCTCGATTTTAAAATGCGCCTTGCCTGCCATGATATAATGATTAAATAGTAGGACATTACTTCAATACTTTTTATCCATCGACTACAACCATTTTCCGTCGTCGTATCCCTGTTTCATAGACTGGTAAAGCTAGGGTCTGTTGACGTTTCATTCACGGCCGCGCTGGTGTCAGTTTTTATTCGGGGCAAGGCAGGAGGAGAGACGTTTGGTAACTCCAAATGAACGACGACTAACGCCGGAGCGGATAAAAACTGACCCAGCCCTTCGGGTTGCGCTTCAAAATGCGCCATACTGCGTTGCTAAACTTGAGAAGGGAACCACCCTTAACGGCGTTCCGCGCCTTGTCTGACACATTTTGATGCAGCAACGCGGTTCGTGATGAAACGTCAACAGACCCTAGTATTTTACAGTCTGATGATGGTCAACTCGTACCCTGTTTTTTGTTGTGTGTAGAGAGCATGAACCGGCATTATCAAGACAACGCTGTTGGGTAATCGAATAAGGAATAAATCATGAAAAATTGCGACGGTACTGATGAGCAGTGCTCGCATTGCAGTGGTGGTACACCGTTCGAGTTTTCCATGGCTTTTCAGCCGATCGTCGACGTTGTCCAGCGAGACATCTATGCCTATGAAGCACTGGTACGGGGCATGAATAATGAATCTGCCTTTTTTATTCTTAGCCAGGTAACTGACAAATTGCTTTATCGCTTCGATCAGGCATGTCGTGTCAAAGCGATTGAACTCGCCAGTCAATTGGGGATGGATAGGCCCTTATCCATCAATTTTCTACCCAATGCTGTTTATGAGCCTGAAGCCTGTATTCAGGCAACCCTTGAGGTTTCTCAGCGTGTCGGTTGGCCAATGGATCAACTGATCTTTGAGATCACGGAAACAGAGAAGGTGCGTGACCGCCAACACATCAAGAATATTGTTGATGCCTATAAAGAAATGGGCTTTACGGTCGCGTTGGACGATTTTGGCAGCGGCTATGCCAATTTGGACCTACTGACTACGTTATCGCCTAACAAACTCAAGATTGATCGCGAACTGGTCATGAACTGTGACCAGGATCTCCGGCGTCAATCGCTTTTAATCGCGCTGATTAACTTAGGGCGTTGCCTTGATATGGAGCTGGTTGCTGAAGGTGTAGAAACCGTGACTGAAGCGCGCTGGCTGATGGACGCTGGCATCCACTTGCAGCAAGGTTTTTTCTATGCAAGGCCTGCCTTTGAACACATTGTCACTGACCTTAAAGAGGCATTTGACGCCGTTCATCAAGCGCCTGCTACCCGTCAACCTTTAACGGATTGCCCTGAGATGTATTGATTTGTAAAGAAACGGGCACCATACAGGCCGCTGTTGTTAACTTTTCCTGTCGTGTTGACTGCATACGTTATAACCGCGACATTTATAACGGTTCATATCGTAATCACGATACGTTTTCGCCACTTTTGAATTGAAAGGCATATCAATGGAAGATGTTATCTATCAGCAGCTGCTTGAGGCAGCCGTAGAGCAGTCATTCAATGCCGTCTTGATTACGACCGCACAGCTTGATTTGCCAGGACCGACTATTGTTTATGTCAATCATGCCATGACGCAGATGACTGGCTACACCCGCGAAGAACTCATTGGCAAAACGCCTCGATTACTGCAGGGAGAAAAAACAGACCGGTCAATGCTGACATGTCTACGGCAGGCGCTGGCCGCCGGCGAGCATTTTGAAGCGGTAACCACTAATTACTGCAAGGATGGACGCGCTTATACTGTCGAGTGGAGTATCTCACCGGTCCGGAGTGCCACGGGCGAGATTACCCATTTTATTTCTGTTCAGCGTGATCTCACGCGCGCTTTCCATGATCAGGAAACCATACAGATTCTGTCGAGTGCGCTAGAACTCTCATCTGACCTTGTCATTATGACGGACGTCAAAGGCCATATTGAATATGTAAATCCTGCCTTTGAACAGCATTCGGGCCACCATCGAAACGATGTGATGGGACAAACCCCGCGTATTCTGAAATCCGGCCAGCATACCCCTCGTTTTTACACTCATATGTGGGACACCCTCACTCATGGCCGACCTTTTAGTGATACGTTTATTGATCAGACTGCGGATGGCCAGACGGTACACCTTGAACAGACAATCACACCGGTAAAAAATGCACAGGACCAGATTATTCGCTATGTATCCGTGGGCAAGGATGTGACGGAACGTATTGATAGGGAGAAAGCGCTTAAGCGAATAGCCAATACGGATAACCTGACAGGTTTGCCCAACCGAATGAGCTTTGACCGTCAACTGGGCAAAGAAATGACACGTCGATATCGTTATGCACGCCCACTGTCACTTGTCATGCTTGATATTGACCACTTCAAAGCTATCAATGATACCTACGGCCACAATGTCGGTGACGAAGTGCTGGTTGAGTTTGCCCGGCTTCTTTCCAAAAATCTGCGTGAGCTTGATATTTGCGCTCGCTGGGGAGGCGAAGAGTTTATGGTGTTGGTACCTGAAACGACACAAAATCAAGCTTTCCAGCTCGCGGATAAGTTACGCCAGCTGATCGCCGGCACGTCTTTTTCTTCCGTCGGGCATATAACCGCCAGTTTCGGTGTGGTCGAAATAGGAAATGAAACCGCGATAGAAATTGTTAAAAACGTGGACAGGGCACTTTATGAAGCCAAGCGACTGGGAAGGAACCGTGTTATGACGGGCTGACGTTTGTTTCGCATCTTGCCTTGTTACTATGATGATTAAACTTTAAAAAAGTGAACCATGCTTTATTCCCTATTCGCTCTATTATTATCACTCCTGGTCGTCGGTATAGTGGCTTCCACGGGAGCACGTTTTCGCCCTGATGGATGGTATCGTCAACTGAAAAAACCTGGTTGGACACCCCCTGATATCGCGTTTCCTATTGCCTGGGGGATTCTTTACTTATTGATGGCCGTTGCGGCATGGCGCATTTACATGAGCGATGACTCCCCATTACGTACCGCGGGCCTGATAGTTTATGGCATTCAATTACTGGCCAATGCGGCCTGGTCGTGGCTATTTTTTGGGCGCAAGCAGATTGTTGCCGCCCTGGCAGATATCGTGCTGCTTCTGGGGTTGATTACGCTAACTATTGTGCTATTTGCCAAGGTAAACGTATTGGCTGCCTGGTTGATGGTACCTTACTGGCTTTGGGTGGCAGTTGCGTTAGGGCTTAATACCGCTATTTTGCGACTCAATAACCGCCGTGAATGAAATATCAAACAGGCTCTGGTTTGACTTAATAGTCTAGTAGTAGTTGCCGCGCATGCCATTCCTGCCCGCTAAATTTCTCCATTGACACCTGGTCAAGTAAAATAGCCAGTGCACTTCCTGCAGCCTCAGCGGTTAAGTAGTCACCCTGCACAAGGCGCTGTTGAAGATAATCGGCATGAGGTAGCGCAAGTGAATGGGCGGCACGAATGTGCTGGCGCAGCCCGGGCGTGTCCACCATTCCAGGTTGGAACAGTGCAACGCTGGCGGAATACGGAGTAAGGTCGAGAATCAGCTGTTCGAACAAACGACGCAATGCCATCTTGCTGATGCCATAAGTACCCGTACCCGGTTGCGCCCGACGGTCAATTCCCGCCCCGACAAGTACGAACCGACAGGGTGGAGTATTCCCATCAAGATAAGGCAACAGCGTTTGAATTAATGTCAGTGGGGCGATTACATTCAGCGCCAGCGCAGCGTTGAGGTCATCCGGGTTCCAATGACATAAATCATTGGTGGGTGTTCCCATTCCCGCGCAGTGGATAAAGCCAACCAACCGACAGGGTCGGTTGCGGAGCATATAATGTAGGCTGTTCATCACAGCCTCGCGCTCCTGATGATGGGCCAGGTCTCCGGCAACTGCTATAAAGACCCCCTCAGGGTGCTGCTCACGAAGTTCCGTTGCTAAGGTATCCAACGGTATCTTTCGTCGTGCGAGTAATACCAGACTTTTGCCTTGTTCGGCCAGCTTTTTAGCAGTGGCCATACCAATACCGCTGCTGGCGCCGGTGATGATGATGATCTGCAGAGAGGACGACGTAATTTCTGTCATGCTTTATCTCCTGCTTGTATCCAGGAGGCGGGCTGCCGACGGACAAGGACAGCCAGCTCCTCAAGGTTTTGGTTCAGTGCTGGAAGCATGTCCCCTGATGACTGGCTGGCAGCAATGTCTGGTCGCTTACATCCATGATGAAAGCAGGCATTATCCGGCTGTGTGCGAGCTTTTCTGCAGCGATTATGGCAGGGGCGTTCAGTTCACAAGGAAAATCCCGTCAAACCCAGAATGCCAACGATGATTAGATAGCCTGCGAGGATATATCTGACCAGGTTGGGAAATACCAGTATACCAATGCCAGCAGCAAGGCTGATCAAAGGTGTAAGTTCAAGTTGAAGTGTCATAAGGTCAGCTCCGGAATGCTTGTTTCTGCATAAGTGTTATGAATACGTGAGTACTGCATCGTTGTGTTGCCGTCCATGCTGCACTCTGTCGGGATCGAACTTTAGCAGCAGGTTTATCTCTTTCATCACACTGGGTGAAGAATGTAATGATTTCAATCTACCGGAAGCATGCTTTGAGCATACTTGAAACCGCGCTTTCAAGGTAGCCATCATCAGCCGCGCCGAGTTTTTTGCCGCCGGTGAAGGGGTGGTAAGTCCTCCTCAGCCTGAGGCCAAGCGATGCATCCGTTTGATATTCCACACCAGGTGGCTAATCGCCACTGACCGTGCTGGCAACCAATAGTAGCGCCCATGACGGTAACCGTGTTGTCATCCAAGGGCGCGTGCGGTCGTTTATAGTGGTTAAAACTTGAGTGGTCACAAATGCGCCGTCAGTTCTGGCACCAGGTAGAAGCCCTATGAAATTGATGAGGGTCGAACATCGCTAGTACTTGATCAATGTTGATTCATTAGGGCCTTTTGATCTACCCAAGGGAGGTAAGAGAGTAAGGACCCAAGGCCGTCAAAGCCTTCCCTGATGAATAACAATCCGGCCTAAAACTGGCTCATTTCCTTGCTGCGGTAGCAGCAGATTGTCGATTACCTTTAACATAACGTAAATCAAGGGCATCGCTGATCAGTCCTTTACGTCCTCGAGTGTGTGCCTGCATCCAGCGTGAACTGGCAAAACTCGAGGGATTGATCTCGCAGGTCAGTCGCTTCTCGATTTAAACCAACAGGATGCCGGGCAGATAAGCCGGTCTGGCGAATACAAGAGAGGTAAAAAAACAAAAACGAATGGTAGAACACACCCCTGGCCTAAAACGTATTTTCGTCGACATTGCGCGTAAGATGGTTTGGTCGAATCACTCTATCTCTTCAAGGGCGCTTCATTATGAGCGACATTGAGTATTCCCTGCTCGAAGCGCAGCAGAACATCCACGAACTGATTGCCCAGCAAAAGCCGCTGGAACAAATCCTGGAAGCCATCGCTGACTGGGCCAGTCACACGATGCCAGGGGCGCTGGTGTCAATCATGCGATTCAATCCAGAGACTGACACTCTGAGCTTGATGCCAGGCCGCTGGTTTTCGGATCGATATGCCGAGTCTATGCAGGACTTTCCCATCGGCGACGGCCAGGGAACCTGCGGCACCGCGGCTTTCTCAAGGCAGTTGGTCATCACTGAGAATATCCAGAAAGATTCGCGCTGGGAGGGGTACCATGATCTCGCTGAGGCCGAGAGGCTGCGTGCCTGCTGGTCCATGCCCATTCTGACTGCCAGAGGAGAGTTGCTGGGCACCTTCGCCACGTATTACCGCGTGCCAGCCAACCCTACTGCCGAGGCTCAACGAAACCTGGCCCGGAGCACTACCCTGGTGGCACTGGCCATTCTCAGACACCGGGATGCAGAGAATCATTTAACCCTTGCCGAGTGGTATCAAACGCTGTTCGCCCACCATCCCGATGGCGTGTACACCTTTGATCTGGAAGGGCATTTCCAGAGCTGCAATAGGGCTCTGGAAGACATCACCGGCTACCCGGCAGACCAGATTATTGGACGGCACTTCGATTTCCTCATTGAACCCGATGACCGCGTACAAACCCAGGCTGCGTTAAACCAGGCCCGAAACGGTGAAGCCATTACCCAGGAAATGATGGGCACCCATGCAACCGGCAGGCCCTACTTTTTAAAGACCATCGCCTTCCCGGTCATGATACGTGGCGAGGTGGTGGGTGTTTACGGTATTTGCAGGGACATTTCCGATCACAAACAAAAAGACGCGGAGTTGCGACAGCTCAAGCGAGGCATTGAAGCTAGCCCCCATGGTGTGGTCATGGTGGATGCCCTTTGCCCGAGCCTACCGATGGTTTATGCCAACGCCGCATTCACCGAAATAACCGGTTACCCCCACGACGACGTTATCGGGCGCAACTGCTCCTTTCTACAGGGAGAAGGTACCGCTCCGGAAGCCATCGAAACCATCAGGCATGGCCTTGATCGCCAAACCGAGGTCAACGTTGAGCTGCTGAACTATCGCAGAGACGGCACGCCTTTCTGGAATCATCTGCGGATCAGCCCGGTGCTCGACGATGCAGGCACATGTACTCACTTCATTGGTATTCAGCGGGACATCACCCGCCAAAAGCAGCAGGAAGCCCGGATTACCTATCAGCTGAACCATGATCTGCTTACTGGCCTGCTCAACCAGGCTGCCTTTCAGGAAGTGCTGTCTGATGCATTAAAAGCCAATGGCAGAGCGGGAGCGCTGGCGACTATGCATCTCGATCTGGACGGATTCAAGCCCATTAACGATGGCCTGGGTCACCCTATAGGCGACGAGGTGCTCAAGATTGTTGCGAACCGCCTGAAAGATCTTGCTGGGCCTGATGTAGCCCTGGCTCGGCTGAGTGGCGATGAATTCAGCCTGCTGGTGCCCGATTACACGGAAAGGGACGAGGTTATTCAACTGGCTGAGCGACTACTGGCCGGCTTGGCACAGCCAATTGAGGTGGACGATCAGAAAGTTCACATCAGCGTTAGTATCGGCATTGCTTGTAACGAGACGCCGCTGAATGCCCCGCACGAGCTGCGGCAATTTGCGGATCTTGCCTTGGATCGCGCCAAGCGCCAGGGCCGAAACACCTGGCAGTGGTACAGTGGGCAAAGAATTGAGGTTAGTCGCCACAGCGTTGTTTTACGACAGGACCTGCACACAGCGTTACAGGAACATCAGTTTGAAATCTATTACCAGCCTCTGGTGGACGCCATCACCGGACGCATGCGCAGCGTTGAAGCACTGGTTCGTTGGCATCATCCACGCCTGGGAATGGTCTCGCCCGGCGAATTCATTCCCCTGGCAGAGCAGACCGGCCAGATTGTGCCCCTCGGCCTCTGGATTTTAAGGCAGGCCTGCACAGAAATCGTCGACCTGAATGCGCATCGGGAGCGCGGGCTGCGGGTGGCGGTCAACATTTCATCGCTGCAGTTCATCCGCGACAGCTTTCTTGATGATGTTCGCCAGATACTCGAAGAAACCGGAATTTCGCCTCACCTGCTGGAATTCGAGGTGACCGAGAGCGTATTACTCGACGGGGCCGAGCCCGTAATCGAGCTGATGAAAACCCTGAATACCATGGGCATTCGCGTGGCACTGGATGATTTCGGGACCGGCTTTTCCAGCCTGAGCTATCTGCGTGACCTGCCCACCCACAAGGTCAAGCTCGATCGTAGCTTTGTACAGGAAGTCGCAACGGATCACCGGATGGCTGCCATCGTTCAAGGGGTCATCACCATGGCTCACCACATGGACATGATCGTGGTTGCAGAAGGCATAGAAACCCGGGAGCAGCAGGGCGACCTTGCCCGCCGACACTGCGATATTCTGCAGGGGTATCTGTTTGCCCGGCCCATGCCTTTGGCCGAATTGAAACAGCTGCCTGATGTCTTGTGATCCTCTCCATTAGCAGTGGACATCTACTGTCAAAAAAGTCGCGGTTCAGTTGAAGGTGTGTTCACTGGTCGCATACGGATGACTATCTCTAGTTGATGATGCTGACCATCCAGCGGCACCTGAATAGGCAACCCCCACGACCTACATGGGGAGCGACAGAATACACATCAGCGGCAACTACCCTTCCAGAACGATTTGACGATACACAAGCGGCGATATTTTCATTAAAAATTTTTAACTCTCAAGCCTACCAGGTAGCCTTATGTTCGATAGCGTACAGAGATTACTTTCAGGCACTCTATACTAGAAATAAGCATATCTATAGGCTGGTGATAGACGTTCACCAGAGCGGTCTTAAAAAAGCGTCTACTGATAAATCTTCGCCAAAGCCAGCGTAAAAAATCAGGTTAACGGGAATAATAAATGTTTGAACCGCATGATTTTAAAAATAATGCGTTGCTAGGCTTGCTACCCGAAGGTGATCTTGCGCGTCTGCGGCCTCATCTTGAAAGAGTAACGTTGACATTAGGCCAATCACTTAGCGAATCCGGTCGGCAAATGAGCCATGTCTACTTTCCCGTGGACGCTATCGTTTCGCTGCTTTGCGTGATGGAGAATGGTGCCTCGACTGAAATTGCTGTAGTGGGCTACGAAGGGGTTGTCGGCGTCTCGCTGTTCATGGGGGGGGGAAACCACACCCAGCCGAGCGATTGTGCAAAGTGAAGGGCATGCTTACCGCCTTAAGGGGCAGTTGCTCAAAAACGAATTCTACCGTGCCGGTGCAATGCAGAGACTACTTCTTCGATATACCCAAGCCTTACTGACACAGATGGCGCAGACAGCAGTATGCAATCGCCATCACAGCGTCGATCAACAGCTATGCCGCTGGCTGCTGCTGAGCCTTGACCGACTACAAAACGATGAACTAGTCATGACGCAAGAGTTAATTGCTAATATGTTGGGCGTTCGCCGCGAGGGCGTCACTGAGTCAGCAGGTAAACTTCAGAAGGCTGGTTTGATCTCTTACAATCGAGGGCATATAAAAGTGACCAACCGCCCGGGGCTGGAAGCGCGGGTCTGCGAGTGCTACTCGGTGGTTAAACGCGAGTATGACCGCTTGCTCAATCACCAGGACGTTATCCTGAACGCGTAAGTTTTATCAAGTAAAGGTTCCGTCAATTAACCACTGCCTGCAAAATCCTGCAGGTAGTGGTTAGTCACTAATAGATATCAGCGCTTGGTGGTTTCTTCGAAGTCTTTGATCTGCTTATCAGCTTCATCTCTGGTCACGCCATAGGCTTGCTGAATCTCGCCTACCAGCTGTTCGCGCTTGCCGGCAACCTCGTCAAGGCGGTCATCGGTCAACTTTCCCCATTGCTCTTTCACTTTGCCCTTAAGTTCTTTCCAGTTGCCTTCGATCGTGTCCTTATTCATTTTCGCTCCTTTGACCCTGCGGCCAGATAGTGGATTAATCGCACGGGAGCCCGCGTCATGTGGAACTGCGTTCTGCTCCCATACCATCGTCTGTTTAAACCAGGCCTCTGTCTGTGCGTTAACAAACACAAAACATCATTAGCCAAGAAGGAATCAGGCCGCTATGTACGCTAGCGTGCCGACGCCTGATTTAACCACTGTTAATATGCGACGACGATCAACAACAGTTCTGCAGCGACACCAAATTGACAGCTATTGTCGTTGTGCCGCTTGTCAGGTTTTCCTAACCGGAGAGGCAAATGACATCTATTTTCCACGTTGCCGATGCCAATCGGCTGCTTGCAGGGCTACCGTCCGTTGAACAAGACGCTTTTATAGCCGCCTGTGAAACTGTTGAACTTGTGTTTGGTGAGGTGCTGCTAAAGCCGAGTGAGGCGGTTACTCACGTTTATTTTCCTATCGACAGCTTCATCTCACTGATTGCTACCCTTGATCCCCACGAACAGCTAGAAGTCGCGATGGCAGGGCGAGAGGGCATGTTTGGTACCTCTCTGGTGTTGGGCATTGATGAATCACCGCTGCTTGCTTTAGTCCAGGGAGCAGGGTCGGCATTCCGCCTCAATGCGGTTAGTTTTCAAATGTTGCTATTGAAATGCCCGGTATTGTATCAGCGGCTAAAGCAATACATTTACGTCATGATGGGGCAACTGGCTCGGTCAGTAGCTTGTAATCACTTCCATCGAATTGAAGCGCGACTTGCCCGCTGGCTGCTGATGACTCAGGACCGCGCTGGCGGTGATCAGTTACAACTAACCCATGAATTTCTGGCCATGATGCTCGGGGTCAGGCGGGCAGGGATTACGCTAGCCGCAATATCACTGCAAACGCGTGGGATAATTCGCTATCAACGTGGTGAAATCACCGTGCTTGACCGGTCAGGCCTGATCGAGGCGGCCTGTGGGTGCTACAGTTTGGATTGTGCGCTCTATGCCAAGATATTGCCGATAGCCTAAATGGGCACTCAGCTAACTCCCCACCGTCACTGCGATGCTTTCTAATGGCAGGCAACTGAAGCGTTGACGGTATGTATTTTTCATCGCCCGTGTTCGCTAACGCACAGCTAGATGACTATTTATCCTCTACTATCTTTTTAGTGCGGCGAAGGATTCGTCAATACAGGAGGTTGCACTTATTTTGCTGCAGGGAACGTAGCGCCCTTCTTTCTTGGTGGCCCCCGCTTGCTGAACAATATTCGAGCTTCGATCCTGGCTTTAGGGAGTTTACTAGTACTTAAGCCGTAACTGAGTAAGCTCTGATAGACAGATGTCGATATTATGTTTCATCAGCTTTCATGACTCATGGCGAGAACTGCTGATTGGAACCGTAATAGAAGTGATGCGCATGGTATTTAAAAGTAGAGGGTCGAGCAAAACATCCGGTATGAGTGACTTCGCTAAATTTTTTCTTCAAAGCCTTGAAGACCCGTTATTAAACATTCCCCTCTGCGAGTAAAGTTTTTATGAAAACCATCTTTGTTCTGGTTCTTGGAGCAATAGCGTTTTTCCTGGCTATCAGTGCCAAGGATTCGACCGGCGCGCAAATCTTTCTAACCTCGGTAGGTGTGGCATTATGTATGGTGGCGCTGACCCCGGGTTCTGCTCAAGGTGAGATGAAGGCATTCTGGCGACGCAAGCCGAGCAAAACCAGGCTGGTCGAAGGAATCGACCTCAGGTGAACCTGGTCGGACGTGCTGCGTTACTCTTGATTTCTCACTCTAATCTTCAGCACGCATAGGCGTTCAAGGAAGTCGTCGACTACCCTTGAATCATCAGCAGCTTAATTACTCGGGATACTTGGCGGATCAATGCCTGGAGTCCATTCCGACGACCGGAGGCTCTTAACGTGGAATTCAAGGATTATTATCAAGTGCTCGGTGTGGAGAAAACCGCAACGGCCGAGGAGATTAAAAAAGCCTACCGCAAGCTGGCACGCAAGTATCACCCCGATGTCAGCAAAGAGCCGGATGCCGAGCAGCGCATGCAGGAAATTAATGAAGCCAAGGCTGTGCTGTCTGATCCTGAGAAGCGTCTTGCCTACGACCAACTTGCTCAGCAGTATCATTCTGGCCAGGATTTCCAGCCGCCCCCCGATTGGGATTCAGGCTTTGAGTTCAGCGGGCGTGGCTTCGAGGAAGCTGACCTCGGTGAGTTCAGCGACTTCTTTGCCAACCTCTTCGGCCAAGGCAGTCGGCAAAGAGGAAGGGGAGACGGTGGGCGCGGCTATAAGATGCGCGGTGAAGATCGTCACGCCAAAGTGGTTATTGATCTCAAGGATGCCTATCTCGGCGCCACCCGTTCGATCACGTTGTTAGCGCCTCAGGCCGATGCTCAGGGTCGCGTCAGTTCTAAAGAACATACGCTTAACGTGAGGATACCCAAGGGAGTGAAAGCGGGTCAGCATATAAGGCTCTCGGGGCAGGGCAGCCCTGGTATCGGCGGTGGGCCAGCGGGTGATTTATTTCTTGAAATCCACTTTACCCCCAACTCACGTTATCGGGTTGAAGGCCGGGATGTTCACCAAACGTTGCCGGTTACGCCCTGGGAAGCTGCTTTAGGTGCCAGCATTGAGACCCCCATTCCGTCTGGAATTGTGAAGGTGAAGGTGCCTGCGGGCTCTCAATCCGGTCGTCGATTGCGCTTAAAGGGCCGCGGCATTCCCGGGCCTGAACCGGGCGATTTATATGTGGAATTAGAAGTAGTGCTGCCCCCGGCCGATAGCGATAAGGCACGGGAACTGTACGAAACCATGGCGCGAGAACTGGCTTTCGATCCGCGCCAACGAAAGGGAGGTTAGGTCATGGTACAGCGGGCTATTACCAGTAGTGATCTGGTCGATGAGGCAACCTTGACCCTCGATGAGTTGGCGCGTGCCTGCTTAGTGGAAACCGACTGGGTGATTGAGCGCATTGAGAGTGGCCTACTGGCTGACGGTTCACCCTATGTGGCGAGCTGGCGTTTCACCAGTCATGACCTGACCCGTGCTCGACGGATGTGCCAGTTGGAACGCGATTTTGAGGCCGCGCCCGAACTTGCCGCATTGGCGACTGATCTGATCGAGGAAAACCAACGCCTTAAGGAACGACTGCGTGCTGCTGGGCTTTGAAATGTCAAGCCTTCAATAGCGATACAGTTTTAAGGCAGACAACGAGGTTGTTGTCGATCAGTGAGAGCATCGCCAATGTGCGGGCCAGTACCCCAGTGGCAGTAAAAGCGTTTACGCCCCGGGCCTTATAATGTGAAGCGCCTGATTCTATGTGCGAAGAGAGTGGTTGTGCCACATTGACTCCATCGGGAACGCGAGTCTCTTTACTGTTTGTTTTATCAGTAAGTAAGTGTTTATAGATTAATCCACGACATTACACAAGAATGGTCTCAGCGAATATGCTGGTGCCTATTGTTATTGGGCAGGATCAGATATCAGCCGGGATCCGTCACCTAGGCATGCAATGTTGTCGTGCTGGTTAACAACCGCTTCGAGTGCTTGGCAAAAGGCTTGAAAAGCTTCACTGGAATGCCCTGGGCGCTGGTGAAGCTCTATCTCCACGTGCCCTAAGTCAGGCAATCCATCTGCCTCTGTTACAATTCGGCAACCTGACGGTACACTGCGCGGTGTCTTAACGGTGAGCGCAAGCCCATTTTGCACGGGGATATTAATGCCGGTCGGGGATTGGCTGACGTAACGAAGTTCCCAGCGTTTCTCCTCACGCCCGAGCGCTGACAGCGCATGTGCGCGAAAAATGCAGCCCTCCGGGTTTAGGGCCAGGGGTAGGGTTGGCCATTGCGCCAGAGGGGCGTGCTCCGCGACCACCCAGACCATTGGCTCCCACCCAAGCAGTTGCCCAGATTGGGTGGGCTTATGTCTTACTGATAGCACTACATCCAGCAGTCCTTCTTGAAAACGCTTCACCAGCGCATCGCTAATATCGCATTGCACCTCTAGCTGAATATGGGGGAACTGTGCCGAAAAGCGGGGTAGCAGTTCAGGCAAGTAGGTCGCCGCCTGTTCTTCAGAGGTGCCCAGCCGAATGATTTCACCATGTGTTCCCCCCCTAAGAAGGTCTTTAGCTTCATCTTCTAATTTAAGCATGTGACGTGCGTAAGGCAGCAATCGCTCTCCAGCTGCCGTTAGCAACACGCTACGGCTAGTGCGTTCAAATAGCGGCTGGCGCATCTGATCTTCAAGGCGCTTGATTTGCAAACTCATCGCGGATTGGGTTCGATGAAGGACCTTGCCGGCGGCGCTAAACCCTTGGCATTCCGCTACGGTGACAAAAGCGCGAAGTAAGTCCGTATCCATAATGCATGAGCCTTTTAAATGGGTGGTATCTTAACTATTCATTTTTATTATGAGGTATCCATCACTACTCTGTCTAAAACGCAATTAAACGCGACGTTATTCAACGCGATGTCGTATTCAAAACGTTAATGAGACAGGAGTGTTTTTTCATGCAAGCGAATGCGGTTGCGCCTTCAGCGAGCGCCCTAGATGGCCTTATTGATCTCAAAACATACCCCCTTGATGCGCTGGACACCGACACCGGGCGAGCATTAATCACCCAGTGTCGCCGTCAGCTAGACGAAGACGGCTGCGTTGTGCTGAAAAACTTTGTTCCCGAGGAAGCGTTAGAGCGCCTGGAGCGGGAAACAGAGCGATTATCGCCCGATGCTCACTACAATCAAACCGAGACAAATCCGTATAACAGTGAAGGAGACCCATCGCTGCCGGCTACGCACCCCAAAAACCGCTTTGATGATCGCACCAATGGTTTTGTGGCCGGAGACCGTATCGGTAGTGACACCATTATTCGTCAGGTATATGAAAACCCTGAATTTCAGCGCTTTATTGGGGCCGTCGTCGGCATGGAAGAGGTTCATCAGTATGCTGATCCGCTGGCGGATTTGGTGGTTAACGTGTTGCGTGAGGGCTGCCAGCATCCGTGGCACTACGATACCAACGAGTTCATTGTCACCATGATGACACGGCAATCTCATGGTGGTGGTCGTTTTGAGTATGCGCCGGGTATCCGTAGCCCCGAAGGGGAAAACTTTGACGGGGTTGAAAAAGTGATCGACGGCGATCGCTCGCAACTGAAAGCGTTGGATCTTCAGCCAGGGGATTTGCAGGTGTTCTTTGGCCGCTACTCTCTTCACCGCGTGACACCGGTTGTCGGTGATAAAGAGCGCCACACCGTGATTTTTGCTTACGCCAAAGAGCCTGGCTTTGTGGGTCGACCGGAGCGTGCTGAGCGCATCTTTGGCCGCATGGCGCCGGTTCATGAACGAATCCTTAAAGATGGCATGCAGCGTAGCGATAGCCTGGCAGACTGATCTGCGTTTGAACGTTCCCTCAATACATACGCGAACCCAACCCTGACGCGAGAGATACCATGAGTATTGTCGAAAGCGAAAACCTTACCGATAACGAACCGGATCAGATTCCTGTGGTGCCGTCGGCGCCGATGGCGAACGGCGATAGTATCCCCACGGCGTTTGATCCCAAGCAGCTGCGCGCTGGCCGCCTTGAGCGTTTGCGCGCCATGATGGCGGAAGAAGGCTATGCGGCATTGGTGCTGTTTGACCCGAATAACCAGCGCTACGCAACAGGCTCGCGCAATATGTTTGGTTACTTCCTGCGCAACTCCACGCGTTACGTTTATGTACCGCTGGAAGGGCCGATTATTCTGTTTGAATACCCTGGCAGTGCGCATGTGTCGACTTGGCTTGAGACCATTGATGAAGCACGCACCTCTAAGGTGGTGTGGTCGGCAGTGAATCAGCGCGATGGCATGTCGTCTGACCCCTTTGGTGTCGAGATTGCCGAACTGGTCAAAGAGCACGGCAAGGGTAATAAGAAAGTCGGGCTCGACCGTTGTGCGCTTAATCTCGCGCGTGCCTTAGAAGCGCAGGGGCTTGATGTTTATGATTGCATGCAGGATACGCTTCACTGTCGTCGCATCAAAACACCAGAGGAAATCGCCTGCTTAGCGCAGTCAATGGCCGCCAGTGAAGCCGCCGTGGCGGAAGTCGAAGCTGCGATTAAACCGGGCATCACCGAAAACGAACTGTTTGCCATCATGTACGGCGAAGTGATCAAAGGGGGCGGTGAGTTTATCGAAACCCGCTTGCTTTCTTCGGGGCCGAGAACAAACCCTTGGTTTAACGAAGCCAGCGACCGCAAGATTCGCCCTGGCGAGCTGGTGGCGCTGGATACCGACACGATTGGCTGTCACGGTTACTATTCAGATTTTTCGCGTACGTTCCACGTTGGGCCTGGTAAACCTTCGGCCTATCAGCGCGAAATTTATCGCATGGCGTACGATCAGGTACACCACAACATGGGCTTACTCAAGCCGGGCATGAGCTACCGTGAAATTGCTGAGCAGGCCTGGAAAATCCCGGAGCGCTTTATCGACCGCCGTTATCCGTCGATTATTCATGGTGTCGGGATGCATGGCGAGACGCCTCTGGTAGCGCACCATATGGACTTTGATAGGTTCTCTAAAGACGGTGTCCTTGAGCCGGGCATGGTGGTGTCGGTCGAAAGTTACATTGGTGAAGTCGGCGCGGCCGATGGCGTCAAACTTGAAGAAGAAGTGTTGATTACCGATACCGGTATCGAAAAACTTTCACGCTACCCCTTCAACGACGAGCTGCTAAAAAAGGAAGTGTAACCCCGTGTTTGATTCATCGCTGACGACTGTTCCCCACTGGATAGGTGGGGACCCTATAGAAGCAAGACGTTATTTACCCGTGGTAGATCCGGCGTTTGCTAAGCCGGTTCGCCAAGTGGCAATGGCGGATACGCAACTGGTCAATACCGCCGTGGAAAAAGCATTAGCGGTGTATCCTACCTGGCGTGACATGCCGCCCAGCAAACGTGCGCAGGTCATGTATCGCTTTAAAATGCTGTTAGAGCGTGATGCTGATGCGTTATGTGAGCTGATTAGCGAAGAGCATGGCAAAGTATTGGAAGATGCCATGGGGGAGCTCAAGCGGGGTATCGAAAATGTCGAGTACGCTTGTGGCATTCCCGAGCTCTTAAAAGGGGAGTATTCCCATAACGCTGGCCCAGGCATTGATACGTGGTCAAACCATCAGCCGGTGGGAGTGGTTGCTGGCGTCACACCATTTAACTTCCCTACGATGGTGCCGCTATGGATGTTTCCCATGGCGATTGCGTGTGGTAACTGTTTTATTTTGAAACCGTCAGAGCAGGTGCCTTCGGTGGCCATCAAAATGGCAGAGCTTCTTGAAGAGGCGAGCCTTCCAGCCGGTGTGTTTAGCGTCATACAAGGCGATCGTGAAGCTGCCGAGGCACTCGTCGAACACCCCAACGTTAAAGCGCTGTCGTTTGTTGGTTCAACGCCGGTAGCCAAAGCGATTTATCAGCGTGGTGCCGCGCTGGGTAAGCGGGTACAGGCATTGGGTGGAGCGAAAAACCATGCGGTAGTACTGCCTGATGCTGACCTTGAAAATGCGGCCAATACCTTGATTGGCGCCGCTTACGGTAGTGCCGGTGAGCGCTGCATGGCGATTTCGGTGGTGGTGTGTGTGGGCGAGCAAACCGCTGATGTGCTGGTAGGCAAGATTGCGGAAAAAGCAAAGCATCTTAATATTGGGCCCGGCACGGAACCGGGTCTGGATATGGGTGCCTTGGTGAACGAAGCCCATCGTGATCGAGTGGCAGGCTACATCGCTCAAGGCGAATCAGCTGGCGCGGTATTAAAACTCGATGGTCGCCAACATCCGCTGGTGGAAAGCGCCCCAGGGTATTTTCTTGGCGCAACGCTATTTGATCATGTCACTTCCACTATGCCTATTTACCAAGACGAGATTTTTGGCCCGGTATT
The DNA here is from genome assembly GCF_052983955.1 of Halomonas sp. LS-001. Taxonomy (NCBI): domain Bacteria; kingdom Pseudomonadati; phylum Pseudomonadota; class Gammaproteobacteria; order Oceanospirillales; family Halomonadaceae; genus Halomonas; species Halomonas sp. LS-001. The sequence goes on from NZ_CM129816.1 coordinate 1,816,172, forward strand.
GTGCGTTGTTCGCGTGGAGACATTTGATCAAGCCGTTGAGCTGATTAATGCCCACGAGTATGGCAATGGCACCTGCTTATTTACCCGCGCTGGCGAGGCTGCGCGTCGTTTTGCCGATGAAATTGAAGTCGGCATGGTGGGTATCAATGTGCCGCTTCCTGTACCGGTGGCTTTTCATAGCTTTGGTGGGTGGAAAGAGTCACTGTTTGGTGACTTGCACGCCTACGGCCCCGATGCCGTGCGCTTTTATACTCGGCGTAAGGCGATTTCACAACGCTGGCCGACGGAAAGTGCGCAAGAGACGGCACAGTTTAACTTTCCCTCTCATTGAACGCTTTCATTCCTGCTGAACGTTTTCCTTCTCGCTGAATATTGAGAGACCTGCTCGTCAGTGACTTTTTCTGGCGGGCTATTCGGCGCTGCTAGCGATAACCCGCCATCAGTTCCCTAACCAGGGGAGTATCGGCATCACGATGGGTGGGTAACTCAAAGCGGGCTTTGGCAATCGCGGTGCGGGAAAGATCCGCCATAATCAGTGTCTCTTCGTCGTCAGCCTGTGCGAGTGTTTCTCCCCCCGGGCCGAGAATGCGCGAGCCGCCCCAGAAATGGCTTTCGCCTTCTGCGCCAAAGCGGTTCGCCATAATGACCGGTGTGCCATAGGTCATGGCGTAAAACCGCGTATTCAACGCCCAGTTTTCTTCATTGGAAAAGTCGTCGCTGACGATGCCACTGGCTGAGTTAATTGGCGCGCACAGCACTGTCGGGCGGGCAAGCAAGGCAGCATGCACTAGCGCCGGGTTCCATAAATCGGCACAAATGAGCTGCGTGGCCGACCAGCCAGGGCAGATATCGGTGTGTGTCAGTTCGCTGCCATGGGTAAACCATTTGCCTTCTTCCAGCCCGCCATAGGTAGGCAGGTTAAGCTTGCGATGCACAGCCATTAGTTGGCCGTGCTGAAAGATGGCCAATGCGTTGTAGTACTCGCCGGGGCTTGCTTCTTCCACGAAACCCACCACCACCTGCATCGCGCCGCACGCGTCGGCTAGTGTTCTAAGACGCGGGTCTTCCAAGGGCATTGCCACCTGCATGACTCGGCTGGCCAAACGGTAGCCCGTTAGTGAAAGCTCGGGGAACACCAGTAATTCCACGCCTTCATGCTGTGCCTCGGCAATTAGCGTCAAATGGCGGTCGATATTGGCGTTCAACTCGCCCAGTGTTGTGTTGATTTGCGCGGCACCAACGCGAAGCTTGTCTTGATAATGCATGACGGGCCTCTGGTAAACGATTGCATAAGAAAAGCCGCCCTTTTTTGGGACGGCTTTTGCTGCGGTGTAACGGCAAGGCATTATGCCAGTGCCATGAACGAGCGCCTAGCGGGTGTTACAGCAGATCATTCTCTTGTAGGAAGCTTTCTCCTACGTCTTCAATCGTCTCGCGCTCGACATCGACGCGGGCGTTGAGTTCGGCCATGGTGGTGTCATTCAGTAGGGCGGAAAGACGATTCATCTGATCGGCAAGCTCAGGGTTGGCTTCCAAGGTTTCTGTGCGTACCACCGGTGCGAGGGCGTAAGCCGGGAAGAAGCCCTGATCATCTTCGAGCACGTAAAAGTTAAACGCGGGGATGCGGCCGTCGGTGGCAAATACCAAGCCAACGTCGACTTCCTCATCACGCAGCGCCTGATAGACTAAGCCTGAGTCCATGCGGCTCACTTCACTGCGGCCGACACGAAAATCGTAGGCTTCCATCAGCGGACGCCAGCCATCTTCACGGGCGTAGAATTCGGCGTTCAACGCAAAGGTCAGGCCTTCATCATTGTTAACCGCGTCGGCCAAATCGGAGAGGGTTTTGATGCCGCGTTCCTCGGCGGCCGCTTCGCGCATGGCAAGCGCATAGGTATTGTTGGCATCGGACGGCTCAAGCCAGGTTAGGCCTTTCTCAGCGTCGAGCTCCTTGACCCGTTGGTAGGTTTCTTCGGGGCTTAGGCTTTCGGTAATGTCGTTGTAGTTGATCAACGACGTGCCGGTGTACTCCCAATAAAGGTCTATCTGGCCGTTTTCCTGGGCTTGGCGCAAAATGGCGGAGCCCATGCCTGAGCGGTTATCGACGTCGTAACCCAAACCATCCAAGTACTGTGTTGTCATGGTGGAAAGGATCTGCTGCTCGGTAAAGTTCTTACCGCCCACGCTAATTTCGTTGGCGCTAGCAAGCGAAACGCTGCTTGCCAGGGCAATACTTGTCAGTGTTGTCGTTAATGTTTTCATCATCGGGTCCTTCTTTTATTAGTGAAACTTAAGTATTGATGGCGTGTAAGGATTAGGCTCGGCCGGGGTTAACCCCACGGGGAACCAGGAGAAACGCTATCAACGCGATAAGGGCGTCGACCACGATGGCTAAAAGTGCCGTAGGAATAGCGCCTGATAGCATCATGACCGGGTCGTAAAGATCTATGCCGGTAAAAATCAGCTCACCGAGACCGCCTGCGCCGATCAAAAACGCCAGGGGCACCGTGCCCACGTTGATCGTTAGCGCCGTACGCATCCCCGCAAAAATCACATAGAGGGCATTGGGTAACTCAACTTTGAAAAGCCGTTGCATGGGTGACATGCCAATACCAGCGGCCGCTTCCATGAGTGCCGGATTAACCCCTTTTAATCCCGTGTACGTGTTACGGGTAATAGGCAGTAGCGTGGCCACAAAGAGCCCAAAAACGGCCGGTACCGTGCCAATGCCTAAAAAGCTCATTGATAGCGCAAGCACAGCAAGCGTCGGGATGGTGGTCCCTACGTTGAGCACTTGCATTAGAGACTCCGCTACGCCCGACATTCTGGGGCGCGACAGCACAATGCCCAGCGGAATGGCAACGACAATTGCCAGGCTTCCCGACATTAACGTGAGCCATATATGCTGCACCATCAAATACTGAACGTCCGGTAGATACCAGATAAAGTCGTCAATGACGCCGCTAGATTGGCTCCATACGCCGGCGAAAAAAATGGCCACCAGCACCAATACCTTAAGCGCCCCTTTTATGGATCGAATAGGCATGGTCACTCCTTAATGGCCGCCGATGGCTTGCGGTCATCCCCCTGGCGTGCGCGATAGCGTGCACCTAGGTGGCTGGTCATGGCGCGCTGGGTGATTTGGCCGCACACGGTTCCTTCTTCATTAATACATGGAAGCCAAGTCTGGTCGTGAGCAAACATTAATGAGGCGGCTTTGCGCAGGTCATCATCAAGGCCGACAACGGCGGGGATGGCTTGAAAGTGATCGCGGCAATAGCCTTTGGTGGTGCGAGCGATAGAGCGGTTAATAATTCCGACAGGTTGTCGGCGCTCATTGACCATCAAAATGGCGTTTTGGTAACCGTAGTCTTCGATTTTCGCCAACGCTGTTTCAAGTGTATCGCTTGGCACGACCGTGCCAATTTCGTCAGTGACAATTTCGCGCACTTTAACCAAGTTTAAGCGCTTAAGCGCGCGGTCTTCACCCAGAAATGATTCCACAAAGGCGTTTTTGGGGCCCGCCAACAAGTCATCGGGGGTGGAGTACTGAACCAGCTTTCCCTCACGGAAAACCGCTATGCGGTCGCCCATTTTGATGGCTTCATCAATGTCATGGCTGACGAACATAATGGTTTTGTTGAGTTCTTGCTGCATCTTCAAAAACTCATCTTGAATGACCGCTCGATTAATCGGATCGATGGCACCAAAGGGCTCATCCATCAGCATGACCGGCGGGTCGGCGGCTAGCGCGCGGGCCACACCAATACGTTGCTGCTGGCCACCGGATAATTCACTAGGGAAGCGTTTGAGAAAGGCATCCGGCTCTAATGCGACCATCGCCATCATCTCGCGCGCCCGTGCTTTGTACCTGGCTTTATCCCAGCCTAATAGCTTCGGCACAATGGTAATGTTTTCCTCAATCGTCATGTTAGGAAACAGGCCGATTTGCTGGATCACATAGCCAATATTACGGCGCAATGTTTGGGTATCGAGACCGGTGGTATCGTCCCCATTAATAAACACTTTTCCGGTGGTGGGCTTGATGATCCGATTGATCATTTTGAGTGTGCTGGTCTTGCCGCAGCCTGAGGGGCCAATAAGGATACAGATTTCCCCTTCCGGCACTTCCATATTGATATGGTCTGCAGCAACCACAGCACCTTTTGGCGTATCGAACACCTTCGTCAGGTTATCCAGTCGAATCATAGTGGTGTGTGTCTCTTATAGTCGAAATGGTATCTGGCAAAAGGCATTAGCTCGCTGCAGCCTCACGGCTCATCCCTCTAGGGGTTAGGCGCTTTTGTAAATACAGCAACGAGTAGTCAACGATAATCGCCAGCAAGCTGACGGCGATTGCTCCCACAATCAGCTGACGCGGATCAGACTGAGAAATACCGCGACTAATGAAAGTGCCAAGGCCGCCAGCGCCGATATAAGCCGCAATGGCCATAACGCCGATATTGAGCACAACCGCCGTGCGAACCCCTGCCATGATGACCGGTACCGCAAGCGGGATTTCGACCAAGCGCAAGCGCTGGTTAGGGCTCATGCCGATGCCTCTTGCGGCTTCCCGCAATGCAGGATTGACGTTATTGATCGCCGTGTATGTGTTGCGAATGATGGGCAGTTGAGAGTAGAGCAGTACCGCAATAACCGCCGGCACATAACCGATGCCATGCCCGATTAGCGATAAAACGGGAATCATGATGCCAAAAAGCGCGATTGAGGGAATGGTGACAATAATGGAGGCTATATAAAGCACCCCCTGAGCTACCCGTTCATTTTTGGTAATAGCAATACCAATCGGCACGCCGGTCAAGGTCGCAATGCCAACAGCGACACCTACGAGCGCAATATGCTCAATCGTGCGCGTTAGCAGTAGACCCGCATTATCCAAGGCGTAGAGAAATAGCTCCAAACGCTGCCTCCTTGTTATGTAGCGTTGCTCGTTATTAAGAGTACTAATCGCCGTTTTAAAAAAGCTCATACACACTGATGGTGCTTAAAACGGAGCTCGTCAGGGCACGGCGCCAGTATTTAGAAGAAATGCAGCTTACCAAAAGAGTAGCTGAATTATGGGAAATGGGCATGACGATGGGTAATAGGTACAATCAGGGGGCGTAATAGTTAATTTTTATGGAAGCGATTTTATGATCAATACTGTTACGGTCCGCTGCGCGGGTGATGGGGTAGGGGTAACGATTCTTTAATACGCTTAACTCATTCATGACAGGTGTCCACTAAGTAATAGGTGGACACCTACCGTCATCGAAGTTGGGTTCCAAGGGAAGGAGTGTTCACCGGCCGAAAACTGTCTCTCGATACTTATTCTAAAATAATCTTACGGATTTCCATTTCAGACTGGAGAACACTATGTTTTCACTTCTTGTGACGACTCAATGGCTGCAGGAAAACCTGGATAATAAGCGGTTGGTGCTGATTGACGCGAGCATGGCGACTGTTATTGGTAAAGAGCCAATTGTCTATGATCGACCGATGTGGATACCGGGTAGCTATCAGGTTGATCTGGAGGGAGGGCTCTGCGACACCGACTCTTCTCAGACTCATGCCTTCCCAACTGAGAAACAGGTCACTGAGGAAGCTCGCAGGTTGGGCATTACGGCCGAAAGCCTGGTGGTGGTCTATGACAACCAGGGTATTTATTCAGCGCCTCGGGCCTGGTGGATTTTTCGGGCGATGGGGATCAAACACGTTTTTGTTCTGGATGGTGGCCTGCCGCAGTGGCTGGCCGAAAGGCGGGAGGTCGTTTTTGCGCCGGTTGCCAATGCGGCAACCCCTGGCAACATCATCGCCAACCTTGACCATAACCGAGTTCAAGACTCGGCATACGTTTTACACCATCTGGAAGATGATCGTGTAACTGTCATTGATGCCCGGTCGCGTGCGCGTTTTCTGGCACAGATGCCCGAACCCCGCCCAGGTGTGCGCGGCGGTCATATTCCCGGTTCTTGCAACCTGCCATTTACCGAGGTGTTGGAGGGATACCGTTTCAAGCCTGCCAGCGAACTGGTGGCAACATTTACATCGCTGGCTCCGGCCTTGCAATCCGGTAATGGGAACCCGGTGGTGTTTTCCTGTGGTTCCGGTATCACCGCCTGCATTATTCTGCTGGCAGCTGAGCTGGCGGGGTATGATCAGCTGTCGCTGTACGACGGTTCCTGGGCGGACTGGGGTAGCGACGCGTCGCTGCCAGTATCTAACTAGTGCCGCTAGCGTCTGCTGCCAGGATGTAAAAGGACTGTGTAGGCGTGACAAAGGTAAATATCGTCAGATAAACCACTGCAGCGACGTTACCCTAAGCCCCCGCCATCCCGGAAATCTGCCCGGTAATACGGCGTTTGATGGAAGGAATGATGCCAAAGGTGGCACCCTCCGAGCCTTGTACAAAAAACGACGTAAATATAGTGACGACAATGGCCAATATTAATGGCCAGCTTTCGTTCATTGTGGCCATCGGTGATACCAAACCCGTAATAGACACCGTAGGCAACCATCACCACGCAGCAACGCTGGGAATTCTTTTGCACGGTGTCATGTTAGATATAACGTGCGCATATTTATGCGTGGGCACCGTAATGCCGGTCGGGAATCATTGTGGGTATTTACGGCGCAATTCTGGCGGGAGGCGGGCTTTACTAGATGCTTGTCTCGGCAGGGTTTAGTCGTTCACGGTGACGCTTTCGATATGCATCAATCGGGAAAGTTGTGGAGCGCGATTTTCGAGCAGATCCGCTAACGTGTAATTATCCAATACCGCCACAAAGGCATCCAGAGCCTCAGTGAGAATAGGTTTCAGACGACACGATGGTGTGATGATGCAAGCGTTGTCGTCGCGAAAACACTCGACGAGAGGCATTTCCTCGGTATCGCGAACCAGAGCGCCGATCGATATGCTGTCGGGCGTTCTGCCGAGACTCAAACCGCCGTTCTTTCCGCGTGTTGCGGCGAGATAACCTTTCTGATTGAGCTCCTGGACCACTTTCATCAAATGATTGCGTGAGATCGAGAAGGTCTCCGCAATTTCGTTAATTGTCGTACGCTCACCGTCTTTGACCGCAAGAAACAGCAGCACACGAATCGAATAGTCAGTAAATCGGGTAAGGTGCATAAAATGCCATAGGCCATTGAAGGTTGCATTGTACGGCGTTTGCGTGTGGTGAGAAACCTGCAGTGATGTGTTTACCCTTACGGGCGAAGCTGTTACTTTAAAGATGTATTATTAATGCATCTTAAGAGACCGACATGCTGAAAACTACCCAGGAAGAAATCATTCACGCGACGGCTCCTGTTGTCGCAGAACACCTTGACGCTATCACTGCTCACTTTTATCCCTTGATGTTTGCCCGATATCCGCAGGTGATGCCGTTATTTAATCAAACTCATCAGCAGAATGGTCAACAGCCGCGGGCACTGGCGCGCATGGTGCTGGCTTACGTTCAGCTGCGCTCGAACCCTGAAAAGGCTCGCGAGACACTTGCGATCGTGGTGGATAAGCATGTTTCGCTGAACATTCAGCCTGAGCACTATCCCATTGTGGGTGAATGCTTGCTTGCAGCGATTGCAGAAGTATTGGGTGATGCCGTTACGCCCGAGATAGCCGATGCATGGGGCGCGCTATATCAGGAATTGGCAGACCTGTTGATTGAGCTGGAGGCTGAGCGCTATGACGCTTTCGCTGCTGCGTCTGGTGGCTGGCGCGGGACACGTCTTTTTCGCATTGCTGGTGTTCGCCAGGAAAGTTGTGTCATCCGCTCGTTCAGGCTTGAACCGGAAGATGGCGGGGCGGTGGCAACACATATGCCGGGTCAGTATATCGGTGTAAGACTGATCATCGACGGAGAGCCTGTGTATCGCCACTACAGCTTGTCGGATGTGCCGGATGGGTGCTCCTACCGAGTATCAATCAAACGCGAGCCTAAGGGGCTGGCAAGCCGACATTTTCATGACCGCATGGAAGTCGGAGAAACGCTTGAGTTGCTGCCTCCAGCAGGAAATCTGACACTATCGGGGGAACAAGAGGCGCTGATGTTAATCAGTGGTGGTGTGGGGCAGACTCCCTTGTTGCCGATTGCCAAGCAGGCTTTACAGCAGGGACGTGAGGTCATTTATCTGCATGCTGCGCTGGATGCCAGGCACCACGCGTTTGCGGATACACTGGCGGAACTGCATCAAAGCTATCCCGAGCGTTTGAGCATTGTGACGGTTTACGAAAATGATGACAGCGGTGACCATCAAGGGCGCATAGATCAGTCGTTACTGGCTGAGTACCTTCCCTCACAGGAAGCCCGTTGCTATTTTGTTGGCCCACATGGCTTTATGGCGGCGGTTAACAGAAGCCTGGAAACCTTGGGGATAGCGGCAGACAGGCGACATTTTGAACATTTCGGCCCGGAATCGACGCTCGAGGCTGCGTAAGATTTCACCGTCGGAAGTCTGCTTACCAATACACTGGGTATCTTCGGTGTCTGGCCAGGTTGTTGACTACAATCGCGACGATCAACATCACAATGCAGCCAGCCCCAATGGGCATGAAAGGGTACCACCACCCCAACTGCTGAACGCTGTCACTTCCGGCAACGGCGATCAGTGCGGCGGCTGCGCCGGGTGGGTGTACCGTGTGGGTGAGTTGCATGGCCAGAATGGCAAGTGAAACAGCCAGTGCCATGGCGATTGGGCTCGCACCCAGCACTTTGTAGCAGGCGACGCCAATGAAAGCAGAAATGACGCTGCCAAAAAGGACATGACTGGGTTGAGCAAAGGGACTTTCAGGTGCCGCATAAATAAGCACCGACGTTGCTCCAAAGGAGCCGACAATAAGCAGTTCTTGAGATAGCCAGCCAGCACTGAGTAAACATATGATCGCCATGCCGCAAAAAGCACCAACCCATGACCAGAAGGCATCATGCCAGCCAACAAAAGACCGTGTCCTGCGCTCACCACGCATTTTTTCCAGATAGAATCGCATGTCGATTATTTCTTAAAAGAATAGAAACTTTTTTTATTATGCCAATAATTTAATTGGATACAAGTGAAGTCTCCTCATGCTCATATTCGAAATATTCACTTGGCTCAAGGAATCGCAACATTCGTCAATGCTCACCTTTGGTTGATACCAAAAGGAGAAAAGAGATGTCCTATCAGATTATGTTCAAGCGTATTTATGCGCCGGACGCAGGTGAGGATGGCTCCCGGGTACTGGTCGATCGGTTGTGGCCTCGAGGTAAAAAGCGCAATGAACTCGCGTTGCAGGAGTGGTATCAGGAAGCCGCGCCTGCATCAGAGTTAAGGCGTCAGTATCATCAGGGGAAAATCACGCGGAGTGAGTTTTTTGAGCGCTACACCAGAGAGTTAGCGTATAACCCAGATAAACTGCTGCCACTGATGCGGTATGCCCGAGAAGGGCGTCTGACATTGCTGACCGCTGCGCGTGAAGTGGAAAACTCTCATCTGCCGGTTTTAAAAGCCGCTGTTCTGCAGGCGCTTGAGAAGGAAGACGCCGAAGATAATGAACCTTCATCCCCGCCGTGCTGGGCACATACATTATGATCTCTGAGTGATCGATGTCCGTCTTTCCGTTAACGTGATGTGTAAGTATTGGTAGTGGGTCGCGTGAAAATAAACGCAGTCACAGCGCTGAAAAAAAGCCAAAGTACGATCAAAAGTAGTGGGCGCGCGTCCATCAGGAAAAGCGTTAGCCAGCTTGCAGAGAGCAGTATCAATGTCAGCCATTTAGCTTTTCCGGGTATGGCCCGCTGTGTCTGCCAGGCATCAAGGTAAGGATGAAACTGTGGGTGGTTGTACAGCCATTGGGCCAAGCGGGGCGACCCCTTGGTGGCGGCTCTGAAAGCCAGCAACAGGAAGGGCGTGGTGGGCAGAAGCGGCAGCACAATACCTGCCGTACACAGACCGATACAACCATACGCCAAAGAACACCAGGCCAGCTGTTTCATGTTCACTGGTCTACCTCCCTCCCGCTAGGTTCTGATTATCCAATCCAGGAAAACGCCGACCGCTGCGTGGCGACCCCCAGAATATAGATGAATACCATAACGGCGGCGATGGCAGAACCCGCCCGTATCTTTGGAGTGCGGCCACGTTTGATGGCAACGGTGCCCAGCAGAATATAGATTATCAGCGCCGTAATCTTTGCCCCCAGCCACTCTGGCAGCGGCCATAAGCTGAGTGTGACAGCCAGTAGTACCCCGAAGGTCAGCAGCGTGGTATCGATAATGTGGGGCACAACCCTTACCCAGCGCGCGTTAAGTACCGGCATTTCGCGCACAGACCAGAAAGCCCGTATCACAAAAAAAATGAGGCTCAGATAGGCCGCTGACATATGCCAGTGCTTGATCAGAAGATAATGTTCCGCCATGCAGGCATCCTGGATGCTGGTTTAAGGGGTTTACTCTCATTCAAAAATCGGCTTTACCCCGGCTTGCCATCCGAACGGGGACTTAGCAGCGGCACACTGTAGTGCGCAACAAAGATCAAAAAGGCAGTGCACCACAGCAGAATCGCCAGGCTATAGACCCAGTGGCTTGTTGCCGGGTACAGAATAAGCCATACCGAGCGGGCAAGTGCTGCCACGACGAGCATGGATAGAGCGATACCAATACCGGGTAAGGTGCGAATCATTCGTCCGGTGTGGCCAAGGGAAACACGCGCCATCATGGCCAGCATCATGGTACCCATGCTGCCAATAGCCAAGGCATGCAGTGCTGCTTCCACCCGCGCGCCACTGGCTAACTGCCAGGCCCAAAGCACAAGCCCGACGGCAATAAATCCATAGCTGAGGTGAAGCCCCCAGAGTAGCGGTTCACGCCAGGTACGAATGCCCTTCCAATATGCCAGACGCCAGGCATTCGCCACACCTGCCACCAGAACTAAAACGGTCATCAGCTTATCGGCATGCATAACGTTCAGCATGGACAGCAGTTGAACAAACACGACCGCTGCCATGCTCAGCAGGCTGCCTGTTTCCACTATACGTGGCGGCGACGCTTGCTGGACGCCCAGCTTGCGAGCGGTGAAAAACGGAATCACACGGCCACCCATGACCACCATCAACAGAACAGTTAGCAATACCGTCAAATGACTGGCATCACGAACCAGTACGCCATTGCCATCGCTGACGCCAAGATGCATGGCGATATTTGCGCCAGCCAATAACAGCAGGACAGGCACAAAAATCAGGTTACGCCACAGCTTGGCGGCGATAACGAGTCTAGCCATTACCAAGCCCACTAAGGGCAGAAAAGCAACATCTAATAGCATTATCAGGGTGTCGGGCAGGTTACTTGGGTACGCCAACATTACGCGGGCAGAAAGCCAGACCAGCACGATGCCTAAGAGTGGTGCCCCGGACAGGCTGGGTCGCCCGGTCCAGTTCTGCACGGCGGTGAGCAGAAAGCCCGTGATGATGGCGCTGCCAAAGCCGAACAGCATTTCATGTTGATGCCACCACAGCATGCCGCCATAGGGGGTAATCCAAAGATTGCCATGCCAGAACGCCAGCCAGGCCAGCATGGCGAGGATGCTGAACAGGGCGCCGAGGAGGAACAACGGCCTGAATGCCAGGCGCGTCAAGGGGAAGTGCTCCGTGATCGTTGATGCCTTCATGGTAATACCTGAGTGCCTTGAGAGCAGGGCGGAGAACTAGTATGGCTGGCGCCAGGGCAAACCGTGGAAGAGCTTGACCGTGGGCTGCATCACCTTCCGGTTGGTTTGCATGACCGGCCGTTGGCCTCCCGTTATGGCTGGTATCTGGTGCCAATTGATGCCCGTAAGGAGGGGTGGGGTATACTACGCGATGCCAGTCACCTAAGTATTTTAGATTCGGTGGACTGAATGTTGGACATAAAAAAACCAGCTGTAAATAGCTGGTCTTATAGAGTCTTGGCGGAGGGACAGGGATTCGAACCCTGGAAGGGCTATTGACCCTTGCCGGTTTTCAAGACCGTAAATGTAATGTGTTTTTAAGTATATTTATCAGTAGTTTAACGTGTAGTTGTATAACGGTTAGGCGTTATACTTTACGTTTTAGGCTAGTTACCCACCGTTCTTTGCGCGCTTTTCGTTACCCTTTATCGGTCGTATTTTCCTGACCTGTGAAAATATCAGCGTTTAATGTGCTGACCTTCAGGACCTGTTTTGCACGCAGGTAAATTTCTGTGGTTCGCCTATCACTGTGCTGAAGGTTTGCTTGAACGTCCAGCCCTTGGGCTTCTGCGTCTGTTGCATGTTTTGCGCGTAAGTCATGTTCGGTGAATCGCTCGGTGTGGCCTTCGTGCATAGCCTTACGCATGCCGTATTGCCAGCGGCTATGAAACTGGTCTTTGTTATATGGCATGCCATCACGCTTGCAAAAGAGGGTAGGGCCTTGCCTGCCGCGCAGCAGGTTGTCGGCTTTTATCTCTTCCACCAAGCGCGTTAGTTCATCGTCCCATGGAATCACCGCCTGCTTACCGGCTTTGCTGCTTTTCAGGATAATGCCGCTTGGGGTGAACTGCGACAGGCGAAGTGTCAGCAAATCTCGCTGACGTAGACCGGTTTTGTATTTCAGTAGGGCGTACCGACGCACCCATGGTGACGTGAATTTTATAAAGCGGCTGAACTCAGCATGAGTGATGTATCGATCCCTTGGTTTCAGTTTAAACTTTGCCACCGGATCGGCTGGGTTATGCTCGACAATGCCCCAGCGCTGAGCGTACCGAAAAATGTGTTTGAGTAATGATAGTTCGTGGTTTGCCTGTGTTTTGGACTGAACGCCGCGAGCATCCATATAACGATAAATGTCATGTACGCTGATATCTTCCGGCTCGCATTCAGCAAAGACGATGCGCAGTTTTTTCAGCTCCTGGATATTTGAGCGGCGTGTGGCCTCGGCAGGCTTGGCGGGTATGATTTCTGCTTCATAGCGGTCAAAGATGCGGCCCATGCCCGCTTTGGGGAATAGCCGTACTTGCCATTGCTCATACGCTGCTTTGGCTTCCGTGGCTGTTTCCCCCAGGCGTATCCAACTTTTGCCCACCAGTGCTTTCTGGCGGGCGTTGCACTTGTACCTCCATGCGCCGCTTTTCCAATACACCCGGGGGATGCCTGGGTTTTCCTGCGTCATGCGTGTAAGGCCTCAAAATTAGGTCGCTTGGTTTCTGGTGACTGGCTGATATTTTCACCGCACAGCACTTGTTCAACGTGGCGTCGACCAACGATCAGCGCGCCGCTGGCGTTGACCTTCCAACGTACCCCCATGGCGTCAAGAGCGGTGCATTGCTCTTTTGATCGTTTGCGGCCAGTCAGGGTTTCTATTTCTTCAGGCGTTAATAACAGGTCCATGATGGCGTCTCTCTTGGTGGACAGCGAGGCCCAAGCAGGGCCTGTAGGCACAAAAAAACCGCTCACTGGCGGCGATAGTCTTTAAACAGTCGTGTCGATAGTCGCCATATCGGCGTGTCGAGTATCCGGCTACGCACTACTTGTGCGGCGATTCGTTTGGCGTTTGGGAGCTGGTCGAGCATCTTGGTACTCCTTACAGCTGACAATGATGCGGTGCTTGCTTTTGCTCAGTATGGGCATGCTGGAGAAGGGCAGATGGCCGCAGTCTGCTATGGCGTGGCGGCACGTCATGCACATGATGGGTTTTGGGTAATAATTCATGTTTCTCTTATGCCACTAACGATCCAGTTGTTTTAATTTTCGGCAAAGCGTTTATGCGTTCGAAAAGAACGTCGGCTTCTGCATCGTTTGCTTTCTCGAAGCGATAGAACCCCGCTTTCTTGGCAGCGTCCATGAAGTTGGGCGTCATGTTCCATAACGCTTCGTCCGGTAGGTTCGTGGCGCTACATGGCTTGCCGTTTATGACGGCAATAGCCTGTATTCGCTCAAGGCAGTAGCCCGTTGAGGCTTCGGTAATATTGATTGTCGCGCTTTCGTCATCGCAAGCGAGCCAAGCAAAGGCCTCGATGATGCGCCCTTTGTGCTTGCCCTCAGTGACTTCTGCTTTTAGGTCGCCCAGGGCGCTGACCATTTCGATATTTCCTCCCGCTATTAGCGGGCGTTTATCATTTTCATCATCGCCGATGATGTGAGCAGTGATATTGAGCTTCATGCTTTACCTCGTGAAGTGGTCACTTTTTAGTTTATGGTGGGGCTTGGTTGTTGAATCGATAGACTGGCGGCAACGTTGCGCACCCAGATAGGCGTGCTTCCTAATGCAAAGGTTTCTCCTGACCATGCCAGTAACAGGGTGGTGCCCATCACGCTGGCGATAGCTTCAGCGGCAGGGGCTGGTACAGCATTGCCGATGCGTTCACGCCAAGCACTATCGCTTAACCCTTCAAGCTCCAAGTGTTCGCTGGGATTAACTAGCCCTTGCAGAGCGGCAAGCTCTAAAGTGGTAAAAGGGCGGTGCCAGGTTCCATCCAGTGAGCGAATCACAGCCAATAGCTTGTCATTAGGTTCAGGTAGACGAGGGTCTGCCACTGACCAATTGCCATTGTCATGGCCAGCGGAAGCCGAGACAGCGCCGCACGATGATTGCCACGGTACAACGCCATAATGGCCAGCGGTTAAGTAATGGTCGCCTTTCGAGCGGCTTAGACCAGGGCGAGGGTCGGCAACACCAAATGCGCCTTGTCCGGTTGTGCTGCCTGATATCACTGTACCGGTGGACTTATTCCAGGGCGTGATTGAGTACTTACCATACGATGGGCCTTTGCGGCGTGGATCGGCGACAGCAAAAGCCCCTTGCCCGGGCGACTGCTGGCCTGTAATAGCGCCTGTCGGGCCATCCCATCGTCGTACCCCGTAAGCTTGGCCATCTTTCCACTTAGCGGACTGATTGAAACGTGGGTCTGCGATACTGAACGTGCCGTTTGTCGGCGTGCTGCGTCCAGCGACGGTACCCATGTAGCTGTCCCACTTATTGACGCCCATGTAGCCGCTTCGATAATCCGGAACAATGAGGTAGTCACTTAGATAACCGTCTTGCACACCCAGACGGTTAAGAGATCGCCAATCACTGCCCGCCTCAACGAATGCGAGGCGTACCCACGTCTTCCACTGCAAGCGAGGAATGCGGTGCATTGCCCCGGCAAGCTCATCACCAGGTAACGGCATTTGCCCAAGCACGTCACCCACGGCTTTTAGCGGGCGCTTCACCGGCTCATACAAGAACGGCGGGACCTTCTCAGCATGGCGTGCCACCAGGAGAAAGCGCTTGCGTGACTGTGCTAGGTGGCCGATTTCGCCGCAGTCGTGGGTAGTTTCGGCAACGTGATACCCATAGCGTTGCAGCATGCTGGTGATTTTGTTCAGCAGCTCGCGGCCACGGTTGGCGATACGCGGAACATTCTCGAAAATGATCAGCTCTGGCGGATCGTCGGCCCAAGCTTCCAAGGCTAGCCACATACCTCGAACAGTGAGCTGGTTTAGAGCTTGATACTTCGGTGTGGTGCTACGTGTTTGAGAAAGCAGGCCACTGAAGCCCTTACATGGCGCGCTTAGAAAGATGATGTTAGGGCGTTGGTTACCCGCTGCTGCCTGGATATCTGCGGGGGTGGCTTCCTTCCAATCGCTGGGTGGCTCATGGTCGTGGAAAGCTTCGTACTGATCGCGACTGAACATATCCAGCACAGTACCAGGCGTGCCGGTTAGTCGTTGAAAGTCAGCGATAGCGCCTGCGTCTACGTCGATACCACCTACGCATTGGAACTTGGCTTCGGTATTGCCAACGCGGGCATGGCCTCGATTGAAGCCCAGCGCGCCACCGCCCAGGCCACAGAAAAGGTGAAAGTGGCTAATCGTCGTCTGAGTAATCATATTTTTTCCATAAAAAACCCCGCTAGGAAAGCGGGGTTTATATTGGCTTATCAAAAAGTTAGGTTAATGTTTATTAGTGGTAACTAACTTTTTTTGTCCACATATTGCATCGAGAAAGCGTACACAACGTCTCTTGTGTTGAAATGAACTCTTCAACAGGATCAACCCAGATCTCTTTGGGCATTTCGGTAGCCATTCTCAATATGGTCTGAAAAGAGTGTCCCAAAGCAGCCGTGGGCGAGCAGGCAATTGCAACTTGGGTGAACGTCCAGTCATTATCAATGATCCAGTATTCGTACCGGTTGATTTCTGGATATGCGTCGATTTCTAAACGAATCATTTTGCCTGGAAAAATGAACGCGATTTTTTGATATTTAATCATTGGTTACCTCGTATATTTAGTGTGCAGCGGTAATGCTGCATATGTATTTAGCGAAGCAACCTTGTATACAATCACGTTTCTTTAGAATAATTTACGATAACGTTATTCTTTTCTAGAACGGAATTTCGTCATCAAAATCGTCGTACTGCGAAGGGTCAGGCGCGCCATACGGTTGCTGCCCCTGTTGTGGTCGCTGGCTCTGGGGCTGCTGTGGCGCGCCATAGCCTGAATTGTTTGGCGGTGGCTGTTGGTAGCCACCGCGTTGCTGATTCTGAGGTGGTTGCTGGTATCCACCTTGCTGTGGGGCTTGTTGTTGGCCTGCGCTATCCAGCATTTGCATATCGTTGGCAACAATCTCGGTGGTGTACTTGTCCTGGCCGCTCTGATCTTGCCATTTACGTGTTTGTAAGCGGCCCTCGATGTAGACCTTTGAGCCTTTGCGCAGGTATTGCTGAGCAATCTCAGCGGTCTTTCTGAACAGGATGACGCGGTGCCACTCGGTGCGCTCTTTGCGCTGACCGCTTTGCTTGTCCATCCAGGTATCGCTGGTGGCAATGCTCAGATTAGCGACAGCGTTACCACCTTGGGTGAATCGCACTTCTGGGTCTTGGCCCAGGTTGCCAATCAAGATGACTTTGTTAATGCCTCGGGCCATGTGACCTCCAAAAGAAAAGGGCCCGAAGGCCCTATATAGCTAAGCGCTTAGCGCGGCGCGTCGGCGTGTAAAATCATCACGTCATCACCAAGCGCCTCTTTAATGCTCACCATAGTCTGCGCGAACGCATCTTCCAGCAGTCGCTCAGGGCGCAGCAGGTCGAACCACATGACAAGCTGACCGTCATTGATGCGATAGCGCAGACGGGCATCAAGCGCATAGTGGTCACCGCCTTCAAACACCGGGATTCCCAGCTTGAAAACTTCGGGAATCTCAATCGTGCCTTTGCCGGCCGTTCCCTGAATGTCTTCGTTGTAGGTGATCTGCACCTCGCCGTTATCCAGGCGAACACCACTTTGGAAGTCGACTTTCTTCTTGGCTTCCAGGGTTCGGCTGACGGTGAGGATGTCGCTGCCGTTCGGCTCTTGAATGTCGGGCAGATTGTCCTCGATGAACTTGGCGAAGTCTTGCTGCACCATTTTCTTACCGTCAGCGCCTGACCAAGTTTTCCAGCTGCGTGAGTGTGGGCAGGCGTATGTGGCGCGATGCTGCCCCCAAGCGGGCGCATCCTTATCAGGGTGATCAATCACCGCCGTGAATCGTGTCGCAGACAGATCGGCATATACCGTCGTTGCTTCATTCTTAAAGCGATTGACGTAAGTCGTGAAGTCGGCGGCATTGTGAATGCTGACATTGTGGCGCGTTCGCCGCGGCGACTCGCGGTATTCCTCCAGGTCTTCGAGGCGATAGCCATCCGGCAGCATGACGGCTTCATCTTTTTCTGGGTCAAAGCCTGCCATCTGCGTTCCAGCGGCGATAGCGTCAGCAACGAACGATTGGTTTAGCTCTGTCATCGGTTACACCTTCTTAAGTTTGGTGGGTTTGGTTTCTTCTTCTAACTGCTTGGCTTCACGCTTTTTCAGCTCGACTTCGCGCAAGTCCATTTTCTGCTGGCGGGGGTCCTCCAGTTGCAGTTGCATGTTGGCGTCTTCGAACATGACGCTTGCGCCACGATCAAACTCAGGAAGTCGTGATTTGATCTCATCGGACAGCATGAACATGCCTGGCATACCTTTCTCTGGCTTGATCTTTACCTTCAGCGTGATCTCGGCCATTTTGCCTGTGTCTTTGCAGCGCTCCTGAGCCTCAACCAGCGCTTCAGATAGTTCTTCCAGCGTTTGGCCACGCCGAAGCTTGGCCAGCATCATGGTGAATGCTTGCGGGTTAAGTTCCATTGCGTGTTGCCTCTTGCGGTGGGGTTGGGCCAGCAGCCCAGGTGGGTGAAGAGTTAAGCGGCCTTGGCTTCGTGGTCGAGTAGGTGCCAGTACACCTCCATGCAGGCGCGGGTGTCGGCCATGGCGCTGTGCGCATTTTCCAACTGTTTCCCAGTGAAGAACTCGTAGGCTTCTGACAGCTTCGGCGACTTGTAGCCATACCGGCCTTTGGGAAGCATTTGCATGATTGGCTTGGCCAGCAGCATGGTGTCGGCGAATTGTTCTTTATCGGCCCAGGCTTCTGCGTCTGCCTCTCCCATATACCGCTTGGCCGCAATGCGAATGATGCGCTGATCAAAGGTGCGGTTGTGGGCTACCCGTGGGTAACGGCCCCAAAGTTGGAAGAAGAGGTTGAGGGCAAGGGATTCGTCTACACCAACAGCGGCGGCATGCTCATGTGTAATGCCGTGAATTTCTGAAACCTCAGCCGGAATCTCCCAGCCATCTGGGGCAATGATCAAATCCAGTGTGGCGATTTCCTTGCGTGTGTCGGTATCCGCCAGAATTGCAGCGATCTGCACCAGGTGTGGCTGGTGTTCGCTTTCGCTAGGTGATTTCCAGTCAGGCAATCCAGTGGTTTCAGTGTCGAAGAAGAGAACAGGGTTCATAGTAAGCTCCAAAGAAAAGGGGCCTTGCGGCCCCCTGATGGTGGGAAGTGTTAATCGGTTAGGCGGCCAGTTGATCCATGGCAGCGGAATAGCCAGACCAGTTATCAACGCCCATGGCTTCCAGGGCGTGCAGCTTGGCTTGGTCAGCCAGTAATTGCTCGTAATCGCCGCGGCTGATGGTGACTGTTTCGGGTTTAGCGGCGGTGGGCGCTGGCTTTGAGTAGGAATCAGCGGCGGCGCTCAAGCGCCTGGTATTCAGCGGTTTATGCTCAGCAGCAGCGGGCAGTGGCTCAGGTTCCGGTTCTGGCTCTGGTTGAGCCTTGCGCTCGCGTTCAGCTTTCTCACGACGGAGTTCTTCAAGCTCACGTTGATCGGCTTCTCGCTTCTCGGCTTCTTCACGCAGACGCCGGCGTTCGGCTTCCACCTGGGCTTGCTCTGCCGCAAGTCGTTCACGTTCCAGCGTTTGCCCGTGTTGCTCGCTGATGCGTTTTAACACTTCGGCTTTGGCGTCTTCGGCTTCTTTTGTTACATCAAAGAAGCCGTCTACGTCGATGGCCACGGCAGCATCGTGCAGCTCTGCTAGCCCGTTTGAGTCGAGCCCAACAGCGGTATCCAGAAAGCTCCAGATTTCCACGTTAATGCGCTCACGCAGTTTTGCGATGCGCTCCTGCTTTTCACGATCAGCGCGCTCGTCTTCTGATTTTTTGGCATCTTTCAATGGCTGTTCAATTTCTTGCAGTTTCTCGGTTAGGTCTTTGCCGTAGCTGTTCACCCGCTCAATGAAGTCGCGGTGCGGCTTTGTGATTTCCTTCCGGAGTTTTTCGGTACCGGTGCGATAGCTCGTCAGCTCTTTGATGCCTTTCTTACATAGCTCATAACCATCTTTGGTTTGGATATCGGGTACCGTGCCGTACTTTTCGCGCAGCCCTGCCAGGGCCTGCTCAACGGCATCCAGCTTTACGAGTTCGCCTTTGTAATCGGTGCTGGGGGCTGCGTTAGTCATGGGTCGTTACCTCTTTCTGCTGTTTGGCTTTTTCTTGCTCGGCATAGACGCGGGCAATACCTTCATCACGCGCCTTTGTGATCATTTCCCGGCCCTTGTCTGGCTCTACGCGGGCAATACTGGCTTTGTCCGGCACGCGATTGAGAACGCCATCGGCTGCCAACTGGATGCTTTTGGGATGCGGGATTTTGTTACGCAGGGTGTCGCATTCACGCTTAAGCCAGTCCGCATAATCTTTGCGGTATTTCTCGATCTCGGCATCCTGATCTTCTGCCACTGCAATGCGTGTCGCAGCCTGCTGTGCCTGGGTGTAGTCGTTGTTATCAAATTTGCCGAGATAAACGTCAGCCGAGAAGCCAAGCCAAGAAAGGCATTTTTTGATGGCGTCGGTGAGTGATTTTTTTGCTGGATCATCATCGGTTGCCCAGTAACCTTTGCTTGCGTAATACACGGCAGGCGTATGGCCGTACTGTGTGACCTTGCCTTTTCGTCCATGCCAGTCGTACCAGAGGGCTAGGCGAATGGTGTGCGTTAGTTCATGCCCGAGTAGCTTTTCTTTTTTTGCGTCGTAAACTGGCGCGCCCTGGTCATAACGATCTACTTCAATGTCATAGCCCCAGCCGATGCCTAACGGCCCAAAGATGCGTGTGGCTTGTTGAATGACGTGCATTGGATCAAGGCTCGTAATTTGCTGGCCCTTTACCTTGGCAGGCTTAACTGCAGTGGTCGGCGTTTTATCGACTTGGCGCCATAGTTCGAGGTGGTCGGCGCTATCGACAACGCGAAAGCGCCCGGAAGGCACGCGGATGCGCGGCTTCTCGCTGATAGGTGTCATGGTTTATACTCCGAGGTGATCTATTTCGACTGGATCAGTGGCCCCTGACGTGTTCGCGCACGAAAGGGGCTTTTATTTTGTGGGCGGCTCTTGCTGAGGGACTGGCTCTTGAGCCTTTTTCAATAGCTGCTTCAATTCGTCGTGGTCATTGACGTTCAGGCTTGTGCTGCCCTTGGTGACGAAGTAGACGGCTTCGCCGGTTTTGTCATCCCAGCCTGCCTGGCCGGTGACTCGCCATTCGTTCATGCGACTCTCCTTTCGGCCTGGTCTTCTTCGAGGCTTAACTGCTCATCTTCGGCAATGTCTTTTGCCCAGGCGTACAGCACGCTTTGACCATCAGCCGACTGGATATAGGCATCGACCATATCCGCGACGGTTGTTGATGCTGTGAACTCATCGACTGCGCTGGCGAGGTCGCCAACTTCGTCCAGATAGGTACCAAACTTGGCCACGCCTTCGGGATCGCCGTCATGAATTGACTCTGTGAGGGATTCAGCGCGTAACTGAATTTTTGTTGAGCGTTTCATTAGGCGCTCCAAAGTTGCAGTAGTGGTTCAGCGGTACCAGCGCGGCGGCTTGCGTATGCTTCCATTCTCGCCGCGTTGGCTCGGTCTGCCGCTTTGCTTAAATCGGGTTGAAAAGGGCGGCTTGCCAGCTTTGGCCGGCCGGTGACGCTATTACCCTTGGCGCGCTGTTGTGCGCGATATTCGATATTGAGTGCCTTCATGTTCAGTTCCTTTTGATAGGCTTGATATGCGTTGGGCATGACAGTTTGCTTGCGGCCTTTTGTGCTGCTCGCTTGCTGACAAAAGGCGAGCCAGGTAAGTCACAGCGCGGTATGTCGATATGTTGATGACGCTCAATGACCAGGTAGCGTTTAGCCATCCCATACCTCACGCAGCTGCTGTTGTAAGCGGCGCTCAGCATTGCGGTTATCAATATCGCGGCGGCGACTGTAACGAGCTGCTGCTTGTTTATCGTTGCGCCTATTCAGCTCGCTTTTGGTGATTGCCTTAGTGGGTAGAAGTGTCATAAAGCCTCCGTTATTAGGCGTGCCGCCTCGTTTAACGATCGCAGCGCCAACAGCAATGGTTAGGAGTGGGGAAGCGGCACGGGAATGGTCACGATGCGCGGCCATGCCAGAAAAAAGCCCTCCGAAGAGGGCGAAAGGCCGGGTAGGCGATACCCGTTGCGTCGATACGGCCCCAGACATTTAAGCCGCATCCAGATGCTCCCTGGCGCTTCCTCAGTACCCACAAGAAAAAGTACCAAGGCAGGAAACATCTGGATGCCGTCTGTATTCTCAGCCCAGACAGCAGGCGTTTAGCCGCACTACGTAGCGGATCACACCGGTACTTCAACAGCCCCGGTCGGCGTACTCCTGCCGGTGTCTCGGGGTTAATCCCTACGCACGGACAGGCTTATCAGATTGTTAAAGAGCGCGGCCTGTGAGGGCCTAACACGTCTTGTGATGTGCCTATGCATATAATTTATGCATTGATGCAATTCATGTCAATGCATAAATGCATATTTTTTTATAGGCATAAAAAAAACCGCCATGGCGGCGGAGAAGAAAAAATAGTTAGGTGGAAAATCTCAAACTAACAATAGTTTTTCTTAAGGCTGGAAAGTAGATGCCAGAGACTGAACCAAGCTATCCATTATTGTTTCTGGCTGGCTGTATCCATCAGGGACTTTTGCCACCTTTGAATTTCCATTAGGAATAGCTACTTCTTTGTCCCAAGGCCTTATTCTTGGTGAACCCTTCAGAACTGATGATACCCGGTCATATGACATTCTGTTATAGTCGATGCATAGCTCAGACCCTATAAAGCTTTTATTTTCGACAAGACTTGCAACGGCAGTAGTACCGCTACCTGAGAATGGATCTAAAACTACGCCATTATTTGGCACTAAAGCTCGAATGAAAATTTGAGGTAAAGCAACAGGAAACTGGCATGGATGTTGGGTTTTTTCAACATGGTTTGCCTTCACATTTGGTATATTCCATACATCACCAGGATTCTTACCAAGCGGGTTACCACTAGGCTGGCCTTTATTAGCACCTTTACTAGATGTTTTTCCGGGATATTTTTGCTTTACTCTAACCTCATCTAATTTAAAAATGTAGTCATCACCTTTTGTAAACCACATTATAGTTTCATGTCGGCCACTAAAACGGTTATTGCAATGAAGACCATGACCAAAAGTCCAAATGATTCTATTTCTCAACTTTAAGCTAGGGTGCTTAAGCGATTCTGCATAAACCAGAGCATCTAGCGGCGTGCTAACACCATCTTTAACATGCATCCCAACTTGCCAACAGATGCTACCACCAGGTTTTAATATACGTACAAGCTCGCTAAAAATTAATTCATGTGAAGAGATAAAATCAGCTAGCTCTTTTGTCGATTCATACGCTTTACCAATACAGTATGGAGGAGAAGAAAACACAAGATCAATTGAATTATCTGGTATATATTTGATGAGCTTAAGATAATCCCCTTGATAAATAGAAGCCTTACCGCCATTATTATAGTTATCAAGTGTTTTTTTCGGATTTCTAAAGATGATATCCATCTTAACGCCTAAGCTATTCAAAGTATTCGGAATAAACTTTTTTTCCAAGGTCATTCCATCCGCTAGAAGTATAACTTAAAAAATCAAAGCTATCAATATTTTTAGTTCCTTGTTCGTAATTAGGGTTTTTAATACAATCGTTAGAAGGGTCGTAATAAATTTTATTAGTAGATATTAATTCTCGTAGACATATTAGAAAGCCATTTATTGTTGTCGGCGAAAGTATACCTTTACCTTTTTTACTGCGAGCCTCCCACATATCCTTGTGTACAAGATTTAGCTTTATACTAAGCAATAAATCATTAATTACCGAATAGCAAAAGTCAATATAAGAATCTCGGTTAGATTGCGTTAGATGTTGAAGGCCTGTCTTTTTTTCCCAAAGCTTAAATAGTTGATTTGCACCTTTAGAGTTGGGGTCAACCAGTGGTTTTAAAATATACCGGACTATAGAAGAGGTTGCGACAAGCTTGCTGTCATCAAATACAGAAACTTTAAGTAGGCCTTTTAGTGACCCCCTGTTAGAGAGTTGGTCTATAACATCTTTTGCAATTGCTAAACCAGAGAGTGGATTTACTAAGGTTTCTATTTCTTGACGTAATGCGGAAGCGACAGGCTTTTGCGTGTTATTAATATTCAAAAAAAGCTCTGCTTCAAAGCTAACTCTTTCTTGTTCGGAATAGCTTTCAGGAAAAATCAATCCTGTAACAAGTAGGTTTTGCCGTTTGCGAACTCTTTTAATCTTTCTTTCTAGTTCATCTGTGCCTTCGTGATATGAATAAATTCTATGTTGTCCATCAATGATTCCTATAGTCGATAATTCTCTGGGTAAGTTGATTTCTACCGGAGTTACTCCGTTAATTTCTTTTTTGTTTAGTTGATTTTTTTGGCCAGAGTCAGTGGTATTGTAAATTCCTAGGTTGTTTGGGAGCGTTATTATTAGGTTGTTGATATAAACTTTCTGGTCATTTGAAAGGTGCTCTCTCATCTCTTTAAGTTTTTTGTTGTCTAGCATGCGTTGGTATGAAACTTCTGGTTTTTCCCATCCATTTCTTCTCAAGACATACGCGCGTTCAATCAAAGCTTCTGGGTCTACATAGAAGGAAATTATTAAAAAACCATCAGGGTAGTTCGTTTGTTTAGCTGGCAATGCAAACGCATTGAAGGTGTCTTCAGATGTGTTTTCTGGGCGACCTTTTATTTTTTGGTCCCCCAAATGAGCTAGTTGTACTTTTAAAAATTTAAGGAGTTCAAATTTTGCTGACTTGCCAATTGTTTTAATTGTTTTCTCAAAATACTTTGCCGCATCTATTGTTAGTAAAATATAAGGTGATGTATTGCTAGCGCTGGGGTTTTTCTGAGTTGAATAATAAAGAAACTTTACTTCCAAGTCATCTGTTTCATATTCATTTATATCTAAATAATTTCTAAGTTCATTGTTTGTGTCAGAGTATTTGTTTAAAGCGTTGGTCAAATCCTGCTCAAAGAGTGTAGCAAATGATTGCTTTTTTCTGAAATGCTCTGAAGTGTTTTGAGTAACGGAGGTTTCTTCGCAAATAACTAATAAGTTTTTATAAGCAAAGATGTAATCAAACTCCGAAGAGTCTCCTTTAAATGTGAATGTGATATTTTCTGATACTATTTCCTCAAAGCCGCAACCAGAAAAAACTGTTCTCAGCAAGCTTTGCTTTTGTGAAGTGTTTTTTCTCGTTTCTTTAGCTTTTGTCGTCATATTTTATAACCCAATGGTTAGATTTTCTAAATCGCTTAATCAAAGACTTCCCACCAGAAGACTCTGCCGATGATCTTCGGTGCATCCGGCCCCATCAGGCTATGAACCTCTTCCGGGTATTCGTCGCTGTTGTCGCTGACCAGGCGTATACGGCCCAAGGGCAGCTTGTAAAGCCGTTTGATGCGCAACATGCCGCCGTGGTCGAGTGCGTAGATTTTTCCATCGACGATATGGCGGGTGCCTTTGTCAATGGCGATGGGAGAGCCATCGGCAATGGTTGGGGTCATGGACGAGCCGCTGGCCGTGGCGCAGGCGGCATTGGCAGGGGATACCCCGCGTGCTGCCAGCTTGGCCAGTGGAAAACGCACGGTATGCCCGCCGTTTTCAACGATCTGAGTACGTCCGTCGCCCGCCGAAAACTCGACTTCCCGGAAACAAGGTAGGTCAACCTCATCTGAACGAGGTGGCTCATTACCTTCCACAATTTCAGTGGTATGAAGCTCGATATCGTGAGTAGCTGTCTTAGTAGAGCCGGTTGTACTGCTTATTGGCTCGTATCCACGCAATTGGTCACCGGTAACACCGAAATATTCTGCTAATAGAGATACCTGCCGGTCACTTGGAGACTCAATTTTCCCATTAAGGATTCGCGATAGCGTGGACTGAGACACACCCGCATACCGCGCCACCTCTGTAGGGCGTTTTCCAGACTCATTTATAAGGCGCTGAAGCACCTTTCTGACAGTATCTTTTTGCATGAATGCAATGATTGCTGACCTTTGTGCATACGGCAAATGCATTTGCTCTTGATTTTTATGCATTAACGCATATCCTATGCATATAGATCATTGGAGAGGAACAGCCCATGCATGGCGATGAACTGGCCAAGAAACTGGAGGCGATTCTCGCATCTGGGGCCACTTATAAAGCGGTTGCGAAGCGTGCGGAATGCGACGTTTCCACCGTTTACCGGATTCGAACCGGCGCGATTATCAATCCCAGTTACTCGGTTGGTCGTGCCATTGATGAAATGTTTGCAGCAATCGAGAAAGTAGCCGCTTAAACCATTCAACCGCCTGCCTGTGAAGGCCGCGACCTCAGCACCTATGAAAAAGGACGTCTCAATGCTGAAACGTGAACCTCGTATTCCCACTACCCGCAAAGCGGAGGGCGAGCACCTGGATAATCCTGCTCGCGTTCGCTTTAAGGATTCGGAATACCTCGCGCTGGAACAGGTAGCCGAAATGCGCCATGGCGGTGTTATCTCCCATGCCATTCGGGAATGCGCCCTGGTGGGCATGGAGGTCATTAACCTGCGCCAAGACGTGCTGTTAAAGCGCTTGGCCGAAGGCCAGAGCATGCAGGCCGCACAGGATGACATGGTGGAAGCCCTCATGGCACACCTCATTGAAAACCGCATCACTGAGCAGATGATGCAGCGCTTACGCGCCTAGCAGAAGGGCCGGATTAGGCCCAAGGAGTGACTGTGAACCGTGCAGCATTAACGCGCACTTATCGGCGCATGACGCCACAGCATCAAGCAGTGGTAGAAGAAGAGGCATCGCGGCGGGGAGTCGCAGTGGAGGACGTGATGCTTGATCACGCGATAGCTATCGCGGGGCCACTGAAAGAGCAGCTGTATAGCTTACGGCGTAAGCAGACGTTGCGGGCTGTGTAAGAGAAGTGCCTGACCGGGTTGCACCCCGGCCAGGGCTTGGGGAAGTCAGAGGCGGCTAAGTACAACGATCAGCACCGTTAATGCAGAGATCGTTTTAGCCACATCGATTTTGACTTCCAGGTTCAGGCGCTTTTTCACGGCAACATCCCCGTGGTCAGCGACCTGAGCGCTCAGGTCATGGAAGACCTGGTTTTATATAGCGCCTTGCGAGCGCTTGCTGATATCGCGCTAGCAACGAGGGATCAGCGAGCAGGCACTGCAGCGGTTAACCCTGGGATTCCCAGAGCTTGCTAGCGGCTCGTCCCTGACGAGCGGCCAGGAGCAAAGGGAGCCGAGGCGCTCCGGGTTGCGGTGCCCTTTAGCCGCCGTGTCATTGGCGACAACCAGGGATGACGACCCTGGCACTAGCCAGCATAGCGAGTTGATGCGGTGTTAGGAAGGAAACAGGCCCTGATAGGGCAAGCCAGAAACGACAAAGCCCGGCAGTAATCGCTGGGGAGCGTGCCGGGCTTTGAAGTACCAGTGAATGAGGTAATTATGAGCGATACCGCTGAAATAATCCAGTTTCCAGACCGTCGGGATGACGGACAAGCGCCCGCGCAAGACCGGGGCAGGAGTATTCAGGTGGAAGATGGGTATACCCGCACCGCGAATGCCATTGTTGATGCGTTAATGAAAGCGCCGCTCACAAGCCGTGAAGCGCGGATTGTGCGTGCCGTTGAACGGGCCACTTATGGATGGAATAAGCCTTCTGCCTGGCTGGCAGCTTCAGTATTGGCTGAAATGACAGGCATGCCAGAAGGAAAATGTAGCGAGACGTTGAACGCGCTTATCCGAAAGCGTGTGCTGGTTAGGCTGGGGGGTAGCCGTTCGCCGGTGAAGATCAACAAGCAGATAGATGAGTGGAATTTTACAGCTCAGAAATCGCGAGTTACCCCAAAACGGAAGGACGCTCCAACTTGGGGTGAGTCACCCCAAAATGGGGTAACTGAATCACCCCAAGATGGAGTGACAAATAAAGACAGGAAAGACATACCCCCTCTCACTTCGTTCGAGGGGGATAGCGATCCCTCTCCAAAAAAATCAAAGCCTACCGTCTCGAAAAAAACGGCTAAAGCCAAACCCGCCAGCCTTGATCTGACCGACCTGCCGAGCGGGGTTTCTGAGGATGCCGCCAAAGCATTCATCGACCACCGGAAGGCGTTAAAAAAACCACTTACCCAGCGTGCGCTCATGCTTTCGTTAGGCGAAGCCGTGAAGGCGAGCGAGGCGATCTCCGGCATGACGCCGGATCAAGCGATTGACGAGACCATTCTAGCGGGCTGGCAAGGCGTTAAAGCGCAGTGGTTAATCAACCGCCAGGGTGGCCGTGGCGCGCAACCCCAGCGCAACGATGGCCGCAAGGGGTTTGCGCAGCCGATGCCCGTTGGTTCTTACGGCACCAACGACATGGAATTACCTGAATGGGCAAGGGAGTAACCATGGCGCAACCATTGACGACGACGCCTGAAGTGCGTGGCCAGCTTTCCAGCATGTTGGCGGGCAACGCCGAAACCAAAGCCGACCATTGCCGGATTCATGGGGCGTTTTGCAACACCAAAATGCCGAATGGCCGCTGGGCAGGGTGCCCGCAGTGTGTGATGGAAGATGCCAGGGGGGTTAGCCAGGCCGAAGTCAGCCAGACCAGTGAAGCCAGCAACCGCCGACGCCTTGAGAAACTGCGTGAAGAATCCCTGATACCGAAACGGTTCGCGGATAAATCTCTGACGGCCTTTGATGTTCAGAGCCGTGAGCAGGCCTATGTGTTGAGCGTGTGCAAGGCCTACGTGAGCAAGTTTGATGAGCGATTGGCACAGGGCGGTGGATTGATCTTTACCGGCAGTGTAGGAACCGGCAAGAGCCACCTGGCGTATGCCGTCGGGAATGCGTTGTTGGTCAGTGGCCGTGTCGTCATGGGTATTGATGTTTACGAGCTGATTGACCTGATCAAAGAGCGCGCATTCAGCAAGGAGAAAGGGGCCAGTGAACGTGAGGCAATTCGCGCCTTTGTGGGTGGCTTAGATCTGCTGATTCTGGATGAAGTCGGTGCGCAGCTTGGCACTGAGTGGGAGCGGCTGATGCTGTTCAAGATCATTAACGAGCGATACAAGCAGATGCTGCCGACGATTTTGATTAGCAACCTTGAGGCTGACCAACTTCAAGACTACCTGGGTAAGCGAATCATTGACCGCATGCAGGAAGGTGGCGGCGCCACGCTCAAGCTGGATTGGGGGAGTTACCGGACTCAGCGAGGTGCCGCATGAACAAGCCTGCCAATAAACCATTCGTTTCCCGAGCAAGTAGCGTGACCGAGGCGCTGGCCGCTATCGGTCGTCTGCCCAGCATACTCACTACTGCCATCGAACAGTGGGGCCAAGTCGAAATCGTGGTTCAGAAGCATGAGCCAAAGCGGAGCATCGACCAAAACCGGCTGCAGCGCCTTTGGTGCAAACAGGCGGCTCAACAGGGCGATTGTGACGCGGAATGGTATCGAGGCTACTGCAAGTACCACTTCGGCTTGGGCATTTTGTGCCGTGACTCGGATGCCTACCGTGGTGCATGCAAGCGAGTGCTTGGCGCCCTGAGTTATGAGCAGTGTATCGCTCTAATGATGGAGCCACACGACTACCCGGTGACCAGGGCAATGACCAAAAAGCAAAAGACTGAATACCTTGACCGGTGCTGGCAGCACTTCACCGGGCTGGGTTTCAGGCTGACCGACCCGAACCTTAAAGGCTTCAATCCTCACGACTACAGGGAGGTGGCGTAATGCTTCCCAATGAATGTTATCTGCCCACCAAACCACACCGCTGTCGCCAGTGGTTGAGCAATGTACACGAGATTGAGAACTGCGTGTTCTGCGGCGCCTGGGGCATCCAGGCCGCGCATAGTAACCAACACCGAGGGAGAGGCCAGAAAGCTAGCGATGCGTTAACAGCCGCGCTTTGCCCAACGTGTCATCACGAAATTGATAACGGTAAGCATCTGAGCCGTGACGAGCGCCGGGCACGAATGAATGAAGCCATCGTGTTGACTCTGGATCGGTTAGCCAGGCGTCAACTTGTTAAGGCGGTGAAGAAATGATGCATAACAATAAGCAGCTTGCTGCCCTTGGCCGTCTCAAAGCAGGGCAGATGAACAAGACAGAAGCGGCTTACGCGCAGTACCTCGAAATGCGAAAGCGTGCCGGTGATATCCAGTGGTACCGCTTTGACGGCATTAAGCTTCGCCTTGCTGATAAGACATTCCTGACAGTGGACTTTGCTGTTATGGCAGAGGATGGCGTGATGGAGCTACATGACACGAAGGGTAGCCCGCGCATATTCACCGACGACGCTCGAGTAAAGATGAAAGTGGCCGCAGAACTTTACCCTTTTAGGTTCAAGGTGGCGTACCCACAGGCCAAGAAGCATGGCGGTGGCTGGCACATTGAAGAGATAGCCGCGTGATAGAGCGGCCAACAGCATGGCCAGACGGTCGCAAGCTTGGTGGCACCAACGGTTACCCGCCTGAGTGGTTTGAGTGGGCTAGGGAGTGTGAGGTGCGATTTATTGCCAAGCAAATGCTGGCGGTGCCAGGTGAGCAACGTCGAGCAGTACACGCGCAATGGTTTAAGAAGTTTCCACACGCAACACCGCAACGGATAAAAGACGTTTGGAATGAAGTGGTTGCAGAGAAAAACGCAACGCTGCAGGGCAACAAAACGCAACAGTTGCGCAATAACGCAACGAAAACGCAACAAATGCGCAACGGTAGGAGAAAGTGATGCGTTTTATATCGGCGAGGCAGATGATCTTTGATGCGTATCACGAGCAGCGCGGCAGCGTGATGGCGTATGCGCAGGAGATAGCGCGCATGGGGGCTCAGGTTCAGACGACACAGCGCAACAACAATGACTGGCGCATTGTGAATGGGCTGGAATCGGGAGCGGTGATTAGCGCTGTTGAGCGTCAGCCTCAGCACCTGCAGGCGCTGGCACGCTACTGCTTTGGGCCGTTTACTCGCGATGAACTGTCAGAGGATCGGGAATGGTTGCATACCGCTTTGATGCAAGTTGGCATGGAAATGCGCTTGCCAGGTCAGGGGCAGAGCGAACACCCGCCAGCGGAGGCAGTCAGGCAACTGCACTGGATAGCATCGGCAGCGATACACCACCATGCTGAGACGACTTATCCGTATAATCGGCCAGGGCTGCATAATCCGCGCAGGATTGCGGCTTGGATTGAGTTGGAGCATGGGGAGAGAGTTAACGCCCGTGATTGGAGCAGGCGGGATCGCTCAACATGGGGAGGTATCTGGGAGCGGTTGCTGGATGTATTGGATCGATGGGAGTGCGAGGCATTGGCGCCAGTGGCTACGCTGATTCAAAAGGCTGCTTAAGTAGACTGTAGTCATTTGCCTACAACGAGGGTCTCATTGCCAGCGTACATGAATATGCTGTTTCCTGATTAGGGAGTAATATTCATTAACTAAATATGAGGCCGACAATGGCTGATCGTCGAGTAACCGCAACAGGAAAAAATAGCGACAAAGATATCACGAAGCTCTGTAATTCACCTGAGTGGTGGTCCCCTCGTAGTAAGGCAGACGCAATTAGCGATATTGAGCTGAATATTCACACGTATTACGTCACTGACGGAGGTGGCAGACGAGCCGATATCCATGTGGCTGGTTCCGGTGCATCTAAGTACCTGAGGACAAATGCTGACTCATCATCGTCTAATAATCTCGATAATTTGCCAGATTGTTAGATGTTTTACTGTGAGTTCGTCCTACCACGTTGCCTCATAAGCACGAACACGCGAATTTTCTCTTATTCCATTTCTGCCCTTGCTTTTAGCAAGGGTGTTTTTATAAGTGGCTGTCTACTCACTGGCTTCCCTTTGAAGTGGGAAAGTCTTAAGGTTAGCCTTAGGTTACGCTTTATTTTCTTCATGAGGGGGGTGTATGGGAGAAAACACCGAATCACAAAAAAACAGTGATGGGCTTGATGATAAGTTAGTTGATAAGCTCGTATCTATAGGAAAGGGGGCTTCAGGTTTAGTCCCTATGGTGGGCGGCTCTTTAGCTGAGATCATTGGGAATGTAATTCCAGGCCAGCGAGCTGAAAGGGTTTCTAAATACCTTCGTGCTCTTTCTGAAAGAGTGGAACACTTGGAAACGACTGTTCAGGAATCGCTTTTACAAAACCCAGAAAAAGTTGATCTTATCGAGGAAGGTGGTTATCAAGCTGCTAGAGCCACTTCTGATAACCGCATAGAAATGATTGTTGAGGCTGTATCACGAGGATTGACACTAGACGATGCGGAGCTGGTTCGAAGAAAGCGTTTATTATCACTGCTAGGTGAGTTAGATGAAGATGAAATGGTGCTTCTGAATGCGCATGGCCGTGCATACGGAGGGAATGATGGTAATCCTTTTTCTGATGTGAAGCGCCCTCATTCCGTTCATTTAGGCTCCAGTATTGAAGATATTGAGAATGAACACCTCTATGAAAGCGGGCCTAATCATCTGCTTCGTATGGGATTATTGAGAAAAAATTATGGGAACGTTAAGAAAGGTCAACTACCTGAGTTTGATCCAAAAAAAGGCGATTTTAAGCACCACGTTGAAATATCTCAACTTGGTCGGATGCTGCTTAAAGAAATTGGCATGCCCACGCCTTTCGACATAGAGCAAGCGGAGTCATAATCACTTGATGAGAGTTTTCTTTGTGAGAAACAAAAACAACCTGAATGCTTGCCCTCTGCCGCAGTTTGATCTAGCATGCTTCTACTGTCCCATTTTGCGCCCTGGCTTTAAGCCGGGGCGTTTTGCTATGAGGGCCTGCGAGTGCCGTTGCTGTTAGACTTATTGAATGAGCCGCTGCAAGTAGTGATCAAGCATATTCCAACGGATTGGGATGCCGTTAAACACGCGTCTCAGATGAATATGCTAGGTGCGGCGGCTGGCTCTCTTATAGGTGCGCTATCTGGTGCGCTCTTAAGTTATGTGTTCACGCGCAAAACTTTAAATGACAATGCTAAATTACAGCGGTGGGAACGCATTTATCTTGAGATTTATAGCTATAGGCAGGGTTTGAATAAGTTAAAAACTGATTTAAGTTTAATTTTACAAAACACTTCGACTGATAAGAGTTTACAGCAAAAGTTGATGAGCGGTTTAATTGAGTCGCGTGATACAGAACGTAATATTGCTGGATTGCTGCATATTTCTTTGCCTGAATATGATTCCGATATAAGTTTTTTCCAAAATAAATGTGCTGAATTTGAAATCAGCATTAGTGCTTTAGTAAAAAATATACTAAAAAGTGGCGAGCCGTTAGATTTGGAAGCCTGTAAAGATTCTATGTCTAAGCTGGATAATATACAGGGTGCAATAGGCGCTATTAGTATTAAGCTAGCAAAACGTATTCGTAAAAAACGTTAATCATATTTCTCACGCCGTGAGGCGCTGGAGCTTACCATGCGATATATCACTATCCACTGCTCGGCTACCCGAGCCAGTCAGTACGTTGACGCGGCTGAGATACGCCGTTGGCACGTAGATGGCAACGGCTGGCGTGACATTGGCTATCACTACGTCATCAAACGCGATGGCACCGTAGAGAAAGGACGCTCAGAAAACGTTATGGGCGCTCATGTTGGCGGGCATAACACCGGCAATATCGGTATCTGTCTGGTCGGCGGTGTAGCTGAAGATGGCAAGACCCCTGAAAATAACTTTACACCCGCGCAGTGGGCAGCACTTGAGCCGCTGCTTAAAGACCTGCATGGGCGCTATCCGCAGGCGGTCATCATGGGTCACAACGGATTCCCAGGCCACGAAAGCCGAGGCTGCCCTTGCTTCGATTGGCGTACTTACCGTGACCAGCTGCACGCGGCTTGGCAGGAGAAGCCGATAGAGTGGAGTGGCCACTGGTATGACGAAATCGATATGGAGGGCGCTGAATGACAACCGACTACAAGCCAATGAAACCTTCCGTTTTTGAACGCCACATGCAGACCGCTATCCAGGTGCTGCTGGTAGGGCTTTT
This sequence comes from Halomonas sp. LS-001, assembly GCF_052983955.1. Taxonomy (NCBI): domain Bacteria; kingdom Pseudomonadati; phylum Pseudomonadota; class Gammaproteobacteria; order Oceanospirillales; family Halomonadaceae; genus Halomonas; species Halomonas sp. LS-001. Next base: position 1,849,837 of record NZ_CM129816.1, read on the forward strand.
GCTGTGGGCAGGCACTGAGCTGGTCAAACTGGGCCAGCAAAGTGCTGTGCTTGAAGAGCGATTAACGACACAGGGCGCCATGCTGGCTGAGTTGCGCCAGGAGCTGAAGGTGTGGGGTGAAACCTACTACCGTGCAACAGATGCCCGGCGTGAGCTGGATCATATCGAAACCCGCATTGATGACCTGAATGGCCGTGTGTCGGCGCTGGAAGGTGGGTTGTGAGCCTGATCGGCAAAGCACTTGGCGCAGTGACTGGCCCGCTGTTCGGTGTGATCGATAAAGCGGTGACGGACAAAGACGAAGCGGCGCGACTCAAGCAGGAGATACAAGCTCAGCTGATCGAGTCTGATAACTCAGCGCTCAAGGCGCAGATGCAGGTGATCTTAGCGGAAGCGCAGGGCGAGAGCTGGCTGCAACGTAACTGGCGGCCACTGTTGATGGTGACCATCGTTGCCATCATCGGTAACAACTACCTGATTGCCCCTTACTTGGGCGCTATGTTCGGCATCGGGCTGCAACTGGAACTGCCGGAACGTCTATGGGATGCGATAACCATTGGCATGGGGGGCTACGTTGTAGGGCGCTCTGTGGAAAAGGGTATCCGAAACTGGAAGCAATAAAACCAACACTTCGTGAGGAAGTCGAGATGAATGATCAAGCGATTGAACAAGAGATTCAGGACAAGGGTCTGACCGCGCCGCGTGTTACGCCAGCTGACATTGATAGCCTGATGAGCCATGTAACGTACTACTGTCACGTGGTACCTGGCACGACCACCACCGTTTGTACCGCTATCGATAAGGATGGCTTTACGCTTGCCACTGGCGTGAGCGCTTGCGCATCGCCTGAAAATTTCAATGTTGAACTAGGCGAGAAGATTGCCAAGCAGAATGCAGAGCGTAATGCTCTTGAGGAGCTGTGGAAGCTGGAAGGCTACGCACTAAAGAAACGCTTAGTTGAAGCTGATTAGACTCTCGCTGTGAAGCGACACGCCACGCTGTGAAGCGTTGCAAGAGGCCATGCCGTGAGGCACAGCCATCCCCGCCCGGCACGTCGTGAGACGCCTGGGCTTTTTTAGTTAAGTTTCAAAAGCCTTCGTAATGAAACCCATTCATCTATTTTTTTCTGTAGAAAGCGAGTGATGATGGTTGTGACAAAGACTCCACTTGCGAAAAATAATAAGTACATAATTGTAATAGCTTTTTTTGATTCATCTGTTGTTATATTGCTAAGGTGGTTTGGTAAAGTGTGTAGAATGAAAAAATAAATAGCCAGTACAAGAAAAACTCCTGCAAAAAAAAGAGTCAAGGAGAGCACTCTAAATAAAATGCTTTTATCTTTTTTTATGATTGATTTTCTTCTTATTTTAATTAGGTGTCCGGCTATAATAAATTCTGTTAATGTAGAGTTGGTGTTGGATATTTCAATTAATAATCTAAGGGTTAGTATGTTAAGCTTTTTTCCTGTAAGAGATAAGTATGAATCTTTTATTAGTTTTTCTTCATGTTTTTGCATCGATTGATTGTTGAATAAAGGCTTGCAGTCAACTAGAAACTGTCTTCTTTTTTCCATGTAATTGTTTGAACCGTTATGCCTGCTAAATTTCCATGTGAGAAATAGCGCAAGTAACCCAATGAGTGCACTAACCCATTGGTTAGGCGTTGAGTTTATTATTGGTAGTTGTTTGATAAAGCTAAGAGTTAAAGAAACAAATTCTTCTAGCATGCTGCACCTTTTTATATAAAAAATAAATTAGATGTAACTATATCTCAAAGGCACAGGAGGCGCTGCCAGCAATGGCGGCGTTTTTTTTATGGCGAAACGACACGATTGGGAGCTGATCGAGCGTGAGTACCGAACCGGTCGTTTTTCGCTTGCTCAGTTAGAAGCGCGCCACGGCGTTAACCGCTCAAACATTTCTCGTCGCGCAAAGAAGTACGGCTGGAAGAAAGACCTGAGCGGGCGTGTGCGTGAGCGCACCCAGGAAAAGATTACCCGTGTATCGCTGCCGCCGGAGGCTCAAGAAGCACTGGCTGAGCAGGATGATGCCATCGTTGAGTTTGCGGCGAACGAGAACGCCGCCGTGGTTAAGGGGCACCGTAAAAACCTTGAGCGCTGGCGGGGCATTGCTGAACGCTTTGCTGAATTGCTTGAAGGGCAGCTAGCTGAAGGCAAGATCAAGGTAGATCTACCCACCGGAGGAACGGCAGAGATCGATGTGCCGCTGGAGTATGTCGGTAAGTGCATGGGCCATGGCACTCAAGCCCTTGAGCGGGTGGTGAAGCTTGAACGCCAGAACTACGGCCTTGACCTGAAAGACGATGACTCTAAAGCGCCAGAGGCTGAGCTAACCGATGACGAGCTAGATGCCCGTATCGCAGAGTACACCCGCAAGGTGAAAGGTGAGTGATGATAGCCGTATTGCCCGACTGGCGTTGCTGGCAGCGCTGGAAGAGAAGGCCCGCCGCAAGCGCTACAACCTGATACGCGACATATTTCCCGACACCGGCCCCTACCGGCGTGAGCTGTACAAAAAGCATCTGGAGTTTTTCAGGGCAGGCAAACAGCACAAAGAGCGGCTTTTCATGGCCGGTAACCGCGTTGGTAAGACCATCGCTGGTGGCGGGGAAATGACGTACCACCTTACGGGCGAGTATCCCGACTGGTGGGAAGGCCGCACCTTTGATAAGCCAGTCACGGCGCTCGCTGCAGGCGATACCAGCCAGACGACACGCGACATTATTCAATCCAAGCTGCTTGGCGGGCTGTGGGATACCCCAGAGTTCGGCAGCGGTCTGATTCCCCGCGACAAGCTGGGCAAGCCGACACCGGCACGCGGCGTTGCCAACCTTTACGAAGAGATCAACGTCAGCCATGCCAGCGGTGGCACCAGCCGATTGATGCTGCGCAGCTATGACCAAGGGCGCCGTATCTTCCAGGGCACCGAGCAGGACGTGGTGTGGCTGGATGAAGAAGTGCCCAAAGACGTGTACGACGAAGCCCTGATCAGGACGATGACCACACGCGGCATTGTGATGATGACGTTCACGCCATTGTCTGGCCTGACAGAACTGGTTGTGTCCTTTCTTGAATCCAAACATGAACAGGAGCCGGTATGACCGACCCCATCCAAGGCGAATACCTCGCGGGCAGCGTTAGCGCCAAGTACCAGAACCGCACTACGGCAGTGGCCAGGCGTATTGCTGACCTGGTGCGGGAGCGCGGCATCAAGGAAGGCATGTTGTCGGTGAAGGTGGCGCGGCAGGTAGACCCACACCTCAATAGCGGCGACACGCTGACGATTGCAGGCGCTACTTTCATGGTAGGCCTGCGTTGAGCCGCTACGTCGTGCAGGCAGGGTGGGCAGACGCGCCGCACCTTAAGCAAGAGGATATTGACGATATGGCCCGAGGTATCAGCCCTCACCAACTTGAGGCACGCATGAACGGCACACCGACGCTTGGCTCTGGTGCCATCTATCCGGTACCGGAAGAGGACATTATCTGTGACCCCTTCCAGTTGCCTGGCTGGTGGGCGCGTGCTTATGGCCTGGACGTAGGCTGGAAGAAGACGGCGGGCATCTGGGGTGCGCACGACCGCGACACTGACATTCTTTACCTGTACAGCGAGCATTACCGGGGCCAGGCAGAGCCGACGGTACACGCCAAGTCGATCAAGATGCGCGGCGACTGGATACCTGGAATCATCGACTATGCAGGCACGAATCAGAGCGACGGCAAACGCGTGATGACGCTTTACCAGGATGAAGGGCTGAACCTGACCGCCGCTGACAAAAGCGTTGAGGCCGGGTTGCTTGAAATGCTGGACCGACTTAGCACCGGGCGACTCAAGGTGTTCAGCACGATGCAGAACTGGTTAAGCGAGTACCGGCTTTACCGACGCGATGAGAAAGGCAAGATCGTCAAGCAGAACGACCACCTGATGGACGCCACCCGATACCTGGTGATGAAGCTGCACTTGGCAACGACGCGACCGGTTGAGCAGATCGGCTACGGTTCACTGCCCGGCGACCCCACAGCAGGATACTAATATGCAACAGCAAGCGACTGCCGTGATGGCAGACGAAGACGACGAGACGCCGGTTGAGTTGACACCGGAGGAAGCGGAAGCACTGAAACAGCAGCAGGAAGAAGAGCTGAATGTGCTGGGTAGCAAACTGCACACCCTGGCTCATGATCAGGTGGCAGCGCGTGACCAGATTGAGACCCGCTGGCTGGAGGACTTGCGGCAGTACAACGGCAAGTACACGCCTGACGAGCTGGGGCGCATGCAGCAAAAAAGCAGTGTCTACGTCAATATCACGCGCAATAAGACCCGCGCCGCGATTGCCCGTCTAAGCGACATGCTACTGCCCAACGACGATACCAACTTTGCCGTTAAATCGACGCCGGTGCCGGTGATGAGCAAAGTGCAGCCGCCGATGCAGGCGGATATGCAGCAGTCCGGCATGATGCAGGAAGGGATGTCGCAAGACCCGATGCAGCCGCAGGCGATGCCAGAGCAGGGCATGATGCCAGGGCAAGGGCAGCCGGGCATGGGGCAGCCCGAAGCGCCCGACCCACAGCAGGTGGCAGACGATGCAGCAAGGGCGATGCAAAAGCAGATCGAAGATGACTTTGCCGACAGCCGCTATAACGCCCATGTGCGCGATGTGATTCAAGATGCCTGTATCACCGGTATCGGCATCCTCAAGGGGCCCAGCATTATCAACCGCACCCGCCGCGCCTGGCTGACTGACGAGCAGACGGGGCAGTCGTTCGTTGAGATGCAGGAAGAGTTCAGGCCCGTGGTTGAGCGCGTGGACCCTTGGGATTTTTATCCGGACATGAGCGCTGCCCACATGGGGGAAGCGGAGTTCGTTTTCGAGCGCAAGCTGATCAACCGCAAACAGCTGCGAGAACTGGCCGACCTGCCAGGTGTGATGAAAGACCAACTACGTCGTGCCCTGAAAGACGATGATGGTGGCCACATTGCCCAGGACAGGCGCGACGACCTGCGCGAGATTACGGGCGTTGACACGGTGGCCAACGGTAGCCGCTACGAGTTGTGGGAATACTGGGGGCCGCTGGACAAAGAAGAGCTTGAAGCGTGCGGTTGCGAGACCGACGACGACCCACTGGTGGAGTACACCGGTTGCGTACTGATGGTGGGCCGTCATGTGATTAAAGCCGCCATGCACCCGCTGGACAGCGGCGAATTGCCATACTCGGTGTTCAACTGGGAAGAGGACTCAGCAAGCATTTTCGGCTTTGGCGTGCCTTACCTGATGCGTCAGCCGCAGAAGGTGGTCAACGCTGCCTGGCGAATGATGATGGACAACGCCGGGCTATCCGCTGGCCCGCAGATCGTGGTCAATAAACGTACTGTACGCCCAAAAGATAACGATTGGACGATACGCCCCAACAAAGTGTGGGAGTACACCGGCGATGCGCCGATAGATCAAGCCTTCCTAAGCGTGCAGATACAGAATAACCAGGGCGATATGGCAGCCATCTTCAATATGGCGCAAAGCCTGGCGGATACCGAAACCAATCTGCCCATTCTGCTGCAGGGTGAAGGCATGGGCGACGGCCCTGGCGCCCGCACTGCGTCCGGCATGCAGATGCTGATGAACAACTCCAACATCGTGCTGCGCTCTGCCGTCAAGAATTTTGACGACGGTATCAGCGTGCCCACGGTTCGCCGCTTCTACGACTACCACATGATGTACACCGACCGGGCCGAGATCAAAGGCGATTTTGATGTGCTGGCCAGAGGTACGAGCGTGCTGATTGCCCGCGAAGAACAACAGGAAAAGCTGATGCTGTTGGCCCAGGTGGCGGCACAGAACCCCATTTTTGCTGACCTTACAAACTGGAGTGGGTTGTACAAGGAGATACTGCGCACGCTGCAGGTGCCGGTGGATACGGTGACTTACTCCGACGAGGAAGTAGAGCAGCAGCAATCATCGCAGGGGGAAGAAGGCCCGCCGCCAGAGTTGCAGGTCAAGATGCAGGAGCTGCAGCTGCGAGAGCAGGAACTGCAGTTGAAGACCCAGCAGTGGCAGCAGGAAAGCCAGATGAAAGCGCAGGAGCAGCAATTCGAGCAACAGTACAAGGCGGCAAAGCTTCAATCTGAACAGGAGCGGGTGCGCCTTGAAATCGCCCTGAAAGAAGGGCTGACGCTGGCACAACTTGAACAGAAAGCCGGGCTTGAGAGCCAGAAACTGGAGCTTGAAATGCAGAAAACGGCAGCCCAGCTACAGAACCAGCGCGATGTAGAGGCGGCACGGCTGACCGACCGCCAGAACGACCGCCTGGCACGACGTGACAACATGGCCCAAGGGTTTGATAGCTATGGGTAAGATCGACATACACAGCCTGACTTGGCAGGCCGTGGAAGCCTGGTTGACCGAGCGGCGCGCTGATTGCGTGCAGTCGCTTATCAACGGCACCGAGTTTGATCAGCGGTTGCGCGGAGAAATTCGCGTGATGGATGACCTGATCGAGCACGCGCATGAAGCGCACACCACAGGAGAAAGCGATGAACCAACTGAGTGAACTCACGGTGCCGGGCACAACCACCCGTCGATGGCATCACAAGGAAACGGTGGCAGGTGAAAGCGAGCCGCTACTGATTCCATCAACCGGCCGGCTGACCGCGATTGCGGTGATGCCCAGCGGTAGCGCACGGGTAGAGGCCACGTTAAGCCCTTATGCGGCGATCCGTAATGGCGAGGCCGAATGGCACCCGTGGCCGCAGGGCGATGTATCTGATAACACGACCGACCTGGCAGCCGGTGCGGTTAGCGCTTTACGGCTGGTAGGCGATGGAGCATGGGAGGTGACGCAGTGAGCAATTTTCTGTTTATGTCGGCAGGTAATGGTGTCGGTGGTGAGTCAGCGGAGCTTCCGCCAGTAACAGTTCCTACAGTACGCCTGGCTAAACACAACCAACGCTTTGCGATTGTTGAATCTGAAACACCTTACGTACAAGTGATCACGACTGAAGGAAGTGCTGTATTCCCAGTTGGTGATAACGAAACACTGCTAATGCCTAACCCTGATAAAACAGCGCCGATTTTTAATGAGCCCGGCTGCATTTGGGTGGGAGTTTCTGAAGATGGCCGTTGGGGCGCTCCCGTTGACAAGGTGATTGTTAAAATCTTTGCGTTAAGATTTTTCTCCATCTATGACGGGGGGTTTTCTATCAGCGGTGATGCGCCAACGGATCATACGGTTCGAATTACGAATATCGAGCAAGGGTGGTCTGAAACAGTCGGCGTCGAGCTGCTTGGCTGGCGTGATGATGCTAGATGGGAGCTTCCTAATAATAATCAGGTTTTTGTTGAAGGGGATAGAGTTTTGTTTGAGCTGCTAGATAGCAGTGAAGCATCTGTTGACTCATTCCAATCCATTGTTTGACAAAACTGATTTTTAACTCACCCGCTAATGCGGGTTTTTTTATACCTGCATTCCTTCAAGGAGTGCGGGCTTTTTCATGCCGTGAGGCACTAACGTAGTGACGACAGCCGTTCGGGAGAACCGCTATGAAAACCGATACCCAGCCGCTTGATAAAGAGCCGCAGGACACCCCCCAAGCTGACGATGAGTTTGATTCAGCGTTTGACGAGTACGCCGGTAAGAGTACGGCACCGGATGAGCGCGATGAATATTATCGTGAGGAAGCGCCTGAGCCTGAACCCGCGCCTGAACCAGCACCGGAGCCGGATGTTAGCGAGCGACTAAAAACGCTTGAAACCGAAAACCAGAAACTCAGACATTCCGATGCCAGCCAGCGGGGGCGATTAGGTGCCTACCAGCGGCAGATCAACGAACTACAGCAGCAGCTGCAGCAACGCCAGCAGCAAACCCAGCACGCCAACGGTCAGGAAAAAACCGATGATGAGCGCCGAGATGAAGTTGCCCAGGAGATGGGTAGCGATGATTGGCAGGCGTTCAAAGACGATTTTCCGGATATGGCGCGCGCCGTTGAGGCCCGTCTTGATACAGACCGGCAGAAACAGGCGCAACTTGCGCAACAGATTGCCTCCTTGCAATCCGCCGTTCAACCCATCCAGCAACAGGCCCATGAGCAAGCCATACAATCGGAATATGCCCGTCTCGAAGACCGGCACTCAGATTGGCGTGATGTGATTCGTGCGCCTGAATTTAAAACATGGTTGCAGGTACAGAACCCGGCGATTAAAGCCTTGGCAGCAAGTGATAGTGCCGATGACGCATCCGCACTGATCGACTTCTACAAAGGCATGGTGCCGACGGGGAATAACAGCCGTGCAACGCACGACAAACGGCAGGATCGACTGGCCAGTGCGCAAACCGTGAGCCGCCGTGGCGCCGCTCAGCAACGGGGCACACCAGAAGATTTTGATGCCGCCTTTGATCATTACGCCGCAAAACGAATGCGGCAACGCTAATCAACTTACCGTGAGGTAACACACAATGCGTACGACATACGGCGATATTAGCCAGCGAACCGCTGCCTGGGCCGCCACTGAAATGCTGGCTCATGCCGAGCCTATCCTGGTGCTTTCCAAGTTCGGGCAGTCCAAACCGCTACCGAAAAACAAGGCCGACACCGTTAAGTTTCGCCGACCGGTGCCTTTTGTGGTGGTGGATATACCGCTGATCGAGGGTGAAACGCCCGCCGCTCAGCAGATGCAGTATGAGGACGTAGAAGTCCAGATCAAGCAGTGGGGCGCTTGGGTTGAGATCACCGACGTGGTGGACGATCTGGCGGAAGACCCGGTGCTATCTGATGCGTCTATGCTGTGTGGCGAACAGGCGGCGGAAACCATCGAGTTGCAAACCTGGGGCGCGCTCCGAGCGGGTACCAACGTGGTATACGCCAACGGTGCGTTACGCACAGACGTTAACACGCCGATCAGCCTGGCCAAGCAGCGCACCGTCACCCGTGCTCTGAAGGCGCAGCGGGCCAAGAAAGTCACGCAGATGGTAGGTGGCTCGCCCAACTATTCCACCGAGCCGGTGGACGCGGCGTTTATTGCCTTCGCCCACACCGATCTTGAGGCGGATATCCGCGACATGAACGGCTTCGTGCCCACCGAGAAGTACGGCAGCATGAAGGCGTTGCCGTATGAGATCGGTAAGGTTGAGGATGTGCGTTATGTGCTCTCGCCGGTGCTGGACAAGTTCATTGACGCCGGTGGCGCAGAGAACGGCATGGTTTCCACCGGTGGTGGGAATGCCGATGTTTATCCGGTCGTCTACATCGCTAAAGAGTCTTACGGCCTGATTCCGCTGAAAGGCAAGGGGTCCATCACGCCGAAGGTGTTGAACCCCGACACCCCGCGTGGCGGTGACCCGCTGGGCCAGCGTGGTTCCGTTGGTTGGAAAACCTACTTTGTGGCGAAGATTCTCAACGAGGCCTGGCTGGCTCGCCTTGAGGTTGCCGCGACCAACCTTGAGTAACCCTGAGTAGCATCCACAAGCCCTGGCAACCGCTGGGGCTTTTTCTTTCCCGCTTACCGTGAGGTAACCGTTATGTCAGACGTTAACGTATCAACCATGGAACGCCCTGAGCTTGAGCAGACCGCCAATGACCTGGGCATCAAGTTCGCACACAACATCACTGATGACACGCTGCGCAAGAAAATTGCCGAACAGCTGGGTGAAGCGCCGCCACCGGCTATCACGGCACCACCGGCTGACACAAAGCGCAAGCGCTTTGAAATCACCATCCATCAAGATTCCAACGATAAACAGCCCGTGCAGGTGGGCGTTAATGGGCGCATGTATGTCATGAAGCGCGGCGTCAAGGTCACCGTGCCGGACACCGTGGTACACGTTCTTGAAAATGCCACGCGCTTTGAGTATGACCCGCGCACGATGCAGCGTAGTGAGATCACCGCTTACCCGTTCACCGTTCACCGCGAGCTGTAAACCATGACGTTTCTGGAGCTGTGCCAGCGGTTGCGTCAGGAGGTTGGCGCAGCTGGGAACGGGCCGCAGAGCGTTCAGCTGAATGGTTGCGGGGGGGAATACGCCCGCTTGATTGATTGGATCAAGCTGGCTTGGCACGAAATTCAGACCGAGCAACCGCGCTGGCGGTTTGCCTGGGCGCAGGGCGGTTTTGATGTGCAGCCAGAGTTTCGCAACTATGAAATGCCCGAGGATGTGCGCGAGTGGGCGTCTGACACCCTTCAGTGCAATGGCATTCCGCTGACACAAGTGAGCTGGCCGGACTTTCGAGAGCGTTACAGCGAAGATACCGGCTACGTTCGCCCGCGCTATATCACGATCAGGCCTGACGGCATGCTGTTGATGGATACAACGCCAGACGCAAATGGTCGAGTGACCTATGAATACTGGCGTATCCCCCAGGCGCTGGTTGAAAACACCGATGTTCCCCGAATGCCATCGCGCTTTCACATGGCGATTGTGTACCGGGCAATGCGTTACTACGGCTATTACGAGAACGCGCCAGAGGTGATTCAGGCGGCAGACCGTGGCGAGGCGCGAGTGTTCGTCGAGATGGTTAACGATGAAATGCCGCGTATGGAAACAGGGGAGCCGCTGGCATGACACGAAACATTTTCGTTCCCTTGGGCGGTGGGCTTGATCTGGTGACGCCGCTCAGGCAAATGTCACCGGGGAAAACCATTGCGTGTGTGAACTATGAATGCCCGGTAACGGGAGGCTATGCCCGAATTGAGGGGTATACGCAGATGGGGCCAGAGGTGCCCGGTGTCGGCCCGATTCTGGGGGTGGCCACCTTCTATGATCGGCACTATGCAATACGCAAGAATGGCGAATCGATAATAACCGAGCCAGAAGTTATCGGGACGGTCTCGTCAGACCTTATTATCTATGATCCAAGCGCTGACTTGGTAACCGGGTTTGATGCGGGCTGGTTTTCGACCGGTAGCAGGTTCGACACGCTGGCCGGTTCAAAAGGTAACACGCGGACAACCAAGCCTTTCCCTGTGAAAAGTAACGGGGAGTACCTAAAGCTAACCTGGCAGGGCGTGATCGACCGTACTCGAATACGCTGGCGGGATGCTGAGGGCAATGTTGAAAGTGATTATGAGCCGTGGCCTCTTGTGTCTTTGCTTAGCGTTGGCGAAGGGGCTACTGAGGCAAGAGTGCATTTTTCCAGCGAGGAAAACACTCTGGCACATGATCCTTATATTGCCATGTACGACACGGACTTTCTTGCTTCGCCAGCATACACACTAGACCTGTTGTTTCGCGCTGACTTCGGCAATATCGATCTGCAGGTAGGCTGGTGGTTAGATGTTGAATCGGATGAGCTGACCCGGCGTTTTGAAATTCAGGAAATAAAAGATGATGGCTGGCTTCGGCTATCACTGCCGGGAGGCGCACCATTAGATGATGTGATGGTTAACCGTTTCATGGCAACAATCACCGTCACCAGACCACCTGAAAACGTTGGAGCCAATAACAAAGCCAGCCTTTACCAGCTAGTTGATATTGATGCGGATAATCAGGAATGGGTGCTGATCGCTGGTGGCCTTGAGCCTTCCAGACATTCGTTGGTTGAGGGCAACCTTTACGCCACTGACGCGGGTAACGCCTTGTATGGTGTGGCAGGCGGCAAGCCGTTTGAGCTGGCACAAGATAACACCTTGACCGTCATAGCGGACGCTCAGCCTGGTGCCACCAGCATTGCCGTACACCAGAACCATCTTTTCCTTGGGTATCCTGCGGGGTCAGTGCAGTTTTCCGGTATCGGTGACCCACTCAACTGGAATGCGGCAACGGGTGGCGCCGGTGAAATCGGTGTTGGCCAGACCGTTACCGGCATTGTGCCTGGCGTGGGGGGCGTGCTGCACATTCTGACCCGTGACAGCATCCAGATGCTACGCGGCACCAGTGAAATGGATTGGCAGTTGGTGATGACAGCCCCCAACACCGGAGCCCGTGAGCATTCCGCCCAGACCATGTTACAGCCGTACTTTGTCAGCGAGCGCGGTATTACCGCACTGCAGGCAGCGCAGGAGTTTGGTGACTTCTCGGCACTTCACCCAGGCGCGCCGGTGGAGCCGCTATTCACCAAGGGCGGTTTGCCTGACCGCGTGGTGGCCAGCGGCGTCTCAAAGCGCAAGGCACAATACCGGGTTTGGTTTGATAACGGCACCGGCTTCTATATGAGCCCGACCGGTATCACACAGGTGCAATACCCGGTACAGGTGGCGGCTGCCCATAGCGCCGAACTGTTTTCCGGTGAAGAGTTCCTGATGATGGGCGATGACGAAGGTCGTGTGTATCGCCTGGACCATGGGGATGACTTTAATGGTGAAGCCATCCGCGCCTTTCTCACCCTGAATTACAACGACATTAACCAATCCAGCATGCGCAAGCGGTTCCGTCGTGCTTTCTTCGACATCCGTTCTGGCACATCGTCGCGTATCTGGGTGCAGCCCAGCTTTGAGTATGGCGATTGCCGTGTGGCGTTGCCGTGCCGCTTCCCGATTGATTTTATCTTGAGCGGCGGACTCTGGAATATCGACAGCTGGAACGAATTTTACTGGTCGGTGGGCGTGATGGGTATCGAGATGATTGACCTGCCCGGTACCGCCACTTCCGTCAACTTTGCCATTTTCTCCGACACCCATGATGCCCCCCATGAACTGCTGGGGTATGACCTGCATTTTCAACCCAGGAGGCTAAAGCGTGGCTAAGAAAACCTATTACGACAACAGCAACGAAGGACGACGCTTTCAGCCTGGTACCCTGGCGCGGGGCGAGCATGTTGATAGCAAATTTGACCAGGTTCAGGCTGGGTTTGAACAGGCAGAGCAGGACATACGCCGTGCCGTCAAGTTGCCCTTTACGCCTGCCATGAAGAGCCAGGAAATTCTCGCCAATCCGACGCAGCGACGCTACAAGATGATCGGCTTTGATGAGAACGGCGACTTAATGCTTCACCTTTCCGCGCAGGAGGCACTGGATAAAGCGCTGGACTTACTGGACGGCTTGAACGAAAAGCTGGAACAGGCGTGGATTGATGCGGACAAGCGCGACCCTAATGGGGTGGAAGTCACGGCAACGGACACCAACGATAAGCGGCGCCTGGATGACTGGACCAGGCAGGTGCTGGATAACCGCGATGCGGCAAGCGGTGCTCAGGATGCCGCCGACGGTGCGCAAGCGGCAGCTGATAACGCCCAGAGTGCTGCTGATAATGCGCAATCTGACGTGGATGACCTGGCCCAGAATGTCGGCAATATCGAAACGACGGTCAATAACATCGTCAATGAAACAGGTGGACTGGGTGACGCGCTGGACGCACTGCAAACCAGCACGAGTAACAACGCCAACAACATCAGCACGCTGCAGGACGATGTGGCGGCCAATACCGGGAATATCTCAACCAACGCTGGTGCCATTAACGCATTACAGAACCGCTCCATAACGGCAGGCAATGGGCTGATTGGTGGCGGCGACCTGAGCGCTGACCGGAGTATCCGGCTTGGTGTGCCAAGCATGATAACAGGCACCACAGGGAACGAGCGGACGGAAGACAGCCACACCCACGCCATCAAGGCGACAGCAGCCCGTAACAACACCTCAGATGATGCTTTGTTGCTTGCTAGTGCGATGAATGCCCACCGTACCAGCGCCGATCATGATGAGCGTTACTATACCAAGAACGAAGTAGATACCGCGCTTGCCAACGTTGAGTCTTCAAGCGATACCAGTGGCTTGCAATCTACTGTGAACAGCAATACCGATGCCATTAGCGCGCTTGAGAGTCGCGCTATTACTGCAGGTATCGGCCTGGTCGGTGGCGGTGATTTAACCTCAGACAGAACCATTACCCTGGGCCTTCCAAGCATGCTTTCCGGAACGACCGCCAACGCCCGTACCGACACCAGTCACTCTCATGCCATCAAGGCGACAGCGGCACGCAACAACACCTCAGATGACGCGCTCTTACTGGCGAGTGCCATGAACGCTCACCGTACCAGCGATGACCATGACGGACGCTATTACACCAAAGCACAAACCGAAGCGCTGGTGGCAGGCAATGATCCTTCAGGTAGCGTTTCTACGCTGCAAGACGACGTAGAGGCTAACACCAGTGCGATCAATGCACTTGAAAGCCGCACAATTACCGCAGGTAGCGGCTTAGTGGGAGGTGGCGATCTGAGCGCCAATCGCTCGATTCAGTTGGGTATGCCAAGCACGCTATCAGGAACAACCGCTAACAGTCGTTCAGATGACAGTCACACTCACAATATTGTGGCTACCGCTTCGCGTTTCAGCACCTCAGACGAGGCGCTTTTACTGGCGAGTGCCATGAATGTACATAGAACCAGTGCTGACCATGACGGGCGCTATTACACAAAGAGCGAAGTGGATGCAGCTGTGCAGCCAATTCAAGGATCACGCCTTTTATTTGATAACAGTATGTTTGGAGGGGTTTAACGTGGCCAGAAATTTTTTAAGCATTACTGTGGCCGGGACAAGCAATCCTGACGAGGATGGTTTTATTCCGAATGAGACCACATACACCTGCCCACCAGGTAAAGCAGCAAAAGTTATTGTGAGAAAAATGGCAACATCTATAGAAAGCCCTTTTGGACTTTTTGAGTCGGTCGATGGTGATCAGCATCCTTCTCCGTTCATTATCGCCCCTAGCGAAGTGGTGAAATTGATTTCTAGGGACCTGTCCACTGGAAACATTCTTGTGATAGAGGATGATATTTAATGCTGATCAAGACAAATGGCAGCTCAATTACCGCGTCGATAACCATTAACAATGAGCAGCGAGCAGCACAGTTTATTAACAGCAACCCTGAATACCTTTCTTATGAAGGAAACCTCTCACAGCCGCTTTATTGCTATGAATACGTTGATGGTGCTGTGCGGTTGAAAGACGGCTGGGAAGATATAAAGGCTGCCCGTGAAACGCTAGGGATTGATGTAGTCACGACACTGGAAGCAGCAAAAACCCTTCAGCTTGAAATCATCAACCAGGAACGTGACAAGGTGCTGAATGCGGGCGTTCCTTACGTTGTTAATGGCATGGATGATGTTATTCAGACCCGGCTTGAAGACAGAGTCAACCTGATGGCGCTGCGTACTGAAGCAGAAGAACGCCGCGCTGCTGGCGAGATGGACGCGGTAATGGCATTCCGTGGAGAAAACAACACCGACCATGCGGTAACACCACAGGAAATGATCAATATTGCTAATGCAGCACTTGCACACATCAAATTGATTTACGCCGAATCGTGGCAGTTAAAAGATGCTATCGACACCTCCAGCACGGTGGAGGAAGTTAAAGCGGTCACCTGGTAAACCTTCCACCTCACTCGCCGGGAGGCGACGATGCAAAAACAGTTCAAGAAGCTGCAATCTACCTTCAAGCAGATGCCCGAGGCTGAGCAGGCCAATATCACCGAGTCGATGACCAGCGCCGGCCGGCTGAATAAGATGCTGTCCAGTGATTCGCCGCTGATGAAACGGGCATCGACGCAGGGCCAGCAGACGGCCCAACGCCGTGGGCTGTTGAACAGCAGCCTGGCTGCGGGCGCTTCTCAAGGGGCGATGATTGACCGCGCTCAGCCGTTCGCACTGCAGGACAGCAACAACCTGATCAATAACGAGCAGTTCAATACCGATGCGCGTAACAAGCGCGGCCTGATTCAATCCGAGTTGATGAGTCAAAGCCACTTGAGTGATCAGGGCTATGAGCAACAGAAAGGTTTGAACGATCAGCTTCAGGGCTTCAAGCAGGATAATACAAAGCTGGATGACACCATCCAGCAAAAGCAGATGCGGCTGGCCCAGGCGTTAGAGCAGGGAAATATGCAGCTGGCCAACAGCCTGCAGAAAGACATCAATCGTCAGATGCAGGGCTTCCAGCAAGACAACATGCAGCTTGATAACAACCTGCAGCAAGACTTGAACGACCAGATGCAGGGCTTCCAGCAGGACAACATGAAGCTGGAAGACCGCATTAAGCAAACGCAGATGGAGCTTTCGCAGGCACTGGAACAAGGCAATATGCAGCTGGCCAACCAATTGCAGAAGCGATTAAACAGCCAGATGCAGGGCTTCCAGCAGGACAACATGAAACTGGATGACGAGATTCAGCAAGGGCAGATGAGCCTTGCGGATCAGATCAGCCAGACACAGATGGAACTCCAGAATGCGCTTGAGCAAGGCAATATGGAGCTCGCCAACACACTGCAGCAGAAACTGAACCAGCAGAAGTTTAGCCATGACCGTTTCCTGAATGAGCAGGGTTACGGCCACCAGCTGGGTCTTAACCAGCAGGGGTTCAATATCAACTCGGCGCTGAATGATCAGGGTTACCTGCACGATCTTGGCCGAGCGAACCAGCAGTTTGGCGTTCAATCTGCCTTAAAGGATCAGGACTATATACAGAACATTGGCTTGATCGGTGCGGAGCTGGGCGCAAACCAGGAGATGAGTTACCAGGAGTTCTTGCAGAAGGCAGGCTTGAACGAAATGGATAACGACAACCAGAGCCAGCAGGCTTACCAGGACTTCTTACGGCAGGCAGGGTTGAGCCAGCTTCAGGGCAATATTGCTAGCCAGCAATCCTACCAGGAGTTTATGCAACGGGCGGGACTCAATCAGCAGCAAGGTGGGATTCAAAGCCAGCTCAACAGCCAGGGCTTTGATCAGGACATGGCGGCAGAGCAGCAACGCTTCCAGAACCAGATTACCGGCATGGGCTATGAGTTCGATATCAGCCGCTATAACGTCAGCCAACAGTATGGCTCTGCTATTACTCAGCAGACGCTGCAGAACATCCAATCGCTGCAGTCTGACCCGAACCTTGACCCGGCTGCCAAAGAGGCCGCTATCAAGAATACGGTGGATATGGCCAACCAGACGCTTTCATGGGCCTCCGATTTCTACCAGACGCCGGTACCGGGTATGTCGACACCGGATTCCAGTTCGACCACCTACACACCTAACCCGAACACGCCAGCACCTAGCCTGCCTGAAGCACCGAGTGTCAGCGGCGCTAACAGTGGCGGATGGGCGAATACTGTCAATAACCCGCACCAGCAGCCCTCTGCCAGTTATGTGGCTGATGGTGTCCGACGGGCAGCGCAGGATTTTGGGTTATCTCTGAATAATGACCAGCTGAATACTGTTGTTAATAAGGTGTTTGACGCTGGCGGGCTGAACGAGCGTCAACTACGGCATGCGATTAACGAGTCGTCTGCGTCAAGCAGTCAGTCGTCAAGCAGCCAGCCATCCTCCAAACCCGCTGATCAGGTTTCCACGCTTTATAAGGAAATTTTCAACCGCGCACCTGGGACGCCAGCACTTAGCCATTACCGCCAGAAACTGGAAAGCGGCGAAATGACCCTTGACCAGATTCGTAACGAGTTCCAGGGAAGCCATGAATACAAGGTGATGGACCTTTACCAGAATCTGCTGGGCCGAGACCCGGACAAGTCAGGCCGTGATTACTACGTTCAGAAGCTATCGCGGGGGGAAATGACGCTGGCGGATGTTGAGCGTGATCTGAAGAACAGCGACGAATACCGCAGCCGGTAAAGGGGGTGATGTGATTATCCGTAACGCCAAGCCGCAGGATGTGACAGCCATTGTTGAGCTGGCGGTGGAGTCGGTCACGACCATCGCCCCGATAGAGGAGCTGCAGATTGACAGGGAAGCCATGAAAAACACCGTGGAGCTTTGCCTGGGGCCTGCCCATTGCTGCCTGGTGGCCGAGGTTGAGGGTGTCGTCGTAGGGGCCGTAGTGGCTCAGGTGATGCCGGGGTTTTGGTTCAGGCGGCTGCAGTGTTCCGTGTTGATGCACTACGCCCGCGAAAGCGGTGCCTGGGTGAAGTTGATGCGTGAACTGGCCGCGTGGATCAAGGGCCGCAGCGCTATCAAGATGGCGCTAATCGAGATTGAAGATTGCCACGATGACAAGGTGGTTCGCTTTGTCGAGCGGCTGGGGTTTTCCCGGCCATCCAAGAATCAGGTGTATGTGCGAGGTGCGGTATGAGCAAGGTCGTTAAGAGCGTTGGGCGCTCCATCAAGAAGGTGGTTAAAGGTGCGGGCAAGCTGGTTAAGAAGGTCGCTAAAGGCGCGGGCAAGCTGGTTAAGAAGGTGTGGGATAACCCGATTGGTAAAGCGGTAATTACAGCGGGCGCTGTCTATTTTACAGGGGGAGCGGCGCTTGGCGCCCTGGGGGCATCCGGTGGCGGGATGGCCGCTATGGGGCAAGGGGCCATGGCGGGCTTGTCGTCAGCTTGGTCGGGCATTACCGGCGCGGGTGCGGCGCTGGCTGGCGGTGGCGGGCTTTCAGGCGCTGGCTCCGCGATTGCCAGTGGTTGGGGTGGTGCAGGCGCTGCCGGTGCCAGTGCTGCCGGGCTTTCCAATGCAGCCGCTAACGGGGTGGCCAGTGGTGGCTTTCTGTCTCAGGCGGCTACCGGGGCGGCAGGCGGCGGTGGTGCAACCGCGTCAACGTTTGCCGGTAACGGCTTGAGTGGCACGGCGTTAAATGCGGCGCAACAGGTAGGCGGTGTAACCACCGCTGGCAGCGCAGGCGCGGCAGGCAGCGGAGTGACTGGCGGCTTTATGGCCAACACCGGTACCGGGGCAACACTGCCCGGTAACCTCTACGGCCAGGCGGCAGCGGGTGCAACGCAGGAAGGCGGCAAGGGGCTTCTGGGCCGCGTGATGAGTTCGCCCTACACCATGCCGACGCTGATCCAGACAGGCGGGAAAATGATGTCAGGTATGGCGCAGCAGAAGGCAGAAGAAGAGCAGCGGCAATATGAGGAAGATATGGATGAAGAAAGCCGCCGCCGTTACAACCACAACATTGGCACCCGTCTCTGGGGATAAGGAGCGACGACCATGGCAGGATTGATTGAACAAGGCATGCAGGATGAACAGGCGCTTCCACCAGAAGCACAGCCCGGGCAGGGCATGCCACCAGAGCAGGGTATGCCGCCCGAAGACGACGATGCCGACCTGAACGAAGATGACCCGGCGTTTCAGATGGCGCTGCAGCTGACCTATGACGCCCTGTATAAACAGGGGGCAGCTGACAAGATTCACCAGCAGTTGATGAACAGTGACAACCCGGTGGAGGCGATGGCCAATATCGCCTATGAAATCACCAGCATGGTCGATGAGCGCACTGACGGCCAGGTGCCTGACGAGCTGATGATTCTGCTGGCCTCTAACAGCTTGACCGAAGTGGGCGATATTGCCCTTGCCAGCGGCATCGAGATTGCCCCGGCCGAACTTGCGGAGGCGATGAAACAGATGATCCTACGGTTCGTTGGGGAGATGGGTCACGATACCCGCCAACTGCAACAGGCAATGGATGCGATACCGCCTGACCAGTTCAACCAGATGGTGAAAGACGGCGAGCAGCCGATGCCGCAAGGCGCCCAACCTGCACCACAGGCGCCGTCTGGCAATATGCCGCCGCAGGGCCAACCCGACTAAGAGGTGAACCATGGGATTACTGACAGGTGCCATGGCTGGCCTGGGGGCTGGCCTGTCGCAGACAGGTGACTTTCTGATGCAGGTCACCGCCGAGGAAGAGAAGGAAAAACGACTGCGCCAGTATGAGATGGCGCGTGAGAAACGCCAGAATCAGCGTCAGGATATGATTCGCAGTGAGGATCGGGAGTGGCAGCTGGAGGATTACGACAAGCAGCGCGAGCATTCGCTGGAAGATTACCAGATGCAGCGCACTGATCAGGTTGAGGATCGGGACTTTCAGGCAAACTTCACCCTGAAGCGGGACGATACGCAGTATGAGCGACAGATGGCTATGGAACGCTACCGCCAAAGCCAGCAGAACGCCCGCAGCGCTGCCAGCCGTGCGGCGAGCCGCCGCCAGCAACCAAAGTGGCAACTGATGCCTGATGGCAATGGTGGCTATATCCAGTATGACCCGGTGACCAACCAGAGCCGGGCGGCCAATTTGCCGGAGGGAGTTGGTGCCACTAACGAATGGGGCGACCGCGATAAAGCGCTGATGAATGCGTTTGAGAATGAATATAGCGCCCTTTCCAAGCGGGCCGAAACCATGGGGGTCGAAGCATTAGACCCGAGCGAGCAGCGCCGTTTGAAAGAGTTGCCCACCTTGATGCAACAGCACATTACGGGCATGGATGCTGGCGATGTAGATGCAGAACTTGATGCTGCCTTGGGCGTTGGTGGGGTAACGCCCAGCGGCGCAGATAACACGATGGAAGAAGAAGGCGGTGGAACGATCCCAGGCCTTGTTAACAGAGAACTGGAAAATCGTAGCAATGATGCAGAGGCGGCAAAGTCACGTAGAGAAGCTACGCAGGCACGGAAGGAAGCCGACCGCGTTATTGGCAAGGTTGAGCGTGAAAAGGTAGGCGGCGCTACGCCTGGTGGGCTAATGGCGGGAATTAACGAAGCTGCCGGGCGTGGTGGTGGTATTAGTCAGGAAACCCTGAACGAAGCACAGTCAGCTGCCAATAACCTTATCGCCCTTGATAACAACCCTAATATATCTGCTGACCAAAAACGCTGGATTGCCGAGCGGCTGATTGAGCTGAAAAACCTCGGTGTGCCAGTCAACCTACCTTAAAGCATTATCCGCTGCGGTATAATGAGCCTCGTATATCGCCACTCTTTTTCGCCTTGTCGGGAGACAACGCTTTATGTCCTTTATTGATGACCTACGTCAACGCAACCCCAACCTGAACCGCTTTACCGACCGCCAAATTGCCGACCGCTTACGCCAGCGGCCAGAGTTCGCGAACCTGCAGCCAACAGAATTTGAAGCCCAGGTGTTTGGTCAACCTGCCGGGCAGTCGCAGCCGGATGAAGAGCCTGGCTTTATGGCAGGCTTGAGCGCGGGTATCGATCAGGTTCAGGCCATGGGTGGCGGTCTGGTTATGGCTGCAGGTGAAGCCCTTGAGTCTGAAAGCTTGCTCAATACAGGCCGAGATGTCTACCAGCGCAACATGGATGAAGCCGGTGAGAACAGCCTGGGCTACGGATTCACTGATATTCGTGATGCTGGCGAGGCCTGGCAGTGGGCTAAATTTACCGCTGGCAACATGTTGCCGATGTTGGCGACGTCAGCCGCTGGTGGTGGTGTGGGTGGCGTGGCGGCTGGAGCGGTTGCTGGCACGGTAGCCAAGCAGGCCGCCATTAAGGCAGGTCAGGTTCTGGGTGCTGCCACAGCCTCTACTGGCATGGAGACCGGTGCCCTTATGGGGGAAACCGGCGATCTTGATGTTTCTCTCGCTCACGGCGTTGTTGCTGGTTCCCTTGATACCCTGACACCTTTAAGAATGCTACGCAGCATGGGTAAAGGCGACCTTGCCGATAAAGCAGCTGACGAGATTTCTTCCCGCGCTCTGCGTGATCTACGTGCTCAGGCAGAGCGGAGCGGCATGCGAAGTGCTGCCAGGGGAAGTCTGACTAATATGCTGTCTGAAGCTACCACCGAAGGTTTGCAGGGTTTGATCCACCAGCACGCGAGCTACTGGGTGGAAAATAACGGCGAGACCCTATTGGCTAACCTGGGTGAAGTCAATCTCAAGCAGTTGGCGGATGAGGCCGCTGCCGGTGGCTTGATGGGCGGGATTATCGGCGCACCTGTCGGACTGGCTGAACGCCGCCAGGCTCGCCAGACGCAGGCCAGCATTGAGCAGAATACTGCCGCCCGCACTGCCGAAGCCCGTGAACAGGCCGCTGCTGCAGGTGAAGACTCACTTGGTCAGGCGCAAGCCGCGCAGCAGGCAGAACAGGAAGCCGAAAGCGAACAGCAGGCATCCAATCGGCAGCGTCAGCAAGAGCAGGGGTCGCAACTCAGCACTGACCTCTATCAGCGGCTTAATCGCTCAATGGGCGTGCTTGATGTTCTGGAAAGCCGCCAAGGCGACTTGCAGGGCATGAGCCGTACCAAGCTAAACAGCGTGCGCGATAAAGTGCGACGTGCTGACCGTGCCTTTGAGCAACAACGCTATCAAGAAGCCGGTAACTTATTAAACCTGGCCGAGAGCGGTTTGCAGGAACTTGATAGCGAGGTTCAGTACCTAGCGGGCCGACAGCGGCAAGAAGCATCAAAACAGGAACCACAGCAACGCGAACCCGAAACACCGCTATTACCTCATTACGGCACTATCTACGGGGAAGGCCCAACGGCTGGCAATGCCAACACCGGCCTGGATCAACCCTTTGACCGCGCCCGCTTTACTGATACGGGTGCCCGCTCCGCTGTAGATAGCCAGCGTGCCCAACAGCAAGCACAGGCAGAGCGCGCCGCACAGGCTGCACGTTCGCGTGGCAAGAGCGAAACCACGTACCTGCCAGACAATACCCCCATCAAGACCCGCTTTCGTGTCATGGAAGCCAGTGCGCTAACGCCTTCCAACACGCCGGATGGCCGCGTCAACCCCCGTTACCCGCAGGAGCTTCAGCCGCGAGACCGTACCAACGCTAACAGCCAGGTGCAGGTACGCAACATCGCCAGCCGCTTGAACCCTGAGCGTTTGGGGTCAAGCACGGATGCCAGCACCGGTGCCCCCATTATCGGCAACGATGGTGTGGTGGAATCTGGTAATGGCCGCACCATGGCGATCAGTGCGGCGTACAACCAGAACAGCCCGCAGTCACAGCGCTACCGTGAATACATACGCGCCGAAGCCGAGCGCCAGGGTATCGATCCTTCCGCCGTTGATAACATGCAGCAGCCGGTACTGGTTCGTGAGCGCACGACCAATGTAGACCGGGCCGACTTTGCCCGTCGTGCCAATGAAAGCAGCGTGGCCGGTATGACTGCCTATGAGCAGGCGCAGGCCGACGCGGATAGCCTGACTGCGCAGGACATTCAAGCATGGGCACCGGACGAAAGCGGCGACCCACTGGCCGCCAGCAATCGCAACTTCCAGCGCAACTTTGTGCGCAGCCTTGGCAATAACGAAGCCAGCCGCTACACCACCCGTGATGGCCAGGCCACGCCGGAGCTTGGCCAGCGTATGCAGCGTGCCATCTTTGCCGCCGCGTATCAGGATCCGGATATGGTGGAAATGACCACCGAGCAGTCTGACAATATGCGCAACCTGACGGCTGGCCTGCAGGCTGCCGCCGCTGACCTGGCGGCAGCGCGAGAAACCGGCAGCCGAGACGCACTTGATGCCATCGATACGATTGCCGATGCGGTGCGTTTGGTGCGTCAATCTCGTCGTGATGACATGAGTGTGCGTGAATTGGTTCGTCAGCAGGATGCCTTCAGCGATCCGGTACCGGAATCAACCGCTGAGCTTGCGCTGGGGCTTAATAACAGCATGCGCAGCCGTCAGGGAATGACTGATGCCTTAACCAAAGTGGCGCGTAATATTCGCACACGAGCAGAAAACGAAAACAACGGCGCGCTGTTTGAAGACACGACCACCAACGAGGATGTATTCAATGCAGGATTCCAAGGGCAAGCCGCAGAACAGGGTCAAGATCAAGTGCAAGGACAACGCCCGCCTGAAACCGATGTTTCAGCAGGCGTTCCACGAAGCCAATCAGGCGCTACCGGAAGGCCACAAGATGAATCTACCCAAGGGGCTGCGCTTACCGGAGAAGCCCCAGCAGTAGACAGCGAGCCGCTACTCAACACCTATACCGAGCAAGACCTTGCCGAGCGCGACCTTCAGCAGCAAGAGGCTGACGCCGCCGAGCAAACCAGCATGCGCGAGCAGGAACAGCGCGCCCAGGCAGACGCCGAGGTTGACGACTTTAACCTGAGCGGCAGCAACAGCACCACCGATATAGCGGCGTCACGCGGGCAGAATGACTTGCTTGGGGTGCAGCCTGATACTGCACCGATGAAGAATGTAGAAAGCGTGCAGAATGATGCAGAAAGCCAACCAGCTATCAGCACGCCGGATGCGGCACAGCTTGACGCTGATGACGCCTTGGAGAGTGCTCAAGCTGGGCCAGCTCAGACAGAACCAGCGCTAGAACCAGTCATTCAGCGCCGCGCCAATGGTGATGCCTTTGGATCCGAGCGCAGCGCAATGGCGAGCAAGTACGCCCGCGATGCCAAGAAAGAAGGTCGACGTGTAAAAGCGGTACCGGTGGAGGGTGGTTATGCTGTACAGATTGAAGACAGCACCAAAGGTAAGGACGGCGAGCAAGCCAGTAAAATGGGTTCCGGTGACACCGGAAAGGGATACGGCAATCTCGGTGCTACGCACGATGGACCTACACCCACCCGTTCCACCGTGGGAGCGGAACCCAGTACAAATATAGATCAAGCCGAAGGCGGCGAGCAATCCGCCAAGCAGCCTATTCAGGACTTCGGTGAGAAGATTGAGGGTGCCCGTAAAGACCAGGTGAATAAGGTGCTGGATGGCCTGAAAGAAAAGGCAGATAACACCTCAACGCTAAGCGAAGCCTTCCCGGCTCCCAACTATACCAAGCTGATAGAAGAAGGCGTGGACCCGCGTTCCGCCGCCATGGTGGCTGTGCTTCGACAGAGTATTCCCGCCAAGCCGCGCAATGCGTACAAGCTGCGCCAGTGGGTGTCGGCGTTACAAAGCGCCCAATCACTTGCTGAGCAGCTGCTGGATGGCAGCCGTTCGTTTGATGCAATGCTTGAGAAGGTGAGCGCCAAGGAATACCGCCAGCTGGAAGGCACTTTGCGAACCGCAGAGCTTATCGCGCCGATCAAGCCCAGCCTGTTAACCAAAGCCGCCAAGTGGAAGGTAGAAGCAAAATCCGGCTTTAGCCTTTACAACGGTGAAAAGTTTGACCTCAACACCACTGTTTATGAACTGCGTGACGAACGTGGGCGACGCACAGGGATATGGGCAACCGACTTTGAACAGTTGCGTGAGAAAGCCGCCAACACCATTACCCGTGCGGTTGAAGACGACGGTAGCAAGCCGAAAAGCAAATACACCAAGGTCAACGTTTACCGAAACACCCGGACAGGTGACCGCTTTATTGCCTTCAAAGCATCAAGCCGCGTGATTCGTTTGAAAGGTGGTTTTGAGTCGGTAGCGGAGGCATCCACTTATATCGATGAAAATCAGGACGCTATTCAGCAGCAGATTGATGCCTTGCGTGCAGGCCCCAGGATGCGCGGCGAAACCAACGCGCCGCGTGAGGGCATGGATCAAAGAGAAGGGGATATTTCCCCTGATGATTTTCAGGCAGCGTTTGGATTTCGTGGCGTACAGTTTGGCAACTACGTGGAAGACAAACGCCGCCAGGATGATTTGAACCGTGCCTATGATGCACTGATGGACTTGGCCATGTCGTTGGGCGTGCCGCCTAAGGCGATGTCACTGGATGGCACCCTTGGGCTGGCGTTCGGCGCGCGCGGCAGAGGCGGCAAGCGACCTGCTGCCGCTCACTACGAACCCGGCCAGGTGGTGATCAACCTTACCAAGAAAAGCGGTGCTGGCAGCCTTGCCCATGAATGGTTTCATGCCCTGGACAACTTCATCCCGCATGGCCAGGGAACCCAGAAGTTTCAGACCGACCTGACCAGCGAAGGCCCTGCACGCGCAGAGTTGGCCGAGCGCTGGCGGGAAATGCGTGCCGCACTGAAAGACAGCGGATTCAAAAAGCGCTCTGACGGTTTCGATGAGGCGCGTTCCAAGCCTTATTACGGCACACCGGTTGAACTGGCGGCGCGTTCCTTCGAGCGCTATACCCGCGAGCGCCTTGATGAGCAAGGGGTTCGTAACGACTACCTGGTGAATATCGTGCTGGGTGAGGAATCCCCTTATCCCACCGATCAGGAAATGGACGTTATTCGCCCGGCTTTTGACCGCTTGCTAGGAACGCTGGAACACCGGGAAACAGAGCGGGGTGTGCAGCTATATTCAGCCAATGTGGGGTCTGAAAGCACTCGGCCAGCGCCACGAGCTGAGGATATCAAGCAGGCTTTAGAGGGTGTCAGGGAGTTAGGCGATGTGGCGGTGGTGCAGTCCACTCGTGATTTACCCCCCGAGGTACAGTTGAGAATGGCCCTTGATGGTGTGAGCCCCGGTGATGTGCGTGGCTTGTATGCGAGGGACAAGCTGTATGTGGTGGCCAATAACGTGGACAGTGTGCAGGAGGGTATTCGCACCGCTGTGCATGAAGCCGTGGGCCATAAGGGTATTCGTGGTGTGCTGGGCGACAGCCTGGATACCACCATGCTGGCCCTATACCGCAGTTTACCGAATAGCAAGGAAGGCCGTGCCGCACTCAAAGAAGTGTTGGATAACTACCCCTTCCTTGACCCACAAAAACGCGAAGACCGTATTACCATTGGCGAGGAAATGGTGGCGCACCTGCTGGAGAAAGGCCACCGACCCAAGGCTTGGCAGCGGGCTGTTGCCAAGATTCGTGATGCATTGCGCCGACTGTTTCCATCGGTTGGTTGGACCTATACCGATGTGCTGGCCATGGGTGAGCAAAGCCGGGAGTATTTGCGTCGTGAGCAGGATCGTCGGGTAGCTGAGAAAGCAGCTACCACCATGGCACGCTATAGCCAACGAAGCGGCGAGAACACGCTGTTTACGCCGATCAAGCAGGAGGCAGAGGCGTATCGTTCTGAGCTTTCCAGGCAGGTTATTAGAGAGCGGATGCCACGCAAACGTTTTTCACTGGGACGCACACCGCCAGTTTTGGCGGCACTGGGTGCGCCAGACTTGCCATTGTCTGTTGATAGCGGTGTTATTTATAAGGCAACTCAGGGTAAGCATAGCGTTTCTATGGAAGTCGTTAAGCAGCTGCCCGAGTTGTTGCATGATCCGATAATGGTAATGGACTCTGCCACGCAGGAATCAGCACTTGTCGTGATGGTGCAGGGAGTAGACCAACAGGGGCGACCAGTATTGGTGCCGCTGCACTTGAATAAGCGCGAAGCTCGATTAGAGGTAAATCGTGTCGCCAGTGCTTATGGTCGCCATAATCCACAAGCCTTTATTGAACGCGAATTCGTTGAAGGCAGGGTGCGTTATTTGCAGACACAAAAAAGCCCTGAGTGGCTCCAGTCCATACGGCTACAATTGCCGGGGGAGGGAGTCTCTCAAGGCCCATATTCAAGTTTACTCACCCCTGATGATATTGGCAATCTTGATGCTGATATCCGCTACAGCCTTCGCGGCAATCATCGTAGCGCCTTTGAAAACCAGTTCAGTGACTTTACCGATGCTGACCGAGCGGCGGCCGCCAAGATTGGTAGCCGCACACCGCCTCAACAAGCGATGCAGTGGTTCAAGGAGCATGCTGACCGGGCCGGTACCAAAATTCGCCAGGGCATGGTCGATCGTTTCGCGGCACTGAAAGAAATGGATGAAGCCATCTATGGGGAGTCTACCCTGGGTGAGAATATTCAGCGCTCCAGCTGGGTGCTGGCTCGCATGAGTAACGCTGCCAACGGCGCTCTACATGCCTTGCTGCACAACGGGCGTATCAAGCTGGATGCACAGGAGAAGGTGATTAACCTGCAGGACGGGGACGCCAAGGGGCTGGGTGAAGTGCTTGGCCGCCTGGGGAGCGCCGCCGAAATTGAGCGTTTCATGGGATGGATAGCGGGTAACCGTGCCGCCAAACTGGCAGAAGAAGGCCGTGAAAACCTGTTTGATGCGGAAAATGTCGGTGCCATGAAACGCTGGAACCGTGGCCAGATGGAAGATGGTCGCCGCCGCGAACAGGTATATCAGGAGGTTTTCAATGAGTTTCAGCAATACCGGGATGACGTGCTGGCGGTTGCTGAACAGAGCGGCATTATTTCCGGCGAACAGCGCGACCTGTGGCGTGATGATTTCTATGTGCCGTTCTACCGTTTGAGCGAGGATAAAGGCGCGCCCAGCGGACAGCTTGGCACGGCGGGGCTTTCACGACAGCAGGCATACAAACGCCTGAAAGGGGGCACCCAGAACCTGAACGACTTGCTACAAAACACCATGATGAACTTCCACCACCTACTGGATGCAAGCCTGAAGAACCAGGCAGCGGTTCAGGCGGTAGAGAACGCTAAACAGCTTGGCATGGCCGAGCGCGTACCGGAAAGCAACCGCGATACCAAGAAAAGCACTTTTGTGATGGAGAACGGTAAGAAGGTGTTTTATGAGATTGATGACCCGCTGGTGTTCCAGGCGCTGACTGCTTTAGCACACCCCGGCATGAACAGCACGGCTATGAAGGTAATGCGTGGCTTTAAGCGTGTGTTTACCAATATGACGACGACAACGCCACAATTCATAATTGCCAACCTGATCCGGGATTCGCTGCAGGCGACGGCCACCAACGACGTAAGCAAAAACGTTTTCAAAAACGTCGTGGAGGGTGGACGAAGCTGGAAAGATCAACGTATTCGCGCACAGATGATGGCGAGCGGAGCCGCCTTTAACTTCGGCCACCTGTACGGCACCAACCCTGACGAGCTTCGCGCCCAGCTTACTCGTAATATGCGCGGGGCTGATCTTGTTGATGGGCCTCACATGGTGCCCAAGGTACTAGCAAAGGCGTGGAGTGGCTGGAACGACATTAACAATGCAGCGGAGAACGTTAACCGTGCGGCGATATATACCCAGAATCGTGAAGGTGGTGAGCTTCGCGCTGCCTTTGAGTCACGCGACCTGATTGATTTCAGCGCTCATGGGGCATGGCCAGCGGTTCGCATACTGATTGATATCGTGCCATTTCTGAATGCGCGTATTCAGGGCCTGGACAAGATTTACCGCAGTGGTATAAAGCCTGGCGCATCCGTGTTGCGTGAGCTGTTTGGTGGCAATAGAGCCAATGTGACCGATAAACAAGCGGCTGGCCGTTTCTGGGCAGTGACCGGTGCGCTGACCATGGCCACCATTGCGCTATACCTGCATAACCATGATGACGAGGAGTACGACAAGCTGGAAGACTGGCAAAAAGATACGTATTGGTTCTTCCGTGTAGGGGAAAATGCGATGTTTATTCCTAAACCGTTTGAAGTGGGTGCCATTGCGACGTTGGCCGAGCGGGTTACCCAGCAGTTCGTTGACGACAAAGCTACTGGCAAGGTGTTCGCCCAGCGCTTAATGCACATGATGACGGACACCTTCAGCTTTTCGCCGGTGCCCCAGGCGGTGCAGCCTGCGCTGGATATTTACGCTAACTATGACGCCTTTACCGGACGGCCTATTGAAAGCATGGGCATGGATCGACTTTCCCCCGAACTGCGACGTCGGCATAACACCTCAAAAGCAGGCGAATGGATAAGCGCAGGATTGAATAAGACATTGGGCGCCATTGGTCACCCTGATAAGAACCCATTGGCTTTGTCACCTGTGCAAGTCGATCATTTGATTGGCGGTTACTTCGGGCAGGTAGGTACCTGGGTGGCAGGTTCAGGCGATATAGCCTGGCGGCTTGCGACGGGGGTTGAAGCTCCCGAACGGCGCTGGCATGAATACCAGCCGGTCAGACGCTTTTACCGCGACTTGAGTGGTGAAGGCGGCTACACAAAATACGGTACCCTCTTTTATGAAGGGCTGCGCGAAGCTAGCCGGGCGCAGGCTGACGTGAAGGAATTACGAGAAATGGGTAGGCTTGCTGACGCCATGGAGCTGACCCGCGACAAGCAGGCATTACTTGCCTTGCGTACACCGCTTAACAGGGCGCAACGCCGACTCAGCACCATTAACAAGCGTATTGATCTGGTGCGAAAATCCAGCATGAGCGGTGAACTGAAACGCCAACGCATTGAGCGGCTGCAAGCGATCAAGAACCAGATTCAACGAGCGCTGGGGGAAAGGGTGCTAGAGGCAAGGGTGGCAGGCTAATTACTTGCCTGCAGCGAAAACCCCAAGCAGAAACAACAAGCCAAACAATAAGGCTGGCATATTAACAAGCAGGGCAATAATGATCAGGCTGCCAGGCAGCCCGAGGTAACTGACGATCAGCCAGCCCTGCACGTTTTGCCAGTTTCTTGGCATGGCGGTCATGACGAGTATTCCCAGCAACGGCAGGATGAAGGCAAGCCCAAGAATCTCTTCAAGCGTCATAGACCCATCCTTAATGCGTTAATTGAGGGATATATAATACGCTAATGTAAGAAATAACTTACATACAAGGCTTCTGATTTCATCTATTTTGATATTAGCAACGCCTTAAACGTCGCCATTGGCATGCCGCAAGCGCTGCTAGATGATTAGCCACCTTCGGGTGGCTTTTTTGATTCAGATTGTGAAGAAAGTTTGCAAATTTAGGCGAGGAGGGGGCAACCCTTGCTGGTCTGGCGGGAGCTGTATAACGGCAGTCGTTCCCCTCGTAATATTTTTGGTGTTTTTTGACCGCACAAAACAGAAAAGGGAATCAGTTAAGTAACTGATTCCCTTTGCATTCTGGCGGAGGGACAGGGATTCGAACCCTGGAAGGGCTATTGACCCTTGCCGGTTTTCAAGACCGGTGCATTCAACCGCTCTGCCATCCCTCCGACTTGGTGCGTATACTATCAGCATTATCCTGAAAGTCAACGAGCTTGGCTGATTTCAATAGCATTTTTCTGTGTAGGGTGGTGTTAATTCATCTGCCACTCCAACCAGTCGGTAAAGGTTGCCCAGGAACGCTGGTCTGCTTGCTCATCGTAGCGATCGCTACCAAAAACACTAAAAGCATGTGGAGCCCCTGAGTAAATGCCAACTTCGTAGCTAACATCAGCTTCTTCCAGAGCAGAGGCGAGAGAGGATACTGACTCCAAGCTCACAATTTGGTCGCCACCGCCATGAGCGATGAAAATGGGTGAGATGCCATTTTCGTATGACTGGCCTTCAGGCGTTTCCAGGCCGCCATGAAAACTGGCGTAACCTGCCGTGTTTTCAAGGGTATTGGCACGAGCCATTTCAAGCACGACGGAACCACCAAAACAGTAACCAAGCAGAACGTTGTTTTCAGCCATTCCTTCCGCTAATGCAGCTTCTATTCCGCCATGGGTTAAATATCGCATGCGTTCCCTGTCCTGATACAGTTCACGGGTAGCGGCTTGTTTGTCTTCCAGCGCTTGAGGGCGGTTACCTTCACCATAAAGGTCGAGAGCAAAGCTGTCGTATCCTTGATCGGCTAACATATCAGCGCGTTGGCGTTCATAATCGTCGAGACCATCCCAGTCATGGACAATCAAAACGGAACCTTTGGCACTGCCTTTGGCTGCTACGAAGTAGCCCTCAAAGGTCTCATCACCCAGTTGATAAGAAACATTGGTCCCGGAAGGCGTAAACGCTAAGGCGGGAAGCGAGCTGAACAATAATGCTATACCAGCAATACGTTGGGAGCAGGTCATAAAGCCACCCTTTTTATTTAGTCAATGATGAATCATGCTATTTTGAGCCCAGAAAGACAGCGTGAGGGCAAAAGTTAACGCTTCGTTCTACAATGTAAAAGGTAAGTGAAATATCTGCATGCGCTTTGTTACATTAGAGCGTGGAAATAGAGTTGTGCAACAAAGCTTGCGTTGGGAACTCTACGACGGCATCCTTGTCAATTGTGAGTAATTGAAACCTTATGGAGTAAGTTACATGGCTTACAATGATACGCGTACCTCCACGTCCGTAGCGACTGGGCAGAAAGACAGCGTCAGTACCAACAAAGTGCTGCGTAATACTTACGCGTTGTTAGCAATGACTCTGATCTTCTCTGCACTGACTGCCGGTGCAGCGATGGCGATGGGCATCGAACGCATGAATATTTTTGTGTTCTTTATTGGCGCCTACGGGTTAATGTTCCTGGTGCATAAAACAGCTAATTCCGCACTTGGTCTGCTGTCTACCTTTGCCTTCACTGGCTTTATGGGTTTCACGCTTGGGCCAATTCTGTCTGCGTACCTGGCACTTCCCAATGGTGCTGCGCTGATAATGAATGCGTTTGCCATGACGGGGCTGACGTTTATTGGCTTGTCAGCTGTGGCTCTGGTTTCTAAGAAAGACTTTAGTTTCTTGAGCAATTTCCTGTTGGCTGGCGCTATCGTACTGATACTGGCAATGGTGGCAGGCATTGTATTCAATATCGCGGCACTATCTTTGATGGTGTCAGCAGGTTTTGTGCTGTTCTCTTCCGCGGTTATTCTTTATCAGACTAGCGAAATTATTCATCGTGCAGGTGAAACCAATTACATCCTGGCCACGATTACGTTATACGTTTCGATTTACAACCTGTTCGTTAGCCTACTGTCTCTGCTAGGAATTATGAGCAGTGACTGATCAATAATCTGGTTTGCTATCTAAGCCGGTTGTTTAGCAGGCACCATCGAAAGATGGTGCCTGCTTGTCGTTAAGGACGAGAGTCTATGCAATATGCCCTGTTAGTGCTTGGCGCTCCATTCAATAGCCAGGCACCCTCATCAGCCTTACGATTTGCCCATGCCCTGATTGCGCAAGGGCATCAGCTAGAAGCCGTGTTTTTCCATCATGACGGCGTATTTAATGCTTCGACGCAATTGCTGGCTTCGTCAGAACATGCGGGTATCTATCAACAGTGGCTCACTCTGCATGAACAACACGACGTAAAGTTTGATGTGTGCGTTACGGCGGCTAAGCGTCGCGGTTTGATTGATATCAATGCAGCCGCCCAAGAGGGGAGGCAGGGTTATAGCGTAACACCCCCTTTTGAATTGACTGGGATAGGCC
Organism: Halomonas sp. LS-001; assembly: GCF_052983955.1. NCBI lineage: Bacteria > Pseudomonadati > Pseudomonadota > Gammaproteobacteria > Oceanospirillales > Halomonadaceae > Halomonas > Halomonas sp. LS-001. Next base: position 1,882,446 of record NZ_CM129816.1, read on the forward strand.
AGCTAATAGATCTGCAGCGACGCTGTGATCGTTTTATCAGTTTTGCGCCGTAGGAGTTATCGTGGAAGAAACGCCAACGTTATTGGTCGTGCTGCGTCACTCGCCATGGAGCGGCCACTGGTTTGCCGAAGGCTTGGATGCTGCCTTGGTAGGTGCCGTTTTTGGCCAAAAAGTTCAGCTACTCTTTCTGGAACAGGGAGCAATGGGGCTTATAAAGAACCAGCAGAGCCGCGACGCTGAACCGTCATCAAAAGAACTGGCCTTATTAAAGAGCCTGGATATGTATGGCATTAAAGACATAATGGTTCCCGAAACTGATTTAAGCAGGTTGGGATTGACTCAGGACCAACTGATAGATGGCGTGCATTTAATTGATAATGCTCAGTTACGCGCATGTTTTTCCAAAGCGGATCACTTGCTCAATTTTTAAGCGGTGTCATTTGCGGCAGGGGGAGTATTGATGCTGTTGCACATTTTGAATCGTGATCCTGGCCATGTCTCAGCCCAACAGGTGTTACGTACAATGGGCCCTCAGGACCATTTGGTTCTGATAGAAGAGGCGGTAACGGCAGTTGTAACCACGCAGTGGGAAGGGTGGAGGATTGGGCCTGATAGAATCTCCGTGTTGCGTGAAGATCTGATGTTGAGAGGGCTAGCATCCGAAGAAGGTCCGCATGAGGCGCTTAACTATCGAGTGATTGATATGAATGGCTTGGTTGATCTAACCGTTAACTATCCGAGGAGTGTTTCATGGCACTAAACTTTATACCGTTATCTTACTTTGTTAAATAAATTAATCATTATCTCCTCGAGTGCATACCGAGAGAACAGTGGCATCTTCGTCACCAACAGAAATCAGAGCGTGGCCCATTTCACTATCAAAATAGATGCTATCACCTTCAGCTAAATGTAATGGTGCATAAAACTCTGTATATAAAGAAATTTCACCCTTCAGCACCATCAAGAATTCCTCTCCATCATGACGAACCCACTGCTGGAATTCGCTGAAATCCCGTGCCCTTACGACTGTTTTAAAAGGGATCATGCGTTTTTGTGCTAATTGATGGCCCAGTAATTCATGCTCATACGTAGGAGTAGGGTGCAGCTTGCCTTTTCCCCTTCGCGTCAGATCACGCCGCCCGAGAGTGTAATGCTCACGTTTGGGGGGCGTGAATAGTTGGGGAAGATCAATATTTAATCCCGAAATCAGTTTCTGTACCGCTGTAAACGTCGGGGATATTTGATCATTTTCAATTTTCGACAGGGTTGATCTGGCGAGTCCTGTTCGCTGACTTGTCTCCTCCAGGGTCCATTGATTGGCCAGCCGGATCTGCTTCAGCCGTTCGCCAAGTCTTAATGGCTCCACAAAGGGTTTACTACCGGAAGCAATATTTAACGCAGCATGTTCTTCTGATGTTGCTGACATGGACCGACACCCAAAATCATGAAATTCAATATATTAGGCCAAGACTATATCACGTGTGAAATGATGTTGATCCAATGGCCTCACTCAGTGAGTGGCGTATCGCTGAAAGGCATGCCTAGCAAGGCTTTCAAGTGCGCTTCTACACCGCTTGCCAGTGTCTCGGGGTTATAGCCACCTTCAAGCACGGACACTACGCGATTATCTGCATAGAGGGTGGCGATTTCCATTGCCATGTGTGTTATCCAGTAGAAATCTTCATCTTCAAGGCAGACATCAGCCATTGGATCTTCCCGGTGGGCATCAAACCCTGTAGAAAGCATGACCAGGTCAGGCTTGAACGCATGTAGAGCCGGCAACCAGTGGCGTTCAATAATCCGTCTGAATTCTTTGCTGTCGGTGCCAACTTCCAGCGGTGTATTGATAACATTCTGCCATTCGCTGCGAAGGTAGCGCCAAGGATAGAAGGGATACTGAAAACTGCTGCATATCAAAATGTCAGGATCATTCTTGAAAATATCGATAGTGCCATTGCACTGATGAACATCGAAATCAAGGATGGCAATGCGCCTTGCGCCATATTTTTCCCGCGCATAAGCGGCTCCAACGGCGACATTATTGTAGAAGCAGAACCCCATGGCATCGGACGCTTCCGCGTGATGTCCAGGTGGACGAACAGCACAAAACACATTGTCGGCCTGGCGCTTAAATACCTGATCAACACCTTTTATCACTGCACCTGCGGCGACTTTTGCCGCTTTCAGGCTATCGGGATTCATCATCGTATCGCTGTCGAGAGTCACGATACCTTGTTCAGGTACGCATTTCTCCAACGCCTTGAGGTGGCGCATAGGGTGCACACGGGCAAGGTCTTCATCGGTTGCCTCTTTCGCATCTCCTTGCATGGTTTGCTGAAGCAACCCTGACAAGGCAAGCCGAGCGCTGATTGCTTCCAGACGCTGCGGGTTTTCGGGGTGCTCTGGGCCCATGTGATGCAGTGAACAATGTGGGTGAGTCAGGTAGGCAGTAATCATTCCAGTACTCCAGGATAGCTTAGAGCACCTTAATCGCGACACGGTGTCATGTAACAGTGTCAATAAGTCGTAATTGGTCAATTTATCCTGCAAACTTGACCTTGAATGTTGAGTTTTTAAGAGTTGGCCCCTTGAAGCGGTGTCTTTTACAAACCAAGAGACTGGCAGGGTCGTGAAAACCTCAGCAGACCCAGACGTAACAGGTTTATGCTGAAACTTACCTGATGTTGTTCTGAGTGGGAGAACCAAACGTGAGTACACGCTTCTTGCATCACTTTTTTGAGCCGCGCACATTAGCTGTTTTTGGCGCCTCTGAAAAACCCGAATCACTGGGTGGATTAGTGTTACGCAATATTCAGGAGGGTGGCTTCAAAGGCAAAATATGGGCAGTCAATCTGCGCGGTTATGGCACGGTGCATGGTGAAATGTGTGTGCGTCATGTGACAGATTTACCGGAAATCCCTGATCTTGCCGTGGTGTGTTCTCCCATTGAAGGGGTGCCCAAACTGATTCAGCAGTTGGGTGATTTTGGCGTTAAGGCTGCCGTCGTGCTCTCTGGTGGCGCTTATCTGGATCGTAACAAGGGGAATAAGGGGTCGATTCGTGAGCGCATGCTCAAATCTGCCCGTTCCTCTGGAATTCGCTTGTTGGGGCCTGAATGCATGGGCGTCATAGTGCCTGGCAAAAAGCTCAACGCGTCTTACGCCAGTCAGCCGGTGAAAGCAGGACGAGTCGCTTATATCGGACAGTCCGGTATGCTGGCCAATGCCATGATTGACTGGGCCGCAGGGCGTGACGTGGGTTTTTCTCACCTGATCACTGTTGGCGACAGTGTTGACGTGTTGCTTCCCGACCTGATCGATTACATCAACCAGTTTTCCCCTGCACAAGCCATTCTGTTACATCTTGAACGCGTCAATGATGCCCAGCATTTCATGACAGCTTTACGGGACGCCTCCCGTAACCGCCTGGTGGTTGCAATCAAAAGCGGTCGCACGCCCGAGTCAGATATTTCCGGCATGCCGCCGACGCCAGGCATTACCAATCGGGACACCGTTTTTGACGCTGCCTTTTCCCGGGCAGGCGTCGTGCGTGTTAATGACTCTGACGAGTTAATTGACGCACTGGAAACCTTATCGCGCATGAAACCACTGAAAGGAGACCGTCTCGCGGTTGTCTCAAATGGTTTAGGTCCTGCCATGCTGGCGATCGATAAACTGATCAGTGCCGGAGGAAAGCTGGCACAGTTCACGGTTGATACCCAGCATGCCCTACATAAAAACCAGGTTGATATCAGCAAGCCTGGCGAAAACCCTGTTGACTTGGGTGGCAATGCGACACCGCAGCGATTTGTAGACGCCCTGGAAATAGTGGCGGGAGATCCTAACGTTGATGCGGTATTGGTCGTGCATGCGCCCACCCGTTTAGCGCCATCGCTGACCACTGCGCAAGCGTTAGTGGCGAATCGCAAAAAGTTTCGCCGCAATCTGTTAATCAGTTGGATGGGCCTTAAGGAAGCGCTTAACGCACGCCATGAGTGCAATATCTCAGGTATACCTACGTATACCTCGCCTGAAAAAGCGGTTAATGCCTTCATGCATATGGTGGATTACCAGCGCGTGCAATTGCTGCTGCAGGAAATCCCTCCCAGCTTACCGTTTTCAACCAGCAAGGAAATTCGCGCTGAATGTCACACCTTGATTCAGAATGCCAAGGAGCAAGGGCGACAGACGCTATACCACTCAGAAGCCGCCAAAGTACTGGAGGCTTATGGGATTGAGGCGGCACCGAGCCTATACGTACATAGTCAACAGGAAGCGATGGATGCCGCGCAGACGTTTAGCGGCCCCAAAGCGCTTAAAGTGGTTCACGAAGGTAATTGCCGCCCTTATCGTTATCGTAAGCATCCACATAAAATCTCGGCGGGTTTGCTGCAGGACCTGAATACACCGACTGACGTAGGGGAAGGTTTTCTTCGTTTGAGGGAAAAAGTCAGCGAGAAATTTCCGCACTATCAGATACGCGAATATTGCCTGCAATCGATGCAACGGGGCAAACACTCAATGCAGATCTGTGCCGGCATTACTCGTGATCCGGTATTCGGCCCTCTGATTGTCTTCGGTATTGGCGGCTATAAAGTCAACATTCTCGCTGACCGCCAGGTGGCGCTTCCGCCTCTGAATATGAGCCTGGCCGCAGATGTTGTCGGGCGTACCCATGCCGCTTCATTGTTGCGTGAACACTCAGCTGACCCTCAGCGTGATATTCACCGTCTTTGTCAGCTGTTGGTCAAACTCTCGCAAATGTCATCGGATTTACCCGAATTGCGAGGGCTAGAGTTGAATCCGCTTCTACTGAACCGCGATGGCATGGTCGCGGTTGATTTTGCTATTGACCTGGGTACTCCCGCACGCTTTGCGATCATGCCTTACCCGGAAGAGTTACGTGAATGGGTAACTCTTAAGAACGGCTGGAAAGTGGAAGCTCGTCCCATTCGCGCGGAAGATGCGCCATTAATTACCAGTTTTCACCGCCAATTGTCAGAAGAAAGTATTCGTTTTCGTTATTTCCACAATAAAGCAGATTTGTCCAACCGCGATTTATCAATGCTTTCCCACATCAATTACGATCGGCAAATGGCATTTATCGCAGAATACCAGCTCGACGATGGCAGCAAGGAAATGCTTGGTGTAGTGAGAGTGTGGAACGACCCGGATAATATCCGTACGGAATTTTCCGTGATTATCCGTGATGACCTGCAAGGTTTGGGTATCGGCAGCTTACTAATGAAAAAAATGATCGATTACTGCCGTCGTATTGGCACCCTGGAAATGATTGGCAAGATCATGCCGGATAACCATCCCATGCGAGCGTTGATGAAACATCTTGGTTTCAAGGTTCGTTACAACATGGAAGAGCAGGTTATTGATGCGGTGATGCGTTTGAACGAGCCGGACAGCGAGTGGCAGAGACACCGTCTGGAAAGTTTGCCTGACTAAGAAAAACGCCGATTTGCCTTGTATAGCGATGAAAAAAACAGCTTGCCAAGAGCGTGTCAGTCATCGCTCTTGGCAGATGTGTCTTATCGCATTCGGTTATCAGGGGGCAAGTCTGAAACGGTTCCATGGCTCGCCATCACGACGCTCATAGCGGATGCGATCATGTAAACGGCTGGGCTGGCCCTGCCAGAACTCGATCATTTCCGGAATCACGCGATACCCACCCCAATGGATAGGGCGTGGGATTTCCTGACCGTCATAAGCTTGCTGAAAGCGTTTTTGGCGTTCTTCTATCCAGCTGCGCCCTGGAATCACCACGCTTTGTGTCGCAATCCAGGCACCTAACTGACTTCCACGAGGACGGCTCTCAAAGTACTCGTCGGACTCATCGGCAGACACTTGTTCGACACGCCCCTCAATACGCACCTGACGCGAAAGGGAAGGCCACCAGAAGGTCAGCGCAGCAAAGGGTACATTGCTTAGCTCACTCCCTTTGTGACTATGGTAATTGGTAAAGAAAACCATCCCTTCTTCATCGAAATCTTTTAACAGCACAACGCGAGCATGCGGACGGCCTTGATTGTCGACCGTCGCCAGTGTCATGGCATTGCTGTCTTTCGCTTCGTATTCAACCGCCAAAGTAAACCACTCATCGAACAGCGCAATGGGTTCATCCGGCGTCTGGGCTTCGTCGAGCTGACCACCTTCATAGTCGCGTCTGATATCCGCGATTTCACGTTTCATGGAGTAACTCCTTGGAGTGTTTTGCTCATGTTCGCCGCTCTAAAGAAAAAGCTCAAGGGCTCTTTTAGTTATAAGTGGAGTGAAATTAGCCTGATTTATAGCGCTGTCTAGCTGCCTGAGGCGCGCCAATCCGCGAGATTACCACTACCATAAAAGGAAATGTCACCTGCGACGAAATGTTGCGCATTCTATGAGAAAAGGTAAAGAAATGCGAAACTATCTTGCTTACTGGCATGCAGAGGAAAGGGAATATGCAAGGTGTTCACGTATGGGATGTGCTGGTGCGCATTTTTCACTGGAGCTTGGTCGTAGCCGTTTTATTGTCTTTCTACACCATGAAAACTGAAGGTTCTCCTTTCTTATTCCCAGTCGAGATTCATGCTCAGGCGGGTTATGTCGTTCTTGGCCTGATGGTGTTTCGTTGGATATGGGGATTTATCGGCACGTATTATGCGCGCTTTCGTGCTTTTCTCGCCTCACCCAGAACATCTTTAAACTACGCTAAACGTATTATCCAACGTAAGCCACTTCCCTATGCCGGGCATAACCCATTAGGCGGCTGGATGGTAGTGGTGTTAATGCTGTCGCTGAGTTTTCAGGCGGTGAGCGGGTTGTTCCTGAGTGACGATATTTTTTTTACGGGGCCGCTTTATGGCAGTTTGGGAAGCGACTTCAGCAGCTTGCTGCTAACCTTGCATAAGCTCAATAGCGACCTATTGATGATACTGATCGGTTTGCATCTGCTAGCCGTTGTTATTCATGCCATGATGGGTGAGAAGTTGACGAAAGCCATGGTGACTGGCGTCAAAAACTTTACTCAACAGCCCGTCGACGCTCTGGCCACGCCCATAAAATTGCCTTTTATTCCTGCACTTATTGCAGTCGGGTTAGGCGCTGGCGTCAGCGCATACTTCTGGCTGTAACACGCTATCAAAAAGCCGGATAAAGTATCCGGCTTTTTACTAGGGTCTGTTGACGTTTCATTCACGACCGCGCTGGTGTCAGTTTTTATTCGCAGCAAGGCAGGAGGAGAGACGTTTGGTTATTCCAAATGAACGACGACTAACGCCGCGGCGGATAAAAACTGACCCAGCCCTGCGGGTTGCGCCTCAAAATTCGCCATACTGCGTTGCGAAACTTGAAAAGGGAACCACCCTTAACGGCGTTCCGCGCCTTGTCTGGCACATTTTGATGCGGCAACGCGGTTCGTGATGAAACGTCAACAGACCCTAGAAGGCTGGGCATCAGCTTTCGCTGTTACTTATCACGCTATTACTTGTCACGATAGTTGTCATGGCATCCCTTACAGGAGTTTGCGACAGTCGCAAAAGCACGCCGTGAAGCATCAAAATCACCTTCCTGAGCAACTTCCGCTAAGGTGGCCGTGTCTCCCATAAAGTTGAATTTGCGTTCTCTGAAATCGTCCTGATTGTCAGCAATTTTAGCCATTGCGTCGGTATCGACACCGTGGGCATCACCCGCATAGGAGCCGTCGATAAAACCTTCCCAAGGCAAGCCGGCTAACGCATTGACCGTTTGGGCACGGCTTGCAAACTCTTTGGGATTATAATCAATTTCGCCCTTAGCCATTTTTCCCATCGGGCCAAAATGCCACGCCATGACGCTAAAAGCGGATTGGCGGTAATTAATGGCATCAGCAGGCTCAACCTCTTGTGCCACGGCACCTGTAGACAATAAGAAGGCTGCGGCACTGGCAATAATGCTTCCTTTAATCATTCGCATCACAATTTCATCCTCTGGTGTGGACGTTGTCGTTACGTTTGCTGAAGTTGACGACTACGAAAACGAGCATATCCCATGCAACCGGTAAACAGCGCCAGCGATACCAAGGATTCAGCGATACCGCGAAATGCCTGGCTTGGCAATGTGGCCACCATGACGCCCTGGGTAAAGTAGAGCAGGCTGACAAAGGAAAGCCAGGCATGACCGCGCGGACGCCGACCAATAATCGATGGTAAAAACAGGATCAATGGCAAGACAAAAGCGACAATGGGCCGCCAATTGAAGGTATCACCTTGAAGAAGAAAACCTCGATAAACAGTCAGCATTATGAGCAAGACAAAGCTTGCCAGGACCAGTTGACGGGAAAGGCGGGTCAAGTTGTCCAGCCCGTGCGTCTGCTCTAGCTCTTCCAGCCATTGTCGCATCAGTTTTTCTCCTGAAGGCTTGTCAAAGCCAGCGATAGTAGTGCAATACGCTTACCTAGTGCATGACATAAGCGGCGTTCATGCTCATCCACCTGGCGGTCACTGCGCGTGCCTGCCACATGGCTTGCTCCATAAGGTGTGCCACCACTGGTAGTGCTTAGCAGTTCAGTTTCACTGTAAGGCAATCCTGCGTAAACCATGCCGTGATGGAGTAGTGGAATCAGCATGCTAAGAAGGGTGCTTTCCTGCCCTCCGTGCAAACTTGATGTGGAGGTGAAGGCGCAGGCCGGTTTGTCGATCAAGGCACCGTTAAGCCAGAGGTTGCTGGTGCTATCGAGAAAATATTTTAAAGGCGCTGCCATGTTACCAAAACGGGTGGGGCTTCCCAAGGCAAGGCCTGCGCAATGGCGAAGATCATCAAGCTGCGCATAAACAGCGCCTTCCTCGGGAATTTCAGGATCAACAGATTCACAGGTAGCCGAAACCGGAGGTACACAACGCAGGCGGGCCTGTATGCCGCTGATGCTCTCAACGCCTTCGGTAATATATTTCGCCATACTGGCTGTCGCACCATTACGTGAGTAATAAAGCACAAGAACATAGGGAAGCGTGGCGCTCATAAAGTGAGAGTTCTCCGAAAGTGGTGCGGTAAAAAAACGTAAATATGGTCGACCATTATGGTAGCAGAGTCAGTCAAACGGCGGTAAACCCATGCAGTTGTACCATCTGCCAAGGTAACATTCTGGCGTGTATAGCGAATGCCAAGGCGTTCGTAACGGTCAAGTCGTTTAAGCTGTTCTGGGGTGACGGTAAGTTGTAAACCCTCAATATGGGCATCTTCAGCCACCGAAATATCCAGGCCATCTTGCCTGAATCCCTTCAGTTGTGCTGGTTGTGGCTTTCCATTGGCCCTCATCACCAGCCACCTCACTGGTGCGTAGGTCAGTGTCCCATAAACAAACACCTGGTGAGTGCGCTGTTCGATATCCGCAACGTGTTCCGGTTGTTCATACCACCAGGGGCTCAGCATCGTCATCCAAAGCCATACCGCACATCCTGACAACCCCAGCAGGGCGATGATCAGGCAACGTTTGAACCATTTCATTATCGACAGAGCTCCTGCTATTTTCCGTTGCTTATGAAGGGTGCTTTCCCTGAATATGCATTTGTATTTTACAGGGAATTGAACCGTCCTTATGAAATATGACGTATTTTGTTACGATGAGGCTTCACCTGCCGGAGGAATTCAACATGAATCAGCCACTGCGTGATGAAATGGATTTCAAGGCCATAATGGGTGATGTAAAGCCACTCAGTCACTCCAATGTTGCCGATACTGGCAAGAAACGTTCGCAGGCGACGGAAGCGCAGCGTGCAAGGCGTGAAGCTGCACAAGCGCTTATTGATGAGCGTAATTTTTTATCTGACGATTTTGTTGATCTATTGCCGCCCTTTGATCCGATTGAATATCGTCGAGAAGGTATTCAGGAAGGGGTTGTTGATAAACTCAGGCACGGTGGTTATAGCGTGCAGTCTCAATTACATCTTCTAAGACGGCCTTTAGCTGAATGTCGCAGAATGCTGTTTCCGTTTATTCAGGAAGCTTACGCCCATGATCTTCGCTCTGTATTGATTGTACATGGAAGAGGGCGAGAGCTGGACAGCCCCGCCAACGTTTTACGTTCTTACCTGGCCAAGTGGCTTTGCCAGTTTGAAGAAGTGCAAGCGTATGTTTCGGCACAGCCATCAGAGGGTGGTATTGGCGCAACCTGGGTCATGCTGCGAAAGAGTGACCGTGCTAAAGCCAATAACCGTGAGCGCCAGCAGAAAAGGCGCGGCTAACGGCCAACCTTTCCTTTATACGTAACTTTTCTTTATATCTAACTAACCTTCATACCTAACCTATATACCTAAAAAAGGGCAGCCATGAATCAGGCTGCCCTTTGAACATTTGACAGTTCACTCACCTATTGCCGTGCTTAAGCGGATAAGCGGCGCTCGAACAGTGCCTGACGCTCTTCAACATCGGGTTGATAACGAACGCTAAAGGCGTTGATCGCGCGAATTGCATCGTCAGGACGCTGATCGTCACGTAGGGCCATGGCAGTAAAACCACACCGACGCATGTAATCCAGCTGATCGACCAGAACGTCACCCACGGCACGTATTTCGCCCGTAAAGTGGTAGCGTTCGCGAAGCAGGCGAGCCATTGTGTAGCCACGCCCATCCGTAAAGGCAGGGAAATCAATGGCGATGGCATCGCTGTTACTGAGCTGTAGGCTGAGTTCAGCGGTTAACACGGTGTCACTTGAGAGCAACGGTGCCAGCTCGGTATCGTCCTGATTCGCCTGCCATAGTACCAAGGGCACAAAAGCGGGGCGCTGTTCAGGAAGCGTTTCTGCGTCGTAGGAGACGCACCAGGCATTTTCTGATGCCAGCTCACCATCGGCAATCAGGTGATCGACATGAATCGGAGTAAGCTCAGCCGCGTCAGTCTGAGGAGTATTACTGGGCATAAACATGCTCCTTAAAGGGTTTTAAGCCAATACGGCGGTAAGTGTCGAGGAAGCGCTCATCTTCGTGACGTTGCGCCACATAGACTTGAAGAACTTTATCGACAACTTCCGGCACGTCTTCGCGGAAGAAGGAAGGCCCAAGAATTTTACCTAGCGAAGCATCATCGGTTGAATTACCTCCAATCGAGATCTGGTAGTACTCTTCGCCTTTTTTATCAACGCCTAAAATGCCGATATGACCAACGTGATGATGCCCGCAGGCATTCATGCAGCCCGAGATATTAAGGTCCAACGGGCCGAGATCATAAAGAAAATCCAGGTCCTCAAACCTTTCCTGCAGCGCTTGGGCAATGGGGATGGAGACCGCGTTGGCCAAGCCGCAGTAGTCACCACCAGGGCAGCAGATAATGTCGTTAAGCGTACCTACCGTAGGGTTGGCCATGCCTAATGCTTCCAGGTCTTTCCAAAGCGCTTCCAACTCATCAACAGGTACGTCAGACAACACCAGATTCTGCTCGTGCGTCACGCGTACTTCACCAAAGCTATAGCGGTCTGCCAGGTCGGCGACAGCTTCCATCTGGTCGGCCGTGACATCGCCAGGCGCGTGTTCGCGACGTTTCAGAGAGAGCGTTACCGCTTTATAGCCGGGCACTTTGTGGTCGGTGACGTTATTCGTCACGAAACGCGCCAAACTGCGATTTTCGCTGCGCAATTGTTCGAAGTCGGCAATCGCACTCTCAGCAACGGGGCGGCGCTGTGGCTCAGGGAAGTGCACCTTGGCCGCATCCACGGCTGCCTGGTTGAGCGTTTGCGAGCCATCTTTAAGGTGCGCCCATTCTTCATCAACGCGGCGACGGAATTCTTCAATCCCCAGCGCTTTCACCAGAATTTTGATGCGCGCTTTAAACTTGTTATCACGACGCCCAAACTGGTTATAAACGCGAACACAGGCTTCGAGATACGTTAACAGGTGCTGCCAGGGAAGATCTTCGCGCACCACGTCGCCAATCATCGGGGTGCGCCCAAGGCCACCACCGGCTAATACTTTAATGCGTATTTCGCCGTCATCGTTACGCCATAGACGCAGGCCAATATCGTGCACCTGAATGGCGGCACGGTCCTTTGCGGCGCCGCTGACGGCAATTTTGAATTTGCGCGGCAGGTAGGCAAACTCAGGATGCAGCGTCGACCATTGGCGAATCAGTTCGCACCAAGGGCGTGGGTCTTCCACTTCATCGTTGGCGATACCGGCAAACTGATCACTGGTCGTATTGCGGATACAGTTGCCGCTGGTTTGAATGGCGTGCATCTGCACCTGGGCCAGGTCGGCCAGAATGTCGGGCACGTCTTCCAGAGCTGGCCAGTTCAGCTGCAGATTCTGCCGGGTCGTGAAGTGGCCGTAGCCACGGTCATAACGGCGGGTAATATCCGCCAATGCACGAAGCTGCTTACCTGCCAGCATGCCGTAGGGAATAGCAATACGCAGCATTGGCGCATGCTTCTGAATATACAGGCCGTTCTGGAGCCGTAGCGGGCGAAACTCTTCTTCTCCCAAACGCCCGGCGCGGTAGCGGTCCATTTGGTCGCGAAACTGAGCAACGCGCTCGTCAACCAGTGTCTGGTCGTGAATATCATAACGGTACATGTGGCACGATCCTGCTGAAAGCGAAATGGTCACGTCGAGACAGACGGTAAAGTATCATTACTCTAACGCGGGATTGATATTCTACAAAAGAATATATAATTATTTTTTTATCGCTAAATGGTATTTAGACTAGCGCTTAAAATGGTATTCAAAAAGGTATTCAGAAAGGTATTCAGAAAAAGTATGTAAGCTACTTGAGGCCATATGACTGCGCTTGCCAACGTCGCCGCTGCCATACCCATAAGAAACTGCCGGAATTCAGCGTACGGTAGAAAAGTTGGGCAAGCCAGACACCGAGTAGCCCGTAGCCCATGTTGATCCCCACCCACCAGGCCAGCGGCAGAAATACCAGCCATTGCATACTCAAGGTCAGAAACATCACGGTGCGTTGGGCACCAGCCCCCATTAATGCCTGGGCGAGCACAAGGGCAGCGGCATCCAGAACAATCATCAGGCCGGTGATCTGTAACGGTAGTGTACCGAGCTCGATTAGTGATCTGTCATCAAAAAAGAGACTCAGCAGCGCTGCAGGGAACAACAGCATGGGTAAAGCCAATACGGTCAACAGTACACCGGCAACGCTTAGCGCATCGATGCCCCAGCGATGGGCTGCCTGTTGATCATCCCGACCTAATGCTTCACCCACCAGGCTCATCGCTGCAACGCCAACGCCCACACCAGGCAAAATAAGCAGTAAGGACAGATTTACTAGCACATGGCCAACGGCGACACTCTCTGTGCCCATCCTGCTTAATAGCCAGAACAGCACGACATACCCAGCCGCAAACCATACTTGTTGCATGGAATGGGGTAGCGCCAGTAGAAGTGTTGTCCGTATTGAATGTAGTGTCTGTTTCTGCTGAGTCAGCGCATGGGCGTTATACGTCACTCCCATCCAAATGATGAGCCCGAGCAGTAAAGAAAGTGTCGTGCCAATACCTGCGCCACGCGCGCCCAGCGCGGGAAGGCCACCAATACCATAAATTAGTCCGGCACTGGCGATCACGTTAAACACATGCACAATCAGGATAATACGCAAATAAAGGTGCGTTTGCTGCCGCCCGTTCCAGTAACCGCGAAAGCACAGTGTCAGGGCTACAGCTGTTAACGCAACAACCCGCCAGCGGAAGTAGTCAACGGCAATGCGGGTTACGTCATCAGCAGGTGTAATAAGATTGATTATCCAGGGAGCCTGCCACCACGCCAACCATGACAGCGGGAGGCCAGCCATGACAGCAATAAGCAACCCTGAATGAAGTGAGCGCGTCAGAGGGGAGTCTCCAGCGCCCAAATCCTGAGAGGTTTGGGATTGAACACTTGAGGAGAGTCCAAAGACCAGCGCCGTCATCATGAACATGGCATAGCCGCCGATACCCACACCGGCTAATGCCTCCTCACCTAAATGGCCAACTAGCGCAGCGTCAATCAGGTTAAGCATGCTCTGCGATAGCATGCCCAACATGATGGGTAAGGCCAAACGCATAACCTTACCCTGGCGGTGCACAGACGCCATTAGACTGGGTCGTAAGAGAGCACCGGAGATAACCAGCGCTCCATTTCTGCTAACGGCATCTGTTTTCGCTGCGCCATGACTTCAACCTGATCCCGAGTAATCTTGCCAGTGGAGAAGTATTTTGACTGGGGATGCGCGAAGTACCAGCCAGACACCGCCGCCGCAGGCCACATGGCAAAGTTTTCCGTCAGCGCGAGGCCGGTGTTTTCGGTGGCATCAAGCAAACGGAACAGTGTGGCTTTTTCTGTATGGTCAGGGCAGGCGGGATAACCAGGAGCAGGGCGGATACCCTGATATTTCTCGGCAATTAGCGCGTCATTGTCCAGCGTCTCTTCCGGTACGTAGCCCCAGAACTCTTTACGAACTCTTTCGTGCATCTTTTCAGCAAACGCTTCCGCCAAGCGGTCGGTTAACGCTTGGACCATGATGGCGTTGTAATCGTCACCGGCCGCTTCATAGGCTTTCGAGAGTTCATCAACCCCGTGGCCTGTGGTTACCGCAAAGCCGCCAATCCAGTCGGCTTTGCCACTTTCTTTGGGGGCGATAAAGTCTGCCAGACTGTAGCAAATGCCATCACGCCCTTTAGTGGTCTGCTGGCGAATGTGATGCAGGCGCTCAACCACTTCGGTGCGGCTTTCATCGGCATAGATTTCAATGACATCGTCATCGACGCTATTAGCGGGCCACAGACCAATAACGCCCCGTGCCTGCACACGTTTTTCGTCGATCAGCTTGCGCAGCATTAACTGGGCATCCGCAAACAGGTTGCGAGCGGCTTCGCCGACAACGTTATCTTCAAGGATTTTTGGGTACTTACCGGCGAGCTGCCAGCTCATGAAGAACGGTGTCCAATCGATCCGTTCTACCAGCGATTCAAGATCGTAATTATCGAAGGTTTTGAGGCCCAATACCTGGGGTTTAACCGGGGTGAGGCTGTTCCAGTCGGTACGGAAGCGCCGTTTACGGGCCTGGGTGTAATCCAGATCGGCCGCTTTAGGGCGACGTTTGGCATTACGCTCGCGTACTTTTTCGTACTCTTCACGAATCTCGCTAACGTAGGCTTCTTTAAGGTTGGGGGCCAGTAAGCGACCCGCAACGCCAACCGCCCGGGAGGCATCAGTCACATAGATCACAGGATGGTCGTACTGTGGCTCAATTTTTACCGCGGTATGAGCTTTGGAAGTCGTGGCACCACCAATCAACAGTGGCAAATTCATGCCCCTGCGTTTCATTTCTTTAGCCACATGGACCATTTCATCAAGCGATGGGGTAATCAACCCGGAAAGCCCTATGATGTCTGCGTTATGGTCTTGAGCTGCCTGCAGAATTTTTTCCGTAGGTACCATCACACCCAGGTCGATGACTTCATAGTTATTACACTGCAGCACGACACCGACAATGTTTTTGCCGATGTCGTGAACATCCCCTTTGACCGTGGCCATCACGATCTTGCCTTTGGCCTTGGTCTCTTCGCTTTTCTCCGCTTCGATATAGGGTATCAGGTAAGCAACCGCCTGTTTCATGACGCGGGCCGACTTAACCACCTGGGGAAGGAACATTTTGCCCGCACCAAACAGGTCGCCGACCACGTTCATGCCATCCATCAACGGGCCTTCAATGACCTCAATGGGCCTTGTTGCCTGTGCGCGGGCTTCTTCCGTGTCTTCTTCGATATAAACGGTCACGCCTTTCACTAATGCGTGCTCGATACGTTTATTAACCGGCCAACTGCGCCACTCCAGGTCTTCTTTCTTGGCAGCGCCGCTACCATCACCTTTATATTTGTCAGCCAGATCCAGGAGGCGTTCGGTGCCATCGCTACGACGGTTGAGTACCACGTCTTCAACCGCATCACGCAGCTCGGCCGGCAGGTCATCATAGACGGCCAGCTGACCCGCATTGACGATGCCCATGGAAAGGCCCGCGCGAATGGCGTGGTAGAGGAACACCGAGTGGATGGCTTCACGTACCGGATTGTTGCCACGAAATGAAAACGAGACGTTCGACACGCCGCCGGAAATCATCGCATGAGGCAGGTGTTCGCGAATCCATTGGGTCGCCTCAATAAAATCGACGGCGTAGTTATTGTGCTCATCGATCCCAGTGGCGATGGCAAAAATATTAGGGTCGAAGATAATGTCTTCGGCAGGGAAGCCAATATCGTCAACCAGCAGGCGGTAGGCACGCTCACAAATTTCGGTTTTTCGCGCAAAGGTGTCGGCCTGACCTTCTTCATCAAACGCCATGACCACAATGGCCGCACCAAAACGACGGCATTTGGTGGCTTGTTCACGGAACGCGGCTTCACCTTCTTTCAGCGAGATCGAATTCACAACCGCCTTGCCTTGAACGCACTTCAGGCCCGCTTCGATGATATCCCACTTGGAGGAGTCGATCATGATCGGCACGCGGGCGATATCGGGCTCGCCAGCGATCAGATTAAGGAAGCGCTCCATGGCTTCCTTGGACTCCAGCATGCCTTCATCCATGTTGATGTCGATAACCTGCGCGCCGTTTTCTACCTGTTCCAGCGCCACTTCAAGCGCCGTGGTGAAGTCTTCCTCGACGATTAACCGCTTGAAACGCGCAGAGCCTGTCACGTTGGTACGTTCACCGACGTTAACGAACAGCGAGCCGGAATCAATGTTGAATGGCTCCAGACCCGACAGACGACAGGCATGATTGCGCTTAGCCACCTGACGGGGCGAAATGGAACGCACGGATTCAGCGATGGCTTGAATATGTTCAGGAGTCGAGCCACAGCAACCACCGATAATATTGACCAGCCCACTTTCCGCGAATTCGCTGACAATCGCCGCCATTTCCTCTGGCGTCTGGTCGTATTCACCAAACTCGTTGGGCAGGCCCGCATTGGGGTGCGCAGAGACAAAAGTATCGGCTTTCGTAGAGAGTTCTTCAATATAAGGGCGCAGCTCTTCAGCCCCCAGGGCACAGTTCAAGCCAACTGAAAGCGGCTGGGCGTGGCGTACGGAGTTCCAGAAGGCTTCGGTGGTTTGGCCTGAAAGCGTGCGACCGGACGCATCGGTAATCGTGCCGGAGATCATCACTGGCAGCCGAGTGCCTAGATCATCGAACAGCTCTTCCAGCGCATAGATAGCGGCTTTGGCATTGAGTGTATCAAAGATGGTTTCGATCATAATCAGATCGGCACCACCTTCAATCAGTGCGCTGGCAGCTTCGTAATAGTTTTCACGAAGCTCATCAAAGGTGACGTTGCGTTTAGCCGGGTCGTTAACATCCGGCGAAAGAGACGCCGTGCGCGAGGTTGGCCCAAGCACCCCGGCAACATAGCGGGGGATACCGGTTTCAGCAGCCACGGCGTCACAAATGCTGCGTGCCAGGCGCGCGGACTCACGATTCAGCTCAGGCACCAGGTCTTCCATGCCGTAATCTGACTGGGAAAGGCGTGTGCTGTTAAATGTATTGGTCTCGATAATATCCGCGCCGGCTTCCAGATAGTCGCGGTGGATGCGCGTGACCAGGTCCGGACAGGTCAGTGCCAATAAATCATTATTGCCCTTGAGGTCCGACGGCCAGTCACGAAAGCGGTCGCTACGAAAATCATCTTCGCTGAGTTCGGCGTTCTGCAACATGGTACCCATGCCGCCATCCAGAATCAGGATACGTTGGGCAAGGCGTTGGGTGAGGGAAGCAGTCAAATCACTAGCAGCCATGGCAGGGGGGAATCTCCAGCGTCTCGGTCGAAGGGAATATTTTTTTATCATCGTCAATTGGTAAGCGGCGCCTATCATAGCAAAGGGCATGCCGCAGAGCAGTATGTAAGGACGTGAAGTTATTGCAGCATCTTGATGAGGCGCGCTCATGGACACCAAGAATAGCCTACTAAAATAGTCGGGATTGTGCTGAAGAGAAATTTTGCTTACCATAGAGATAAAACTGATGTGAAGGTGGCACTCGCCACCGCCACTGGAGGAATACAGTCCCCATGAGCACGACCGAAACAGAACTTAAAGGCATTGAGATTACCGATAGTGCGCAGGAGTATCTTGCTGAGCTGCTTGAAAAGCAGAACGTCGATGGTATTGCTGTTCGCATCTTTATCACTCAGCCGGGTACGCCCTACGCAGAAACCTGCCTGGCTTACTGTCGGCCAGGTGAAGAAGAGCCAACCGACGAAAAGCTTGAGCTTGAAAAAATTGGCGCTTATCTCGATAAGAACAGTCTGCCGTTTTTAGAAGAGGCAGTGGTTGATTTTAATGCGGATCGCATGGGTGGGCAGCTGACCATCAAAGCGCCTAATGCCAAAATGCCCAAGGTCAATGCAGACAGTCCGCTTGAAGACCGTATCAACTATACGCTTTACAGCGAGATCAACCCTGGGCTGGCAGCCCACGGTGGTGAAATCAAACTGGTCGAGTTGACGGAAGAAAATGTCGCCGTTCTTGCCTTTGGTGGCGGTTGCCAGGGCTGCGCAGCGGTAGATTTAACCCTGAAAGACGGTGTAGAAAAAACACTGATGGAGCGGATTCCCGAGCTGGTGGGTATTCGTGACGTCACCGACCATACTGACACCACAAACGCCTATTATCGTTAACGCTTAACTTCTTACTTGCCTGCTTTTAAAAAGCCCAGCTTCGAATTGCTGGGCTTTTGCGTTGGATGACAAATCATTCCGCAGAAGGGGGCGCTTTATCCTGTGGGGAAAGTGTCTCTGGCAAAGCCGTTAGCTGCGCCTGAAGCGTCTCCATTTGCTGCCACAGCTGCTGTTGCCAGTTTTTATCCTTCTCCGCCCGATGTTGATGTTGCTCAAGCGCATGCTCAGCCTGTTCAAGCTCACGTTGCAGGCGGGCTTGCTGCGCCTGATGTGATTCATTGATGCGCTCCAGTTCATCAACACGCTGCTGCAGACGGCTATTGTCCAACACGTAATCTTGTAGCGTGTCTTTTTTAAGTTGTAGTTCCTGCGCCAGTTTCTCTGAGCGTTGTTCCATCTTCTGAAAGCGCTTGTGGTGTTCTTTCTCCTCTTGAGTGCGCTCCTGGCGTAGCGTGTCCAAAAGCGTCATCAGCTTGCCTTCGGCGGCTTCGTTACGCTGCTCCTCCTGCGCCAATCGCTGCTCCCATTTTGTTTGCTGCTTGCGTTGTTCGTCTGCGAAGCGTTCTTTCAGTGTCGCGGTCTCTTGAGTGGATTGCGCCAGCTGTTGCTGGTACTGCCTGGATGCCTGAGCCGCTTTTTCTGACGTCTGCTGCCACTGGCGCTCCGCCGCCTGACTGGCCGCCAGCTCGCGGTTCAGTGTTTCAAGACGCTGTTCGGTATGCCGTAAGTGCTCTGCCAGGGCGCTTTCGCGCTGTTCTGCGTTGGCCGCTCGCTCATCAGCGGCCTGAGCCATTTGCACCGCTTCCGCCGTTTTTTTATCGGCTTCATCCCGGTAATGAATCAGCCCCTGGTGGGCAACTTCCTGAGCCTGCCGCCATATTTCTGACGCGACGGTGACAACCACCTCAGGTACCCCTCTGGGCGGAGGAACGTCCTTGTTCTGCTCGCGTTCATGTCGCCAATGACGGAAGTGCTCGCTGATCGTTGTAAAACTGCCGGTACCCAGTACATCACGGATGCGTTGCACGCTGGGAGTGTCACCGCGCGCCAGGAGGTCATCAATTGCTTGCTGTACGTCGCTGTACTGAATGCCGTTACGTGCCATTCGTCGCTCCTGATTCTGGGATATTGGCGTGCCTAGTATAACGGTTTTTAGAGGATAAGGGGGCAAAAAGCCTAATATTACGTAAAACATAATATGTAATATTATTTATCTTAAAATAATAAATTCAAGATTACCCGTCTTATCTTGAATTTTTAGCCAGCAAATGACATTGTTCATAAGATGACGTCATTCAAGAAGCGAAAGGACAGGCATGAACCGTTTTCCTGGCACCAAAGCCGATATTCCGCCAGATAATCATGCGTTAACCACTGATTGGTTACCTGGCCAGCTACCACACGGACGGGAGCTGAGAATCACTGCGCGCCATGATGCTGAAGCCGTGGCGCAATGGTTAAACGAGTACCTGTCCAGCCCTCAAACTTTGCGTGCTTACCAGCGCGAAGCTCAGCGTTTGCTGCTATGGCTTGGCCACCAGAAGATGAACCTGGAAGACGTCGACCGTGAAGTGCTTGGCAATTTTGAGGAATTTCTTGCGGACCCACAGCCGAGAACCTATTGGGTAGGGCCGTTAAAACCTCGACACCATCCGCAATGGAAGCCATTTCGGGGCCCGTTATCCGCCACCAGCCGTCGCCAGTCATTGATTATTCTGCAGGGGATGTTTAGCTGGTTAGTCGAAGCCGGGTGGGTCGCTCACAATCCGTTTCGTCTGATGCGCGACAAATCCCGTCGTCTGAATAATCAGGCGCCTCGCATCGAACGCTATCTGGAGCAGCGTTTATGGAACTGGTTATGGGCTTGGCTACATCGCGATACAGATCATCGCCCGCGCCAACGGTTCGAGGCGGAGCGTCTGCGAATCATTTTTGCCTTCGCTTATCTGCTGGCTCCCCGTATCAGTGAAATGGCGGGAGCAACAATGGGCGATATCTACTTGCGGGAAGGGCGGTGGTGGTGGCAGGTGGTCGGCAAGGGGGCAAAGCTTGCGCAGATCCCCGTACCCGATGATTTTATGCATCACCTTGCCAGGTGGCGCACAACGCTTGGCTTGCCAGCTGAACCTCTATTTCAGGAAGAGGCGCCTTTGCTGCGTTCATTGAATGGTCAACGCGGGATAGGTGAGAACCAGCTGTATCGCTTGATTCGCAAGACATTCCAGGACGCAGCGCTAGCGCTTGAACAGGAAAACGGACCTCCCGCTCAGGTTGCCGCGCTACGCAGCGCAACACCTCACTGGCTGCGCCATACTGCCATCACTCATCAGGCTCAGGCGGGTATCAACCTTCGCTATCTGGCAGAAAGTGCCCGCCATGCTCGGCTGGAAACAACGTCACGTTATTTACACAACGAAGACGAACAATGGCATGACGAACAACAGCGCCATCGCTTGTCGTCAACATCGCGTGAGTGACTGCCAACACGTTATAATCCTGGACATAGCAATATTGTTAACGCGTAAACCCATAAAGGATCGCCATGAGTACCGAACAGGCCCAGCGTGATTTAATTGAAGAGTTTGAAATATTTGATAACTGGATGGATCGTTATCAATACATTATTGATTTGGGCAAGCAGCTGCCTGACTTTCCGGATGACTGGAAAACCAATGAAAACAAGATACAGGGGTGTCAGTCCAACGTCTGGATGTGCCATGAGCAGGAGGGCGATAAGCTGCAATTCAAGGCAACGTCGGATGCAGCCATTGTATCTGGATTGATTGCGGTACTACTGCGTATTTATAACGAGCGCACGCCTGCCGATATTCAGTCAACACCGCCGCATTTTCTGGCTGACCTTGGCCTCGATAAGCACCTGTCGCCAACTCGCAGTAATGGCCTACATGCCATGTTGGAACGCATTTATAGCGTGGCCAAGCAGGCCAGCTAGTTCTGCCTTAAGCTAGTTCTGCTTAAAGACCCTAGCTTCTGGGGAGGTTATCGTCATTGCAGCAGGTATGGCGTGAGGCGCTTTCAAGTTCAGCATCTTCTTTGCACAATGCTTCACTGCGCCCGCCGGGGACAGGGTCCATACCGCCTGGGTTGCCAGGGTGGCATTTGACAATGCGCTTGATGGCCATCCAGCCACCTTTGAGGGGGCCGTGAACTTGGATGGCTTCAATCGTGTAGGACGAACAACTCGGCCAAAAGCGACAACGTGGCCCCATCAGCGGGCTGATCACCAATTGATAAAGGCGGATTAAACCCACCATCAGCATGATGACGAGTCGTCTGATGGCTCCAATCAACCGGGTGGCAATACGCTGGATGGCCGTGTTATTTCGATGAACCATATAGGGTTGCTGGGTCGATAAGGGGTTGAGCGTTAATCTGAACAGCGTTATCGCTCAGTTCAATATAAAAGCAGCTGCGCCGCCCGGTGTGGCAGGCAGGGCCGGTCTGATCAACCTGCATCAGTAGGGTATCACCATCGCAATCAAGGGCTGCCGACTTCAAACGCTGCTGTTGCCCGGAAGACTCGCCTTTACGCCATAACTTCCCACGTGAGCGGGAATAGTAGCAGACGCGATGTGTCTGCAACGTCTCGTTCAAAGACTCACGGTTCATCCAGGCCATCATCAGCACTTCACCGCTATCAAACTGCTGTGCAATAGCGGGAATCAACCCATCATCATTAAATTTGACGGCATCCAGCAGGGTATTAAGGTCAGGGAGGCTGACATCAGGCTCGGCCGGTTCAAGCTGTTTGAAAATAGTCGACATAACATACTCGTAAGATAATGGGTAAAACAGATCATCAGGCTATAAAACTCTCCGCGCCAATGATCAGGTATTCGTGGCCTGACAGCGTGCACAGGTGCCTTGCAGCTCAATGGTCTGACGCTCTACCTTGAAGCCTTTGTCACGCGCCTTGCTGGCCAGCTGTTCACCGATGTCATCCAGGTGCAGTTCTTCAACATGGCTGCAGTGTCGGCAGATCAGCAATTGGAAACCGTGAGCGTGTTCAGGGCATGCACAGGCAACATAGGCGTTTTGTGATTCAATACGATGCACCAGCCCTTGTTCGATCAGGAAATCCAATGCGCGATAAACGGTCGGCGGGCGAGCGGCAGTATGTTCGGTAGAAAGCTGATCAAGCAGGTCATACGCTTTCAAGCCACCGCCAGCTTGCGCAATCAGCTCAAGCACTTTGCGGCGTATAGGCGTAAAACGCACGCCACGTGTTTGGCATTGGCTGGCGGCTTGCTGTATCAAGGCAGGAGTATGCGGCATTGAACGGCTCTGGTGGCAAAGTAAAATCAATAAAAAAGTAAAAGAAACCACCATCACATTTATCGCACTGTAGCTGATGGTGTTTCATATACTATCAGTTTATAGGCAGTTTACGTGTTCTCGGCAGGGCTGTCAGCGTTACTGACCAGCTCGCTCTGGCGGGCAAAATGTTTCTGAGCAAAGGCAACCCGTTGCTTGGCTTCAACACCGTCTGGCTGACGCTCAATCAGGTCAAGGCGAGGGCGAAGCCCCTCTCCATTGGTCATCTGAATCGCAAGCCCCGGGCGAGCATTCAGCTCAAGCAGCATCGGCCCATGGTCCCGGTCGAGCACCATATCAGTGCCCAGATAGCCCAATCCCGTCATTTCATAGCAGTTGGCTGCCAGATTGAGAAGGGTTTCCCAATGCGGCACTTTAAGACTGGCAAGATCATGATTGGTATCCGGGTGGCGCTGACAGGGTCGATCAAACTGCACGCCGCGTAAGGCAAAGCCGGTGGCGATATCCAGCCCCACGCCGACTGCGCCCTGGTGGAGATTGGCTTTACCATCGGAAGCAGCGGTTGAAAGCCGCATCATCGCCATGACGGGATAGCCTCTGAAGATAATCACTCGGATATCCGGCACACCTTCATAGGTGTAGTCCAGTAAGCTCTCTTCAAAGTTGATCAAGGTCTCAATAACCGCAACATCCGGTGAGCCCCCTAGTGAGTAGAGGCCGGAAAGGATGTTGGATACATGGCGTTCGATATCCGTAAGTGAAAGCCTTGCCCCGCTAGGTTTGATGAAGGCCTGATCATCGCCGATCTTCTCAATAACCAGGATACCTTTGCCGCCACTGCCTTTGGCAGGCTTGATGACAAATCCCGCATGGCCACTCAAAAGGTCATTCAGACGCTTGATTCCAAACTGCGTCTCGACAGTACCGATCAATGCCGGTGAGGTAACACCATAAGACTGGGCAAGCAGTTTGGTTTTTAGTTTGTCATCCACCAGAGGATACAGGCGACGATTATTGTAACGGCTGATATAGCGGATATTGCGCCGATTCATGCCGATAATGCCTTTTTCCCGTAAGCGGGTAGGCCAGGTCCATTGAGATAAAAACGTCATGATGACGGCTCATCATCAGTAATGGGTTTAAAGCGGCGTAACTCCAGCAGTCGGTATCCGGTGTAGTTGCCCAATAACAGAATCATTGCCATCAGGATGAACTGAACGCCAAGGAAGTTGAAAGTGATATGCCGCACGACCGGATTATTCATCGCCAGAAAAGCCAATATGGCGGTTAACAGGCTTCCGCCGCCCTGAATCAGCACCTGTTTCGGGCCTTCTTCTTCCCACAGGATGGACATCCGTTCAATCGTCCAGGCAAGAATAATCATCGGGAAAAATGTAATCGTCAGCCCCGCATTAAGCCCCATGCGGTATGCCATAACGGAAAACACCGAGATAATGGCAATGACGGTTATGATAACGGCAGAGACTCTGGCAACCAGTAAAAGGTTTAGATAAGACAGATAATTACGGATCACAAGCCCAATGGCGACCACGAGCAGAAAGCCGATCAAACCCGTCATCAGCGTTGTCTGAATAAACGCCAGGGCGATCAGGACAGGCATAAAGGTTCCTGACGTTTTGACGCCGACCAGAACACGTAAAAACACCACGACCAGGGCGCCAATCGGGATCAAAAGAATCGTCTGGAAAAGGGCCTGCTCTTCCAAAGGAAGGCTGTGAATGGAAAAGTTGAGCAGGGTATCATCGGAAAGGTGATTGCGCACGGCTGCCGATGCCGGCTGTGAGTGCGTCAACATGGAAAAAGTCACCCGGGAGTTGGTGCCGCCCAATACCTCCAACACCGCCTGACCACCGGTTTCCCAGAGTAGCAGGTTGTCAGGTTTTCCCTGTTCACCGGTCACTGGGTTGAATAACCACCATTCCTGCTCATCTTCGCTAAAGACCTGAATCCAGTCCGTTAATGTCTGGCGGCGGCGGCCATCTTCCAGCAACAGGCCACTGATGGCGCGTGCCTTGACATCGGCCTGACTGAGCAGTCTGACAATCAGATCTGTCGGCTTGAACTGAGTCAGCAGCAGGCGGGCGTTTTCACCTTGTAACTCGCCATTCACGTCTCGAATCAGCGCTCGGGCAAAGGAGGAATTATTCGCGCTGCGTGCCCAGGCGCGTTCAATCACTTCACTGGCAGCCGTATCATAAGGCCGTTCCCAGGCAGTCACCATTGGCAACTCAGGTGCAGATTGATTGGGCGCACGAGCATCGGGTGACACCAGAATCTGCGCCGAGTAATAAAGCTGCTGGGAGTCCGTCGCATTACGAATAGACCATTGTGCCCGACGCCCGAACTCATCGGTCTGGTAAGCCAATCCATATCCGGATGATGCGGTATTTTCCGTCAGTATCCGGAAACCTTCCTGGTGGGAAGGAAGCGCAAAGTTGACCTCCACCGGCTTACCTTGCGCTGAGAAGTTGATCATGGCTTCGACTTCCCAAACCTGTTGCTGCTCACCCGGCAACCAGGGAATTTCAAACTGCAAATGGCGTTGCACGCTCATGGCAATACCGACCACAAGAAGCAGCCCGACAATAAAATAGAAGGGGAGACGTGACATGACTCTTCCTTGGTTGTTCGAAACCATTGTTCGAAACCGTTATTTAAAACCTTTATTCGAGACAGTTGTTCGAGACGCTTGTTCGAAACGTTAGATTAAGCGCTTCTACTCATCAATTTCATCCGGGTCTGATGCTTCATCATCGTCAGCGTCATCCGCCGGTTCGCCACCAGGAAATTCCGGGCGGTCATGCAGATAAGTTTCAGCAACATCTATGAGTGCAATATCAAGCAAAAAGCGCCTACCCAATAAGACGGGGAAATTGAGGTGCGTACGGTCGTTCAGCGTAAACTCAGCATGCTGACGGATAGGCCCCAGTGTAATAAGTAACGAAATAACAGGGCGTGAATCTTCACCTGACGCCTGTACCACCTTGACACGTCTTTCAACTGGGGCTTCAAACCATTCATCACGCACAGCATCTACGACTACATCATCGTCACTAAGTGCCAATTTAAAACGCACCCAATCTTCACCATCACGCTCAAAAGGCGTAATTTCCTGCGCTGAAAGCGATGCTGTATTGGCGCCGGAATCAATACGGGCTTTAAGGTAAGTGCCATAATTCGGCAAACCGATCCACTCACTTCTGCCTACCAACGTTTTGTTGGCATCTGGAGAGTCCGGAACTTCGCATTCCTGCTGCACAACAACCGGCTCTGGCGCCTGAGGTACTGTGAGCTCCAAAGCATTAACATCATTACTCAAGCGTCTTAGCAGACTGCCGATTTCACGCACATCAGCCGTCATTTTGTGTGCCTGACGCGCTTGGCTATCAAGGATTTGAGACGTATCACATTGAGCCTGAAGCGATAACGCCAATTCATTGATGCGAGCTTCAAATGCGTTCTCTGTTAGCGGCGGAGGGGCTGCTTCCTGTGGCTCCTCAGGCGCTAACGATACACATCCCGCTAGGCTGACAGCCAATAAAGACGACAACAACGTGGAGGATAATGATGGAACGGAGGGTAAAACAGCACTCCATGAACTGCCATTGTGCATAGTAAGCGATATCCTTGATCTGCAGAGATAGCATGATAAGGAGTTGGTGGTAGCATTGTCCAACGCTGGCAGTGGTTATATTTAGACAATCATTGATTTAACATAATATACATTATGCGAACCTATTGGCAATCCACTATAGCCACCTGCCTCAAACTCACTTTCCTGACGTTTCCATGCTGTAAAATCGCTGATTGCTATACAGCGACTGTACAGTGTAATGTTTGGATTCAATCCAGATATGTACTACCCAATTTGCACCTGCCCGCAGGAGAAAAAACGATGACTTTGTTGGCCAACGCTTGGCGATGGAGCCTTTTCACTCTTATTGCTGCCATCCTTGCTGGTTGCACCAGTGTTGATATTGAAAACTATGCAGACAACACCCCAAGGCTGGATATTGCGGAGTATTTTGCTGGCGATACTCGCGCCTGGGGAATCGTGCAGGATTATAGCGGTGAAATCCAGCGTCAATTCACAGTAGATATTCAAGGCAGTTATGATGGCCAAACACTGGTGCTGGACGAAGCCTTCGTGTTTGCCAATGGTGAAACGGATCGTCGTGTATGGACGTTTGAGCGTATTGACGAACATACCTGGAGAGGCTCAGCCAATGATGTAGACGGCGATGTTAACGCGCAGCAATATGGCAACGCTTTCCATATGCGCTATCCATTAGACATCAATGTCAGTGGCAGAAACCTGACGTTCACGATGGATGACTGGATGCACCTGCAGCCGGATGGGAAGCTGATTAACCGAACCGCGATGCGTAAATTCGGCGTAACGCTGGGTGAAATCACTCTGGTATTCGAAAAACGCTAAATCTGATTTTTCATCATCAGCAGCGGATACAGACAACGCGTTGAGCTTCATTAATACGCAAAACAGCCCGCCATTTATTGACGGGCTGCTTCATACCTACACACGCAAAACGTTATCAGTCTTCCGCTGGTGCGTAAGAGCCATCTTCACGGTGTACTTCGGTACCCGTAATTGGCGGCGTAAACACACATGCCAGGTGCATGGTCTTGTGAGCACGCAGCAGGTGTTCATCGTGTTGGTCGAGTACGTAGATGTCGCCCGGCTTGATCGGCCAGATTTTACCGTCGGCAAGTGTTTCTACTTCCCCTTCCCCTTCGATGCAATAAACAGATTCAAAGTGGTGCTTATAATGAATATGCGTTTCGGTGCCTTCATAAATACGGGTAATGTGGAAAGAGAAATTGCCACCGTCGCCAGCAAGAACGAGACGTGTGCTATCCCAGTTGCCATTTTCCGCTTTGACTAAACGGTCTGTTTGACGTGCTTCTTCAATATTGCGAACGATCATAGTGTTTTCCTTATCAAGCTGGCATCTAACGACGCCATAAATAACAGACGACGCTAACTGTTAATGATGGATAACAGCATCAACGCTGGCTTCCAGAATGTCCAGCCCTTCAAGCAAATCTTCATCCTGAATTGTCAAAGGACACAGGCATTTAACAACTTCACCATCCTGGCCACTAGTTTCGATGATCAGGCCATGCTCAAACGCTTTGCTGGTAATTTTGTCAGCAATATCGCCTGATACCACATCGATGCCACGCATCAAGCCGCGCCCACGTTCACTCGCTGGCATACCGTTATCGCTAAGCTTCTTGGCAAGCGCCTGGAAACGTTCTTCCACAATACGTGCTTTACGCTGAACATCACGCTCAAACGTATCGTCCTGCCAGTATTTTTTCAGTACCGTCGTTGCCGTCACCATGGCCAGATTGAAGCCGCGGAAAGTGCCGTTGTATTGCCCAGGCTTCCACTTGTCCAATTCAGGACGCATCAACACATGGGCAAATGGCAGACCAAAACCGGAAAGGGATTTCGAGTTAGTGACGATATCCGGCACAATCCCGGCATGTTCAAAACTGAAGAATTTACCTGTGCGTCCACAACCTGCCTGAATATCATCAACGATCAGCAGGATGTCGTGACTGCGGCAGATATCTTCAAGGCGCTTGAGCCATTCCAGTCCTGCGACATTGATTCCGCCCTCACCCTGAACGGTTTCGACAATAACGCCAGCAGGGATATCAAGGCCACCAGACTTATCGTTAAGCAGTTTCTCAAAGTAGTCCAGCGTGTCAGCATGCTCGCCCATGTAGCCATCAAATGGCAGAAAACTCGCACCTTGAGTAGGAATACCGCCCGTTGCCTCACGGAACTTACGATTCCCTGTTGTTGCCAGCGCACCCATAGTGACGCCATGAAACCCATTGGTAAAAGTCACAATGTTATGGCGGCCTTTGGCAACTCGAGCCAGACGAATGGCGGCTTCTACCGCATTGGTTCCTGTCGGCCCCGGCAAATGGATTTTATAATCCAGACCGCGCGGTTTCAGAATCAGCTTTTCAAGCGTTTCAAAGTAATCCCGCTTGGCGGCTGTCCACATATCCAGCCCGTGAACAATACCGTCACTGGAGATGTAGTCGATCATCGCTGCCTGACAATGTGGGTTATTGTGCCCATAGTTCAGCGTGCCGGCGCCGGCGAGAAAATCAATGTATTCACGCCCTTCTTCATCAGTAAGACGGGCATTCTTCGCCTTAGTGAAAACCACCGGGAACGAACGAGAATACGTACGTACATTGGATTCCATGCGTTCTAGTGTCTGAGTCTGCATTTGACCTCCGAATAAGAGAAAAGAAAGGAAACGAAGAAATGCTTGTTGGCAAAGACGAGGCAAGACACATCACGACAAAAATCGAGATGGGTTATGCCGTACGTCCTGGTCAACCAGCACTCGTTCTACAACATGACGAGAGAAAGTATGACGAGAGAAAATCTATCACTGGACAATCTCTGTCACTGAATAGCATCTGTCTGAAAGGGGCCGATTCTGACCAGGTTTTCAGGGTCGTGCTCACCACCAAGCTGCTCTGTCGAGAAATACTCACGACTATTCAACGGCGCTTGCCAGCGCGCAGCGAGACGACGAAAAAGCCCCCAGGAAGCCTGGTTATCGGGTGTGATGGTTGTTTCGAGGTGATGAACTCCAGCTAACTCAGGACGCGTCATAATGGCTTCCACCAATCGACGGGCAAGCCCTGTCCCGCGCGCTTTTTCGCCCACCGCCACCTGCCAGAGAAAGTAGGTGTCAGGCGCATTATCCTTGACATAACCGGAAACAAATCCGACGACTTCACCTTCATCATTCGTCGCGACCGCGCAGGTATCTCTGAATTGCGTTGCCAGCAGTAAATAGGCGTAGGCAGAATTAACATCCAGTGGCGGGCAGGATTTGATCAGCTCATACACTCCCCATCCATCTTCAGCATTTGGCTTACGAATAAACAAGGAAGTTTCTGCATTTCCTACAACGGCATCAGCAACGGTAGGTCGAATCAGATCTGCCGAAGAAGTAAATGGTCGTATTGGCGTGGTCATTAATAGGCTTCGCTTTTGCGATTTTGTTAAATATTATAACGACTAACGATGACCATTACAAATGCTGGATTATTTGTAATGCACATATCCATAATTTAATATTATACAAAAATCATGCGACTGGTTCTCAAAATATCAATTCAATACAGCCAGCGAGGCGTCACCAAGTGGGCCGTTAAAGCCCACCTGGCTTGGCATACAGCCACTCAATCTAGCGTCACTCAATCAATGCCGTGTCACATTACGCATGGTGACAAATTCTTCGGCACCCGTTGGATGAATCCCCACCGTGCGGTCAAAATCTGCTTTGGTTAGACCGGCATTCACCGCAATTGCAATGCCCTGGATGACTTCTCCCGCCTCATCGCCGACCATATGTGCCCCCAGGACAACATCGGTTTCATCGTCGACAATCAACTTCATTAACGTGCGTTCCTGGCTTCCCGACAGGGTGTGTTTCATGGCCCGGAAATTAGCCTGATAAACACGAATATTGCCTTTTAAGCGTGCTTCTTCTTCTGATAGCCCAACCGTACCAATATTGGGATGACAGAAGACAGCCGTGGGAATATTGGCATAATCAAGTGGTGCTGGACTTTTCTGACGAATATGTATGTCGACGAGTTGCATGGCTTCAGCCAATGCGACTGGTGTCAGTTCTGGCCCAGCGATCAAATCCCCCAATGCCAGAATGGACGGAATCTGACTTTCAAAGCGTTCATTGACGGGGATTTTACCTTGCGCATCGAGTTGAATACCCAATGTATCAAGACCCAGACCTTCAATATTGGCATGGCGGCCGGTAGCGGCTAACACGGCATCAACGTGCATCACATTGCCGTCAGTCAGTGTGACGCGATATTCGTCATTACCAGCGTCATCGGTCACTTTGTCGATTTGCGCAATATTGACGTTAAAATGCAGATTAACGCCCTTACGGGCCATTTCGTCTCGGGTAAATTCTCTCACTTCATGATCGAAACCGCGCAAAAACAGGTCGCCGCGGTAAATCAGGTGCGTTTCACTACCCAGCCCATTGAAAATGCTGGCAAACTCGACAGAGATATAACCACCTCCGAAGGCCAGGAAACGCTTAGGAAAGGTCTCCAGATCAAAAATCTGGTTGGAGCTGAACATGTGCTCACTGCCTGGAAAATCCGGTAGCCATGGCCACCCTCCCGTTGCTACCAGAATCTTGGCAGCGGTTACCTGTTGTTCCCCCTGATCATTGTGCAAAACCACTGTGTGTGCATCTTTAATACTCGCATGCGCGTGGTGCAGCGATACATTAGCGCTTTCAAGAAGACGCTGATAAATGCCGTTCAGACGTTTGATTTCTCCTTTTTTATTTTCGCGCAAGGTTCCCCAGTCAAAGGTTGCGGGTCCTGGCAACTGCCAGCCAAACCCTGCGGCATCATCGAAGCTGTCATGAAAATGCGCGGCGTAAGAATAAAGTTTTTTGGGTACACAACCCACATTGACACAAGTCCCACCTAAGTAGCGATTCTCAGCAATGCCTACGTTAACGCCTTCTGCAGCAGCCATTCTGGCCGCACGGACACCGCCGGATCCCGCGCCGATAACAAACAGGTCATACTCATATTCGGTTGATTGCGTCATGCATTGCTCCTTCAGCTGGCAAATTATCCAAGGTGGTTTATCCCTTGAAGTTGGGCATTTCCATTAGGTAAGAGGTTGACCCTGCCGTACGGTAAGGTTAAAACGCTACCCATTCGCTTAGTGTGATCCTTGCTTCACCAACGAGAAATTTCATGTCAGATTCTATCAATAAATTGTTAGCTAATAACCGTATTTGGGCCGATCAGATGTGCAAGGAGGATCCGGATTACTTTGCCCGTCTATCTCGGCAACAAAACCCCGATTATTTATGGATTGGATGCTCGGATAGTCGCGTACCTGCCAATCAGATTATTGCCCTTCCCCCTGGCGAAGTCTTTGTTCATCGTAACGTAGCGAATCTTTTACATCACACAGACATGAATGCGTTATCAGTCGTGCAGTTTGCCGTTGATGTTCTCAAGGTCAAGCACATCATGATTGTAGGGCACTATGGTTGCGGTGGGGTTAAGGCGGCCGTAACCGGTGGTGAATGCGGGATGGTCGACTTTTGGTTGCATTCGGTACGCGAGCTTTACAGCCAGCACCGGGCTTCATTAAGCCATTTGTCACTGGATGAGCAGATTGACACCATGTGTGAGCTCAATGTCAAAGCTCAGGTTAACAGCCTTTGTCGAACCAAAATTCTCCAGCGTGCCTGGCAACGTGGTGATGACATCGCCGTACATGGCTGGGTGTATGGGCTCAGTGACGGCTTGATCAAGGATTTACACTGCACCGTGTCAGGTCTGTCTCAAGTTGAAACACTCTATCGAATTGATCGCATTGAACCCAGCAGCTAAAGCAAAATACTAAAGCAAAAGGCGGCTTTTATTGGCCGCCTTTTACGTTGTGCTCGAAATTTATCTAACAAAGTAGGCCTGCTCAGTAACGATAACCACGATGGCAGCTTTTACAACTGGCGCCCACGTCTGAGAGCCCTTTCGCCGCTGCCGCTAAATCATCGCTTGCCACCGCGTCCATCAATGTCGTGATGGAGCCTTCAAGGCGCTTGAACCCATCACGATATTCATCCCACTCTTCCCAGATATCAGGTCTGGCATCGGACCCAGCCCCATGGCTTCCTTCAATAAATGCTGGCAACAAATTGTCGGCACTGGCAAGTTTTTTGAGCGTTTCCAGGCTCGGGCGGGCCTTGGAGAGGTCTCGTTGGTTAACGATGTCAAAGCGTAATTGACGCACCAGCGTCTCTATCTCTTTGAACTCTTCACGTCGCCAACTAACTGCATCACGCTGGTCGGCAAAAGGCGTCTTCTCCGCACTTGCAGGCGGAGACGACCATAAAACATCAGCTTTGACGCTGGATGGCCAGACAGCAGTACATAAAACCGCCGCCAAGAAGGCAGATACAGTCATATTGGCACCGCAGCGTGATGTCCGGCATAGGTTTCTGATCATGGTCGAACGTTCTCCAGATAATATCGCGTCAACCGATCGGACAACTGATACCGGTTCCTTTCAGCCCACAATAACCGCCCGGGTTTTTGTGGAGATACTGTTGATGGTAGGCCTCGGCATAATAAAACGTCTCAAGCGCTTTGATCTCGGTTGTCAACACTCCCTGCCCGGCATTATCGAGTTGTTGCTGAAAAATCTCTGCGCTTCGGGTAGCCGCTTCATGCTGCACGGCATTGGTTGTATAAATAGCCGAGCGATACTGGGAACCAATATCGTTGCCCTGGCGGTTTAACTGCGTCGGATCATGATTCTCCCAAAACACCTTCAGCAGTGTACTGACATCCGTCTTTGACGGATCAAAGAGTATCAGTACCACTTCGGCGTGTTCTGTCTGGCCGGTGCAAACCTCTTCATAAACAGGATTGGGCGTCTCACCACCTGCGTAGCCTGCGGCGGTCACCAAAACACCCGGCAACGGCCAAAATAGCCGCTCAACACCCCAAAAGCAGCCCATTCCTACGACAAGCGTATCGTAGCCCGGCCGATGGGCTGGTTTTAAGGCTTCTCCGTTCACGGCATGATGATCGCTCGTGGCGATTGGTGTATCTCGTCCCGTCGGTACACGGTTAAAAGCTTTCATAAAGAATTATCTCGCTTCAAACGTTGTAGGGTTGCCGCTGCGGTTGAACTGGTAGATAAGATCAACCGCCTGGTTGGCACCGGAAACCGCTTGCAGATATAGGTCACGCCAGAGGGTATAACGCAACGTTAACTCTGCTATTGGGGTAAAGATGCCGACGCCATAACTGACACTGATATCGTCGGTAAGTTGCCCGCTCAGTGCTACCTGACTGTTATCGCCAGCACCGGTGGTATCGAGGCGTAAATCATCGACCCCAAAGGCCTGGCCGATAGAGCCAACCGCTCCCCCTGTTCTGCCCAACGACATACTGATCAAGGCGGTGGCCACCGCACTGTCAAAGCCACCGCCAGATTCATCAGGTGCCCTGCCGCGCAGCAGGTAGGAAAGCGCTCGGGTCTCATCCATGGCAGGGGTCGAGAAGATCGCCAGATTAGGCGCCTCAGCAAGCCCTGTGACTTTAACGCCCGCAATAACATCATCCTGAGTGATCTCTGGGTTACGAATGGCTTCGAAATCCAGGGAAGGCGCTCCAGGCGGGCCGCTGAAGAGGATTTTGCCACGCTGTATAATCAGGTCCTGGCCGAAGGATTGAAAGCGACCATCCACCAGATTTACATCACCAAACAACTGCAAACCACCGCTATCCTGGTTGACTTCAAGCGTTCCCTGCAAGCGAGAATCGAGCCCATAAGCAGAGAGCTGCATATCCTGACCGAGAATAACATTGAGTTGAACATCCATGGCCATACCACCTTGCTCAAGCGTTTCGGCAGCACTAGGCCCGCCGTTTGCAGCCTGTTGAACTGCTAATTGCTCGGCCCGTTGCTCGGCTTCTCGATCATCACGTTCGGTAATGATGATTTCATCGCTGCTTGGGCCGATTGCTGAACTAGGTAGCTCGCCTGCTTCCAGACGCGCCCAGGGCACCGTAACATCTCCCCTAACCTGAAGGCGATCCGGTGTCACGCGAATCCGAATATCCGGCGCGGCTTCCAGGCGTCCGAACTGTGGCAAAGTGATAAGTAACGGGTTCTGTGTGGCATCCAGATCGACACTGATGCCCCAGTCATCACCTTCCGGCCAGATCGCTTCCCCCTGAATGTTCAGGCGGCCACGCTCAGCGTCAACATAGCCGCCAATCCGGCCTGAATTCCCGGTAAAATCGACATTGATTTCACCGTCGGGAATCACAAACGGTAGGTTTGCGCCCGCTACCTGAAGCTGTTTCAGTGACAACTGCCCCTGTAGATCAGGCTGCTCAACCGAACCAGCAATACGCACGTTGCCGTCAAGCTGCCCTTCCATGGTTCCAAGCCCCACCACCATTGGGCGATACGGTGCCAGGCGAACACGGTTAACACTCAGGTTACCCTCCAGCCCAGCCTGACCAAGTGGGTCATTTACCCCAAGTGTCAGGTTGATATCGCCTGCGTCACCCAGTGCCAAAGAGGCATTGGCTTCTATCAGGCGGGGGTTAGCATCAACCTGTGCTTCAAGGCTTAAGCGAGGTAATACAACAGGCTGACCAAAATCATTCACAGCGGTAATTTCGAGGCTGCTATCCAGGCCGAAATCCGTTTGCCAGTCAGCGCCGCCCTGACGCCATGAAGCGGTCAGATCGGCTGTGGTGTCACCTACCAGCGACCACCCTTCTGGCAGAAAAGGCGCAAGCATTTGCATCGGCACTTCAGTGATTGAGAGGACCGCTTCTCCAGATTCTGCTGAGGCGTTAACCGCCTGTTCGGAGCAAACAACACCCCCTTCTGAACGACGCAAACAAAACGGTGACAAGCTGGCTACGCCACTATCCAGGCGATAGGCCAGATCAAGCGCATTTTCAAGACTTATCGTGCCAAATTCTGATACGACTTCGAGTGGCGTCAGTGTCGCCTGGTAGCGCTGTCCGGGCTGATCGAATTGACCGTCAATGGCCAGGGTGGCGCTTTCCAGCAGTTCATTATCCGCCCCGCCAGCGACATCCAGCGTGAGACGATGCTGGGAAAGCCGCCCGTCCAGCACCAGGTTAATACGTTCGAGCGATTGTCCGCCTGCCGCAACGTCACTGGCATCAAGACGGATATTCATGCTGGGATCTTCTATTCCACTGATATCCGCATTCAGCTGTAAGGCAGACAAGCGGTTTTCACCAAACTGCAGATTTCGCCCTTCAAGGGCGGCAGCAATCTGCGGCTGTTCCAGGCTTCCACTCGCCTGAATCTGTCCTGTCAACGCGCCCTGTAAATCAGGTGCCAGTGTATCAAGACCACGCAGATCAATATCTGCCTCTACGTCCATGCTCTCTGGGCTGATACGGCCGCGCGCATTTAAGCGATTTTCTCCTTGAGAAAAAGCCAGCTGCTGAAGATCAACATTCAGCGCACTATCCGCGTTCAGCGCCGCCTTCAGGGTTAACGGATAACCTTGTAACTCACCGCTGATATCCAGTACCGGCAATGCCACTGTCCATCGCTCACCCTCCTGGCGGACTGACACATCAAGCATGCCATTCAGGCGGCCTTCAACAGAGGGAAAAAGGTCATTAGGGTTAACCTCAGAAAGCTCAAGTATGGCATCAACGCTTAATGCTTCTTCCCAGCTGACTGTCCCTCGGCTTGAAAGCTGACTTTCGTTGACCGCTAGCGATAAAGGTGCCCAACGAAGACTGCCTAAATCTCCCTGGCCCGTCAACGCGATACGGCTAGCGGGAACACTCGGCCCTTGTGCGGCTACCTGTAAGTCAACGTCATAGCCCGTCAGGTCGCCTTCTGCGCTTAACGACAGTCCGTCCAGCACATAAGGTTCTGGCGGTGTTCCCTCCGGGTTATCCGCTGTTGAGGCTGACGCTGACGCCAACGCCAACGGCCACTGAACCTGTTCGCTGTCTAACGTTATCCGAAAAGGCAGCGTCGGTGCCAATGCATTGATATTCGCCGTCAAGTCGGCATTAACCGGCCCCTGTGCGTTCAGCGTGGCCGTCAGATCATTGGCCGCTCCCTCAAGCTTAAGGGAAATTTGCTCGCCTGCCAGTTCTGGAATTAACTCAGGAAGAAACAGTTGGGCATCAAGCTGAGCGGACAACGGATATTGTCCTGTCAACGATAAATCTGCCGTCATCTGAGCGGAGGCATCGGGCGTAGTGATATCGAGCTGCGTCAGCGTGACATCACTGCCTTCTGCCTTCAGGCCCAGCTGCAGGTCGTTGACCACATATTCAGTGGCACCGGTCAGTTCCAGTTCATGGATACGCAGCGATGGCAGTTCCAGACTGATGGGAAGGCGAACCTCGGGAAGCACGATAGGTTCGCGCGCTGCCAGCGTTTCTTCAAACGAGGCTGTTGGTGCTACCTCTATGGGCGTTTGCAAGGCAATGGCAGCATCAATGGCAGCGCTTGAAACGGCACCGGTACCGCCACCTGCCAATAGCACACCAGGGCTTGGAGGTAAGTAAACGCGTGGGCGCTCAAGATGGGTCGGTGCAATCTGGACATGACTATCCTGAGCGCTGATTGCCGAGGTAAAGCTTTCCCAGCCGATACGGGTTCCGTTAGCCAGGCGAATATTGATGTTGTCGAAGACCAATTCACGTAATTCGATGGGAAACGGCAAACGAATGTCTTCTAATGGCGCGCTATCTTCCTTCTCTTCTGGAGTATCTGTACCAGCAGGTAAACGAATATCGGCATCCGCGATCCGCAAAGTATCAATACATAACCGGCCGGAAAGCACGCAATCTTCCGCCCAGCTAAGCTCAAACTCACCCAGCGAAACGGACATACCTGCGACATCCAGGCCGAACCCTTCGAGTTCAAGATGCTCGAACAAACTGCCCTGGTGGCTTTCCAGCTGTATCCAGTCGCGCTGTTCCGCCTGAGACAGCAGCACACCTGTCCCCCATGGCGACAATGCCCAGCCAAGAATCACAAAGACAAGTGCCAGCAGCCAGATTGGCAGGACGATAACCAGTCGCAACAGGCTCCAGAACACGAGCCACACACGCCTTCGCGCAGAAAAATAATGCCGTTTCACAACGGCTTGATCATCTTGGGACACAGAACTCTCCTAAAACCATCTCCTAGAACTATCTTCTAGAACACTCTCCTGGAACCATCTTCTAAAACTGTCTCTTAAGACTGTCTCTTAGAACGATCTCTTAGAACTCTGGCCCGATAGAAAAGTGCAGTCGCCAATCGTCTTCATGGTCGAATGGATGCGCAACATCGAGACGAATCGGCCCAACCGGTGACACCCAGCGAACCCCCAGACCAGCACCAGTTTTCAAACCGGAAGGTCCCCAGTTATCAAATGCATCGCCCGTGTCAACGAATGTAGCGCCCCACCAGTTCCCTGTGGCTCTGCGTTGATATTCTATGCTAGAGGTTAATAGCTGCTGGCCGCCTCGTAAGCGTCCTTGAGCATTGCGCGGAGAAAGACTTTCATAGGAATAGCCACGTACGCTTTGATCCCCACCGGCAAAAAAGCGCAGAGAAGGCGGAATGACGGCAAAGTCATTGGTTTCAATCGCCCCAAGCCCCAGCCGCCCGACAAAGCGATTATCCGTGCCTATCATGCGAATCCATTGGGTATTGCCAGTCAGGCGTAAAAATTGAGCGTCCGAGCCCCAGAACGTATCCGAGTATTCAATAGAAAGTTGTTGACGGTCACCCCAGACAGGAAAGCGGGGTTCACGTGTACGGGTACGCGTCCATTCGATGCCGGGATAAAGCAACCACACCTGATCTGACTCGCCGCCCTGGGTGAAATCTTCATAGGTAGTACGTACATAGACAGATTGCACCCAGTCGTTATCGAATTTCCAACGACGAGCGATTTGCACTGAGCCTTCCAGGGTACGAGTGTCATTGTCGTCCTGATGCTTTATGCCATATTGCAGCTCATAACTGTCCCGTAGAGGATCGTCTAGCGGTATGCTGTATTCTCCTGAAAGGCGCTGTTCGGGGGCCGAGATATATAAATCATGGTCCAGACTGTGACCAAATCGGTTGATCCAGGGTTGTTCCCAGGAAAAGCTCGTCCGCGGCCCAACGTCGGTGGCATAGCCAACACCGAATTCAAACTGATGCCGCGCAGCAGGCTCGACTCTTACATCAATGGGTAACGTGACGTCGTTTGATGGAGCAACGCCGAGCGCACTACGCATGGCGTCAAGGCTGATATTCTCAAGTAATGGCCGTGACTCTGTAGACGTAACGGCTGTCGATGTCACTTCTCTGCCCGTGGCCTCTTGCCACCACTGGGCAGGTTCCAAGGGGCTGGTTGATGAGGTATCGGCAGAGATAACAAGCTCTTCGGCACTTGCAAGCCGTGGGCGAACAGAAATTGAGTTAAACCAACCCGTTTCCGCCAGGCGCTGGCTGTATTCCGCAATGGAAGACGCCAGATAGGGCTCGCCCATGTCAAAGGGGCGCATTTTTTCAAGACGCGCCGGTTCAATATGGCTGCCGGAAACGTTAATTTTCCCGAACTGGTAACGACGCCCACTATCAAAATCCAGGTATAAGCGAGCACTTTGCAGGTAGGGGCGCACTTCCATTCGCCGATCAGTAAATTGCCAGTCAAAATAACCGCGCTCCAGTGCGAGGGTCGACAGTCGGCCACGCAGGCTATCCCACGGGCTATGGAGCAGCACATCGCCTTCTTCAAGTGGAAAACTATCGATGGCCTGAACGAAAGGTTCATCTTGGGTCGCGTCACCGCTGAGCTGCAGCGACAGAGTTTCAATCGTGACCGGCTCACCTGGATCGATGGAGACGTTAACTCCTTGGCGATCTTCCCGAAGCGTCAAGGTAATCTTCGGTTCATAATAACCAAAGGGGCGCATGGCCTCTGCAACACGACGACGGATTTCACCTTCCAGACGTATTTGTGTGTACTCATCTGTCTCAAGCGCATCCAGATAAGCGTTAATATTCGCCCTAATGTCTTCACCGACGCCCTCGATGCTAATATCAAACGCCAATGCAGAAGACGAAATACATAGCAACGAGGAGAACAGCGTGCCGGCTGCCAGCCGTTTGATCGCCTTTCCTCGGCAATAATTATCCATGGAGTCTTTTCCTAGCTATATGGCCTGGCCTGGTTCATCGAAGCATTTCCAACTGAGCACTTAAGGCCAGCTGGGCCTG
Organism: Halomonas sp. LS-001; assembly: GCF_052983955.1. Taxonomy (NCBI): domain Bacteria; kingdom Pseudomonadati; phylum Pseudomonadota; class Gammaproteobacteria; order Oceanospirillales; family Halomonadaceae; genus Halomonas; species Halomonas sp. LS-001. The sequence continues at coordinate 1,922,242 of NZ_CM129816.1, forward strand.
CCTGACCTGACGAAGATCACTTTCCAATGCCTCCAGCTCCTGTTGCCAGGACTGTTCAACGGCTGAAATTTGCGTGGCTACCTCTGTACGGCTAATTGCGTCAGCATTGTCACGTGCCGCCTCTTCTGCCAACTGCTGTTCAAGACGTTGCAACTGGTTCTGCTGTGTTTCCCACTGGCGGTTTAACGCGTCAATGGAATCCGATAGGACCGCGTCTCTGCGTTCAAGTTGCGTCTCCACATTAGCCATCTGTTCTGATAGCTGTTGACGGCTGTCGGCGACTTCCTGTTCAAATTGTTCAAGTGAAGCGTTAAGTTGCGTTAATTGACGACTACCCGCCTGCGCCGCTTCCTGTTGAGCCTCGATATCGGCCAATAGTGTTTCAACCATTTCTGTCGATACCATCTCTTCACTGGCAGGAATCAGGCTGAAAAGTTCATCGCGGGTATTGTTTAGCGCCGAACTCAGTTGTTCCTGTTCCTGAAAAAGTGTTCCCATCTGCGCCTGTAACAACGTAATTGCATCCTGCATCTGGGTATCACCAGAATCCAGTCTAGCATGCATGTTAGAAACCTCTCCGCTGATACCATTCACCTCGTCAAGCAGGCGTTCACGCTCATACCATAACCCAACCGCTGAAGCCGCGAATAACGCCAATATCACGATCAAGGCAAACCATAGTGGCCAGATGCTTGGGCCTTTCCTGTAACGCAGATGTTGGGCACTGACGCTTTGTTCAACATCAGGCACAATGCGTTTTGACGCAGCGGAATCAGACATGGGTTCTCCTTAAGGGACGGTGATGTCGGCTCGGCGGCCGATACCTCTATAGTCAAGACCACAGCTCGCCACATAAGCCGGATCGTAAATATTGCGTCCGTCCAGGATCAATCTGGCTTTAAGTAATGTGCGGAGCTTCTGCCAATCCGGGTTCCAGTAGGTTTTCCATTCCGTGACTAACATCATGGCATCTGCGCCTTCACACGCAAGATAAGGGTCATCCTGAAACGTAACAAGATCGTCACGCTCACCAACGGCTGCCAACAGGGCAGGCACAGCCGCAGGGTCATGCAATTGTACGCGTACGCCCTGGGCCCAAAGAGCCCTTAATAACGTTAACACTGGCGCCTGATCAATGCGTGCTGTACCCGGTTTAAAGGCCGCACCCCACACAGCAATCGTCTTGCCTTGCAGGTTGCCATCAAAATGAGCCCACAGCTTGCGAAACAGGGTCTCTTTCTTGTTTTCATTAATGTCCATTACCTGCTCAAGCAGCGCAGAAGCACGCCCACTGGCGAACTGAACATCGGCAAGGCGCATCAGGTCCCGAGAGAAGTTGGGTCCACCAAAACCACAACCGGGATACAGGTACTCAAAGCCAATGCGCGTATCGGCCCCCATTCCCTGGCGTACATACTCAACATCGACGCCTAACGTATCTGCCAGGCCGGCAATTTCATTCATGAAACTGATGCGTGTCGCAAGCATGCCGTTAATCGCCAGCTTGGTAAGCTCAGCCGCTCGCCGGGGCATGCATTGAAAAATTTCGCTGCGCCGATTGAATGCCCGCAATAACTCTCTGACAACGCGCTCACTGTCGGCATCATCACACCCCAGTAACCAACGGCTTGGACGTGTAAATGTCAGCCAGGCCCGACCCTCTTCCAGCATATCAGGCAAAGCCACGCTAAGCTGGCCTTCCTGAAGCTGTTGCTGGAGACGCTCGGTTTCACCGACGGGAAATGTTGAATTGTTAATTAACAATAATCCAGCCGGAGCGTTGGCAGAGGTTTCAGCCATTAAACGTGCCGCATCACTGCGCTGTTCAGGCGATAATGCCAGCCACACCACATCGCTATCGGATAGTGCGGCAGACTGATGTTCCATCACCAGGCTACCGTCGTTGATACTCTGCTTAAGCTGCTCAAGCAAATGGGGTTCGCGGTGCATCCAGCCTGATTGCTGTAAGGTTTCCCAAGGCTCGGATTCGTGGGCATGCCAATGTACATGATGGCCAACCCAGGAAAGTGCCGCCGCTGCCGTGGCTGCACTAAGCTCACTCCCATAGATGAAAATGCGCATTGCTTAAGACTCCTGTGCGTAGCGAGTCAGCAGGGCTTTGAAGGCGTCGCCCAACTCCGGATGTGAGCACCCATAGGCTAGCGTGGCCTCCATATAACCCAGAGGCTGGCCACAATCATACGTCACCCCTTGCATACGGTAAGCATCAACACCTGAATGCTCGCGTAAGGTATCAATGGCATCCGTAAGCTGGATCTCTCCACCGGCGCCTGGCGGTGTGTGCTCGAGTAATTTAAAAATCTCCCCTGGCAAGGCATAGCGCCCTATTACCGCAAGATTGGAAGGTGCCTGATCACGGGATGGTTTTTCAATAATAGCCGAAAGTGGCGCGGATTTACCTGCGTCAGGGGCTTTCTCCGTAGGAGATACGATGCCATAGCGCTCGACATGTGCCCAGTCGACTTCCTCGACCATTAGCTGTGCCACCTGACGTTGCTGGAAAGCTTCCAGCATGCCTCTCAGATCATTGACGCTTGCATTATCATCCTGATTGACCAGAACATCCGGCAACAAAACAGCGAATGGCTCGTTGTCGCCGATCAAGGGTCGCGCGCACAACACCGCATGGCCCAGCCCCAGGGGTTTGCCCTGGCGTACACTGAGAATACTGACATCATCCGGAATAAGATGCCGAATGCTATCAAGCAGCGCGTGTTTGCCTTTCTCTTCCAGGCTCGCTTCGAGCTCAGCATGGGTGTCAAAGTGATTCTCGATAGCACCTTTGCTGCTGCTGGTGACCAGCACAATTTCCTTGATGCCCGCACTGATGGCCTCTTCAACCACATACTGGATCACAGGACGATCGACGATCGTAATCATTTCTTTCGGGATTGCCTTGGAGGCAGGTAAACAGCGTGTGCCAAAACCGGCAACGGGCAGTACAGCTTTACGAATCATACAAAGGTCCTTTTCATGCGTTACGACCCAGGAATGGTTAGAATGATCATCATACACGAGATACATTCATGATCACCCACAGGGGTCATGCTCGCTTATCACCTGAGGAAGTAAAAATGCCAGCAAAACATCAGGATAGCACTGCACCACGTTTCCAAGGCAATGTCGATGAAGCGGAAGTGGCAAAATTTGAGGCGCTGGCCAGCCGTTGGTGGGACAGGAGTGGTGAGTTCAAGCCGCTGCATGACATCAACCCATTACGTCTGGACTTCATTGATGCACGCGCTGGACTCGCCGGCAAACGGGTCCTTGACGTTGGTTGTGGTGGCGGAATTTTAAGTGAATCCATGGCCCACCGGGGCGCGAATGTGACAGGGCTGGATATGGGCGAAGCTCCGCTTAACGTGGCTCGCCTGCATGCAGAGGAAAGCGGCCTTGCCATTAGCTACCAGCACTGTGCAGTCGAAGATTTTGCGCAACAGCATCCAGGAGAGTTTGATGTTGTCACTTGCATGGAGATGCTTGAGCACGTCCCTGATCCAGCATCCGTTGTCGCCGCATGCAGCAAACTGGTACGGCCAGGTGGCCACGTTTTCTTCTCAACCCTGAACCGCACCCCCAAAGCCTATGCCTTTGCGATTGTTGGCGCAGAGTATCTGCTTCATCTACTCCCGCGTGGCACTCATCAGCACGCCAAGTTTATTCGTCCATCGGAAATGGCCGCCTGGTGCCGGGCAAGCCAACTTGATGTCGGCGAACAGACCGGCCTGATCTACAACCCGTTATTGAAACGCTATCGGTTGGATCCACACGATGTATCGGTCAACTATATGATGCACTGCCGCCAGGATAACGACGCATGAACACATCACCCCAGGCGATTTTGTTTGATCTTGATGGCACTCTGGTAGATACCGCACCAGATCTGGCAAATGCCACTAACCGGCTGCGTGCACACCATGGTTTGACGCCTCTGCCATTTGCGACAATCAGAAAGGAAGTCTCTAACGGAGGCAGTGCCCTGGTAACGCTGGCTCTGGGGCTGCCCGTGGGGTGCGAGAACCACATAGCAGCCAGAACATGGCTGCTTGACGCTTATGAACAGGCGCTTGCAGAGCATAGCTGCGTTTTTTCGCCGTTAGACCAGTGGTTAAGTGAGTGGGAAGCTCAGGATAAACCGTGGGGAATCGTGACCAATAAACCACGCCGCTACACAGAACCTTTATTAGAGGCGCTATCTCTGCAGCCTGGGGCGCTGCTCTGTGCCGATGATCTGGCGGTTAAAAAGCCACATCCTGAGCCTTTATGGGAAGCCGCCAGACAGCTCGGCGTTGCACCGCAATCCTGCTGGTACATTGGGGATCATTTACGTGATATGGAGGCAGCGAAAGCGGCCAGCATGCAGGCAATTGCGGTTGGCTATGGCTATATCGCCGAACAGGATGACTACCGAAAATGGCCCGCCGACCAATGGTTTACTGACTGCATTGAATTGGTTGAAGCGTTACCCAAGCCATCCTGAACGTATGCATTATTAACGCCTTTGCCTGGCCGCTAGCTACGTGGCGGCTGGGCATCCCACTTTTCCCCGTTCACGCCTTTACTGTCTGGCCCCATCAGCCATAAATAGGTCGGCATGATATCTTCCGGCGTACGTAAGGTTTTCGGGTCTTCACCGGGATAGGCATTACGTCGCATCTGGGTCAGCGTCGCGCCGGGATTAAGGGTATTGATACGGATGTTAGGCTTGTTATCCAGTTCATCCGCCAGTACTTCCATAAACCCTTCCGTTGCAAACTTGGAAACGGAATAAGCCCCCCAATAAGCGCGCCCCTTTCGGCCAACACTAGAAGAAGTAAAAATCACAGAGGCATCATCAGAGGCTTCAATCAGAGGTAGCAATGCCTGGGTCATCCAGATAGGGCCATTGATATTGACCTGCATAACCTGCGCCCACAATTCTGGATTATATTGCTCAAACGGTGTGATGCGCCCGAGAAGACCGGCGTTATGCAAAATGCCATCTAAACGCCCAAATTCACTCTCCAGGGTCTGCGCCATGTCATGGTAGTCCTTGAGCGTGGCACCTTCGAAATTAAGCGGAAAAATCGCAGGCTGAGGCCCGCCTGCCGCTTCTATCTCATCATATACCTTTTCCAGCTTAGCGATGGTTCTGCCTAACAGGATGACCGTGGCACCATGCCGTGCATAGGCCAACGCAGCAGCGCGGCCAATGCCGTCCCCTGCACCTGTCACCAAAATGATACGGTTTTCCAGTAGACCGGCAGGCGCCTGGTAGTCAATCTTGCAGCTCATGGTATGTCCTTGAGATTGATAGACTTGAAGTTGATAAAAGACGTATTAATCTGAGGATTGACGTAAGAAATCCCCGGCAAGCCCAGCAGCACTACTTTGAGGAAAGTCTTCCTGAACACGAGCCAATAATTCACGGCTAAGTTCGGTATCCCCCTGGCGCGCCTTGACGAGCCCAAGCTTATAGAGCGCGTCTGCCACCTTGTTGCTATCGCCAAAATCATTAATCACTTTATTAAATGACATTTCGGCTTCAGTAAGGTCGTCATTGGCGGCATGCAGCTCACCCAGCCAGTAGTAACCATTTGGCGTCAGTCGCGTGTCTGGGTAGTCATCAACAAACGCATTGAATGCGCTGACCGCCTCATTGAACTGCCGATTCTGAACAAAGGCAAACGCAGCCTGATAGGCTTCCTGAACTTCCGGCGGCGCATTATTACTGACTTTCGGCGGCTCAGTCTCCTGTTCGTCATCGGTGGTATCAGGGGAGTCTGCGACTTCTGAGTCCGCCGTTGACTCTGGAACAGAGCTGGATGTGTCTACTGTGTTGCTGGCCGTGTTCGATTCCAGAGCAAAAAGCCGGTCATCCATATCCAGATAGCGCTGTTCGCTCTGGTTACGTAATTGCTCTAACTGATGGCGCAATTCTTCCATCTGACCACGCAGTTCCTGAATTTCACGCTGATGTTCCTGAACCTGATTGAACAGAACCAGAGCGCCATTGCTAGCCACCTGTGTATCAGCCTGCTGGTAGAAACTGCCTGCGGAGGACGCTGACAAATCCTGAACAACGGGTTGCTGAGCGAATATACCGGGAGAAGCCAGACTTAGCGAAAGCGCTAAACCCGCCAAATATAGATATTTACTGCCAAAAGGCGTCTGTGTGAGAGACGTATCTTCTGCCAGCCTGAAGTTTTTAGATCCCGCGCGACGTTGAATCATGATATCACCTTGATCTTGCCAGTCTGGGCAAGACCTCCGTTTAATGAAGTGTCTTTATGACTTATAGACAGATAACACTGCCTATAGACAACAAGATCCATAAAACGTAATCCATAAAAAAACCAAGGGCAGTGACTTGCACATGGATTATTACGTCATCCAAGGCAGCACTGCCCTTCGTTCAGCATTATTCCCTATCGACCGTTATCACATATAAACGGCTAACTTAATAGCTGAATACCACACGGCGGTTCTGCGAATAAGCACTTTCACCGTTGCCTCGAGCGGCCGGGCGTTCTTCACCATAGCTCACAACATTCATCTGGCCGTTAGAGACACCCTGGATATTCAAAAAGCGCTGAACCGCATTCGCACGACGCTCACCAAGTGCCAGATTATACTCACGCGTACCGCGTTCGTCTGTGTGGCCGTGTAGCACCACCTGTGCACTTGGATTAGCACGCAGATAACGGGCATGCGCCATCACCACAGACTCATATTCGCCTTTGATGGTGTCGCGATCAAAATCGAAATAAATTGTGCGCGCAGCAGGAATTCTGGCATCCGCCTGTTGGCTGGCGCTTGAACCCGTGCCAGAGGAAGAGCCGTATTGCCCTGTGCCGTTAACGCCTGTAGATGATGCGCTGCCCATGGAGCTGCCGCTTGAAGAGCCCCCCATTCCATCTTGAGTACCGTAGGCATCACTACCTTGTGTACCGCCGGTGCTGGAACAACCCGCAATGACCGTGATGGAAAGTGCAACGGCAAATAAACGAACCAATGGTTTGATTTGCATAATCAGACTCCTTGTCTGAACAGTTAATGATAACGGTTAATAAAAACAGCTAATAAATATCGATTTGCTCACAGAGTAGGCAAATTAATCCAGAAACGGTGACCACGCGGGTTCTCGGACGTCACCTTGTGCCGATGGAAGGCGGAAAGACGACCGCCCATCAGCTGAAACAGCACTCAGCACCCCATTCCCGCCTTGCTGAGTGGCGAAGATTACCATGGTGCCATTCGGCGCTACACTAGGAGATTCATCCTGTGTTGACTCACTCAAAACGACAAGACGATTATTAGCCAGATCCTGGCGTGCTACCTGATAACCACGACTGGAACGGTGAACAAGGAAAAGATCCTCACCGTCCGGCGAGAAGCGCCCACGAGCATTATAGTTACCTGTATAAGTCAGTCGCTGTGTTTCCTGACTGGCAATCGAGTAACGATAGATCTGTGGCCCACTGCTGCGATCCGACGTAAACAGCAGGCTACGCCCATCAGGTGCCCATGAAGGTTCGGTATCTATGCTGTTGTTGTTCGTGACGCGTGTCAGAGAGCGGTCCGATAGATTCATGATATAGATTTCTGGCTGACCGTCTTTCGACAGAGACATGGCCAGACGTCTGCCATCCGGCGACCAGGCCGGGGCACTATTGAGACCATCGAATGACGTCAACTTGACACGCTGGCCGGAAGCCACCTGTTGAACATAAATGGACGGTTGACCGGTCTCGAATGACACATAGGCGAGCTTTTCACCATCTGGCGACCAGGCAGGAGACAGGATAGGTTGATCTGAACTGAGTATTTCCTGATTGTTTCGACCATCACTATCGGCAACGTACAGCGCAAACTGCATATTATCGCCAACGCCATTAGCTGTCACGTAAGCAATTCGGGTTGAAAAAGCACCACGAATATCCGTGATAGCTTCAAATATCTCATCACTCAAATAATGGGCTGCACTGCGCAACCCGTTTTGTTGAGTGGTGACGCTTTCTGTCAACATACGACGCTGGCCGCTGACATCCATCAAGGAAGCGCTAACTCTAAAGCCATTGGCAGTTTCTTCCACGTTGCCAACCACCAGATAGCGAACATCAAGGCTTCGCCAGGTCGCATAGTTAACCTGATCTTCGCTGGTTGGCTTCTCAAACATGTCATTGCGTGACAGAGGCTCGAAATAGCCGCTGCGCTGCAGGTCGTCCTGGATAATCTGTGCGACATCCTGAGGCAGGTTGTTGGCCTGTTCAAAAGGCACAATACCAATAGGCAGCGCTCTATCACTGCCACGCGTAATTTCAATGGTGAGATTTGCCTGCGCTGTGCTGCTAAGCAGCCACAAAGCTAACAACATCCCTATTTGTTTTAACATCCCTATTCGTCGTTTTAACATTGCCATCAGCGAACATCCCCCGGAGTAAAGCGCAGATTAAATTGGCGCAGATTGCGTTGTAGTTCAGCAGGTACCTCTCGCAGCTCGGTAAACGGAGCTGCATGTTCGACAGCTTGTTGTGCTGAACGATCAAAATTACTATCGCCACTGGTCGTAACCACTGAGGTGGCGAGCACTTCGCCAGATGGCCCCAGGCGTACGCTCAATGTGACGACCATACTATTGCCGGCCCCAGGTGGAATAATCCATGTCTGCTCCACAGCGGTGCGGACAATGTTGATAAAGCTATTGGCAGCCTGCTCTGCCTGCCGCGCATTAGCCGCAGCTTCTGCAGCTCGACGCGCTTCTTCTGCCTCAGCAGCACGGCGCGCCTCGGCTTCCCGCTGGCGCTGGGCTTCTGCTTCGGCTTCCCGCTGGCGTTGAGCTTCTGCCTCGGCTTCCTGTTGGCGTTGAGCTTCTGCTTCGGCTTCCTGTTGGCGTTGAGCTTCTGCTTCGGCTTCCCGCTGGCGTTGAGCTTCTGCCTCGGCTTCCCGCTGGCGTTGAGCTTCTGCCTCGGCTTCCTGTTGGCGTTGAGCTTCTGCTTCGGCCTGGCGTTGAGCTTCTGCCTCGGCTTCCTGTTGGCGTTGAACTTCTGCCTCGGCTTCGGCCTGGCGTTGAGCTTCTGCTTCGGCTTCCCGCTGGCGCTGGGCTTCTGCCTCGGCTTCGGCCTGGCGTTGAGCTTCTGCCTCGGCTTCCTGTTGGCGTTGAACTTCTGCCTCGGCTTCCCGCTGGCGCTGGGCTTCTGCCTCGGCTTCGGCCTGGCGTTGAGCTTCTGCCTCGGCTTCCTGTTGGCGTTGAGCTTCTGCCTCGGCTTCCTGTTGGCGTTGAACTTCTGCCTCGGCTTCCCGCTGGCGTTGAGCTTCTGCTTCGGCTTCCCGCTGGCGCTGGGCTTCTGCCTCGGCTTCGGCCTGGCGCTGGGCTTCGGCCTGGCGCTGGGCTTCGGCCTGGCGCTGGGCTTCGGCCTGGCGTTGAGCTTCTGCCTCGGCTTCCTGCTGGCGCTGGGCTTCTGCCTCGGCTTCCCGCTGGCGTTGAGCTTCTGCTTCGGCTTCTGCCTCAGCTTGTTCAACGGCTATATCATCCAGCGCAGTTCCTGCTTCTGGTAAAGTTGTTTCCTGACTTTCCTCAGGTATGGCTGCGCTGGGCTGATCAAAAGCCTGTTGGGCTTGATCGGTAAACGTTTCGGTACTGACCAGGGTTGCTTGAACAATAGATGAAGATTCCGGCGTTTCTTCTCTCGTTGGAAGACTCACCACGCTAAAAAAGACCACGACAGCATGTAACAGAATAGCCAGCAGCGTAGGCCATCCATAACCAACGTCTTCACCTCTGCGTTTACGGGGCAACTGCCCTTTGTTTAGCTTACCTTCACTCATTGTTCGGCGGCTCTGATATCAGCCCAACATTCTCAACGCCAGCTCCCTGCAACGTACCCATTAACGTGACTACCTGCCCGTAGGCAACGTTGCGATCGCCTCTTACCAGAACCGGAGAGTCTGGGCTACGCGCCAGAATCGTCATAATTCTTTGGTCAAGCTCATCCAGGCTGACCAGGGTACTGCTATCACCCAGGGTGATGTGATATTGGCCGTCTTTATCTACAGAAACAATGACAGGTTCACTATTCTCCTGCGTATCAATTGGCTGTGAGGACACCTGGGGCAACTCAACCTGTACGCCTTGCGTCAGCATGGGGGCTGTGATCATAAAAATCACCAACAGCACAAGCATGACGTCGATAAATGGAACAACATTGATTTCCGCCATCGGCCGACGATGACTATTGCGATTAAAAGGACCTTGCATGGCATCACTCCCTTACTGGGTATTCGACTCACGTCCTTGAAGATTGCGGTGTAGAATCGCATAGAATTCTTCGGCAAAATCTTCGTATTTACCCAGTAACCGTGTGGCGCTATTGGACAGGCGGTTATAGAAAATAACCGCCGGTATTGCTGCAAAAAGGCCCATGGCAGTGGCAATCAACGCTTCTGCAATCCAGGGCGCTACCGTCGCGAGTGTGGCCTGCTGCGTCATGGAAAGTGACTGGAACGACCCCATAATTCCCCAGACTGTGCCAAACAGACCAATGTAAGGACTTGCAGACGCAACCGTGGCTAAAAATACCAGATGCTTGGTCAGGCGTTCATCTTCCCGTGACCAGGCGACCCGCATGCTGCGCTGAACACCCTCAAGTACCTGCTCTGGCTGAGACGTGCGTGAAGCCAGGCGATGAAACTCTCTAAACCCAGCCTGAAAGAGATGTTCCGCCCCCTGACGTTGATCATCAGCTGGAATATCCCGATAAAGTTCATTCAGATCAACGCCCGACCAGAAGGTTTCTTCAAATTTCTGATAAGCGGTTTTGGCGCGTGATAACGCAAAGCTGCGCTGGAAAATAACCACCCACGACAATAGTGACGCCACGACCAGCAGCAACATGACCAGCTGGACAACGGTACTGGCACTCATTATTAAGTGTGGAATCGACATGCTGTTTTCGTTCACGATTATCCTCGTTGTCTCTTGGTTCAAGCCAGGCAGCCTGCTTTATTCGCAAGCATCAAAAGCTAATTATTCAGTAAGTTACAGACGTAAAATATCCAGAATGGCCTTGGACCACCCCTTTGGCTTTAAGCGCCTTGCATCCAGGCACGCTATCTCGACTGTTGCGCGACAAAGTAGTTCCCCTTCACGTTCAACCGTTTGTTCGAAAGTCGCTTTACAGCGGCCGACGTCTATCACCTTTGCCGTCACACACAAGGCATCATCCAAACGGGCGGGCAACGCATAATGGCACGTTAGACGATAGACCACCAATTGCGTATTTTCGACCAGCAATGTCTGTTGATTGATGTTCTGTTGGCGCAACCATTCGCTGCGCGCCCGCTCCATAAATTTCAGATAATTGACGTAGTAGACAATACCGCCAGCGTCGGTATCTTCCATGTAGACGCGCACGGGAACACTGAAAATCGGTATCATGGTCGGGTTTCTCCACTCACATCTGTGGCCTGCTCATGCGGAACCCGGCTGAAGTGTGACCAGGCCTGGCGGGTGACCACTCGCCCACGTGGTGTGCGCATCATCAAACCTTGCTGAATCAGATAAGGCTCAATGACATCTTCAATGGTATCGCGTTCTTCACCAATCGCCGCCGAGAGTGAATCCACGCCTACCGGCCCCCCATCGAATTTGTCCATCATCGCCAGCAACAGGCGTCTATCCATATGATCCAGCCCATGATGATCAACATTGAGCATGTTGAGCGCCGCATCCGCAATGGCCGTATCAATCTCCCCACGCCCTTTTATGTCGGCGTAATCACGTACGCGCCTTAGCAGACGGTTGGCAATTCGAGGGGTGCCACGGGAGCGTTTGGCAATTTCTTCACAACCTTCTGTCGTGGCAGGCACGTTAAGCAGGCCCGCTGAGCGGGTCACAATTTCTTTCAGCTCACTCAGGTTATAAAATTCAAGGCGCTGAACAATGCCAAAGCGATCCCGCAGAGGCGACGTTAAAAGCCCCGCACGGGTCGTTGCCCCTACCAGCGTAAAACGTGGTAAGTCGAGTTTGATGGAGCGTGCAGCAGGCCCGTCACCGATCATGATATCCAGCTGAAAATCTTCCATCGCGGGATACAGCACTTCTTCCACCACGGGAGAAAGACGATGGATCTCATCAATGAAGAGCACATCGCCTTCTTCCAGGTTGGTCAACATCGCCGCCAGGTCCCCGGCACGCTCAAGCACGGGGCCTGAGGTCGATTTCAGCCCAACCCCCATTTCAGCGGCAATGATGTTGGCAAGCGTCGTTTTACCCAACCCAGGTGGGCCAAAAACCAGTGTGTGGTCAAGGCTCTCTTCCCTTAGCCTTGCCGCGCCAATGAAGATTTCCATCTGCTCGCGTACGCGTGGCTGACCAATGTAGTCCGCCAGACGTTTAGGGCGGATGGCATGATCCAGCCGAACCTCGCCCTGCTCAGGGGCCGCTGCAATCAAACGATCATGTTCAAGCATGCTGCTCCTCGCGAACCATTAGCTGTTCATGCGCTGGGTTAACGCTGACTTGATCAAGGCTTCTGTGGGTTGGTCGGCATCCAGGCCTGACAGCATTTTTGCGGCTTCTGTGGGTTTATAGCCCAGGCTGACCAGAGCTGACTCCGCGTCAGCCAGCGCATTACGGTGTGGGTTGCTGGATGGTGAATCCAGCAACGAAGGCCCATTGGCGGCATTCTCCCAATCGGGAAAGCGGTCACGCATCTCGATTATCAGGCGCTCTGCCGTTTTTTTACCTACCCCAGGCAGGCGGGTCAGCGCTTTACTGTCATCATCGCGGATGCAGCGCATAAACGCTTCTTCGTCCATCCCCGAGAGAATCGCCAAAGCAAGCTTGGGCCCAACACCATTGACTTTTATTAACGCGCGAAAAAGCGCTCTTTCCTGCTCACGTACGAATCCATACAGCAGATGAGCATCATCACGGATCGTCAAGTGAGTAAATAAAGAGACCTGTTCGCCAACGGCCGGGAGTGCTACCAGCGCCGTCATTGATGCTTCCAGCTCGTAACCCACCCCGTGCACATCAATCACAATCCATGGTGGCTGCTTGTGCAGTAGCTGTCCGGTTAATCGTCCGATCATAGGGTGAACTCACTCCTTGGCAAAGCAAACGTTTGATAAGTTATTGTAGAATTAACTGTGTTCGCATTTTAGCGTCATTGAATACGGAATGGTCGCTAATATAGAGTTTATCTGTACAGGTAGCCAGTCATCCGATGCCTGGGTTTCGCTTTACAAGCGCCACCGACCGCTGCTTCGCCGAGTGCGACGCTCTGACGAAGGAACCCATAAACCACTGCGTGAATAGGCATCAGTGATGGCAATGGCCAACGCATCTGCTGCATCTGCCTGAGGCGTAGCAGACAGTTTCAGCAACGCCGTTATCATATGCTGGACCTGGGATTTATCCGCACTGCCTTTACCCGTAACCGTCTGTTTGATCTGGCGTGCAGCATACTCATTAATCGCTAAGCCGTGGTTGGCCATGCAAACCAGTGCAGCCCCTCTTGCCTGCCCCAGTTTAAGGGCTGAATCTGCATTTTTTGCCAAAAACACACGCTCTACCGCCACTGCATTAGGGCGATATTGCCCGATGACCTCACTTAAGCCCGCATAGATTTGCGCCAGGCGCTGTTCAAGTGCGGTGTCGGTCGTACGGATACAGCCACTGGCCACATAGATGGGCTTGCCTGCCTGAACATCAACAACGCCATACCCCGTAATACGCGAGCCAGGGTCAATGCCTAAAATACGTGTCACGTTGGTGGGTTCTAACACAGTATAAATTTGATCATGGTGTTCTGCCTTATTGGCATCCCTGAAAAAACACCGACGTCATCTGACGTCGGTGTGATCAAGGATCAGGGTCGCACGTTAGCTAAGTAAGGCGGCGTTATTCGCCACTTTCTGCCTTAACTTTCTGGCGGAGACGAATATTAAGCTCCTTGAGCTGGTCGGCACTGACATCACCCGGTGCATCGGTCATCAAACATGCCGCGCTCTGGGTTTTCGGGAAGGCAATGACTTCACGGATAGTTGTCGCACCGGTCATCAACATCACCAGGCGGTCCAGACCAAATGCCAAGCCACCGTGGGGTGGCGCGCCATAGTGAAGGGCATCCAGCAGGAAGCCGAATTTCTCACGGGCTTCTTCTTCGCCGATGCCAAGAATCTCAAACACCGTGCTTTGCATGGTCTGATCATGAATACGCAGCGAACCACCGCCCAGCTCGGTACCGTTAAGCACCATATCGTAAGCACGGGACAACGCAGCGGCAGGGTCAGCCTTGAGTTCTTCCGGTGAGCAGGCAGGCGCCGTAAACGGGTGGTGAAGCGGGCTCAGGCGTCCGTTGTCATCGGCTTCAAACATCGGGAAGTCAACGACCCAAAGCGGCGCCCAATCATGGGTATACAGATCAAGATCCGCGCCAATTCTGACACGCAACGCGCCAATGGCTTCATTAACGATACGCGCTTTGTCAGCCCCGAAGAAGATGATATCCCCATCTTTGGCATCAACACGGTCCAGTAGCTCTTCAACCACGTTTTCCATGAATTTGACGATCGGAGACTGCAGGCCTTCCAGGCCTTTGGCGCGCTCGTTCACCTTGATCCAGGCAAGCCCCTTGGCGCCATAGATACCGACGAACTTGGTGTATTCGTCGATTTCCTTACGTGACAACGACGCACCGCCAGTCACTTTAAGCGCTGCCACGCGTCCGTCATCGGCATTGGCAGGGCCTGAGAAGACTTTGAAATCAACCTGTTTCATCAGGTCATCAACATCGGTCAATTCCAGCGGGATACGCAGGTCAGGCTTATCAGAGCCGAAACGCTGCATGGCATCGTGCCATGTCATGCGCTGGAAATTCGGCAGCTCAACGTCAAGAACTTCGTTGAATAGCTGGCGAATCATGCCTTCAGTGATTGACATGATGTCGTCTTCATTCACAAACGACGCCTCGATATCAATCTGGGTGAATTCTGGCTGTCGATCCGCACGCAGATCTTCATCACGGAAACACTTGGCAATCTGGTAGTAACGGTCGAACCCGGCAACCATCAACAGCTGTTTGAAAAGCTGTGGCGACTGCGGCAAGGCAAAGAAGCTACCGGCATGGGTACGGCTAGGAACCAGATAGTCCCGTGCGCCTTCGGGGGTGGCCCGAGTCAGCACCGGCGTTTCGATATCCAGAAAACCCTGGTTTTCAAGATAAGCGCGAACGTTATGAGAGATACGCGAACGTAAACGCAGTTTCTCGATCATTTCCGGGCGACGCAGATCAATATAGCGATGCTTTAAACGCACTTCTTCACCGACTTTACCATGCTCGTCGAGCTGGAAAGGTGGTGTCGCTGCCGTATTGAGCACCTCAACGTCTTTTGCCAGCACTTCAATCATGCCGGTCGGCATATTCGGGTTTTGCGTCCCCTCAGGACGCAAACGCACGCGGCCAGTAATGCGCAGCACATATTCGCTCCGCACACGGTCGGCATGGGCGAAAGCCTCGGCGGTATCCGGGTCAACGACAAACTGCGCGATGCCATCACGATCACGCATATCGAGAAAAATCACCCCACCATGGTCGCGGCGGCGGTGTACCCATCCGCAAACGGTAACCGTTTGATCCACCAATGTTTCGTTCAGCTGGCCGCAATAATGGCTGCGCATGTTAAATCCTGTTCTGTTTCGTGGCTAAAATTACGTTCAGGCAAGCATCATTCAAAGTGAACTCGCCATCAGGCAGCGGTATCACTTTTCTTGGCCGACCCCTTGTCTGTACTGATCTTCTGAGTCGTCGTGGCGTTATTGTCCGCGACCAGGTTTTTCTTGCTACCCGTTTTAAAATCGGTTTCATACCATCCACCACCGGCCAGGCGGAACCCTGCGGCTGACACCAGGCGTGACAGTGTATCCTGTTCACATGCAGGGCAACGCGTTAGCGGGTCAGCGCTCATTTTCTGCAATTTCTCCAGACGCTGGCCGCAGGCCTTGCACTCGTATTCATAGATGGGCATTTTATGACTCCTGTTATCAACACATGAAAATCGAAGCAAAGACAAGATAATGGCATATATCGGTCATGCCATTGCTTATATACGGCCAGCTGGAAAAATTCCAAGATGGCAATTATTCAAGGGGGCGTATTATACCCTTTTGTTGCCCCTGACGAGCAAGGCTCAGCATTACATAAAACATGCCTTATCAACAAAAAGGAGATAAAAATGGCCAATGCGGTCATTCTCGATGCCGAAAGCCTCGGGCCTGAGATCAATCTTGCCGCCATCGAGAGCCAGGTAGAGACGCTTACCGTTTATCACCAAAGCACCGCGCAACAAGCGCGCGAGCGGCTGGCCGGTGCTGATATCGCTATCGTCAACAAAGTCCCGATCGATGCCAGGACCATCAAGGCGCTACCCGGGTTGCGCCTGATATGTGTGTTGGCCACGGGTCTGAATAATATTGATTTAAACGCCGCTGACGCGCATGGCATTCCTGTCAAAAATGTGACGGCTTACGGTACTGCCAGCGTTTCCCAGCATACCTTGATGCTTATATTAGCGTTAGCCAACCGACTGCCGCTGTATCAAGCCGACATAGCGCAAGGAAAATGGCAGCAAAGCCCATTTTTCTGTCTCCAGGACCACTCGACCCTACAGCTGGCTGGCAAACATCTAGTCATGGTGGGCCAGGGTGAGCTGGGCAATGAAGTGGCCCGTCTGGCAAAAGCGTTCGGGCTCAACGTCAGCTTTAGTGCACGCCCTGGTAACGAGACGAACGACTCACGCCCGACATTGGATGACCTTCTTCCCCAAGCAGACATTCTCAGCCTGCACTGCCCGCTAAACGACAGCACGCACCACCTGATCAATCGCGAACGTCTTGGAAACGTCAAACCCTCGTTGCTGCTGGTGAACTGTGCCCGCGGCGGCGTTATTGACGAACAGGCGGCGCTTGAAGCCCTAAGACAACGCCGGATAGGCGGTTTAGCCGTTGATGTACTGCCGGAAGAGCCCCCGAAAAATGGACACCCAATGCTCGATGCCCTGCATGACAATGCCCAGCAGAGTGAAGCACTTAATCTGATTGTGACACCCCACAACGCCTGGATCACGCCAGAAGCAAGACAGAATATCGTCACGCTGACAGCGGATAATATTCAGGCATGGAAAGCAATGGCATAACCGCCCTTAATACGTCGAAAAATGATCAGGCACGGCTGCCTGATCAATGACTTCTACTTCAACGTGAGTGACATGCGCTTTTTCCGGGCCTTTCCACAGCCACTCAGACAGCTTCTTTACGTTATCACTGGAACCACACATCAGCACTTCCACCCGCCCGTCGGGCAAATTTTTAGCGTAACCGGTAATACCTAATTGAAGCGCCTGTTCCTGGGTTGAAAACCGGAACCAGACACCCTGAACTTTGCCAGTTACCCATGCGCGTGCACAACACGGCTTCATGGTCGCTCCTTTTTGTTAAGGCCTATGGCCATCAGACGGATTGCTTCACCTTGCTGTCAATAAGCTCACGCTGAACAATCACTGCACTGTTTCGTGGCACAAGCGGACGGCCGCGCCTCAACAGCAATGAGCGGGTAAAGGCGGCGCCAAATAAAAGAATCAGTGACGAGTAGTAGACCCATAACAGAATCATCACCACTGACCCTGCAGCACCATAGGTCGATGCCGTCGCCGTATAGGCCAGATAAATAGCAATCACGCTACGCCCGATCGTGAAGAGTACCGCAGTGACCACAGCACCAATCAGAACATCCTGCCAACGCAGCACCACATCAGGCAACACTTTAAAAATAGTGGCAAACAGCAGAATGACCACACCAAGCGAAACCAGTGATTCAGCGCTGGAAGCCAGTATCCCCGTGTATGGCAGAAGGTTATCTGCTGCCTGAAGCATTGAACGGATCACCACGCCAGCCGCTAATGACACCAGAAGAATAAAGCCGATTGACAGCACAACAGTCAAGGACAAAAAGCGGTTTTTGAGAAAGATTAAAGCACTGTTGGCCGTCGGTCGGGCGGTGACACCCCAGATGGTATTCAGGGAAAACTGCATCTGGGCAAACACCGTGGTTGCGCCCACCAGCAAGGCAAAAAAGCCCAATAGCGAGGGCAGAATACCTGCCTCTTCGATGCGTGAATGAGCGACAGCCTGTTCGATTGCCAATGCCGCCTCCATACCCAACGTATCCTGCAACTGAGCGACTATCTGACCTTGGGCCGCATCTTCCCCCATCACCACACCGATCACTGTTACGGCAATAATCACGGTGGGGGCTAAAGAGAAAAGTGTATAGAAAGCAAGCGAACCTGCGTAACTGAAAGCATTACGCTCCAACCAGAGTTGAACGGCATCTTTTACCACGTTGCCCCAAAAAATGACCGTGCGCTTTATCATCATTGCATCCTTGTAGTGAGAGACACTTAGCCTACTGACGTCAATTTTCAGTACTTGAACAGCAAGCGCCATGGTTTATTAAAGTTTTCCTGATAGCATACCTGACATGAAGTCGCTTGGCAGGGTGAACTTCCATCGCCCTGCCCAACTGCTAATTGCACAGGTATCGGCTTTTCCGTGCCTTTTGGACCCTAGGGAAATGTTTAATGCCCACCGCTCAATCTGCTGAATATGACACTGTTAACACAAGCTATAGGTTTGATTGCCTGGTTTTCATTGGTCGCTTTCAGCCACCTCACCTGGGTCACGTGGCGGTAATTCGTGAAGCATTGAAACAGGCACGCCAAGTCATTGTGCTGGTTGGCTCTGCTTGGCAGGCGCGCTCTCTGCGTAACCCATGGCAGTTTACCGAACGTCAGAACATGCTGAGTTCCAGCTTTGATGACGAAGAAAAGACGCGGCTGGAGATCACCCCATTACTGGATGCACTTTATAATGATGATGTCTGGGTGCGCGATGTCCAGCGCCGAGTACGTGATCTGACGGTACCGGAAAATGGCAAACTCCCACGGATAGGGTTAATCGGTGCCAGCCGTGGTCAATCAAGCTATTACCTATCACTCTTTCCGCAATGGGAATCTGTTAGTGTTCCGGTGGTGGAAGGCATTTCTGCCAGTCAGATTCGAGATCGACTGTTTCGCTCACAGGAGTCCAGTAGTGATTACCTGAGTACAGGCGCATTTCACGACCTTCCGCCGGGTGTTATAGAAAGCGTCTCTCACTTCTGTCATGAAGAAGCCTACCAGCGCCTGATTGAAGAACAGCAGTTACTTGATCAATACCGACAAGCCTGGGCACATGCGCCCTATCCGCCAATTTTTGTGACCGTGAATGCGGTGGTTGTTCAGTCAGGTCATATCCTATTGGTGCGCCGAACAGCAGCGCCAGGCAAAGGGCTGTATGCCCTTCCGGGCGGGTTCATCAACTCTCATGAACGTTTGCTGGATGCCTGTCTGCGAGAATTGCGCGAACGCATACGCCTGAAAGTGCCGGAACCCGTGCTAAAAGGCTCCTTGAGAGGTCAGCGTTTGTTTGATGAACCTCACCGTAGCTGGCGGGGACGGACTCTGGCAGAAGCATTTTATTTTGCATTGCGACCCGACCAGCAGCTACCAAGACTCAAGCCGGTCAAAGGTGGAGATCATGCGCGCTGGGTGGCTTTGGCCGACCTCGAGCCACATACACTATTTGAAGATCATTTCTTCATTATTCAGAACTTTTTAGGGCTACCCACTGATTTTGGCGCAAGTGGTTAAAGACTGGCACATGATTCTCAGGGCCTGTTGACGTGATTCGTGAATCGCGTTGCTACGCCAACGGGCCCTGGTGACTTTCACAACGTTGTCAGGCTTCCAGAAAGTCACGCGGTAATTTCATCATCTGTCGCCATAAGCGTTCCACGCCAGGCTTATGTACCATGGAACAACGATAAAGACGGATTTCCAGTGGAATGTCCCAACTTTCATCACCGGCACGCACAAGCGTTCCCTTCTTCAACTCTTCACGAATACAGAAGTCAGGAATCCATGCCACGCCAACTCCTTGTAGCACCATACCTTTCAGGCCTTCTGCCATTGCCGTTTCGTATACCGTTCGCAATTTCAGTCGCAGAGGATCATTTTTAAGCAGCATTCTTACGCTGCGCCCCAGAAAAGCGCCTTGCGTGTAGGCGAGATAGGGCAAAGAACTATCTGACTTTAACGAATAGCAAGGTTTGCCTTGTTCATCAGCCAAAGAAACAGGCAGCATTTTTACCTTACCGATTGAAAACGAAGGAAAGACCTCGGCATCTAACTGCATGGTTGCAAACGGGTCGTAGTAAGCAAGCATCAGGTCACAATTGCCTTCCCGCAGCACATGAATCGCCTCACCGACGTTCATCGCTACAAGCCGTGTAGGAAGCTCTCCCAGGCCTTTCTGTAAGCGCGAAATCCAGGGGGGGAAAAAGCTGAGTGCCAACGAATGGGCCGCGACAATATCCAGAGCCTCGTTGGCAATCGATAAACCACGTAAATGACTTAATGACTCATTCAGTTGTTCCACCAGATTACGCGCGGTCACCAGAAACAACTGCCCTTCCGACGTCAAGCCAACGGGGGTTGTAGACCGATCAACGAGTGTGACATCAACCGCCTGTTCCAACGCACGAATACGGCGACTGAAGGCAGGCTGTGTGACATGACGCTGACGTGCAGAAGCAGAAAAGCTACGCGTATTAGCCAGGGCGACAAAATCTTCCAACCATTTGGTTTCCAAATTCACCCTAGGCTCCTTTTCATAATGACGGTGATGCGACGCAAGGTGTTCATTAACTGAGCAACAAGATTTGGTTATTGAATAGGTGACGTTAGATAGGCAGCACGTGAAACGACTTTTTTCCACATTGGGCGCTGCTGAATTTCATCCAGTGATACTCGACGACACTGAGCAAAGTCTTTTTCCAGCATCAAGCGAACTTGCGCGGCAAATTCCTGACTGGGAATAAACGCCGTGATTTCGAAGTTTAAGCGAAATGAGCGGTTATCCAGATTAATCGTCCCTACTGCTGCTGCGGTATCATCAATCAGGATAGTTTTTTGATGTAAAAACCCAGGTAGATAACGGTATATTTTTACGCCTGTACGAAGCATATCAGGCAAAAATGAAAACGCAGACAGAAATACCAATAGATGATCTGGGCGTTCCGGTATCATCACTCTGACATCTACGCCACGCATAGCCGCCAGACGCAATGCGTCCTGAACCCCTTGATCAGGCACAAAGTACGGGCTCGTCAGCCATAACCGTTCGTTAGCGCTGTGAATCAGACTCTGAACCAGTAAGCTTGCTGTTTCCAGCCGGTCTGCCGGCCCGGAAGGAACAATCACCACATCATGGCCTGGCGATGGCATAGCCACTGGCTGCCATTGCAGGGTGATAACCTCTCCTGTCGCCCAGTGCCAGTCTTCCCAGAACGCTTCCTGTAGCCCCAGGACACTCGGGCCTTCCAGCATCAGGTGGGTATCCCGCCAAGGACCATGACGCTCTGATTCGCCAAGATACTCAACGCCGACATTGAAACCACCTAACCAGCCCTGATAGCCATCCACAACGAGGATTTTACGATGATTGCGAAAATTCAACTGAAAAGGATGCTTAAAGCCGCGTGATGACTTGAACGCGCTAACGTTGACACCTACTCTGGATAAGTCTTTCAGAAAACCTTCATCAAGTTTTCGGCTTCCCACTTCATCATAGAGAAAGTAAACCCGTACGCCTCGCTCAGCAGCCTGTTGTAGATGGTGTTGTAACTGACGTCCCAAGACATCATTGCGGACAATAAAAAACTGCACTAGTACATATTCTTTCGCTTTGTCGATTCCGGCAAACAGACTTTCAAAGGTTATTTCACCATCGACTAGCAACTGTGCATGATTTTTCTGCGTCAACGGCATCATGGCAAGCTGTTCCACCGCTTGAATATCCGCTGTCAGCGATGGTGAACAAAACGGCTGCATATTAGGGCGGTAGCGATTTAGCACCTGACGGAGAACACTGTCACGTTCACCTCTTGCAGATACATAACCATAAAAACGTGGTCGACCAAAGAACCAGTACGCAGGCACCGCAACATAAGGAAATGTCAGTAACGATATGATCCAGGCGATGGCACCCTGGGAAGTTCGGCTCGACATTAGCGCCATAATCGCCGAGACAATACCCATCAGGTATATCAGCAGCAGGCTCGTTCCCCAAAGCCAGGACGTCATAAGAGCTCCATTTATTCAAGTCAACTTAAAAGCAGCGCCTATTATAGCAGTCTATCGGGGCCTGCCCTTTTATATTCCAACACCATAAACCTACGAAAAAGGCCCCGACTAGCGGGGCCCATGATATACGTGAAATTAATCTAACTTAAATCATACGGTTTCAGCAATAATCTCTTTCCATTTCGCGGGGCCCGTCTGGTGTACTGAGGTTCCCTGGGAGTCCACTGCAACAGTGACCGGCATATCTTCGACTTCGAACTCGTAGATTGCCTCCATACCCAGGTCTTCAAACCCGACTACACGGGATTTTTTGATAGCCTGCGCCACCAGGTACGCCGAGCCACCTACCGCCATCAAATAAACGGCTTCATTGTCGCGTATCGCCTCAATGGCCGCTAAACCTCGCTCCGCTTTACCTACCATGCCTAACAGGCCGGTTTCTTCCAGCATGGTCCGGGTGAACTTATCCATACGCGTTGCCGTTGTTGGACCCGCAGGCCCCACCACTTCATCTCTCACCGGATCAACAGGCCCAACGTAGTAAATAAAGCGCCCTTTCATATCAACCGGTAACGGCTCACCCTTCGCAATCATATCGACCATACGCTTATGCGCCGCATCACGTCCGGTAAGGAGTTTACCGTTCAGAAGCAACGTATCGCCCGGCTGCCAGGTTTTCACCTCCTCCCGCGTAATGTTGTCGAGATTGACACGCTTTACGTTATCCCCCATCTCACGGGTAATTTCCGGCCAGTCTTCCAGCTTGGGCGCTTTAAGGGCCACCGGGCCAGAGCCGTCCAGGGTAAAATGCGCATGACGGGTTGCTGCGCAATTGGGAATAATGGCCACCGGCTTGTTCGCCGCGTGTGTTGGATAGTCCTTGACCTTGATATCCAGCACTGTTGTCAATCCGCCTAACCCTTGGGCACCAATGCCGGATTGGTTAACCTTTTCAAACAGCTCAAGACGCAGTTCTTCTGCGCGATTCGAGGCACCACGCGCCTGGAGTTCCTGAATATCGATCGGGTCAAGCAGCGCTTCCTTGGCGATTTCCATCGCCTTTTCCGCGGTCCCGCCAATACCAATGCCCAGCATACCCGGCGGACACCAGCCTGCTCCCATTTTGGGCAACTGTTCCAGAACCCAATCCACCACACTGTCGGAAGGGTTCAACATGGCAAATTTGGATTTCGCTTCACTGCCGCCGCCTTTGGCTGCCACATGAATATCAACGGTATTACCCGGCACCAGTTTATGGTGAATAATCGCGGGCGTATTGTCTTTGGTGTTCTGCCGCTTTCCATCCGGGTCGGCAAGAACAGAGGCACGTAGAACATTATCCGGCAGCAGATAGGCGCGTCGAACCCCTTCATTGACCATGTCATCCAGGCTCATGTCTGCGTCCCACTGAACATTCATACCCACATGGACAAACACGGTGACAATGCCGGTATCCTGACAGATAGGCCGATGGCCGGTCGCGCACATTCTGGAGTTGATCAGAATCTGGGCGATGGCATCCTTGGCAGCCGGGTTCTGTTCACGCTCATAAGCCTGCGCCATGGCGTCAATGAAGTCTTTGGGATGGTAATAGGAAATGTACTGGAGAGCGTCAGCAACGCTTTGGATCACATCATCTTGGCGAATCACGGTCATGTGAAATACTCCTTGGTATTACTTTGATATTAGTTATTCAGCAGACATCAAGGCTGCGACTCAACGTCTGCTTTTGTGTGGGCAAGTATACCCCATCGACTCGGATGAGGCAGTCCGCTGTTTCCTCGTGAAGACTGGTGCTTTAGTTTGAGCGGTTTAGCAAATCAGCAAGATAACGGTATAATTTATATCGCGTATTAAACAGGCCATTAATCACAGTCTTTCATGGGGAAATGGCTTGGCATTCAGGGCAAAAATACAGGCGACGAGAAGCGATACTGACTTTTTCGATGGGCGCAGCACAGCAATGACAAGGTAACCCGTCGCGCTCGAATACACTGAAACGCCACTGACGACGCGGCTCTCCACAGGCTTTTGCCAGCGCAATCCATTCAGGCGTATTCGTTACTCCCGCCTGACGATAGGCCTGCCAGGTCACCGAGCTTATGCAATGCGCCAGCTGGTTTTGCTTATCCTGCGATAGGTCACAGGGCCGGTGTCGAGGATTTAGGCCAGCGAAAAACAGAATTTCACTGCGCAAGTAGTTGCCAAGCCCAGCGAGAAAGCCCTGATCCAGCAACAAACCGCCCAGCCCACGACGTTGAAACATGGGCTCTGTGAGTCTATTAAGAATAACCTCATCCGATACCCCTTGCGATAAAAGGTCTGGACCCAGCTTTGCCAGAAAAGGATGACTATCCAACTCACTTTGCGCCCATAAGCTGATATCCGAGGCGCTATAAAGGCTGGCGGCACGGCCATCCACTTCCAGCCTAACGCGTAACGAGCGACGCGTTGACGGCTCTTTATCTGCCGCATGGCATTTCCAGACACCATAAAGCTGATTGTGGGAGTACAGAACATTATGGTCGGAAAAAAACATCAACATGGCTTTACCGCGTGTTTCCACACGTTCAACGTGCCGACCGATCAGCGTTGATGCGTAAGGCTTCAGTTCATCGAAGGCAAACCAGGCGTCTTCGATTGCACCGCCCTGAAGCTGCTTTTGAATGCGGTCGCCCGCCCGACGAATTTCAGGACCTTCAGGCATCGTTACCCCAGCGCCAGCTGCTTTTCTTTCAGCTCGTGAATTCGGTCACGCAGACGGGCCGCTTCCTCAAAATCAAGGTTCTGTGCAGCTTCAAACATTCCGTCTTCGAGTTTGCTGATGGCGGCGGCGACATCGCCGGGCTTCATGCTGGCCGGTTCATAGGCGGCATCCGGTTCAGCAACCTTGCGTTCATTACCGCGACGGCGGCTGGATTTTTTACCCGGTGCCTGGGCGGCTTCCATAATATCTGCCACTGAACGGGTCACCGTGGTGGGCGTAATGCCATGCTTTTCATTATGCGCAGCCTGCTTTTCCCGTCGACGGGCCGTTTCATCCATGGCTTTACGCATTGAGTCGGTAATTCTATCGCCATACAGAATCGCCTTGCCGTGAGCATTACGCGCCGCACGCCCAATCGTCTGAATCAGCGAGCGCTCAGCACGCAGGAAACCTTCCTTGTCGGCATCAAGAATGGCTACCAGTGAGACTTCGGGGATATCCAATCCCTCACGCAGCAGGTTAATGCCGACCAACACATCGAATTTACCCAGGCGCAGATCTCGGATAATTTCAACCCGCTCGACCGTATCAATGTCAGAGTGTAGATAGCGCACGCGAATGCCGTGCTCGTCGAAGTATTCGGTTAGATCTTCCGCCATGCGCTTGGTCAGAACTGTCACCAGCACACGCTCGCCAACCGCCGTGCGAAGGCGGATCTCGGAAAGCAGATCGTCGACCTGGGTTGATGCCGGGCGCACTTCTATTTCCGGGTCCAGAAGCCCGGTCGGGCGCACCACCTGCTCGACGACCTGCCCGGTGTGTTCGGCTTCATAAGGCCCTGGCGTTGCCGAGACAAAAATGGTCTGAGGGCTGATAGACTCCCATTCTTCAAACTTCATGGGACGGTTATCCAGAGCCGAGGGCAGCCGAAAACCGTATTCCACCAGGGTTTCTTTGCGCGAGCGGTCGCCTTTGTACATACCGCCAACCTGCGGAACACTGACGTGGGATTCGTCAATGAATAGCAGCGCATCATCAGGCAGGTAATCAAAGAAAGTCGGCGGTGCCTGTCCGGGTTCACGCCCTGAGAGATAGCGTGAGTAGTTTTCAATGCCGTTGCAGTAACCAAGCTCCAGCATCATTTCAATATCGTAAAGCGTTCTCTGCTCCAGGCGCTGCGCTTCGACCAAGCGTTCATGCTTACGTAGCCATTCAAGCCGCTCTTTCAACTCTTCCTTGATGTGATCAATCGCCTTGAGAATGGTGTCACGCGGCGTCACGTAGTGTGATTTAGGGTAGATCGTCATGCGCGGCACCTGGCCACGAACATCTCCCGTCAGCGGATCAAACAGTCGGATAGAGTCAATTTCATCGTCGAACAGCTCAACGCGCACCGCCTCTTCTTCGGCATCTGCGGGAAAAATATCGATCACATCGCCGCGCACGCGATAAGTGCCACGCCGAAAATCCATATCATTGCGGGTGTATTGAAGCTCGGCCAAGCGGCGCAGAAACGCTCGCTGGTCTATCTGCTCGCCTCGCGTGAAGTGCAACCGCATCTTGAGGTATTGATCCGGGTCACCCAGACCGTAAATGGCCGATACTGATACCACGATCAAGGCATCACGACGCTCGAGCAATGCCTTGGTGGCGGAAAGGCGCATCTGCTCAATATGATCGTTGATCGAAGCGTCTTTTTCGATAAAGGTATCTGACGACGGTACATAAGCTTCCGGCTGATAGTAATCGTAGTAGGAAACGAAGTACTCAATCGCATTATCCGGGAAAAACGCTTTGAACTCGCCGTAAAGCTGCGCGGCCAGAGTTTTATTGGGCGCCATCACGATGGTAGGACGCTGCAGCGTCGCCACGATATTTGCCATGGTGAAGGTTTTACCCGAGCCGGTCACCCCAAGCAGCGTCTGATGAGCAAGACCGGACTCCAATCCGCCTACCAGCGACTTGATAGCAGTGGGCTGGTCACCGGCCGGTTCAAATTTGGATTGCAATCGAAACGCTTTGCTCATCAAGCTTCCTTATTGGAAAAAGTAGTCAAGTGCGGCATGTTAAAGCTATCAGTCAATATCAGAATGCGTGGTGACCTCTACCGTTGCGTGGGTAATCAAACGGTGAATCGGGCAACGTTCACTGATTTCTTCCAGACGCGCTTGCTGAGCGGTGTCTGTGATGCCGTGAAAAACAAGCGTCACGTCAAGTTTATACAAGCCTTTACGTTCCTGAGAATCATCGCGCTTGACGGTGGTGGTGATCCCTTCCAGTGGCCAGCCCTTGCGATCTGCATACATTTTGGCCGTGATGGCCTTACAGGCGCCAAGCGACAGGTCAAAATAGTCGTGCGGGTCGGGCGCCGTTTCCTCACCGCCATACGCTTTGGGAACGTCTACGTAGAGATCTTCAAAGCCATCCAGTTCTACGCGATGACGCAGCAGATGACCACGCTCTGTCAAAACAGTAATGCTCTTTTTTCCCATGATGCTGTCCTTAACTTAACGATTGGCTCAGGATGACTATCGGCTTGCTGTGACGTCTGATTTTCTATGACACCTTGATACCCAGCTTCAGTGCATTAACGGCGGCAATAAGCGTATCGCGCTTTACCCGTCCTTCCACTTCCGCTCCATGTTGACCCACTTCGGCGCTTTCCACACCATCCACCATCATTAAAGCGGTAGTGATCTTATTAACGTGTTCAACCGACTTGACGCCGCTAAACGATAATGACACTTGATGAGCCATTCATCCTCCCTGCCTGATAATGACGCAATATAAATAAGGTTATGCAATGCTGATACAGGCTGAGAGTCTAGCATGCTGATGATGGCTTGCAATCAGGCCTGACACCCCATACGTGGTACGATTAATTCGTGCTTTAATCATTTACACACAAACATTCACACAGACACCCACTCGGCGAGGAGATGCTCACGCAATGCGTTCATCAGCAGAATCACGTTCAACCCCTGACGTTTCGCAGGACGCTGGCGCCAGCGTGCGACTAACGCATCTGGCTACACTGGATATCAAGGGTGAGGGAGCGGAAAAATTTCTACAAGGCCAGACCAGCGCCCAGGTTAACCTGGCTGATGATCATTTTGCCCCCCTGACCTGTTTTTGCACACCCAAGGGTCGCATGATCGCCAACGGTCAGTTGATCCGCCTGAACAACGAACATTTGCGCTTGCTGCTATCTGCCAGTCTGGTCGAGCCTCTTATGGCACACTTAAAGAAGTTTGCGCCCTTCTATCGGGTAGAATTAACCCCTGGCGAGCCGCTTACGATACTCGGAGTCACGCTCGACGAGGCTCAGAAGATAGCAACAGCGTTTGATATGCCGCTACCGGCCAATTCCTGGCAGCAGGTCAGTGATGCCAGCCATCGCAGTATCCTGGCTTACCCGGCATCAGCTCCCGAGGGCGCTGACGATTATCGTTGGCTGTTTATCTTACCCAGTGCTGACGCCGAGGCCTTTTCAAGTAAAGACGAACTGGCAAATTGGCAACTGGCGGATATTCGGCGCGGCCTGGTTTGGCTTAATGCTGAGCAGCAAGATAAATATCTCCCCCAGATGATTAACTGGGAAGCGCTTGGTGGTATCAGTTTCAAGAAAGGCTGCTATACCGGTCAGGAAGTTGTGGCTCGCGCGCATTTCCGTGGCCAGGTAAAAAAACGCCTTTGGCTGGGAAGTGTGGCGATCGCTGAAGCATTGCCCGATGGCACAGAGGTGAAAGACGACACCGATCGCAGCGTAGGAGAAATTGTCACCAGCTGCGCCGCTGGCGACGCAACCACTGAGTTTCTCGCCATTATCAACACTCGCGCCATCGAAAATGAAGTACCGCTTAGCATTAGCGGCCATCCTGTTACGCTGACGGATTTGCCTTATCCGCTGGAACGCTTGGATCCAGAGCAAGTTGCGTTGACGATCACGACTGACTTTTAAGAATGGCTTTTTTTAACACTGGCTTTTAAGACCGGTTTTTAAGACTAAGCAGCAGGCAACTTAAACAGTTTTACCGCCGCACGGGTACTCAATGCTTCGACCTGTGCCTCTGACTGATTGCGTAACGCTGCCACCTGCCGACAGATCTTAGCTACATTGGCAGGTTCGTTGCGCTCTCCTTGCTGACCTTGAAGCGGCATATCAGGGCTATCTGTTTCCAGTACAAAGCCGTCATCAGGCAGAGACTTAACGGCACGTTGCACACGGCGGGCACGCGAATACGTCAAGGTGCCCCCCAAACCGACCACAAACCCTAAAGCATTAAACGCTTGCGCCTGCTCAGGCGAGCCCGCAAAACCATGAATCATGCCGCCCTTGGGCAGTGCTAGCTGACGCAAACGCTTGGCCACCTGATCATTGGCATGCACGCAGTGGATAATAACGGGTAACGAATAGGCCTTGGCCAGGCGTAACTGCGCATCAAAGAACCGCCATTGCTGTTCGAGCGTATCGCGAAGACGCGCATCAATGCCGCATTCTCCTACCGCCACCACCTGTGTTGTAGACACATCCAGTGCCTGCTCCAGCGCTTGGATGTCCTCGTCTGCGTGCATCTGCATAAAATAGGGATGCAACCCAAGGCCGATACTGACGTTATCGCGCTGCCCAAGTGCCTGTACCTGGCGCCAGCGTGCACGCGTGGTGCCAGGTACGACAAAATGCTTAACTCCCACTGCCTGGGCGCGTTCAAACACCTGATCACGGTCCGTATCGAAGTCAGCAAAATCCAGATGGCAATGCGCATCTATCAACATCCTGGCTTTCCCACACTGAGCCTCGGCTTTAGCACTTAATGCTCCCGCGTTTGCTGGAAGCGGATATCCGGCCAGCGCTCCTGGGTCATCTGCAGATTCACGCGAGTCGGCGCAATGTAAGTGAGGTAGCCGCCGCCATCAATCGCCAGATTGGCACTCGCCTTACGTTTGAATTCTTCAAGTTTCTTGGCATCGTCACAATAGATCCAGCGGGCAGTGTTCACGTTAACGCCTTCATAAAGGCAGTCCACTTTGTATTCTTCCTTGAGACGGTGCGCGACCACATCGAACTGTAGCGTTCCGACGGCCCCCAGAATCAGGTCATTATTGTCGACCGGCATAAAGACCTGGGTGGCCCCTTCTTCTGATAACTGCTGCAACCCTTTTTGCAATGCCTTCATTTTTAAAGGGTCTTTCAGGCGCACCCGTTTAAACAGCTCAGGCGCAAAGTGAGGAATGCCGGTAAAACGCATGTCTTCATTCAGGGTAAAAGTATCGCCAATCTGGATAGTGCCGTGATTATGCAAACCAATAATATCGCCGGGCCAGGCTTCTTCTACCTGAGAACGGTCCGACGCCATGAAAGTCAATGCATCGGCAATTTTCACATCTTTGCCAATTCTCACGTGACGCATTTTCATGTTTTTTTCGTACTTACCGGAACACACCCGCAGGAACGCAATGCGATCACGGTGATTCGGGTCCATGTTCGCCTGAATCTTGAACACAAACCCGCTGAAGCGTTCGTCTTCTGCGCTGACCACGCGTGTATCCGTTTCGCGAGACTGCGGCGCAGGTGCATACTCAACAAAACCGTCAAGCATTTCACGCACGCCAAAATTGCCCATCGCCGTACCGAAGTAGACCGGCGTCAGTTCCCCGCAGCGGTAGGCCTCAAGATCAAATTCATGGGAAGCGCCACGCACCAGTTCCACTTCCATACGCAGTTCTTCGGCCTGCTCTTCGCCCAGTATCTCGTCAACTTCCGGGTTATCCAGCCCTTCAATCCGTTTGTCATCCGGAATACGGCTGCCCTGGCCCTGGGTGTAGAGATGGATCACATCATTGTAAAGGTGATAGACCCCTTTGAAGTGGCGTCCCATACCGATCGGCCAGGTCATCGGTGCACACTGGATATTCAGCACTGTCTCCACTTCATCCATCACTTCAATGGGGTCGCGTATATCGCGGTCCATCTTGTTAATGAACGTTAGGATAGGTGTCGTACGCAGCCGACACACTTCCATCAACTTAATGGTACGGTCCTCAACACCTTTGGCACCATCAATCACCATCAGGGCCGAATCTACCGCTGTTAGTGTCCGATAGGTATCTTCGGAAAAGTCTTCGTGCCCTGGCGTATCCAACAGGTTCACGATTCGGCCATTATAAGGAAACTGCATCACGGACGTGGTCACAGAAATACCACGCTCCTGCTCCATCTTCATCCAGTCGGACGTCGCATGTCGGTCGTTACGCTTACTTTTGACCGACCCCGCCATCTGGATAGCATTCCCGAATAACAGCATTTTTTCGGTAATCGTGGTTTTACCGGCATCCGGGTGGGAAATAATAGCAAAGGTGCGGCGAAGTTCTGTCTCACGGGCTATTTCAGAGTCTTTCATTGTGCCTCATCGGTATTTTGTACTAAGGCGTATACTCACTTGGTGAGTTGCCTTTGTCGGAGCCTCTATTAAGTAGAGACATTGTACCGTCTGGCGTGGTTGCCTGCTACGATAAGAAAAACCGCCCGAA
Organism: Halomonas sp. LS-001; assembly: GCF_052983955.1. Taxonomy (NCBI): domain Bacteria; kingdom Pseudomonadati; phylum Pseudomonadota; class Gammaproteobacteria; order Oceanospirillales; family Halomonadaceae; genus Halomonas; species Halomonas sp. LS-001. The sequence goes on from NZ_CM129816.1 coordinate 1,953,725, forward strand.
GGCGGTTAATCGTCAAGCAACGCGTGTGGCTTGTCGTTGGTGAGTTACATAAAAAGCAGCCGAATGCTTCCGATTGCCTTTGATCAAGCTATTTTCTGACTTTCCATCCTGGCTGGCCTATAGCATCATGGCCGCAAGCCAGCCAAAGCCGATTAGCGGTAGATTGTAATGCAGAAAGGTAGGCACCACGCTGTCCCAGATATGGTCGTGCTGGCGGTCCACATTCAGCCCCGAGGTTGGGCCCAGGGTTGAGTCTGATGCCGGTGAACCCGCATCCCCCAATGCTGCCGCTGTTCCCACCAGTACCACGGTTGCCATTGGCGAAAAACCAAACTGTAACGCTAACGGCACAAAAATGGCGGCAATAATCGGTATGGTCGAAAACGACGACCCAATGCCGAGAGTAATAAACAACCCGACCAGCAACATGATAAAGGCAGCTAGTCCACGGTTCTCACCGAAGATAGCAAAGGCCCCTTCTACCAGCGTATCGATATCACCTGTGGTTTTCATGACTTCAGCAAACCCGGCGGCTGAAATCATGATGAAGCCAATAAGGGCCATCATGCGCATACCGCTGGTAAACAGATCATCCGCCTCGCGCCATTTAAAAATACCGCCCAACGAAAGCAGTGCGACCCCTACCAGCCCGCCAAGAATCATTGAGCCGCTGTAAAGTTGTAGCGCCAGCGCGGCAACGATGGCAATGCCTGACATGATCAACCCCAGCCGGTGAGGCGCTGCCGCTTCAGCATGGCTATCTGGACGTGAGTGCGCAGTGAGATGATTCGCCACATTTAAGGTTTCGTAATGCCGGGGTTTGCGGTAACTCCAGAACAGCGCCACCAGCAACCCCAGGGCCATACCACCTACAGGAATCGCCATGGCCAACGGCACCATGGTGCGGGTGACTTCCAGACCCAGCGGAGCGCCCGCACTGTTCAGGTTAGCCAACAGGATATCGTTAAGAAAAATTGCCCCGAAGCCTACCGGTAGCAGCATGTAAGGTGCGGTTAAACCGAACGTTAACGCACAGGCCACAGCGCGGCGGTCCAGATTCAGCTGGTTCATTACCTTGAGTAAGGGGGGAATCAGAATCGGGATAAACGCAATGTGCACGGGTATCAGGTTCTGGGAAAACACTGCCACCAGTAACACGGCACTTAGCAGCAGAGTTTTTACCCGCGCCTGCTGAGCAACATTAGCATCCTGCCCTAACAGGCTGATCAGGCGGCGGGCGAGCATATCCGGTAAGCCTGAACGCGAAATGGCCACCGCAAACGCGCCCAGGGTGGCATAGGCCAAGGCCACCTGAGCACCACCGCCAACTCCTTGATTGAAGGCGTCCAGCGTCTGCTCCAGGGATAATCCTCCGACTAACCCTCCCACCAGGGCCCCAACGACAAGCGCAAAAACCACGGACACACGGGCAAGCGAAAGTGCGACCATGACAAGCACAGCAAGAATAACCGCGTTCATTAAAATTCCCAGCTCAGTTAGTGGATAGACAATGAGTGAAGTAATGTAAGCAAGCTTACAAAAGCTGGGAATTCTATCAGATTAATGCCATTTCGGTAGGCGAATAATCTATGAAAACGCTGATAAACAGAGGTTAATATTGATGATTCAGCAGCGTCAAACAATCACTGGCGATGACGCGCTCCTCGTTGGTAGGAATCACCCAGATACCCACGCGGCTACTCGGAGAAGAGATACAGATAGCATCCTGTGCATTGGCCCTGGCATCAATATCCATGCCCAACCATTCACATTGCGTCACGATTTTCGCACGAACTAAAGCCGCATGCTCTCCAATTCCCGCGGTAAACACCAGTTGCTCTACCCCGCCTAACGCCCCGGCCAGGCTGGCGATTTCTCGTGCGGCCCGGTAACAGTAAAGCTCAATGGCCTCTTTGGCTTCAGCCGCATCACTGGCCAACAACTCACGCATGTCACTACTGATCCCCGAAACACCCAACAGGCCAGAACGCTTATAAAGCAGCGCCGTCACTTCTTCCAGACTCATCCCTTCATGGTCGATCAGGTGAAGAACCAACCCAGGGTCCAATGCACCGGAACGCGTTCCCATGGGTAACCCTTCAAGGGCCGTAAACCCCATCGTAGACGCCACACTCACACCATCACGCATGGCACACATGCTGGCTCCATTACCTAAATGCGCCACAATGACCCGGGAACGCGGCGCACTATCAGGTAATACATTGGGCAAAGTACGCTGGATATAATCGTAGGAAAGGCCATGAAACCCATAACGCAGCAGACCCTTGGCCGTTAGCTCACGCGGTAACGCATATTGACGCGCCTGCCAGGGCTGTTGAGCGTGAAACGCGGTATCAAAGCAGGCTATCTGTGGTACATCAGGCACTTTCTCCATCAATAGCTTGATTGGCCCCAGGCCATGAGGCTGATGCAGGGGTGCCAGGCTTGTAAAGGAGTCCAGTATGGCAACATCGTCAGCATTCAGCCGGATGGCTTCATGGTAAACCTGCCCGCCATGCACCACGCGGTGTCCAATCGCCACAAGCTCGCCCATATCTTCTCGCTGATCAAGCCAGGCCAGCAACATGGTGATGGCCTGCTCATGCGTCTGCGCAGGCATCAGCCCCTGTTGTTCTAATGCCTGCTGATCATACGCCTGAGCGCCTTGCCCTGGTGCCCAATGCTTTAATGACACATGACGTTGAGGCGTGGCCAATCCTGAGAAAGAACCACTGTAAGCCAACGACAGCGCCTCCTGTGGCGCGTCAACCACACTGACGTGGTACACCGCAAACTTGATGCTTGAAGAACCGCTATTGAGAACCAGAATGTCACGCATAATTAGTTGCCTGCCCTACCGCTGAGAATGCCACTATTACGCTGATGATCTGCCAGCAGTAACGCCAGTGCACTGGAGGCCATACGCGTCAATGCATCATCGGCACGGCTGGTCAGCATAATTGGCACACGCGCACCAACAACCAGGCCTGCACCAGTGGCATCAGCCAGATAAGTCAGCTGTTTTATCAGCATATTGGCCGCTTCAAGGTCTGGCGCCAGCAAAATATCCGCATGGCCAGCCACCAGTGAGGTAATCCCTTTGGTTTTGGCTGCCGCTTCTGACACCGCATTATCAAAAGCCAGCGGGCCATCCAGAGTTGCGCCGGTAATCTGCCCACGATCCGCCATTTTGCACAACGAGGCGGCATCCAGAGTTGATAGGATCTTCGGGTTAATGGTTTCCACGGCAGACAGAATGGCCACATTAGGATTTTCATTACCCAAGGCATGCGCCAGCTCAATTGCGTTCTGAACGATATCGCGCTTTTCCGAAAGCTTTGGATAGATATTGATAGCAGCATCAGTAATCAATAACGGACGTGGATACGTCGGCACATCAAACGCCATCACATGGCTAAGACAGCGCTCGGTCCGCAGTCCGGTATCTCGTTTGAGCACTTCATGGAGCAGCTCATCGGTGTGAAGCGTCCCTTTCATCAAGGCGCCTACACGCCCCTGACGCGCTAACGCCACGGCTTGTTCTGCCGCCGCATGACTATGCGGCACATCGACGAGTTCGAAGGCACTGATATCCACGTCGGCTTTTTCCGCCGCTAAATGTATTTTGGCCTTAGGCCCAACCAGCACCGGAATAATCAGCCCCTGCGCGGCTGACTCCACCGCGCCACGAATCGCGCTCTCATCGACGGGATGAACCACCGCCGTCGGCATGGCTTCCGGATGGTCAGCAGCGGTCAGTATTTCATGTAGGCGGCCGCGTTCGGTTAATCGCACCTTGGGTAACAGGGTCCGCGGACGACTGATTTTTTTCGTCGGTGCCAGAACGCGTGCCTCACCCTCAATCACCGTATCACCGCGCTGATTTTCACAGCGGCAAGCAAAGGTAATCTGATGGCGCTGATCGTCTTTTTCTGTGGCGCGCACCGACACCCGCAACACATCCCCTAGCCGAACCGGGGCTTTAAAACGCAGCGTCTGACCGAGATAAACCGTTCCAGGCCCAGGTAGCTGTGTGCCGAGTACAGTAGAAATCAGGGCGCCTCCCCACATGCCGTGGGCAATTACTTCCTGAAAGCGGCTGCTTTTAGCGAAATCTTCATCCACATGGGCGGGGTTAACATCACCTGACATCACCGCAAACAGCTTAATATCTTCAACGGTCAGGCGCTTTTCCAGAAAAGCTTCTTCGCCTACGGTGATTTCTTCATAGGTGCGGTTTTCTATCACATCCTGCTTATCAGTGGCAGACATCAAAAGGCTCCTGTCGAATATATGATGATATGGGTTCAACACTTAAGGTGTTTAGAAGCGCAAGTGATGTCCTGCATCCACGTAGTGGGTCAACCCCGTGAGTGCAGCGCCTGCATCCGATGCAAGATAGACCACCGCATTACCAACATCCTGAACACTGGCTAAACGGCGAAGCGGGGAACGCGTCTCACCGGCATGAGCCAGTTCATCAAACGCCTTCAGGCCAGAAGCCGCCCGCGTTCGGATTGCACCCGGCGAAACTCCGTGAACACGAATACCTTGAGGACCAAGTTCGGCGGCCATATAGGCCGTTGCCGACTCTAGTGCTGCCTTCACCGGTCCCATCAAGTTATAGTTATCGACCACTTTCTCAGCGCCGTAGTAAGTCATGTTGAATAGCGTGCCACCATCCTCCATCAGAGGTTCCGCACGTTTTGCCATACGGATAAAAGAATGGCAGGAAATATCCATGGCCAACGCGAAACCTTCCTTGGAACAGTCAACTACCCTGCCATGCAAATCATCCAGAGGGGCAAAAGCAATCGAGTGAACCACAAAATCGACTCTTCCCCAGCGCTCTCTGGCCCGATCAAACAGAGCATCCACATGTTCATCCTGCTGGACATCACACAGCAACAGTTCTGGCGATCCCATTTCATCAGCCAAGGGAGTGACAAATTTTTCTGCTTTAGGGCTGGCGTACGTTACCAGGCATTCAGCACCTGCGTTATGCAGTGCTTGAGCGCAGCCAAATGCAATACTGTCATGATTGGCAAGACCCGCTACGATGCCGACTTTGCCAGCCAATGAGAAAGGGTTCTGCGACATATCAACTCCTTTGCAAGGATGAAATGGTGAAGACAGGTAAATTATTGCACCGCACAAAATTATCATTTTTTCACTTTCTTTGCATTTTCAATATTTTGACCCTTCAAAATCTTTAAACCATCACCGCATAATTGCATCAGGTTACTGATGTGCCTCAACGTCTGATTGGATTAATTGATGTATTATTGATCCATTCACCAGCCTACGGACAAACGATGGATTTTTTAAAATCAATTTTTAGCCAGATGCGGGATAGCATTCGTGACCTGGCACCTGTGGTTATTGTCATTGGTTTTTTCCAGCTGATCGTTATACGTCAGCCTTTACCGGAAAGTCTGGCTCTGCTGGATCTGGCATTCGGCTTGGTGGCAGTTGTTATAGGACTGACACTGTTCATAAAAGGCCTGGAAATTGGGTTATTTCCGGTTGGAGAAGGCCTGGCACACGCTTTTGTGACGAAAGGCTCTGTTTCCTGGTTACTGCTGTTTGCATTCGCCTTGGGCTTTGGCTCAACCGTTGCGGAACCGGCGCTTATCGCGGTGGCTGCTCGTGCCGGTGAAGTCGTTTCAGAAGGAGGGCTAATTGCCAGTAGTGATGCGGCCCAACAGTCATTTGCCTTTATTTTGCGCATGGTGGTCGCTCTCTCCGTGGGAGCTGCGGTAGTAATAGGTGTTCTACGCATATTTAAAGGCTGGCCCTTGCACATCATGATCATTGGCGGTTACGTACTGGTGCTGCTGCTGACGGTGTTTGCCCCCAATGAAATTGTTGGCATTGCCTACGATTCCGGCGGGGTCACCACATCAACGATAACGGTTCCCCTGGTGACGGCTTTAGGTGTTGGTCTGGCCACTGCTATTAAAGGCCGCAACCCCATGCTCGATGGCTTTGGCCTGATTGCATTTGCCTCCGTTATGCCGATCATTTTTGTGCTGTTGTTCGGTATTTTTGGCCTTAACTTGATAGCAGGAAGCAACTAATGGCATCTATTGGTATTTTCTGGCAAACCCTGCTCGATATTCTGCCCATCATTGCCATTATTTTTGGTTTTCAATACCTGGTAATTCGCAAACGTATAAAGCACTTACGCCGCGTGCTGGCCGGTTTCTTCATGGTCTGGGTGGGGCTCTCTTTTTTTCTGGTGGGATTGGAGCAGGCCCTGTTCCCGATGGGAGAGTTGATGGCTCGCCAGCTAACGGATACGACCTTCTTACCTTCAATAGCAGATGGCGTAGAACGGCATTGGAGTGATTATTATTGGGTCTATATCTTTGCATTCACGATTGGTGCCAGCACAACGATTGCCGAACCTTCGCTGATTGCCGTTTCAATTAAAGCAGGGGAAATTTCCGGCGGTACTATTAACCCCTTCATGCTACGCATTTCCGTAGCCCTTGGCATGGCTTTCGGTATTACGTTGGGTACCTGGCGTATTGTCATGGGGTGGCCATTACAGTGGTTTGTTTTCGTTGCCTACATTCTCGTGATCATACAAACCTTCCGCTCCCCAAAAGCGATTATTCCACTGGCTTTTGATTCCGGTGGTGTGACCACTTCTACCATTACCGTTCCCATCATCGCGGCGCTTGGGCTGGGCCTGGCGACGACAATTCCTGGAAGAAGCCCTATCATGGATGGCTTTGGCATGATTGCCCTGGCCTGTCTTTTCCCGATTATCACCGTCATGGGTTATGCACAGATCGCGCAATGGAAGTCTCGTCGCAAGACATCATCCCCTGCGGAATAAACAACTGACTTTCTATTGATAGCTGAACAAGCATTAAGGAGGCTCAAATGCGCTTTAAACTAATTGTCGCCCTTGTTGAAGATGAACGCACAGACGACATACTCAAAGCGGCTCGCGATGCGGGCGCAACAGGATCAACGGTTATTAATAACGCTCGCGGCGAAGGATTAAAAAAAGCGCGCGGTATCTTTGGTATGGAAATCAACGCCCAACGTGATGTCCTGCTTTTTCTGGTAGAAGAGCATATCAGCCGCTCCATACTTGAAGCCATTGCCAAGGTCGGTGAGTTTGATGCAACGTCGGGTACCGGTATTGCGTTTCAGGTTGATGTGGAAGATGCCATCGGCGTACAACATCAAATCAAATCACTTTCCAGCACTGTTAACCAGGCAATTTAAGGAGCTTATAATGTCAGCGAACCATCACACATCGGCTCCTTCTATCACCGCAGAAAGCATCATGCATGACCGTTACCAGCTGGCAGATGGCTTTGTAACGGTTGCTGATGGCATCAGGTTACTTTGCGAAAATAATGCAAGCTGCCTGATCGTTAACAGACGCAATCCGGACGATGAATACGGCATCGTCCTGCCATCGGATATCGCAAAAAAAGTACTCGCACCGAATCGGGCGGCTGAGAGGATGAATCTCTACGAAATCATGAGCAAGCCCGCTATCGGCATTCGACCCTCAATGAATGTACGTTATTGTGCGCGCCTTTTTGATCAATTCGGCTTGGCACTGGCACCGGTTATTGACCATCAACACAATATTATAGGTATTGTGGATTACCCGACCTTGATACTGCGCGGTTTAGCTCCACAGCATGGAATATTCATCTAACAGTTTGATTTGGTTCACGCCATCATACGTCGCCACTGACGTATGATGACACCAGCCTGTCTGGTACACCATCAGCTGCCTGCGGCTCAAGTGACTTCCACATATGATGAGCAACAAAAGCAAAGCCCTGAGCAAACTACTTAGCCTTGGCTAACAATTTTAGCGAGTAATGCGTTACCATGGAATGTCAGTTATCACCGCTATCAGTACAGCATTCTAAACGTAGCAACCGTATTTAAAACAGATGACTTATGAGCCAACGCAAAGAGCCCGCTGAAACCGTCTCATCGCCTGATAGCGATGATGCACTTCCCCCTGTTGAACAACACATACGTCAATATGAAACGGTACGTTTTGCTCATGAGACAGAACTGATCGAAGATTACGTTGAGTTGATTGGCGACCTGATTGCCCACCGGGGTGAAGCGCGCGCTGCCGATATCGCCAGCCGTATGGGGGTCAGCCAGGCAACGGTTTCCAAGATGATTCGCCGCCTCAACGAGCTGGAACTAGTCACCAGCCAGCCATACCGTTCACTGTTTTTGACGTCTGCTGGCAAGGAAATGGCGCAGATATCCCGGAAACGCCACGATATTGTCCTCAATTTCTTACGTGCTTTAGGGGTCAATGACACGACAGCACGCATTGATGCAGAGGGTATGGAGCACCATGTGAGTGACGAGACGCTTGCCATCATGCAGCAGTTCACCAAACAGCAAGGTAAATAACCGCAACGCAACCTTTCTGCGACTAGCGGCACCAACGAATGATGAGGTGACTTGTATAGATACCGTGCTCAGCGATGGTAAACCGCCACACCACTTCTACCGGATCGCTTCACTTGATACATGCATTGGTCCGCGACATCTATCAGCTCACGTATATCAACGAAATCATCGTCACTCAAGCAGGCAATACCGACAGACACAGTGATAAAAACAGGCTTGTCTTCCACGTAAATTATCGGCCTGGATTCCAGCTCATGAATCAAGCGCTCCACCATGATCTGAGTACCGCTTGCCTCTTCGTCTGGCAGCACTACCAGAAACTCTTCACCACCATAGCGCCCAGCCAGGTCTCCTTCACGAACGATCGTTTCAAGCAAAGCGCCAAAACGTTCCAACGCTTTATCTCCGACCTGGTGGCCGTATTTATCATTCAACTGTTTGAAATGATCCAGATCGATAAATGCAATCGACATCGTCCGCTGCTGTTGCTGGCAGATCACAAAGCGCTTTTGTAACTGTTCTTCCAGCCAGGCGCGATTGGCCAGTTTCGTCAAGGCATCCTGACGACTCAGTGCTTCCAGCGCATCCTGTCGCTGGCGCAAAAATTCCAGTTCGCTCTGCTGCTGATCAAGCCGCTCACTTAATACCAGCGTTTGATGAAACAGGTGCTGCTGGGCTTCATGCAGCATCTGTTCGTTATTGCGATGCGCTGGTGCATCCACTTCCATAAGCGCTGCCATTTCAGGCAGCTCTGTATGGATAGAAGATAACAGCTGATCAATCGAGATAGCCTCTGCACCTTCTGTCCGTTTAAATTGACGTATAAGAGTGGCAATTCCTTTGACGGGGTTATCACACAACCAAGCATCCGCAATCCGGCCTGAAAGCCGCAAACAAAGTAAATCCGCAGGATGACATACCAATGGGCCATGACTTTCTGCTATGCCTTTCACCAAGTGATCCGGCAACCCCCAATGCTGGCCAAGCCAGGCACCAACTGTCGCATGATCACAACCAAACAGCGTTTTTTCGCGTTTGTCTATCTGGTGATGACTCATGAAATGCTCACAGTACAAACACTCGGCATCTTCTGATGAGATGGAAACAAGCGCCAGCACGCCAATATCCTGCAGCAACGCCATCGTGAACAAAGTTCCTGAATGAACGGGACATATCTGCCTGGCGACATAACGTGACGCCAAAGCCGCTACCACAGCCCGCCGCCACAGCCGTTTGAGGCAGACATTGTGCTTTCCCATTCGCGCCAGCCCAAAACTCAATACAGCCGCCAGCGTTGCATCAAGCCCAATGCGCGAAACTGCTTCGTAACAGGTACGAATGCGAACCTGTTGACGCGAATAGAATGCACTGTTGGCCAGTGATAACAAACGCAGTGTCAGGGCAGGATCGTTTTCTATGGCACGCGCATAATCGATAAAACCGGCATCCGTGCGCCGCGCCACTTCCAGTACTTTGACCACCGCTGCCGGCATGGAAGGTAATACCGTGCACTTTTCAAGTTTGGCCTGAAGCGTAGCTGGCAAATAAAATAACTGCGCTGGCTCAGCTCCCTCAATCAGGGATTCGGAATCGGGCATTGCCTTGACCTGTTTATTTTTTGCCATCGTTTATGAGCGCTACCAATTTTTTCACCATCAAAACTAATGTTAACAGGCAACAGATTACTATATTTTCTCACCTCTTAAACATCTGATCACTCAAAATACTTAATGATGCAAAAAGATGAGCCTGCCGAGATTATTGGTAAATTCGTATTATATCTACTTAGCTCTTCTCACAGAAGTCGTCGATATACGGCGACGTTTTAGGTGCGATGGTAATCCTCCCGAAAAACAGATGCAGGCAATTCTGAAACTTCCCAAAGCCACCTTCTACAAATACAGGAACCATCCAGAAAGTGCCCGCCTGGACAAAGATCAGCTAACGCGCATCAGCTATCTGCTCAACATACATAAGCTGTGCGGATTGTGTTTGAAAACCCGGAGGATGTTGGCGATCTGAACTATATCGATCTCGTTGAGATTCCCTGGGGCATAAGGGGTTGCCATTATGCGGCGGCCCCTTTTACCCATGTTTCTCCGGACGGAAGCCGGTTCAGTCATGGAGAATACGGAATGCTATACATTGCCGACACGATAGAAACGGCGCTCGCCGAGGTGGAGTATCACCAGGGCCGGTATCTTTGGAAAATTGATGACCTCAAATTCGATAAATTGACCTTATGAGTTCATCGTGCCAGACGGAAAAATTACCGCCAGAAGAAACGTCATGGGCGTCTAAAAAAAGTGCTATCCATTGGTACCTGCCGCGCCACCGACGATACCACTGCGAAAGCCGTCATCATTGGTCGTACGGTTTTTCAGGTGGTTAGAGACCGTGTCTTCCGGCGACCCCGCCATTTCACGGAACATACCCATTGAACCCAGCAATGCAGAAGACTCGTAAGGCACGAAAACACGCTCACCGTTTTTCGCCATATTCGGCAGCCCTTTAATGTAGCTTTGGCCTAACAGATAGCCGACTACCGTTCGCTTATTCTCTTCACTGTCACCGATCGCACTGAGGACCAGCTTGATGGATTCCTGCTCGCCCTGAGCACGTAAAATCGCCGATTGTTTATCGCCCTCGGCATTAAGAATCGCGGATTCCCGCTGTCCTTGCGCCATGGCAATCGCGGCGGATTTTTCACCTTCGGCTTCGGTTACCGTTGCACGACGCTTACGTTCAGCGGCCATTTGCAGGCGCATCGCCGTTTCCACTTCTTCCGGCATGGCAATATCCTGCACTTCAACACGGGAGATCTTGACACCCCATTTTGAAGCCGGCTCCTCCATCGCTGCCTGAATTTCATTATTCACTTCGGCACGCGATTCAAACAGTTTGTCCAGCTCCATTTTGCCAACCACCGAACGAAGCGTGGTTTTCGCCAGCACTTCCACCGCCTGACTCATGTTCTCGACTTCATAGACAGCGCGTTTAGGATCGATAATCTGATAGTAAAGCGCGCCATTGATTCTCACCGTGACGTTGTCGGTCGTGACAACTGGCTGGCCCGGAAAATCCATGACGGTCTCACGTCGATCAATACGTGTTTCGTCGCTGGTGATCGCCGTGTAGTCATCCCCCATCTTGCGGTAACGCAGCATGGTGATCGCTCGTGGCTGCTCAATAAACGGCACGATGATATTGATGCCACTTTCCAGCACGCGATGAAACGACCCCAGACGTTCAATGACCATGACCTCAGACTGGCGGACAATCACCAGTCCTTTGGAAATAATCAGTATGCCGATCACGACAATGATCACGCTGATAATCAAACCGGGGCTAAGAGATAAATCCATGAGGCTATTCATAATTATCACTCCTTATGTGACGAATTCGGCTTCTGTGGGTCAGGATTTTTTGATGCACACCGTTCAACCAACGCCGTCGTGCCTTCAAATCGTTTGAACTCGACGAAAGTCTCTGGCGGTAGCTCAGTATCACCGCTTTCAATAACACGTATACGGTAGAAATCACCATTCACTTTAATACCGCTTGCGTTATCAAAATCGCGCCTGAGTATTTTATAGCGCCGTCCCTTTTCGACCCCCGTACCGGTTGTGCCATAGGCGACGCCCTTTGGCGAAAAGCGCGGGCGGATCACCATGATACCCAACGGAACGAATACACCCGAAAAAACGCCCATACTGAAAAGTTGCCACGGTAACGATAAACCCAAGGCGGTGACCGCCGCAGTAAAGGCCGCGGCCACGCCCAACGCCAATAGCAACATCGCGCCAGACGTCAACTCTGCCAGACTCAGCAATAAGGCAATCACCAGCCAGTTATAAGCAGGATTCCAATCCATGCGAACTCCCATCCAATTGAAGATACCCGCTACCGAAAGATTCGACGCTGACCCTTGATCAGCATTCTTCCAGGCGGGAAACGGCGCGCTCTACCGCCTGGCGATAGCCACCACCAAACAGCAGCAAATGATTGAGTAACGGGTAGAGCTGAAAGAGGGTTTCCCGTCTTGGCCAATCGGCCGGAGGGTTGCCGTCCCAGTAAGCCTCAAAGAAAGCGGTATCTGGAGAGCCAAACAGCGTCAGCATCGCCAGGTCCACTTCCGGGTAATGGCGATAGACGGCCGGATCAATGACAGCCGGGCCTTGAGGAGTATAAAGCACGTTTCCTGACCAGAGATCGCCATGTACCAGGCTGGGTGGAACATCTGGCAACCAGGTTTCCAAACCATAGGCAATCGATTCAAGACGGTCTCTCAGCGTTTGGTCAATCAACCCCTGGGTGTAACAGGCCTCCGCGAGAGGCAGCAGACGGCGTTCGCGCTGAAATACTCGTCCATCCGACAGTGGCTCATTGGGCTGAGGCGTTCGCCCGCAAGCATTGTCTTGAGACCAACCATGGAATTTATCGGTTACTCGATGCAGCCGACTCAGCCCTTCACCCAATGCGGCTTCATGTTGAGGTTGGTACGGCGTAGTTTCCAATGCCTCCATCACCAGCCACTCGTCCTGTTGACCCAACACCGCGGGCACTACCAAACCACTATCGGCGGTTGCCAGTGCCTGCAGCCCTTCCGCTTCTCCCATTAACCGAGCAGAAGCATCCGACTTCACCACGACATCACCGGCATTGGTCGCCAAACGGTAGACCGCGGCAATATCACCGCCGCTAAGAGGCTGAAGCGGACCATCAGGGGTCAATCCAGTGATTTGTAACAGCTGTTCGAGCGAACGATTCACTTTATAGCTCCCGTTTTTGATGCATCAGATAAGTGTAAGCCAACTGACAACACTTTACGGAAGAGAAAATCAACTTTCGCGAAACACTATAGCGCTTAACGGTTCGCTTGAGCGCTGAATCTTCATCAGGCCGGCAAAAAGGTCAGGAAAAGCGGCATGAAATTAACGCTTACGGGGCAGCAGTGTGAACATCCTTGAGTCGACCAACAACAGTCAGGTTATTATCTTCCGCTCTGACCACTACCATATCCCCGGAAGCAACGCCGCCGCCTATCAGTGCGGTGATATTCACCTGATGCGTCACCAGTAAAAGATTCCGCTCTCCCTGCCAATCAAGGATCTGCTGACGCGCCTGCAGCATTCGTTCGTCGCGAGCAGAGCGCTCACTGGCGATAAAGAAGGAATCCAGCCAGGCAACCGGTTGCACGTCTCCCAAGGCCATCCGTCCGGAGGTTTCCAGAGCACGGCACCAGTGTGAAGAATAGATGGTATCGATTGGGATATTACGCTGACGAAAGGCATCTCCGATAGCACTTGCCTGAGCGCGCCCCTGTGCTGACAAATTACGTTGAGTGGTGCAGTCTCCGCGTACAAAATTGTCAGGATCGCCCACGCCAGGCGCAAGAGCATGGCGCATCAGAATGACATGCCCTCCCTCCCGAAGCGCCTGCCAAACCTCCTGGTCAGCCGCAGACACTGAAGACGTTACGCTAAAAAAAGCCGTCAGTAAGGCAATGTAAAACCGATGCAGCGCGACCATAGCAGCCCCTTTCTGAAAACGTGCCTAGAGGTCGATCTTCAAGCGTTTAGATAAGTGGTGCAAGGTGCTTTTTGCCTATATTTTTTGCCCATATTAGGCGCTCTTATCAAGACCCAGTTGTTACGTTCATCATTGGACTGGCAGCCCAGCGATTCACCAACCTTATATTTGATAATCGACACCAACCGGAGCGCACCAGCCAAAATAAGCTAAAGAATACCGAGGGGAGTTTTGTGCAGGGAATGCGTCACTGGATATGGCGAGTGAAGCGAGCTTTTCTAGTAAAACCACTCACCGCTGCGCTTATGACATTTTGGCGGTAATTAACGCCAATTTAAACTAGGAGGGGTATGAAATGGAGGCGGCCCCAAAAGCCACATCCCGGCACACGCAGCCACCACTACCGTTGCTCCCTTCCGGGCCTGGCGGGGTTCGCAGTTTAGCGTTGCGGGAGGACCTAAGGGGCCACCATAACGGCGCTTGATCAATTCTATACTGTCTTGCGCCTATGCTGTGGTGGCTACGCCCTGATTTGAACAGGGGACCCCATCATTATGAGTGATGTGCTCTAACCAGCTGAGCTACGTAGCCTTTTCCCTCACAGCGGGTGCAGATTATGCCTACCTTGTTGATAAAAGGCAAGCCCTGGATACGGTGACGGAAAGATATTCTGCACGGCCGGAAATGAAGTCAACAAACCGCCCGCCTTTTATTGATTGAACGTTCAATAAAGAAATGTCATGATATCAGGTAAGTTAACGCCTTGGCAGGAAGCGCTGCAATTAGAGGCAAACAACGTCAGCAGGAGGTCACTGTGCCCAAGGTAGGAATGGAACCCATACGCCGTCAGCAGTTAATCAAAGCCACTATGGAGGCTATTGATGAGGTCGGCCTGGCAGAAGCGACGGTTATTCAGATTGCTCGCCGAGCTGGGGTGTCAGCCGGCATTATAAGCCATTATTTTGGCGGCAAAAATGGCCTGCTGGAAGCTACCATGCGTCAAATTCTGACGGATCTCGGTAATGCTGTCGCCGCACGACGACGCGCGCTGGAAGCCAATACTCCCCGTGCCCACATTGGTGCCATTATTGAAGGTAACTTTGACCGCACCCAGGTGACGGGGCCAGTGGCGAAAACATGGCTCGCTTTTTGGGCCAGCAGCATGCACAAACCCATGCTCCAGCGACTGCAATATGTGAATGACCGGCGCCTGTACGCCAATCTATGTCACCAGTTTCAGCAAGTCATGCCCCGTCATGAAGCGCGCAACGCCGCCCGTAGCCTGGCCGCTATGATCGATGGCTTGTGGCTGCGCGGAGCATTGACGCCAGAAGGTCTGGATGTTGTCAAAGCCAGGCAGCTTGCGCACACCTATCTCGACCAATTACTGGCTCACCATGGGTGCTATCAAGATGCATCCATTACAGAACCATATACATCAGAACTTTAATCAAGGAGGCCAACATGGTCGCTCAGAACACACAGCCACTTTATATTGATGGTCGCCAGGTAGATGCGACCTCCGGTGAGACATTTACCGTCACCAACCCCTATAACGGCCGTTTACTCGCCACCATTGGCCAGGCAAGCCAAAGTGATGTTGATAGCGCCGTCAAGGCAGCTCAACGAGGCCAGCGCGAATGGGCTGCCATGACCGGCATGCAGCGTTCACGCATCATGCTGCGTGCCGTCGCCTTGCTGCGTGAGCGCAATGACGAGATTGCCGAGTTGGAGACTCACAACACGGGCAAGCCGATCAGCGAAACCGCCAGCGTCGATATCGTGACGGGTGCCGATGCCCTGGAATATTACGCAGGCCTTGCCCCCGCCATCGAAGGCACCCAGATTCCGCTACGTGATAGCTCC
This sequence comes from Halomonas sp. LS-001, assembly GCF_052983955.1. NCBI lineage: Bacteria > Pseudomonadati > Pseudomonadota > Gammaproteobacteria > Oceanospirillales > Halomonadaceae > Halomonas > Halomonas sp. LS-001. The sequence goes on from NZ_CM129816.1 coordinate 1,969,541, forward strand.
TTTGTTTATACCCGTCGCGAGCCTCTCGGCGTTATTGGCGCCATTGGTGCCTGGAACTACCCTATTCAAATCGCCTGTTGGAAAGCCGCTCCTGCGCTGGCAGCCGGTAACGCCATTGTCTTCAAACCCAGTGAGGTCACGCCGCTGACCGCCATTAAACTGGCCGAAATCTTTACGGAGGCAGGCTTGCCCAACGGTGTATTTAACGTGGTACAGGGCGATGGCCGTGTCGGCGCCATGCTGACCGAGCACGACGGTATCGCCAAGGTATCTTTCACGGGTGAAGTCGCGACAGGCAAAAAAGTCATGGCCGCGGCCGGTGGTTCTACGCTGAAAGATGTCACCATGGAACTCGGTGGTAAATCTCCCCTCATCGTGTTTGCCGATGCCGATTTAGATCGTGCTGCCGATGCCGCCATGATGGCCAACTTCTATTCAAGCGGCCAGATCTGCACAAATGGCACTCGTGTATTTGTTGAGCGCAGCGTTAAAGACGCCTTTGAGACAAAACTGGTTGAGCGGGTCAAGCGTATTAAAGCGGGCGACCCGATGGACCCAAGCGTCAACTTTGGCCCGCTGGTCAGCTTTGAACATCAGGACAAAGTGCTTTCCTACATTGCCTTAGGTAAAGAACAGGGCGCGCGCGTACTGGTCGGTGGCGACGACTGGAACACCGGTGAATGGACGGAAGGTGCCTGGGCGTCACCCACTGTGTTCACCGATTGCACCGATGACATGCGCATCGTTAAAGAAGAGATCTTTGGCCCAGTGATGTCAGTACTCGCCTTTGATGATGAAGACGACGTCATTCGTCGCGCCAACGACACCAAGTACGGCTTGGCAGCAGGCGTATTCAGCGAGAGCCTGAACCGCGCTCACCGGGTTATACATCAGTTGGAAGCCGGTATCTGCTGGGTTAACACCTGGGGCGAGTCTCCCTCTGAAATGCCCGTTGGTGGCTATAAAGAGTCAGGCATTGGCCGTGAAAATGGCGTCACGACACTTAATCACTATACCCAGACTAAATCCGTACAGATCGAGATGGGGCCGTTTGAGTCGGTATTTTAAATCAAGGTTTATTAACCATTTCTCGACTCTTCCCAGGTGAAACCATGTCTCAATCACGCGAATTTGATTACATCATTATTGGCGCAGGCTCAGCGGGTAATGTGCTGGCAACCCGCCTTACCGAAGACAGCGACATCAGCGTGCTGCTTCTCGAAGCAGGTGGCCCCGATTATCGCTTCGATTTTCGTACCCAAATGCCCGCCGCCCTGGCCTACCCGCTACAGGGAAAACGCTACAACTGGGCATTTGAAACCGACCCTGAGCCGCATATGGATGGCCGCCGCATGGAGTGCGGCCGGGGCAAAGGCCTGGGCGGCTCTTCACTGATCAACGGTATGTGCTACATCCGCGGTAACGCCCTGGATTACGATAATTGGGCCAAACAGCCCGGTTTGGAAGAATGGGATTATCTGAGTTGCCTGCCCTATTTTAAAAAGTGCGAAACCCGCGATATTGGCCCCAACGAGTATCATGGTGGCGACGGCCCGGTCAGTGTGACCACGCCCAAGGCTGGCAATAATCCGCTTTACCGCATCTTTATCGAAGCGGGCAAACAGGCTGGCTACCCGGAAACGGACGATGTGAACGGTTACCAGCAAGAGGGCTTTGGCCCCATGGACCGATTCGTCACGCCTAACGGTCGCCGTGCGTCGACGGCACGCGGCTACCTGGATACCGCCAAGCAACGCAGCAATCTAACCATCGAAACCCACGCGGTCACCGATGTGATTGAATTTGATGGCAAGCGTGCCGTTGGTGTTCGCTACGAGCAAAAAGGCCAGTCACAAGTGGCTCGGGCACGCCGCGAAGTACTACTGTGTGGTGGTGCCATTGCTTCGCCACAGATTCTCCAACGTTCTGGCGTGGGTAACGCCGAGTGGCTGAAGGATGTAGACATCCCCGTCGTTCATGAGCTGCCCGGCGTAGGCGAAAACCTGCAAGACCACCTTGAAATGTACATTCAGTACGAATGTAAAGAGCCGATTTCGCTGTATCCCGCGCTGAAATGGTATAACCAGCCAAAGATTGGCGCTGAGTGGCTATTTAAAGGGACGGGGGTTGGCGCCAGCAACCAGTTTGAATCCTGCGGTTTTATCCGTAGCCGTGAGGAGGAAGAGTGGCCGAACCTGCAGTACCATTTCCTCCCCATTGCCATCAGCTACAATGGTAAAAGTGCGGTTCAGGCCCACGGCTTCCAGGCCCACGTTGGCTCGATGCGCTCGGAAAGTCGCGGACGTATTCGTCTGACATCGAAGGATCCGCACACCGCTCCCAGCATCCTGTTTAACTACATGTCCAAAGACAAGGATTGGCAAGAGTTTCGCGATGCCATCCGCCTGACCCGCGACATCATCGCGCAACCCGCTTTTGAGAAGTACCGTGGTCGTGAAATTGCACCCGGCCCTGACGTGCAAAGTGATCAGGCGCTCGACAGCTTCGTCAAACAGCATGCCGAGACCGCTTACCACCCGTGCGGAAGCTGTCGCATGGGCGAAGATGGAATGGCAGTCACTGACGGACAAGGTCGTGTCCACGGGCTTGAAGGCCTGCGAGTGGTTGACGCATCATTGTTCCCTGTCATTCCCACAGGAAATCTTAATGCGCCGACCATCATGCTGGCGGAAAAAATTGCCGACCGTATTCGAGGCCGTAATCCCCTACCCAGGGCCAATGTCGACTACTATGTGGCCCACCGCACGTCAGCCGCATAGGGATAGTAACGCGGTCTGATCGGTGATGAAGGATCAGCATCCTGCATTAAGCGCCATGGCGATGAGCCATGGCGCTTTTTTGTTCCACTATTTTTTGTCCCACTAAAAACATCAAAACGCTTGCACTCGACAGCCTCGCTCTGCCAAAATTCAAACACATGTTTAAATCTGTCATCTAGCCACACCTTTAAATACTAACAACATCAGATTCTCATACTACGGAGTGACTTTATGTCCACCTTACTAATAATCATCATAGCGATTGTCGCAATGCTCGTGGTGATGCGCCGTGAATCAGGCGCTGTTGCCGCTCTTGTCGTACTTGCTGTCCTCGGGATTGTGGGTCTGGCTTTTGATGCTGAAATCATCGGCACACTTCTCCTAATTGGTGCCGCTATTGTCGGTGTCGCAGGTCTACCTGCTTTACGCAGCAAATGGCTGACACCACGTCTTTTCGCCATGTTCAAGAAAGTGGCGCCGAAAGTCTCTGCGACCGAACGCACCGCGTTGGAAGCAGGCAGCGTCTCCTGGGATGGCGAGCTGTTTTCAGGTAAGCCACAGTGGGACACCCTACTCGCGTTTAAAGACGATGGCTTACGTGATGACGAGCAGGCATTCCTGGATAAACAGTGCAGCCATGTGTCCGGCATGTGTAATTCGTGGGATATTGCCCGCGAGCGTGCCGATCTCCCCCAGGAAGTGTGGGATTACCTGAAGAAAGAAGGCTTCTTCGGGATGATTATTCCCAAGGAATATGGCGGCTTAGGCTTTTCTGCCAAAGCGCAGTCCATGGTGTTACAGAAGCTCGCATTTAATGAAACCCTGATGGTTACCGTTGGCGTTCCTAACTCGCTCGGTCCAGGCGAACTGCTGCTCAAATACGGCACGGAAGTGCAGAAAAGCTACTATCTTCCGCGTCTGGCCGATGGCCGTGAAATCCCCTGCTTTGGACTGACGGGCCCGCGTGCTGGCTCTGACGCAACCTCTTTGCCAGATACCGGTATCGTCTGCAAGCAGGTAGTGGATGGCAAAGAAGTACTCGGTATTCGCCTGAACTTTGAAAAACGCTGGATTACCCTGGCGCCCGTTGCCACCGTCGTGGGCTTGGCGTTTCGCTTGTTTGACCCAGAGAACCTGTTAAGCGATGAAGAAGATCGCGGCATCACCCTGGCGATGATCCCACGCGATACTGACGGCATGGAAATTGGTCGTCGTCACCACCCGATCGGCAGCCCGTTCATGAACGGCCCGATCAAAGGGAAAGACGTTTTTGTCCCGCTGGAAACCATCATCGGCGGTAAAGATATGATCGGTGAAGGCTGGCGCATGCTGGTGGAATGCCTTTCCATTGGTCGCTGTATCACCCTACCCTCTGGTGCGACCGGCATCAGCCGCTATGCGACAGGTTGGAGCGGTGGCTTTACCCGTATTCGTCGTCAGTTCAACGTGCCGGTCGCCGAAATGGAAGGCGTTCAGGAACCTCTGGCAAGAATCGCCGCTCTGTCTTATATCTCGATTGCCACGGTATACCAGACCGCTAACCTGATCGACCATGGCGAAAAGCCCGCCGTGCCTTCTGCCATCCTGAAGAGCCAACTGACCGAGTTTCAGCGCTTATTGCTTAGCGATGCCATGGATGTACACGGCGGTAAAGCGGTCACATTGGGTCCACGTAACTATATCGGTATCGGCTACAGTGCCAACCCGGTAGCCATTACCGTGGAAGGCGCCAATATCATGACCCGCAACCTGATGATATTTGGTCAGGGTGCGATCCGCTGTCATCCCTATGTGCTGCAGGAACTGGCAGCCAAAGATGCCAACGATATCAAGGCCTTTGATAAAGCCTTCTTTGGTCACACTGGCATGATCTTTGGCAACGCTGCTCGCGCCTTCACGCAAGGCCTGGGCCTGGGTAAACCCGGCGTTCCTTTTGATGGCCCTGCCAAAGTGTACGCACAGGACATTGCTCGTCTTTCTGCTGGCTTCAGCCTGTGTGCTGATGCCGCCATGGCAAGCCTTGGCTCCGCCCTGAAAAAACGTGAAATGATCTCGGCACGCCTGGGTGATGTGCTTTCCAATCTCTACCTGGCGTCCATGGTGCTCAAACAGTGGCATTCTGATGAGAAGGTTGAAGGTGAAGAAGCGCTTCTCCATTACAGCTGCCGCTTCCTGCTTCAGCGTGCCGAGCAGGCCTTTGTCGAAATTTTCGACAACCTGCCCAACCGTGCACTGGGTAAAGCACTCAAGGTAATGGTCATGCCGACTGGACGTCGCTGGAACCGCCCACACGACGACCTGGCTCGCAGCATTGCCCAGCATGTGTCTTCGCACAGCGCACTGCGCAGCAAGCTGCTCACCAATACCTGTGATAAAGACGATGGCGCAGTATCGAACCCGCTGGCTCGCTACAACGCCCTGCTGATCGAATACGATCGCGCTGAGGCTCTGTACCGTACAGTGAATAAAGCCTATGCCAAAGGCGAACTCCCCCAGACAGCACTGCATCCAGAACAGCGTATTGAAGCCGGTCTGGAAAAAGGCATTATCAATGAAGAAGATGCTCAGTTCATGCGTACTTTCGAAGCAGAAGTCCTCGATATGCTTACCGTTGATGACTTTGCTTACGACGCCTTTGCCAATGATAAGTCTACGTTGATCAACCACAACGTAGAATCCAGCACTACAATTCCTGCGGCGGACTAATCATTATCTGAACCTGACAGGAAGTGAGCTTAAAGCCCCGGAGAAGTCCGGGGTTTTTTTTGCTTAAAAAACACGACTTACGCCTGATGCAGACTTTCTGGCTATCAATCATCGGATGTTTATTTTCGAACACAGGTCTTAAGACCTATGTCTAACCCGCCGAATTTTTATCTTTTAGAACTCAGAACTCAGCATTTTTAATATATAGAACAATGCTTTAGCCAACATAAAAGCATGCAATTTAACTTACCGGGGTCATTTGACCAAGGACTATAAACGTCTTGCAGGTTCGCATACGATCAACTAGTCTTTCGTTTGTGAAAAGAAAAGTAAAAAACCACAACACCAAATAACGCTTAAAACCACAAAATCTAATAAAAACGACGTCAGCGAGATTCGCATGTCATTACATCTGCAACACATCGATCATATCGTCGGTGGTGAAACCCATATAAGCGGCATTGACCTGGAGCTTGAACCTGGCTCTTTCAATGTTTTGCTGGGAAGAACCCTGGCGGGTAAAACCACCTTGATGCGCCTGATGGCCGGCCTTGAGCCACCAACACGGGGGCGAATCAAGATGGATGGCAAGGACGTAACCGGGGTTTCTGTGCGCCATCGCAACGTTTCCATGGTCTACCAACAGTTTATCAATTACCCCAGCCTTAACGTCTATAACAACATTGCCTCACCCCTTAAACTGGCCAAAGCCTCCAAACTGGAAATTGACAAGCGCGTACGCGAAACCGCTGCCATGCTGGGCATTGACCACTTGCTGGACAGATTGCCGCTGGAGCTCTCCGGTGGTCAACAACAACGCACCGCCATGGGGCGGGCTCTCGTCAAGGATGCCGACCTGATTCTGTTTGATGAGCCTTTGGTTAATCTTGATTACAAACTGCGTGAAGACTTGCGTGATGAGTTGCGTGACTTGTTCAAGGCACGTAACTGTATTGCCGTGTATGCCACCACTGAGCCCAATGAGGCGCTGGCGCTAGGCGGCAACACCGCGGTACTGCATGAAGGCAAGCTGCTGCAATATGGTTCCACCGAAAGGATCTATCGCGAACCCAACGGCATTTTAAGTGCCGAGATGTTTTCTGAACCGCCGATCAATATCGTACCCGGCCACCTGACCGCCGAAGAAATCACCTTTGACCAGGACATTCACTTCCCCTGCGATGAGGCGTTACGCAACCTGCCAGCCGGGGAATATCGTTTTGGTGTTCGTGCGTCGCATTTGAGCATGCAACCCAACTCAGCCGATGACCTTGAGCTGGAAGTCAGCGTTGACGTGGCGGAAATCAGTGGTTCGGAAACCTTTCTTCACGTCCATCACAGCCTGTTCCCTCTCGTCCTCCACTTGACCGGCATCCACACTCCGAAGGTCAACGAGCGGTTAAAAGTGTACTTCCCTATCCACAAGCTGTTCGTGTTTGACCAGCAGGGCAATATTGTTCATACGCCGGAAACACGGGGAGGTGCTCACCATGGCTGAGATCGTACTGAAGACCCTTGCGCACACCTACAGTGCCAACCCGCAATCACCTGAAGATTACGCGATTCGCCAGATGGAACACGTCTGGCATCAAGGTGGCGCTTATGCACTGCTGGGGCCATCCGGCTGCGGCAAGTCGACGTTATTGAATATTATTTCCGGACTGCTCGAACCCTCTGAAGGCGATGTCCTGTTTGATGGCCAGCGCGTTAACGAACTGCCACCGGAAGAACGCAATATTGCTCAGGTTTTCCAGTTTCCGGTGATCTACGACACCATGACGGTGTTTGATAACCTCGCCTTTCCCCTGCGCAATATCAATATTCCGGATCACTGTATAAGGCCAAAGGTCGAAGAAGTTGCGGATATTCTGGAACTAACGCCAGTGCTCAAACGGAGAGCCAAGGGGCTGACAGCCGATGAGAAGCAGAAGGTGTCCATGGGGCGTGGTCTGGTGCGCGATGATGTTTCAGCCATTCTTTTCGACGAACCGCTGACCGTTATCGACCCACAGTTGAAGTGGAAATTACGCCGCAAGCTGAAAGAGATCCATCAGCGTTTCAACATCACCATGATCTACGTGACTCACGACCAGTTAGAGGCAGCGACGTTTGCCGACAAAATTGCCGTGATGTACGAAGGTCAGGTGGTTCAGTTCGGCACCCCGCAGGAATTGTTCGAAACGCCCGCTCACACCTTTGTTGGCTACTTTATCGGCAGCCCCGGTATGAATTTTTTCGATGTTCAACATCGTGATGGCAACGTCATTTTTGCAGACATGTCCCTACCCATTCCGCAAACCTTTGTTGATGCCATTGCCAGCACCGACAGCACCAACGTGAAGATAGGAATTCGTCCCGAGTTTATCTCTGTGCATAACAACAAACGTGAAAACGCCCTGCCCGCTCGCATACGTCAGGTGCAGGATCTGGGCACTTACTCGATTGTTACGTTTGAGCTGGGCGGCCAGACCTTCAAGGCGCGCCTGACAGAAGGACATCCTGAATTCGGTGACGACATCTATCTCACCTTTGACCCCAACCAGTTAGGGCTGTTTGTCGATGAATACCGGGTGGAGGTTACCTCATGAATAAAGTCTATAACAATCGCGCCTGGCTACTGGTTTTACCAATGCTGGTGCTGGTGGCCTTTTCTGCCATCATTCCCTTGATGACCGTTGTGAACTATTCCGTTCAGGACGTGCTGGGTCCGCACGCAAGCTTCTTCACCGGTACCGAGTGGTTCCGGACCATGTTGAATGACCCGTCCCTGCAATCCGCATTCGGCCGGCAGATCCTGTTTTCATTGATCATTCTGGCCATTCAAGTTCCGTTGGGGATCGGAATTGCCTTGCTCATGCCGAAACAAGGCTGGCAGGCATCGGCCGTTTTGATCCTGATTACCCTGCCCCTGCTAATTCCGTGGAACGTGGTCGGCAGTATCTGGCAGATATTTACGCGTGGTGACATTGGCCTGATGGGCTGGAGCCTGCGCGAGATCGGAATCGATTACAACATTACCCGTAATGGCAGCGATGCCTGGTTCACCATTGTTCTGATGGACGTCTGGCACTGGACACCCCTGGTCGCGATGCTTTGCTACAGCGGCTTGCGCTCCATACCGGAAGCTTATTATCAGGCAGCTCGCATCGACCGCGCGTCGAAGTGGGCGGTATTCCGCTACATTCAGCTGCCCAAGCTGACTAATGTGCTGGTCATCGCGGTACTGCTGCGTTTCATGCACTCCTTTATGATCTACGCCGAGCCTTTCGTTCTGACCGGCGGTGGTCCGGGCAGCTCAACGACCTTCCTGACGCAGTCGCTTGCCACCATGGCCATCGGCCAACAGGATTTAGGGCCTTCTGCTGCTTTCTCGATCATTTACTTCCTCGTCATTCTGCTGGTGAGCTGGGTGTTCTACACCACCATCATGCATATGCAAAAAGACAAGAATTCACAGGGAGGCGCGTGAGATGGCTTACCAAATTGAAAACACCCAGCAGGGTGAAAAGTACAACACGATTTTCAGCAAGGTGCCGGCCGCTGAGCGACGCAAGCGTAACTCACGCTCCCGGTTGAGAAAACGGATACTGCTCGGCACCTATATTGTGCTTCTGATGCTGCCGATCTACTGGCTGCTCAATATGTCGCTGCAGACCAACAGCGAGATTCTGGGGTCAATGACCCTATGGCCCAAGAACCTCACTTTCGATAACTATATCGGCATCTTCACCAATTCCAGCTGGTATATGGGGTATGTCAACTCCATCTTGTACGTGGTGATGAACATGATCATTACCATGCTGGTGGCACTGCCTGCCGCCTATGCCTTTAGCCGTTACAAGTTCATAGGTGACAAACACCTGTTCTTCTGGCTGCTGACCAACCTGATGGCGCCACCGGCGGTATTCCTGCTGCCCTACTTCCAGCTGTATTACTCAGTCGGGCTGTTTGATACGCATATTGCGGTCGCCCTGGCGCACTGCCTGTTCAATATTCCGCTGGCTATCTGGATTCTGGAAGGCTTTATGAGCAGTGTGCCCAAGGAAATTGATGAAACGGCTTATATCGACGGCTATAGCTTTCCGAAGTTCTTCGTCAAGATTTTTATCCCCATGATCAGCTCAGGCATAGGCGTCGTCCTATTCTTCCTGTTCATGTTCTCGTGGGTGGAACTGCTGCTGGCACGCACACTGACCTCTACAGATGCTCAGCCCATCGGCATGATCATGACCCGAACTTCGACGGCATCTGGTATCGACTGGGGCACCCTTGCTGCTGCTGGCATGTTGACGATAGTGCCCGGCATTCTGGTGGTTTACTTCGTACGTAATCATATCGCCAAGGGCTTCGCCCTGGGCCGCACCTAAGAGGAGGAAATCTCATGTCCTGGATGGTATGGACTTTACCAACGGCTATTTTCTTTTCTTCCATTGCGGCCATGCTGGCAGGCATGACGATCTGGGAACTGCGTTCACCGAGCATAGAAAGAAAAGGCTTTTTACCTATCCCAACAACCCGTGGCGATCGTTTGTTTATCAGCCTGTTGTCGGCTGCCTTCATTCACCTGGGCATTGTTGGCTTTACCACATGGCCACTATTACTGGCATCCGCCATTTCAGTTGTCTGGCTTCTTGTGCTGATGCGCTGGGGGTAAAACCCGCATGCTCACAAGTGTGAGAAACCAGGCGATTCAGGAAAGCTCCAACGGCAAGGATGCCTGTTTGTAAGAAAAGTAGTACCAACGCCAGTCTTGATTAAATGTCTGGTTGATAACTCCTCAACGTAAAACGAGGTCATCATGCAACACAATAATTTCAAAAAGCACGTCAACGTCAGTGGATTCAAACTCACCACGCTGGCAGCAAGTTTAATGCTTGCGTCAGGGTCTCTATTCGCCGATAACCACGATGCTCGCGCCATTGCCGAACGTCTGGTCGACGAACATTTCCAAAATTCGACTCTCTCTCGTGAAGAGCAGATTGAAGAGCTGGTGTGGTTTGCCGAAGCTGCCGAGCCCTTCCGCGGCATGGACATTCAAACCGTTGCGGAAGGCCTGACCACGCACGTGTATGAAAGTGAAGTGCTGGCCGAAGCCTTTGGTGAACTAACCGGCATCAATATTACCCACAACATTATCGGTGAAGGTGATGTGGTCGATACCATGCAGAACCAGATGCAGTCGGGAAACAGCATCTATGATGGTTTCGTCAACGATACTGATGCGATTGGCACACATATCCGCTATGGCACCACCATCAACCTGAGCAATGCCATGGAAAACGAGTGGGCAGATTACACGCTGCCAACACTCGACCTGGATGACTTTATCGGCCTGCAGTACGGCACCGGTCCGGATGGCAGCCTTTTCCAGCTGCCAACCCAGCAGTTTGCCAACCTCTACTGGTTCCGCTATGACTGGTTCCAGCGCGAAGATTTCCAGGAGCAGTTCCGCGACATCTATGGTTACGATCTGGGCGTACCGACCAACTGGACGGCCTACGAAGATATTGCCGAATTCTTTAGCGAGCACGTTGGCGAAATCGACGGCACCAAGGTGTACGGACATATGGATTATGGCCGTCGCGACCCATCACTAGGCTGGCGCTTCCATGACTCCTGGCTTTCCATGGCAGGCATGGGTAGCCCGGGCGTTCCTTCCGGCAACCCGGTGGATGACTGGGGTATCCGGGTCAATGAAGACAGCCAGCCGGTGGGTGCCAGCGTCAGCCGTGGCGGTGCCACTAATTCGCCTGCCTCTGTCTTTGCAATGCAGAAAGCCGTTGACTGGCTTGGCGACTATGCGCCCCCCGAAGCCCAGGGCATGACCTTTGGTGAAGCTGGCCCGGTACCGTCACAGGGTCATATTGCCCAGCAAATATTCTGGTACACCGCCTTCACTGCGGACATGACCGATCCCGCTGTCGCAGTGACCGACGATGAAGGCAACCCGCTGTGGCGTATGGCGCCGTCTCCCACTGGCCCGTATTGGGAAGAAGGCATGAAAGTCGGCTATCAGGATGTAGGCGGCTGGACCTTCTTTGACTCTACCCCGGAAGACCGCCGTACGGCCGCCTGGCTGTTCGCGCAGTTCACCGTTGCCAAGAGCACCTCGTTGGAAAAACTCATCGCTGGCCTCACACCGATTCGTGAATCTGACATCTTTTCTGACCAGATGACCGAAATGGCACCCAAACTGGGCGGCCTGGTGGAGTTCTACCGCAGCCCCAACGAATCCAACTGGACGCCAACCGGCACCAACGTACCTGACTATCCGCGTATGGCACCGCTGTGGTGGCAGAACCTGGCGCCCGTCATGAGCGGTGAAGTCTCCGCTCAGGAAGGGCTGGATAGCCTCGCCGCCGACATGGATAACACCATGCACCGCTTGGCTCGCGCCAATGTATTTGAAACCTACGCGCCAAGCCTTAACGAAGAGCGCGACCCCGAGTACTGGTTGAACATGGAAGGCTCACCCAAAGCGAAGCTCGATAACGAAATGCCTCAGGGAGAAACCATTCCCTATGAAGAAATGATGGAAGCATGGATGTCAGCAGGATCGCGCTAATACCTGCATGGCGAACCCCAAGGGGTTCGCCAGCCATTAAGCGCAAAACGCTGGTTTTTGTATGACACCAGCTTGAGTTTTACTTTGCGGCTCTCCAGGCGAGCTACTTTTGCCAGAGAGCCGCTTTTACCAACGCACGGATGCTCAAACGGAAAACCTTGCCTTCGTTGGGCAAAACGAGGCTATTTCTATTCAGCAATGGGTCACTTATGAAACTTCGCAATAGCAACCTTGATAAGCTGGCTAACGACGATTTCGACGTCCTGATCATCGGCGGTGGAATCAACGGTGCCTCAGCAGCCGCAGCGCTGGCAGGCAAAGGGGCCAAGGTAGGTCTGATCGACCGCGGTGATTTTGCTGGCAGTACCAGCATGCACTCCTCCAATCTGGTTTGGGGCGGCATTAAGTATATGGAGAGTAAGGATTTCGGCCTGGTGCGTAAATTATGCAAAAGCCGTAATCATTTAATCAAAAACTATCCTTCCACTGTGGAGGAGATTCGTTTTCTAACTACCATCAGCAAAGGGTTCCGCCATCACCCCGGTTATCTCTACGCGGGCACCTGGCTTTACTGGTTGATGGGTAATGCGTTTACCAAAATTCCCAAGCTGTTTACGTCCAAAGGGATTAAAACCGCCGAACCAATTATCAATACCGAAAATGCCGTCGGGGGCTTCGAGTACTCCGATGCCATTTTGCATGACAACGACGCGCGCTTTGTCTTTAACTTCATTCGTCACGCCATCGATTATGGGGCCAGCATTGCCAATTATGTGGAATCCAGTGGTGCCAGCTTTGAAAATGGCCACTGGACCGTTCAGGCACGTAATGTGATTGATGGGACCACCTTCCCTATCCGCGCCAAGGTGCTCGTCAACGCCGCAGGCCCCTGGGTAGATCAGCACAACAACTTGACCGGACAGAAAACCGAGCACCAGCACGTGTATTCCAAAGGGATTCATCTCATTGTGCCGCAGCTGACCGACTCCAAACGCGTACTGGCATTTTTTGCCAACGATGGTCGACTGTTTTTTGTTATTCCCATGGGCAATCGTACCTGCATTGGCACCACGGATACTCAAATGGAGAATCCGGAAGTCGATGTCACCCAGGAAGATATTGATTTTGTCTTGGAAAACATCAATACACGACTGACGCTGGAAAAGCCCATCACAACGGCCGATATTATTTCTACCCGCTGTGGCGTGCGCCCTCTGGCAATTAAAGCCAGCCAGGGCAACAAACGGGATTTCCTGCAAATATCACGTAAACATGTGGTCGACACCAACCCGGAAAGTGCACATATCAGTATATTCGGCGGCAAATTAACTGACTGCTTGAATGTCGGCGATGAAATTACCGATGAAGTTCGCAATCTGGGCGTGGACATTCCCTTCCCCGATTACAAATGGTATGGCGAACCGCCTGAAGCCGTGAAACATGAATTCATTCAGCAGGCAGAGCGTATGGGGCTGGATGCCATGACACCGACGACATCGTCTGAGCCACTTAGCAAGCGGTTATGGCGACGCTACGCGGCCCAGTCGCTGGACATGCTTGAACAGATTCGCCAGGACCCGCGGGAAGCTGAACTGCTGATTGAGGGCACCGAATATATCCGCTGTGAGCTGCGCCAGACACACCGCAGTGAAATGATCACCAAATTGGACGATTTCCTGCGGCGTCGAGCCAAAGTCTCGCTGGTGGTCTCGCATGACGAGCTTCGCCATTCAGAAGGCTTGAAAGAAGCCTGCCGCATGTTATTTGGCGATCAGGCGGATGAGCAATTCAATGAATACTTTGACAAGGTGCCGGATACAGCGCGTTTTACTGATAGCGACCAGCCAGTCGCCAGTGCTTAAACAGCCTTTATATAGATAAAAACCCCACTGGCATTTATTAATGCCAGTGGGGTTTTTGGTTGCTATCTATTCGATGAGCTCTACCTATCTTACTAGTTGGATTTTACCCGTGCGACAGCATCCTGCCAGCCTTGATACAAGGTTTCTCGCGTGGTTTCATCCATTGTCGGCGTAAAACTCGATTCGCACTGCCATAGCTGTTGAATTTCATCGAGGCTCTTGTACCAGCCCAACCGTAACCCCGCCAGATACGCGGCGCCTAATGCCGTGGTTTCCAGCACGGCTGGCCGGTCAACGTCCACACCCAGCATATCGGCAAGAAACTGCATGACCCAGTTGTTCCTGACCATCCCCCCATCCACGCGCAATCTGCCTGGTGTGGCTGACATATCATCATTCATGCAGTTCTGCAGGTCACGGGTCTGATAGCACACAGCCTGCAGGCCTGCCGCGACGATTTCGGCAATGCCGGTATCTCGGGTTAACCCTAAGATGGCACCGCGAGCCTTGGGGTCCCAGTGGGGAGCGCCCAGGCCTGTAAAAGCAGGCACCAGATACACGCTGTGCCCTGCCCGAGTCTCTTTGGCCAGAGCTTCGGTTTCCGCTGCATCCGCAAACAGGTTAAGGCCATCACGCAGCCACTGCATTGTGGCACCGGCAACAAAAATACTGCCTTCCATGGCGTACGTTGGCTTACCGTTCAGGCGATACCCCACTGTGGTCAATAAGCGGTTACGTGACGTCGCCGGTTCGTCGCCGGTATTGACGATCATGAAACAGCCGGTGCCATAGGTGCTTTTGCCCATACCCGGCGTGAAGCATGCCTGACCAAATAACGCGGCTTGCTGGTCTCCGGCAACACCGGCAATCGGCAGTTCAGCCCCCAACCACTGTTTGGCCAGAGTGCCAAAGTCATCGCTGGAATCCTTGACCTCGGGAAGCAGACTAGCAGGAATACGAAACAGCGAGAGCAACTCGTCATCCCATTCCTGACGGTGAATATTGAAAAGTGCTGTACGTGAAGCATTGGTGGCATCCGTGACGTGCCGTTGACCGTTGGTCAAACGCCAGATAAGGAAGCTGTCCACGGTGCCAAACGCCAGCTCTCCACGCTCTGCCCGCTCACGGGCACCGTCTACATTATCCAACACCCAAGCGATTTTTGTTGCCGAAAAATAAGGATCAATCAATAAACCGGTACTGGCTTGTACCGTCTGTGTATGCCCCTGGTCACGTAAGGTTTCACAAATATCAGAGGTACGACGGTCCTGCCAGACAATGGCATTGTAAATTGGTTTACCGGTTTTACGGTCCCACACAATGGTGGTTTCACGCTGATTGGTAATCCCGACGCCAGAAATTTGTTGAATGTCGATATTGGCTTTGGCTATCACATTACGACAGGTATCAAGCACACTTTCCCAAATATCGTCCGGGTTATGCTCAATCCAGCCGTCATGGGGGAAATGTTGCGGAAATTCCTGTTGGGCCACACTAACAACCTGACCCTGACGATCAAACAGAATGGCACGTGAGCTGGTAGTGCCTTGATCAATGGCGAGTATATAAGATGACATGGTAGTTTCGCTTTGTTTTGTTGGTTTTCGTTTTATTACATTGCAAGGCTACTTTACCGCTTTCAAAGGCTCAAGTCCGAAAGTGCAGGTTCTTTCAATATCAGAGCTTTTTAGCTTGCCATCAATATCGATCAGGCAATATGCAGTGCTACATCGTGCTGGGTCAGTAGTTGCATGATGGACTCAGGTGGCTGGCGGTCCGTGAACAAGGCGTCCAGTTGGGCAATATTGCCCTGACGCACCACAGGGTTACGGTGAAACTTGGAGAAGTCAGCCGCCAGGTAGACTCGCCGTGAATTGGCAATAATGGCTTGTGCAACTCTCACTTCCTGGTAGTCAAATTCCAGTAAAGAGCCATCTTCATCAATGCCACTGATACCGATAATGCCGTAGTCGACCTTAAACTGATTAATGAAATCAATGGTGGCCTCACCAATAATCCCCCCGTCTCTGGAGCGCACCTGCCCGCCCGCAACGATAACGGTGAAGTCTTCCTTGTGCTGCAAAATGGCCGCCACGCTTAAGTTATTGGTAATAATCTCCAGCCCGCGATGCTCCAAAAGTGCTTGGGCGATAATCTCGTTACTGGTGCCAATATTAATAAATAGCGAAGAATGATCAGGAATACTGGATGCCAGACGACGCGCAATCCGTTCTTTTTCTTCCAGGTGCAAAGTTTTACGGGTGCTGTAGGCCGTGTTGACGGTACTTGACTCTATGCCGGCCCCACCATGCACCCGGCGAATCCTCCCTTCATCCGCCAGCGTATTCAGATCACGCCGAATGGTTTGAGGCGTCACCGCAAAATGCTCTGTCAACTGCTCAATGCTGACGTAGCCGTGCTGGCGTACAAGTTCCACAATAGCATCTTGCCGGAAGTGTTGGTTCATAACCTGGCCTGTTTGTTATGTTCGCTTTTAAGCAGCAAGCGTAGCAAAATTTTCCTGTTTAGATAGGCCATCGCCACAGAATCATTGGTATAGCGACCAGCATAACCACTATCGAAAGTGGCAAGCCAAGCTTCCAGTAGTCGCTGAACCGGTACCCTCCCGGACCAAGCACCAGCGTATTGGATTGATGGCCAATCGGCGTCAGAAATGCACACGAGGCACTCACCGCCACCACCATCAGGAATGGGTCAAGCGAAGCGTCAAACCCTCGTGCCAGGCTGGTTGCAATAGGCGCCATCAACAGGGCGGCGGCGGCATTGTTGATCACGTTGGAGAGCAGCATGCAGAGCAGAAAAAGCCCAACCAGCGTAATCGGTACCGGCCAACCGCTCCCCAGCAGCAAGAGGTTATCGGCAATCAGAGCGGCACCTCCGCTGGTTTCCAATGCCTGGCCTACTGGGATCATCGCTCCCAGCAAGACAATAACCGGGCCGTCTATCGCCTGATACCCTTCACGCAACGGCAAAATACCAATCAGTAGCGATATCAGAGCGGCTGAGCTTAGTGCGACAGCGGCGGGCAGCAAGTCCATCAGCATCGCCATGATAGCCAATGCAAAAATGCCGATGGAAAGCAGTAGTTTCCGTGGTTGCCCCAACTGCAATGCTCGATTGGCCAACGGCAGGCAACCTAAGGTCGCCAGGTTTTCATGCATTTCATCCTCATCGCCCTGGAAGAGCAACACATCGCCCGATTGAAAGCGAACATCCCGCAAACGCTGCTTAAGACGTTCACCATCTCGGGCAACCGCCACCAGATGCAGATCAAACTGATGATGCAACCTGAGCTGGCGTACGCTGCGATTAATCATCATCGAATCGGTGCGCACCACAGCTTCGACTAACTGCAACCCTTCAGTATCTACTTCGGTCTTGTTTGCTTCGCTTTCTGCGTCATCCTTGACGCCAAGCACACTGAGCCCCAGTTTATCTTCAAGCAACTTCAGCTCTTCTGGTTCAGCCTCTAGCAGCAAAATATCATCCACCTGCAAGGCACCATAAAACGCTGTCCCGGGGTGTCGCTTATCACCGCGTAACACGGCAAGAATCGGCAACGACTCGTCAAGCTCGTTACGTAGTTGTTGCAGCGTAAGGCCATTAGCCTTGGCATCTTCATTAATCTGCAGTTCAACCAGGTAGAGGGCGGTATCAAACATGTCTTGTGTTGACGCTTTACCGGCGCGCTTAGGGGTCAGGCGCCAACCAATCAATACAATGAACAGCAGCCCGGCCAGCGCCACCGCTGCGCCCACGGGGAAAAAACTGAACATACTGAACGTTTCACCCGTGAGGTTGCCGCGATAACTGGAAATAATGATGTTCGGCGGCGTTCCAATCAGTGTCGTCAATCCCCCCAGCAGCGAACCAAACGCCAGCGGCATTAATAGTAAGGAAGGTGACGTATTGTGTTCGCGGGCAAGACGCATGGCGACAGGTAATAACAAGGCCAGTGCGCCTACGTTGTTCATCACACCGGAAAGCACGACCACGGTGCCGACCAACACAGCCAGCTGCAGTAACAGTCTTTCACCCACTTTCAACACTTGATCAGCAATAAGATCCACCACACCAGAACGCTCAAACCCACGGCTTAGAACCAGTACTGCCGCTACGGTAATGACGGCTGGATGCCCAAAACCACTGAACGCCTCCTGTGCTGGCACCAGACCCAACATGACAGAACCTAACAGCGCTGCCAGAGCCACCAGGTCATACCGAAAACGTCCCCAGATAAAAGCCATCAGGGTAAGACCCAACACGCCAAACACCAGGGTGCTGGGCGTCAGAGAAGCCAGGCTTGTCGTCAACAGACTGTTTTCCATGCGGTATCCACTTTCAGGAGGTCATCATGAGAGTAAGCAAAAAGCGGGCACCTGCGCAATGCAGATGCCCGCTCTCTGTCGCTATGATGGGTATTTTGTGTCAGGTCAGTGTGACGTGACATTACCCAGCGTCGTCAGCTCAGTGATGACTAGGCTTCAGTTTCAGCCATCGCGTCTTCGCTTTCAGTGTTCTGCTCGCTGGCCTCCTGATCGTCAGCAGCGGCTTCTTCGTCAGCGCTGTCTGTCTCAGAGTTTTCAGTGTCAGCTTCCTGTGCGGCACCACCAGCTTCCTGAGTGGTATCTGTCTCTTGTGAAGCACCATCGGTTTCCTGAGCGCTGTCAGCCTCTTGTTCAGCACCGTCAGATTCCTGAGCACTGTCAGCCTCTTGTTCAGCACCGTCAGATTCCTGAGCGCTGTCAGCTTCTTGTGCAGCACCGTCGGTTTCCTGAGCACTGTCAGCCTCTTGTGAAGCACCGTCAGATTCCTGAGCACTGCCAGCTTCTTGTGCAGCACCGTCAGATTCCTGAGCGGCATTATCGTCTTCTTGCGTTTGCGCACTAGACGCATCAGTGCTGCTGCTTTCAGTGCTTGATGCCTCAGCGGCCAGGGCCGGCACATCGCCTTGAGCGGTATCGTCAACCTCTGCCAGACGTGATTCCAACGTGCTCAGCTCTTCACGCCAGTTCTGCAGCTGCATTTCCAAACGCTCAAGCTGTGCTTCACGCTGATCAATATTGCTGTTAACAGTGCCCAGCTCTTCCCGACCGATTTCCAGGGCAACCTGTAGATCGTTGAACTCGGTACGGGCTTCTTCAAGGCTTGCCTGCTCTTCTTCACGCTGAGCGGTCAAACCTTCAATTTCTGACTGTAACGCATCGCGCTCATTGGTCAGGGTGTCGCGCTCTTCTACCAGCGCATTCCGTTCCTGCTCAATCGTGGAAATTTCTTCCTGAAGTGCTTCAAGCTGGCCATTAGCTTCCTCAATCTGGGTGTTGAGGCCTTCCATATCAGCTTCCGCCTGCTTACGTGCTTCTACCGCTGCCTGACGCTCGTCTTCCGCCTGCTGACGTGCTTGCTCGGCTTCCTGGCGGGCACTTTCTGCTGACTGACGTGCTTTTTCAGCTTCCTGGCGGGCTGCCTCTGCCTCGTCACGTGCCTGTTCCACCTGGGCAAGCTCGCTATTAAGCTCTTCAAGACTGGCTTGCCGTGTCTCAATGTCGCTGGTCAGCGAGGCAATTTCCTGTTCTAGCGACTCACGCTGCTCGTTCAGCGATGCCAGTGCATCTTCCGCTTCGGTAATGGAGGCTTGAATCGATGACAGATTTTCCTGCGCACTCGCCTGCTGCTCTTCCAATGCGGCCATTTCTTCCTGCATGGCCGACAGATTAAGCTCGGCTTCTTCTACCTCGGAAAGCTCGGACCTCAACTCCTGGCGAGATTGTTCAGCCTCTGCGAGCTGGCCTTCTACCATATCAATGCGATCTGCACGAGACCCCGCGCTGGATTGAGCAATGACTGCCCAGATCACCGCTATTGCCGCGATACCGGCAATACCTCTCACCCGGTTATCCTTCATCAGAGTTGTCATATCAGGCTTAGCAGCAGGCGCTGGAGCGGCACCCGATGTATTGGCTGACGTGTGGCTGTTCTTATCGGAAGACTGGTTATCAGAAGAATTGTTAGTATCTGACATGGATGCTTCTCTCTCTCGTGGGCGCTGCTCGTTAATGCAACAAGGCATGGCAGCGAACGGTGATTGGCAAACGAAAAAAGCGTTACCCTTACAGCATACACAGCTGTGCGGCGCTGGCTAGTCACAAGGAAGCGCTTAACGTTAAATTCTCTTACGTTTGGACCATTCCAGGCCCATTTCGCTCTTCAATCGCCACCTGCAACCTCGCCTTTCACTCACTCCTGCAAAGGCAATTAATCCTTGCACAGACAATCAACCTTTCCTGCGTTAAAGTGCACATGACCTTGGTGGCGGATGATGGCCATTGCTATACCCTGACGCACCGGCGTTGATGGGATCAAACCAGTTCAAGTTGGCGTTAAGCGCCACGACACCGCCAACCACCAGCAGTGAGGGCGATGTCACTTCACCACGATAATATCCCTTCGGGAGCGATGAGAGCGTACCTGTGTGAACACGCTGATGACGGGTAGTTCCCTGAGAAATCAAAGCCATTGGTGTCTGCGCAGACAAACCATGCGCAACCAGAGATGAGCAGATCGTTTCCAGGTTGCCAAGCCCCATGTAAAACACCAGTGTCTGGCCTGGCTGTGCCAGACAAGGCCAGTCCAGTTCTCCACCGTGTTTCAGGTGCCCTGTCACAAAGCGCACCGATTGCGCGTAGTCTCTATGGGTAAGGGGAATTCCGGCATAAGCGGCGCAGCCGGAAGCGGCGGTGATGCCTGGGATCACTTCTACGCTGATATTGTGGCTGACCAATGTTTCCATTTCTTCGCCACCCCGCCCAAAAATAAATGGGTCTCCCCCTTTCAGACGAACAACCGTGCGACCCGCCAGTGCCCAGTCCACTAATGCCTGATTAATGCCTTCCTGTGCTACGCTGTGATTAGAGTGGGCTTTACCAACATAATACTTGTTGGCATCGGCAGGGATCAGCGCCAGAATTTCTTCGCTCACCAGACGATCATAAAGAACCACATCGGCCGATAGAATTCGCCGATAGGCTTTAAGCGTCAGCAGCTCAGGGTCTCCCGGCCCAGCACCGACGAGACTGACACTCCCAGGGCGCTGTGCTGGAATACGATCTAAAAAACAGGTTCGACCTAAACCGGTACGATCTACACAGGTACGATCTACACAGGTACTCTCTGGAAACGACACCCCATACCTCACATCAAGAAAGAGCTATAAAAAAAGAGCTATAAAAGGCCACGTTAGCCTTTATTGTAAAGAATAAAAAAGAATATATAATAAGATTTATATTCAACACAGGAATAAGCATGCATTCCTGTGTGACTGATTGTTGTTAATGCCTGATTCATTTCAGGTTCTTCATTCCTAGTGTTTAAGGAGTTGACCATGACTCATAGCGAACAGTCCTCCAGCCAGCCAGCTACCCTCATGACCCTGGACGCCTGCCTGCAGAAAGCAGCAGAAACGCTTCCAGAGTGGCAGATTATCGACCGCGATGGCATCATGAAGCTGACACGCCGTTTTGCCTTTAATGACTTTGCCGGTGCTTTGGCCTTCACTCAACGAGTAGGCGAGTTGGCTGAGCAGGCGGGGCATCACCCCATGATTACGACTCAATGGGGTAGTACAACCGTGACCTGGTGGTCACACGATATGGGCGGTCTGTGTCAAAACGATTTCATTCTTGCCGCCAAAACTGACGAGGTAGCCAACTAAAATGTTTGAGCATATTGAGCGAGTCCCTGGAGATGCCATTCTTGGGCTGATCGAAGCTTTCAAAAAAGATACCAATCCCCAGAAGGTTGACCTTGGCGTAGGGGTCTATCGCGATTCACAGGGCAATACGCCAGTGATGCGTGCCGTCAAGGAAGCGGAAGCTCGCCTGCTCAAGAATGAAACGACCAAAACCTATATTGGTTCGCATGGCGCGCCTGAATACGGCAATGCCGTGCTGCCAATGGTGTTGGGTGCAGAATCTCCTGTATTGGAAGCCAAGCGTGCCAGCGCGACGCAGTCTCCCGGTGGCACCGGCGCACTTCGCCTTGCCGCAGACTTTATTGCGGCACAGCTGCCAGATAAAGGTATCTGGGTCAGCGATCCGACCTGGCCCAACCACCTGGGCATTTTCTCTGCGGCTGGCATCAAGCTTCAGAAATATCCGTATGTCGATGCGGATAACCGTCTGGATTTTGACGGCATGCTGGCAGCGCTAAAACAGATTCCGCAGGGTGACGTTGTCGTGCTACACGCCTGCTGCCACAACCCGACCGGTTTTGATCTTTCCCAGCAGCAGTGGCAAAGCGTGCTGGAAGTGGTTCGCGAGCGTAGCCTGCTGCCATTGATCGATTTTGCTTATCAGGGCTTCGGCGCCGGGCTGGATGAAGATGCCTATGGTGTTCGCCTGATGGCGGAACAGCTCGATGAGGTCATCATCACCAGCTCGTGCTCGAAGAATTTCGGTATCTATTGTGAGCGTACTGGCTGCCTGATCATGGTGGCAAAAGATACGGAGCAGATGGAAAATGTTCGCTCACAGATTGCCATTGTGGCCCGTGAGAACTATTCCAACCCGCCAGCTCATGGCAGCGCCATTGTCAGCGAGATTCTTCATGACGCAGAACTGTCTGCCATGTGGCGTGAAGAGCTCACCGAAATGCGTGACCGGATTAACACCTTGCGTCGCGATTTTGTGGAAGCACTAAAGCCTTACGGCCTCGACCAGAAATATGCCTGTGTTGCCGAACAGCAGGGTATGTTCTCTTACACAGGGCTGACGCCTGAACAGGTTGATCGTCTGCGCGATGAATTCGGGATTTACATGGTCCGTTCAGGCCGCGCTAACGTCGCCGGCTTCTCGCATGAAAATCTGCCTTACCTTGCCAAGGCCATTGCCGCCGTCAACGAATAAGTACGACACCCGCAGGAAAAAACGCCCGAGACTGTCTCGGGCGTTTTTACGTTATATGCCATCTATCCAGCGTTATACCCACCTTCCGCATCTAAACGACGAGGCTACCAATGTCGGCTGCCAGAACCCCTTACCCCTGGTACAAGAAAGAAGACACTGACGCTTTCTTTGCCCTTTTTCAGAACAACATTGCCAACTTTGTGATTATCGCCATCACCATGCTGGGAATGGGGTTTCCTGCTGATATTGTTTACGGCCAGGTGCTACCCGGCGCGGCAGTTGCCGTTATGGCGGGGAATTTCTACTACGCCTGGAGCGCTTCACGCCTGGCCCGTAAGGAAAACCGCAATGATGTGACGGCGCTTTCCTACGGCATTTCCACCCCGGTCATGTTTGTTTTCCTGTTTGGCGTGCTATTACCCGCCAAACAGCTCACGGGGGATGCCGAATTAGCCTGGAAAATTGCCGTAGCGGCCTGTTTTATCAGCGGCGCCATAGAAACCTCTATCAGCTTCATTGGGCGATGGGTGCAGCATCACTTGCCTCGCGCTGCCATGCTGGGCGCTGTTGCCGGTGTGGCATTAACGTTTATCGCCGGTGAAATGCTGTTCAAAACATTGGAAATGCCGATCATTGGCTTGGTGGTGTTAACGCTGATTATTGTCGGGCTGGTCGCTCGGGTCAGCATGCCATTTCGCCTACCTACCTCGCTTTTTGCCATTATCATCGGCACGTTAATGGCCTATGTCATTGGCGATGCAGGCAGCGAACGCTTTAGTGATGCCTTCACGCACCTCGGCTTTTACCCGTTGTTACCTAATCTTGCCTGGTATGAAGGCATGAGCTTGCTGTTTACCGGCATGCTCGCCGTGTTAACCGTGGTTTTACCGATCACTCTGTATAACGCCATTGAAACCATGAACAATGTGGAAGCCATGGAAGCGGCGGGCGACGCCTATGACGTCAGAGAATGTCAGGCCGTTGATGGAGCCGGTACCATGATAGGCGCCTTGTTTGGCGGCGTTTTCCCTACCACGGTGTACATTGCCACCGTAGGTGCCAAGTGGATGGGAGCTGGACGCGGCTATAGCCTGCTAAATGGTGTCGCCTATGCCATTGCGACCATGTTTGGTCTGATCGCCGCCCTGGCAGCCATCATTCCCGTCTCGGTGGTAGCGCCGATTCTGGTGTTTGTGGGTATTTCCATGATTGCCACGGCCTTTCAGGCCAATGATACGCGTCACTACCCCGCTGTCGCACTCGCCATGCTGCCCTACTTTGCCAACTACGTGATGACGCGCTTCAATCGCGGCGCAGAGGACGTGGTCAGCGACATATCCAATGCCATCGTGATTATGGGCCAGGGTGCCATGTTTATGGCGATTTTCCTGGGGGCGGTGACCGTATCGGTCATTGACCACCAGTTCCGTCGCGCCGCTGCTTTTGCGGCAACCGCCGCGGCCTTTTCGTTTGTCGGCTTGATGCACGCTCCGAAACTGTCTTTTAACGCGGCACCGGATTTCGTTATGGGCTATCTGATCATGGCGGCGATGCTGATGTATTTCGAATGGCAGCAGCGTCGCCAGCCGTAAATAATGCCAGACCGTGATCAGCCTGCCATCGAATTACGGCTGGCAGGCTGATCCTCTGGTTGACGCTTTGGACTGGACAGAATGCGAACCAGCACACGCCAGGCCATAATGCCTGCCAGTAGATTACCCAGCGCGGCCCCCATGGCGATTCCTGACCACCCGCCCAGCGCAGACCCTACCCAGATACATGGCAAATAGCAGATAAATAGTCGTGCAGCGGATAGCAACATGGCGCGTAAAGGCCATCCCAGGGCGTTACCCGCTGAAACAACCAGCATACAGACACCTAATGCCGCGTAACTGGGCAATAGAAACCGTATCAATAACGTCAATGCTTCCTGGACGGCCCTTTCACCGGTCAGTGCAGCCGCCACCCATGGCGCAATGATAGCCAGCAATATGCCCAGCCCCAGCTGCCAGACTAACGCCACTTTCAGCGCCAGGCTCATCAAACGATGAATCTGCCCCCAGTCATCCGCGCCATAACAACGCCCAAGCCAGGGTGGCAATGACATCGTCAACGCCAGAATGGCCATCAGGGAAACGGTTTCCAGGCGGCTTGCCAAGCCCCACGCCGCCACATACGTCTCCCCAAGAGAAGCAACGACGGCTATCGCCAGCATTGCAGCCAGTGGCGGCATCAACTGGCCAATCATGGCAGGCCCGGCAATCTGCATAAAAGGGCCAACCGAGGTTCCGGCTTCCTGGCGAAGCCCAGTAACACTTAACCAGCGGCGTAGCATCAAGCGCCGTCCGGTAATCAATAAGCCCGTTGTAAACGCGATGGCAGTTGCCCAGGCAGCGCCGGGTAGCCCTAGCCCCTCCCATGAACCGATACCAAAAATCAGCAGAGGGTCCAGCGCCAGATTGACAGCACTGCTGACCACCATCATCTTGCCAGGCAGATGCGTGTCGCCATGGGCACGAAACAGGCTGTAAACAAAGTAAAGTAAAGCGCCCAGCCAAGCGGATAAAAGCTGTGGCCACCAGTAACGGTGAATGTAGCCAAGCGTGGCGCCATCGGCACCTAGCTGAACAAAAATTTCAGTTTGAAAACTGCCCAACACTATCACCAGCAGAGCAATAACGCCGCTGCCTATCATCAGCACCAGGCTACCCAGACGCTTGGCACGCACCTCATCACCTGCGCCGATGGCACGTGAGATGAGCGCAGCAATCGCAATTCCCATCCCCACCTGCACGCCAATAATCAAAAATGATAACGGAAAGGTAAAGGACTGTGCTGCCAACGGTGCAGTACCCAAACGAGCAATAAAGGCACTATCGACCAGCTGAAATCCCAGCAACGCAAGCACACCAATCGCCATGGGCCACGTTTGCTGCCAAAGCGTTTTACCTAAACGCTGTTGAGACGCGATGTTGATGACGCATCCTCCAGAACTCGAATTATTAAAACTAAAAAGCCACCACCGCATTCAGCAGTGGTGGCTAGTATCATGACAGAGCCGTATTACTGGCGAACACCTTCAAACGTGACATAAAGTTCAAGGGTATGCATTGACTCAGGAAAACTGCTCATGTCGATGCCGAAATCGCCAAGCACGAGTTCAGTGCTGCCTTCAAAACCAGCACGATAGTTGCCCCAGGGGTCTTCGCCTTCGCCCATCAGGGTAACAGGCATTTCGATGCTTTGCGTTTCACCATGCAGGGTAAGGTCCCCGGTCACAACACCTGACTGCTCGTCTGTTGCTTCAAACGCTGTCGATGTAAAGGTTGCCGTTGGGTATTCGTCTGCGTTGAGGAAATCATCGCTGAGAATATGGCGATCCCGCTCAGCATGGTTGGAGTTCAGGCTATCAATCTGAATCTCCATGTTAACTGCGGAAGCGTCCAGGTTTTCAGGATCGTACTGGAACTCACCATTAAACGTCTCAAAGCTTCCCAGAATATAGGAAAAGCCCAGATGGCTTATTTTGAACTGAACAAATGCGTGCTGGCCTTCAGTATCAATCACGTAATCGTCGGCCTGAGCCTGGCTAAGCGGTACCAGTGCTGCCGCGATAATTGCAGTGGTCATTGCTGTTTTCTTGAACATTATCATCTTCCTTTCGTGGGTTTTGATTTTTGCTGAATTTGCTTCCTGCTATTCATCACGCTCGGAATAGCGAGGACTGAGCATACGTTTAAGGGTCGTGTGGCCATCCCGATAGTGGTGTTTTAAAGCGGCCAGCATATGCCCCGCCGCCAACACCATCAGCGCCAGCGCGCTATACCAGTGAATATCACCCGCCAAACTCGCCTGGTTAGGTAAACCATGAAGGGTGGCAGGTACATCAAACCAACCGAACACACTGATTGGACTACCTTTAGCCGTCGACATTAGATAACCGCTGATAAAAACTGACAACAGTAGAACATACAGCAACATATGGCCTGCATGGGCCGCCAATGCTTCCCAGCGTTTGCCTTCGGCGACCGGTGTGGGCTGGCATAAACGCCAGACCATTCTCAACACAATAAAACCAAACAGTAATATACCAATCGAACGATGGACCCATGGCCCCTGGTTATACCAGGGGTCGTAGTAGCCAAGCCCTGTCATCCACCAACCGAGGATGAACAAACCGATAATAGCGATAGCACTCACCCAGTGCATGAAGATGGTGATTATGCCCCAACCGGTTTGACTGTTTTTCCACATAGCAACGTCCTTGGTGTGAATGCTTGCGTATTCAAAACTAGACTCTTAAAAACCAGGTTCTTAAAAACCAGGCCCTTAAAAATCGAGCTATTCCAAAACAGCAGGATAGACCCTCTCCTGCCGTTGTTCAGATACGTCATGGTAGCGTTCTAACGCGGAAGAAACCGCTGAAAAAAGCTGAATGCTTCATTCGTAAAAAACGTTTCAGTCAACTTGTACTGCACAAACGAGCTAAAAAAACCGGGCGATTGGAGGCCCGGTTTTTTGCCAGAGTTTGTGCCGACTTAACGCGCTAATGCATCCAGACCACGTGCCAGATCGTGCTGGATATCGGCCTGACTTTCGAGCCCCACCGCGATACGGATCATACCGTCAGTAATCCCGGCCGCGTCACGCTGAGCCTCTGACAGTCGGCCATGAGTGGTCGTCGCGGGATGGGTAATCGTGGTTTTAACGTCGCCCAGATTGCCGGTAATGGAAAGTAAGCGAGTAGCATCAATCACCTGCCAGGCACCCTGTTGTCCATTAACCACTTCAAAGCCCAATACAGCGCCAAAGCCGGACTGCTGTCGCTTGGCCAAAGCGTGCTGAGGATGGGTTTCCAACCCGCTGTAGTAGACCTTGATGACGGCAGGATGCTGCTCAAGCCACCTAGCCAGTGTCAACGCCTGCTCACAGTGAGCTTTCATGCGTAAAGACAGTGTTTCCAGCCCCTTGGTAAATATCCAGGCATTAAAAGGGCTCATGCAGGGCCCACAGGTACGCACCACACCAAACACTTCTTCAAGCAGGGATTCACTGCCCACCACAGCACCGCCGACAGCCCGCCCCTGGCCATCAAGGTATTTGGTCGCGGAGTGAATCACCAGATCTGCTCCAAGTGCCAGCGGCTGCTGAAGCGCTGGTGTCAGAAAGCAGTTATCAATGGCCAAAAGCGCACCATGACGCTTGGCAAGTGTCGCCAATGCGGGTATGTCAGCAATTTCAGACAGTGGGTTTGATGGTGTTTCAGCAAACAGAAGTTTTGTTGCCGGTGTGATGGCCGCTTCCCAGGAGGCTAAATCCGAGAGTTCCACATAACGGGTCGTAATCCCGAATTTGCCAAGGTACTTATCAAACAGGCTGACCGTTGAACCGAACAGGGAGCGGGAGGCAACGATTTCGTCCCCGGTTGATAGCAGCGCCAGTGCCGTCGACAGGATCGCGGCCATACCCGAGCTGGTCGCAACACAACGCTCTCCGCCTTCAAGGGCGGCCAAACGGCGCTCGAACGTTCGTACCGTCGGGTTGGTAAAACGCGAGTACACATTGCCCGGTTCTTCACCATTGAATTTGCGCGCAGCTTCAGCAGCACTCCCGTAAACAAAACTGGACGTTGGGAAAATCGGTTCTGCGTGTTCCTGCTCTGCAGTACGGTCGTGACCCGCACGAAGTGCCAGGGTTTCCTGTGACCAGGCTAACTCATCATCGTGCATGAAAGATTCCTTGTAGTCGGCGTTCAGTCATCCAGATCGTCATCCTGATTGTGCATATCGACCAGCGCGTGATCTCCGGCGCTGTGATCCTTGGCAGAATCATTCCGGCTTTCTTCAAGCGCTTGCAGATAGGCGCCATCGATATCGCCGGTGACGTAGTTCCCGTCGAATACTGAGCAATCAAACTCATCAAGCGCTGGGTTGACCTCGCGACAGGCTGCTTTGAGATCTTCCAGGTTCTGATAAAACATCCGGTCTGCACCAATCAGTTCGCCAACCTCTTCTTCACTGCGGCCATGAGCAATCAGTTCAGAGGCAACTGGCATGTCGATGCCGTAAACGTTCGGAAAGCGCACCGGAGGCGCAGCAGAAGCGAAATAGACATTTCGCGCACCGGCATCGCGGGCCATCTGGATAATCTGTTTGCAGGTTGTGCCGCGTACAATCGAATCATCTACCAAGAGAACATTCTTGTCCTTGAACTCGACATCAATGGCATTGAGCTTCTGGCGCACGGACTTTTTACGCTGGGTCTGCCCCGGCATGATGAAGGTACGCCCGATATAGCGGTTCTTCATAAAGCCTTCACGATAGGTCACGCCCAGATGCTGTGCCATTTCAAGCGCTGACGTGCGCGAGGTATCCGGGATCGGAATCACCACGTCAATGTCATGGTCCGGCCATTCGCTCAGGATAAGGTCGCCGAGCTTACGCCCCATCTGCATACGGGTGCCGTACACATAAGCGCCATCCAACAGCGAGTCCGGCCGAGCCAGATACACATGTTCGAAAATGCAGGAACGCAATACCGGACGATCAGCACACACCTGAGTATGGATATTACCCTGCATATCCACAAAAATGGCTTCACCCGGCGAAAGATCGCGAACCAGTTCGAACCCCCCGACATCCAGCGCAACGGATTCAGAGGCGATCATGACTTCCTGCTGACCATCGACTTCGCGGGTACCAAAGACCACTGGACGGATACCGAAAGGATCGCGAAACGCCACCATGCCAAAACCATTGATAATCGCTACCGCTGCATAACCGCCCTGGCAGCGACGATGAACACGGCGGACCGAATCAAAAATATCTTCCGCTTCCAGGTGTAGCCCCTGCTTGCCTAACTCGTGAGCAAACACATTAAGAAGCACTTCAGAATCGGAGCTGGTGTTGATGTGACGTAAATCGGTTGAGAACAGTTCCTGCTTCAACTGATCAGAATTCGTCAGGTTGCCATTATGTGCCAATGCAATTCCGTACGGCGAATTGACATAAAACGGCTGTGATTCAGCTTCGCTGGAGGAACCAGCGGTTGGGTAGCGCACATGCCCAATGCCCAGATTCCCTTTCAGCCGTGCCATATGACGGGTATGGAACACGTCGCGCACCAGTCCATTGCTCTTGCGCAGTAAAAAGCGTCCTTCGCTCCAGGTCATCATTCCCGCAGCATCCTGGCCTCGGTGCTGAAGTACGGTCAAGGCATCATAAATCGCCTGGTTAACCGTTTGCTTGGCCAGAAGGCCCACTATACCGCACATACTATTACCTCACTCGATACGATGGCACGGGTTACTAAACGTTGTTGCTATATCGCCCATGGCGATACTGTCGATGTTTCTTGATCAATAGCTATCAAATTCAATAGCTGGGTCAGCTGGCATCTCGGCCGGGTAATCCAGGCAACGGAATCTCTTTTAATGAATCCGGCGCCTGAGGAAGCTCCCCATCCCACTGGTCAAGCTGACTTAACGCCCATTCTCGAAGCTGTTCAAAAGTAGGCCGTAACGAAGCTTCCTGCCAGGCCTGCAGTTCTACCAGCGGCGTTAACGTAAGCAATACAGTAACTACCACCAGAATGGCAGCACCACGAGCCGCCCCAAACACAGCCCCAGCCAGGCGGTTCAAAAAGCCCATACCGACCCAGACAATAGCGGCATGCAGCAGGCGGATAACAATGCCACACAGCAAAATCACCGCAAAAATAACCAGAACAAATGCCAATACCAAGCGAGCATCAGCATTATCGATAAAATCTGCCAGCAGTGCGGCCACGGGTTCTGCCAATACGCGAGCCACTAAAAGAGCAACTACCCAGGCCGCTAACCCCAACGCCTCGCGAACCAGTCCGCGGGTAAAACCGGCCAGCGTCGATAACGCCAGCACAGCGAGAAAAAGTGTATCAATCCATGTCAGCGACATTAATCAGTCTCTCACACGTACAAGCAGACCTTGATAATTCGCTCGCTCTTTAACCAGCGCCATTGCACGCTCACCTTCGGCCGAGGAAGCAAACGGGCCAACAAGGACAGCGGTCAGGTCAGCGTTGCGCTCACGCGTGAAGACGCGAAACCCTTCCCCTTCAAGTTCCTGTATCAGACGCTGAACATTTTCGGGGTTGCCGAAACTGCCGATCTGAACACCCCAGTCCCCTTCAGGGCTTGCGGCTGGAATCGCAGAGTCATTTCCAGAACTGGATGATGCTGGGCTTGGCTCAGGTTCAGGCGCTGGCTCAGGCGTAGGCGCTGGTGCCGGCTCTGGTTCTGGTGCCGGTGCCGGTGCGGGAGCAGGCTCGACATCAACAGGCGCAGGGGAAACAACATCGCTTTGATTAGAGGACGACGCAGTGCTTGCCAGGTTGATGCTTTCCGGCTGCTCCGGAGGTGCAACTTCCTGGCGCGGCACCTCTATCGGTCGCTCGATCGTAAACGATGGCTCCGGGCCGTCTTCCCGCGGTGTAGGCTCACTCATTAGCCAGGGCACTAAAATCACCGCTAGTGCCACCAGAATCACGATGCCGCTGATGCGTTCTGTTTTGCCGTATTTCATACTCTTCTCCTGTCTGCATACACCAACAGCGGCTTCACACCTGGTTGATGCACGTCGCCTGTGGCAGTTCAGTTGCCAACAGTTCCCCTACGGTAAAAAACGAGCCAGTGGCGAGTACACGATCTTCAGCCTGGAGTTTGTCACTCAGCCATTGAGCTCCCTGGGCAGGTGTATCGCTACACCAATGCATACGCCCACCTTGCTTTTGCACCTCAGCAGCAAGTTCTGTCGCCAGGCGTCCTCTTGGGCCAGATAAAGAAACGCATACCCAGTCCGTAACCACCGGCATCAACTGAGCGACAACACCCTCAATATCCTTGTCGTCCAGCATACCGATAACACACCAGAGCCTGCCTGGTGGCTGAACCGCTAACCGACTGGCCACATAAGCGGCAGCATGTGGATTATGGCCCACATCCAGGCACCATTGCCCGATCCATTGCATGCGCCCCGGTAGCACCACGCTGTGCATTGCTTCTCGGGTCGCTTCAGCGTTCAGTTCACACCCCGCCAACGTCAGCGCCTGCAGTGCCGTCGCCGCATTATCCAGTGGAAGCCCGGGGTCAGGCAACGCATTGAGCGTTAAAGGTGAACCGTTTGGTGAACACCCCTGCCAATCCCAGCGACTTCCTTTAGCCGGTGTATGCCTGAACGTGTTATTCAATGCATAAATCGGTGCCTGCTGCTGACTCGCTGTCTCTGCCACACTGGCAGGCAGTGAATCACTGCCCAGTACGGCAGGGCGAGCCGGGCGGAAGATACCAGCTTTTTCACGTCCGATCTGCGCCAGATCCGTTCCCAGATAGCTGGCATGATCAAGCGCAATAGTGGTCACGATCGCAACATCAGCATCAATGATATTGACCGCATCCAACCGCCCTCCCAGGCCAACTTCAAGGAACACAATATCCAGTTCAGCGTTAGCCAGACACCAGAGTGCACACAGTGTACCCGCTTCGAAATACGTCAGACTGATCGACGGGGAAACCAGACGTGCGGCTTCCACCTGTTCAAATCCGCTAACCAGCTGTTCATCACTGGCTTCATGCCCCAGCAATGTGACCCTCTCGTTGTAACGCAAAAGGTGCGGCGACGTATAAGTGCCGACCCGTTTACCATGGGCCTCAGCGACCGCCGCCATCATGGCAAGCGTCGAGCCCTTTCCATTGGTGCCCGCTACCGTAACGACCTTAGGAGCCATCGGGCAATCAAGCAGCCCCATTCGCCGGGCCACGTCAGCCACCCTTTCCAGCCCCATATCAATCCCGACAGGGTGAAGATGCTCCAGGTACTCAAGCCAGTCTACAAGTTGCTTAGGCATGACGAGAGGCGTCATTCTCGTTGCCAGGCGGCTTTGCGTCAGGAGATGGCTCAGATGGCTCAGCCACAGGTTCCTTTGGCGGCGCTTCCTGAGCGGCATCAGCTAACACGGCTTCATCCGCTACCGGTTCAGCAATTTTCGCCTCAGCCAGAAACGCTTCAGCGTTACCTAGCGCATCATGATGCGTGAGTTTGCGTAGGATACCACCCAGACGCGCACGCATTTCATGGCGATGCACAATCATGTCAACCGTGCCATGTTCAAGCAGGAACTCACTGCGCTGAAAACCTTCAGGCAAGGTTTCGCGTACTGTCTGCTCAATCACTCGCGGGCCTGCAAAGCCGATCAGCGCGTTGGGCTCAGCAACGTTCAGATCACCCAGCATGGCCAGTGACGCCGATACACCACCAAACACAGGATCAGTCAGCACTGAAATATAAGGCACGCCAGACTGCTTGAGTTTTTCAAGCGCAGCGGAGGTTTTCGCCATCTGCATCAAAGAAAACAGGGCTTCCTGCATACGCGCCCCACCCGATGCTGCAAAGCAGACCAGTGGAATTTGCTCTTCCAGCGCCAGCGTCGCTGCCCGTACAAATTTTTCACCGACCACCGCCCCCATGGAACCACCCATGAAGGTGAATTCGAACGCAACAGCAACGATCGGCAAACCATCCAGCTGCCCCTTGAAAGCAACCAGTGCGTCATTTTCACCGGTTGCTTTCTGTGCAGCCGACAAGCGGTCCTTATATTTCTTTGAATCGCGAAACTTAAGGCGATCATTTGGCGCAACATCCTTACCGATTTCCTGACGCGCGTCCTTATCAAGAAACCAGTCAAGACGCTTACGCGCCGTCAGACGCAAATGGTGGTCACACTTCGGGCAGACACTCTGGTGCTTGTCCAGTTCAGGAAGGTAGAGTACACCCTCGCATTTCGGGCATTTGCGCCATAATCCATCAGGCACACTGGCGCGGCGATCTTTGCGCTGGATTCGCCCCATGGAAGGAACAATCTTGTCTAACCAGCTCATATCAAAAAGGCTTCCGTTATACGTCAATGCCCGGCAAGGCCAGGCGTTGATAGGTTTTCAAGCGAAGGCGCTGCCCGTTCTGGCGGCAACGCTGCCGATACTGCTCGGTACTGTTCAATTCGAACCGATCAACTAAAGCTGTTCAATTCGAACCGTTCAGCTCGTACGACACAACGCTTGCATTAAATAAACAGTCTGAATGCTGATCAGCGTTAGGCATCCATCGCTGTGCGCATTTCACCCAGCACGCTTTTCAACTGACCGGCAATGGTTTCCGGTGTATCGACGCTGGCCGCAATCCGCGATACCAGAGCGCTTCCCACAATTACGCCATCTGCCACTTTAGCGACTTCCGCTGCGGTGACGCCATCGCGTATACCAAACCCGACACACAGAGGCAGTTCGGTCATTTCACGCAGCGGGGCCAGATGCTCGGCAACGTCATCAGCATTGAGCGTTGCGGCTCCTGTCACACCTTTCAAAGACACGTAATAGAGGTAACCTTCACCGTGGGCACATATTGTAGCGGCACGTTCACGTGAAGTGGTAGGTGCAACCAAAAAGATCGCATCCAGCTGATGCGACTTGAGTAGCGGACCGATTTCTTCAGCTTCTTCCGGCGGCATATCAACAATCAGCACACCATCAACACCAGCACTGGCGGCTTGATCGGCAAACGCCTGATAGCCAATACGCTCAATGGGGTTTAAGTAGCCCATCAATACAATCGGGGTCGTTGAATCTGTCTGGCGAAAGGTTTTGACCATCTCGAACAGATCCACCAGACGAGTGCCGTGCTTTAAAGCTCGCTCGCAAGCTTTCTGGATGACCGGGCCATCTGCCATGGGGTCTGAAAATGGCACGCCAAGCTCAATAATATCAGCACCGGCTTCCACCAGCGCGTGCATCAACCCAACCGTGTGTTCGGGAGCTGGATCCCCGGCGGTAATATAAGGGATGAGGGCCTTACGGCCTTGCTGCTTAAGTTCACTGAAACATTGTTTAATACGGCTCATTGCGATCCCTTAGATTTCGATGCCGTCGAGTTTGGCTACCGTCATGATGTCTTTATCGCCACGACCGGAAAGGTTCACCACAATATGCTGGTCAGGGCGCATGGTCGGCGCCAGCACCTTGGCATGTGCCAGAGCGTGCGCAGACTCAAGCGCAGGCATGATGCCTTCCATGTGGGTTAATTCGCGGAAAGCTTCGAGTACGGCATCATCATTGGCTGCCACGTAATTAACGCGACCGACGTCCTTCCATAGCGCATGCTCGGGCCCAACGCCCGGATAATCCAGCCCCGCAGAAATCGAATGTGTATCAGACACCTGTCCGGCTTCATCCGACATTAAGTAGGTACGGTTACCGTGCAGAACACCCCGGGGCGCATTGGACGACAGGGGCGCCGCATGGCGACCGGTTTCTACACCATCACCACCGGCTTCAACGCCATACATGGCCACGTCGTCATCCTCCACGAACGGGTAGAACAGCCCCAGCGCATTCGAGCCACCGCCCACACAGGCGATCAGCGCATCCGGCAGGCGCCCGATCTGTTCCAGTGACTGGCAGCGTGCCTCGCGGCCCACCACGCTATTGAAGTCACGTACCAGCAGCGGATAAGGATGCGGCCCGGCCACGGTGCCAATAATATAGAAAGTATTATCAACGTTAGTGACCCAGTCACGCAGCGCTTCGTTCATGGCATCCTTGAGAGTGCGAGTACCCGATTCGACCGGAATGACTCGCGCGCCCAGAAGGCGCATGCGGTAGACATTGAGTTTCTGACGCTGAACATCAGCGGCACCCATGTACACGTCGCACTCAAGGCCAAGGCGAGCGGCCACGGTAGCCGTGGCAACACCATGCTGCCCAGCCCCTGTCTCGGCAATAACCCGCGGCTTGCCGGTTTTCTTGGCTAACAGTGCCTGGCCAATGGTGTTATTAACCTTATGGGCGCCCGTGTGATTAAGATCTTCGCGTTTTAACCAGATCTGCGCTCCCCCCAGCTTCTGCGACCATCGCTCGGCATGGTAAAGCGGCGAAGGACGCCCTACATAATAGGCGAGGTCACGATCAAACTCAGCCTGAAAGGCGGGATCATCACGCATGCTGGCATAGGTGTTTTCCAGATCTTCCAGCGCAAAGCTCAGCGTCTCTGACACAAAACGCCCACCGTAAGGACCAAAGTGGCCACGGGCATCCGGCATTTGCGTCAGGTCACTGAACCTGGTCCTGGAACCAGCCTTGGAAGCGGTATTGGAGACGGTTTCAGAGACGGTTTCAGAGACAGTCACAAGGATACCTCACAAGATTGCCCGAACAGGCAAAGGTAAATGAACCGATAAAACGGAAATATATGACATCTGGCACTCAGGATGGCGTTTGGTTCGCCATTTTCACAGCCTCCATAAACGCCTGCATCCTGGTTACTGCTTTGTGGCCTGGTGCACTTTCAATGCCACCCGACACATCAACGGCATAAGGTGATACTTGATGAACAGCAGAACCGACATTACCAGACACTAAACCACCTGCGAGGATAACAGGTTTTGCCAGGTTTGCGGGAATTCTCGACCAGTCGAAGGTGTCACCTGTCCCGCCTGGTACACCAGGACGATAAGCATCCAGCAGTAAGGCACTGGCCGCATGATAGCGCTCTGCGGCATCATGCAGATCCAGGCCATCGCGCATACGCAACGCCTTGATCCACGGACGATCAAACCCTTCACACACCTCGGGCGACTCGTCGCCATGAAATTGCAGAAGATCCAGATAAGGCAGACAACGCTCAACCATCGCCACGGGCTGATCCACAAACAAGCCGACCCGAGTGACAAATGCCGGGACATCGGCAGACAGCTCAGCAAGTTGATCCAGGCTGATACCCCGCTTGCTTTCAGGCCACATAACAAAGCCAATGGCATCGACGCCCAGCGCTACCGCATCGGCAATATCCTGGCGTCGTGTTAACCCGCAAAACTTGACGCGTGTTCGTTGAATCGGCATCACGATACTGGCTTCTCCAGGCTAGGCAAATTGAGCAAACCGCTGACCTCTTCACGGCGCAAGCGCACCATGGCAT
Source organism: Halomonas sp. LS-001 (assembly GCF_052983955.1). NCBI lineage: Bacteria > Pseudomonadati > Pseudomonadota > Gammaproteobacteria > Oceanospirillales > Halomonadaceae > Halomonas > Halomonas sp. LS-001. The sequence goes on from NZ_CM129816.1 coordinate 2,006,378, forward strand.
TATCAGGAATTTCCCGCTCTCCCGTCCATTCACCGGTGAACGCCAACAGGTTGGGGCCTAACGGTTCACGCGGCAGTTCAAAGGCATCATCATAGCAGGAATCGACAAAATGCAGCCCACAGGCGGGCGCGGTGACATCCCCCTGCTTGCGGTCACGGAGCGCCAGCAGGCGTTCGATATAGCCTTCATCCTGCGTGCCACGCCCAACGCTAACCAGCGCCCCTACGATATTGCGGATCATATGGTGCAAGAACGCATTGCCTTGCACATCGACCATCACCAGAGGGCCGTAACGTTTTACATCAATAAAGTGCATAAAACGCCATGGCGTTCTGGAACGACACCCGGCCGCCCTGAAGCTGGAGAAATCATGCTCACCTATCAGTGCCTGAGCAGCGCGGTGCATGGCTTGCGCATCCAATGGATCACGGCACCAGGTCACATTGGCACGCTCCAATACCGGCCGATTCATCTGGTTGATCAACAGATAACGGTAGCGTCGAGCCAGCGCGTGCAAGCGTGAATGAAAAAAGTCCGGCACTTCTTTCACCCAGCGCACCGCAATATCTTTGGGGAGATGGGTGTTGGCCCCGAAGATCCAGGCCTTTTCACTGCGCGCCACCGGGGCATCAAAGTGAATTATCTGGCGAGTGGCATGGACCCCAGAGTCAGTGCGACCGCTGGCATGAACTTTTACGGGTTCATTGGCCACACGGGAAAGCCCTTTTTCCAGGCTGGCTTGAACTGACGCCGCGTGACTGAGGCGCTGAAAGCCACAATAGTGGGTACCGTCATATTCGATCCCCATGGCCAGGCGGCCCGTCAGCGGTGTTTTTTCATCAAAGCGATCAAACAGCGACATCGGCTCACATATTTATCAGGTTAAGAAGAGCGCTTATTATCCCGACCTGAACGGTGGAATGCCACCTCTTCTATCTCCCATCCTTCGCCCAAGGGAGAATCTTCCTCATTGCTTTGGGTAGTAGGACGACGCTCATTCTCCGGTGAACCGCTATCAGGCGCCTGAGAAGGGGCTTCCCCGGAAGCGGGAAAGTCAACCGTTGGCTGCATGGGCGTTTCTTCCCGCGGTGTCCTGGGCTCTTCGCTGAGTGATGGCGGGTGGTAATCAATAAAATGCGAGCGCCCGTCATCCGTTTCTGGAATATCCAGAGAATCCTCCGAAGGGCTCTCATCATCTAAAACCATCACAGGTTCCGCGTTGCGCTGTGCCGTTAGCCCCGCCGCCTGGCTGCGCCCCAGGTCGGCCTCTTCATCCTCGGACCAATAAGGAGTGTCGGCCACTTTACTATCATCCAGTGATGGCCATTCCTCCACCTCTGCTGCTGAGCCTGACGTTTCCAGATCGTGTGTTTCCAGATCGCCTGTTTCAGGGTCCGGGGCTTTCGCTTGCACATCCTCTAATGGCGCATCACTAACGTTCTCGTTACTGCCTGTCAATTTATCAGTCTCGGCGTTATTCGTTTCGACATCATCGACATCAAGCGTTTCTTCTTTTGCACTAAAACTGACGGGGGCATCCGATTTTGAGGCCGCAAACAGAGTCGATTGGGTAGCGTTGTTCTGTGAAGGGGCAGTGTCGTTCTGTGCAGGGACAGCATCGTTCTGTGTTGGCGCTGCCTGAGCGACAACAGTCGCTGCACCTGCCGCGTGCGGCGATTCCGGCGTTGGTTCTGCATCCGAACTCGCTGCATTTTGCTCTACATTCTGCCACTCTTTGGTTTGGCGACGCCGGATCATCCATACCAATAACAACAACAGTAAAATGGCCCCAGCCGCCAGCAACAGGCGGCTCTCACGCAGCGCCTGCTGATAGACGCCCTGCGTCCAGCTTGCCGCCTTTGCTATTACGCCCATCTCGCTATCTGCGCTGGCATCTCCATTCGTCGCCGGGCTGTTTTGTCCCGCATCACTGACGGGCTCGCTTACCTCACCGGCAACCTGGGGATCTTCTGCCGCCTGCGATGCTGAAAGCGCATCCGTCAGATTCTCTACCTGGCGGCGTAAATCGGCGATTTCCGCCTGGCGCTGAACACGCTCCTGCAGCAGCTGATCTAGCTGCACCTGCTGCTCAATCAATTGTGCGTCACGCAGGCGGCTATCCAGCGTTTGAGCCGCTTCAATCGCAGGCGCTGAAATCATGGTCGATAAATCGCTGACATTCAGCGCATTATTCGCGTCTTCCGCTTGAGGAGCGACGTCAGCTGGCGCTTCAGGTGCAGCCGTTTCACTTGGCTGTTCAGACGCGACTTGAGGCGGCCCGCCGCCTGTGCGATTTATTTGCCTGATCGCATCAGCGGCTGCATCCGAGGTACGGCTGAACACCTGGCTATCCTCGGGAATCTGTAAGCGATACCCCGCTCGCATCTCATTGATATTGCCAGACGGAAACAGATTCGAATTGGCTTCGAATAATGCCAGCATCATCTGCTGAACACTGGCTTGAGGCGGTTTAAGGCGCTCGGCCACGCTCCATAAAGTATCACCGCTAGCCACATAATTAGATGGCGAAGCGCTTGCAGGCGCATTGACTCTCTCGCGAGATGCCGATGGTGATGCCGATGGAGGTGTAGGCGCAGTCGCAGATGAACCTGTGCTGGATGAGGCAGAACTGGATGAAACGGCGCCGGGGGAGCGCGAGCCAGGAGGGTCAAGCAGCAAGGTCAGTGCCTGGGTTTGACGGCCATCAGGAGACTCCAGCGTGATCAACAGGTCCAGCCATGGCTCACGCACAGGCGCTGAAGAGGTCAGGCGCAGATAAGGGGGCGAACCTTCCTGCAATGTCACGCTAACGCTTTGCGTCGTTGCAGACCAATCCAGCCCCAGGGCGCGAAACGCCGACGGGTCTGCCAGGCGCACACGGATAGCATCAGCGCCGTAGCCTTCCGTCCCGGTCAGTGGAACCGTTGCCTGCAACGGAGCATCAAGAAATGAATCGACCCTTGGATCACCAATGTTCAGCGCCATTGCCAGCGGGCTTGTAAGCGCCCATACCGCCAACGACGCCAATATAAATGATCGTTTCATTGACACCCCTTGTTGTCCAGCGTCGTCTGGCATGTGCTACAGATGATTAACGACGAAAAATAGAACGACTATGTTGATAAGAAATGTTGATGAAAACCGTTGATGAAAACCGTTAACAAAAACCGATGATAAAACCTCAAGCCATAAAGACTGAATCCATGGAAACCTGGCGGCTCAACGTTTTTATAAGATTTACCTTAATAATAGACTGCCCCATGTAAGTGCGCTTCGCAAAGGTAAACTTATATTAACTCAAGCATAATGTCTCATCACCTGGAGCGTAGCGATAAAAAATCGATAAAAAGCCATAAAAAAAGGGGACTTATCAGCCCCCTTTTAACGTTTCAGAACATGCTATACAGGATAACCATGCCTTTATTGTTCACGCAGAATCTTCAGCATACGCTTGAGCGGCTCGGCTGCGCCCCACAACAGCTGGTCGCCGACACTGAAGGCTGAGAGGTATTCACCGCCCATGTTGAGCTTACGCAGACGCCCTACAGGCACCTGAAGCGTACCGGTGGCGGCGGTCGGCGTTAGCCCCTCAATGCTGGCGTCCTTGTCATTGGGAATGACCTTGACCCACTCATTGTGCTTGGCAATACGCTCTTCGATTTCATCCAGCGGCACATCCTGCTTGAGCTTGATCGTGAACGCCTGACTATGAGAACGCATGGCACCGATACGCACACAGAGACCATCGATGGGGATCGGGTTATTCTGCAAGCCGAGAATCTTGTTGGACTCGACGCTACCTTTCCACTCTTCACGGCTCTGGCCATTATCGAGTTTGGTATCGATCCAGGGCAGCAAGCTGCCGGCAAGCGGCGCGCCAAAGTTATCCGTAGGGAAGTCACCCGAGCGCATGGCGGCGGTCACTTTCCGGTCGATATCCAGAATCGCGCTGGAAGTGTCTTTCAGCTCTTCGCCGACACAGTCGCGCAGCGTGCCCATCTGATTGAGCAGTTCACGCATGTGCTTGGCACCTGAACCAGACGCCGCCTGGTAGGTCATCGAGGTCATCCACTCGATCATATCGGCTTCAAACAGGCCACCCAGGCCCATCAGCATCAGGCTGACGGTGCAGTTACCACCGACAAAGGTTTTAGCGCCCTTGGCCAGCTGGGCATCAATCACCTTGCGGTTAACCGGGTCAAGTACAATGGTGGCGTCATCTTCCATACGCAGCGAGCTTGCGGCATCAACCCAGTAACCGTTCCAACCGCCGCTGCGCAGATCCCCATAAACGGCCTTGGTGTAGTCACCCCCCTGGCAGGTCACGATAACGTCCAACGACTTCAGGTCGTCCAACGAGAAAGCGTCTTTTAACGGAGGTACGTCTACGCCGATATCGGGACCCGGCTGACCGACCTGGGAAGTGGTGAAGAAAATGGGCTCAATGCCATTGAAATCACCATCTTCCTGCATGCGCTGCATCAGCACAGAGCCAACCATACCGCGCCATCCGACGAAACCGACTTTCAACATCGTAAAGTCCTCCAATAAAGAATGAACTGACCATTATACACAACTATTAAAAATAATTTTCCCCACCGCCAACTCAGCCCTGCCAAGGCGTTTCCTGCTAAGTCTTTTCCTACCACGTCTTTTCCTACCACGTCTTTTTCTAACAAGGCGTTTATCGTTTGGCAAACGCGGCCAGTACCGCATCCCCCATGGCATCAGTACCGATTGTCTGCATGCCTTCAGAGGCAATATCCGCTGTACGCAGGCCATCATCAAGCACTTGACCGACCGCGGCTTCAATTCGCTCAGCCATGGCACTCTCGCCCAGCGAGTAACGCATCATCATCGCCACCGACAGCATCATTGCCAGCGGATTGGCGACATTCTGCCCGGCGATATCCGGCGCACTGCCATGGCAGGGTTCATACATACCCTGGCCGCTTTCATTCAGCGAGGCCGACGGCAGCATACCGATAGAACCGGTCAACATGGCCGCCGCATCGGAAAGAATATCGCCAAACATATTGCCCGTCACCATGACATCAAACTGTTTCGGCGCGCGAACCAGCTGCATGGCGGCGTTATCCACGTACATATGCGAAAGCTCGACGTCCGGATACTCCGGTGCCAGCCGGTTCATCACTTCACGCCACAGAATGGTCACTTCCAGCACATTGGCTTTATCAACCGAACACAGTTTCTTGCCGCGTTTCTGGGCCATTTCAAACGCCACGCGACCAATCCGCTCAATTTCACTTTCCGAGTAAACGTAGGTATTAAAGCCAACACGCTCGCCGTTGCGTTCTTCAATACCGCGTGGCTGGCCGAAATAGATACCGCCGGTCAACTCACGCACGATCATGATGTCCAGTCCGGCAACCAGCTCAGGCTTCAGGCTGGAAGCACTGGCCAGTTGCGGATAAAGCATCGCCGGACGCAAATTGCCAAACAGCCCCAGATTTTTGCGTAACCCCAGCAGACCTTTTTCCGGACGTTTGGAAAGGTCTTCCAATGCATCCCACTTTGGGCCACCTACTGCACCAAGCAAGATGGCATCGGCCGCCTTGGCCTTGGACAGCGTCTCTTCCGGTAGCGGTTCACCGTGGGCATCATAGGCGCTACCACCCACCAGCCCTTCCTGCAAATTGATATCCATGCCAGCCTTCTGACAGGCCTCTAACAGGCGCTTGGCCTGGGCAGCAATTTCCGGGCCGATGCCATCGCCAGGCAGAAGTAAAACATTGTGCGTCATTACCAGATCCTTTCATCATGAAACAGGCTGAACCGCGTTGTTCAGCCAGGAAGTCAACAAACCGCTTAGCGAAACAGCCAAGGGCGCTGTTCGCGGTGCTGCTGTTCAAACTGACGGATGACTGCATCATCTTTCAGGGTAATGCCAATATCATCCAGACCTTCGAGCAGGCAATGTTTACGGAACTCATCCACTTCAAACTCAAGGATCTCGCCGCGTGGTGTAATAATCCGCTGGTTTTTCAGGTCCACATCCAATGCGTAGCCTTCGCGCTTTTCAACTTCCTGAAACAGACGCTCGATCTCATCTTCTTCCAGACGAACCAGTAACAAGCCATTTTTGAAGGCATTGTTGTAGAAGATATCAGCAAAGCTCGGTGCAACCACCACCTTGAAACCGAAATCTTCCAGCGCCCATGGCGCGTGCTCGCGGGAGCTGCCGCAGCCGAAATTACGCCGGGTCAGCAGTACCTCGGCGTTTTGATAACGCGGCTGGTTCAATACAAAGTCAGGGTTTAGCGGGCGGTTCGAGCAATCCTGCCCCGGCTGACCTTCGTCCAGATAGCGCAGCTCATCAAACAGATTAACGCCAAACCCGGTCCGCTTGATGGATTTGAGAAACTGCTTGGGAATAATCAAATCGGTATCAACATTGGCGCGGTCCAGCGGTGCCACCACGCCTTCAAAACGTTCAAACTTTTTCATGGTTCAGGCCTCCTGGGCATGGTTGGCATCGTTAGCAGGCAGGCTGCGTACATCGACAAAATGACCGGCAATCGCGGCTGCGGCGGCCATCGCCGGGCTCACCAGATGCGTCCGGCCACCGTAGCCCTGGCGCCCTTCGAAATTACGGTTGGAGGTCGACGCACAATGCTCGCCCGCCCCGAGTTTGTCGGCGTTCATGGCCAGACACATGGAGCAGCCCGGCTCGCGCCATTCGAATCCCGCCTCGGTGAATATCTTATCCAGGCCTTCTTCTTCTGCCTGACGCTTGACCAGGCCAGACCCCGGCACCACCATCGCCAACTGAATGCTCTCTGCGACTTTCTTACCTTTGGCAACCTTGGCCGCTTCCCGGAGGTCTTCGATCCGCGAGTTAGTGCAGGAGCCGATAAAAATCTTGTCCAGGCGGATGTCAGTAATCTTCTGGTTAGGCTGCAAGCCCATATATTCCAGCGCACGTACGTGGCTACGTTTGACGGTTTCGTCCAGCGCGGCATCAGGGTCAGGCACCTGACCGGAAATACCAGTGACCATTTCAGGACTGGTGCCCCAGCTGACCTGCGGCTCAATCTCGGCGGCGTTCAGCGTCACCACTTTATCGAACTCAGCCTCAGGGTCGGAGACCAGGTTGCGCCAGTCAGCAACGGCTGCTTCCCATTGCTCCGCCGTCGGCGAATAGGGGCGATTACCAATGTACTCAATGGTAGTGTCGTCCACGGCGATCATGCCTACGCGGGCGCCTGCTTCAATCGCCATATTACAGACGGTCATGCGACCTTCCATCGACAGGGACTCAATTGCACTGCCAGCAAATTCAATCGCATAGCCCGTGCCGCCAGCGGTACCAATTTTTCCGATAATCGCCAGCACAACGTCCTTGGCCGTCACGCCCAGCCCCAGTTCGCCTTCTACACGAACCTGCATGTTTTTCATTTTCTGGGTCAGCAGGCACTGGGTCGCCAGCACGTGCTCAACTTCCGAGGTGCCGATACCATGAGCCAACGCGCCGAAGGCACCGTGGGTCGCGGTGTGAGAGTCGCCACAGACGACTGTCATACCCGGCAGTGTTGCGCCCTGCTCCGGCCCGATCACGTGAACGATGCCCTGACGCGGGTCGTTAATACCAAATTCGGTAATACCGTACTCAAGGCAGTTATCATCCAGGGTTTGCACCTGGATCAACGAAATCGGGTCTTTAATGCCTTTATTACCTTCGGCACGTTCGATCAAGGTGGTCGGCACGTTGTGATCGGCCGTCGCCAGATTGGCATCCAGACGCCAGGGTTTGCGGTTGGCCAGGCGCAAGCCTTCAAACGCCTGAGGCGAGGTCACTTCGTGGAGCATATGGCGGTCGATATAAATCAACGCCGTGCCATCATCGCGCTGCTTGACCAGGTGCTGATCCCACAGCTTGTCGTAAAGCGTTTTAGCTGACATGTGTTCTCCCGGGCCTCGGCCCTATCATTTCGCGGTCTTTTGACTGGATACGATTTATTAGAATAAAAGCATTAAACCTGCCACCTTCAGAATGGGCAACAGAATGATGGTATTAGTGTTACGCGGCTCGCAGATAAAATCAATTCATGTTATTTATGGATTGGATTCCATAAAGGAATACCAATGGACACTCAACATCTACAAGCCTTTCTGGCTGTCGCGGATAGCCAAAGTTTCTCAAAAGCCGCAGACCAGCTATTTCTGACCCAACCGGCGGTAAGCAAACGTATTGCCATGCTGGAACAGCAGCTCAATGCGCGGTTGTTTGACCGCATCGGGCGGCGGATTGCACTGACCGAAGCGGGCCATCTGCTGCTGCCCCAGGCACGCCATATTCTGCAAAGCGTCGAAGATAGCCGCCGGGCGCTGGCCAACCTTTCCGGCCAGGTGGGCGGACGACTGACCATGGCGACCAGCCACCATATCGGCCTGCACCGTTTGCCGCCGATTCTCAAGGCTTATACCCAGCAACACCCGGATGTCGATCTGGACCTGCGCTTTGTCGATTCTGAACTGGCCTACCAGGGCGTTCTCGAAGGCAGCCACGAGCTGGCGGTGGTCACGCTGGCACCCCATCCCATCGAGCCATTGGCGGTAGTCGAGCGCTGGCGCGACCGCATGTGCTTTGTCTGCGCTCATGATCACCCGCTGGCACACAAAGCCAGCGATAAGACTCAGCCACTGCCGCTTAGCACCTTATGCGCGTATCCGTGCGTTCTGCCTGGCGCCCAGACATTCACCCGCATCCTGTTGGAAGAACGCTTTGCCCAGGCGGGGCTTGCGGTATCCGTCAACATGTCGACCAATTACATGGAAACGCTCAAGATGATGTGTAGCGTCGGATTGGGCTGGAGCCTGCTACCGGAAAAAATGCTGGATGACGATCTGGTCGAACTCCAAGTGGCGACAGCCCCTATTCATCGTCCGCTGGGGTATCTGACCCATACCCATCGCACCCTTTCCAATGCCGCGCGAATGATGATTGAAGCACTTGAAAAAAATCGACTCTGACGAGTGGCTGTCTCAAGTGCCTGTCTGATAGCAATATTCAATGGTTTCCTGCTTGCGTGGCCCGATGATCGACCAGGCGACGTCAATGCGCACGTTTTCCGCCTTGCCCTTTGTCACCTCAAGCGTTGCCGCGTAGCGGTCTGCGCCACACTCGTGCGGGCTGACTTCCCGCCAGATGCCGTCCTCTTGGCGCGCCATATCAAACAACAACACAGGGTTATCGACACCAAAACGCAGGTGTTCAAGGCGCAAATGCTCACCGACCGCCGTCCAACGGAAGACGTTACTGAAATCAAATTCCCCCTGATGCTGGGCACTGGGTTGCCAGGTACCGGCTTCATGAAACACCACGGTTTTTGATGTGGGTTCATCCACCACGACGTTTCCATTGCCGACACCCTGCCAGCCGGTATTGGCTTCACTTTGCGCGGTGAAGCTCAGCGAGGTGACCTGGCGTAAAAGGCTGAGCACATTTTCTGATGACAGCATGATGATATTCCTGATCTGAAAAGATTGTTTCCATGCCGAATTTACCCCATAAACCCTTGACTCGACACCGATTAGTCGCAACGGATAACCCAGCCTTTGGGTCGAGGGGGCTTGTCACTGTTATACACTGCGTTAGTCTGGAAGAAATTCACCCATTGAGGTAATCACACCATGGGTAACGCAGCCGATAAATTACGTCATACGCCACCCACTATCCCCCCAGTAGACCCTGACCGCATGGCGCTTCTTGAGCAACATGGCCTAACCGTCAAACAGCTGGAGCCTTTGGGCGTTGAGATCTATGGCGCCGATGTTCGCTCAAAACTTCCAGAGCCGGTGATTAAAGCGCTGGAAATGGAAATGGCCAACCGTGGGTTTGTGGTTTTTAAACACCAGACAGATCTCTCAGCAGAGGAACTGGTTAACGCCAGCAAATGGTGGGGAGCCGGGGAAATTCATTCCACTCACGGCGTACACCCTGCCACACCGGACATGAACCGGGATATTTTCCGCTGCTCCAATGATGACCGCTACGGCATCCTGGGCGTTGGCCCTCAGTGGCATAACGATGGCAGTTTCGAAGCCGCGATTTTCTCTCATTCCGCCTACTACATGGCGCGCGCGCCGGAACATGGCGGTGGTACGCATTTCGCCCATCAAGGGGCCGCTTTTGATGCCCTTCCGGAAGACAAACAGGCCTTCTGGGAACGCCTTGTGTCGGTTAATTCCGCATCAGGCGTCAGCCACCCTGTCGTTCATACCCACCCGATTTCCGGACGCAAGAGCGTCTGGCTGCACCTGGGTATGACCGGCGCAGTCATTGAACGGCTTCCTGAAAATGACATGCCAATTGATGAACTGCAAAAGCAACCGGCGACGGTCGAAGAGATGCGTTTGCTCAACGCAGATGAACTGAAGCAACTGTTCAATGATTACAACGATCTTTTGAATGCGTCGTTCGAGAAAGGTTTTGGCATACGTTATCAATATGATACCGGTGATCTGCTGTACATTGATAACTGGGCCCTGGCACATCGGGCAGCGCCTGAAGCGCATATGTCGGCTGAAGAGCAAGGGTTGAGGATCATGGATCGTGTCACCGTCAAGGCAAAGCAGAACCTGGCGCCGCACTTTGGCCTGCCTCAACACATCAATATCGGCAGGCCACACCCGTTTAATGACGATGGCATCTGGAAAGCCGGTGGCGTCGGCTTCCGCTGGAAGGACGATATCCCGATGCAGAACTGAGGGCACTATCTCTGGCGATGATGCCATTTGTCGCAATACCGATAGGCGCAGCAAGCAAGCAGCTTAGCTGCGCCTATGATGCTTAACGACCTTTATTTGCCGTTAACCATCTCTTCACAGTCAGCGATCAAGTCATCCAGCACCTGAACTGACGTTTTCGCCTCAGCTTTGATTTCTTTCAGGAAATCCAGTTCGCTTTGGCTTACGTGATCATCTTTTAGGACGAGCTCGCGCAACAAGTCCACTTCTTTAGTGCTAACGTGCCCGTCACCCAGGGCAAAGCCTTTCGCCACCTTACGCCACTCAGCCATAAATCATCTCCTGTCGCTATCGTTGATATAAGTGCTCGTAGATCCTGTTTATCTACAGGCACTAATTTAGCAGACACAAGGATTCATAGGCATTTTTTTTCCTCAACACAAAAGCTTCTACAGAGGATTTGCCTGAAACTTCAGTCTCATCAGCATGGCGACTGACGAAGCTTGCCAGTGTGGTGAAGTGGGGAACGGTATCGCAGGAAAGCGCTTTGAAAATGATATTGGTCTCACAGCACCACTGCATTTCACGGCTGGAGATGATGCCTTTTGAGTAAGCAAACAGAATGATCTTCAACAAGATAGCCGGATCATAGGCCAGCTGACCGGTCGCATCGTTGCGTTACTTCGGGTGGAAAAACCGACAAGTCCAGCTTGCGCTCGATCAGACAGTGCATTTCGTGTTCAAAAGAGCCTGGCTGAAGCGTCTTAGTAGTTGATCACTATTATAGCGTTCTGATCGTGGTTGTAAGGCTTGAAACGCGGCATGCTGACGACTTCATGTCTGCTTCTTCGATCCAACCAAAAACTAGGCATCAAAGGCGTTTTGCTACAGCCTTAACGCTATCATGACACTCTATTATTACACTGTAATCCAAATCAAACTCAAACGTCCGAGCGTTGCCAATCCATCTTGAAGAATTTGTTATGTGCGTTCTTCACCACACCAACGGTACATTCTCTTTCGGAATTCTTTCTTCGTTTCAAAGCACCTAAGGTCATTAGCAATGACTGACTTAAGCAACCAACCAGCGTCAACACCTGCTTGATTTACTGGACTTTCGCAACCATTTTCTTCATGCTTAAGATAGAGAAATATTAATGGCGTTCCTTGCCAGTAAAAATTTTCTCCGCCCATTAACTCGCTTAGTGAGAACCAGTCTTCTTGACTTCGATTTTTACACCAACAATAGACCGCACCTTGTAAAAAACTTTTAATAGCTTCAGTCTGAGAGCCACTAATTCCATTAACTTCACGAAGTTGATGCTTGCCAATTAGACTCATTTTTTAATTTCCTCTAAGCATATAGCGCCCTGCTCACGCGTCGACTTGGAGCCTCGAAGCGGCGTAAAAATGGTCGCGGTGCAGCCGATTATTGGTTTTAATGTCCACATTCAGCCTTACTAATTTTATCAAACTCCTCAAAAAACCGGAACGCCATTAAGAAAAGGGATGGCAGCATATTTCTAAGCTGCTTGTTATACTCCTCCCATGACTCCGTTGGATGCGGAATTGGATTCCAACCTGCATCATCTTTACGTAGCGATATGGTATCAAAATTATAAGGAGGGTCAGGAGAAATGGTAAAAGGCATAGCGGTAACAAATATTGCCTTTGATAAAGTGAAATACGAGGACGTCAAAGGCTTTATTATTACACCCGTTTCTAGACTGTCATTCCAGTCCGCGAGGGTTTCATGGTAGTCCGCTATGAACGTTGGATGGGCGACAAGGCTTAGTTTCTGCTTTAAATCGTTTATTTGATCCTCCATGCCTCCAATCCAACTAACTCTCCCTTCTTGAACCTGATTTCTTAGGTAACGTTCTGTCTTTTCTTTCGATAAGTATTTATGCCAGAACTTGTTTGCAGATTCGGGATTGGTACAAGCCGTGTAGTCACATAGAACATCTGAATCGATTCTGAAGCGCGCCCAAAGTTGAGCTGTCTCATAGAGCAGTCGAAGCTGAAGTCTAGCATTTGCATCCAGTCCATAGCTACACAAAGTTCGAATTGACGTCAACGTGCGTAATTGACGAATGCTGAGCCTATAAAACGTCATTGCTGTAGGACTATTTTTATGATCAACCGAAAGAAAATACATACTCTGGCACCTCAGCAGAATTATATATTCGTCCACAAAAGCATATAAAGCTGCGAATGGAGCACCTCTTACATCAATCCCAAGTTCATTCTCAACCTGATTTCCAGGTACAGCATCAGCCAACTGAAATCCCTGATTCTCATAGATGAGCCGAATCGAATTTACTGCATGTTGGTGAGATAAGTGTTCAGCCATAGATTCCCAATTCTTGAGTTCAACTAAAAGTGATTATAAACCCGTTAGCATAACCTCAATAAACCTGACGGTGCGTTTATTGAGACTATGTTGCTTGAAATTTCACTCTACCCATTGATTACCTTGAGAGCAAAGCGAATATTGGCTGCATATCTAAAATTCGCATGCTTGCTATGACCAGCGCCGTTCAGGCGCTGGCCACGCATTCAGCAGTTATCAGAGAATAATCAGGGTCGCTAACCCCAGGAAAGACAGGAAGCCCACGACATCCGTCACGGTGGTTAAAATCACCGCCCCGGATAATGCCGGGTCAATTTTCAGCTGTTTCAACACCAGAGGAATCAGCACGCCCGCCAGGTTAGCAATGCTCATGTTGACAAAGATCGCCAGCGTTATCACCAGCGTGATCATCGGGTCACCAAACCAGATATGTGAAATCAGGCCTACCACCAATGCCCAGACAAAACCATTGAGCGCCCCCACCCACATTTCCTTATTGTATAGCCATCGCTTATTGTTACCGGCCAGCTGACCCAGCGCCAGGCCGCGAATTACCACGGTGAGCGTCTGGCTTCCGGCAATCCCCCCCATGCTGGCCACCACAGGCATCAGAATCGCCAACGCCACAATCTGGTCCAGCACGGCCTCAAACTGCCCAATCACCGCCGCTGCTAAAAACGCCGTCAGCAGGTTAATACCCAGCCAGACTCCCCGGCTTCTTGCACTGCGCATAATGGGCGTGAAAACTTCTTCTTCATCGCTGACACCCGACATATGCTTTAACGTCATATCAGCATCGTCCTGGGTAATTTCCAGAACATCCGCCGTGTTCAACTGACCTACCAATAAGCCATTGCTGTCGCACACCGGCACAAAAGGGATTTCCTTTGAACGTAATATCGACGCGGCTTCATTTACCTTCATCTGGTCATTGAGCATGAAGGGTTCATACATATACTCATCAACCACCGCTTCCTGGGGTTGCTTGATCAAATCGATCAGGGTCAAGGTGCCGAGTAAGTGCTTATCCTTATCGGTGACCATGATCTGCTGCGACTCGTCGTCCAGCAAATGGTGGATACGGATGTAACGCTGCACCGCTTCTAACGAAACGCCTTGCTTGACGTTAACCGTCTCGGGGTCCATGTAACGCCCGACTACGTCATCCTCATAGGCGTGAAGATTCTCCACCTGAGCACGAATATCGTCATCCAGGCTGGCGTAAACGCTGTTTTTGATCGATTCGTCAGCAACACCCAGGACTTCAGCCACTTCCTGAGCGTCCAGCCCTCTGATAATCTGTTCAACATCGCTGGCGGATAAATCCTCGATGTAGTCCGCGCGGATGTCTTCATCAACCTCCGCCAGCACCTCACCGATTAAATCTTCAGGAACAAATTCCCACAGCAGATCGCGCGTTTTGGCCGGAAAAGATTCCAGCGTCCGCGCCGTATCCAGCACATCCAGATCCGTGAAGTGATCGTTAAGACCTGCGCCGTCTGACGTATCGATCAGCTTCTGCAGATACAGCATCTGCTCTTCGTTATTGGTGTATTTCTCGTCATCGCGCATAGAGTCCATCCTTTATAGGGGCCGGTGTTTAAATAAGATCGATGACCTCAGGTTTCATGCGCAATGCATCGACAGCATCAAGCAATAATAGATTGATTGAGATTACGCTTATAAAAAGTAAACTTTATGACCTTCATTGCCTGGCAATGTTGCTCGGGGCACCAGAATTATCCGTTAAATTTTAAGGGACTGATAACGGTTTGACGACACATCAACGCGTGTAGTCACCTATTTCATCGTATACCGTGGCAGAAATTCGCTCGCCTATCTTGCACATATTCGCCATTTCCGATGGGTTTTCAGCGCCCCAAAAGGCTTCCCAGCTTTCTATTGAGTCCCATTTTGCCACAGTAATCACTTCGGTTTTATCTTCTGGGCTACGCAACATGAAACTTCCCAGCGCGCCGGGTACCGTTTCATGGATGCTGTTCGTTGTCCGCTCCCATACCTGCTGAAAACTAGCGAAATCAGGCTCCTGGACTCTCCAGCAATAAACGACGCGAATCATGATGCTCTCCCCTTACCGATAAAAGCTGTCTATTTCAGCACGCTGCGCAAACGATGCTCCAGAGATTTGGAGTACACCTCTGTCAAACGCACCTGATCACATTCCTGAAACTGGCAGAACGACTGAACCGCCTCCACAAAAGCCATCATCAGAGGCTCTTCGTCAAAGCCATGTCGTTCAAGATACAGCGATTTAATTTCCAGCAACCGCTCCTTTCTATGCGCCTTGCAGTCCATCCGACCCACAAACGCATCACGGTAGAGAAGCGGCAGACTGAAATAACCGTATTGACGCTTGGCCGCTGGCACGTAGCATTCAATTTGATAATCATAGTGAAAAATAGCGTTGAGCCGTTCGCGCTGAATAACGCTGTTATCAAACGGAGAAAGAATCTGCATACGGTTACTTAACCGTGGCATCGGGCGTTCAAGCGCTCCAGCTTCAATAAGAAAGACATCCCCACGGTTGAGTTTTACCTGCTCTAAATCGCCCTGCGCCAAGCGCTCGTTGACCAATATATTAACCGCCTTGCGTAGCTCAGCATTGCGCCGCTGATAGGTAATTCCCTTGAGAGACACAACGCCCTGGCTGCGTAATTGTTGATCCAGAAGGTAGCCAGCCAACGCTTCCATGCTGGGCATGGTGGTATCGACATGCGCTGGCAGCACTCGCTCGGTTAGATCATAGGTTTTCTGAAAGCCTGTGCGGTCACTGACCATCAGGTCACCCTGCATATACAACTGCTCTAACGCCTTTTTTGCCGGCTTCCAATTCCACCAGCCGCCACGTTGGGTCTTTTTGGTGGCAATATCGCGAGAACGTATCGGGCCATCCAGGCGAATACGCGCCAACAACTCGCCCATCAGTTTTTTGTCCGGGTTTCGATACCAATGCGTCTGACCGCTTTTAATGGCGTGCTTGTAAGGCAATGAAAAACGAAAATCGCTGATTGGCAGAAATGCGGCCGCATGCGCCCAATACTCGAATACATCCCCCTCAACCAACAGTTTATTGGTCATCGCTGGGGTGAAGTTCGGAACCCTTGCGTAAAGAACATGATGATGCGCCCGCTCCACAACCGAGATGCTATCAACCTGCACATAACCAAGATGGTTAACCGCCTTCCGTGCCCCCGCAAAACCACGCCCAAAGGGCTGAGCCTGCAGCAGACCTTGAGAAGACAAGGCAAGACGGCGTAATCGAGTCAACTCCTGTGGGCGTTCGATTTCAATCATGGTGTTCCCTGTTGCCTAAGCACCCTGAAGGCACGCTACCGCCCAGCACAACGTGGCTGCGTTATTACGCGCCGCTTGAGACTGTTGGTGTGGTGGGCTTTGCTGTTATTTTTTCGGCAATGCTTTTTTTGACCTTACTCAGTTCCCTTTGGCTTTGCAAAACCTGTATTACCCTTTGATCATTTGCGTCACCGCCCTTCTGTTTGCCTGTTAAGCACTGGAAAAGCGTGGCAAAGAATATTAGCCTGCTAACTCACCAGTAAGGGTTCCAGATGCAAGAAACAACGATTAGGCAGCGGTTGGCGGGCGTGCTGATACTGCTCGGGCTTTTGTTACAGATAGCGGGCTTTACCGGCTGGGTGTCAACGGGCCTGGCGGTGAGCTATCTGCTGTGGGTGGCCGTGGTGCTGCTGTGGCGGGATATTCCCCGCCGCTCGCGCCTTCAGGCGGCGGCGTTGATAATGATCGGTTTTGCGATGCTGCTGGTGGCCAGGTTTTATTACGGTGCCACCATTGATTGGGCGAGCATACTGACCGGTAACACCTTTGTGGTGGCGATGCTGGTGGGTGTCAGCTTTATTTCCCTGATTGGCAAACAGCAAGGGCGAAAGGGAGTGCCTGGCCAGTCGGTGACGGGCGCAGGCGGCATTCTGCGTACCTGGCTGGGCGTGCATTTTCTGGGCACTATTCTCAACCTGTCGACGGTATTTATGGTAGGCGACCGCCTGGCTCGCCATCAACCCTTGAGCACCCCACAACTGCTGGCCTTGAACCGTGGGCTTTCCAGCGCGGCTTTGTGGTCGCCGTTTTTTGCGTCCATGGGGGTGGTGATGGCGCTGGTGCCGCAGATGGACTACCTGACCATTGCCATCGTCGGTTTTCCGCTGGCCATGCTGGCAGGCTTATTCACGACACTGGAACTCAAACAGCGTTTTGATCTGAGTGAAACCGTTGGGTTTTCGCTCTCTCCGCGCAGCCTGCTAATGCCATTGGGCATGGCCGCCTTGGTGATGCTGTTTCACTTTGTGATCAGCCCGACACTTTCCATTGTCAGCATTATTACCTTTCTGTTGCCAACCGTAGCCATTATCAGCAACCTGCCCGAAGGCCTGAAATGGACGCGCCGTCGAGTAAAACAGCATACGCTTAACCGCTTACCAGCAATGCGTGGCGAAATTTCGCTGTTCCTGGCGGCGGGCTTACTGACACTCGGGCTATCGACGTTATTGAGTGCTGCCACGGAAGACAGCTGGTCGCTGTTTGCGGAATTTGGCATTGCTGAAGGGGTGGTCAGTTTTGTGGCGATTACCTTAAGTGCCCTGCTGGGGTTGCACCCGATCATCGGTGTGTCGGTGCTGGCGTCCATGCTGCCGCTTGAAGGCCATGAGCAGACGCTGTTTGCGTTTGTGGCCTTATCTGCCTGGGCGGTAGGCACCAGCGTCGGCCCGCTGTCAGGCATTAACCTGTCTTTACAGGGGCGCTATGGCGTCAGCGGCTATCATATGATGAAAAACAATCTGCTCTACGCCGCTGTTCTGGGCAGCGGCGCAGTAGTAATGATCAGCCTGCTGGGCATTTGGTTAAACGTCTAGACGGCTAATGCCATCCGTTTGAAGGGGAATGCCCGCCAGGAAAAACCGCAGCGTTTTTTCCTTCGGTTGTTGGTCAATCACGTCTTTCAGAATTTTTAAAAGTTCAGCAAGCGACGCTTGATCAAGTGTCGCACTGGATAAGCTCCTGAATAGCACATCCAGTTGATCATGGGTATCCATGGCATCGCACAAGCAGTCGAACGCGGCATCCCAGTTATGGCCAAAGTAATCGGGAAAACCAAAGGCCGTTGCTAATGCAGCTAACACTGAGTCTTTGCTAACCTCGCCCTGATCATCCAGCTGTATCGTGATATCGGGCTGGATAGATTTCATCTGATCAACTGAATAAACACCCGAAACGAGCAGATCACTCATGGCGGTGTAATCCTTGTGAAGGACCCATAATGATCCTCTGTGTAATAGTAAATTTCTGGCGGGTTTCCACCCGTCACCACTCGCCTGGGTCCACGGTGATTCAGTCCCGGTGTATCCACCGTAAATTCACGATAATACCCGCGAGGCTTTTGCGGTAGTCGACCCTCGCGGTTTTCAAACGTGATTCCATCCCGACTATAAGGGTACGGACCACCCTGTTGTATCAGCGTCAGAGTCTGGTGAAGATTCTGCTCTTGCTGGGATAGGGAAGTAGAAGTAGAAGTAGACGAAGACTCGGATGAAGATGACTGATTAAAACTGTCAAGAGCACCATCCTGCAGAAAGAAGGCACCAACAACCAGGATTAACGGCACCAACAGTTTTTTGAATTTTAACATTCCAAGTTCCTTTACGTGTTTTTAACACAAGTCCCATCAAGATTATTAAAAGCCTTAAGGCATGATTGCTGCACCAACACTTTCTGTCATTGCCGGGTTGCTTTCAGGCAAAATAGCGACTGTTGGCGTCTATATGACGAAGAACAGCCTGGTTCACGCCGCTGCATTGAGCAACGGCGTGGTGGTTGTGACCAGCCTGTTAGGCGTCTGGTTAAAAGTCTAGGACGCTTGCGATAGACGGTAGAAATAGCGATGGCCACACTGATGACAAGGTTCCAGGCGTGCAACTTCCGCCAGGGTTACCTGGGCATCGCAATGCACGCAGGCCATTTTGCCAGGTGCCGCCATTTCGCCTTCGCAGTAGTCGGCGCGTGCGGCTTCCAGATCATCTTCAAAACGCTCACGGTCAACCACGCTGCGGTCGGCAATCGATAAGAGCGATTCCACCACACGACGCGAGAGCGCATCAATGTCGATGTCCAGCCATTGCGCTACCTGCTTGCCGGTATCAGCGAGAAAGTACCGCATATCGCGCAGATCTCGCTCAACCCAGGCACGTAACAGCGCCAATTCGTCGCGGGAATACTCTTCCAGCTCGCTTTCGAACTCGACGGCGTCATCCAGATCCTTTTGCAACGCCTCCCAGGTAAGTTCATTAGCGCCTTCCTGCAACCGCTCCAGCAGGCGTTCATAGCCTTCGCGCAGGCGTTTCTCTTGATGATTTTCCATAACGTTCTCCTTACTCGCGTTGCGCGGATGATGGGTTACCGTTCAAGGTTCCCTTCTCTTAGGATACAATCAGATGCGACGATATACATTGGATTTTCATCATTCACCCTGCCCGAGATTTCGGGCGCGCACGCCAAGGCATTGAATACACCGATGGACGCACATTACAGCCCACGTGAACTCGAACACCAGGTACAGCAGTATTGGGAAAAAAACCAGTGCTTCAAAGCCATAGAGGATGCTTCAAAAGAGAAGTTCTACTGCCTCTCGATGTTCCCTTACCCCAGCGGCAAACTGCATATGGGCCATGTGCGTAACTACACCATCGGCGATGTGGTCTCACGCTTTCAGCGTATGCAGGGCAAGAATGTCATGCAACCGATGGGATGGGATGCGTTCGGCATGCCCGCCGAGAACGCGGCAATTCAGAATCAGGTGCCACCGGCCAAGTGGACTTACCAGAACATTGACTACATGCGCAACCAGCTGAAAGCATTGGGTTTTGCCTATGACTGGGGGCGTGAATTTGCTACCTGCGATACCAGCTACTACCGTTGGGAACAGTGGTTCTTTACCAAGCTGGTGGATAAAGGTCTGGTATACAAGAAGATGTCGACGGTCAACTGGGATCCGGTGGATCAGACCGTACTGGCCAATGAGCAGGTCATCGATGGTCGTGGCTGGCGTTCCGGTGCGCTGGTCGAGCGCAAGGAAATCCCCCTGTGGTTCCTGAAGATCACTGATTACGCGGATGAACTGCTGGCGGATCTCGACCATATTGACTGGCCCGAACAGGTAAAAACCATGCAGCGCAACTGGATTGGTAAATCCCGTGGCGTTGAGATGAGTTTTGATATTGAAACCGCAGAAAATCTGCCTGCTGAGCCAATTTCGGTCTATACCACTCGCCCGGATACCCTGCTGGGAGTGACTTATCTGGCCGTGGCGGCTGACCACCCGCTTGCCAAACAGGCGGCGGAACATAGCACAGAAATTGCCAGCTTCCGCGAGGAGTGCGCTAAGGGCGGCACCTCGGAAGCCGAAATGGCCACTCGCGAAAAGAAAGGCCTGCCGACGGGTCATATGGCCATTCATCCGTTGAGCGGCAAGAAAGTGCCGGTCTTTGTGGCCAACTTCGTATTGATGGAATTCGGCACCGGCGCGGTGATGGCCGTTCCGGCCCACGACCAGCGCGACTGGGAGTTCGCCACCAAATATGGCATCGACATTCTGCCGGTTATCGCTACAGAAGATGGCAGCACCCCTGATCTTTCTGAAGGGGCTTATACCGAACACGGCACGCTGATTAACTCGGGAGAGTTTGACGGCCTGACGTTTGAAGCCGCTTTCGACACCATTGCCGCTAAACTGGCTGAAATGGGACGTGGCGAAGTCAAAACCAATTACCGTCTGCGCGATTGGGGCGTTGCCCGCCAGCGTTACTGGGGCGCGCCGATTCCGGTGAAATATGGCCCAGCGGGTGAAACCGTTCCACTCACGGATGCTGAGCTGCCGGTTGAACTGCCGATGGAAGTCACCGTCGATGCTTCAGGTTCGCCGCTCAAGAAAATGCCGGAATTCTCTGATCTGGGCGACGGCTGGCTACGTGAGACCGACACCTTCGACACCTTCATGGAATCTTCCTGGTACTTTGCCCGCTTCTGCTGCGCCGATAACACCGAGGCCATGCTGGACGACAGAGTGAATTACTGGCTGCCGGTCGATCTGTATATCGGCGGTATCGAACATGCGATATTACACCTGTTGTATGCACGCTTCTTTACCAAGCTGATGCGCGATTTCGGCCTGGTAGAAACCAGCGAGCCGTTCCAGCGCCTGCTGACTCAGGGCATGGTCATCGCCGAAACCTATTTCCGCACCCAGCCCAATGGCGGCAAGGAATGGTTCAACCCAGCGGATGTCGAAGTCAAGCGCGATGAAAAAGGCCGCCAGATCAGCGCAGTACTGCTCAGTGATGGTCAACCCGTCGAAATGGGCGGCATTGAAAAAATGTCGAAGTCCAAGAATAACGGCGTTGACCCGCAGTCGATGATCGACAAATTCGGTGCCGACACGGTGCGCTTGTTCATGATGTTTGCAGCCCCACCGGAACAGTCACTGGAATGGTCCGATTCGGGTGTTGAAGGTGCCCACCGCTTTATCAAGCGGCTATGGCGTCAAATTCAGGAACATCTGGCCGCAGGCCAACCGCCTGCCCTAGAGGTAGGTAGTTTATCCGATGACCAGAAGACCATGCGGCGCAAAACCCACGAGACCATTCAGAAAGCCAGTGATGATATCGGCCGCCGGACAACCTTCAACACAGCCATTGCGGCGGTAATGGAGCTTTCCAATACGTTGGCCAGGTTCGAGGATTTCACTCCGCAGGGGCTGGCCGTCGCTCGCGAAGCCGTGGAAGCCAGCGTTTTGCTGCTGGCTCCGATTATCCCGCATGCCTGCCACGCGCTTTGGGAACAGCTGGGTCATACTGACCCTGTAATTGTTGCCCCTTGGCCGAGCGTGGATGAGCAGGCGTTGACCCGTGACAGCCTCGAGCTGGTAGTACAGGTCAACGGTAAGCTTCGGGCTCGTGTTGAAGCCCCAGCTAGTGCAGATAAAGCTGCCGTCGAAGCGCTGGCCATGGCTGACGACAATGTTCAGCGGCATATTGACGGCAAGGCAGTGCGTAAAGTGATTGTCGTGCCGGGTAAACTGGTCAATATCGTGGTGAGCGGATGAACCGACGTCATTTTTTACGTCTTTCCCTTGGCTCAGGCATGGTCGCTTCGGCGGCCATGCTGGCTGGCTGCGGCTTTCAGTTACGTGGCACCCAACGCCAGACCCAGATTCCACTACTGACACTTGAAGGTGATACACGCAGCCTGGTGGCCCGTGCGGTTACTGTCGAGCTAAACACACTTGGCAATGGGGTGAATGACGACGCTGACTGGCGTCTGACACTTTCCTCACCTGAATTAATGGAACGCCGTCAGGGCAGTGAAGGCCGGGGTAGCCGGGAACATGAGTTCACGCTGAGTGTGCAGGTATCCGTGCAACAGCGTGATAACAATGCTTATGCGCTGAATGTCCCTCGTTTAAGTGTATCGACGCGTCAACGCCTCAATGATGATGACCTGCTTGACCGTGAAAGCATGGTCGAGGAAGTTCGTGTCATGCTCTCAAAACGCCTGGCACAGCGCGTTATCCAGCGAATCACCGTGCTGGAGGCATTTGACTCGTGAAAGTGTTTTCCGATCAACTGCCGCCAGCGCTCGAGAAAAAGTTACCCAAGGTGGTTATCGTTGCCGGTGACGAACCCTTACAGCACCGCGATGCCTGTGACGCGGTGCGGGCGGCAGCGCGTCAGACGGGGATTGAAGAACGTGAAGTCATTGACGTTGAACCGAATTTCGCCTGGAGTCGGCTGTTGGATGTCGCTGGCAATCTCTCCCTGTTTGCCTCTCGTAAGCTGATTGATGTGCGCCTTGGCAACCAGAAGCTTGGCCAGGAAGGTAGCAAAATCCTGACACATTATGCCGAGCAACTGACTAACAGCGATGACGTGCTGCTGCTGAGCATGGGCAAACTGGATGCCAAGCAACAGAAAAGTGCTTGGTTCAAAGCGCTGGATAAACAGGGATTATTTGTACCGGTATGGCCGGTCGATGTCTCGCGGCTCGGTTATTGGCTGCGCGACCGTGCTAACCGGCATGGTTTACAGCTGGACCTTGATGCGGCCCGGTTACTCGGTGAACGCACCGAAGGTAACCTGCTGGCCGCAGATCAGGAACTGCAGAAGCTTGCTTTGATGCTCCCGCCCAACGCCCGGATCAACACAGAAACGATTGCTCAGGGAGTGGAAGATAACGCCCGCTTCGACGTTTTCAACCTGGCTGACGCCTGCCTGAAAGGTGAACCCTCACGGGCTTCACGTATCGTTCATGGCCTGCGCAGTGAAGGCGTTGAGGCACCGATTGTCTTGTGGGCGCTGAGTCGCGAGCTGCGCACCTTACTGTCAATTCATCAGCACCTTGATCAGGGGCAGAGCTTTGATCATGCCTGTAAGGCGCAGAAGCCGATGATTTTCGATAAACGTCGCCCGGCTTATCAGAAAGCCATTCAACGCCTACCCATGAAACGCCTTCACAAACTTTTATTAATGGCTCAACGCCTAGACCTGGCGGTAAAAGGTGCTTCACCTGTACCGCTCTGGCCTGGGCTACATGATCTTGCATTCACTCTGGCTGGCGCACGTGGCCTTCTTGCAGAGTCCGCCTGGACATACCGGCTGCACTGAGATTAACGCCTGAAATTAACGTCGCGTGGCATCGTACCCAAGATCAGCACCGCGGCTTTCATCACTCGTACGGCGCTCAGACACGCCGCGGCGCTTGCGGTTCTCTTCTTCGCATACGTCGTCTTTACCACCGCAGATGTCACAGCCATTTTTCATACCAATCTGATTGAGGCCGCCGCATGAGCCAGCAATTGGCTTGCGTCCAAGAATAACCCCGACAGCCATGGCACCCATTACCAACAGCATAAAAGCCAGTACAAGTAACCAAATTGCCATTTTGAACACCTCTTTTAAAAAAACGCTTAAAAAGCAGCAAATGTTGATGTCGTCTCAATACGTTCCATTTTAATACGTTCCATTTTAATACGTTTTATTTTAATACGCTCCATTTCTAAAACGTTCCATTTTTAACACTTGCTATTAAATCAAAACTTTCCGTCAAATCAACACTTGCCATTAAATCCTCCGCCTTATCGTCCAATGATGGCGGATATACCCTATCGACAACACAGCTGAACACCTGTTCCATTATCGGCTTTTCTGACCGGAAAGCACAACATCGAGTAGGAAGGGGAGTTGCCTCCCCTGTCCTCTCACACCACCGGGCATACGGTTCCGTACCACGGCGGTTCATGAAGAACGGTTAAGCCATCTTACTGTATCGAGTATCGAAATCAGGCCCTGATCGTAGAACCATTTCCTCGGCAGGGCCTGATTCATGTGCGAAGCACCGGCGTTCCACCAAGGGCCTCGCCCGTTGCCCGCCGATTTCCAAGCCCGGGACGCATCCAGTCCTAGTCCTCGGAGTTTCCGCCGTCGGGTCGCCGAGCGCTTCCATTGCCGCCAGATTAGGCCGCGTAAGCGGCGGCGTATCCATTGATCCAGCGCTTCCAATGGGCGTTTCACATCAACAAGGCTGAAGTAGTTGGCCCATCCTCGCAGGACTGGCCCCAACCCTTCGATTACCCGTTGGATGTTACGCCCCCTGCCACGCTTCAGGATCTCGCGGACACGCTGCATTAGGCGCTGCAAGCTGGCTTTGACCAGCGTCAGCTTCGGCCGCTTGTGCCGGGTCAGCGTGTAGCCCAGATAGCCACATTTCCATGGTCGATCCACCGTACTTTTCATGCGATTGACCGTCAGCCGAAGTGAGCTCTCGAGATACTCACTCAAGCTGTCCATGACACGCTCGCCTGCCCGCCGACTTTTGACGTACACCTGGACGTCATCGGCGTAGCGGCAGAAGCGATGGCCTCGGCGTTCCAGCTCCTTGTCCATGTCATCCAGCAGGATGTTCGCCATGAGTGGGCTAAGTGGCCCACCTTGGGGCGTCCCCAACCGTCGTGGCATGGGCAAGCCGTCCTGGAGCATGCCCGCTTCCAGATAGCGACGAATCAGGCGCAGCACGCGTTTGTCGTCAACGCGCCGCGCGACTCGTGCCATCAGCAGGTCGTGGTTGACTCGGTCGAAGAAGGCTTCCAGATCAAGGTCGACTACCCAGCGGTGGCCGGCGGTGACATGGGCCTTCATGGCTGAGACGGCCTGCTTGGCGCTGCGCTTGGGGCGGTAGCCGTAACTCGACGCTGAGAACGCTGGGTCGAAGATCGGCATGAGCACCTGGGACAGCGCTTGCTGGATTAGGCGGTCGGTCACCGTGGGAATACCGAGCTGCCGCGTCCCACCCTTGGGCTTGGGGATCGTGGCGGCTCGGACCGGGCTAGGGTGATACTCGTCAGCCAACAACCGCTCGCGCAGCGTTGGCCAGTACTGCTTTAGATGGCCCGCTAACTGATGCACCGTCATGCCATCGACACCCGGTGCGCCTTTGTTAGCCACCACCCGACGGTAAGCTCGTTGCATGTTGTCCGGGTCAACGACCCGTTCCATGAGCGAGGCTGACTCCGCTTTCGTCCACGATAGCGACGCCGGGTTCGTCTCGACGCTCACCGGCTGGGACTCGGGGTACTGCCCCTGCCCCTCTGGGTGAGTGACGGTATTAGCGTCGGTTTCTGTCTTCATGATCGATCCTCGAGACGTTATCGCCTACTCGCGGTTCTTCATGTTCGGCCCTTGGTGCCGCGGTGAACCGGCACTTACTATGGCCTCTGCTGACATCTAGTGGCCCATCCCGTCGCCTCTCGGCGCCGGTAGCACCGTGGCAGACCACCAGATCTCCCAGGGTAAGACGCGCGACCTTCCCGCTTATGCCTGTCGGATATACGTCATGGCGTTCCGTGCAAGTACCGGGCTTTGATGAGTATGGCCATCTCACCCCGCCATGCCGCCTCGTATCCGCTTCCTGTTCGTCAGGCCAGCGTTTTGCCTCGGGCTGCCTTCAGATCCCCCCTCGCGGGAGACACCCTTGCCATCGGCTAGCACTTCCCCTTGCCGGGCGTGCAGGGGACTTTCACCCCCAAGTCATCCTGAGGCACCACCCTCAGGAATAGCGCCAGTCAAGGCGCTGCGCGCCATGCCTGGCGCACCATAACAAACGGGGCTAGCCGATTGGCTAGCCCCGTTGCACTGATTGATGAGGAGATTATCCGCCGAAATCATCCAGCATGATATTCTCGGGCTCCACCCCCAGATCAAGCAGAAGCTTGATGACAGAGGCGTTCATCATGGGCGGCCCACACATGTAATACTCACAATCTTCAGGCGCCGGGTGGTTCTTCAGATAGTTCTCAAAGAGCACGTTATGGATAAATCCTGTCGGCCCTTCCCAGTTATCTTCGGGCTGAGGATCGGATAATGCCAGGTGCCATTCAAAGTTCGGGAACTCTTCTGCCAGCTTATCGTATTCTTCGTTGTAGAAGGTTTCACGCCAGGAGCGTGCACCGTACCAGAACGAAATCTTACGGCTGGATTCCAGGCGCTTGAGCTGGTCAAAAATATGGCTACGCATCGGCGCCATGCCCGCACCACCACCGATGAAGACCATCTCAGCATCGGTATCCTTGGCAAAGAATTCACCAAATGGTCCCATAACGGTAACCTTGTCACCCGGTTTCAGGCTGAAGACATAAGTCGACATTAAGCCAGGCGGATGACTGGTGCCCGGAGGCGGCGTAGCAATACGGATATTGAACTTGAGAAGGCCTTTCTCATCCGGATAGTTTGCCATGGAGTAGGCACGGATGACTTCTTCATCGTTCTTGTGGGAAATATCAAACAGACCGAATTTTTCCCAGTCGCCACGGTACTCTTCATCAATATCGAAATCAGAGAACTTGATATCGTAGGGCGGCGCTACCAGCTGAACATATCCACCCGCGCGGAAAGCCACTTCTTCGCCTTCCGGAAGCTTCAGATTGGTTTCCTTGATAAAGGTAGCCACGTTGGGGTTGGCAGAAACTACGGTTTCCCACTTCTTCACGCCAAACACTTCTTCAGGCACTTCAATTCTCATGTCCTGCTTGACCGGCACCTGGCAGGAAAGGCGCCAGCCTTCTTTCTTCTCACGCATGGTGAAGTGAGATTCTTCAGTCGGCAGGATGGAACCGCCTCCTTCTTCCACTCGGCACTTGCACTGAGCACAGGAGCCGCCACCGCCACAGGCAGAGGAAAGAAAAATACCGTTGGCTGCCAGCGTATTCAAAAGCTTGCCACCGGCCTGGGTAGACAGCGTATGTTCAGGATCACCATTGACTTCAATGGTCACATCCCCACTACTCACAAGCTTGCTTCGCGCCGCCAGAATAATCGCCGTCAAACTGATGACGATGATGGTAAACATGACGACACCGAGCAAGATGACAGTTGTATCAACCATGTCGGTTTCCTATTGCTGAGGGTTTTCTGTCAACCAGCGACACCGGAGTGCCGCTGGAAAAACCGTCTCTCATTAAAGCTGAATGCCAGAGAAGGACATAAAGCCCAATGACATCAGGCCCACGGTAATAAAGGTGATGCCCAGGCCCTGCAGGCCTGCAGGCACATCGCTGTACTTCAGCTTTTCACGAATACCCGCCAGTGCAGTAATCGCCAGCGCCCAGCCAACACCGGAGCCGAAACCATAAATAACGGATTCACCGAAATTATAGTTACGTTCCACCATGAACAGAACGCCGCCCAGAATCGCGCAGTTAACCGTAATCAACGGCAGGAATACGCCTAGCGCGTTGTAAAGCGCAGGTACGTATTTATCCAGGAACATTTCAAGAATCTGAACCAGAGCAGCAATAACGCCGATATAGCTCAGAAGACCCAGGAAGGACAGGTCAATGTTCTCAGCACCGCTGATTCCGGTCCAGGACAGCGCCCCTTCTGCCAGCAAGAAGCTGAAGACGAGGTTGTTAATCGGTACAGAAATCGTCAATACGACAATAACCGCGATACCCAGACCAAACGCAGAAGACACCTTCTTTGAAACCGCCAGGAAGGTACACATCCCCAGGAAGAATGCCAGCGCCAGGTTTTCAACGAATACCGAGGCAACGAATAGGCTCAGATAATGTTCCATGTTACACGGCCTCCTTCGGCTTGGTATTTTCCTTCATCTTGAATTCGTTTGACTCAACCTGCTCGGTGTTAACGGAACGAATCACCCAGATCAGCAAGCCAATGATGAAGAAAGCGGACGGTGGCAACAACAGCAGGCCATTAGGCACGTACCAACCACCGTTCTGCACAGTTTCAAGAATGGTGAAGCCAAACACACTACCTGAACCCAGGAGTTCGCGCACAAAGCCAACCACCATCAATACGAAACCGTAGCCCAAGCCATTACCGATACCATCCAGGAAAGATAATCCCGGCGAGTTTGACATGGCAAAACCTTCGGCACGACCCATGACGATACAGTTGGTAATGATCAGCCCCACGAATACCGACAGCTGCTTGGACATCTCGTAGGCGTAGGCTTTCAGGATCTGATCAACCACAATAACCAGCGATGCGATGATCGTCATCTGGACGATAATACGGATCGAGGAAGGAATGTGGTTACGAATCAACGAAACAAACAGGTTAGAAAAAGCACTAACGAAAATTACCGCAAGCGCCATGACCAGCGAAACGCTCATGCTAGTGGTGACGGCCAATGCAGAACATATCCCCAGAATTTGCAATGCAATGGGGTTATTCTTGAAGATTGGTGCCGTCAGAACACTTTTCGGAGTGACGTCTGCCATGATTAGGCTCCTTCGGATTCGAGTTCGACGTCGGCTTCCTGAGCTTCGTCCTGGGTGATTCCACTACGGAATCCCGCCAGATACTCACCAAAGCCTTCAGGGCTTAGCCAGAACTGAAGCATGTTGGTCACGCCGTTACTGGTCAATGTTGCCCCAGAAAGTGCGTCAACTTCATACTCAGTGCTCGCGCCACCTTTAGTCAGATGAATTTCCGGTGATAGATCACCTTCTTCATCATAGATCTTTTTACCTTCCCACTGTGCCTGCCAACGGGGGTTATTGACTTCCGCCCCCAGACCTGGCGTTTCACTGTGATCGTAGTAGGTGATACTCACGATGGTATTGCCATCACCTTCAACTGAGAGAAAGCCCATCATGCTACCCCACAGACCTTGTCCACGAATGGGCAGTACGATCTGGCTGGGGTCGTCTACATCACCGACCAGATAAACCGTCGCAAAATTTTCTACGCGTGAAAGGCCAGCAATGTCCTTATCACCGGAAAGCGTGCGACCGGTCGCTGGATCACGTGCGGCTTCAAACTGGTTGAAGGTATCCGGATCAAATTGATCCGTGTATTCACCCGTACGCAGATCAACGACGCGAGCGGTGATTTTTTCACTAAAGGTTTCTTCAATATTGATGCCAGGCTCATGCAGC
This sequence comes from Halomonas sp. LS-001, assembly GCF_052983955.1. NCBI lineage: Bacteria > Pseudomonadati > Pseudomonadota > Gammaproteobacteria > Oceanospirillales > Halomonadaceae > Halomonas > Halomonas sp. LS-001. The sequence goes on from NZ_CM129816.1 coordinate 2,035,939, forward strand.
TTGGCAACATTGAGAATGTTTGATTTGCGATCAAGTTCCTGATTCGTCTGCTGTAGCGGACGCAGCGCAACCGCTGCTGTCGATACGATAATCGAACAGACGATACATAGCGCGAACGCCACCGTCAGGATTTTCTTGATCGAGTTGTTACCTTGAGCCATCAGGCAGTCTCCTCGGCCGGTACGCCAACACGCTTCTGGCGACGTTTGATGTTTGCCTGGACAAAGAAATGGTCGATCAGCGGTGCGAACAGGTTAGCAAACAGGATTGCCAACATGATGCCTTCCGGGAAAGCCGGGTTCACCACGCGAATCAGAACCGTCATTACACCAATCAAGGCACCAAATACCAGGCGACCCTGGTTGGTCATTGCAGCAGATACCGGGTCAGTTGCCATGAACACCATACCGAAGGCAAAACCGCCAACGACCAGGTGCCAGTACCAGGGCATTGCAAACATCGGATTGGAGCCGGAGCCTATCAGATTAAACAACGTGCTGGTAACGACCATACCAAGGAATACACCTAGCATGATTCGCCATGAGGCAATCCGGGTCCACAGCAACACCGCTGCACCAATCAAAATGGCCAATGTAGAGACTTCACCTACCGACCCCGGAATAAAGCCCAGGAAAGCATCCCACCAGCTGAAGGTAGAAGACAGTTCTGACATGCCATTCTGGAAAGCCATGGACAGTGCGGTAGCACCGGTATAACCATCAGCGGCAACCCATACCGCATCACCGGAAATCTGCGCCGGATACGCGAAATACAGGAAAGCACGACCGGTCAATGCTGGGTTCAGGAAGTTTTTACCTGTACCACCAAAGATCTCTTTACCGATCACCACACCAAAGGTAATACCCAGTGCAACCTGCCACAGCGGGATAGTCGCCGGAAGGATCAATGCAAACAGCACGGAAGTAACGAAGAAACCTTCGTTGACCTCGTGACCGCGCTTGATCGCAAACAGCACTTCCCAGAAACCGCCAACAATGAAGGTCACCAGATAAATCGGCAGGAAGTAAGTGGCGCCCAGCACAAAGTTGGCCCACAGGCTGCTTGGATCATGCCCGCCTGCCAGGGTCATCATGATCGCTTCACGCCAACCTGCCATGGAGGCATAACCGGCGTCGATGGCGGTGTTGGCCTGCCAGCCTGCGTTCCACATACCAAAGAACATGGCGGGGAAGGTACACATCCAGACCGTGATCATGATGCGTTTCAGGTCAATACCATCACGCACATGAGCCGTGGTTTTCGCCACGCTGGGGGGAGAATAGAAAATCGTGTCAACCGCTTCATAAAGCGGATAGAACTTCTCGAACTTACCACCTTTATGAAAGCTGGGTTCAAGATTGTCGAGTGTTTGTCGAATACCCATCATCAGGCCTCTTTCTCGATCATGGTGAGATTATCACGCAGGATGGGACCGTACTCATATTTGCCTGGGCAAACATAGGTACATAGTGCTAGATCCTCTTCATCCAGCTCCAGACACCCCAATTGCATGGCAACCTCAATGTCGCCCACAATCAGTGAACGCAACAGCTGAGTCGGCATGATATCCAGCGGCATGACCGTCTCATAAGCCCCCACCGGCACCATCGCCCTTTCCGAGCCATTGGTTGATGTTGTGGGAGCGTAGTTGCTAAGCCCCTTGATCTTGGAAATATAGATACCCAGTACAGAGTGCCGATTAGCGCCTGGCGATATCCATCCCATAAAGGTGCGCTTGTTGCCCTCTTCGAGCAAGCTCACTTGATTATGGAAACGCCCCATATAGGCCAGGTTGCTTTCAGCAATGGCGCCAGAAAAAACAGAACCCGAAATCACGCGAGTGTCTTCAGGCAGAACCACTTCACTCTGAAGCAGCTCATCAGTGCTGGCACCAACACGGGTACGCAGAAGACGCGGTTTTTCTGCCCTCGGCCCACCCACTGCAATAATACGCTGGATATCAATTTTGCCCTCAGTAAACAGCTTACCGAAGGCAATCACATCCTGATAGCCAATGTGCCAGACTTTTTTATGCAGCGCGACTGGCGACAGGTAATGAATGTGCGTACCGACTAACCCGGCGGGGTGCGGACCGGAAAATGTCTGCGCCTGAACACCGGCAATGTTACTGCCAGGAATACTGTTATCTGGCCCACTACACAGATGAACCTTACCTTCGGTCAACCGTGTCAGCACTTTTAGACCATCTTCAAACGCCTGAGTTTGCTCATTAATGATAACGGCAGGCTCAGGGCTCAATGGATGAGTATCAATGGCAGTGACAAAGATGTCAGCAGGAACACTGTCAATCTCTGGCGTACGGGAAAACGGACGCGTGCGCAACGCCGTCCACAAGCCCGATTCGACCAGTTGATCAACAACGCTCTGCCGTTCAAGTTGCTCAAGACCAGCACGGTCATGAGAAGTGAATGAAACGGCCTCTTCACTTTCATCGACCTTGATAACAACGGATAGTAAACGACGCTTTTCGCCACGGTTAATTGCGACTACTTCACCTGCCGCTGGCGACGTAAAACGAACGCCATCGATTTTCTTATCGGTGAAGAGTAGCTGGCCCAGTTTGACCTTATCCCCTTCCTGAACTTCCATGGTCGGCTTCATGCCGATGTAGTCGGTGCCCAGGATTGCCACGTGACGCACAGGCTTGGCATCTTCGATGCGTTGCTCGGGCGCTCCCGTGATGGGGAGATCCAGGCCTTTCTTGACTTCGATCATAGTCTCGCCCAGTTGATGGATCGGATATACGAAGATAAGGGGTTCGAATGGATTCGAATTCTTGTTATGTGTTCAGATTGTTACCAGTCTGGCTTGAATCAGGATTCAAACCACCCCAAAAATCTAGCTTATTATAAAGATAACTGCGCCTAATGACCACATCCTAAACGCTCTCCAAAAGTGCTATATGCTCATCTTTTCACAGATCAGCCATTCCGACAGCCCCCTCAGAAATGCCAACGCCGCCCGAAGGCGGCGTTGGCAGAATGCAGGAAATGGAGGCTATTCAGCTTTGCATATGTGGCAGTTTCAGGAAGGTTACATTCGACATCTGCTGCAGAATCCTCACTACCTGGCAGCTGTAGCCGAACTCATTGTCGTACCACACATACACTACAGCATGATTACCGTTAGCAATCGTTGCCTTGGCATCAACAATACCCGCATGGCGGTTGCCCACGAAATCGGAGGACACCACCTCAGGTGAGTCAACAAAATCAATCTGCTTCTGGTAAGAGGAATTCACTGATACATCACGCAGATATTCGTTCAAGGCAGCAGCATCAGTGCCTTTTTCCAGCGTCAGATTAAGAATCGCCATTGAAACGTTCGGAGTAGGTACTCGAATAGCATTCCCGGTCAGCTTGCCTTCAAGCTCAGGCAGCGCCTTGGCGACGGCTTTAGCCGCACCGGTTTCAGTTAGCACCATGTTAAGTGCTGCGCTGCGACCACGACGATCCCCTTTGTGATAATTATCAATAAGGTTCTGGTCATTAGTGTAGGCATGCACCGTTTCAACGTGACCGATCACCACACCATACTCATCATTGAGCGCTTTCAGCACAGGCACAATAGCATTGGTAGTACAGGAAGCGGCTGACAGAATTTTGTCGTCTTTCCCAATCGCATCATGGTTGATGCCGAATACAATATTCTTGATATCGCCTTTACCTGGCGCGGTCAGCAATGTTTTGGAAACGCCCTTGCAGCCCAGGTGCTGACCAAGGCCGTCTTCGTCACGCCAGATGCCCGTGTTATCAACGACTACCGCATTATCAATTCCATAAGCGGTATAATCCACGTCGGAAGGTGAATCTGCATAAATCACCTGGATCACGTTGCCATTGACGTTCAGCGTACGCGCATCCACGTCAATACTGATGGTGCCTTCAAAAGGCCCATGGACAGAATCGCGACGTAACAGACTGGCCCGTTTCTCCAGATCCTTGGCAACATCGCCGCGCCCACGCACCACGATGGCACGCAGGCGCAGCAGATTACCACCGCCCGCCTTTTCGACCAGGACACGCGCCAACAGACGACCGATACGGCCAAACCCATAAAGAACAACGTCTTTAGGCTCGCCAGTGCTCGCGCCCGGCTGGAAACCATCGACAATTTCGTGCAGTTCTTTGCGCAGGAAGGCTTCAACGTCACCACCGCCCTGCTTCTTGAACATCACCCCAAGCTTACCCACATCCACATGAGCAGGCCCCAGGTTAAGCTCGCACATGGTTTTTATAATGGGAAAAGTGTCCTGAACCGACAGTTCGGTTCCTTCAATCTTGCGGACAAAGCGGTGATCTTTAAGAATACGAATGACAGATCGCTTGATCAGCGAACGCCCAAACATGGTGGCGACAACGTTATTTTGACGGTACAGACGACCCACCAAGGGGATCATCTGCTCTGCGAGCGCTTCATTGCTTTGCCATTCCTGAAAAACGTTATCGAGCGTTTGCTGACTCACGTGCGACCTCTTCATAGTAAAGTAGTAAGGAGTTTGAGGGATATTATCCCGCCCTAAAATAAGCGCTGCAATCACTGGATAGTCGCACGCCGTGTAAGGAGATTACAGAAATCCGCTTTTGACTACAAAATGTCAGTCAGATGATTTTTTTCATATGCCTGACCCATCACTGACAAAGCCTTATACCCTGATGGTCGTGTATCATCGGGGTTTTCCGTTTTCGTGTGCAACCGATACTTCTATTATGCCGACTTTCTCTTTGCTGGAACCGCTCGCGCCTCAAGGATCACGTGACACGCTATACTGGATCAACCCGCCTGGCAGCGCGGTTGCGCTAGGGTTAGCACGGCTCGCGCGCAAGGCCCCCTTGCTGGTGGTTACTCCAAGTACCGCCGATGTACAGACACTGGAACAGGCGATCAGCTTTTATACCGACACGCCTGTCCTTCCTTTTCCTGATTGGGAAACGCTGCCCTATGACAGCTTTTCTCCCCATCAGGATATTGTCTCTGCGCGCCTGCGGACCCTGCGACAGTTGCAGGATGGTCTGCATGGTATTGTACTGGTGCCGATTAATACGCTTATGCAGCGTCTCCCGCCGGTGGAATATATCGCCGGGCGGGTCATGTCACTCAAGGCAGGCGATATCCTTGAGCGTGAAGCCTTTCGCGAGTCACTGTCCCGGGCTGGCTACCGAGCCGTAGAAACTGTCTATGAACCCGGTGAGTACGCCTTACGCGGCGCGCTGATCGACCTCTTCCCGATGGGGGTAGATGCGCCGATCCGCATTGATCTTTTCGATAACGAAATCGAAACTCTGCGCAGGTTTGACCCCGGCACTCAGCGTACCACCGACAAAATTGATGCCATTGAGCTACTGCCAGCTCACGAGTATTCGCTGAGCCGTAGCGCCATTGCCTGTTTTCGTGAGAACTTTGAAACCCTGTTTGACATCGACCCACGCCAATGCCCACTGTATAACGATGCTCTGAAAGGCATTCCCTCACCGGGTCTTGAACAGTACCTACCGCTATTTTTTGAGCACACTGCTACGCTTTTTGAACACCTGATAGATTCCACTCAGGTGGCGCTGATGCCCGGCATACGCGAGGCCGCCGAACAGCACTGGGCATCGATCGAAGCGCGCTATGCCAATATGGGGGTCGATCCGACTCGCCCTCTGCTACCCCCTCATCGCGCCTTCATTGCCTATAACGATATTTTCGCCGCGATCAACCAGCGCCCAAGGGTTGAACTTACCGATAATCCGGAAAATCGTCATGCGCAGCAGCCTGAAGCACGTCTGCTGCCCGAAGTCGCGATCAATGCGCGCAGTAAAACACCGTTGGCAGCGCTGGAGACATTCCTCAATACCGAGACGGACACCCGGATTCTGTTTGTAGTGGAGTCACGTGGGCGACGCGAGGCGCTTGAAGAGCTACTGGCACCGTTATCGCTGACACTTCCCTACATGGACAGTTTTGCCGATTTTCTCGACAGCCAAGCCTCATATGCGATTGCGGAAGGCCAGGTTGCTCAGGGGTTATGGTTAAATGATCCCAATATTGCGGTGATTACCGAATCAGAACTGTTTGGTGAAGTGGTACGCCAAAGTCGCCGCCGTGAAAAGGCCACTGATGAGAACGAATTTGCTGTTCGCCATTTATCTGAGCTAAAAACCGGCGCGCCAGTTGTCCACCAGGCGCATGGCGTTGGTCGCTACCTGGGGCTTGAGGCTCTGGAAGCTGGCGGGCAGGCCAGTGAATTTCTTGCTCTTGAGTACGCGGATGGGGCCAAGCTATATGTGCCGGTCGATAGCCTGCATCTTATTTCCCGTTATAGCGGTGCCGAAGATGACCTGGCACCGCTGCATAAACTGGGCTCTGAACAATGGGAAAAAGCGCGCAGAAAAGCCGCTGAAAAAATACGTGATACCGCTGCAGAACTGCTCGACATTTACGCTCGCCGTGAAGCCCAGGAGGGTGTCGTCTATGCCGCACCCGATAGTGAATACCTGCGCTTTTCCGCCAGTTTCCCCTTTGAGGAAACCCCTGACCAGCAGGCAGCCATCGAAGCCGTCATTGACGACATGACGTCACCGCAACCCATGGATCGTGTGGTGTGTGGCGATGTGGGCTTTGGCAAAACAGAAGTCGCCATGCGCGCTGCCTTTCTGGCCGCCCAGTCAGGTCGCCAGGTCGTGGTATTGGTGCCAACTACCCTGCTGGCCCGTCAGCATTATGAAAACTTTCGTGACCGCTTTGCCGACACGGCCGTCAACATCAGCCTGGTGTCGCGTTTCACGCAAGGCAAGAGCATGAATGAAACCTTGCAACGCATTAAGGATGGCCAGACGGATATCGTCATCGGTACCCATAAATTGCTGTCAAAAAGTGTCGAACTGCCCAAAATGGGATTGCTGATTATTGATGAAGAGCACCGTTTCGGCGTCGCTCAGAAGGAAAAACTCAAAACGCTGCGCGCTGAAGTCGATATTCTGACCCTGACAGCGACCCCGATTCCGCGCACACTGAATATGGCCATGAGCGGCATTCGCGACCTATCGATCATTGCCACACCACCAGCGCGGCGCCTGTCGGTCAAAACCTTCGTCCAGCGCCATGAAGATGGCACGATCAAGGAAGCCCTGCTTCGCGAAATTCTGCGTGGCGGTCAGGTCTACTTCCTGCATAACGAAGTCAAAACGATCGAGAACGCCGCTGAAAAAGTCCGCGAACTGGTGCCCGATGCTCGGGTGGCAGTTGCCCATGGGCAACTGCCTGAGCGCAGTCTTGAGCGCGTCATGTCAGATTTTTACCACCGCCGCTTTAACGTGCTGGTATGCTCCACCATCATCGAAACCGGTATCGACGTGCCTAACGCCAACACCATTATCATAGAGCGTGCCGACAAGTTTGGTCTTGCCCAGCTGCATCAATTGCGTGGACGTGTGGGCCGCAGCCACCACCAGGCCTACGCCTACCTGATGACGCCACCGCCCAAGGCCATGACACGCGATGCCATCAAGCGCCTGGAGGCCATCAGCGCCTCTGATGATCTGGGTGCTGGCTTTACACTGGCCAGTCACGATATGGAAATCCGCGGCGCGGGCGAGCTGCTTGGCGATGAACAAAGCGGGCAAATGGAAACGATTGGCTATACGCTTTATATGGAAATGCTGGATCGCGCGGTTAAAGCCATTCGAGCCGGCAAGACCCCAAACATCAACGCGCCTTTCAATACTGGCGTAGAGATCAATCTGAATTTACCCGCGCTTATTCCGGCAGACTATATTCATGATGTTCAACAACGTCTGGTCATTTATAAACGCATCGCCAACACTCAGAGCAAAGAACAGCTCAAGGAACTGCAGGTAGAGCTGATCGACCGTTTTGGCTTGCTCCCTGCGCCCGTCAAGAACCTGATGCGTCAAACCCAGTTGCGCCATCGTGCGGAACAACTGGGCATAAAACGTCTGGAAGCCGGTGAAACCCGTGGCAAGATAACCTTTGAAAGTGAAACCCCGATAGACCCAATGACGCTGGTCAACCTTATCCAGCGCTCCCCCCAGCATTTCAGGCTTGAGGGTTCGGACACCTTGCGCCTCGAACTTCCGATGGAATCCGTTGACGACCGCTTCAAGCAGCTGGAAACCGTTATGGAACAACTGAATCAAAAAGTAGCCGCCGCATGACACTTGGGGCAAACTAAGAGCCATAAAGGCAACTCCCGAAAAGGTGTTGCCGATACAGTATTCACCCGTTATTGCATCTGGATGAATTAACCTGATGCCAGACCAACTCATCAGAGGAAAAATGCATGACTGCTAATAAACGTCCACGGCTGAACAGGCTGTTAAGTTACAGTCTACCCTTGGCTGCGCTGGTAGCGGCTACTCTGGCGACGCCAGGTATAGCCGACACTCACCAGACAAACGATGAGGCGGCCACATCGTCGTCTACCGACTCGGATAACGCCAACAAGGCATCGGAAAGTCCACGTCCCGGTGAGCTGCCCCGTGGTCACTTTGCCATGCCTGAGGAAGGCGATATTATTGGCCAGCATTACACAGTAATCGTTGAAGATCACGAACAAACGCTGATTGATATTGCCCGTCGCCACAATATCGGTTACGAAGAAATCCGTATGGCCAATCCGGATGTCAGCCTGTGGGTGCCAGGTAAAGGTACCGAGGTGGTTATCCCCACTCAATACATTTTACCGCCTGTTCCCCGTGAGGGCGTTGTCATCAACCTCTCAGAGTTGCGCCTCTACTATTACCCTGCGGATAACCCCGACATTGTAGAAACCTACCCGGTCAGCGTGGGGCGCGATGAGTTTGCCACGCCGGTTGGTGTCACACGCACCACGATAAAGGTAAAAGATCCCGCCTGGGCGCCGCCTGCCTCCATGCGTCGTGAAGCAGCAGAACGTGGCGATCCACCTCCCGAGATTGTACCTCCCGGACCAGAAAACCCGCTGGGCGAACATGCCATTCTTCTGGATATGCCGAGTTACCTGATTCATGGCACTAACCGCCCCGATGGCGTAGGCATGCGTGTCAGCCGCGGTTGCATTCGCATGTACCCGGAAGACATTAAATCCATGTTTGAGAAAATCCCCAGTGGCACCAAGGTGAACCTGGTTGACATTCCGTTCAAGGCAGGCTGGGCGCAGGATGGCACTCTATTTGTTCAATCATTCCCACAGCTTGAAGAAAACATGGGAAACTTCGAACCACTACTGAATGCACTTGAGCGCGTATCAGAACGCATATCGGAAAAAGCGCAGGATGAAGCCGGTCTAGATTACGCTCAGATCAAGAAAGTGATTGAGCAACCTGATGGACGCATGATAGCCGTTCTCGGCCCTCAGGCACCTGCTCCTGCTGCAGACGAGCCTGAATGGAACAATGAGTTAATGAATGAAATGGAATTAAGTAAAACACCCGAAATGACTGCTGACGAAGCCTGACAGAGGCTTTCCAAAATCAACATCTAAAATAGCAACAAAAAAACCCTGCCAAAGCAGGGTTTTTTTGTTCACGCTAACTGATAGCAACTTAATCTAGATAAAACTCTTTGAAAAAGTCTGAAACGCCAGATAACGCTTCATTACAGTCAGGTGAATTTAAACAGTCAAATAAAATTTGCCTGAAAGCGAACTTTCAGGCAGATAATCAACTGTTTTACTTCTGCATGGAACGCTGGAACATGCGGTTCATTTCTTCACGGTTTTGCTGAGACATCTGCATAGCCGCTTGCGCGTCACGCTGCGCCTGGTTAGCAGTGTTCATTGCCTGAGAAGCCATGCTACGTGCTTCAGCGGCGTCAGCCTGTGCAGATTCTGCCGTCATGCGAACTTCTTCCAGAGCGCCGTTAGAAGCACAACCAGCCAGAACGGCCAGTGAAGCAGCAGCAACAGACATCTTAAGAGTCGTCTTCAGAGTCATAAAGTTCTCCTTGAATCTTACTTGGTACAACATTAAGGGTAAGATAACTCTCTAACAAAAGCTAGTTGACGTTATCTACCTGCGGTGCAGGTTCATTTCAGCGACTTGTACCTCTCAGTACAATCGACAGACGCTGTTGTATTATAGACAACAGCATTTGTCTATAGCCGCAACTTCAAAACCATCATCTTATTTCTGCAGCTTTAGCTTAGCGGATCACAACCCGAGTGCCAATGCCGATCAATTGACTGAAACGTTCGATTTGACTGTTTGTTAACGCCACACAGCCTTGTGTCCAGTGAAACTGCTGGTGAATATCAGGATCAGCACTTCCCAGCCCATGGACACCGATCGCACCGCCCAACACCGTATTCTGCGGCGGTTCGCCATGTCGGCGGTAGTAATCGAAATAGTCGTTATAATCCTGTTGGGTGTAAACCCCTGTATCCAGTGCCATTTTTGCATGCGAAGGGGTTGGGTAGTCAAGCCCGACAAAAATATTCCACTTACTTTCATAATTAAACCGATTGATACGAAACTCCCCCTTGGGAGTCACATTACTTCCTCTGAGACGCTGGGTTTTGGCGCCTGAACGCCCCAACGAAATCGGCGTGTAATGTTCAAGAAGAACGTCTCCTCGATAAACACTCAAGGTCGCTTCCTGATCATCGACCAACACCCACACCTCATTTAAGTAACGTGGCACATGAGCACGGGAGATCAGTGCTTCAACCAGGTCCGGTGGCTCGCCAGTCGGAATGTTGGCCATAGTCACTGACGCCGGTAAACACAGCGCATAAGCAAGAAATTGACGACGATTTACAGGCATTCTTTTGATCTCACAACACTGACGTAATACGCTGCTGGCAAAACAGCAATATTAAAGGTCAGAAAATTCTTCAAGGTGAGTGACGATCTGGCGCGCCTCATTTTCATGGCCTAGAGCCAGCGCTTCAAAAAACGCCTGCTCAGGCTCGATCACCGCTTTCTCTGCACGATATGCATATAGCGTCTGTAGCGACTTATTTGCACTCAACGCCGTTTGTGTGGCGGCATCAATATCATCGTGTGCCACACTTTTTTCCGCAATCTGAACAAGCATTGGCGGCTGGGGAAAGTCGGTCGGATCATCAAACCAGGTTTCCAGCACGTCACGGTGATCGGAACCATCGCTAAAAATAGCGATAAGGCCACCTTGCATACGTTTTTCGCGTTCGGCCAGATAATCCAGCACCATGCTTGAACGCTCTGAATCTGCCCGGCGCGCCGCGTCACTGAATTGTTGAGCCATACGTTGATGAAAGTCAGCGGCCCAGATGACCAGATCTTTTACCTGGTGGTAGCGCATTCGTTTTTCCTCGTTTGCTCAGAATAAATAGTTTCGGTATTGAGGTAAAATAGCAAGTTAACAACGTTTGCCTACTGAGCGAGTTGAGCGGGTCAACTCTGAACAAATCTACTCACCCGTTCAGATCACCATTCCTGACTGGTTTCACGTAACTGAGCGACTTCCACCTTGGCTGCCTCGAGGCAACCCATCAGCTGGTCGACAAACTCTGATTCACTACCCAACGCAATCATGCCAGGGTTGCTGACAGGGCGCCTGGCGGCACCTTCATCGCTATGCAGACGGTCAAGCTGAAACAACAACCAACTCAACCAGGAATCTGAATCCCTGGTCAGATCTCTCAGGCGTTGCAACTCAGCGACGTCAGGACCACCGTCAGACAGCAGAAACTGCCAGTCATGGGTCTCAAGCCGGGCATGCTCCGTCACTTCCTTGAGCAAGGATACAAGCGCCAGCTCCATTAAAGCCAGCGTACTTTCCTCCAATGCCATTTTTCGCGCAATGGCGTGCTCATCATCACTCACTGGCATATTCGCCATCAGCTGCGCGTGATAAAAAAGCTGGTTGGTGCGAGAACGTGGTGTCATTTGCGCTTATCCTCGACATGCCATTTGCCGCCAGAGAACGTGGCTTTCCAGCCAGTTGCCTTGCCCTCTTCGTCGGTCATCACGAACTGCTCCTTGTTTTTCCGTGAGTAACGAATCTGGGCAGGACGTCCATCCGGGTCTTCGGTTGGCGCTTTAAGAATGAAATGATATTTCTCAGGCAGTTCAGCCGCATGGGCTTTCAGCTCTTTGACCAGTGGCGGACGGGTTTCACGGTTCTTGGGAAACTTGCTCGCCGCCAGAAACAGACCACTCGCCCCATCACGCAGCACATAATGATCCTCAACCTTCTGGCAGGCCAGCTCAGGCATAGCAATCGGATCCATCTTCGGGGGCGCGACTTCGCCGCTTTTCAACAATTTCCGGGTATTTTTGCATTCGCTGTTCGTACAGCCGAAATACTTACCGAAGCGACCCGATTTCAACTGCATTTCACTGCCACACTTGTCACATTCGATAACGGGGCCGTCATACCCCTTGATCTTGAATTTGCCGGCTTCCACTTCGTAGCCATCACAATCCGGGCTGTTGCCGCAAATATGCAATTTCCGGGTTTCATCAATCAGGTAATTATCCATTGCCGTGCCACACTTGGCACAGCGCCGTTTGGCACGCAGGGCATCGGTTTCCGCTTCTTCACCGGCATCGGCTGCAACGGTTTCTTCACCGGGAATCAGGTCGATGGTTGTCTTACAGCGCTCTTTAGGCGGCAGGTTGTAACCACTGCATCCCAGGAAAACACCCGTGGAAGCGGTACGAATCTGCATTTTTCGGCCGCAGGTCGGGCAGTCAATATCCGTCGGTACAGGCTGATTAGGGCGCATGCCGTCTTCACTTTCAGCCTGTGCCAGCTCATCACGAAATTCGTGATAAAAGGCATCCAGCAACGCCTGCCAGTTACGTTCCCCTTCAGCGACTTCATCCAGGCTATCTTCCATGCGGGCGGTGAACGAGAAATCCATCAAGTCCGGGAACGACTCTTTTAACCGCTCGGTAACGATGTCACCCAGTTTTTCCGCATAAAAGCGTCGGTTATCGAGTTTGACGTAACCGCGATCCTGAATCGTGGAAATAATCGACGCATACGTTGAAGGTCGACCAATTCCCTGTTTCTCAAGTTCTTTCACCAACGCAGCCTCGGAATACCGAGCCGGGGGTTTGGTGAAATGTTGTTGAGGATCAAGGACTTCAAGCGACATCGGCGTCCCCTGAGGCAGATCAGGAAGCTGCTGGTCTTCATTTTTGCCCGAGGGTTTCAGTACCCGAGTATAACCATCAAACTTAAGCACACGGCCTTTAGCGCGTAAGACGTAACCATCCACTTCCACGCTAAGGGTCGTGGAGAGATATTCGGCAGGTGTCATCTGACACGCCACAAACTGGCGCCAGATCAGCTCGTATAGCCGTTCAGCATCACGCTCCATACTCGCCAGTTCTGTCGCTTTACGCTCAACGCTTGAAGGGCGAATCGCTTCGTGTGCCTCCTGCGCGCTTTCCTTGCTGGAATAGCGAATGGGCTCATCCGGAAGGTAGCGTGCCCCATAGGTATCGCCAATAAACGCACGAGCACTCTCAACCGCATCCTTGGAGAGGTTGGTCGAGTCAGTACGCATATAGGTGATATAGCCAGCTTCATAGAGGCGCTGGGCCATGGTCATGGTTTTCTTGACCGAAAACCCTAGACGACTGCTGGCGGCTTGCTGCAGCGTTGAGGTAATAAAAGGCGCATTGGGTTTTGAGCGGGTCGGTTTATCTTCCCGTGACGTAATCGACAGGCTTGCCTGACGTAACGCGGCAATCCGGTCCAGAGTTTCACGTTCACTGGTGGGGCGAAACGTCTTGCCATCCTGTCGCGCCAGTTCAAAACGAATCAGCTCGCCCTCCGGCGAAACCAGATCCGCATGGACATCCCAGAACTCTTCTGGAATAAAGGCGCGAATCTCGCGCTCCCGCTCAACAATCAGGCGCACTGCCACAGACTGTACCCGGCCCGCTGACAGACCACGGGCAATTTTGGCCCATAGCAGCGGGGACAACATAAAACCCACGACACGGTCGAGAAAACGTCGCGCCTGCTGGGCTTCTACTCGGGGAATGTTCAGCTCACCGGGTGCTTTAAATGCGTCCTGGATCGCATTTTTGGTGATTTCGTTGAATACCACCCGTTTATAGCGCTCGTTATCGCCGCCAATCGTTTCACGAAGGTGCCAGGCAATCGCCTCACCTTCTCGGTCCAAATCCGTCGCGAGATAAACCGCATCGGCTTTCTCTGCCAGTTTTTTGAGTTCGGCAACCACTTTCTCTTTGCCTGGCAGGATTTCATAGTTGGCTTCCCAGCCGTTGTCAGGGTCTATCCCCATGCGGCGAATCAGCTGGTCATGCACTTTGCGCTTTTTATAAACTGCTTTCTCGTCCTCTGACATTTTGCGCGTTAACGCAGCTTGACGAGCACGCTCCTTTGGATCGGAGGCCGTCTTGCCCGAGCCGCTGGTCGGCAGGTCACGGATATGACCTACGCTCGACTTGACGATGAAATCGTTGCCGAGATATTTATTGATCGTCTTCGCCTTGGCGGGCGACTCGACGATGACCAGTGACTTGCCCATAGTGCTCCACTTAAATGACGTGCCGGCTAACGTGAGGCGGCAAATGAATACAACAGCGCACGGATAAGAAAACCATCACCGTACGCGTGAAAAATGCGCTTACCCTACCCCAGGCCATGCAGAAGCGCCAGCCTTGAGAAATACCGATCTGCTAAAGACACGGTTGAAGGTCTCAGCTAGACACTAGACTGCCAAGCATAAAACGGCAACCTCATGCTGCCCAACCGATATCAACCCTCTTACTAAAAAAAACGCCCCGGCTATTTCAGCCAGGGCGTGGGTAGCAGCGATTTAATCAGCGTTTACGCGGCGGCTTGCGACGCGTATTCCGATTAGCGGCAGGTGATTTTTTGGCCTGCGGCTGTTCTCCACCTTTCTGCTCTGCAAGCTGACTGGCAGCTTGGTTATCAGTGACATTAGTATCAGTGACACTCGTATCAGTGACATCGGTGTCAGCAACAACTGCTTCGACTTCAGTGGCGACTGGCGGTTCAAGTGCTTCCAGCGGCTTTTCAGGGCGCGCCTGATCAAACAGCGCCTTAACCTGATCAAAGCGTTCCGTGGAATGTTCTGACAGATCTCCACTAGCGGCCAGCACATGATCAAGGTGCGCAATATGCGCATCAATCTGCTCGTTGCTCTGACCACTCAACAGCTGCGGCAAGGTCGCTAATGCTTTCTCACGATCCAGTTTTAGAATAAAGAACTGTTCGCGAACCAGTTTTTTGAAATCTACCAGCGAGCTTCCCGGCTCCAGCTCCGCACGGGATGCCCGGAGACGCTTAAAGTTACGCTCATCCGTTGCCGCAGAACCGCCCAGCACGTAGATCAGACCCCGCATGACCGCTTCATGGTCACTGCCATGGGCGATGCGCTCGCGAAGCTCTTCACCACGCTGCTGAATAAAGCGGCGGTGCTCAGGTTCGGCACCCGGACGACGGCGATGGATGTGGGCGTCCCCATACAGGCCAACGGCCGCCTGCAGGAGTGGTTGGCCATAAATATTCAGGAACAGCTTCTCGATTGAGCCATCACGCAGGTCGCGGACGGCATCCAAGCTGGCTCCCAGCTGATCGGAAACGATCCCTTCCAGAGATTTGAACAGGTTGTCATGACCTACCTCATGGCGATTGGCACGAATGACATCTGCCATGACCGGCAACGGCACCGTCAGAGGATTACGGTCCGACATTAACCGATAGCCCAAGCGAATCGGGTGCATGCGGCGAATCCAACGCGCCATTTCCGGGGTGTTTACCGCCTGAATCCAGGGTTGAATCGCCAGACGGTAAATGCCCAGATTGATTTCCGACACCCGTGCAACTGTCGCAAAGCGGCGGTCATCTTCGGCGATAGGCTTGACTTCCGTATCCAGCTCATCAAAGTTACGCGTCTCGAACTCCAGCAGGTAATCACGTTCAATCAGCTCAGCATCCGGCCGATCCGTGGCTTTGGCCACTTTAGCTTCGTAGAGTCCGGGCGGCATTACATCGATATAATCCATGTTGGCCGTGAACTCGGAGTGTTCTTTACGTGAAACACTGCCAGAAACAAAAATGCCCAGATGGCCCGTCGTATCATGCAGGCAATACACGATCGTCTGATCGTTGGCGATAATATCCTTTTCGCCTTCATAAAGGTCACGAATCCAGCCTAATGCCTGAGGCGGCGGCGTTATATCATCGCCTCGCGAACAGAACACAACCACTGGCGAGCGAACATTACGCAAGTCAACACGACGCCCGTCACGGGTTATCAGTTGAGCGGTTGACAACCGATTACCGACAAACAGATTATCAACGATGTATTGGATTTCTTCGCCACCCAACACAACGTGACCACCCCACCAACGTTCGAATTCCAGATAACGCTCGGCTTCGTTGTCGATGTTATCAAACAGGTGATACTGTTTTTTCCAATACGTATTGGCAGGGTTCAAGCGTTCAAAATTCTGTACCAGCCAGGCGCCGTCGAACAGACCATTGCCAATATCACTGGTCATGGCGGTAATCCAGCTGCCGCCCGTAATTCCACCGGTATAACGCATAGGCGCGTTACCCCGCTCCCCGGCCCAGTAGGACAGTGGCGCACCCGCAATCAGAATCGGGCCGAACACATCGGGTTCCAGTGCGGCCGCCATCATGATTTGCCAGCCAGCCTGGCAGTTGCCTACTACCATGGGCTTTTCACAGGTATCCGGATGCAGTTCGTTGACGTGGCGAACAAAAGCGATTTCCGCTTCTACTACGTCTTCAACCGTCTGGCCGGGCTCAGGGAACGGCAAGAAGCCGATAAAATAGCAAGGGTGGCCAGCGCGCAGCGCAACACCCAGCTCACTATCCGGCTTGAACCCCCCAATTCCCGGACCGTGACCGGCACGCGGATCAACAACGACAAAGGGGCGTTTCAGTTCATCGATCTCGACGCCCTCTGGGGGTAATACGCGCAGTAATTCGTAGTTGGTTGGGTGCTTTAGCTCACGGCCATCCATGACGACTTCAGTTTTGAATCCGAGCACATTGGGTTTGGTACATTCCATATGCTCAAGATACTGATTACCGCGCTGGCGCATGACATCCCAATAAAGGATGCTACGTTCAACACCGTCGCGCCAATAATCCAGCGCGGCTCTGCTAAAGCCAAAAGGATCACACAGTGTCATCATCGCCCGCGTGCCGGCGTTCAGGCCCGGCAATTCGGCGATCTCGTCATCAGCGTCAGTGGACACTGATGGTAAAAAAGGGTTGGCGAGAAAGTTCATAGGTTCTCCCTTGGGCCAGCGTGAATGCGGTGACCCTAAATCGTTTCATGCTGCAACGCAATATAGTGTAAGCCACGCAACCCTCAACGTCGATAAAGAATCCCGCTTTGACGGGGCGAATGTTGTGATTGTTCATGATTCAATACGTCTTCCAGGTGCTAGGCATGCACCTTGAGGGCATTTGAGATTGGTTATCGCACCTATGACGAGAATCGCACTTAAAGTGTGCTACTCCGGGTTTTATACGGATATCCTGCTTTTCGCCAAATATGTTACATTACGTGTATAGACTTCTGTCGACATTGACCCATATTTCTGGGCCGTCAACGATGTAACGTACGTTGATCGCTCTCGCTAAGTAGAGGCGCTTTCTTATGAGCAATAACTCCTCGCACCGTGTCTCCAGCGGAGAGAAATTTCGCAATGAGCATGGTATGGCCGTTATTAAAGACGGTATCAAGCAAGGCAAGCAACAACCAGAAACGTTTTCAACCCTACCGGATCGCAAACCCAAATGGTTGCGTGCCCAGATTCCTGGTGGCGAACGTTTTGAAGCCGTTAAGAAAAACGTGGCGTCTCACCGCCTGAGCACAGTATGCGCCGAATCTCATTGCCCCAATATGGGTGAGTGCTGGAGTAACGGGACGGCCACCATCATGCTGATGGGGTCGGTCTGCACACGCGCCTGCCGATTTTGCGCCGTCGATACCGGCAACCCCAAAGGCTGGCTTGACCAGGAAGAGCCGGAAAATACCGCAAAGTCTGTCGAACTGATGGGGCTTCGTTACATCGTACTGACCTCTGTTGACCGGGATGACCTGGAAGACGGCGGTGCCTCTCACTACGCGGCCTGCGTGAAAGCAATTAAAGCGCGCACGCCACAGGTGGTCGTCGAAGCACTCACCCCCGATTTTGACGGCGAGCCGACGGCAATCGAAAACGTCGTTGATTCCGGCCTTCAGGTGTTTGCACAGAATATTGAAACCGTTGAGCGGCTGACGCAGCGGGTCCGCGACCCACGGGCAGGCTATCAGAAAACACTGAACGCTTTGGCTCATGCCAAGCGCTACCGTCCTGATATCATTACCAAAACCAGCCTGATGCTGGGTTTAGGTGAAACCCGCGAAGAAATTCTGCAGACCTTTGATGACTTACGTGCCATCGGCGTTGATATTGTCACGCTGGGTCAGTATCTGCGCCCGACGAAAAACCACTTGCCGGTAGAGCGCTACGTGACGCCGGAAGAGTTTGAAGAATATCGCGTTCTGGGGCTTGAGAAAGGCTTTTTGGAAGTGCCTTCCGGTCCGCTGGTGCGTTCAAGCTACCGTGCTGACCGGGTTTTCGAAAAAAACAACCTCGGCCTGGCATCCCCCGCGGCCGTCCCCGGGCAGCAGGAAAAAGGCGAGGATAACAACCTTATCCCTGCACTGAACGTTGGCTAGTCAGCGTCACTGCCTTTTTCACGGCTTTGGCATCAACGAACGCTGAAGCCGTGAAGCAAGTGCCTGGGCCAACTGTGCTCCCACATCCTCAACGCTTACTGGCTGATCCGTCAGATCAGCCAGTTTTGTCATCTGCATCCCTGCGTAGCCACAAGGATTAATCCGCTCGAAAGGCGTCAAATCACCGTTAACGTTCAATGCAACGCCATGAAAACTCCCCCCTCTGCGAATGCGCAAGCCAAGTGAGGCAATTTTCTTCTCACCAACGGCTGTCATGACGTAGACGCCTGGCGCATCCGGCCGAGCCCGAGCACTCACCGAATATCGTGCCAGCACATCAATCACGCAATTTTCGAGCGCCGTGACGAGGTCTCTCACCCCCAAACCTGCGCGCCGCACATCCAGGAGCGGGTATAGCACGACCTGGCCTGGCCCGTGGTAAGTCACCTGGCCGCCTCGATCAGTATGCACCACGGGAATATCGCCCGGCATCAGCAGGTGTTCCGGCTTTCCCGCACGCCCTTGAGTAAACACTGGCTCATGCTCTACCAGCCAGAACTGATCTGACGTTTTTTCATTACGGGTATCGGTCAGCGCTCGCATGTCTTCCCAGACAGGAAGATAAGGACGCCGCCCCAGCTGATACAACTCAACAGGCAATAATGTCATCACAGCACCATATGCACGCGCCCTGTCGCTTTCAGGGCAAGAAACAGCTGATTGATCTGCTCTTCGCTGGTGGCCTGAATAGATAGCCTGATAGATTGAAAGCGGCCATTACGACTATCAACCACAGTAATCCCATCAGCATCAAAGTCTGGCGCGTATGTCACAACGATCTGACACACCACCGCAGCAAAGTCGTCAGCGGCGTCGCCAACCACTTTAATCGGGTAGTCGCAGGGAAAAGTTATCTTGTGCGATTTGCCACCATTCTGCTGCGGTTGACGCATATCGCGGAAGGTTTGTTTACCATTCGATTTCATTGCAATATCCACACGGGTTGAGCCTTCATTATCATCTACTATCAGCCTCTTTATAACGCTGATAAGAAAACGGCCTGGAATCTCCAGGCCGTTTTTCGTATGAGGCGATTCAAAATCTATTATCAGTCAAAGAATCCACTGATTAAACCACTAAAGAAACGATGCACCTGATCCAGAAGGCGCTTGAACCAGCTACCCTCTTCCACTCCTTCTAAAGCAATCAGAGGACGCTCTCCTACCACTTCTTCACCCAGCACGATTTCCAGACGACCAACCTGATCGCCTCTTGAAATGGGGGCCATCAGGTCACGGTTCAAGTCCATCCGTGCGCGTAATTCGTCGTTGCGATTGCGGGGAAGCGTAACGTGCACCGCCTCGCCAACGCCAGCGCTGACTTCATTAAGCTCACCGCCCCAGATACGCGGAGTGGCCAATACGGCATCATCTTCATAAATGGGCAGCGTTTCAAAGAAGCGGTAACCATAACTCAACAGTTTCTGGGTTTCCTGAGCACGCGCTTCTTCTGAATTTGTGCCCATCACCACGGAAATCAGGCGCATTCCATCACGCTCGGCAGAGGCGACCAGGCCATAACCAGCTTCCGTCGTCCAACCCGTTTTCAAACCGTCAACTGTTGGGTCGCGCCACAGTAATCGATTGCGGTTTGGCTGATCAATACCACCAAAAGAGAAGGTACGCTGAGAATAAATCGCATAGTGCTCTGGATAGTCGTTGATAATATATTGAGCCAGAAGCGCCATATCCCGAGCACTGGAATAATGGTTATCCCCGGGTAAACCAGTGGGATTTTCAAAATTTGTATTGTGCATCCCTAGACGAGTGGCATGCTGGTTCATCAAGTCAGCAAATGGCACTTCACCACCGGCAAGGTGTTCCGCCATAGCCACGCTGGCATCATTACCAGAGACAATGATAATGCCGTGTAGCAGGTCATCCACCGATACCTGGGTGCCGACTTCGACGAACATTTTAGAACCGCCGGTACGCCAGGCTTTTTCACTGATATTGACCATATCATCAGACTGAATCGAGCCACGGTCCAGCTCTCGTTCAACCAGATAGGCGGTCATCAGCTTGGTGAGACTAGCGGGAGGTAGCCGCTCATCGGGAACTTCCTGAGCCAGTACACGACCGCTATCGGCATCCATCAGGATCCACGATTTAGCCGCCAGCTGGGGTGGCGACGGGATAATCATCTGCGGCTGAGGGATGGATTGCGCACTGACCGTGACCGAAAGCGCCGTTGTCAGAACGCCTGCCAATGCAACACTACTTACACGTCGTACACCTGGCGTGAATGATAAAACACGCTTAACCGTCGACATGCTTGGTAAAGGTATATTCTTCAATAGGTTATTCATAACCGCTGTATCCCACTAAAATCGTTGGGCCCCGTGCGAGGCAGGTATTGGGTGCTATTTTACGATAAAAACTTTCGGGTAGCCCACTTGACGCAGCGTATCTCGCAGCGCCCGCTCTTCTTGCGCATGACGCACGGGGCCCACCTGGACGCGATGAAGCCCTGCGTCACTTGCTACCCTGACACCATGGCTAAGGCGATTTTCCAGTTTCTGCCTTAACTGCTCGGCATTTCTCTGATCCCCCAGGGCGGCTACCTGTAGATATCCAATAGAAGACGCATTGGCGTTCGTCATCGGCGCAGGCGCAGGCGCAGCAGAAACAGATGCCGTTGGGGCAGTATTGTTCTGGCCGACATTGCCCGATGAACGCGCCATCCAACGCTGTGGATCAATGACTTCCACCTTGACGCGTCCGGTACCGGCATCGGTAAACCCGAGCTGATAAGCCGCCGCATAAGAAAGATCAATTTCACGTTCACTGTGGAAAGGGCCACGATCATTCACCCGGACAATCACAGACGCCCCACTATCAAGACTGGTCACCCGAGCAAAGGTTGGCAACGGCAGGGAACGGTGAGCGGCCGACATCTTGTACATGTCATAGATTTCACCATTAGAGGTGGCGTAACCATGAAATTTTTCGCCATACCAGGAAGCCGTTCCTTCCTTGACGTATCCTCTGGCATCCGGCATAACATGGTAGGTTTTCCCCCACACCTCATAGGTTGGGCGGTTACCGGCACGCGAAGGTGGCTCTAGCCGTGGCTCAGCATCCGGCACTCGGGAAACATCCGGCGGATCCTGAGGATAGGCATCGGAACTGATCGCATAACGCCCTCCCGTTGACGCTGGCTGCTGCGTCTGCACCGTTTGCGTACCAGAAGACTCAGCTGGTGTTGGCGCTGGCGCCTTGCCAGCACAGCCGGATAACAGGACCAGCCCCATGCTCAATACACCGGGGGCCAGCCAGGCGGACACCCCTGATGGATGATGGGAAATCACAACACCTTTCATTGAAAACTCCCCTCAAAATCTATCTCGGCATCCAGCAGGTTGCCGGATTCATCGGCGGCTTTCTCGGCAATGGCCTCGGCCAACTCTGATACGGCCATGGCATAAAGATGACTATGGTTATAGCGCATGATCACGTAGAAATTAAAGCTACCCAGTCGATACACCTTTTCATCTTCACTGACGTCCAAGTGCAATGGCACCACCAGCCGGTCAGGGTCAGACATAAAAGCATCGGCACCTGGCCCAATGGGCTCAATACCTGCCTCAAGGATCTCGTTGAGGGTCTGGGTAGGCGTGCTTGACTGATTATACTCAACGCCATCAGGCATGCGCTCAGGCCCTTGTGCCTGAACATAAACCGGCTCACCCGCCTGCCATCTGTGCTCGGCAAAGTAATTTGCGACGCTACCAATAGCATCTGTCGGATTGTTCCAAAGGTCCCGAATGCCATCCTGGTCAAAGTCAACAGCATAGGCTTGATAACTGGTGGGAATAAACTGCGGGTATCCCATCGCGCCCGCATAGGAACCCATCAGTTCCGCCGGATCAACACCCTGTTCATAGGCGATCTGCAGCATGGCAGCCAATTCACCACGGAAAAAACGTCCGCGCGTCGGGTGATGGAAACCAAGCGTCGCCAGGGAATCCAGGACGGCATGCTTACCCGTAAAGCGCCCGTAATAGGTCTCTACACCGATAATGGCAGTGATAAACTCGGCAGGCACACCGTAGACCTGTGTCGCTCGCTCCAGCGCAGGAAGATGCTGGCGCATAAAATCGGCACCCTGCTCGATACGCTCGTCTTTCAAAAAGATATTGCGATACTCGTGCCATACCAGACGGCGCTCAGCAGCTCCTTCCATAGCATCAAGAACTTCCTGGCGATACGTCGCCCGACTCAAGGCATCAAGCACCCATTGCCTGGAAACGCCCTGCTCACTCAGTTCTGCCACTAACGCGGCCGTATCAGGATGGTCATCCGGATGAAAGCTTTTTACCTCAGCGGCGTTTGCCGAGAAGCAAACGGCACTTCCTCCTGCCAAAAGCATGTGCACTAAAGCACGCTTGAAGCCTTTTCCTTTGGCTGTTGTCATCGATAAGACTCCTTATGTGTCGTCACTGCGTGCATTAACGTGGCAATAGCCTACGGTGTGCATGAATGGACATTAGAATACCAAAACCCGCCAGCAGCGTAACGCTGGATGTGCCGCCAAAACTCACAAGCGGCAGTGGTACGCCCACCACAGGAAGAATCCCGCTGACCATTCCTACGTTTACAAAGACATAAATAAAGAAGGTAAGAATAATACTGCCTGCCACCAGTCTACCAAAGGTGTCCTGGGAGGAACCTGCCAGCCACAGCCCACGGCAGACAATCAGTAGATAAAGCAACAGAATCAGTAGCATGCCAACCAACCCAAACTCTTCACCCAGAACAGCCACAATAAAATCGGTGTGACGTTCGGGCAGAAATTCCAGCTGTGACTGGGTTCCCTCCAGCCAGCCTTTCCCCCAGACGCCGCCGCTGCCGATGGCGGTTGTCGACTGAATGATATTCCAGCCTGCTCCCAGTGGGTCAGATTCGGGGTTGATGAAGGTCAGCACCCGCTGGCGTTGATAGTTATGCAGGTTCATCCATAAAAATGGCAGCGCTGATGCCAGTAAAGCAGCAGCAAATGCGATCAACCGCCAGGAAAGCCCTGCCAGAAGTACAACAATCACAGCGGCACTGGCCACCAGCAGGGAGGTTCCCAGATCCGGCTGTGTAGCAATCAGCATCACGGGTAAGCCAATGATCAAGGCACACATGACAATATCGCGTAGACGCGGAGGTAGCTGGCAACGGTTCAGGTAGGCGGCCACCATCAGCGGTGCAGCAAGCTTCATCATTTCAGATGGCTGAAAGCGGATAACACCCGGAATCACCAGCCAGCGCTTGGCCCCCATCCCCATATCACCAAAAAATTCTACGGCCAACAGCATCAGCATGCCCACCAAATAGGCGGCCGGTGCCCAGCGAAGAAAGGTGGTCGGGGAAAACTGGGCAATGATCAACATTCCGACAAACGCAATCACGAAGCGAATACCCTGGGCGTAGACAGCTTCAATACGCTGACCGGAAGCGCTGAATAATACCACCAGGCCAGATGCCATCAGGATCAACAACAGCCCGACCAGAATCGGATCAATATGAATCTTTTCCCACAGGCTTTTTCGCCGGGCAATACCACTGTCAGGCGGTCGAACGGGGTAGCGTCGCAAAGGACGTGTCAGCAGTTGCCAGGGCATGCGTTAAAGTCCTTCATCCATCAAGGTTTCCATCATCCAGCTCCAGGGTCTCGCGTACCTCTTCAGCGTCAGGTATCTCTTCTTTCAGCAACCAGGCATCTGTCATGGCCCGAGCAAGATGCGCCGCATGGGTACTTCCGCCACCCGCGTTTTCGACAATCACCGAGACGGCAATCTGCGGGTCTTCAAGAGGCGCAAACGCCATGAAAAGCGCATGGTCGCGCAGGCGCTCTTCCAGTTCGGCCGCGTTGTAGCGCTGGTCTTGCCCTAGAGAAAACACCTGAGCTGTGCCGGATTTCCCCCCCATGCGATATTCAAGCCCGACCCCAGTACGGCGAGCGGTGCCTTCCCGACCTGAAAGCACTTTTTCCATACCATTGAAGATGCTGTTCCACCAGTTATCGTTGGTCAATTCAATATCGTCAGGCGTGTTGGGCAGGTCCGTTGGCACCGGTTCGTCACCAATCTTACTTGCCAGGCGTGGCTTGACCCAATGACCGCGATTAGCAAGCGTCGCGGTTGCTGCTGCAAGCTGGAGAGGCGTTATCTGCCAGTAACCTTGCCCGATACCAACGGAAAGCGTTTCGCCGGGGTACCAGGGCTGATTGTAGCGTGCCAGTTTCCACTCGCGGGAAGGCATAAGGGCATCACTTTCGCCTTGAACGTCATGGGCAACTCGTTGACCAAATCCAAAAGCACTCATCTGTTTGTGCAAACGATCAATGCCAAGTTCATGGGCCAACGAGTAATAATAGGTGTTGTTTGATACGGCAATGGAGCGTTCAAGGTCCACTCGGCCATGCCCCCATCGCAGCCAGTTACGGTAACGCCGCGAGTCATTCGGCAGTTGATAGTAACCAGGGTCGCGGATGGTTGAATTAGGGGTACGCACACCTTCTCTCAGCCCCGCCAGGGCAAGAAACGGCTTGATCGTTGAACCGGGTGGGTAATGACCGCGAATGGCTCGGTTAAACAGCGGCAAGTCCAGGTTCTGCTGAAGACCACGATAGTTTTCAACACTGATACCTGTGACAAACTGGTTACTATCGAAACCGGGCACAGACACCATGGCAAGAATGTCGCCACTGGCAGGTTCAATGGCGACAATGGAGCCACGACGACCATCCAGCAGCTCATAGGCTAGCATCTGCATTTGCTTATCAATGGTCAGTGTCAGGTTCTGCCCTGGTACCGGGTCATTCTTGCCAAGCTCACGGAGAACGCGTCCACGCGCATTGGTTTCCACCTTACGAAGCCCGGCCTCGCCGTGCAGCTCAGTTTCGTAAAAACGCTCTACGCCTGTCTTGCCGATAAAATGCGTTCCGGCATAGCTGCCAGGTTCCAGCGCCTTCAATTCTTCTGCGTTGATGCGCCCCACATAACCTAGCGCATGCGCCATGATTTCAGCGTCGGGATAATAGCGCAGCAGTTGCGCTTCGACTTCCAGGCCTGGCAAAAGATGACGGTTGACGGCAAGCCTGGCAATCTGTGTTTCCGTCAGGTCACTCATCAGCAACGCTGGCTGGTAAGGTCGCTGGCGTTGGCGTGAGCGTTGCTTGAATGCTTCGACGTCTTCATCAGGAAGCGCCAGGAGATCGATCAGAAACGCCAGGGTTTCATCCAGATCATCCACGCGTTCCCGTACGATGGTCAGGTTATAGGTAGGACGGTTTTCAGCCAGCAT
Organism: Halomonas sp. LS-001; assembly: GCF_052983955.1. NCBI lineage: Bacteria > Pseudomonadati > Pseudomonadota > Gammaproteobacteria > Oceanospirillales > Halomonadaceae > Halomonas > Halomonas sp. LS-001. The sequence continues at coordinate 2,061,994 of NZ_CM129816.1, forward strand.
CTCGCCGTTGCGGTCGAAGATTAACCCTCTGGTCGGCGGTAGTGGCTCAACCCGCACGCGGTTATTCTCCGAACGCGTGCTGTAAAGATCATGCTGAACCACTTGCAGATACGCCAGCCGACCCATTAACAAGGCGGTCAGCGCAAAGACCACAATGACAGCGAGTAAAGCCCGAACCCGGAAGATACGTAGTTCTGTTTCGCTGTTTTTCAATGTATCGGAGCGCTGTGGCATGATGCGACCAGTTTCTCACTATAAAAGGCTGACGCCAGGCGCGACAGCGTATTGCATCTTCGATAACGTCCCGCTCACCGGGTCGCCATCGGTCTGCTTAACGATGATATGGATGCCCGACAAGAAGCGTCCATGCGCGATAAAGCTGCTCAGCCAGCATAATGCGAACCAGCGGATGCGGTAAGGTAAGAGGAGATAACGACCAGATTTTATCAGCTTGCGCCGATAGGGCTGGATCCAGCCCATCGGGCCCGCCTACCAGCAGCACGACATCTTTGCCCAGCATGCGCCATTCATCGGCTTCACTGGCAAGCTGCGGTGTTGACCAGGTCTTTCCCTTTACCTCCAGTGCCACCAGGTATTCATCACCTTTGAGCCTCGCTCTGATTCGCTCCGATTCCTGCAAGCGCGCTTTGCTGACGTCAGCATTCTTGCCACGTTGCCCAAGGGGAATTTCTTCAATTTCAAGCGTAAAATCTCGCGGCAGACGTTTGCGGTATGTTTCAACCCCTTCGTCAACCCAGGCTGGCATTTTCGTTCCCACCGCCAGCATACGCAGTTTCATGAATCCGACACCTGACCTTCCATTCGCTCACGCAGCATATCGTGTGCCAGCGCACTATCAGCGGGCAGGTCGGCCCATAGGCGTTCCAGGTCATATAGCGCGCGGGCTTCGGGCAGCATGACGTGAACAATCACATCACCAAGGTCCACCAGCACCCAATCAGCGTTGTCGCCACCTTCAACACCACGTGGTTGCAAGCCCTGCTCTTTGGCTTTTTCCACTAGATTCTGCGCCAGCGCAGAGACATGACGGGTCGAAGTGCCGCTGGCAATCACCATTAAATCGGTGACGTCAGTCAGTTTCGCCACGTCCAGCTGGGTAATATCGCGCGCTTTCAATTCTTCAAGTGCATCGATCGCGAGTGTCTTTAATGTTTCAATTTGCATGACGTATGAATGCCAACCCTTTAGGTAACGATGAAGTATAAGTGATCTGTGAACCGGCCATTGTAACGGCTATTTGCATGACTACCAGCGCTTATTGCAACCTGATCAGGAAGGCGACGCATAGAGTCGGCGTTGGTGGATGGCTTCATAAACCGTCGCGGGCACCAGATAACGTATACTTCTGCTTTCGGCAAGTCGCCGACGGATATCCGTCGCAGAAATCGACATCGTCGTCGGTAGCGCTAACGCCAGTAAGCCGCCATGTGGCGCTTCCATCAAAGCAGCCACACTATCGACTTCACGATGGCCAATCAGTTCCTTAAGTGCTGCCGAACGTTCAGGCCGATAGCCAGGACGTGAGATAACCACCACATGAGCATACTCAAATAACTGTTCGGGCTGGTGCCAGTCGGCCAGGCGCAAAAACGCATCCTGCCCCAACACCATGACGAGTCGCGCCTCGGCACCATATTCTTCGCGCAGCTCTCCCAATGTCAGGGTTGTGTAGGAAGGCCCTTCCCTGAGCAGCTCCCGACCATCAGCCACCAACCCGGGCGTACCGTCGATTCCGGCTTCCAGCAGTGCCAGTCGGTCTTGCGCGGAGACCTCAGGCTGATCTCGCAAGGGTGGCCGTGGCGCGGGAATCATATGCAGCACATTCAGTTGCAACGTTTCATAAAGCTCAACTGCACTGCGCAAATGCCCGAGATGCACGGGGTCAAAGGTTCCCCCGAACATCCCGATTTTCAACGCCACTTCATTCATTCGCGCACCTGACCATCGCCCAGCACCACGTATTTCTGGGTCGTCAAGCCTTCTAACCCGACTGGCCCACGGGCATGCAGCTTGTCGGTGGAGATGCCAATCTCAGCGCCCAGGCCGTACTCAAAACCATCGGCAAAACGTGTAGAGGCATTGACAATAACGGAGCTTGAATCCACACCGGCCATGAAATATCGCGCCAGCGTATAATTTTCTGTCACGATGGCATCCGTGTGATGAGAGCCGTAGTGTTCGATATGCGCAATCGCCTCATCAATGCCATCCACGATCTTAATGGCCAATACGGGGGCCAGATACTCGGTAGCCCAGTCTTCTTCACTGGCGACGTTCGCATTCGGCAAACGCTGACAGGTACGTTCACACCCGCGCAGCTCCACCTGATGCTGTGCATAGGCGTCTGCCAGTCGAGGCAACATGACATCGGCAATCGATGCGTCCAACAGCAGGGTTTCCATGGTGTTGCAAGTGCCGTAACGATGGGTTTTGGCATTTACGGCAATCGCCAGAGCTTTATCCAGATCGGCGCTGGCATCCACATAAACATGGCAGATGCCGTCAAGATGCTTGATAACCGGCACCCGGGCTTCTCTGGAAATTCGCTCGATCAACGACTTCCCGCCACGCGGGATGATGACATCGACAAATTCCGGCATGCGAATCAGTTCTCCAACGGCCGCACGGTCTGTCGTTGCAATCACCTGAACACTACCAGCAGGCAAACCCGCCTCGCTCAGACCCGCCTGAATACACTCACTCAAGGCAGCATTGGATGCGCTCGCCTCAGAACCGCCTCGCAGAATACACGCATTCCCCGATTTAAGGCACAGGCTCGCTGCCTCCAGCGTCACGTTCGGGCGCGATTCGTAAATAATGCCGATCACTCCCAGCGGCACGCGCATTTTACCGACCTGAATACCGCTTGGCCTGGAACGCAGACCGTCAATTTCACCGACGGGGTCCGGCAGGCTGGCCACCTGATGCAGTCCATCTATCATCGCCTCCAGACGCTCAGGGTTAAGCGCCAGGCGGTCGAGCAGAGCTGCATCCAGACCGTTGGCTTTGCCACGTTGCATATCCTCGACGTTAGCGCTCAGCACTTGCTCACGATTTTCGTCGAGATGCGTTGCCATCGCGAGCAGCGCGGCATTTTTCTGCCCTGTCGATGCACGGCGCATAACGCTGGCGGCTGCACGAGCTGCCTTACCTAGCGTCTGCATGTAAGCAGGGATATCCTCGGCAACCGCTGAACCTTGCTCACCGTTGCCATTTTGATTGCTCATAACCTCTCCAACGTCGCCTTTCATGTCTATTGCGCCCTTTATAAAATCCATTCCCCCTCCCATGCCACACGCCATCCACCAGCAACGTTATGCATTGCGATGCCATGACGGACCGTTGTACAGACCGTTGTACAGGCCGTATCCTGCTCGCAGGTCAGTGGATAAAGTGTGGTAACAACTGTTATCTGCATCTGCCAATGGAAGCAGACATATCTCTGCAAACGCTTAGCGTAATAGGTAAATAGTAAGTCACCATGCAAAGCAAATACAAAGTTAACCTGTTACGTGCCAACTTACTGGCCGCCGCCGTTGCGTTGGCATTTATGGCAATGGAGTTGACATCGAATGCCCTACTGGTGGTATGGCTTTCGGTTGGCTGGCTTTTTATGAGCGCTCTATTGCTTGATTTCAGCCATCGTCGAACGGGCAACCTACCCTGGCAATTACTTCCCGGTGCGCTGCTGACGGCATTACTGGTAAGTGCCCCGGAACAAAACGGCATTCTGGTATGGGCATGGGCCGCTCTTTTCATGCTGCCACAAAGCAGCTGGGTGATTGCCATCAATCTGTTCAGCGCCATGCTGAGTCTGGTGTTCATTCTGCCCACATTATCCCACCCTGAAGGATGGCTGATCACCCTAACACTCATCATTGTCAGCCTGTTATCGCTGGCTCGTGCCAGGCAACTGCTATATATCAACGGAGCCATTCGTCAGCGTTTTCGGCTTATCCCAGGCCTGAACATTTGGGCAAGGGAACAATTGGTACGGGATTTGCCCCGTGAGCAGATCCGCTGTGAACGCGAAGGCATTTATTCAGAACTGGTAATTTTCCGACTCAAACGTCACCAACTCTGGCAGATTGCGCGCGATATATGCCTTCTCACTTATCATTTTGAAAACGTCTACCGCATTAACGGCACAACCGTTGCCACTCTGCTGCTTTCACGTAGCCCGAGCGAAGGAGTTGAGCGTCGCCAGCGTTTACTTCAGGCCATTCCCGATAAACTTGCCTTCCATGTTATCGAACTGATTGATATAGAAACGTCGGTGCTGGACGTTAATGCGCTTATCAGGCAAAAGCACAAAGCCAGTCCAGTGGAGCGATTGTGATAGAGCCCAACATTCCCCATCGGCTGATGACGGCTACCTACAGCCTCAGCCTTTTACTACTGGCCACTTACACCGCGTGGCTTTATGCCATGGGTCAATATGGCATGTTTTTTCTGCCGGCCTTTCTTGAGCTGCTGCTGGTCTCGGCGTTGCTCATGCACGTTGGTCAAGGAGTTAACCCATTAGCCCCGCGGATTATTCTACTCTGCTGTGTTTATCTGATTGTTATCCAGGCTGTCATGCAGCCATCAAGCGGTGCATCTGCTCTTTGGCTGGGGCTGCCCATCACTGCTTCCTTTGTTCTTTTGCCTCTGACGCCCGTACTGATCGTCAATATCCTGTTGATTCCATTACTGTGGTGGTTGACCCCCACCGCACGCCACGATCCAGCGTGGATACCGGAGATGGTCGCGCTTTTCCTGTTGCTTGCCTTACCACGCTGGGAACATTTACGTCGTCAGGCATTGCTGCGTGCCACCGACCCGAACGACAGCGATTGTAATGCCTATCAAACACAATCCCTGCAGGAACGTCTGCACAATGAGTATCAGCGGTCCTATATCCTTGGGCGTCGACTAGCAGTATTGGTCATACATCTGCCGCAGTTTGACATGGTGGGGGAGCAGTTTGGCCGACGCGCCCAGCTGGCATTGCTGGAAAGGCTCTGCAGTGAGGTTCTCTTGCGCTGTCGCGATCATGACCTGCTGGGAAGAGCAAATCAGTCCACTTTCTGGCTAGTGCTCCCTGACACCACAGAAAGCGGTGCTCTGCTGGTTCGCGAGCGTCTACAGAGAGGGCTTTCCCGCTGCGTACTGGTCGAAACAGGCCAGCTGGACGCCCGTATCGTGGCTTGCCTCCCTCGTCACCGAGAGGTTTTTAATGTGTTTATGCAGCGCCTTGAAGAACGCGGCCAAACCCTCGCCAATCGCGTTTTTGACACGTCTGAATAAGCCACAGTCTCGTTTAGTGTCTTTCTGATCGATGATGGGGTTATCATCTTCGACCGCTAATATTGAAGAGTTGTTGACATCCATGGTGGATTTTATTCAGCAGTTAAGCCTGTCTCCCTTTACGCTGGTTCTACTCATTGGAATCATTGCGCTTGTTGAATCGTTGGCATTGGTTGGACTCTTAGTGCCGGGTGTCGTACTGATCACGGCAACCAGTTCGCTGGCAGGTCATCAGGATATTGCGATTATCTGGATGCTGGCGGCTGCCTTTATTGGTGCGGTTGTCGGCGACCTCATCAGCTTCCAGCTGGGGCTTTGGGAAAAAGGCCGGGTGCTTAATCGATGGCCACTGTCTCAGCATCCGGAATGGGTGCAGCGCGGACAACAGTTCTTTCTTCGTTATGGCGTCTACTCTGTGTTCATTGGCCGTTTTTTTGGACCGGTCAGGCCCATCATTCCCTTGATTGCCGGCATGATGCGTATGCCATCAGGCACTTTTCTGGGTGCCAACCTGGCATCGGCCTTGTTGTGGGCACCTGCTTACACGCTCCCTGGCTACTGGTTAGGCCATACCTGGCAGCAGCGTCTGACATTACCGGCGGGGCTGGAAATAGCGTTACTCATCCTGATGGCTGGCATGGTTTTGCTGGCAGTACTGTTTTCCTGGGGGCGAACACAAACATCGCGACAAGGCAGCATTTACCGCTGGTCGATGCTCGCCGCGCGTCGCTTTTCCCTGCTGCGTCGCCCCTGGCTGGCCATGAGCCAGAAAGGTGAAGTGCCTATCGCATCGTTACTATTGCTGGTGATGTGTATTGGGGGATTTTCCGCCTGCACCCTTTGGGTAATGCAACAGCAGGGGCCTACCCTGCTTGACCTGCACGTGCAGCAACTATTCGACTGGCTACGTAACGACACCCTGATGGCCGTGTCAGCCACTCTCGCCCGCGTTGGCGACCTGTATGGTGTGTTGGCCTTGACACTGCCCTGGGGGATATGGATGTACATCAGAGGTTATTGGGCATTACTTAGTCATTGGCTGGCAGCCCTGGTGGGAATTGCCCTGCTCAATACCCTTGGCAAAGCCCTGATTGGGCGCGAGCGCCCGATGATCACCGATGAACTGATCGGCTCAATGTCCTATCCCAGTGCACATACATCGACAACCGTGGTGGTGTTGGGGCTTGCCGCCGCTTTCTATGCGGCACGATTAGCGCGGCGACAGCGATTCTGGGCGTATTGGACGGCCATCGCGTTGAGTCTACCCATGGCGCTTTCACGTCTGGTATTAGGCGTACATTGGCTGACAGACCTGATGGGTGGGGCACTATTGGGCTTGATCGTGTGTGCGCTGGTGAGGCTCAACTGGCAGCAGAAAGAACGCCGCCCGCTGATGTCATTACCCTGGGTATGGCTATGTAGCATATCGCTTGCCATGTTAGTGGCACGTCTTGCTTACCTACCAAGCGCCTGATGGTCTGGCATATTTTCAATCAGCCAACGGCCAGCCAGATGCCCACGCCGATCATCAGAGTCCCTGCGATGCGGTTCAAAAGGCGCACATTGCCACTTTTGCCGAGCACTCGCCGCAGTGTTTTTCCGCCAGTGGCGTACACAAGCAGACTGGCAAATTCAATCGTCAGGATAACGCTGATCAAAACGCCCAACTGAAACGCCAAGGGTCGTGTACTATCCAGAAACGGCGGCAGCAACACCATGAAAAATGCCCACCCCTTTGGATTGGCAACAGCCGTCAGAAATCCCTGAGCGGCCAACTGCAAGCGCCCGGCGGGTGGCCCGCCTTCCAACTCAGTGGGCACTGCCATGCGTCCACGTGAGCGCCACATCATCACACCCAGGTAGCCAAGGTAAGCACCCCCTACCCATTTGAACAATGCAAAGATCTCAGGATGCTTGAGCATTAACGCCGCGACACCAGCCCCAGCCGCTGCCGCCACCAGGCCGACACCAACCAGTTCACCCACCATCATCCATAGAGCTCGCTTCACGCCTTGCGTCATCCCCAGCACCATGGCGAGGGTCATACACATTCCCGGCGTCAGGGAAACGAGCAGAAACGTCGGCACAAAGACAGACAGAGTCGACAATGAGAGCATCAGCGGACTTCCTTGAGAATCACTGCTCACCCCAGCGTGGCACCAGGGTATGGCTGATCTGCAGCTGGTTAAGAATCCGTGCAACGATAAAATCAATCAGATCATCAATACACGCAGGCTGATGATAAAAACCCGGTGCCGCCGGCAGAATGACCACGCCCATGCGGCTCAAGGTCAGCATGTGTTCCAGATGAATGGGCGAAAATGGTGTCTCACGAGGAACCATCACCAGCGTACGACGTTCCTTGATCGCCACATCGGCGGCCCGTTCAATCAGGTTATTACTGGCGCCGGTCGCCACCGACGAAAGCGTTCCTGTTGAGCATGGGCAGATCACCATGGCCGACGCGGCCCCAGAGCCAGAGGCCACAGGCGCCATCCAGTCCTCGCGGCCAAAGCAGCGTATCTGACCTTCCTGAGCGCCGCTACGTTCTATCAACGCAGCGGTCAGGCGCTGTGGTTGCGCTGGCAGCGAAACATCAGTTTCCGTGGCTATCACCATATGAGCCGCTTTGGAAATCATCACCCACACTTCGTGACCAGAAGCCACCAGTACATCAATCAGCCGCAGACCATACTGCGCACCGGAGGCGCCGGTCAGTGCCACCGTCACCGGAGACTTAAAGGTTGCCTGAGTCAAAAAAACGTACTCCCGAGGTTAGATCATTGAGCGTTACAGCGTTCAGCGCTTCGTTTTCCGGGCCGTTAATGCCTCAAGCAAGCGCTCATGAATGCCGTCAAAGCCACCGTTTGACATCACCACAATACGGTCCAGCGGCGCAGCCTGTGACACCACATCCTGCACCAGCTCATCAATCTGATGATGCAGGCTGGCCCTATCTCCCTGTGGTTCAATCAACGCCTGCATGGACCAGTCAAGCCCAGGTGGCTGATACCAGAAAGCATGATCCGCAGCGGCCACGCTGTCGTTCAAGCGGGCCTTAAGAGCCCCCAGGCGCATGGTGTTTGAGCGTGGCTCGATTACCGCCAATAACCGCCCTTTGGGGGTTGCCGCCCGCAGGCCAGAAAGTGTCGCAGCAATGGCCGTGGGATGATGGGCAAAATCGTCTATCACCTGAATACCGTTGACCTCACCACGTACTTCCTGGCGACGCTTGGGGCTTTCAAAGCGTGACAGCGCGGCACAGCTGCGGGCCAGGTCCGCACCACAGGCATGAGCGGCCGCCAGCGCGCCAAGGGCATTACGCGCATTATATTCCCCGTTCAGCGACCAATCGACAACCGCATCCTCATCACCGTCAGGGCTGCGGTAAATCACCCGGAAGCGGCTGGCATCGTCACGCTCAAGTTCGAACTGCCACTGGCTTTGTGAATGCGCCCCAAAGTGGGCTACCGGTGTCCAGCTGCCCTGCTCTAACACACGTTGCAACGCGGGCTGATCATCCGCCACCAGGAGTGCGCCCTTCGAAGGCACGGTTCTGATCAGGTGATGAAACTGGCGTTCAATCGCCGCCAGATCCGGGAAGATATCCGCGTGGTCAAATTCCAAATTATTCAGCAGCGCAATGTCAGGACGGTAATGCACGAACTTGGAGCGTTTATCGAAAAATGCCGTATCGTATTCGTCAGCCTCCACCACAAAAGGCGCCTTCTTATCGCCAATCCTGGCGGAAACACCAAAGTTACGCGGCACACCACCAATCAGAAAGCCAGGGGTCTGGCCATCACTTTCCAGCAGCCACGCCAGCAGGCTTGCGGTGGTTGTCTTGCCGTGGGTACCCGCAACCGCAATCACCTTGCGCCCTTGCAGTACATGTTCGGCCAACCACTGTGCGCCTGAGGTATAAGGCAGGCCGCTATCGAGTAGAGCCTCTACTTCGACATTACCGCGGGAAAGGGCATTCCCCACTACGACCTGATCAGGTGCCGGCATCAGATTGTCAGCCCGGTAGCCTTCCTGCAGCACAATGCCCGCGGCTTCCAGCTGTGTGCTCATTGGCGGGTAAACATTGGCATCCGAGCCACTCACTGTGTACCCAAGCTCTCGCGCCAATAACGCCAGGCTACCCATGAAAGTCCCGCAAATCCCTATAATGTGCAGATGCATCGCGCCTTGTTTCCTCTAATAATAGCTCTGGTGATGGCTCAAATAATGGCTCTAGTGATGGCTCTGATAATGGCCCAGTCAAGGCCTGTCATCATTCACTGCCTGTCTGGCGAAGCCTTGCCGTCGCCTGACGGGCGTTGAAATATCGCCGCTCAGCCTAGCATGGAAGCCTCGACAGCTCACCTGCCAGGTACAGCGCCGTTTGAAAGGACACCAGGACAAGTCAGTAAGACAAGACAACGGGACAAGACAGTGTGACAACACGCAAAGATTGATGCAGGATGCGCGTCTATGCTGTCCTTCGACACCCACCAATGGAGTTAACCATGCGTATTGTGTTGCGTTACTTTTTCCGAACGATTCGCGTACTGCTCGCACCTTTCATGATTCTTTCTGAAAAACTGTCCACTCCGAAAGCGGTCGAGCGCACGCCTGACGCTCAGGCCAAGATCGACCGCGCCTGTGAAGACCTCGCGCTTTATCAGTTTCGCACCTGCCCGTTCTGCATCAAAGTGCGTAAACAGATGGCACGCCTGGGCCTGAACATTGAGTTACGTGACACCCAGGTTGATCCTCAGCACAAACAGGACCTGTTGGAAGGCGGCGGCAAGGTTAAAGTGCCCTGCCTGAAAATCCAGCATCCTGATGGCAAGATTCAATGGCTGTATGAATCCGATGACATCAACACCTATCTCGAAGAGCGTTTTAGCTAGCGTCTCGTTAATTAGCACCGAAACAAGATAAATACACATTCCTCTAATAATCAAACAGCTGTTGGGTGCAACCTACCGACTTTAGTCTTACCAGGATCACCCGCAGCCCCCCATTTAGCGTCGCTATTCATAAGCCGTATAGCTTCAGTCATTATTTCGATTGTGCACTTTGCGTGTCGCTCTCTATGTTAAACAACGCTACATGCATCGTTCACAATGCGTGATCGAAATAAATAATAATTGCCGGAAAGCCCATCGAAAGATTGAAAGTATTACCACAATTCTTTCGGAAATAACTGGCTAGATGATTTGGGAATGACTATGACGCTCAATGCTGTTTCTACAAAAAAGACCTTTAAAAAGACACTGCTGGCTTCTCTGGTGGGTGCTTCCATGGTGGGAGCGGCACTACTGCCAATGACAGCCAGTGCGGAAACATTGCGTATTGGTTACTCAGCCGACCCTGAAACCCTCGATATTCATGAGCAGCTGTCTGGTGGCATGTTGCGATTCTCTCACCTGGCGTTTGATCCGCTCGTTCGCTGGACAAAGAATTTTGAATTCGAGCCGCGCCTGGCCACTGAATGGGAGCAGATCGACGAAACCACAACACGCATGACATTGCGTGAAGGCGTTACCTTCCACTCCGGTAACGAGTTCACCGCCAAAGACGTGGTCTGGACCGTTGAGCGTCTGAAGGAAAGCCCTGATTACCGTGCCATTTTTGAACCTGTCGCCAGTGCAGAAGCCATCGACGACTATACGGTGGAAATCACCACGACAGAGCCGTATCCGCTGCTGCTCAACCTGGCCACCTACATCTTCCCGATGGATAGCGAGTTTTATAACGGCGAAACCGATAGTGGCGCTGACAAGTCTGAAATTGTCAAGGCGGGCAACTCTTATGCATCGCGTAATGTCTCTGGCACTGGCCCCTTCATCGTCACAGACCGCCGCCAGGGTGTCGAAGTCAACTTCGAACGTTTTGACAATTACTGGGATACCGAAACGGAAGGTAATGTATCCAAAATTGTGCTGACGCCCATCGCCGAGAATGCTTCACGTGTTGCCGCCCTGCTCTCAGGCGGTGTCGACTTTATTGATGCCGTTCCCCCCAATGATCTGGACCGCGTACGCAACGCTGATGGCGTCAATCTGGTAGAAGTTGACGGCACACGTATCATCGGCTTTCAGATGAATGAAGAACGCATTGAAGCCTTCCAGGATGCACGTGTTCGTCAAGCCGTTGATCTGGCAATTAACCAGACAGCCATTGCTGATCGATTGATGCGTGGTTTCGCCACGCCAGCAGGTCAGTTCTCTCCAGAGGGCTACTCCGGCCACAACCCGGACCTGACGCCGCGCTACGATATTGAACGTGCCAAAGAGTTGATGGCTGAAGCGGGCTATGAGGACGGGTTTAGCGTTGACATGATCGCCCCGAACAACCGCTACGTGAACGATGCTCAGATCGCACAAGCGGTATCCAACATGCTGGCGCAGATCGGTATTGACGTTAGCCTTCGCACCATGCCGCTTGCTCAGTACTGGCCTGAGTACGATACCCGTCAATCCGATATGGCGATGATTGGCTGGCACGCTGATACCGAAGATACTGCGAACTTCTTCCAGTACCTCTCTTTCTGCATTGATGATGAGACGGGCGCTGGCCAATACAACTATGGCAGCTACTGCAACGAAGAAATCGATGCTCTGGTGACGGCGGCGGATAGCGAAACGGATCTGGAAAAACGTAACCAGATGCTTCGCGAAGCGGAAGCCATGCTATATGAAGATGTCGGCTACATCATGCTGCACTGGCAGAACCTGGCTTATGCCGCTGCGGATGATGTCAATATCGAGCCTATCGTCAATGCCATCGACTTTCCTTACCTGGGTGATCTGGTGATCGAGCGCTAAAAACAGGCGCCAGCCATCAGGCAGTTTGATCAGCTTCGCTCACGGAAAATATCGTGAGCGAAGCTTTCAGGGGCGTTTAACAATAATGACTGCCCGCCACCATTCTTGCCGACCTTAACTGCAACCCTTTAAAAAGAGGTGGCGTAAGCCATGATTGCTTTTTTAATCAAACGGCTAATGCACGCCGTGCTGGTGATGTTTGTCATCAGCGTACTGGCCTTTTCCATCCAGGATAACCTGGGCGATCCTGTTCAACAGATGGTCGGACAGTCAGTCCCGGAAAGCGAGCGTGAAGCACTTCGTGAACGCCTGGGCCTGAATGACTCCTTTCTAGTGCAGTATGCGCGATTCGCCAAGAACGCTGTACAGGGGGATTTTGGTAACTCTTACTTTTATCGCGAACCCGCTTTGGAAGTAATTGCCCGGTATTTACCCGCCACGCTGGAACTGGTGTTTGCTTCCACCCTGATTATCGTCGTGTTTTCGGTGCCCATCGGGGTTTACAGCGCCATTAAACCACGCTCACTCATTTCACGTTTTTTTATGGGCATTTCGATCGTCGGCATCTCTATTCCGGTATTTCTTACTGCGATTGTGCTTATCCAGATTTTTTCTATCGGCATAACAACTTCGTTATTCCCTGAAAGCACCGCCTGGGGGGCCTGGTTAAATGGACTTTTCTCCACAGAAGGCAACATGCCTTCCTTTGGGCGTGGCTATGACCTGGTGCCTGTATTTGGCGATTGGGAAACCAATCTGGCCTCCTGGAACGGCCTGCAACACCTGGTGCTACCGGCTGTCTCGTTAGCTTCTATCATGCTGCCACTGTTTATCCGTCTCATTCGTGCAGAAATGATGGAAGTACTGCAATCCGAGTACGTGAAATATGCCCGCGCCAAAGGCATCTCCATGCGCCGCATCTATTTTCTGCATGCCTTGAAAAACACCATGCTACCGGTAATCACCGTTGGTGGCGTGCAGATAGGCACCATGGTGGCCTACACCATTCTGACGGAAACGGTCTTCCAATGGCCTGGCATGGGACTGATGTTCCTTGATGCCATTAATCACGCCGATATTCCGTTAATCGTCAGTTACTTGATGATTGTCGGCGTCATCTTCGTCGTCACCAATACCATCGTAGATGTGATCTACGGCTTGGTGAACCCCACTGTCAAACTGACTGGTAAGCCCGCATGACGACTAGCGTACAAACAACTCCAAGTCGCTGGGAGCGGCTGCGTGACTCCTATCTCTGGTACAGCTTCAAGCGCGACTATACCGCGCAGCTATGTCTGGCTGTATTTATCTGTATGGTTATCGCCGCTTTTTCAGCGCCATTATTAGCGCCGACCAATCCATACGACCTCGCGCAAATTGACATCATGGCCTCGGAATTGCCCCCCTTCTGGATCGACGGATCTGACGCCGAGTATGTTCTCGGCACCGATGCTCAAGGCCGTGATCTATGGTCAATTGTGCTGTATGGCACTCGAGTTTCCTTGTTAATCGGCTTTGGTGCCGTCGCCCTTCAGGCGCTGCTCGGCGTTACGTTTGGTCTGATGTCAGGCTATCTGGGTGGCAAGGTAGACGCCTTCTTTATGCGTCTGGCCGATATCCAGTTATCTTTCTCCACCCTGATGGTCGCCATCGTGGTCGGTGCTATCGTCAAAGCCACCATGGGTAGCACGTTCTACAGCAATTACGCGGTAATCATGCTCATTCTGATTATCGGTCTGGCGGAATGGCCTCAGTATGCGCGTACCGTGCGCGCTTCAGTGCTGGCCGAGAAAAACAAGGAATACGTTGATGCGGCCCGCGTTATGGGGCTTTCCAGCAAACGCATCATGTTCCGCCATGTGCTACCCAATACGATGTCACCGATTTTCGTCATTTCTACCGTACAGATTGCCAATGCGATCATTTCCGAGGCGGCCCTGTCGTTTCTGGGTCTGGGAATGCCGGAAACCCACCCGTCACTCGGTTCGCTGATCAAGTCAGGCTTCGACTATATCCAGTCAGGCTCCTGGTGGATCACCATGATTCCCGGTGCCATGCTGATTGTCCTGGTGCTGTCGATCAATCTGCTCGGCGACTGGCTGCGCGATGTCATGAATCCACGACTCTATAAAGGCTGAAGACCATGGCACTGCTGGAAGTCAATCAACTGGATGTTCGTTTCGCCTTGCGTCAAGGGGATGTTCATGCCCTGCGCGATATTTCTTTCACCCTCGAACGCGGTGAGCGCCTGGGGATCGTCGGTGAGTCCGGCGCGGGGAAATCGGTCGCGGCTTTTTCGCTGCTCAACCTGATTGCCAAGCCTGGCTACATTGCCGGTGGAAGCATCAATTTCGATGGCAAGCCGCTGAATACCCTGTCCGAACGCGCCTTACGCAAGGTGCGCGGCAACCGTATTTCGATGATATTTCAGGACCCGATGATGACCCTGAACCCGGTGCTGTCCATCGGGGAACAGATGGTCGAATGCCTCAAGGCGCATCGCCGCATTTCTTCTCGGGAAGCCCGGGATATTTGCCTGGATAAACTCCGTCAGGTTCAGATCCCTTCACCGGACACCCGGCTTGACCAGTACCCTCATGAACTGTCAGGCGGTATGCGCCAGCGCATCATCATTGCCATCGCCCTGCTGCTTGACCCGGACATCATCGTTGCCGATGAGCCCACCACCGCGCTGGATGTCACCATTCAGGCCGAGATCATGGCGCTGCTGCTGGAGCTGTGTGAAAAGCATAATGTCGGCCTGATTCTGATTACCCATGACCTGGGTGTGGTCAGTCAGGTGACCCAGCGCATGCTGGTAATGTACGCCGGACGCGTGATTGAACAAGGGCCAACCCGTGAAATCATCAATGATCCGCAACACCCGTACACCCAGGGGCTGATCAACGCCCTGCCGCAGATGGCCACACCCGGCGAACGGCTCAACCAGATTCGCGGCAGCATGCCGTCACTGTCCAACCTGCCTGATGGCTGCGCCTTCCATCCGCGTTGCGATTTCATCAACCGTGCCGATGGCCAGCCAAGGCCTGCATGTATGCAGCAAGTACCTGAATTTGTTGAATCCGGCAACTGTCGTGTCGCCTGTCACATGGTGGCTGAATTGCTGGAAGATCGCCGACTTAAGGAGGAAACCTCATGAGCGCGCAGGCAGAGGCGATGCGGGATCCAACGATTCCGACCCAGAATGAAGAAAGTGCAGACTCACTGCTGCAGATTCGCAACCTGAAAAAACGCTTTTCGCTGTCCGGTGATTTTCTCGACCAGCTGAAATTCAAGGGCGGGAAGCTGGTGCGCCATCAGGAGCATGTGCATGCCATCAATGGCGTCAACCTGGACATCAAACGCGGCGAAGCACTTTGCGTGGTGGGGGAATCCGGCTGCGGCAAATCGACTGTCGCGCGCACCGTCATGGGGTTGCTTAATCCGTCAGAAGGCGAGATTCACTATGGCGGCCAGCGGATTGATAACCTGAGCCCGCGCCAGCTTTTGCCCTATCGCAAACGCATGCAGATGATTTTCCAGAACCCCTATGCCTCGCTGAACCCGCGCATGACCATTCAGCAGACCCTGGAAGAACCGCTGCGCCTTCACCACCCGGACTGGAACCGCGCGCAGATTGTTGCAAAAGTCGAAGACGTCATGCATTCCGTTGGTATCGACCCGGACTGGGGCAAGCGCTTTGGTCATGAGTTTTCCGGTGGCCAGCGCCAGCGTATCGCCATTGCCCGCGCCCTGGCGGTCGACCCGGAATTTATCGTCGCCGATGAGCCGATCTCAGCTCTCGATGTATCGATTCAGGCCCAGGTACTGAACCTGCTGATGGAGGCTCAGAGCAAACATAACCTCACTTACCTGTTTATCACCCATGATCTGGCCGTGGTCGAACACTTCGGGACCCGCGTTGCGGTGATGTATCTGGGTACGATTTGCGAAGTGGCGAGTACGGCCACCCTGTTTTCCAAGCCACGTCATCCTTATACTCAGGCACTGCTATCGGCGATTCCTCGTCTGGAAGATGACCGCCCGCAGCATATCCGGCTGGAAGGTGAAGTGCCCACGCCGGTGAATCTGCCCAGCGGCTGCGTTTTCCATGGACGCTGCCCCTACGCCAATGCTCGCTGCAAGCAGGAAATCCCCCTGCTGCAAACGCAGAATGACGGCACCCGAGTGGCATGCCACGCCGTGGAGGAAGACCGGTTATAATCATCGTCAATGATCGTTTCGCCCACGACCTTTCACAGGCACCGCAGGAAGACCCATGGAAATTCGCTGGCTAGAAGATTTTATTGCCCTGGCCAGAACCCGGCATTTCTCGCGGGCGGCGGATGAACAGCATGTCACCCAACCCACTTTTTCAAGACGCATCAAGCTGCTGGAAGAAGAAATGGGAGTGACACTGATCAACCGCCAAACGCTACCGCTGTCGCTCACGCCCTCGGGCGAGGAGTTCCTGACCCTGTGTGAGCAGGTGACCGAACAGGTGCGGCTAACCCGTGACAGAGTGCGCGAAATCAGTGCCGGGCAGCAACGACGGATTATGCTGGCCGCGCCGCAGAGTCTGCTGGCACACTTTCTGCCGGAATGGCTGGCCGCTAACGGGGGGCAGGAGCGCGTTCAACCCTACCTCAGAGCGACCGGTTGGGTCGCGGGAGACTACTTCCAGGCCCTGACACGCGCAGAGTGTGATCTGGCACTCTGCTACTGGCCCGTTGAGCGCTGCGAGCTGGATATCGACACCTCCACCTGCCGTTATCGTGTCGTCGGCCAGGAACGGCTTATTCCAGTCACGGCCTGCGATAGCGATGGCAACCCCAACCACCTGTTACCAGGGCAACGCCAGGCACCGTTGCCCTGGCTGGCCTACCCGAAACGGGGTTTGCTAGGATCAGCGCTCAAAGCGCATCTGACGAGAATGCCCATCAATACCTTTTTAAATATCCAGAGCGAAAATCTGTATGCCGCTGGCATCAAGGAACTGGTGGCGCTGGGCTATGGGATGAGCTGGCTACCTGAGCGCTGCGTTCAGGCTGAGCTGGCAAGCGGTGTGTTCAAACGTGCCGGCGATGAGCGCTGGGATGTTCCTCTGGAAATACGCTTATACCGCCATCAGGCTCAACACCATACCGATCTTGATGCGTTCTGGAACGCACTGCCTTCATTTACGTTTTCACATCGCTAGCGCTGCCTGAGCGCCTGGCGTCATCATGACAGGTCACACGCTATGTCCGATCAGCTTCATCTCCAGCAAAAAGAGCATCTGGCGCATCTGCTCAACGCCTATCGCTCACTGATGAGTCAGTTCAATCTCGATGCCATTGCCATTTACAGCGGCCACCCCACGGCGCATTACGGCGATGACCAGATGCCTAATTTTCAGTCCTTCGGGCATTTTCAGCACTGGTTACCGCTTCCCGAGGCGACACATAGCTGGCTGGTCATCACCCCGCAAGCGAAGCCAAGGTTGCACCTGCACGCACCGGCGGATTTCTGGCATCAACCCACCACGTTGCCAGATGAACCCTGGGTGGCTGAGTTCGACGTTGAATTCTGCACACAGACACAAGCGCCCAGCCTGCCCCGGAACAGCGCCTGGATCGGGGATATGGCGGCACTGGAACATGCCAGCCTGCCCCTGCCCGAAGGCACTCCCAATCCGCCAGACCTGTTGCTTGCCCTGGATGAATTACGGGTCATTAAAAGCGCCTATGAAATCAGCTGCATCCGTGAGGCCAACCGCCTGGCCATGGCCGGGCATCAGGCCGCCCACGCCGCTTTCGCCGGGGCCTCCAGCGAACTCGATATTCAACTGGCCTATCTCGCCGCCAGCCGACAGCGCGAGTTTCAGGTGCCCTATTCCAACATCATCGGCATGAACCAGCATGCGGGCGTGCTGCATTATCAACATTATGAGGTGCAGCCCACCCATCAACGCTTTAGCCTGCTGGTAGATGCCGGACGGCGCTTTCGCGGCTACAGCGCGGATATTACCCGCACCCATCTGGGGCCGGATGCGCCCGCCCTGTTCGAGTCACTGATCGACGCCATGCACGAGCTAAAAGACCAACTGATCGAACAGACCGGGCCGGGTAAAAGCTTTATTGAGCTGCAAGAACAGATGCATCAGGGGCTTGCCGATATTCTCATCCGCCATGACATCTATCGTGGCAGTGCTGAATCCGCCGTGTCGGAGGGTGTCACCCGCGCCTTCTGCCCTCATGGGCTGGGCCATTTACTGGGCATTCAAGTGCATGACGTGGCAGGATTACGGACTCCTGAAGGTGACCCGGCGCCGCCTCCCTCGCAGCACCCGGCCCTACGATTAACCCGTAAGTTGTCAGCCGGTATGGTCATCACCATTGAGCCAGGGCTTTATTTCATCCCCATGCTGTTGGCACCCTTGCGCAATCAGTCATTACCCATCAACTGGATTCTGGTGGAGCAGCTCACGCCCTGCGGCGGGATTCGCATTGAAGATAATATTGTGATTACTGAAGATGGCTATGAGAATCTGACGCCCTAAAACTAGCCCTCAGCGCCTGACATGCTATGCTGAAAAGAACGTTCCTGAAAGAGAACGTTATTGAGAAAGAACGTCGCTGAAGCAATGCGGCGATAAAAACGCAGGCATAAAAAAGGCCCCCCGAAGGGGACCAGGTGGAGCACGCCAGCTCACTCGGTTTATCGTTGCCATGCGCTAGATTTATGGTCCCATCTGGTACTTAGCACCCTATGGTTCTTAACCCTAGATGTTGCATGGCAGCGACTTGGGCGGCGAGTAATCCGCCCTATATCTTTTATATTGCGATTCGCGTGCCAACAATTTATTAATTCATTAAATTCAAGTAGTTATACAAGAAGCGACGTTTTCGCCTTTTTATTTTCACGCCAGGCACCCGTCGTGGTGCACTTTTGCAGCGCAAAAAATTGCTGCGCTGCCACACGGCAGTGCACGCCTCCCCCAAGACATCCTTAAACTCCTCACGTACACTTGTTTGAATTCAGTTCTTACTTGCTCGTTCTCAGTTACTTTCTCAACGACTTTCCCAACTACCAAGGAATCTTCATGGCGTTTGAATCCACGTCCTCCTACATTGCTACCGATGCTCTCAAACAGGCAGTCAACGCAGCCGTTGTGCTGGAACGCCCTCTCTTGATCAAAGGCGAGCCAGGCACCGGCAAAACACTGCTGGCTGAGGAGCTGGCCGAATCAATAGGCACCCGGCTGATCACCTGGCACATCAAATCCAGCACCAAGGCCGCCCAGGGGCTTTATGAATATGATGCGGTCAGCCGCTTGCGCGATTCCCAGCTGGGCGTTGAGGGCGTTGAAAATGTTGGTAACTACATCAAGCCCGGAAAGCTCTGGGAAGCCTTCAGCGCGGGGGAACGGGTTGTCCTGCTGATTGACGAGATCGACAAAGCGGATATTGAATTCCCCAACGATCTCCTGCAGGAACTCGACCGCATGGAGTTTCACGTCTACGAGACCGGCGAAACCATCCGCGCCGAGCAGCGCCCGATCATTATCATCACCTCGAACAACGAAAAAGAGCTGCCGGATGCATTTCTGCGCCGCTGTTTTTTCCACTACATCGAGTTCCCCGACCGCGAGACCATGCAGGCGATTGTCGATGTTCATTTCCCCGACATTGCGCCCCGGCTGGTCAGCCAGGCACTGGAAGTATTTTTTGACTTGCGCAATGCGCCGGGGCTGAAGAAAAAGCCTTCCACGTCTGAGCTGGTTGACTGGTTGAAGCTACTGATGGCGGATGAGCTGGCTCAGGAAGCCCTCTACAACCGTGACCCCGCCAAGGCCTTGCCGCCGATGGCAGGTGCTCTGGTCAAGAACGAACAGGACACTCAGCTGCTTGAGCGTCTGGCCTTCATGCTTCGCCGCCAGAAAAACACGGGGCGCTAAGCTATGTTTATCGGCTTGTTTGAAACACTGAAACGCACAGGCGTGCCGGTATCACTGCGTGAACTGCTTGATTTGCACGCTGTGGTAGAACGTGACGTCGTGTTTGCCGACATGGAAGCCTTCTATCAGGTGGCACGCACGGTCATGGTCAAAGATGAGCGCCATTTCGACCGTTTTGATCGGGCCTTTGCGACCTGGTTCAAAGGCATCGAAGACATGGACGCCGCGATTGAAGCCCTGATACCGGATGAGTGGTTGCGCCGCGAATTCGAAAAGCAGCTAAGCGATGAAGAAAAAGCCCAGATTGAATCCCTGGGTGGGCTGGAACAGCTCATCGAGACGTTCAAAAAGCGTCTGGAAGAGCAGAAAGAACGTCATGCAGGGGGCAATAAGTGGATCGGCACCGGCGGCACCAGCCCGTTTGGGGCTTATGGTTACAACCCTGAAGGCATCCGCATCGGCCAGGACGGCTCGCGCCACCGTCGCGCGGTCAAGGTCTGGGATGAACGCCGTTTTCGCGATTACGATGATTCCCTCGAACTCGGCACCCGCAATATCAAGATGGCGCTGCGCCGTTTGCGCAAATTTGCTCGCCAGGGCGCCCTGGAGGAATTCGATGTTGACAGCACGATTCGCGAAACCGCCCGCGACGCCGGCCTTTTGAATATCCAGATGCGCCCGGAACGCCACAATGCGGTGAAAGTACTGCTGTTTCTCGATGTCGGCGGCTCCATGGATGACCACATTCGCGTCTGCGAGGAACTGTTCTCCGCCGCCCGCTCCGAGTTCAAACATCTGGAACATTACTACTTCCATAACTGCCTGTATGAAGGGGTCTGGCGCAATAACCAGCGGCGCGGCAGCGAGCGCATTCCCACCATGGATGTGCTGCATACCTACGGCGATGACTACCAGGTCGTGGTGGTCGGTGATGCGGCCATGTCACCCTATGAAATCACCCACCCGGGTGGCAGTGTCGAGCACTTCAACGAAGAAGCCGGTGGCATCTGGCTCAAGCGCCTGACATCAGCATTCCCGCGCCTGGCCTGGCTCAACCCGATGCCGCCAAGAGCCTGGGAATATACCTACTCTACCCAGCTGATACGCGAGCTGATCGACGACCGCATGTACCCCATGACCCTGGAAGGTCTGGAAGCGGCCATGGGGCAACTGGCCAAGTAAGAAACACCGGGTAAACGAACGTCGTGTCATATAGACGTGAGGCTATGTGCTAATCTCTAAAATTAACGTAGCAAGCGACGCGTTAACCACTCACAAAAGTCAACTCACAATAGTCAACAACAACAATAGGAACACCATAATGAGTCGAGAAGTCGTTGTGTTAAGTGCCGTTCGTTCCGCCATTGGCGCCTTTGGCGGTGGCCTGAGCTCCATAGAGCCCCATGAACTGGCGGGGCAAGTGATGAAGGAGGCAGTTAACCGCTCCCAGGTGGATGCCGCCCTGATCAATTACGTCACCGTAGGCAACTGCATCCCTACCGATTCGCGCTTTGCCTATGTCGCCCGCGTCGCTTCCATTCAGGCCGGCCTACCGATGGACTCCGTCGCGATGGCGGTTAACCGCCTATGCAGCTCGGGCCTCCAGGCCATTGTGACCACTGCCCAGAACATCATGCTCGGCGATTGTGATTACGGGGTTGGCGGTGGCGTCGAAGTCATGTCACGCGGTGGGTACCTGTCACCCGCCATGCGCTCAGGTGCACGTATGGGCGACACCAGCATGGTCGATATGATGGTCGCCACGCTGAATGATCCTTTTGGTGTTGGTCATATGGGCATCACCGCCGAGAACCTGGCGGAGAAATGGGACATCAGCCGCGAGGAGCAGGATGCCTTTGCCGTGGAATCTCATGCCCGTGCTTCACGCGCCATTGAAGAAGGCCGGTTCAAGTCACAGATCGTCCCGATCACCATTGAAACCCGCAAAGGCCCGGTGGTGGTCGATACCGATGAACATGTAAAACCTGGCACCACCATGGAAAGTCTGGCGAAGATGCGCCCTGCCTTTAAAAAAGATGGCACCGTCACCGCTGGAAATGCGTCTGGCATTAACGATGGCGCTGCCTTCATGGTGCTGGCATCCGCCGAGGCGGCCGAAAGCGCCGGGCATAAACCGATTGCCCGCGTGGTTTCCTATGCAGTGGCAGGTGTGCCCAATGAAATCATGGGCGAAGGCCCGATTCCCGCCTCCCGGCTGGCGTTGGAAAAGGCCGGTTTGTCTCTGGGCGATATGGATGTGATTGAATCCAATGAAGCCTTCGCCGCTCAGGCGCTGGCAGTAGCCAAGGGCCTTGGCTTAGACATGCAGAAAACCAACCCCAACGGCGGCGCGATTGCGCTTGGTCACCCAGTGGGTTGCTCAGGTGCGTTTATTGCCACTAAAGCTCTCTACGAGCTTGAGCGCACGGGTGGGCGTTATGCCCTCGTCACTATGTGTATTGGCGGCGGCCAGGGTATCGCCACTATTTTTGAACGTCTATAAACGTCACCCTTATCAGCAGGCAATAAAAACCGGCGGGCTTTGAGAGCCCGCCGGTTTTTTGTCGGCCTCAAGACTATCCTTGGCTGACCGGTCTTTAGATGACTGGTTTTTCTTCCGACTCTACCGCCATATCATCTTCCACATGAATCGGCTCATCAGCTTCATCCTGCGCATGACGACGCGAACGATGCTCAATCATCAGGTAAAGCACCACCCCGACGCCCAGGCCCCAGGCTGCCCCATGAGTCGCCAGCACTACCCCCATGATGCCGGCAACACCCATGGCGGTGGCATTCTTGATCTGTTCAACGGCTACGGCAATGCACAGATAACCGGTTATCAACAGCGTAATCGACAGCGCAATCGGCAATACCGGCCGGAACAGGGTGACCAGGGGAAGCATGAAAAGCGCCAGAAACCCCACTATCCAGAAAACCGAGGCACCGGAATAAATGGTATCCATGGCACCGCGACCGTAACGGTAACGCTCAGCAATGGTGGCCATGGCACCAGTAAATAGCGGCCCCGCCAGGCCCGGATAAGGAGCAAGAAAGGAATGCATCAGGTTGCGCAGACCCGTAATCAGGTGAACACGGTCCACATTCACTTCAATTTTTTCATCCGGGCGCAGATGGTCAACCCGCTTGATCAGGCTCTGGCCGACAATAATGTCACCGAAGGCAATAATATAGGCAATGATGGCCGTCGGAATCGCAGCCATTAACAGCTCAATACCCGGTAAGCCAATACTGAACGGCAGATACGCCCAGATGCCACCAAAGTCTGGCACGGCGATACCCCACTCAACCGTCGGCATCGGATATTCACCCACGCCCCAGCCAATCGCCATGGTGATCAGCATACCCGGCACCATGCCATAGGCAGCAATGTTACGTGCCCAGCGGAATTTTTCGGTCAGGTCACGAAACGACAGAGAGAACAGCACATAAAGGGTGATCAACCCGCCGATGCCCAAAGAGATGGGCGTTTCGTACAAGCGCCCGCCCACGCTGATTTCCCCACTGATGGCGGCAATACCCGCCCCTAACAGAATACCGGCCTTGATAGAATCCGGCACGCTGTTAACCAGTTTCGAACCTAACCGGGTTACCGCCATCAACAGAAAAATCGCCGTCACCATCAGTTGCAAGGCAACCATGGCGCGAATGGCCTCAGGGCCGGGTTCAAACTGGCCGATAAACAGCAATACCACAGGAATCGCCGGGGTAATCCAACCCGCGACAAAAGGCACCCCCAACAGCGGCGGCAGGATAAACCCGATGCCACACACCACGACATAAGCCAGGGCGACATCGTAAGGAAGTCCTAAGTACTGTTCCAGTAGAGGTATCATCCCTAGCCCGATGACAAACATCACCAGTGCCTGAATCGTCTCGGGTATTTCCCAACGGAAATGGATGAAAGGCAGGCGGAGCTTGAAAGGGCCAAGCGGCCAGTAGGGGTGTTCTTCTCCATACTTACGTTTGAGCAGCACGACGTTTCCTCATAATGTCTGATGGTTCATTATCCAGTCCTCATGGCTATTGTTATTGTTTGAAGACGTTGTTTTACGTGTATCAGATGGGAGAAAACATTCGACCTTTTGTGCATTACAGCACCACTCACCTACCGACTCAATGTTGACAATCAATACGAGATGTCAAAACTAACACCCCAAAAGCTTCAAACGTCGTATAAACAGCTGCCAAAAACAGAATTTTGTCGACAATAACACAGTATGAAAACGCTTTGACGTTAAGATCACTCTTTGGTCTTAACTCACTGTTTTTTCATGCCAGCGCCCACTCAACGGCACATTGCGCATGCAGAAACGTCGTGTCATAAAGCGACGTGTGGGTGTCGCTCTGGTTAATCAGCAAGCCGATTTCCGTGCAGCCCAGAATCACTCCATCAGCGCCTCGTTGGGTTAATGCCTCCACTACACCCAGATATGTCGCGCGTGAACTATCTTCCAGCACGCCACGGCACAGTTCCTCATAAATGATGCGGTGAACGTCATCACGCTGGGCCTCATCAGGCACCAGCACTTCAATGCCATGCGCTTCCAGGCGTTCGCGATAAAATGCCTGCTCCATGGTAAACCGCGTGCCCAGAAGCCCGATGCGCTGTACGTTATCTTTCAGCAGTGCCTGCGCCGTGGCATCGGCAATATGCACCAGGGGAATGGAGATTGCCGCCTCGACCTGAGGGGCCACGCGGTGCATGGTGTTAGTGCCTATCATCAGGCAATCGGCGCCTGCTGTTTCCACTCTCAGGGCGTGCTGCACCAGCAGATCTCCCAGGGCTTCCCACTCACCGGCCCGCTGTAACACTTCGATATCCGCAAAATCCACGCTATCGAGAATGATTTTTGCCGAGTGCAAGCCACCAAGATGCGCCGCGACCTGCTGATTGAGCAGACGATAATAGGTTTGCGTTGATTCCCAGCTCATTCCGCCCAATAGGCCAATGGTTTTCATCCCGAAACTCCTTTTTCTTCTGCTTTTAACGTACGTTGTCTTTATCGCACACAATGCGAGGAAGATTTATGACTACACTAGTGTCTATAAACCTAATATTAATTCAAATAAAAATAACGACTTGATTTTCCACTGCCAGGAAAGCAGATGAAAGCAACACTAAGGACACTGCTGCAAACAAGCCATGTGGCGGGGCTTGGCATTCTGATTGGCTTGTCGGCAGCCATCATTGCCAATCTTTTCGTCGCCGGTATCACATGGATGAACGATACCCTGCTGATATCGCCGCGCAGCCGCATGATGGCCAACAATGAGCTCATCCTGATCGTGGCCACCATTCTGGTACCTGCGCTGGGCGGGCTGGCAGTGGGTATCATCAAGCACTTCATTGCAGACAAACGCTTTCAGGGCCCACCGGATGTCATTGCCGCCGTACAGACGCGCCAAGGAAAGTTGGCGACACGGCCAGCCTTGCTCTCGGGAATCGCCAGCCTGCTCTCATTGGGTAGCGGCGCCTCAGTGGGCCAGTATGGCCCTCTGGTTCATCTGGGCGGCGTATTGGGGTCGCTATGGTCGAAGCTGTTTCGTATGGATATTTCCATGGGCAACATTGCCATTGCCTGTGGTGTGGCGGCTGCCATCTCAACGATTTTCCACGCGCCCATCGCCGGCATTCTGTTTGCCCAGGAAGTCATTCTGCGCCATTTCTCACTGCGAGCCCTGGCGCCCATCGCGGTAGCTTCAATTGTCAGTTACGTCGCCGCCAATACCATTCTTCCGCAGGTTCCTCTTCTCCAGATCGAGTCCGCGGAAATCCTGCACTTCTGGGAATTCGGCTTTTTCCTGTTGCTGGGCTCAGCCAGTGCTCTGGTGGCTGTTGTCTATATGCAATCCATTTTATGGATGAGCCGGTTTGCCAGAACGATGCCCCTTCCCGCTATCAGTCGCCCGGCGTTTGCCGGTGCGATGCTGGGTGTCGTGGCATTGTGGGTGCCGGAAATTCTCGGTAACGGCGGCGAGAGTTTACGCTTTTCGCTGATTGACGAAGCTTTCAGCCGTTGGGAACTGCTCGTGCTGCTGGTGCTGAAAATACTTGCCACCGCCTGGTGCCTTGGCATGGGTTTTGCTGGCGGCGTATTCAGCCCGGCTTTACTGATCGGAAGCCTGTTCGGAGCCTTGTTCGGCAGCCTGGTGGCAACGCTTGGCGGATCTTCATCCGCAGTGGTGGTGTATGCGGTGTGCGGCATGGTCGCGGTGACCGCTCCGGTGATTGGCGCGCCCATGACCACGGTGGTGATCGTATTCGAAATGACGGGCCATTACCCACTGACCATTGCTGCTTTAAGCAGCGTGGCACTTGCCAGCCTGACTACCTCACGGCTGTTTGGGCGCTCACTGTTTGACCGCCAACTCCATACACGCGGCATTGATCTTTCCGGCGGGCGTAGCAAGGCCTTGCTATGCGCTCATACCATCAAACCGCTGGTCACCAAGGATTGCCTACAGCTGCACAAGGATACGCGGGTCAGTGATGCCATTGCGGCCATCAGCCAGGCACAGGCGGCGGATGCCTACCTGGTGGATCACGAGCGCCGCTATCTTGGCACTGTCCACCTGCATTCGCTGGTCAGTTCACCGCCCGACCAACCCGCCAGCCGCTACTGCTCCACAGATGACCTGACCATGTATGAGGACATGCAGCTATGGGAAAGCATGAACGCCCTGCGTGAATTTGTCGGTGAAAGCGTGCCGGTTCTTGATAGGCAGCATCGCCTGGTCGGTGCTGTGGTTGAATCGGATGTCATTCGCGCCTATCTGGATATTCTCAAAGACATGCGCCGGGAGGAATATGCGCCCCACTAACAGCCTGCTCGCCAGCCTGACGCTGACTGGCCTGCTCTCGGTGAACCCGGTTGCCATGGCGCAATCACCGCTGGTCATCGCCACCTGGGGAGGCGCTTATCAAGCAGTGCTGCAAGAGGTGCTTTTCAGCCCTTTTACCGCGGAGACCGGCATTCCCATTGAAACCCGCCCTTACAGCGGCGGCCTTGATGTTCTGAAGGCTGAGCGTGTGCCGGATCTGATTGATATGAACATGAACGATGCCATGGCGGCGTGCGAACAGGGGCGATTAACGCAGCTGGAACTTGATGACCTGCCAGACGGTGCCGACGGAACGCCAGCCGACCGGGATTTTATTGCCGGTGCGCTGAGAGAATGCAGCCTGACGCATACGCTGTACGCCACCGTGGTGGCTTACGATACCCGCGCGTTCAGAGGGTTTCGTCCTGAGCGTATTGAAGACCTGTTCAATCTGGAAGATTTTCCGGGCAAACGCGCGCTTCAGGATGTCCCCGACGCCAATATCGAATGGGCCTTGCGTTCCTATGATGTTCCCCGTGAATCCCTGTATGAGCTGATCAGCACACCGCGTGGCATGGCGCTGGTGTTTCGGCGCCTCTCGACACTCAAACCGCACATCCTATGGTGGACAGAAGGCAGTGAACCGGTCGAGTTACTGGAAAGCGGCCAGGTGGTCATGGCGTCCGGCTATAACGGACGTTTTTTTGCCGCCATCGTCGAAGGCAGTCCGATTCAGATACTCTGGGATAGCCAGATACAGGAATACCAGACATGGGCCATCTCCGCCTCGGCCCGCAACAAATCGGCCGCCCGCGCTTTTATACGTTTTGCCACCACCACCGAACGCCTTGCAGCCGTGGCGGAACGCATTGCTTACGGGCCTGCCCGCCAATCGGCATCGGCGTTAATGCACCAGCACCCTGACGGCTTTGATATCCGCCCGCATATCCCCACCCACCCCTATAACAATCAAACGGCGATTGCCAAAGATGTCGCCTGGTATTCCCGCGTGCGAGCACATTTGCAGGAACGCTTCGAACAGTGGCGAGAACAATAAGGTTTATGGCTTATAGCGTCTCGGGAAAGCTATCCAGCCCGGCTAGAAAGGCGTCTTTTGCGGCAGCAAACGCCGCCGGGTCATGCTTGAAACGGCGTAGAATCAATGCTTCATCCAGCGTAAGCGTTGGCGCCAGGTTCTCAAGGGTCTTGGCAGGATGGCGTGCGCCCAACCCCACCCTCAGGTTGCCTTCATCCGTTAACCAGCGGGTGATGCCACACTGCTGGTAAAAAGCTTCGTCGGCGGTGTCACTTACCTCAACGCGTAACGGGGCTTTCAGGCTTAACTCACTGATCAGGCGCGCTTTAGCACCATCGACAAACTCACAGGTATGCGTCACCGTCATCCCCTCACCGGCTTCATCCAATACCAGCAACGCTAACGCGAGCGGCTTGCCATCACTGTCCACGCCCGCTAACAGGCGCGCTGCCTCCTGGGCAAACAGAACGTTTCGGGTGCCGGCAAAGACCACCAGTGGCGTTAAACCTGCCTGCTGCCCGTACACCTTGGCGCACAGGGTGGCCAAACAGGCATCTCGCGGGGCACTCTGACTAATCTGGGTTACCTTCATTACATACTCTCATCAGGATGTTCAGCCACGCCTAAAACGGGCAAGCATCAAGGGGAATCATTGAAAAGCACCATGCGCTTTTAACATTACTAGAATGGCATCAATATCCAGATGCGCTTCCAGGGTGTCAGCCAAACGCTCCAGCGCCTGCTCTCGGTGGGCACGGTAATCGACGGGCGCAGCTGATGCCAGTCCTAACCGCGTAAGCAGTGCCTGGCAGGCCTCGGGGTGATCAAACAGGCCGTGCAGATAGGTGCCTAACACCTGGCCATCGTCGCTGATGGCGCCGTCAAACCGGCCACCCAGATCAAACAATGGCTGGTTGAGTGCAGCCCCTTCGCTGACGCCGTTATGAATTTCGTACCCAGCCACCGTTGCCCGCTCTGCCGCTGTCACACCGCTGACATTGCGTAGCTGCTTGCCTGGCACCATGCGGGTGGACATCGCCAAGTGCCCCAAGCCTGCAACTTTTCCTGATGGACCTTCCAGTCCATCAGGGTCATCCACCCACTCGCCCAGCATCTGAAAGCCGCCACAGATTCCCAGCACGGTGCCGCCATAGCGAAGGTGCCGGGCGATAACGGCGTCCCAGCCCTGCTGCTTCAGCCATGTCAGATCGCTGGCGGTGCTTTTACTACCGGGGAGAATGATTACATCGGCAGGTGGTATTGACTGGTCTGGCCCCACAAAGGTCAATGACACTTGGGGATGCAGGCGTAGCGGGTCAAAATCCGTATGATTACTGATGCGCGGCAGCGCAGGGACCACCACGTTCAGCGTGTGCTCGCGCTTTTCAGCGTGTACCTCACCGATGCTGTCTTCAGCATCCAGCAACAGGCCCTGCAGATACGGCAAGGTGCCCAGCACCGGCTTGCCGGTGCGCGCCTCTAACCACTCAAGACCCGGCTCCAGCAGGGTAATATCGCCGCGAAAACGGTTAATAATGAACCCTAGTGTGCGGGCCTGTTCGCTATCACTTAAGAGCGCCAGCGTGCCAACCAGTTGAGCAAAGACACCGCCACGGTCAATATCCCCTACCAGCAGCACAGGACAGTCGGCGGCTTCGGCAAAGCCCATATTGGCGATATCACCCTCACGCAGATTCACCTCGGCCGGGCTGCCTGCACCTTCAGCAATGATCACATCAAAGCGGCTTTCCAGCGCTTGCCATGCCGCCATAACCGTGTCTTTGGCGGTGCGCTTATAGGCATGGTAGTCCAGTGCATCCATATGACCATGCACCTTGCCGCGCAGAATCACCTGAGCGCCTCGGTCGCTTTCCGGCTTTAACAGCACCGGATTCATATCACTATGCGGCGCCACATCGGCCGCCTGGGCCTGCAGCGCGGTTGAGCGGCCTATTTCGCCGCCATCGCTGGTAACGGCACTATTCAGCGCCATATTCTGGGGCTTGAACGGTGCCACACAGACACCCCGGCGTTTTAATACTCGGCACAGCCCGGCAACCACCGTACTTTTACCTGCGTCAGAGGTGGTTCCCTGAATCATCAATGTGGTCATCGGCACTCATCCTGCGAAATTGCGCCAAACTTTAGCGGGCGAACGCAGGTGGCGCAACGGCACAAAGGCCTCTGACGCATCCTGGGAAACATCAGAGGCCCTTGATCACCGCTGATAAGCGTAGCGTCAGCGTTTACTCATTACGTTCCATACGGCGTTTGCCAGGAGACCTTACACCATCCTGACTTTTCAGTGCTTTGAGTTGGATATCAAGCTTTGAACGCTCTCGTTCTGCGGCAACCGTTCGCTGCTCAGCTTTCTGCACCTTCTGTTCCAATACCGCCAAGCGCTCCTTCCATTCGCTGTGCGTTAGTGCAATATCTTTGCGTACTGTATCGGCATCAAGCCGACGGGCTTGGCGTTCAGCCTTCAAAGCCTCTCGCTGTTCAATAACATTATGCTCAGCCGCTGCCTGCTTGGTTTCAGCAACGGCTCTGGCTCTCTCTGCAGCGAGTTGCAAGCGTCTTGTAACCTGAAGTGCACGCTGGTTTTCCATACTTTCCTGACGGTATTTATCGCGCTCTTCAACAAGTAAGCTGATACGCTCCTGAGCTTGCACAAGTGACTCTTGCGTTTTTTTAGCTTGGTTACGCTCATCGTTTAATGCCTTGCGCAAACGCTCAACTTCCATAACGGCTTCGTTACGCTCAAGACTAACCTTATCGCACTCACCTTCCAGACGTGTGGCGAGTGAGCGAAATTGCTCCGTCTTGACTTCAAGCTCATGGCCGTTTTCTGCAAGAGTATCAGCCGCCTCCAGTGCCTCTTCAACGTGTGCTTCCGCCTCGAGACGCACCTTTGATACTTGTCGCTCAATCTCATCGACAAATGCACGCAGCAATGCCTCGGGTAAGTGCACGGGTTCACGTTCAGCCGGCTGTTGAGCTATTTTCCAAGCACGTAGATGACCATGGATTAAATTTGGGCTGCCAGCGCCCAATTCTCCTTGAATCCGTTGGATGGAGGGGGTAAAACCACGCTCGACCAACATAGCGGCGGCGCGCGCCACCTCTTCATAGCTGATTTCAGAACGAGGCATGGGGAAGTCTCCGTAATAGTCGGCACTGCGGTAGTCTAATAGTGTTTCATGGTACACAAATGTAATATTAAATACCTTCAAGGATTTACCTGACCGCTCCAACCTGTGCAAACAAGAGCGAAAAGGCACAGAACCGGATTCACTAACCAGCGCACGTGGCAGACAACCCGAATCTTTTCCGCTAGGGTAACGCTTTACGCTGCCAAACGAACCCGTATTTAATGCAAGAATTACTCAACGACATTGCCGCCGAACTTGCCCTTGAAACCGAGCGGGGCAAAGTAGCTGACTACATTCCTCAGCTAGCCCATGTAGACCCCAGCCGATTCGCCATCAGCCTGGCCACGGTAGATGGCCAACGCTTCTCGGCGGGCTGCGCCTCCACCCCCTTCTCGATCCAGAGCATCTCCAAGGTCTTCACCCTGACCATTGCGCTAGGCAAATGGGGAGACGGGCTGTGGTCAAAGGTTGGGCGTGAGCCTTCCGGCGACCCGTTCAATTCCATCGTGCAGCTTGAACACGAGGGCGGAAAGCCGCGCAACCCCTTTATTAATGCCGGGGCGATTGCCATTGTTGATGCCATCATGATGGGCCACGAGCCCAAAGAGACCCTGGCAGAAATTCTCAGTTTTGTGCGCTACATCGCCGACGATAACAGTATCTGTTTTGACCATCAGGTCGCCGCGTCCGAGATGCAGCACAAAGACCGCAACGCCTCGCTGGCGCATTTCATGAAAGCCTTTGGCCGTCTGCGCCACGATGTCGACAAAGTGCTCGGCACCTATTTCCACCAGTGCGCGATTGCCATGAGCTGCGACCAGTTGGCTCACGCCGGATTGTTTCTGGCCTCCGATGGCGTCAATCAGCCCAGCGATTTACGTGTGGTATCGCCCCAGCGCGCCCGCCGGATCAACTCGCTGATGATGATGTGCGGCCACTATGATGCCTCCGGGGAGTTTGCGTTCCGCGTGGGTTTACCGGGCAAAAGTGGCGTTGGCGGCGGTATTCTGGCAGTTGCACCCGGCCGCGGTTCGCTGGCCGTATGGTCGCCGGGGCTGGATCATTATGGCAATAGCCTGCTCGGCACGCGTGCACTGGAAATGTTTGTCCAGCACACCGGCTGGTCGGTGTTTGGGCACTAGGGTCTATTGACGTTTTATGAACAGTCGGCGAGCAAAGGGGAATGCTGGGCAGCCTCCCACGCCTGTACCTGCTGTTTGGTTTCAACGCCCCAGCGATAGCCGCCTAGCGCACCGCTTTGCTGAATCACACGGTGGCAGGGGATCCACAGTGCAATCGGGTTAGCCCCTACGGCATTGCCAACAGCACGAGAGGATTTTGGCATGCCCAGTGCTTGGGCTATCTGCGAGTAACTTGCCAGATGCCCATCCGGAATCGTCAGCAGTGCTCGCCATACGGCGATCTGGAAGTTGGTGCCGCTTACGTGTAGCGGCAATACGGGGAGTGTTGACGCCGACGGCGTTTGAGACGTTTTCAGAAACAAGGCATCCACCACATAGCGGGTGGCCTCAGGCCGGTGGTTTAGCGTGCTGCGCGGCCACTGTTTGCCAAGTTGCTCCAACAGCGACGCCTGATTGCCAGCCGCCACAAAGGCCATTCGGCAGATTCCCCTTGGTGTCATCGCCACCAGCACCTCACCAAAAGGCGTGGGATGCACGCCGTAGGCAATGTCAACCCCCTCCCCCTGGCGCTTGAATTCACCCGGTGTCACCGCTTCCAGCTGCACAAAGTGATCATAAAGACGCGAGCTACCGCTCAGCCCCAACGAATGCGCGGTCGTGGCCAGGCTTTCCGCCGAGGCAATCAGTTGCTTGCCTCTCTCCAGCGTCAGCGCCTGTAAAAAACGCTTGGGGCTGATCCCCGCATAACGGCAGAATATGCGCTGAAAATGGTAAGCACTCAAATGCACCTGCGCCGCCACGTCATCCAGACATGGCTGATCAGCGGCATTCGCCACCATATAGGCCATCGCTTTTTCAATACGCGCATAATCATTCATAAACCGGTTCTCATCAGAGCTTATCGAAACACCGCATTCACCAAGCTTAACCAGCCCGTGCCATCACGCACACCCGAATCTTGCGCAATGGCGCGGTATCTCAATTTTGTTCAATACGCCGTTGAGACGCTACTGCAAACTGACGCTCCCCTTCAGGAGAATGATAATGAGCGTTTCACTACTGTTACCCATGTCTGCGTTTGCACTGGCGGCGTCTATTTCCCCTGGCCCGGTCAATATTGTGTGCCTGAGTAGCGGCACGGATTACCCCATCGCAAAAGGGTTAACCTTCGTGACTGGTGCAACGTTAGGCTTTATAGCGCTTTTTCTGGCAATCGGGGCGGGACTGTATTCACTGCTGCAGCTCATGCCAGTGCTGGAAGAGGCGTTACGCTGGGCAGGCATGCTTTTCCTGCTCTATTTAAGCTACCAACTCTTCCGACATGACGGCTCGATTCATGGCCAGAGCACCGATAAACCGCCTGGCTTTATCACCGGCGCCATGATGCAGTGGTTAAACCCGAAAGCGTGGCTGGCATCAGCCTCCGGCATCGGTGCCTACACCAGTGGTAATGACCCTCATCAGCTGTGGCTATTTGCCCTGGTTTACTTGCCAATCTGCTGGCTGTCTCTGGCTAGCTGGGTCTATGCCGGTGCTTTTCTGAAGCGTTACATCAATCGGCCATTTATTTTACTGACCATTAATCGTTTTCTGGCTATCTGCCTGCTGGCGAGCAGTTTATTCCTGGTGTTTCGATAGTGGCCGACGGTATTGATTAGGCGTCGCGGCTACCAGGCGCTTAAACGTGCGCTGAAAATGAGGTTGATCATTAAAACCGGCCAACAGGGCGGAATCAGCAATCGACTCACCCTGTTTAAGCGCCCGTTGCCCCAGCTGGACACGTCGATTAATCAGGTAGGCGTGGGGTGTCAGGCCATAATGCTGCTTGAACGCACGAATAAGATGCCCGGCGCTGTAACCGGTTAACTGACACAGCGTATCGAGGGAAACATCAACCGCGGCGTTTACCTCCAAGTACGCGGCAGCAGCGCGCAAGCCCTCCGGCGGCTGGGGGCGGGAAGCGCGGGTTTCATGCGCTAACGCCAACATCAGTGTAGTGAGAAACCCGGTGAGCGCCGTGTGCTTTTCTGAAATCGAGCGCTGCTGATCCAAGAGGCACGCTGCCATATCACAATAGTGGGCATATAAGGCTGGGGTTGAAATCACCGCTGTCTCGATATCTACCCAGCTAGGCGTCTCCAGAACGCCGATCTGATAGCGCAAGCCCGCCAGCCATTGCGCATCTACATACAGCATCAGATAGGCCCAGGGCTGGTTCTCAACCGGATTGCATGCATGCACCCAGTCAGGATTCATCATCACCAGATCCCCCGCGCGGATAGCGTACGTCGATTCTCGATAGCAAAACGTACTTCTGCCAGAGGTCACCGCTCCCACCGACCACTCAACGTGGCTATGCGGCGCATAACAAACCTGCCTTGCGTCACTGATTTTTCGCAGCTCAACGTAAGGCAGACGAGCATCGCGCCAGAAAACAGGCGGCGGATGAAGGCTTGATGATTGAGACCCAGATGACGTGTTGTTCATATCCCGTAATCGCGCTCCACCCTGGCAATACGTGTTTTAAAATGCTGGTACCACTGCTGATGCCCCAAGCGCTGGGCTTCCTGATGTTCAGCGTGAGCTTTCCACGCTTTAATCGACGCGACATCGGCCCAGTAGGAAACCGTGACACCGACTTCCTCACGGGCCGATTCAACCCCTAGAAACCCTGGCTGCCGGGCGGCAAGTTCAACCATTCGGGCAGCCATTTCGTTATAGCCGTTATCATCTATATCAGTCCGCTGAGACGTAAAAATAACGGCGTAGTAAGGCGGTTCGGGCGTGTTAGCAATCAAGGGCATCGTCTACATTCATCCGGCGTTATGAAAGTCTCCGCCACTGAGTGGCCAGAGCCTGAAGCAACCTTATCATAGCCATTGAACGCTGAGTCTGTCTTCAATTGCCACAGGAGATACAACATTAGAGTCTGTTGACGTTTTGTTCAACGCCCCATGCTTTGGGCCGAAAATGTCCGCTTTCAGGCCGCGAAATGCGTCGTTAGGGAATGTTGTAACCGCTAATCTGTCGCCTCATTCCAGCACAACGAGGCGTACCATGCCCCTTTCTAACACCGCTTTACTTTTAATTGACGTTCAAGCCTCCTTTCCCGCGCGCGATTACTGGCTAGAGTCTCTGGCGCAAGCATGGCGTCCTAAGCAGCGCGCACTGCTGAATACAGCGCAAAAAAACGGTATACCAATGGTACGCATTTTTCACGAAGAACCAGGCAGCCAAGGGCCTTTTGACCCTGAATTTGGCCTGATTCACCCGCTTGAAGGTTTTGACGATAAGGCAGCGGTAACTTTCCATAAACGTGCCCACAATGCTTTCAGCTATACCCAGCTTGAAAACTGGCTGCGCGAACGGGGCATTACACGGCTTGCCATTAGCGGCATTCGTACCGAACAATGCTGTGAAACAACTGCCCGCATCGCGTCTGATCTCGGTTTTAAGGTCGATTTTGTCAGCGATGCAACCCTGACGTTTCCCATGACGCGCCAGGGAATCACCTGGTCATCGGAAGATATCAAGGCACGCACAGAATTAGTCCTTGAAGACCGCTTTGCGCGTATTATCCTGACACAGGATTTGATTAACGAATGGCAAACAACGCGTGAGTGATGAACAGCTAAATAGCCAGCCGCTATCCCAGCGCGGCAACACCTTGCGGGTAGCGGTATTGATGATGCCAGGCCAGGTGCCGCTTGATCTGATAGGCCCTCTCCAGGTTTTGCAGTGCGCAGACCGGCTTTCAGTAGACGTTGAGGTGCGCTACATCGGCCCAGCGTCGGCCATGCAATGGTTGGGGCCGCTGACGCTTAGTGGAATTGACCCGCTACCTGAACAGCTGCCCTATCAGCATCTATTGCTGATCCCAGGGCAGTATCGCAATCGCCTTGACCTCATGGCGCAGCAGGAATGTGTCGGCTGGCTCAAGGCTAACGCGCAGTTTGCCGATACGCTGATGACGGTGTGTTCCGGCACGTTATTGCTCGCTGACGCAGGGCTACTGGAGGGCCGACGCTGCACGACCCACCACGCGCTAATCGAACAACTGCGGGCCAGAGCCCCCAAAGCCAGAGTACAAAGCGACTGTATTTTTATTGAAGATGGCCGCTACTTGACCAGCGCGGGGATCTCAACGGGAATTGATACCATGCTGTTCTGGCTGACCCGCGTTTGCGGCCACTCGCTGGCCTTGGCAGTAGCACGGGAGATGGTGCTGTATCTTAGGCGCAGCGGGCAGGAACCTCAGTTAGGCGCCTGGCTTGAAGGCCGCAATCATGTGGATGAACGGCTACATCGCGTTCAGGATGCAATCTGTGCGGCCCCCTCGCAAACCTGGCGCATCGAAACGCTAGCGGCACAGGCTGCCATGAGTGAACGCCATTTCCGGCGGCGATTCAAAAGCCTGACCGGCATGGTGGTAGGCGAATATATTACAGGGCTGCGCCTGCAGCGCGCCAAAACGTTGATGACCGAGACAAGCTGGCCCCTTGGGCGTATCGCCGAAGCGTCGGGGTTCGGTGATGAACGACAGCTAAGGCGCATCTGGGCCCGCCAGGAAAACGCCACACCCAGCGCATGGCGTCGATCTCAGCTTTCAACAAGCGGTTAACCCCGTGAGCGCCTTTTTTCAAATACCTGCCAATGTCGCAGCATTGTTGTGCAATGCCCACTGTTGCAACGTTAACCGGTATACCCTCACTTGGCGGTCATGGAATTCGAGAACCTCGAACTCGCGAAATCCGGCGGCTTCGGCCACCTTGAGAGACGCCATGTTCTCGGGTTCAATAATGACAACCACAGACGGCGTCAGCGCTTGACTCAAGGCAACGCCAAGCACCGCTTTCACCGCCTCCGATGCCAGGCCTTTGCGCCAGTAGCGTCTGGCAAGCCGATAGCCTAGGCTCATTTCCTCAACACCATTCACCTTTTCGGCGCTGATACCACAAAACCCCACCAACTGGTCGGTGTCTTTTTCCACTAATGCCCACGGCCCGAAACCATCATCGGCATAACACGCCATACACCTTTCGATAAACCGCCGAGTGGCCGCCTCGTCACAAACCCCGTGAACCGAAAATTGCATGACGTCAGGGTCGCTGAGCATTCCGGTCAGTTCGGGAACGTCGTTAAGACTTAACGTCCGTATCAACAGTCGCTGCGTATGGCAGATTGTCACGCTTACCTCCCTTGAACGATTGTCTAGCTGTCTGTACCAACGACTTCTCCACACTAGAGACCGCCTCCATGCCACCCTGTTTAACAAAACCTATATTTCGAAGAGCCTGCAAATAACCAAGGACTCTCGCCGACACCTCATTCAACGTAGCACTCCTGGGTGCTTGCCATAAATAAGCACTAGTCTTTAACTGTTGAACCTGACAAGGTGAACCACACTCTTATACAGAAGTCGTACTGCTATAACATCTTGGATATGGAGCACAATGATGCGCACCACCAAAGACCACCCCCATCATGAAACCGATACGAAACAGACGCATTACCAGCCACGTGGGCTTTCTGATCGCATCGCGTACCGTTTAGTGCGGTTCATGCGCTTTTTTGCAGATGTGTTTTTTGCAGGTCGTTATGGCCACAGAGCGGTCATTTTAGAAACTGTCGCCGCTGTACCCGGCATGGTAGGAGGGGCTATTCAACACCTGCATTCAATAAGGCGCATTAAAGATGATGATGGTTGGATTCGCACACTGCTAGATGAAGCTGAAAATGAACGTATGCACTTAATGACGTTTATTGAGATCGCGAAACCGAACCGCCTCGAGCGATTCATCATCATGGTGGCACAAGGTGTGTTCTATAACCTCTTTTTCCTGCTTTACCTATGCTCAAGTAAAACGGCTCACCGAGTTGTCGGTTATTTAGAAGAAGAAGCGGTGTATAGCTATACCGAATACCTCGAAGGTATCGACAGCGGCGAATATGAGAACGTGCCTGCGCCGCAGATCGCCATTGACTATTGGAACCTGCCACAGGATGCACGATTGCGCGAAGTGGTCGTCGCTGTTCGAGCCGATGAAGCTGGCCACCGCGACACTAACCACGATTTTGCCGATCAGATATCGTAATACCTTGGCGTGCGCCACTGACTTGCGTTGCCGTCAAGCAATAAACACAGCAAAAAGTGAAAGCTAGCAGCAGCGAAAAAACCAACGCAGGCGCCACCCATGTTTGGAACGACGAGCACCCCATAGTAACTGTCAGCTTTAGTGAACCCATTCACCCTGCTGGAACCCTACTTCGAGGTGCACGTGTTTGAGCACAATTACGAGGCCCCCCCCTAGAATACCATTACAGGCAATGCAATCTTCGAGTGTGAAGCGCCAACACAGCAGATTTAGCCATTATCGCCGGGCCGAAGCTGGCGTTGAATCCCGAGTAAAAAATTGCGCAGCATTTGATCTTTGCACTCACGGTAATTCTTATGACTGGGCTTGCGGAAAAACGCACTGAGTTCATGATGGCTTAATGGCAGGCCCACCAGCTCAAACACTTCCAGAACATCATCCGCTTTTAAATTCAGCGCGATGCGCAGCTTCTGGAACACCATATTATTGTTCAACTGCGCTTCCGGCGCAGGCTGCGGACCTTCGCGCTTACCCCGTTTAAAGCTGATGAAACCATTTAAAAACGACGCCAGCTCTTTATTCTTCATGCTGACAAAGTCGTCATCTTCATCTTTCTTTAACCAGGCAGTCACCTGCGCCTGAGTCACGTTGACCTCTGCCAGCTCGAAGATTTTCACGATGGTGTTGTCTTTTAAATCAAAGGTGTAGCGAATACGGCGAAAAATATCGTTATTGGTCAAAATCTGGGTCCTGATCGGAGGTTAGCTTTTCGAGCAGCTGATCTATCTCTGCTTTCAACTCATTATCTTCGATTTTGTTGGCGCTGACTTTAGCATTTTGAAGGTTTTTGATAGCGGCGTCAGTCTGACCTACCTCAACCTGCAGCTTCGCCATGGAATAACCAATGGATGACAGATGATCTTTTGAATTGATGGCAGCCGCTTTTTCCAGGGCTTTTTGGTAGCCAGCCAGGGCGTCATCAATCTCTTCCGTGAAGTCAGCCAGCGTTTCCCACTGCTCCGGGTGATCTTTATCGGTATTTTCGTTATCGATGCAGATAGCATTCAAATCGGCATAGAGGGCGTCGAAAGTCTCTCTATCATCTTTAGCGGCGGCTTTCATCAGCTTCTCAGCCAGCTCGTAAACCGCTTTGTATATCTTGGTGTTAATCATTACTAACGCCTTTCCTCTATTAAGAAAAACACAAATACGCATCGCCTTGAAGGCGTTAACGTCATTCGTGCCATTAAGCCGTTGCCATCAGGTAGATACCAGCCATTATCATCAGACCGTCAGCGATCCGTTGAATGCACGCGCTACTTTAACATCCACCGCAAAGGAAAGGACGTTTCTCGACGCATAGGCGATGCCGCAACCGGTGATCCGCGAACTGCCGAGTATGCTCAACACAACCATTAAGATTATAATCACGGACTAAGCCAACCCCACTGCTATTGAACGCCAAGCCTTAGGCCTATTACTGTGAACAACCTCCATCGACGTGAAAAAAACCGAACCAAGCCTGTTCGCAAAGGCCTGCACCCCAAGAATCTACACAACCAGGGCTATGATTTTCCGGCTCTCGTAAAAAACCACCCGGCACTCGCCCCCCATGTAAAAACAAACGCTCATGGCGAACTTTCCCTCGATTTTGCAGACCCTTTGGCAGTAAAAACGCTCAACGCCGCGTTATTAAGCCGGTACTACAACATTATCGATTGGGATATTCCAGAGGGCGCTCTTTGCCCTCCCATTCCGGGCAGAGCCGACTACATTCATTACATGGCGGATTTAGTTGGGCTTGGACATGAACAGCCCAGCATCAAGCTGCTGGATATCGGCACCGGAGCCAATGGAATCTACCCACTACTGGCCTGCCAGATTTACGGCTGGCAGTGTGTCGGTAGTGACATTAACCCGCAGTCGCTTGAAAACATCGCCACGATTATCGCCAACAACCCCACGCTCAAAGATCGTTTCACGCTGCGTATGCAGCACGATAAAAATCATATTTTTGAAGGCATCATTCAAGCGGGAGAGTTTTTTGACGTCAGCGTATGCAACCCACCCTTTCATGCCTCGCTTGATGACGCACTTAAAGGTAGCCAGCGTAAACTCAATAACCTTGCGCGTAGTCGCGGTGAGAAAAAAGCAGACCCCCGATCTCCCACGCTGAATTTTGGCGGAATGGGGGCAGAGCTTTGGTGTAAAGGGGGCGAACAGCTATTTCTTAAAAAGCTGATCAGAGAAAGCCAAATCTATTCAACTCAATGCCGCTGGTTTAGCAGCCTGGTTTCAAAAGCTGATAATGTTAAGCCTGCAAAGAAGCTGATTCGCAAGCTCGGTGCCGTTGATATAAGGGAAATTGAAATGAAGCAGGGAAATAAGATCACGAGAATACTGGCCTGGACATTCATCTGAGCCGCAACCAGCACTGAATAACAATCATCCAGCACCATACCGCTACCAGCGGCTGCTTTTCCGTTATAATGCATAATAGTTAATTTCGACACACCTTACGACCATCTGTCTGAGCACCTAATGCCATTTTCAAAACTAGGCTTATCCCGCCCTCTTGTTCAAGCGATTACTGAACTCGGTTACAAAACGCCAACGCCCATCCAGGAACAAGCGATTCCTGCCATTCTTTCGGGTAACGACTTAATCGCCACCGCACAAACAGGCACAGGCAAAACCGCAGCCTTTGTGCTGCCTCTGTTGGAACGCTTCAGTAAAGCGGAAACGTTACGCGGCAAACGCATACGTGCGCTGATTCTCGTGCCGACCCGTGAGTTAGCGGTTCAGGTCGAGGCCAGTGTGGCTCAGTACGCTCAACATATACCTTTAACCTCTATGGCTGTGTATGGCGGTGTGGATACCGAAGCTCAAAAAGAGCGCCTAATCGAAGGGGTGGATATTCTGGTCGCCACGCCGGGCAGATTGCTTGACCTGGCTCATCAGCGCGCACTGCACTTTGATGAGCTTGAAGCCATGGTACTGGACGAAGCGGACAGAATGGTCGACATGGGTTTTGTCGACGATATCCACAAAATCATCGTACGCCTGCCTGAAATCCGTCAGAACCTGTTGTTTACGGCCACCATGACCGACGACGTTCGAGCCCTTGCCTACGATTTTTCTGATAGCAAGATGACCGATCTGGCGGCTGAAATATCCATTTCTCCCAACATCCGCGCCGCCGCTAATATCAAACAATGGCTAATCACGGTAGACAAAGACATCAAATCTGCCTTGTTGAGTCACTTGATCAACGAGCAGGCGTGGGATCAGGCACTTATTTTTGTCGAGAAAAAGCACAGTGCAGCCAAGCTTGTTGCTCAGCTGGAAAAACGCGGCATCGTAGCCGATTCCATTCATGGCGGCAGAAGCCAGGCCATGCGCGAAAAGATTCTGGCTCAGTTCAAAGCTGGCGAACTGAAATACCTGGTCGCCACGGGAGTGGCCGCTCGGGGGTTGGATATTGGTGAACTGAGCCGTGTGGTGAATTACGATTTACCTTTTCAGCCAGAAGAGTACATCCATCGCATTGGCCGAACCGGCCGTGCAGGTGCCTCAGGTGAAGCCATCTCTCTTGTCGACATCAGTGACTTTAAAAACCTGTGTGCGATTGAGAGGCGACTGAAAACTATTATTGAGCGCAAAGAAGTTACAGGCTTTCCGGTTAAAAAAGCCGTACCCGCTTCCAACCTGAACCATGTTAAAAAAAGCCATCGTTAAGCATTAATGTCGGGGCCCGAATGATTAATCACTCGGGCCCCGACACCTAACCACTAGGCGGGTAAAAACGCATCTAACAGCTCGGCATTCGTGGGATATTTCTCCAATAACCCAAATAATTTCTGCGCGCCTTCTACAGGCTTAAGACTTGTCAACGCTCGACGCAGTGCTCTTACTTTTTGAATATCTTTTTCATCAATCAAAAGCTCTTCCCGACGGGTACTGCTTTTAGCGATATCTATCGCAGGGAAAATCCGTTGATTTGCCGCGTCGCGCGATAACACGAGTTCCATATTGCCCGTGCCCTTGAACTCCTCGAAAATCACCTGATCCATGCGGCTTCCCGTATCCACCAGCACGGTGGCCAGAATGGTGAGCGACCCGCCGTTTTCGATCTTTCTCGCAGCGCCAAACAGTTTTCGCGGTATTTCCATCGCTCGGGAATCCAGCCCACCCGACATGGTACGACCATTGCCCCGCTGTTCGGCATTATGAACGCGCGAGAGCCTCGTCAGAGAATCGATCACAATCATCACATTATGACCGTCGCCTGCCTGCTTACGCGCTGTCTCAAGAAGCTGATCCGCCAAACGCACATGGTGTGTGTAGGTTTCGTCTGACGACGATGCATGCACCTCTGCCGACACACTGCGCTTAAAATCTGTCACTTCTTCAGGGCGTTCATCAATCAGCAAGGCATACAGCTTTATATCAGGATGCGCTTCTGCCACGGCCTGACAGATATGTTTTAACATCGTCGTTTTGCCAGAGCCTGGCGGTGCAACAATCAACCCGCGTTGCCCCATCCCGATGGGCGTAATCAGATCCATCGCACGCACAGTACGCTGCTTAGAGCCAGGCTCTAAATAGATGCGTGGGGAAGGATGAATAGCGACGCCATTTAAAAAACGTTTTTCGGGATCATTAGGAAACTGATCTTCAACTTCGTCGGCGGGCTTGGCATCTAGCTGCCTTTTCGTCTTCAAACTGAGTGTTTTTCTCGCCATAGTATTGATGGATCGCCTTAAATAGCCTGAGTTCATAGAATAACTGCAGCGCTTTGAAAATGATATTGGTCTTGCAGGTAGCGGCTAAGTTTCTTTTGGATCAGGTAGAACAGAAGGCAATCAAACTCGACCATAATAGCCACCAAGCCTTAATCTACTCGAATGAACCACTTCGGCTTGATTCGTCCGAAGTCGCGGCGGATGTTGTTTGCCAACGCTTTTTTGGGGTCAAGCACTACGGCATCCTGCTGGGTTCTGACAAACACCACCCAATGCCAGAAAGGTGTGCCCTGCTCCACCCGCCACTTGATGGCCAGCAGCGCCCTATCAGGAAGCGCTTCCCATGTGTCAAAAGGGGTTTCTTTGGGTTCTGCCCTGACGTCTAACGCACGTAAGAGTTTACGAACGTACTCAGTATCTGACCACAGCTCGGTGTCTTCAACATCAATCCCTAAGGCGCTGGCCCTGGCTTTCGCCTGCGTATAGGTAATACCGGCAAGCACCGCACAAGAGGCGATGCCGCACCCGGTGGTATCTTCCTGAATGACGGGGTTCATTGGCATATTGATTAACGCTCGCGTTCAATCTGTTGAAGCGAAACAGAAGCGGTGGCATCCATTCCCTGATGTAAGTTCGGTGATTAGTCGACCAGCTCTATCCCTAAGCACTCCAATAGATTCAAGGCTTCATAGCGTGAAAACCTGGCCCCTTTCACGTCATTTTCAAGGATGTTGATGGCATACGCCATCGAGTCGCTAAAATCGACGCTTTGCAGGTTGGTGTGCATGAACAGGCAGCGGGTAAAATCGCTATGGGTCATTGTTGAGCCTTTGAAATTCCCTTCACGAAAATCCACCTCATGTGATTTACATTCTTCTATCACCAGCGCATTCAGGGTAAGCCCAAAGAACGAGGAATCATTCAGGATACAACGCTGAAAACGCAATTCGAAATC
Organism: Halomonas sp. LS-001; assembly: GCF_052983955.1. NCBI lineage: Bacteria > Pseudomonadati > Pseudomonadota > Gammaproteobacteria > Oceanospirillales > Halomonadaceae > Halomonas > Halomonas sp. LS-001. The sequence continues at coordinate 2,106,032 of NZ_CM129816.1, forward strand.
AAGGTGGTAAATCGGCCAGCTGGCTTTTGTCCAGTCCACGCCCACCAGTTTGCTATCTTGAAAATTCACGGCAAACAGCTTTGAGCTTGAAAGGTCTATCAAACTCAGATTACAGCGCTCAAACACGCAGTTCGTGAATTTGCAGTGATGGAATTTCGATGCTGAGAAATCACAGTCGGAAAACCGGCAGTCCTCAAACTCGATATGACGATAGCGCCCATCAGGCAGGCTCAGCTTTTCGAAATGAGCATCCAGATACTGCTCGTTATCTTTTAAATCTTCCATGATTTCCTCTCATATGCTGTAAGGGCGAGCCATCTTAGCCTCATCATTACAGACTTACCTCAACCCTGTCATTCCCGAGACACCTCAGCCCCGTCATTCCCGAGTGGGGTTATCGGGAATCCAATTTGACCTTTTCAGCCGAAGCCAAGGCACTTAAACCAAAATGGATTCCCGCTAAGGGCATGCGGGAATGACAGCTGGCAGCTGCTTTTCTTTATCCTTCCCCCTTAAAACTCAACGCCTTTCTGGGCTTTGAAGATCGCGCCAGAAGCCATCGGCCGGTTTGCCCACGTGGTCTGTGACCGGCGCGTTGAAGACGATTATCCAGGCCAATGGCGTCTGCGCCCTGCTGACCTTCGGCTCGTCGTAGCCACGTCTCGTCCAAAATTATCTTTAACGCGATAACCGGTCGAGCTGGACGCAGCAAGGCAAGCCGTTAATGTTTACCTGTCTCTACTGTAGAGCACACTACTTCTGTCGTATTGCTGTTATTTCCATAGCAACCACAGTAGGTCATTAATACTATTTAATGATTTAATAAGCGCTTTCTCACAATGACAAGGATAAAAAATGTCACGCTCACCACACAAACGTCGGCTTCTCAACCTTGAGGGAAAGATACTTCTGCTGGCGATCATTCCATTGCTGATCTCGGGCTGGTGCATTCTTGGGTTGATTACCATGGAGCAGGTACGGGATAACCGTGAGCGGGTTGCGGAGCAGCGCAAGCAACTGCTGGAATCGCGCAAAGAAGCCGTGGAAGGTGTGGTGCAAATGGCCCGCTCGCTGGTCGACAACATCATGCAGACCGAAGGTAATACAGCCGAAGCCCGAGAGCTGGCCGCAACGCGCTTGCGTAGTATGCGTTTCGATGAGGATAACTATGTTTTTGCCTACACCTATGAAGGCATCATGCGCGTCCAGCCGCCCATGCCTTCGATGGAAGGCACGTACATGCTTGATGCAAAAGGCCCCAATGGTGGAGAGCCGCTGCGCGATATGCGCGACGTGGCGCAACAGGGAGGCGGAGAGCATCAGTACGCCTGGCCCCACCCAGTGACCGGCGAGGAGGAAATCAAGTACAGCTACGTGGTACCGGTGCCTGAGTGGGAATGGGTGATTGGTGCGGGTGTCTACGCGAACAATATCGAGGCGACGATCGCCACCATCGAAGCGGAGTATGCGGCCAACTTGAAGGAGAACCTGATACGGACGTTCGTGATTGCCTCCTTAATCAATCTTTTCGTGATCGCAGGCGTTTTATGGTCGACGCGGCGCATCGTGACGCGTATTCGTAACGCCGCGACCGACATTACCGATATTTCCCAAAGTGTCACGGAAGGACACGGGGACTTAACGCGCCGTCTTGCGGTGGCCGGCAATGACGAAATTAGCGATCTCTCGGAGCGGTTTAACGGCTTCCTCGCGAATATGCAGCACACGCTCGTTAACGTGCGGGACACAGCGCTGGCGGTGGATCGCGCGTCGGCGGACATTTCCCAAAGCAGCGAAGAGCTCGCGTCCCGTACCGATCAGGCCGCGGCGAATCTGCAGCAAACTTCATCCGCGATGGAAGAGATTACCTCGACGGTGTCGCACAGCGCCGAGCATGCCACAACCGCCAGCCGCATTTCCGATAACACGGCCGATGTTGCGCGCAAGGGCGATGTGGCGATGAACGAGGTCGTTGAGACAATGATGAAAATCGACGATTCCTCTTCACGTATTGGCGACATCGTCGAGATGATCGACTCGATTGCTTTCCAGACCAACATCCTTGCCCTCAACGCCTCGGTGGAAGCCGCCCGCGCCGGTGAGCATGGCAGAGGGTTCGCCGTCGTAGCCCAAGAAGTGCGCAAGCTGGCCCAACGCAGCGCGGATTCCTCAAAAGAAATTCGCGGCTTGATCGATGCCTCGGTGGAGCATTCTCGTCATGGCAAGAAAATCGTCGATAGTGCAACGCAGACGATGAAGGAAATCCTCACGCGTGTCAGCGAAGTCAACGCCGTCATCGGGGAGATCACGGCGGGCGCCCAGGAGCAAAGTGCCGGGATTCATCAAATCAACTCTGCCGTGGGGGAGATGGACACCATGACCCAGCAAAACGCCGGCATGGTTTCTAAATCCGCTCGCACGGCAGCGAAGCTGCGCCAGGAGGCCGAGAAGCTCTCGCAGGTCATCAGTAGCTTCGTGCTGGATGACAACACCGCCCTGAGCAGCGGTGGCGCGGTCACACCACAGCGTAAGCTAGCCCTTTCCAGCCCCAAGCCAGCATCACGGACAGAAGAAACGCCTCTCAAACGTCCCGAGCTTAAGCGGCCGGTGGCAACAACCGCAGAGGACGACTGGGAAGAGTTTTAACGGCCATTTCTGACCTGTGAAATCGGAGATTGAGCGTCAAGGTTTAGCGTTTTCTAAAAAAACAGCTGCCATCTGGCAGCTGTTTTTCTTTACCCTTCACCCTTAAAGCTCTATGCCTTTCTGGGCTTTGATGCCCTGGTCTTTGAAGGCGTGTTTGACCACCTTCATTTCAGTGACGGTATCAGCAAGTTCAATTAACTGTTCCGGGGCGTAACGACCGGTGACGACGGCATGTTGCATGGCGGCGCGGGCTTGCAGGTCGTCGAGTACCTGGTCGAGGTCGAGATACTCATAGCGCAGGGCGATATTAAGCTCGTCGAGCAGTACCAAGTGGTAGCTGTCGTCCTGCAGCATGCGCTTGGCCTGCTCCCAGGCGGCATTGGCGGCGGCAACATCGCGTTCGCGGTCCTGGGTGTCCCAGGTGTAGCCTTCGCCCATCACGTGGTAATCCACATTCGGCAGGTCGCGGAAGAAGGCTTCTTCCCCAGTGCTGAACGCGCCCTTGATGAACTGCACCACGCCGACTTTCATGCCGTGGCCAAGGGCGCGGGCGAGCATGCCAAAACCGGAGCTGCTTTTGCCTTTGCCGGGGCCGGTCAGCACCAGCAGCACGCCCTGCTCTTTATCCGCGCTGGCAATGCGCTCGTTCATGATTTTCTGCTTGGCGGCCATGCGCTGGGCATGGCGTTCCGGGGTTTTGGCATTTTCGCGCATGGGGGCTCCTTGAGTTAACGCTTAGGCTTTCAGAACATAGCGCAGCGTTTCCACCACCTGATCGGTTGTCGTGCACCATGCCTGAGCCTGGGCATCGACTTCTTTCAGGGGATGAACAATATCTTCGCTGTGCAGGGTGATATAGGGTTTGGCCAGGGCCGCGCAGTAGCCCGCATCAAAGGCGGCGTTCCACTGCTTGTATTTGTCGCCGAAGCGCACCACCACCAGGTCTGCCTGTTCAATCATGGTGCGGGTGCGAATGGCGTTGACCTTGGATGACTGGTGGTCACGCCAGAAGCCATCGGCTGGCTTGCCCAGGTGGTCGCCTGCGGCATCACTGGCAGCGTGGTCGGTGACCGGTGCGGTGAAGACGATATCCAGCCCAGCAGCGTCTGCGCCCTGCTGAATTTCTTCACGCCAGTCGGTGTGAATCTCGCCGGAAAGGTAGACGTAAAAGCTCATAGCAACTCCTGATGATGGTGGATGTCACGGTTGAAACCACTATCATAGCTTACACACGCTTTATGGAAAAATTTTCCATAAACATCATGACGCCATGAGCTGCATGGTCTGGCCGCTGAAAATGTCCGCTACCAATCTGGGGGCCGAGGGGAAATAACCGTGGAAGTAGCTCGCCACCAGCGAGCCCTCACGGTAGATCGGCTCGGCCTCGCTCCCCGCCAGTTTGCGGGTACGGGCCAGTGGCTGAAGCGCGGTTTCCAACAGCGAATGGTGGTAAGTGTGGCCGCGCAGCTCACCGTTGTGGGCATGCAGGCTCTGCAAGCCAAGCGCTGTCAGCTTGCCCGCCATTCTGGCGGTGCCGGGCATCAGCCCCAGCATGGCGTGGGCGTTGCCTTCACCATCCACTAGCTGCTCGACACAGCTCATCAACCCGCCACATTCGGCCAGAATCGGTTTGTCCTGCTGATGATGCGCCACTATTGCCTTGCACATGGGTGTGTTAACACTCAGACGGGCCGCGTGCAATTCCGGATAGCCACCCGGCAACCACAACGCGTCACAGGCGGGAAGTGCAACATCATCAAGCGGTGAAAAGAAGTGAACCGAGGCACCCATGGCCTGCAGCAACTCCACGTTGGCCCGGTAGATAAAAGCGAAGGCATCATCACGGGCAATGGCGATGCGCGCACCGTTCAGATAATCAGGCGCTGGAACGGGCAGCTCAGCGCTTAGCGTGACCTTTTTGGGTAGCCGCCCCAGCCCGGCATCTTCCAGTACCTGGGCGGCGGCATCCAGCTGGGTATCCAGGTCGCTTAGCTCGCTGGCTTGTACCAGACCTAAGTGGCGGTCAGGGATTTTCATGGCCTCGTGACGGGGAATCGCGCCAAGCAGCGCAATGCCATCCGGCATGCTATCCGCCAGTAACTTGCCGTGGCCGGGGCTACCCACACGGTTGGCGATGACTTCATGAATGGCGAGATCAGAACGGTAGTTAGCCAGCCCCTGCGCGACGGCACCAAAGGTCTGCGCCATGCCCCAGGCATCAATCACCGGCAGCGCGGGGATGCCTGCGAGAATGGCCAGATCCGCACTGGAAGGCGAGCCATCAAACAGCCCCATTGAGCCTTCAACCAGAATCACGTCGGCTTCCTGGGCGGCTTGGGCCAAACGCCAGCGGCATTCGTCTTCACCGGTCATCCAGGGGTGGAGCTGATACACCGGTTGGCCAGAGGCAACTTCCTGAATCATGGGGTCGAGATAGTCCGGGCCATGTTTGAAGACTCGAACGGTGCGCCCCGCATTCCGGTGCAGCCGAGCCAGCGCCGCGGTCACCATGGATTTCCCCTGGCCGGAACCGGGGGCGCTGATTAACGCTGCGTGCGCTTCACCTTGCAACATGTCCTGTCCTTTTAAAAACCCGTTTTTCTAAGCGTGTCTTTTTATATTAAGCGTGGCATTCGAGATTTACTGAACCGGCACAAACACCGGTGCGCCGTTCACCTCGACAGTCGCCAGACGCTGTTGATACAGCCGTTCCAGGGCGCTGGGCACCAGCATGGTATCGCGTGGCCCCCAACAGGCTTCGCCACTGGGGTAAAGCAGTAGAATATGGTCGCACCAGCGGGCCGCCAGATTTAAATCATGCAGGCACATCATCACCGCACGCCCTTCGGCTGCCTGCTCAGCCATCAGCGCCATCACTGCGCTCTGGTGGTGAAGGTCGAGGTGGTTGGTGGGTTCATCAGCCAGCCAGATGCTGGGCGCCTGGGTGAGCACCGTGGCCATGGCGACCCGCTGGCGTTCGCCGCCGGAAAGCGTGCTGACGAGCCGGTCACGCAGATGGGCAACGTCGAGTTTTTTCAGCGCTGCTTCGGCACGTGCGTAGTCATCCGCGCCTTCCATCTGCCATAACGACAGATAGGGATGACGGCCAATCAGGGCAGTTTCCAGCACCGTGGCGGGAAAGCCATCCAGGCGCTCCTGAAACACCATGCCCAGCGCCCTGGCAATGTCACGCCTGCGTAGGGTGGCCAATGGCTGTTCCGCCAACAGCACTTGCCCGGCGCGCGGTGAATTTAGCCCTGCCAGGGTATGCAACAAGGTGGTTTTACCGGCACCGTTAGGGCCCAGCACGCCCCATATCTGCCCAGGTTCAATGGCAAAATTGAGCGCTGTTCCGCCGCTACGGCCAGGCACATCAACGATGAGGTCTTGCGTTACCAGGCGACTCATCAGCGGCTCCGGTAAAGCAGGAAGAGGAAGGTCGGTACGCCTAACAGCGCGGTAATCACGCCCACCGGTAGCTGTTCCGGGGCGATCATGGTGCGCGCCAGCGTATCCGCCAGCACCAGCAAAGCGCCTCCCGCCAGGGCGCAGGCGGGTAGAATCAAGCGCTGATCATTGCCCAGCAGCAGGCGCAGCATATGCGGCACCACCAACCCCACGAAGCCGATACTGCCTGCCGTGGTAACGGCAGCGGCAGTTAGCAGGCTGGCCGACACGTAAATGCCCCACTCCAGCGGGCGCACATCAACCCCAAGTGCGGCGGCTTGCTGCGGCCCTCTGGCCAGCACATTCAAACTACGCCCGAGAGGAATCAAGGCTATACAGGTCAGCATTAACAGCAGCAGCGGTGGCCAGGGGGTGCGAGCGTAGGAAAGATCCCCCATTAGCCAGTAGAGCATCCCCGGCAACCGCTCGGCGGGGCTAAGTGCCAGCATCAGGGTGATCACCGCCCCCCAGCCAGCCGCGACCACGACACCGGTCAGCAACAGCCGCGAAGGTGTCCAGCCGCCGCTGCCGTGAGCCAGACCGAAGACCAGAAAGGTGGATATCAGCGCGCCCAGAAATGCTGAGCCCGACATCAATATACCGCCAACGCCTGCCAGCATGGCCGCCAGTGCGCCAATAGACGCACCACCGGAAAGCCCGAGCACATAGGGGTCAGCAAGGGGGTTGCGCAACAGCACTTGCATCAGTGCGCCCGCCACGGCCAGAAGCCCACCCACCGCAAACGCGGAAAGCGCACGTGGCAGACGTAGATCCATCACCATAGTGCTGGCCAGTGTATCGCCCTGCCCCAGGACCACCGACCACAACTGGCTGATGGAAAGCTGGGCACTGCCCACCGCCAGGGAAAAGAACAGAGCGGCGATGGCAATCACTGCCAGCAGGCCAAGGGGTTGCCACAACCGCGTTGCCATTACGAATCCTTACGTTTTTGGCGGGTTTGTTCCAGCTTTTCACACAGCCGTTGCGTACCCTCCAACAAGCGTGGTGTGGGGCGCTGGATCAGTGAAGGTGGAACAAAATACAGGCTGTCGCTGGCGACGGCATCCAGATTGGGATATTGCTCCCAATGGGTCAGCCAGTGACGGTTTTCTTCGCCCATGCCACCGGCAAGAATGGCTTCGGGGTTGGCCATCAACACGGCTTCGTCATCCAGCCTTGGCACCAGACGAAGCTGGTCGCCAAACACGTTTTCCCCACTGCATAGCGTTATCACCTGGCCGATGAGATGTTCGTTGTTGACACTCATCAGCGGCTGATCCCACACCTGATAAAAGGTGCGCACTGGCGCTCGGTCGCTGTATTCAGCGGCCAGCTCCGCCATGCCGTCTCTGAAATCATCGGCTACCTGCTGCCCGGCGGCTTCCGTTCCTGCCAGCGTTGCCAGGCGCTCGATGGAGTCCGCCACGTCTTCCACCGTGCGGGGTTCAATGTAAAACACCGGCATCCCCAAGGCTTCCAAGGTTTCCATCTGTTCGGCTGGGTTACCGGTGACCCAGCCAATCACCAGATCAGGGGTCAGGCCCACCAGCGCTTCCAGATCCACCCGCGTATGACTACCCACGGATTCCACCTGCTGGGCTTGCGGCGGGTAATCACTGTAGCTGACCACGGCTACCACCTGATCGCCAGCGCCAGCGGCATAGGTCAGCTCAGTTGCCCCCGGCGAGAGCGTGGCAATGCGCTCGGCTGGCGCGCTCAGGCAGACATCACGGTCGCGGTCATCGATCACGCAGCGCTGTGTTTCATCGGCGTGCAGCGGGCTAAAAGACAGGCCACTGAACAGGAGGAAACTCAATAGCGGCACGCCGGATAACCGTGCACTTGATAATCCAGTACCTGATAAACCAGCACCTGATAACGTCGCAGGGCCCATGGCCCCGCGACGCTGTGCTTTTTTACTCGCCAAAATGAACACTCAGGAAACCTGCCCGGCCTGCATTAAGGTAATCATCACCGTCAAAGAATCTGGACGTTGCGTACTGCTTATCCAGAGCATTCTCAACCGTCAGCCGTGCTGACCACATTGGGGCAAACTCCCAACTGGCACGCAGATTGACCAAGCCAAAGCCAGACAGAACGTCTTCATTGCTTGCGTCGTTATAGCGTTGGTTCTGAGCGACCAATGAACCGCCCAGCGACCAGTCGCCCAGCCCACGATCCGCATCCAGGCGCAAGCTCTGGCTGGCACGCCGTGCCAACTGCTTGCCGGAATCGCGATCTTCCGGGTCCAGATAGGTAAAAGCTGCCTGCAGTGTCCAGTCGTTAACTTCAACGCCACTGGACAGCTCTGCCCCCCGGATACGGGCATTGTTAATGTTTTGCGGAGCAAATGAACCGCTTGGCGTGGGTGCCCAAGCAATCAGATCATCGTAGTCATTCTGGAAAGCGGCCAGATCCCAGAACCACTGGCGGTATTGGCCGCGCACACCCACTTCGAGGGTTTCCGAAGTTTCCGGTCTCAGGTCAGGATTACCCGAGCTCGGCCAGTAAAGATCATTGAAGCTGGGTGCCTTAAACGCCGTGCCCAGGCTGGTACGCAGGGTATGGTGATCATCCAGATCGTAGCCAAGCGCCAGGCTGCCGGTGACTTCATCGCCATAGGCTTCATTGTCGTCATAACGCAGGCTGGCCTGAATCGCGACTGGTGCAAAGTCAAACAGCCCCTGTAAAAATGCAGCGCTGTTATCGCGGCTGGTGACAGCGAAGTCGTTGGTGCTGGATACCTTGTCTTCGCTGACTTCTACGCCGGCAATCAGGTCATGGTCGCCGAGCAGGAAGGTATTCTTCCAACGCGCCGTCTGAGTGCGGGTGTCAATGACCGAACCGCCGAAATTATCGATGGTGTCCAGCTCGTCGCGGGCCTCGCTCAGGGTGACACGACTTTGCCAGTTCGCCGTAACAGGCACTTCGGCATAAATGCCCATAACCTGCTGGACAAAATCATTCTCGCCACCGTCGTATTCGTTGTTGCCTGTGGCACGCAAGGCCAGCACGCCAACTTCAGCGCCATTGTCATACTGATGGGACACCCGCGCCAGGGCCGAGGTGTTGTCATAACCTTTGTCTTCACCACCGCGCCGAACCGGCTGGCCGTCGGTGTTGAAGTGGCTGCCGGCAAAGCTGTAGCGAGTGCCGCCTTCCTTACCGCTGACACCTGCACTCAGGCGTTGGGTATTAAACGAGCCTCCGCCAACAGAAATGCGCGGATGCGGGCCTTCTTCGTCGCCATCAGGGGTAAATAGCTGGATCACGCCGCCGACCGCGTCCGCGCCATACAGGCTACCGCGTGGGCCACGTACAATTTCGGCACGCTCAAACATGCGCGGGTCAAGGTATTGAAACGCTGCGCCACCCGCCGTGGCGGAACGCAGGCGAATGCCATCAATCAGCAGGACAGAGGCATCACTTGGCGCACCACGCAGATAGACACTGCTGCTTTTACCGAAACTGCCGTTACTGACGACATCAACCCCTGGCTGGCCGCGCAGAAGGTCAGTCAGGCTTGTCGGGTCCTGGCGACGAAAGGTGGCTTCATCAAGAACGCTTACCGATGAAAGGCTTTCATTCGCCGTGCGGGGTGCCAGCGCAGCGGTAACGACCACCGGGTCAAGAGCTGCCATGTCAGTCGAGGGAGCGGCGTATTGTGCCTGGACCTGTATGGCCAGGGGTAAGGCAGCCATGCCTAGTGCCGCGCGTTTGGCGGTCATGTGAAAACGGTGATTCATGTGAGGACCCTTGCTCGTCGTGCTCACCCGCACAACGTGTTTATTTGGCCGAGCAAAGGGTATAAGGGAGCAGCGGTCACATTGAGCGACCGTAAAACACCCTGAGAACACCCTCCGTGTCTCGGCATGTATGCGTACTGGTTCAGTTGAACCTGACTCTTAGGCCGGTCTCCGGGCTGACGAGCGAAAGGTTGTAAACTCACCTTTCCGAACGACCACCTTCCCGTGCGTCGGCACAGTGGCGTATCAGTCGTTCTTATCTCGATCACCGTTGCGGGGGCAGCGTTGGATTCACAGAAATGTTCACCAACTTCCCGTTTCACTGGCGTTTTAAACACCGCCAGCACCTGAGAGTGGGAGTAAACTAGCAAGTTGCCAGGGGGAGGTCAATTGAACTGGCTAGGGCTTAAGCGCATGAACAAGCCCATGTCGCACACAGAACACTTGAGCGGCCTGGGCGGTCGCATCCTGGCTAAACCAGCCATTCACATCGCGCAAAAGGCGCTCATTGGGCGCGATGGGGACGATGCCTCGCCCCAGTTCATTCATGATCAAGACCAGGGTGATGCCCTGTGCCTGCGCTTTTTCATCCAGATGCTTCAAGTCTTCCCGCCATTCGGCGCGCCAGCGATCTATATCCGAATTCAGCGACGCTTCCAGCCATTCAAACACGCCGTAAAGCACCAGCGGCGTATTGGGCTGCAACTCGCTGGTGGCGAGGTGTAGCCGCTGCCCTGGGGCAAGCCGCGACCAGATGGCATCGGGAAAGCGGGCTTTTACGGCGTCTCGCTTTCCTGCGCAGGCACCGCCGATGAAAAGCTGCATTGCCATTCTCCTGTCTCAACTGCTTTCTCATCTACTTTCTCATCTACTTTCTCATCTACTTTCTCAGTTAGCTGCCAGCGCCTGCCCTGGGCCTGATGGACGATACCTTCCCAGAAACCGATGGTTTCAAAGCGACGGCGTAACTCGCGAATCACGCCGCCGTGGGTGACCACGAGGACTTTCTGATAGCGGTGTTCACGCGCATGGGTGGCCACGTCGTTAAGCCAGGCATCCAGGCGTTCGCGCAGCTGGCCTGAGGATTCGCCACCGGGAATCTGCAGCTCCCCCACGCTATCAATCCAGGCGCGGTAATGGGGCAGATTTTTTAGCTCGTCGTAGACTTTGCCTTCGTACTCGCCAAAATCCAGCTCGCGCAAGCGGGGTTCTAAATACACGGGCACGCCGGGCTTTGCAGCCTGAGACCATTCAAGGGTTTGCTGGCAACGGTTCAAGTCGCTTGAATACACCGCATCAAAACGCTCTTCCGCCAGCGCCTCACGCAAGGCCAAAAGCCCCGCTTCAGCATCAGGAAACAGCAGCGGAATGTCGCGCTGCCCCTGATAACGACGCTCTAGATTCCAGGCGGTAATACCGTGGCGAACTGCCACCAGCTCCACATCAAGACCAGTAGCCAAAGTTCTCCTCCTTCAATTGTGGCACCCACCATGTCGCCGTTGATGCCGTTGAACAGACGCACAAACACTCTTCTGCTGACGATAACCCAGACAGCTATTCCCAACCCCCAAACCAGAAGCCCCGGGGCAAGCACACACAGCGCCAACAGAGGGAGCGAGGCATAGCCGACATCACGGGCGCTGAGTGACTGCTGCCAGCTCCAGGCGAGGCCTTTTGCGTGGGCGCAGGGGGTGAGAATCAGCAGCGCAACCCCGCCAAGCCGACCCAGCGCAGGCACTACCACCAACCACCAAAGCGGCGCCTGATAGGTCAGTAATGCCCACAGCAGGACGCCCTTCCAGGCCAGCAGAAACAGGAGCGCCAGAATGCCGAAGCTGCCTATCTGGGCGTCTTTCATAATTTCCCAACGCCGTTCAAGGGGCTGGTTGCTACCCAGCGCGTCGGCGAGGTCCATCACGCCATCCAGGTGCAGGCCGCCTGACACCGCCACCCATAAACTCAGCAACAGCAAGGCAGCCACTGGAGTAGGCGTGTTCCACAGAGTCAGCAGCAGCGCGCCAAGCGCCAGCATGCTGCCAATCAAGAGCCCGACTAACGGATAGGCACGAATGGCCCAGCGCCGGGTTGCCGGTGTCCAGGGGCAGGCGATGGGGATCGGAATTCGAGTCAGAAACTGCAGCGCAAGCAATACGCCAAACATCGCATCTTTCATTGATCACCTTCCCTGGCAGGCTTCCACTCCCGTGCACAGCCTGCGATGACTTCCAGCACGGAATCGGCCAGCGCCGCGACCCGGCAATGCAGCTGCTGGATAAACGCTACATAGCGCCAGGTATCCGGCTGATTGGGAATCAGTGCTTCGTTGAGGTCGTTGGATACCACCACCAGCGCCAGCCCCCGCGCCCTGGCATCTTGCAGGGCGCGTTCAAGCAGCGCAAGCCCCTCAGGCGGGCTTAGGCCAGCACTGAACATAACCTGACTTGCCCACAACGTTAAGCAGTCAAGCAGCACCGCATGGCCATCAGACACCTGGGCAATGGCGTGGTCAATGGCCAAGGGAGCCTCCAGCGTTATCCAGCGGGCATCGCGGCCAGACTGGTGCCTTGCGACCCGCTCAGCCATTTCGGCGTCATACACCTTGGCCGTGGCAATGTAGTAACACGCCGCCTTGCCTGCCGCTTCCAGCACACACTGCTCGGCGACCTGGCTTTTACCGGAGCGAGCGCCCCCGCTAACAAAGACTATCATTCAGACCCTTTAACAGCCGGTTAGTGGTGGATTCATCACGCAGCGCCATATGCTGCCACTCCCATTACGCCGAGACTCATCAGCAGGAAAAATATCAGCCAGGCGCCGTGCATCAACCCTATGGTGGTGTGGATATGCGCCACGCGAAGTTGGATCAGCGGCTCCCCCAGGGTGGCACGATGGGAAACGACCCCCTGATAAAAATTCGTGCCGCCGAGTTGTACCCCGAGCAGATTGGCCACCATGGCTTCCGGCCAGCCAGCATTGGGGCTGGGGTGACGCGGCGCCTGCTGGCAAGTGGCAGCCAGTGCGCCCTGCCATCTCAATGCAGTTCCTTTCAGGCTCATCAGCACACCGGCCGCCCATAAACACAGCGCGGTGAATCTGGCTGGCAGCCAGTTGGCGATGTCATCCAGTTTTGCCGAGGCATAGCCGAAGTCGCTGTAGCGCTCATTTTTGTAGCCCACCATGGAATCCAGCGTGTTGATGGCTTTATAGGCCAGTGCCAGCGGTGCCCCGCCGATCAAGGCAAAAAACAGCGGCGAGGTAATGCCATCCACCGTGTTTTCAGCAATGGTTTCCACCGCACCACGGGTAATTTCGGCTTCATCCAGCTGCTCGGTATCACGCCCGACCACCATGGAAAGCGCCCGGCGTGCTGCGGCAAAGTCACCACTGGTAAGCGGCACGGCAATGGCACGCCCGGCCTGCGCCAGGCCTTTTATCGCCAGCGTGGACGACAGCAGCCATAGCTCTACGGCTAGCCCCAGCCAGGGGTTCAGCCAGGTAAGCAGAACAAGACCCAACCAGGCAAGACTGAACGTGCCCAACACAATCGTCGCGGTCAGCAAAAAGCCCATTAGTCGCCGCCGTCTGGCACTCCCCTGGTTCCAGCGTTTCTCCAGCGCACTGATGGCACGCCCAATCACCACCACCGGGTGCGGCAGGCTGCGCGGGTCGCCAACCATCATGTCGATCACAATTGCCAGCGCCACTAATGTTATTGCTATTAATCCCACCGGCATGATTCCCACCGACATTACCCCTGGCATGACGACTCCTGTCGCGATTTAGTCAGCGAGCCTAGCGTGGCCTGATACACCACTTGCCCGATCGCTCGTCCGATAAGCGTGCCCGAGCCCGCATAGGGAGTCGCATCCCCTTGCTGAGTGGCGGCAATGGACAGGCTGTCGGTTGACGTTCCCGTGGCGGGCGTACCGCTGTAAGGGTCTTTTACGCCCACCTCTCTTAGTGCCTGAACTTTTGCTTCCGTAGCCGATAAAGCGGCGTTCACCAAGGCACCATCAGTTAAGTGAGCGTCCAAAAAAAGAAAGGTATTGATCGTGCCGATTCCTGGCGATGTCCGCAACACTAAACGCGGGTCTGACGGGTGTGCAACACTGATATCCACGGCGTTGCCAACGCCTGCCGTGACCAGCGCCATTACGCCATCCGTTGTGTCATCTAACGCGACGCTGGCCACGCAGGCACTATGCAAGTACACAGCGGTCATCATGGCTACCGATGACGCGGGCAGGTGCCGGTCCGCCAGCCAGCGCGACAGGTCACCTCTTGGGTGATGACCATCGTAATGCTTATTCACGTGGAAGTTGGCAAAGTGCTGCCGGTAGCCAAAGCCTTCGCCCAGCAGCGCGCTACTCAGGGTGTACAGCGGCTCGACCGCCGATACCACCAGACAGGACTCACTGTTTGTCAACGTGAGCGGCCGACTGAACGGTAGGGTCTCAGGCATGATCATGGGGCGGCATTATCGCTAACGCCTGCATCGGCAAACGTTGCCATTTCGTTGAGCATGGCGGCAGCGGATTGCAGCAGAGAAAATGCCAGTGCCGCTCCACTGCCTTCTCCCAGGCGCATCCCCAATGACAACAGCGGCTCAGCATCGAGCGCTTGAAGTGCGGTGGCGTGGCCGGGTTCTGCAGAACGATGCCCAAAGATCAGATAGCCACGCACTGCAGGGCATAAACGGCAGGCTATCAGCGCGGCAACGGTGGCAATAAAACCATCCACAATGGCGGGCTGCCGGTTTGCGCCAGCAGCCAGGTAAGCACCGACCATGGCGGCAATTTCCAGCCCGCCTAACTTGCTCAGGATATCCATGGGGTCTTGCGGGTTCGCCTGGCGTGCTTTCAGGGCGCGCTCGATCACTGCCACTTTATGGGCTTGCTGGTCACTGCTGATACCGGTACCTGCACCCACCAGCCGGCTCACTGGCTTACCCGTCAGCACGGCCAGCATGGCACTACTGGCGGTGGTATTGGCAATGCCCATTTCGCCCGCGATGATGCATTTCGCACCGTTCTGAACGGCCCGTTCAACGGCATCGCTGCCAACCTGTAACGCGGCGTTCGCCTGCGCCAGAGTCATGGCATCGTCCAGTAGCATATTGGCCGTACCCTCGCGCACCTTGGCGTGGGTAACGCCGGACAGGGTTAATGAAGATGCCACGCCAACATCGACAATTTCCACCTGAGCGCCTATCTGTCTGGCGAACACATTAATGGCTGCCCCACCCTGCACAAAATTCGCCACCATTTGCGCCGTGACTTCCTGGGGAAACGCCGAGACCCCTTCCTCTGCAACGCCATGATCGGCCGCAAACACCACTACCGCTGGCGGCGTAATAACGGGCTTGTGTTCACCGCTGATTTCGCTGAGCTGAATAGCGAGCGCCTCCAGCTGCCCCAGGCTTCCGGGCGGTTTGGTCAGCGTATCGATATAGGTGCGCGTCAAGGCGCCAGCAGGTTTATCAATCGGCGGGACTTGGTTAACGTGGGAGGGCATGGCAGCTCCAGGGTCAGCAATCAAAATTATTTTGCCCACGATATTAGCAAAAGCTGGGCTGCTATACTTACGCTTTAATCGATTAAGATGGCGGCCTGCCTGGTGAGGCTTGCCACTGTTATACAGGGCTCTTTCTTCAACAAGCGCTGCTTTGATTTTTTAAGTAATAAAACTACAAATATATTTTTTATTGCCGTAAAGTCTCTTATATCGACGCAAAAATATGTAAAATAACTACAATTCAGACTCACTATCTCTACCACGCAGAGGTCACTATGCCGAGTTCAACATCCGCCACCCTGAATCCTACCGTTGCCGAGGTCACCCAACGCATTCGTGAGCGCTCTGCCGAGCGGCGTGCTCTCTATGAGCAACGCATGGCGGACCAGCATAAGCGTGGCGTGCACCGTGCAGAGCTATCCTGCGGCAACCTGGCCCATGGCTTTGCTGCCTGCAACCCTCAGGATAAAGACTCCCTGAAGCTGATGAACAGCGCCAACCTGGGGATTATTTCGTCCTACAACGACATGCTGTCGGCCCACCAGCCGTTTGAAACTTTCCCGCAAACCATTAAAGCTGCTGCCAGCGCCATGGGCTCCACGGCACAGTTTGCCGGTGGCGTTCCAGCCATGTGTGACGGTGTCACCCAGGGGCAGCCGGGCATGGAACTCTCGCTGTTTTCCCGCGATGTGATTGCCATGTCGGCAGCGGTGGGGTTATCCCACAACATGTTTGATGCCGCTCTTTATCTGGGCGTGTGTGACAAGATCATTCCTGGGCTGTTTATTGCCGCCGCCCGCTTTGGCCATCTTCCCGCGACCTTTGTTCCTGCAGGCCCGATGCCCAGCGGATTACCGAACAAAGAAAAAGCCCGTATTCGCCAGCTATACGCAGAAGGCAAAGCCAGCCGCGACGATTTACTCGAAGCCGAATCCGCGTCTTACCACAGCGCTGGCACCTGTACCTTCTATGGCACTGCCAACTCAAACCAGCTGATGATGGAAGTCATGGGCCTTCACCTGCCGGGCACCTCTTTTGTGAACCCGGGCACGGAAATGCGTGAAGCCCTCACCCGCTACGCCACCGAACAGACCATTCGCAACACGGAACCCGGTGGCGACTATCGCCCGTTCTATCAGCAGATTGATGAGCGCGCCATTGTCAATGCCGTGGTGGGGCTACTGGCCTCTGGTGGCTCCACCAACCACACGATGCACCTGATCGCCATGGCCGCAGCGGCGGGTATCACCCTGAACTGGGACGACTTCACCGACCTCTCTGCCGTCACCCCCAGCCTGATGAAGGTCTACCCCAACGGCCAGGCCGATATCAACCACTTCCAGGCAGCCGGTGGCATGAGCTATCTGTTCCGCGAACTGCTCGGCGCTGGCCTGCTGCATGGCGATATTCCGACCGTGTTTGGCACCGATCTGACCGCCTATACCCAGGAACCCTTCCTGGAAGATGGCAAAGTGGTCTGGTACGAAGGTCCGCAGAAAAGCCTCGACGAAGACGTCCTGCGCCCGGTGGCAACACCGTTTGCCCCGACTGGCGGCCTGACCGTGATGAAAGGCAATCTGGGGCGCGGTGTCATCAAGGTTTCGGCTGTGGCCGACGAGCACCGCGTGGTAGAAGCGCCGGTCAAGATCTTCGAAGACCAGAACGAAATGAAAGCCGCGTTTGAATCCGGCGATCTGGACCGTGACGTGATTGTCGTCGTGCGCTTCCAGGGCCCGAAAGCCAATGGCATGCCGGAACTGCACAAGCTGACCCCCTTCCTTGGCGTGCTGCAGGATCGCGGTTTCAAAGTCGCGCTGGTGACCGATGGGCGTATGTCTGGCGCATCAGGCAAAGTGCCCGCCGCGATTCACATGAGTCCGGAAGCCCTCGATGGCGGGCCACTATCAAAACTGCGCGACGGCGATATGGTGCATCTGGATGCCAACGCAGGCACGCTGGAAGCCAAAGTCGATGCCGCTACCTGGGCAGATCGCGAGCGTGTTGTCGCTAACCTCGATCACTATCATGTCGGGCTTGGTCGCGAACTGTTCAGCGGCTTCCGCCATCTGGCCATGCGCGGTGAAGAAGGCGCTGGTTCACTGGGCGGCTTTGAAGCCGATGATCTTGCTCGCCAACAGGGCCAGATTTCACAAGAGGATGCCTGATGCGACCGGCATTAATCGGCGATATCGGGGGCACGAATGCCCGCCTGGCGCTTGTGACGCCAGGCGAGATAACGCCCCACGATATTATTAATCTGCCCTGTGCTGACTATCCGGGCGTTATCGAAGCCATTCAGGATTACCTGGAACGCGCGGGGGCCACCGGTGACAACGCGCCTGTCGAGGCCTGCCTGGCATTTGCCTGCCCGGTTCATGACGAACGGGTCAAAATGACCAATAATCACTGGGATTTTATGAAGCGCGACGTTCAGCAAACGCTGAACCTGTCGCTGTTCAAGGTGATTAACGACTTTACTGCCCAGGCGCTGGGGGTTCTTCACGTAGACAGCGACAATCTGGTGGAAGTGCAGGCAGGCACGGCCCTGCCCCACTCTGCCCGGCTGGTCATTGGCCCCGGCACAGGCCTGGGCGTTGCCGGGGTATTTCCCGGCCAGCACGCCTGGATACCGCTGCCCACCGAAGGCGGCCACGTCAGTTTTGCGCCGACCGATCTCACCGAACGTGCCTTGCTGGATATTTTTCTCCAGCGTCATCAACGGGTCAGCGTTGAGCGCCTGCTCTGTGGCCAGGGAATTCTGGAGCTGTATCAGGCCCATTGTGCGCTGAACGATCAAACGCCTGACTGCAAGACCCCAGCAGACGTCACCCAGGCAGCCAACCAGGGCGATGCAATGGCCACCGCCACCCTGCTGCGTTTCCTGAAAATTCTCGGCGATGTATGCGGAGATGCCACGCTGACGATGGGCGCCAGAGGTGGGGTCTATCTGTGTGGCGGTATTCTGCCTCGCCTGCTGGAGTGGCTACCCGGATCCGAGCTGCGTAATAGCTTTGTGAACAAGGGGCGGATGGGCGCTTATAACGCCGATATTCCCGTCTCGATTGTCACTCACCCGTGGACGGGGTTACTGGGTGCCGCTGAAGCGCTGCATAACGAAGAAGTCTTTTAAACTTATCAGGAATGCCCATGCCCGCTCACACTTTCGATGTGCCCTTTGTTCTCGGCATGATGCGCCTGCATGAAGCACCAGAAATGCATCAGGTCAGCCACCTCGCCGACTGGATCGAGGCGCGTATCGAACAGGGCCTGAACTGGTTTGATCATGCCGACATTTATGGCAACGGTGCTTGCGAAACGCTATTTGGTCAGGCACTGCGCTCGCGCCCGACACTGGTTAAACGGCTTAACGTGATCAGCAAAGCCAGTATCGCCAATGACAACCCAGCCCCTGGCTCTGGCAAGGTAAAGCACTATAATGCCAGCCCCAACTACCTGAATCAGGCCATTGATGACGCGCTAAAACGCCTCAGCGTCGAGCGTATTGATCACTTTCTGATTCATCGCCCGGACCTTCTGATGAACGCAGAAGCAACCGGGCGCGCCCTTGATGACGCGGTTACAGCTGGCAAGATTGGCGCAGCGGGCATTTCCAACCACTTGCCCAGCCAGTGGCGCAGGCTACAAAACGCCATGCACCAGCCGCTACTTGCTAACCAGATTGAGCTTTCATTGGCTCACAGTACCCCGCTGTTTGATGGCAGCTTTGACGACCTGTGCGCTGATGGCCACGCACCAATGGCATGGTCACCACTGGCCGGCGGCGCACTGATGCAGGGCGAAACAAGCCGGGTGCTCAAGCGCCTGGCAAGCGAACTCAACAGCACGCCCGGTGCACTTGCACTGGCCTGGCTGCGCACCTTGCCCTGCCGCCCTGTCCCGGTGGTTGGCAGCGTGAAACCCGAGCGCATTGCCGCCATGCTGAATGGCCCGGATATGCTTTCCAGAGACAACTGGTATGAACTACTCGAAGCTGCACGCGGCCACTGCGTCGCATAACGGCTTCTTAACCTCCGTAATGACAAGGAATAATTTATGACACCGGTGATTGCGTTTGGTGAAGCCTTGGTCGATATGTTGTCCAGCCGCCTTGGCGATGAGACTGAGCAGGAAACCTTCACGCCTTACGCGGGCGGCGCGCCAGCCAATGTCGCGGTTGCCTGTGCCCGGCTGAATGTCCCCAGCCGTTTTCTGGGTATGGTAGGTGACGATACGTTTGGCCATTTCCTGATTCGCGAACTGAAACATCACGGCGTCGATACTCAAGGGGTTGTGCTGACAAAAGCC
Organism: Halomonas sp. LS-001; assembly: GCF_052983955.1. Lineage (NCBI taxonomy): Bacteria > Pseudomonadati > Pseudomonadota > Gammaproteobacteria > Oceanospirillales > Halomonadaceae > Halomonas > Halomonas sp. LS-001. The sequence goes on from NZ_CM129816.1 coordinate 2,125,690, forward strand.
TCGCGCACGGCGTTGGCGTTTGTCTCACGGGATAGCAGCGGCGAGCGCACCTTTGATTTTTATCGCCCACCGGCAGCCGACCTGCTGTATCGGCTGGAGCACTTACCTCAGGGTGTTTTCGAACAGCCAGCGATTGTTCACCTGTGCAGCAACAGTTTGACCGACCCCGAGATTGCCGACACCACTCTGGCCATCGCATCATTGGCCAAACGGGCGGGGTGCCTGGTAAGCGTGGATGCCAACCTGCGTCATAACCTGTGGGCCGATGGTTGTGCCGATGCCTGGCGGGTGACGGAACTGCTGGATAGCGCCGAGTTAGTAAAAGTCTCGCTGGATGAGCTTGATTACCTGCGTGGCGACCATTCACAGGACACCTGGTTAGCCGAGCGCATGGCGGCTGGCGTCAAGGTGATTTTAATCACCGATGGCCCCAACCGCGTGGTGTTGAAAGGAGTTGCCATTGACCAGGCAATCACCCCACCCCCGGTGACTGCCGTTGATACCACCGCTGGCGGCGATGCCTTTATTGGCGGCCTGCTGGCTGAGCTCTCAATGCATGGCATCGATAAAGACTGGCACCAGGACAGCGAGTTTCTCATGCGCGCCGTGGATATTGCCTGCCGCTGCGGTGCCCACGCAGTCACCCACCCAGGCGCCTACGCCGCACTGCCGACCCATGCTGATATCGAAGCGCTTCGCAAAACCTGATCACAACGCTTTAACAACAGCTTTCAGCAAGAAAGGATTGCAACCGTGCGCCCCTTTCTTGCCTGTTCCCACGCAATACTCACCTGACTTTTATCCACCTACCCACTGGCTAGCCCCAGTCAAGGCGATGCGCGCTATGCCTGGCGCACAAAAAAACCCGGGCATGTCACCATGCCCGGGCAAAAGACTTGCGCACACGACCCGTAATCAGTGTGGCAGGCCAGGAGAATCTTTCAAAAGAGTATTCATTCCAAAAGAGTGTTCGTTTGTACCGATTCAAAATGGCTGATTAATGATGGAAACGCTCAGAGGCCTGACGGGCCAGCTCGCGAATGCCGTCCCAGTCTTCCGCTTCCACCATGGCTTTCGGTGTTAGCCAGGAGCCGCCAACACACATGACGTTAGGCATTGACAGGTAGGTATCGGCATTCTCGACGGTGATACCGCCGGTCGGGCAGAAACGCGCTTCGGGAATCGGAGCGCCAAAGGCTTTAATCGCTTTTGCACCGCCGCTGGATTCCGCAGGGAAGAACTTGAAACGACGGTAGCCATACTGCCAGCCGTTCATCAGCTCGGAAATGGTCGAAACCCCCGGCAACATCGGCACCGGGCTTTCTACGCCGTAGCGATAAAGGGCATCTGTCGCGCCCGGCGTCACCACGAAATCGGCGCCCACCTGTTCCGCCTGGCGATATTGCGCAGGCGTCAAAACGGTACCGACACCGATACTGGCACCCGGCAGCGCTTCTTTCATGCGTTTGACAGCATCTAGCGCGCATTCGGTACGTAAGGTAATTTCCAGAACGCTTAAACCACCTTCGACCAAAGCGCGACCCAGCGGTACCGCATCTTCAAGACGGTCAATGGTAATCACCGGAATAACTTCGGCTTTTAAGCAGATGCTATCAAGCTCGGCCGTGCGCGTTGAGGGTAGCTGTTTATCAATGGTCATCAGTGAGTCTCCAAGCGATTTTTTATTAGCAAATGTTTTATTGGCAAACGTTTTATTGACGAAAGCCAGGGCATCAAGGCGCCCAGTAGATCGCTAACGGGCAGGATAAAAACGCGCGAACGGGCAGCTTGCGAACGTCGTCGCCGTTCATGGCATTAGCCAATACGCTGCGTTTATCCTCGCCGGTGATATGTAGGAAATGACGCTGTGCCTGATGAAGGCGGGCCGCCGAGAACGTGATACGAGGCTGAGGCTGGCTGGGCGTTCGGACAGCCACCAGGGGTTCATCAGTGGATAGCGCCAGGCCAAGTTCCTGGCTATCCGGGAATAATGAGGCCGTATGGCCATCACCGCCCATGCCCAGAATCACAACGCTTGCCGGCCAGGATAAAGAAGCGGTGCGCTGGGCAACCTCGGCGACACCTTCTTCCGGCGTCGAGGCCTCCGAGGTCAAGGCGATAAAACTGGCCTCGGCAGCGGCGCCCTGAAGCAGGTTTTCTCGAACCAGCCTGGCATTGCTGTCGCTGCTGTGTTCATCCACCCAGCGCTCATCGGCCAGGGTGATATCCACACGTGCCCAAGGCAGCGGCTTGGCCGCCAGGGCTTTAAAAAAAGGTACCGGCGTCGATCCGCCCGACACCACTAACAGGGCGCGTTCCTGGTGCTCAAGGTCTTCGGCCAATGCCTGAAAGACGGCTTCCGCCAGCTGTTCTGCCAGCGCTTGACGTGCTTCACTCATTTCAATAATCCTCATACCAACTGCGGCCATCCTGGGTAATCATCGCGATGGAAGCGACGGGGCCCCAGGAACCTGCCGGATAACGACGTGGTGGCGTATCACGTGCTTTCCAGCCATCGATGAGCTGGTCGCACCAGCGCCAGGCGTGTTCTATCTCATCGCGCCGAACAAACAGATACTGCTGACCTTTCATGACTTCCAGCAGCAGACGCTCATAGGCATCGGGGATACGTGATTTAGGGAAGGCGTTGTTAAAGTCCAGGTGCAGTGGCCCAGGCCGCAACCGCATGCCTTTATCCAGACCGCTATCTTTGGTGAGTACCTGTAAGGCAATTCCCTCATCCGGCTGCAGACGGATAATCAGCTTGTTAGCAGCAATGCCGCGCTGGTCGGGGTCAAAAATATAGTGGGGTTGCTGGCGGAAGTGGATCACGATCTGAGATAGTTTTTCAGGCATGCGCTTACCGGTCCGCAGGTAGAACGGCACCCCTGCCCAACGCCAGTTGGCCACCTCGGTTTTCATGGCCACGAAGGTTTCCGTCTGACTTTGCGTATTCGCACCCTCTTCTTCCAGGTAACCCGGCACTGACTGACCGTCATTGGTGCCTGCGATATACTGGCCACGCACCACATCCCGGCCCAGCGCTTCACCGGAAAACGGCTTCAGGGCTTTCAGCACTTTTACCTTTTCATCACGGATGGCATCGGCATCCAGATTGGAGGGCGGGTCCATGGCAATCAGGCACAATAGCTGTAGCAAGTGATTCTGCACCATGTCGCGCAGCTGACCGGCATCATCGAAATACCCCCAGCGCCCTTCTATACCGACTTTTTCCGCCACGGTAATTTCTACGTGGGAAATATGGTTCTGATTCCATTGCGTGCCGAACAGAGGGTTGGCAAAACGCAGGGCGATCAGGTTCTGTACCGTTTCTTTACCTAAATAATGATCAATGCGATAAACGCGCGATTCAGGGAAGACTTCCCCGATAGCATCATTGATCTCTTGTGATGACACCAGGTCATAGCCAATCGGTTTCTCAACGACTACGCGAGTTTCATCGTCAAGACTGCCACTGGCCTGCAGATGGCGGCAGATATCGCCGTAGATCATCGCGCCTACCGACAGATAAACTACCATCGGACGATCCGCGCCTTCACGCCACTCCCGTACCTGCTCAAAACCATCGACTTTTTTGAAATCCAACTGACAATAATCAAGACGGTTGAGAAAGCGTGTCAGGCTTTCTTTGTCGCGTTCTTCGCTGTTAAGGCGGTTGTGCAGCGTTTCACTGACCAGCCGACGAAACGCTGCCGTATCATGCTCATGACGCGCCAACCCCATAATCCGCGTGCTTTGAGGCATCAGGCCTTCACGGTCAAGATGATAAAGCGCAGGAAACAGCTTGCGCATGGCAAGATCGCCTAACGCTCCAAACAGCGCCAGATCAATCGCGTGATTCTGATCGCCCAAGGGGGCATGTGACTGGCTCATTGTCGCTCCTGTCCATCATGAGATGACTTTATGTTGTTAGATTACCTAAAACTTATCGTATATTGGGGGTTATGCGCAATATTTTATGTAATTTTACTACATATTTTAATGTTGCCTTATCATATTTTCTTTGTAGGTAGCATTACGACTGAACAATGCTTCATCCAAAAGACTAGCGATTTTCTGGACTGGCGACAAAAAAGCCCGCGAAAACGCGGGCAAGCCATCAGCGAAACAGTTTTCTACTCTACTCATCGAGCCATTGGGTTCGAATCTACTGGTGTCAGAACCAGACTTCTGTCTGCACACCAAAGCTCCATTGGCCGCCGGTATAACCTTCATCTCCAAAGGCATCACCACTGTCGAAACGGTTAAGCTCGGCATCCCAGTCGGTGTAAGAAGCAAACAGGCGAACTTCCGGGCGTTTCCAGAAACCTCCGACTTGCGGTTTGAAGGTTGGAGCGATGGTGAACTTGCCGAAATTTCCGCTAACGGCATTGCCGTTGCCTCGGTCAAGATCCATGTACTGGTAGCTGCCTTCATACTGCATTTCAAAGTTTTGCGTAATTTCGTTGGCAAAACGCAGATTGAAGGTCGCCCAGTCAAAACGACCCCCTTTATTAAGGCGGTCTTCACTGGTTTCAGCCAACACAGACGGTGCAACACGCCAGTTCGGTGCAACATAGGTGGTGCCATACAGCGCCAGCCGGGTCGATGTTGCGTCTTCCGTCAGATCGCCGTTACTACCAAGGCCTTTGACTTCTGCCCCGAGCCCCTGACCATGTAACACCGCCGCTTTGAAGTTACCTTCACTGCCGAAGAAATTATCGCCATGGTAAGCCACCATGGTATGCCAACCACTATCAGCGGCCTGCTGGCCAACGCCGATATCACGTTCGTCGTTGTCTGCAGCCGACATCGCATTGACCATCACCTGCACATCGCCAAAATAGTTATTGGAGGTCAGGATCAGGTTATCCGTATCGCTGTTTTCGCCATCCAGTCCGGGGTTTTCACGGTTAACCACAGGGTAGTCACTGAAACTGCGGCCATAGAGCGAGAAACTGGATTTCCAGTTGTCAGCCAACTGCATGTCATAGATACCGGCACCGGTACCGGCAAGGAAGACCACATCGCTATCCAACCAGTGAATATCGAAGTTATTGCGGTCAAAGCGCTTACCCGCCCAGATGGAGGCATTTTCAAACGCACCGGTAAAACCTGGGAGGTCACTGAATTCTGCGTAAACCTGGCGGACGTTCAGGTTGGTATCATCACCGACCCAATCATTGCTGGAGTTGGTGCCATGCGCCAGCATGGTGGTGTAACGGGCTTTGGCACCATTATCAAACTGCATACGGTAATTAAAAATGGCTTCAGAATAGGTATCCGGCTCGTTACCTAATCGGCCAACCGCGCCTCCCAGGCTGCCAGCCGGGGTGACATAGGGGCCACCATTGATGCTTTTGCCATCTTCACCCAGCAGTAATCCTGAGCGGGCATAAACATTAAAGGAAAAACCCTCTTCCCCACTGGTCTGGCGTTCGACAGCGGCAAGGCGCTCTTCTACATCCGGGCTGGCGGCAGCAGGTGCACTGGAAGCAGGCACACTTTGCAGGTTCCGTTCAGCAATCTCAGCACGCCGTTCGGCATCAGCAGCAAGCTGCTCGGCAGCGGCAATGCGCGCTTCCAACGCTGCCATGCGCTCTTCCATACTGGCATCTGCCAATACACCGGCACTAAAACTCAGAGAAGCCGCAGTAACGGCAATAGCGAGAGGCGTTTTGAATGCGGTCTTGGACTTTTTGTTTTGCATGATTGTTGCTTGCATGGTTCGACTACCCTGTTGAAGTCGTGATCGAAGTGATATTTATCCTTCGAATCAAAATTATTATTAATATGCACCGTCTTTACGGCAGCGCGATGAAGCAATATCGACGCTCACCGAAAAATGGGGCCACCAGAACTTAATCGATTAAGTCTCCATAAACCAAGCCTCAAACGCCAATTAGCGACTAATGTCTAACAAGACTTTTGCTCACGGCAGCTTTGTTAAAAAGGCAGTAGACAAAAGTCGATGTTGAATTTTTGCTTATGAAACGGCTAACTAGTCTAAATCGAATCTTAATCGATTAAGTTCTTAGAATAAGTTTTGATGAGTCATAGACGCTCTGGATGTTCTATACGCTTACATGGGCACGCCAATTCGCCTCAAGAGTCCAACCAGCGTCGACAACAACAACTAGTGAGGAATGCTCCGATGAAAAAGACTCTAATCTCAACCGCGATTGCCATTGCCAGCGCTGCCGGTGCTGTTACACACGCACAAGCGGCTGAATTAACGATTTCCTGCGGCGCCGTTGGGGCTGAGCTGACACTTTGCCAGGAAGGCGTTTCCGCATGGGAAGACAAAACGGGCCATGAGGTGGATATCGTATCGACGCCTAATTCCTCAACCGAGCGCCTGTCGCTTTATCAGCAGATTCTCTCGGCCAATTCCAGCGATATCGATGTGATGCAGATTGATGTGGTGTGGCCAGGCCTGCTTGCTAACCATCTGCTCGATCTCAATGAAGCACTGGGCGAAAATGTCGCTGATGGCCACTTTGAAACCATTGTGACGAACAACACCATTGAGGGTCGCTTGGTGGCCATGCCCTGGTTCACCGACGCAGGTGTTCTTTATTACCGTAAAGATCTCCTGGAAAAGCACGGATTTGAAGCGCCAACCACCTGGCAGGAACTGACCGAGATCGCCAGAACCGTTCAGGATGCTGAGCGCGAAGCTGGCAATGACCGCATGCAGGGCTTTGTTTTCCAGGGACGTGCCTATGAAGGCCTGACCGTCAATGCGCTGGAATGGGTCGCCAGCCACGGCGGTGGCAATATTGTGGAAGCCGATGGTGAAGTCAGCATCAATAACGAGCATGCAGCGACGGCTCTGGATCTGGCCGCATCATGGATTGGTGACATTTCTCCCAACGGCGTTCTGAACTACACCGAAGAAGAAGCTCGCGGCGTGTTCCAGGTGGGCAATGCTGTTTTCATGCGCAACTGGCCCTATGCCTGGTCGCTGGCACAAAGCGAAGACAGCGATGTGCGTGACAAGGTCGGTGTGGTTCAACTACCCGCCGGTGGTGAAAACGGCCAAAGTGCCGCTGGCCTGGGCGGCTGGAACCTGGCGGTATCGCGTTACAGCGAAAATCCGGCGCTGGCTGCCGACCTCGTGGCGTATCTGACGGGCATGGAAGAACAGAAGCGTCGCGCCATCGAGGCGTCTTACAACCCGACGATCGATGCGCTCTACCAGGATGAAGAAGTCCTCGAAGCGGTTCCGTTCTTCGGCACACTTTACGATACGTTCACCAATGCTGTTGCCCGCCCGTCAGCCCCCACTGGCGATGCTTATGGCCGTGTCAGCAACGCCTTCTTCAGTGCCTCTCATGACGTGCTATCCGGACAGATAACAGGTGATGAAGCCGTTGAACGGCTCGAAAATGAGCTGCTTCGCTTAAAGCGTCGTAACTGGTAACCGCGGAGCTTCTCATGTCAACGTCTCTCAATAACAGTGCGCCTGAACAGGCGCACTTACCGACCCGTAAAGGTCGCAGCACCAAGGTGCGTCGTCAGCGGGTAAAGGCAGCCTGGCTGTTCCTTGCCCCGATGCTGATTGCTCTGACGCTGGTGGCTGGCTGGCCTCTGTTTCGCACCTTCTTCCTGAGTCTGACCGATGCGTCGCTGTCGGATCTGGGTGCGGCCAACCTGATTGGCTTTGAAAACTATCTGGTCTACGACAATGGCCGCTGGTATGGCGTTTTAGCAGACTCGGTATGGTGGCAGTCCGTCTGGAATACGGTGTATTTCTCGATGGTGTCGGTGTCTCTGGAAGTGATCTTCGGTGTCATAGTGGCGCTGATTCTCAACGCCGAGTTCAAGGGCCGTACCATTGTTCGCGCCGCCGTCCTGATTCCCTGGGCAATACCCACCATCGTCTCTGCGCAGATGTGGGCATGGATGCTTAACGACCAGTTCGGCATCATCAACCATATGTTGATGGCCGTAGGCATCATTGATAACCCGATTGCCTGGACCGCCAGCGCCACCTATTCGATGTGGGCCGTGATCATGGTCGATGTCTGGAAAACCATTCCATTCGTTGCCCTACTGGTGTTGGCCGCCCTGCAAATGCTGCCGAAAGACTGCTATGAAGCCGCAGAAGTCGACGGCATTCACCCCGTCCGCGTGTTCTTCAAGGTCACCCTGCCGCTAATCACCCCGGCGCTGATGGTGGCGGTGATTTTCCGCCTTCTCGATGCTTTGCGGGTATTCGACGTCATCTACGTTCTGACCTCGAATTCCACCAGCACCATGTCGATGTCGGTATACGCGCGCCAGCAACTGGTTGAATTCCAGGATGTGGGTTACGGCAGTGCCGCCTCCACGCTGCTGTTCTTGATTATTGCCCTGGCCACCGTTGCTTACCTTTATTTAGGCCGTAACAAAATAAAACTGGGAGGTGACTGATGAACCAACGTCAGTTAGCCAGAGTCGGTAAATTTATCGGTTTTTGGATGCTTATTGCCTTGATCATGGTGTATGCGGTTTTCCCGTTCTATTACGCCGTCATTACCTCTATCAAACCCTCCGGTGATCTGTTCCTGGTGGAACTATGGCCGTCGAACTGGAACCTGGATAACTACGCGCAGATTTTCAGTCAGTCGAGCTTTGTGCGTGCCATCTTTAACTCGGTGCTCGTCGCTTTTAGCGTTGTTTTCATTGCGCTGCTGCTGGGTATCACGGCGTCGTATGCACTGGGCCGCGTTCGTTTTCGGGGCCGCTCGACCATCATGCTGGTGATTCTTGGGGTGTCGATGTTTCCTCAGGTCGCCGTGTTGTCGGGTCTGTTTGAGGTAATTCGTGCCCTGAACCTCTACAACAATCCTGCTGGCCTGATTCTCAGCTACACCATTTTCACCCTGCCCTTCACCGTGTGGGTGCTCACGACGTTTATGAAAGAGCTCCCCATGGAATTGGAAGAAGCGGCCATCATGGATGGTGCAACGCCATGGATTACGATTACCAAGGTATTTCTGCCGCTGATGTGGCCTGCCATGGCAACCACAGGGCTGCTTGCCTTTATCGCCGCCTGGAACGAGTTTCTGTTCGCTCTGACCTTCACCCTGACGGATACCCAGCGCACCGTGCCTGTCGCCATTGCCCTGCTGTCGGGTGGTAGCGCCTACGAATTGCCCTGGGGGCCAATCATGGCCGCTTCCGTGGTGGTCACGGTGCCGCTGGTGATTCTGGTGATCATTTTCCAACGCCGTATTGTTTCTGGCCTGACCGCTGGCGCGGTAAAAGGCTAACCTTCTACTCATTGACTGGATTCTTTTATGCATGACACAACTTCTTGGTGGCGCGGCGGTGTTATTTACCAGATCTATCCGCGTAGCTTTATGGATAGTCGCGGTGACGGTATCGGCGACCTCAATGGCATCACCAATAAGCTTGATTATGTGGCGTCACTGAACGTGGACGGCATCTGGCTGTCCCCTTTCTTCACGTCACCCATGCTCGACTTCGGTTACGACATCAGCAATTACCGTGATGTCGACCCCATGTTCGGCACCCTGGAAGATTTTAAAACGCTATTGGAAAAGGCCCATTCTCTGGGTCTGAAAGTGATGATTGACCAGGTCATCAGCCATACGTCAGATCAACACCCCTGGTTCCAGGAAAGCCGCCAGAACCGCGACAACCCTAAAGCGAACTGGTTTGTATGGGCGGATCCAAAACCGGATGGCACGCCACCCAATAACTGGCTTTCCATTTTTGGTGGGCCAGCGTGGACCTTTGATTCGCGTCGTCAGCAATATTATCTGCATAATTTTCTGACCAGTCAGCCGGACATCAATTTCCATAACGCTGACGCCCGTCAGGCACAGTTGGATAACATGCGTTTCTGGCTCGAAATGGGCGTGGACGGCTTCCGCTTGGACACCGTCAACTTCTACCACCATGACACCCAGCTACGTGACAATCCGCCTGTCCCTGCAGGGGAATCCAAAACCCTCGGGGCACCAGAAACCAACCCGTACACCTGGCAGCGCCATGTCTATGATATCAGCCGTCCGGAAAACCTTGGCTTTCTCAAGGAACTCCGCGCCCTGATGGATGAATATCCCGGCACGACGACCGTCGGTGAAATCGGTGATGACAATCCACTGGAGCGGATGGCTGAGTACACGGCTGGCGGTGACAAGCTGCATATGGCGTATACCTTCGATCTGCTCAATAAGCCGCATTCAGCCGCCTACCTGCGTGAAGTCATCACCCGCTTCCAGCAACTGGCGGGCGATGCCTGGCCATGCTGGGCGACGTCTAATCATGACGTGGTGCGCAGTGCAACCCGCTGGGGGGCTGAGGAAGATCCCCGTGCCTTCCCCAAGGTTGCCATGGCTATGCTGCTATCACTGCGCGGTAGCGTCTGCCTCTATCAGGGTGAAGAGCTGGGACTACCGGAAGCGGATGTGTCTTACGAGCGTATTCAGGACCCCTACGGCAAAGTGCTCTGGCCGGAATTCAAGGGTCGCGATGGGTGTCGTACGCCCATGCCCTGGAGCAACGGTCTGCACGCTGGCTTTTCTGTTGTCGAGCCCTGGTTGCCGGTCGACCCACGCCATCTTGGCCTGGCGATTAGCCATCAACAGCATGACCCGCAATCGGTACTCAGTGCCACCGCCCAGCTATTGGCGTTCCGTCGTCAGCACGCCGCCCTGTTTGATGGCGACATGTCTCTGGTGGACGTCGGTGAAGACCTGCTGGGTTTCCTACGTGAAACGCCAGAGCAAACGGTACTGTGTGTTTTCAACCTGACCGGCAAGTCGCACACAACGCGCTTACCTGTCGCCGTCAAGAATGAACTCACGGGGCATGGCTTTACTGCCCACCTGGATGGGGAGTCTCTTACACTGCCTGCCTACCAGGCGGCCTACTTCGTATAAGAGTGAACCGGTGCTCAGGCAGGCAGCAAAAGCCGCCCCTGTGACACCTTTAAATGACGACAGTTAGTGAAAACCGTTAGTGAAAGCAGTTAGTAAAAAACAGTTAGTGAAAACAATTAACGACCAAACAAGGCCGCCGCCATCATTAAGTGCGAGCGGCTGGAAAGGAGTCACCCATGGCAAGTGTCACGCTTGAAAAAATTAACAAGGTTTTTGGCCGCGATCACATCATCAAGGATGTCGATCTCAACATTGGCAACGGCGAATTTGTCGTCTTTGTGGGGCCTTCAGGCTGCGGCAAGTCTACGCTACTGCGATTGATTGCCGGGCTGGAGTCCATCACCGAAGGCGACCTTAAAATAGGGGGTGATGTCGTCAATGAGCTACCCCCGCGTGAGCGTGGTGTCGGTATGGTATTCCAGTCTTATGCGCTTTATCCGCACATGACGGTTTACGAGAACATGGCCTTCGGCCTAAAGCTGGCGAAGAAGACCAAAGAAACCATCGACGACCGCGTCATGTCCACGGCTCGCATCCTGCAACTCGAAGAGTTACTCCACCGCAAACCTAAAGAGCTTTCCGGTGGCCAGCGCCAGCGGGTTGCCATGGGGCGTGCCATGGCGAGGGAGCCGCGCATTCTGCTATTTGATGAGCCGCTCTCCAACCTGGATGCCTCATTGCGGGTACAAATGCGTAATGAAATCGCCAGGCTACACAACCGTCTGGGCTCTACCATGATTTACGTGACCCATGATCAGGTCGAAGCCATGACCCTGGCAGATAAAATTGTGGTGCTTAACGGCGGTCATATTGAACAGGTGGGTAGCCCACATGAACTCTACCAGCGACCAGCGACCCAGTTTGTTGCTGGCTTCATGGGCTCGCCCACCATGAACTTCATGCCTGCCGAACTGATCAGCGGTTCACAGGATGGTTGCCGGGTGACGGCAAAAGGATTGGGAGAAATCGCCCTTCCCCAAGCGGCAGATGCTTATCGCACAGGCAGCCCGCTCACGATGGGTGTGCGCCCTGAGCACCTTCGTTTAGAAGCACCAACAGACGATAATTGCTTTGAGATTTTCAATGTTGAGTATCTGGGGAATGAGGTTTATGTCTACCTGGAGCCGAAAGACGGTAACATCTTGCTGATTCATCGCAGCGAAGCCCCAAGCCAATGGAAAGAAGGCCAGAAAGTATCCTTGGTGCCTGACATTGAACATGTCCACCTATTCGACGAAAGCGGCGCGGCATTAATCCTGTCTGAAAAACGTAGTGCCGCCTGACGTTTGATTGTCAGTGTTTCAGTCTTAATAGCCAGTTTTGATGGTTAGTAGATAGGTTGGCTGAGACAGGTTGGCTGAGACAGGTTGGCTGAGACAGGTTGGCTGAGATAGGTTGGCTGAAATGAGTTGGCTTAACGGATAACGGCCCTTGATCAAATCGCATCAGGGCCGTTATTTTTGTGCACGTGATTCAAATCATTTACGCATTATAAAATCACATTACACAATTAGACAGGGAAGACACGCCGTGACCGCTCATCGTCGAATGACCCTTAAGGATCTTGCCGCTGAACTCGGCGTTTCCACCGCGACTATATCCAATGCTTTCAATCGCCCCGACCAGCTTTCCCCCCTCTTGCGTGATCGCATATTGAGGGAAGCCAAGCGTATGGGCTACAACGGCCCGGATGCCAAGGCGCGCAGTTTGCGCACCGGGCGTTCCGGCATCGTGGCGGTGATTCTTGCCGAAAGCCTGACCTACAGCCTCAACGATGCTGTCGCAAGTGAGTTTTTAGCCGGCGTTGCCGAAGTGCTGGATGCCCATGGCCATACCATGCTGCTGCTGCCGGGCCGTGGCCACGCCTCCCGCCCCCCGGGCTCGGCCAATATCGCCGATGGTTTTATTGTTTATGGCCTGATGCCTGACAACCGACTACTCGATGAACTGCCTTCACAACGCTTACTGGTGTCGGTAGATTTCGATATCGAAGACAGCCCAACGGTTCATATTGATGACCAGGAGGCCAGCTACCATATTGCCCAGCACGCGTTAAAAACGCGGCCCAAGCGGCCAGCGGTGATCAACCTTCGCCTTACCAAAGAGCATTGCAACGGGCGTGTGACGCGGGAACACACCATGCTTCCCAACAGCAGTACCATCAGCCGTGCCCGCCTGGCGGGTTTTCATGCAGCGCTGAGTGAAGCGGGCTATGACATCGAACAGATTCCACTTTGGAATATCGAGGAAAACGTCTTTGATGTCTGCTCACCCGTGGTCACCGAAATTCTCGATGCGCCTGATGATCAGCGCCCCGATCTGCTTTTATGCATGTCTGACCGTATTGCGCTCACAGCCCTGACGCTGGCAGAGCAGCAGAATATTAAAGTCCCTGAAGAACTGAGAATCACCGGATTTGACGGCATTGCAGAGGGGCAATACAGATCGCCACGCTTGACCACCGTGCGCCAGGATAGCGCCGAAAAAGGCCGCGTGGCAGCACAGATTGTGTTAGGCCGCTTGGCCAAAAAGGCGAAGCTGCTCAAAACGCAACTGATAGTGGGAGAAACCTGCCCATAAGCCTTCTACTGTGACCAGCCGTGTGGATCATCACCTCAGATGGCCATTACTGATCAACATCACTGGGCAGCGTTTGCAAAAACAGCGTTTGAAAAAACGCGTAGAGCGCGTCCCTGCACCCCAGGCAAAATAGCGGTTATTTAATAACGCTTAACCGGCCGCTTTCTGCATGGCTTCCGCGGTATCCAGCATACGGTTGGAGAAGCCCCACTCGTTGTCGTACCACGCCATAATTTTCACCAGACGGCCATTCACCCGGGTGTGATTAGCGTCAAAGGTAGACGAGTGCGCATCATGATTAAAATCAATAGACACCAGCGGCTGGGCATTGACTGCTAACACAGAGGAGGTCGCCGCCGCTTTTTCAACAACCGCATTGATCTCTTCAACGGTAGTGTCACGGCCAGCGGTGAAGGTAAGATCCACCAACGAAACGTTGATCACCGGCACCCGAACCGCCAGGCCATCGAATTTACCTTCCAACTCGGGCAACACCTTGCCAACGGCAGCCGCAGCACCCGTCTTGGTGGGAATCATCGAGTGTGTCGCACTCCGCGCCCGGTAGGGGTCAGTGTGATAGACATCCGACAGGTTCTGATCGTTAGTGTAAGCATGGACCGTGGTCATTAAACCGTTTTCAATGCCCACCGCGTCATTCAGCGCTTTGGCCACCGGTGCCAGGCAGTTAGTCGTGCAAGAGGCATTCGAGACCACTTTATGGTCAGCGGTGAGTGATCCTTCATTGACGCCGTAAACAATCATGGCATCGGCATCAGGGCTTGGGGCCGAGATCAATACCCGCTTGGCACCCGCCTCGATATGCTTGGCTGCAGCGTCGCGCTTGGTGAACAAGCCGGTGCATTCCATGACGATATCGATGTCCATTGATGCCCAGGGTAACTTTGAAGGATCCCGCTCTGAGGAGATCGCAATCCGGTCACCGTCGACGCTAATGCTTTCCGCGTCGTGTTCGACCGAATACGCAAAATGGCCATGAACGGTATCATGGCGCAGCAGGTGCGAGTTAAGCGAAGGGTCGCCCAGATCATTGATCGCAACGACTTGAAGGCGATCACGGTAGCTGTTTTCGTAAAGCGCACGCAGTACGTTGCGGCCAATCCGTCCAAATCCGTTAATGGCAACTCTTATTGTCATGGTATTACCTCAATCATGCAGTGGTTATGGATGGCGTACTCTGTAAAAAAATTACTAAAAATACGTATTTAATTGTCAAAAAAGCAATTTAACTCTAAAAAATGGCCTTATAAGCTTACCAATACTCCAATATGTAGTAAAATTACTATAAAACAGCTATCGTAGTCCAATAATTAATCACTTGAATTCCCAACCGGAGCAACCTCCATGACTCACACGACATCAACCGCCTCTATTCCCCTTCGCCGCACCAAAATTGTCGCAACACTTGGCCCCGCCAGTGACCGCCCGGGCGTACTGGAAGCCATGCTAAAAGCGGGCGTTGATGTTGTGCGGCTCAACTTTTCTCACGGTGCCGCCGATGATCACCGCCGCCGTCTTGAGGACGTTCGCGAAATCGCCCAGCGCCTGAACCGCAGCGTTGCCGCACTGGGCGACCTGCAAGGGCCGAAAATTCGTATCGCACGTTTTGCCGAAGGCGCCGTTCATCTGGAAGCAGGACAGGCGTTTGTGCTCGATATGGCACTGGATGCCAACAGCGGCACCGCCGAACGTGTTGGCTGTGACTACAAGTCGCTGATTGACGATGTCGTGCCGGGTGACCGCCTGCTGCTGGACGATGGCCGCCTGGTCGTGGATGTGACCTCTATTACAGGGCAGGAAGTCCACACCCGCGTTCACGTGGGTGGCAAGCTTTCCAATAACAAGGGCATCAACAAACAAGGCGGCGGACTATCTGCCCCGGCGCTGACTGAAAAAGATAAAGAAGACCTGAAAACCGCGATTGATATCGGCGTTGATTACCTGGCGGTGTCATTCCCGCGCAGCGCCGCCGATATGCAGGAAGCTCGCGACCTGCTAGGCGAGGCAGGCAAGGAAATCGGCCTGGTGGCCAAGCTTGAGCGCGCCGAAGCAGTGGCCAATGATGAAACCCTGGATGGCATTATTGAAGCCTCTGAAGCGGTGATGGTAGCGCGTGGCGACCTGGGCGTAGAAATTGGCGATGCCGCACTGATCGGCACGCAAAAACGTATCATCAAGCATGCCCGCACCCTTAACCGCGCGGTCATTACAGCCACGCAGATGATGGAGTCGATGATCGAGTCGCCGCTGCCTACCCGCGCCGAAGTTTTCGACGTGGCTAATGCCGTACTGGATGCCACCGATGCCGTCATGCTTTCGGCGGAAACTGCTGCAGGCGACTACCCCGTCGAAACCATTCAGGCGATGGACCGGGTGTGCCTGGGCGCCGAGCGTGAACGTATTGCCCAGGAATCTGGCCACCGCATCCATGAAGGCTTTGAGCGTATTGATGAAACCATTGCGCTTTCCGCCATGTACGCCGCCAACCACTTGACCGGTGTCTGTGCCATTGCCTGCATGACGTCGACAGGCTACACGCCGCTGATTGCCTCACGCATCCGCTCTGGCCTGCCGATTGTTGGCCTTGCCCACAGCCCGATTGCCCAGCGGCGCATGGCACTGTATCGCGGCGTCGTATCGATTCCTTTCGATACCACCGACATGGACCCGCAAGAACTCAATAAAGAAGCCCTGAAACTGCTGCATGCTCAGGGTTTGGCAGGCCCGGGCGAGCATGTCATTCTTACCCGTGGCGACCATATGAACGCCCACGGCGGCACCAACACCATGAAAGTACTGGCCGTCGACTCAGAATAAACGCACCCAATACCAAGAGAACCCTGCCATGACTGACGCACGCCCACCCCGTCAAGCTGTTCGCACCCTGCAAGCCCGCAAACGCATTGCATTGATTGCCCACGACGGCAAAAAAACCGAAATGCTGGAGTGGGCGACGCGCTGGCAGGACACGCTCGGCCAGCACACCCTGATTGGCACCGGCACCACCGCCGGGCGTCTTAAGAAGGCGCTGGGTCTTGAGGTCGAGGGGTTGATGAGCGGGCCGCTGGGCGGTGATCAGCAAATTGGCGCGCGTATTGCCGAGCAGCAGTTGGATGTGCTGATTTTCTTCTGGGATCCGTTTGCCCCGCAGCCCCACGACCCAGATGTCAAAGCCCTGCTGCGCTTGGCCGCGTTATGGAATGTGCCAATCGCCAGCAATGCCGCCAGCGCGGACTTTCTGCTGTCATCGCCGTATCTCAGCGAACGCTATGAAATGGCGATTCCCGATGCAGCGGCCTGGGCGCAGGCGCGTAGCCAATAAATCCGGTGGTCGACCCTACAATATCGAACAATAGCGAGCACTCTATGTTTCAACTCACCCGTAGCGTTACCTGGCAGGCACTCGAACGCCTGCGCGACACAACCGCCAACGACCGCATCCGTGATTACTTCACCCAGGATGCGCAACGCTTTGAAAAAATGAGCCTTCGGGTGGGCGGCCTGTTTCTGGATTACTCCAAGCACCACGTCTCGGATGACGTGCTAAATAAGCTGCTGGAGCTGGCCGACCATTCCGCCCTGGTTCAGCGCCGGGCGCAGATGTTCTCCGGCGACATTATCAACGTCACCGAGAACCGCCCGGTACTGCATACTGCGTTACGCAATTTAAGCGATGAGCCGGTGCATGTTGACGGCGATGACGTGATGCCAGAAATCAACCGCACCCGCGAGCAGATCAAGCAGTTTTCGGAAGCGGTAAGAAGCGGCGAATGGAAAGGCTATAACGGCCAGCGCATCAAGGACGTGGTCAATATCGGCATTGGTGGCTCGGACCTTGGCCCCAACATGGCGGTGCGCGCATTGCTCAAATACCGCCACCCGGAACTCCACTTCCACTTTGTTTCCAACGTCGATGGCACCCATATCCAGAAGGTGCTATCGCGGCTTGACCCCGCCACCACCCTGTTTATCGTGTCGACCAAAACCTTCTCCACCCAGGAAACCCTGCTGAACGCGAAAACCGCACGGCGCTGGTTCCTGGAAAACGCCGGCGAAGACGCTGACGTGGGTGCCCACTTTATTGCCGCTTCCACCAACCGCAAGGCGGCGATGGAGTTCGGCATTCGTGAAGAGAACGTGTTCGAATTCTGGGCTTGGGTCGGTGGGCGCTATTCCATGTGGTCATCTATCGGCCTGCCGATTGCGCTTTCGATTGGCTTTGACGGCTTTATCGAGCTGCTGGAAGGCGCCCATGAGATGGATCGACACTTTATCGAAGCGCCCTTCTCGCAGAATATGCCGGTGCTGATGGCGTTGATCGGTATCTGGTACATCAACTTTATCGGTGCCGAAACCCAAGCCATCGTGCCCTACGACCAGGCGCTCAACCAGCTGCCCTCGTTCCTGCAACAGCTGGATATGGAATCCAACGGCAAATCGGTGGATATTTTCGGCCATCCGGTCAACTACAAAACCGGCCCGATTGTGTGGGGCCAGACCGGCTCTAACGGCCAGCATGCGTTCTTCCAGCTGCTGCACCAGGGCACCCGCTACGTTCCGATCGATTTTATTGCCTCACTCAAGCCCGAACCCGGCGTGGAAGACCACCACTTTGCGCTACTCACCAATATGCTCGCCCAGGCCAACGCCTTTATGGAAGGCAGCCAGGGCGACAGCAAGGAACTCAGCCAGCATGACCCCTACAGCTGCCCCGGTAACCGGCCTTCCAGCACCCTGCTGCTGGACGAGCTAACGCCGAAAAACCTCGGTGCGCTGATTGCCCTCTACGAGCACAAGGTGTTTGTGCAGGGTGTGATCTGGAACATCAACTCCTTTGACCAGTGGGGCGTGCAGCTGGGCAAACGCATTGCCGGTGAAATCAGCGAGCGAATCGACACCAACGCCGCCGACTTCGACGCCTCTACCCAAGGCCTGCTGGAACTGGTGCGCGGGCATTTTCCTGGCAATAGCAGCGGCCACCAAAGCTCACCCAAAGCAAAAAACACGGCCCGAACCCGCTAACCCCGCCACCCCGCGCCTGGCCCGCACTTTTTGCGCAGGCGCGGGTTGCATTTATCAGCCCACCAAGGCAATATTAGCGGCAAGCAATAAAGGTGGGTAAAGCAGCAAGCGCCTTACCACATTCAGAATTTTGTAGCAACTTTTTATGTACGAAAACAGTCATAAAATTTGGCTTGCAAGCTTCTGATTTAAAACACCTTTTTTCTGCCCAAGGGTCCGGACCCTTCCCTGCTTTCAAAGGGATTAAGACCCTTTGACGCCTCCTTGATGGGAGTGTCAACCAGTCCGGACCCTTCCCTGCTTTCAAAGGGATTAAGACACCTGATGACAAACGCCATCTGTATCGAAATCAGGTCCGGACCCTTCCCTGCTTTCAAAGGGATTAAGACCAAAAGATGAACATCGCCATCCGTGAAGGAAAAGTCCGGACCCTTCCCTGCTTTCAAAGGGATTAAGACCAAAACCCACTCTCAAACAAAGCATTGTTCATGGTCCGGACCCTTCCCTGCTTTCAAAGGGATTAAGACCAGCCACCGGAATTGGCAACCGACAATTAAAAATCCGTCCGGACCCTTCCCTGCTTTCAAAGGGATTAAGACTTGTTCATTGTGGTCATGCGTCTTACTCCTTCGTCCGGACCCTTCCCTGCTTTCAAAGGGATTAAGACATCAAATTCATTTTTGTGCCCCTTAGGGACATGAGTCCGGACCCTTCCCTGCTTTCAAAGGGATTAAGACATACCACTCGCACTCGCACTCATCATACTCTTGCGTCCGGACCCTTCCCTGCTTTCAAAGGGATTAAGACATACCACTCGCACTCGCACTCATCATACTCTTGCGTCCGGACCCTTCCCTGCTTTAAAGGGATTAAGACGGGGCCCGCAAGCCCTGCACCCCGTCATTCCCGCATGCCCTTAGCGGGAATCCATTGTGATTCAGGCACTCAGGCTACGGTGAGCAAGGTCAAACTGGATTCCCGATAACCCCACTCGGGAATGACAGAGATGTGGCTGAATCAGGAATGACAGAACTGAGGCTGAGTCAGGGATGACTCGTTCGGGATTATCGGGTTATTTGCGTCAGGGGGATGTTACTATGGTGGACGCGAGTGATGCGGGCTGGCAAATCACTGGAGCCCCTCTCTGCTTACAAACGGCCTGAGCCGCAGAAGATAAGTTAGTGTTGAAAACAGTAGAGCCCGTCTATCCTTTAAGGATAACGGGCTCTTACATTTGACGGAAATATAATAAACGGGCCTGACTTCTGGCGGACTACCGGCCCCCGCCAAAAATCATGGATAAAACAAACAGCGCCACAAGACCAAAGATAACAACACTCACGATTTCTCCACTTGATACCGGAAACTTCTCGTGAGTAGACGCACAGAAAGGACAGATAGATTTTTTGGGTACTGGCGTCCAACCGTGTTTTGCATGTACCAATGGTGGGCCGGTGATAATGCGGGGCACCATTCTTTTCCCACAGTGCTGGCAGCTTACCCGGCTATCTGAACGGTCATCATGTGTTGAGTTTTGCTTTATGCGGACAAGGCAGGCCTTTGGGCCTTTATTACCCTGGGCAGGCTCAAACTCTACTGTGGCACCATGGTTGGGCAAATCAGCTCCCTGAATATCCCGCACCCCAAAAAAACGCTCAACATTGTCACTACCAATAACAAAGCCAAAACCTTTTTCTTTCGAAAACCATTTAACTTTACCCTTCATCAAACTTTTTCTTGAAACTCCATCTGTTGTTTTAACTTTATTATTTTTTTCATTTTTAACTTTCTTAACACCAACCTCATTTGGGTGACTTTCAGATTTAGGCGTACTCTCAACAGATACCTCAGCCGATTTCTGAGAATCCCCTGAAACTATTTCTGCAGGATAAGAGGATAAGCGCAACTTTTTCTGCTTTGCCTTAACAAAGTGCTGAGGTGACGAGTAAGCTTGCAGATTTTGGCCACGCGCATTACTCGGCTCTGCCATTGCCAACAGGTTTGTCACCTGCGGGCTTTGCTCCCAACACTTAACTGAATCAGCCAATTTTTGCCAAGCGTTATTCATATAAGTTTCAAAGGCAGAACGTGCCGCTTGCAGCAAAGCTTCACTGGCTACTGCTTTTTGGGTGGGGTCGTTATGCGTTAAACTCGCGGCTTGAATATCCAGTGCTACCTGTCCAAACCCCATTGACTTGCCCAGCCCCAGGGCATGGCGATACTGTGTGCGCTGGCCAAAATCCAGGCACCACAGCAGAGCACCCAATTCCACCAGGCGAAGGTTATGAAAACGCAGTTTGCCCTTAAACGCGGTATCTTGCGGCACGGTCTCCAGGTAGGTCTGCACTTTCTTATTTTTCTTGACCAACTCGGTGAGTTCAGGAACCTCTGCCGCTTGCCTTACTGGGTAGCGTTTCCAGCCTGCCAGCTCGGCATCCTTGTCCATCAGTGTTTTGTAATCCCTGCCTCGTTTAGGCTGGTGGATATAGGCCGGGTAGAAGGTGGGCTTGGGGCTGCTCAACACCACAGGGCCGTCCTCGCGTAGCGCTGGCAGACCTTCCGCGTGCAGGTTGCCGGGCATGACACGGCCCCGCAGGTTCTGGCTCGCGTTTTCTTCGTTCATCCAGCCAAAGATCAGCCCGGCCAGGTCTGGGTTTTCCGCCGTAACATGCCCAGGCTGGGTATTCCGAATGGCATCGTGCAAGCTGTTCTTGTAGGGCAGCTTGTACATATTCGACAAGCCTAAAGAAGCCACTTCCTTATTATCATCAAGTTGATAAAAAACCGGAACACCTTTAAATCTTTTACTTTTACTAAAAAGCTTTAACTTCCAAAACCCCCATTCTTCACTGGATTCATGAATACTTAAAAATCCCTGCATAACAGAATTATTGACAACCTTCTTCTTTTTCACACTTTCATTAAGAAAAATAAATTCACGTTTTTTTGCTCCGTCTTTATCGTAATACGAGCCGGGCTGACCTGTTACAACCACATATCCTTCTTGATTACCATACCCCATTCTGAATGCTTCTTTTTTCTTATTCTTTCCATAAGGCCTTGTATCATAAGTAACAAAACGCTGCCCCTTAATTAAGCGATAGCGCTCTATAACAGTATTCCCCTTTTTAGACTTCCAGTCTTGTTCATCTATTTTAAAATATCGCAGCAATTCTTCTTGATGTACTCGAACATAAGAACAAGGCGTAATTTTCCATTGACCATCTTCAAAATCAAGCCAACCCGCATTAACTGGCTTTTTTATCATTTCTCGACTGTAAAAATTATTGCCTTTACTAATATCACGCACACCCAGCTGCTGGTCTTCCACCTGCTGAAAATGCCCGAAACAGGCAATTTCCATCACAGAACGCAGCATGCCCTTCAGGCTACTGCCCGGAATGGCCAACTGGTTATCCGGCGTACGGAAGAACTTGACCAACCCGGGAGTGTTGTCACCAGGCGCTTGCTGCTGGCCGCCTACGCACAACCGGGTGTGGGCGGTTAGTTTGATGTCCAACTCGCCACATACGCCGTCTGCAAAGGGGTGGTCATGGCTAACATGGCCAGCCCAGTCCGGGCGCAGGATATAGCGCGACAGCGGCACGAATCGATATGGTGCGGATAGTTCGGTCATTGTGTGCCTCCTGCAACGGTTTCCAGAATCGCCATCTCAAGTACCGGTTTGTCGCCTTCGAGTGACCATAACCGTAAGTAATCCAGGCTGGCGTCTTTGGCCTGGTGAGACAGGTGCGACACAGCTTCTGCCAGGTGGGTGGCTTCCTCGGTGCTGGCCGCTGGTCGGAAATCTATCTCTACCAGCTGCCAGAACTCCCTCTGCAGGTGGCGCAGTTTCCAGCTACGGCCAGAGCGAACACCTTCCGCCAGCAGGGGCAACTGCTGGGTGGCTTGCTGTGCATCAACGGGCAGTGAAAGCAAGGCTGACGCCTGTTGGCACCAACCCCGGTCGCCACAGGCATTGGCCATAAAAGCACGGGCCTGATCGGCTGTCAGGGCTTGCTGGTTAATCTCCACCGCCATGGGCGTCAGTGCCCGGGGCTGCCAGCCGAGTTTAAGCGCTTGAAGGCGTTGGGTCAGTGCCTGCCAGTCCTGGTGCGTGGTTGAAAGCGTGGTTGTCCGTTGCGTCATGCACTTGCCTCCTGCGTCTCTTCGCGAGCCAGCCACTGGCCCTGATCGCTCCATTGAATCGCGTTTGTTCCTATCAGGCTGCCCTGCCCACGGCTTCCATTGGCTCCTAATGGCAAGGCGCCGCTAGCAAGGTCTTCCAGGGTGGCGTTGAGCGCCTGGCAAAGCGCCGGGTCCTGATTAAGGCTGTCAATGGCCAACACGGTCAGTTTCAAGGTCAGCGGCGGCTGCCACAGCAACTCCTGTTCAAACAAGGCACCGTTGATCACCCCACCGGTAAAGCGGTCAATACGGTTATGGGTCTGGCGTAGCACTTTTGGCGCTTCAAGGTAGATATCATCAATCAGCAGCTTGCCTGCCTGACCTTCATTTTCGTCACCATTAACGGCCTCTCCCAGCAGGCTTATTGTACCTGGCTCTGGGGTGTCAGCCGGAGGTGACATATTTGCAGGGTCGAGCAGGTTGCCGCTTAACCGCCGGTAATGGAACCCGAGCCGATGGGCGATAGCGCCCTTGACCGCAGAACCAGGAATCACCGGCACTGGCTCACTCACCCTGGCATGATCGCCGTTCCAGACAATACGCGGTTCGCTCTGGGGTAACAGATCCGGCAGGCGGCCTTGTGCGTCTGGCTCGGACAACGACACTTCGCCGCCGCCAATACGCAGGCCGCCCTCGGCTTGCAGCGCTACACTGGCCGTCACGCTGGTAGTCGTCATTACCGCTTTGCTGGAGCTAACCGCTGTCAGCCCCTTGTTGCTGGCGCGTTTACGTGGCCGCTGGCAGTAGCCTTCACGCCCTTCTGGGGTGCGCAGATCCCAGCAGGCGGTCTCCAGCGCCTGTACCCGAAACGCCCCGCTGCCACTGCGTGTGCCATGCCCAAGCCTGAACGCTGGGTGGTTCAGCAGGGCCAGCAAGCGGTCAAATATTGCCGCTTCTTCAGGGGCATCGCTGGCCCAGTAGCCAATGAACGTGGTGTAGCGGGTGCCGGCAGGTATCAAGGTGACATCGAACTTACCGGTATCGGCGGCTGTTCCACGTATTCCCAGCTTGACGCGCTGGCGTACCAGCGGCTTATCGTCCAGCAAAAATGCCAGCACAGGATCCTGTTGAGGGTGGTCGCGCAGCCCTTCCTCCGCGTGATTGCGGCTGTCATTGACCAGCGCAGCCGTTACATTAAGCCAGCTGGGCTGGCCATCATCCCCCTCTGCATGACCAAACACCTGTCTGGTCTGTGTTTCCCCGTGTTCAGCGGCATATAGATGGCGCAGAACACCGGCCAGGCTGGTGGCAGGGATGAAGGGCAAGCCGTTGGCATCTCTTACCAAAAGCACATCATGGGTGGTATCGCCGCGCCCACTATGCACACCGTGGGGCGTGGTGGCTTCCAGCACCAGGCGGGCGTAATGGTAAATGGGCCGTTGTGCGATCATGCGGCGCCTCCTGATTGTGCTGTGGGCTGTGATGATGCGGATGCGCTATCCGGCGATCCCTGAATTACTGTTTCCCAATGCTGGGTGAGGCCCAGGGTCGCCAGACGACCGACGATAGCCACAATGTCACTGTCTTTAATCGCGTCAATTTCAGGAATGATGCGTTTGGCGAGGGTTGTGCGTGGGCCAAGTTCCAACTCCCAGCCGGAACGCTCGCGAATAATCGCCTGCTTACTCTGATAAAACGCCTGACGAAGTGCTGTGGGTTCATGCCGGTATTGATTGGCCAGCGTCTTGATTCTGCCCCACTGGCTGCGATTGGGTGCTGGCACCGGCTGATTGGCCGATATCCCCTGCCAGATACGGGCCTCTCCCACTGCCGCCACTAGCATGGCAAACAGTTCCTGAGCTTTCTCAGCAACGTGATCCGCATCACTCCCCTGGGCACGTTGCTGAACGACCCTCAGCAAGCGGGATGTCTCCGGCGTCGCCATCTTCATCGCGGCGGGTTCGGGCTGGGGTCCAGCCAACGGTTTGGCATCAGCAAAACGGGGCTGCTTCTGGCTCAACCAAGAGGGGTTCAATGCCACTCTTCCCAACCCCGTACTCTGATATACCCCCAGCCCTTGTTGCAGAGTAGTGAACTGATCCTCTGTCAGGGGGTTGCGCAACTGGTAGCGCAACACGCTACCCCGCGTAATCACCTGACGCTCTTCATCATGGCTGCGACGGTAGGCGTTATAAGGGCTGTAACGGCGGGTACGCAGAAAGCTTTCTTTACTCAGCCACTCTGCCCCTTCTGGCAACCCCAGACACTCGGGGTGCGGCTGCACTGTGGGTTGGCCGAGTTCATCCACCAGCGCCAAGTCAGACAGTAACCACAGCGACAGGGTGGTGCCTTCCGCCGTGGCAGTGGGAAGCTGGGTCTGTGTGGCAGCCGCCAACTCCAGGCGCTCCACTCGTACCCGTCCATATTGCGCTGAACGCGAACGCCCCAGGCGCAGGGTGCCGGTTAGGCTGGCAACGGCTTTGTCCAGCAGCGCCTGATCAGCCACGGCAGCTTCAAGCATGAAGACAAACACCTGCCCGGCCTCAAGGGATTGATAACCAAATAATTGCCCCTCGGCAGCTCGGCCAGTATCCGCATCCAGCGCGGTTTTCATGCGCAACTGCTTGCTGCTGGTAGAATATCCACCGGAGAGCGTCACATAGCCTTTACGTAACTGTTTGGGTTGACGCTGGCCATCCGTGTCAGTGTTCAGCGCAGAATCGAAAATCTTGCTGGCGCTCAGGGTGGCAGGCGCACCGTACGGAGCATCTTTTTTGAAGTCTTCCCCTTTGTAGTGGTGCCAACTCAAAGGCACCGGCCAGGCGGGTTCGCTGCCTGCCAGTGGCAACGCATCGTTAAAACGCACCGCGCCGCTGTGAAATAACCGCCAGGCTTCCTCGTCCGTCAACTCGCTATACAAGCGGCTGGCGGCGGCGCCTAAAAAGACAGAGCCGGGCAGGTAATCCAGCGTTTCCAGATTACCCAGGGTAGCGCCCGTCGCTCCCAGAATGACATCCTGCTCCAGCGTCACCTTGAGGACGCATTGTGTCCATCCGCTCATCATTGGCCTCCTTGCGCGGTGTGTAACTTAGAGTCGGCTGTGTGAGATGACAGGCTTAGAACGGCTTCCCCCAACCCACGGGTGCGATTCCCCCCTACGCTATCAATCAGGGGCAAGACGCGCCCTAACAGGGTGCTCAGGTCAGTCGCCATGGCGGCCTGCTGTTGCTGACGATGAGCTGATTCAAGGGCAGTCAGTTCGACACTGACAGAAGCCGTAAGCATCATCGGCAAGGCGGCTTCCATCCCCCTCAGGCTTTTCGCCACGGCGGTGCCGTTTTCATTGATGGCGGTGCTGTAGATTTCTTCGAACAGGTGCGATTTGGCCAGAGGGTTATCATGCAGCCAAGCGCGCTCTGGTGCAGGCAGCCTTGCATCGTCAATCATCAGCAGGCCAGGCAGTGTCTGAAAACGCTGGACGGCCTGGCTGCGTGTACCAAACAGCATGGCTTCCCAGCTGGGCTGAGGCCCTTCCGGCAAGGGTAGATCATCCAACCATTGCCACTGTTCGGCCCGCTGCAGGGCATGACGTAACAGACCTTTCAGGTGCCGCCCGGCGATAAACGGCAGGCCTTGATTGTCACGCTCGCATAACGCATCCAGGTGAGTACCACTGCTGCTGCCACTCCCTGCATGCCAGTAATGGTGAAGTTCCACCGTCAACTGCCAGGCTGTCATTGCCCAACCTCCTGTAAACTTGTGGCTGTGTGTGATGTACCCACCACGCCCAGATAGCAAAGCAGATCCGCCAGCAGTGCCTGCTGGCCATTTTCACTGGTCGGTAAATCCTGCCCAAGACTGCCCAATAAAGCCCGATGGTGATCGTCAAAGCTTGTCAGCAACGCCGCTGTGCTGGTTTTATCTCCCGCCAATTTGCGCCAGCGCTGATAGTCGTTAAGCGCGGTGTGTCTATCCAGATGCAACAGGGTGGCCAGTGAACGCAGGCGTTTATCATTTAACCTGTCCTGACCAAAGCAGCCCGCCAGTGCCTGCAGGCGCTTGAAGTCGCCCAGCATGGGGGTGTTCAGTTCAGAATCCAGGCTGTAGGCGGGCAGCCCTAAGGCCAGTTTCTCGTCCGATTTACGCACCAGCATCTCACGATCGAACAGGATGTCAGCTTCTTCGATCAGGCTTGCGGAGACACGGTGAAACGCCAGGCTTGAGGGAATGTTTTTCAGGCCCAGCTCGGCCTGGGCCTTGCGCGACTGCTTTTTGGCACGGTCACACAGGGTTTCAGCCAGCTCATAACATTGGGCAAATGGCTGGCTGGGTTTGATAAAGGCAATACCGGCACAGGCCGTCAGACGACTCGGCAACTCCCTGGTTTCCTCGGCATTGATCTGGCTGGCCTGCTCCTTGAGCGCCTTGAGAAAATCGACAGTTTTCTGCTCGAAGGCCCGCACAAAGGCTTGGGTAAAAGCAAATCCCAGATCTGCCCGAACCAGCAGCGTGACATCATCACCGCCCAGCACCAGAGGGCGGGCCGGCATCACACCGTGGCGGCTGACCTGCGGCACCAGAACTTCGTCCGTTGCCTGCTTGCAGGCAGCAATGGTGGCGTCTTCAAGGCCGTCGGAAAACTGGCGGTACAGCTGTATGTATGCCTGATCATCCGCATGGCCAGCAACAACGTTAACGACACGCAATACCTCACCCAGACCATTGCCATCAATATGGATCATGGCGATGCTGTCCCCGTCTCCCAGCGGAAAACGCTGCTCCTTTGGGGCATCACTTTCAAAGTTGTTCGGCCAGTGCACATCCTGAGAAGAGGAAACCCGCTGAGCCAATGGAACGGAGTCTTCTGGCCGCTTGAAACTCAGTTTGACCGTGGTGGCTTCATCAAGGCTTTCTCCTTCTTTCTGCTTGATAGCCGCCTGACCGGTCCGTGGGCTGCGCTGTGCAAGGGGCGAGGCCGCTGGCAATATGGCCGTTGGTCGGTTACGTGCTACCTTGAGCGCTTCCAGCCCCTGCCGAATGGCTTCCCGAGCAGTGGGTGCTTCAACCAGAGCATCGACCTGCTCAACGCCCGGTAACAACTGGTTGACCAGCAGTGACCAGAGACGACGAAAACGCTGAGCCTTTTCAGGCTCTTCAATCAGCAGATAAAACGCCCCACCGGCACAGCGCGGGCTGTGTTGCTTGTCGCTGTAACCTTCCAGCCCACAGACGGCCAAAGCCTGTTCCAGCGGCTGAGTACAAAGGTAATCAATCAACTCACTGCCCGCTACCATGTGCTTCAACTTGCCAGTGGCAAATAAAAACGGCTGGATCGAGCGTACCTCAAACAGGTAGGCACTGATGGTCATGGTGTTGGTTCCCTCCAAAAGGTTAAATGCGTCTGGCTAACCACTGTGTCAAATAGTGACTACCGATACTGATCGGAAAAACTTGTGCTGTATTAACCCTGCTTGATCTCATTGATCAGCTGCCTGATGGTGTTTCTCAGGCTTTTTTCATCCTGCTGCTGGCGGGCCAGCTTTTTATCCGTGTTGCGCAACCCATGCACCAGCGCATTGCGAAGCCGTTTGAGGGTTCTGAACGCGGTGGGGATGTCGTCTCCCCGGGAAATCTCGTCGCGATGATCAAAATCGTTCGGGTTGCCGCGCTCCAGATCAATACGCTTACTAATGTAGCCTTCCTGGGCATAGATCACGGCGCGCAGGTAGTCTCCCCGGCCAAGATACTCATCGGCCAGGCGCAGCTCGGCGTTGCCACGGCTGGAAACCGAGGCCCACCCGGTGCGCTCCATCAAGGCCGGGGAAAAGAGTTCCGCCAGCGGCTGGGTATCGGCATCAAAGGTATATTGGCGTAGCGGTGTCAGCTTCTGTTTGGCCTGGGAGGCGTTGGTGACCCGCTCGAAAAAGGCGGCCTGACGGATCGACTCACACACCTCCTGGGCAACGCCATCCTGGGCCAACAGGCCGGAAAACACGCCGTAATCGCCATCCTTGTCGAAGCTGTTCAACGCCTGCACCCAGTTGAGCACTTCCAGCATGCCATCCAGGCGCAGCACGGGGGCAACCCCTTCTTTCATGCGGTCAAACGCCCCGTAGTAAATGGCTTCCAACTGGGTTTGGCGCAGGCTGGCAAAATACTGGGCAGCGACTAGTGCCAGCATGGGGTGGTAACGCAAGCCGTGGGTCACATCGATGGACAGGCGTTCCTGAGTATGAATGACTTCATCCAGCGCCTTGAGGTAACGGGCAGTATCCTGGCGGGGGTTGTCTTCCACATAGGGCACAAGCTGGCAGGTCACCGGCAGGTTCAGCCAATTCGTCAGAAAGGTGCTGAGCTTGATCAGAAGCGCAGCACTCATGGCATCGGCTTTTTCCAGCGCCAGCAGTTCATCCATCAGCGCCCAGGCATTTTCGTCGTCGGCAGGGCAGATTTCACGGTTCATGCACACACCCACTGCCGAGGACCAGGCGCTGGCGGTGGTGCCGAGGATAACAACCCGGTCAGGCTGGACCTGGTCGATCAGGCCGAAGCCGATCATGGGGGTTTCGAAGGTGCGGCCATCGAGTTCATACACTGCATCTACGTAGTCGCGAACCTGGCCGGGGCCATCCTGAACACCATGGGGCAGACGTGGTTTACCCAGATGGGTAATCAATACATGGGGCATAATGACCTCCGTGTCATTGGGCTTCTCTTCAACATCCGTTATAGCGAAGCCTTTGGGAACGAGTATGCGTTTTTGTTTGTAGCGCTACTTAACGATACCCGAAATTAGCAATCAACGGGATATAGCAGAGTTTAATTGGCTTTCGACATAAGTCTACTTTTGGCAAGGCGCTGAACATGAAAGGCTTCCAGCCGGGCGTTGCAAGCATCCATCTGTTCGTCACTGAGCTCTTGCCCGCGCCAGATGGCGGGGATATCCAGGCTCAGGTGCCAGTATTCAGCGCCTTGCTCACACACCTGGCAAGCCAACTGCAGCGGCAGCGTGCCGATTACCCGGTCACCGGGGTTTAATGGTTCATCATCCAGATGGGTGATATGTTTATCCACCTTGATTCCCTGGCGCGCCAGCCATTGCAAAGCGCCTGAATGGCGGCTAACAACATAATCGGTCATGATTATTTCCCTGTGTTGATCAGTAACGAGCCGTTGGGTACAAAATCATCCTTGCCCAACATCCAATAGAAAAGTGCCTGCGCTCGTTGCGTTATGCCATTAACCAGCGCGAACTCACCGTCACATGACAGCATCTTCTGCTTTTTTTTGCTTTGGGGAAAAATTTGTGGCCAAAGGCTTGCGCCCTCTGCCGAAAAATTTTCCAATCACCTTCGGGTGCCCAATAGCGGCACAATTGGCGATGCAAGGAACAACGCCGATCAAGGTAGCGAACGCTGACCTGTATTCAACAATCAAGGAAGAACCCTTATGCCGAACCACGCTTTGCTAAAAGTCACACTTCCAACTTTCAGACTTCCAACCCTCACACTTACAGCCCTGCTGATAACAAGCCTTGGCGGCTGTGCTGCATTGCCCAGCCACCACCCTGACCTGCCTCCGGCTCACCCAACGGCGGCGTTACTGAACGCCCCGCTGACCAATGCACCGGAGCGGCTGGATCACAATAGCCTGGCCCGTGGCCCAGTGAAAACGCTGAATTATTATGCAGACTGCCAGCAAGCGTGCGATGGCAACTATATCAAATACCGCTACTGGCTCGATGAGCAAGGACGCGAAACCCGCAGGGAGTTTTATTCCGGCACCGGTATCATTACCAGTGAAAGCCATTACGAAGGCGATGCAAAAGTGCCCGTTATGCGCACATACAGTAGCAGCTCATCGGGTTATTCATCGAAAACCTATTACCGTCGCGATGAACATGATAATGCCTTGTCGTATGTTCAGATTAACGATAGTGGAGAGAAGTACACCTATCAGCGCATATTCAGGAAAACCGCGCATGGCATGCGTGTTTCATCGAACCCTGCCTATGAAACGGATGATTTAGGTATGCCTTCGCCCGCAAATTATTTCCAGAATGGGAGGATCATCCGCCAGGAAACCAAGGATTACCCCACCATCAACTTATCCACTGGCGCTTCGGGAACCGTCGATGCAGTTTACCAGTACGATTACAGCTTTTACCCCAACGGGCAGCTTCAGCAGGAGATCAAGACGGGGTTTGACGATGGCGAAAAAAGCAGCGTCTATATTGACCAATATTCGCCTGAGGGGCTGCTGTTGGTTGATTACTTTCTGTTATACGCCCCCTATCACCCGACATACGTCGCATACGACCAGTACAGGGTAGATGAACAGGGTAACTGGACACATCGCCGAAAATGCTTAGTGAATAGCGACGACCAGCGCTACGAATGCA
This sequence comes from Halomonas sp. LS-001, assembly GCF_052983955.1. Classification (NCBI taxonomy): domain Bacteria; kingdom Pseudomonadati; phylum Pseudomonadota; class Gammaproteobacteria; order Oceanospirillales; family Halomonadaceae; genus Halomonas; species Halomonas sp. LS-001. The sequence continues at coordinate 2,156,737 of NZ_CM129816.1, forward strand.
GAAACGAACAGCAGCTGATCACCTACTATTGAAAACCGGCTGTTTGCCTGACAGGGCCATGTTGCAGACGATCAGGCTATGGACATGGCCCTTGATCGGACGTAAACAAAAATTTTCCAATCCCCCCCTGTTGCCCAACATCGGCACAATTGGCGATGTCACCGAAACGACAAACAAGGAGATGTTTATGCAGCGTTTTACCCGCCCCCTATTGACCTTATTGCTGGCCGTTTTCAGCCATACCGCCCTGGCCGACCCAACCGCCTTTGGCTTGACGCTGGGTGCCAGCAGCGAAGCCGAAATGAAAGCGCAGTACCGTGTGGAACACACCGGCGTTAATCGTTACAGCGATGGCAACACCTATGAAATACCGGCGCATCAGGTTGCCTTTAATGGCCTGAAAAAGTTAACCGCTATTTTCGATGAAGACGAAGTGCTGGTGGCCCTGTTGGCGACTTTCCACAAGAATCGTTTTGATGATCTGAACCAAGCCATCGGTCAGAAATATCGCCGTGTTAACCAGCAGATACCTTTTGTGGGCAACAAAAAGGCATCTTTTCGCGATGGCGATACCCAGATCATTCTTGACGCCCCGCACTTGAGTTTTGAACTGACGCTTTCCTACTTGCGCGATAACTTCAACACCGCCTTCAACCAGCGCTCTCAGCAGGAACAGCGCCAGCGCCGCGAGCAGGAGGCGTCTCAGCTTTAACACCACCTTGCTGGCAGCGGCGCAAACGCCCTGCCAGCACCCTGACGGGAAACGGCGTTGTGTCTAATTGTTATCAATTAACTGTATTGAATATAATATGTTTCAAACACAGGGAGGTGTTTTTATGCCAACAGGAACCATCAAATCCTATTCCACGCAGAAATCCTTTGGGTTTATTGAAAGTGAAAACGGGGAGTCCGTATTTTTTCATATTTCCAAAGTGGCCCCCAATGACAAAAACAACATCAAAGCGGGCTGCATCGTGTCCTTTGATGAGTGCCCGACGCCCAAGGGGATGGCGGCGGAAAAGATCGTCATCGCGGGCAAGGCTGCTGAGCGTTATGTTGCCCCACAAAGCAATGAAGTCATTGTGAGCAAAACCGAGGCCTGCGGTAAGGACAACCGGGTTGTCCATAAACTGCCCCGCATCACGGTGGAAGACAGAAACCCGGAGGCAGCGGTTGCACGCCTCAAAATCAAGGCAGGCAATGCGGGCTGCAATGCGATTGTTAACTTGAGCAAAGGACGCAGAAGGGGTCAGGCCTGGACGAATAGCAATTACCGCTTTTCCGTCCATGCGGTCAGTGCCCAGCCTGCTCTGGTAAAGCGTATTGTACATACCACCGACCTAACCCAAGCCAACCAAAGCAAACAACAGCTTGAGACTGACATCCAAAAGGTTGCCAGTGCAAAAGTCGAAAACGCCAAGGTTCACGATGCCAGTAGATACAACTTAGTGATCGGCGCTGTAATAATTGCCATCATTTTAGCCTTTGCAATACCAGCTTTAAAACAACAAGCTGAAAATAAAGCTATGATAAATGAAGTAATCAATAACATACGCTCCTCAGATGAAAACACACGCTCTAGTAGCATTACCTGGGACGAGAATCTCGGCATTATCGTTAATGAACAAACCATTAATAAAAACCGCAACCCTGATAATGAAAAATAATCAACAGTCATCCCTGCCTGACGTCAGCCGCTGGCATGCCTCTCGCTGGCGGTGCTCAGATAAACTCATTCAGTAGGTTATCGGAGCCTGTCTGGTTTAGCTTACCGATCAACTGTTGATGACATCCATACTCACGCAGGTGCTTGAACAGATAAGGGGTCACTGTGGTCCCGCGGTGGCGGATGTGCCATACCTGCAGGGAATCCCAGAACCAGCCTGGCACCGGGCCATTGTGGCTTACGACCTTATACAGATGATTGAAATTACTCTGGTCACGATGCGGTGATCCGGCTGCGGCAGCCGCATATATCCCTTGCTCACGGTTGCATAACAGCCCCACCGTTGCCTGCAACGCCCCTTTCTGAGCGGACGCAAACGGCGCTTTCAGGCGATATCCCGCCTCGGCCAGATAGTCAAACCATTGCTGGTTGGCCCTGCCTTTGTTCTGCCACCGATCAAAAGTGCTTGCCGGCAAACAGAGTGGATGCTGACGCAATAACGTCTGAAGCGCTTCCAGATTGGGGTTGTTGGGGTAATCCATCGCAAACTGCCGGACGATTTCGGCAGGAATACCCTGGTCACGGGTATGATCAATTTCCTTGATCCATTGATCTATTCGCGGCAGATCCGGCAGGCAGGCCACCTCGGTATCCGTAATCATCAAGTACTGCCCCGTCTGCGGCCAGTACATCACATCGGCTCTGATACTGCCTTTCAGCACCTGACGGCGATGCTCCTCCTTCAAGTGAATTTCAAGTGATTCCCTCACGCTCTGCGGAAGTTCTGCAAACGTCAATTGCCCCCTGTGGCATCGGGCATACACCATGGGCCACTCGGTGTTGTATACCAATGATTGACTCTCGGGCTTCACCGAATGAATCAGCCAGACATCCTCCGGCAGCGATGGGTAATCCAGCAACAGGCGGCGCTGCTGGACTTCCTGTTTGATCAGTAACTCCTTGAGCAGGACCTCTACGGTGTGGCTCGCCCCTTTTGCCAGGCTTTGCGGGTGGCAGGATTGAATGATGGCGTCAGGATGCGCCTGCCGGGTGGTGAGGTAGGGGTCGTCAATGTTGTGTTCTTCGTAGTACGTCTTTTTATCTACCAACAGAAGGTTAAGCCCGTCAGGCATCACATCCTCCCGATGGATGACTCGTATATCGTTGCCCGAAGGTGTCAGTAGCTTAAGCAGTTCCGCTTCTAGCTGAGCAGAGACACTCGACGACTGAGTACGATTGACGATAACCAAGGGGCTGCGAACCAGGCAGCGGTACAGGCCCTGATAGTGCCGCTCGACCTCTCCCTGCTTGACACTGCGATTATCCATGGGCACTGACTGCAGGCTCAGCTTCAGGCTTCCAGCGTAGGCCTGGTGCAGGTCTTCCAGAAACAGGGAAAGCACACCCAAGCGCGTCTGATAATAGGCTTCAAGACTGGTGTTTGTCAGTTTGAAAGCATCCACGCGATTCTTACTCCCGGCGTAGCGGGGTTTCTTGATATAGCTGCCCCCCGCCTGCCGGAAAAGCTGCTCGCCCAAGTCATCCAGCGCATAGCGTGGTTTTCTGGCCGCATCAGCGTAAAGGCTCCCATCTTCTTTCCGGAAGTTTTCCAGCCGGGTAAAGGTGGCAGTGGACACATCGAGATAGTGCTGCTTCATGGCGTGACTATAGCTGTACTCAGGTTGAACGGTGACTACTCTGCCTTTACCTGTATCCGGGTGAACCACATAATAAAGCCCATCCGCCTCAAAGCGAGCCAGGCGCTGTGGCTGGACATGCAGCGACTGCACTCTGGGCAAGGCACGAATCAGCAGGCTCAGCTGAAGCCAAGCGGCCAGGCTATCCAGTGCCAGAAACTGAAACGCCAGGGCATCACCGGCCGGCACCTCACTGGCAAAGGCCGTGCCTGAAAAAATGGCTGACTGCGCTGCCTCCACCGGCAACAGCAGATAAAACGCGTTATGGCTGCCAACCCCATTGAGCGCCAGCACCGGGCTGGCACGGTACAAATGACCAGGCAGGTGGGCCAGGTGTTTGTTGCGCTCTTCACGGCTCCAGCCTTTGTAGCTTACATTACACACGCTAAAGCGCCTGGCCAGCGCCGTGCTATCCAGCTGTTCAATCTCAATCAGATTTGTCAGTACCGGGGTCATGTTTTATCTCCTTGTGCCAGCCAGTCAATCAATGCGTGCAGATGCCTATCCAGCAAGGCACCGCTTTGTTGATCCAACAGCCCCGGTACCGTCAGCAACTGGTTACCGGCATTGTTATCAGTGCGCATATCATGGTTCAGGTATTGGCAATCCCGCTGGGGTTGCCCCAGAAGATTGATATACACAAACCGCTGGATGCCCTCCGCTTCCGCCAGCCTAGCGACCTTATGAGCATGGCCAGTGGGGTCGCCAGGCTGGCTCCAGTGTTTGGCATCCACCGCGATCCGCTCACCACTGTCTTCAATGATGAAATCACACAGTTCGTAAACTGACGCGGGCACCTCCAGAAGGCGCAACCCGGCCTGCTCCAGCACGGCCTTGCAGCCCTCCTCCCCCAGGGCGCCTTTATAGAGGTTATTAAACGCCGCCGGGTTCATCAGCACCTTGCCTGAGGGCCACTGAGTCGCATACCCCTGAGCCTCGAAGTACCCTTTCACCTGCGGGTTACGCATAACAACCGGCAGGCCGCTTTCCATTTCGCTGACCCATTTGCCACCGGTTGCCAGCTCAAAGAATGCTACGTCGCAGCGCAGCGGGCGATAGCCAGGCACCACCTCCAGGCTGCCCTTATAACGGTAGCTTTCCGGGTCCGGGGATTCCAGATACAAGGGGGAGTCCAGGTTATCCATCACTGGCCGCTCGAGCAGCGTTGTGCGCAGTGATTCCCATGCCTGGATGCTGCCCTCGGATGGCGACTGACCAAACTGGCCCAGCAGCACGCTGATCGCTGTCAGTGTTTTGTGGGTATTCAGGCGGGCGCGATTGATACGCTGTTGATGCTTTTCCTGCTGGCTCTCTGGCAAGGGGATGGCGTTGTTATAGTAATGTTGAGCGGCCTTCAACATCGCCAGGTATTCGTGGGAGCGGCCGTGGGGCGAACGGCTATCTTCTGCGAGGATGGGCACCAGGCCGTCCTCCCCCAGCAAGGTAATACGGGAACGTTTGAAGGCGGTTCTGGCCATACGCCCCACCGCCTGTTCGACCATCTTGCACACCTGTGCCTTAAAATCACTGGTCTGATAATAATGGGAGAGGTGGCTGTTATGCGGAACCCCGTGCAGGGCATCCATCACCCATCTCCGGGCATCGCGCGCGGAAAGGCAGCCGACCTCCTGCAACACCATGATCTGGTGAAAAAGCAGCAGCTGATTTGCCTGGGAGTTGTCTGCATCACTGAGCAGGCAGTAGCTAGGCTTTTCCAGATACAGGGTATCAATATCGCTTTTGACTTCCTCGGGTGCGGGGCCATCTCCCACCCAGCACAGCGCTTGACGATCATGCTCACACTGCACCGGGTATTCCGGGTTCTTCCCTTCACCCATGGAAGCGTAGGTAGAGAGCACCACCACTCGCTCGCCATTGGACAGTTTTTCACGCACTTTCTCAAAGCGGTTATGGCGCATGGCCTCGGCATTCATTCCCGCCGCCAGATAAACGTTGCCGGTGCCAGCTTCGCTGGATTGACGGTCCAGATACGCCTGCAGGAATTCGACCAGCCTGGCATGGCCGACAGGGCTCAGGGTACGATTAAGCAATACCAGCATGTAGCGCCTGTCATCCTGGCGAGCAAAAGTGGCTAACGCCACGATCAGGCGCGATACCCAATCGAGAATAAATTCACTCTCATCATCCAACTGCATCCAGCGGTTAAGCAACCGCACAGGCTGACGTATCACCTTGTTTTCGTGAACGTTCAATGCCTGCCTGAGCGTCGCTCGCTGCGGGGCGATAAAGTGCGTTTCCAGCAGAATCCCTTCTTCGTCATATCGGCGGCAGGCATGATAGCAGGCTTCAAGGCGGCTACGCTGCTCAGCGCTCAGGGGCTGCAGTTGGGAGCCCAGGCGCCCGGCCAGATAATGCAGGTCAAAATTATGCACCACGGTAGGGGCTTCCGCCGTGGCACTAATGCCCAGCACACAGGCACCGGCTTCAACCCACTGCGCCAGCAGGCTGGTAGGGGTATGGCTGATGCCGGTGTGAAGACAGCCCACGGTATCACCATCCACGCCGTTACGCCGAATGCTGGTCAGCTTGAAACCTCGCGCATGGTAGTTGCTGAGAACGCCTTGCCCCCCGGCCTTTCCGGTATGCGGTTTTCCCTGTAGATCCAGCGCCTCCATCACAAGCGCTTCTTTTTCTGCCAAATTGTAGTGTTCCAGGATAGCGTTGACGACGTCACGCTGGCGAATAGCGCTACTGCCGGGGCGTGTCTCATCCGGGGTGTTACGCTGATATTGCCAGACCGCTTGACGCATGGTGTGCATAAAGCCCTGGTAAAGCCGATCCGCCCCGTTCACAAAGCGCGTCAGCGCCTGCTCGTCCAGGCCTTCCGGGGCGTTTTTATTCAGGCTTTGGATAACATTCTTGTGCTTGGCGACATCAGTGTTCAGGCTTAAATGGTGCTGACTACTATGGGCGTGGGTTACGGCCCTGTCGGAAAACAGCTGAACCCGGTTGTTGTGCAGGGAGTCACCCTCCAGGTTAAAGGCGAATTCCAACTGCCACTGTTCAGCAAAACTATTCAACTGCTGCGTAAACGCATCCAGCAATTCATGAATGCCGTCATAGCGGGTAGACCGCTCCAGCCGGTAGCGGTTGAGATTGGCATAGAGGTCGCGCAGAAAATCAATCAGATCCACGGCCTTCTGCTCGACCATATGTTGCAGAATGATCTCATTCTGACGATCAAACTCATCCATGATGATCAGCGTATTGCCGGCATTTCGGCCGGGAAAGTGACGCGTCCGGGTGGTGTGAAAACCGCGCAGGAATTTGCGGGTCGTCATGAACCCCAGGCAGGCCGGGTCGTCATCGGTGATCAGGCAGTTACCAGGCATCAGGGCGTTCAGTGCAGCCTGGTCATCGGCATTGATATCCAGCGGTGCTTCTCGCTGCCTGCGTTGAATGGCCTGTGCCAGTCCGCCGTAAAACCTGCCTGCCATCTCCGTGAGCATGGACTCTATCTCGGCCGGTACATCCGGGGCACCCTGACCCAAGGGGTGGTAACGCCTGAGGCTTTTCCATTCAGCCTGCATGTGTTTGTTGCCATCCAGCCCAAACCGCTTCATCAGATGATCAATATACCAAGGGCTGACACGGCGTAACTGCTGGCCCTGATTGGGCAGGTAAACCAGATACTTTTTTAGCGCCTGACGCTCGCCCTCTGGGCGCTGGTCAATTAGCCGATTCAAGGTGTTGAAGGCCTGAAAAACGTTATCCACTGAGTTGGTGATGTAATACATGCGGGGTGGCGGCGCACCACTGGCCTGAGCCGCCATTAGCTGTTTGAGCAGTTTATTGAGGATGGCGTGGGTTTTACCGATCCCCGTCTGGGCGGGCAGCGGGATCAAGCACCCCTGCGGCGGCTGGGCCGCCAACCAGGGGTCGAGCAGTTCATCAAGTAGCGCATCCTGCGGGGCCGAAGACGATGTGTTCACATTCTTCTCCTTTATTAAAGCGTTTGCCTTCGGCCCGCTCTCAGCAGCTAGCGGTTAGTGCGTTGAAAATCTCGCAGGGCACGGGTAAACCCCATGGCAGAAAACACAAACTCATTATCGCCTATTTTATAAACAACTTCCTGGGAGTTTTTGAACTGATCAACAATATATCGATTACCTTCTAAGCTATCCGCTGAAAGTGAAACGGCATCGAAATCAAGGCCTTCTTTATTCTCAACGCATAAAAATCTTAACATCACACTTTTACCATTAATAAAAGATGGCACGATTGAATTATTATGCAAACCTTTTTTAGCAATCTGATCGCAAGGTTCGTCGGGCCCAACAAAATGCACTCCATAAAGGCCATTGTTTTGCATTAAAAGAGCTTTATTAAATGACTCTTCTCCTTTTTCCCAAACCCAGTAATAGTCAAAATATCTTAGTTCCCAAGCATCACGGTTTTCCATCCCATAAGCAACAGATGACACTGCCGCTCCCGCCAGAAAAACTCCACCCCACAGTGCATTCTTGATTATTGATTTCATCACGCTCCCCTTGTTTGCTTTCATAATAAACCTCACTTTTTTATCGTTTTTTATTTAAACTTCACTTTGACGAACGACTTTAATCAATCCATTAGTTAGGAGCCAACATAACTGTCACCAAAAGCGACTCAGCTGCCAAACTGAATAATCCTGCACACTTTCAGACGTTAACGGTTAGCGCGTCGAAAATCCCGCAGGGCACGGCTAAACCCCATAGCGGAGAAGGTATGCTCATCATCGCCTATTTTGACAATAACTTTGCGGGATTTTTTGAACTGATTAATGACATACGGCGAATCCGCATAATTCGGGAACGAAAGTACAAGTGCATCTTCAATCTCCTGTTTAACTTCTACACAATCAACTTGAGCATTCATTGGTCTTCCATTGACGGCAACTGGTATAGTAAATTGACTCCGCCCTTCGATCCTTTTCTGCTGGCAGTCGGGGTAAGCCACACTAAAAGCTAAATACTCCTGATTATCAACAGTGCCCAATACTGCTGTTACATTTGCTGCGCTCCCTTGCCCAAAAACCACGTAAAAACCGTTTTCATGTTTCGCCCAATACTCGCTATTTGGATTGGCAGATACCAACGACGCTAACCCCATTCCAGCCACCATAAAACCGCCTAACAGTGCATTCTTGATTATTGATTTCATCACGTTTCCTTTTTTGAATTTCATATTAACTTCCTTTTTCTTCAGGCATGCCTTACCCCTGCCCGATGTGCAAAAAGCATCAGGTAACTGGCACTTGTCAGTGGTTATTTAAGTGTCTGGCCAGGCCGCCTTGCGGCGGCCATCCATGGGGCTATCAGCCCACCCGGATACGCTCGGGGGCAATACTCAGCCCATAACCGCCGCGCTTGTTGTTCGAGCCGCTGGTTTTCTGGCCCTGGTGATCAAATACCATGGCCGCGACCACCATCTTGGCGATTTCCGTCGGCAAGCGGTTTTTCAGGCGCTTGTTAAGCCGAGTGGTTATCTGGCTGACATCCAGGCCGAAGCGCATATTGGAGCCAAAATCACCGGGGCGGATTCCCGCCTGCTCTAGCGTCTGCTCGTGGTGGTTGATCCATTCATCCACCTGGGGGCGCAGGTCACGCTCCGCGTCGTAGGGCAATGCCAAATGCTCGGCGAGCTTTTCCATTACCCGGTGCCCCAGGTAGCTGCCGTTTTCATCGCCGTCCGGCGCGAAGCGGCGCAGGCTGGCATCGTTTTCACGGGTCGCCTGTACCACCACTTCATACCAGCACCAGTCAAACAGCCCGCCCATGGCCACCGTTTGCAACTGCTTGTCGCCGCTGTAGATTTCCACCTGCCGCGTAACGGCATCCAGGCGGATAGCCAACCGCTCCGGCTCTTCCCCCAGGTTAATCAACTCCACCAGGCCGCGAAAACTCATCGTACTATCGTTGTGGCGCAACATTTCCGGCAGCTGTTTACGCTGACGGATAAAGGGAATATCCGCCAGGCTCACCTCGGCATTAGCGGTGTCCAGCGTCTGGCCGCTAAAGGTCTTGATCATCCGTGAGACGCGGGTGGGATAGTAGAAATCCGGCAGGCCCTCATAGCCTTCGCTGACCAGCACGTGAGACATGCTATCGCTCAGGCGGCCAAACAGGCTCATGGCATAGCCCAGATAAAAGGTCATGGTTTTGCGACCACCGGCAATGGACGCATGCAGGGGCGCACTGCCGTCTACCGTCAAGTCGCGCACCGTTTGCATGATGTAATCCCCAAGCGCCTCTGCATCCGCCTCGGTGCGGGCATCGTCCACTGGCTCGCCTTGTGCATTCGGCACCACACGAATCACCACCTGCTCACGGGTGTAGGCGGGCATACCCAGCTCATCACACAGCGCTGCCAGGTAGCCATCGTCAAACAGGCCTTCGGCAACTTTCTGCTTGCCCTTTTGGGTTGTAATGATCTCGATACGGCTGGGCCAAACATTGGATTGTTCGTGCAATCCATACAGGGTTTCCGTCACTACCTGAGGTGACATACCGGTCACTGCCAGCAGGGTTAGTTCCTGAGAGGAAGTCGAGGTTGTATTTACGGTCATGGCACGCTCCTTGTGGTGTCTGTTTTGTCTTGTGACGTTTTGCACAGTATCGGCGGATGTCTTTTCGCTGTCGCCCCGTAAAAATTTTCCTGCCAGGCGGTTGCTGTTTTGGGTGAACGGCCCTGACAGCGACTTTCTGATGGAGACGATAGGTACGGGATGAACCTGACGCAAGGGGTAAAAAGTTTTGCGGTAAGTGGCGACTGCCCGGCCCCTTTATCAAAGCTAATTTACCAGAGTCTCATGAAAAATGGCTATGTCAAATCCGGCTGATGGCCGCTGCTGGGGGCACTTAACACGATGAATATGACAACCGCTGCCTGATCATCCGTTCAGCCAAGCTGCCGCCGCGTCAAGTTCCTCTTAAGCACATCAGCCAGTTGGTGTGTTTACATAACACGGTGGTCACTACGCAACTGGTCGGCCAGCTGATGAAGCACGGCATTGATTTTGTCCTGGTCAATTCACGCCATGCCGCCCATAGCTTCAGCCTGTTTGCCGATCAGGTGCGCAGCGCTGCTCGGCGAGTCCGCCAGTACCAGTGGCAGTGCGATGAAACCCTCAGGGCGCAGATGGCTCGCCAACTGGTGGCGCATAAGTTCAAGGTGTCCGCCAGTGTTTTGCACGGCCGTGATGGAAAGGCAGATGCCCTGGCCTGTCACTTACGCCAGCAGGTGCCCAACCTTTTCAACACACAGGACGAAAACGCCCTGCGCGGCATGGAAGGCTATGCCCAGCGCCAGCTATTTGAATATTGGCGTACCCAGCTACCGGCCAGCCTGGGCTTTACTCAGCGCTTACGCCGCCCGCCACCGGACCCTGTCAATGCGGTGCTGTCCTTCACCTACACCCTGGTGCATAAAGAAGCCATTCGTCAGCTGAGAATCCATGGGCTGGATAATGACCTGGGTATTTACCACCGGGTGTGTAGCGGCCGTGAATCGCTGGCCTGCGATATCATGGAGCCCTTGCGGCCGCATATTGAAAGCTGGGTAGTGGGCCTGTTTGGCCACGGTGGCCTGAATGGCCGCCATTTTTCCTACCTGAAGACGCAAAAAGGTACGCAGTGCATTATGGGCAAACAAGGCCGCAGCCTTTATTTTCAGGCATTGGATACTGCCATGCCCCGCTGGCGGCGAACACTTAACCGCTATGCAGGCGTGCTGGCCCGCCATATCGACAAGGAAACCCAACAGGGAGGCCAGCCATGAGCCAGCCACAGTGGCACCTGATTGCTTATGATATCCGCGATGTAAAGCGCCTGCGCCGGGTACACACTTGTCTTCAGCAGTGTGCCTTTGCGCTGCAGCGTTCGGTATTTTTGTGGCAGGGCGATGCTCGGCAATTGGCAGTGTTGAAACAGCAGCTTAGCCAGTTGATCAACCCGTTGGAAGACGATATCCGTGGTTACCCCATGGCATGCGGGGAGCCCATCCACTGCTGGGGCAAACTGCCCTTTATGGAAGGGATGTTTATGGAGGGGTTACCCAGACTTGAAATTCATCCGCTACCTGGGCAATATTAGCAGGGCGTGATCGAGGTGGGTAAGGCAAAGAGACAAACCCTTACCACATTCAGAAATTTGTAGCAACTTTTTATGTTCAAAAACAGTCATAAAATTTGGCTTGCAACTCTCTGATAATAAACACCTTTTTTAGGCCATAGGGTCCGGACCCTTCCCTGCTTTCAAAGGGATTAAGACTCTCCTCATTAATGAGGAACGGCTTCTCATTCGTCCGGACCCTTCCCTGCTTTCAAAGGGATTAAGACCAAGGGCAGGGCGTGGCTGATCGGGTGCTGACGGTCCGGACCCTTCCCTGCTTTCAAAGGGATTAAGACTTTATATGCGTACAACATCTCATACTCCTGCGTCCGGACCCTTCCCTGCTTTCAAAGGGATTAAGACACATGCCGTTTGCCCATTCGTCAGTCGTTGAAGTCCGGACCCTTCCCTGCTTTCAAAGGGATTAAGACCCTCCGCAACCCTTTGCGAATCAATCATCTTCCGTCCGGACCCTTCCCTGCTTTCAAAGGGATTAAGACGGGGCACGCAAGCCCTGCACCCCGTCATTCCCGCATGCCCTTAGCGGGAATCCATTGTGATTCAGGCTCCCGGGCTGCATTAAGAAAGGTCAAACTGGATTCCCGATAACCCCATTCGGGAATGACAGCGTTGAGGCTAAATCCGGAATAACGGCGTTGAGGCTGTATCCGGAACGGAAATGATGCTGCCAAACTGTCATTACCGCCTGCCCTGCCCCTAATCAGCCTGCACGGCGTGAAAAATTTTCCCTCCCCCACTTATTTCCCCCTGGCTCGATAATGCGCTTTCCCAATCAGGGGAAATCCTTTAACGATACAGGGAGTGTTTTATGCTCGTATTTATAAATTTTGTGCTGTTGATGTGGTCGTTTCTTATGCTGGTGGCGGGCATCATCCCGTTGGTGGGCACCTTTGGAGAGATCCATACCACGGATTTGATGGTGCAACTCGTCACGCTACGCATGCTGGCAATGGCGGTGATCTGGATGGCGCTGTTTGCCTTTTGGATTTTTGCAGAGCGATATAAGGAATAACCCTCCGCCGCCGGGACCGATAGTGGGTTTGAATTGAGTAGTCAGCTGATTGCCATGGGGATTTTTCCGGCGTGCTGGTGCCCCTTGGCATCGTGGTGATTGAACGGCTGGGCTCGTTACATCGAGTGCTGGAAAGTGGGGTCAATAACTTCATCGGCTATCGCAAGACCGGCGATGAATTCCGCATCGACTGGCGTAAAAGCGTGATGGACTTGCTGGCCGCGCACGAAGCTTGACATTCGGGCTGACGCCTTTTGATGGCCGCTCCATCCTCACGGATATCGGTAGCGGCCTTACACCAGGAGAAACCATGAACCACTTTGTCCAAACGTGCATCATCGACCAGCCAACCCCTTTCAGCGCCAGGGTCGCCTGGCGCTACGGATGCTTAACACGCGGCGTCCTTACCATTGACTTTGAATACGAAGACGTAAAGCCCCGCGACGTCCGCCCGGCATCAGAGCTGGTTGCTGTTCATCACGTCCTTTATCCAGCCCCTTGTGCCAGCTTTCGAAATGATCCCGCTCAGCACCAGCCACTCATTTTTTTCTCTGACCCTGAGACACTCGCGGTCGTCAGAAAGACCTCATCGTGCGCTGGCGCCTATACGTATGCCAACTACCTGAGAACTCACCAGCCGGCCAGTAATGCCAGCCTAGCCAGTGAATGCCCTGACCTTTCGCCTTACCCATGGGATAACGCGTTTCAAGAACAGTCAGGCGCGAATACTCACGCTCTTGAAGAGGAAGACTTTCTTATTCGCCCTCGGCACCGGTGCCCAAGTTTTATCGTATGGCCCCGTAACTTCGGCGCGGTTGGCATTACGGAACATGCGCTCAAGCGGCTTGAACAGTATCAGGGCAATGCCAACCATCAGGTACGCAAGATCAACCGCTACCTGTCGCGTGAAGCACTGGTCCAAATCCGTTTACCCAAGAATGTTGAGCGAACCAAACTTGTCAAGTACCAGGGGAACCCGGATGTAGAGTGCTGGCGACACGATACCGGGGATATGCTCTTTATCCTGGCGCGTGGACACCTGTGCAGAACCTTGTTGACGGTAGTGCAGCTCCCTCAACATCGCCTGGGCGAGCACCGGATAATTGGAAACAAAAAGCCTGCCCCGTGCCCTGGCGAAAAAATGCTCATGCTTTGACGGCATCAGCCTTACGAGGATGTCAAACGCGATAATCCCGGGCCACCTTGGCAAACACGCCAGTTCAGCGTGAACCAGCCAGCCTCCCGCCTATCCGTGCCCTTCATCCAACAACAACACCACGACGCAGGTGCATTAACACTTGGCATTTCGTTTTTTATGAGACCAGTTACCCGTGCCTTAACCATCATCCTGGACAACAGATGACCACTTATTTTGGAGATAGACTATGACCACGCCTTCGCCTGAAAACACAAACACGTCGGCAACAACCGTTCATTGGGGGGCCAAAGTGGTGGTCCGAGATGCCGCCCCCCATAAACCAACTCTAAAGCAACGGTTGGCGTGGTTTCTACGAAAAAAAGCCGACAAGCTTGATGACGGCATAAGCCTTAGTCTTCAATACCACACGTTGCCAATGATTTCCAAGGAAGTCGCTGTGGAATGTCTTCACACCGGCTTTACACATTCTCGTTTCCTCATGGAAAGCATGGCTCACCAAGCCGCCTGTGAAGACCTAATGAAGGATAGGTCTCCCGAACTGTTTAAAGAAGAGTCTTCTCAACAGAAACGTTAGGTCTGTTTGTCGATATTCCATTTTGGACATCTTTGTGCGCATGCTGGCAATGGCGGTGATCTGGATGGCGCTGTTTGCCTTTTGGATTTTTGCAGAGCGATATGGGGAATGATGTTCGTGCCGGGGCCGGTGATGACTGGCCCCGGCTTGGTTCTAGCGGCCAGATGCCAGGCAGCGGGCGTGCCCTCGCAGAAAACCTTCCGCCCGAAAGCGCTGGTAGGCGCCTCGGGCAAACTGCCAGCGGGTGGCTTCCAGCACCAGGCATTGCTGCGGGGAACGCACAACGCCATGGCGGCGGTCACACAGCGCCAGAGCGTTTCCATCAAACTCGATATACCCTTCCGTGCGAGTACTGCCGTCCAACGTTTGCAGGGGCACCTTTGCATTGCTGCCCCGCTCGGCTTCAAACACCAGGGTTTCCATTTGCTGCCAGCGCCCGTAGAGGTAGAGTTCCCCTTCAATGGCGCAGCTTAGGGTGTCGGTTCCGGTTGTCTCAGCATTGAAAACACGCACTTCCTGAGCGGCGGCGTTGGCGCTAAACAACACGCTGGTTGCCAGCAGCCAAGGCAAGATACGGTAAGCGCCTCGAACGTACCGGCGGCTGGAGTGAAACCTGGTAAGCATCAAATGTCCTCCTGACATGGTAATAAAGTAACACTCTGCCTTATTCCGTTACGACGGTGGGTTGGCGAAAAACTTGTCAGCGCTCAGAGCGCGTTGAGCTGGTATTGCCCCAGCCCAAACGCCGTATTCTTGCCCAGGTGGGTGTATTGACCCAGCCATAGCCAGGGCCACCAGAGGGTGAGATCACCATGTAGGGTTGCCGTGCCCAGCAGGCCATCCAGGCGCATCGACTTGCCTTGCCGCTGGGAATGGCGCTGCCAACGCTGGCGATGAAGGCCTTGGGTATGCAGGTGCAGATTTTCCACCGGCGGCCTTTCCCTCAGGGGCAGCCTTAGGTAGTACTTGTTATACAGTTGAATGCGTCGCCAAAGGGTATTCAGCAGGGATTCCGCATTGATTTGCTCAGCACCGACGACCCGACCCTTGACCTGCAGACGCAGCGGGGAAGTCATGCTTAGCGTTACACCATTGGGTGGCACCGGTGGCATCATTTCCCACACGAGCGTGGCTTGATGGGCGGGGATGCGTGGCGCGGCCGCCAGGCGTGATGCCGGCGCCTGCCACAAGGCTTGCCATTGGGCGGGCGCCGTTTCACAGGCCAGCCCCGTTAGTTGCATTGGGGTGCGTTGCTCTCCCAGGCCGCGCCGGGCGGCATCCTGCCAGGCCCAGGTAACAAGCCCAAGCTCCTGGCAGGCATTGCCAAACAGCACCATGTCAAACTGAAACGTTTCACCCGCTGTTAATTTTTCCGGGGCGTTTAGCGGTGTTTGAAAGGTATAAGGTGGGGGAATGCTGCGCTGATTGTCCGGCGCTGGCTCAAAAAGCACGGCATAGCGGCAACTAGCCGTGAGTGGGCAATCCGTACACTGTGGCCGCCCCGTGCTGCAGGCCAATGCGCGCAAGGCATGCCCCCATGCCCCGCGTAACATGGCCCCTGGGTGGCCGCGTAGCGTAAAGGGCGCCTGAGCCGTCAAGGTGAAACGATAACGGCTAATCGCAATCGCTGAAGGCGTCATTTGCCCTCCCTGGCAAACGTGGAAAGATTTTTGCTAATTTACAAGTGGCTCATCAAGGTTACTATATGATGCAGGAACTACCTACCGGCTTCAGCCGTTATTCTAACTGATTCGCTAAAGGAGAAGGGAGTCTCTCCCTGTTATGAACACTCACCAAAGCCCCCTCACCCCTCTCGTGTATACCTGTGTCATGTCGGCATTCTCGCTGCCTAACCTGGAAGCGATTCTCACCCGCCGGCCAACGGATGTGGTGCTGGTTGTCAGCGATTTTGACAAGGCGCAGGAAGCGGCTAAACGGCTGGCCGAGGTGCTGCAACAGCGCGAGCCTGAAATCCGCCTACATACCATTGGTGAAGAAAACGGGGAAAACGCTTTTTCCGGCAACGACCCATTGGGGGATCAAACATGGATAGATAAGAAATTCATTCCCTTCATGGAAAGCGCCGAGTTCAGCGGAAAGCCCCACTGGCTGAACCTGACCGGGGGCACCAAGTCGATGTCGCTGGCGTTATCCACCTGTCGGCACTGGGATGGTCTGGACTACAAGCCGGAGAACAATAACGAACTCAGCCATTTTCAGCTGGCATCCCATCAACATGGCCTTCTGCAGCTGCAGTCCTCTGCACACCAGCCAACGTCCAAACAACTTGATGAAGTAGCGGCCATAGATGTCGCCAGGCTTTATAACCCAAGTGTCGAGACAGGTACACCCAAGCTCAAAAATGACGACCTTGCCGCTCAGATCTTTGATGCCCTGCAACAGCAAGATGCCGGATTGACCTGTCTGTTCAACCTGCTTGACCACATCTGGCATAAGGAAGAACATCCGGAAAAATCCATCACCCTAGCCCGGGCTGAGCTGATTGAACGCCTTGATGGAAAGGCCACGCTGGAAGATATTGAGATCTGGCTGCAACGTTTTAATGCATTGCCACCCAAAACTGATGAGCCGGTGTTTCACTGGGATGGCGAACAGTTTAAATTGCCGGGCAACCATAAGAATCTGAAAGCCCCCGCCAAGAACATCAAAAACTGGCTAAAAGGCGATTGGCTGGAACAGCTGGTCTATCACTGGGTGCTGGAAGCAGGCGTGCCCGAAAGCGGTGTTGCCCTCAACCTGAAAGGTGGTGAAGAGCAAGACAACAGCAACTCCAAACGCGAGGCGGATTTGCTTGTGCAACATCAAAGCCGGACCCACATTGTGGAAGTCAAGGCGGCCATTCCAGCCAACAAATCTGCAGTGGACATCCAGACCCAGCTGACCAGCCTGCAGGATCATTTTGGGCGAGTGTCGCTGATTCTGTTTGCTGGCCCTCAGTTGGTTACTCAGCTGAACGATCAGCAGCAACAACACCTGGACGACCGTTTGAAGGCTGGCAAGGCGAAACGGTGTAATAACCGGGAAGAGTTACTGGATGCACTGAAGCTGACCAAAGCGGCTTCAAGCGGTGATAATGGCGTTGTTACTGACGTTAAAGAGCATACGTTAACTAAAAAAACCTTTGAAGCGCCAACACACCGAGATCTTCAACCAGTCGCCAAAGCCGCCCCCCAAGCGCAAGCGTCGGTGAAACACAGCAGCAAGAATGCTGCGGATAACAAAGCTGTTCAGCAAAAAATTGACAAACTATGCCGCTTGGCCTTTATGCGTGCAGTGTGGGGAGAGGACCAAACGGACAACGCAGCCGATATCGCTCGGGCAAGACAGGAGCTTCTTCAGTTAGACATGCAGGAAGCCATTACCCGGTTTGAAAATGAGTTACGTCTTGGACGTCACGCTCATGAGCTGGGCAAGACATTAATAAACAAGCTTGACAAAGCAGGACCTGATAGTGAGGCCCTGCATACCTGGCTTAACAACATGAAAAATAACAACAAGCCACAGGTCTACAAACACCTCACCATCACACTGGATAAGTGGAAGGAAAATCAAGAGAGCCGTAAACGTCGTGCATGTGAATACCAGCAAAAAGGAAAGGGGCAACCTAATGCTGTGAACACCTCTTCACTGACACCGGTCGTGCTCAAACCCGGCGAGGAACACCTCAATAGTCTCAGGTCACTGTCGCCTTCATCACAATGGGAAATCCTGATTGATGAAACCGGCAAGCATTTTGATTCCGACGCTGACCTGGCATCTCACAAGGAATCAGGCATTGGCCGAATGGTGGCAGTGATCAAGCCCAAGGAAGCCAATCTGCCTGTCATCAAAAGCAACTTCCACGGCAAAGACGCCAGCCATAGCGAAGTTGATAGAGTCCTCCATAATCTCCTTACCACACCACAGGTGGGTGTGTTTGGCTTTACCATGCGTGATAGGTTAGCTACTGGCAGCTATTGGATGAACCATGTTATCCAGCTTGTGCGCTGGGTGCTTTACATGCTGCCTGCTGAAGACAACAAGCCATTGAGCGTTACTGCGAGCATCGAGCTTCGCAGTGGCTATAACCCCCAAAATGGTAAGCTCACATCTCTTTCTGAAATGCTGGAAGGTGAATTCAAAACACTCTATCCCCAGCGTTTTGGTCTACTGACCCTCAACATGCAGATTGTTGAAAAAACACACCCCCACCTCGCTTATGCGGATGCGGTTGCTTACACCTGGGGCAGTCCGGCAAAAATCAGTAATGACCGAATGCAAAAGTCTCAATTGCTCGGAAACTGCTTGCTGGATTCTAACACCAAGCAAGCACTTCCTTATTTATATCAATCACTTTCCCATAGTGACCGGCTTCCCGTATCGGAATGGTTTGACCTTTGCGTTGGTGCCGATCATGAGGGGCCGCAAGGGCTACTCACCGGCTGGCTAGAGCGCTTTGGCAGCAAAGTGCAACAACATCATGCCGAATGGCAACGCCTACTTGAGGAAGTCAAGCGTCGTCAGCGAATCAAGGGCTTGAATATATCAGAGCTGGCTTCAGCTCTTAACTGGCTGGAACGCTACAAGCCCAGTAACGGCTCATTTGGTGGCGAGCTGGAGCTGGAATTTGTCAGCGCTCAACTGGCGCTGGCCAATCATCAGGGTCGCGTCGATATCCAGGGTGTAGGGAAACTGTTTCAATTGGGTAACCAGCTTGAAGAGGAAAACGCCCACGCTGTCTGCCATGCGTATCTTCGCGCTGCGGTTGCAACGACCAATCACTTCGATTTTACGGTAATGAAAGAGCATCTTGAAGCATGGACAGAAAAGCCCGTTGCGATTCCCGGGCGGCTTAACCATGCCAAGCTGCTCTCTACCCTTGGGCAGCTGGAAGCTTTCGAGCGCCATAACGCCCTTGCCAAGGATTACTTTGCCAAAAGCCTGGCGGTGATCGATAAGCTCTCCGACGAAACGCAAGCAAAACGCGAGCGTCTCCAGACCAGCACCTACCTGACCATGGTAGAGCTTGACGATGGCAGCCATTCACCCCAGGCCGCCCGCGACCGGGTGAGCCAGGTGATCATGGAGAAAACCGGTAAGCCATTAACCCCGGCGGCACAACGGTTTGCCCATGGCGGCAGCGGCGATGAAACCTATGTACATCATCTCATGCTGCGTGCCTGCGTCGCTCACCCGGAGATGTTTGCAGAGGAAACCCGAGACTATCTCTCGCAAGCTCATCAGTGGCAGTGGCATGACGGCCACCCATGGCAGCTGATTCATGCCTACCGTGGCTGGCTGTTGATGCAACAAACCCGCCCGGACGTTGAGACAGCCAGCACCCACTTCAGCGCCGCCCTGGACATCTGCTGGCATGAAAGCAGCGGCGTGACATTGCAGTGGATTGGCGCTGTCCTGCATGCACTGGCAAGCAACCTTATTCAGGGCTTTGATGTAGACATTCCAAAGCAAGCAACTCCTCAGGCGCTGAAAGAAAACCTGCCCCAGGCCCCGCATCGTGCGCTGGAAAAACTGCAGGCATTACCTGCCAATGTCGGACACAAGCAGCGTTGGGGCTGCTTCAGTGAATGTCTGCCGTTCAATTTCCATTAATTGAATCTATTTCCAGTGCGATTTTTATAACAACCAGCGGCCCACTCCATCAAACAAGGCTTATTGCCTTCAGTCATTATAGAGAGGGCAATATCACCATGACGGATGAAGATGCACGTTACACAAACAAGGAAGCAAACAACGGTATGAAAAAAGCATTACAGCATGGAAGCATCAAGGCTAATCGCTCACAACAATGGCTGCGCTATTGGCGTAACTCTTTGGCTGATTCAGAAAGCTTACGTGGAGCATTAAAAAACGATGATTTAAAACCTGCCTATGCACTGGAACACAGCAACTTACGCTCTGGCTGCCTTCCTGTAGACAGCCCTTTGCTGGCAAAACTATTTGAAGGGGAAAATGACAACAAGCAGGTCGTCAGGGCCGTTATTCGCCCGCACGTTTACTTTGCGCCAATGGAGCATGGAGCCAAGAAAACAGCGCTTTATCCCGAGGTCGTTACTCCTCTGCTGTGCGGCGCGTGGGTCGCCCGAGATGGCCGCCTGGTGCCTGCCGACCCGCCAGTTATCCCTCGTGATCTATTATATCCTCAGGCAGATGACCGTTTTACTCTGGCTGAGGTTGAAGCGCTTGATCGGTTTTTAACCAAGTCAGCGCCTAGCGTTTTCTCGGAAACAGACGCTATTACACTGCTGAAATCTTCAGAACAGGTTGATGTCTGGCAATCGTATTACGAAATATCCTGTAAGCTTTTTGACGACCTTTGCCCCCAGGAACGGCTTAAAAATGAATTTATCAAAGCTGATGAAGGGCGAATACTCAAAATTGATGACCATAAAGGCGCAGCTCGTAGCATCATAGAACTTTACGACTGGCTTTCCAGGTCAGATAGCCACCTTCCATTGATGGATTGCTATGCGCTCAACCAGACGGAACACTATCAACCCTGCGCTCATCCATTAACCAGCATGACAACCCGTTTGGGGCATGCGGGTACCCAATACCCACTGGCTATTGCTCAACGCGATGCGCTGACACAAGTACTTGCTATGGATGAAGGTGAAATCCTGGCAGTAAATGGCCCACCAGGCACAGGAAAAACTACCTTTGTACTTTCTGCTGTTGCGTCTTTATGGGTCAAAGCCGCTTTAGCTGAAACAGAACCTCCCTTGATTATTGCAGCCTCCACCAATAATCAGGCCGTTACCAATATTCTTGAAGCCTTCGCTAAAGACTTTCAACGAAGTGATGGCCCCTTTGGTGGTCGCTGGCTGCCCGGAATCGATAGCTTTGGCGGTTATTATCCAGCCCAAAGTAAACAAAAAGAGGCAGAGAAAACGTATCAAACCCCCTCTTTCTATCGTCATACAGAAACGCAGGCTTATATTCAGGACGCCGAAAAGGCTTTTTTGACTCACGCTCAGAAAGCTTTTAATGATGACAGCTTGAATGAGGTGGGTAGTGTCAAATCGCGCCTGCACAAGGCTCTTCAAAGTCACTCTTCGATTTACCCCTCCCCCGCAAGAAAAATCGTCATTTTTTGATTCAAGCTGTAGATGTGGCTTCTGCAACCTTATAAAGTCTCTTCTCATCTTCAAGATAACCTATTCTGCGTCAGCTCAAGCAAAGGAAGCGCTTCGGTGAGAAAACACATATTGCTGGGCTTTATGAGCCTGCTCCTCAGTCACAGCTTGATGGCAAACGACGTCTTTACGGATCTGGAAAGTGATGATCAGTCAAGTGACAGCGACCTGCCTGACTGGGCAGCTGAGAAACTCGAACCAGCACGAGAGCGCGTAGGACGCTGGGTAGACAATACCTCACGTAATATCGATGGTTTTTTTGGCACCGCTGACAATGTCAACGTCGATAACGAATCCTATCTTCGCGTGGGCCAGGAACTGGACTGGATGGAAGGCGATGGCGTCAACGTCGATCTTAACCTGCGATTCCGCCTTGACCTGCCGACATCGGAAGAAAGGCTGCGCCTGGTTATCGAAAGTGACCCTGAGGAATCCCAGGGCACACTGCAAGAGCAGGGCTCTGGGCGTCTCGCCAATGACCAACGAGATCGTCGCTCTTCTACCCTGGGGCTAAACTGGCTGGAAAGCCGTGATAAACGCGAAAACTGGAGCAATCGAGTGGGCGCCGGTATCCGGCTGCGTATACCGCTCGATCCTTATGTGCGCTTCACTAGCGAACGGCTCTGGCAAGTCGGTGAAGGCCCATGGCTACTGGAGTCCAATAACCGCCTGTCGTGGTTTAATAACAGCGGCTATTCAGCGCGTACAAGCTGGGACATGGGGCGGCCTATCGATGCATCGAAACACCTGCGCTTCATTACGACTGTTCAATGGCGGGAAGAAGAAGACAACCTGGAATACAGTGAAATTGCCGAGCTGAATCATCGCATTAATCGCCGCAGTGCTTTGCGTTATTCTGCTATTGCTTTGGGCAAAAGCGTCTCAAGCCCACGAATAACCAACTATTACCTTCAAACCCGCTATCGGCGAAACCTTCACAAGGGCGTGTTATTTGCTGATCTGATTCCTGAGCTGCATTTTCCACGGGAGCATGATTATGACCCACGCTGGGCGATGACATTCCGTCTGGAAATGTATTTTCAGCGTGAAATCAACAAGAACTATTTTTAACCACAAACCCCGTGTAAGCCATCAGGCCGACCGGGGTTTTGGTCTGTCTGGACGTTGCAACAAACAGGATTACAGGAACAAACAGGGTTACAGGCGCAGGCCACCATCACATTCAATGATACGACCAGTGAAATAATCATTAGTGAAAATGAATTCCACACTTTGAGCAATGTTATCTGCTTCACCCAAACGTTTGAGAGGCACACCTGACGCAATACGCTCAAGCATATCCGGGCGCATGGCAGCGGTCATTTCGGTATTGATAAACCCAGGGGCAACTGACCCTGTGCGAATGCCATAGCGCGCCAGCTCTTTTGCCCAGGTGACTGTCAAGGCATTCACTGCTGCCTTGGCCGCCGAATAGTTACTTTGCCCCATATTCCCAGCCTGTGAAATGCTTGAAATATTGATAATGGCGCCTTCCTGACCGGCTTCAATCATCTGCGTTGCCGCCTCACGGCCACACAGGAAAGCGCCGGTCAGATTGACATTGATAACATTCTGCCAGGCTTCCAGTGACATCCGTTTTTGCACCTCACCATCCTTGGCCTTGATCAACAGCGCATCCTTGGTGATACCCGCGTTATTGACCAAACCACTGACTGCTCCCATCTGCTCAAGAATCTCAGCAAACGCCTGAGTCACTGAAGCTTCATCGGCAACATTCACCACGAATGCCTTGGCCTCGACACCGTTAGCCGCCAGTTTAGCCACCGCTTTTTCCAACTTTTCGGCATTAAGATCCAGCAATGCCATCTTGGCGCCTGATCCACCCAGACGCTCAGCCATGGCAAACCCCAGTCCCTGGGCACCACCTGTTACCGCAATTACCTTATTATGTAACTCCATGCTTGAATCACCTTTTGATCTAATATTAGTGCATTGCAGCATAAAACATTCATGCATAAAAAGCGATGACAGCTGCTTTTATCGCTCCCCAAAAGGTTGAGTTGCAGCGTAACCACCACCATATTATAAAAATACCTCCTTTGGAGCGCTTTATGCCCTTATTACTGCTGATCTCCCTGTTCACGCTATTGGATTTCGTTGTTCTGTTTACGGTCGGTAGCGACATCGGTCTGCTTGCCACCCTGTTGCTGATATTGGTTACCGGCGTAGGGGGCCTTCATCTTATTCGCCGAGAAGGCGCAGTCACACTGGGGCGCGCCAGAGAAAAGATGAACGCAGGCGAGCTTCCCTCAAATGAATTGCTGACAGGTGCGGCGTTAATTTTCGGCGGTGCACTGTTAATGGCCCCCGGCTTTTTATCGGATGCCATCGGGCTTGCCTGCCTACTCCCCAATGCGCGCAAGCTCATGTTCAAGTTTGCTACCTGGGTAGGAGTGGGCAAAAAAGGACTTGGAAGCACCACACACAACAAGGCGTCTCATAATGGCGCGTCACGCCCAAATGGTGCTGACGGCTGGCATTCACGAGAGGAAAGAACATCCAGGCGGACGGGCGAGACAGAAAAGGATGGCCCGCTGGAAGGTGACTTTATTTCTGGCGACGAATCTCGACGCCGGTAAAGCCACTTTTATCGCCCATTACCTGAAAAAATTGGATTTTTTTATCTCCTACCCCTTGAAAGGACTCACCTAGCCCCCACTTTTGATGCAGCACACAGAATCGGTGGCAAAAGATATTGCCGCCATTAACAAGGAAGGCAAGCGCCTTCACATTCTGCTGGCTTTTTAGCCGCCGGATGATTGGTCTGAAACCGCCCAAACGGGCATTGAATGATACTCAGGAGAGCGTAAGCATGAATATCCGTCCTCTGCACGATCGCGTCGTTGTACGTCGCGTTGAAGAAGAGCAAACCACTGCGGGTGGCATTGTGCTGCCGGGCAACGCCCAGGAAAAACCGACGCGTGGAGAGGTGCTGGCTGCTGGTAAAGGCCGCATTCTGGATAACGGAGACGTTCGCCCTCTGGACGTTAAGGTTGGTGACACGGTGATTTTCAAGGATGGCTTTGGCGTCGAAAAGCAGAAAATCGACGGTGAAGAAGTTCTGATCATGAGCGAGTCCGACATTCTGGCCGTTGTTGAAGGTTAATTCAGCAATCCAGGCCGTTCACGTTTAACGCATTCCCAAAACGAACTTAAAGTCAGGAAGTAACGAACATGGCAGCTAAACAAGTCAAGTTTTCCGATGATGCTCGCAAGCGCATGGCGCGTGGTGTTGACGTTCTTGCCAACGCAGTAAGAGCCACGCTCGGCCCGAAAGGTCGTAACGTTGTACTGGAAAAATCCTTTGGTTCACCGACCGTCACTAAAGACGGCGTTTCTGTCGCCAAAGAAATCGAACTGAAAGACAAGTTCGAAAACATGGGCGCTCAGATGGTCAAGGAAGTGGCATCACAGACTTCCGACGTTGCAGGCGACGGTACTACGACAGCCACCGTTCTGGCTCAAGCGATTATTGCTGAAGGCCTGAAAGGCGTTACTGCCGGCATGAACCCGATGGATCTTAAGCGCGGCATTGATCAGGCAGTCAGCGCAGCGGTTAAAGAAATTCAGGCAATGTCGGTTCCCTGCACCGATACGAAAGCCATCGCTCAAGTAGGTACCATTTCTGCCAACGGCGACAAGCGCATTGGTGAAATCATCGCTGAAGCGATGGAGAAAGTGGGTAAAGAAGGTGTCATCACCGTTGATGAAGGCCGCGGCTTTGAAGACGAACTGGAAGTCGTTGAAGGCATGCAGTTTGATCGTGGCTACCTGTCTCCTTACTTTGTGACTAATCAGGACACCATGGCGGTAGAAGTCGAAGATCCGTTCATCCTGTTGGTCGATAAGAAGATCTCCAACATTCGTGAACTGCTGCCGACCCTGGAAGCCGTTGCCAAAGCGGGCAAGCCACTGGTCATCATCGCTGAAGATATTGAAGGCGAAGCGTTGGCCACGCTGGTTGTCAACAACATGCGCGGCATCGTCAAGGTATCCGCTGCCAAGGCACCTGGCTTCGGTGATCGTCGTAAAGCCATGCTGCAGGATATTGCTATCCTGACCGGTGGCACCGTGATCTCTGAAGAAGTTGGCTTGACTCTTGAACAGGCTAACCTGGACCATCTGGGTACCGCCAAGCGCGTCACCATGTCCAAGGAAAACACCACCATCATTGATGGTTCAGGTGCAGAAGGCGACATCGAAGCACGCGTTAGTCAGATTCGTGCGCAAATCGAAGAAACCTCTTCTGACTACGACAAGGAAAAACTGCAGGAACGTGTTGCCAAACTGGCAGGCGGTGTTGCCGTTATCCGCGTTGGTGCAGCAACTGAAGTCGAAATGAAAGAGAAGAAGGCTCGCGTAGAAGACGCGCTGCACTCGACTCGTGCCGCGGTTGAAGAAGGCGTTGTGCCTGGTGGCGGTACTGCACTGGTTCGCGTCATGGCCAAGGTTCAGGGCCTAACGGGCGAAAACGAAGACCAGAACCATGGTATCAACATGGCACTGCGTGCCCTTCAGGCTCCGCTACGTCAAATCGTGACCAATGCGGGCGAAGAAGCGGCTGTCGTTATCAATCGTGTTAAAGATAGCGAAGGCAACTTCGGTTACAACGCCCAGACTGGCGAGTTTGGCGATCTGTTCGAAATGGGTGTTCTCGACCCTGCAAAAGTCACCCGTACTGCCCTGCAGTCCGCTGGCTCTGTTGCTGGTCTGATGATCACCACCGAATGCATGATTGCTGATGATCCGGATGAGAAAGAAGCAGCACCGGACATGAGTGGCATGGGCGGTATGGGTGGCATGGGCGGCATGATGTGATGCGATAAACATCGCACTCGTACCACCTGACGCCTGACGTCATAAGAACCCCGCCCTGCGCGGGGTTCTTTTATTGTGCCGTATCGCCGCTTGGTCACACACCCGCTCACTTTGCATATACACTCACGTTTCACACGAACAGTCACATTCCACACAAACACTCACACCGACAACTGCCTCTCAACTCCATGAAAGCATGCTAGTATCAGCCTCTTTATTCGACAGCTTTCAGGTTCTTGATTCCGTGCTTTCCAATATTCGCATTATCCTCGTGCAAACCTTTCATCCCGGTAATATCGGGGCAACGGCACGCGCCATGAAAACCATGGGTCTCACGCAGCTAATTCTGGTCAACCCCAAGGACTTTCCTGACCCGGAAGCCACCCGGCTTGCAGCAGGTGCCGCTGACGTGCTCGACACAGCACAGGTGGTAACTTCTCTTGAAGAGGCCGTGGCTGGCTGCGTTCAGGTGGTGGGCGCCAGCGCCCGTTTACGCAGCATGCCCTTGCCCCATTTTGACGAGCCTGATGCAATGGCCGAGAGTGTCATTCAAAACGCCCAAAGCCATCCGGTGGCACTTGTCTTTGGTCGGGAACGCTCAGGCTTAACCAACGCTGAGATCCGCTGCTGCACCCATCAGGTCAGTATCCCCGCCAATCCGGATTACGGTATTCTCAATCTCTCACAGGCCGTTCAGATTCTTGCCTATGAGCTACATCGCGATTGGCGTAAGCGCTCTGACAGTGGCTTTGTCTATCAAACACCTAGCGAGGCGATGCCACCCACCCGGGAACAGTTTGGCTATTTTCAGGCTCATCTAAGCAAGGTCATGCGCCAAAGCGGCTTTCTGACCCAACCCCATGCGCGCACTGAAGAGCAGCTTCAGGCACTCTTTGCCAGAGCCGAACCCAGCCGCAAAGAGCTTTCATTGCTGCGTGGCTGGCTAAGCGCGCTGGATGCCCACTTACCATCCGATTGAGCTGAACTGTTGCTTTTATATCGAGCAGGAGCCGTGGCTCTCTAAACGCCCACCGGCTGGAACTCAGGGGTCCGCTTTGCCCCTCTTGGGCAGATGATGGCATTTGTGCCAGCCAGGCACAGAAAAAAGCCACACCAGCTTGGTGCCGATGTGGATCGTGGCTCTTATAAAGCCGTTAATTCTGACGCGCTGCTATAAAGCAGCAATGGTCGTCGAAACAACTGTCATAGAAACATTGATCATCAAAACATTAGTCATCGAAACAAGGCAGCAAGCCTCTCTAGGCAAATGTATTGATCTGGGTTCCCAGGTTACCTTCAGAGGCAAGATTCTGTTGTCCACCTGAGCCGGTAGTAGCAGACTCCATCAATGCTGATACCTGCTCCTGCTGGTTATCCAGACCATCCTTAAATACTTGCATCTGCACCTGCTGGGCAGTCTGAGCCTGGTTCATGTATAACGATGCAGAAACAGCACTACTGACGGAAGCATCCATGGCGCCACCTCACTCATTAATAAATGTTACTCAACAATAGCAGAAGCGTCATTAACCCGCAAAACCTTCACGCCCTTCAATCAGTTGATTAGAAGCGGTCAGCGCGGAAAGGTGCCATATCGATCTCGGTTGGCTTGCCTTCCATCATATCTACCAACAGCTTGCCGGTTGCTGGCCCCAGGGTGAACCCCTGATGGCCATGCCCAAACGCCAACCACAACCCCTTATGACGCGGGGCCGGGCCAATCACCGGCTTCATATCCGGCAGACAGGGTCTCGCGCCCTTCCAGGCTTGCGGGTCTTTACGGTCTCCCAACGGGAACAGCTTACGTGCTGCTTTTTCCGCACTTGCCAGCTGATTATCGTGGGCAGGTGATTCCAGATTATCAAGCTCGGCTCCTGTGGTCAGACGAATACCAGCACGCATCGGAGCCAATAGATAGCCAACTTCAGCATCCATTACCCAGTGATTGAGCTTTGCACCTTCGCGAGGCGCATAGTGCATGTGATAACCACGTTTGACGAACGTCGGGAAATGATAACCCAAGGGCTTGAGCCATTTTCCCGCCCACGGCCCCAACGCCATTACCAGGTTATCAGCCTGCAAGGTCTCACCCGGGGTAGTCACTTCCCAACCGTCAGCTTTCTGCTTTATGTCAGTGACTTCACTTTGCAACAGTCGGCCGCCCTGCTGCTTACAGGCATCCGCATAGGCAGCCACCAGACGTCCAGGGTCAGTGACTACCCAGGAACTCACCCAATGAATCGCGCCAATGATGTCCGAGGAAAGGTCAGGCTCCAGTTCAGATAGCTGCTGACGATCGAGGTGCTTGAACTCAACATCGAAACGCTGACGATTTTCCTCAGCTTCTTTCAGACGCGCCTTCTGCTTGCTTTCAGAGCGGAACAACTCAAGAAAACCCTCTTTGGCTACCAGATCTTCAGCGCCAGCGGATTCGATCATCGGCGCATGGGTATCGAGGCACATTTTAATCAGCGATGCATATTCAGGAACAATTCGGCTGTAAGCTTTAGCACCCGAGTTGTGCCAGTAGCGCAACAGCGGTGATGCCGCACTAATCATACCGCCCGGCCGATAGCGGATATCGACGCGACGGTTTGGCAAAACGCTCAACAATGTCTTCATATCACGCGGGAATGCATAGGGGCGCACCGCTTCTCGCTGGATAATGCCAGCATTACCGAATGACGTCTCCTGTCCCGGCTCACGACGATCAATCAATGTGACGTCATGACCACGCTGCACGAGATGCCAGGCAATACTGACCCCGATCATGCCAGCACCCAAAACGATACTATGCGCCATCCTGCACTCCTTGTTGTTACGCTCTCGTGTTTTCGTCACCGCCCATTAATATAATGATCAAGGGGAGCATGACGGGAAACGATATTAATAATAGGTTGAATGAACTTCAGTGTAGTGGCGACTCGCCAGGCATGAAAGACGGTCTATCGCCGCTCACGAAAAACCGGACAGCACGCCACTCAGCCATAAAGAAATTACCACTACTAAAACAATATTTATACAGTGATAAAAACTGTATTTATTGCTTTAAACGCTATTAAAAACCGACAAAAGAAATGGATCAGGAAAATCCACCACGGGCATCAAAATCAGACATTTGACCAAGACCAGGACGTCTTTCTATCGCTTTGAAACAGCATGAATGAGTCACGCAAGGGGACTACGCAGACATGGCAAAGATGGACAAAGGTAATTATCAGAAACTGACAAAACATTTATTCAAGACACTAATATAAGCCGCGAAATCATCAAGCAGCTATGGTCAGAACAAGAGATGCGAAGCGGAAGAGTAAGAGAACAACACAAGGAGGGAAATTAACAGAAGAAAACAGGTTAATGGGGTGGATGATGGGGATCGAACCCACGACCACCGGAGCCACAATCCGGGGCTCTACCACTGAGCTACATCCACCATAACCAAAGACCAAAGTACTAAATCGAGGATACTTATTTACAAAACATTATGGGGTGGATGATGGGGATCGAACCCACGACCACCGGAGCCACAATCCGGGGCTCTACCACTGAGCTACATCCACCATAAAGTAAGAAACAAGCCAAAAGCGCTTAGACTTTATCTTAATCACATGCGAGCGATTTAAATTGGCACGCCCAGCAGGACTTGAACCCGCAACCTACGGCTTAGAAGGCCGTTGCTCTATCCGGTTGAGCTATGGGCGCACTTTGAAGACAGCTCAAGATGCAAACTGAAGACACTGAAGTGCTAAACCACAACCAACGCTTGGATATGCAAATGCCACCATCCACGTTAGGAAGTGGTCGGGGTGGAGGGATTCGAACCCCCGACATCCTGCTCCCAAAGCAGGCGCGCTACCAGACTGCGCTACACCCCGATTTAACAACCTAGACGCTACCGTGCGGCTCGTCTCAAGCGAGGCATATATTACTATTTTTAATTTCAAAGTCAACCACTAATCCACATAATTCTTTAGGCCGCTTTGCCTTCACGGGCTGGCATGCGAAAATCCCTTTTATTCTGATACACCCATTCAGGTATTTAATCGACGGGGACTGCACCGATGACCGCCCAATTAATCGATGGTAAAGCCATCGCCGCTAGCGTACGCCAAGAAGTCGCCACCCAGATCGAGGCCCGCATCAAAGCAGGCGCTCGCGCTCCTGGTCTAGCGGTTGTGTTAGTGGGCAATGATCCTGCCTCGCATGTATACGTTAGCAATAAGCACCGTGCCTGTGAAAACGCAGGCATCCATTCCATTCAACATGAACTCCCAAGCACCACTACCCAGCAGGCGCTTGAATCACTGATTGACCAGCTTAATGAGGATGACAGCATTGACGGCATTCTGGTGCAACTGCCTTTGCCGCCCCACCTGGATACCGGACCGTTACTTGAACGCATTCTTCCCAGTAAGGATGTTGACGGTTTTCATCCCTACAATCTCGGCCGCCTTGCGCAACGGCTTCCTGCCCTTCGCCCCTGCACACCCAAAGGCATTATGACACTGCTTGAAAAAACCGGCTTAGCCGTGCGGGGAATGGATGCCACCATCGTTGGTGCTTCAAATATTGTTGGCCGCCCGATGGCGCTTGAGCTGATGCTGGCAGGTTGTACCACCACGGTATGCCATCGCTTCACCCGCGACCTTGAAGCCCATGTCGGACGTGCCGAGCTATTAGTCGTTGCGGTGGGCAAACCTGGTATTGTCAAAGGTGAGTGGATCAAACCCGGCGCTATCGTGATTGATGTCGGTATTAACCGACAGGATGATGGTCGCTTGATTGGCGATATCGATTTTGCTCAAGCTCAACAGAGAGCTGGCTATATAACGCCCGTACCGGGCGGTGTAGGCCCGATGACTGTGGCTACTCTGCTGCAGAACACGCTGGAATCCGCCGAGCAGCACGCCCCTTCACTGGCAGCGCTATAAGCATTAACAACATTGACTCTTAATTCATCCCTTTCGTTTCAAGGAATTTGACGTGAAGCATATCGGTATTATTGGTGCCATGGCCCAGGAAGTTGAGATTCTTGCTGGACAACTCGAAAACGCTCAACGCTTTGAGCACGCCGGCTTTACGTTTTATCACGGCCAGCGCCACAACCTGGAGATCACTATCCTCTTATCGGGTATTGGCAAAGTGAATGCCGCCGTGGGAACTGCCGTGTTGCTTGAGCGCTTCCAGCCTCAAGCGATTATCAACACCGGGTCTGCCGGTGGATTTGCGACTGATCTGGCCATTGGTGACGTGGTGATTTCTGATGAAGTACGCCATCACGATGTCGATGTCACTGCGTTTGGCTATGAAATCGGGCAGGTGCCGGGAATGCCTGCAGCGTTTGTCGCGGATGCTTCGCTGAAAGTACACGCCCAACGTGCCATTGCGGTGATTGATGAAGTCAATGTTCGCGAAGGAATGATTGCCACGGGCGACAGTTTCATGGCTGAACCCGAGCGGGTAGAACGCGTTCGCCAGCAGTTTCCGGACATGCTGGCCGTCGAGATGGAGGCGGCGGCGATTGCCCAGAGCTGTCATCTGTTTGGCGTGCCTTTTGTGGTTATCCGCGCCCTTTCCGATATCCCTGGCGACACGGATAACCACCTTTCGTTTGAAGAGTTTCTGGCGCTTGCTGCCAAACACTCTTCACGCATGGTCGATCAAATGCTCAAGCAGATCGGCGCCGACGCTATTAGCGAAACGCCTAACGCCTAACGCCTAACGCCTAACGCCTAGCCTAGTATTATTGATGGCTACCCTTGAGCTTCCAGGGCAACGTTTCCCCTGCCAATAGCGGCACGAGGCGTTGCCCGTCGACGTAGGAATAACTTTCCGGCAAGGTCCAGTTACTACGCTCCAGCACCACCTTATCCGGGTTGCGCGGGAGACCATAGAATCGAGGGCCATTCAGACTGGCAAAGGCTTCAAGCTGGTCCAACGCGCCCATTTGTTCAAACGCCATGGCATAAAGCTCAATGGCAGCAGGTGCGGTATAGGCGCCAGCACAACCACAGCTGGACTCTTTATCGCCCTGAGCATGAGGCGCGCTGTCCGTTCCCAGGAAAAATTTGGGGCTACCCGACGTGGCAGCCTTGAGCAGCGCCTGACGATGGCGTTCGCGCTTCAGAATCGGTAGGCAGTAATAATGCGGCCGAATACCACCTGCCAGCATCTGGTTGCGATTGAACAACAGGTGGTGAGCGGTAATTGTCGCGGCCACCGTGTCCGGCGCTTCGGCCACAAACGCCGCAGCTTGTTCGGTCGTTATGTGCTCGCAGACAACTTTCAGCGTGGGGTGACGGTCAAGTAAAGGCTTGAGAACGCGTTCGATAAACACCGCCTCACGATCAAAAATATCAATATCGGCGTCAGTCACTTCCCCATGAAGCAACAAAGGCAAGCCTGCCGCCGCCATCGCGGCCAGGGTGTCATCACAGTGTTGCAGATCGGTGACACCTGAATCAGAGTTCGTGGTGGCCCCCGCCGGATAAAGCTTGACGGCTTTGATGATGCCGCTTTCGACAGCACGGTGAATTTCGTCAGGTGCCGTGGTATCGGTCAGATAAAGCGTCATTAACGGTTCAAACCTTGATTCAGCCGGCAATGCTTGAAGAATTCGCTCGCGATAAGCTTGGGCCTGGGCCGTCGTGGTGATCGGTGGTTTCAGGTTGGGCATGATAATGGCGCGCCCCATCTGGGCGGCGCTATGATTGACAACCGCCTGCATGGCGGCGTCATCACGCAGGTGTAAATGCCAGTCATCCGGGCGCGTCAGGCTAAGTGTATTCACGGCGATTCCTATCCAGCGAAGTTAGATACATGAGAAGTTAGATACATGAACAGTTAAATACATGAACAGTTAACTACATGAGCAGTTAGATACATCAGCAGTTAACTACATGACGGAGCTTGATCAATGGCTCAAGCCTCCAACCAAAGCGCAGATTATACGGGATACGCACATTGCTCAAATCGTCCGCCGGACAATCCCCACAAAGCCAATGAATTAACGTATCATTCATGTTGAAATCAGCTTCAGGACACACTTTTACTATGCATAACGTAAGGCGCTATGCGGATGTCGTTGCCAGCGTTGAAGGCTTGTTATGGTTGGCGCTTGGCTGGTCCGTCACTCTTTCCGTCTACCGTGGCAGCACCGAACCAACCGTCGGCATCATATTGATGATTGCCACTGTGATATTCGTTAGCTGGTTTCACCGCCCTTTACGTCTTTTTCTGCGTCGCTATCACGTACGCAAGCGGCGAACGGATATGTGGATCCACTTACTGGCTCTGCCTCTTCTGCTGGGCATGGCCGCCTACATGTTTCTCGAAGCGTTACTCGGCACTGCCTGGCTGCCGCCAAAAATGCTGGCCGTCAATGTACTGGCTTCCGCTGGATGGCTGACCTTCGTCTTCACTCTGGTGATCAAAGACATGATTCGCCGCGTTAAAAAAGCCAACAAATAAGCTCATGCCTACAGAATTACCTTTGCCACTGTCGACGCCTAATCGCAATCTTGTTCGCCTGACCATTGTTCGCGGCATTACCTGGACAGGTTTTTTGCTGGCGATCATTATCGGTGTTGAAGCTCTCGGCTTTGAGCTTGAAATCCCAGCGGTGATCAGCGTTGTGATTGCCATGGGCCTGCTGAATATTGCGACATGGTGGCGACTTGGACGGCCTCGCGCAGTTAACCATACCGAGTATCTGCTGCACTTACTGGCCGATGTAGCTGGCTTGACGCTGCTGTTCTATTTTACTGGCGGCGCTACCAATCCCTTTATTACTTACTATCTGGTCCCCGTCACCATCGCCGCTGCCACGCTCCCATGGCGACATACCTGGATTATCGCTGCTGTGGCCCTGGTCGGTTACAGCTTTCTGATGTTCTATTATGACCCTATCCCACAGCTCGGTCATATCAATAGCGCTTCCCCGCTTAGCTTGCACATCATGGGAATGTGGCTCAACTTCGGGCTTTCCGCAGGACTGATCACTTTTTTCATCTACAAAATGGCGCATGCCCTTCGGCGCCGGGATAAGGCGCTGTCCCGCACGCGGGAAGCGGCCTTGAGAAACGAACAGGTTCTAGCCGTGGCAACACAGGCCGCAGGTACGGCCCATGAGCTTGGCACACCACTTTCCACCATGGCGGTGCTATTGAATGAGATGGCCGAAGAAACGCCAAAAGACTCCGCTCTGGCGCAGGATATTCACCTGTTGAGACAGCAAGTCGATACCTGCAAATCACGCCTTCAGAACCTGGTGGCGCATGCCGATCGTCGCCGTATGGCAGAACCGGAAGTGCGTGATGCCGAGCTCTGGTTAGCGGGTGTGGTCCAGCGCTGGCTGGTGTTACGTCCAGACGTCAGTCACCACCTTCAGGTATCAGAACGGCGTGGCCGCCCCTGGCTGGCTGTTGATGCGACCCTTGATCAGGCATTGACCAACCTGCTCAACAACGCCGCAGATGCCAACCCTGAAGGTATTTCCATACGTCTGGATTGGCAAAATGACAGTGTCATTATCGATATCCGCGATCATGGCCCCGGCATTTCCATGTCGATTGCTGACCAGCTGGGTGACACCTTTGTGTCGACAAAAAGCAAAGGAATGGGTATTGGCTTATTTCTGACTCATGCTACGATCAACCGCTTTGGCGGTGGGGTCAGCCTGTATAATCATCCCGATGGCGGCACCTTGACGGAAGTGACTCTCCCCTTAGGCGAATCACCCTCCTCATGATTGCCACTTTCCCGGTGCCCTCATCTGCTGAATACTGCTTTGCTGATTAACCGAGGAAACTATGTCAACCAACAAGTCGCCGACACAAGAGCAACGCCTACTCATCATTGATGACGACGAGATGTTTTGTCATGTGCTGAGTCGGGCGCTAACACGGCGCGGCTATCAGGTCAGCGTCGCCCACGATGCCGATCAGGCGCTGACTCTGGCGGCTAGTGAGAAACCCGACATGGCCACTCTGGACTTGAAACTGGAGCATACATCCGGCCTTAAATTGCTGCCTGATTTGCTGGCGGTCGCTCCCGCATGTCGCGTGGTGGTTCTGACAGGGTATTCAAGCATTGCTACTGCTGTTGAAGCCATCAAATTAGGGGCGGTGAATTATTTGTGCAAGCCAGCAGACGCCGATGATGTCCTTACCGCCTTTGATCGTCAGGAAGGCGACCCGAATACGGAAGTGGCAGACAATCCTCCCTCGGTTAACCGGATCACCTGGGAGCATATCCAGAAGGTCCTGCAGGAGCACGATGGTAATATTTCCGCCACGGCTCGCGCACTGGGAATGCACCGCCGCACGCTGCAGAGAAAACTCCAGAAACGCCCTGTCAAACGCTGATACGTTAACAAAAAAACCCGCCGGGCAGCGGGTTTTCATGTTTTACACCGAGATGACTATTGAGCCGTCCATCCAAGATCGATATTCCAGCTGGAACCGGTCACGGCACCCGCCGTATCCGAACACAGAAACGCTACCATTTCAGCCACTTCCGAGGGCTCGATCAGGCGTTTAACTGCCGCATTCTTGAGCATGATTTTCTCAATCACCTCCTGCTCATCCATGCCGTGCAGCTTTGCCTGATCGGCAATCTGGTTGTCAACCAAGGGTGTTTTAACATAGGCCGGACAAATGGCATTTGCCGTGATACCTTGCTCGCCGCCCTCCAGAGCCGCAGTTTTGGTCAAACCAATCATGCCGTGCTTAGCGCTGACATACGCTGACTTTCCTGGTGACGCAACCTGGGCATGAACCGAAGCGATGCTGACAATACGCCCCCAGCCACCTTCACGCATGTGCGGCCAAGCCGCCTGAGAAAGCAGAAATGGCGCGGTCAGCATCAGGTCAATGATTTGGCGCCACTTCTCTTCGGGAAATGCTTCAATCGAAGCGACATGCTGAATACCGGCATTATTGACCAGAATATCGACGCTCCCAAACCGCTTGACTGCTTCATCGACCGCAGCACGGCAGGCATCAGCATCGGTCAGGTCGGCCAGAAAAAAAGCGGCACCGGCGGCTTCTGCTACTTCTTTACCGGCAGGGTTGAAATCTACCGCTAACACCTGATGCCCCAAAGCACAGAGCTTTTTGACGACGGCTTCGCCAATTCCGCTGCTAGTTCCTGTTACCAGTGCAACACGTGGTGTATTCGTCGTCGAAGCGTTTGTTGTCATGATGTATCCCGTATTGAGTAGATAAAAACTGTTGTGTTGAACACAGGCCATATCCTGGCCCAAAAACTGAAGCCCTGCACAGCAGGGTTACTGCATGGGAGCCATAATGCGCTCCATTAACCGCTGTGCCAACTGGGCCGCTTCCTGCATGGTTTGCATATCACTCAGCTCATCCAGTATCTGACACATGTACCAGCCCTGGTTATTGGGTAAGGCATCGAAATCAAAACGATATGTGCCTGATGGAAGCGTGATCAATTGACTTGACGCCCCACCCTGCTGATCCTTATCGTCCGGCAACGCCACTAACCATAGAGCGCAAGGGGTAATCAGAGCGCCCAGAATCCCTGAGTCACCCAAACCCGCCAGCTCACAACGCTGGCAGCACAATGCATCAACGCCCAGCCGTGGATTAAAGACCGGCTGCTGCTTCATCGCCGACAGGTGAAGATCACGATAATGACTTGCCAATTCC
This sequence comes from Halomonas sp. LS-001, assembly GCF_052983955.1. Taxonomy (NCBI): domain Bacteria; kingdom Pseudomonadati; phylum Pseudomonadota; class Gammaproteobacteria; order Oceanospirillales; family Halomonadaceae; genus Halomonas; species Halomonas sp. LS-001. The sequence continues at coordinate 2,193,649 of NZ_CM129816.1, forward strand.
GCCATTTCGGCGTACTCAGCGGGCGTGAGTAACTGCATAAACATCATTTTCTCAAGGTAACCGAATTGCCATAATCAACATTAATGGATGACGTAGTATGGCACTATTGGCCAAACGCCATCACCTGCGTCAGACTATTGTGTATAAATTTCTTCAGTTTCTTTATCTAACAGGTACAACGATATGTTTGTTGTTATTTACGGTCGCATGTCTTGCCCTTTCTGTGTGATGGCCAGGCAGTTAGCTGATCAGCTTGAGCAGAATGGCAAGATAGACGGCGTGCGCTATATTGACATGCCCAGCGAAGGCATCACCAAAGAAGATATCGCCAAAACCGCTGGCAAGCCTGTTCACACTGTGCCTCAGGTATTTATTGACCAGGAACATATCGGAGGATTTAGCGAATTTGATCAGTACGTCCGCCGTCACCCTTCGCTTTGTAGTTAAGCTGAAGCTCCCTTAGTCGTTAATCTGCGTTGAACGCCGCCTCGCTTTCCTTGCCTATAATACCTTAACGATTCACCTCTCACGTCGTTCTCAGGCGAGGTTATTATGCAGCGCAAGGAGTTTGTTCAGCAGCTATGGCTGGATTATGTTCACATCCACCCCGACCTTGGGGCTTTGCCGTTATGGCCAACCTCAGTGCCAGCAGAGTATCTGACGCTGTTGACGATGAACGTTGGCCAATATAGCGCCAAGGCGACCGCACCCTTGCTGGCACAGATGGGATATCAACCGGTGGGTCGCTATGCCATGGCGGATAAAGGTCTGCTGATTCATATATGGGCTCCTGACGACGACAGCAGCTGGTTAATCGTGGTAGAGCTTCAGATGGGAGCTTTACCCAAAAAACCCAGAGAAAACCTGATCGCTCTCATTGAACAGCGCTCTCTCAAACGTACATCAGAGGATGTAGCACCTTTCTGTCATGGCCGCCCCTGGCCGATGCCCTCATGGTCACTTCATGAAGAACTCATCGCGACACATCCGCTAGCCGCCTGGCTCGCTGTGATGGGGCCACGTCTCCATCATGCCGGGTTTGATTGTCAGTCTCTAGGCCAGCCGTTACACACAATAGACCAACAGCTCAGCGAAAGCGGCGTGGCTCATGGCTGCGCTGAACAAAATGGTATTTTTCCTGTTTCCGGGCTGTTAGAGCATCGCTTTTACCCGACCAACGCACAGAAAATGGTTTTCTCTGAAGGTGATGAACACCGCGTGTCTTTCGGCGGACTGGCTTTGGTACAAAAGCGCGTCGAACATGACCACGAACCGATTGCCTGCCTGTTACTTCCCCATCACACGCGATGCGAAATTACCTGATCCGTCATTTTTTCAGAAATATCGCCCAAACCTGCCTTTAAAAGGCACAGTATCAGCCAGTCCTGATCCTGTGCCAGATTGTCGATGGGCGTATATCAACCAATCAGATAACGTTTATTCTTCAGCAAACGTCATTTCCGGTACGTGGTCCGGCACTACCAGCTTACCCGCCGTTTTTTCGACAATTTCTTCGACGCTGACGCCCGGCGCGCGCTCCTTGAGAATGAAGGTTCCGTCCTTGATTTCCATATAGGCCAGATCCGTCAACACTCGATTGATGCAGCCAGCGCCTGTCAGCGGCAGCGCACATGATTCAAGCAGCTTGGATTCACCATGCTTTGACGCATGTGTCATGGTGCAGATAATGTTTTCAGCACCGGCCACCAGATCCATCGCTCCCCCCATGCCTTTGATCAACTTTCCAGGCACCATCCAGGAAGCAATATTGCCGTTCTGGTCAACCTCAAAAGCGCCCAACACCGTCAGATCAACATGACCGCCACGGATCATTGCAAAGGATTCAGCGGATGAAAAAATGGCTGCCCCCGGGCGTGCGGTAACCGTCTGCTTACCCGCATTGATCATATCCGCATCGACTTCTTCCTCGGTCGGGAAGCGCCCCATACCCAGCAAGCCATTTTCTGACTGCAGCATGACATCGATGCCTTCGGGTATGTAGTTGGCAACCAGCGTAGGGATACCAATCCCCAAATTAACGTAGAAACCATCTTCCAGTTCACGCGCAACGCGCATTGCCATCTGTTCTCGTGTTAAAGCCATGGTGTTAGATCCTGTTGTTCAGATAAAATTGTTCAGATAAAAGAGAACGGTTATCCAATGAGAGTGCCTGAAGAAGCGCTTTAGCTACGTACCGTGCGCTTTTCGATCCGCTTCTCAAACGATCCCTTAATAAGGCGATCCACATAAATACCTGGCGTATGAATCTGAGCCGGGTCCAGCTCGCCTGGCTCAACAATTTCCTCAACTTCCACCACGGTAATTCTGCCTGCTGTCGCCGCCATCGGGTTGAAGTTCTGTGCCGTATGACGATAGACCACGTTGCCATACCAGTCGGCTTTCCAACCTTTTACGATGGCAAAATCACCGGTAATGGCTTCTTCAAGAATATGCGGTCGACCATTGAATTCGCGTACTTCTTTCCCTTCACCAATCGGGGTGCCGTAACCTGTGGCGGTGTAGAAAGCAGGAATCCCCGCCCCACCTGCGCGCATTTTTTCTGCCAACGTACCCTGAGGGGTGAGAACCACTTCAATTTCTTCATTGAGCATCTGCTGCTCAAAAAGGGCATTTTCACCCACATAAGACGCCAGAATCTTACGGATCTGACGATCTTCCAACAGTAACCCCAGACCAAACCCATCAACACCGCAGTTGTTGGAAACGACAGTAAGGTCTTTCACATTACGGCGTTTGATTTCGGCAATCAGATTTTCAGGAATACCACACAGACCAAAGCCACCTGCAATGATGGTCATGCCGCTTTCAATTCCTTCCATTGCTTCTTCGTAGGAAGCGACTCGTTTATCAAAACCCGCCATGGTCAATCCTCGCTTGTTGTTAATGGATACTGGTTACGAACGCTGCTTATGTCTTTCACATGCTATTTACGATCAAACCTACTGACAGCCTTTGCCGCCGGGCTGAATCAGTGTTGTACTAGATCATATATTTGTTAAGTTTGTTTTATTTATCAATTGATTTATTTTATTAATAAAAATAATCGGAGCCTCGCCATGACCGTCAAGCAGCTGCGTGCGTTTCTCGCCGTAGCACAGACCTTGAGCTTCACCCAGGCCTGTGAAAGGCTGCACCTTTCACAGCCAGCCTTGAGTCTGGCGATCAAGGGGCTGGAAGATACCTTAGGTGGCAAGTTACTGATCCGTAACACTCGCAACGTGCGTTTAACCCCTGAAGGGGAATCCCTGGTGCCGCAGGCCAAGCAATTACTTGCCCAGTGGGACAACACAGAAGAACGTCTGCGCCAGCGCTTTACCCTTCAGCTGGGTCGCCTTAGCGTTGCCGCCATGCCAGCCTTTGCGGGTAACCTGTTGCCAGCTGCCCTGGTCAGATTTCGTCAGCAATATCCGAAAATCAATATCACTGTACACGATGTGATCAACGAAAAAGTCGTTGATATGGTTCGCTTGAAAGAGGTGGAAATGGGGATTGCCTTTGCACCTGAAGGCTTGGGCAGCCTCTATTTCACTCCCTTGTTTGATGATCGATTTGTTGCCGTCGTGCCGCGTAATAGTCAACTCGCCAGCGCTAAACGCCTGACGTGGGCCGAGATGATTCGTCAGGAATTTATTACTCTGCAACGCCCGTCGATGGTCCGCCGCTTGCTTGAACAGGCACTGATCAAGCGCTCAATCGAGTTACCCGTCGCCTTCGAGAGTCATCAGCTTGCCACGGTTGGTCGCATGGTCGCGGATGGTCTTGGCGTGAGCGCGGTCCCCTCAATGTGTATCCAACAGATGACAGAACTGGGGGCGCATTGCGTGCCACTCACCCAACCGGATATTTCATGTCAGGTCGGCATCCTTACCCATCAGGAACTTTCGGTAGCGGCGCAAGCATTGCGTAATGTAATACAAGACACGGTCCAGGCACCGTCTCTGGCGACACGTTAACGCAGGAATTTTTGTTTTACCCACTGCTGGGAACCGAACAAAATATCCATTAGCATTTATTGGACTATCATTTCAGCCAGCTACAAGAACGATACCAAAAATCAGGGATCAGGCTATGTCAACGATGAAAGGAATTATCAGTTTACTGTTATTGAGCATCAATTCCTTAGTGTGGGGGGGGCCTCTCATTGTCCTGGCGCTGTTGAAGTTGCTCGCGCCCACACCAAAGATTCGCCTCATGATCATGAAAAGCTTGAACTTTGTGATGATGCATTGGCTCGATTTCAACCTATGGTGGATGCGGCGCTTGTTAAAGACACCATTATCAATGCAGCTGCCCGACGGCCTGGGTGAAGACAAATGGTGGCTGGTTATTTCCAATCACCGTAGCTGGACAGACATTTTCGTACTGTTTCTGGCGCTCCACCGTCGCATTTCCATACCGCGTTTTTTCATCAAGAAAGCATTGCTTTGGATACCGATTGTCGGATTAGCCTTTTGGGCTCAGGATTATCCCGTCATGCGCCGCTATAGTCGGCAACAGCTGGCCAAAAATCCGAAACTTGCCGACATAGATCGTCGCGCTACCCAGCAGATGTGCGAACGGGCCAAGGATTATCCTATCTCCATTGTTATTTATGCAGAAGGCACCCGTTTCACTCCGCTTAAGCGCGAGAGTCAGGAAAGCCCTTATCGACACTTACTTCGCCCAAAGTCGGGCGGTATCGCACAGGTATTAAGTTTGATGGGTGATCAGCTCAGCGGCATTCTGGACGTCACCATCAAGTATGAAAACCCCGTGCCCACTTTCTGGGGATTCCTATGTGGCGAAGAAGCACCTATCAAGCTCACCGTTCGGCGTCTGGAAGTCCCCAAGTGGATGTTGGATACTCAATACCATGCGCAACCTCAGGATAAGGAACGCTTTCACCAATGGATCAATGCTTTGTGGCAAGAAAAAGACGCGTTGCTGGACGACCACACTCAGCACGACTGATACTCGCCTGGTTGAGTGTCTGCGTTCTGGCCTTGCTGACAGGGTGTGCGAGCACACCCGATAGCGCCTCGGGGCCACCCTCTTCTACCGGGGCACCTTACGAAAATGGCCTGTGGATGACGGTTCAGTCAGGCGATACGCTGGGAGAAATCGCCCAACGCGTTAACGTGCCCATCGAGCGCCTGCAGCGCTTCAACCCGGATGTTGATCCACGTCGTCTGGTCGTTGGCCAATCGTTACTGATTCCGTTTCAGCAGGAACGTGCTCCCCTAGCCGGCCCTTATCGCTATCAGATTCGTCCAGGGGATACCTTTGCCGGTATTGCCCGCCATTTTGGTGTGCGAACGCAGAGCATCATCAATGCCAACCCAGGCGTATCGCCGACTGCCTTAAGAATTGGCCAGCTGGTCAGCATCCCGGTATCAGGCAGCTCGAATCGTCCAGCAACGCCAGCGCCCAGCGCTACAGCCGCATCCGGCCCACCGCCAACGGGCAACCTCCCCGACTCCGCGAGGCGCTGGCCGTGGCCGCTGGAAGACTATCGAATTGTACGTCGTTTCGGGCCGGATGACCGGGGAACGCTACAACCCATGCTGCTTGCCACTCAGGCAGGCGCCAAGGCGACAGCTGTAGCGCCAGGGGATGTACGTTTTGCTGGCAGCATGCGTCAACTGGGTAAGGTGGTCATTGTTCACCATCAGGACAATCTGCAAAGCGTCTATGCCCTTTGCGAGACCTTACTGGTAGAAGAAGGCACCCGCGTTGCGACAGGCGATGTGCTGTGCGATGTCGGGCTCAACAGAGGCGGGCGCCATGACCTTCTTTTCGACCTGCGTCAGGGCGGAAACCCTATCGACCCACGCCGGGTGCTGAAATAACGGTGCTGAAGTAACAGTACTGACATAACGAAGAAGATTCAGCCGCGATAATAGCCGGGGCTCACAAAGGGTGTTTTCGTTACGTTCATCGGTAAGTGTTTTCCTCTTACCAAAGCGTAAACCTGTGTGCCTACGGCTTCCCACTCACGCAAGACGTATCCCATTGCAATCGGTTTACCGACACTGGGGCCAAAGCCACCTGATGTCACAACGCCTATTTCCTTACCCGCTTCGTTAACCAGTACAGCACCTTCACGTACGGGTGCCCTGCCTTCAGCCGTCAGGCCTACCCGCTTTCGGGTGTGGTCCTTGGCGTCCACCTGATGCAGCACCAGATCGGCCCCCGGAAAGCCTGCGGCGCGTGCTTCACCAAGACGGCGAGGCTTGCTGATCGCCCAGATCAATCCGGCTTCTACAGGCGTTGTTTCGGTATCCATATCGTGGCCATAGAGGCACAACCCAGCTTCAAGACGCAAGGAATCCCGAGCTCCCAGGCCAATGGCTTCCACCTCAGGCTCCGCCAGCAGGCGCCTTGCCAACGCATCAGCTGCCTGTGAGGATACGGAAATTTCAAAGCCATCTTCTCCCGTATAACCGCTACGGCTTACCCAGATAACTTCGCCTGCCAGCCCTTCGCCTTCCGCCAGCGTGAAACGCTGATGTTGCATGAAAACCAGCTCACAGGCTTGAGGGCAAATACGCTGCATCACGTCTTTTGCCTGCGGCCCCTGAAGGGCTAACAGGGCACGGTCTTCCAGGTAAGTAATGTCCTGCTGCTCGCCCAGGTTTGTCCTCAGGTGAGCCAGATCCTGAGCCTTACAGGCAGCATTCACCACCAGATAGAAATGATCGCCAGCATTAACAATCATCAGGTCATCCAGGATGCCGCCGGATGTACTGGTAAACAACCCATAGCGTTGTGCGCCTTCAGCCAACCCGACAATATCAGCGGGGATCAGCGTTTCCAGCGCCTCTGCTGTCTTTTCACCGCTAATGGTGATCTGCCCCATGTGTGAAACATCAAAAAGCCCGCATTGCGCACGCGTATGTTCATGCTCCTTTTTGACCCCAAGCGGGAACTGCACCGGCATATCATATCCCGCGAAAGGCACCATTTTTGCCCCAAGTTCGACATGCAGATCATGCAGAGGGGTTTTCTTCAGCTCGCTCATTCAAGTTTCCTCGCAGCTTAAAAAAGCGCGGGAAGACACACAATGTGCCTTCCCGGCTTTTACCTCATGCAGCAAAACGGCACTGCATTCCTGGTTGCTCGTACGTAGACAGTTCGTTACAGACAGTTCTTTGTAGACAGTTCGTTATAGACAGCTGGAGCTGGATTTACGAGGTCTTATCGTGGTCCAGTTCTTCACCCGGCAAGACATCCTTGCCGTCGAAGTAGTCTTTGGTCAGTTTGAAGACCACCGGTGACAGCAGCGCCAGAGCGATCAGGTTGGGGATCGCCATCATCGCGTTGAAGGTATCCGCCATCAGCCAGATAAAGCCCAGATTCGCCATGGCGCCCAGCGGGATCGCCAGCACGAACAACACGCGATAAAGCATGATAGACCGTGTACCGAACAGGAACTGGAAGCATTTTTCCCCGTAGAAAGACCAACCAATAATGGTCGTGAACGCAAACACCGCCAGCGCGATGGAAACGATTGGATTCCCCCATCCCGGCAAGGCCGCATCAAACGACAAGGCGGTCAATGACGCCCCTACTTCACCATCGATCCAGACAGTCGAGGTCAGGATGACAAGCGCGGTAATCGTGCACACCACGATGGTGTCAATGAAGGTACCCAGCATCGCTACCATGCCCTGGCGAACCGGATTTTTGGTTTTTGCTGCCGCGTGGGCAATTGGCGCACTGCCCAAGCCCGCTTCGTTTGAGAAGATACCGCGTGCCACACCAAAACGGATTGCCGCCATCACCGCAGCGCCAGCAAAACCGCCCATGGCCGCATGCGGATTAAAGGCATAATAAAAGATCAGGCTGAAGGCTTCGCCAATCTCGCTGGCATTGATGATCAGCACAATAATGCCCGCGATGACGTAAGCAATCCCCATGACCGGCACAAGCTTACCGGCGACTTTACCAATACGCTTGATGCCCCCAAGAATCACCGCGCCGGAAAGCACCATGATCACCACACCGGTCAGCCAAGCGGGAATACCAAAGGTCGAATTCATGGCATCCGCCACAGAGTTCGACTGAACGGTATTGCCGATACCAAAGGCGGCGACCGCACCAAAGAAAGCAAAGGCTCCCCCTAGCCACAACCATTTACGCCCCAGGCCATTCTTGATGTAGTACATCGGCCCACCAATGTGAAATCCGGTGCTATCAGTTTCACGAAAGCGTACTGCAAGAACGGCTTCGGCAAACTTGGTCGCCATCCCCACCAGGGCAGTAATCCACATCCAGAAAACGGCACCCGGCCCGCCTAACGCGATAGCGGTGGCGACACCGGCGATATTACCGGTACCGATGGTGGCAGAAAGTGCCGTCATCAAGGCATTGAACGGTGAAATTTCACCATCATCGTCGGTTTTGGCTTTACCATCAGGCGTTTTTTTCGCGTCACGACCCTGCCACATTAGCTTGAAACCCATGCCAAGCTTTCTTATCGGCATCAGTTTCAAGCCAATTTGCAGGTAGATCCCTACCCCTAGTAGCAAAATCAGCATCAAGGGCCCCCAAACGACCCCGTTGATTGACCCAAAAATGTTGGTCAACGTCTCCATTACTCTTCTCCTGATACCTTTTGCGATTGATTTGTACCGTGGCTGACAGCAGACCTGACGCAGGCAGCCCTGAGATGCTCAGCTCTGATACAATCGTTAGTGTTATATGACGGCATTAATACGCAGCGAAAAAGCTATTTGGCAACATCGGGTCGCCATCAGCTACCCGCGTTATTCTAGCGTCGACACATGCACTGTCATCAGCAGATCTCAACGCTCGAACGACGCTTCAAGCCTACTTGCCGTTGCGTAAAAAGGCACGTTATCAAGCCCGGTTTTCATCGCAAAACAGTTTTTTTATGGTTAGTGGATAGCTTCATTGCAAGCATTGCCAGAAAAACTGACTAAACTTTCCGTCAGAACCAGCAATACCCACTGCTATAAACTAAAACAAGACGCGTGCCGTGCAAAGTGTTAACAAGAAATTTGTTTCCTTTTGGAAACACGGTAACATGTGTCCAATCGTGAGGACGCCACTCTTTCAGAGTTTCAGAGCATTGAACCTGCGACGGAGTATGTGCTTCGTACCTCCACATCCGTTTATGATCCACGTTTTATATAGGAAAATAGCATGAGCCAAGTTCCCGCGAATCTTCATTACGCTCCCAGCCATGAGTGGGTGCTGGATAATCAGGACGGCACCGTCACAATCGGTATTACCGACCATGCCCAGGAGGCATTGGGTGACGTTGTGTTTGTTGAACTGCCTGACGTCGGCCAGAAGCTGAACAAAGGCGACGAGTTCGGCGTCATTGAATCTGTCAAGGCGGCTTCTGATCTCTACGCACCGGTGAGTGGCGACGTGATCGAAGTCAACGAAAACCTGGAGGATGCTCCCGAAACTGTTAACGAATCGGCTTATGAAGATGGCTGGATCATGAAGGTCCGCCTGGACGGCAGCATTGATGACCTGCTCAATGCCGAGGCTTACAAAGCTTCCATTGATGCTGACGACTAAACCCTAGTCCGACACGCTTCCCACTGCCCGCTTACACCCTGCGGGCAGTTTTAGTTACTGCCTGGTCTTCTTTAACGTCTGGATATCGCACAATGTCTACAGAGTCTACCGAAACGCGGCCTTTTGCGGCACGCAAGCTGGCGGAACTGGCCAACCACGACGCCTTCATCAAACGCCACAATGGTGCTGACGCTACCGACAGCAAACGAATGCTGACGGCCCTTGGCGTCTCCTCCATGGCAGATTTGATCCAGCAAACCGTGCCGGATGATATTCGTCTGGGCCGTGAGCTGAACCTGGACGAACCTCGCAGTGAAGCGGAAGCACTCGATTACCTCGCACAGCTTGCACGCCAGAATCGCGTTGCCAAAAACTATATTGGCCAAGGCTATTACGGCACGCTTATGCCGGCGGTGATTCAGCGCAACGTGCTGGAAAACCCTGGCTGGTATACGGCGTACACACCTTATCAACCGGAAATCTCTCAAGGACGGCTGGAAGGTCTGCTCAATTTCCAGCAGGTTGTGATGGACCTCACCGGCATGGAACTTGCCAATGCTTCTTTATTGGATGAAGCCACCGCCGCCGCCGAAGCCATGGCGCTATGTAAACGCGCCAATAAAAAGAGCAAGTCCAACGTCTTTTTCGTTGCCGATGATGTCTTCCCACAAACCCTGGATGTGCTCAAGACCCGTGCAGAATATTTCGGCTTTGAGCTGATTGTCGCCCCAGCTGACACCTTGAGCGAGCACGATGCCTTTGGCGCGCTGCTTCAGTACCCGGGTGAAACGGGCCAGGTTCGCGACTTGAGCGAGCTGATCAACTCGGCTCATCAACAGCACATGATGGTCTGTATCGCGACCGACCTTCTGAGTCTGGTTCTCCTCAAGGAACCCGGCCAACTGGGCGCTGACATTGTCGTCGGCAGTTCTCAGCGTTTTGGCGTACCCATGGGATTCGGTGGCCCGCACGCTGCTTTCTTTGCCACGTCAGACAAGCTCAAGCGCTCCATTCCCGGGCGTATCATTGGCGTCTCGAAAGACAGTCGTGGAAAAACCGCGCTGCGCATGGCAATGCAAACCCGCGAGCAGCATATTCGCCGCGAAAAAGCGACGTCGAACATCTGTACCGCTCAGGCACTACTGGCGAATATCGCCGGTTTTTACGCCACCTACCATGGCGCCGATGGGCTACGCACCATTGCTAACCGCGTTCAGCGCTTGACCAGCATACTCGCCCTTGGGTTGCGCCAATCCGGCATTACCCTTGCCAATGACAGCTGGTTCGACACCCTGCGCCTCAGTGGCGTTGATAAAGGCAAGATCCATGGCCGCGCCATGACGCATGACGTCAATCTGCGTTACTTTGACAACGGTGACGTCGGCATCAGCCTGGACGAAACCACCACCGCCCATGATGTGGCAATGCTGCTGGACGTTATTCTGGGTGACGAACATCAGCTTGCCATTCCCGTCCTTGATGAACAGGTCGTCACACAATCCATCAGCGGCATCCCTACCGATTGCCAGCGGGAAAGCGACTTCCTGACCCACCCGACCTTCAAGCGTTACCGTAGCGAAACCGAGATGCTGCGCTACCTGAAACGCCTGGAGAACAAGGACCTCTCCCTTGCCCATGCAATGATTCCGCTGGGCTCCTGTACCATGAAGCTCAACGCCACCAGCGAGATGATTCCCGTCTCCTGGCCAGCCTTTGCCAACCTTCACCCCTTTGCACCACGTGAACAGGTGGCGGGTTATCATCAGATGATCGATGAACTGGCCGCGTTTCTGGTTGAGATCACAGGCTACGATCATATTTCCATGCAGCCTAACTCCGGGGCTCAGGGTGAATATGCTGGACTGCTTGCCATTCGTCGTTACCAGGCCGCAGAGGGTGAAGCCCATCGCAATGTCTGCCTGATCCCCAGCTCAGCTCACGGCACCAATCCGGCGTCCGCTGCCATGCTGGGCATGAAGGTCGTCGTTGTCGAATGTGATGATGAGGGGAATGTTGATCTCAATGACCTGACCCAGAAAGCGGAAAAATATCATGACACGCTTTCCGCTATCATGATCACCTACCCGTCTACCCATGGCGTGTTTGAATCCCATGTACGAGCGGTATGTGAGGTGGTTCATCAGCATGGCGGTCAGGTGTATGTCGATGGCGCCAACATGAACGCTCAGGTAGGCATTACCCGGCCGGGGGATTTCGGTGGCGACGTTTCCCACCTCAACCTGCACAAGACGTTCTGCATTCCCCATGGCGGCGGTGGCCCTGGCATGGGGCCAATCGGCGTCAAGGCGCATCTGGCACCTTATGTGGCCAACCACGTCGTCACACCGTTCGAAGGTATCGACAAAAACAGCGGCGCCGTGGCTGCTGCGGCGTTCGGTAGCGCTTCGATCCTCCCGATTTCATGGGCTTATATCAAAATGATGGGCGCTCGTGGCCTGCGCGAAGCAACCGAACTGGCCATTCTGAATGCCAATTACATCGCCAAACGCCTGGAAGACAGCTACCCGGTGCTGTATCGCGGAGAAAACGGCTCGGTGGCGCATGAATGCATCATTGATATTCGGCCACTCAAGGCTGCCTCCGGCATCAGCGAGGAAGACATCGCCAAGCGCCTGATGGATTATGGATTCCACGCGCCTACCATGTCTTTCCCGGTGCCAGGCACCTTGATGATTGAGCCGACGGAATCAGAATCACTGTATGAAATCGATCGTTTCTGCGATGCGATGATTGCGATTCGTGAGGAGATTGCTCAGGTTGAGCGTGGCGAATGGTCGCTGGAAGATAACCCGCTGGTCAATGCGCCGCATACCATGGCGGATATCATGGACGCTGACTGGCAGCGCGCCTACTCGCGTGAAATTGGTGCTTTCCCCACCGACGCGGTGAAAGCATCGAAATACTGGCCTACCGTCAATCGTGTGGACAATGTTTTTGGTGACCGGCAGCTGATCTGCACGTGCCCAAGCATTGATGAGTACCGCGATCCCGCCTGAATAAACGCGACTGTCTAGCTAATCAGCAACGGTACTGTTTAGCTAATTAGTTTAGCGGATCATACGCCCTCTATGCCAAAGGCAGCGAGGGCGTTTTTTCAGGAATACGCTGCTCCTTGAACCCATTCAGCAGCTTTTCATAGCGTTTAGGCAAAGGAACGCCAGCGCGGTGAACAAGATAAAGCACCTCGTCCACGCCATTGGCCACGATCAACTCTTTCACTTGACGCTGCCAGGGGGAGGTTTCCAACACCAGGCGCGATACCACCGTAAACCCCAGCCCTCGTGCCACAGCATCCAGCACCATGCTGACCTCATTGGTAAACCCTTGATGCCGGAAATGGGTCATGGAGCGAAAGTCATCGGCGTAGTTGGCTTTTAACAGAGCGTTGGCATGATTGATGCCATCATAATAATTAATAAACCCAATCCCCATCAGGTCACTTAATGTGCTACCTGCAAAATCAGCGGGCACCACCAGGCACAATGGCTCCTGATGCCAGATAACACACTGTAAATCAGGGTGTTTGACCGCTTCCGTCACGATCCCGATATCGTAACGGCCATTCAAAAGGTCCGCGACGATTTCATGATTAAAGGCAAAGCTGTAATTAACGGTCAGGTTAGGCTGCATCTGCTGCTGACCCAGGATGTAGGGGTAAAGCATCAACCCCACGCTACCCGGTGATGCAATACGACACTCGCCTGAATCCAACTGGTCATCATCAAGCCCATGACGAAATTGCTCATGCTCGGCAAACAGCTTCAAGGCATAGTCATAAGCGCGCCGCCCGGCTTCCGTCAATACAATCCGGCGGCCCTGACGCTCGATCAACACCTTGCCCAGATAGGTTTCCAACTTACGAATGTGCTGACTAACGCCTGGCTGCGTCATTTCAAGACGTTGCGCTGTGCGCGTAAAACTGCCGGTTTCCACCAACGTGATGTAAGTACGAAAATATTGTGCATTAAACATAGCAAGGAGCCACTGTGTAACGAATCGAACCCAAAAAACGCGGTGCAGGCAATTTTTCGAGTTATTTCAACCTTTGGGGCTATTATTCTAACATATTAACCCCCTTGCCTCAGTGCGCTGCCAGCGTCATGGTGACGTGGTAATATTGCCGTCTAACATTGGCCATATAAATCGCCTACGATTATTTGCTTAGCCGACATATTTCGTTGCCAACATCACAAGACTTCACGCTTACTAGATGGAACCTGACCTATGAGCAGCCCCCTTCAGCCACGACCCACGCTGTCGAGTATCATCTCCCCGGAAGGCAGCCTGGAAGTCCTCTCTCAGCATGAAGTCAACCGGCTACACCGCACCTCGCAAACGGGGCTTCATGACCTGTTACGCCGTTGCGCCCTGGCCGTGCTGAGCTGCGGCAGCCCGACAGACGACAGCCTGGCATTGATGGAAGCCTACAAGGATTTTGATATCGAGGTGTTGCAGCAGGACCGCGGCATTCGGCTCAAACTGACCAACGCCCCGGCGGAAGCGTTTGTGGACGGCCGCATGATCCGCGGTATTCGTGAGCACCTTTCCGCTGTCATTCGCGATATCGTCTACGTTTATAACGAAATTCAGCAACATCACCGCTTTGACCTGACAACGGGTGAAGGCACCACCAACGCCGTTTTTCATATTCTGCGCAAAGCGGGCACGTTAAAGCCGGGCCGTGATCCAAGCCTGGTGGTTTGCTGGGGCGGTCACTCAATCTCGCGTGAGGAATACGAGTACACCAAGGATGTGGGCTATCACCTGGGCCTTCGGGATCTCGACATATGCACTGGCTGCGGTCCTGGCGCCATGAAGGGACCAATGAAAGGTGCCAATGTGGCTCACGCCAAGCAGCGTCGCCTTGACAGCCGCTATCTGGGCATTTCAGAACCCGGCATTATCGCTGCGGAAGCGCCAAATCCGATCGTCAATGAACTGGTAGTGATGCCTGATATTGAAAAGCGTCTGGAAGCCTTCGTACGTTTGGGCCACGGCATTATTGTGTTCCCTGGCGGCGTCGGTACCGCTGAAGAAATTCTTTATCTTCTCGGCATTTTGCTGCATCCCGACAATAAAGAAACCCCTTTCCCATTGATTTTCACAGGCCCTGCCGACTCAGCAGACTACTTCACCAAAATTGATGAGTTTCTTGTTTACACGCTCGGTGAAGACGTACGCCAATATTACACCATCATTACCGGCGACCCGGTTGAGGTAGCACGTAAGATGCGACGCGACATTGATGAAGTCGCCGAGTTTCGTCGTCATCATCAGGATGCCTTTTATTACAACTGGCGCTTAACCATTGCACGTGATTTTCAGGCCACGTTTGAGCCCACTCACACCGCCATGCAGAGCTTGAAGCTTGACCGCGAACAGCCGACCCACGAGCTTGCGGCCAACCTGCGGCGTGCATTTTCCGGTATCGTCGCGGGTAACGTAAAGGAACAGGGGATTCGTGCCATCGAAGCCCATGGCCCCTTCCAACTCCAGGCAGAACCAGAACTGATGCGGCGTCTTGATGCCCTGCTGACCTCTTTTGTTGCCCAAGGCCGGATGAAGCTTGATGGACAACCCTATACGCCCTGTTATGTACTCGGTTAATCAGATTTTCGGCCACCGGCATTAAGTTAACGGGCGCGTATTGATTTATAACCAAGGAGTCCCATGCTGCGATTATCCAACACAGTGACACTTGCCGAATGGGAAATTGAACTACATCCCATTCGTTCTCAAGGTGCAGGAGGCCAAAACGTCAACAAGGTGGCCTCCGCCATCCATCTGCGCTTTGATATCCAGCATTCCACCCTGCCGCCTTTTTATAAAGAGCGGCTGCTGGCATTCAATGATCAGCGTATTACTCAGGATGGCGTGATCATTATCAAGGCCCAGCGCTTTCGCACCCAGGAAAAGAACCGTGAAGACGCACTGGCAAGGCTGGCAGAACTGATACACGAAGCTACCAAACAGCAGCGTGCTCGCCGTCCGACTCGACCCACCCGGTCAGCCAAGCGTAAACGGGTGGATAATAAAACCCGCAAAGGTAAAACCAAGGCATTACGTGGAAAGGTGTCACCTTAAGCAGCAACGCCCGGCACCGGAGGGCGGTTGCCAGGCTTGATGACTTTTTCATGGCGATCAGGCGTACACTCAGGGCGGTTCGACAACATCCCGCCCATGACGCTTCTGCCTGGGGCTATCTTATATAAACGTTCAGATAACCCCTTGGCTGCGCAGGTAGTCATCGTAGCTACCACTGAAATCGACGACGCCGTCATCGCTCATATCGAGCACGCGCGTCGCCAGCGATGACACAAATTCACGGTCATGGCTGACAAAAATCAGCGTGCCTGGATAGTTTTCCAGCGCCAGGTTGAGCGACTCGATAGATTCCATATCCAGGTGGTTGGTTGGTTCATCCATCAACAACACATTAGGCTGAGTGAGCGTAAGCTTGCCGAATAGCATGCGCCCCTGCTCACCCCCTGAGATGACCTTAACCGACTTATCAATATCATCGCTGGAAAACAGCATACGGCCCAGTGCGCCACGCACGATCTGCTCACCGCCCTGAGTCCACTGCGACATCCATTCAAACAGGGTGGCATCGACGGCAAAATCATCACCGTGTTCCTGGGCAAAGACACCAAGTTCGGCACTATCTGTCCATTGGACTTCCCCTGAATCGGGGTGAAGCTCTCCCGCCAGTGTTTTCAGTAGCGTGGTTTTACCAACGCCATTAGGGCCAATAATCGCAATACGCTCACCCGCTTCCACGGTCATGGAAAGCCGCTCAAACAAAGGCAATGCATCATAGCCCTTGGTAATATTTTTCACATTCACTGCATTACGATGAATTTTCTTGTTTTGATCGAAGCGAATAAACGGGCTGACGCGGCTGGAAGGCTTGATATCTTCCAGCTTGATCTTATCAATCTGGCGCGCACGTGATGTCGCCTGCTTGGCTTTTGAAGCGTTGGCAGAGAAACGGCTGACAAACTGCTGCAATTCGGCAATCTGCGCTTTTTTCTTGGCATTATCCGATTGCTGACGCTCGCGTACGGCAGTGGCTGCCGTCATATAGTCATCATAGTTGCCAGGGAACAGCGTAATCTCGCCATAGTCCAGATCCGCCATGTGGGTACACACGCTATTAAGAAAATGGCGGTCGTGAGAAATGATAATCATGGTACTGCTGCGCGCTTTCAGCATGTCTTCCAGCCAGCGGATCGTATTGATATCCAGATGGTTGGTCGGCTCATCCAGCAGCAGTACATCAGGGTCAGAAAACAGCGCCTGGGCCAGTAACACCCGCAACTTCCAACCCGGTGACACCTCACTCATGGGGCCAAAATGCTGCTCAATGGGAATCCCCAGGCCCAGCAATAACTCCCCTGCTCTCGGCTCGGCGGTATAGCCATCAAGTTCCGCAAAGCGAACCTCCAGGTCCGCCACTGCCATACCATCTTCCTCACTCATTTCGGCCAGCGAATAAATGCGTTCGCGCTCTGCTGCCACTTGCCAGAGTTCGGTGTTGCCCATAATCACCGTGTCAATGACACGCTCATTTTCAAAGGCGAACTGGTCCTGTCGCAACTTACCCAGCCGAGTGCTGGAATCCACCATCACCTGCCCAGAAGAAGGCTCAAGGTCGCCGCCCAGAATCTTCATAAAGGTCGATTTGCCACAGCCGTTGGCGCCGATCAGGCCGTAGCGATTACCGTTACCGAATTTGACAGAAACGTTTTCAAACAGAGGCTTAGCCCCAAACTGCATGGTGATATTGGCGGTTGCGATCACGTATTGGTCCAGTTGAAGTGCAAAAGTCCGCCATTTTACGCGCTATCCACGCAGCATTCACCCCACCCTGATGGCGTTTATGTCTTTAACGACTGCCAATACCAGGTTTTCACCCGGAATGGCGCTGCCTAAAACGTCAAGCATTTGAAAAAAGTCACAAAAGAACTTTCATTTTAACGTCTGAAACGCTAGTATACGCACCGTCTTGAGGCGCTTATAAACGCGTCAAAACAGGCATCGGAGCGTGGCGCAGCTTGGTAGCGCGTTGCAATGGGGTTGCAAAGGTCGCAGGTTCGAATCCTGTCGCTCCGACCAGAAATTCAAAGGGTTAGCACTTCGGTTTTTCCATTAGCAGATTAAACGGAAACCAAAAGTCCAGTGCTGGTCCACTAAGAAGGCCCTCTCAACATGGCTTAGCTGCCATATACGGAGGGCTTTTTGCTTTCTGCCACGCTAACTTCTCTGCTAAAACACTAACTCCACTACAGTCGAAGATCGAGCGATATTGGCAGGTGGTCACTTAGCTCCAGCCAAGCGGGATCATCATGAACCTTGAAGTCGACTAGACGTGCAAGCAGTGACTGCGAGGCAAAGAGGTAATCGATGTGATACGGGCGACTGACACGGCGATGCATGAAAAATGTTGGCTGAGCCTCTTTTCCTTGCGCCTCCCCTGTCCAATGATGATACAGGCTTTCAATACCCAATGACGCTAGCTGGTTCACTACATCGGAATGATTCCACCAGCGATCCCACTCATCCCATCGAGAATTGCTATTGAAGTCTCCAGCGATTATCAAGGGTGACTCAACAAAGCGTGGCCAATTATCTTGCAGATAACGCCAGAGTTGTCCGATGTAGGCAAAGTTCGGTGAATTCGCTTGCTTCGTCCAAACACCAAGCACGTTAAACTGATTTTCAAAAGAGCACGGCAGGAAGAGCTCGTAGATGCTCGCTGGCCAACTCAAATAGCCAAGCTTTTCAGGTGTAGGTGAGAAGATGCCCAACCCTTTATTCCGGTTGACACCTGTCCATATACCACCTGATGACCATTCCCGGTAACCCTCATGTCGAACATGGTTCGGGTCTTCACACTCCTGGATCACATAGATATCAGCATTAAGCTTCTCGATTTCCATGAACTTTTTTCTGAAGGCGCCGTGGCAATTCCAGGTGACGACCCGCATACAACCTCGCTTGGCCAATGACAGCATTACTTTAAGCCATTCCCTTCTGACTTTCCTTTTACTCAGGCATGTCTAGCGCACCAAGTGCCAAACGAAGATGCTCTGTTGTCAAATGCCCATAGTGATCGATTGTGGTTGCTATGTCACGGTGCCCCATGAGTTTCATCACTGTCATCAGATCGGCACCGGACATGATAAGTTGTGAAGCAAAGTTGTGGCGCAGTGTGTAGAGATCGAGATCAGGGTCAAGACCGCCAAGCTTTTTGATGATCGGCCACGGTCGACGGCCCAGCGCTCCGGACGAAAGTCGCCTACCACTCCTAGGAGATGGAAAAACATAGCCTGTATTGGAACGACCGTTTTCGACCCACCAAACCTGAAGCACTTCCAAGAGGCGTTCAGAAATCGGAAAGCTAGTCGGCCGAGTGCTATGATGCGCTGTTTTCTCAATTACCTTGGTGATCGTCTTTGTCTGGAAGTTGACGTTCTCCCAGCGCAGACCGTAGACATCACCTGGCCGAAATCCAGCGTAGTAGATGACCAAAATCGCGGGAACTACATAATCGACATATGTGAGGTGATCCCAGTCGGGAAGATGCCGATTCGACTTCTTGGTGCGCGAGCGACGGCGCATATCCTTGCGATTCTGAGTATAGGCATCAAGCCCTCGAAACAGCCCAATCACTTCTTCGTCAGTCAACGCCCTTCGTGAACGAATAATATCAATACCATGATCATCGCCTGCAATAGGCTTTTTAAGTCGAATACCTTTTATCGGATTCTCAGAGATGAACTTCTCTTCAGCCGCCATGTTGAGCATGTTCTGGAGCACGTCATAAGACCGCTTGATAGTCAGAAATGCCAGCCCCTTTTTTTCCAGCCCATGGTGCCAGCGAGTCACGTCAGACTTCGTTAGCTCTGTCATGCGTTTTCGATACCAAGACTTGAAGTGCCGTTCAATACGGTCAAGGTCTTCCTGGCCTCTCTTCATACGTGCCTTATGCGGGCGGTAAACAGTTTCTAAAAACGTCTGGATGATCGAAGCGTCCTCTCTGCGCCGTTGCTCTTCCTTGCGTCGTTCGGATTCCTTAGAAGCCTCTTCAACCAATCGAGGTTCAACGCCTTGAGAAAGACCTGTCGCCATACTCTTGGCCATCACCCTTGCCTCATCAGGAGAGACTGTTGGATAGCGGCCAATTTTGACCGTCGGTCTCTTACCCGTGAGCTTCGATCGATAGCGGAACGAAAAGGTCGTGACGTTACGGTTGTAAAGCGTGCAGGTGAAACCACTGGTAACAGTGTCGTAGATGATGCGGATGCCTTTTTGTCTTGCATACTTGATTGCAGACTCAGTGATCTTCCGCTTCAGGGTATAGTCAGTCATCTCGGATGCGCCTCCAGTGATGATTAGGTCTGGTTAGACGCCTGAACATGGCAGGGATGGACGGCTCAGCGAGTCGTCCGTTACGGCTCCAGATGATACGAACATTGCATCATTGGACTAGTATATTCCGCCTTCAGTGTCCAAAGTTAATATAACCATGGAACCATACGGCGATCAAAAGATTCTATTGATCAATATGTTATTTGAACTCTTTGCGTTTGGAGCCTTTGCGCCTAAGGGAGCGCCAGCAAGATGGGGTTGCAAAGGTCGCAGGTTCGAATCCTGTCGCTCCGACCAGAAACATCAAGAAAAACCGCCGCTTACGGGTCATTCCGAGCGGCGGTTTTTTTTGTTATGTCAAAAAATTGTCAAAATTATGTCAAAACTCTACGCGGTTTTTTGGACCATTGGTGGACCTTTGTAAACCGTCAGCCCCGCTCCTTTTTTTAGGCACGGAATAACCCTCAAATTCTTTCGAGCCGACTGGCGTTAGCAGACAATCATTCTGGCCGTGTTTTTCCTAGTCAGCGGCGAGCATGGCGTCTGTAGAGCGTGGCTCTTCAGTACCTTGCTCTTCAGTACTTTGCTCTTCAATACTTGCCCGCTGATTCAGAAGAAGACTGGCCTCGCCCCGCCAGTAACTTGAGTATCAGCAGCGCAAACTGCCTACCCGTTTCTTCGTTTTCCAGCAGCGGCATGCTGAGTTTTTCATGATCGTTCATAGCATCAAGTATCGCATCGGTGACGCGCCTGGGAAAAAGCCCATGCATCACCTGCGCTTCATCATGCTGGTTGATCTGGGCCATCACAGCATCATCCCGTTGAATACGGTCGGCGATGCCGTTGGCGAAGTGCAGCTTATCTTCGTCGCTGATATCAGCGCCATAGAGGTCATTCAGGCGTTCGATAATCTCATTAATTCGCTGGATTTCTGGATCATAAGGCTTGCCGGAGCCGACCTCTGAAATGGGCTTCAGACCGTAATCGCCGTCTTGCTCTTCCAGAGAGAGGCGCTGTTCCGCGCGCTTGGTCAGTCGGTAGCTATCCAGTTCAAGCTCGCTGACGTCGATGGGGTCATCAATCAATAGCCTGTCGATGCGAAGTAAGGGATAAAGGTGTCTGGCGTAGACGCACAGCTGCTCCAATTCAGTATCATCAAAGGTGATGATCTGGCTCAGGAACTCGTAGGTGCGCACAAAGCTTTGCAGGTTTTTGCGGAACAGATCGAGTTCATCTCGGCTTTTACCCGCGTCTTCCAGCTCCTGCTCGGCACGCTTGATGCCTTTATCATCGCCCTGCTGCTCAGCCTGTCGGCGGGCTTCTTTCCAGGTGCTCTGCTGTTCCAGAATGACCTCATAACGTTTCTTAAAACGTTCCTGGGCGGGCTGGCAATGATAATTCAAGCGTGATGACGGTGCCTTAGGGTCAAAAAAGGCAGTTGCAAAAGCTTCGACTTCAGGCCAGTGATAGATACCGCTGGCATCCAGAGTGCGCTTGAGGTCATACACCACCTGCGGGTCGGAAACGTCGGAAAGCGTTGCTTTGCGGTAATACGGCGCAAAGGCGTCGAGAATATCTTGCGGCTCGTTGTAGAAATCGAGGATGAATGTCTGCTTACCGGGAAACAGGCGGTTGAGTCGCGAAAGCGTTTGCACACAGTCCACGCCCTGCAGTTTTTTGTCGACGTACATGGCGCACAGTTTCGGCTGGTCAAAGCCGGTCTGGTACTTATTGGCGGCAATCATGACATTGAAGTCGTCGGTATCAAACGCTTCGGCCATATCACGCCTGTACACTTTGGGGTTAAGCAAAGTGCTTTTCTCGGTGACTTCTTCAGGGATCATTTCATCCGCAGGTACACTACCGGAAAACGCTACCAACGGGTGAACGTCTCCATAGCCCTGAGTTTCCACATACTGGCGCATGGCTAGCTGATAACGCACCGCCTCCTGGCGGCTGGCGGTTACTACCATGGCTTTGGCCTGGCCATCCAGTAGATGGCGCACATTGGCGCGGAAATGCTCGACAATCACCTCAACCCGCTGGGCGATGTTGTAAGGGTGCAGGCGTACCCATTTGGCCAGCGTACGCGAGGCTTTTTTGGCATCCACCTCTGGATCTTCATCATCTAGGTGGGCTAGCTTCCAGGCGGTGCCGTAAGTCACGTAATTGCGCAGTACATCCAGAATAAAGCCCTCTTCGATGGCCTGACGCATAGAGTACAGGTGAAACGGCTCGGGCTTGTTGTCGGCGCTGGGCGGCAGGCTCGGGTCTGGCATCCGGCCAAACAGCTCCAGGGTCTTGGCCTTGGGGGTTGCCGTAAAGGCGTAATAATTGATGCGCTCATTGGGGCGACGTGACGAGACAGCCGCGTCCAATATGACTTCGGCGTTAACCTCTTCATCGTCTCCTGTGCTCTCACCGGCAGCAGCCAACAAGGTTTTTAGCTTGGTGGCCGAGCTGCCGGTCTGTGATGAATGCGCTTCATCAGCAATAACGGCGTAGCGGCCCTCGGCAAGCATCGGGCGTTTATCAAGAGCATCAAACAGTGCCGGGAACGTCTGGATGGTGACGATAATAATGCGGGTATTGCTAGCCAACGCCTCGGCCAACTGTTCTGATTTACTCTGGTTGCCCACTTCCCGGGTAATCGGGCACACCACCCCATGGGCATGCTCAAACTGGTAGATAGTGCTTTGCAGCTGACGATCCAACACGGTGCGGTCGGTTACCACAATTACTGAGTTAAAGCGCTTGTGCTGGCCGCTTTCGTCGTAGAGGTTGGCGAGCTGGTGGGCCAGCCAGGCAATGGAGTTGGATTTGCCGGAACCGGCACTGTGCTGCACCAGATAACGCTGGCCACCCTCCTCGTCCTGGGTAGTCTCAATCAACCGGTTGACCACTTCCCATTGGTGATAACGCGGGAAGATCAGGGTTTCCTTGGTCTTGCGACGCCCGTGGAAATCTTCCGTGGTTTTCTGCTCCAGATGCAAAAAGCGGCCCAGCACTTTCAGCCAGGCATCCGGGGCGAATACCTTTTCCCACAGGTAGGCGGTGGCGAAGTGGTTCTCATCTTCTGGCGCGGGGTTACCTGCACCGCCGTCGTTAGTGCCCAAGTTGAACGGCAGAAAGAACGTCTCTTTGCCCGCCAGTTTTGTGGTCATCGCCACTTCCGCCTGGCTGACGGCAAAATGCACCAAGGCACCACGTTTAAAGGCCAGCAGCGGCTCGACCTTACGGGTGATTGAGTCTTTCAGGGGGCGATCGTTGCGGTACTGGCGCTTGGCGTTTTCCACCGACTGCTTGAACTCGCTTTTCAGCTCCAGCGTGGCAGTTGGTATGCCATTAACGAACAGCACCAGATCGAGACGTGGATTGTAATTCTGACCAGGGCTTTCCCCGCCCTTGCCCTTTTCTTTGGCATGGGGTGAATAGGAGATTTCCGGCACCACCCGCAGGCGGTTGGCCTGATAGCGGGAAAGCGCTTCCGGGTTCATGGCGTGGTCGGGCTTGAAACTACACAGATCAAACGCTACCCCAGGCACCTTGAAGCCGTGACGCAGCACGTCTAACGTGCCCGCCCGTTCAAGCTCGCGCACCACCTTCTGCACAAACACCTGCTCGGAGGCTTGCGGGTTGGCCTTGCAGAACTTCTCCCAACGCTCGGGCCAGGCGTCCTGCACGTAGCCCAACAGGTCTTCGGTATACAGCGCCGTGGCGCGGTCATAACCACTGGCGGTGCCCACCTGCCAGCCACCGGCAGCCATAGCGTCGATGATGTCCTGCTGGAACTGGGCTTCCCTGCTGTCCGCCATAGAAAATCCTTAGTGGTTAAATACCAAATTGCCTGAGTTCATTCTGAGTATACACACGCCCGTAAGTACCTATCAGCCCCTTAGGGCCAAGCATGGTTAGGCTCACTACCGGCGTTGCGGTTTTAGCAAAGCCATCTGCCAGTGCTTGCTCCTGCTGTGGCAAAGTAAGCAAACCAACTCGCTCGGGTATGTAATGCTCGCCAAGTTCTATCAACGTGAATTGCGTCCACCCAGGGGTTAGTCGCACGGTGCGGCCACGCCGGTTTTCGTGCGTAATGGCCTTGACCTGAGTGAGCTGGTCTCCTTCTTCCAGGTCAAAGCCTGGATTGGAGCTACCTGGCACCATCACGGGTTCTTGACCAAGAGCCTCCAAAAAGCGCAGGCCGATAAACTCACCAATACGGCCAATAATGTTGTCGTTACCGCCAATACGCCCAGGCACTTTACGGCCAAGCTCCAGAATCGCCGCGCGCGCCTGAAGGTAGTGATCAATGGCCTGTTGGATCTCACTATCCCGCTGCTGAGGGTTATCCATGCTCGGTCTCGTTAGGTTTTTTAACGGCCTCGCTGACCTTTTGATCTAACCATGCAACATACGTTTGGCCGGTGCTTTCCAGCTTCCAATGTTGTCTACCGTTGGAGCTTCTGCCTGACACAACGGCTGCCGCAGCACTGGGGCTTGTGAAAGCATAGTCGCTGGTAAAGCGCTTTAAACCGCTATCAATATCCACGAGCACTTGGTCATCACATAGTTGCTGATATAACGACTGGTAGCCGCCTTTAGCACCTGTCCAGGAACCGCGCGCCGTTGAGCCTTCAAGCACGTAGAATTCACCATCTACTTCCTGCCCATAGGCCTTAATGCCGTAACGAGGCACTTCAGCAACAAAGCGAGGCGATGCTTCCGGCACCTTGGGTTCTACCCTAGATTGGCTTGATGGTGTCGGTCGTCCACGCAAGAAATCCAGCCCCAGCACCGGCAGCACGGTACGAATCTGCTCGATAAAAAACGCCATATCGGCGCGATCAGATTCCGGCAGGTTGATGTAGTCGTGGGCGGTGCCGTTGACCAGTTTGCAACGGCCAAGCTCGCCTGCCGATTGAATCAACAGGCTTTCCAGGTATTTCACGTGGGCTTTGGTGAGGTTCTGGTCCTTGCTGGTGACCAGGCAGACCTTTTCCCAGAAATCCTTGCCGCCTTTATCTTCTGGCCGGTTGTGTTGTTTCAGGCGGGTGCCGACATCATCGCTCTCACCGATGTATACCTGCGGGCGCGGGCTGCCTTCCAGGTCAGGGCCTACCAGAAAGTAGATACCAGTACGGCCACACTCGGGGCGCTGCACCAGCTCTGTTAGCTTGGTGCGTGGGCCGGTGAGTACATGGCCCGTCCAGTTCATGATCTCGGCGGTTAGCAAGCCATTGGGCGTGCCATCCACCAGAAACAGCCGAATGCTGCGTCCCTGTGTCATTAATCAAATACCCGTCAAATAGAAAAAAATGCCAAAAAATTCCTTAAGCCAATGATTTTTATATAAAAATTAAACAAACCAATTATAAAAACAGCTCTTCTATCAAATACCCATCAAATAAAGCTAGGTACAGTGTCTGAGGAGATAACCGAGCTTACCCATGAAAGATACAGGCTGACTACTTTACATATGAAATCTATATGTAAGGTTTGAGTCACCAAGTTTACACATACGTTTTGCATGCCAAGATGCCGCTCTTATACGGTTGGCGGCTACGGGGCTAAAGCTTATGTACTGATATTATTGAACCCAACGGCAGGCCGGAAAGGTCTCAAACTTCATCGACTGTCTCCCTGCTTCTCAATTCCTTCTCCGGCGGCGGCTGCAAGCCGCGAACATCGATCTTGCCGGTGACCGCAGCGGAGATAAGGGCTGTTCGGCGTTCTTGAAGATGCTTAATAGCTTTCTTCGATTCTGCAGTGAGTTCATCTATAACACTAGAGATTGAGCTAATATAAGCTGAAATCTTGACCTGCTCCTCACACGAGGGTATGGGCATTTTAATAAACTTAACCTCGCCACAGTTTAAATGAGGGTGCATCCCCCCAGTTCTTAACGAAAAAAGCACTGACTTACCTACATGTGACTGCAGGAATTTTGCCAAATATGCACCTACTAATTTTTCCGAAACTGGCTGCAGTATTATTAAAGCATGGCAGTTATAACCTTCCTCGCTGGAGCTAACTACAGCGACGTCGCCAGTCCCTGCTCCTGTCTGAACAATCAACACATCACCTTCCTGAAGAATTGACTTCCTCATTTTGTTACTCCATTCGGGAGTTACAAAATATTTTCCATCAAAGTTTATGACTCCATTTTTTATATGTGTCGCTTGTACGTAAGGGACCCCCGCACTAACTAAAATGTCCCTAGTGGGCCCTACATAGCCATTCGTTATCTTTTGAGTGACTTGATTTATCGATTGCACTCCCCAATGCTCAGGCACTTCCCCCAGCCACTCCACCCCGGAGTCCTTCATCGGCACATCGGGATCGAGCCCTTTGGTGACGGCATGGGAAATCACCGCCTGGCGTTTCTCCTTAAGCAGTGTGATCAGGCGCTGCTGCTCTTCCACCAAGGCGTCAATGCGGGCGGTTTCGTGATCGAGGAAGGTGGCGATTTGAGTTTGCTCTGAGCCTGGGGGGAAAGGTGTAGGCACTGACGCTACTTTTTCTGCAGTAAAGTGAGCAATAGTCGACTTGTTACAGAGCACGTCAACGAAGCCCTTTTGCTTAATAGCGAGCATCCAATAGAAAAGGAAAGACGAGCAATTATTAGCATTTGGTCTCACCCTATTTATTGAATTTTGAATGTGATAACCAGGGCCATTGCTCCATAGTGCTGGACGACCAACATCGCCTCCTTCGCTGACCAATAAATCTCCATACTCGAGAGCCAGCTGACGCGCTTCGGATGGGCTGAACCACATTTTTCTTACATCTTTAAGGTTAACTCCCGTGGGCTGTATATTAGCAGCACGCAAATATGGAAGAAGTTGGTCACTTTCCTTTTTGGGCCCAGGTTGTAGCATTTTTCCTAAAATAACGTCATGACCACGCTTCAAAGCTGTAACTTCCCAATGCACCGGCACTTTCCCCAGCCACTCAACGCCGGAGTCCTTGTATTCGGGATAGGCGGGGTAATTCATAAATGGCTCCCTGGCTGCATTTCTTGCAAGGCATCTGCCCAGAATGGCTGAGCCTGCCAGTTGGGTAAAAAACCCATCTGTTGGGTATCAACATCATGACTAGCAAGTAATTTACCAAGACGCTGCCTCCAGGTATGCCCTGGGCTGATCTTGTCCAGTAAATAAGCCAACATAGTGAGCGTGTTATAAATATTCCGCGGGCTTGCAGGGTTCACTACCGCAGCGACTTCAGCGGGTTTACGGTTTGGCACTTTCATGGTCACAGTAAGGCGGCGATTCCAAACGCGGCTATGATGAGCACATAGGTTGCGTACGTAGGTAATATGCTGAAGGGTTGAACGCATGACACCCTGATCCAAGCCATAGGTTGATGCTATCTGACTCACATCTCCTGGCGGCAGCTGGTTAACCCAACGTGACAGCAACCCAAGCGACATGACTTCACAAACTGCCCATACGGGAGGTGTTTCAGGCTCGCAGTAGGTCTGCTGATAATGTTCGATAAATACTTCATCAGAGCGTGAGATTTCTTTTTTCAAACTGGCGAGATTTTTAACGTGCCAGACAGAACGCTTTGCAAGCCCTGGATCGAGATAGGCATGAGAACCATAGCGGTGAGCCATGTAGTAAGCCCAGGCCGTTCGAAAGGAGACTTCTATCCGCTCAATCGCATCAAGCAGTAACAGCCGGAATTCTCGATCAAATACATAGAGGTTCACCACGTCCTCAAAATCGGTTCCCTTATGAAACTGCCGGGGTGATGACTGCTCTTGAAACGGAAGCCAATAAGCAGTTAGCCGATAATAGTTGAGGTGGCGTAGGTAATGAAGCGCGCTAGCCGGGTCATGCACATCAAGACCGCGACCACGCAGAATGGAAAGCTGTTCTTCATAGGTACTGGCGGGTTTGCTGAACTTCATTTCAAACCCCACAAATAAGTAACCCGCCGGTTTGAGGGTACTCTTGCGAGCATAGCCTTGGCGGGTTTTCTTGACATGAATATTAGAGAATTTTTTTCAGCAAGGCAAGTGCTCACCAGCGCCGTTCTAGGGTGATTTTTTTTGAAATCAAAAAAACCCGCCAAAGTATGCTTCCGTGAGAGGCGTGGCGAGTGTGTCATCAGGGTGAACGTAAAACACTTGCTGAAAAAGTAACCCGCCGGTTTGAGGGTACTCTTGAGAGCATAGCCTTGGCGGGTGTTGTTGCCGATAAGAGTAGGGAATGATGCCCACAAGATCAACCGCGTATTCAGGCGCTTTCTCATCGTCATGCCGATAGCTCCTCGATCATCTGCTTGATCTTGTCGGTGCAGGCTTTGAGGTCGGCGTCGATTTCCTCCAGCGGGCGCGGCGGCGTGAACTGGTAGAAATGGCGGTTGAAAGGAATCTCGAAGCCGACAATGCCGATGCGGCCATCCAGCTCGTCACGTTTGTTTTCATCGATCCAGGCATCCGGTACGTGGGGTTTCACCTCGCGCTCGAAGTAGTCATAAATCGACTCACCATAGGGCACGTTCTCGTTATCCCGCAGGCCGGTATCCGGCTCAGGGTTGCCGTGTTTATCCAGGCAGATATCAGCGGCCGAGTCACGTTCGGAAAGCGCGTTGAGTATCGCCTTCTGTACCGGAGCACCAATCTTCAGGCCTTCGGCTTTTAGCGCCGCATTCAAAGCCTTTATGAAGACGTCGCGATTGGTGTAGTGCTGCTCGCCTAGTTGTTCGCAGGCGGCTTTGAGGGCGGCTTGCTCAGCATCATCGAGTTTCTGGAGGGCTTTTTCGTCATCCAGCTTGGCCAGACGTTCGGTGCTGGCTTCGAAATTGAGACGCAGCGGACGCTCAACGGTGATGCGCCGATAGCCAAAGGTTTCTATCGGGAAGATTTTGCTCTCGTCGTTTTCTTCACAGGCACCATAACTCCGCACGATATCGTCAATGTCAGGATCAGTGATGTATTGGCGTTTGCTGCCCAGCGACTTGCGCATCTTGCTGGCGCGGCCGGTGGCGTTGATCAGCTGCACCTTGCCCTTGCGCTCGGCGGGCTTGTCGTTGGAAAGCACCCACACATAAGTAGCAATGCCAGTGTTATAGAACATATCCGTGGGCAGGCCGATAATGGCGTCCACCAGGTCATGCTGCAGCAGGTAGCGGCGGATCTCGGATTCGCCACTGCCCGCACCGCCGGTAAACAGCGGCGAACCGTTAAGGATGATACCGATCCGCGAGCCGCCGTCCTGACGTGGGCGCATTTTGGCCACCAGGTGCATCAGAAACAGCAGGGAACCATCAGAAACGCGCGGCAAGCCAGGGCCGAAGCGGCCATCGTAGCCGCGATACTTATGTTCATCGGTGACCTGCTTCTGCACCTTTTTCCACTCGACGCCAAACGGCGGGTTGGAGAGCATATAATCAAAGCGCTCACCGGCCAGCTGGTCATCGGAGAGCGTATTACCCAGCTTGACCCGTTCGACTTCCTGCCCCTTGACCAACATATCACCCTTACAGATGGCGTAGGACTCAGGGTTAAGCTCCTGGCCGTGCAGCGACACGCTCATGCCGCCACTCACTTGCTGAATATACTCATCGCTTTCGGAAAGAAAGCCGCCGGTGCCTGCGGTGGGATCATAAACGGTCACGATACTGCCACTTTTCAGCTTGGCATCTTGGCCGGTCAGCACAAGCGAAGTGGTCAGATGAACAATGTCGCGAGGTGTGAAGTGCTCCCCGGCGGTTTCGTTGGAGCTTTCAGCAAATTTGCGAATCAGCTCTTCGAAAATGCCGCCCATGCCATGGTTGCTTACCCGCGCCGGGCTCAGGTCGATCGCCGCAAACTGCTGCACTACTTTATAGAGCAGGTTATTGGTGCTGAGCTGCTGTACAAAGCTCTCGAACTCGAAGTGCTCGAAGATCTCACGAGCGCTCTGGCTGAACGATTGCACATAGCTCATCAAGTCGTCGCTGGTCTGGGTGTCGGAAAGGCTACCCAAGCTAAGCGGTGAGGCATTGAAAAACGGCTGATCCGCTGCGCGTAGGAGCAACTTCTCACGCACGGCTTCGGGCTTGTTCTGGTGATCTTCTGTCGCTTTCAGCACCTCAGCCTTGGTGGGTGCCAATACACACTCCAGACGGCGCAGCAGCGTAAACGGCAAAATGATACGGCCATACTGGGATTGTTTGAAATCGCCGCGTAAAAGATCAGCCACCGACCAGATAAAGGCCGCCAGCTGAGAGTGACTTTCCGTGTTCACGGTGCATCTCCAAGTCTAAGTGCAATGAGTAATAGTGGGCACTATCATACACCGCTTGCAGGGCTTGATCAGTGGGCGAACCGTTTACGCAAGGCAACTGGGGAACGCTAATACCCCGCGGGAACCAGTTGCCAAGCGCTGTTCGCAGGATCGGCTTCTTCACAAGGCAGCATTAACAGGCTTCTCCATCTGTGATCCGGGCTGTATGTTGTATGCGACTCTGTCCCTGCCGCTATACACAGGTGGCTGCCCTTCAGCTGTAACTGCTCTTTCGAGTTGAATTCAAATTTCTGAAAGTTCCTGGCGTTCAGGAAAGGCTGCTCGGCGCCACAGGCTTTAAGCATAAGGGCGTTGCCAGCCAGCGCTTTATCGTTTAGCCCCATCACGGTGACACAGCCTTCGTAAGCCGGAAAATACAGGCTTTGATCATTTCTGTACTGAACGACTTCGTCTGCATAAACCTGCGGGCCTTTGCAATTATGGGCCGTCAGGGGCATATCTAAACGGATATGCCTTCCACTGCCAACCACATCAAGGCAGTAACCATCGTCGGGGCGGTCCAACCGGTCTTTTAACTGAAGGTACTCCCTCGCCTCGGGCTGAGAAAAGGCCTGACCGCTACTTAGAAGTAACACGGCGATGATCATTTTTTGCCACATAGAGACGTTCCTGTCTGTTTAGAATATATCTGTCGGGTGACGGATGATTCATCACCCCCTTATACGCAACAATTCATTCCAGTGCGTAGTGTAACGCGGGGTACGATGCGCACAACGTAGCATCCAGGCGTTGTGCTGACGCGGCAAGCCAAGCTGTATGGTGCCTTTTCCGAGCTCGCGGTTAAGCTTATCCATTGTCGCCATCAACCGTTCACGGCGCCTGGCGTCTGCCGTCGTTTGCGCTGACTCCGTCAGCCTGAGTTGCCGGTTCTCACGAGGCGCAATATCCAACAACATCACCCCCACTTTATGGTATTGAAAACCGGTTCGCCATAATTGCCTGAGACCCTGGATGGCTGCGCCAATCAGCTCACGACTGTCATCGGTTGGTCGATGTAACGGCACTACGACCTGGCAGCGCAGCTGGGGCAACTCCACGCGAAATGGGTTAGTACGTATAAACACCAGCACCGCACTGGTGACACTTTGTTGCAGGCGCAGTTTTTCTCCGGCTCGCGCGGTGTGATGCCGCAACGCCTCATGCAAATCACGAAAGTCGTTGGTCAGCCGCCCAAAACTGCGCGATACCATGATCTGTTGCTTGGGCATCTGCATATCATCCAATGGGATCGCTGGCTGGCCGCGTAACTCCCAAACAATGCGCTCCTGAATAACGGAAAAATGCTGGCGTATTTGCCGGGGGTCAGCTTCGCGTAACTGCCAGGCGGTTTTGATCCCTAAACGTTTCAAACGCTCACCTGTTCGCCAGGCAACGCCCCATAGTTCTGTTACCGGCAATTGCTGCAGCTGCAGGCGGGTAATGTCGCTATCCGCTGTCAGCAAGCAAACGCCACTGGCCTGGTAAGTGGCATGCTTTTTGGCCATATGATTTGCCACTTTCGCCAATACCCGAGTCGGTGCAAGCCCTACCGACACAGGCACACCTGTCCATTGGCGCACCGTCTTACGTAACTGCTGGCCTTGGGTCTCTAATGTGCCTGACGCCTCGCCCTGAAAGCCCACAAAACTTTCATCAATCGAGTACACCTCAACATTGGGCGAGAATTCGCCGAGCACATCGGTGACACGTCGTGACATATCACCATACAGCGCGTAATTACTGGAAAGCAGTATCGTTTGGCGGCGAATGGGTGGAGGCAAGGCGTGCATGGGCGTACCCATTGCCACCCCCAACGCCTTCAGCTCATTGGAGCGCGCCACAATGCAGCCGTCGTTATTGGAAAGCACACCAACAGGACGCCCTTCCAGCGACGGATTGAATACCCGTTCACAGGAGACGTAGAAGTTGTTGCAGTCCACCAACGCCATCATGGCGATGATGCACCAGGCAGACTGTGCAATACGTGCGTGACCACGCCCCAGACATGAGACTCACGGCCTTCAAGGGGTATCGGCTGGTAAGCGGGGTTGCTGGCATGCAAGTAGGCACGCTGCCCCATATATTCGAGACGCTTGACGGTCAACTCGCCATCAACGGCGATAACGATAATGCGGCCTGACATCGCTGCCAGGCTGCGATCAACGACGAGCAGGTCACCGTGATGGATACCATCACCGACCATGGAGTCGCCTTCAGCACGTACAAAATAGGTGGCAGCAGGACGCTTGACCACATAACGATGCAGGTCCAGATCGGTATCGAGATGATCATCCGCCGGGCTTGGGAAGCCGGCGCGTACCGCACTGGAAAAGAGTGGCAAGGCTAACGGCAAGGCAGACGGATCCGCTCGCCCCAGAACAGAAATGGTTAACGACATCACGCGTGACCTGTGTAATGAGCTGTATAACAAAAATTGCATACATACACTGTATATAAAAACAGCATCAGTGCATAGTACCATCACACAACAACAGCGCAACCATCGCCAGCCTATAAAAAAAGGGCGCCGTCAATGGCACCCTTTTCAATGATAAATAGTGGGATTACCTAACCAGGCTCCCAGCACTCATATGCCTGAGCGCCTATTCACCACGGTAGGTTTCAACCTGCTGCTTGAGCTTCTGTCCGGGGCGAAACGTCACGACTCGACGAGCAGAAATAGGTATTTCTTCGCCGGTTTTAGGGTTTCTACCAGGGCGCTCACGCTTGTCACGCAAATCAAAATTTCCAAAACCGGAGAGTTTTACTTGCTCATTTTCACGCAAGCAGGCTCGAATTTCTTCGAAAAAAGCCTCTACCATTGCTTTCGCCTCGCGCTTGGAAAGTGAAAGCTCGGTATGCAAATGCTCTGCGAGTTCTGCTTTTGTCAACGCACCCATGGATATCTCCTTGTCACCAGCGCTTAGCCCAGTGTCTGGTCTCAGCACAGCAGGATGACGCGTCATGATTAACTGCGCAATGCCGCGCTGTATTGCTCACGCGCCTGCAAAACGATGACGTCAACCAACTGATTGATTTCATCATCATTTAGAGTGCGCGAAGGATGCTGCCAGGTCAAGCCTAACGCAATACTCTTGTGGCCTTCTTCTACCCCTTTACCCGCATAAACATCAAACAAACGTAGCTGCTTGAGGTGCTCACCGGCATGCGTTTTTGCCATATCCAGCAGAGTCTGGACCGGCACGTCTTCATTCACAATAAAGGCAAGATCTCGGCGCACTTCCGGCTGACGTGACAGAGGCTCAAAAGCAGGTATCGACCCCTGGCTTAATGCATCAAGGCGCACTTCAAATAATAAGGCATCGACCTTCAAGCCAAGCTTGGCGCGCACTTCCGGGTGTAGTGTCCCTATCCAGCCAGCGGGCTGGTCATTATGCAGAATGCGCGCGCATTGACCAGGATGCAGCGACGGATGATCGGCTGCCTCAAAGCGCCATGACTCAGGCTGTCCGCCCAGGTCAATAAGACTTTCCAGGTCACCTTTCAGGTCATAAAAATCCGTGCTTTCCTTCCCTCCCGTCCAGCCTTCCGGGTACCGCGACCCACACACTACCGCCCCCAGCATCGGCGTCTGGTGAAGTTCGTCAAGCGGGCCGTTAAACACCAGCCCCGTTTCAAACAGACGCACACGGGTTTGCTGACGGTTAAGGTTATGCATCAATGCACGCACCAGACCAGGAAACAGGCTCGCGCGCATGACGGACAAATCTGCGGAAATGGGATTTGCCAACTCTGGAGACACCGCTTGCGGCAAAAGCGCAGCCTGTAAGTCAGGTGCCACAAAGCTGTAGGTCACCGCTTCCTGATAGCCACGCGCTACCATTTGGTGACGTAAACTGGCCTGGGAAACACGCGATTCCTGCGCTGGCTTGAGCGCCAGGCGTGCCGCTGGGCGCCGCACAGGCAAATTGTTATAGCCATGGATACGCGCCACTTCTTCGATCAGATCTTCTTCGATAGCGATATCAAACCGCCAGCTAGGTACGCAGACATGCCAGCCCTGGTCAGTGTCACTGATTTGCATGCCAAGCCGTGTGAGGATATCACTCACCTCTTCACGCGGTAGCTGCTTGCTCAACGCGTCCTGCAGACGTTTTTCGCGGAAAACGATTTCGCGTGGCTGCGGCAACGCAGATTCATCGCTGACGTCGTTGATCGGGCCAGCCTCACCACCGCAGATGTCTAACAGCAACTGCGTTGCACGCTCAACAGCCGTACGCGTCAGTGCAGGATCAACGCCTCGCTCAAAGCGATGAGAAGCATCAGTGTGCAGCCCATAAGAGCGCGCCTGCCCGGCAATGGCCAATGGCGTAAAGAATGCCGACTCCAGGAAAATAGTGTGCGTCGCCGAATTAATCCCGGATTTTTCGCCTCCCATCACACCCGCCAGTGCCAACGGGCCGTCATGATCAGTAATCAGCAGGGTTTCCGGCCGTAGTTCCACGTCCTGGCCATCCAGCAACACGAGCCGCTCGCCTTCGCGTGCCTGACGAACAACAATCTCACCATTGAGGTTATCGCGATCAAAGGCATGCATGGGCTGGCCGAGTTCCAGCATCACGTAATTGGTGACATCCACCACAGGGTCAATCGAACGGATGCCCCCACGACGCAACCGTTCAACCATCCACAAAGGCGTCTGCGCATTAACATCGACACCACGAATCAGACGCCCCAGATAACGCGGGCACAAAGACGGTGCTTCAATACTGACCGGGAAGGTTTCTTCGAAGCTTGGCTCAACAGGCGTTGTATCAGGCGTCACAACGTCCAGTTGATTCAGCACGCCCACTTCACGGGCGAGCCCTTTGAGACTCAGGCAGTCACCACGGTTCGGTGTCAGGTCCACTTCGATCGTGTGGTCATCAAGCGCCATATACGTGCGCAATAATGTACCCACAGGCGCGGCGTCAGGCAGCACAAAAATACCCGGCGAAGTTTCCTCAACCAGGCCTAACTCAGACTCCGAGCAGATCATGCCGCGCGATTCAACGCCGCGCAGCTTGGCTTTCTTGATTTTGAAATCGCCCGGCAGCACTCCGCCAACCTGTGCAAAAGGAACTTTCTGGCCAACTGCTACATTCGGCGCACCACAGACCACCTGAACCGGCTCAGGGGATCCATCGTTCACCAGACAGACATTCAATTTGTCGGCATCCGGATGCTGGTCTTTACTTATGACCTCGGCCACGACAACACCACTGAAGGCAGCGGCGACAGGCTCGACAGCATCCACCTCCAGACCCGCCATGGTAATCTGGTCAGCAACGGCTTGTGTATCAAGCTGCGGAGATACCCACTCACGCAGCCATTCTTCAGAAAATTTCATAGGGCTTCCTGTTGTCGGCAGCGAGGATTAAGCAAACTGGCGTAAAAAACGCAGATCATTTTCAAAAAACAGACGCAGGTCATTCACGCCGTAACGCAGCATTGCAAGCCGCTCAGCCCCCATACCGAACGCAAAACCGGTAAATCGCTCAGCATCAATACCCGAATGACGGAAGACTTCAGGATGCACCATTCCGCATCCCATGACTTCCAACCAACCGCTGTGTGAGCAGACACGGCACCCCTTTCCACTGCACATTACGCACTGGATATCCACCTCGGCGGAGGGTTCAGTAAACGGAAAATAAGAAGGTCTGAAGCGTACTGACAGATCATCACGTTCAAAAAAGGCTTGCAAAAAGTCTTCAATGGTTCCTTTCAGGTCGGCAAAGCTGACGCCTTCATCCACTAATAAGCCTTCTACCTGGTGGAACATCGGCGTGTGCGTCAAATCCGAATCACTGCGATAGACACGCCCAGGGCAAACGATCCGAATCGGCGGCTCACTGCTCTTCATGGTGCGCACTTGCACCGGCGACGTATGGGTTCTCAGCAGGCGGGTCGCATCGAAATAAAACGTGTCAGCCATTCCGCGAGCTGGGTGGTGTGCCGGAATATTGAGCGCTTCAAAGTTATGATAGTCGTCCTCAATTTCCGGCCCTACCGCCACATCGTAACCAATGCGGGTAAATAGCCCTTCAATGCGCTCCAACGTCCGCGTTACAGGATGCAGACCACCGCCAGGCTGGCCTCTCCCAGGCAATGTGACATCGATGCGTTCTGCTGCCAGACGGGCATTCAATGCCTGCTGATCCAGTGCTTCACGTTTCTGGTCGATATCACTCGCCAAACGTTGCTTTGCCTGATTGATCTGCTCACCTGCCTGGGGACGTTCTTCAGGCGAGAGCTTGCCCAGACCTTTGAGCAAGGCAGTCAACTCACCTTTTTTGCCCAGGTAACGTACACGAATTTCTTCTAATGCAGCGACACTTTGAGCTGAGTGAATAGCTTCATGTGCTTGAGATACCAGAGTGGGAAGGTGATCCATCCAATTGACTCCGAAGTGAGCTACCTCCTTGTCCGAGAGGTCAGCAAGTTGCTTGTAACGCGTTAGCAGCGACAAAAAAAACAGGGGAAGAGCGGCTGCTCTTCCCCTGTGTGGGTCACAAAAATGACCGAGCTTAAAACCTTACGCAAACAGTGCGCAAGAAAGCCTTACTGGGCAGCCTTGGCCTTTTCCACGATAGCAGCAAACGCCGCCTTTTCGTGAACAGCAAGATCCGCCAGAACTTTACGATCAATTTCGATACCGGCTTTCTTCAGAGCACCAACAAAACGGCTGTAAGACATACCGTGCTGACGCGCGCCCGCATTGATACGCTGAATCCACAGCGCACGGAATTGACGCTTGCGGTTACGACGGTCACGGTAGGCATACTGACCGGCTTTGATAACCGCCTGTTTGGCAACACGGAAAACACGCGAACGAGCTCCGTAATAACCTTTGGCTTGCTTTAATACTTTTTTGTGACGACGACGGGCAACAACGCCACGTTTAACACGAGTCATAACACACTCCTGACATTAACGATGAACACAACTTCGATGTGTTCAAAAAAAGAAACCCGAACTTAGAGATTCGGCAGCATACGCTGGATAAGCGCTTTATCGGCGTCATGGATCTGCTTCATACCACGCAGTTGACGCTTACGCTTGGTCGATTTCTTGGTCAGAATGTGGCTACGAAACGACTGCTTGTGCTTGAAACCATTCGCTGTCTTTTTGAAGCGCTTGGCAGCGCCACTGTTACTTTTGATTTTCGGCATGAGAAAACTCCGCTCGATATTTTTTTAGAAAACCCAAGGCCAGCCACAGCCGAAGCTGTGGCGCGTTTAACAAGCCATCGGATCACTTCTTTTTCGGGGCCAAGATCATGATCATCTGGCGGCCTTCCATTTTCGGGAAGGCTTCAACCGTTCCGATCTCTTCGAGGTCTGCGGCAATCCTTTCCATCAGCTTACGGCCGATGTCCTGGTGTGCCATTTCACGACCACGAAAACGCAAAGTGACTTTCCCCTTGTCACCACCTTCGAGGAATCGAATCAGGTTTTTCAATTTCACCTGATAATCACCCTCGTCGGTGCCAGGCCGGAATTTTACTTCCTTGACCTGAATCTGCTTTTGCTTCTTTTTCTGAGCAGCTTTCTGCTTTTTCTGCTCAAAAACGAACTTGCCGTAATCCATGATCTTACAAACAATCGGATCGGCATTAGAGATTTGCACAAGATCCATACCGTCTGCTTCAGCACGCTCCATGGCTTCAGTTGTAGGGACAACCCCCAACTGTTCGCCATCACTCGCAATAAGGCGTACTTCGGTTTCGGTAATTCTCTCGTTCATTGGGGGGCGCTTGTCTTGTGGGCGCCCACGCTGATTGCTTCGCTTGATCGTTCCGTCTCCTTAGGCAATTGACGATGTCGCCAGGGCTGCTCTTTCTACCTCAAGGCGCTCGATGAATTCATCAACCGTCATGGTGCCGAGGTTTTCGCCGCTGCGTGTACGCACGGCAACTGAGTCAGCTTCAATTTCCTTATCTCCTACCACAAGGAGATAGGGAACTTTCTGTAACGTATGCTCACGGATTTTAAAGCCGATTTTCTCGTTCCTCAAGTCCGCTTTGACTCTTAGGCCACTTTTTTGCAAACGTTTTTCCAATTTTAACGCATATTCACGCTGAGCATCGGTAATTGTCATTATGACAGCTTGCTGCGGTGCAAGCCATAAAGGCATAGCGCCAGCATAATGTTCAATCAGGATGCCCAAAAAGCGTTCAAAGGACCCCAGAATTGCACGGTGAAGCATAACAGGCGTTTTTCGCGCACCGTCTTCATCGACAAACTGGGCACCTAAGC
Source organism: Halomonas sp. LS-001 (assembly GCF_052983955.1). NCBI lineage: Bacteria > Pseudomonadati > Pseudomonadota > Gammaproteobacteria > Oceanospirillales > Halomonadaceae > Halomonas > Halomonas sp. LS-001. The sequence continues at coordinate 2,232,134 of NZ_CM129816.1, forward strand.
GCCCTGGCAAATTGAAATCCAGCTGTAAGGTACCACACTGCCACACACGATTCAGGCAATCTCTCAACGCAAACTCAATTTTTGGCCCGTAAAAGGCACCTTCCCCAGGCTGCAGCTCCCATTCGAGACCTGTGGCACTCAGCGCAGCCTCAAGGCCTTGCTCGGCACGATCCCAAAGCTCTGCTTCGCCCAGAAAGTCTTCTGGTCGCGTCGATAACTTGAGCTCTACATCATCAAAACCTAACGTTTTATAGACCTCAAGTGTCAAGGCGATAAATGCCTCGGCTTCTTCCTGAATCTGACTTTCCGTACAGAAAATATGCGCATCATCCTGCGTAAAGCCACGAACACGCATCAGACCATGTAACGACCCAGAGGGTTCATTCCGATGACAGCTGCCAAACTCTGCCAAGCGCAAAGGTAAATCCCGGTAGCTTTTCAACCCCTGATTGAACACCTGCACATGACAGGGGCAATTCATCGGCTTAACGGCATACTCACGCTTTTCAGATTCAGTAGTGAACATCAGCTCACTGTAGTGCCCCCAGTGGCCGGATTTTTTCCATAGAGACAGATCCACCACCTGGGGGGTTTTAATTTCCTGATAACCATGCTCGCGCTGTATCTTGCGCATATACTCTTCTAACGCTTGATACATTGTCCAGCCATTAGGATGCCAGAATACCATCCCTGGCGCCTCTTCCTGCAAGTGAAAGAGATCCATCTTGCGCGCCAGTTTACGGTGATCACGCTTTTCTGCTTCTTCGAGGCGCAAAAGATAGGCTTTAAGCTGCTTTTTATCCGCCCAGGCCGTACCATAAACGCGTGTTAGCATGGTATTTTCTGCATCACCACGCCAATATGCGCCAGCCAGCTTGGTTAATTTGACAGCCTTCAGGTGCCGCGTATTAGGAACGTGAGGCCCACGACACATATCCGTGTATTCTTCATGGTGATACAGACGGATAGACGCTCCCTCAGGAATATCACGTACAATTTCCTGTTTATAGGGCTCATCGCGATGCAGGAAAGTCAGCATCGCCTTGTCTCGATCTACGTACTCGCGTACCACATCATATTCACGCTCAATCAGCGTTTTCATCTGAGCTTCAATCGCTTGAAGGTCATCCGGTGTAATCGATTCAGCGAACTCAATATCATAATAGAAGCCGTCATCGATGACGGGCCCAATGGCCATTTTTGCTTCTGGGTATAGCTGCTTGACAGCATGCCCCACAAGATGGGCACACGAATGGCGGATAATCTCGAGGCCTTCCTGATCACGCGCTGTAATAATAGCGACATCAGCATCACGCTCAATTATGTCCGCCGCATCGACGAGGACACCATCAATCTTGCCGGCAATGCAGGCCTTGGCCAAACCAGGGCCAATGGAAGCTGCTAACTGCATGATTGACAGTGGCTCGGAAAACTCACGCTGGCTGCCATCAGGCAAAGTAACAATAGGCATTCGGGTAATTCCTTGAGCGCAGTGGTGACCCATACCAAGGGTCACATATCGCTATCAATGGGTATCAATAAAAAAATTTCAAAACGAAAAACAGGCGCTTGGCACCCTGCTGCATCCTAGCAAACCCAGCCATTTGAATAAAGCAGGCGTCCATACAAGAAAACGCGGAAGACACAAGGTCTTCCGCGTTTTCGAGCTTCACCGTCTACGTGAGACGAAGGAAATTAATTCGTAATGAATCAGTTCCACTCGTCCAGTTCAACACGACGGTTTTCGGCACGGCCAGCGTCAGTGTTATTAGAAGCAACCGGACGCTCTTCACCATAGCCTACTGCCATCATGCGGTCAGCACTAACACCCAACTGGTTCAGGTAAGCGGCAACTGATTGAGCACGGCTTTGAGAAAGACGCTTGTTATAAGTCGCGGCGCCACGTGAATCAGTGTGTCCTTCAATGCTCACACGAACACCAGGATTGTTAACCAACAGCTGCGCTACGTTACGCAGCTCCTGCTGAGCCTGAGCTGTCAAACGGGCAGAATCAAACTCAAAGTTAACACCTTCAAGTACGAGGCTTTCTTCACAACCCAGAGAGTTCACGGAAGCGCCAGCCGGTGTGCCTGGGCACTGGTCACGGTAATCCGGCACGCCATCGTTATCGGAATCAAGCGGGCAGCCATTGGCATTAACGGCAACGCCAGCAGGCGTGCCTGGGCACTGATCACGATAATCTGCAACGCCGTCACCGTCGGTATCCAACGGACAACCTTCAGCATCAACGGCTGCACCCGCAGGTACGACACCATAGCTTGGGCACTGTGGCTCTGCTTTAACCGTACGGTCTGCACACAGAAGACCGCCGATAGCTGCACCAGCTGTACCACCGATCAGAGCGTTTTCATCTTCATCAGAATTACCGCTGGTGGAATAGCCAATAGCCCCACCAATGACACTGCCAGCAAGGCCGCAAACAAAAGGATGCATGCCGCCACTGCGATCAGAGCTCGCGGACGCTGAACCTGACGACTGAGAAGCAGAGCTAGCGCAACCAGAAAGACCTACTACCAATGCCGATCCGATGAGCAAGCCAGTCGTTGATTTTTTCATTAAGAACTCCTTGAGAATAATATAACAGGCAGCTTGGCCAATGATGAAGCTACCATTTGAGATTTAAGCTCGGCAACTTACACCTTTTCCCAACACCTACATCGTATTACTGAATAGTAGTGCTGAATAATAGTACTAGCCAGCAGTACCGAATAGTAGTTCAAAAACACACGTCGCTCAAAAACGTACGCGGTTCAAAAACATGATGCAATGAGACGCCAACCATTAATATAGCAGGTTACCGCACAATGGTATGCCCTTCACCATAAATAAAGCATAATTTATGGCGCTCACGCCTAAGACCTAAATATTATGCCTTTCATTGAAAGCCAAATGAAAATCAACAATTATAAAATGGCGTTACACTCAGAAGCTGCAACTGCCCTCCCTAATGTAGAGCGCGCCCACCTTTCTTGCGCCATTCAATAACAGCCCGCGCAGCAGCAATGACAGCGTCATGCATTTCACGTTCTACCGCCAGGCGCTCCTTATCCTCCTGATGACGCTCTTTAGGCGAGAGCTGACTACGGGCAGAATGCGTTTTCAAGTGCCGAGTACGTTCGTAAACCTCAGCAAATGCCTGAAATTCAGGACGTTCAGCCAGGCTTGTATCAATAATTTCAAGCAGCACCTTGCAGCGCCAGCTACCTTCCGTTATGTCTACCTGCTTTTGGGCTAATGCACTGACGACATGATCGAGATTCTCCAGGCTATTCGTAATGGCTCTGCGCTGCTCTTCCTCCAGCAAGGCTTCACGGCGCTTTACTTCCTTGCGCAGGGACAAGGCATAAAACCCCAAGCCAATGATTGCCAGCAGGCCAACAGCCAATAAAATCATCACGGTTGTAATGCTCATAAAATCCTCAAACGTTGGGTCGACAAAATTTCTACGAAAATTGTACTTGTTTTGATCTTCAACCCCAAACACAGGTTCCATCACACCGCAAAAATAGCCCCAGCATTTTTAACGCCAAGCGCTCTTCCCTTCACGCTCATCATCAGCCGCTCAATAGTGACAATTCATACTCTCGCCTGAATGCTGATTGACTATACTGAATATAGAAAACAGATAAATCTTGTCCGTACAAAACGCCACACATCAGGAGATTGTCATGACCACATCTAATATCAAAACCTCTAAAGCACCACAGATGCCTTACGGCTCTTTAAACCCATGGTTGGACGCCAGTCAGCCAATGCTTCTGTGGTGGACCGAGCAAAGCGCACAAGGCATAGCACCCATGGCCAAAATTCAAATGGCATGGTTGGAAGGTGTTTCTCAGGCAATGCAGGCCGAGCTGGATTTTTTTCAAGCGATCAGTAAAAGCCATGAAAAAATCGCACACTGTTTCATCAATGCGTCTGCTACACCGGACAGCAACCTTAACATGGCCAATTGCTATCAGGAGGTTATAAAAACGCTCACAGATGCGCATATGGACAGGCTGCAAAAAACATCTGAATTAAACCTTGAGTTTCGTAAATCTCTCTGGGAAGAGCTTTAATGTGATGATTTTATTACAAGAGCCTCATCGACACGAGATGTGAAACGTTAAGCTTTTCAATAATGCCTCTGGCAATACCCTGAAATTGCCATATGATAAGGTTTATTGAACGCTTGCAACGACTTAAGCACCAAGCGTGCCCTTCTCAAGCGAGCCGTCTGGTTACGAGAACAAACCCGTCGGCTTTTTTGTTTATTCAGATAGCTTTATATTTTATATATAGGACAACACTTTGCTTTCCAGACAGAGCACACCTCAAACTGACACCACATCTTTTCCTCTCTGCAAAAACAGTCGTATTCCTGTACGCGCTGCCTTGTGTCTTTCTATGGCCATTGGGCTAATCAGTCTATCCGGGTGCACCACCTACACATGGCCTGATGGATCCCAAAAAACGGTCATTGGCGTTCCTGCAGCTGACGAAAATAGCCGGTACGAAGAAGAGAATATCGACTCAGGCACACGTTACCGGTTACCCGGTGAAGTTCCACCCAAAAAAGATATTCAGGAGTAAGGTATCTGCCATGCCAGACACAATGACTCTCAGTACGTTAGCGCAACAAGTGCCTGGAAACACTTTTCAGGTAGAAATCCAGGCGCTTGATCTGGGTTGGTATTTTGTCCGCCTGCATGATGCTGACAATAGCGTTTTAACCCTGGTGGACGAATCAGGACAGACCCTGATGTTCACAGGAACACAGTGGGTCAGTCGCTCACTGCTTCCACTAGGCTTCACTCATGCCACGCTGACATACCCGCCGGTGACCGATGAGATGATAGGCATGGCAACTCTGCCACCTTCCCCTGAAGAACTCATGGCCAGCGGCACCCGCGTCAGCTTTGAAACGCGGTAACCCTTTTTCAATGCCGGATTAACCTGAAAGATGAGTTTGTCAGGAAGGATTAGTGGACTCCGAGCACTGAATTACTGCAGCGCAGCATGATGAAGTCTATAATTAACTTAAATTCATCATTGCAGGGAGTTTCCGAATGGCTGGTCATCCGAAGCGCATATCCAAAACGGCGAAAGACGGATTGACGCCGCACGCCTGGCATAGCATCAGACTTGATGACGCACTGGATAGATTGAACACCTCCTCTTCAGGACTTAGCCAGCAAGAAGCCACTCAGCGCCTGGCAGATAATGGTCCAAACCAGTTGCAGCAACAACAAGGACGTCACTGGACACAACGGCTGCTAGCGCAGTTCAACAATATCCTGATGTTGATTCTCCTGGTAGCAGCGATTGCCAGTTTTTTGCTGGGGCATACCATTGATGCTGCTGCGATTGTCGGCGTAGTGGTCATCATTGCGTTAATAGGCTTCATTCAGGAAGGAAAAGCAGAACAGGCATTAAACAGCATTCGTAATATGCTTTCGCCAAAGGCTAACGTGCTACGTGATGGCCACCGCACAACGGTTCCCGCTGAAGAATTGGTGCCTGGTGATATCGTTTTGATGGAAAGCGGCGACCGAGTACCTGCTGATTTACGCTTGATAGAAGCCAACCGGCTTCGAACCGAAGAAGCAGCGCTGACCGGCGAATCCGTGCCTGTCGAGAAGCACACTGAAACTGTCGCGGAAGATGCTGACCTGGCTGAGCGTGGCGGAATGGCGTACGCCAGTACTATCGTGGTTCAGGGCAGTGCTCGCGGGCTAGTGGTAGAAACCGGTAATCACACGGAAATTGGCAAGATTTCAGAGTTGTTGCGGGGTGTTGAAAAACTGAAAACCCCGCTATTGCAGCAACTGGACCGTGCCGGCCGGGTCTTGGCGTTATTTATACTTGCGGCGGCTACCCTTACCGCCGTTCTTGGAGTGCTGATTCATCAGCAGCCTGCCAGCGATATGTTTATGGCAGCGGTCGGGTTAGCCGTAGCGGCAATCCCGGAAGGCTTACCGGCGATTGTGACCATTGGCCTGGCGTTAGGCGTGCAAAGCATGGCAAAACGCAATGCGATTGTCCGTCATTTACCAGCAGTAGAAACACTCGGTTCCATTTCAACGATTTTTTCCGATAAAACAGGCACGCTGACACGTAATGAGATGACAGCCCAAGCCATCTGGATGCAGGATCAACAGTACCAGATAGACGGCATTGGCTTTGCTCCTGAAGGCGACTTTCATCACGTTCAGGATAATGGTGAGGTGTCGCCGGAAGCAGCCAAGCTCACAGACGAAAAAAGCCTCATTGATTTTTTACAGGCGGCAGTACTGTGCAACGACAGCGAACTTGCCGAGCATAAAGGACATCACCAGATTTTTGGTGATCCGACTGAGGGTGCACTCGTCGTTGCGGCAGCCAAAGCAGGCATTGACATACATGCATTACGTAACACCCACTCACGGATGGATGCCATTCCGTTTGAGTCGGAACACAAATATATGGCCACACTTCATGACCATGAAGACGGCCAGCAACGCATTTTTATCAAAGGCGCTCCGGACCGCCTGCTTGAAATGTGTCAATGCGCTTACACACCTCACGGTGACGTTGAGCTTGATCATCAACGCTGGGAGGAACGTATCCACGCGCTTTCTTCGCGTGGTCTACGGGTCTTAGCCATTGCCGATAAAGTTTGCTCCACTGTTGACGAGCTGGATCATCAGCATGTGCAGAGTGACCTTCGTTTGTTAGGCATCATCGGTTTGCTCGACCCGCCCCGCCAGGAAGCCATCGAAGCGGTTAAGTTATGTCAGAAAGCGGGCATCCGACCGGTGATGATTACCGGCGACCATGCAACAACAGCGCTTGCCATTGCTCGCCAGCTTGGTTTTTCACAAACCCAACGGGCGTTGACGGGGCGAGAAATTGAAGCCATGTCAGACGAGCAGCTTGAAGCTATCATTCTTGATGTCGATGTTTACGCGCGCGCTTCACCGGAACACAAACTTCGCCTTGTGAAGGCCATGCAGGCACGTGGTGGTGTGTGTTCAATGACTGGTGACGGTGTAAACGACGGCCCAGCTCTAAAACGCGCCGACGTTGGGGTCGCCATGGGCATACAAGGCACTGAAGCGGCCAAAGATGCCGCAGAAATGGTGCTGGCTGATGACAACTTTGCGACGATTGTCAGGGCCGTTGAGGAAGGCCGTAAGGTTTACGACAACATCCGCAAAACGATTACTTTTATTTTGCCAACCAATGGGGCTCAAGGCTTGGCCATCATGCTAGCCGTGCTGTCAGGTTCGGTACTTCCTGTTACCCCACTGCAAGCTTTGTGGGTGAACATGGTCGTCGCTGTGACGCTAGGTCTGGCATTAGCGTTTGAGCGTGGTGAGAAAGATTTGATGCAGCGCAGACCGCGTGACCCTAAAGCACCATTGCTTGATTTTTTCCTGTTGTGGCGAGTTGTTTTTGTATCGATGTTACTGCTGATCGGCGTGTTCGGCATTTTCATCTGGATAACCCAGCAGGGAGGTAGCATCGAGCTGGCACGCACGGGGGCGGTTAACATGCTGGTAACCGGAAGTGCGGCTTACCTGATCAACAGCCGCTTTCTGGTCAATAGCACACTGTCCATGGAAGGCCTCTTCGGTAGCCGACCGGTATGGATCGCTATAGGCCTGATCATGCTGTTTCAAATGGCATTTACCTATGTTCCCTTCATGCAGCTGATATTCACCAGTGAAGGGCTTGCCTTAGGCCATTGGTTAGTCATTCTGTTAATCAGCGGACTGGTCTACCTTGCCGTTGAAGGCGAAAAGCGTATCTGGCGGCGTCGCCAGGCACATTAACATCACCATAAGATTTACCTTAACCGCCTCGAGGTTTTGTTTTAGCGGTTGCCAATGCGGTCAAGGGGTCTTCTGGCCAGGGGTGCTTTGGATAGCGCCCCCGCATTTCCTTGCGCACGTCGGCATAACCATGTTGCCAAAAATGCGCCAGATCCTGCGTTACCTGAAGCGGCCGACGCGCTGGCGATAACAAATGTATCTGCACTTTGATTTTACCGTTAATCAATGACGGTGCATCCTGCCAGCCGAATAATTCCTGTAATTTAGCCGCCAACACGGGAGGCTGCCCTTCGAGGCAAGGCTGGTAATCCAGGGTGATCATTCCACCGGTTGGCACGTCGACTCGGCGCGGCACCAGCCGGTCCATTTGCTGACGCGCCTGCCAGCTAAGCCCTTCTAGCAACAAGGTATCCAGAGGCAGTTTATCCAAGGCATTCAAGGTGCTTATATCACCAAGATAAGGCACCAGCCAGCTTTCCAGGGTCTCCAGCAGAATGGCTTCAGACCAATCCGGCCAGTCAGCGTCTGTATCATGCACGTTTAACAGACACATCCGCCCTTGCAGCTGTCTAAGCGCATCACTTTGGGGTAAATAACCGCGACGCTGCACCGCTTCCACCAAGGCGTTATCGATTAATGACCTTGGCAAGCGCTCGCGTAAAGGACGGCTTTCCAGCTCAATCGCACCAAGCGCCCTCACCTCTCTTGCCACCAGCTTACCTTGCTTGTCGGACCAGGCCACGCTGGCCTGCCATTGCCTGGCATCAGGAAATAGCTCTGTCACCAGGGTGCTCTCAATTGACATGGCAGCGCTAATCACATAACCCTCTCTGCGCTCACGCCAATGGGCAATCAAAAGCCAGTCATGATGCGCCAGCGTATCGTCCAACGCTATATCTGCAATCACACCATTTACTAGCTGAAATCGCCCAGGCGATAACCGATAAGCAATCCGGTCCGGATAGGCGAACGCCAACAAAGCCACTAGCTTTTCGTGATGACTGCCCTTCAGAACGGCGTCATCCACCTCAACGCCCGCCCGTTTTGCCAAACGTTTCGCCTGCGTAAACCACAAAGGCTTCTGGTGAAACGCGGAACCCAAGGCTCGCGCCAGACACTGTTCAAGGTGCAACTCCAGTCGTTCCCCACTTTCCAGCAGCATGGCTAACAGGCAAGCCAGGGACGTTGCATCAAGGCTTGATGAGCGCTCTACCATCACGGCCAAACGGGGCGGCAGTGGCCAGCGACCACACCGCTGACCCAGAGAGGTGAGCTGGCATCGCTGATCAAGAATGCCTAACTGAATCAGCGTTCGCTGCGCACTCGACCAGGCACCTTGCGGAGGCGGCGTCATCCATGCCAGTTGGCGAGGGTCTTTAACCCCCCAGCGTGCCAGCTCAAACACCAGGCCCGCTAAGTCTGCCTGCTGGAGCTCAGGCTCTCGGTGAGGAGGTAACGGCTGCTCCTGCGACCACAGCCGATAACATACACCGGCCCCCTGACGCCCTGCCCGACCACGCCGTTGATCGGCGCTGGCACGGTTCACCCGACGGGTTTCAAGCTGCCCCGCCCCCGTGCGATGCTGATACGTGGGGACACGCTCCAGTCCAGCATCAATCACGCAGGCTACCCCGTCGACCGTCACGCTTGATTCAACAATCGCCGTTGCCAGAATAACCCGCTGCTGATCTGGCGAAGCGCGCAACGTTTCGCGCTGATCTGCCAACGGCATACGGCCATGCAAGCGATTGACAAGCGCCGCTATCCCTTGCCGGGAAAGCTGTCTGGCGGTGCGCTCAATCTCACCTACGCCAGGGAGAATGACGAGAACATCTCCCTCGTGATCAGCCTTGAGCGCCTCTTTCACAACAGCAGCACAGTGAGCATCAAGCGCTACGTCAGAGCGGCACGGCCGGTAGTGTGTGGTAACAGGGTATTGCCGACCCTCGCATTCGATCAGCGGCGTGGTTTCGCCTAGCAACGCTAGCAGTGCATCAGTATCCAGCGTTGCCGACATGACCACCAGACGCAGATCGTCTCGGATGCTTTGCTGGACATCCAGCACCAGAGCGAGCCCTAAGTCCGCTTCCAGACTCCGCTCGTGATATTCATCGAAGATCACGCAGGCCACGCCTTCCAACAAGGGGTCATCTTGCAGCATGCGCGTCAGTACGCCCTGCGTAACAACTTCAAGGCGGGTGGCAGGACCGCAACAGGTTTCACCCCGCATACGATAACCCACGGTTTCACCGACCTGCTCCCCCAACTGCTGAGCCATAAATGCTGCCGCCAATCGGGCGGCAACCCGGCGAGGTTCCAGCAATAGAATTTTCTGCAGATTCACCCAGGGTTGCTGGAGCAGTGACAAGGGAACACGTGTGGTTTTACCAGCGCCGGGCTGGGCCACCAGCACCAGACTTGAGTGTTTGGAAAGTGTTGCAGCAATATCCGTCAGATGTGCATCGACAGGCAGCTCACCTGTATAGTTCATTCGCATACAATACTCATTGAAATGATCGTTCTGCCATTGTGGAGCAACATGAAAGACACCAATGAAATCGTGATTCGTGGTGAATTACTCAGTTTTAATGCCGACCCAGGCGAGGAGACCACCCCTAACCCGGGTAGCGTGACCCATCATCATGACGGCGTACTGTGGATCAGGAACGGCAAAATTTACCGGGTCGGTGATTTCACCGCCCTGCAGCCTGACTTACCCCCGCATTTACGCGTGCAGCATTATCCAGACAAACTGATCATGCCGGGATTCATCGACACGCATGTTCACTATGCGCAGCTTGATATTGTAGCGTCTTATGGTCGCCAACTTCTGGACTGGCTGAACGAATACACCTTCCCTGAAGAATGCCGCTTTAATGACCCTGACTACGCACATGCTATTTCGGACGCCTTCCTGGATGCCCTGTTGAGCGCGGGAACCACCACCGCTCAGGTATTCGGATCCAGTCATGCCGGTTCAATGGACGCGTTTTTCAGTGCCTGCCAACAACGCCAGCTGCGCATGCTGGGAGGCAAGGTATTAATGGACCGTCACGCGCCGGAGGCGCTGCTTGATGGCAAAACCGGCATTCAGGACAGTGAGCGGCTGATCGCTGACTGGCATGGCAAAGATCGATTGGGATATAGCGTCACGCCACGCTTTGCGCCCACTTCAACCCGGCAGCAGCTAGAGGCAGCGGGCGGCATGCTACGCAATGATCCTAGTCTCTGGCTACAGACGCATCTAGCAGAAAACACCCAAGAGGTTGATTGGGTAGCAACGCTGTTTCCTGAGAGCCATGATTACCTGAACGTGTACGAACAGGCCGGCCTGGTTGGGCCGCGTAGTACCTTCGCCCATGGCATTCATCTGGATAATGGTATGCGAAAGCGACTGGCCGCTCACGGCGCTAATATCGCTTTCTGCCCCTCATCAAACCTGTTCCTCGGCAGTGGTCTTTTTGATCGAAAGGCGGCGATTGATACAGGGATGGCATTTACCTATGCCAGCGACATTGGTGCGGGTACTGATCTTTGCGGGTTCAGTACGCTCAAAGCGGCCTATCAGGTTGGTCAACTACGCGGGCAGCCACTAACCGCCTGGCAAGGGTTTTATGGCCTTACTCTCGGTAATGCAAAAGCGTTGTCGTTAGCGAACTACGTGGGTCAGCTGGAAGCAGGTAAAGAAGCTGATTTCATTATTGTGGACCCATGTTCCAACACGCTTCTTTCACGGCGCGTCCAACGCTGTTCAACGCTCGCTGAGCGGCTGTTTGCATTGATGATTCTGGGAGATGAACGCGCCATTCATGAGACCTGGGTGGCAGGCAAACGTCACTGCCCAGCCACCCAACGTGATAGCTAGACAATTAATTTTCATGCAAAAAAAATGCTGCTCAGTGAGCAGCATAAGCAAGGGATCGAAAACATGAAGCTATTGCAACATACTCATCAACACTGTTAACGACTGATGTCGTTGCGTTGACTTGCTATTTATATGACAGCGTGTCAGCAAAAAGTTCGCCACTATCTCGATTTTTCTCTGCCGATGTGGCGAGCGTATACTGAACACCTTCTTCTGGGAGCAGTTTATGGCACTTTATCTACTTGTCTTTGGTGTTTGTGTACTGATAATCGGTGGTGTGTTAGCCATTCTTCTCACCTCAAGAACACCGCGTTATCGGACGGAACCACAAGACATGCTGATACTGTTTGATAAAGCCCTGATGAGCCAGATTAGTGAAACCGAGTGGAATGCTATTATTGGTTACCCCATTCGGCATAATGAATACCTGGATGGCGTTCGCCGACGCGCCAGCCACCTGATGGATCAGCACGGGCGACATTGGCAAGTGGCTCAAGGCAAACCACTGCTGGACAAAGAAGGCCAGATGGAGCTTAAAGCGTTGCGTGACCACCTTGCCGCCCATACTGCGCTGCGCCAAACCTAAGATGCCCGCATGAGGACAGCATCATGCCCAGCAAGATTCGTCAGTTACCACTAGACGCTGTAACGCATCATCATTCACATGATTTTCACCAGATCGTGATTACCATGTGCGGTACTGCTGAATTTGAGATTGAGGGGCTGGGAGGTCTTATCAATCCTTTTTCTGGCTGCATCGTGCCTGCCAATCATGAGCACTATTATTCCGGCAATGCCAGAAACCGCCAACTGATTCTGGATCTACCTGAAGACGCGCCCGCCCTCTCCGGGGAGCAGCGTGAGCTCGTTGCCCTGTTTGATGCGCCGCGCTTTTTCTCGCTGGATAATGCACTGCGTCATTATCTTGCTTTTGTGGAAAGTGAAATTGCCCATAACGTCGATGACACCGACACCTTTCAGCACGACCGTCTGGCTGGCACCTTACTTGGCTCTCTGAAAGCGCGTTTAGGCGATACCCCACGTGAACACAGCGGGCGACTCAACCTTCGCCTGATTAATCGTTACATCCGCCATCACCTGGCTGATGAGTTACGCGTGGCTGACCTCGCCAAGCTTGCCTGCCTGAGCGAAGCGCACTTTTCAGAGCGTTTCCGTATTCAGACGGGGCTGTCTCCCTGGCAATATGTGCGCCGCCAGCGCTTAAGCGCCGCCCGTCAGCTGATTATGCAAAGCCGCTTGCCACTGGCGGATATCGCGGTTCAAACCGGCTTCGCCAACCAGAGCACCCTGTCTCATGCCTTCAAAAGCAGCTTTGGTATGTCTCCTCGCCAGCTACGCCAACATCGCCCTGAGATGCCAGCCACCTCTTCCACATCAACCCCTTCTCCAGCGTCCATCGCTCATAAAACGCCCTACTAAAGTCGAACATCGGGCGCGCTTGCCACGAAATTGACATGTTTTGCCATGCTTTAAACACACACATTACCGCCTGGCACTCTACATTCAATTGTCAATTTTGGGCACACCGCCCTTATTACCCATTCGTTCCTGTTCTGACTTTTGGGGGCTTCAATGCTCAATGCTAAGAAACTGCGTGACCCTGCCACTTGGCAGACTGATCTTGATACATTATTGACGCGTGTCAGTGATCATTACGTCGTTGACGAGGAAGCGTTTGTCAACGAATTGATCAAGCTGCTGAATGCAGACCGTGATGACTTTGCTCGCATTGAAGCGGACACTGCCGCCCTCGTGCGCGACGTGCGTAAAATGGATACGGCGGTTGATACCATTGACGAATTACTTCAGCAGTACAGCCTGGACACCCATGAAGGCCTGATGCTGATGTGCCTGGCAGAAGCCATGCTGCGCATACCTGACAAAGACACGGCCGATGCCCTGATTGAAGACAAACTCGGCCCTGCTGACTGGCAGGCACACTTGGGAAAAAGCGAATCCTGGATGGTAAACGCCTCGACATGGGGCCTTTTGATGACAGGCCGGGTATTAAAACTCGACCACCCCAGGGAAGGGCAACCCGCCCACTTTATCAACCGCATGGTGAACCGGCTGGGTGAGCCTGTGATTCGGCGCGCGATGGTCGAAGCCATGAAAGTCATGGGCAAGCAGTTCGTGCTGGGGCGCGATATTAATGAAGCCCTTAAACGCTCCAAGCCATTATTCAATAAGGGCTATACCTACTCTTACGATATGCTGGGCGAAGCAGCGCGCGCGCAAGAAGATGCCAAGCGCTATTTCGATGATTACGCTCACGCCATCGAGCAGGTCGGCAAAACCTGCAAAAATCTGAGTAACAAAACGCCGTCACCGTCAGTTTCCATAAAACTGTCAGCGTTACACCCACGCTATGAATTCGGTCGTCGTGAACAGGTACTGACCGAACTGGTAGACACCGTTATCAAACTGGTCACCAAAGCGCGGGCCTTGGGTGTCGCCGTGACCATTGATGCGGAAGAAGTCGACCGTCTTGAACTGTCTCTGGAAGTCTTTCGTGCTATCTACGAAAGCGATGCTGTCAAAGGCTGGGGACATTTTGGCCTGGTCGTGCAAGCTTACGCAAAACGCGCCCTGCCGGTTCTGCACTATATCAACCGGTTAGCAGAGCAACAGGGCGATGAAATTCCATTGCGGCTGGTAAAAGGCGCTTATTGGGATACTGAAATCAAGGAATCCCAGCAGCTCGGCGTTGAAGGATATCCTGTCTTTACCCGCAAGGCGGCGACCGATGTCGCTTACCTGGCGTGTAGTCAGTTTCTGCTGTCCAATGACACCAAGGGGCGCATTTTCCCGCAGTTTGCCACGCACAATGCGCACACGGTTTCTGCCATCCTTGAGCTGGCCAACACCAATGATCGCCCCTTTGAGTTCCAGCGCCTGCACGGCATGGGGGAAGCGCTCTATGATGCCGCGTTAGCCAGAGCCCCCAAAGGCACTTATTGCCGCATTTATGCACCCGTTGGCGCGCACAAGGACCTGCTTCCTTACCTGGTGCGTCGCCTGCTGGAAAACGGGGCTAACTCATCATTTGTGCATCAACTTGTTGATCCGGATGTGCCGGTTGAGTCTCTCTGCCAGCACCCTGTCGAAACATTACGTCAGTATGACTCACTGGCGAATAAGCGCATCCCACTCCCCAGCGATATTTACGGCGAAAAACGCCGCAACTCGCGTGGGGTCAACCTGAATATCCGTAGCCACTTCTTCCCGTTGATGGAGAAGATGGATACGTTCATGGATAAAACCTATCACGCCAAACCGCAGTTAGCTTTTGACGTCGCGGATGACAACGCCAATACACATACCGTCACCAGCCCGTTTGACCGCACGAAAACGTTAGGCAAGGTGCAATGGTCAACCAAAGAGCAGACCACCAAAGCACTGGATGCTGCCTGGGCAGCCTTCCCCCGCTGGGATACGACGCCTGTTGAGAAACGCGCTGCCATTCTGCGTCGCCTGGGTGAGTTGATGGAAGACAACATGGCTGAGCTGATGACGCTATGTTCACGGGAAGGCGGCAAACTGCTAACCGACGGCGTGGATGAAATCCGCGAAGCCGTGGACTTCTGCTACTACTACGCCATGCGTGCTGAGGAAGGCTTTGGTAAAGCGACTGAGCTGCCAGGCCCGACCGGTGAGTCGAACCACCTGGTCATGAGTGGACGTGGCGTATTTGCTGCCATCAGCCCGTGGAACTTCCCGGTCGCCATTTTCTGTGGGCAGGTCGTTGCTGCGGCAGTGGCTGGCAACACGGTGCTGGCCAAACCGGCCGAACAGACGTCCATTGTCGCTCACCGGGTGATTGAGCTGCTTTACGAGGCAGGCATGCCCCGTGATGTCGTCCAGTTACTGCCTGGCGATGGCCCTACGGTAGGTAGCGTTCTGACATCCGACCCGCGCATTACCGGCGTTGTTTTCACTGGCGGCACGGACACCGCACAAATCATCAACCGCGCCCTTGCCGCACGTGAAAACGCCCCTCTGCCGGCACTGATTGCAGAAACCGGCGGCATGAACGCCATGATCGTCGATTCCACCGCACTTCCAGAACAGGTCGTCGTTGATGTCATTCAATCCGCTTTCCAGAGTGCTGGCCAACGCTGCTCGGCGTTGCGTGTGCTTTACCTGCAGGAAGATGTCGCCGACCGGGTAATCAGCATCCTGAAAGGCGCCATGAATGAGCTGCAGGTGGGCGACCCGCGTCAATTGGGAACGGATGTTGGCCCAGTGATTGACGACGATGCGCGAGCGGGACTGCAAGCGCATATCGATGCGCTTAAAAACGAAGGACGCCTGATCGCCGAGACGCCAATGGCCAGCGAGCCGACACAGAACGGTACCTTTATTGCGCCGGTCGCTTTCAACATCGACAGCATTGACAGCCTGAGCCGTGAACAGTTTGGCCCCATTCTGCATATCGTGCGTTATAAGGCCAACCAGCTCGACAAGGTGATTGATGAAATCAATGCACGCGGTTACGGGCTGACTTTTGGTGTTCATAGCCGCAACGAGTCCTTTGCAGCGGATATTGCCCGTCGTATGCGGGTTGGCAACGTCTATATCAACCGCAACATCATTGGTGCTGTGGTCGGTGTTCAGCCGTTTGGCGGTCAAGGGCTGTCAGGGACTGGCCCGAAAGCTGGCGGCCCTCACTACCTGTACCAGTTTGCGAGCGAAAAAACCGTGACCAATAATACCGCTGCTCTTGGAGGGAATGCGTCACTACTGGCACTGGATGATGAATAAGCCCACCATCATAACCCGCTCTTTATGACAGGCAGTCACCATCATTAACGACCTATGGCCACCTTTAAGGGTGGCCATTTTTTTTGCTTGGCAGCTTATCAACAACGGCGCAACTATTGCGCTGGATCAATAACCTACCGCTAAAGGCCCAGTACACTGATCGACATACACAGAATGATTACCCGAAGATAATTAATTGACCCACACCAGGAGTTACTTCCATGCGCAAACTTACTCTGTCCGCTCTTATCACTGTCGGTATTGCGGCAACCGCGATGACTGTCAGCACTCAGGTCATGGCTTATGGTCAGGGAGATTTCTTTACGCGCTTTGGTGCCGCTAATGTTGACCCCAAAAACGATAACGGCACGCTGGATACCGCTCTTGGTGCGCTGGATGTCAATGTCGATGACGAAAGCCAGTTTGCATTCACTCTGGGCTACCGGTTCCACGATAACATCGGCGTTGAACTGCTGGCAGCCCTGCCGTTTGAACATGATATTGCACTCAATGGCAGCAACATTGCGTCGACCAAGCATTTACCGCCGACCCTGACGGTTCAGTATTACCCCCTGGGCGGCACTGAGTCACGCGTTCAACCTTACGTGGGCGCCGGTCTGAACTACACTATTTTCGATGATGAATCCGTCGATATCGAAGGCGTCAGCCTCGACCTGGACGATTCCTGGGGCGCGGCGGGTCAAGTGGGACTTGACCTGATTATTGATGAAAACTGGGCGCTGAACGCTGCTGCCTGGTACATCGATATCGATACCGACGCCACAGTTGCCGGCGCAAGTGCCGGTTCCGTCTCCATTGACCCGCTTGTGGTCATGGGTGGCCTTAGCTACCGCTTCTGATTGAGCCGCATTGATTGTATAAGCCCGCCTGGATCCGTCCATGGCGGGCTTTTTTCCGTATGGATTCCGGCTTAATTACGCGTTACCAGATCATCGATCCGCTCAACGGCTTGCATAATCCGCCGCTGATCGCTGGAGGAAACCTGCGCCTGCTGCAGATAAACCTCAACAGCAGGCGCAACGTCGCACTTGGCAGGCATTGCGCCACGCGCATCCACTAATGCCTGCAGGCGGCCAATAAACACAAAGCGCAGCCACTGTGGCATTGACATGGTGTCGACACAAAACGGCTGCTGACTATTGAAAGCCTCTTCTGTTGGGGTTTCAACCTGCCATAAATGCGACATTTTTAACGTTGATTCGAGTTCGTCGAGCGCCTCGGATAATGGCTGATGGACTGTCATCTGTTTACCTCATTTAATCTGTAACGTGTTGCAGGGCATTATCCCTATGTCTTTCTTTATGTTCCACCGTCATGCAACAACGTCATGTATCAATGTCACTTACCAATGCCTTTGTGTTGACCGGTTTTTATAGCCGATCTGTATGGACAGTTTTCTATCAACCGCCGCGCTGTGAACGCGTACACAGAAACCTTGCAAGAGACTGTGGATAACCTATGGAAAGGTGGCGCAAAGGCTTTCACCATGGGCCAATGCTGACACTGTTTAAATTTTAACCATACCGATTGAATGCCCTCGCCACACTTTTTAACTCGTTAGCTGACACGCAGCTCATGGCAAGGTAAAGTGCTCGCCTGAAATGCGGAAGGATGTTATGCAACCGATTACAACGCTTAACGATTTTTTTGAACGCAGTGGTGCCGAGGTGTGTCTTTTTCATATGGGGCGCCATGTCACAGCGTGCCAGCAAGAAACACTTGTCGCCTTCGAGAAGCAGCAGGCTCCCTGGCCAGAACCCTGGCAGGGACAAGCTCGCCTAGGCATCCTCTTTCGCTTGGGCAACATGCCCGAACCTGCCATCTGGTTTCTGGCGTTCCCACTTGACGAACAGGGTTACCTGTCGGCCGGACAACGCGATGCATTTTTGCAACGCTTACTGGAAACGCTAGGGCAAAATGCGCGCAACGTCGACACCGGGAACACTGAAGACATTGAGCATCTGATGCAGGACAATCCCCTCTCCTTCACGCCACCCACACCCTTCCAGGCAATGTTTAACGCTATGGCAACCCGGCATCTGGGCTTGTCGGCCAGCCAGCATTTTGAGCCGGTTGAGGCGTACGTCAGCCAACAGATAACGATTGACTGGCAGGCGCTAGGCCTTCAGGGAATTGCAGATTTCGTCGTTCGCATGGACACTGACCAGTCGGCTCAGTTAACCGCGATACTACCCGACATGCCTGCCGAAATGCTGCATGCCGTTGCCTATTGCCTGGAGCATCTGGCGCTTGATCATGCTTTGGCACAAGCCTTGATTGAGCGAGGCGAGCAAGCCTCACAACAAGGTGACCTGGAAACACTTTGCGCCTGTATCCGTGCGGTAGGCAGTACCTCTGAAGAGCAAGTAGGACAGTGGTATCAACAGCGATTGAGCGATACGGCTACTTGCGGGCCTGATACACTGGCGGCCATTGCCGGGCGCGGCTGGAAGCATCTGGAACACAGTGAGCGGTTACCACTTTTTCTTAACCGTCTGGCAGAAGATCCACGCACCGACTTTACAGCGGTAATCCGTGACTTAGCGTTAATTCCCCGTTTGCGGCTACCCATCATAATGTCGCTTAAAGAGGCTCAGGATGGCTCAACATTGCAACAACGTTTAGCCGCATTAACCTCGTCAACAGCAAAGGCCGATGACTGAAGAGGGAAATATGAAAGAATTACCTTAC
The DNA here is from genome assembly GCF_052983955.1 of Halomonas sp. LS-001. Taxonomy (NCBI): domain Bacteria; kingdom Pseudomonadati; phylum Pseudomonadota; class Gammaproteobacteria; order Oceanospirillales; family Halomonadaceae; genus Halomonas; species Halomonas sp. LS-001. Next base: position 2,251,316 of record NZ_CM129816.1, read on the forward strand.
CAGGCAAAAGCAGTAATTGGCCGTCGCGAAATGGTCACTCTGCCCGATTTGGATCTGCACTTGTGTTGTAAAGCCGATACAGGTGCACGTACATCGGCCTTGCATGCCGAAGACATAGAAACCTCTGAAGATGAGCACGGCCAGCTGTGGGTTAGCTTTATCACGCACAGCGGTGGGCCAGATTCTCCTCCTCACAAGCTCAAGGCACATTTACATGATCGTCGCCGTGTCACCAGCTCGAATGGTCATAGCGAATGGCGGTATGTCATCCGTACTCCCATTCAGTTGGGCGATCTCAATTTTCCTATTGAGCTTACCTTGACTGATCGTAGCAATATGCGCCATCCGATGCTGTTAGGGCGACGGGCGATGCGGCGTTTACTGATAGCCCCCGGTGCCGCCTTCCTGCATGGTGAACCTTAACTTACTGCGCAACCCTACACTTATCCGCAAGGGAGCTTTCAATGCATATTGCCCTGTTATCGCGTAATCGCAACCTGTACTCAACCCGTCGTCTTGTTGAAGCCGCTGAAGCACGTGGGCACTCGGCTCGCGTCGTTGACACCTTGCGCTGTTACATGAGCATTGCCTCACATCACCCGTCTATTCACTATAAAGGTGAAGAGATTGAGTCTTTTGATGCGGTGATTCCACGTATTGGCTCTTCAGTGACGTTTTATGGCTGCGCGGTACTTCGCCAGTTCGAAATGATGAATACCTATGTACTCAACGATTCGGTCGCGATTACACGTTCACGCGATAAGCTTCGCTCACTGCAGTTGCTTTCACGTAAAGGGCTTGGGTTACCTATTACCGGGTTTGCCCATTCGCCGGATGACATCCCTGACCTGATTACCATGGTGAAAGGCGCTCCTCTGGTCATCAAACTTCTCGAAGGGACTCAGGGGATCGGTGTGGTACTGGCAGAGACCAACCAGGCCGCTGAATCAGTGATCCAGGCCTTTATGGGCATGAAAGCCAACATCATGGCCCAGGAATACATCAAGGAAGCCAAAGGCGCGGATATTCGCTGTTTGGTGATTGGCGATAAGGTCGTTGCTTCAATGAAGCGTCAGGCGGCTGAAGGCGAATTTCGTTCCAACCTTCACCGTGGTGGTAGCGCAAGCGTGATCCGTATCACACCGGAAGAACGCTCGACAGCTATCCGTGCGGCAAAAGCCATGGGGCTCCGTGTGGCAGGGGTTGACCTGCTTCGCTCAAATCATGGTCCTGTGATTATGGAAGTTAACTCGTCACCTGGTTTGCAGGGGATCGAGACAGCGACAGGAAAAGATATTGCCGGATTAATTATTGAGCATATCGAGAAAAACGCCATTACACCGCGCAAAACACCACCCAAGCCAAAAGGTTAAGGCCTGAAAACAAAATTAATCCATGAAAGGGGTGGCAAAAAAAGGCTACCACGGCGACAATCTGCGTCACCGAAGGAGGTAGACGCTCATGTTTCTCGATAATCGCCAAGTGGCGATGGACAGCGTTCTGGAAGCGCTGGCAGATAGCATTGATTATTTTCAGGATAATATAGAACGCCTGCGTCCATCGCTGCGTGATACGCTAAAACCCTATTACGAAAATCGCCTGCAAAAAATGGGCGAGCTTCAGCAGCTCGCCCGTACGCATCTGAAAATGCTGCCACGTGATGCAGATGTAGAACGTGACGACTTTCTGTGGCTATGGAGTCGACTCAAAAGCTTTGTTGGCAATGACAGTCAGGTATTGATCAATGAGCTGCTTGAGCAGGAACGTGTTCTGATGCAGGCCCTGTCAACGTTATTCACCCACCCTCTCCCGGACCCCGTGGAACCGGTGGTAGAAGAATGTATGAAAGGATGTCGGCAGCTTATCCGAGAGCTTTATCAGTTGCAGAAACGCAAAACGCGACGCTGAACGGCTATTATCATTTTTCGCTGGAGTCTGCGTCATCGACACCCTTGCTTGGATGCTCAATGATATTGATAGGTTCAGCAGGCCCCAGAAAATAGGGTTCCCGCCGCCAGAGATAAAGATCCCCCAGGGTGGCAACTCGCGCCACCCACTCTCGTAACCTGAGACGCCATTCGCCATTGACGCTGTGATTGCTGGCTGCACAGCCAACCACGTCCATTCCCAGCGCCTGACCGATATAAAGTGCCCGCGGCAAATGCCAACGTTGCGTCACCAGCACTGCACGATCAACCTCAAACACCTGCTGTGCTCGTACCATGGTATCGAAGGTACTGAACCCTGCGTAATCCAGCGTGATCTTCTCGGGCTGGACACCAAAACGGGTTAGCGTACGCCACATGGCCCGCGGTTCATTATAAGACCGCGTGCGGTTATCACCGGATAACAACAGATGCTCAACCCGATTCGCATGCACTAGACGTGCAGCGGTGCTCATACGCGCATAGAAATGCGGATTTTGTACACCACTGCGCGTCCAGTGCGATGTACCGAAAACAATACCGACACGTTCAGGCCCGCATTGGGTAACGGTGGACTCTATCACTGAGTGAGTCCGCGACAGAATCCACAGATTACTGGCAACAAAAAAGAGCAACACCAATAAAAGTGCCGCTCCCAGCGTCATCAAAGACCATTTAAAGCCTGCCACAAACTTCATACGCATGAACACAACATCAGTGCGGTAAGGGGCAAGCTTTCAAACAACCCTCGATCAGAACATACCCAGCTCAAGCTTGGCCTCTTCACTCATCATGTCTCTATTCCATGGGGGGCTGAATACAATTTCCGTATGTACTTTATTAACCTGCGGCGCGCCCAGAATTTTATTACGCGCGTCGGCAGCAATAACGTCGCCCATACCACACCCAGGTGCGGTCAATGTCATGCGGATAGTGACGATACGTCCGCCACTGATCAGGCGCTCAATCCGGCACCCGTAAACAAGTCCAAGATCCACAATATTGACAGGAATTTCAGGATCAAAACAGGTGCGCAGCTGATCCCACACAAACTGCTCGATTTCCTCATCGTCTGCGTCTTCATGCAATGTCGGACGAGGCAGCGCCTCCAGACCCAATGCATCAAGATTGCTGCCTTCAATCAGATAAAGACGGCCTTCATAGCCGACGCTCACCGAGCTGCCTTTTGCCTGCATGATACTGACAACACTATCTTCTGGAAGAGTATCACTTTTACCAAAAGGTATCGCAATTGCCTCAACATCCCGCTGGAGCGGGATTGACTGGCCTTTCTCTAACCGAGCAATCTGTTCAATGTCCATAGTGCTCCTTGGTGGTACCTAGCGACTAGTACCTAGCAAACGATACCTAGCGAACCATATCGATGACGCGCTTGAGCGACGCGACAAAAATATCAATTTCGTCATGGGTATTATACGCCGCAAATGAAGCGCGACATGTCGCGTCCACACCAAAATGGTGTAATAACGGCTGAGCACAATGATGTCCCGTACGAATCGCCACACCTAACTGATCAATCAGCAGCCCAATATCCTGAGAATGCGCCCCGTCCACCACAAATGATAAAACACCCGCTTTGTGAGGCGCTGTACCAAGAATACGCAGGCCATCAATGGACTGCACCTGCTGGGTCGCATAGGTTAAAAGCTGTTGCTCCCATCCACTGATCGCATCCAGCCCGATGCGGGTTGTCCAGTCAAGCGCTTTGCCCAGGGCAATAACTTCCGCGATAGCCGGAGTACCCGCCTCGAATTTGTGCGGGATATCAGCAAAGGTAGTGCCTGAAAAAGACACCGTATCAATCATCTCGCCACCGCCTTGCCAGGGAGGCATGGCTTCGAGCAGCGCTTGCTTGCCATAAAGCACACCCACCCCGGTTGGCCCATACACTTTATGTCCTGAGAAGGCATAAAAATCAGCGCCAATCGCCTGTACGTCAACACGCTGATGGGGGGTTGCCTGAGCACCGTCCACCAGGATGATCGCTCCGGCCTGATGCGCTAACGCCGCCATTTCCTGTACCGGGTTAATTGTCCCCAAAGCATTGGACACATAATTAACCGCTACCAGTTTGGTGCGCTCACCGAGCAGAGCACGATAGGCATCCATGTCCAGTGAACCATCCGCATGGACGGGAATAACCTTGATCGTAAAGCCCAGCTGTTGAGCCAACAGTTGCCAGGGCACGATATTGGAGTGGTGCTCCAGCATGGAGATAAGCACCTCATCTCCAGCTGCGAGATTGGCGCGTCCCCAACTGTTGGCAACCAGATTGATCGCCTCGGTTGTGCCGCGTGTAAAGATAACCTGGCGTGACGTTTCTGCATTGATAAATGCCTTCACCGTCTCCCGGGCACCTTCAAAAGCGGCCGTCGCTTCATCTGCCAGGGTATGCAGACCCCGATGAATATTCGCGTTATAACGACCATAATAATCCGCGAATACATCAATAACCTCACGAGGCACCTGGCTGGTCGCCGCATTATCAAGGTAGATCAGGGGTTTTCCATGCACCTCCCGCTGAAGTACTGGAAATTCCTCGCGAATCCGGGCAACGTCAAACGCTGGCTGATGAGATAAATCTGGCGTGACAACAGCGGTATTGGGCATTAAGAACTCCTGCGGCACCTGTAAACAAACCTGTTACCTAACCCTATGACCGCTTTTGCGATCATAGAGACCGTGCTGACGACTTAATCTGACTCGTTAAGTGCGGCGGCAGCTTCCACCAGTCCTGTCAGGTTAAAGCGCTCAGGCAATCTACCCGCCACTGCTAGCTCAACCCGCTCGGACACCGCATCAAGCCGGACTTCTTCAAGCACTTCACCGGCAAATGCCAGCGTTAACAGTGCACGTGCCGTCGCTTCATCAATGCCACGTGTGCGCAACGCAAAAACGGCATTTTCATCCAGCTGGCCGGTTGTAGTGCCGTGAGAGCACTTGACGTCATCTGCGTAGATTTCCAGCTCGGGCTTGGCGTCAATACGCGCACGATCAGACAGCAGCAGGTTCTGGTTGCTTTGGAAACCTTCGATTTTCTGACTATCACGCTTAACAAACACCTTGCCGTTAAACACGCCATGCGCACGATCATCCAGAATGCCTTTGTAGTTCTCGTTGGAGAACGTCAGCGCTGCATTGTGGTTCACTTTGGTATGGTTATCAACATGTTGACGACCCTGCCCAAAGAACAGCCCGAGGAAATTGGTTTCAGCGCCCTGCCCGTTAAGATCACTGATCAGGTCATTGCGCACCAGCGCGCCACCCAGATTCAGGTTATAGGAGGTATAGCGGCTGTCTCGATTCTGCTCTACATGCATGCTAGCGACGTGATAGTCGCCTAACGGAGCTTCCTGCAGCTTGTAATGCTGAAGAATGGCGCCACGATCCAGCATGAACTCACCAACCACATTGGTAAAATTCTGCGCGTCGGTTTCGCCAATATAATGCTCGATCAAGGTGGCTTCGCTGCGCCCTGCTGCCTCGACCAGTACCCGCGGGTGGCACATGGTCGGTGACGCATTGGCACGCGATAAGAACTGCACGATGATCGGCTTGTCAACCACGCAGCCAGCACCAATACGAATGACTGCCCCTTCTTCCATAAATGCTGTGTTCAGCGCGGCAAACGGTGAAAAATCCACTCCGGTCAGACGCCCGAGCGGGCCACCTACCGCCTCATGGTTAACGTCCAAGGCTTTTGAAAGAGGCAGAACCTGCAAGCCTTCTGGCAGGTTTTCAAGGTCTGACAATGGTGCGGAAAAAACACCATCGACAAACGTCAAACGATGCGCCTCAATCGGCAAGGTTAATGCGGCTGCGGTTGCCTGAGAGAAATCAGCATTATCTGCCAGCGCAAAATTACCTTGCGCAATCCCACGTACATCGGTGTATTTCCACTCTTCATCACGGCGTGTAGGAAATCCCATCGCCTCAAAGCGTGCAGCACCCGCCTGACGACGCGCCGCAATCCAGGTGGGCTCCGCGCCGAGCGCTTGGCGATGCTGATTTAGCGTTTCAAGAAACGTTAACGTGTCGCTCATGCCGCAGACTCCTCCGCAATACCTTCATAGCCATTCGCTTCGAGCTCTTTTGCAAGCTCAGCATCACCGGTTTTGACGATGCGACCATCAACCAACACGTGGACTTTATCAGGCGTGATGTAATCAAGCAGGCGCTGATAGTGAGTCACCAGCAGGATAGAACGCTCAGCATCACGAAGGCTGTTGACACCATCAGCCACGACTTTCATGGCATCAATGTCCAGGCCTGAGTCAATTTCATCCAGCATCGCCAGTTTCGGCTGCAGTACCAGCATCTGGAGGATTTCGTTGCGCTTCTTTTCACCGCCGGAAAAGCCTTCGTTTACCGCACGCTGCAGGAAGCTTGGGTCCATTTTCATAAAGCCCAGCTTTTCCTTGACCAGCTTCAGAAACTCAGGCGCTGGCACTTCCCCCTCACCGCGCGCTGCACGCTGAGCGTTGAGTGCCGATTTCAGCAGATAAACGTTTTTAACCCCAGGGATTTCAACCGGGTACTGGAAACCCAGCAGCAAGCCTGCCTGAGCGCGCTCTTCAATTTCCATCTCAAGCACGTCCTTGCCTTCAAAGGTAATTGACCCTTGAGTGACCTCGTAGCCATCCTTACCGGCGATAACGGCAGAAAGCGTCGACTTACCTGCACCGTTAGGCCCCATGATGGCGTGGACTTCACCTTTACGAATCGACAGGGTCAAGCCTTTCAGAATTTCGGAACCTTCTACGCTGACGTGTAAATCGTTGACTTCAAGCATGATAAAACCCTTTTACATTAAATATTTGATGGCGCCTGTTGTGGCGTGGCTCATAACGGATAAACAGTAAAAATAAACAGCCAAAATGTGGCAAAAGCCAAATCAGCCTACGGCGCCTTCGAGGGTAACGCTGAGCAATGCTTCCGCTTCTACTGCGAATTCCATCGGCAATTCCTGAAACACATCTTTGCAGAAGCCATTAACGATCATGCTGACAGCATCTTCTTCCGAAATGCCTCGGCTACGGCAATAAAACAGCTGATCCTCGCCAATTTTGGAGGTCGTTGCTTCATGCTCAACGGTCGCCGTGCTGTTACTGATTTCCTGATACGGGAAGGTATGTGCGCCACAGGTATCGCCAATCAACAACGAGTCGCACTGAGTAAAGTTGCGCGCGCCTTTGGCTCGCGGGCCAATTTTCACCAGACCACGGTATGACTGATCACTTCTGCCCGCTGAAATACCTTTCGCCACGATATACGAGCGAGTGCCTTCACCAATGTGGACCATCTTGGTGCCCGTATCGGCCTGCTGACGACCATTGGTCACCGCAACGGAATAGAACTCACCCACACTGTCTTTGCCGCGTAACATGCAGGAAGGATATTTCCAGGTAATTGCCGAACCGGTCTCAACCTGTGTCCAGCTGATGCGCGAACGATCGCCACGACAATCACCGCGTTTGGTCACAAAGTTATAGATACCACCAACGCCATTCTCATCGCCTGGATACCAGTTCTGCACGGTCGAGTATTTGATATAGGCATCGTCCAGCGCTACCAGCTCGACAACCGCTGCGTGCAGCTGGTTCTCATCGCGCATCGGAGCAGTACAGCCTTCTAGGTATGACACCTCGGCACCGCTTTCGCAGATAATCAGGGTGCGCTCAAACTGGCCGGTATTCGCCGCATTGATGCGGAAATACGTCGACAGCTCCATCGGGCATTTCACACCCTTGGGAACAAAGACAAAGGAGCCATCGGTAAATACGGCGGAATTCAATGCCGCAAAATAGTTATCGTTTTTGGGAACCACTGTGCCCAGGTACTGTTTGATCAATTCCGGATGTTCGCGCACGGCTTCAGAGATCGAGCAGAAGATCACGCCCGCCTCAGATAAGGTTTCTTTGAAGGTGGTAGTCACCGATACCGAATCGAACACCGCGTCCACCGCAACACCGGCCAGGGCGGCACGTTCGTGCAGCGGAATACCCAGTTTTTCATAGGTTTCCAAAAGCTTGGGATCGACCTCATCCAGGCTTTGAGGACCGTCTTCAGGACGCTTTGGCGCACTGAAATATGAAATTGACTGATAATCAATCGGTGGATAATCAAGGTGTGCCCAGGAAGGCTCCTTCATTTTCAGCCACTGGCGATAAGCATCCAGACGCCACTCCAGCATCCATTCGGGCTCACCTTTTTTATTGGAAATAAAGGCAATGGTGTCTTCATTTAGACCAGGTGGCAGCGTGTCGCTTTCGATATCCGTTACAAAGCCGTCTTTGTACTCGCGACGCACCAACTGTTCCATTTCTTCAGTTGCCATGGTGTTACCCTCCGGGCAGTTGGGTGGCGAGGCCTGCTCGCCGTGATCATTTGAATAGTTACCGCGTCAGGCTGAAACCGCCTCAACGCTAATACTTTGAATAGGAAGTTGCACAGGAAGCTTGATCGGTGTGGTGGCGGCCAGATGCGCCAGCGTTACACTTTCAAGAAGAGTGCGGATAGCCATCGATACGCGCTGCCAGTTATCGGCCACTCCACAGGTGCTGGCAAGCTCGCACTCACCCTCCGCCTGGCTACAGGTAGTGACCGCCACCGGCCCCTCCATGGCGGTAATAATATCGGCAGCCGTAATTGAAGACGCCGAACGCGCCAGCTGATAACCACCCTGTGCACCGCGTTGAGAAACCAACAGCCCTGCTTTCACCAACATTTTCAGCGTTTTACTGACAGTTGGGTGCGGAAGCTGCACGGCTTCGGCAAGCTCTGCCGCCGCATGCGGTGTATCAGGGTGCCTGGCAATCTGCGCCATCACCACTGCCGCGTAGTCAGTTAGCCGTGAAAGCTTAAGCATTTCGTCTTCTCCCTGCGTTGGGTCAGCGGGCCGGCGTCATGATGATTTAATTGCGTACCATTTTAGTCCTGTATAAAAAAATTGTGAAGACCCTGACCAAATTACTCAACAATTATCTCGCGTTTTACGTGCAAGTTCGACGCATTTACCATCAAAAACGACAATCATTATCATTCAAAGAAACTATTACAGCTTATACTCCGCCCGATGCCTATCTTTCATTGCGTCATCAGTGCACAAAAAAAACCGCCTCCATCAAATGATGTGGCGGCTTATTAAAATCGACAAAAGTTAAAATCGACAAAAGCGTTACAAGACCAAGTAACACCCAATGTCTTGCACGTGATGCTTATTGGCGAAGATATGTACCAATCAAGCGGTTCATGCCAATCAGGTGAGGTTCAAGAGCCTCCAGTAACTCAGGCAATGTCAATCCTTCAGGCAATGACGTCTGGCTATCCAGTGCTAACACCCAGAAGTAATAATGATGAACACCATGACCTTCCGGTGGCATTGGCCCATTGTAGCCAAGGTTACCCATGTCATTTTTTCCCTGAGTACCTTGCGGGTCACTTTCGTCCAGGGACGTCACTGTGGCTGGCAGGTTATACAATACCCAGTGCACAAATCCGTACTGACCATTCTGAACAAGCGGAGCATCTGGATCATGGCAGATGACGGCATATCCTTGCGTACCCTCAGGAGCATCTTGCCAGGCCAATTGCGGTGATACGTCTTCACCTTCTCCAGTGTGTTTGGAAGGTATCTTTTGATGCGATTCAAACGCAGTGCTGGAAACCTGCAAATCAGATAGTGCAAATGCCATGCTGCTCTCCTAAAAGGACAAAACAAAAAAGCAGCTCCAGCCTTGTTGAATAGCGGCAAGATGTCAACACTAATTCAGCTTAGCGGAATGCCACTGCCAGTTAATCCGATTACTATTAATCCCATTACCATGCTTGCCAGCCAAGCGCTCAAAAAGACGACGATCTTTGCGACAGCCGGGGCAGACAGCGTCATAGAAAACATTGATAGAGGTATTATCAGACATATAGGCTCTCATCATGATCGTACTTGGCAGTGCGACACTTTGCGTTTACCACGCAAACTTCCATCTAACGAGGGCTCAACAGTGAAACACCTCTTAATCGTTGCCCATGCGCCATCAATTAATACCTGTACTCTGCGTGATGCCGCGCAGCGTGGTGCGACCCAAGACATTATCGAGCAGGTTACCTGTACAGTAAAAACGCCTTTTGAGGCCGGACCTGATGACATTCGCGCCTGCGATGGCATCTTGTTAGGCACGACAGAAAACCTGGGCTACATGAGCGGCGCACTTAAGGATTTTTTTGATCGCAGTTACTACAGCATACTGGAAGAAAAACAAGGGCTTCCATGCGCACTTTATATTCGTGCGGGCAAAGATGGCACCGGCACACGGCGCGCAGTAGAAAGCATTGTTACAGGGTTACGCTGGCGCTGGGTGCAGGAACCTCTTACCTTACGCGGCGAGTGGCAGGACGCATTTGCCGATCAGGTAGAAGAACTCAGCTTAACCTTAGCGCTTAGTATTGAATACGGCATTGTATAAATCCGCCTGGCCTGCCTTACTATCAGTAAGCATTTCGTGCCCACAGCGCAATGGAAAGTCACGGAAAGCCACTACTCATCTCTATTGCAGTTACTTAACGCACGTATTTAGGTGACCTTTATGCATAACGTCATTGCCTTCTACGATGATCGTGTTCTCGCTCATGAACCCAATATCGAGGCTGATTTTTTACCCGATCGAATCGATAAACGCATTCGTCAGCTTCTATCAGGACTCCCGGTGCCATGGAAATACCCTGAACATCCTGGCCGTTTACAAGCTATTCAACAGCTGCTTAAAAAAGCACCGATTGCAGACCTTCACACTGAAGGGGGCAAAGCGGCTACGTTTGAACAATTAGCCAGGGTACACACCACCTCTTATCTCAACGATATTTTTAGCCTGCGCGGAAAAAATGCCTGGCTGGACGTGGATACGACGGCAGTCTCACCAGGCAGCATTGAGGCGGCAGAAGTCGCTGCAGGCACGGCGATTGCGGCAGTTGAAGCAGTGATGGAAAAACGTGCAAAAAGCGCATTTGCGCTGGTACGCCCACCTGGCCACCACGCCGAACCCGTCCGCGCCAGGGGTTTTTGCTTATTCAATAATGTCGCGGTTGCAGCGGCTCATGCGCGCAGTGCACTGGGCTGTGAGCGTGTTCTCATCGTCGACTGGGACGCCCATCATGGCAACGGCACCCAGGATATTTTTTGGGCAGAACCCGATGTCATGTTTTTTGATATTCATCGCGCTGCGCCTTTCTATCCTGGCTCAGGTCATCTCGAAGAGGTCGGTGCGGGCCTGGCAGAAGGCACCACAATTAATGTCCCACTACCCGCCGGTGCCGGCGATGAAGCGTTTTTGAAAGCCTTTCGCGATATTCTAGCGCCAGCTGCTGCATGGTTTAAGCCGGATATCATTTTAGTCTCAGCTGGCTTTGACCCACACTGGCATGATTTAGCGCTCAATGTTTCTTACGATGGCTTTGGTGCACTGACCGGTTTCTTGCAACAGTTGGCGGAACAGCACTGCCAGGATCGCTTAGTCTTCGTTTTAGAAGGCGGCTATAACCTGGAATCGCTGGCCAACGGCACCCGAGCGGTGCTGGCTGTTCTAGCAGGCAATACCGTCCCGGCACCCGATAGCTGTGGCATCGCGGAAGTCCAAGCGGCAGCTGACTTTCATCGTACTGCGTTTCAAACTACCTAGCAGCATGCAATAAAAAACGGCACCGCATGGGTGCCGTTTTTGTCGCTAAGCGATGTGCTTATTTGAGTCGTTCAAACACGGTCGCAACGCCCTGCCCCATACCGATACACATGGTGGCAAGCCCCAGTGAGGTATCCTGCTGCTGCATGACATTCAGCAGCGTGGTGCAGATACGTGAACCCGAACAACCCAGCGGGTGACCCAGCGCAATGGCACCGCCATTCAGATTCACTTTTTCATCCATGGCATCAAGGAAACCAAGATCTTTCAGGACCGGTAACCCCTGGGCTGCAAAGGCTTCATTCAGCTCAACTGTCTGGATATCCGCCGCCGACAGGCCAGCCGCCTTGAGTGCTTTTTTGGACGCAGGTACCGGGCCATAACCCATGATTGAGGCATCACAACCTGCCACGCCGGTCGAAAGCACCTTCGCAATTGGCTCCAGTCCTAACGCCTGAGCACGTTCATAGCTCATTACCGCCATCGCGGAAGCCCCTACCGACAGCGCAGATGACGTACCGGCAGTAACCGACCCATTACGCGGGTCAAACACTGGTTTCAGGCTGGCCATCGATTCCATGCTCGCTTCAGGGCGAATCACTTCGTCATTTTTAAACAGCACTTTAAAGCCACGCTGGTCATGACCTTCCATACCGATAATTTCGTTATCGAAGCGGCCATTCTCCATGGCTGCCTGGGCACGCTGGTGAGAACGCACGCCAAACTTATCCTGATCTTCTCGGGAAATGCCATGCATTTTGCCCAGAAGTTCAGCAGTAAGCCCCATCATCATGGCCGCTTTTGCCGCATATTTACTGGCAGCAGGATTCACATCAACGCCGTGGGCCATCGGCACATGTTCCATGTGCTCAACCCCACCAATAACGTAAAAGTCACCCATGCCGGCTTTAATATTGGCCGCTGCAATATGTAAGGCCGTCATTGACGAGCCACATAGCCGGTTGACCGTTTGCGCAGGAACCGAACGGGGAATTCCGGTCATAATCGCTGCGTTACGTGCGATGTTCATGGCCTGCTCAAGGGTCTGATTGACACAGCCCCAGATCACGTCATCGACTTCTGATGGATCAAGGTTGGCGTTACGGTCAAACAGCGACTGCATCACTGCCGCCGATAGGTTCTCGGCGCGCACGTTACGAAATGCACCGTTTTTTGCTTTTGCCATGGCGGTACGTACACCGTCTACCACCACGATATCTCTCGGATTCAAACTCATCATATTTCTCCTTTACGTGGTGACTTAGGCCTGAGTACCTGAATAGAAGCGCTGGTTATTCTTCGCCATCTGACGCAACTTCTCAGTCGGCGCGTAAAGCGCTCCTAACTCTTCTGCCAGGCGGTCCGCCAGAGCAACAAACTCAGCCACGCCCATGGCATCAATGTAACGTAGCGCCCCACCACGGAACGGCGGGAAACCAATGCCGTAAATCAGCGCCATATCTGCCTCAGCAGCTGAATCGACAATTCCATCTTCCAGGCAGCGAACCGTTTCCAGACACAGCGGCACCATCAAATGCGCGATGATATCCTCGTCAGAAACGTCTTTTTTCTCTTTAACGACACTGCTCACAAGCTTATGGGCCTGCTCGTCGCTTACCTTGACGGGCTTGCCTTTTTTATCTTCTTCGTAAGCGTAAAAACCTTTGGCATTTTTCTGACCTAACCGGTCATTCTCGAACATTACCTGAATCGCCGTTTTGGCATCACGGGCCATGCGATCCGGGAAGCCTTCGGCCATGACTTCATTGGCATGCACAGCGGTATCCAGGCCCACAACATCCAGCAGATAGGCAGGCCCCATTGGCCATCCGAATTTTTCCATAACCTTGTCAACGCGCTGGAAGTCGGCACCCTGCTCCATCAGGAAACTGAAGCCGCCAAAGTAGGGGAACAGCACCCGGTTGACCAGAAAACCTGGGCAATCGTTGACCACAATCGGGGTTTTACCCATGGAACGTGCATAAGCAACCGTTGCAGCAACAGCGGCATCGGACGTTTTTTCACCGCGAATAACTTCAACCAGGGGCATGCGATGCACCGGATTGAAAAAGTGCATACCGCAGAAGTTTTCGGGACGCTTGAGGTTAGCAGCCAATCGATTGATCGAAATCGTCGACGTGTTCGAGGTAAGAATGGTGTTTTCGCTCACCATGTCTTCCACTTCGGCAAGCACCACCCCCTTCACTTTGGGGTTTTCAACGACCGCTTCAACAACCAGATCGACATTGCCAAAATCACCGTAAGACAATGTCGGGCGAATATTGGAGAGCTTCGTTGCCATTTGTTCAACGCTAAGTTTCTTGCGTTCAACCTGTTTGGAAAATAGCTTGCGTGCTTCCTTGAGGCCCAGCTCGATAGCATCATCCTTGATATCTTTCATCAGGATGGGCGTGCCTTTTGACGCACTCTGGTAGGCAATGCCGCCGCCCATGATGCCGGCGCCCAGTACAGCGGTCTGCTTGACCGGTTGAGACTGCTTTTCGTAACCGCTGCCCTTCTTCTTGACCAGCTGGTCACTCATGAACAACCCAACAAGGTTGAAGGCAACATCGGTTAACGCCATGCGCGCAAAGGTGTTGGCCTCAATCTGCTGCGCCCGTTCACGCCCTTCACCTGCGCCTTTCTGGATCACTTTGATCGCTTCAATCGGTGCTGGGTAGTGTGGGCCAGCTTTTCCAGCGACATAACCCTTGGCCGTTTCAAACACCATCATCTGTTCAATGGCGTTTAAATTAAGCGGCGACTTCTTTTCATTACGGCGTGCTTCAATGTCCAGCTCACCGGCATTGGCACGATGAAGGATATCAGCCGCCGCTTCCAGCAGATCAGATTGAGGCACAACCGCATCAACAGCCCCTACCTTCAACGCAGCATCAGCACGATTTTCGGTGCCGCCAGCGATCCACTCAATGGCATTATCTGCGCCAATCATACGCGGCAGGCGAACACAGCCGCCCCATCCCGGGATAATCCCCAGTTTGGTTTCTGGCAAGCCAATTTTGGCGTTGTCGCTCATGATGCGGAAATCTGTCGTTAGCAGGACTTCACAGCCCCCGCCGAGCGCCAAGCCATTGATTGCCGTAACAGTAGGAAATGGCAAATCTTCAATCGCATTAAAAATCTCGTGGACCTTGAGATTCATCTCGACAAGATAGTCCTCCCCTTTATCGAAGAATTGATGAAACTCAGTAATATCTGCCCCCACAATAAAGGCGTCTTTCGCGCTGGCAATAATCAGGCCATTAAGCCCTTGCTCGGCACTGAGGGTCTGAACTGCTTCGCCCAGTTCCTTGATCACAGCGCCGGAGAGTTTATTGACCGACTCACCCTGCAAATCAAAAGTGAGAGTTGCGATGTCTTCATCGCTGCGCACCACCGAAATGGCATTACCTTGATAGATCATCCGTCTTGCTCCATAAACCGGTAACAGAAACCACTTTCATACGGCCGTTTGATTCTCTTAGCTTGGTCGAGAACATTTCATACGTCAAGTCCTGATTTAAAGGCATACCGTTCCAAGAGGAGGCTTGCATTCAACCAACCGCCTATCGACAATTCACTCTTAATGAGGACACCCCATCTAGGATTTTTATGGCTTCAACTATTGGTTTACGTATCGCCCGGCTGCCTCACTTGTGGCGCTCTATCCTTGATCGCCGTCTCGCTCCACTGGGGTTAACACAGACCCGATGGGTAACACTGTATCAATTATGGCGAGTGGGAGATGGACAGACCCAATCTGAGCTTGCCCGCAATATTGGCGTTGAAGCACCGTCGTTAGTTCGCACCCTGAGCCAGCTGGAGTCACAGGGGCTGATTGCACGGCATGCCTGCGGAAGTGATCGGCGCGCGAAACGCATATACCTGACCGATGAGGCCTTACCACTTTTGGAACAGATTGATGCCGTTGCCTCAAAGGCACGCGCAGAAATGCTCGCTGGCCTTGAGGACAGCGAAATCGAGAAACTGGAAAGTTGGCTTGCACACATCGAGGCGAATGGCCTGGCTATTCAGGCCAAAGATCAGGGGATAGATGCCTCGTCTCTGTCATGACACGTCTTTTCGATGAGCAGGTACTGAAAGCGGAGGTGTTTTATTCGCGTGGTCTGAATGGCCTTTCAGACAGTTACGCAACATGATGAAGTCATTGATGTAAGTGGAAAAACGTTCGGCATCCTGGGATTCCCACCACCACAGGGTTAATGCAGATTCGCTGGATTCCAGCACCAGGGCATCCTGGGGCAATCGTTCCAGCAGCGTTTTGAGGATGGTATCTGCCTGCTCAGGCCATGCCCGCAACGGAGCAACTCGCCACCGCCAGCCAGCGTGGTAAGGCGCTAACGCGTCGCTGGCATTGCTATCGCGGACCAGCAGAAAGTCAGGCCCCGGCGCTTCCTGGGGGTAACGCCATTGATAACCGGGCATCACCTGATTGACATAGTGTAGCGGTGGCACTGCCAATTTCACCTCGACATTCTGTTTGCGTGCACTGCTGCGCAACGCTGCCTGTCGTTGTTGGCGCGGGGATGGCTTTAGCCACATCACCGGTGCCACAACAAACATCACCACAATAATAATTAGCAACCATTCCATCACTTGCACCTTCTTGAAGAATTAAGACGTCAGATGAGTGCCTGACAACGACAACAGTATCCAAAACGATGATCCAGGTCGTTGTTAATCAACAGAACTCGGCCTAAAGTGATAGGCATCAACCTTAGACTTATCGCTTGTTTGTCCCATACCAAGGAGCCGCTATGAGCTATCATCACATTCTGGTTGCCGTCGACTTGACCAAGGATTCACACAAGGTCCTCGAACGTGCCATTGCGATCTCTGAGCGCAATAACGCTGCCAAGATTTCCATTATGCATACTCTGGAGCCGCTGGGATTTGCCTATGGGGGCGATATTCCCATGGACCTCACCAGCATTCAGGACCAACTGGATGACCATGCCAAAAAGCGTCTGGCAGAAATTGCCAGCCCACATATACCTGCTGAGGACCAGCATGTACTGGTTGGCATGCCAGATACCGAAATTCACCGCTTTGCCCAGGAAAACGAAGTGGACCTGATCGTGGTCGGATCTCATGGTCGTCATGGCTTTGCCCTGCTACTGGGCTCTACCTCCACAGGCGTGCTGCACGGGGCCCAGTGCGACGTTCTGGCCGTTAGAGTCGGTAAAAAAGGCGAAGAAAGTGACGAGTAGAAACACCACTACTTAGCGTTAATCTAGTCACTGAAGGCACCCCGATGGGGTGCCTTTTTCCACGATAAAACGTCATTGTAGGCAACATGGCATTAATCGCCGTTGGTCATCGCCTCCAACTCCATCCAACGTTCCATCGCTTTTTCAAGCGACTGCTGGACGTTTTCCAACGCTTGCAACTTCGCCGTCACAGCCCCTGAGTCCTGCTGATAGAAAGCCGGATCGCCCACCTCTTTTTCCAAGGTTTCTACTTCGCCTTCCAACCGCTCAATGTCGGCGGGCAAGGCGTCCAGCTCTCGCTGCAACTTATAGGAAAGTTTGACGGTTTTCCTGGCAGGTTCTGCAACCGGCTTCTCTGGCGCTTTATCAACTGCAACACTGGTAGGCTCAGTGTTCTGACGAGCGGCGCCTTCCCACGGCGCAGGCGGCAATTTACCGCCCTGGCGAATCCAGTCCGTGTAGCCACCGACGTATTCACGTACACAGCCCTCGCCTTCAAACGCCAGCATGCTGGTCACGACGTTATCCATAAACGTCCTGTCGTGAGAGACCAGTAGCAGCGTGCCATCAAAGTCCAACAGCAGCTCTTCAAGCAGCTCCAGGGTTTCCATATCCAAGTCGTTGGTGGGCTCATCCAATACCAATACGTTGGCAGGCTGGGTAAACAGCTTGGCTAACAACAGGCGATTGGATTCACCGCCGGAAAGCGCTTTCACCGGCTGCCGAACACGGTCAGGTGTGAACAGAAAGTCCTGAAGGTAGCTCATCACGTGGCGATCTTTTCCGCCAACGGTGACCCGATCGCTGCCTTGGGCGACGTTGTCGTAGACAGTTTTATCCAACTCAAGCCCGGCACGAAGTTGGTCAAAGTAGGCGACCTGAAGGTTGGTACCCAACTGTACGCTGCCTTCTGTCGGGGTCAGTTCACCCAGCAGAATTTTCAGCAGTGTGGTTTTACCGGCCCCATTGCGGCCCAGGAACCCAATACGATCACCGCGCATCACTTCAAGATTGATGTCGCGAAGAATGGCTTCATCACCAAAGCGGTGTGTCACACCCTTCAGCTCAACGACCCGCTTGCCAGTGCGTTCCCCGCTATCAACGTTCAGGTTGGCAGAACCCTGGCGCTCTCGGCGCTGACTGCGCTCGACGCGCATCTGTTCGAGCTCTCTGACACGCCCTTCATTACGGGTACGCCGTGCTTTAACACCTTGACGAATCCAGACTTCTTCCTGGGCCAGCTTTTTGTCGAAAAGCGCATTTTCGCGCGCTTCAACTTCCAGCTCGTGCTGCTTGCGTTCCTGGTACTCGACGTATTTGCCGGGGTAGCGGCCTAACTTGCCACGATCCAGTTCAAGAATATTGGTGGCCAGTTTGGATAAGAAGGCACGGTCATGGGTAATCAGTAATACCGCGCCATTAAATGCCAGCAGTTGTTCTTCCAGCCAGGCAATCGTATCCAGATCAAGGTGGTTGGTAGGCTCATCCAGCAGCAGCAGATCGGGGTCAGACACCAGTGCACGTGCCAAGGCTACACGGCGACGCCAGCCACCCGAAAGCGCGCTCATTTCGGCTTCAGGGGGTAATCCCAGGCGCGTAAGCACGACATCAATACTCTGATGAAACGACCAGCCATCGATGGCCTCAATGCGGGTTTGCAGTTTGGCCATGCGATCCATATCGGGGTCAGGATCATGGATTAAATGCTGATATTCAGAAAGCAGCTCTCCGGCTTCCGGCAACCCCTGAGCGACCATATCAAAAATCGTCATGCCTGAGGATTCCGGCAACTCTTGAGAGAGTACGCCGATTTTCAACCCTGGAGCACGCCAGATAGAGCCATCGTCGGCATGAATGTCACCCGCCACCAGTTTTAATAGCGTTGACTTTCCGGTACCGTTGCGCCCGACCAGCGCCAGCCGCTCGCCTCTTTCTACCGTCAGGTCGGCGCGGTTAAGCAGTACTTGGGTGCCGTAGGCGAGTTGCAGCTGTTCGAGTCGTAACAAGGTCACGCAGTGTCCTCCTTAATCATGAGGCGCACAGTGTAACGCATGCGCTCACGTTAAGAAGACCCCTTATAGAGCCAAACGACACATCGTGCTAACGTCGCATCATCACGTGATAATAACAAGGCAGCATCAAGCGCCCCATTTAAGGCTGACATCGTGACTGTTACCGTCTCAATGCACTTTGTAAACGAGCTTTTATGTGGCTTACCCGCCACCGAACGCTCCCCTGCTCGATACCTGGAACTTGCTGGAATTTCCCCCTTTCTTCTAAGCGCGCCGAATGGACGAGTCACTGTTGAGCAGTTTGCCGAGCTATACCGTCTACTTGTCCTTGAGCTAGATGATGAAACACCATGTTTTTTCTCCAGGCCGCTACGCTGTGGATCGTTGAAAATCCTCTGCTTGAGTTTACTGGATGCGCCCACGCTGCATGTTGCCCTTCACCGCTACACGCAGTTTTTTCGTATTCTGCTCGATGATTTCAGTTACGATTTTACGCTTGAAGGTGACTTTGCCCGAATGGCACTGAAAGAACGCGCCCCGCTTCAGGGCAGTCGTATATTGATCCATGAACTGATGTTAAAACTGTTTCACGGCATTTCCTCCTGGATGATCGCTCGCAAAATTCCACCTATATTGATGGAGTGCGGCTACGCGCAACCCGCTCACAGCGCTGACTATCTCTACTTCTATCCAGGAAAAGTAAAATTCGATCAAGCCCAAACCGCTGTTTACTTTGATAAAGCGCTTCTAAACCACCCTATTCGCCAAACCAAACAGCACCTGGGTGCATTTCTACAACGCGCGCCAGCTGACTGGTTCTATGTCTCTTTTGAAGACCGTTTAGTCACGCATCGCGTTCGCGAATACCTTAGCCGCCACTTACCCGCGTCATGCACCGTGCAGCATGTCGCAGATGCTTTACACATGTCAGTCCGAACGCTCTCAAGACACTTGAAGCTTGAAGGTACGCATTTCCAGGCGGTTAAAGACGAATACCGTCGCGATTATGCCATTCAAGCGCTCACGCGAAGCGCACAACCACTGACAGCAATTGCTGAAAAACTAGGCTTCGAAGACTTGGCTTGCCTTAGTCGAGCATTTAAACAATGGACAGGAGACTCCCCCGCCGCCTACCGAAAGGCACAAACGGCGGGGTTTAAACGCTAGCGTTTATATCTCGGTACGAATGCGCTTTTTATCCAGTTTGCCCACACTGGTTTTAGGTATTTCATCGACGAAGCGAATCAGCGATGGAATACCCCAGCGGTTGATGCTGCCCTGCTCGACAAACCGCTCCATGAACGTTTGAACGTCATCTTCGGTAGGCGGATTATTTAAGTCGCTGGGTACGACGAGTGCCGCTGGGCGCTCGCCCCACTTATCATCGGTAACGCCTATCACCGCCACTTCAGCGACGCCTGGGCACTGACTGATATAGCTTTCCAGCTCAAGTGAAGAGATCCATTCGCCACCGGTTTTGATGACATCTTTAATGCGGTCGCTAATAGCCAGGAAACCATGCTCGTCAATCGAACCAACGTCGCCGGTATGTAGCCATCCATCCCGCCAAAGTTCTTCACTGCGCTTCTCTTCCTTATAGTACGCCTGGGTTAACCAGGGAGCCTGAGCTCGCACTTCGCCCACACTGACGCCATCGTGGGGTAACGGCTCTCCGTTGGTATCCACCACCTGCAATTTCACCAAAGGCACGGGCAAGCCAGCTTTACACCGCCAAGGAAGCTGCACGTCAAAATCGGCCTCCGTGACCTCCCGAGGTAAAATATCAGCCGTCAGCAGCGGGCAGGTTTCTGACATGCCGTAAGCGCTGCGCGTATCAATTCCCAGTGACCAGGCACGGCTAGCTAAGGCTTGGGTAAGCGCACTGCCGCCCACGAGGACCTTCCAACCGCTTAAATCAATTTTTTTCGATGCAATGGCATCAGCGCTCACCACCATATTTAACAGCGTTGGCACGCAGTGGGAGAAATCGACTTTTTCATTGACCAGCAGCTTGACCAGCATTTCAGGTTCGTAGCGGCCAGGGTACACCTGGGTCGCCCCCATCAATGTGGCGGTGTAAGGCACGCCCCATGCATGCACATGGAACATCGGCGTAATCGGCATGTACACCTTGTCGCGATTGAGCAGCTCAAAGCCCGGTGCCTGGAAAGTACTGGCTTCGCCTAGTGTGTGCAGTACCAGTTGGCGATGGGTAAAAAACACCCCTTTTGGATTGCCGGTCGTGCCCGTGGTGTAGAACAGTGTGGCCACTGCATTTTCATCAAAAAACGGGAAATCGTAATGCGTTGGTTGCTCGCTTAACAACGCTTCAAACTCACCGACTAACGGCAGTGACGTGCTGACGGTTCTCGCCGTTTCTTGGCTCTCCGTTTCTTGACTCGCCGTTTCTTGACAAAGCAGATAACCGCGGATGTCAGGTAGCTTATCAGCGAGCGGTTCCAGTAGCGGTACGAAATCCTCGTGGACCAGCACAAAGACGTCTTCAGCGTGCTCCATCGTGTAGTGAATTTGCTCGGGCGCCAAACGTACATTGACGGTATGCAGAACGGCGCCAATCATCGGAATGGCAAAAAAACACTCTAAATAACGATGACTGTCCCAGTCCAAGACGGCTACTACATCGCCTGCCTGAACGCCCTGTGCGGTTAGCGTATGGGCAAGCTGGTGTACCCGCTCACGAAAGCGTCGATAGTCATGACGGCTCTGGTCTCGATAAACAATCTGATTGTTACCCGCCATTCGAACACCTGACTCCAGCAGCTCTCTGATTAACAGAGGCGAGCTAGTCGCAGATGGCGTAGAAGGAAGTATTTTTGGCGTTATCGTAGACATAAACACACCTGTCGATTGTTATTGGAAAAACGTTCATTACTCGCGTTCTATTAACAGCGCGATGCCCTGCCCACCGCCGATACACAGCGTGATCAAAGCATAGCGCCCCTGGCGTCTCTCCAGTTCGTGTAAGGCTTTCAGGATCAAGATGGCACCCGTCGCGCCTACCGGATGCCCGAGGGCCACCGCCCCACCATTCGGGTTCAGCTTCTCCAATGGAAAACCCAGCGTATCGGCAACTGCCATCGCCTGTGCTGCAAAGGCTTCATTGGACTCAATCACATCAATATCATTGATCGTCAGCCCTGCCTGTTGAAGACAGCGTTTCACCGCGGGGATTGGCCCAAGCCCCATTAGCGAAGGCTCCACACCGGCAGTGGTCGCTACGCGAAGGCGTGCTCTAACGGTTAGATTTCGCTGCTGTGCTTCATCGGCGTGCGCCAGCACCAGGGTGGCTGCGCCATCGTTGATCCCGGAGGCATTCCCTGCGGTCACCATTCCGTCTTTTTTAAAAGCCGGTTTAAGCCGTGTTAAATCACTTAACTCGACCCCTTCACGCACATGCTCATCACGAACAAAGGAAACTGTCTGTTTACCTTTCGTCACGTCAACAGGCACGATTTGCTCGTCAAAACGCCCTTGCGCAATGGCGTTTGCCGCCTTGTGATGGCTCTCCACGGCGAACTGATCCAACTGCTCGCGACTTAAGCCATACTGCTTGGCGATATTTTCAGCGGTGATCCCCATATGCCCACTGCCAAATGGATCACTCAGTATACCAAGGGTAAGATCCTGGATATTGGCATCGCCCAAGCGAATTCCATTGCGTGCTTGAGGTGGCAGTAGATAGGCACCTCGCGACATGGATTCAGCCCCTCCTGCCAATGCCAAGCGGCTGTCGCCAAGCGCGATTTGCTGTGCTGCGGATATCACCGCCTGCACGCCAGAACCACACAGCCGATTAACATTAAAAGCACCGGCGTCTTTCGGTACACCCGCACTCAATGCGATATGACGAGCAAGGTAGGCGTCTTCAGGCCCGGTGGTAATAATATGGCCATACACAGAATGGTCGATATCAGCGCCATCAATGCCCGCACGGCGCAGTGCTTCCTGTGCAGTGATAGTGCCTAACTCATGAGGCGCGAACGATGAGAGCGACCCACCAAACCCGCCAATTGCAGTGCGAGCACCGCTTACAATAACAACGCTATCCAGTTGCATAATCTCTCCGTAGTGATGGCCCACAGTGGCAAAGGACTTAAGGTCAGGGCTTTAAATGATGGATTTAAGCCACTTTGCCTAGCAGCGAACGTGCAACCACTTCTTTCATAATCTCAGAGCTACCGGCGTAAATCGTTTGCACACGCGCATCTAAATAGAACCGTGAAATCGGATATTCATGGGTATAACCATAACCACCAAAAAGCTGAAGGCACCGATCAACCGCTCGACACTGCAACTCGCTAAGCTGTAATTTAAGGATGGCGGCATCGGTACCTGTCATCGTGCCCTGGCGGTATTTATCAAGGCACTGGTCAAAGTAAGCCCGAGCAACATCCAGCTGTGCCTTGATTTCAGCCAGCGTGAAGCGGGTGTTTTGAAAATCGGCCACGCGCTGGCCAAAGGCATGACGCTGAGTGACGTAATCAAGCGTTAACGCCAAAGCGCCCTCTACCGCTCCAAGCGCCTGGGCACCTACACCTAACCGTTCGCGGGGAAGCTCTTGCATCAGATACCGGAAACCAGCGCCTTCTTCCCCTAATAATGCGTTTTCGGGTAGGCGTAGCTGGTCGAACGCCAGTTCTGCCGTATCGCTGGCATGCTGGCCAATCTTTTTAATCGGTTTGCCACGGGAAAAGCCCGGTAGTGACGTGTCGACCAAAAACAGTGAGACCCCTTTTGCACCGGCACTTGGGTCTGTTTTTGCACAGACAATAACGAGATCGGCCACTTGGCCGTTGGTAATAAACAGCTTGCTACCGTTGAGCATCCACCCATCGGCTGTTTTGGTGGCGCGGGTTTTCATCGCTGCCAGGTCACTGCCGGCATGAGGCTCGCTCATGGCAATTGCCCCCAACCATTCCCCGCTTGCCATGCGGGGCAGCCACGCTTCGCGCTGTTCATCAGTACCTAAATTCTGTAGGTAAGGCATCACGATGTTGGCGTGAATATTGTAAGCGCTGGCTAGCCCACCAAACCCTTGCCGAGACATCTCCTCCAGGGCCAGCTGGGTAATGGCAATATCAGCACCTGAGCCGCCATAGGTCTCATCAAGATCAATCCCCAACAGACCCGCTGCGCCCAGTGCTAACCATAACGAGCGCGGTATTTCACCCGCCGCTTCCCAGTGCTCATAAAAAGGTGCCACTTCCTGCGCTAGACAGCGTGTGATCATGTCATGAAATAGCGCCTGTGTTTGCTCGTCCATGCTCACTCCTTTAGATCCTGGCGCAGGTGACGTTTGAGAATTTTACCGGCGGTGCTTTTAGGCAGTGTCTCGGCAAACACCACACGTTTAGGAACCTTGTAGGGAGCTACTAAGCTTTTTGCATGATGAATAAGCTCATCTTCGCTAACCGTTTGCCCCTCTTTCACCACCACAACGGCGGTTATCGCTTCAATCCACTTTTCATCAGGTAGCCCCACTACCGCTACTTCCGAAATGGCCGAGTGCTTAAACAGCGCCTCTTCAACTTCACGACTGGCGACTAGCACACCCCCCGTATTAATCACGTCTTTAATCCGATCCACGACATATAGGTAGCCGGCTTCATCGATGTAGCCCACATCACCGGAATGGAACCAGCCGCCCTGGAAAGACTCTTCGGTCATCTCAGGCTTATCCCAGTAGCCCGTCATTAACTGCGGCGAACGATGGACAATCTCCCCATGCTCACCAGGGGCAACGTCGTTCATTTGCAAATCAACAATGCGCGTTTCTACCGTCAGGATGGGGCGCCCCGCCGATGCAGGACGCTCGGCATGCTCTTCTGGGCGTAATACCGTTGCCAGGGGAGCAATCTCACTCTGCCCATAGCAGTTATATAAACCAACGCCGGAGAAACGCCGCTGCATCTCCTCCAACACAGGCACTGGCATGATGGAGGCGCCGTAGTAGGCTTTTTTAAGCGTGGTTAGATCGAATTGATCAAAATCTGCATGACGCAGCAAGCTGATCCACACCGTTGGCGGTGCAAAGAACGATACGATGTTTTGTTCGGCAATGGCCGCCAGGCAGTTATCCGCTAGCGGCGCTTCAAGCAGGTAAACTGGGGCACCCAGTAACAGCGCAGGCATTAAAAAAACATGCATCTGTGCGGAATGGTAAAGTGGAAGCGCGGCCAACATAGCGTCGCTCCCCTTGATATCCAACTCAACCATGCAGGCCATATATTCCGCCATCAGCGCTTGATGGGTCATCATTGCCGCTTTAGGCGCTGCCGTGGTGCCAGAGGTATAGAGAAGCTGCGCAAGACTGCTTCCCTCTAAGGCGACCGCTGGCTCGCCAGATGATGAAGAGGAGCGTGCACAATCCAGGACATCAAAACTGCCTGACTGACGAAGGTGTTGATCAGCATGAAGTGTTCCGCTGATCGTTAATGCTAAATCCTGGGTTGCTTCCTGAACTTTGTCGGCTAACGCAATATCGCTTAGCAACCCCTTCGCCCCTGACTGCTCCAGGATATAGCGCAGTTCGTCACTACTTAGCGCAAAATTAATGGGCACATGCACTAGGCCTGCTTTAGTGGCAGCAAGCCAGGCAATGACATAAGCATCTGAGTTTTTACCATAAACCGCCAACCGGTCTCCCGAAGAAAGACCGGCGGCTAACAAGCCATTGGCCACGTTATTAGCGGCTTCGTTAAGCGCCTGATAGCTCCACGTTCGTTCACCAAACGTCAGCGCGAGCTGCTGAGAGTATTTACGGGCGCTACGGTTTAACGCAGCACCAATCGTATTACGATGGATTAAATCTGTGTGTTCCATGCCAAGTCCTTATTTTTATGATTTGTTGATAAGGCTTCAGCGCTTCCCTAGTTCTTGACGAGTGGGCAGACGCTTTCAGACAGTGGCCGGAACGCCTCCTCGGCAGGGATAGTGCGCACAACCCTGAAAAGATCATCTTCATCGGCAGATTCTTCCGGCGTTTTCACTTCAACGAGATACATGTCATGCACCATGCGGCCGTCCTCACGGATATAACCATCGGTTGCAAACACATCGTTAATGGGGGTATCGATCATCTGCTGACGAACCGTTTGCGTATCGTCTGTTCCCGTTGCCTCAATGGCTTCCAAATAGTGGCGGGTGCTGGAATAGAGTCCTGCGTGCACCATGGTTGGCATGCTGCCGGTGCGCTCACGAAAGCGCTCTGCCCAGGCACGGGTTTCGTCATTTAAATCGTAATACCACGCCTTTGTGAACTGCAGCCCTTGGGCGTTTTCTAACCCGATGCTGCGTATATCAGTACTGAACAACACCATACCCGCGAGAATCTGTCCTGCTTGAGTAATGCCAAATTCACCTGCTGTTTGAACGGCATTGATGGTGTCTCCACCGGCATTATTGAGTGCAATAACATCAGCACCTGATGCCTGGGCTTGCAGCATAAAGGAGGAAAAGTCATTGTTCGGAAAAGGATGGCGCGCGCTACCGACTATCGTTCCACCATTTTCGGTGACCACCCGCTCGACATCCGCTTCAAGTGCATGACCAAACGAATAGTCGGCACTTAACAGGTACCAGTTTTTATACCCTTCCTGCGTAATGGCTTTTGCCGTTCCGTTAGACATCGCCCAGGTATCGTAAACCCAGTGGATATGATTGGGAGAACAGTGTTCGTTAGTAACACTAGAAGAAACAGCGCCATTCACTAAGCCAAGTTTATCCGCATCTTCCAGCAGGCCTACTGCTGCCAATGTAACCGATGAAGCCACCAGGCCGGTGACCATATCGACATTACGTTCGTCAATCCATTCGCGCACGACGCTTGAACCAACATCAGGGCTATTGCGATCATCAGCACTAAAGACGACAACTTGGGAACCGTTTACGCTGCCGCCAATATCTTCAATCGCCATTTCAATGGCGTCTTGTCCCAATGGGCCTATCGGATCACGATAAACACCTGACATATCAGCCAGATACCCAATACGAATTTCATTATCAGAAACGCCTTCATTGGCCGCCACGCTGGGAGCATAGCCAGCTGCAATGACGGCTGCTGATAACGCAGAAATAGCGAAATGACGTGATAGCTGCATGTTTTTCACCTGTCTATTGTTGTTATTTAAAGAGCGTTAAGCCCGATTTATTTCATGCTTCACCTTCATGTTAAAAGTAAAAATCAGTTTACTGTTTACCTATCGGGCCAGTTTTTTTGCAATTCGTGCCATTCGGTCAATAAGCTGGTGTGGAATAGATCATTAGTCGTTGTTACTCAGCAGCGTTACAATGGCGTTTTTTCGCTGTTACCGATTTTTTTGACAAATGTAAGGAGTGTGACGTTTGGCAATAAGTGCAATGGATAATGTTCTACCTGAGGCGCTGCAATTTCGCTCTTCTACGCCTTTAGTAGACATCGGCGCAAACCTGACTCATGAGAGTTTTCAGCGTGACTTAAGTGATGTTATTGCCAGGTCGCAGGCCGCCAATGTATCCACGCTGATTGTGACGGGCACGGATATTGAGCATGCTAAGCAAGCCGTTGAGATGGCACGCCAATATCCAGGAGTCTATGCCACTGCGGGGGTTCACCCTCACGATGCGAGCGGATGGAATAATGAGGTGGCGCGCCAGTTAAAGGCGCTTCACGAGACACCCGAAGTGGTTGCTGTTGGCGAGTGCGGACTGGACTTTAATCGCAACTTCTCGACACCCCAAGAGCAGGAACACGCATTCGAAGCGCAGCTGGCGCTCGCCGCGGAAAATGGCTTACCGCTTTTTTTGCATGAACGTGATGCAGGCCCACGCATGCGTGAGATGCTGCAACATTGGCGCAGCGATATCAGCGATGCCGTTATCCATTGTTTTACCGCCGACAAATATACCCTTTATGGCTATCTGGACCTAGACTTGCACATAGGACTCACTGGCTGGATTTGCGATGAGCGGCGCGGTCGCCACCTTCACTCGCTGGTGAAAGATATTCCCCTTGATCGATTAATGGTCGAGACCGACTGTCCTTATCTTTTGCCACGCAACCTCCCCGCCAAACTTAAAGGGCGACGGAATGAACCCGCACTGCTGCCTTGGATTGTGCGGGAAATTGCCCACTGGCACGGTGTCACCGAGATGGAATTGGCACAGGCGACCAGCGACACAGCAACGGCTTTTTTTCGTTTACCCGTAATGAAGAGTTAAGGAAATACAATGAGTGAAATGCCCGGTTTTATTGCCATTGAAACAGGTGACGAAGAAGGCCTGCCGCTATCTGTTGCCTGGTCCTTACCGGATGGACGTATCAAGCATACCTTGATTCAGCCGGATGATAGCTGGATTGCAGAATCTGATAGCGTTACCTACGAATATAGCGCTGAAGAACTGGAAAGCTTTGGCGTTAGCCCACTGGATGTGATTCGTGAGCTTGAAACCGATTATTTCAACGAAACGCTATACACCGGTGGCAGCGGCGAAGATGAACTCGCCCTGGCTCGCTTATTTGACACTTATGGCATCGACCCTTTTGTTGAACTGGCGCCTGCAGAAAGCCTCTACCCCGACCTGCATGACGCACAGTGGCAGCTACAACGTCGAGAGGTATTCGATCAACTTGGGCTTGAACCGATGCGCCCCGAAGATGAAGTCAGTGCCATGCTGGCGTTACATCAAAGACTTACCGATGACCCTTCAGCATGATCTAACCCGCAACATTTAACGATCAACATCCAGCTCTCTACGCCCTGACTCACAGGCCTGTTCAAGAGAAGCACCACATTGATAATAACGTTTTAACGCAGTATGAAAGGCTTGTGCGCGGCGCGGCACTCCCTCGTTCAGGTAGCGCTGCGCCCGCAATGCCACTCGAGAGGCAAAGCTTTCTCGATCGACGTCTACCTCCCCACCCAGATTATCGACACTGACATGGAAAGGACGCTGGCAAGCTTCACAAAACAGCGATTCGAGCGCTTGAGGAGCTATTTCAGCCGCTTCAAATGCGCTTTGCTGGCTAGCGTCACGCCCATCAGGCAAATACCAGTAACCATAATCTTCAAGCTGACGACGTTTCTCGCCGGCAATACACCAATGGCTGATTTCATGTAGTGCACTGGCATAATAGCCATGGGCAAAGATCACTTGGTGATAGGGAATTTCAACACTGGCGGGTTGGTACAACGGTTCGTCATCACCTCGGGTCAGCCGTGTTCGATAGCGCTCGGCAAATACGCCATCAAAGAGCGCAATAATATCAACGAGTGTCCAGCGAGTGTCGTCTTGCATGGGATTTATCCAATTGGGTGTAATCACTAAGCATCAAATCGGCAAGCCAGTATAATGACCGGCCTTAGAGTCCGTCATGTATTGTGAGAAAAAAACAGTGATACCTGCTGAAATAAATTTTCCAGGCAGGACGATTAACTATCAAGGAGATAAGTGTTGGGCAGCCTGACCAAGCAACTAAAAACGCTGTACTGGCCAGAAACGCGCTTACTGGTTCGTTTGGCACTACCGATTTGCGGAGCCCAGTTAGCGCAGGCGGGGATGAGCGTGGTCGACGTCATGATGACCGGCCGTCAAAGCCCCACCGCACTGGCAGCCGTTTCTGTTGGGTCAAGCTTATGGATGCCATTGATGCTTTTCATGACCGGCACTCTGATGGGGCTAACGCCCATTGTGGCGCATATGCTTGGCGGGCAACGGCAACATGCCATTCGTCCGGCGGTCCATCAAGCATTATGGATAGCGCTTCTACTTGGCATCCTGTCGGCAGGTTTACTCTGGTTTCTGGTGACGCCGATTTTCCAGGTGATGAATGTGCCTGACGAAGTGGCTAACAGTTCGGCAGCTTATTTGGCGGCGGTTGCCTTTGGTATGCCAGGCATAGCGTTATTTCAGGCATTACGCGCTTTTTCCGACGGCATGAATCACACTCGCCCAGCGCTGTGGATCAGCCTGGTCGGCTTGAGTGTCAATATACCGGCCAATTATGTGTTGATTTATGGGGGCGATGGATTGGTCGAACTACTCGGGTTATGGATACCATTGCCGTTGCAGCAGCTTCCCGCTCTGGGGGCGCTGGGTTGCGGAATCGCCACCGCCATATCCATGTGGACCATGGCGCTGGCCATGATGGTTTATACAAAACACGGGCGAACATACCGTAGCGTATCCCTGTGGCAACACATCGCTTTTCCACAGTGGAGTGGTATTAGAGAGCTGCTTTTCGTCGGTATTCCGATTGGCGTGGCTATTTTTGTTGAAGTGACCCTCTTTACCTTGATCGCCTTATTTATCGCCAGTTTTGGAGAAATCACTGTCGCGGCTCATCAGATAGCACTGAGCTACACAACCATCCTATTTATGCTCCCCATGTCCCTAAGCATGGCGTTAACGGTCAGAGTAGGCAACACGCTTGGTCAACAGCGCCGTGAGCGAGCGCGTCAGGTCGCCTGGAATGGCATTGCGATCAGTTTGTTCACCGCCGCTATCAACAGCTCTCTCATCTGGTTAACCGGTCGTTGGGTCATTTCGCTTTATACGCCGAATCCGGATGTTCAGGCACTGGCGGCATCGCTGCTAACCCTCGCCGTCTTCTTTCAGGTGTCAGATTCGTTGCAAGCCAATCTGGCAGGCGCTTTACGGGGTTACAAAGACACTCGAGTGGTCATGGTCATCACTGTACTTTCCTATTGGACCGTTGGCCTTGGTGGCGGACATTGGTTGGGTAGTACCGGGTTCGGAAGTTCAGAGGCACTGGGAATACATGGTTATTGGATCGGTCTGATTGCAGGGCTAAGCACTGCCGCACTACTATTAGGATGGCGTTTACACCTGATTAGCCGTTCGGAGTAACCTTCATGCCGTTATTGTCAATTTTGCGTTGTACGGCCATTGCTTCATTTCTGATACTGCCAGGCTGCAATAATAGCGACCTGGATGATCACTGGCTGCAGTATCACCAGCAGTTGAGTAATGCGCTGGATATTCCGCTGATTGAAAACACTCAGCCGAACAACATTGGGGCTTTACCTGATACGCAACGCCTGATTTTTGACATTGAAGAGTTTCGCACTGGCATGCTGAACGTTTATGCGTTGCGCGAATGCCAAATCACCTCTCTGGTAGCCGCGCGCAACAACCAGCTAGGCAAAGTCGCGCCGCCAAGCCAGCAGTGGCTTTACGAACGCGAGCTTTGGCAGCGCCTTAGTGGTTGTTGGAACACACAAACCCCCGATCAGCTTTCTGAAGAAAATCGCCAACAACTGCTAGAATTGACAACGATAAAAACAGCGCAGCTCCCCTATGTCAGTTGGAATGCGTTGTTTGAGTCTACCGAATGGCAAAATAGCTTCTCAAGGGCAAGCTCGCCTCTTTACGGTACAACACCTCAGGATATCGATGACTCCCTTGCTGCTCTCGATTATTTACAGCGCATGACTCTGCATCAGTTTGATCGGCAGTGGGAACAGGACTCAAGCATTTTAGAAAATCATCTCAATGCACTCAGGCAGCGACCTCTTACCGCTGAAGTACTGCGTGCGCTGCTACTTGCCTCTCATCGTCTTGATGAAGCCACTCAAGCATTACAACAGAGCCGTTCGACGCAATGCCTTCCCCCCTGGGAAACGGCCGAATTGCAACATCTGGCGTCTATCGCCAAGCAATGGCTTGAAAGCGTAAACGAATTAGTCAGCAGTCACCCTATTACGCCACCCTATGTCTGGCAGTCCTACCAACAACAATGGTTATCGACCACAACAACAGAGGCACCTTGGCATAGGTTTCAGGCAGCATTAGCGCGTCACCAGGCTGTTCGTGACAACTTTTCAGTGTGCGCCTCTTAAAGCGTTAATTAAGTGCGATGATCGTTTAAGATAAAAAATTATCAATCAAGCTTAACCTTCAGCTAAAGCTGTGCTATTGATGATACATGCGGCAAACGTTGTATCCTGCTTTGCCAACGTCGAAACCATGCAGCACCAGGAGGGACACCATGGGCGCCACCTTGTCACCCCGTTCTGCCCAGGTTATCGACCTGGAAACCGCACGTCAGCGCCAAGAAGCAAGAAAAAGTCTGGTGCGTCTAGCCCCTGAACTGGACGGGCTGGAAATGGTATATCAGCTGGATGCTGACTCGGAAAGCCTGTATAGCATGCCAGTGTTAGCATGGGGGTTGCGTGAGGACGGGCATGTCGTTGGCCTGATCCCGTGGATGGAACAGCTGACTCCCTGCCACCGACTGAACAGTAAAGAGCATGGCTGTTTTATTGGTTATCGTGACCCGGAAACGGAAGAGATTTTTTCAGAACCTCCCGAACACAAATGGCATGAACTGACGTCTTCAGCCGAATACTTCGACTATGAAGCATCTCATGAAGTGACACTCCTTCAACAAATCCCGGATCATCAAGGCACCTATGCGCTATGCATGGAAAGTCATCGCCAACCTTGGCAAATGAAGCTTGTACACGGCTGGAATCTTTACAGTGATGGCAGTACTGACGCACTGATAGCAGATGAAAGTAAAATCAAGATGACACCGGTGCTACTGAAGGATGATTGCCTTTACAACGCAGGTTCGCGTCATCCCAAAGTTTATTTTTTCCAGCGTCATATTGCTTGCCAGATAATGGATGAAGACCCTGCCACCCTGGAAGCCTTGGCTCTGATGGTCGTTCCCTCAACGAATTAAACGCATATGCCAACAGTAAAATACTGTTGGCATATTACTGATTTGCTAACCATGCGTTTTCATACATTGATTCGGATAAAATAATGAAACTCATCGTCTGTTGCGGTCTGGCTAACCAGTTCGTGGTCTAGAAACTGGCAGAATTTGGGTACATCTCGCTTGGTTGCTGGATCCGTTGCGATCACGTGCAATATCTGTCCTGGACTTAATGCCGCAACCTGATTGTGCAGCATCATAATCGGTTCAGGGCAAAATAGGCCGCGGGTATCCAATTCTGCGTCATACTCAGGTAAAGTTCCAACAGTGTCAGCCATTTAGGTCCTCGATTCAGGAAATGTAAGGTATGATCAAAATCATTATTGAACGACGTATTATGCCTGGTTTAGAAGAAGAGTATGAACAAGCTGCTCGTCAAGCCATGCGTGTATCCCTGGGAGCAAGAGGCTTTGTTGGAGGTGAAACTCTGGTGGAAATGGAGCACTCCGACAGGCGTCTGATGATAACCAAATGGCGGGATCTACGAGCCTGGAAAGAATGGTACACCAGCGAGGCTCGCGCAAATGTCATGCAGCAGATATTACCTTTGCTGACAGAGGAAGAAACCATTCGCCTTTACGAGCCCAGTTTTTAAATTACCAACGTCGCTTTATTGATGTAACGTGATATGCACCGTCACTTCTTCTCTATCATGGTAGAGGTGACGGCAACGGATTGTGTGCCTCACACCTGCTGTCTGCAATACATCCTGAAGATGTGAAAGACATTTTGTTACTTCTTCCCAGCGCTTTTTCATTGGCAATTTCAAATTAAAAACAGCTTCCCGACACCATCGTCCCACCAACCAACGCTCTACCATGGCGATGACGCGAACGGGCTTATCCACGATATCACATACCAACCAGTCTAACCGATGTGGCGGTTCCCAGATAAAGCCATCTTCTTTCAGATGCTCCACTTGTCCTGAAGCCATTAAATCAGCATCCATCGGACCATTGTCAATCGCGTATACATACATACCTCTTTGAACCAGCTGCCAGGTCCAGCCACCTGGAGCGGCTCCCAAATCCGCGGCGGTCATGTGTCTTGCAATACGCTCATCCCACGCGTCACGCGGTATAAACTCGTGCCAGGCCTCTTCCAATTTAAGCGTCGAACGGCTTGGTGCCCGAGAAGGAACACGAAGTCTGCGTATTCCACCTGGCACATCGCTACGGTTGCCCGGAAATGACAAGCATACTTGCAGAGTAGAGCCGCTGGTCCAGAAAAGATGCAACCTGCGCCCGCCAGCTTTACGTCGCAATGCCGCTTTTTTCTTTAACAGGCTTTCTAATGGGCGCGACAACGTTTTAATAAGTCGCGAAAGCGCTTTGCCTTCATTGGTATCCGGCGTTTCATGCCAGATTTCTTCAAAACTCCAGCGAGCTTCCATCACCTGAGCCACCAGAGTTGTCAAACGATCCTGCCGGTCAAGTTCCAGTGCCGGCAATGCTATCAGTGTTTGGCGAGCAAAAATTAACGAATGAAAATGAACTTGACGATGGAGGTCATTGATAGGCTCGTTATCGCTACGAGTGACACTTGCCCACCCTTCACCGCTTGCCCCTTCACAGATTACATCATGCTCTTGAGCATGATGTAATAACTCTGCCAATGCGTCCCTTTCAAAGCCGGGACGGCAATAAACCAGCCAGGTAGCCGGAAAAATCTGTGGCACTTAGCTCACCTTTTGACTCAGTGGATTATCAATTAACATCTAAAGATATGAAATGCCGTCAATTGCTGTCAGAAATCCAGCATGACGCAAAGCTTATCTATCATAGCACGATAACGACTAACCGACAGTCAAACATTATCCATGCCTAAAGCAACGATATGTCATTAACAGGATCGTTTTTATCCCTTGGTTAGCGTACACTTAAGAAATCTTCAGTCTTTCCTTATTCTTATGGGAAGGCTTTTTTTATTGGATATAATAAGCTTCTTTATAAATACGAAATTAACTTAATGGCTCAGAAAAGGGGAAAAAGATGGGTTACCGCCCAACTATCCTGATAAATCGCTTGGATGCTGAACGCCTTCAACGCCTGATAGACAATGCCGATAACAAGGACAGAGCCGTTGCCGACCTATTAGAAATAGAACTGGCTCGTGGCGAAGTCGTAGACCCTGAAGACATACCTGATGATGTTGTTAGCATGAACAGCCAAGTTCAATTTACGGACTTATCCCGTGACAAACAAATGATTCGTACATTGGTTTATCCGCATTCAATCGGTAGCGTTGAAGACGCCCTGTCTATTACAGCTCCTATAGGCGCGGGTCTCATCGGCTTGAAAGTAGGCGATATTATAGATTGGCCAATCTCTAATGATGAAAACGTGCGACTACGTATTGACGCTATTATCTGGCAACCTGAAAGAGAAAAGCAGTTTCATCGTTAACGTTTGACATACCACTCTCCAAATTCTTATCTCCATTTCAAAAGCTGTCTTCAAAAACAATTTTCCCAAAAACAAAAAACCCAGCCGGGTGGCTGGGTTTTTTGCGGTATAAGTGCCTGACGATGACCTACTCTCGCATGGGGAGACCCCACACTACCATCGGCGCTAAGCGGTTTCACTGCTGAGTTCGGCAAGGGATCAGGTGGTTCCCGCTCGCTATGGTCGTCAGGCGTAACTGGTCTATATCAAGCTGATGCGCAGGCGATTGATGACCTGCGCTGTACGTGTTCTTAAATTGTCCGCGCTTTTACTTATGCGCGTGTGATCGTCTCTTGCGTATCCGGCTGGCTCACTGAGCCATCGTTGTCACTGCGACCAGACCCCTTGGGTGTTATAGGGTCAAGCCTCACGGGCCATTAGTACACGTTAGCTCAACGCCTTGCAGCGCTTCCACACCGTGCCTATCAACCAGCTGGTCTCGCTGGGCCCTTCAGGAGGCTCTAGGCCTCAGGGATGTCTCATCTTGAAGGGGGCTTCCCGCTTAGATGCTTTCAGCGGTTATCCCGTCCGCACTTAGCTACCCGGCAATGCCACTGGCGTGACAACCGGAACACCAGAGGTGCGTCCACTCCGGTCCTCTCGTACTAGGAGCAGCCCTTCTCAAACATCCAACGCCCACGGCAGATAGGGACCGAACTGTCTCACGACGTTCTAAACCCAGCTCGCGTACCACTTTAAATGGCGAACAGCCATACCCTTGGGACCGACTTCAGCCCCAGGATGTGATGAGCCGACATCGAGGTGCCAAACACCGCCGTCGATGTGAACTCTTGGGCGGTATCAGCCTGTTATCCCCGGAGTACCTTTTATCCGTTGAGCGATGGCCCTTCCATACAGAACCACCGGATCACTAGAACCTGCTTTCGCACCTGCTCGACGTGTCTGTCTCGCAGTCAAGCACCCTTATGCTCTTGCACTCATTGCACGATGTCCGACCGTGCTGAGGGTACCTTCGTGCTCCTCCGTTACTCTTTGGGAGGAGACCGCCCCAGTCAAACTACCCACCACACACTGTCCTCGATCCGGATAACGGACCTGAGTGAGAACGCCAATGATGCCAGGCTGGTATTTCAAGGTTGGCTCCGCCCGAACTGGCGTCCGGGTTTCCAAGCCTCCCAGCTATCCTACACAGGCAACATCAGCGTCCAGTGTGAAGCTATAGTAAAGGTTCACGGGGTCTTTCCGTCTAGCCGCGGGTACACCGCATCTTCACGGCGATTTCAATTTCACTGAGTCTCGGGTGGAGACAGCGTGGCCATCATTACGCCATTCGTGCAGGTCGGAACTTACCCGACAAGGAATTTCGCTACCTTAGGACCGTTATAGTTACGGCCGCCGTTTACCGGGGCTTCGATCAAGAGCTTCTCCGAAGATAACACCATCACTTAACCTTCCGGCACCGGGCAGGCGTCACACCCTATACGTCCGCTTGCGCGTTAGCAGAGTGCTGTGTTTTTACTAAACAGTTGCAGCCACCTGGTATCTTCGACCGGTTCGGGCTAGGAGAGCAAGTCTCTTCACCCTACGCCGGCGTGCCTTCTCCCGAAGTTACGGCACCATTTTGCCTAGTTCCTTCACCCGAGTTCTCTCAAGCGCCTTGGGATTCTCTCCCTGACCACCTGTGTCGGTTTGGGGTACGGTCGCACATGATCTGAAGCTTAGAGGCTTTTCCTGGAAGCGTGGCATCAATGACTTCCTGACCGTGGTCAGTTCGTTTCGTGTCTCGGCCTTGAAGTCTCCCGGATTTACCTGGGACACAAGCCTACTCACTTTCACCAGGACAACCAACGCCTGGCTCACCTAGCCTTCTCCGTCCCCCCATCGCAATCATGTCCGGTACGGGAATATTGACCCGTTTCCCATCGACTACGCCTTTCGGCCTCGCCTTAGGGGCCGACTCACTCTGCTCCGATTAGCGTCGAACAGAAACCCTTGGTCTTCCGGCGAGGGCGTTTTTCACGCCCTTTATCGTTACTCATGTCAGCATTCGCACTCGTGATACCTCCAGCAGACTTCTCAATCCACCTTCATTGGCTTACACGACGCTCCTCTACCGCTCATCCAGAGGATGAACCCGTAGCTTCGGTACCTGATTTAGCCCCGTTACATCTTCCGCGCAGGCCGACTCGACTAGTGAGCTATTACGCTTTCTTTAAAGGATGGCTGCTTCTAAGCCAACCTCCTAGCTGTCTGAGCCTTCCCACATCGTTTCCCACTTAATCAGGATTTCGGGACCTTAGCTGACGGTCTGGGTTGTTTCCCTTTTCACAACGGACGTTAGCACCCGCTGTGTGTCTCCCACGCGTCACTCACCGGTATTCGGAGTTTGCCTCGGGTTGGTAAGTCGGGATGACCCCCTAGCCGAAACAGTGCTCTACCCCCGGTGGTGCTACATGAGGCGCTACCTAAATAGCTTTCGAGGAGAACCAGCTATCTCCGAGCTTGATTAGCCTTTCACTCCGATCCACAAGTCATCCAAATCTTTTTCAACAGATCCTGGTTCGGGCCTCCAATTGATGTTACTCAATCTTCACCCTGCTCATGGATAGATCGCTCGGTTTCGGGTCTATACCCTGCGACTGGTGCGCCCAGTTAAGACTCGCTTTCGCTACGGCTCCCCTATACGGTTAACCTCGCCACAGAATATAAGTCGCTGACCCATTATACAAAAGGTACGCCGTCACGGAACAAGTCCGCTCCGACTGCTTGTACGCACACGGTTTCAGGGTCTATTTCACTCCCCTCTCCGGGGTTCTTTTCGCCTTTCCCTCACGGTACTGGTTCACTATCGGTCAGCCAGGAGTATTTAGCCTTGGAGGATGGTCCCCCCGTCTTCAGTCAAGGTTTCTCGTGCCCCGACCTACTCGATTTCACATGATCAGATTTTCGACTACGGGGCTATCACCCGCTATGGCCGCGCTTCCCAGCGCATTCGCCTAATCAGTCACATGCTTAAGGGCTGGTCCCCGTTCGCTCGCCGCTACTAGGGGAATCTCGGTTGATTTCTTTTCCTCAGGGTACTTAGATGTTTCAGTTCCCCTGGTTCGCCTCCTGTCACCTATGGATTCAGTGCAGGATACTCATCTTGTGATGAGTGGGTTTCCCCATTCAGAAATGCCCGGGTCACAGGTTGTTTGCCACCTCGCCGAGCCTTATCGCAGGCTTCCACGTCTTTCATCGCCTCTGGCTGCCTAGGCATCCACCGTGTGCGCTTCATTGCTTGACCCTATAACCCGAAGGAGTCTGGGGTTCGCAATGACAACGATTGCCGGATACGCTTGAGACGTATCACATAACAATTTATTACGTACATGGTTCTTTCACGTTCGTGATCCACAACAGCGTCATAAAGACGGTGATGGATCGCGTTCTTAAAAGAACCTTATCAGCTTGATATATTGTTAAAGAGCGACTGTTCGATGAACAGTGATAAGACAACGCATCCTGGATGCTTCGGCTTATCAATGGTCACAAAACAACAAACGGTGATTAATGCTACAAAAGATGGTGGAGCCAAGCGGGATCGAACCGCTGACCTCCTGCGTGCAAGGCAGGCGCTCTCCCAGCTGAGCTATGGCCCCATTATTTCGCAGACATCACCTCTTGCCATCAATTTCTGTGAGACAAGGCAAAATGCGACGACGTATAGCCTGCTATACGAGGAACATTTTAACGCAGTATCACGGGAATTTGGTGGGTCTGGGCAGACTTGAACTGCCGACCTCACCCTTATCAGGGGTGCGCTCTAACCAACTGAGCTACAGACCCAAGAGGGGAATCTTACTTTTCCGTTTGCTCTATTACTTGATCAGGTAATTCATTGTGAGCGCTTACCGCGAGGATGATGCATCGTTTAAGGAGGTGATCCAGCCGCAGGTTCCCCTACGGCTACCTTGTTACGACTTCACCCCAGTCATGAACCACACCGTGGTGATCGCCCTCTTGCGTTAGGCTAACCACTTCTGGTGCAGTCCACTCCCATGGTGTGACGGGCGGTGTGTACAAGGCCCGGGAACGTATTCACCGTGACATTCTGATTCACGATTACTAGCGATTCCGACTTCACGGAGTCGAGTTGCAGACTCCGATCCGGACTGAGACCGGCTTTAAGGGATTCGCTCACTCTCGCGAGTTGGCAACCCTTTGTACCGGCCATTGTAGCACGTGTGTAGCCCTACTCGTAAGGGCCATGATGACTTGACGTCGTCCCCACCTTCCTCCGGTTTGTCACCGGCAGTCTCCTTAGAGTTCCCACCTTTACGTGCTGGCAAATAAGGACAAGGGTTGCGCTCGTTACGGGACTTAACCCAACATTTCACAACACGAGCTGACGACAGCCATGCAGCACCTGTCTTACAGTTCCCGAAGGCACACCAGAATCTCTTCCGGCTTCTGTAGATGTCAAGAGTAGGTAAGGTTCTTCGCGTTGCATCGAATTAAACCACATGCTCCACCGCTTGTGCGGGCCCCCGTCAATTCATTTGAGTTTTAACCTTGCGGCCGTACTCCCCAGGCGGTCGACTTATCGCGTTAACTTCGCCACAAAGTGCGCTAGGCACCCAACGGCTGGTCGACATCGTTTACGGCGTGGACTACCAGGGTATCTAATCCTGTTTGCTACCCACGCTTTCGCACCTCAGTGTCAGTGTCAGTCCAGAAGGCCGCCTTCGCCACTGGTATTCCTCCCGATCTCTACGCATTTCACCGCTACACCGGGAATTCTACCTTCCTCTCCTGCACTCTAGCTTGACAGTTCCGGATGCCGTTCCCAGGTTGAGCCCGGGGCTTTCACAACCGGCTTATCAAGCCACCTACGCGCGCTTTACGCCCAGTAATTCCGATTAACGCTTGCACCCTCCGTATTACCGCGGCTGCTGGCACGGAGTTAGCCGGTGCTTCTTCTGCGAGTGATGTCTTTCCTGCCGGGTATTAACCGACAGGCGTTCTTCCTCGCTGAAAGTGCTTTACAACCCGAGGGCCTTCTTCACACACGCGGCATGGCTGGATCAGGGTTGCCCCCATTGTCCAATATTCCCCACTGCTGCCTCCCGTAGGAGTTCGGGCCGTGTCTCAGTCCCGATGTGGCTGATCATCCTCTCAGACCAGCTACGGATCGTCGCCTTGGTGAGCCATTACCTCACCAACCAGCTAATCCGGCATAGGCTCATCCGATAGCGGGAGCCAAAGCCCCCTTTCTCCCGTAGGACGTATGCGGTATTAGCCTGAGTTTCCCCAGGTTATCCCCCACTACCGGGTAGATTCCTATGCATTACTCACCCGTCCGCCGCTCGTCAGCATCTAGCAAGCTAGATCTGTTACCGCTCGACTTGCATGTGTTAGGCCTGCCGCCAGCGTTCAATCTGAGCCATGATCAAACTCTTCAGTTTAAAATCATTGTGATTCTTACTTGTCACTCTAGAGCAACAAAAGCGAATCAAACTTGGCTCAAGGTTCAAACGAATTCATTTCAATTTACATTGTCATGACCGCTTGCCTTGATATTTGGTGATTTATCACCCTCATCGGCAAGCGCCCACATGAATTACCTGATCAAATTATTAAAGAGCATTCGCGAGGTGGCGGTTAAACCATTGTCTTTTAACAACCCTGCCATTCGATGACCTGAATGACTTGCCTCAGCGAGGAAGGCATATTCTACGCATTCCTGTGTGTTTGTCAACCACTGATTTCGATGTTGATTCCGATTTCAGCGGGAGAAGAAAACGCAATGACTATTCGCTAACTTCCTGACAAACCGAAGGTTTTTACCTTCAACTTTCTTTTTTACACCGCGGACAACGCTGTGCGTCCCCTGCAGCGGATGCGTACTTTACGGTTTCGCCGCAGAGGATGCAAGGGGTTTTGTAAAAAATATTCAAAAAAGCGGTGACCTCACCGACCACCGCTTTTAAATCCAATCAATTAAAACAGCCAATCATGACCAGTCACCCAAAACCAATCATCTACTGTCGGCTACTACTCAAGTCAGATCTCAAACCCCAGCCCCATATCTTCGCTGGAGGTCGCCATCATACTCTCTGCACCGGCCTTGATCATTGCAGCATGCGCCCTGGTGCGCGGAAGAATGCGCTGATAGTAGAAACGTGCGGTATCAAGCTTGGCAGTGTAGAACGCCTTATCGTCATAATTTAACGATTCGGATGCCCGTTTGGCAGCCAAGGCAAACATGTAAGCTAATGTGATATAACCAGAATACATCAGATAATCGACGCTGGCGGCACCGACTTCATCACGATCATGCTGGTTTTTCTGTCCTATTTCAGCGGTAAGCTCTCCCCACTGAGCAATCAGCTTCGCTAACGGCTCAATAAAGTCTGTCAATGCAGGATTATCCGCTTCCGCCTGACAGAAAGCCTGAATTTCTTTAGTAAATGATTTTAGCGAAGCTCCCTTCGTCATTAATACTTTACGCCCAAGCAAGTCCAGCGCCTGAATGCCGGTGGTGCCTTCATAAAGACGCGTGATACGTGCATCACGCACTAACTGCTCCATCCCCCACTCTTTAATGAAGCCATGCCCGCCAAAAATCTGCAGCCCTTCATTGGTACTTTCGAAGCCCACTTCAGTGAGAAACGCTTTCACGATAGGCGTCAGTAGACTTAACAGGGTATTCGCACGCTCAAACTCTTCATCCGCCGCACCCTGCTCAACAATATCCAGCATCTGCGCTGTATAAAGCACCAGCATTCGCCCACCTTCGGCGAACGCTTTTTGCATCATCAACATCCGCCGAACATCTGGGTGAACAATAATGGGATCAGCTGGCTTATCCGGCGCTTTAACACCTGATAGCGCACGCATCTGTAATCGGTCGCGAGCGTAACTCAATGAATTCTGAAAACTTGCTTCAATCAGCCCAAGCCCCTGTATCCCGACACCCAGACGCGCCGCATTCATCATGGTAAACATGCAGGCCAGCCCCTTATTAGGCGCCCCTACCAGGTAACCGGTGGCATCATCAAAGTTCATGACGCAGGTGGCGTTACCATGAATACCCATCTTGTGTTCGAGCGACCCACAGGTGACATTATTCGACTCACCAGGATGCCCTTCAGCATCGGGCAGAAACTTAGGCACGACAAACAGGGAAATTCCTTTGGACCCTTCAGGTGCATCAGGCAACTTTGCCAATACCAGATGGACAATATTCTCTGCCAGATCATGATCACCTGCAGAAATAAAGATCTTGGTACCGGTAATCCGATAGGCGTCTTTTTCAACGGGCATTGCGCGTGTTTTGATCAATCCCAGGTCGGTACCACAATGTGGCTCAGTCAGACACATGGTGCCTGTCCAACGCCCTTCTACCAGCTTGGTCAAGTACGTTGCTTTCTGCTCATCAGTACCATGATGACGCAAAGCATCCGCAGCGCCATTAGAAAGCCCCGGATACATCCCCCAGGCCAGGTTGGCGGAGCTGATCATTTCCGACAAGACCATCGATAAGGAATGCGGCAATCCCTGACCACCAAACTCAGGCTCTGCTGCAAGACTTGGCCATCCACCATCAACATACTGCTGATAAGCGTCTTTAAACCCCTTGGGAGCCACTACCTCACCATTTTGCAAAGAACAGCCTTCTTCATCACCGCTCTGGTTGAGAGGCAGGAGCACGTCACGACTAAAACGCGCGCCCTCTTCAAGAATGGCGTTAACAACGTCAATGGAGGCATCTTCTCCGGACGGTAAACGCGCATAATGAGAGGGGTAATCCAGCATTTCCTCCATAACGAAACGCAGGTCACGCAGTGGCGCTTGATAAGTAGGCATGGCAGAACTCCTGAACCGGGAATGTAAAAGATTTTATCTTTCAAACGTATGTTTGAATTTATATCCCATTCTTCACTCCGTCAAGTAGACGATAGTGCGTAAATACAAAAACCCGCATAAAAGCGGGTTTAAAAACTAAAAACTAAAAAAAGCAGGCGTCAGGGCTATTGCATTCGAATCCCGCCATCAAGACGAATCACTTCACCGTTGAGCATGGTGTTGATAATAATCTGCTCAACCATCAAGGCGAATTCCTCGGGCTTACCCAAGCGTTTGGGAAATGGCACCGCCGCTGAAAGTGCCTTGACGGCATCGTCAGGGATATCACTCATCATGGGCGTTTCAAAAACGCCGGGGGCAATAGCCATGACACGAATGCCATGACGCGAAAGCTCTCTGGCCGCCGGCAAACTCATACCAACAACGCCCGCTTTAGAGGCACTGTAAGCACACTGCCCAACCTGGCCATCAAAGGCCGCCACTGAGGCGGTGTTGATGATAATGCCGCGCTCACCATCTTCTTTAGGCGTATTACCGGCCATCGCTGCGGCGGCCAGCCGCATGATATTAAACGTTCCCACCAGATTGATATTGATGGTTTTGCTATAGGCTTCAAGACTTGCTGGATTCCCTTCTCTATCAACCAGTTTTCCAACACTGACAATACCCGCGCAATGCACAACACCCGCCAGACCTTGCCCATTACTGTGAGCAACACAGGCATCTATCGCTTTCTGCATATCAGCTTCAGAGGTGATATCCCCCCGACAAAAGGTGGCAGCGTCGCCTAAAGCTTTTGCCTGGTCTGCAATACTGTCCTGCAGATCACATAAAACCACTCGCCCACCTCCCTCTACAATACGGCGGGCAGACGCAGCACCAAGACCCGACGCCGCACCGGTAATCAGAAAGGTGTTATCAGTAAGTTGCATTAATATATCCTCGTTTGACGCAATGCCTTACTTGGCATCTGGATGAACCTGCTCTGCTGCCTGGGCACGGAGTTTAAAGCGCTGAATCTTGCCACTAGGCGTTTTCGGCAACTCATCAACAAACTCAATGACGCGCGGAAACGCGTGCGTTGAAAGACGCTCACGGACCTGCTGGCGAATTTCCTCTGCCAGATCATCGCTGGCTTCAAAACCATCACGCAGAACGATGTAGGATTTAATGATCTCACCGCGAATATCGTCTGGCTGCCCCACCGCTGCAGATTCCGCGACAGCCGGGTGTGTCATTACACTATTTTCCACATCAGTAGGACCGACACGGTAACCGGCGGTGGTAATGAT
Source organism: Halomonas sp. LS-001 (assembly GCF_052983955.1). Taxonomy (NCBI): domain Bacteria; kingdom Pseudomonadati; phylum Pseudomonadota; class Gammaproteobacteria; order Oceanospirillales; family Halomonadaceae; genus Halomonas; species Halomonas sp. LS-001. The sequence continues at coordinate 2,295,468 of NZ_CM129816.1, forward strand.
GTCGTCATCACGACCGGCAAACTGGAAGGAGCCATCTTCGTTGCGGATGACCACGTCTCCAGTCAGGTAATAGCCTTCAGCAAATGGGTGTTTTTCCTGCCAGGTGTATCCCTGAAAGAAGTGTGCCGGTGAGTTTTTAATATCCACGGCCAGCACGCCCGGCGTTCCAGGTGGCAGTTCTTTATATTCAGCATCCAGAATCGCCAGCTTATAGCCCGGCATTGGCACTCCCATAGCACCTACATGCTTGGGATGATCCAGCGCATGATGGTTATTACAGGTCATTCCGGTTTCTGTCTGCCCATAATGATCCATCACGGAGCAACCCAACGACTTCTCAACCCAGGTGACAACTTCCGTATTTAAAGGCTCCCCGGCAGAACTGGCGGCACGCAGCTCCAATGTCTGATGGGCATCATCGAAAAGTCCTGAAGCCTTCATCAGGCGATAGGCCGTAGGCGCTGCCGCAAAATTGGTAATATGGTGGCGCTTCATAAAAGCCAGCGCACCTTCGGCACTGAAACCTGCTTCACAGAAGTGGGTCGTCACACCCAATAGAAGTGGACCTGCAATCGCGTAGTAGAGACCATAGGCCCAACCTGGATCCGCCATGTTCCAGAAGCGGTCATCGTCACGCAGATCGACAGCAAGCTCCATATACAACGCAAACGCCGTCATCCCGGCAAGCGGGACAGCAACGCCCTTCGGCTTACCAACGGTACCCGAGGTAAACATTTGCAGAAACGGTTGATCTGGCGTTAAACGCGGCGGCTGATCCGTCATGGCTGCATGTGCAGTAGCCACATGCCAATCAAGGTCATCGCCATGTTCGCTGGTTGCGCCGCCTAGCGCCAATACAGGCGGACACTGGCTCAAACCATCAAACTTATAGCGGTTGGCATGATCGGTAATCACCAGCTTGGTATCGGCACGGCCAAGACGATAATCCACGGCATCCGGCCCGAAAGCGGTAAACAGGGGCTGATACACCGCACCGATCCGCCAGGTGGCAACCACGGCTATCAACAGTTGAGGCGTACGTGGCAGCATGCAGGCAATACGATCCCCTGCCCCAAGGCCGCGCGACTGAAACCAGCCAGCAAGCTGCGCACTTGCCTGATCAAGTTCCGTATACGTCAACTTATGGGTATTCCCATGGGTATCCTCTTGCACCAGAGCAAGCACATCGCCTCGCCCTGCGCGCACATGTCGGCCACAGCAGGCCTCATAGGCATTAAAGTGCCCGTCTTCGTGATCATCCAAACGCTTGATGACATGATCAACAGAGAAATCTGCAAGATAGTCGTTATAGTCTGGCAATGCTTTTGCAGTCATGATGGCTCTCTTCTGTTGTGATTATGATGGTGAGCAGTAAGGCATAACAAGTCGCTAGCGGTGATTCTGCCCGAACAGAGTTAACCTGCCTGGAATACGGACTGAATACACGAAAGCATTTCGCCGTTTACGTTAACGGAAACTTAGTGACAAGCTAAAAGGATTCTTGCGTAAGCGCAAGTTTTCACAGGAGAGGATTAACTAGACAATAGTCAAAGAGCGTTTAGTGATTGAACGGCAAAATCATGCCAATCAATTCGTCAGCCAGTTCATCTGGCGTTCTTGGCCCATCGGGATCGTACCAGCGCACCGTCCAGTTCAGTGCTCCCAGCACAAAACGCGAAATCAAAAAACGGTCACCGTGAATCAAACCTGCCGCCAGGGATTCATCTATCACCTGCACCCAAAGGGCTTCATAGGCATCACGCAAATGGCTTAAATGTGCCTTGGCAGAGTCATCCAGACGACGCCATTCAAACAAGGCCACCACGTGAGCGTTGCGGTCAGTAAACAGTGTTTCCAGATGCGCTCTGGCCATCGCCCGCAGGCGCGCCTCAGGCGATGGCGGGCTTTCATCAATAGCTCGGCGGGCAATCGCCAACGCATTGTGGGTCCCTTCTTCTATCACCGCAGCCAGAATTTCCTGCTTATCCTTAAAGTGGTGAAACAGACTGCCCGATTTGATGCCCATTTCCTGTGCCAGCATCCTGACGGTGGTTCGGTCGAAACCTTCCTGGACAAACACCTGTGCAGCCAGACGGGTTAATTCCTTGCGACGAGGCGATGCATTCATTACATTCATGGTTGTTCACACTAGCGCTTGCTTGGTTAGTATGCAGAAAACCATAGCACCGTCCTGGGGTCAACGACTCAAGGATAATCACAACAAGCCAATCAATTTATTGCAGGAGAAACGCATGAGCCAACGCGACGACGTCGTCTTTCTTTCCGCCACACGCACGCCAATGGGCGGCTTGATGGGCAGTCTTTCAAGCATGACGGCACCTGAACTGGCGGCGACTGCCATTCAGGCGGCCATTGAACGGGCCGGGATTGATGGCAAGGAAATCAATGAAGGTATCATGGGCTGTGTACTGCCTGCCGGTGTCAAGCAGGGCCCTGCTCGCCAGGCCATGCGCCAGGCGGGAATTCCCGATGCCAACGGCGCCACCACCATCAACAAGCTATGTGGCTCGGGTATGAAAGCCGCCATGCTTGCCCATGACATTATCAAGGCCGGCAGTGGTGAAATTGTCCTCGCGGGGGGGATGGAGTCGATGTCAAATGCCCCTCACCTACTCACCAAGGCGCGTGGCGGATATCGTCTGGGACATGGCGAACTCAAGGACCACATGTTTCTGGATGGACTGGAAGACGCTGAAACCGGCAAACTGATGGGGGTATTCGCTCAGGAAATTGCCTCGCAGCGTGGCTATACGCGTGAACGCCTGGATGATTTTGCCATTGCGTCCTTAGAGCGAGCGATGGCGGCCACCAATGCGGGTCATCTGGATGCAGAAATGGCACCTGTCACGGTAAAAAGCCGCAAAGGCGAGAGCGTGGTTTCCCACGATGAACAGCCTTTTCAGGCCAAGCTGGATAAAATCCGCGAATTGCGCCCAGCCTTTGCCAAAGACGGCACCATCACGGCAGCTAACGCCAGCTCGATTTCCGATGGTGCTTCCGCACTGATTCTGGCCAGCCAGGCAGCGGCGGAACAGAGAGGTTTGAAACCGCTGGCTCGCATGGTTGGCCACAGCACCAATTCCCTGCATCCAAGTGAATTCACCATTGCGCCGGTGGGGGCTATCGAAAACCTGCTGAAAAAAGTCGGCTGGACAGTCGATGACGTGGATCTTTTTGAAATCAACGAAGCCTTTGCCGTCGTCACCCTAATGGCAATGGATGATCTTGGCTTACCCCATGAAAAAGTCAATATTTACGGCGGCGCTTGCGCGCAGGGCCATCCGATTGGCTCTACCGGATCGCGCATTATTGCCACTCTAATTCATGCCCTGCGCACTCAAGGCGGCAAACGTGGCATTGCCAGCCTGTGCATTGGCGGCGGTGAGGCGACCGCTGTGGCGGTTGAACTGATCGATTGAGACGTTGAACTGAGCGATTAAGACTTTGCGCGCCTTGCTTTCCCATGTAGCAAGGCGCGTTTAGTGTTTACCTTGAGTGCAGTGGAATCCATAGCTGCAGACGGCGGCGAATTTCCTGCAATGCCTGCTCGTAAGCATCAGGCTTACCAATCAAGCGTGGGTCACGAATATCCCAATAGAGCACTTCGCCCACATCGCCCTCCCAATCCCGGCATACCTGCCTGGCTTTATCGCAGAGAATGATGACGTAATCAAACGACTGCCCATCGAAACGCGCCAACGACTTACTTTCCAGATTCGCAACAGGAAGCCTTTGTTTTTCAAGTGCCTGTATTGTAAAAGCATGCGGTTCATCAGGTTCAGAGCCAGCACTAAAGGCTTCAAAATGGTCACCTGCCATGCTGCTCAGCAATACTTCCCCCATCAGTGAGCGGGCAGAATTGGCATTACACAGAAACAGAACGCGACGTTTTGCCATAATAGTTACACTCTTAACGGTTATTTCGCTTCAACACTACGCCGCAAACATGACAATCCTGTGGCAATACTTAGATAATATATGAAAATTCGTATATTATGAGATGGACTTTTAGCGACACAATGACAGGCATGGACTCACGTCCCCTTCCGCCATTAGCTGTTTTCTATTTTGAATTCTTGCGAGGTTGATTTACGCATGTCTCATTTCCTTGTTTTCCTCGGTTCGACACGCAACACGTCGCCACCTTCACCGGCTCGCCTGGGTGAGCGCGTGGCACTTATCTGCGCCAGTTTACTGAATGCTCAGCAAAATATTTCAGCAGAAATTATTGACCCGCTGGATATAGATCTGGGTCAGGTTTTTAAGCCACACTTTGCTTACAAGCGTGCTGATATGCCCGAAGCATTGGATGAACTGGCCAACAAGATTTCTCAAGCAGATGGTTTCGTGATGGTAAGCCCTGAGTACAATCACTCCATGAGTCCAGCATTGAGTCATTTACTTAACCACTTTGGCAGCTCTTTATTTGCGTTCAAACCCAGTGCAATAGTGACCTATTCGATGGGCCAATGGGGTGGAGCAAGAGCGGCTGTATCCATGCGTACCTTTCTTTCTGAGCTTGGGTGCTTGCCAGTCTCTGCCATGGTCCACATCCCCAAGGCTCAGGAGGTCATTGATGCCGAGGGCAATTTTTGTCAGGACGCTCCACGCTGGGAAGGCTACATTGGGCGCACCTTCCAGCAGCTTTGCTGGTGGGCTGATGCTGCCAGAGAACACAAAAAAGTGCTTGATCCGCACAAGGTTTCCCCAGCGTTTGGCTCGTCTCCATCACAAAGAAACTCGCCTGGCGATGAAACCTAGCCAAATAAACCGGGGATAATAGTGACAAAATCGACGACACCATCTCCTTGTATCGAAACGGCCTGGCGAACGCATCATCTTGAACTGCGCCGTTTCTTGCTGAAACATTGCGGAGATCATGACGCGGCAGATGAATTGCTGCAGCGTGTCTATACCCAGGCATTGACGCATCAATCTGAATTTTGCAAATTGGCAACGCCCAGAGCATGGCTTTACAAGGTTGCCAAACACCAATGGATTGATGAGCAGCGTCGTGTCAAACCCCAAGGCAATATAGAGGCATGGGACATGGCTGAAGAAGCCCCCTTGCACTCCCCGGTTGATAGCCTCGCCGCCTGTATCGCTAGAGCGCTGCCTTACTGCGCACCTGAAGATGCTGACATTCTCAGGGAATGTGATTTGAACGGCGTCAAACAAGCCGATTATGCTCAACAACGCTGTTTGACACTGCCGGCCACCAAAGCCCGCTTACGCCGTGCCAGGCTGCGCCTGCGCGAGCGCCTGATTGAACAATGCCAGATTACATTTGACGAAAACGGGAACATTTGTTGTCACCGGGCTCTTGCTGAATAACCGCAAGAGCCCGGCTTAACGCAATGCAGTACAATGCGCTTGGAAAACCAGCGCGTGAAAAAGATTACGCCGGATCACTGGCCACCGGAAAATGGTGGCGTGTCTTGTTAGCAATGCGTACCAGCGCCAGCATCAAAGGCACTTCCACCAGCACACCGACGACCGTTGCCAGGGCCGCCCCAGACTGCAGGCCGAACAGGGAAATCGCGACGGCGACCGCCAGTTCGAAGAAATTGCTGGCACCAATCATACCGGCCGGTGCTGCGACGTTATGCGGCACCTTCCAGGCTTTTGCCCAGCCATACGCAATGAAAAAAATCAGGAACGTCTGAATGATCAACGGAATCGCGATCAGCACGATATGTAGCGGATTGGCAATAATGACATCGCCCTGGAAGGCAAACAGTAGCACCAGCGTAATGATCAGCCCCACAGGAGTGATCGGTGCCAAACGCTTCATAAAGACGTTATCAAACCACTCGATGCCGCGCCGCTTGATAACCGTTTTGCGCGTCAGATAACCCGCCCCCAACGGAATCACGATATACAGCACCACAGACAGAATAATGGTTTCCCAGGGAATCGTAATGTTCGAGACACCCAGAAGAAAGACCACAATCGGCGCAAATGCAAACAGCATGATCAGATCGTTCAGGGCGACCTGTACCAGCGTATAGGCCGCATCACCACGGGTCAGATAGCTCCATACGAAGACCATGGCCGTACAGGGAGCTGCCCCCAGCAAAATCGCGCCAGCCAGATACTCGCTGGCCTTCTCGGCAGGAATCAAAGGCGCAAACACCACCATCAGGAAGAACCAGGCGATAGCGAACATGGTGAAAGGCTTGATCAACCAGTTGACTGCGGTGGTGATAACCAAGCCCTTAGGCTCGCGGCGCACGCCAAGGATTGAGGTGAAGTCAATCTGTACCATCATGGGGAAAATCATCGCCCAGATAAGCACTGCCACCGGAATCGAGACCTGCGCATACTCGAAGCGCGATAGCGTTTCCGGAACCACCGGCGCGAACTGCCCCACCAATATTCCCGCTACAATCGCCAACGCCACCCAGAGTGACAGAAAACGTTCGAACAACCCCATACCTTCAGAGGCACTTGGGGTCTGTGATTCCTGTTGCGTGTTCATCTTACGTCTCCAATAAAGTGATTAGCCTTTGGCTGACGAGCCAGCGTTGCATAACGAAAGGTCACTTCGTCTTCCTTACGCTATTTCGTGAGGATCCGGACTCTGGGTTGTGATGGATGGACCGACCTCATTCATCGTGATGCAAAGACGGAAAATCGCTCAGAGATGAGATGATCGGCTCGCAAACATCAGGGTGACCCGAACAGCAGTCATGCACCAGAAACTGGATCATTGCCTGCATGTGACGCATGTTTGCCCGGTAAATGATTGAGCGGCTCTGGCGCCTGAAAGTCACCAATCCAGCCTGAGAAAGCACCGACAAATGCGCTGACATGGTGTTATGTGGAACATCGAGCTGTTTTGCAATATCACCCGCAGCAAGCCCGTCAGGCTCGTTTTTCACCAGCAGCCGGAATGCCTTGAGGCGAGTTTCCTGAGACAGAGCTGAAAAGCTGTCAATTGCGTTTTTCGTGTCCATATGTCCAATATTATGGACATATGAACTGTCTGTCAATGGCATTCGCGCTGACTGTGTTACGCACCTGATCCTCATTATGCATCTGGCCAGTATTGCTGCCCGGTCAATATTGAATCCCGTTACCCGGAAAAAAATCTGCACAGTGTCAGCATCCTTTTGCCGCCTGATACGTCTTCTAGATAACCCCCATAAAATACACAGGAGAAATATCATGCTGGACGTGTTTACCTGGCTGGCCAATTGGCTGGTCTATGATCTTGGTGGACTCGACCCTGCCAGCAAGCTGGGAACGTCCGTCCATTTTTTTATTGAAGACACCACCAAGATCTTTGCACTACTGATTGTGATGATTTACGCGATAGCACTGGTTCGCGCCTCCCTCAATTTAGAGAGAGTTCGTCATTATATTCAGCAGAAAAACCGCTTTATAGGCTACGGATTAGGCTCGGGTTTCGGCGCTATTACGCCGTTTTGTTCCTGCTCCAGCATTCCGCTGTTTCTGGGCTTTACCAGTGCAGGGATTCCTCTGGGTATCACCATGGCGTTTCTGTTTACCTCACCGATCATTAATGAAGTGGCGGTGATCATGCTATGGAGCCTTCTCGGCTGGGAGTTTACGCTGGTGTATGTCGTCATTGGCATGGCAGTGGGCATTGGTGGCGGCATGATACTTGATGCCCTGCGCGGTGAGCGCTGGCTGAAGGATTTCGCCGCCAAGGCCTACCAACAGGCTGCAGAAAACCCGGCCAACGACCAGCCTTTACCAGAACAACCCAAACTAACTCTTAAAGACCGCCACGAATTCGCCCGTGATGAGCTCAAGGAAATTGTCGGGCGTATCTGGAAATGGGTCATCATTGGTGTGGGCCTTGGCGCTGCACTGCACGGCTTTGTACCCGATGGCTGGTTTGCTGAGCACTTGGGCAGTGGTCAGTGGTGGAACGTACCGGTTGCCGTGTTAGCGGGTTTACCATTGTATTCAAATGCCACTGCTGTCATTCCTGTGATGGAAAGCCTGATTCTAAAAGGCTTGCCTATCGGCACGACGTTGGCTTTTTGCATGAGCACTGTGGCGGCCAGTTTCCCTGAATTTATCATGCTCAAGCAGGTCATGCAGTGGCGTTTACTGGCGACTATCTTTGTCATTCTGCTGGCCAACTTTATGGTGGTTGGCTGGCTGATCAACCTGCTGAGCCCTTGGCTGTTCAGTGGAGCTTTCTAACGCTCGAACAACACCTTGTTCGAATAACACCGTTTTTTAACAACACCCTGTTTTAGTCACACCCCAGGAGAATCAACATGAAAAAGATTGAAGTATTAGGCACTGGCTGCAAAAAATGCGTCAACACTGCCGAACAGATTGATGCTATCGCTCAGCAACTGGGTATTGATGCCCAGATAGAAAAAGTCACTGACCCAGCTACTATTATGGGCTATCAGGTGATGTCGACACCGGCCGTCGCTATCGACGGCAAGCTTGCTCATAGTGGCAGTGTGCCAAATTCAGACCAAATCAAGGCCATGTTACAAGGCTGATCAAACAAGGCTCGCCACACGTCAGTATTTGAAGTCGTATGGCGAGCCTTTCTGTATCAGCAATGCACTTACCTCGACCTTGAGCAGATATGAATAAGCCTATACGATAGTTTCCCTTTTATTTTTATTCAGGATAATCGTAGCGCATGACACTCCCCTCTTCTCTCGATGACCTGCCCAATATCAATCACGACCTTTTTAGCGCACCGTCATCCGATACTTTGACAATGCCAACCAGCAGCACGCATCCGCCGCGAATTTTGCTGCTATATGGGTCTTTACGGGAACGCTCGTTCAGCCGATTAAGCGTGGAAGAGTCAGCACGCCTGTTGAACGCCATGGGTGCTGAAACACGCATTTTTGACCCGCGCGGTTTGCCGTTGGCAGACGCAGAAGATGTCTCACATCCCAAGGTAACCGAACTACGCGACCTGGCCGAATGGGCAGAAGGCATGGTGTGGTGTTCACCTGAACGGCATGGCGCAATGACGGGTATCATGAAAACCCAGATTGACTGGATTCCCCTTGCACTGGGAGCGGTACGCCCGACACAGGGCAAGACCCTTGCTGTCATGCAGGTCTGCGGCGGTTCTCAATCCTTCAATACCGTTAATCAATTGCGTGTACTAGGCCGCTGGATGCGCATGCTGACCATCCCCAATCAGTCATCAATACCCAAGGCGTTTATGGAGTTTGACGACAACGGCCGGATGAAACCTTCGGCGTATTACGACCGCATCGTTGATGTCATGGAAGAATTGGTTAAATTCACCTACCTGACGCGAGATAGAGTCAGCGGATTAACCGATCGCTATTCTGAGCGCAAAGAAAACGCAACGGAGCTTTCCGCACGCGTCAATCAACGATCTATCTGACTTTCATAGGGAGGACTGGGTGATATATGCCCACTGATGCCATCGACATTTCACAAGCCGCTGCCGAGTACATTCGTGAAAAAGGTGGTGTGCTGACCGTCAGGCTTTCACCACGCCACGGCTGTTGTGGTGGCGTGGCCAGCCTAGCCATTGCAGAGGCACGCACGCCGGATAATATCCAGGCATTTACCTGTCACAAACAAGATGGCATTAAGCTGTACCTAACACCTGAGCTGGTTGACGAAGGCTTGCGGGTTGATATCGAAGGCTGGTGGAAATTACGTCATCTGTATGTGGAAGGCGCGGCGATACACTCGCCGCGCCAACGCTGACCATCAAGGCTCAGCCCTGTGTCGCACCTGTCGTTTGTTTGTCCATAGGCAGTGCGATCGCCATCAAGGCGCTGGCCGTCACCAGAACCGCCGCCAACCACAGGCAGGCACTCAGACCGTAGGCCATATACAACCAGCCCGATAACAGCGTGCCAATCAAGCGCCCCATGGCGTTGGCCATATAATAAAACCCCACATCCATGGATACGCCATCTGCCCGTGCATAGTGAACAATCAGATAACTGTGCCAGCTTGAGTTGATCGCAAACAGCACACCGAATGCCAATAACCCCACGACCAGCCAGCCCACCTGGGCAAGCGGCAGCATCGCCAGCACAATGGCCAGTACCGCCAGCGCGGCTGCCCACCCAGCCGTTAACCAGCGGGCGTCTCCCTTGATTAAGCGCGTCAGTTTAGGCGCTTGTGTCTGCACGCCACCATAGCCGATCACCCAAATCGCCAGTAACCCACCCACCGTCCAGTGCGACCACCCATGCTGGTCATACAGAAACACCGGCAGTGCCACCACAAACCACACATCCCGAGAGGCAAACAAACACAGCCGCGCTGCTGACAATACATTGATGGCACGTGACTTTGAAAACACCTCAGAAAATTTCGGCTTGCGTTTCTGACGCCCCAGATCAGCTTTCAAACGCCACAGCGAAAGCATCAAGACGCCCGCCAGCATCACCAGCATCACCAACACTGCGCCACGGAAACCGATCAAGGTCAAAAGCGCCCCACCCACAAAGAATCCGAGGCCTTTAAGGGCATTTTTAGAGCCAGTCAGCATCGCGACCCAACGGTAGAGCGCACTGTTTGCGTTAGCGCTATCCTTGGGCACCAGTACCTTCACCGCACTTTTGGCGCTCATCTTGTTAAGGTCTTTGGCGATACCCGACAGTGCTTGCGCCGCCATTACCCAGACGACGGTCAGCATACCCGCAGGCACCAGCAGCATGCCCAAGGCGACGATCTGAATCGCCAGCCCCATGTTCATGGTGCGATTCAACCCCAACCGCGCGCCCAGCCAGCCGCCGACCAAGTTAGTCACCACACCAAAGGCTTCATAAAACAGAAACAGCATGGCGATTTCAAACGGCGAATAGCCCAGCTGATGGAAATGCAGCACCACCAGCATGCGCAGGGCACCATCAGTGACGGTAAACGCCCAATAATTGCCGGTAATCAGCATGTACTGGCGTACCTCGAAAGGCAGTGCCTTGATGCGACCTAGCAGAGAATCACTCACGGTCCACCTGCTCACCACCCACTTTCAGCGCAAGCTCTGCCGTACGGTTGGCGTAACCCCACTCATTGTCATACCAGGCGTAAAGTTTAAGCTGAGTCCCATTGATCACCATGGTAGAAGGCGCATCCACAATGCTGCTGCGCGGGTCGGTGCGGTAATCAATCGACACCAGGGGACGCTCTTCGTAACCGAGAATACCGGCCAGATCGCCTTCAGCCGCCACTTTTAATGCCACATTGACCTCTTCCACCGTCACAGGGCGCTCAAGTTCAAACACCATATCGGTCAATGAAGCGTTCGCCAGCGGTACGCGCACGGCATGGCCATTGATTTTTCCTTCCAGCTCCGGAAAAATCGCTGTAATGGCTTTCGCCGAGCCTGTGGTGGTTGGAATCAGGCTCATACCGCAGGCACGGGCACGGCGTAAATCCTTGTGCGGCGCATCAAGAATCGTCTGGGTATTGGTGATATCGTGCACCGTAGTCATCGAACCATGACGGATACCGAACTGCTGCTGGATGACTTTAACGATCGGTGCCAGACAGTTGGTCGTGCAGCTGGCTGCCGTCACAATCTGATGTTGAGCCGGATCGTAAAGATGTTCGTTAACCCCCACAACAACATTAAGCACACTGGCATCCTTGAGCGGTGCACTCACCACGACGCGTTGAACCCCCTGATCCAGATAGCCTTGCAGCACATCGGTGGTTTTATGTTTGCCGGAACATTCAATCACGACGTCACAGCCTGACCAGTTGCTATCCGCAATCGCCTTGTTGGCGCTAAAAGCGACCGAGTGGCCATCAAGAACAATCGCATCGTCAGACGCGCTGATCCCTTTGCCCGGTGACCAATGGCCATGCACGGAATCAAACTCCAGCAGGTGAGCAAAGGTGGCCGCATCGCCGCCGGGGTCATTCACACGTACCAGCTCAACGCGCCCTTCTGAGACTGCCTCCCACAGACAACGCAATGTTAAACGTCCGATGCGTCCCAGACCATTGATACCAATTTTGACTGTCATGCGGCTATTCTCCTGACCAAAATATAATGCTGATTTAAATATATATTTTTTCATATATATAATAAAAAATAAAAGCCCGTGACATAGCACGGGCCTGGCGAGGTTAACCGTAGCGGCCAGAAATGTAGTCTTCGGTTTTTTTCTGAGCGGGGGTCGAGAACATCACCTTGGTGTCGTTGTACTCGATAATTTCGCCCAGGTGGAAAAACGCTGTGTAATCGGCTACCCGTGCGGCCTGCTGCATATTGTGCGTCACCGTGACGATGGTGAACTGCTCTTTGAGACGGTCCATCAAATCTTCAATCGTGGCGGTCGAGATCGGGTCCAATGCTGATGTCGGCTCATCCATCAGGATCACATCCGGCTGCACCGCAATCGCCCGTGCGATACACAGGCGCTGCTGCTGGCCACCTGACAATGATGTACCAGGCTCATGAAGTTTGTCCTTCACTTCATTCCACAAACCTGCATCGCGCAAGGCTTTTTCAACCAGTTCATCCTGATCGGCCTTGCGGCTTACCAGGTCATGCATGCGCGGTGCATAGGCAATATTTTCATAGATCGATTTCGGAAATGGATTGGGCTTCTGGAACACCATGCCCACACGACGGCGCAGCGCCACTTCATCCATCTTCACCGCATTGACATCGCGGCCATCCATTTCCACCAGCCCTTCGATATGAACACTGGGAATCAGGTCATTCATACGGTTAAGGCAGCGAAGAAACGTCGACTTACCGCAACCGGACGGGCCAATCAATGCCGTAATATTTTTCTGGAACAAATCAATATTGAGATTACTTAACGCTTGTGTCTTGCCATACCAGAGGTTCAGGTCGCGAACACGAATGCTCAAATCATGACAGGCTTCATTATTGCGAGTGTAAGGCTGCCCGACCGCTGGTGCATGCTGTTCAATAAATTCAGGTGTTTTAGTATCCATAACAGTTTCCTTTTTGCGGCCGATTTACCAGCGACGTTCAAATTTCCTGCGTAACATGACAGCAGAAGCATTCAGTGAAATCAGTACCGCCAGCAGCACCAGAATGCCTCCTGCGGTTTTTTCAACGAAGGCACGATCCGGCTCATTGGCCCAGGTAAATACTTGCGCAGGCATGACCGTCGCGGCTTCTGTAAAAGAGGCCGTGACATCGGGAATAAACGCTACCATACCGACGATAATCAGCGGTGCGGTTTCCCCCATGGCCTGTGCCAGACCAATGATGGAGCCGGTCATGATGCCCGGCATGGCCAAGGGTAGAACGTGGTCTTTCACCACCTGCCAGCGTGAGCACCCCACCCCGAAAGCCGCATGGCGAATTGACTCAGGCACACTGCGCAGCGCCGTACGGGTGGAAATAATAATGACGGGCAAGGTCATTAACGCCAGCGTCATACCACCGACCAGAGGCGTCGAGCGCGGCACACCAAAGAAATTGATAAATATTGCCAAACCAAGCAGACCAAACAGAATGGAAGGGATGGCGGCCAGGTTATTGATGTTGATTTCGATAAGCTGAGTCAGGCGATTATCCGGTGCAAATTCCTCCAGATAAATGGCGGTCATTACACCAATGGGGAAAGCTATCGCCAGCGTCACAATCATGGTCATTACGGTACCGACGACGGCTGACATGATGCCTGCCAGTTCGGCCATTTTCGAATCACCGCGAGAGAAAAATCCTGCGTTGAATTGCATCTCGACTTTGCCACTTTCTACCAGCCGATCAATTCTCGCCTTCTCTTCGTCATCAAGGCGGACAAGATTCCCCTTGAGATACTGATCTACTTCACTGCTGGCCAGCACCCAACGCTGCTCCGTTGTTCCCAGTAGAGAAGGATCATTACGCATATCAAGCGGGATAACACGTACCACACTACGGCTGACAATGCCTGACAGGTCTCTGTCAATTGCGGCTCGTCCATTGCTTGACGCTTCTTCCGAGTAATTAACCTCTACGTTGACCATTGCCTGCTGGAAAGCCGGTAGACCCTTGTTCAACATATCGGCAAAGAAGATCAACAGGAATGCCGCCGCTAGAACCAGCGCACCCATTGATATGTACTTCAAGCGGGCTGATTTACGATGCCGACGCTTGAGTTGCTGACTGATCTGATCGAATGAATCACTCATTGAAATATCCTGGCGTTACAGATTGTTGACGCGGTATTTTTCACGGAAGCGACGGATCATGATCACTGACACAAGGTTCAATGACAGCGTCACGACAAATAGCACCAAGCCCAGGGCGAAAGCCGATAGCGTTTCAGCGCTTTCAAACTCCAGATCACCGGTCATCGCGGCTACGATACGCACGGTCACCGTTGTCATCTCTTCCAGCGGATTAATCGTCAGGTTAGGCCGCATACCTGCTGCCATCACCACAATCATGGTTTCACCCAGCGCGCGAGACATGCCCAGAAGAGACGCGGAAATGATACCGGGGAGCGCGGCAGGCACGACCACATCACGAATCGTTTCGCCTTTGGTCATTCCCAGCGCCAATGACCCCTGACGCATACTGTCTGGCACCGCGTTGATCACATCGTCGGAAAGCGAAGAAATGAAAGGGATGATCATGATGCCCATCACAATCCCGGGTGCCAGGGCGTTATTGAATGAAGCATCCAGGCCAATGGTGTCAGTAACACGCACAATAAAAGGTGCCACGGTAACCGCCGCAAAAAAGCCGTAGACCACGGTAGGAATGCCCGCCAAAATTTCCAGCATGGGTTTGGCAATGGCGCGTACCCGGCTTGGCGCATACTCCCCCATATAAATGGCTGAAAGTAATCCCACCGGAACAGCCACCGCCAAGGCAATCGCCGTAATCATGAAAGTACCCGCAAACAGCGGTATCGAACCAAACTCAGCGCCGCCACTAGCGCCTTCGCCGCGACCGGCAGCCATTAGAAAGCTGTTACCGGGTGCCCAGGTGGTGCCAGTGATAAAATCCCAGAAGCTGTGCATCTGGAAGAAGTTAAGCGCCTCACCGACGATCGATATCAGAATACCGAGGGTGGTCAGAATCGAGATGGTTGCCGCTCCCGCCAGCACCCAACGGATCACCCGCTCGATGGCCTGGCGCGCGTGGAAGTTGGCGCGAACCAGCGTCATCCCCACCGCAAGACCGATAGCGGCCAACACCAGGCTTGCCAAAAGTAACGAAAACGTCGGGATATCAGCCCCGATCAGCAACATGACAAAAGCGCCCAGCGCACTCAGCAAGATGGCAGGGCCTGCGGTAGCCACAACGGCAAACCAGGCATACTGGTCTGGCTGGGAAAACATGGCGGTGCCAGAGGCGCGAACTTGAGTGGCTTTTTTACGCGCGGTAAAAAAAGCCATTAACCCAAGTAGCAAAAGCAAGCCACAAAAGATCAGGAAAGGATGGTTGGTCAGCATCGTAGGTGTCTCTGGTTAGACAATGAATCAACTTAGCGCATGGTGAAGCATGAAGATGACAGCAATGTGACAGAGCTGCGAAGATTCTAATGAAAGCCGCCAGAATGATGGCCTAAAAAAAGAAAGACCGACGCCACCTGGCGTCGGTCTTCACGTCTAGCGTAACTGTTTACTTGAGCATATCTGCAGTCAGCTGTTTACGATCAGCCAGATCAGACTGAACACGCTCCAATGCTTCCGCTGTTGGGACGATCAGACCGATATCCTTCAACAGGCCATCCGCACCAATCATCATGTCAGAGACAAACATTTCGGCGTAGTCATACATGACCGGGACATCATCCGCGTGCTGATTCTTGACATAGAAGAACATGGTACGCGCGACCGGATACTCATCAGAGGCGATGGTGTCAGGAGACGGATCAACACCATCGATGCTGGAGGCAAGCAGCAGATGATCGTTTTCTTCCAGGAAGGAGTAACCGAAGACACCAAATGCTGTGCTGTCCTGAGTCAGGCGCTGAACAATCAGGTTATCGTTTTCGCCACCGTCAATCCAAGCACCGTCGGTACGCAGGTCAGAATACTCTTCACCATATTCCGGGAAGCTCTCGGATGCAGCTTCCATGACCAACTCTTCAAAGGAATCACGGGTACCGGAAGTGGTCGGCGGCCCTACGATCACGATTTCGCGATCCGGCAGAGACGGATCAATCTGATTCCAGTTGGTGTAAGGGTTTTCAACCAGCTCACCATCTACCGGTACCAGCTGGGCAGCTGCCAGGAAGATCTGCTCGCGTGTTACCGGCATCGGCTCATTCTCGTTTGTCTGAGCAAAGGCGATACCATCACTACCGATATAGACTTCCGTGATGTCTGTCACGCCATTTTCTTCACAGCGCTCAAACTCGGATACCTTCATACGGCGTGAGGAGTTGGTAATATCCGGTGTACCTTCACCGATACCATTACAGAACAAGCGCATACCGCCACCTGAACCAGTAGATTCAATCACTGGCGTCGGGTAGTTAGTCGTTGCACCGAACTCTTCAGATACGAAGCTGGCAAACGGGTAAACGGTGCTGGAGCCAACAATGTTGATTTGTTCGCGGGCTTGAGCCAAACCGGCAACGCTCATTACAGCGGCAGCGATAACGGTAGTTTTGAGAATACGGTTCATGCGAAATACTCCTGTTCATGTAAGGGATCTGGCCTTCGCATGACACACATTGCCTGCCTTCCATGACAGCTTCATGACAACCAAAACAATCTTTTTGTTAAACAATGTGTCTAGAAGCATGACCTCTTATCGACTCGGCTCCTCCTCGCTGTCAGGCGGCGTCAATAACCTGACGCCGATATTACCCAGCACCGATGCCGCCAGCATGGTCAGCACCATGGGGGCGATATGCTCGACCTCGAACAAACCCACCATCATGCCCGCAAGCGCCCCGCAACCAAACTGAATCCCACCCAGCAGCGCCGTCGCCGTTGCACTGATATGCCCGAAATGATCCAGCAAAGAGGAAATGGCGTTGGGGGTAATCAAACCGATCATGCCGGTAAATAACATGACAAGAACGACCACCACCGGCAAGGTCGCCAGATTCAATAACATCGCCAGCACAAGCGCTGACGCGGCAAACAGCTGAACGGTCAAACCCAGACGTAAATTCTGCTGAGGCGTGCGTTTTTTGAGCAGGTAGATATTCACTCGATTAGAAAACGCAATCACCACGACATTGACCCCGAATACAAACGGATAAACCGTTGGCGATAAAGAAAAATAATCCAGGTACAGAAATGGCGATGCCGTTACAAAGGCAAACAGGCCTGCAAAAGACGCGGCAACCGCACAGATATATCCCATGCCTTCCCGATGCTTCAGTACGCTGGCGTAATTGCGGATTACCTGACGCGGTGAAGCAACAGGCTGAGTCATATCGCGGGTTTCCGGTAACTGTGTACCCAGAAGCCATGCCAGAAAAGCCGCGTATACCGCCAAAAACACAAAGATTAACCACCAACCGGCCACTATCAGCAGAACACTGCCCACCGCGGGCGCCACCAGTGGGGCCAACATCATGATCATGGCCATGGTGGACATGACCCTGGCCGCCTCACGACCCTGAAAACAGTCACGCACGATGGCTGCCGAATTGACCACGCAGGCACCACCGCCCAGTGCCTGAATAAAACGCCAGACCAACAGCGATGTCAGGCTTTCGACCTGGGTGATGGCGAGACTTGCCAGGGCAAACACCATCAACCCTCCCATCAGTACCGGCTTGCGTCCCAAACGGTCAGATAACGGCCCAAAGAATAGCTGGCCGAACGCAAAACCGAACAGGAAAATACTGATGGAAAGTTCGGTATGGTGAATACTGGCGTCAACAGACGCCGCCAGTGCCGACATTGCCGGCAGATAAGCATCAATAGCGAATGGCGCTAATGCCGTATTCGCCGCGACCAGTATCGCTACACGACGCGCATCAAGTTGCATGAGTTTCCTTTTATCATCTAACTGATTAGGGCGCTAAGTATATCGTCTTTTAGTAACTTTGTCGGTCTCTGTTCGAAGTGCTGACACCTTGGTAAAGTACTCAATATAACTACCAAGGAGTGTTATATGGCGACGAGCTTACTTTCCCAACTTAAAACGATGACCACTGTGGTGGCCGACACCGGTGATCTGGAAGCCATTCGCCGTTTTCAACCGCAGGATGCCACGACGAATCCGTCATTGATTCTGCAGGCTTCCCAACAGGAAGCCCGCCGCGAACAGCTGGCCAAGATCGCCCGAGACAGTGCCGATGTCGACGAGGCCGTCGATCGCGTTGCCGTGGATATCGGCAGTGAAATCAGCGAGCTGGTACCCGGCTACATATCAACCGAGGTCAGCGCACGCCTCTCTTTTGACCGCAACGCAACCATCGCCCGTGCTCACGCACTGATTGAACGCTACCAACGCAAAGGGGTTGGCGCAGAACGCATTCTTATTAAAATGGCTTCAACCTGGGAAGGCATTCAGGCAGCACGCGAACTGGAACGGGATGGCATTCGAACGAATCTTACCCTGCTGTTCGGTTTCACCCAGGCACAGGCATGCGCCGATGCAGGTGCCACCTTGATCTCACCGTTTGTCGGTCGCATTCTTGACTGGCACAAAGCACGCCAACCCGAGGCTGACTTCAGTGGCGACCAGGATCCGGGCGTTCAATCCGTCAAGCGCATTTACGATTACTACAAAGCTCACGATTACCCAACGATCGTGATGGGGGCCAGCTTCCGCAATATTGGCGAAATTCAGGCACTGGCAGGCTGCGACCGGCTGACGATTTCCCCCAAGCTGCTTGAGGAACTTGATCAGCAACAGGGAGAGTTGGCGCAACGCCTTAAGGCGACACGCGGCAACTCAGAAGCGGATCAGCCACTTGATGAAGCAACGTTCCGCTGGCAGATGAATGAAGACGAGATGGCCAATGACAAACTGGCTGAAGGGATTCGCAAATTCATGGCTGACCAGCATCAGTTGGAATCACTGCTGGCTGAGCTGCGTCGCAGTTAATCTATTCACGGTGATGACGCCGACAATCTTGTCGGCGTTGTTTATTTATCCTGCGCTTCCAGCATCTCGACCAGTGGCTGAAACTGCTCCCGGTTATGCTCGTTCATGTGCATCAGAATGCGGTGGGCTTCAAGAATGCGCTCACGCATTCCCTGTTCGTCAGCGGGTACTTCCGGCAGCTCTTCATCCACAACAGGCAACGGTTGTTTCAACGGCGTATTCATCAAGGTAAAGAAACGCGAAAACCCCATGACGTCGAGCATTTTGCGCACATCAGGGTTATCAACAATGATGGTAGGTGGCTGCTCCAGGCGGCCTTTCACCGCGATGGCTACCTTGGCCAAAAAACCTAACGCGGTTGAGTCAACGTTCGTCGCTTCTCGCAGATCAATCATGACAGCCTGTAATCCAGGGGTCTGCGCCAGGCGCTGCGCCTGGGAATCCAACGTTGCACACAGTGTCAAGCGGACATCGCCGCACAGCTTGAGGACAAAAACACCAGATTCAAACGCCGCTTTAATACGACCTTCTTCACTCAACATGACCAAATCCGCTCACCATCATGATTGTCAGA
The DNA here is from genome assembly GCF_052983955.1 of Halomonas sp. LS-001. Classification (NCBI taxonomy): domain Bacteria; kingdom Pseudomonadati; phylum Pseudomonadota; class Gammaproteobacteria; order Oceanospirillales; family Halomonadaceae; genus Halomonas; species Halomonas sp. LS-001. Next base: position 2,315,018 of record NZ_CM129816.1, read on the forward strand.
TCGTCGGGCAGAGCATTACGATCAGGGGTGACTTCACTATCGAATGCTTCATCATCGCTAATTAACTGGCTGGTAAAGGCAAGCCGGTCTCTTAGCTGTTCAAGGGTAGAACTCTGGTTGATCAGTTGCTCCAGCTCGTCCAGCCGATCATCAAGCGTCGCACCGGAAAGACACTCCAGAACACCGTCTGAACAAAGCCATAGCGAAAACTGCTCGGGCAACTCAAGAGTGAAGGACGGATATTCCACATCAGGGAATAATCCAACCGGCATTCCCTCACCTTTCAGACGTGATATTTTTCCGCCCACGTTCAGAAATGGCATCGGCAACTGAGCTCCGAGCGAATAGTGAAGCCTCTGAGCCTGGTGGTCAATAACGCCGACAAAAAGAGTGGCATGTTTACCGATATCCGTCCCCTGAAGCTCCCGGTTCAGTGCCAGTAGCCAGTCTGCTGGCAAACGCTCCGGCCGTTCGCCATCCCACTCATTCAACCAGCGATTACACAGGTATTTCAACAGCACGGTAACAAACGCTGATGAGGCACCATGCCCGGATACATCAGCAAAATAGAACGCACTGAAGCGTTCATCGTAACGCTGATAGTCAAGAAAATCACCAGACAGATAAAGTGACGGGGCAAACCAGTAATCGAAATAGACCCCGTTAATCACATTAGGATGAGCCGGCAGTAAACGACGCTGGATATGGCCGCCGCTTTGCTGATCCATGCGTAACAATGCCAGGTGAGTTTCCAGGCTTTCGTTCAATTCAGCCAATCGGGCACGGTCGCGCTCACGCTCCTGTGCCAGTTGATGCAGTTCAATGGCTTTGCGTATCATTCTGCGCAGCAATTCCGCATGGCGAAGAGGATGTACAATATAATCCACCAGGCCAACATCAATCGCCTTGATCAGGTCGGCATCCTGGCGCGACTCGCTGACCACCAGGGTTGGTAAGCGGTGTGAAAGCCCTGACCAGTGCTGACGTGGCACGGCTCGCGCATGGGCCACGATCAGTGCCGTTTCTGCTGGCAGGTGCTCAATACTGTCGGCGGCGAACACCCCAAGGCCCTTACAGGTGATCGCTTCCGCCAGGGCATCGCGTTCCTCACCTGGCTCATCAATTACCGCAATTAACTGCTTTGAACGCTGCATGAGAGGCCTCAATCGGCGAACGCGTCATCATCAAAATCCGCGTCATCGAATTCAAAGTCGTCCATCGTAAACGGATCGTCACCTAGCTCACCATCGTTGATGAGAAAGGTACGCCGCTGCAAGTAAGCATCGCGCACAAAACTATACCGCTCCCCCTGGATCATCGATTCCTGATCAAGAATGCCGGCACGCGCGTGAACAATCCTCAGAAATTGCAGGGCCAGTTCCACATCACTGTCCAGATAGGTGATCGGGTAAAGCTCACGATCCGGCAGTAAGCCTGCTGTATCACGCAGGGTACTTGGCCCCCAGAGCGGCAGTACAAGGTAACGGGAGTCTTCCCAACCCCATACGCCCAATGTCTGACCAAAGTCTTCCTTGTCTGCGGTAATTTCCATCAATGTCGCGTAATCCAGCAGGCCAGCAAGCCCTACCGTGGAGTTGATCAAAAAACGTGACGTGGCAAGGCCCGCATTACCGGGTTTACCTTGCAGCAGGCTATTGACTGCCGTCCGCACCTCACCCAGGTTGGAAAACACATTTCCCACGCCAGTTCGAACTGGCCCAGGTATGACTTTTACATAGGCCTGTGAAACCGGCTTGAGCGTATAACGGTCCACTACGTCGTTAAATGCAAAAACGCGTCGATTAAACCCTTCCCAGGGATCATCCGGATGAGACTGCTCCTGTTCAGCCTGCTCTCGTTCAGCCGTCTCGGCAGGCGCATTGCCCGTCGTCGCACAGCCGCTTAACCCGGTGACAAGGCCCAGAACGAAAAAAACCGCCAGCCATCTGGCGGGTTGCCCTCTCTTCACTATCCTTGCACTTAACTGCTTCAACCTTAACTGCTTCAACATTGCATTTACTCTCAAAGCACTACTCTAAAAACCTACCCATTGAAGGTGCTGCGATAACGCCTGCCTATGCAGAGTTTTCATGCAATTCCTCTTCACACGACTTTCTCCAGCACCACACTACCGGCACTGTAGCCAGCACCAAAGGAACAGATCACCCCGACATCACCGACTTCAAGCCCTTTCTGATGTAAATGAAACGCAATGATCGAACCTGCTGAGCTGGTATTGGCATACTGATCAAGAATGATGGGTGCTTGTGACGCATCCGGGTCAAAACCCAGCACTTTACGCGCAATCAGATCGTTCATATGACGGTTTGCCTGATGTAACCACATGCGTTTCACATCACTGCCCGCCAGTTCAAGCGCACTCAGATGCCCGGTAATCAGTCGCGCCACCATCGGGCACACTTCTTTGAACACGCGTCGACCTTCCTGAATAAACAGCTTGTCCAGCGCCTGTGGATCACTGTCCGTCACCCGATTCAAAAACCCGGCGTTGTTGCGGATCGCATTGGAGAAACTCGTCACCAGCCGTGTCCCCAAAAGCATGAACTGTTGTTGCGCCCTGGCAATAACACGATTTTCCAGTACCATTGCTGTACAAGCATCGCCGAAAATAAAGTGGCTGTCACGATCTCTAAAGTTCAGGTGCGCTGAGCAGATTTCAGGATTGACTACCAACGCCCGCTGTACGCTCCCCGAGGCGATCGCATTGGCAGCGGTCTGAATCGCAAATGTCGCTGAACTGCAGGCCACGTTCATATCAAATCCATAGCCTTGAGCCCCCAACGCCTGCTGAACCTCAATCGCGACTGCCGGGTAGGCACGCTCCAGGTTTGAGCAACCGACAATCACCAGCTCAATGTCACTGGCCTCTACCTCCGCCGCCGTTAATGCCTGTCTGGCAGAGGCTATCGCCATTTCAGCCTGAATGGAAAGTTCGTCATTACCACGCTGAGGAAGCTGCGGACGCATGCGTTGCGGATCAAGTATACCGTCAGCATCCAGCACATAGCGGCTTTTGATACCGGATGCTTTCTCGATAAACTCACTGCTTGAATAGGCCAGTGGCTCACATTCGCCGGCAGCAATTGCCTCGGCATTACGGTTATTTTCCTGTTCAACCCAGGCGTTGAATGTTGCCACCAGCGCGTCGTTATCGATGGCGTGTTCCGGCGTATAAAGCCCCGTACCGGTAATCACCACGTCTGTCATGTGTTTCTCCTTTCGACGATACGCCGCCATTTTGCAATGCTGTGAGCTGGCATGCTGCCTGACTGCCCATCATGATTCGTAATAAGCTGCTGCGTGAATGCCCCACATCACCTCGTAAGTGAACAACCTGACTCAGTTAATAACCTAGCTTAGTTAAACCTGACTAAGTTAAAACTGACTTAGTTAATAACCTACTTTGTGCCTTTCGGGGGCGTATCACTAGTGTTTTAACAAATATTCATGTCTTTACTGCCGCGTAATCGTTTCCCAATGCTTTTCAAGCCGCTTGACCGAGACTGGCATTTTAGTGCCCAACTGTTGGGCAAATAGCGAAACGCGCAGTTCCTGCAGCCACCAGCCAAAATCCAGCAGCGCTGGCGCTTCCACCTGCCCACGGCGTTCTGCAGCTCGGCGCGCTTCCCAGCGTTCTTCAAGCGCCTGCACTTCCGCCAACATCATCTGGTCACGCCCACGTTCACGCGGGGCTTTTTCAAGACGGATAAGCGCCGCCTCCATGTAACGTGGATACTCCATCAGCCACTCTCCAGCATCGCTGATAAAACCCGGGTAAACCAGTCTCAGCATTTGCTGCTTTATATCACTGTAGGTCAACGCTAGCGCAAAGTTAATGTTGCCCTTCAACTGCTTGGCTACCTCCAGATGAGCTTTCAACGCCGCTTCCACCTGAGTCAGTAGTGTTTCTGCATGATTCAGAAGTGACGACTCACTCTCTTCCAGGCGTTTTTCAAGTTCAGTGGCAGAGCGTGGCAGTGGCTCAACCGCAACCACCTGAGCAAAGACGGCTTTCACAAGATCATCCACCAGCGCCTGTTTGCTACCGACTTTGGCAAACAGCAGTGCACAGGTGTCGAGACCTTTAAGCTGCCTGATGGCCTTAACGGCCTCAGGTCGCTGCGTCATCGCCAGATGCGTCACGCCATCCCTGTGTGCCATCTCGGCTTTGGCGGGATGATCGAACAGCACAACATTAAATGCTGCCCCTTCATTCACTAACGCCGGATAAGCCTCTACCCGAATACCTGACTGCTCAGTCACTTTCGACGCCGGTAGAGGCTCGTCGGGCAAATGGCTCACCGCCGGCGCCTGACTTGCCTGCTCGGCCATGGCTCTGGCCCCCGCGCTTGCCGCCTCTTCAAAGCGCTTTTCCAGGGCACGCAGATCCCGCCCTTGACCGATCACTTCACCAGCATGGCTGATCACTTTGAGGTTCATGAACAGGTGCGCTGGCAACTGCTCCAGACGCCAGTCATCGGGATGCACGCGGGTAGCCGTACGGCGGCGGATAAATTCTCCCAGCGCCTCGGTTAACGGGCGATCATCTGGCACCAGCGTTTCCAGAGCAGCGTCGACCCAATCTGGAATCGGCACGACCTGGCGACGGATCGATTTCGGAAGCGACTTGAGCAGCGCAATGCACTTTTCCCGTAATAGCCCCGGCACCAGCCACTCAAGCGCGTAAGCAGGCAACTGCGGCAGCATGGCAGCCGGTACGGTTAGCGTCACCCCGTCGTCGTCCGCCTCTGGCGCAAAATGATAGCTGAGAGGGTACGCATTGCCATTGAGAATCAGGTGATCCGGGTAATCTGCCTGGGTAATTTCAGCGGCATCCCGCGCCTTTAGCGTCTCGATATCGAACTTAAGGCAATCGGGGTCACTGCGTTCGACTTTCTTGCGCCAGTGTTCAAACCCTTTACCGTTAACGATATTATCGGGTAGGCGTTCGTCGTAAAAGGCGAAGAGTGTATCTTCATCGACCAGAATATCCCGCCGACGGGCGCGGTCTTCCAGGTCAGTCACTTCGTCGATCAACGCACGATTGTAGTCAAAAAACTCACCCCGCGTACGGAACTCCCCTTCTACCAGGGCCCGACGAATAAACAGCTCACGGGATTCCTGCGGGGCAATCGGGCCGTAATGTACACGGCGTCCGGCTACAATCGGCAGCCCGAACAGCGTCACCTGTTCTTTTGCCACCACCTGAGCGCGTTTCATTTCCCAGTGCGGGTCGGAATAACTGCGCTTGACCAGGTGTAGTGCCTGAGGCTCGATCCACGCTGGATCAATTTTGGCCACCGTACGCGCAAACAGGCGGGAGGTTTCCACCAGTTCAAAGGCCATTAGCCATTTCGGCGATTTTTTCGCCAACCCTGAGCCTGGGTGAATCATGAATTTGCGATTGCGCGCCCCCAGGTACTCGCGATTTTCCGTCAGCATGCCAAGGTTTGATAACAGCCCGGAAAGCAGCGCCTGATGAAGCTTACCGGAGGTCTTGCGGCGCAGCTTGCGGGCCTCCTCTTCACTCTGCTCTGGGTCAACGGGCGGCGGAGACGGCACCTCAATGCTCATGTCACGCAGTAACTGACGTAGTTGGCGGAAAGTATCGTGCCATTCGCGTACCCGCAGATAGTTAATATAGTGCTCGCGGCACCAGCGGCGAAGCTGGTTACCTGATAGCGCCTCACGGGCGTTTTCAATGCCATGCCAGAGATTCAGCACAGCCACAAAATCAGACTCCGGGTCATGCCAGCGCAAATGGGCCTGGTCGGCCGCCTGGCGCTTGTCTGCCGGGCGGTCTCGCGGGTCCTGAATGGCCAGCGCCGACACCACGATCAGCACATCGCGCAGACTTCCGCGATCCGCGCCCTCTAACACCATTCGGGCAAGGCGGGGGTCGATAGGCAAACGGGCCAGCTTACGCCCCAATGGCGTCAGGTGCTGCTGTTCGGTTACCGCACCCAGTTCAAACAGCAAGCGAAAACCGTCCGTGATAAAGCGACTATCTGGCGGATCAACAAACGGAAACGCCTCAATGTCACCCAGCTTCAATGCCAGCATCGATAGAATCACCGAAGCCAGATTGGTGCGCTGAATTTCAGGGTCGGTAAACGCTGGCCGCGCAAGAAAATCGTCTTCGTCATACAGGCGTAAGCAGACCCCTTCTGCCACACGGCCACACCGCCCTTTACGCTGATTGGCACTGGCCTGACTGACGGGCTCCACCGGCAAGCGCTGGATTTTCGAGCGATAGCTGTAACGGCTGATACGCACCAGACCCGGATCAATCACATAACGAATCCCAGGGACCGTCAAAGACGTTTCCGCCACGTTAGTTGCCAGCACAATCCGGCGCCCGCGGTGAGGAGCAAAAACACGATTTTGCTCAGCATTGGAAAGACGAGCGTAAAGCGGCAGGATTTCCGTACCTTTCAAGTCAGCACGACGCAGCGTATCGGCAGTTTCGCGAATCTCTCGCTCACCTGGCAAAAAGATCAACACATCGCGCGGGCCATGCAGCCAGCCTTTTTCACGCTCGATCTGCTCGATTTCTTCTACCGCGTGGACGATGCCTTCTTGCAAAGTGCGGTCTTCCTCATCGTCAGCATCCCGAACCAGGGGCCGGTAATGCACATCAACCGGGTAGGTTCGCCCTGTCACCTCAACCACTGGGGCGGGGGTTTCAGGCGTGCCAAAGTGAGCGGCAAAGCGCTCAACATCAATCGTGGCTGAAGTAATGATGATTTTCAGATCAGGCCGTTTGGGCAACAGACGTTTCAGATACCCCAGCAGAAAATCAATGTTCAGGCTGCGCTCATGGGCTTCATCAATGATGATGGTATCGTAACGGAGCAATAGCGGATCGTGCTGGGTTTCGGCCAGCAAAATACCGTCCGTCATTAACTTGACCAGTGTCGTGGCGCTACTCTGGTCGGTAAAGCGCACCTGGTAACCCACCTGGTCTCCCAGCGACACTTCCAGCTCTTCGGCCAGACGCGTGGCCACACTGCGCGCAGCCAACCGACGCGGCTGGGTATGGCCTATCAATCCACGCCGTCCACGCCCAAGCTCAAGACAGAGTTTGGGTAGCTGAGTCGTTTTACCTGACCCGGTCTCCCCGGCCACCACCACGACCTGATGATCGTCAAGCGCGCGCAGAATATCTTCACGCCGCTCAACCACGGGCAGCTCTGCAGGATAATTGAGAGTAACCTTGAGCGCCTCCCGCTGGGCCAGGGTGCGTTCAGCACGACGTAACTCGTGCTCAACTTTGTCGAGCCCACGATCTATCGGCTGTTGGCTTTGTAGACGTCGTTTCAAGCCTACCAAGCGCTTATTTAACGATTCGGCCTCACGTAACATGACACGGGACGTGGCTTGGAAAAGCTGCTCCAGGCGTTGGGCATCACTGGCGGTTATAGGCGTCTCTGAAGTCACAATCAGCGTATCTTCCTGTCAGGTCGGGTCAAGAACATAGACAACATTCTTCATAACACCATATGCAAAAACACATTCAAAACGTAAACAAAAACATGGCCCGCTCGGTGAGCGGGCCATATATTGTAACGCTTTTGCGCAAAAGACATCTAACGGGCATGGCTTAACGCAGGTAATTCAGCAACACACATCCACCAGAAACGTCACCGAATTATCCCTCTATCGGTTCATGATGCTGCCTTTTCATCACGCAATTCGCGCCGAAGAACCTTGCCAACATTCGTTTTAGGCAACTCATCACGAAATTCGACAAATTTTGGCACTTTGTAGCCGGTCAGGTCTTTTTTACACCATTTGCGGACATCTTCAACGGTAAGCTGATCATTTTTAGACACCACAAACAGCTTGATAGCTTCGCCGCTATCCTCGTCGGCGACACCGACTGCGGCCGCTTCCAGCACATCCGGGTGTCCTGCAATCACATCTTCCACTTCATTAGGATACACATTAAACCCCGACACCAGAATCATGTCTTTCTTGCGATCCACGATATGCAGGTAGCCATCCTCATCAATAACCGCTATATCCCCGGTGTGAAACCAGCCTTCCGCATCAATTGCGTTACGGGTTTCTTCCTCGCGCTGCCAATACCCTTTCATCACCTGCGGGCCTTGCACACAAAGCTCACCCGGCTCTCCAAAGGCAACATCCGCCCCATCAGCATCCACCACTTTCACGGCAGTACCGGCAACGGGTTTACCTATACTGCCAAGTTTAACCGAATCGCTAGGATTAAAGCTGACAATGGGCGACGTTTCAGTAAGCCCGTAGCCTTCTGCCACGACGCAGCCAGTGACATCCTGCCAACGCTTGGCAGCAGCACTGGTCAGCGCCATCCCGCCAGAAATCGTCAAGCGTAAGTTCGAAAAGTCGAGCTGTTTGAAATCTTCACGGTTACACAGCGCATTAAACAGCGTGTTAAGGCCGATAAAACCGGTGAATGGCACTCCCTTCAGCTCTTTGACGAAAGCATCAAGATCTCGAGGATTGGTAATCAACAGGGAATGATTCCCTGTTTCCATCAAAAACAGGCAGTTAACCGTAAAAGTATAGATATGATAAACGGGTAGTGGGGCAATGATCAGCTCCTCCCCGTCTCTCAGGGTGCCGCCAATCGCTTCACGCGCCTGCAGCATGTTCGCCACCAGGTTGCGGTGGGTCAGCATTGCCCCTTTGGGCATTCCTGTGGTTCCCCCGGTATATTGAAGCGCGGCGAGGTCATCAAGATTGCGATGCACGTCCTGATGCGAAAGCGAAGCCCCTTTATTGAGCGCATCACGAAAGCCAATAGCGCCCGGAAGCGAATACGCGGGCACCATTTTTTTCACATGCTTGACGACGGCATTGATGACCCAGCGCTTTGGCGCGTCATGCAGGTCTGCCAGTTGCGTTACCAACACATGCTTGATGTCAGTTTTATCCAACACTTTTTCAAGCTTGCTGGCCATATTCGCCAGGATCACAATGGCCTTGGTGTTCGAATCCTTGAACTGGTGCGCCATCTCACGCTCGGTATAGAGCGGGTTCGTATTAACGACCACCAGCCCTGCGCGAAGCGCACCAAAGACCGCCACCGGAAACTGCAACACATTAGGCAGCTGAATCGCAATCCGGTCACCCGGTTCCAGATCCGTTTCATTCTGCAACCAGGCAGCAAAATCTCCCGATAGCCGATCCAGGTCAGCAAAACTCAGCGTCTTCCCCATACAGGTAAACGCTGGTTTGTCTGAAAATCGCTTTATCGCGGCATGAAAAACATCAGTTATCGAGCTGTATTGATCAAGGCCTTCCAGCGCGGGCCCTCTGAGCACGGGGGCGTTGGCAAATTCACTCATCGGCATTCTCCACTTTCCCAGTCGGTGTTAATACCGACTTTATTGTTGTTAACAGCATTTTCAGCGTCATAACTGAAGTAACCATATACGACACCGCCCGCGCTGTAAAACGACCGATTGAAACCAATGTTTTAACACAATGTTAACTTTTGTTTTTCAGGCACATACTCAATACAGACATTCAACACCAGGTAATTTATGCATTAGACAGGTAACGGGCACAGATTTCTCCCGCTTTCCAGACAAGTAATTCCCCTGGCACCATGCGCTGCCAGCATTCGTTGTGCGTCAGTGGCTCAGTGGCAATGACAGAGACAATATCGTCTGGCGTAGTGTGCTCAACAAAATTCACTGTCATTTCTGCATCAGAAAGTTCCGCTTCGCCAAACGGCGCACGACGGGTGATATGTGACAGCTTTGTCGAGCAGAAGGTGTAAAAATAATCACCGTCTGACAGCAGCATATTGAAAACGCCCAGCAGACGTAGCTGCTCGCACAATTGGTGCAGCAACTCCCACAATGGTTGAGGGTCATCAGGTGGAGAAGGAAAATGGCGGCGTAATTCGCCCATCAGGAAACAGAAAGCATGCTCGCTGTCAGTGGTCCCTACCGGCGTAAACCCATTGAAGGGCAAGGGTTCCCAGTCACTTAGCTGGCCATTATGAGCATAACACCAGGGTCTCCCCCACATTTCGCGGGTAAAAGGATGCGTATTGGCAAGTTTCACCCCGCCCACATTGGCCTGTCGTATATGGCTGATGACCACATTAGATTTGATGGGATAGTCACAAATCAGCCGTGCGATCGGGGAATCAACCGAAGGATGAGGGTCCCGGAACTCTCGGTAGCCTCCCTCTTCGTAAAAGGCAATTCCCCAGCCATCGCGGTGCGGCCCCGTGCCGCCTCCGCGATGAAGGAAGCCCGCAAAGCTGAAACAGATATCCGTTGGCACATTGGCGCTCATACCCATGAGCTCACACATGATGTTGCATCCTTATCTTCCTGACTAATGCGTGGCATCTGTCTTTGCAACGAAAGGTCCCGCCACCACATTTCCCACCAAAAAAACTGAATTACAAAACAGGTTCCTGGCGTGGTGAAGCGGGAGCTTCCTGGCGAGATTTTTTAGGCGACTCGTCGGGTGCATCGCTTTCAGCCGTAGACGAAGGACGACGAACCCACCACAGCGCAAGCCCGATCAAGGCGCCAAGCGTTATGCCGATCAAAAGCCATAGCAATCCTTCTTTAAACGCAGAGGAATTTCCCTCCAGAAAGCCGACCGCCGTTACCATCGCAGAAGGTGCCCAGCCGGTGTAAAATTCACCTTCTTCCACTAATGGCAAACTGAACCGCGCTGGTGCCCACATTGCGCCTCCTATCATCCAGGTCAGCAACAGGCGAAAAAAACGCGGAAGAATAACCAGCGTTAAGTAAATAGCCACGAAGACCAGTAGCGAAATAGCGTAGTAACTCGCCCAAAGCAGTGACATTGATTCTTCAACCAGCATAATGCTCCTTATCAGGGTGCGTCTCACCCAACATTCATTTTTTCCATGGTACCTCTCAATTGACGAAAGCACAGCCAGACCTCGACCACCGCTCTCCTGTCAGTACCTATTATCGCTCAAATGATCCCGACTGGCACTGGCTGGAAGAGGCAGACGACCCTCAGGTACAAGATTTTCTGTCTGCCGCCAACGCAGAACACGAAGCGTGGTTCCGCTCTTTGCAGCCATTGGCAGAAACGCTTTACCAAAGCCATCTGTCACGTCGCGAACTGTCGGTCACGGGTCTTGAGACAGCGCTTGACCACTTTACGTTCTGGAATGAAACAGCGGCCGATGCCGATTATCCTCGCTGGTGGCGCTACCCTAACGGTCAACCGGACAGCGCCGAATGTTTTTTCGATGTTCCCGAACGCGCGGCATCGAACGAATTTTTTGATATCGGAGATATGGCATTACCCGCCGATGAGCAATGGCTTGCATGGACAGAAGATACCCAGGGTGACGAACGTTTTTCTTTATGGATAAAGCATCTACCCCATGGCACGCCACAGTGTTTGCTGGAAGATATCGGCCCGGGTCTGTGCTGGGCAGAAGACCAGACCACGACAGGCGCTACGCTATTATTCACGCGCTTCGATGCCACTCAGCGACCGGATAGCCTATGGCGGCTGCCGCTAACCTTCGAGAATGACCGGTTCTCTGCTCTGCCTGAGGCTCTGGTGTTCCGTGAGTCGGACCCGGAATTCTGGGTCGGCGTGAGCAAGACCCGTTCGCGCCAGTGGTTGCTGGTCGAGTCCGCCTCCAAAGACACCAGCGAGGTACACTTACTTTCCGCCAGCGAGCCTGAATCGTCTCTTGAGTGCCTGCATCCGCGTCAACCAGGGGTCGAAGTCAGTATTGAGCACCGCCCGGGTTTTTTCTATCGCCTGCATAACCAACAAGGCGCGCATTTCCAGCTGGATGTCGCCGAAGACGCCAGAATGGACGACTGGCAGCCACTAATCGCTCATCGTGACGACACGACACTGGAAGGCGTCGACGCCTTTTCCTGGGGTCTGATGATCGCCGAACGGGATCACCATCAAGCGCAAGTTTACCTACGCCGTCTGGTACTGGATTCGCACCATCAGCTTACGGAAGATCAGCGGCTTAGCTTACCGGAAACACCCTGCTCACAGCTGCTGGAAGATGCGCCACACTTTGACACCACGACGTTACGCTTGCGTGAGGAGTCGTTCACTCAGCTGCCTTGCTGGGTTGAACTCGACCTGAACACCCATCAGCGCCGCATTCTTAAAACGCAACCTCTCTACGGCGACCTGCAGCCGCAACAGCTGGTTAGCCGCCGCATCTGGGCCACTAGCCACGATGGCGAACAGGTACCCGTTTCCATGGTCATGCGTGCCGACCTGGCATCACAACCTTTGCCCACCTTGCTATACGGATACGGCGCCTACGGCGATCCGCTTGATGCCTGGTTCTCGATTGCCCGTCTGGAATTACTGGCGCGCGGTGTCGCTTTTGCCGTCGCCCATGTGCGCGGCGGTGGCGAATGCGGAGAACCCTGGTATCTGAATGGCAAGATGGCCAACAAGGAAAACAGTTTTCACGACTATCTGGCGGCGCGTGATGCTCTGGTCAGCAAAGGAATCAGCGATGCACAGCGAATCGTTGCCTGTGGCGCCAGCGCAGGAGGCCTATTGGTCGGCGCCTGCCTGAATCGCGCCCCCGAGGTCTTTTGTGGGGCCGTGCTCGACGTGCCTTTCGTCGATGTACTGCGCACGATGCAAAACCCGGACCTGCCGCTCACCACGGCAGAATACAGCGAATGGGGAAACCCTGAAGATCCCGATGTCGCTGAGCGAATCCAGCGCTACTCACCTATCGATAATATCTCTCCACGTCGCTACCCGACGGTTTGGATTGAAGGCAGCTGGTTTGATACACGCGTCAGCTACTGGGAGCCCGCCAAGTATTACGCCAGACTGCATCAATGTCAGTTGAGTAACGCGCCTATTCTTCTGCATACCGATATGAGCAGCGGCCATGGCGGTGCCTCGGGCCGGTTCAAGGCATGGCAGGATGCTGCACGTCAGGATGCATTTATTCTCTGGGCACTGGGTTGCGACGACAATGCCTGACAGAGTTTGGTAGCGCTGCTGATCTACCAAGCCAGATTGAACGCCAGCGCCTCGCTGGCGTTCTAGTTATGGACCTTGCCGTCTCAGGGTGACATCGGCAGGATAGCGATAATATGCTCTTCAAGCTGTTCTTCGGGCACATCATCCTGGGAAACAGCAAAATGGCGGACGCTCACACCTTTACGGTGGACTCTTTCAGCATCATTGCTTAATAGCGGATGCCAGCCTGCCAGTTTGCGCCCTTCCGCCACGCGACGATATCCGCAGGTAGACGGCAGCCAAGTAAATTCCTTCACCAGAGTGGGCGTCAGTTGAGTGCAGTCTGGCACCGTGTCGAACCGATTAGCATAATCACTGCACTGGCAGCTGTGCGTGTCGAGCAATCGACACGCCACATTCAACACCGCCAATTCCTGGGTATCTTCGTCGTGCAGCTTTAACAGACAGCACTGCCCGCAACCATCGCAAAGGGCTTCCCACTCCTGATCGGAAAGCTCCTCCAGTGGAAAGCGTTCCCAGAATCGCTCACGTAACGGCTCAGACACGTATCCCCCTTTTCTTTTCTTTTCTTTTTTTATTCTTAAAAACGTGATTCTGTCGGCAGGCGATAAAGGTTTAACAGATATTCGTCTTTTGCTGGCGGCATCTGAAAATAAAACCCTTGATCACGGATCGCCGCCAGTACATCGGCAGCCTTGGCGCGCGCCAGAGTTTTGTCCGGCGTCAGCATCAACGTCATGGTCGACACCGGTGTTCCAAAACGCTCCAGCAATGCCTCAGGCACATCGACAAGCCCGCGACGCTTATCTACGTAGAGATACATTTCTTCTTTACGTGAGCTTTTGAAAACTTCGCAGATTAAACGTTCAGCATTAAGGTAGGTCATTCAGGGGCTTCCTGCAGAGCGTCCATCAGTGACGCGTTAAGCCGTTCACCGCGCCAGCCTTGCGGCAATACCAGTGTTTCACCCACAATGGATTGCATCACTAGGCGCTCAATATCGCGCCGACGCATCAGCATTTCCGGCGCCACGCCTAATTCTTGAGCCTCGGACACAACCACTTTCTTCAATGCCTTGAACAAGGGTTTAAACGGCGGTCGTGAGGGGTCAGGCCAGGCGTCAGGTAACGCTTCCGAGGGCGTTTCATGGGCTTTCTTGACCAGACTCAGCAGAATATCGCCTACTTTTTTTACCAGAGGCGGCTTGACGCCTTCCACATTGGCCAGCTCATAGCGGTTTTTAGGCATGGCCTCAGCAATCGCAAACAGGAGTTTATCGCTGACTAGCCAGCTGCGCGGCAAATTGCGTTGACGTGTTTCTTCCTCGCGCCATAGCGTCATCAAGCGATAGGCTTCAATCTGCCGTGGCGTTAATCGCCAGAGTAAACGTTGGCGAGTAAACCATTGATCGGCATTGCTGCTGCCCGCCTGGTTCAGAATCTCTTGGCATTCCTGCTCAACCCATGCCAATCGGCCGAGATCCTTTAATTTCTCTTCCTGCAGCGCCCAGACTTTGAGCAGATAGATCACATCCAGGGCTGCGTACTCGCATTGCGCCTGACTTAACGGGCGTTCAAGCCAGTCTGAACGCGTCTCTTCCTTGGGCAGGGTTTCCTGCGTCCAATACTCCACCAGCTTCTGGTACCCCATTCCCGGATTTTCGCCCAGGAACCCTTGCGCGACCTGAGTATCGATCAGGGGTGACGGCAGCTCACCCGCCCAACGCTGGAAAACGTCCAGATCTTCACTGCTGGCATGAAGAAGCTTGGCGGCCTGACCCTGCAGCAATGCCTGAAAAGCCGGGGTACATTCAACCGCCAGCGGGTCAATCAGATAGGCGGTGTCATCGCTGGCAAACTGAATTAACGCGGGCACGGGATAAAAAGAGTTTTCCCGAAAGAACTCCGTATCCAGCGCAATCACTTGCGCATCTGCCACCTTGGCACAGGCGGCATCCAGCGCTTGGGGCGTATCGATCCATTGATATGAGGGTGAGGCAATAGACAAGGGCATATTTCCCGATAAATGAATGACGCGGGTGACTTGTTCATAGTAACGCGTGCATAGAAACCTGGGCATAGGAACCTGAACGTTGCCTTCAGGCAACGACGATTAACCACCCGCGCGGTTGACTGTGCACTCGCCACAGTAAACCGGGTACTGATAAATTATTCGCTGGTAAATGGCAGGCGACCATTGAAAGCACGACTCAAGGTCCCGCCATCAACGTACTCGAGTTCGCCTCCCATCGGCACGCCATAAGCCAGCCGAGAGAAACGCACCCCATAATCGCTGAGCTGTGCCGCGATATAATGAGCTGTCGCCTCGCCTTCTACAGTGGGATTGGTGGCCAATACGATTTCCTGCACAACGCCTTGAGCAACCCGCTGCTCAAGAAGCTCAAGGCCAATCGTTTCAGGGCCAATGCCATCAATCGGCGACAGGTGCCCGTGAAGTACAAAATATCGACCATTAAACCCACCGGCTTCTTCAATCGCCAGCTGATCCGCCGGTGACTCCACCACACATAGCAGAGCGTCGTCTCGACGAGGACTTTCGCACAGACCACACAGGGTTGCTTCTGTCAGGGTTCGGCAACGCTGACAATAGCCAACATCCTGTATCGCGCGATCTATCGAGGCAGCTAGCCGCTTACCCCCTTCACGTTCGCGTTCCAATAGATGAAGCGCCATTCGTTGAGCCGTCTTGGGACCAACACCGGGCAGAACCCGAAAGGCTTCCATCAACTGCTCAATGAGAGGAGAAAAACGCATGGCCTAGAACGGCATCTTGAAACCGGGCGGCAGGTTCAGCCCTGCAGTGGCTTGCTCCATCATTTCCTTGGAGCTGGCTTCTACCTTGCGCACTGCATCATTGACAGCAGCCGCCAGCAGGTCTTCAAGCAATTCTTTATCTTCTTCAAGTACGCTAGGGTCGACGTCGACATTGATCACATCATGACGTCCATTCATGGTCACTTTGACCATGCCTGCACCGGCTTCGCCATACACTTCGGCCTTGGCAACTTCTTCCTGAGCCTGCTGCATTTTTTCCTGCATTTCCTGAGCCTGCTTCATCAGGTTACCCATTCCGCCTTTCATCATGATGCCTCTCCTTTCATACCGTTCAATAAAGGTTCTTGGTTTCAAGTAATTAGAGCTTATCTGTTCGCTGCGACAGGTTTGACGCTCGACTCCACCAGTCTTGCACCGAAGGCCTGCTGTAATTTCTGTATATTGGGGTCGCGGCTTAAAGTATCAACCGCTTGTGCATGGCGTTCCTGCGCGATGCGCTGATCCCGCTGCTGAGGTGTTTCCAGTGCAGGATCAAGCTCCTGCACCTCAAATACGACCTGACGCTCAAACCCTTGTGACTGCAATGCCTTGGCAATACGCTGGTTATGGACGTCTGCCTGCATCGCTGCCTGACTGGGCGCCAGCAATAGCTCAAGCCTGGTGCCATCATCACGACCACACTGGCAGTGCGCAGCCAGGTTACGGGTTAGCCCGCCCAGGCCAAGCGCATCAAACAGTGCCAGCCAACGGGTATGCGTCAGATACTCATCAGACACCGCGGCATCTTCAGACGCTTTCACGTCATTAGCTTCGTCAGTGCGCTCTACCTCGCGTTCTATCTCGCCTACTATCTCGCGCTCCACCTCACCATCTGACCCATTTTCAGGATGAAACGGTAAATCCACTCCGGCTGGCTCAGATTCAGGCTCAAGTTCAGAAGGCGACGGCAATTCGACAGGAGGTGCTTGTTCGGTTTCTGGCTGGGCTTGTTGAGTTTCTGGCTGAACGGGTTCGGTTACCGGCTGGGCGACTTCAGCGGTGACAGAAGTATCATTCCACGGCGGCGGTGATAATGATGCAGCGGGTTCCGATGCGTCGGATGCCGACGCCTCAGGCGCTGACCCAGAACCGTCAGGCGCTGACACAGCCCCTTCAGGCGCGGAAGCAACCTCCTGAGGCCTTTCCGGCGTTAGGGGCAGGGGTGTCCGCGGCGGCTTCGGCACGCCTTGCGGTCGAAATGCCAGCATACGCAGCAAGGTCATTTCCAGGGCACTGCGTAAATCCGGGGCGTGTGCCATATCCCCCCGCCCCTGAATACCAATCTGGTAATAAAGCTGCACATCTTCAGCGGTAAATCGCGACGCCAGCGCCAATATCATGTCGCGGTCGCCATGACTGTTATCGACCGCGTCAGGCACCATCTGCGCGACGGCCAAGCGGTGCAGTATCGCTGTAATATCGTCCAGAACGGCAGCAAAATCCGGCCCCTGTTCCGCCAGCGTTGTCACCTCGCCGAGCAGGGTCGCCACATCAACCGCCGCCAACGCCTCTACCAGCGCCAGCACATGACGATGATCCAACGTACCCAGCATGGCGGCTACGTCAGCGTAGCGCACCTCACCCTGCCCAAAGGCAATGGCCTGATCCGTCAGGCTCATGGCATCACGCATGGAGCCTTCGGCCGCTTTACCCAATAACCAAAGAGCACGCTCTTCAAAGACAACGCCTTCAGCGCCCAGCACATGTTGCAAGTGCTCAACCACCCGTTCGGGCGGCATATGCTTCAGAGTGAACTGCAGGCAACGGGAAAGAACGGTCGGCGGAAGCTTTTGTGGATCGGTCGTGGCTAGCAGAAACTTGACGTGAGGGGGTGGTTCTTCCAGGGTTTTCAGCAACGCGTTAAAACTGCTGGTCGACAGCATGTGCACCTCATCAATCAGGTACACTTTATAGCGCCCCTGAGTAGGGGCATATTGAACGTTATCAAGCAGCTCGCGGGTGTCTTCAACTTTGGTACGAGAGGCCGCATCAACTTCAATAAGGTCGACAAATCGTCCTTCATCAATGGCGCGACAGCTGTCACATTCACCACAGGGTGTCGACGTTACGCCCTCATCGCTACGGCCACCGGCCGTACAGTTGAGGCATTTGGCTAAAATTCTTGCCAGCGTGGTCTTACCCACGCCACGCGTGCCGGTAAACAGATAGGCATGGTGAAGTCGACCCTGATCCAGAGCATTCACCAGCGCGCGCTGAACGTGGGCCTGACCGACTAACTCATGAAATGTGCGTGGCCGCCATTTACGGGCCAGAACCTGATAGCTCATTGAGCAAGATTTCCTTTGGCGGACTGAAGTCTTTAGCGGACTGAAACGCTTTGACGGAATAACGAATCCGTCATTCTAGCCGCTGAGCTTCAGCCCGCCAACCGCAGAACTGGCGGATCAGGATTGAATCAGGCGTTATCGCTATTTTCAGCGCTATTGGCGCGTGCGCCAGCAGCCTTGATCAACTTTTCCAACTCACCGCTTTCGTGCATTTCAATCACGATATCGCAACCACCCACCAACTCGCCTTCTACCCAAAGCTGAGGAAAAGTCGGCCAGTTAGCGACTTTAGGCAGCTCAGTGCGAATATCCGGGTTATCCAGCACATTGACAAACGCAAAGCGCTCACCACAGTTCATCAACGCCTGCACCGTTTGTGCGGAAAAGCCACATTGCGGCAGCTGAGGGGTGCCTTTCATGTAAATCAGAATCGGGTTTTCACTGATCTGCTGCTGAATATTCTCTACAGTTGAGCTCATGGAACCTCCTTACGGGTATCACTCACGAATAAAATAAGTCGCGCTACCGACGCGAACTTTAAATATCTGAACGTTGATCATTCTACGCGGTGCATCGACGTTGCGCATCCCCTATAGCCTCGCTAGGATAAAGGTTTTACGCGGAGAGTAATCATGGCGACACGCCATTTTCTGACCTTAATGGACCTGACGTCCGATGAGCTGAATTACCTTATTCAGCGGGCCATCACGATTAAAAGCAACCTCAAGGCCCAAGGGCCGAGTTACACTCCGCTTCCCAATCGTACTCTGGCGATGATTTTTGAGAAGTCATCCACGCGCACCCGCGTATCGTTTGAAACAGCCATGGCCCACTTTGGTGGACATGCCCTGTTTCTTTCACCTCGTGATACCCAACTGGGTCGTGGCGAACCCATTGAAGATACCGCTCGAGTACTGTCTGAAATGGTTGACGCCGTTATGATCCGTACGTTTTCCCATTCAGGACTGGAAACATTCGCCTCCGCCAGCTCAGTGCCGGTTATCAATGCATTGACCGATGATTACCACCCCTGCCAACTGCTCGCTGACGTGATGACCTGGACGGAATTGCGTGGCAGTGTCAAAGGACGCACGGCGGTATGGATTGGCGATGGCAATAATATGTGCCATTCATGGATTAATGCGGCCAAACAGTTTGATTTCAAGCTGCGCATCTGTTGCCCGAAAGGCTATGAACCGCGTGAAGATATCATGGCAACTGCCGGAGACCGTGTAGAACTTCTGCATGATCCGAGAGCCGCGGTTCAGGATGTTGACCTGGTGACCACGGATGTCTGGGCGTCCATGGGCCAGGAAGAAGAACAGGCGAAGCGCGAAGCGGATTTTGCCGGATTCCAGGTGACCGAGGCCATGCTCGACCTGGCCAACGACGATGTTGTGTTTCTACATTGTTTACCGGCGCATCGGGGAGAAGAAATCAGCACCACACTGCTTGACGACCCGCGTGCCGTCGTATGGCAGGAAGCTGGCAACCGCCTTCACGCTCAAAAAGCCCTGATTGAGTTTTTAATGCTTGGCAGAGTTGCCTGACACCGGCAACCCCAGGCGTCATCGGGCTAAGCTACTCACGACCCAGCAATAAACGACCCAACAAAAAACGAATCAGCAAAAAAAACCGCTCAACGGAATATCCGATGAGCGGTTTTTTAAAATTCTGGTGGAGCCTAGCGGGATCGAACCGCTGACCTCAACACTGCCAGTGTTGCGCTCTCCCAGCTGAGCTAAGGCCCCTGCTTTTTTACAAAGTGCGCAAATACTACTCATCGCCTTGACGTCCGTCAAGCACTGAGCACTCCCTTCCCAAGGCTAATGCGCCCACGCCCGCAAGTGTGGCAATATAAACCCAATAAATGCCATCACCGAGCTAAAATCACAGGAGTCGCCCTTGATCAATGTGTTGATTGCCGACGATCACCATCTGGTGAGGAGCAGTATTGCGCTCCTGCTCGAAAATGAGCGTGATATCCATATTGTGGGTGAAGCCAACGATGGAGAAACGGCCGTATCGCAATGTCGTCAGCTGAAACCCGATATCGTGCTGATGGACATACGCATGCCGGGCATCGGTGGCCTTGAAGCAACCCGCAGAATTCAGCGCGGCCTATCCAACATTCGCGTGCTGATCCTGACCGCTCATCTTGACGATAGTGTGGCCAAAAAGATGTATGAAGCAGGTGCTGCTGGCTTTCTGAGCAAAGGCGCTGACCCTGACGAGATGATAAACGCCATCCGTCAGGTGTTTCATGGCAATCACTACCTCAGCCAGGAAATTGCCCAGCGACTGGCTTTTTCCAATATGACTCATCAGGAAAATCCGTTCGGGCTGCTATCACACCGGGAATTACAGATTGCCATGATGATCGTGAACTGCCAGCGAGTGCAGGAAATCTCTGACCGCCTGCATTTAAGCCCTAAAACGGTGAACACCTATCGTTATCGTCTGTTTGAAAAGCTGAAGGTCGGCACCGACGTAGAGCTGACACACCTGGCATTGCGTCATGGCTTAGTCGAAGGATTTGAGTCTCCTGTCGCCTAATTTTTTTAGTGATGAGTTAATCGTTAAAAAGACGTGTTGTCACTCAGATTAACACCCCGTTTTTTCGGTCATTCTCCGGGACATTTTCAGGATGTAACGCCACTCGATGAGCTTTAACGCAAAACAGTTTCTCGCAACCGTCAGCGCAGCGCCTGGCATTTACCGCATGCTTGATGAACAGGGCAGTACGCTGTACGTCGGCAAGGCCAAACGGCTTCACGCCCGCCTTGCCAGCTATTTTCGTGGCCAGTTGAACGCAAAGACACAGGCAATGGTCAGCCGAATTGCCGACATACAAATTACCGTCACCCGTAGCGAGACAGAAGCCCTGCTGCTCGAGCAGACACTGATCAAGGAACTTCGCCCGCCCTACAATATTCTTTTGCGCGACGATAAGTCCTATCCGTTCATCTTTGTCAGTGATCGCCATGCGTACCCGGCACTCGAATATAAACGCGTTCGCCAGCGGCGCAATGATGGCCGCTATCTGGGCCCCTATCCCAGCAGCGGCGCGGTGCGCGAAAGCCTTGCATTAATGCAGAAAATTTTCCGGATACGCAATTGCGAAGATAGTGTTTTCGCCCACCGCTCACGCCCCTGCCTGCAGTACCAGATTGATCGTTGCAGCGCACCATGCGTGGGCTATATCTCTGAGCAGGAGTACCGTCGTGACGTCGAGCATGCGGTAATGTGCCTGGAAGGTAGGAGTGAAAACGTCACCCAGGCGCTAACCGACTCCATGGAAGCGGCTAGCCAGGCACTCAATTTTGAAGAGGCGGCTCGCTTTAGAGACCAGATTCAACATCTGCGCCAGCTGCAACAGCGCCAATTCGTGGATAACGAGCAAGGCAATGCGGATATTTTTGCACTTGCCCAGCGCCCGGGCGGCATCGCCGTTGCCATTCTCAGTATCCGCGATGGACGCATGCTCGGCGCTCGGCACCACAACCCCACCAACGACCTGGACCTTGACCCGGCCACCCTGCTAACCGACGTGGTCAGCCAGTTTTATCTGGGCCAGCCCCATGAGCTACCTACCGAAATCATTACCAGCCTGGCGCTGGATGACAGCCAACTGCTCGCAGAAGCCTTTTCACAGCAGGCTGGCAAACGCGTTCGTGTTACCCATCAGGTGCGTGGCCATCGCGCTCAGTGGCAGCATCTGGCCATCACCAATGCCGAGCAGCAGCTGGCTTCACGAATGGCCAGTCATCAGCAGATGGAGGCGCGGTTCAAATCACTCCAGGAGGCGCTTGGGCTCGCAGAACCACCCCAACGCATGGAATGTTTCGACATTAGCCATAGCCATGGTGAAGCGACCGTGGCCTCCTGCGTTGTGTTTGATCAAAACGGCCCACGTAAAGGTGACTACCGTCATTTCCGGATAGAAGGTGTTGCAGCAGGGGATGATTATGCCGCCATGCAACAGGCACTGACGCGGCGTTTGAAAAGAGTGAAAAGTGGTGAAGCCATCGCCCCGGACGTATTGATTGTCGATGGCGGCAAGGGCCAGCTTAATATGGCACGCGGCGTGCTTCAGGAGATGGCCATTACCTCGATCACATTGCTCGGCGTCGCCAAAGGCACTACCCGCAAAGCCGGACTGGAAAGCCTTTTCCTGGATACATCTGACCACCCTTTACCACTGGATAGTACGTCACCGGCCTTGCATCTGATTCAACACATACGCGATGAATCACACCGTTTTGCCATTGCAGGCCATCGCGCTCAGCGCGACAAGGCACGCCGCACCTCCACACTTCAGGAAATTGCAGGCATAGGCCCTAAGCGTCGGCGAGAATTATTACGCTTTTTTGGTGGTTTACAGGGCGTACAAAAGGCCAGTCGCGCAGAACTTGCCCGTGTTCCCGGTATTAGCGCTGCCCTGGCAGAGTCAATTTATCAGTCTTTACACGGATAATGTCGCTTTGGCATAGATGCCACTGCCCAACGGGGATAGAATAACCCCTTCAATTTACCGTTTTTCTTCGGCAAGGATCGCAACCCGCGATGAATATACCCAACATTCTTACTCTGATCAGAATTGCTTTCATCCCCTTGTTAGTTGTTTTGTTCTATCTGCCTTATTCATGGAGCATGCTCGCGGCGGCAGTGTTTTTTGGTATTGCGTCCATCACAGACTGGCTGGATGGCTACCTGGCGCGTCGCTGGGACCAATCAACACCTTTTGGCGCCTTTCTGGACCCTGTGGCCGACAAGCTGATGGTGGCCATTGCGCTGGCGCTGTTAATCGAGCGTTTTGATACCTGGCTGCTCACTCTACCCGCGCTGGTCATCATCGGACGTGAAATTGTGATTTCGGCACTCCGTGAGTGGATGGCCGAAATGGGCAAGCGCGGCATGGTAGCCGTATCATGGATTGGCAAGATGAAAACCACCCTGCAGATGCTGTCCATTTTCATACTGATTGCCTTCCCGCCAGGCCATGCCATTGCTTCTTTAGGCATTATCACTCTGTTTGTGGCAGCTGCACTGACATTGTGGTCAATGATTCAGTATCTACAGGCAGCCTGGCCTCACCTGTCACGCTCGATGTAAGCATTTGTTCATAAAGACGCATTTAACGCATTGACAAACCCTTAACAGCGCGTATAATTCGCATCCGAGTCAAGCGGGAATAGCTCAGTGGTAGAGCATCGCCTTGCCAAGGCGAGGGTCGGGAGTTCGAATCTCCTTTCCCGCTCCAACTCAAAAAGAGTTTGTAGATGGTAAGGCAAGGGTCGTGAGCTGGAACGCCAGCCCGGTCAAATCTCCTTCCCGCTCCAACTCGCAACATAGCAAGACCTTGAACGTAGTAAGACCTTGAAGGCTGGATGGCAGAGTGGTTATGCAGCGGACTGCAACTCCGTGTACGCCGGTTCGATTCCGACTCCAGCCTCCATATTTCTTGCGGCGATTTTTACTCCTTTCGGTGTTTGATTCCCGCCTTGCCCGGATGGCGAAATTGGTAGACGCAAGAGACTTAAAATCTCTCGGAGGTAACTCCGTGCCGGTTCAAGTCCGGCTCCGGGCACCATGTGCTTCCTTCCTTGTTATAACCCCCACCTAGTTATAGAACTTTCTTTTTAGTTACTTTGGTTCTAGCTACTCCCCTCTTAGTTACTTCCCTCTCCTAGCTACTTTTGTCTTCGTTATAAATCCTCTCTCCTGGTTCCCTTGAGAATCTTTTTCTCTGATTCTAACCCGCATGCTTAGCATCACTGTTATGTCACCGAGTTAGCTTACTGCGACTTTTACGTCGAGAAATCGTCCTGGCACGTCGTCAAATCAGCGTTCACGCGCTATCATGCGGTTCTATTCCATGATCACCTGGCGTAATAGGAGCGGCAAATGAGCGTGTCTCAAACCGACGTACTGATTATCGGCGGCGGTGTTGCCGGCCTTACCCTCGCGCTGACACTTGCAACACGCTATCAGGTTACCCTGATTCGCCCTGCCCAGGATGATCAAGGCGCCAGCCGTTGGGCACAAGGCGGGATTGCGGCAGTACTCTCCCCCAGCGACAATCTTGATGCCCATGTACAAGACACCCTCGTCGCAGGCGATGGTTTATGCGATGAAGACGCCGTTCGCTTCACCGTGGAAAATGGCCCTGCCGCTATACAGTGGCTGATCGATAGCGGCGTCCCTTTCACGCCCGACACTTCGCCTGACGCTTTATTTCCTTATCATCTCACCCGCGAGGGTGGGCACAATGCCCGGCGCATCATCCACGCCGATGACGCCACCGGCAAGGCTGTCGTCGAAACGCTTCACCTGAAGGCCCAGCAGCATCCCAACATTACCCAACGCGACCATCTTACTGTCGTTGATCTTTACGCCGACGCGACGGGCAACTGTTGCGGAGCAAAGGCCGTGGACGATGAAGGCAAGGCGCACACACTTAATGCACTCTATACGGTCCTTGCCACCGGAGGCGCAAGCGGGCTTTATCAGCACACCACCACTCCCTCACCCAATAGTGGTGAAGGAATGATGATGGCGGCGACATTGGGCGCTACCTTGATGAATCTGGAGTTCCAGCAATTCCACCCAACCTGCCTTTACGACCCTGGCGGGCCAGCCTTTTTAATCAGCGAAGCGGTCAGAGGTGAAGGCGGCTACCTGCTGAATGAACACGGTGAGCGCTTCATGCCTGCCATCGACACTCGCGCTGAACTCGCCCCTCGCGATGTGGTTGCCCGGGCAATTGATGCACAGATTCAGCGCGGCACCCAGGGGCATGTATGGCTGGATATCCGCCATCTCGGCGAAAGCGCCATTCATCACCACTTCCCCACGATTCAGGCGCATTGCCGTTCGCGGGGCATCGATATCAGCCAAACACCGATTCCTGTTGTGCCTGCCGCCCATTACAGCTGCGGCGGTGTGGCAACTGACCTGACGGGCGCTACCGAGGTAGGCAACCTTTATGTCATCGGGGAGGCGGCCTGCACAGGGCTTCACGGGGCCAACCGAATGGCCAGCAACTCCTTGCTGGAATGCCTGGTGTTTGCACGCAGCTGTGCCGAGGCATTGCTGAACCGCCCTGCGACGAAAGCTTCTACCCCGACAACGCCCTCCTCATCGGCAACTGCCAAAAGCGCACCGGTTGATACCGCTGCCGTGCATCAACTTCGTCAATCCATGCGGGCCATTATGAGCCAGCATCTGGCTATCGTGCGTCACCAGGAAGGTATGGCAATTGCTGCCGAAGCGCTTGTCGATCTGCTAAAGCGCCTGATGACAATCGATCCGACCTTAGGGCATCCAGACAGCCGCCAGTTTCATCATAGCCTGCAACTGGCGCGCTTGACGGTGTATGCAGCGCAACAGCGCCATGAATCACGTGGCCTGCACTTCTCACCCGAATGGCCAGAGAAACAGCCCACCGCCAAGCCGTCACGGCTGACACAGCGGGACTTTCCAAGTGTTCAGGAAACACTGGTCTAACCGTCCACCTCCCGCTTCAGGCCCCGCTGACGTCTTCTCATGGCAATGAAGTCAGCAGGAGCCGTAATTCACGCTGGGACGAGGAAGGCGCACTGTCGGGCCAGAGCCATACTCTCTGGCCGCCAATATTAAGGCCAACCAAACAAGGCCCCAGATAGGTAGACGTGAGTGCATAGGGGTAACTCAGCTCACCATTACTCTGTAACCAGCGCCCCTGCAGAGCGCCAGCCGTATGTTCCACCCAGAGGGTGGCCATTTGCTGGGCGCCGCAGACACCTTGGTAACGATGCAGACCCTGCCAGCCTAATATCAATGCGGGCACTAACAGAGCCATCCACTCTGGCCGCCAGGCGAGTTGCCAGGCGACCAGGAGTAAACCGCTGGCATAAAGGCCAAAATGGCATCTAAACTGCCATTTAGAGGGTACGATAGATAGCGTTATCGGTGGTTTCTGCATGCTCAACGATCATTTGGACAATGCGACGAAAATCAGGGCTTTCGGGCCATTCCCGGCGCATCAGCCAGCCAAACAGATCCTGGTCTTCTTCATCAATAAGCTTTTGAAATGCCACCTGATCATCATGGCCAAGTGAATCGTAGCGCTGTTCGAGAAAAGGAATCAGCAACAGATCCAGCTCCCACATACCACGCCGAGAATGCCAATACAGTCGTTTGCGTAGAATTGCTTGTGCAGATGTGTCGTCGCTCAACGTCAGCCTCACTGAATCAATGAAATGAAGCCTCAGTATACCTGAGCACACAGGGCACGCCAGCCACGCCAGCTGCCTGCCGAGTGAAGCCACAACAGTTTTCTTCTAGAAGCTTGTTTTAGCTCAATTGTTTTATTCAGCATTGCACAGTATGCTGAAGGTATTGCAAACGTACTGATACCAATATCCATAACGGTTCTTATATCAGTACATACGTTGGCACCTGAGACGATGCCTGAAGCGTGCTACGGCCTAACGAGTTCGCATGGAGCCCACTGATGACCAAATCAGAACTGATCGAACAAATCGCAATGCGGCAGCCGGAATTGTCAGCGAAAGACGTTGAGACTGCCGTTCGGCTGATCCTTGATGACATCACTGATGCCCTGGCTGAGGGTGGTCGCGTTGAGATTCGCGGTTTCGGTAGCTTTTCACTTCACTATCGTGACCCACGAACCGGCCGCAACCCTAAAACCGGAGACCCCGTTAAGCTTGAAGGCAAATATGTTCCGCATTTCAAGCCGGGCAAAGAACTCCGAGAACAGGTTGATGCAAGCCGCACGCTTGGCTATTGATCGGGCTCCAGACCACAAAAACAAGCCATTTAATAGCAGCAAACATTGTCTTTGCGACCTTATGCGGGATGACGTGAGGCGAAGAGTCATACACAATAGTGTTATTGTATTTGTCACAAATCAGGAAACCTAAACATGCGTTGGATCAAAGGGCTGATTCTAGCCATTATCTTACTGTTGGTGCTCTTAGTTGGCATTCTGTTTGCCGTCAACAATCAGCAAACCATTGGCTTGAACCTGATCTGGTTTGAATTGCCGCCCGTATCCCTGTCTGTCTGGCTGCTGGCCGCCCTAGCGACAGGCGTTATTATGGGCATGCTGGCCATGCTGGGTGTGTATACACGTCTCAAGGCAAATCTCGCCCGCACCAGACGCCAAACCAAGCAACAGCAAAAAGAACTCGACCGTCTGCGTACCCAGGAGTTCAAGGAACTGGCCTAAATGCTGGATGCCGTGCTGCTAAGCGTTTTAATGGCAGCCATTGCCATTGGCTATGGTCTTGGATACTGGCAAGCGCGCAAGCGAGAGGCGACTTTACAGCGCTCGTCCTCCATCGCGCCTACACGTGAATATTTTGTCGGGCTGAACTATCTGCTTAACGAGCAGCCCGACGAAGCCATACAGGCATTCATTCAGGCACTTGAGGTCAATAGCGACAACGTTGATACGCACATTGCCCTGGGCAGGCTGTTTCGCACTCGGGGTGAAGCGGATAAAGCTGCACGTATCCACCAGAACCTACTCGCCCGTCCAGCCTTGAGCCCTGCCCAGAACGAGCAAGTTCAACTGGAGCTGGCACGCGATTTTATCACTCTCGGGGTTCATGACCGCGCCCAGAGGCTACTGAGCAATGTGATCGAGCATACTCAGCTAGACGAGCCGCGCACGACAGCTAAACGCCTTCTTATCGATCTTCTTGAACGTGAAAGAGCCTGGCAGGAAGCGCTTGATATTACTCTCCCCATGATCCGGCAACACCCGAAACTGGCGCGCCCTGCGGCTCATTGGCTGTGTGAAATAGCCCAGCAGGAAGCGCATCAATCAAGCCACACCCTCGCAAAACGCCACTTGAAAAAAGCCCTGCAGCTGGATAACGCCTGTGTGCGTGCTTATTTGCTGCTGGCAGAGCTTGAAATGGAAAATGGCCATTACCCTCAAGCCATTTCCCAGTTGGAGCTGATCCCCCAATATGCGCCCGCGCACATTTCTACCATGCTACCCACACTGAAGCGCGCCTATTGGCATGCAGGTGATGAAGAGGGATATGAAAAACATCTGTTAGCGCTGCTCGAGAAAGCTCCACTGACCAGCGTGATAATCGGGCTGGGTGATCATATACGCCAACGGGAGGGCGTCGAAAAAGCCATCAGTATGACAGGAGACCTGTTAGCCAGGAGCCCAAGCCTCGGAGGCCTTGATCACCTGATTGATTTATATCTGGAGAGCCAGCGCCTGAACGGTCGCACATCGCCAGACGAGCGCCTGTTACTGCTTAAACATCATACCCATGCATTGCTGAAGAACCGCATACGCCACCGTTGTCACCACTGCGGTTTCAGCTGCGACACCCTCCAGTGGCAGTGCCCCAGCTGTCGACACTGGGGCACTATCGAGCCGGTCACCGGCGTAGAAGGGGAATAATCAAACGCTTTTCAGATAGTATTCAGGCTAACTCAGCCGCAATCGCCGCCAAGGCTGCCATTGGATTTTCTGCCTGAGTGACCGGCCGACCCACCACCAGATGAGTACTTCCCGCCTGCATGGCAGCGGCTGGGGTCATGATACGCTGTTGATCATCCGCAGCGGCAAAGCCTGGGCGTATACCCGGCGTGACTTTCAGAAAGTCATCCCCGCAGTTTTCTCTGATAGCGGCAGACTCCTGCGCCGAACAGACCACTCCGTGCAAACCACTTTGTTGAGCTAACCTTGCCAGATGCGCCACATGCTCTGCGGGCGATGCCATGACCCCCGTTTCGCGTAATTCATCTTCGCTCAGACTGGTCAGCACTGTAACGGCGATAAGATGTGTCGTCAGGCGCTGAGACTGCAGGCGCTCCACGGCGGTTTCCATCATTTTGCGCCCGCCGCTGGCATGCACATTGACCATCCACACGCCCTGCTCAGCCGCCGCCTGTACAGCGCCCGCTACCGTATTCGGAATATCGTGAAATTTCAGATCAAGAAACACCTCGAAGCCACGCCCGTGCAATGCCTCAAGTACCGCAGGTCCACTGCGGGTAAAAAGCTCTTTCCCCACTTTAACCCGGCACTGGGTCGGGTCGAGCTGATCGGCCATGCAAAGGGCGGCATCCAGGGAAGGATAATCCAATGCAATAATTAGAGGAGAATTGACTGCCACAGAAGTGCTCCATTACCCAGTGTATATGCCTGAAGTATATCAGCCTCACCCACTACGTAATCCTGGCGGGACAAAACTTTGCGAAATATCTTACAAAAAAGTAAGCCAATTAATGACAGCAAAAAATTAAGATATAGCTAATTTAGAGATGTGGGACGCCAAATCGCTTTCCACAGGCAAACAAGAAGTAACAACATCGTAAAGGAGATAAACGATGAGAATTTTCATCAAAGGATGGCTGGCAGCCCTGTTAATTACCTCATGCCTTGGTTTTTCATCAACATTGCTAGCCCAACAGGTGGCCCCGATCAACATCAATACAGCGGATACCGCCCTTCTCGAAGAGCTTCCGGGCATTGGCCCTTCTCGCGCTGACGCGATTGTGAAAGAGCGTGAGGCCAATGGCGAGTTTACCAGTGCAGAGGATCTGACTCGGGTGAGCGGCATTGGCAGCGCAACGGTTGAAGGCCTGCAAGAACAGATTGAGTTCTAAACTGAAGCCTCTCTGAATGCATTCACCACATCAGAGCGTCAGCTACCCCCGAAAAACTCAAGGGTAGCTGACATGTTCCATTATTTCGCCTGGAAACAGTCCCCGGGCACACGTACCCAGCCTTCCATCAGCACTCGGGCACTTCGGCTCATGACCGCCTGATCAATCTGCCAGCGCCCATCCAACAGACTGGCTTCCGCGCCAACCTGCAAACTGCCGGACGGATGACCAAAGGTCACCGAACGACGTTTTCCACCGCCTGCCGCCAGATTCACCAAGGTGCCTTCAATGGCCGCTGCCGCGCCAATTGCCACGGCGGCTGTTCCCATCATGGCATGATGGAGTTTCCCCATGGAAAGCGCCCTAACTAACAGGTCCACGTCGTCAGCTTTGACCTGCTTACCACTCGACGCTGTATAGCTGACCGGTGGTGCCACAAATGCCACTTTGGGGGTGTGCTGGCGATTAGCGGCTTCACCAAGCTCATTGATCAAACCCATTCTGAGCGCACCATAGGCACGAATGGTCTCGAATTTTTCCAATGCTGCCAGATCACTGTTAATTGCATCCTGAAGCTCAGCACCGGTGTAGCCAATATCTTCGGCGTTAACAAACACGGTAGGGATGCCAGCATTTATCATGGTGGCTTTCAGAGTACCGACACCGGGCACCTCAAGGTCATCGACCAGATTACCGGTAGGAAAGATAGCTCCTTCGCCATCTGCCGGGTCCATGAATGCCACCGGTACTTCTGCGGCAGGAAAGGTCACGCCATCCAGTTCGAAATCACCGGTTTCCTGCACCTGACCGTCACGGAGGGTGACACTGGCAACGATGGTTTTCTGGATATTCACCTGCCAGATACGTACGTCCACCACACCGTTTTCAGGAAGACGCGCTGGGTCCACCAGACCGTTACTGACCGCAAAGGGGCCAACCGCGGCAGAAAGATTGCCGCAGTTGCCGCTCCAGTCCACAAAGGGTTTATCAATGGAGACCTGACCAAACAGATAATCGACATCGTGATCCGCCGATTCACTTTTGGAAAGAATCACAGTTTTGCTGGTGCTGGACGTCGCGCCACCCATACCGTCAATCTGCTTCTGATACGGATCAGGACTACCGATCACGCGCAGCAATAACTGATCACGCGCTTCACCAGGTACTTGGGCAGCAACGGGGAGATCGGTAAGATTAAAAAAAACGCCTTTACTGGTTCCGCCACGCATATAGGTGGCGGGAATTCTGATTTGTGGCACTGAACTCATTGTTTTTGCTCCACGGCTAACATCTCATAAAAAGCCCGGCACACCAGGGTGCCGGGCCTATTCGGATCATCTAAAAACGAGACGTCCTGTTAACCCGATGAAAGAGTCGGGCGAAAGGGTCAGGCGGTTTCGCTGGATTCAAGGAAGTCCTGAGCAAAGCGCTGCAAAACGCCACCGGCGGTATAGATGGTGACTTCTTCCGCCGTATCCAGACGGCAGATGACAGGCACGCGCTCAACATCACCATTACGGCGCTGAATGACCAATGTCATTTCCGCACCTGGCGAAAGCGCCCCTTCAACGTCATAGATTTCGGTGCCATCCAGCGCCAGGGTATGGCGTGTTGTGCCGGACTTAAACTGCAATGGCATCACGCCCATACCGATCAGGTTTGTCCGGTGGATGCGCTCGAAGCCTTCCGCCACAATGGTTTCCACCCCTGCAAGCGCCACCCCTTTGGCAGCCCAGTCGCGAGAAGACCCCTGACCATAATCATCACCCGCAATGATAATCAGCGGCTGTTTACGCTCCATGTAGGTTTCAATCGCCTCCCACATCCGCGTCACTTTACCTTCCGGCTCGACACGCGCCAGCGAGCCCTGCTTCACATCGCCATTGTCATCACGCACCATTTCGTTAAACAGCTTAGGGTTGGCAAGTGTTGCACGCTGCGCCGTGAGGTGATCACCCCGATGGGTGGCGTAAGAGTTAAAATCCTCCTCCGGCAAACCCATCTTATGCAGGTACTCACCCGCTGCGCTGTTCATCATGATGGCATTGGACGGCGACAGATGGTCGGTGGTGATATTGTCAGGCAGAATCGCCAACGGACGCATATTCTTGAGGTTGCGCACGCCCGACATCTTGCCTTCCCAATACGGCGGACGACGGATATAAGTGCTTTGCGGACGCCATTCATACAGCGGCTCAACCTGTGCCTTGGCACTCTTATCCAGGTCGAACATCGGGATGTAGGTCTGGCGGAACTGCTCCGGCTTCACCGAGCTTTTCACAATGGCATCGATTTCTGCATCTTCTGGCCAGATATCTTTCAGAGTAATCGGGTTGCCATCGGTATCGTGACCCAGGATGTCTTTTTCGATATCAAAGCGGATAGTCCCGGCAATCGCGTAGGCCACTACCAGCGGCGGCGACGCCAGGAACGCCTGCTGAGCATGCGGGTGAATCCGCCCATCGAAGTTACGGTTACCGGAAAGCACCGCCGTGGCATACAGGTCGCGGTCAATGATTTCCTGCTGGATTTTCGGGTCCAACGCGCCCGACATACCGTTGCAGGTCGTGCAGGCATAGGCCACGACGCCGAAACCGAGGTCTTCCAGCTCGCTCATCAGGCCAGCATCTTCGAGATACATCTTGACCGTTTTGGAGCCCGGCGCCAGAGACGATTTCACCCAGGGTTTACGGATCAGACCCAGCTTGTTGGCATTACGTGCAATCAGGCCCGCCGCCACCATGTTGCGAGGGTTCGAGGTATTGGTACAGCTGGTAATGGCCGCAATGATAACCGCGCCATCCGGCATTTTGCCTTCGGCTTCTTCTGCCCGGGCAGCGTCCAGACCTACCGCGATACCCCTCTGGGCAAGCTCAGAGGTAGGCAGCTTGGCATGCGGCTTGGACGGCCCAGCCAGCGTGCGGTAAACCGATGACAGATCAAACTCAAGCACTCGCTCGTAGGTTACGCCCTTGAGGTCGTCTGCCCACAGGCCCGTCTGCTTGGCATAGGTTTCCACCAGCGCCACCTGATCATCGTCACGGCCAGTCAATTTCAGGTAGTCGATCGTCTGGTTATCAATGTAGAACATCGCCGCGGTGGCGCCGTATTCCGGCGTCATGTTGGAGATGGTCGCCCGATCACCCACCGTAAGGCTGTCAGCGCCTTCCCCGAAGAATTCAAGATAGGCGCCCACCACCTTGGATTCGCGCAGAAACTCGGTAATCGCCAGCACCATATCCGTGCCGGTCACGCCCGGCTGCAATTTACCGGTCAGCTTGACGCCAATGATATCCGGCAAGCGCATCATCGAAGCACGCCCCAGCATCACGCTCTCGGCCTCAAGGCCACCCACACCGACGGAAATCACCCCGAGGGCATCGACCATCGGCGTGTGACTGTCGGTGCCGACACAGGTATCCGGGAAAGCCACGCCATTGAGCTTCTGAACCACCGGCGACATTTTTTCCAGATTGATCTGGTGCATGATGCCGTTGCCGGGCGGAATCACGTCGACATTTTCAAACGCGGTCTTGGTCCAGTTGATAAAGTGGAAACGATCATCATTACGACGATCTTCTACCTGACGGTTTTTCTCGAACGCATCCTTCTCAAACCCGGCATGCTCCACCGCCAGCGAGTGATCGACAATCAACTGCGTCGGCACAACCGGGTTGACCTTGGCCGGATCACCGCCCTTTTCCGCGATGGCATCGCGCAGCCCCGCCAGGTCAACGAGAGCAGTCTGGCCGAGAATGTCATGACAGACCACACGTGCCGGATACCAGGGGAAGTCCAAATCGCTGCGGCGCTCTATCAGCTGTTTGAGCGCATCGGTCAGCAGGGCCGGATCACAGCGGCGAACCAACTGCTCCGCCAGCACGCGGGAGGTGTAGGGCAGTTCTGCATAAGAACCGGCCTGAATATCTTCGACAGCCTCACGGGTGTCAAAGAAGTCCAGGTCGGTACCAGGAAGAGGCTTACGATAATCGGTATTCATGGCGGCAACTCACGGCGAGAGATCAGAAGATCACAGGGGCTTGGGTCAGAGACATTGGGGTCACTCTCTACCCGACGACATGGCCGCCGGGTAAAGGAAATCAGACAGGGCGATCAGTCACGCTGTTCGATCGGTACCCACTCGCTCTTCTCTGGGCCGGTGTAATCGGCGCTTGGACGAATAATACGGTTATTGGCACGCTGTTCGAACACATGCGCCGCCCAGCCAGTCACCCGCGAGCAGACAAAAATCGGCGTGAACAGCTTGGTCGGAATATCCATAAAGTGGTAGGCACTCGCATGGAAGAAATCTGCGTTACAGAACAGTTTCTTCTCGCGCCACATGACCTCTTCACAGCGCACGGACACCGGATACAGAACGCTGTCACCCACATCCTGGGAAAGTTTCTCGGACCAGTGCTTGATGATCTCGTTACGCGGATCGGAGGTGCGGTAGATCGCATGGCCGAAGCCCATGATCTTCTCTTTGCGCTCGAGCATTCCCATCATTTCGCGCTCGGCTTCTTCCGGCGATTTCCAGTCTTCAATCATCGCCATGGCCGCTTCGTTAGCGCCGCCGTGAAGCGGGCCGCGCAGGGAACCAATCGCGCCGGTAACGCAGGAATGCAGATCCGACAGCGTGGACGCGCAAACGCGGGCGGTAAACGTCGAGGCATTGAATTCGTGCTCGGCGTACAGAATCAGCGATACGTTCATGACATCGGCATGCAGCTTGCTCGGTGTTTCACCCCGCAGCAGATGCAGAAAGTGAGCGCCGACCGAATCATCATCGGTTTCGGTTTCAATGCGCACGCCCTCATGGGAGAACCGGTACCAGTAGCAGATGATTGACGGCAGCACAGCCACCAGTCTATCGGTCGCATCCTGCTGCTCATCAAAGCTCTGTTCGGTTTCCAGATTACCCAGCATGGAGGTGCCGGTACGCATCACATCCATCGGGTGCGCATCCTTGGGAATGTGCTCCAGCACTGCCTTGAGCGCATCAGGCAAACCACGCAGACTTTTCAGCTTGGCGATATACGCAGACAGCTCAGCCTGATTAGGCAATTTGCCTTTAAGCAGAAGATAAGACACTTCTTCAAACGTCGCCTTTTCTGCCAACTCCTTGATATCAAAACCGCGATAAGTCAGGCCTGAGCCAGTTTTACCCACTGTACAAAGCGCTGTTTCACCCGCGCTTTGTCCGCGTAGACCTGCTCCACTATTCTTTGCATCTGCCATGTTGCGTACTCCTGCAAACTTTTTTATTCCATC
The DNA here is from genome assembly GCF_052983955.1 of Halomonas sp. LS-001. Lineage (NCBI taxonomy): Bacteria > Pseudomonadati > Pseudomonadota > Gammaproteobacteria > Oceanospirillales > Halomonadaceae > Halomonas > Halomonas sp. LS-001. The sequence goes on from NZ_CM129816.1 coordinate 2,350,065, forward strand.
GTCACGCCAGACGGCGCGACCAATTTATAAGGAAACTTTATTAGGAAAACTTTATAAGGAAACCGACGCTTATCAGTTGCCGCCTTGCTCAGCAAACAGCTTGTCCAGCTTTTGCTCGAAATCGTGGTAATTAAGGAAATCGTACAGCTCATCACGGGTCTGCATGGTGTCCACGACATCACGCTGATGGCCGTTATCCAGAATGCTTTGGTAAACGTTGAGAGCCGCCGCGTTCATCGCCCGGAAGGCGGAAAGCGGATACAGCACCATCCGGCAACCCACGTCACCCAGTTCCTGCTGACTGAACAGCGGCGTAGCACCAAATTCAGTGATGTTGGCCAGAATCGGAGCGTCAACGCGCTCACAGAACGCTTTGTAATCTTCCAGCGTGTGGACGGCTTCAGCAAAGATGGCGTCGGCACCGGCTTCGATACACGCCTGAGAGCGTTCGATCGCCGCATCCAGGCCATCTTTCTGGAACGCATCGGTGCGGGCAATCAGGTAGAAATCCGGGTCGATGCGGGCGTCAGCCGCCGCTTTGATGCGGTCGACCATCTCTTCCTGAGAAACAATCGCCTTGTTGGGGCGATGACCACAACGCTTCTGCGCCACCTGGTCTTCAATATGCACCGCCGCCACACCGGCGCGCTGCATTTCCTTGACCGTACGCTCGATATTAAAGGCGCCGCCCCAACCGGTATCAATATCCACCAGCAGCGGTAAATCTGTCGCGCCGCAGATACGATGGGCGTCTTCTACCACATCGTTCATCATTGTCATGCCCAGATCCGGCAGACCAAACGATGCGTTAGCGACGCCGCCGCCCGACAGGTAGATCGCCTGATGCCCTACCCGCTCGGCCATCATCGCCGTGTAGGCATTAATGGTGCCCAGAATCGGCAGCGGACGGTTGGCTTCGAGGGCAGCACGGAAACGCGCGCCGGGTGAAAGTGTTGAAGAAGCTGATGATGACATGGAGTCTCTCCTGTTATATCCGGTTAGGTGGCCGGCTTTTTGGCCAGCGTTTATCGCTAACGATTGCGCTAGCCTTTTTGTCGTACGGTTTTTCTTGATTCGAAGGATTACGACGACTCTGAAGACACGTCAGAGGTTTGCCTTGCGCTTTGCTCCAGCGTTGCTGCGTAGCGGTCTGCAACATTTTCTCGTGAAGCGCTGACATGGCGTCGCATCAACAATTCAGCCAATTCAGCATCACCTGCTTCGATGGCATCAACTATCCGGTGGTGCTCGACAAACGCTCGCTGCGGCCGGGTCCCGCTGGCACTGAACTGCGTGCGGTACAGACGTACCAGGTAATAAAGGTCGTCGCACAGCAGGTTCATCAACATCTTGTTGTGGCTACCCAGCACGATGCGATAATGAAAATCAAGATCACCTTCACGTTGGTAGTAGGCTTCTCCACGCTTAAGATCATCCTGGCTTTCATGTACCGACAGCACCTCACGTAAACCGGCTATTTCCTCGGCCGTCATGTGCTCTGCGGCCAGTCGGGCGGCCATACTTTCAAGCGCCTCACGCAGATCAAACAGTTCCAGCAGCTCTTTCATGGACAACTGAACCACACGAGCACCGACATGCGGCACACGTTCAATCAAACGGTGCGCTTCCAGGCGCCGCATCGCTTCGCGCAATGGCCCGCGGGAAATGCCATAGGTTTTGGATAACCCGGGTTCGGTAATTTTGCTCCCAGGGGCAATCTCTCCACGCACAATGGCATCCTGCAACTGATGAAAAACCCGCTCTGCCAGAGTGCGCACCTCGGGGGAGGCGTCGTCATTCGTTGCGACCGGTTTCGGCGTTGATAGCGTAGCAAGTGTTGTCATGATTGATTGTCGACAATTATAGTGTAAGTGAACTTTATCTTCGTCTGATGGCGGCGTCAACTAGCCATCCAAGGCGATATTATGCATCTTTCGTTGTACTCCAGGGAGTGTCTCACCTGTCAGTGTCAACAATCCACCACTGATATTGGGGAATCATGTCAGTGGCGCTGATGTCACCCTCACCCATCAGCACAGATTTCCATAGCGTGGAAATGGCGTCAGTGAGCAACGCTGGCTTAACCTGAACCAGCCCCCTAGAATGACCGGCCATTCACTGGCCAGGCTGATGGTGCATGACAGTCGCATTAACCATTACATCACTCCCCTATGTCACAGATCCGCTTGCGTTGTTTACACAGCTGCGCCATCGCCCCGGTGCCGTTCTGCTCGATAGTGGACGCCCCAATGCCAGTGGACGATATGACATTATCAGTAGCGACCCGCTGGCCGTACTGTCCATTGGCCTTGATGGTAAAGCGACGTTTGATTCCAACCAGCTGCCAGCGCCGCCCAACGCATTGAACGACGCCCCCTTTGCGCTACAGCAATGGCTTCTGGACCAGCTGGATGTCACGATGCCGGAAAACGAACTGCCTTTTACCGGCGGTTTGATAGGCTACTGGAGCTATGATCTAGGTCGATATACGCAAGGGGTGTATAGCCAGCGCCCTGCCCCGAACACGCTACCGTTGGCCCGCCTGGGTCTATATGACTGGGCGTTGATTATTGATCACGTTGAGCAGCAGGTATCACTGATTGCCCCGCCCGCCAAACACCCACAGATAGAGCAGTGGCTAAATCAGTCCGCACCGCCTGTCGCGCCGTTTGCTTTGCAGAGTGCTTTCAAAGCCGAGCTGAGCCAGGAGGATTATTGCCAACGGTTTGCCCATGTCCAGCACTACATTCGCGCTGGCGACTGTTATCAGATCAATCTTGCCCAGCGATTTTCTGCGGATTATCAAGGGGATATCTGGTCAGCTTACCTTCGCCTGCGCGGTGCCACCCCCACGCCATTTTCAGGTTTTATGGCCTGGGAAGATAAAGCGGTACTGTCTCTCTCTCCCGAACGCTTCATTCAGGCACATCATGGCCAGGTCGAAACCCGCCCGATCAAGGGCACACGGCCACGGGGTGAAACGCCAGCACAGGACCAAAAGCTTGCCGAGGAGCTGTTGAATAGCAGCAAAGACCGCGCCGAAAACGTCATGATTGTGGATTTACTGCGTAATGATCTGGGCCGTGTTTGCCAACCGGGCAGCATCAACGTACCGCAACTCTGCCAGCTGGAAAGTTACCCGAACGTTCATCACCTGGTCAGCGTCGTTAAAGGGCGGCTTAAAAAGGAAAACTCACCGTTAACGCTGCTTGAAGCCTCGTTCCCCGGCGGTTCAATCACCGGCGCGCCAAAAATTCGTGCCATGCAGATTATCGATGAGCTGGAGCCCTGCCAGCGCAGCATTTACTGCGGAAGCCTGGGCTATATCGATCAACGCGGGAGTATGGATACATCCATTGCCATTCGCACCGTCGTCGCCGATGCGGGCAAGCTGCATTTATGGGGCGGTGGCGGATTAGTGGCAGATTCAACGGCTGACGCCGAGTACCATGAAACGCTGGACAAGATCCGCCACCTGATTAATTCGCTGTCCTGTTAATGCGGTTCTGATAAAACCGGTTAGTGCTGTTTATCAATGCTGTTTATTAGCACCATTTATCAGCACTATTTATCAGCACTTTTTTATTAATACTCTGGCAGCGTCACATCGCTAAAAATCGACTGATCATTGCGAGGACCTGCCGTCAAGGCAGCATCAACCCGTTCACGAGTCAGGTGCGGTGCAAAACGGCGCAGGAAATCATACATATAGCCGCGCATAAACGTGCCTCGCCGAATACCGATCTTGGTGGTCGAGCTGTCAAACAGATGCCCGGCTTCCAAGGCGACAAGATCGCTATCCAGCTCTGGGTCCACCGCCATGTGAGCGACGATACCAACGCCCATGCCCAAACGCACATAGGTCTTGATAACGTCTGCATCCGCCGCCGTTAACACCACGTTGGGCGTCAGGCCCTTCTCCCTGAAAGCGTCATCCAACTGTGAACGGCCAGTAAACCCGAAGACATAGGTCACCAGCGAATAATCTGCCAGCGCCTCAAGCGTCAGCGGGCCATCAAGGCTTGCCAGGGGATGATCCTTGGGTACCAGCACGCAGCGGTTCCAGCGGTAACAGGGTAACAGTACAAGGTCGGTAAACAGCTCAAGTGACTCGGTGGCAATGGCGAAATCTGCCTGTCCCTCGCTGACCATCTGGGCAATCTGTTTGGGAGTGCCCTGCTGCATATGCAATGCAACATCCGGGTACTTCTGGGTAAACTCAGTGATGATCGGCGGCAACGCATAACGTGCCTGGGTATGGGTGGTCGAAATGGACAGGCTGCCACGGCGTTCGTCGCTATATTCCTGCGCGACATCCTTGATATTATCGGTCAAACGCAACACCTGGCCCGCCAGCTCGATAATCGCCTGGCCCGCTGGCGTTACCCGCGTCAGGTGCTTGCCACTACGCGCAAAAATTTCGACGCCCAGTTCATCCTCTAGCAGACGTATCTGTTTTGAAATTCCCGGCTGAGACGTAAACAGGCTTTGTGCCGTGGCAGAAACATTCAGGTTATGCCGGTTAACTTCCCAGATATAACGTAATTGCTGTAATTTCATTTCACCCTCCCTGAAACATCGGTAGAGCGTTAATCCTTATGGACTGACGCTTTGGTTCAGCCCAAGAGATCTGTCCACGCCCATCATGGCGATAGCTGGGACGCTCAACTTAATAGAATAAAAACCTAAATCATAATATCTTTATAGTATATAAAAAGCTATTAAGTCAGTGTTTATTTGCCACCAGTGCCGATGCCCGCTAACATTTATCGGCTTGGCGCAATGCAAACGCGCTATCAATACGCATTACCCACGTTGCTTCCACTATAGCAACGCCATAGCAAGAGCAACGCAAACAGGAGAATCCCATGTCCCAAGTTGACGTCACTAACGCCAATTTTGAGCAAGAAGTGATCAACGCCGACCAGCCCGTGTTACTGAAGTTCTGGGCCCCCTGGTGTGGCCCTTGCAAAGTCATGGCACCGGTCGTCGATGAAGTCGCCAGCGAACGTGGCGACAACCTGAAAGTTGTCAGCATCAACGTTGACGACGCCCCTGAAATTGCGGCAGAACAAGGCGTACGCGGTGTGCCTACCGTTATGCTGTTCAAGTCGGGCACCAAGGTTGCTTCTCTGGTTGGCGCACAATCCAAATCCCAGTTAAACCAATTTATCGAGCAAAATGGTTAATCCCTAACGCAACACTGCATCAGCAACGTCGCATCAAAAGACCGCCTTTGTAGGCGGTCTTTTTATTTCAATCTTCACGCTTTAATGGTGGCTTTCTTGCTTCGCGCAGAGGCTTTTCTCCCGCATTGGCAAGCTGTGCCCCTGGCCCTAGCAGATGAGCCATCCAGCGCGTTTGTGGGTGGCTATCCAGGGCAATTTTGAGGGTCATGGTCAACAGGACCGACAGCAGCATACCTGCCGTACCGAATATCCAGCCCCAGACCACCAGCGATAAAAACGCCACCAGGGTAGAGAGCCCCAGTGCACGTCCCATTAGCCGGGGTTCAACCAGATTGCCCAGGACAAAGTTGATGCCCAGATAAAACAGGGCCAGCAGAAAGGCCTGCCACAAACCGCCATCCTTCGACACCAGCAACAGCAATACCGGTGGTATAGCAGCAATGGCCGAGCCAATATTGGGAATAAAATTCAGCGCAAAGGCCAGCACGGCCCACAATAGCGGAAACTCAACGCCCACCAGCAGGCAGGAAATCCAGACGAGCACTGCTGTCGCCAGGCTGATAATTGTTTTAACGGCCAGATAACGCTTGAAGGTTTGACTGAATTCAGAGAAACGCTTCAGGCTCGGCGCCGGGTTTTCCAACGCCAGCGATACCTTGTCGCGAAACTGTAACGTCTCAAACAGTATGAACACCACCAGCAGAGACACCACAATGCTCTGCAGAAACAGGTTGCCAATCTGGCTCAGTATGGCCGGCACCCAGGTTGTGCCACTTTCGATATCAAACAGTTCATTCAGCTGTTCAGGGTCGATCGCAAGCCCCATCGACGAGAGCGTGTTCAATAAACTCCAATAGGCGTCGTAAAGTTGTGACTCAATATCGGGTAAAGAATCGACAAAGGTACTGAAGCTGTTCACCACCAATAAACCCAGTAGCGATGCAATCCCGAGCAGAACCAGCAACGACAGAAATACTGACAGCCGCATTGGCAAGCCCAAACGATGCAGCCACTGCACTGGAGAAGTACACACTACCGCAATAAAAAACGCCAACAGCAGGGGTACAATAAGGCTGGCACCCGCCTTCATGCCACCGACAATAATCACCAGTGCCGCCAGTGATAGCGTGGCATTCAACGGCATACTGCTATAGCTGTCGTTACCGGACGGATCCTTAGTGGGTTCTAGCATGGTTATGGCGCAGCCTCCTCGGCAAAATAATAATTAATGCATCATGACGGTTAGCGCGGCATTGCACAAACCTTACTCCTCTGTCTTTTCTTCTGTTTTATTCTCCCTTCTTTTCTCTCTTCTCTCCTCTCTGCTATCACGCATACAGGCGCTCATGACGGCTTTTGAACCATTTTCTCAACGAATCAGGGTGCTGCAAAAAGGAAAGACGGTGCAATCAAGAACTTTTATAGTACGTTCGACTCCCAGAAGCAGGACCGGCAGACGATGAGACCATCGTTTATCTCAGACTGCCGCACCAAAGAAGCGTTTTGGTTATTTAAGCGCTCAGCGTTAATCAATCAGAATTGATCTATCAACGTAATTAATATCAACGTAATTAATATCAACGTAAGGAGACACTTGATGAATACGTCCATTGCATTGCCACGCTGGCTGCTTGCCACCGGTATCGCCGCATTACTGATCGCCCCTGCTGCGCAGGCCAGTGACGCACCACGTCTTAGCGTTCAGGCCAACGCCCATGTTGAGGTCGTGCCGGATACCGCCACCATCAATGCAAGACTCTGGGAAGAGACGCCCGCTATCGAACGCCAGGCAGAAGAAGACGAAGCGGCACTGGGCAAGGCACGGGAGCAACTTGAAACGCGTGCCCGTGAACTAATCACCACCCTGGAAGCGCAAGGCATTGATCGCGATGATATTTCAGCTGGCTCGTTAAATATTTATCCCCACCAGATCCATAACCGCTCGCAAGATGGCAGTGGTAAAACCCTCAAGCGCACACGTCTTGAACGCCCCTTCAGCGTGACGCTGAACGACACGGAGCAGGTCAATAACATTCTGGATGCGCTGATCAGTGCAGGCGTCAATCAGTTAGACGGGGTGGAATTTGATCTCAAGGAGCGTGACGCGGTAACCGATGAAGCCCTGGTCAAGGCACTCGAAAACGCTCGCCGTAAAGCCACGCTGATGGCCGAAACGCTAGGCGCTGAACTGGGCACGGTGAATCATATTGAAGAAACCCAATCTCCCATGTTTCAGCCACGCATGATGACCATGAGCGCCGAGCTAAGTGATGCGGCCGGTGGCAGTGCCCCTAAAAGCGAATACCGCCCCGGCACCATTCGCATTGATGCCGGGGTAAGCGTGGAGTGGTCGCTTAAAGAGTAATTGACGCCACGCCGCCCATGTAAGGCCGCAGTGGCTCAGGAATCGTCACGCTGCCATCTGCCTGCTGGTGGTTTTCCAGAACTGCCAGCAGGCAACGCCCCACCGCCAGCCCCGACCCGTTCAACGTATGCAACAGCTGTGGTTTCTTCACTTCCGGCTGACGGAAACGCGCCTGCATGCGACGCGCCTGGAAATCTTCACAGTTGGAAATCGAAGAAATCTCCCGGTAAGTGTCCTGGCTAGGCAACCAGACTTCCAGATCATAGGTCTTGGCCGCACCAAAGCCCATATCACCGGTACACAGCGTCACGACGCGATACGGCAGCCCCAATGCCTGCAACAGCGCTTCCGCGTGACCGCGCATCTCTTCCAGAGCGTCATAGCTCTTTTCCGGCTCCACGATCTGCACCATTTCGACTTTATCGAACTGATGCTGGCGAATCATGCCGCGCGTATCGCGCCCATGTGAGCCTGCCTCCGAACGGAAACACGGCGTATGCGCCGTCAGTTTCATCGGCAGTGCGGCCTGATCAACAATCTCATCGCGCACAAAGTTGGTCAGCGGAACCTCCGACGTCGGAATCAGGTGATAGTCACGCTCATCATCCAGGCGGAACAGGTCTTCCCCGAACTTGGGCAGCTGGCCGGTGCCCACCAGCGATTCACGGTTAACCATATACGGCACATAGCACTCTTCATAGCCGTGATTCAGCGTCTGGGTATCCAGCATGAACTGCGCCAGCGCCCGGTGCAGACGAGCAATCGGCCCGCGCATGACAGCAAAACGCGCGCCCGTCAGCTTAGCGGCCAGCTCAAAATCGAGATACCCCGATTTTTTGCCCAGATCAACATGGTCCAACACCTCGAAATCAAACTCGCGCGGTGTGCCCCAACGGTGCAACTCAACGTTTTCGTCTTCGCTTTCACCTTCCGGCACGCTTTCATGCGGAAGGTTGGGAATACCGCTGACCAGATCCTCCCACTCGGCCTGTACATCCGCCAACTGCTGCTTGGCGGCATCCAGGCGATCACCCAGGTCGCTCACTTCATCAAGCAGAGGCTGAATATCTTCCCCATTCGCCTTGGCCTTACCAATCGCCTTGGAACGCGTATTACGTTCATTCTGCAATTGCTCGGTCTGGGTTTGCAGCTCACGGCGCCGGGATTCCATCGCCTGCAATGCTTCTGTATCCAACGTAAAACCACGACGGGCCAGTTGTTGCGCCACCGCATCGAGATCACCGCGCAGCAGTTTCGGGTCGAGCATGAGTCATTCCTTCGCCTGAATTCAGTGAACGTCACGGCCAACGCCGTGAGAAAGCCCACTATTGTAGGCAAAAGCACGGGCCGGGGCTATGGGAATAACACAAGTCAGCATTCGTCAAAGTGCTTTTAAACACACAACGTAAATTTCACCCTTTCTGGCAGCAAAAGACGACCCAGGTCAATAAATGCCATGGCCCAATGGCTACCATAAAGGGAGTAATTCATACATTACGTGAAAGGGAGAATGCTCATGTTGGAGAGTGTGATGCCGTATGTATACGGTGGAATCGTGCTGTTGGTTGTGGTCTGTTCTGGCACTGTTATATGGCTTGGCCGAAGCCTGAGCGCGAGTAAAGCACCCGCGCCTGCTAAAGAAAAAGAGAACGCTGGAAAAAGCATGGATAAGCCAGCGTAGCTGTATGACCACTTTGTGGCGTTTTTTGGCGGTGTCGCGGTGTGCAGTTGGGCGGCGGCTGCGGTAAAGTGGGAGAACTCGAATGGCTGGCACCTGGCCGTGTTCTTTCACCTCGCACTGCCCTTCGGGGCAGGTGAGCCGGTAACGATGGCGTTAACCCCACCATGATCGCATCCCTGGATTCTAATCACGTCGCGTTTGAACGTTTGAACAGCGACTATGTTCGCTTTCTTGAGAACCTTAAAACCAACGGTTTTGAGGGTGAGATTGCGCCGGATTACGCTAGCCGTACCGTGCTGGCGACGGACAACTCTATCTATCAGCGCTGGCCACAGGCCGTGGTTTACCCCCGGCACAGCGAAGACCTTGAACGCATCACCCGCCTGGTAAAACAGGTGCCGAATCGCAATGTCGTGTTAACCGCGCGCGGCGGTGGCACCGGCACCAACGGTCAGTCCCTGACGGATGGCATCGTGGTGGATGTATCGCGTCATATGAATAAAATCCTTGAGATCGACGTGGAGAAACGCCGCGTTCGCGTTCAGGCTGGCGTGGTAAAAGACCAGCTTAACGCGGCGCTAAATCCCCACGGGCTGTTCTTTGCGCCGGAGCTTTCCACCTCTAATCGCGCCACCATTGGCGGTATGATTTCAACCGATGCCAGCGGCCAGGGTAGCTGCGAATACGGTAAAACCCGTGATCATGTGCTGGTACTCGACACCATCCTGATTGGCGGTGAACACCTGCAAAGTCAGCCACTCAATGACGACGAAGAGCATGCCGCATGCCAGCAAGGCGGCATTATTGGCGAAGTACATCGCACGGCGGCCGATATCATTGACCGCCAGCGCGACTTGATTGACGCCAGGTTTCCGCCGCTCAACCGTTGCCTGACCGGTTATGATCTGGCGCACCTGAGAACTCAGGAAGGCCAGTTAGACCTCAACAGTCTGCTATGCGGCTCGGAAGGCTCGCTGGGATTTCTGAACGAGGCGGTGCTGAACGTACTGCCGATTCCCAAGCATTCCACGCTGGTTAACGTGCGATACGCAGGCTTTATGGAGGCGCTGCGCGATGCCAAGGCTCTGATGGCCAGCAGTGCGCAGCCCACGTCAATTGAAACCGTCGATGATCAGGTACTGTTACTGGCCATGGAGGATTTTGTCTGGGACAGCGTGGCGGCGTTTTTCCCCGGCGGCGACACACCCATTCGCGGCATTAATCTGATCGAATTCAACGATGATGATCCTGAACGTCTGACCCAACGGATACAGGCTTTTACTGACCACCTGAGCCAGGATGCCACCGTTCAGCGCCTTGGTTACACCCTTGCGGAAGGGCGTACCGAGATCAATAAGGTTTATGCCATGCGCAAGCGTGCCGTGGGCCTTTTGGGTAACGTTAAAGGGGAAAAACGGCCGATCCCGTTTGTGGAAGATACTGCCGTGCCACCCGAACATCTGGCGGATTTTATTGCAGAATTTCGCGCCGCGCTGGATGCCCGTGAGCTTCAGTACGGCATGTTTGGCCATGTCGATGCTGGCGTGCTTCACGTTCGTCCTGCCATTGATATGAAAGACCCTGAACAGGCGCGTTTGATTCGGGAAGTCTCGGATGAAGTGGTGGCGCTCACCCAGAAATATGGTGGCCTGTTATGGGGAGAACATGGCAAAGGCATACGTTCCGAATACAGCCCCAAGTTCTTTGGGGAGCTTTACCCAAGCCTGCAGCGGGTGAAAGCGGCGTTTGACCCGAACAATCAGCTGAACCCAGGTAAAATCGCCTCGCCGCTGCCTGCCTCGGTGACACTGGATGAAGCAGTGATTGCCCGCGACAGCGACCCGGCGCTGCTCGCGGTTGACGCGGTGACGACCCGCGGCCAGCTTGACCGCACTATCGATGAGCGCGCCTGGCAGGCCTATGACGCGGCGGTATATTGCAACGGCAACGGTGCCTGCTATAACTACGATGTTGACGACCCGATGTGCCCGTCATGGAAAGCCACCCGTGACCGCGTTCATTCGCCCAAGGGGCGTGCCAGCCTGATACGTGAATGGCTGCGCCTACAGCAGGCGGCAGGTATTGATGTGGTGGAAGAATCGCGCAAGAAAAAAGCCGAAGGCGCTTTCGGCTTCATCAAGAGCTTCCCGCTACGCATGATCAATACACTCAGCAGGCAACAGCACCACGATTACTCGCACCAGGTCTATGACGCCATGGCCGGTTGTCTGGCGTGTAAATCCTGCGCGGGGCAATGCCCGATCAAAGTTAACGTGCCGCAGTTTCGTTCGCAGTTTCTGGAGGTCTATCACGGCCGTTACCTACGCCCGTTACGTGACTATATCGTAGGGGGCACTGAGCATATGCTTCCTGCCATGGCGAGTGCGGCGCCGTTTTATAACGCTTTGATCCGCCAGCGCTGGGTAGATGCCCTGATGCGTAAAGGGTTGGGAATCAGCGATTCGCCCGAGGTATCCCGCGCCAGCGTTAAAAAGCAGTTACGTGCCTGGGGCGTCGCCGAAGCAACGCCTACGGCACTTTCCATGCTGACAGAAAAACAGCGTGCCAACAGCGTTATTCTGGTCCAGGATGCCTTCACTACGCATTTTGAAGCCAGACTGGTAATGGATATTGTCGAACTGCTTAGCCGCCTTGAGCTACGCGTGTTTGTGATGCCTTTTTCTGCCAACGGCAAGCCCCTGCACGTGCAAGGTTTTCTGGGCGCTTTTGAGCGCACAGCCAGCCAACAGGCCAAACGCTTAACCACGCTTGCGCGTTTTGATGTGCCCATGGTGGGTATTGATCCGGCCATGACCCTGACCTACCGCCAGGAATACGTTAAAGCACTCGGTCAGGACGCCGTACCGCAGGTGCTGCTGCTACAGGAATGGCTGGCCACACGCCTGAATACCCTGGCACCCCAGGGGCTCACTCTTGAGGATCCCGGGTTCCGGCTATTGTCTCACTGCACCGAAAAAACCAATGCACCCGGCAGCCCCAAAGCATGGCAGCAGGTGTTTGCCGCCTTCGGGCTGAAGCTTGAATTGGCCAATACTGGCTGTTGTGGTATGTCGGGGACTTATGGCCACGAAACCCGCAATGTCGAAACGTCGAAAACCATCTACGCGCAATCCTGGCAGCCTCAGGTGGAAGATGACAGCCAAACCGACAGGCTGTTAGCTACCGGCTATTCCTGCCGCAGCCAGGTGAAACGTTTCTCTCAGCAGACGCTTTCTCACCCGTTGCAAGCGTTACTTACTCAGCTGCGGGCGGCCAAATAGCCCGATCAATCTTTTAAAGCATATTCGCCAAAAACGCATCCGCTAAAAACACATCCGCCCCGTTTAAACAGGGCGGATGAACAGATTCGATAAATCAAACCATGGAGTTTTCTAGAAAAACAGGTTTTTGAGTGCCTGGCCTGGGTTTTCTTCACGCATAAAGGCTTCTCCCACCAGAAAGCCATTAATCTCGTGATCACGCATTAACTCAACGTCGTCACGGGTATGAATACCTGATTCGGTAATCACAGTGACGTCTTGAGGAATGTGCACCAGCAGGTCCAGCGTGGTGTTAAGGCTGGTATCAAAGGTGTGCAGGTTGCGGTTGTTAATACCCACCAGTTTAAGATCCAGCGCCAGCGCCCTTTCCAACTCTTGCGCGTCATGCACTTCGACCAGCACATCCATGCCCAGCTGATTGGCTTGCTGATTGAGATCGCGCAGCGCCGCATCATCCAGCGCGGCCACAATCAACAGGATGCAATCAGCGCCGATGGCGCGCGCTTCCGACACTTGATAGCCATGGGTGATGAAGTCCTTGCGAATCACCGGCAACGAGCAGGCATCGCGTGAAGCGATCAGAAAGTCTTCATGGCCCTGAAAAAAATCCGCATCGGTGAGCACGGACAGACAAGCGGCACCACCCTGCTCATAGCTGAGGGCAATGTCTGCAGGCTCAAAATGCTCGCGGATCACCCCTTTGGAGGGCGAGGCTTTTTTGATTTCCGCAATCACTGCCGGGTCACCAGCCGCAATGCGCTGATTGAGTGCTTCAATGAAGCCGCGCGGCGCACTTTGCTGTTTGGCCAGCGCCAGCAGGTCGGTTTCGGAAACTGCCTGACGCCGCTCTGTTACTTCCTGGTCTTTACGAGCCAGAATACGGGTAAGAATAGTGGGCGTTGCCTGATCTGACATAAGAGACTCTCTTACTGTTTGAAGACGCTGGTAAAGTGCGCCAGCTCTCGCAGTTTTTCCAATGGCAAGCCTGATGCCTGGGCGTCCTGTGCCACCATCACCCCTTCTTTCAGGGTATCAGCAATACCGGCGCAGTAAAGTGCTGCCCCAGCGTTTAACGCGACCATGTCCGCCGCCGCACCTTCTCCAGCCAGCGCGGCCTTAACCAGCTGCAAGCTTTCTGCTGCGCTGTTGGCTTTCAGCGTCGCCAGGCTTTGGCGTTCGATCCCAAACATTTCAGGCTCAATCGTGTACTGATGAATCGTGCCCTCTTTTAATTCCGCAACAAGCGTTGGCGCAGCCAGAGAAATTTCGTCCAGCCCATCCTCGGAATGCACCACCATGACATGTCGGCTTCCCAGATGCTGAAGAACGTCTGCCATCAACGGTACCAGTTCAGGCGCGTATACGCCCAGTACCTGATTAGGCGCACCGGCAGGGTTGGTCAAGGGACCAAGGATATTGAACAGGGTGCGTACGCCCATTTCACGGCGCGGGCCTATGGCGTGGCGCATGGCAGGATGGTGGTTGGGCGCAAACATAAAGCCAACCCCGACCTGTTCGATACAGCGGCTGACCTGCTCCGGGCTCAGATCCAGATAAATACCTGCAATATCAAACAAGTCAGCACTACCGGATGAAGAAGACACACTACGGTTACCGTGCTTGGCAACGTGCGCCCCGGCTCCGGCGGCCACAAAGCTGGCGGCGGTCGATACATTAAACAAATTCGCGCCATCGCCCCCCGTGCCGACAATATCCACGACATTGTCAGTATTCAGCGGCACACGCTTCATCAGCTCACGCATCACCTGCGCGGCGGCACTGATTTCTTCCGCGCTTTCCCCCTTCATCGCCAAGCCAACCAGCAAGCCGCCGATTTGGGCATCCGTTGCTTCACCGGTCATGATCTGGCGCATCAGAGAATGCATTTGATCAAAGGTGAGGTTTTCCCGCTTCATCACGGCGTTAATCGCATCTCGCATGTGCATGAATTCGTGAGCCTCCAGGCTGCAGTAATAGTCGATGTGTGTCAGGCACGCTTCAGAAAATTGGCCAATAACGCATGACCTTGACGCGTCAGTATCGATTCAGGATGAAACTGGACCCCTTCGATAGCCAGCTCGCGATGGCGCAACCCCATGATCAGGTGAGGCGTTACGTCTTCATCGCTGGTCCGGGCGGTAATTTCCAGGCACGCAGGCAAGCTGTCACTTTCCACCACCAGCGAATGATACCGCGTTACCTCCAGCGGGTTATCAAGCCCGGCAAACACGCCCTGACCGTCATGCACAATGGCTGATGTTTTACCGTGCATCACCTGTGGGGCACGCGCCACTCTACCACCATACACCTGGGCAATTGCCTGATGCCCCAGACAGACCCCCAGAATCGGAAGTTTCTCCGCAAAATGCCGGATCACATCCATGGAAAGCCCGGCTTCGTTGGGGGTGCAGGGGCCAGGTGAAATCACGATATGGCTGGGTGCCAGGGTTTCAATCTGTGCCAGGCTGACATCATCATTGCGATACGTAATAACGTCAGCCCCAAGCTCCTCAAGATACTGGACGATATTGAATGTGAAGCTGTCGTAATTATCCAACATCAAGATTTTTGGAGCCATCACCATATAATCCATTATTTTAGGGTCTGTTGACGTTTCATCAGCCAATCAGTTGATAAAGAGAATTAAGTAAAGCATCGGGTTCACTCAAGGCAATCGGCTCGCCATGGTTATACCCTCCCGGCAACGCAAAGGTCACAAACCCGGCCGCTTTACCTGCCGCTACGTCATGTCGGGAATCCCCCACCATGGCACAGGTTTCAGGTTTTACAGCAAAGTAATTGGCGGCATGCAAAAGCGGTAGCGGGTGCGGTTTCTTGTGCGCCAGCGAATCACCTCCTAAGCACAAATCAAAATAATTCAACATGTCAAAGTGGTACAAAATCGGGACAATAAACCGCTCTGGCTTGTTGGTGATAAGCACCTGATGCATCCCGGCCGCACCCATAGCAGCCAATACTTCAATCACGCCTGGATAAAGACGGGTTAACTGATCGGGCGCATCACTATAGTGCTGCATAAACGCCTGGTAAACGCGTTCATTTAACGCTGCGTCCGGTTCACTTCTGGCTGCCCAGCCCAGCGCCCGCTCAATCAACACCGGCGCACCATTACCCACCCAGTCTCTTACCTGTTCATCGTCTGGCGCGGGCAAGCTAACGTCATTCAGCGCCTTCCTGACCGCCACGGCAAGATCAGGAACAGAGTCGATCAAGGTGCCATCAAGATCGAAAGCAATCAACTGTTTGCCTTTCAGGCGTGAGTGCACTTTGAGCCTCCGTTATTTTGCTGACTTGCCCAACTCGGCGCGCATTTTTTCGATCACGCTGTTATAACCGTTGGCATCATCCGCCTGGTGGGCACTGAAAATGGCCGACCCGGCCACAAAGGTATCCGCCCCGGCGGCGGCAACGTCAGCAATGTTCTCAACCTTGACGCCACCATCCACTTCAAGGCGAATATCACGGCCCGATGCATCAATGATCGCGCGCGCTTCACGCAGTTTATCCAGCGTGGCGGGAATGAAAGCCTGACCACCGAAACCGGGGTTAACGCTCATCAGCAAAATCATGTCGATTTTGTCCATCACGTAATCAAGATGTGACAGCGACGTCGCCGGATTAAACACCAGCCCCGCCTTACAGCCGCCATCCCGAATCAACTGCAGTGAGCGGTCGATATGCTCAGAGGCTTCGGGGTGGAAAGTAATCATGCTGGCCCCGGCGTCGATAAAGTCACCGATGACGCGATCAACCGGCTTGACCATCAGATGCACATCAATGGGCGCCGTCACGCCATGCTTGCGCAGCGCCTCACAAACCATCGGCCCAATGGTGAGATTCGGCACATAGTGATTATCCATGACATCAAAATGCACCCAGTCAGCACCTGATGCCAGCACGTTATCGACCTCTTCTCCCAAACGCGCGAAGTTGGCGGAGAGAATCGAGGGGGCAATCACAAAATCGCGGGACGTCGTCATTAATGAAACCTTGTCTGGCTGGAAAAACAACCATGATACCAGAGCCTTTGCGTGAGATTCTGCGATTATAAGCAATCGAACCATAAACGCTTCCGCAGGAAGTCAATGCACAGGCAGCGTGAGCGGGTATACTGCTAATTCGCTTTTCACTATTTTGGGTCAATCCATTACGTTGAGTCTAAAGGAGACTTTCATGCATCGGCGTTCTTTAATCAAATTGCTCTGCGTGCTGCTGGCAGGCCTGTGGCTTGCCGGATGCGCAAGCCCTCATCACCTCACCCTGTCTCCAATGCGCAATGCGCCGGTTCCACAGTCTGGGCAGGGCCAGCTCGTCACGGTATTTGCTCAGGATGCTCGGGATTCCGATGTGATCGGCAGCCGCACGGGCCAGGGAATGTCAACGTCGGTTATCACCGTCGATAGCCATCAACTGGTGCCATCGCTGCAAAAAGAGGCGGAGCGTGCAGTACGCGATATGGGCTTCACACCCACCCAGGAACAGGAAGAGGGACGCCCGGTGCTCACCCTGGAGTTGGCAAGCCTCAAGTATGTTCACGGGGATAGCAGCCAGATGGGCTTGAATGAAGCCAATATCGAAGGGGTAATGCGGGCCATTGCACGTCATCAGGGAACCACGTATACCGGCACTTACACGTCACGGCGCGTACAGAGTTATGCGGTCAAGCCCAACCAGACGGCCAATACCCGCATGCTCAATGAGTTGCTGAGCGATGGTTTGAACCGCGCATTCAATGACCCCCAGCTAGGGGAATTGCTGGCTCGTTAGAGCGGCACCAATGCATCACCAAGGGGCCGCTGGATGAAACGTCAACAAGACCCTGGCACTAATCCAGCGGCCCGCGCCGTGAAAGCGACCAGACACTTTCCGTACGTCCACGCTCATCTTCTGCGCCCACCGCCAGTTCAGTCAGTTCAAAATTAGGCGTGAACAATGCTTCGACTTCGGTTCGGCTGACGCTATAGGGAGGCCCTGCATCACCATCAGCATGATGCAGACTCACCAGTAGCCCATGGGAGCCGGGCGGGATCAACTGTGCAAGGTGAAAGGCATACCGTTGGCGCGTTGCCGGCGGCAAGGCAATCAGCGAGGCACGATCATAAAAAGCGCCCACTTCATTCACCTGACGAATATGCAGGTGAAAGAAATCTCCCTGCCAAAGCTCCACCATGCCCTGGCGCGAAACATCAAAGCCCGCTTGACGGTATCGCGACACGCCCCCTTGCGGAACGTGACTTTTCTGACCTTCAAGAAACTGTTCAATGGCTTCCGGTGCCAGTTCAACCCCCAATACCGGATAGCCCTGCTCGGCCAGCCAACGCATATCCAGGCTCTTGCCACACAGCGGCACCAGCACCTTGGTACCAGCAGGAATCTTCAGCCCCGGCCAGAAACGCACCAGTGCCGGGTGGGTATCTTCCAGGTGAAAACCGATGCGCCCTTCACGCCAGCGCTGAAGCCATTGGTCACGCATCCGGAAACTCCGTCATTGATAACTGAACGATAACCTGGCAATAACTCTGCGGTTACTGAAACCAGCGGTCACGTTTTTTCCGACGACGCGGCAAATGCGGCACAATCAGGCCAACAATCAGACCGGCACCCGCGACACCACCGCCATACATAAAGTAGCGTATCAGCAGATCCTCTTCCTGAGTATCCAGACGTGCCTGCAAGGCGCGCACCTGTTGGCGCAGCAGCTCCGCCTCTTCTTCAAGCGCTGCATTGCGGCTTTCCATCGCCTCCGACCGATCCTCACGCAACTCCAGAGTCTCTGTCATGGAAGCCACGCGCTGTTCCCACTGCTCATTAATGCCTTCAAGCTCGGTCGATAATGCCTCGACCTGACGCTCCAGCTCGGGTAATTTTTCGCGCGCACTGGGCGTATCCTGAATCTCGTTACTTAACACCCAAACGGCATCACCGTCACTGTCGCGCACGCGGGTGTAATCGCCACTGCTCTCAAGCACATCAACCTGCTCACCTGCCGTCAGAGTGCCGATAATACGATAACCATCGGTCGGACCGCTGCGTACATAAGTGCTTAACTCATCGCTCACCCAGGCTTCATTGGACTGAGCAAACGCGGAACCACTGGCCAGGCTGAACAACAGCATCGCCATCGTGGCGCGTGCACGGCATTGAGTGACTTTCATAGGTCGTCCTAAAACAATAAATAGTACGTAACAAACCGTACGTAACAAATAGTATGTGGAAGAAAGCTTGTGACAAAAAGTACGTAGTAAACGTACTCAAATAAGCACGAGGTTCAGATCGCCTGTCGCTGAAAACAGCCGTTGGCACTGATAATCAATGCCTGACCGGCCTGCTCATTTGTCACGCGACGGCATGGGGAACGGGCGCGGAAACTCAGCGACGCGCGCTTCACTTTTGACCACTTTCAACGCCCCTTCCCGTTCCACTTCATCGATACGCACGATGGCGTTAAGCGGTAAATAGCTACGTGTCACACCCTCAAACGTGCGCTCAAGCTTCTCGCTCGCCGGGTCGACAACGACACGTTTGGCGTCACCAAACACAAACTCTTCCACTTCGATGAACCCCCAGAGTTCGCTTTGGAAAATCTCACGCACATAGAGTTCCCAAACTTCACCCTGCTGGTGAACGACGACGCGATAAATCGGCTTAGCCGCCATCTTGACCTATCCTTTTGACATTTGAATCTATAAAACCCGCAAGCCTACCACAGCGCGGGCATTTTGCCTGCAAAGCGTTGACTCATGGTTCACGCAACCATAGCCGATGCCAATTCAGACATGTATGGTAGAAAAAGTAACCAGTAATTCACGATTTAGTCATTTCACGCAGGAGTTATCATAATGCAGAAAGATCCCAACAAAGGATTTATTGCTTTACTTGGCTGGAGTCTCAATGCAATTGAAGCTGCGGAAATGTTTGATCGACGCTATATCGTGGTTGCTCCCGACTGGGCCGAGGACTACTGCCAGAAGCACGACATCCCCTATGTTCCCTGGAATTTCGAGCGCCTGAACGACCGCTCCATGGAAATTGCCGAGACACTGAAAGAGAAAGGTGTCGATGTGGCCATTCCGATGTTCGAGGAAACGGTTGAATGGGCAGGTGCCATTAACTCGGTATTGTTGGATAACCCCCGCCTTTACGGGCAATCGCTGCTGCTGCGTGACAAAGCGCTGATGAAACGCCGCGCACAGCTGGGTGGCATCCGTGTCGGCATTTTCGAAGAAGCCCACGATAAAGAGGACGTCGTTCGCTTTCTCAAGCGTGTTAACCAGACACTGCTCAAGCTGGATGGCGACCCCAACGATCCGATTCACCTCAAAGCCTTTGATAAGGCAGGTTGCCTTGGCCACCGTATCATCCGTACCCCGGATGAAGTTGATACCATCCCCGAGGAAGAATTTCCGGTGTTGATGGAATCTCACCTGGATGGCTGGGAATTTGCCGTTGAAGCCTGGATTCACAATGGCAAGATAGCCTTTTTGAATATTTCTGAATACGTCACCCTTGGCTATTCCGTTTTCGTCCCTGGTTCGCCGGAAATCGAAAAATATCGTCCGCAGATCACGGCTCAGATTGAAAAACTGATCAAAACCTTTGATATCGAATTCGGTCTGATTCACCCGGAGTACTTCGTGACCAGTGATGGTGAGATGTACTTTGGCGAAGTGGCTTATCGTCCGCCTGGCTTCAAGGTTTTTGAACTGCTTGAGCGGGTTTACGGCTTCAATGCTTATCAAGCCTCCATGCTGGTATTTGACCCGAAAACAACGCCGGAAGAAGTGGCCAGTTTCTTCCCGAAAGAAGTGGTCGATGCTGATGGTTATGCCGGTTGTTTCGGTGTTTACCCGCGTCGTCGCGTTGTCAGCCGTCTGGAAATCCCGGAAGAAGTGGAAGATCACCCCTACTTTGAATCCCACGAACTTACGTCGCCAATGGAAGAAACCGTCACCAAACGCACCGCTTTCGGGACGCATTGGGGTCTGATTTACTTTAAAGGCGATGACGCGCATACCATCCGCGATTTACTAAAACATCAAGAAGACCTCGACTTCTATGTATAATCCCTTTTATAAGCTGGGATAAGGAGTCACCGTGACGACGGAAAACGATACGTCTCCTCAGGGAGAAGAGAAGCTGAACTTACTGGTTAACAACCTGGAGGACGCTGTTCGCCTGCTATCGCAGGCGCCTGCGTTTTCCAAACCGGCCAAACTGCCGCGGGTGTTCGATACCGCGCGGCGTCTGTTGCTTCAGCCAGGTGGCTGCGCGGCTATCGAGGCCCGTACCGCCACCCTGGAGGCGTCCGGTATTTTCGAAGGGTCAGACTGGGCAACCCCCCAGTTTCTGGTGCCATCGCTAACAACCTTTGCACTGAAAAGCGCCGACCCCAATGTGGTCGTCATTGAATCACTGAGTGAACTAAGATTACTTGCGGTTGCCAAGGGTGATTACGTTCACCCCAGCGTATCCGCCGAGCACGCTCATCATTATCTCACTCAGGTAATGGCCATCAACTTGTGGCTGTTGTTCTCTGCGCCGTCAGAGGCCGAACGTGAAACACAGGGGCGTCTGGCATCCATTTCACGTCATCTTTTTCAGCATCTTGCCGAACGCATCGGCTATGAACACATTGTTGATCGTCTGATTGATGAAATCTGGCGCATCCTCAAGCAGCGACCGATTCAGGTCGATGCTATCAAGCAGATGATTACCCAAATCGCTCTGTGCCAGGCCAACCCTGATATTGACCTCGGCACCAGCGGTCAAGGTGCCGCCCGATTGGTCAGCTCAGTCTTTGGCCCCACTCAGGCGTGTCAGGAAGACCCCGGTGTTGATATCTATCGTGAACGGCTGGAACGCATGGATAACGCCGCGCTTCAAGCCGAAGCGACAGGGTTTGCCCGTGCCATGCATGATACCGGGCTGGTATCTCCTTACCACCCCGTACTCATCCGCCATTTACTGGATGTCAGCGATCACCTGGTCGCCGAAGCACTGGGGCTATCATCGACTGGCCGCGACTGCCTGCTGTGCTATCGCGAGCTGGTTCATGCATTGATCCGCAGCGGCGTCTACCCCGCCACCAGTCAGGCAGTATATGGGCTGGCGTTAACGCTGGAACGCGGCATTCTCTACCAGTCGCCCGTTGCCCCGGCCCTTTGGCGCCAGCTGAGTCTCAAACTGTCCGACTGGTCTCAGTCACGTTTGAACATTGCATTCGGTGAGAGCGCGTCACCCAAAGCACGCTTGCTGGAAGGTGTGCTGTGCATGCTGGGTCTGCCACTTGGCGTCGGTCAGGGCAATAACCCCACCTGCCAGTCGGCACGTGCGCTTTCGATGTGGGCGTATAACGACCCCGATTACATGCTACAGATGGTTGTTTGGGCGGCGCGGGATGACGAAATCATCATGCACTTCGAAGGCCAGGCGATTTCATCGATGGCAAGCCTGAGTGGCGTTGCCAAAGAGCTGCCTATCGACCTCGACCCGGTGTCGTTGATTGTGGTGCCGCATCTGGACCGTATTTACGCCGAGATGGGCCGTCGCTGCATTAGCCGCGAGGGTGACCCACATCGCTGGGTCAACCCTGAATTCCACGGCTGGTGGGCGGGCCGTGGCTTCAGTATCAATGTCGACGTCGCCACTGGCAAGTTAACTGATGTCGAGAATTTCCTGCGCCATTTCTACGCAAGCTATCACCCTTATTACAATGGCAACCAGCCGCTGATTCATCCGCAACCGGCTGGCATTGCCGTTACGGATAGTGCCGCGCGCTTTATCGGATGGCACGCCATCACCATCTTACGGGCGTCACTTGGCCCCGACGATGAGATGCGTATCTACTTTTATAACCCCAATAACGATAGCGGTCAGGATTGGGGAGATGGAGTTGTGGTCAGTACCTCTGGTCATGGTGAGCGCTTTGGCGAAGCATCGCTGCCTTTCGAGCAGTTTGCCTCGCGACTGTATATTTACCATTATGACCCGCTGGAGCCTGGTGAGCTTGCCACCGTGACCGACGCTGAACTGTCCAGAGTGAATGGCTATATTGTTCGCAGCTGGGGCGCCGACCGACTTCCGCCAACCGGTCTTCAGGCAGAAGAAGGCCCTTCATCCTCCGAGTCTCCCGATACCTGACCGATAAACGCATGCTACGACTCGACCAGTTACTGGTCAGCCTCGGGCTGGCCTCCTCACGTACTCGCGCCCAGCGGCTTATCCGCCATGGGCGCGTTACGCGTCTGGATACGCAAAAAACGCTCATTAAAGCCAGTGAAAAGCTGCCTGATGACACCCCCCTTCAGGTGGCGGAAGACCCGGAAGAACGCTATGTGTCACGTGCGGGGCTCAAGCTGGAAGCCATTCTACTCACGCTTGACAAGCGTTTTGATGCCAGCACCGTGCTGGATATCGGCCAATCAACAGGCGGATTCAGTGATTGCGCCTTACGTTTTGGAGCCGCGCAGGTCATTGGTATTGAGGTGGGCCATGGGCAACTGGACAGTTCACTGCGCGATGACCCTCGCGTGATCTGTCTGGAAGGCATCAATGCCCGCCGGATGAGCCAGGAGCGCGAGGTTATTTCCCAGCTACACAGTACGCCAATTGATGTTGCCGTCATGGATGTTTCGTTTATTTCCCAGACGCTGATACTGCCAGAGATTGCGGTACTACTTCCCCTAGGCGGCGAGCTGCTCTCATTGGTCAAACCGCAGTTTGAATTAACCCCTCAGGCCATGGATAAACGCGGCGTTGTTCGCAACCCGGAACATTTCACCGAGGTTGAAAGTAAATTGCGCGATGCCTGTACCCACAATGGCCTACAGGTGCTGCACTGGCAGGAAAGCCCGATTACCGGCAGCGATGGTAATCGGGAGTTCCTGCTTCATGCAGTCAAACGTTAATCTTTGGAAATCTGCGGCTTTTTCGCTGAGACTGACTGTATCTGTACCGGTGCTGAATGATCATTGTGCAGCCAGACATCTATCTGCTCGAATGCCACGCGGATGTTGGCTTCACGAAACAGGTCATCAATCCGGCAATTGATTTCGTCCGCCGCATACAGCCGATCCATAATGTCATTGACGAAAATACGCAGTTCGAAGTTCATGCTGTACGCCCCATAGTCAAGGCAGAACACCTGCGGTTCCGGGTCGCTTAGCACACGATGATTTTCATGCGCTGCCTGGTGCAATAATTTATTGACCATGGCGAGATCCGAGCCGTGAACGACGCCATAGGTCAGCACTACCCGGGTGATATTATCCGACAGGGACCAGTTGATCAGTTGATCGGTCACAAAGGTCTTGTTGGGAATAATGATTTCCTTACGATCAAAATCTGTCACCGTTGTCGCACGGATACGGATACGGTTAACCGTGCCGTGTAAATTCCCAATCGTAATGGTGTCGCCGATACGAATCGGGCGCTCGAACAGAATAATCAAGCCCGAAATAAAGTTGGCAAAGATCTCCTGCAGACCAAACCCCAGGCCGACACTCAAGGCCGCCACCAGCCACTGCAGTTTGTCCCATGAAACCCCCATGGCAGACAGCGACATTACGACACCAACCCCGACAATGGTGTAGGAAAGCAAGGAGCTAATGGCATAGGCACTGCCCTGCTTGAGTGACAGCCGCGATAACACCATCACTTCCAGCAACCCTGGCAGGTTGCGCGCCATGATGGTCATCACTGCAACAATAAACAGCGCCGTGAAAAAATCAGAAATTGACAGAACATTTTCGACCAGCGGCTCATCAGAAAGATTCAGCAATGCCACCTGATCCAGATAATTCAGCACGCCCAAGAGGTCAGCCCATACGCCATAAATCAGCGCACTGAAAGCAATCAGCAGGATCAGTTTGGAAAGCCGCAACGACTGAGCATTGATCTGCTCCATATCCAGCGGCGGTTCTTCTACCACCTCGAGCCCGCCTTCTCCGCTTTCCTGCATCAGCGCCGTGCGCCTGGCCAGAGCGCGATGATAGGCCAGACGACGCGCGGCGACTGCCAGGCTTCGTACAACAGTAGCTTCCACGGCAATCCACATTCCCAGGATATACAGGGTAACGACAAAACGCTGGATCAGCTTGAGGGCAGTGTATTCATATCCCCATGCGACTAGTCCCAGCATGATCAGTGGCACAGCCGCCATACCAAACCCCAGTGCCAGGCGAAACAAGCGCAGACCGAAGAAAGGCAGGTGCGCCATGACCAGTTTCACCAGCAGTAAACTCATCAAGGCCAGCCCTACGGTCAACAATGCGAATGCCACCGGCCGCATGGCAAGCGGTGTCTGAATGTCTTCTGCCATGGCCGCAATCGCGACGACTGGCACCATGGCGACACCCAGCCACCCCAACAGCGAACGTAGTTGATTGATGTAGCCAGTAGGCCATTTGAAGTGTTGCTCGGCCACGCCAGTGACGACCAGAATTCTCCGTCCCCAGGCGATAACAGCCCAGAGTAAAGCTACCTGCAATAGCGCCTGGAACCCCAACAGCAGGCCGAAACCTGCCATCAGGCTGGGCTTGGGCAATGCCAGCAGAGCGTTTAAAGCCACTGCTTTGGGGGTATGCAGCTGGGTATCGCTTTTAAGCCGTCCTACCTGAGCATGCAGCTCACCTAGCCGCCGTTTAATACGCTGACGAAACAGGAAAAGAGCCGTCGCCAGCAAAAACAGGGGTACCCCCTGGAGAATGGACCAGGAGCCAACGGATAGCCGAGTCGAAATAACATTTCGCCATTCGCCCGAGTACCATTCATCTTGCAGCGCTGATGGCAGGCTACGCAGCCAGTTCATGTCCAATGGTCGGCTATTGGCAACCCAGAACAGCTGCTCGTCGATCGTGGCGCGCAGATCCGTGGTAATGCTCACCAATTGCTGATGATTGAGCTGTAGCTCAATGGCGGCACTCAACAAGGTGCCGTAGGCCTGCTCAAGCTGTTCAACCAGTTCGCGGCGAGATTGATAAAGGCGTATCAACGCCTCCTTTAACTCAGTGTTTTCTTCAAGCCCTGCCTCTGCCAGCCGCTTGGAGGCTAGCTGGTCGCTGTAGCGAAGCTCGTCGCGCTGACGAATCAGTTCGAACTGTTTGAGTCGCAGGTCCGCAATTTCATCCTTCAAAGCACGTCGGTCGGCTACCGTTAACAGAGACTGGCGCTGCTCACGAAGTATACGTGAAAGTAATTGACTGCCGCGGATGGCATCAATCTGTTCGTTGAGGCTGCGCTGTAACTGGCGGGTGTATTCCAACTGCCGCTGGGTATCGATATTTTCACGCACAACGCTGTTGGCACGGTCAGTGGCGCGCAGAAGCTCCTGACTAAGCGTCTGATTGTTTTCCTGGGCACGTGTGACCAAGGGATGCCCCGCACCAATCAGGGAATTATCCCGCGCGGCATCGGCAATGGCCTGCTCAGATTGAAGGCGACGCTTTCGATCAATCACACTTTGCAGCCTTTCAAGCCGCTCTTCCTGATGCAACACCTGCAGCATGATCAGGTCACGACGCTGCTGGGCAATTTCACGCAAACGGCTGTTGGTACTCAGCTCAAGCTGATGAAACGCGACTTCCCGCTCGACAAGTACGCGCTCCAGGCGCAGTTGAATCAATCCTGGAGCATTATTGGCATTCAGCGGCGTCTCATCCTGCAGTGTTTCACTGGCATCCTGCTCACGACGTAAACGCTCGACACGCTGCAGGGCGCTCGCAATGGCTTGTTGAGCACGCTCAGGCAGCGTCTGTGCAGACAGTAACTGTGCATTGATGTCCGCCAACTGATCCTGTAAGCGTTGCAGCTTCGCGACGGCCTGTGCCTGCTTGACCTCCAGTTCAGACAACGACTGATCATTAAGCTGCATCATCGACGATGACGCATCATTGTCTTCCAGTTGCGCCAACTCACGTTCTAAGGCTGCCAGATCATTGGGTGCCCGATCCACCCGCTGTTCCAGTGTGCGCTGGCGTTCTTCCAGTGCAATCAACCGGTCATAGGCAGCAACCGTGGCCTCTAACGCCTCTTTATCGCGCACCTGTTGGGCACTAAGTTCACCCTCTGTGGCTTCCAGCGCCGCAAGCTGTTCTACTAACACCTCACGGTCAGGCACACCATCTACCTCAAGCGCCATCGCCGTAGAAAAGATACTGATCAGCAGGATAAACGCTAGTAGCATCCACCCGCCGGTACGTCGCAGCTTGAAAATTTCTGACACCTGGAGTTCCTCATAAAAGGCGGGGCGTGATCGCTCAAGTTAACATTGTCAATGTCGCTATCAATAGGCCCAAACCATCGCAATTTCTGGTTCTATCGCATTAAGTGATGCTTATACAGGTTGCTTTGACACTCTGGCAGACAGAACCTTATAAAAAGCGCTACTATGTCTGTTTTACTGCTAGTGAGTCATTAAAATGGTCTCTCGACTTCGACGGTTTTTGTACGTTGTGCCAATCGCTATATTGAGCATGGCAGCCTCCGATATGGCGGCTCATGCCCAACCGACCAATCGAGCAGAAATTGAATCACGCATCAAGGCACTTAACAACGAACTCGACGTGTTACAGCAAGCGCTGGAAACCTGGCCGGAAGCAACGACCCCAAATGTTAATGAAAGTGAGGCAATTCAGCCGCATTCATTACCTCAAAACATTGCCATCGATGATCTCAATGAGCGCCGCGACCTGGAGCAGGCCTCTAACCGCAACCCTTTTGCCATCACCACGCATCGCACCAATTATCTACTGCCGGTGAGCTACAACACCAACCCCAACCATGATAGTTTTCGCCAGATTGATCCGAATGACCCGCCGAATAAAAACGAGCTGAAATTCCAGCTGAGCGTTAAGGTCGGCATTGCTCAGGGTCTGCTTGCGAATCATGGCGACCTTTACTTTGGCTATTCACAACGTAGCTGGTGGCAAGCCTATAATACAGATGCCTCATCGCCTTTTCGTGAGACAAACTATGAGCCAGAGCTATTTATCGATTTTGACAATGCCTGGAGTGCCCTGGGTTGGGTGAACACCCGTAATCGTATCGCGATCAACCATGAATCTAATGGTCGCTCAGGAGACCTTTCCCGCAGCTGGAACCGCGTCTATGCGGAAAGCACTTTTCAGCGTGGCGATTGGGCATTTGTGCTAGCTCCTCATTGGCGTGTCCCTGAGGAGGAAAGCGAAGATGACAATCCGGATATTGAACGCTATATGGGCTATGGCGATCTGCGCCTGGCCAAACGCCTGAATGATGACCATGAAATTATTGCTCAGTGGCGCGGCAACCCAAGCGCTGGCAATCATGGCGCCCAGATTGACTACAGCTGGCCTGTTTTCAACAGCTTACGCGCCCACGTGCAATATTATTATGGATACGGTGAGAGCCTGATTGATTATGATCACCGCGTTCATCGCCTCAGCCTGGGTTTCAGCTTGAACCCACTATTCACGCCGACCGGACTGAACCGGTAAAGAGCGGTGTTGTCTCAGGTGGAGCGAGTGTTACCCTGACATCATCAGGCAACATGATTATTTATCACCCATAACAGGAATACGACTATGAGCAAACATTCATCAAAATATGCGGATCAATCCGAACAGCTGAAAAACGATCTGCGTCACCTCACTGAAACGGTTGAGGAACTGGTCAACGCGACGTCTGAAGATGCCAGCTCAGAGATGCGCGACCTGCGAAACCGCGCTGAGCGCAGCCTGAAGGAAACGCGCGCCCGCCTTGAAGCCCGTGGCGAACGTATTTACACCGACACTCGTGACGCGCTTTCCGACCAGGCGGATAGCTGTGATCGCTATGTGCATGAAAACCCCTGGACCAGCATTGGTATTGGCGCAGCCGCAGGGCTTGTTGTGGGTCTTCTGCTCGGACGTAAATAATGGCATCAGGGCCTGGCCAACGCACGTTCGACGCGGCCAAGCGCTTGCTGAGAACGCTTCTCGCCAATGGCGAGACGCGTTTGCGGTTAGCGGTACTGGAGCTTGAAGAAGAACGCGCACGTCTGCTCACATTGATGCTGTTGGCCGGTGCAAGCCTGGTGCTATTGCTGCTGGGTGTCGCCACACTTACCGCGCTGGTCATCATACTGTTCTGGGATACCTACCGCATTGCCGCTATCGCCATTAGTGCCGGTGTGTTGATTACCATCAGCCTGATACTCGCGCTCACCGCGATTCGTAAGGCCAGGCAGCATACAATGTTTAAAGAAACGCTCAAGCAATTCTCAACCGACCGCGCCCTGCTGGAGCTTGAACAGGATGCCAACGCCGAAAACAAGCGCTAAAATACCGCCGGATTTATCGGCTAACCTGTCGACGAGTGAACGCAAGCAGGCATTATTGCAAACGCTTGAACAGCAACGTATCGACATCATGGTCGATAGCCTGCGCCTTCAACGTGCTGCGGCGCCGATTGATGCCACCTGGCAGCAAGTGATGCGCTTCAGGAAACCACTTTTTCTGCTTGGTGGTGTTCTTGTCTGGCGGTTTGCCCGTCACCCTGGCCGCCTGGCCTCTCTGGGTAAAAAGGCACTGGCGGGCTATGCCGTCGCCAAAAGAGTGCGTCACCTCACTCGCTAGTTGTGTGCGTTCTGTCTCTAACACGCCTGCCCACAGGCAACGCCGCTGGCCCATGCCCACTGAAAATTATAGCCGCCAAGTTCCCCTGTCACATCAAGCACTTCCCCGATGAAACGTAACTGGGGAAGTGTTTTAACACTGAAATCCCGCGATGAGATAGCATCCGTTGACACGCCGCCCAGCGTCACTTCCGCCGTTCGCCACCCCTCTGTGCCAGCAGGCTTTAATTGCCAGCGGTTGAGACGTTGTGCCCATTCATCCAATTGGGCATTACTGTATTGGGCCAGGGGCGTTTCCTGATGTTCAGCGCCATACCACTGCGTTAGTGCCTGAGCAACCCGCTTGGGAAACCGCTCACCCAGCCAGGTCTGAAGTTTGCGTTTAGGCGTTTGTTCGCGCGCCTCTCTTAGACTGCTTGCCACATCTTCGTCGGGCAATAAGTTGATACTCAGAGTTTCCCCCGGTTGCCAGAATGAGGAAATCTGCAGCATGGATGGCCCTGATAAACCACGGTGGGTAAACAGCATCGGCTCTTTGAAATGCCGTTCGCCGCATTGCACATCGACATCCAGGCTAACGCCGGAGAGTGAGGCGCAGCGTGATTTCCAGGGATCACTCAATGTAAACGGCACCAAGGCGGGGCGCGTAGGAAGCACTTCCAGACCAAACTGGCGGGCAATCTCATAACCGAAGCCACTGGCCCCCATCGTCGGAATCGACAGCCCTCCCGTCGCGACTACCACCACCCCGGCGCTGATACGCCCCAGGGAGGTTTCAAGGCAGACACCTTCTCCCTCACGCTCCAGACGATGAATACGGGTTTTCAACTGCACATCAACACCGGCCCATTGCGCCTCGGTCAGCAGCACCTGAACAATATCCTTGGCAGAAGAAGCACAAAACAGCTGTCCTGGCGCTTTTTCGACATAGTCAACGCCATGGCGCTCGACCAGTTCCACAAAATGTTCCGGACGATAGCGCTTAAGCGCCGAAATGCTGAAATAAGGATTTTGCGAGTAAAAGTGCTGTGGTGTCGTGCCCAGGTTGGTAAAATTGCAACGGCCACCGCCCGACATCAGAATTTTCTTTCCTGCCTTGTTGGCATGGTCCAACAGAGCAACCCGCCGGCCGGCATAGCCTGCTTGTGCCGCACACATCAGCCCAGCCGCACCGGCACCGATAACAACCACGTCATAGGTTGTGGCGACATGGTTAGTGGCAACCTGGGTCATCGCAAGGTTCCTGTCAAAGAGATAATAAGGTAAAGGTGAAAACATGGCCTGCCGAGTACGAAATCAGCACTGAGCAGAACGGTTTTAAGAAGAACGGTTCTAAGCGAACAGTTTTAAGCAAAATCGCTCAAAGGCTGATCAGGGTACCAGTTACACCGAGAATCTCCAGCGCCATCACACTGGAGCAGGCACTGAAATACCCGACAAAAAATGTACACATACGCTTTTATAGTATAACTTACGTATATGTATAAATACTGATCCCGGCCTTAACGGACGGGTATTTTAGACTGACATTTAAGAAAACCCTTTATAATCCGTTGCCATTATCCATTCCCAAGGCGCTCTGACCTTTATGATTCGCTATCGATGCCACTTTCTGCGGCGACAGCCACGTTTTTTGTCTTCCTTGGCACTGCTTTGCATGGCGGTCATCATCAGCCACTCTGCGTGGGCACAATCACCTCCTCCCGTCATTGCAGCAAAAGTGGCCCTGACGTCCTGGTCCGACCCAATAAAAGCGCTCGGCACTCTGGATGCAGATGAAAGCATTACACTGTCTGCCACAGTGACCGACACCATCACGCAGATTAATTTCCGCGATGGAGAACTGGTGGAAGCCGGACAATTGCTGGTTCAGCTCAATGATACCGAAGAACAGGCGCAACTTAGAGCCGCCCGAGCCTTGCAGGACGAACGTCGCAACGCGCTCAACCGCGTCACCCAACTTCAGGAGCGCAACCTCTCGGCGCGTGCCGATGTTGAAGATAATCAGGCCCGCCTGCGTCAAGCCAGCGCCGAGGCCGATGCCCTGGAAGCCCGCTTGACCAACTACCGGCTGACAGCGCCATTCAGCGGACGCATGGGCTTTCGCAACATCAGCTTGGGGGCACTGGTGACACCAGGCATGTCATTGGTGACGCTGGATAAGCTGGATATCATGCAGCTCGACTTCAACCTTCCTGAGGTCTACCTTGGCCAGCTTGAGTCAGGGTTGTCACTGACGGCAACCAGCGCCGCCTACCCACAGGATGTGTTCGAGGGAGAAGTTGCCACCGTCGGCACTCGGGTCGACCCGGTTTCTCGCAGTGTTACGGTTCGTGCCGTGGTCGACAATCCCTCGCTAAACCTTCGCCCCGGCATGCTGATGCAAGTCACCCTCGCTCCCACTGCCCGTTCGGCAATGGTCGTTCCTGAGTCAGCTATTGTGCCAGAAGGCCAGAATCACTTTGTCTGGAAGCTGGATGAGCAAGATGCCAATCGGGTCAGTTGGCAGGAAGTCGAATTAGGATCACGCCGTGAAGGGGAAGTTGAGATTATCAGTGGTCTAGAAGAGGGTGACTTGGTGGTGGCGCATGGTACGGAGCGCGTTCGCGAAGGCCAGCAGCCAGATCTTCTGGGCATTATTGATGACACCACTAGCATTGCCGAGCTGCTCCGCCGCGAGGAGCCACGTTAATGCGACTTTCAGACATTTCTGTCCAAAGGCCCGTGCTGGCAACCGTATTAGCCGCCCTGATCGTGGCGTTCGGCTTACTGGCTCTGCAACGCCTGCCATTGCAGGAATATCCGTCCATCGACCCTCCCGTCGTCGGCATAGATACCCGCTATCCCGGTGCCTCTGCCAGCATTGTTGAAACCCGCATCACCCAGTTGATTGAAGACCGCATTTCGGGCGTCGAAGGCATCGAAGTGATTTCATCAAGTAGCGAGGATGGTCGTTCAAGCATCAATGTTGAATTCAGCCTTGATATGGATATTGATGCCGCCGCCAACGACATTCGCGACCGGATTTCCGGCTCCCTCGATAACTTGCCGGATGAGGCCGACCCACCGGAGGTACAGAAAGCGGACTCAAGCTCTGATGTGGTGTTATGGCTGAGTCTGTCCGGCGAAAACTACAGCATGGCTGAACTCACTGATTACGCTGACCGTTACCTGGTTGACCAGCTTTCTGTACTGCCCGGCGTGTCACAGGTACGTGTGGGGGGTGGCCGTGAATATGCCATGCGCGTGTGGCTGGATGCCGACGCCCTGGCGGCCCGTCAACTGACAGCAGGCGATGTGGAACAGGCCCTGCGTGCAGAGAACGTTGAGCTGCCTGGCGGTGCTATCGAGTCTGAAGAACGCCAGTTCATCGTGCGTTTGCCGCGTAATTTCAACACCCCGCAAGACTTCCGCTCCCTGGTGCTGGCGGAAAGTGATAACGGCTACCTGATTCGTCTTGACGATGTGGCTCGGGTCGAGATCGGTTCTGTGGAAGAGCGCACCATCTTTCGCGGCAATGGCATTCCCCTGGTCGGGCTTGGCCTGATGAAACAGTCAACGGCCAACGTACTGGAGATTTCCCAGGGGGCTCAGGATGCCATGACCCGGATTCAGGCAACGTTACCGGATGACATGTCGCTCAGCATGAATTTCGATGCCTCCGTCTTTGTCTCCGGCGCCATCAAGGAAGTCATCATCACTCTGTTTGTGTCCATGGGGCTGGTGGTTCTGGTCATTTTCGCTTTCCTTGGCAATATCCGCACCACGTTCATTCCGGCGGTGACGGTTCCCATTGCCTTGATAGGCACCTTTGCCGCACTGGCGATCATGGGCTTTACCATTAACCTTCTAACCCTCCTTGCCCTGGTATTGGCGATCGGGCTGATTGTCGATGATGCCATTGTGGTGCTGGAAAACATTCACCGACGCATGCAGGAATATGGCGAAACACCGCTGGTGGCCGCTTATCGCGGTTCGCGTCAGATAGCGTTTGCGGTCATCGCCACTACCCTGGTGCTCATTGCCGTCTTTGTTCCACTGAGCTTTCTTCAGGGCGATATTGGCCGTCTGTTCTCGGAATTTGCGCTGACGCTGGCCGCTGCCGTGGCATTATCCAGCCTTCTAGCCCTCACTTTGACCCCGATGATGGCCTCGAAGATTCTCACTGCCAATATGCATGACGGTATGATCGCCCGTGGCGTTCAGGCATTACTGGATTTTTCACGACAGCTTTACCGACGCCTGTTAACCGGTGTGTTAGCGCTACGCTGGCTAGTCGTTGTCGCCTTTTTCGCCCTGATCGGCGCTATGCTGTGGCTCAACGAGCAGCTTCCCAATGAGTACACGCCTCAGGAAGACCGTGGCAATTTCTTCGTGCTCGTTAATGGCCCGCCCGGGGCCACCTACGCCTACATGCTCGACTACATGAATGAAATTGAAGCCCGCATGCTGCCCATGGTGGATGAAGGTGAAGTCGAGCGCGTGCTGGTACGGGCACCTCGGGGCTGGGGCAATATCGAAAACTTTAACGGTGGTTTTGTCATCGTTAATCTGGCGGATTGGGGCGAACGCCGCAGCGCTTGGCCTATCATGCAGGAGGTCCGTCAGTCGCTGGCAGACTTACCGGGAGTGCGCGCTTTCCCCGTCATGCGTCAGGGCTTTGGCTCAAACGCAGAGAAACCCGTTCAGTTTGTGCTGGGTGGCGGCACCTACGAACAGCTGGCCGAGTGGCGTGACACCCTGATTGCGCATATTGAATCCGATAATCCGCGTTTAACCGGACTGGAAAGCGATTTTGAAGAAAACCAGCCTCAATTAAGAGTGGATATCGACTACACCCGCGCAGCTGCCCTCGGTGTCACCGTTACCGAAATTGGCCGCACTCTGGAAACTCTTCTGGGTGGGCGTAGCGTCACCCGTTATGTGGACAGAGGTCAGGAGTATAACGTTATTCTCGAAGCCGCAAGCGGTGCCAACCCGAGTCCGCGCTCGCTGGAAAATATTCAGGTGCGCTCGGCCCGTTCCGGCGAGCTGATTCCCCTCGCCAGTCTGGTGAGCATGACGGACTTTGCCGGCCCCAGTAACCTCAACCGCTATAACCGCTTGCGGGCAGTAACGATTGAGGCTGATCTGGCCGCAGGCTATCCATTAGGCGAAGCATTGGAATACCTCAACAACGCCGTTGCCGAGGTGCTCCCCGCCGAAGCGCAGACCGATGTGAAAGGCGCCTCACGGGATTATCAGGAAGCCAGTGGTGCCACAACCTTCCTGTTGGTATTAGGCGTGCTGGTCGTCTTTCTGGTACTGGCCGGGCAGTTTGAAAGTTTTGTCCATCCCTTTGTCATCATGCTGACCGTTCCCCTGGCAATCAGTGGTGCGCTGTTTGCTTTGTACGTCACCGGGCAGTCACTGAATATTTATAGTCAGGTGGGTCTGGTCATGCTGATCGGGCTTGCCGCCAAAAACGGTATTCTGATTGTGGAGTTCACCAACCAGCTTCGCGACCAGGGCTTTGCTTTCCGGGAAGCGCTGATCGAAGCCTCGACCACTCGCCTACGCCCGATTCTCATGACGGCGGTAACCACCATGGCAGGCGCTATTCCGCTGATTATTTCAACAGGACCCGGCGCGGAATCACGCCTGGTCATTGGCACCGTCATCATGGCAGGCGTGGGTGCTGCCACCGTGTTTACGCTGTTTGTTGTACCGGTTGCCTATGATCTGCTGGCACGCCGCACTGGTTCACCCAATGCCGTCAGCCATCAACTGGAACGTGAACTGGAAACATCAGCACCTGACAACCATTAAGGCCTGTTGATCTTCTGTCCGTAAAAAAACCGCCCTGTCAGCTACAAGCAGCCAACAGGGCGGTTTTTTTGTATGGCAGCGTTAGCAATCGCCCAGATGCTCGCCTTCAATACGCGTGCTCATGGTCATTGCGCCCATCGGCGATTCCGTGACAATTTCAATGTCACCTTCGATACGCTCGCCCATAAAGCGCATTTCACCATCAATGCTGGCTTCACCTTCGTCGGCACGACAGACCATGCTGTAAGAAAGCCCGTCAACATCCATGGACTGATCCAAAAGCTCGCAGCCTTCTTCTTCAGCGATAAATCCGAAGTCTGCGCTGTCCAGCTCTTCCTGGCTAATGCACTGGCGTTCGGTATCTGTCTGATCCGGAATATCCACATCCGCCTGGATCTGGGTAACGCTGGTAAACTCCCATTGCCCCGGCATCACGTTAGGGGATTGTGCCTGGGCAGCAAAGGGAAGCGACAGGGCCGCAGCGGCCATCAAAAAACGAAAAGACATGCTATCCTCACTCTATTAAACAATGTTCAATCATTATCCTAACCCATTCAATGGCCAGATGCGCGCCTCTGCACAGTGTTTCCCGACGCCGAACGCTGCCCGCTCTGTCTGATATAAGGAGACCAGCAATGAATGATGATGCCTTGATCCCTTATGAGATCGACTGCCCCTACTGCGCAACACCGATGACCCTGCTGGTTGATGCGTCTCAGGGCAGCCATACCACCTGGGAAGACTGCCAACGCTGCTGCGCCCCGATTCAACTGGAGATCAGTGTTTCCCTGATCACTGGCGAGCTCGAACAGGTGCGCGTAGGTCGCGATGACGATGTGCTCTAGGCACTCAACCAGCCTTCCCGTTATTAACCCTCAGCACGCTGCAGCGCCAGCCGACGCTTTTTTTCCTTACGGTGCATCAAGAACCAGGCAATCAGCGTGGCTAACGAGACCACCAGAATAATCAGGGTAGCCAGCGCATTGATCTTCGGTGAAACCCCCATGCGTACCGAAGAAAACACCACCATGGGCAAGGTGTTTGCCCCCGGGCCAGACACGAAGCTGGCAATCACCAGATCATCCAGCGACAGGGTAAACGCCAACAGCCAGCCAGCCGCCAGTGCCGGTGAAATAACGGGCAAAGTCACCGTGAAAAAGGTTTTCATCGGCGGCGAGCCCAGATCCATGGCAGCTTCTTCAATGGAACGGTCGATTTCCCGCAAACGGGCAGCCACCACAATGGCAACATAGGCACTGCAGAAGGTCGTGTGAGCGATCCAGATTGTCGCCATACCCCGGTCCGCGGGCCAGCCGATCAATTGTGCCATCTGCACAAACAGCAGCAACAGCGAAAGCCCCGTAATCACTTCAGGCATAACCAGCGGCGCCGTCACCATACTGGATAACGCTGTTTTTCCGCGAAATTTGCCAAAGCGGGTCATCACAAAGGCGGCAATCGTCCCCAGGCACACGGCCATACTGGCGGCCAGGAAGGCAACCCGCAGACTGGTCCACACCGCTGAGAGAATCTGTTCATCGGCAAATAGCTCGCCATACCATTTGGGCGAAAACCCCGCCCATACCGTCACCAGCTGGGATTCGTTAAACGAATACACCACCAGCACCAGCATGGGCAGGTAGAGAAATATCAGGCCGATCACCAGCATGACGGTAGTAAAGGTCGGCCGATGTTGCCAAAGCTTCATTGTTCCAGCTCCCGCGACTGATAACGGT
The DNA here is from genome assembly GCF_052983955.1 of Halomonas sp. LS-001. Lineage (NCBI taxonomy): Bacteria > Pseudomonadati > Pseudomonadota > Gammaproteobacteria > Oceanospirillales > Halomonadaceae > Halomonas > Halomonas sp. LS-001. Next base: position 2,386,737 of record NZ_CM129816.1, read on the forward strand.
GAAAGAACACAATCGGTATCAGCAGTAACAGCAACATGATCATTGCCAGCGCTGAGGCAACCGGCCAATCACGGTTAAGGAAGAATTCTTCCCACAGCACCTTACCAATCATCAGCGAATCCGGCCCACCAAGCAGCTCAGGAATGACAAACTCTCCGACAGCAGGAATAAACACCAGCATTGAACCGGCAATGATGCCCCCGGTGGAAAGCGGCAAAGTAATCTTGATGAAGGTATTTATCTGCCGCGACCCCAGGTCGGAAGCGGCTTCCAGCAAGGCATTATCCAACCGCGAAAGATGGGCATATAGCGGCAGCACCATAAACGGCAGATAGGCATAGACAATGCCGATGATCACCGCAAACTGGGTATTCATCATCTGTAATGGCGTCTCGATCACGCCCATCCATAGCAGGGTATTATTAATCAAGCCACTGTTGCTCAGGATTCCCATCCAGGCATAAACCCGGATCAGAAACGACGTCCACGATGGCAGCATCACCAGCAGCAACAGAATCAATTGCCAGCGTGACGGCGCCCGCGCCATGGCATAGGCCATGGGATACCCAAGCAGCAGACAGACAACAGTGGCAACAAAGGCCGTCTTGATTGACCCCCAATAGGCCGCGGCATAAAGCGAGTCACTGAACAGAAACAGATAGTTGCCCAGGTTCAGAAAGACATTTAACGTCTGATCCGCATATTCAACCAGTGGCCCATAGGGCGGTATGCTGATCGCTGCCTCAGAGAGGCTGATTTTCAGCACCAGCGCAAAAGGCATCAGAAAGAACAGGGTCAACCACAGAAGCGGCAGCGCGATAACGGCTCTGCGCCCCAGCTTCCATTGCTTCAGCCAGGCTTTGGCCTTGATAGGCAACATGATGATGGCCTCCTAGCGATTCAGCACGATGGCGCTATGATCCTGCCAATAGACGTATACCGAGTCTTCCCAGGTGGGACGGTCACCGCGCCGCTCGGTATTCGCCATACTCACCTTGATCAGCTGGCCACGAGAAGTACGGATGTAATAAAGCGAAAAGCCCCCCAGATAGGCAATATCTTCGACCTTGCCCTGCTCCCAGTTGTAATCGCCTTCGGGTTGTTGGCGGGTCAGCCAGATTTTCTCGGGACGTAACGCCGCCCATACCCGGCGACTGTCAGCCTGAGTGGTAATGCCATGATCAATATAGAGGGGGCGTTCCAGATCAGGTGACACGATGTAGCAGTGATCTGCCGCATCTTTGGTAATTTCGCCTTCAAACATGTTCACGGTGCCAACAAATTCCGCCACCATACGACTGGCCGGGCTTTCATAGATGTCTACCGGTGACCCTACCTGCTCGATCCAGCCATCGCTCATGATAGCCACACGGTCCGCCATGGTCATGGCTTCTTCCTGGTCATGCGTCACCATGATGCAGGTAACGCCTACCTGCTCGATAATTTCGACCACTTCCAGCTGCATCTCGGTACGCAGCTTTTTATCCAGCGCGCCCATGGGTTCATCAAGCAACAGAAGTTTCGGCCGTTTGGCCAATGAGCGGGCCAACGCCACCCGCTGACGCTGGCCACCGGAAAGTTGATGGGGCTTGCGCTTGGCCAGGCGGTGCATATGCACCAGTTTAAGCATGTGGGTAACGCGGGCTTCGATTTCTTCCTTGGGTAGACGGTCCTGCTTCAGACCAAAGGCAATATTCTGTGCCACCGTCAGATGGGGAAACAGTGCATAGGACTGAAACATCATATTGATCGGGCGTTTATGCGGCGGCATCTGCGTAATATTGGTGCCATCCAGCACGATTCGCCCTTCACTGGGCGTCTCAAACCCTGCCAACATTCGCAGCAGCGTCGATTTTCCCGAACCGGACCCGCCGAGCAGCGCAAAAATCTCTCCACGCTTTACCTGCAGGTTGACGTCATCTACCGCCACCGCATCGTCAAAACGCTTGGTCAGGCGCTTAACTTCCAGCACGATATCCTCGCGAAAACGCGGAGCCTTACCGGGCGCACGCGCGGTGCTATCACTTGAAGTTTTCGGCAATCCAGCAGCTTCATCTGGCAAGGGTGTTGTAACCATGCCTTCCCCCATCACGATATCTGCGACGTAACGCAGACACTACCCAAGGTAACAAACAAGAAAAGCGGGCTGATTAGCAGCCCGCTGGAAGTAACACAACAACAGAATCAGCGCCCGGATTTAACCCGGTTCCAGATACGGGTGCGGGTGCGTTGAACGTCCTGCGGTTTTGCTGCCACCACATAAACGTTTTCCATCACCTCATCGCTTGGGTAAATCGCCCGGTCGTTAAGAATTTCATCGGATAAAAATTCATCTGCCGCCGCGTTGGGGTTGGCGTAACGGACATATTCCGTAATCTCGGCGGCAATTTCCGGTTCGAGAATAAAATTGATAAAGGCGTGCGCATTATCCGGGTTTGGCGCATCGGCCGGCACGCCCATCATGTCGAACCACAGCTCGGCGCCTTCTTTCGGAATGGTGTAGGCAATCGTGAAATCATGGCCCGCTTCTTCGGCGCGATCTGCTGCCTGGAAAACATCGCCGGAGTAACCTGCCGCCACGCAGATATCGCCATTGGCAAGATCCGTTACATAGCGTGAGGAATGAAAGTAGGTCAGGTCATCGCGTACCGATGCAATCAGATCTCCGGCGGCCTGCAGGTCTTCCGTTGCATTGCTATGCGGATCAAGGCCCAGATACGCCAGGGCTGGCGTCAGCATTTCGGAACCGGAATCCAGCATTGAAAGCCCGCAACCGGCTTCCGCAAGCTGGGAAGTAATTTCCGGGTCAAACAATAATGCCCAACTGTCGAGAGGCGCATCATCACCGAGGATGTCAGTCACACGCTCAACATTGTAGCCAATCCCGTTGGTGCCCCACATGTAAGGCACTGAGTAGCGGCTACCTTCATCGACAACATCCAGACTTTGCAGCAACTGGTTATCGAGATTTTCCAGATTGGGCAGTTTTTCGTGATCAAGTTCCTGGTAAACACCGGCCTTGATCTGACGTGTCAGGTAATAGGTAGAAGGAACCACGACATCATAGCCAGAGCGCCCGGAAAGCAACGCAGCGTCCAGCACTTCATTACTGTCGAACACATCGTAAACAACATCGATGCCAGTCTGATCAGTAAATTTTTCCAGCGTTTCAGGCGCAATATAATCTGACCAGTTATAGACGCGCACTTCATTTGCTTGAGCACTCACAGCCGCTACGGCACAAGAAATAGCCGTAACGGCCACTGAAAGTTTGTGAAGATTCCTCATCTTACGACTCCTTTTTACCATTCGTCATCCAAAAAACAGTTAGTTAACAACTATTTCATACACATCAGTCATACACGACCGTCATAAATTTCTGCCAAGCTTACGGCAAAATGTGAGGCACCGCCTGAGCGATGATGCCAGCCGAGCAAATTTTGCGGTGCAGTGACAACTATCGCAAGTTTATGTGGAAATTTCTTGTATTCACGTCTTCCTGCCCCCACCTGTGAGATAGCCAAACGTTTGCAGAAAGCGTTTATAGCGTTGCACTATCAAGCGGATGGTTTTTTACAATTTTAGCCATTGGTCGTACTTCGCTACTATCGTCACTAGTTTTTCTTACCAACATTCACTCATAAATGGAGATTTTCTGAATGTCTTTGATCAATACTGAAGTAAAACCGTTTAAAGCGACTGCGTACCTGAACGGTGAATTTATCGACGTGAATGAGTCGGATCTCAAGGGCAAGTGGTCGGTATTCTTCTTCTACCCGGCCGATTTTACCTTCGTTTGCCCAACGGAGCTTGGTGACCTGGCGGATAATTACGACGCTTTCAAAAAGCTGGGCGTTGAAATCTATAGTGTCTCAACCGACACCCATTTCACCCACAAAGCCTGGCACGACAGCTCTGAAACGATCAATAAGCTTCAGTACCCAATGGTTGCCGATCCTACGCTGAAGATTTCTCGTAACTTTGAAGTCCTGATCGAAGACGCAGGCCTTGCTGAGCGTGGCACCTTTGTTATCGACCCGGACGGCAAAATCCAGATTGTCGAAATCAATGCGGGCAACATCGGCCGTAACGCTGAAGAGCTTCTGCGCAAGGTTAAAGCCGCTCAGTACGTTCGTGAAAACCCGAACGAAGTCTGCCCGGCCAAGTGGGAAGAAGGCGAAGAAACACTGGCTCCGTCTCTGGACCTCGTCGGCAAAATCTAAACGGCTTATCAGTGCCACAGACTGATGGTTGCCAGACAGGAATCGTTCCAAATGGCGACGCAACACCCGGGCACTGAACCCGGGTGTTTTTTTGTCAGCACCATATTCATCAGAAACATATTTATCAGAACCATATTCGTCAGACTAAGAGGAAGCCACTATCGTGCTGGACGCCAATTTAAAAAATCAGTTGAAAGCTTATCTGGAAAAAGTGACTCAACCGTTCGAGATCGTTGCGTCCCTTGATGACGGTGCCAAGTCACAGGAATTACTTGGCCTGCTGGAAGACATCAGCGGCTTGAGCGAACAGATCACGCTGCATACCAATGGCCAGGATAGCCGCACGCCATCGTTTGCGATTAACCGCCCTGGCGAAGAGACCGGCGTGGTATTTGCCGGTATTCCGATGGGTCACGAGTTCACGTCATTGGTGCTGGCACTCCTCCAGGTCGGCGGCCACCCGCCAAAAACCTCGGATGAGATTCTGGATCAGATCAGGTCGCTCGACGGCGACATGCTGTTCGAGACCTATTACTCACTTTCCTGCCAGAACTGCCCCGATGTCGTTCAGGCGCTTAACCTGTTGGCCATTTTCAATCCGAATATTCGCCACACCGCTATTGATGGCGCCCTGTTTCAGGATGAGGTAGAAGCGCGAGAAGTCATGTCAGTGCCCAGCATTTACCTGAATGGCAAACCCTTTGACCAGGGCCGTATGAGCCTGGAACAGATTCTGGCTAAAGTCGATACAGGGGCAGCTGAACGCGAGGCGAAAAAGCTCAGCGAAAAAGCGGTCTTTGATACGCTGGTGATTGGCGGCGGCCCTGCCGGTGCCTCAGCGGCCATTTACTCTGCCCGTAAAGGCATTAACACCGGCGTTGCCGCAGAACGTTTCGGTGGTCAGGTTGCTGATACCATGGGTATTGAAAACTTCATTTCAATCAGCCATACCGAAGGCCCCAAGCTGGTCAGCGCCCTGGAAGAACACGTTAAGGAATACGACGTTGATGTCATGAACCTTCAGCGCGCCACGACGTTGACCGCGGCTGACATTGAAGGTGACCTGCACGAAATCACCTTCGAATCCGGCGCCAAGCTGAAAAGTAAAACCTTGGTGCTGGCCACCGGCGCACGCTGGCGGGAAATGAACGTACCCGGTGAGCAGGAGTATCGCAACAAAGGCGTGGCCTACTGCCCTCACTGTGATGGCCCCTTGTACAAAGGCAAGCGCGTTGCCGTGATCGGCGGGGGTAACTCTGGCGTTGAAGCGGCCATTGATCTGGCGGGCATTGTCGGTCACGTCACCCTGGTAGAGTTTATGGGTGAAATGCGCGCAGACGCCGTGCTGCAGAAAAAGCTCAAAAGCCTGCCCAACGTCGATATCATTCTCAACGCTCAAACCACCGAAGTCACCGGCGACGGCAAGCGCGTCAACGGACTTATCTATAAAGACCGCAGCAGCGATGAGATCAAAACCATCACGCTGGAAGGTATCTTTGTTCAGATTGGCCTGGTACCCAACACGGAATGGCTGAAAGACTCGCCCATCGAGATGTCACCGCGCGGCGAAATCATCGTTGATGCTCACGGCATGACCTCAGTGCCCGGCGTATTTGCTGCCGGTGATGTGACCACCGTGCCCTACAAACAGATCATCATTGCCATGGGGGAAGGGTCCAAGGCGTCACTGGGTGCCTTTGATTACCTGATTCGTCATTGATTGGCCATTGACGCGTCGTTGAACGGCTCAGCGACGTGAACGTCTGACAGAATGCCCGCTGCCCAGCGGGCATTCTGTCGTTTAAGTACCCTTATCAACGGTTGAGCCGCACACCTGACACTGCGGGTCACGCCGGACCTGAAAGTGCCGCCACTGACCACTTAAGCCGTCAAAGGTGGATAAGCCCTGATGGGTCTGGCCAGCACCGCTGAGAAGTTTGAACGCTTCTATTGCCTGAAAACAGCCAATCAACCCCACTAACGGGGCCATCACGCCGCTTTCCGCGCAGCTCAACGCATCATCACCGCTATCATCGGGAGGATACAGGCAGGCATAGCAGGGGCATTGCGGATGACGCGGATCAAACACCGCTAACTGACCGGAAAAACGAATGGCGGCCCCAGAGACAAGCGGCACGCCCGCTTGTTGAGTGACCGCATTAATGGCATAGCGGCTTGAAAAACGATCCGTACAGTCCAGCACCACATCCGCCGATGCCACCAGCGCCATCAGCGCTTCCCCTTCTACGTGCTCCTCCACCGCTATCACTTCGCAGTCAGGGTTGAGTCCCTGCATGCTGGCTTTTGCCGAGCAGGCTTTATTCTCGCCAATACTTGCCTGCCGGTGGGCGATCTGACGCTGCAGGTTGGACAACTCAACCGTATCGGCATCCGCAATGGTGATTCGCCCCACCCCAGCGGCAGATAAATAAAGCGCTGCGGGAGAGCCGAGCCCACCGGCACCGACAATCAGGACATGCCCGTTACGCAGGCGCTCCTGACCTTCAATATCCACCTCGGGCAACATAATCTGGCGGCTGTAGCGAAGCAGGGACTGATCATCCATCATCGGCTTACTTATCCTCAAATTCCTCGAAATCAGGTATGTGCAGATTAAAACTCTCTTTCACCTCTTCCATCACCACATAACTTTTGGATTCTTTAACGCCGGGCAGCGTCAGCACCACGTCTCCCAGCAGCTGACGGTAAGCGGACATCTCGGGAATACGGCACTTCAGGATGTAGTCAAATTGCCCCGAGACCAGATGGCACTCCTGAATCTGCGGCAGTTTTTCCACTGAACGTCGAAACTCATCAAACACAGCGGGCGACTGGGTTTCCAGACTGATCTCCACAAACACCAACAAATTGGCTTTTAACGCCTGGGGATCAAGCAGCGCCTGATAGCCGCGAATAATGCCTGAGCGCTCCAGGCGTTTCACGCGCTCCAGACAGGGCGTGGTGGAAAGCCCCACTTCGGCGGCAATATCCACATAGGAAATACGCGCGTTATCCTGTAGAGAACGCAGAATTTTAAGATCAATACGGTCAAGCATTCTATTTTTGGGTTTCATGGCAAGATCCAGTCAAAGCATCACGACGATGTCATAAACTCCCAAGCGTAACCCGTTCCTGGCCTGCCAGGTCATGCAGGCTTTCAACGTTCTGATATTCCGCCTCAATAAACGCCTGACGAACCCTGGCCGCTTGGGCAAAACCATGCTCGAGCAGCAGCTGGCCCTCGGGGCGCAAAAATGAACGGGCAGAATGAACCAGATGAGTCAGATCGGCCATTCCCTGCTGGGCAGCGACCAATGCAGAACGTGGTTCAAAGCGGACATCTCCCTGAGCAAGGTGAGGGTCATTTTCCGCAATATAGGGAGGGTTACTGACGATCAGATCAAACGCCCTGTCACCGGCGGCTGAAAAGGTCTGGTTTTGCGCCAGCGCCTCAAACCAGTCGCTCTGCAGGAACGTTACGTTATTGATTTCCAGGCGCTCGGCGTTACGCTGCGCCAGGCTAACCGCTTCCTGGCGAATATCCACACCCACCACCTGCCATCCCGGGCGCTCGCTGGCGAACGCCAACGCAATGGCGCCGGTGCCGGTGCCAAGGTCGAGCAACTGGCCCTTGGAACCAGGCGCCCGCTGAAGGGCCGCTTCAACCAGAGTCTCGGTATCCGGGCGCGGGATCAGCGTGTGGCGGGAGGTCATCAACGCCAACCCCCAGAATTCACGCTCACCCGTCAGGTAGGCTACGGGCATGCCGGAAGCACGCGCTGCCACCAGCGCATCAAAACGTGCCTGCGACCAATGATCGCAGTGACGATCTCCCCAGGTGTAAAGCCAGGTACAGTCTCGGCCAAGGCAGTCTGCCAGCAACACTTCAGCATCCAGCCGCGGGGAACTTGACCCGGCCTGACGTAAACGTTGTGCGGCCTGCACCAGCAATCCATCCAGGGTCATTCGCCACCCTGCAAGGCTGACAGCTGCTCAGCCTGATACTCATGAATCAAGGGTTCAATCACGTCATCCAGCTGCTCACCGCTGACCACTTCATTGAGCTTGTAAAGCGTCAGATTGATGCGGTGATCGGTAATCCGTCCCTGAGGATAGTTATAGGTACGAATACGTTCGCTGCGGTCACCGGAGCCTACCAGAGAACGCCGTTCATCGGCCTGGGTTTGGCGCTGGGCATCTTCCGCGCTCTGCTTGAGTCGCGATGCCAGCAGCGACATGGCCTTGGCCCGGTTTTTGTGCTGGCTACGCTCTTCCTGACATTCCACCACTACACCGCTGGGCAAGTGGGTAATGCGAATCGCCGAATCGGTGGTGTTGACGTGCTGCCCGCCCGCGCCACTCGAGCGGAAGGTGTCTACGCGCAGGTCAGAGGGGTTAATATCAACATCCCCCACGTCGTCAACTTCCGGCATCACCGCAACCGTACAGGCTGAGGTGTGAATACGGCCTTGGGACTCGGTCGCAGGCACCCGCTGAACGCGGTGCGCGCCGGACTCAAATTTCATCCGCGCATAGACACTATCGCCCTTGATGCGTGAAATGATTTCTTTATAACCGCCCATCTCACCATGGCTAGCGCTCACGACTTCTACTTTCCAGCCGCGGTTTTCCGCGTAACGGGAATACATGCGGAACAGGTCGCCAGCAAACAGCGCAGCTTCATCTCCTCCGGTACCCGCCCGAACCTCGAGAAACACCCCACGGCCATCATCAGGGTCTCTGGGTATCAATAGACGTTTAAGATCAATTTCAAGCGAGGCAAGCTTGTCGCGACCTTCATACAGTTCCATCTCGGCAAGCTCACGCATATCAGCGTCGCTGTCGCGCATCAGCTGTTCGGCGGCATCGATATCACCTTCAATATCACGGTAGCGTTGCCAATGGGACACCAGTTCCCCCAGCTCGGCGTACTCGCGGGAGTAATCACGAAAGCATTTCTGATCGTGAATCACATCGGGTTCCGATAGCAGCAGCGAAAGCTCTTCGAAACGTTCAACAAAACTATCCAGTCGTTGGCGCAGCGTCTCTTTCATGCGGGTGAATTATCCTTCTGGCGGCGCTTGGCGGCAGGTGGGGTTTCAAAAGCAGCTTTGGCAGGCAGCAATAAACGTGGCGCAGCATCCAGCAGTGTATGCTCTTCAATCGAGGCGGCATCACGCATGGATTGCGTCGGCTGATGCATGAGGCGGTTGGCCAGCTGGTGAGCCAGGCGCTCAATCACGGCAGTGGGGTCTTCGCCACGGGCCAGACGCTCCAGCGCCTGATCACGAGACAGGTCACGCAAGGCTTCGCCATGCTGACGGTATTCGCGGATCAGATGCCCGCCAAGACGCACGCGTCGCTCATGCTGCCAGCTGCTGACACCATGTTCGATCAGGGATTCCGCCTGATCCGCCGCCACCTGACGATGACGACGGTTTTCTTCGATGACCTCTTCAAGATCATCAACGGTATACAGGAAGACATCCGCCAGTTCGCCGACTTCTGGCTCGATATCACGCGGTACCGCAATATCCACCATAAAGACAGGACGATGGCGGCGTTTTTTCAGTGCCCGCTCCATCATCCCCTTGCCGACGATGGGCAAAGGGGCTGCCGTTGACGAGATCACGATATCAGCATGCTCAAGTGCGTCCGGAATTTCTGACAGCGTAATCGCCTCACCGCCCAGGGCGACCGAAATTTTCTCGGCCCGCTCGCGGGTTCGGTTGGCAACGGTTAGCTGGCGAACCCCGGCTTCTGTCAGGTGGCGGGCAACCAGCTCGATGGTTTCACCGGCACCGATCAGCAAGGCGCGTGAACGACTGAAATCGTCAAAGATACGGCTGGCCATACTGACCGCCGCATAAGCAACTGACACCGGATTTTTGCCGATTCCCGTTTCAGTACGTACCTGCTTGGCAACGGCAAAGGTATGCTGAAACAGGCGTTCCAGCTCACCGCCCAGGCCACGGGCCTGGCGAGCCTGCTGATAGGCATCCTTGAGCTGACCCAGAATCTGCGGCTCGCCGAGCACCATGGAGTCAAGCCCCACGGCTACCCGCATCAAATGGCGGGCGGCGTCGCCATCCAGATAGTGATAGGCGCAGCGTGTCAGCTCATCCACATGCAGATTATGGAAGCGACCGAGCCACTTAAGTACGGTTTGCTCGCCCGACATGTCAGTAACGCAGTAAAGTTCAGTGCGATTGCAGGTCGATAGCACCGCCGCTTCACTGATTTGTGGCAGACTACGCAGTTCCTCCAGCGCACACTCAAGCTGCGTCGGCGTAAAAGCGACCTGCTCGCGCACGGCAACCGTGGCGGTACGATGATTAATTCCCAAGGCAAGAAGCGTCATGCGGTAAGCGTCTTCGCTAGTGTGTCGGTCTGGAATGTGAGATGAATGCTTGAATATTGAGACAATTATTCTATCACAATCCACCCTCAACTGGCCCATACCACTTTGCCATCTTCCCTCAAGCCGCTATGCTGGGCATTCGGCCAACGAATCGAGAGATGCATGCCACGCTCAAGCGCTATTCATAACGCCTTAATCCCTGCTATGGCCACGGCATTCATGCTGGGAGGCTGCCAACTGATACCTGGCCAGACAGATCAGCACGTTGCCAGCTTTCTGAATGATGACCCGATGCTTAATGCACCGCCGGTCACCCGAGGTCTTGATGCCAAGGGCCTCAGCCTGCTGCTCAGCGCCGAGCTGTCCGCTCAGCGCGGCGATTATCAGCGTGCCACTCAGAGCTATCTGGACGCCACACAACGCTACCCTGTCGCTGCGCTGGCTGAGCGGGCTACGTTTACCGCGCGATTTGGCAACCAGCCTGAACTGCTGAGAGCAGCGACCCAGCGCTGGCAGGCGCTGGCCCCGGAAACGACGGCACCCAACCGCTTGCTGGCCGCCATCTCCTTGCAGCAGGGCCAATGGCTTGAGAGCCTTGATCAGCGCCTGATCATTACACGTGCCGGTGAACATGCTGACCTGACGGCCCTGGCAGAGTTTGCGATTGCCGAGAATGCCCCATTGGCTGCCCTTGTTGAGCGCCTTAGAACGCATCTAACCACACCGGGTAATGATGAGCTCAGTCATCATACCGATGCTCTGATTGCCACTGCGTTACTGGAAACGTCATTAGGTGAGTTTCAGGCCGCGAAAAGGAATCTTGATGCCGCAGAAGCACAGGGTGCGGATACCCGTGATCTGGGGTTAGCCAGAGCACGCCTGGAAATGGAAACCCAGAACTACGCAAACGCGCGTCTGGCAGCCCGCCGTGGCCTTGAAGACAACCCGGACGATGCGCGCCTTATTCTTTTGCTGGCTCAGTCAGAAATCCGTCTGGGCAATATTAGCGCTGCCCAGAATCAGACAGATCAGCTTCTGGAAAGCCATGCCGGAGGCGATGAGCTGCGACTGGCGCTGGCTCAGCTGTACCTGGAAGAAGGTTATCCCGAGCCTGCCCGGCAACTGCTACTCCCTTTTATTGGCCAACCCCAGGTTCCCGATCTTGCCTATTATCTGCTGGGTGAAATCTCACTGGCGGAGCAGGAAATTGACAACGCCCTTCTCTATTACCGTCAGGTCAGTGAAGGCGATGAATTTATTGCTGCCCGTGCACGTGCCGCCCAAATGCTGATCAATAATGAGCGCTTGATGGATGCACGGGCATTCCTGCGCATCGAGCGCATGCGTTACGATGATTACTACAACAGCCTACTGATGCTGGAAGTTCAATTACTTGATGAAAACAGCCAGTCATCGGAGGCTGATAAACTGTTAGATCGCGAACTCACTCGCACACCAGATGACAGCACCCTGCTTTATCAACGTGCCATGCGCGCCTGGGAGGCAGGCAACCTGGAACAGATGGAAGCCGATCTCAAACGCTTATTGGCCAATGACCCGGACAACGCAAACGCACTTAACGCGCTTGGCTACACCCTGGCTGACGAAAATGTTGCCGGGCGACTTGATGAAGCTCAGCGATTGATTGAACGTGCCCACGAACTGGACAGCAACAACCCTGCCGTTCTGGATAGCCTTGGCTGGGTTTACTATCGTCAGGGCAAACCAGAACGCGCCGTTCGATGGTTACAGCGCGCCTTCGACATCATGCCCGACCAGGAAATCGCGGCGCATCTGGCAGAAGTGCTACACGCCCTCGGTCGCGACCGGGAAGCACGTGAGCTTCTCGACGCCATGATGCAACAGACCGCTGAGCACCCTGCCATTGACGAACTTCTGGAACGGCTTCCTGGTCTGACACCCTGAAGCTAGCCGTTAGCTGCCCCTATCTGAATGGAGTCAACATGCCAATACGCGTCATTACTACCGCTTCACGTCACTTTCAGGCCTCACGTTTTGCCGCCGTGGCACTCGCGCTTGCGCTGCTCACCGGGTGCGCCACCTCGACTCCCGTGGACGACACCAGCCGCCAGCTAGGCCAGTGGAAAGCCCAGCAGAGCCAGCTGGAAGCCATGCAAACCTGGACAATAGCAGGCAAGGCCGGGCTTCGCTCCCCCGAGGAAAATACCAGCGCCAATCTGGATTGGAGCCAATACCCGCATTATTTCCGCCTTCTGGTCAGCGGCCCCTTCGGCGGTGGGCGAACCGTCCTTGAAGGCCGCGAAGGCCGCTTCAGCCTGACCAACAGCGAAGGACGTTTCGAAGCCGAATCCCCCGAAGCATTGATGCAGGAACAGCTTGGTTGGTCGTTACCCGTGGGCGCGCTGCCTTTCTGGGTGAAAGGTCTGCCTGATGACAGCCGCAACTATCAACTGGAAACTGACGAACTCGGCTTCCCCAATCACCTGATGCAGGATGGCTGGACCATTGACTACCGTGACTGGGAGCGCGTCGACTCACTCTGGCTGCCTCGTCGCCTGGTCATGCAGTATGACGAGGTGCGGGTTACCCTGGTCATTAACCAATGGCAACCAGACAGCCAATAAGGTCATCGGTCAGCATGCAAGAAGCATCCTATCCAGCACCCTCTGCCCAGACACATACCCTGCGCCTGCCTGCACCGGCCAAACTTAACCGGCTTTTGAACATTGTCGGGCAGCGCGCAGATGGCTATCACGAGTTGCAGACCCTGTTTCAGCTGATCGACCTATGTGACACGCTGACTTTCAGCTTAAGACAAGATGGCCACATTGCGCTGCACGATGATCTTGCGGATATTGCCAGCGAAGATAATCTGGTGATGCGCGCGGCACGTCTTCTGCAAAAGGCAACGGGTTGCCAAGCCGGTGTCACGCTGGCAATCGAAGAAAAAATATTACCCATGGGCGGAGGACTGGGCGGCGGCAGCTCAAATGCCGCCACGACCCTTGTTGGCCTCAACCACCTGTGGCAGTTGGGGCTTTCCACCCAACACCTGGCAGCGCTTGGCTTGCAACTGGGCGCCGATGTGCCGGTCTTCGTTCACGGCACCAGCGCCTGGGCTGAAGGTGTCGGTGAACAGCTGACACCTGTTACGCTGGATACCCCCTGGTTTGTGGTGATTCACCCCGGCGTCAGTGTCTCAACGCCAGCGGTCTTCCAGGATCCGCAATTGACACGCAACACGCCGCCTATTACCATGGCGCGCGCACTGCAGGGGGGAGTGTCGTCTTGGCGTAATGACTGCGAAGCAGTCGTTGCTCGGCGTTATCCGCCTATCGCGGAAGTCATTGATTGGTTGAATGGCTTTGCGAAGGCGCATCTGACCGGAACAGGGGCTTGTGTGTTTGCCGAATTTGCAACACAGGCCGCCGCTGACCACGTTGCTCATCAGGCCCAACAATATTGGCCGACATGGGTAGCGAAAGGACTAAACCGCTCGCCTCTGCATAATGCTCTGGGTGACTGAACGCACCCCTTGCTGGATCCGACAAGTATCCTGAGTATCGGCCCTTGATAAAGCAGGACCGGTTTCTGAGCTTTATTGCTGGGGTATCGCCAAGTGGTAAGGCACCGGTTTTTGGTATCGGCATTCCCAGGTTCGAATCCTGGTACCCCAGCCAATTCAGCATTAAACTGCGTTCTCTCCCACGAATCCCAACACTGCAAAGGTGGCTGCGCGTGTCAAAATTGATGGTTTTCGCCGGGAACGCCAATCCCGAGCTTGCTCGTAAGGTTGCTGACAGCCTTGATAGTCGTATGGGCAATGCGACAGTAGGTCAGTTCAGCGACGGTGAAATCGCGGTTGAAATCAACGAAAACGTGCGCGGTAAGGATGTCTTTATCCTGCAGTCTACCTGTGCACCGACCAACGACAACCTGATGGAAATGATCCTGATGGTTGACGCTCTTCGACGTGCCTCGGCAACGCGAATCACAGCGGTCATGCCTTACTTTGGTTACGCCCGCCAGGATCGTCGCGTACGCTCTGCGCGGGTCCCCATTTCAGCCAAAGTGGTTGCCGATATGATGGTCAAGGCCGGTGTTGACCGGGTTATGACCATGGATCTGCATGCCGACCAGATTCAAGGCTTCTTTGACGTGCCGGTTGACAACGTCTACGGCTCACCGATCCTGCTTGACGATATTGAACGCCAGAATTACAGCGATCTCGTCGTCGTCTCACCGGATGTCGGCGGCGTTGTACGTGCCCGTGCCATCGCAAAGCAGCTGAATGCAGACCTGGCCATTATCGATAAACGCCGGCCACAGGCCAATCAGGCCCAGGTCATGCACATCATTGGCGAAATTGAAGGCCGCACCTGTGTCGTCGTTGACGACATGATTGATACAGCGGGAACGCTGTGCAAAGCCGGTGAGGCCCTTAAAGATCACGGTGCCAAGCGCGTGGTCGCCTACGCGACTCACCCCATTCTTTCCGGTCCCGCTGTCGATAATATCGTCAGCTCAGTGCTGGATGAAGTGGTAGTGACCGACACTATTCCTCTTTCAGACACCGCACGCCGCAGCGGACGCATCCGCCAGCTCAGCGTTGCCGGTCTGATTGCAGAAGCCATTCGTCGGGTGAGTAACGAAGAATCTGTCAGCGCCATGTTCCACTGAGGTGGCCATCAGCGTCTGACATACACGGCTCCACTCCGGAGCTCTTGGGAGCGTCGTCGTCTGGTCGCGGTCGGCGGCGTTTCCTTACTTTAACCAAGAGGCAATTAACATGTCCGATTTTACCCTTAAAGCCGATATTCGCCATGACCTGGGGAAAGGTGCGAGCCGCCGCCTGCGTCGTGCGAATCAGCAAGTGCCTGCCGTTGTATACGGTGGCACACAAGAGCCGCAGTCGATTTCCGTTGAAAAAACGGCCTTCTACAAGGCCATCGAAGACGAGTCTTTCTTCTCCTCGGTTATTACGCTGGATATCGAAGGCAAGAAGCAGCAGGTGGTGGTGCGTGATCTGCAGCGTCACCCGTTCAAGCCATTGCTGACTCACGCTGACTTCCTGCGTGTTGATGCGACTCACGAAATCACCATGAACGTGCCGCTGCACGTGACCGGTGAAGATGTCTGTGTCGGCATCAAGGACCAGGACGGCGAACTGCACGTTCTCGCCAACGAAGTGGCGATCAGCTGCTTGCCGAAAGACCTGCCCGATTACCTGGAAATTGATATTTCCGCGGCAGAAGTGGGCACAACGCTTCACCTGTCTGACCTTAAACTGCCGGCGGGTGTTACATCGGTTGATCTGTCTCACGGCGAAGATCACGACAACGCCATCCTCAGCGTTTCCAAGATGAAAGTCCGTGGTAGCGATGAAGACGAAGACGAAGCTGCCGATAGCGAAGATGAAAACGCTGAAGGTGATAGCGCTGAGTAAGCGCTTGCCTGGGGCCATGCCATTGATGGCCCCTTTTCAGTACCATGATCAAGCGCCCCTGGCGCTTGATTTTTTTTGACGTACAGGCCCCCTTCGAAACTATTTCCTTCAAAAACATGCCCCACGGAGGTAACGATGAGCCAGGTATCCGCCTTGATCGGCCTGGGCAACCCCGGCCCGGAATATACTGCGACGCGTCATAACGCCGGGGCCTGGTTAGTTGAAGCCGTGGCCCGTGAAGCGCACGCTCAACTTCGCCCTGAGAAAAAGTTCCTGGGCCTGTATGCCAAGGTCATTTTTGCAGGCCATACTGTCCATCTGCTGAACCCTACAACCTTCATGAACCGTAGCGGTGCCTCAGTGGCAGCGTTATGCCAGTTTTTCAAACTTTCACCAGAACAGCTTCTGATTGCCCATGACGAACTTGATCTGCCCCCTGGGCAGGCGCGCTACAAGACGGGAGGCGGTCATGGCGGTCACAACGGCTTGCGCGACATTGCCAGCGCCCTGGGCAACCAAAAGCAGTTCCATCGGCTGCGCATCGGCATTGGTCACCCTGGCAGCGCCAGTCAAGTGGTCAACTATGTACTGGGCCGCCCAGGCAAAAACGAGCAGATAGCCATCGAGCAGACGCTTGATGAGTGCGTCGCGACCTTGCCAAAGGCGCTCAGCGGTGACTGGGCCAACGCCATGAATCGTCAGCACCGTTTTTCTGCCACACCAGAATAATGGATTAGTGAAACGTGACGCTTAGCGTATTCGGTGGCGTCGCGTAGAATATCTTTAACAAATTCCATCGAACATCTTTCATCGAATCTCTTTCAGGAAATTCCCATGGGCTTTAACTGCGGTATCGTCGGTCTTCCTAACGTCGGCAAATCCACCTTGTTCAATGCACTGACCAAATCCGGCATTGATGCAGAAAACTTCCCCTTCTGCACCATAGAACCGAACGTCGGCATCGTCCCTATGCCCGACCCACGGCTTGATAAGCTGGCCAGCATCGTCAAACCGCAAAAAGTGCTGCCAACCACCATGGAATTTGTCGATATTGCCGGGCTTGTCGCGGGTGCTTCCAAGGGTGAAGGGCTGGGCAACAAATTTCTGGCCAATATCCGTGAAACCCAGGCGATTGCACATGTGGTGCGCTGTTTTGATAACGACAACGTGATTCACGTTGCCAATCAGATTGACCCACGCGCCGACATCGAAACCATCAATCTTGAACTTGCCCTGGCCGACCTGGATACCGTCGAGAAAGCCAGCCAGCGCCTGGTGCGCGTGGTTAAAGGGGGGGATAAAGACGCCATTGCCACCAAAGCCGTGCTGGACAAAATTCAACCGCACCTGGCAGAAGGCATGCCGCTGCGCAGCTTTGACCTTAGCGAAGATGAAAAGCAGCAGGTGAAAAGCTTCGGCTTTCTCACCCTCAAGCCCACCATGTATATCGCCAACGTGAATGAAGACGGCTTCGACAACAACCCCTACCTTGACATTGTTAACGACATTGCCGCCGAAGAAGGCGCCGTTGTGGTGCCGGTGTGCAACCAGATCGAAGCCGAAATAGCTGAGCTTGACGACGACGAGCGCGCCATGTTCCTGGATGAAATCGGCATGTCAGAGCCGGGTCTGGATCGCGTTATTCGTGCAGGCTATGCCCTCCTGGGCCTGCAGACCTACTTTACCGCCGGTGTGAAAGAAGTTCGCGCCTGGACAGTGAAAGAAGGTGCCAGCGCCCCGGAAGCCGCCGGTGTTATTCACACAGACTTCCAGAAAGGCTTCATTCGCGCCGAAGTTATTGCCTATGAAGACTTTGTTGGCCTTGGCGGTGAACAGGGTGCCAAGGATGCGGGCAAATGGCGTCTGGAAGGCAAGGAGTATATCGTCAAGGATGGCGATGTGATTCACTTCCGTTTCAATGTCTGATTCCCTTACGCAATGACATAAAGGACTTGACGGAAAGGGAAGCACTGAGTAATATTCGCCTCCGTTGAATGGCTACGTAGCTCAGCTGGTTAGAGCACATCACTCATAATGATGGGGTCCCCTGTTCAAATCAGGGCGTAGCCACCAGATTTAAAAAGTCCGCTTAAGCATCAGTTTACTGAAACGCTAGCGGACTTTTTTTATGCTCAGTCGTCAACTAGGCCCAGGTCAGCACGGTTATAAAACGCCGTTAACGCTTTCACCAGATGACCGACATCCTGACTCCCTGCCGTCTCGCGAATGGAATGCATCGCCCACTGAGGCACACCGACATCCACGGTCGGCACGCCCACCTGAGTAGCGGTGATAGGCCCAATCGTGCTCCCACAGCCCATATCGGCACGGGTGACAAACGCCTGAACAGGTACCTGCGCTTCGCGACAAAGATCACGGAATAGCGCACCAGTCGCACTGTTAGTCGCGTAGCGTTGATTGGCGTTTACCTTGATCACCGGCCCTCCATTAATCGCCGGACCGTGCTGTTCATCGTGCTTATCACGAAAATTAGGGTGCAATGCATGAGCGTTATCGCAGGAAATCATGCAGGAAGACTGAACCAGCTGAATCATTGATTCTTCGCTACCAGCCCCCAACTGAGCATTCAGGCGGCGCAACACATCCCCCAGAAACGGCCCCTGGGCACCGCAGGCGCTGGCACTCCCAACTTCTTCATGGTCATTGGCAACAAGCAAGGCACCTTGCTGGCCATCACTCGCCAGCAACGCCTCCAGCCCCATAAAGCAGGACAGCAGGTTATCCAACCGCGCACTGGCCACCAGCTCCTGGTTCACGCCGACCAGAGACGGCGTCTGAAGGTCATAAAGACTTAATTCGAAATCCACAATGTCGGCATCTTCTATCCCGTGTTGCGCCTTGATCCATGCCTGCAGCAGGCAGTTCAGGTCACCCTCGTCACCCTGCATCAGAACAGGCGCCATCTGGGTTTGCGGGTTGATGGCACGGCCGTTATTCGCCTCCCGGTCAAGATGAATTGCCAGACTCGGCACCATGGCGACCGGCTCTGCCACATTGAGAAGAATGCTTTTCAGATGCCCATCTGACTGGCGAAGGTGCACCCTCCCAGCCATCCCCAGATCACGGTCAAACCAGGGGGCCAGTAAAGCACCGCCATACACTTCAATTCCCATCTGCAACCAGCCTGCACTCCGTTGGGTGGCATTCGGCTTCAAACGCAACCCCGGGCTATCGGTATGCGCCCCCACCATGCGTAGTGCGCTTAAAGGGGCTTTTTCCGGCAACTGAAAAGCGATGATGGATGAGTCGTTACGCGTGACGTAGTAACGTTTCCCCGGCGCCAGCTGCCACGCGGCCGTTTCTGTCAGCCGCTGATAGCCCGCCTCTTCAAGACGCGTCGCCATATTGATGGTTGCATGCCAGGGGGTCGGAGACGCCTGCAAAAACCTGCACAGCCTCTCCAAAAGAGCCGCATTAAAAGTGTTTGACATGAAAATCCTCTTAACAATGATGAAGTAGTCTCAGCCACGGCCAGGAGCTGTTACAATACTTGATTAAATCATGCAAGTATTGATGCCACTGTTATCGCAGCAGATAGCGATTAACGTTGATTGACAGCGAAGATTGACTGTATTTCGCAACTCAACGTCAAATTGCCAGTCATAAATACACACTGTCTGCATGAATGCACACATATCCAGGAGAGCCTGATTAATGAGCTGGTTTGCAACTTTTACGCGCTCGGTGACGCTGGCAGCCGCGCTGGCCATTGGCAGCCCGACTGCCTGGGCACTGGAGCCAACAGACGAACAGCGGGAAGTCGCCGTCGAAATCGCCGACTCCCTGCGCTACGGTCATTATGCCGACGTCAGCTTCGATAACAACTGGTCTTCCGAAGCGTTTCAGCGTTATCTGGATAACCTGGATACCCAGCGCCTCTATCTGCTGGAAAGTGATATCGCGCCTTATCGTCACCTCGAATCGCAAATGGCCGATTTACTTTTTGAAGGCAATCTTGACGAAGCCTTTGCACTTCACGAACGTTCCAACGAACGCCGCGAAGCTCGCCTGACATGGCTGCTTGATCGTATCGATGAAGGCCTTGACTACCGCTTTGATAGCGACGAACGCCTTGAGATTGATCGTGAGGATGCCAACTGGGCAACCTCCATCAGTGAACTGGATGCGCTCTGGGAAAAGCGTTTGAAGAACGCTGCCTTGACCCTTGCGATTGCGGAGCAGGACGACGAACAGATCGAAACCACTTTACGCCAGCGCTACAAGGGTCAGCTTTCCCGCGTAGAGCAGACGGAATCTGAAGACGTTTTCGGCCTACTGATGTCAGCAGTGACAGGGACGATTGACCCCCACACCAGCTATCTGTCACCTCGCCAGGGCGAATCCTTTGATATTCAGATGAGCCTTTCCCTTGAAGGCATTGGCGCCATGCTTCAGGCCGATGGCGAATACGTCAAGGTTTCAAGCCTGGTGCCAGGTGGCCCGGCTGATCAGGCGGATGTCCTCGAACCGGCTGACCGCATCGTGGCCGTTGGCCAGGAAGACGAAGACGAGCTTGTTAACGTGATCGGGATGCGCCTGGATAACGTCGTCGACCTGATCCGTGGCCCTAAAGGCACCGTGGTTCGCCTGGAAATCATTCCCGCTCAGGCGGTTGATATCACTCGCACCCGCACGGTGGAAATCACTCGCGACACGGTCAAGCTCGAAGATCAGGCCGCTCAGAGTGAAGTGATTAATATTGAACGCGAAGACGGACAGCATAAAGTTGGCGTCATCACGGTGCCCACCTTTTACGTTGACTTTGATGCCTGGCAGGCAGGTGAAGACGATTATCGCAGTACGACCCGTGACGTTGCCAAGAAGATCATGGACTTGAAACAGGCCGACGTTGAAGGCATCGTCCTGGATTTGCGCAATAACGGTGGTGGCGCATTACAGGAAGCCAACAGCCTACTAGGACTATTCATTGACCGGGGCCCTACCGTGCAGGTGCGAGACGCCAAAGGGCGCATCCAGCTGTATGGCGACAGCGATGCCGGTACACTTTATGATGGCCCGCTGACGGTTCTGGTGAACCGCCTGTCGGCGTCTGCCTCGGAAATTTTTGCCGGTGCCATTCAGGACTACGGCCGTGGCATTGTGGTGGGCTCCTCCACGTTTGGCAAAGGTACCGTGCAGACGCTCAGTGAGCTGAGCCATGGTGAAATTAAGATCACCCGCGCCAAGTTTTACCGCATTTCAGGCGATAGCACCCAGAACCGTGGCGTTAAGCCGGACATTCAATTCCCTGCAGATATTGACCCTGAGCGGATCGGTGAAAGCAGCCTTGATCATGCGCTCGCCTGGGATTCCGTGCAAAATGTCCAGTACCGCCGCTACGGTGATCCGGAAAACTTCATCAACACCCTAGCAGCGCGCTACCGTGTTCGCGCCGAAGACAACCCGAACTTTCTTTATCTGGAACGCCAGACGGCACTTGCTCGCCAACTGCGCGAGCAGCATACAACCGTCAGCTTGAACCGTGAACAACGTGAGAAAGAGATGCAGGCCCAGGAAGCGGAACAGCTCGCCCTGGAAAACCATCGACGCACCGCACTAGGCGCCGAACCACTGGAAGAGTGGGCAAGCACTCGCACCGATACCGAAGAAGACACTGACTCCGTCAGCGAAGGCGAAAAAGAAGACAAGGAAGACGTTATGCCAGCTGAACGTGCCCAAGTGCTGGAAGCCGCAGAAATTCTTCTTGATTACGCTCAGCTTCAAGCTTCTCAGCGACTGGTCAATCGCTAGGTTTCTAGCGGCAGACTAGCACTTTAATTTGTCGAAAATGACAAACTGACACCGAGGCTAATGGCCTCGGTTTTTTTATGCTCGCTCTTCAACACTCAACACGACTTTCAACACAGTTTTCAGCACAACGCAGAACGGCGCGCAGGACGATCGCCCATTTTCTGCAGACGCTGCAGCAACGGCTCCATACGATAGCGCTCCCCTTCTCGACTTGCATCAATGATAGCCTGTGCCCAGGCGGGCAAACAGGGGGAAAGGCGGTAATACACCCACTGCCCATCTCGCTGGTCATGCAGCAGGCCGCACTGGCGTAATTGCGCCAGGTGACGCGATACCTTTGGTTGAGACAGCGCAAGCGCGTGGGTCATTTCGCATACGCAAAGCTCGCCTTCATGGGCAAGCAGCAGCACAAGTGACAGACGTGTTTCATCGCTCAGACACTTGAAGACCTGAAGCGGCGTTAATAGCGGTGACGTTGGATAACTCACAGAGCAGATCAATCCTTTGTAGCCGAATAAACAGCCAGTAGTATAACGAACTGTCGACTCAATGAGGATCTACAAGATAAGAACTGAAAAAGGCAGGAACTGAAAATAGCTGGAAAAATACGACTGGCTCCCCGAACAGGACTCGAACCTGTGACCCAATGATTAACAGTCATTTGCTCTACCAACTGAGCTATCGGGGAACATTTAGCGTAATACATGTCTAGCAGAACATATCCAGCAACTGGCTCCCCGAACAGGACTCGAACCTGTGACCCAATGATTAACAGTCATTTGCTCTACCAACTGAGCTATCGGGGAACGTTACATTTTGCTGCTGCGTTTAGCTGGCAATTCGTTACCAGTATTGGCTCCTCGAACAGGACTCGAACCTGTGACCCAATGATTAACAGTCATTTGCTCTACCAACTGAGCTATCGAGGAACTGCCTAAACACGGTGCGTAGTATACTGATGAAAATGCTCCGGTCAAGTATTGATTATAGGTGAATGCTAGCACCGGGTTTCTTGTATCCGTATAATGCACACACACAGAGGCAGCGTTTTACGCTGCCCATGGCATTTTCATTCATCCCTCGTCCCCCGACGACTCATAGATGACAGGTACCGATGGCGAAGAAGCTCTTTATCAAAACGCACGGCTGCCAGATGAACGAGTACGACTCCTCGCGAATGGCGGACCTACTCGGCGAATCACACCAGCTGGAATTGACCGATAACGAGAAAGAGGCTGACGTTATCCTGCTGAATACCTGCTCTATTCGCGAAAAAGCGCAAGAGAAGGTATTCCACCAACTTGGGCGCTGGAAAAAGCTCAAGGATGCCAACCCGGATCTGGTCATCGGGGTGGGCGGTTGCGTCGCCAGTCAGGAAGGTGAAGCCCTGCGTAAACGCGCCCCTCATGTGGACATGGTATTTGGCCCGCAGACACTGCACCGGGTGCCTTCCATGCTGGATTCGCGACGCAACAACCAGATCGCGGCGGTCGATGTCACTTTTCCGGAAATTGAAAAATTCGACCATCTTCCGCAGCCAAAATCCGATGGGGCAACCGCGTTTGTTTCCATCATGGAAGGCTGTTCCAAGTACTGCACCTTCTGTGTTGTGCCCTATACCCGTGGGGAAGAAGTTTCCCGCCCCTTTGAAGCGGTGATGGACGAAGTTATCCATCTGGCGGACCAGGGAGTACGTGAAGTCAATCTGCTGGGTCAGAACGTCAATGCTTACCGGGGTGAGAACGACCTTGGCGACGAAATTGATCTGGCCGAACTGATTGCCTGCATTGCTGAAGTGGATGGTATTGACCGCATTCGTTTCACGACGTCACATCCTGTCGAGTTTACCGACAGCCTGGTCGACGCCTATGCCGAAATCCCTGAACTGGTCAGCCATCTGCATCTGCCGGTACAGTCAGGCTCTGATCGTATTCTCAATGCCATGAAACGTGGCCACACGGCGGAAGAGTACATTGAAAAAATGGAGCGTATCCGCGCCAACCGTCCGGACATAAGCTTCTCTTCTGACTTTATTATCGGCTTTCCGGGTGAAACTGAAGACGATTTTGAAGCCACAATGGACCTGATCCATCGTATTGGCTTCGACCACTCATTCAGCTTTGTCTATTCTGCTCGCCCCGGCACACCGGCTGCCGCGCTTCCCGATGACACGCCTGCAGAAATCAAGAAACAGCGGCTTGCCATTCTGCAGGAGCGGATTATCCAGCAAACCCAGCACATCAGCCGGCGTATGGTGGGTAGCCAGCAGCGCATTCTGGTCAGTGGTTTTTCACCCAAGGATCCGGGACAACTGTCCGGGCGTACCGAAAACAATCGCGTCGTTAATTTCCGCGCGTCCAATCCAACTGAGCTGATCGGCTACTTTGTCGATGTCGATATCACCGAGGCGCTACCCAATTCATTGCGCGGTGAACTGGCTTCTGCAGAACGTTATTAATCGCTCTCTTCCATCAGGTAATTGCCCCGAGGCCACTCGGGGCAGTAAGCTGAGCCTTACACACATTAACGAATGGGTTTCTTACTCTTGAGCCAGCCATCTTCTCAGGCCAATCGCATTACCACGCTCAGCCTTGAACCCAATGACCCGCAACGGCTTGCCAGCCTTTGTGGTCAGCAGGACGAGCATCTTAAGCTGATAGAAAGCCGCCTGGACATTACCTTGCGTAACCGCGGCAACATCTTCCAGCTTGCAGGCGCCGCCAACCGTATCAAGGCAGCGGCCAATGTTCTGGAACACCTTTATCGCGAAACTTCGGCCAGCGAGCTTGACCCCGATACAGTGCATCTGTTTCTTCAGGAATCCGGTCTCGAAGCTCTCTCAGAAGAAGAGGAGCCGGATGAAGGCGATGTCATCATGCGTACCCCGCGTACCATGATCAAACCGCGCGGACTGAATCAGCAGCGTTATGTGTCAAGTATCCGCGAGCACGACATCAACTTCGGCATTGGCCCAGCTGGCACCGGTAAAACCTATCTGGCGGTGGCGGCAGCGGTTGAAGCGCTGAATCAGCAGGAAGTTCGCCGTATTCTACTGGTGAGACCGGCGGTTGAAGCCGGAGAAAAACTTGGCTTTCTGCCCGGCGATCTGGCCCAGAAAATCGACCCTTACCTGCGCCCGCTTTACGATGCCCTGTATGAAATGATCGGTTTTGAGCAGGTTGCCAAACTGATAGAGCGGCAGGTCATTGAAATTGCCCCCCTCGCCTATATGCGTGGCCGCACCCTGAACAACGCCTACATCATTCTCGATGAAAGCCAGAATACCACGCCCGAGCAGATGAAAATGTTCCTGACCCGTATCGGCTTCGGCTCGACAGCGGTCATTACCGGCGATGTTACCCAGGTCGATCTACCGCGCGGCCAACGTTCCGGTTTAATCCAGGTGCTGGATGTATTAAAGGATACCCCGGGCATTGGCGTGACACACTTTGCGGCCAAGGATGTGGTTCGCCATCCGCTCGTACAGCGTATTATCGAAGCGTATGACGCCTTTGAATCCGAGCAGGAAGTCAAAGAACGCGCGCAGCGTGAAGAGCGCCAGCAGGCACGGGAAGCGCGTATGCAACAACGCGAGGACAGCAAACCGTGACAACAGCGGTCGTCGATTATCAGGTAGCCACGCAGGAGCCTCAGCTGCCCAGCCCCGAGGAGCTGGAACGCTGGGTGAATGTCGTGTTTGAACACCATGCGGATGCGTCTGGCCATGAACTGACGATTCGTGTGGTTGATGCCGACGAAAGCCAGGCACTCAACCGCGATTACCGCGGCAAGGACAAGCCGACCAACGTGCTGTCCTTTCCCTTTGAGGCACCCCCTGGCATTGACCTGCCGCTACTCGGCGACCTGGTCATCTGCCATGCTGTCGTAGCCAAGGAGGCACAGCAGCAGCATAAGCCGCTTATTCAGCATTATGCCCATATGGTCATTCATGGCACCTTGCATTTATTGGGTTATGATCATATTGAGGACGAAGAAGCGGAGGCAATGGAGCAGCTTGAACGCACGCTTCTCGCCGAGCTTGATATACCTGACCCTTATCTGAATGAAACGCTGTAACGCCGTCAAAACAAGAGATAACCCGCATGAGCGAAGACCGATCGAGCACCGCACCTCCTCAGAAATCCTGGCTTGAGAAGCTATTTGGGGCCCTGACCGGCGACAACGACGAGCCCAGCTCCCGAGACGAGCTGATGGCCTTCCTGCGCCACACGGCTGGCCGCCTGAAGCTCGATCAGGATGCCATGATGATTATTGAAGGTGCGCTACAAATCAGTGACCAACAGGTACGCGAGATTCTCATTCCGCGTTCGCAGGTTGCCGCCATTCCGATCGATCAGTCCAGCGATGATTACTTGCCGCTGATACAGGAAACCGGCCACTCGCGTTATCCGGTCATCGGGGAAAACCTGGATGATGTAAAGGGTATTCTGCTGGTCAAAGACCTTCTGCCGCTATTGTCGCAGACTCAGGCTCAGCGGGATGCCTTCAAGCTGGATGATATCGTGCGTCCGACCATGTTCATTCCTGAATCCAAACGTCTCAACAGCCTGCTGAAAGAATTCCGCGACACCCACAACCACATGGCGATAGTGGTCGATGAATATGGCGGCACTGCCGGTATCATCACGATCGAGGATATTCTGGAACAGATTGTCGGCGATATCGAAGATGAACACGACACCGACGAAGAAGATGATATTCGCGCACTGGAAGACGGTCACTTTGCGGTACGTGCATTGACGCCGATTGAAGATTTCAACGAGCGGTTCAACACCGAGTTTTCCGATGACGAGTTTGATACCGTCGGGGGGCTGGTGATGCAGCAGTTCGGCCACCTGCCCAAGCGGGGCGAACAGACGTCACTGAGGGGCTGGCATTTCGTGGTAATGAATGCGGATAACCGCCGTATTCGTTTGCTCGATGTCCATTTCGACGACAGAGAAGGTAATGAAGACGATTGATTGCTTACGTGATATCGCCTTCAAGCATCTTCACAACCACCTTCACAGCCATCTTCACAACCACGGCGTCTATCGATAAGGATAGTCATTGATGCACACTGGATTCTCTCCCTCCTCTGGCTGGCAGCTTGTGGCGGCGGCGGTTGCAGGCGGCTTGACAACACTCACCGCCTCACCCTTCGAACTGTGGTGGCTCGCGCCGATTGCCGCTGCACTGGTCTATTGGGGCACTCACTCGCTGACCGCCTCACAGGCAGCGCTTAAAGGGCTCTGCTACGGGCTGGCCCTGTTTGCCAGCGGTGCCTCCTGGGTTTACGTATCCATTCATGATTACGGCAATACCGGCCCCTTGTTGGCAGGCCTGCTCACGGGGCTTTTTGTCTTTGTACTTGCGTTGTTTTTTGCGGCCACGCTGTGGGCCTATCGACGTTTTACCTCACCCAGCCTTTCTCTGCTCAGTTTTGCGGGGGTCTGGGTGCTCGGTGAAGTACTGCGCAGCTACCTGTTTACCGGTTTTCCCTGGCTGCTCCTGGGCACGGGTGCGGTCGACTCACCCCTCGCCCCCTGGGCGCCAATCGGTGGCGTTTACCTGCTGTCTCTGCTGATGGTTTTTAGCGGCACGTTGCTGGTCGCGCTGATCACCCAGCGCCGCTGGTGGACAATCCTGCCTTTAGCGGCCATCTGGCTAGTACCTGCGGTTTTGCCAAACCAGTGGACGACGCCAAGCGCTAACCCCACGCAAGTGGCCATGGTGCAGGGCAACCTGCCGCAGCTGATCAAATGGACCGCCGAAGGCCAGCGCAGTGCGGTGGCAACCTATGTCGAGCAGACCCAGGCACTGGTCGACGATACCGACCTGATCATCTGGCCCGAAACGGCGCTGCCGATGCTGGAACATCAGGCTCGTCCGGTGCTTGAACGCCTGCAATCCGACCTGCCCGCCGAGACCGCTTTGATCACCGGTATTCTGCAGCGTGATGAACAGGAAGAGCGTTACTTTAACGGCATGATTGGCGTGGGTAACGTCGAGGGTGATTATCAGAAAGAGCATCTGGTGCCGTTTGGTGAATACCTTCCACTGGAAAGTGTGCTGCGTGGCCTGATCAATTTTTTCGACCTGCCGACGTCTTTCATTACCTCCGGCACCAGCCAGCAACCGCCCATGCAGGCCGCGGGCATCACCCTTGGCAATGCCATCTGCTACGAGATTATTTACCCTCAGCTGGTCGCCAGTCGTGCCCGCCATAGTCAAGCGATTGTGACCGTTTCCAACGACACTTGGTTTGGTCGCTCCATCGGCCCCCATCAGCATCTGCAGATGGCTCGCCTGCGGGCATTGGAAAACGGCCGCTATGTGCTGCGTGCTACCAGCAATGGCATTACTGCCATTATCGACTCTCAGGGTCATATCACCCAGCGTGTCCCTCAGTTTGAAACCACGACGCTGAACGGCGAATTCTACGCAATGGATGGCTTGACGCCCTTTACGCAAATGGGCAGTTGGCCCACCTGGTTACTCGCCAGCCTGTTGGTACTGCCCTCACTGCGGCTAAGAAAAAAGTCACCCGCCTCGTAACCGCTTTTGTATAACGCCAAACGACAACAGGGCGCCCTCTTGGGGGCGCCCTGTTTTTTTTGCAGATTATTTGTGTCTGTCATTTCTACAACTTATCAGCCCAACTACCTGCCAGCTCAGCAACTTGTCAGTCTAGCAACCTATCAGTTCAAAAACCTATCAGTTCAAAAACAGTACATCACCGACCACTGGTAGCTGAGGCGGTCTTGTCAGCTTCAGCCGTGGCTTCGCTGATCACTTCGGGAATTGTCTGGCGGACGTAGCGGCCTGGTGCAGGTTCGATGACCGTTAACTCACCTTCCCCAGGCTGACGTGCCGGCAGCATTTTTTCCTTGTCAGCAAAACCGTTTTCGACCATCCAGTTCTGCCAGTGAGGCCACCAGGAACCTTCATTGGCGGTTGCACCCTCCCACCACTCCTGATGCGTCTCAGGCAGCTCGCTGTTGGTCCAGTAGCCGTACTTGTTCTTGTGCGGCGGGTTAACGATACCGGCAATATGACCAGAGCCCCCCAGTACGAACGTCACCGGCCCTTTCGGCAACAGCGCGCCATAATAGGTGCTGTTCCACTTGGCAATATGATCTTCTTTGGTGGACACAAAGTAACAGGGTGTCGAAACTTTGCGCAGATCAATTTTCACGCCATCCAGCTCAAGGCCATCAGGCTCAACCAGACGGTTTTCAAGATACATATGGCGCAAGTACCAGGCATGGGTGCCGGCAGCCAGGTTAGTGCCATCGGTATTCCAGTAAAGCAGGTCGAATGCGGCCGGTGGCTCACCCTTCAGATAGTTATTGACGTAGAAGGACCAGAAAAGATCGTTTTCCTTCAATAGATTGAAGGTATACGCCATGGAACGGCCGTCCAGATAACCTTTTTCATCCAGGGTTTTCTCAATGCCTTCTATCACGCCTTCATTGAGGAAGACGCCGATATCACCAGGGTCACGGAAATCCTGCAGGGTCGCCATGTAAGTCACTGACTTTACCTTCCGCCCGCGCCGGGTGCTGGTCAGGTAGGCCATTGTTGAAGCCGTCAGCGTGCCGCCAATACAATAGCTCAGCAGGTTAACTGACTTTTCACCGCAGGCCTGTTCAATCGCTTCAATGGCACTGATGGGACCCATCTGCATATAGTCCGCCCAGGTAATGTCACGCTGAGCAGGCCCTGGATTGCGCCAGGAAATCAAAAATACGGTGTGCCCCTGATCGACCATCCA
The DNA here is from genome assembly GCF_052983955.1 of Halomonas sp. LS-001. Classification (NCBI taxonomy): domain Bacteria; kingdom Pseudomonadati; phylum Pseudomonadota; class Gammaproteobacteria; order Oceanospirillales; family Halomonadaceae; genus Halomonas; species Halomonas sp. LS-001. The sequence goes on from NZ_CM129816.1 coordinate 2,416,298, forward strand.
TTTCACCAGAGAATTATCCTGGCGAAGGTCAAGAATATAATACTTGTTGATCCAGGGCGGCACGATCAAAAGCGGTGTCTTGAAGGTCTCTTCCGTGGTCGGCGTATACTGAATCAGCTGAATCAGCTCATTTTCATACACAACGGAACCCGGCGTAACCGCAATATTGTCACCTATTCCAAAGGCTTCGCGGTCGGTCATGCGTACGTTGATACCCTCTGCCGAATTGGAGAGGTCTTCACGTAAAAGTGCCAAGCCGTCAACCAGATTCTGGCCACGGGTTTCAATGGTACGCCGCATGACTTCAGGATTGGTTGCCGGAAAATTGGTCGGCGCCATGGCGTTAACCAACTGACGCGCATAAAATTTAAGGTGCTGCTTTTGCGTTGCTTCCAGTCCGTCCAGGCTATCAATCAGCTCCTCTACCAGCTGCGAGAACAGCAGGTATTGCTGCATAACGGCAAGATACTGAGGCTCTTGGGTCCACGCATCATCCTTGAATCGACGATCACCTTTGGCTGGCTGAATCAGCGGTTCAACCTGCTCTCCCGCCATTGCTCGGGCATTCTGTTGCCACAAAAGCCATTGATCCTGCAGCAGACGCGCTTGCGTTTGCCATAAGAGGGTGGGGTTCTGCATCAGCGCCTGCGCGCCAGCTTCAAAGCTTTCACGCATATCCTTGTTAACAGAATCTGCCGCTTCGCTGGGCGCCATCCGCGCCATCAGATCCTGCATCAACCCCTGGTATTGCTCACCGATGTCTTTCAATTGAGCATTCCAGGTATCCATATCTACCTGTGACGGCATTTCCCACTCTGATTGCATACTCACACTCCCCCCGGCAAGCCGCTTTTAACTGAAAAAACAAATACGGCGCCTTTACGCTGGCGCCGTCAGTTCGTTGACTCAGCTCTTGGCGTTATTGCCACGTGATGCCTGGCTGGTTGCTTTAGCAGGCGCTTCTTCTTTCTTAGCCGTTGCGCTTACTTGTTCATTCATCTGTTGCGTTGCTTCGCTGAACATTTTTTCCATTTCCGTTTTGAACTCCATGCTCATTTCACCCATGATACGAGCATCTTCCTGCATCTGCTGGGAAAGTTCATTCAGCATTTCAGACTGTTTGGTAGCAAATTCACGCATACCTTCAGCATCGTTGATCTCAGATGCGCTGCGCATCCGGTCAGTACCCATCTGGCTGTAGCGCTTCATGGCTTCCAGCTGGTACTGAGTCATTTTTTCCATGTTGTTGAGCATCAGCGAATTCACTTTGCGCATCGGCTCAAACATCTGGCGAGTTTGCGTGTTGAAAGCGTCCATCATTTTATCTTGCATTGTATTACTCCTTTCTTTAGAGAAGACTACTGGCTTCAGAAAATACGACTGGCTTCAGAAAAAAGCTGCTGAATAAAAGTCTATGCTGCACTGCAAAAAGACTAAACCCTAACACGCTGCGTTGCAACAATTTACCAATCACCGAGCTACTACCTACCACAAAGCGACACTACCATTCAGTGCCGCTATTCAGTATTTGAACGCTTGGCGCGTGAATTGGCTGAGGCAGTACCGGTTTTACTTTTTGCCGAGCTGCTATTCTGACTGCTTTCACTGTCTGAATTTGATGTATTACGGCTAGCGCCCGCTTTTCCCTGTTCGCCAGAAGGGGTGTCATTATTGGCACTTCCACCTGAGCTGTAGCTGGCATTACCGGCCTGCTTAAGCATATCCAGCATCATCTGCTGATAGGTGCCGAAATTTGACAGCCCTTGCGACAACCCTTGCTGCATCATTGGCTGCTGTAGAAAAGGACGCATCAGACTCATGGGGTCATAGCCATCCTCCCCGGATTCCATTTGCCGCTGAATGTTGTCCAGCAGGTTTTTCTGAAAGGCCTCAACATTCGGTAGCCCGAGCGCTTGGCGAAACTCATCAGGGGTCAGGTCAAATTCAACATTAATCTTCATTGGCAGTTCCTGTTTCTTTATTGCTTTTTCTTGTATTACTTTTTCTTTATTGCTTTTCCCTGAGTGTAGCAGTCAAATCCGAGTTTCACCTTAGCCCATGACACTATTTAGCCATGACACTATGATGACGCCATAAAGCGTTAACCCAGTTTCAGCATTGCCCAAGATGGGGAGTATCTACCTTGACGTGGGCGTTTTGCCCGCGTTGACGCAACCAGTGGTCCATCAGGGTAATCGCCATCATGGCTTCGGCAATCGGCGTGGCACGAATGCCAACGCAGGGGTCATGGCGCCCCTTGGTCACCACTTCAACCGGTTCACCGTGAACATCGATAGAGCGGCCCGGCGTGGTGATACTGGACGTCGGCTTGAGCGCCAGGCGGGCAACAATCGGCTGGCCGCTGGAAATGCCCCCCAGCACACCGCCCGCATGGTTGGAAAGAAAGCCTTCCGGCGTCATTTCGTCACGATGGGTACTGCCACGCTGATCAATGCTGGCAAAGCCATCGCCAATTTCAATTCCCTTAACTGCGTTGATGCTCATCAGGCTATGGGCCAGCTCGGCATCCAGGCGGTCGAATACCGGCTCACCCAGCCCGACCGGCACCCCTTCTGCGACGACGGTTATCTCGGCACCTACCGAGTCCTGATCGCGGCGCAGCTGATCCATGTAGGCTTCCAGCTCAGGCACTTTGTCCGGGTCGGGGCTGAAAAAGGCGTTATCGTCAACCGAGTCCCAGGTTTTAAAATCAATTTTGATCGGGCCTAGCTGACTCATGTAGCCACGGATGGCAATGCCCTGGCCGGCCAGAAACTGTTTGGCAATGGCACCGGCTGCCACGCGCATCGCTGTTTCACGAGCACTGGAGCGCCCCCCACCACGGTAATCGCGATGACCGTATTTGTGATGGTAGGTGTAGTCTGCGTGAGCCGGGCGGAACTGATCCTTGATTTTCGAATAGTCTTTCGAGCGCTGATCGGTATTCTCAATCATCAGCCCAATCGACGTACCGGTGGTCATGCCTTCGAACACACCGGACAGGATTCGCACCTGATCCGGCTCTTTGCGTTGAGTGGTATGGCGTGAGCTGCCGGGGCGACGGCGATCAAGGTCACGCTGTAAATCCGCCTCACTCAACGCCACCCCGGGAGGGCAGCCATCCACGATTGCGCCAAGGGCGGCGCCATGGCTTTCGCCAAAGGTGGTTACGGTAAACAGTTTGCCAATGGTATTGCCGGACATGGGCGTATTTCCTTTACACTAGAGACGCCGCATGGGCGTCGAGTTCAGCGGCGCTCAGGGCAAACACACCCTGGCCACCGCGCTCGAATTCAAGCCACATAAATGGCACATCAGGAAACGCATTTTCCAGGTGGCGATCAGAGTTGCCGACCTCGACAATCAACCAGCCGTCATCCGTCAAATGCTCCCGCGCCTGACGCAGAATGCGCCGGACGATATCCAGACCATCACTGCCAGCGCCTAATGCCAGTGCTGGTTCATGACGAAATTCAGCAGGCATGGTGGCCAGATCGCGAGCATCCACATAGGGCGGGTTGGAGACGATCAGATCAAAGCGCTGACCTTCCAGGCTATCAAATACATCGGACTCCACGGCACGAACGCGCTCCCCCAACTCATGGCGAGTGATGTTTTCACGTGCCACGCTCAGGGCGTCCTGACTGATGTCAGCCAATGTCACTTCACTGGTCGGCAGATGCAAGGCTGTCGCAATACCGATACAGCCTGAGCCGGTACATAGATCAAGAACACGCTCGGGCGGCTCCTCCGGGAACCAGGCAGCAAAACCATCTTCAATCAACTCCCCCATGGGCGAACGCGGAATCAGAACCCGTTCATCAACGTTGAAGGGATACCCGGCAAAAAAGGCTTCGCCAAGCAAGTACGGTAACGGACGACGGCTGCTGATGCGTGCTCGAGTGAGCGCCACAATGCGCGTACGCTCCATTGGCAGCAGGCGCGCCTCAAGCACTGATGGGTCAATATTCCACGGCAGATGCAGCGCGCCCAGACATAACGCGACGGCTTCATCCCACGCAGATTCCGTACCATGACCATAATACAGCCCGGCAAGATGAAACTCGCTGGCGATCCAGCGCAGATAATCGCGCAGCGTGTATAACTCCTGAGCCAGTTCGGTATCCGGCAGACACAGGGTAGAGGTACCGGTATCGGGACCTTGCATAAGTTCAGTAGAAACAGATTCAGCAGAAGAAAACGTTGCCACAATGGCTCCTGATTGACGATGACACGTTATTAATAGAGAAGATTGTACCTTTCACGCCAGCCGGTTCACAGCAGCGCATATACCGCTATACTGTGCGCTGACTGGTTTTTTTAATTACGTTTTAACATTACGCGTTAAAATACGGTCCTGTTGCCCGGCAATTCACGTCCGGATTTTTTACGCCCGCTTTCATCAGAGCTTGCCATGACCCGTCAGTATCCGCCCAAAGAGGAAGAGATCAACGTCTTTCGCCACGCACTGGAAACAGCGGGTGTTCGTCGCATCGTCAGCAACCGCGCTGACCCAGGCAAGCCGAGAAAAGCCCAGCCTTCCCATGAAGCGCGTCGACGTGCCGCCGTCGAAAACCAGTCGTTGCAGAATAACGGGCGCACCTCGGATGGGCGTGTGGAGGCTGTCCGGCCTTCGGAGTATCTGGAATTTAGCGTACCAGACTTGCCCTGGCGCACCTTAAGCCAGCTCAAACGTGGCCAGCTTGGCTGGCAGGAAGGCCTTGATTTACATGGCTATACGCTGGATGAGGCGCGTGCCGAGCTGGAAAGTTTTCTGCGCGATGCCGTCCATCAACGCATACGTAGCGTCTTGATCGTACACGGCAAAGCATGGGGCGCGGATGCCAATTATCCGGTACTCAAAAGCCACACCAATACCTGGTTACGGGAATGGCCTGGCGTGCTGGCGTTCTGCTCTGCTACCGATGTAGACGGCGGCACCGGCGCCCTCTATGTGTTGCTGCGTAGAAAAGGTCATTAGGGTCTGTTATTCACCAGCAGGCCGGTATTTCGATAAAGCATCGTCGGTTAGCATCCGGCCCAGTTGAATCAATTCCTTGGCGCGGTGAAATTCATAAGCGCTGCACACGGTTTTGGGCACTTCAATCAGAATATCTGGCGGAAACCCGGCGATCTTGTATTTCGCCAACGCTGCCTGGGTAATATCAAACGATTCCAGAATCATATCCAGTTTGCCCCAATCCCGCCTGCCGCGTTCTTCGTCACTTTCAGGCCCCTCATCTTCATCACCTGCCAGGCTGCCCAAACCTTCCCATAGCCGACGGGTTGCATTTCGCACGTCCCCAACCCAGCCACCTACCTGTTCATCGTGTTGGCGCAGGGTTTCACTACGTGGGTCGGCATCTTCATCTTTCCCCAGGTCGGGCAACATGGCTTCCAGCGTGATTGGCTGAGGGCTATGCGCCGTGACATTAACCGCCAGCACCATATCCGCCGAGTGATTCGCCAGCATAGGCATGATCGGTAACGGGTTAAGCAAGCCACCATCGACCAGCACCTGGTCACCCAAACGCACGGGTGTAATCACGCCGGGCACCGCAATGGAGGCACGAATCGCCTGTAACAGAGACCCTTTCTGAAACCAGACTTCACGTTGACGCACCAGATCCGTGGCCACTGTGGTCATCGGCATCGACAGGTTCTCAATCAGCGTATCGCCAATCAGGCTTTCCAGCTTTTGCATGACTTTATTGGCACGCATCGCACCCATTGGGCTCCAGGTGACATCCACCAATCTAAGCACATCCAGATAATCCAGCTGGCAGACCCAGTCACGATATTCCGGCAGTTTTCCCGCCGCATATACACCGCCAATCAGGGCGCCCATGGAACAACCAGCGATGGCAACAATCTCATAGCCATTGGCTTCCAGGGCATCAATCACACCGATATGGGCATAACCACGGGCACCGCCGCTGCCCAGAACCAACGCAACTTTTTTTCCGCTTGAGGTGAACTGTTCACGCTGCGCTGCAGGTGAGGTATTTGCCGGAAGTGTCTTATGGGGTTGCATGCAGCAATGCGTCCTTTCGAGTCAGCTGGTAATCCACAATCGTGCTGGCTACACGTGGCACGGCGGCCTGTTCCAGGTGTAAATGATGTCCGCCGGGGAGCACATGGCGGACAAGATCTGCCACGGCACGGCGACATGTGACAGCCCATTGGCGGTCACCCAGAATCCCCTGCTCCCCTTCGATCAGCAGAACCGGGCAGCGTATGTCATTCAGCAGCGCCTGCACCTGATCCGGTGTAAAGCGCACCATGGAGGGTTTCATCAGGCGCCTGTCGGTACGCAGATAGCACTGCCCATCGCTACCCAACCGGCTATTGCGTGCCATCAGTGGCCGCGCGGTATCGGCATCAATCGGCGTAACGCCACCCGCCACACGAGCGGCAACGGCGCTTTCAAGGTCTGCATAGCGTGGTGTCTGAGAGGCCGGACGACGATGGGCAAGCAGCCCCTTGCGCAGTTGCGTTGAGGCCTCTTCTGGCGGTGAGGTCAATGCCCCAAGGCCATCCAGCAATATCAGCTGTTCTATCCGCTCAGGCAGCGCTGCTGCCAACAGGCAACTTACGGCGGCGCCCATCGAATGGGCCAGTAACGTCACCTGCTCTATTTCCAGTGTGTCCAGTGCATCCAGCACATCGTGGCAGTAATCCCATAAAGCGATATCCTGCATGGCACTTGGCGTTTCTGGCGCTGACAGAACAGCAGAATGGCCATGACCGCGAAAATCCAACGCGACAATCCGAATATCCAGAGCGTGGGCCAAGCTTGGCGCCAGGCGACTAAAGCTGGCCGCGTTATCCAGCCAGCCATGCAAGGCTAACCATACAGGCGCTGTCTGGCGTCCCCAGCTCAATGCCGCGAGACGCCCATTGGCCAATTCAAGCGCTTGCGGTTGATCCGCTGTCGTCATGGTTTTCTCCACCCTGGTTGTGGTTGTGTTTGTCATTCCTTAGCGCCGATCTTTGCGTGACGCTTTTTCTCCGAGCCGCTACCATGCGATGCACAATTGACGGTTATCCATTTTCTGATTGCAAGAGGCCCTTATGAACCAGCGTCGCGATACACGCACCCGTAATCTGATTTTTATCATCACTGTCATCAGCGCGCTGGCGGTTGGTATCTGGCTTGCCCGCTAGACTGAAGCCAACCTGGCGAACCGGCTAGCGTGACATCGCCCTGAAAAGACGCGGACTCACCACTTCACCGACCACGAACACCGCTACCAGAATCCACAGAAGCCATGGCCAGTGCTGCGCAAAGCTGACCGAGTATACCCCTAACGCATCAACAAAAATTACCAGAATGCCCAAGGGACTAACGTAGCGCACCATGGCAAGCCACAGGATGTAGGGCAAGCGCGACAGCCCCAACTCTTCACGCAGCGCATCAGATTTCAATACAAAGCCCGCCAGTATTACCGTGCCCAGGCCACCCAACGGCATCATCAAGCGCGACGTCAGGTAATCCAGCCAACCAAAGAAGTGTCTACCCGCCAGCGTCCAGTCAGCGCCAAGATTAAATGACAGCATCGCCATGGTGCTGATCAGCCACAGCACAATACCCGTACCCCATGCTGCTGTACGCCGGGAAATTCCTTTGTTGTCACATAGCCAGGAAATGGTTGCTTCCACCATGGAAATAGACGATGTCAACGCGGCCATGGACAGCATGGCAAAAAACAGGATGCCAAATAGCGTACCCAACGGCATTGCCTGGAAAGCCAGCGGCAAGCTCATGAAAATCAGCCCTGGCCCTTCGCCCGGGTCCATGCCGTTGGCAAAAATCACCGGAAAGATTGCCAGCCCTGCCATCAAGGCAACCACGGTATCCGCCAGTGCAACGCTCAGGGTTGTACGGGCAATGGACGCCGACTTAGGCAAATAGCTGCCATACGTCAGAATGGCGCCAGACGCCAGTGAAAGCGTAAAGAATGCATGCCCCAGCGCCGCCAGCATCCCCTCGCTGGATAAACTACCCGCCTCGAAGGAGAACAGAAAGCTCACCGCCTGGCCAAAGCCGCCGGAAAACATTCCATAAACAATCAGCACCAGCAACATGACGACCAACCCAGGCATCATCCAGCTCACGCTTTTCTCGATGCCTTCCTGAACGCCTTTGCCCACAATCAGCATGGTGAGGAGTGTCACCAGGGTACTCCAGCCACCCAGGGTAAAGGGGTTAGCGTTATTGGCACCAAAGATGGCAGCCATATCATCAACGCTGCTACCCGACAGACCACCGGTCAGCATTTTCCATAGATAGGAAAACGACCAGCCAGCCACCACCACATAAAATGACAGAATCAAAAAGCCACATAGCATCGCCATCCAGCCAAGCAGCGACCATGCGGACCCTTTACCCGACTCATTCACCACGCAGCGAATCGCATCAACCGGGCTGCCCTGCCCCCGACGGCCAAAGGCAATTTCCGTCATCATGACCGGCACCCCCACCGCAAGAATGCAGGCCAGGTAGACCAGCACAAAGGCACCACCGCCAAACTCCCCGGTGATATAGGGGAACTTCCAGATATTGCCCAACCCTACAGCGGAACCCGTTGCCGCCAGTAAAAACCCCCAGCGGCCGAGCCACTGAATACGCGCTTGCCCAGAAGCCATTTTTCCACCCTTGCCGTAAAAAAGGCGACTATCCTAGTCGATTTTGCTGGCAATGCCCACGGCTTGTACGTACCTGAATCCCCGTGCCAACGGGAATATTAAGGCTATGATCAGCCACGCAAACCCCGGCGCTTTCTGGCACACTAGAGGTGTTAAGCAAATTGCCGATGTTCAGGCAGATGATGAAGGAGAGTAATGTAATGAGCGAAGGCGTCAAAAACACCCACCCCTGGACGCAGCCTATGGCTGACGAGCAGTTTCAGTTGATGCGCGACATTCTCGCGGCCCCAAGCCCCGTAGGGCTTGAAGGTGCCATGACGTATGGCGTGCTGAAGCCTTATTTCGAGCGCTTTGCGCCGAAAGGTTGGCACCTGCATCAGTTTCGTGGCAATGCCGGTGTGGTGCTCGACACCCACCCGGGCAAAGATGACATGTTCAAGCTGATGATCATCGGTCACGCTGACAAGATCCGCATGCAGGTGCGCTCCATTGGCGAAGACGGCAAGATCTGGATCAATACCGATTCTTTTCTGCCGACTGTCCTGATCGGCCACGAGGTCAAGCTGTTCAGCGAAGACCCCGATGCCCCCGGCAGCTACCGCAGCATTGAAGGCGGCACCGTTGAAGCGCTGGGCGCAATTCACTTCTCCGATCCAGCGGTTCGTACCGGCGAAAAAGGCATCAAGAAAGAGCAGATTTATCTGGATCTACAGATTCACGGCGAGAACAAAAAGCAGCAGGTGCTTAACCTTGGTGTTCGCCCCGGGGACTCAGTTATCTTTGATCGCCCGATCCGTCGCGGCTTCAGCCCTGACACCTTTTACGGTGCTTATCTGGATAACGGCCTGGGCTGCTTTGTCACTGCCGAAATTGCCCGCCTGATTGCCGAAGCGGGTGGCACCAAGCAGGTGCGCGTCATGTTCGCCATTGCCAGCTATGAAGAAATCGGCCGTTTCGGTAGCCGCGTGCTCGCTGGAGAACTCAAGCCGGATGCCCTGATTGGCGTTGATGTGAACCACGATTACGTCGCCGCCCCCGGCATTGGCGATAAGCGCATGCAACCGCTGGAAATGGGCAAAGGCTTCACCATGGCCGTGGGCTCCATCGCAAGCGAGCAGCTTAACCGCGTGATTGCCAAGGCAGCCAGCGACAACGACATTCCCATGCAGCGCGATATTGTCGGCGTGGATACCGGCACTGACGGCATGGCCGCGGTACTGGCCTCGATTGATAGCGCCGCGACCTCAGTGGGCTTCCCGATTCGCAACATGCACACCATTTCCGAAACGGGCAACACCCAGGACGTGCTGGCCGCGATCCATGCGCTGACCCACACGATCAAAGCGCTCGACGCTATCCCTGATCTCAAGCGCGAGTTCCTGGATAATCACCCTCGCCTGGATCAGGCCAGCCCGCTGCCCCATCAGGGAAGCGATAAGCCGGAAGAAGACAGCAAGAGCGAAAAAAAAGACGCTAAGCAAGACGTCGACACCAAGCAAGACCCGAAAGACGCAAAAGCCAAAAAGCCCAAGAAAAGCAAGTAACGCCAGGCTGAAACGCTGATGAATCATCAGCGACAGAAAAGCCCGCTCTGTTCAAACAGGGCGGGCTTTTGATTTTCTTACGACTTGAGATTCATGAATTACTCACGAATTACCACTCACGCCTCAGTTCTTGAACCATTCCAGCAAGGCATCAGCCGTGGGAGCCGAGGACGGCGGATTCTGGCCGGTAATCAACTGGCCATCCACACGCACATAAGGCGCAAAGTCGTCGGCTTTGGAGTAAACGCCGCCACACGCTTGAAGCGCATCTTCCACCAGATGCGGCACAATCTGGGTAAGGCCAACAGCGTCTTCTTCACCGTTGGTAAAGCCTGTGACTTCACGCCCTTTCACCAGCGGTTCGCCATCAGTGTTTTTGGCATTAATCAGCACAATCGGCGCGTGGCAAACACTTGCCACCGGCTTACCTTGGGCAATAAAGGTTTCGATCAGACGAATGGAGTCTGCATCGTTTACCAGATCCCACAGCGGGCCATGGCCACCAGGATAGAACACGGCATCAAAGTCATCCGCGTTCATATCACTTAAACGATGAGTCGCCGCCAGAGCTGCCTGAGCTTCAGCATCTTTCTCGAAGCGACGCGTTGCGTCAGTATGGCTATCTTCTGCATCACTGGCAGGATCAAGCGGCGGCTGCCCGCCTTTCGGTGATGCCAGCGTTAACGTCGCGCCTGCATCTTTAAAGGCGTAATACGGGGCAGCCAGTTCTTCCAGCCAGAAACCGGTTTTATTACCGGTATCACCCAGTTGATCATGTGAGGTCAGTACTACCAGAATGCGCTTGCTCATGTATTCTCCTGCGATTGATCAGAGTCAGAGGGTTAGCTAACCGCATGGCATGTAATGGGTTAACCAACACCGTTAACCCTTACATGGAGGTGTATAAGACAAATACAACCCCTCCCCATCAACAGGTTTTCTTTAGCGTTATATACTGCGGAACAACACCAACAAAAGGAGCTTTCCCATGAGCACTCCCCAAGAACGCCAGCTTCCGCTTGAGGGGCTGAAGGTTCTGGAGCTTGGCCAACTGATCGCCGGGCCTTTTGCCACCAAGATGCTGGGCGAGTTTGGCGCGGATGTGATCAAGATCGAGCCGCCGGGCACCGGCGACCCGCTTCGCAAATGGCGAATGATTGAAGACGACACCTCGCTCTGGTGGCACGTACAAACCCGTAACAAACGCTCGGTGGCGCTGGACCTGCGCAGCGAAGACGGCCAGGCGCTGGTGCGACAGCTGGCGCGTGAAGCCGATGTTGTGGTGGAGAATTTCCGCCCCGGCACGCTGGATAACTGGGGGCTGGGCTGGGAGGCTCTGTCAGTCCTCAACCCTCGGTTGATCATGGTGCATATTTCAGGTTACGGGCAGACCGGCCCGTACCGCGATAAACCCGGCTTTGGCGTTATTGGCGAAGCCATGGGTGGCCTGCGCTACCTGACCGGCCAGCCCGGCGAACCCTCGGTGCGGGTTGGCGTCAGCATTGGCGATTCACTTTCTGCCCTGTATGCGGTGATAGGCACTTTAATGGCCCTTCAGGAGCGAAACCGTAGTGGCCTGGGTCAGGAAATTGATGTCGCCCTGTATGAATCCGTTTTCGCGATGATGGAAAGCCTGCTGCCGGAATATGATGCCAGTGGGGAGATCCGCGAGCCCAGCGGTAGCGCACTGCCCGGCATCACGCCTTCCAACGCCTACCGCTGCCTGAATGGCGACTATGTGTTGATTGCTGGCAACGGCGACAGCATTTTCAAACGCCTGATGGACGTAATAGGCCGCGAAGACCTGGCCAACGACCCAGCCCTCGCCCACAACGATGGCCGCAGCCAGCAGGCAGACATGATTGATTCCGCCATTCAGGCATGGAGCGAGCAGCGCCCGCGTGAGGAAATTCTCAAGGCACTGGATGCAGCCAGAGTGCCGGTCGGCTACCCCTTCACGGCAGCAGACATTGCCGCCGACCCGCATTATCTGGCCCGCGAGATGATTCAGACCTTCACCCGCACTAGCGGCAAGCCGTTAAAGGTGCCGGGGGTACTGCCCAAACTCAGCGCCACACCGGGTCGGCTGGGCAATGGTGGGCCAGCACTCGGCCAGCACACCGACGACGTACTTGACGAGCTGGGGATCGACCACGAAACCCGCGCCAGACTCCGCCAGGCAGGCGTTCTTCAGGAGATATCCTCATGAGCCACCTTTTCCAGGGCAACCCCACCGTCGAGATCAATGAAGTCGCGCCCCGAGACGGCTTGCAGATCGAAGCCAGGTTCGTCCCCACCGATGAAAAAATCCGCTGGATCGATGCGCTCTCTGCCACGGGGCTCAAGCGCATCGAAGCCACCTCATTCACATCGCCAAAAGCCATTCCCAACCTGCGCGATGCGGCCGACGTGGTCACCGCCATTCAGCGTCGTCAGGGGGTCGAGATCAGCGTGCTGGTGCCCAATCTGAAAGGCGCACAGCGTGCGCTGGCCTGCGATGTGGACGAAATCAACCTGGTAATGTCCGCCAGTGAAAGCCACAGCCAGGCCAACCTGCGCATGACGCCGGAACAGTCGCTGGCACAGTTCGCCACCATTCTGGAAGCCACCCAAGGCATTGGCATTTTCATCAATGCCTCGCTATCCACTGCCTTTGGCTGCCCCTTTGAAGGCGAGGTGCCGACAGAACGGGTGATGGAACTGGTCGAGCGGCTGATCCAACTTGGCATTCAAGGCATCACCCTGTGCGATACCACCGGCATGGCGAACCCCCAGCAGGTACACACGCTATGCAGCGCCGTGCGTAAGCGCTGGCCACAGACGCCTTTCACTGCCCACTTCCACAACACACGGGGCATGGGGCTGGCCAATGCCATGGCAGCTTGGCAGGCCGGTATTCAGCGTTTTGATGCTTCCCTCGGTGGCCTTGGCGGCTGTCCGTTTGCCCCCGGCGCCAGCGGCAACGTCTGCACCGAAGATCTGGTTCACATGTTTGAATCCATGGGCATCACTACCGGCGTTGATCTGGATGCCTTACTGAACGTAGCCGCAACCCTTCCGGAGCTGGTCGGTCATGACGTTCCCGGCCAGATCGTCAAGGCAGGCAAATCCACCAAGCGCTACCCGATGCCATCGGCGTCTTAGTGCTGCAGGGCTTGATAAAACCCGCCAAAGGAGGCGTCATATGACACCCAAGGTAACGACACGAGCAAGCGCTGCACTCAAGACCCTGTTCATAGCAGATGCGCTGGCCATGCCTGTGCACTGGTTCTACAACGTTCACGATATTGACCGGGCGTTTCCAGACGGCATCACAACGTTCGAAGCGCCGCCTGTTTTCCACCCGTCATCCATCATGTCGCTGCACTCCACCAGCGGCGGTGGCCGCAAAAAGTCCGGCAAGCCACAGTCTGACGTGGTCGGTAATATTATTCTTAAAGGTAAACAGAATTACTGGGACACCCCCAACGTTCACTACCACCAGGGGATGCAACCAGGGGATAACACCCTGAACGCTCACTGTGCGTTAACGCTGATGAACACCCTGGCTGAACCTGACGCGCATTACGATAGTGATGCCTTCCTGACAGCTTACATTCAGCTGATGACTGCAGAGACGCCCGCTCACCCGGATACCTACGCAGAATCCTATCATCGGGGCTTTTTTGCCAATCTTGAAAAAGGCTTGCCGCCCAGGCAATGCGGCGCGGTCACTCACGACACGCCGTCAATCGGCGGGCTGGTGACGATTGCCCCCCTGGCGATCAGTGAACGCCTCAAAGGCGTCTCGCTGGCGGAAACCCGCAAGCGGTGTCGTCAGCACCTTGCCTTGACGCACCCGGACAACTTTCTGGCTGATGTGTGTGATGCCTATGTCGAACTGATCGACAGCCTGCTGTTCAGAAACGGCGACGACGCGGTAAAGGAATCGTTACTTAACGCCACGCGGGGGCTGCCCAAACGCAAGCTGGAACAGCTGGTGAACAGCCAATACACCGACCGCGAGGTCGTCGGCGGCGCACTCTCCACCGCCTGCTATATCACGGATGCCTGGCCTGCCGTGCTTTACCTGGCCAGCCGATACCACAAGACGCCGTTAAAAGCGTTGCAGATCAATGCCGAAATTGGCGGAGATAACGTTCATCGGGGGGCGGTGTTAGGCGTATTGCTTGGGTTGATCAACGCCGAGGCTGACGAAGACCTTTATGCCCGGTTAACCGAACATGCATCGATTAACCGGGCCATTGAACGCCTGGTGGCTTAAAAGCGCTTAGGCGCGGCGCTCCCACAGCGTGACTTCCGAGAGGCTATGCTGATATTTATGCATGGTTTCTCGGATAACAAAAGGCACCTTCTCGGGATCACGGATCATACGGAAGTTAGGCTCCAGCAAAGCTTTCAAGCCCTCCAGCGTGCTGACATTCTCTCCATCTTTCTTGAAGCCACCAATCCACTCTTCCTTGGGCGTGTACTCTTCCAGCCAGGTATAGGGCGACGCAATCATCAGAATACCACCGGCATTGATGCGCTCATGGATGGTCTGTAAAAACTGTGACGGCTTGTACAGCCGGTCAATCAGATTAGCCGCCAGCACCAGGTCATAATTGCTGAACTGCGGCTTGAGGTTACAGGCATCCCCCTGATGAAAGCTAACCCGCTCGGCAGCGTCTTCCAGCGCCAAGCTTTCCAGCGTGCGCTCCTGATAACTGACCAGTTCACCTTCTTCCACCCGTGTATAGCGCAATACTTTCTGCTCGGCCATTTCCACGCCCTGGCGGATGAAGTTGGCAGAGAAATCCACGCCGTCCACGTGCTCAAACTCACGGGCCAGTTCAAAGCTTGAGCGCCCGCTGGCGCAGCCGAGATCCAGCGCACGGACTTTCTGGCGATCCGCCATACAGTCCAACGCCTTGTTCGCTAGGGTCTGGGGGAAGTTGGCCACACCAAACCACTCATCGCCATAGTGGAATTCGGCGTATTCGGCCATGCGTGCATCGCTTTCATAGTAGGCGCTAGGCATCTTGACTTCGGCATCCGACACCACATAGCGGAAGCCCGCATGCTGGAAGAAATGCCGCCGGAACGCATAGCGGGCACTAAGCCGTGTTTCATTGCCGCAGGAAATCCACGAGCCGCCCTTGATCAGGTTGTGCTGGTTATCAAATGTCGGCGTAGTGAAGTCATCGTAGAGCGGATGCACATCAAAGCCCGGGAACGGGTAGGTGGGAGTTTCCACCCACTGCCAGACATTGCCGACCACATCAAACCATTGGCCATGCTGGAAGCGCGTTACCGGGCAGGAAGACGCCCCGTGATCCAGGTGCAGGTTGGCATTGGCAGGTGAATCGCTTTCAAGCTCAGAAACGCCCGCTTCCTCAGCCAGACGATGCCATTCATCTTCGGTCGGCATGCGCACCGGCTGGCCGGTCTGCGCACTCTTCCAGTGGCAGAACGCCTTGGCTTCGTGGAAGTTGACCTCCACCGGCCAATCCCAGGGCATTTCCACTTCTTCTGTCATCAGGCGTAGCGACCATCCGTTATTCCACACCCAGAAGGTCGGATGCTTCGCCTCGGCGAAATTGCGCCAGCCCAGGCCTTCTTCCGTCCAGAACTCATCGGTCAGATAGCCACCCGCCTCGACAAATTCCAGGAATTCACTGTTGCTGACCAGAAACTGACTGGCCTTGAATTCATCTACGTCAGCGTGATGATGGCCATATTCGTTGTCCCAGCCGTAATAGGCGTCATCGAAGGATTTACCCAGCGTCACCTCGCCTTTTGGCACGCTGATCAGGGTGTTTTCCGGGGGTTCACCGCTCACCCGAACAGGCTCCCATTCCGGCTGAGGGGTGACCAGATGAAGTTGTTGCTGGCGAATCAGCACCGACGACGTCTCAAGGTGAATGCGTTCGTGCTCAATCCCCATGACAATCGGCCAGAATGGGCTCTGCCAATTGATCGGCAAGCTCAAAGGTAGCTCACGGATCAGCGTCAACACGGCGCTGCGAACCTTGCCACGGTATGCCATCACCTCGTCAACGGACGGCCACTCATAGTGGTCTTCATTGAGGTCATCCCAGCTCATTTCATCCACGCCAACGGCAAAGGTGGACTCCATATTGGGGTCGATACGCGCCGGTAACAGCTTGGCAAGCACCAGCTTATTAACAAAAAACGTGGCGGTATGCCCAAGATAGAAGATCAGCGGATGCCGCAGGGAAATCGATTTACGAATATAGGATTCTTCGCTGACCAGCGTGGTGAAAAGCGACTCGTACCGGTCAAAGGTAGCGGTAAAACACGCCTCAATTTCGTTGCGCGTTGCCTCAGGATCCTTACCCGCAAGCATCACGGTGCGTGGAAACAGCTCGTCTTTTCTCGATTTTTGCAGCCCGGTAGGCGATGTAGCGAACGTCATCTTGTAGGCACCTTTTATTAAAAAGAGTTTCTTCTACAAAAGTTATCACTAGTTGTACAAAAAAGCTTTAAAACACGCATTTTTTTTCAACGGAGATTTCCAGGATCGGCGTACTGCGGGCGCGACGCCCTGTTTTTTATTACGGCATAGATCATCACGGCACAGGTTATTACGTGACAGTTTATTACGTCACAGAAGACTGAATGTCGCCCTGACGCGACCATGCCACTGATTGGCCCGGCCAATAAGGTGCCGGGTCAACAATAGGTTGCCGCGCCAATAGCTGGTCGACCAATAATCGCGTGGAAGCAGGCGCCAACACCAGGCCATTGCGGTAATGCCCAGCATTAACGTGAAGGTTATCAAACCCCGGCAGCTGCCCGATGAAAGGCACGCCATCCGGCGAACCGGGCCGCAGCCCTGCCCAGTGATGCTCAATCTCACAGTCGGCAAGCGCCGGAATAATACGCGTCGCGCTTTCCCATAGTGACGCCCGCGCTTCGTCAGACAGCGTTTTATCAAATCCCGTCTCTTCCAGGGTAGAGCCCGCCAGCACCCGCCCATCAGCGCGTGGAATGACATAGCGCCCGTCCATCAGCACCACGCGGTTGACAAGCCCAGGTGGCGCTTTAAAGACAATCATCTGGCCTTTCACCGGGCGCACCGGCAGGCTGACGCCCAGCGTGGCAAGCAGTTGTGCCGTCCAGGCACCGCCACACACAATGGTCTGCCCGCCTCGAAGGCTGCCCTTTGAGGTTTTCAGGCCCGTCACCCGAGTGCCGGATGTTTCAAAGCCACTGACCGCCACCCCTTCGCGCAGCGTTACCTGGGGCATGGCCGCCAGGCGCGTGCGCAAGGCACGCACCAGACGAGGGTTACGGATACTGCCAAGCGTCGGCATCCACAGCGCGGAATCACAGTTCGGCGCCGCCTTGGGCTCTCTGGCGTAGAGAAAATCGGCACTGACACGTTCCAGTGGCTTACTCACCTGCCGCGCCCAGGCCAGGGCGTTATCTTCATCATCGACCCGCAGGTAAAAAAGCCCCTTCTGGCGATATTCAGGGTCGATGCCGGTTTCTTCCAGCAGGCGCAACGCAAGCTCTGGATAAAAGCCTTCCGACCAGCGGGAAAGATTGGAAATGGCCGTACTGTAGCGCCAGGGGTAAAGCGGCGACACAATACCGCCCCCCGCCCAGGACGCCTCGCGCCCCGTTTCGCCACGCTCCACCAGGGTCACGCTAACGCCGCTATCGGCTAACTGCAACGCCGTCATCATACCGATGACGCCGCCGCCCACGATCAGGAAATCGCTCACATTACACTCCATCCAACGGCCAAGGGTTACGTAAAAGACACACAGCGCCAATCTTCATGCTGCTCCAATGCGCCGGCCAGTTGCAGCATGAGTTTGTCATCGCCCAGACGCCCCAACACCTGCACCCCGATGGGCAAGCCATTCTCCGCCGTGTGAAACGGCACTGACATGGCCGGTTGCCCGGTGAGGTTGGCCAGCTGGGTAAACGGTGTGTACTGCAAGGCATCTGCTGCCAGACGCTTTAATATTCCGGCTTTCAATGCCAGGGAAGGCAGGCCTGGAATAGCAAGCAATGACATCAACCGCTCGCGAACTGCCGAAGGGTAAAGCTCCCCGATTCTGGGGGCCGCGCCCGCCGCAACCGGCATGATCAAGGCATCATAACGCTGATGGAACTGGCTCATCTGCTCAGCCGCCACATGCCAGTAGCGCTTGGCTGTTTCGTAATCACGCGCCAACAGCCGGGCACCCAAACGACCTACCGCACGGGTGGAAGGCTCAATGGCCAAGCGAGATACGGCCACGCCGGTCTGCTGGCTGACCCACTGCAGATCCGCTGCCAGGTGCCCGAGATAAAGCGTCAGGTAACTATCGGCCAGGGCATCGCCATCCACCGGCGGAGAGCACCACTCAACCTCATGGCCCATGGCCTCCAACGCCTTGGCGGCTTTCTCCACCGCTATTTTCACCTCCGCGCTGACCTGGGTGCCAAGCCCCTGGCCGAGAAAATCCCCCATCGAGATAGCAATGCGCAACGGCTTAGGGGCAGACGCCAACGCCGCCACATAACCGGTTTCACGCGGAATGGGATAAGGGCCAGCGGGCGCCATGCCATTGATCTGTTCCAACAGCGCCGCACTATCACGCACGCTGCGGGTCAACGCATGCTCAATCACGGCGCCCTGCCACACCTCACCATGTGCAGGCCCAAGTGGCACTCGCCCGCGAGACGGTTTGAAACCGAACAGCCCGCAATAGCTGGCCGGAATGCGAATAGAGCCGCCGCCATCCCCCGCCAGGGCAATCGGCACCATGCCGCTGGCCACCGCCGTGGCAGACCCGCCGCTGGAACCACCGGGGGAATAACCTTTCTGCCATGGGTTTTGCGGGTGGGGAAAGGCCTTGGGTTCGGTAATCCCCATCAAGCCAAGCTCGGGTGTTGCGGTTTGCCCCATCACCACCAGCCCTGCCGCTCTCGCCCGGCGGATGATCAGCGAGTCTTCACTGGGGCACCACGCAGACAACGCCGCGCTACCAAAGGCCAACGGCTCACCGGAAATGGCCATCAGCAAGTCTTTACTCAAGGTAGGCACACCGGCAAACACCGAGCCTGCCGGGCATTGCTGGCTTTCCTGCTGCGCCTTAGCAAAGCGCGTTCTCACTACCGCATTAAGGCTGGGATCTAGCGTCTCAATCCCGCTTACCGCCGCCTCAAAAACCTCGTTCTGGCTGACCTCACCGCGCTGAATCAGCTCAGCAAGGCCGGTGGCATCGAATTGCCGATAGTCATCAAAGTGCATCGCAGGGCTCGCAGTTATTCAGGAAATGGCGGCGATGGAGCAGTAACAGCTTTTTCAGTACGGCCACTTTCTGGCGGAGAAAAAATCAGGCATCTGATTTGCTGGCATCGGCCTTGCGTAAAGAAATCCCTGCGCTAAATCACAGCCTAGCTCTTTAACCAGAGTATCTTGTTCAGTGGTTTCAACACCTTCTACCACCACCGTTAGGCCCAGGGAGTGCCCAACCGTAATGATCGCCTGCAAGATAGCCATATCACTGGCATTTTTCATTGTATGGTGAAGAAAGCCTCTATCAATCTTCAGGCTGGCAACAGGCAATTTTCGCAAATAAACAAGAGATGAGTAACCGGTGCCAAAATCATCAATAGATATATGGATACCAGCCTCTTTCAGTTTCCTCAATTGCTTTATTTGCTCCCCATCACCACCAATCACTTCGTTCTCGGTAAGTTCTACGCCTAATTGAGACGTCGTGAGCTCATACTTGTTAAGTGTTTGCAGAATGTAGTCAGCCAGGTTCTGATTAGTAAGTTGCTGACCCGATAAATTAATGTCAACGCGCATATTTTCAAGCACAGTACCCTTCCAGGCTTTAAGCTGCCTGCAGGACTCTTCAATCACCCAGTCACCGATTCGATTAATGAGTCCTGACTTTTCCGCTACCGGAATAAAAATCGCAGGAGAAACCGGCTGGGAGTTTTCATCGAAGCATCGCAAAAGAGCCTCACAGGAATATATATTTCCGTCTTTCAAATGAACCTGTGGTTGAAAATAAAGCTGCAGGCTCTCGTCCGCCAGGGCCTGTCGAAGAAGTGCGGTAATATTCTGATAATGAACTAATCGATCATTGATATCTGACGTGTAGAAACAAACACTGTTTTTACCAGACCCTTTCGCCTGGTACATGGCAGCATCAGCGTTACCCATAAGCCCTGCCACCGTTGAGCCATCTTCAGGATAAAGGCTGACGCCAAAACTGGCAGTCACCTGGTAACGCACCCCATCGAGAAAAAACCCTTGATCCAGCAAATTAATCATACGACGAAGCGTTTCATTAATGCCTTCCGGCCCATCAAAATTAAACAGCAACAGGACAAATTCGTCACCGCCAAAACGGCTCAGAAGATCACAGCCGCGAATTTCGTTATTCAGCCGCTCAGCTACCTTTTTCAAGAGATCATCACCATAATGATGCCCAAGGGTATCATTGATCAGCTTGAAGTTATCCAGATCAATAAATACCACAGCCACTTCGCTTTGCGGCATCCGTTCTGCAACGGAGAGATATTTGGATAACTCAAACTCCATTAACCGCCTGTTAGGCAGTTGGGTTAAGTCATCAAAATTTGCCATCCTATATAACGCGTTGTTTGCTTTTTTTTGTTCCTGCAGGCTGATGTCAATGCAGAACATTTCGTACTCGCCAGTATCCTGCTTGATCATCACATGACTGGAGTAAACTGGGATCAGATGACCATCTTTATGCTTTAGTTCAATTTCATCGGTGGGAATACTTACATTGTTGTCTATCCAATTACGATGAGCCGCAATCACGCCCTCACGCATATCATCCGGGATAATTAAATCTTCCAGTAATTGTCCTAGCGCCTCCTCTCTTGTATAACCATAGAGACGACGGCTTGCTTCATTCCAATAAATAACTTCGCGCTTCTTGTTATAACCCTGTACAGCGACCATTGGCAGGTTTTCAACCATCTCATAGAAACCCTGCACACTCCTGGATGCAGACGATAGAGAAGAGGCATAACTCTTGGCTGAGGAAAGAGGTATTTTAGAGCCACTTTTACTTGGCATTTTTCTTACCTCCTGATAATTTCCAGAAACATCTTCAGAAGCCCTTCCAAAAAACTTTCCAGAAACCTTTCCAAAAACGAGTGGAACGACAACTGTATGTTTGGTCACGTACCCGGGGTAGCAGACATCGTTTCTTTTATGAAGCCTCCATGTCAGGGTCTCAGATACAGCCCGTTAACGCCAGAACCTTATGATTAACGATTTTCTTCGCGATTATTATGAGTGTAGTCCTCCGATGTCGTTAAGACATACTACTTGCTGTACCTTGACATAGTGCTGCCGTTGTGAGGCTTGATGGACGGGTGATACGACGTTTTTCATGCGTCACAGCACATCAAGAAAAGCGCTGCAAAAGGCGCAAACAATCAGCCAGCACACTGAAAACCCTGTGTTTTATGAGGCTGAATATCTTTCAGATCATAGCCATCCAGAGCAGTTTTACCTTGTCTCGCTGACGGTACAGGAAAACCACATTAACCAGACGTCGGCACTTCCACGACGAGATCAGGCAAGAAGCAAGGTGTTGTAAATTCATCGGGATACCCGCCTGGGTTAGCGATAATGCGTGTTCCCAGATGGACCCGTAGGTGATGACCACTTTAGGGCCATACCAAGCGCTGCGGCTGGACCTGGCCTGCCCCGCCCTCAAGCGATCTCTGATCAAACCCCCTCAAGTGTAGCGCTGAGTGGAAGAAACGTCTTTTTCAAACGCTTAAGGTTGTAAAAAATTACCATCTAAAAAGCGAGGAAATCATGAGCCGTATCCACCGCAGCGTTTGCAACGCTTACAGAAGGCAGCGGCAAGTCACTCCCGAAAACATCGCAGTAGGTTGAACCGACGCCGTTCAGGCATGTTGGGCACATCGGCCTCATTGACTGCTGGGAGTTGGGTGCTGTTACCGATAAAGACACGTTGCCAGCGGCCTTTCCTCGTGCGGTCAGATTCGCGCCGGTAGCGGTAACATTGAACGGTATGAATATAAAACAGGTATAGATCGACAGTTTTTCCAAAAAAGTCAAACATTTGCAACGGGCTGTTTGGCTACCCTACCCAAAACAAACATTTGACGGAAACTAACTAATGAAAAATAACCAAGATATAACAAATGTCTATCCAGACTTAGGAAGTTCTCATTTCCCCACCCCTGATTTAATAAACATAAATCTTCCTAGTGTTGAGACTCCTTGGAAATATGCCGCACACTATTGGCGTGGCACAATACGAAACCTACTTATAAAGCACAGGCTACAGTCTGTGAATACACCATGCTATGCCACCGACTTTCATCTTTCACCTGTGCTCAAAGAGCGCTGGAAAGTTTTTTTTGACAAGATGCAACCACACCTAAAATCTAATAGCGATGTGCCTTTTCTCTATAGCCAAAGCGTTGGCACCTTGTTATATACAAAAATATTTTCTGATCTTAATTTCAATTTCAGACATCTACTGCATGTCAAACATAAGACTGAATACCCAAAAGGCGCCTCTGCTTACATCCAGGCGCACCAGCAAAACGTTGCCTGCCGACTCAAGCAAGTATCGAGCATACCGCGTAATCGCGCTCTAGTCATTTTGGAAGCCCAAATCACCAACTCAGATAAAGAGTTAATTGGTCGAGTAGAAGACAGCTTTTTAATACGAAACCTCAAACCGGAAGACATTAAAAAAATACCTAAAGCCACGTCCAGCTCAGACGAATTAATGGGGTTGAGAAGACGCACATCTAAACTTGAATCCGATATCGAAAGCACCAGTCAACAGACACAAATAGGCAATGGCATGGCACGGGGCTTTGGAAATATCTCAGGTGACATGAACCCGGTTCACACTTCAAATCTCGGCGCCAAATTATTTGGTTTCAAGAGACCATTTTTACAAGGCCTTTGTGTTCGCAACCTTGTTACCCATTGGCTTGCGGATAAGAATGATACAATTGATCAGATAGAGATGACATTTACCAACCCTGCTTATGTTCAGCAATGTGCATTACTGCGTGAGAAAGATGGTTATTACGAGGTCGTTAGTGAAGAAGGACAGTTAATTGCTTTTGGACATGTAAATCGCCCACCGAACGCCGATGCAAGTATGTAGAGAAATAGGGCTCTTCGTTATTTCATGTGGATTTCGCATGATCAAACAGGCATCAATACCTGGTCAGCGCCGTATCGTGACCGGCGAGCCTCGCGGATCCTTTGTTGCATCAGGTTGGCATTTAAATGGCTGTGTCGGTTAGCGACCCTAACCTCCTACATTTGATTTCCTCCTACATCAGTTTGTGGGGTTTCTGTCAGGGTGAGCTGGCGATTGGCTTTCGGAGACAGATCCAGCAGCATCACATCAGCCTTGTGATAGTGATAACCTTTCCGCCAAAGATGCCTGAGTCCCTGCATCGCGACCGCAATCAGCTCTCGGCTATCGTCACTGGGTCGGGGCAAATCCCACCGAGACAGGGATTCCCGTCCACTGTTTAACGGTAGCGCGTAGTTTGTGTCCACGTTTCTCAAGGGTATCTGGGTCAAAATCCTGAAATCCGACAAAGCTCTCATCAATCGAATAGATTCCGATATGGGGTGAGAATCCGGCCAATACTTCGTTGACTCGCTGCGACATATTTCCATAAAGCACGTAGTTGCTTGATAGCACAATCACCTGGAGACGCAAGGCAGGTGACAACAGGTGCCTGGCGTTTCCCATCTCGACACCAAGCGCTTTCAGCTCATTTGATCGAGCGACAATACAGCCGTCGTTATTGGAAAGCCTCCCCCCACCACCCCCCCCCCCTTCAAGTGCTGGGTTGAAGACCCGCTCGCAGGAAACATAGAAGTTATTGCAACCCACCAACGCCATTACAGCAAACCAAACAGCATATCGTCCAACAGGCCGACCAGCGCATCACGCAGACCGCTAACCTTAAAAGCATTGTAGCTTACGATGCTTAGATGCTGACATTATTCACTTAAGTCGCTTTGCGTTTACTTAATGTCGCTTAATGTCAACGTAGGCCGGTCGCTTATCACCACAATAAGCCAACCATTCAGCCCAGTAACGGAGACATCATTGAATAAGAACGTGATTTTAACCTGTGCAGTCACTGGTGCAGGCGATACGACAGGCAAGAACCCGAATGTTCCCATCACGCCTGAACAGATTGCCAACGACTGTATTACGGCTGCAAAAGCCGGCGCTAGCGTGGCCCATATTCATGTGCGCGACCCCGAAACAGGTGGTGTAAGTCATTCACAGGCGCACTTCAGTGAAATCATGGCACGCGTTCGTGACTCAGGCGTTGATATTGTGATGAACATTACCGCTGGCGGCGGCGGTGACTGGATTCCGGATGCGCTGGACCCAACCTTAGGGGGGCCTGGCACCGATATCCAGACACCCGAGCAACGCCATGCGCCTGTCAAAGCCCTTCTGCCCGAACTCTGCACCCTCGACTGCGGCAGCCTTAACTTCGGTGACATGGTGTATATCAACCCGGCTGACTGGCTACGTGAGCATGCCCGTCTTGTCCAGGCTGCCGGTGTCAAACCCGAGCTTGAATGCTTTGATCTGGGCCATGTTTGGTTTGCGCGCCAGTTACAGCAGGAAGGTCTGATTGACGGTGACCCGCTCTACCAGCTCTGCCTCGGTATTCCCTGGGGAGCTGAGGCCGATACCGAAAGTATGCTGGCCATGTGCAACAAACTACCTGACAACGCTCATTGGGCAGCGTTTGGCATTGGCCGCCAGCAGATGCCCATGCTGGCTCAGGCGGTTCTTCTGGGTGGCCATGCCCGTGTTGGCCTTGAAGATAACCTTTATCTGGAAAAAGGTGTCATGGCAACCAATGGTCAGCTGGTAGAAAAAGCGGCTTCCATTATCACTAACCTTGGGGCCAACATCATGACTCCTGCAGAGACACGCGTTCACCTGTCTCTGCGCGATCCGCACGGGTCTCACCGTTCAGGAGGTGATGTATGAGCCTCCAGCTGACAGTCATCGGCACCGGCGTTATCGGTAATGGCTGGATTGCCCGAGCTCTGGCACAAGGCTGGGACGTTGTTGCCTTTGATCCAGCCCCTCAGGCACCCGCACGCACACGTGCTTTTATTGACAATGCCTGGTCGTCTTTAACCCGCCTAGGCTTGGCAGAAAACGCCAGCTCATCACGCTTACGCTTCGTCGACAGCATTGAAGAGGCCGTGACGGATGCGGATCTGATCCAGGAAAACGTACCTGAACGAATTGAGCTGAAACGCGACGTACTGGCGACCTTGGATGCCGCTGCAAAAAAGCACGTCATCATTGGCTCATCCACCTCAGGCTTCAAACCCAGCGATTTACAGAAGGACTGCCAGAAAGCCCCTGGGCGCGTGATCGTTGCCCACCCTTTCAACCCGGTCTACTTACTGCCGTTAGTGGAGCTGGTGGGAGGCAATGCCACGCAATCAAATCACATAGATACTGCCATGGCACGTTATCAGTCACTGGCCATGCGGCCTTTGCAGGTACGCAAGGAAATAGAGGGTCATCTGGCAGATCGCCTAATGGAAGCACTTTGGCGTGAAGCTTTGCATTTAGTAAATGATGGCGTCGCAACCACTGAAGAAGTCGACGCGGCGGTGGTCTATGGTTGTGGTTTACGTTGGCCACTGATGGGGACTTTCCTGACCTTCCACCTGGCAGGAGGAGAGCAAGGCATGCGCCATATGCTGGAGCAGTTTGGCCCGGCTCTCAAGCTACCCTGGACCAAGCTTGAAGCACCTGAACTCACCGATGAGCTGATTGATCGTGTCGTTTCAGGCTGTGAGCACCAGGCGGCCGGACGCCCCGTGGCAGAACTGGATCGCCGCCGGGATGATTTCCTGGTGGAGCTTCTTGGCCTGGTACAAAAATACTGGCCCGAGGCCGAAGGCCTGGAAGGGCGTATTTGATGGTGATTCTGGAAAAACGCGTTGCCAGTGAATGGGTTGACTATAACGGCCATATGAACGACGCCGAATACGCTCGAGTCTTCTCACTTTCCGTTGACGCTCTCATGGAAAAAGTTGGCTTGAACGCCACAGACCGTAGCCGACATCGCTATACCCTCTACACCCTTGAGACGCACCTGTGTTATCGCCGTGAAGCTCACGAAGGTCAACCACTGAGCGTAACGCTGAGCCTGCTGGATCAGGATACCAAGCGTCTGCATCTTCTTTTCAGGATGCAGGATGAAGAAGGCAACCTGCTGGCCAGCAGTGAGCAAATGCTGATGGGCATGGATCTCGATAGCGGCCGCCCTGCTCCCTTTCCAGCTCCTGTTGAAGACGCCATTTTGGCTTTACCACGGTCGCCTTCTTCGGCCTGGCCAGAGCTGGTTGGTCGCACCATCGCTATTCGCCGTTAAAGCTCCCGTTAAAAAAACAAATACCGTCCGCAACTCTGACGGCCCATTGGGATTACCGGCCCGACGTCCGGTTAATGAGGAATATACTATGGATACTCCCCCGCATCGACCCAGACCCTCTTCGCCTGTCGACTCACCCAAAGTTGAGCTCAGTACAGACTATATGGTGACCGAGCTGGCCCAAGGTGGCTTTTTTCAAGGCATGCATAAAGGCATGACTCTGACCGCTAGCAGCCTGGTACTGCTTTTCGTGCTGTTTACCGGGTTTAGATCAGAAACAGCCAGCAGCCTCTTTGGGGCTACGCGCGCATGGATTGAAAGTACCTTCAGCGCCTACTACTTGATTACCGTTATGCTGCTGTTAGTCGTATGCGTTTTTATTGTTTTCAGCCGTTATGGCAGCATACGGCTCGGCACGGATGACAGCCGCCCTGAGTTCAGCAATTTTGCCTGGTTTTCCATGCTCTTCTCAGCGGGTATCGGTATTGGCATACTGTTTTTTGGCGTTGCTGAGCCCATTTTCTACCTTGATGATACCGGCGCCTTTGGCTACCCCAATAACCCGCATGCAGATATGGCGGGCGCCACAGCGATCGGGCACGATCGCGCGATCGATGCATTACGCGTAACGGTTTTTCATTGGGGGCTTCACGGCTGGGCCATCTATGTCATCGTAGGTATGTCGCTGGCTTATTTTGCTTATCGCAAAGGGTTGCCTCTCGCCCTGCGCTCGGCGCTACACCCCTTTATTGGGGAGCGCATCTTTGGCCCCATCGGGCATCTGTTCGATATTCTGGGCGTATTGGGGTGCGTCTTCGGGGTAGCGACATCTCTCGGGCTTGGTGTTAGCCAAATGGCCGTCGGTCTGGAGCGGCTGGTGGGTGTCGACCCTGGTCTCAATACTCAGCTGATGCTTATCGCAGGCATTTCTGTCATTTCCATACTGTCTGCTGTGACGGGCGTGCGCGGCGGTATTCGTCTGATTTCCGAGATGAATATCTGGGTTTCTCTGGTCGTTGTCGGCACGTTTCTCATTGGTGGGCCCACGCTGTGGCTTATCATGGCATTCGGTGAGACGCTGCTGGATTATGTTGTCAACGTCATTCCCATGGGGCTTTGGTATGCAGAAGAGGAACAGACTGCCGCCTGGCAACAGGGCTGGACAATCTTCTACTGGGCCTGGTGGCTGGCGTGGGCACCTTTTGTCGGTCTTTTTATCGCCCGGATTTCCAAGGGCCGCACATTACGGGAATTTGTGCTGGGGGTTCTTTTTGTTCCTACGATGATCATCTTTATCTGGCTGATTATCTTTGGGGGCAACGCCATGCATCAGGAGCTCAATGCTGTGAATGGGCCAGGTACCGCTGGTATTATCGAGCTTGTTAACGCCTGGAACCTGCCTTCTGCCCTGTTTGCGACCGCTGATGGTATAGTCAACAATGACACTTTTAGCTGGTTACTTTCAGCAATGATGGTTTTCCTGCTGATGAGCTGGTTTGTGACGTCGTCGGACTCCGGCACTTTGGTATTAACGACGATTTTATCGCTGGGCACCGATGAGCCACCAAAACGCTTCCGTATTTTCTGGGGTGTCGTTATTGGCCTGGTGGCCGCCGTTCTTCTGATTGCCGGTGGTCTTACGGCATTGCAGACAGCACTCATCGCTGCGGCCTTACCACTCAGTTTCGTTATCATTGTGATGACAGTCGGCGTACTCCTTTCGCTGTTCCGCGAGACACTCGAAGCAAGGCGCAGAAGACGCTAAATTAGCAATACTGATGATATCAGGTGCGCTACAGCACCTGATGATTAGTCTCAAACCAACTCAGGTATCAGACTGGCACCGGACTTCCATCGGTGAAACCCCAAACTGTGAGCGAAACGCACGTGCAAAACTGGAGCTCGCAGAAAACCCACAGGCAACGGCTACATCCAGTACGGCCATATCTGTCTCCATCAACAGACGCTGAGCGCGACTTAAACGGAGTGATAAATACCATTGACGGGGTGTTCGGTGTAGCTGATCCTCAAACAAACGCTGAAGATGGCGGGAAGACACCCCCACCCGCTCGGCGATTTCTTTGAGAGAAAGGGGGGCTTCCAGATGGCGTTCCATCATCGCAATGGCTTCAATTAAGCGCCGGTTGTGGGTTCCTAAGCGGCGTGCGAGCGTCATTCGTTGCTGATCATGCCGGTTTCTAAGGCGCTCATGAATAAGCTGCTCGGATACATCCACCGCCAGCTTGGCGCCGTGACGCTGCCTGATAACTTCTAGCGTCATATCCATAGCGGCGGCACCACCTGCACAGGAGAAACGATGCTCACCCAGCTCAAAAAGCTCGTCAGATGTATCGACTAACGGGAAGCGTTCCTGGAAGGCGGGCAGACTTTCCCAATGCAACGTTACCCGCTCTCCTTTGAGTAACCCCGCCTTAGCCAAGACGAAGCATCCTGTGTCAATGCCACCTAACGCACACCCTGCATCCTCTAAGCGATGCAACCAACTGACTAATGGTCGCGTCACATATATATCGGGTTCAAAGCCACTACAGACCGCAAGTGATGGCAAATCAAGATACTCCCCAATCGGCTGATCAACCAGAAGTGTCATACCGTTACTGGCGCTCACCGGTTCACCATCCAGGCTGAATAACGTCCAGTCAAACAGTGGACGCCCACTCATACGGTTGGCAATTCGAAGAGGTTCGACAGCAGAGAAAAATGCCATCATTGAAAAGCGAGGTAATAAAACAAACCCTATTCGCTCTGGCATTTCGCCATGATAGTTTAAACGCAATTCGCTGACTCCTTATCAAGAGTCGTTATAGGAAGAGTTTTTTCTGACAATCAGATCGAGCTAGCTCAAAGTAAAGCTCAAATTATTAGTCTACCCTCTGAAACCGGAGAGCAGGTCCTTCTTCACCCAGGGTCTGTCAAAGAGACCTTGTCGGCCATCAACGATTGCCCGCTCTCTTGATGTCGATAAACGCGCCGCAAAGCGCTGTCAATACCGTCTACCATAAATAAGTAACTTCACCTCAGGCACTGGTAAGCTATTCAGTAATCTGGTTCACGGAATATGTAGGTGTAGGGTCAAAATAGCGGCCATGATTGCCAACCTGATAAAGCCATTAGCTTTCCTTTTCCAGTGGAGGTTTTGGGCCATTTGTTTTGTGGTCGCGATCTTTGCGGCGCTGACGTGCCAGCGCATTACCGTTAGCTAATTGAACCAAGAGCTCGACTTCGGCTTCACTTAAAGGCTGGCTTTTGCGTTGCGACATAGCTACCAACTTCTAAGGGCAAAACTCAATATTATCTTTCCCACATGACACTTCGGTGAAAGAAAACTGATACCTAAATCCGTGATGGCGGCGCCGATACTTTTCCTATCACCGCCAGCGAGAATTTTTTGATGGCGTCATAAGTCGCTCATACCCAGGTAAAGCGGACCCATATAGCTCTTGATCACACCGCTGGAACATATCCCTTGTGACGAGGGGAAGCGGCTATTGATGTTGTCGACGCCGGCGATTTCAAGGTTTCAGCTGGTGGTCAAGAAGTTATCTGACTGGCGAGAGTGCGACTGCCAGCGCGGAATTTGATTGAGAGAATAGAGCAAGCCGGATGAAAGGTTAAAATAATTTTTTTTATTATATATCAGCTATTTACTGATATTTTCTAGGTACTGATCTCGCCAATGGAAAGCTCAGAAAATAATTGCCAACGTAGTCATATGCTAGATATAATGTAAACAATAACAATTATTATTCATATAATTAAGGCCAAGGGATTTACATGAAAATGAAATTTAGCCTTTCTCCGCGCTCTGTTTCTCACTCTACGCTTGTCGTGCTGTCATTTCTTATCACCGGCTCTACTCAGCTCGCGTTGGCTCAGGCCACGCCCGCGCCGTCGCAATCAGGCGAAGGCGCCCAGATGTTGAACCCAATAACCGTGTTCGGTGAGGTGGATACATCGGCGCAACGCGCGGTACAGCTGAAGGCTTCAGCGCCTAATTCGATTGAAGTCATCACAGCGGAGCAGTTACAGCAATATAACGAGCAAGCCCTGGGAGATGCTTTACAGCGCGTGCCAGGTGTCACTTATGACGGTGCCAACCGCTCGCGTGAAGTTCGCTTGCGAGGCCTGCCAGGAGAGTATACCCAAGTGCTGGTAAACGGGCGGCCAATGATTGATGGTGAATCCAGGCGCGGCTTTGAAGTCGACCGAATCCCCACCGGGCTGGTAGAACGGATCGAGGTGGTTCGCTCGCCACGGGCCAGCCTGCCGGGCCAGGGTGCGGCAGGCACGGTCAATATAGTTCTGAAAAACGGCGTCGAGCAGATGCAAGAATCCGAGCTTGCGGTTGGTGCTGGTCATCTGGAGGGCAATGGCGAGCAGGGTGAGCTGAGTTTTTCGACCGCCACCAAGGCAGGTCCTCTGGACATCATGCTGGCTGGCTCTGTGCAGCGTTTTCGGCGCAGCGAGAGCAAGGATGAGTTCGAGTTCGATGCTGGCGGAGCACCCGACGGTGGAAAACTTGAACTCAACGAGCGGCGCTTTGACCAAATCAATCTGATGCCGCGGCTGGCGCTGCAAACCGACGAACTGGGGCGTTTCGAGCTTGATCCGTTTTATCTGCGTACCACGGAATTTCGTGATGACATTGAGACCGATCTGGAAGCAGATCAAGTGACGCTTAAGCGGGTGAGTAACGAGAACCGTGAACGGGTACGTGAGAGCTATGGCTTTCGTGCTGGCTGGCAGCGCCATGTTACCAAGTCCGCAAGTCTGCGCATGAATCTCGACTGGCAACGGGGGGAGACCGACACCGAGCGCGACGAGACACGCTTCAACGCTGATGGCAGTGTGAACCGGGAACGCCAGCGGACTGAACTCATTGACCTGGAAATGACTCGCCCGGAAGCGACTCTACAAGTGCAAGCCAACAACCATTCATTAAATTTTGGTGTTGGTGCCGAGTTGCGCGGGCATGACGAAACAAACGGCGAAATTCGCGATGGGTCACAGCGTCCGCCGCGCGAAGACCGGATATTTGAAATTGACGAGGATATCCTTTTCGCTTTCGCCGAGGATGTGTGGCAGGTGCGTGATAACTTGCAAGTCACTGGTGGCCTGCGCCTTGAAAATTCGGAAACCGAAACAACAGATTTTTTTGGCGAATCAACCGCCAACGATGCCGATTTTCTGTTGCCATCGCTTAATGCGGTGTTTAGCGCAACACCACAGACGGATCTGCGACTCGGTGTTGCGCGCACACTACGGCGACCGGATTTGCGTGACCTTTCGCCCTCCATTGATGAAGAAGACGGCACAGCCGCTGATCCTGATATTCAGGGCAATCCACGGCAGGATCCGGAATCCATCTGGGGTCTGGATCTAGGTGTTGACCACTATTTTGCTGATAATCGTGGCCATGTTTCGCTCAACCTTTTTGAGCGGATGTTTGAGGATAAAATCGAAAAAGTTACTGAACAGGATGGTAATCGCTTTGTGGCCACCCCGCAGAACGTGGGCGATGCCCGAGCCAGGGGCATTGAACTTTCAGCGCGTGCACCACTTACTGGCATTGGCCTTGACGGTTTCACCCTTTGGGGCAACGCAGGCTATACCGACTCCAGCGTTGATGAAATCAACGACGGTTCTCGTCCTTTCCTCAATCAACCGGACGCGTTCGGGAACATCGGTGTCGATTATTTCGTTGCGCCCTGGAACACGACCCTGGGCGTTGCCGTCAACCACGTCACATCGGTTGATCAGACTCAGCCGCTCACCGGCGGCGGATTCCTCGACCAATCGATTGAATCACGCACGCGGCTTGACCTATCCAGCAATACCGAGCTAGCCGATGGCCTGAACTTGTCGTTAAGCATCACTAATCTGCTCGGCCAGGCTGAAGACCGGGTCGACCAGATTCGGGATGATAATGGTGAGACTCTCTCTACTACCCACACCAGCGAGCCCACTTACCAGGCGGTGTTTGCACGCCTGAACTGGACCTATTGATAGCTGCTTTTACAGTCTCCCAATTTGAAGTGAGCGATCCAAACCGCTTTCGGGCAAGGTTTCTGTTAATCTTGCCCGAATTTTTTATCGACAATCCGGGGTCAATTTTATTTTGAATATTCTCCGACGCTCCCTGGTTCAGGCAATAGCTCTCGGGTTAGTGGCTCCTTGGGCTTATGCACAAGTGCTCCACGACCCCGTTAACCTGAAAGTTTCAGAAAATCAAAAGCGTATCGTTGCCCTCGACGCTTTTTTTGCGGAAATGCTGGCTGCGATGGGATTGCCACCTGTGGCCATGCCGATGCGTGCTAGTGGCGCTCCCCCGCAGCACCTGGCAGACGCGCTGGGCGATGTCGTTTCGGTTGGATTACACAGTGCGCCCGATTACGAGGCGGTTATTGGTATACGACCCGATCTCATCGTCGGTCAGGCTGCTCGGTTTGCCAGCGAGACTTCCCTGCTGGGGTCCATAGCGCCAACGTTGTTGCTGAACGAGCCGGCAGACGACTGGCGCGAATTCATGACAGCATTGGCGAACAGGCTGGGTCGTCAATCTGAGGCTGAACAGGCGATCAATGCCTATGATCGGCGCGTGGCAAACATGCGTGAAACTCTTGGCAATCGCGGGCGCCGGCCCACGGTGCTGCTATTGCGGGTGCGCCAGAAAGATATCCGGATTTATGGCGGTGAACGGCGGGCAGGATTGGTAATGTATCGCGACCTTGGGCTGATACCCCATGCGCTGACCCCAATAGATAAAAAGAACATTACCATTTCAATGGAGATCATCCCGCAGATCGACGCTGATGTTCTACTGCTGATGGCGGAAGATGAGGCGCGCATGAGTTCAATCGAGCAAACCGAATTGTGGCGCCGGTTGCCAGCGGTGCAGGCCGGGCGGGTTCATCGCGTTAACATGGCGTGGTGGAATCAGTCCGTCGGGCCGATCAGCTTTGGGCGTGTTCTTGATGATATCGGCAATATATTTGGACTGTCTGCATGATATATCAAGAACCACTGCGAGTATCATTAGTGCTGATGATGATGATCAGCATTTCAGCCCTATCACTAACACAGGGGGCAGGTAACGCTGACGCGACTACACTCATGGAAGTACTGAGTGACTTAAATTCGCAGAACACCGATCATCTGGTTCTGCGTGATCTGCGCATGCCCCGTGTGCTGGCTGCGTTGATGGTTGGGGCCGCTTTGGGCGTTGCCGGGGCATTGATGCAGGGGGTGACACGCAACCCGCTGGCCAGCCCCACATTGATGGGGTTGAATGCCGGGGCTGGTCTGGGACTGGCGAGCGTATTGGTCGTCGCGCCCGGGGCGCCTTTCGTCGCGCTGATCGCCAGCGCGTTTCTGGGCGCGGGTATCGGTGTAGGACTTTCACTCGGGCTAGGACTGGCGGCGGGCGGTGCATCTGCGCCGCTGCGGTTAGCGCTGGCCGGTGCTGCGGTGTCAGCGCTGTTGGGAGCGATAGGCAGTGGTGTGGTGATCGTTGGCGAAATCGCCCAGGATGTGCTTTTTTTCACCGCCGGTGGTGTGCAGGGAGTTGGCTGGGATGAACTCCGCCTGGCAGCACCCTGGATCGTTACCGGGCTGCTGATTGCGTTGCTGGCCAGTCCTGCCGTGTCGCTTCTGGCGTTGGGAGAAGATGTAGCGGCTTCGCTGGGTGCGCGAGTCATTCTGACACGCTCCGTTGCCGCCGTCGCAACCCTGTTACTTGCCGGGGCAGCAGTCGCCATCGCCGGGCAGGTCGGCTTTATCGGGCTGGCCGCTCCCCATCTGGCCCGCTTCAGTGTTGGCCAGGACTATCGCCGGATTATTCCAATGGCCGGGCTTATCGGAGCCACCCTGCTGGTTGGGGCTGACCTTGCCGCCCGGACGCTTAACCCGCCCCATGAAACGCCGGTGAGCCTTTTGACCGCGCTCATTGGCGCGCCCGTGTTGATCTGGATAGCGCGACGCAGCGCGCGGGCTGTATGACGAAAGCCATGAAATCTTCCTCGCCTATTCTCATCGTCGGGCTGGTCTTTTTGGCGTTGGCGACGTTATCGCTTGGGACCGGATCAATGAACATTGATCCATCTGCGCTGTTCAGTGCGCTCCTGGGTACGGGTGATCCGGGCACTTCCCTGATCGTCTGGTCGATACGGTTGCCGCGGCTGGTGCTGGCAGCGCTTGCCGGAGCGTCGCTGGCGCTCGCGGGGACGATTCTCCAGGGGATTACTCGAAACGGTCTTGCCGACCCCGGCATTCTGGGGCTAACCGCCGGAGCAGGACTCGCGGTGACAGGTCTCATCTGGCTCCAATCCAATGGCATTGCCGTCGAGCCCCACTGGCGACCGGCAGTAGCGTTTGCGGGCGCCGCCTTCGCGGCGATCGTCACCGCTGTCGCCGCGCGGCGGAGCGGTGTGATTGCGCCCGTGCGCCTGCTGCTTGCCGGGATTGGCATGAACGCGCTGATTGGTGCGGTAACTTTAGTGATTGCCATGGGTCTTGATCGAGAGCTTTACAGTGCGGCAACA
Source organism: Halomonas sp. LS-001 (assembly GCF_052983955.1). Lineage (NCBI taxonomy): Bacteria > Pseudomonadati > Pseudomonadota > Gammaproteobacteria > Oceanospirillales > Halomonadaceae > Halomonas > Halomonas sp. LS-001. Next base: position 2,451,495 of record NZ_CM129816.1, read on the forward strand.
GTATGGCTGTCCGGCAGCCTGTCGGGAGCTGGTTGGTCTGCGAGCGCTACACTGGCTCCCTGGCTTGCCATACTGGCGTTGGCACTGGCAGCGCAGACCCGGCAGCTTGATTTATTGTCCCTTGATGATGAAACCGCGGCAGGCAGAGGACTTGCGGTCGATAGCTGTCGGCTGCGTGCTGCTGCAATCGCGGTGGGTCTTGCTGGGGCAGGTGTGGCATTTTCCGGCGGTATCGGCTTTGTCGGCCTTGTTGCACCCCATATGGCACGTCTTATGGTCGGACCGAAACATGCGGTGGCGCTGCCGCTGGCAGCACTTTGCGGAGCAGCGGTCACGGTTGCTGCTGACCTTATCGGGCGGAGCGTCTTTGCGCCGGTAGAATTGCCAGCCGGAATCGTTGCCTCTGCTCTGGGAGCGCCCTGGTTTATCTGGCTCATGTGGAACGGAAAGGACAAGAAAGGATGACCATCGAAGCCCACCACCTTCACTTTCACTACGAAAGCGAGACCGTGATCAACGACCTGTCGCTTGCGATCATCCCGGGCGAAATCACAGCGCTCGTGGGGCCGAACGGATCAGGTAAATCAACGTTGCTCAAGGCTCTGGCGCGCATTCTGCGCCCACAACGCGGCGAAGTGCTGTTGGAAGGTAAGCCGATTCAATCTTGGTCAGCGCGGGCTGTCGCCCGCAGATTGGCCTTGCTGCCACAATCCCCTGAAGCACCCATGGGGCTTAGCGTGCGAGATCTCGCGGGCTATGGCCGCCACCCCTGGCGCCAGGCCTTCCAGGGCTCGGCGCCAGGGGATCGCGCGACCGTAGACCGTGCGCTGGCACTTGCCGGGATGACATCGTTCGCAGACCGCATGCTGGGATCCCTGTCGGGTGGCCAGAGACAGCGAGCCTGGATTGCCATGGCGCTGTCGCAGGATACCGATATTTTGATGCTTGACGAGCCCACCAGCTTTTTGGACATGGCCCATCAGGTTGAGTTGATGCAACTTGTCGAGAGGCTGAATGCCGAAGAGGGCCGGACGATTGTCATCGTACTACACGATCTCAATCAGGCCGCGAGAATTGCGCATCGAATGGTTGTGCTTAATCAAGGATCGATTGCCGCCGACGGCAAGCCAGCGGAGGTAATGACGGCGCAGATGCTGCGCCAGGTTTTCGGGGTCGAGTCGGACGTCATTTTAGATCCACGCAGGGGGACACCTCTGTGTTTACCCTATGCGGCCTACTCCGGCGGGCCCGATTTCGGCTCCTGATTTTCGATTTTACATCATGCTTTGTTGTCTCAGAGCGCGTCGGCTCAATTGACTGTTAAGATCGGGGAAAACGCAAAATGATCATAGCTCCGATCGCCAGCAGCACAATAGCTCCAGCCTCAAACAAAATGTTCTGTGGATTCATGTCCTTGCCCTGCAGGACGATCAGTCGCGCCAGTGCCGTAATCGCGATAAAAATCGGGTAGACAAACACTGAGCCCTGTCCGGTGTAGGACACTGCCACCATAGCAACTACCTCGGTATAGAGAAACAGCAACAGAATATCGGCAAGTTCAACCTCCCCTTTTTCGTAGACTCCCAGAATTTCCACCCCCGCCGCACCCAGAGTCAGAAGCCCTGTCACAATCAATAGCAGCTTCTGGATAAGGTTAAAGCCCCCAACCACGATAACCTGTTCTTTACTGCTGATTTGCGGAGTTTCAGGTCTGTTTTCATCCGGATTGTCGGTCTTAGGGGTACTGCTCGAATCTGGATCTTTCATGACCGTACCTTTTCCGAAAAAAATTGTCATTGAAGTGTCTTTTTGGCGAAGTTAACGTAAATAATAATCGCCAATAAGACCAAAGAACGGGCGCCTGTTTCCATAGGGCGCCCGACTCTACTCTAGACGTATCTTCGACGCTTGAAACTCACCTTGTCAGCATAGTCATCAATCTTGCCGATTCGGCGGATATCCGCCCAGGTTCCTTTGTAATAAGGGATATGATGGCGGTCGGTCCAGGGGGTGACCAGGTCTCCCATCACCGAGTTGAAGTACATGGCCATCATGAACACCTGGCCCGGTTTGATGTCCGGTTCCAGATACGCTATCGCCGTCGTGGCACCATAGTCATTGAATAGCTCCAACAGATCGCCGGATTCAATGCCAAGATCCTTTGCATCTTCCGGATTGATTTCCAGCGGGGACATGGGATAGCGGCCGCGACGGAATTCAACGTGCTGATCATGGTAAGCACTTTGCCAGATCTGGTTGGTACGTCCATTGTTGATCCAGAATCGATACTTCTTGCGTTGCTCATCGACCATCTCTGGAAAACCGTTCCAGGGCGCTGGCAGGAAATGTGCTTTGCCATCGTCAGTATCGAACTTGTTGTCGGTGTACAGCATTTCCGTCCCGATCAACTCGCCATTTTTGTACTCTTTAATGGGCAATTGAACGCCGTTATTGCCCGCAGCGCGCAGCCGGTCATAGGTGGCCAGATGACCTGTAGCCCCGCCCTGGCTATGAATAACCGGTGCCCCGGGCTGGCCGGCACGACGGAAGCCGTCGTTGTAAGCGTCTTCTTCGGTTTTCCAGTCGAAACCTTCAAAGCGCTTGGCCATGTCGGCATTGCCCTCTGCTTCATAAAGCTTGCGCAGGGCGTTGGCAATGTCGGCGGCAATCAGGCAGTCCGGCTTGGCAGAGCCTGGGGGGTCCATGAATTTCTCCGATAGACGCAGGCGCCGCTCGCCATTCATCGAGGTCAGGTTCATTTCACCGGTATGCGCGGCAGGCAGCACCATGTGCGCGGCCTCGACAAACTTGGTGGCATAGAGGTCGATGACCGTTACGAACAGGCCGCCATCCTCCTTAACCGCTTTATGGATGACTTTCGCCATCTCCTCCGGCCCGGCACCGCGCACCTGGCGCATGGCCTGCTTGACGATATCACTGCGACGCAGGACTTCATTGCGGTACTGCTCGGCATTTAGGGTGGTCTGGAAGGAATTGCAGGCCCAGGAGGTCAGCATCTGGCCATTACCCTGGAGGATCTCCCGATCCACGTAAGGGGCTGGACGACCACCTGGATAAGGCGGCCGGCAGTAGCCTTCCTGGTGGCCGCCCATCCGTACAACGCCAGTTCCCCGGCGACCCACGTTGTGGGTGGCCAGCGCCAGATCCACAAGGGCGGATTGGATGCGATAGTTATCGTTGCCCCAGATAATGCCTTTTTCGTAGCCGTGCATGGTACGGGGGGAGTGGCCTGATTCTTTTGGTTTATAGGCCCATTCCGCGGCCTGGATGATTTTGTCCTTGCTGATGCCGGTAATGCGACTGGTTTCATCCAGGCTTATGCGATTGGCGTTAACGGCATCCTCGAAGCCGGTAGTGTACGCCTTGATAAATTCGTCATCCTGCCAGCCTTGGTCAACCACGTAGGTCAACAGGCCGTTGAACAGAGCGGTGTCGGTGCCCGGCTCGATATCCAGGAACAAGATGTTATCGTTATCGATTGCCTCCTCAAGAAGGGCCACTGTGAGAGCCCTGCGGGGGTCGATCAGAATGATCCGGGTTGGCTGGATGGTTTCGCCTTCGTCGTAGACTTCCCGCTTTCTGTCCACGGACTGGCCGGAAAGACCAGCAAGCCAGTGGTTGAGGAAATAGTTGGTCTGGGTCTCATAGGCGTTAGCGCCAACGGTGAAGATGCAATCCGCTATCTGGGCGTCTTCGTAGCTGTTGTTCAGCTCGCCGATGCCCATGTCACGAGTGGCGTGGCATTCGGAATTGTAGGCCGGGCGGTTATGTTGGCGAACCATCTTTGTGCCCAGCCCGGTGAAGATCAGCTTGCCGGTACCCCAGGTATTCTCGAAGCCCCCGCCAGCACCACCGTGATCAAACAGATTGAACATCAGCTGGTCCGGGCCGGCATCATCCAACACCAGCTTGGTCAGATGGCTGTAGAGAGCAATGGCCTCTTCCCAGCTAGAATCCCGCCATTCATCGCCGGCGAGAACCCTCGGGTATTTTACCCGCTTACTGCCGACCGGTGTCTGTGGCGAGTACATGATGGACGCCATCTGGCCCCCACGGGTAGAGGACAGCCCACCGTTTACTTTGCAATCCTTGTCCGGCAGGATCATGATCCGATGGTAACTACCATCGTCGTCCTGGATGACATTGGTCATCGTCTGGGTCATGGTGACTTGCAAGGGCGGGACCTGTTTGCGGAAATCTAGGCCGAGGGCATTTTGATCAGGCGCCAGCCCGCCTTCCTGATCAGCGGGCCATTTGTACACATGATAACCGCAGCCGACGATGCAGAAATGGCAGCAGGTTTGAGTTTTCTGGGCGTTAGCCGGGGGTAATGCAATTCGACCCTCTTTGTGTTCAAACATAATGCATTCCTCCTCAGGCGCTTGGCAAAATATTGGCCTGGCGGCCATAGATAAGACCTTCTACACCAACTGCCGTGATAGAGTCATCGGAATCCTTGTAGCTTAAAAGAATCCGGGGCAGGTTTTCCGTCGCCTGGCCAGATACCATCTGGCCATTCAGTTCAGAATCAAACACGCTGAAGTGGCAGGGGCATTTGAAGGTGCGCTCCTCGACGGAATAGTTGACCGGGCAACCCATATGGGTGCACAGAATGCTGTAGGCAACAATATCGCCGTCTGGACCTATGCCACCCTGGGTTTTACGACCGGTCTTCACCAGAGTGCATGGTGACGAAGCATCCGGATAGGTAAACGACACTGGCTGTCCGACTTTCAGATCGCCCGCTTTGCTGACCGCAGTCGTGGGGTAGTCCAGATTTACTTTGCCGGGCTGCTTGCTGCCCTCAGCGGCATGGGCCGGGTTCAACAGCAGGCTCCCTCCCAGAGCGGCTGATCCCGCTGCGGTCGTGCCGGTAAAGGCAAGGAACTGTCTTCTTGAAAGTTTCATCTCACTCTCCAGATCTTTTTCTTATGGGTGCATTTACAACCCTTACAGGCATTCCGTTAAGGTCGCCTAAAGCCTGATCATTCACCACTTGCCGGCAGACTGGCATAAAAAGCCGCCAGGTTGGCAATATCGTCGGCGCTCAGCGCCGTCGCCTGGCCCTGCATGGTCAATGCCTGGCCACCGCTACGCTGCTTGTTTTTATAGGCATTCAGCGCCGACACCAGATATTGCTCATTTTGACCCGCCAGATTCGGATAACCCGGTATCTGGGCAATGCCGTTTTCACCGTGGCAGGCTGCACAGACCGCTGCCTTGGCTTCGCCAGCTTCGGCATCCGCAGCGGCCGAAAGTACGGGGAAGGTCGTGCCTAGTACAAACAGGCCGGCAATCGTATAGCGTTTTAGACTCATGAGATTTATCCTTTTATATTTTTTAAGCACGATTAGGTGCCTTTCTTAATGACCTTAGGAAGCCACACAGTGGTAGTCAACTAACCTCAGACAGTACGTTAATCTTTTCTTAAACGACTGTCGGAGGAGCGTGGCCGACTCAGGCTGGTTCAGCTAACTCTTGTATACCCCGTGCACACCATCTCTTTCGATGGGGCTGTACCGCCAACAAATTCAATTAATTGCATATCAGACCGCATCGGGGCCTGTACCCGGCACCAGAAACTCCGGTGATTCGTCAGCGGGTTTTTGCGCCAACTCAGCGTCGGTCAGGCGGGCATAGATTTCAATCAGCGTGCCATCAGGGTCGGTCAGCCACAGCTCATGCAGGGGCGTGCCCTTCCAGGTGGTGCGCGGCGGCTTTTCAATGAGCGCGCCAAAGGCGACGGCCTTGTGATAAGCCGCGATCACCGCATCCCGGTCAGCAACACCGATACCCAGGTGGTAGAGGGTGTCGTGGTGCAACGCCTTGCCGTCTGAAACCACCAGGACAAAATTGAGGTTCAGGTCATTGCGAATAAAGGTCGCATAGCGATGAGTCCATTCCTTCGGCCAGGTGTTCAGCAGCCAAGCATAAAAACGCACGCTGCCAGGTAGATCCCCGACGCGAATGCTGCCATGAAACTCTTCCGCCGAAGGGCTTTGCGGTATGTCGAGCAAGCCTGACAAAACGGCGATGCGGGCTTTGATCTGATCGCGAGCGATGCGGAACTGTGCCAGGTATTCTTCACGGTTCTGGTCGCTCGTGCCGCTGGCCGGGTCGCTGATTGGCCAGTGCAGGCGTTTCACTTTGCCCGGCAGAAGCGGGCAGACTTCTTCGGCGCACAGGGTAACGACCATATCGATTGCGGCTGGGTCGATGGCGTCCACTGACTTGCTCTGTTGCTGGCTGATATCGATACCGATTTCCGCCATGGTCGTGATGGCGTGCGGATGAACCTGCGATGGCTGGGAGCCGGCGCTCATCACCTCGCCATTTTCGCCCAACAGTTGCCTTGCCAGGCCCTCTGCCATTTGGCTGCGGGCTGAGTTGGAGACACACAAAAACAGAATTCGGGTCATAGTGGTTCCTCAAGGTGCCATCAATACCAACAGTCTGGAAGTTTCACTCAATAACAATAGTCGTTTTGTCGGTATCGGTATTGCCATTTTTGGGTTGGGTAGACTGAGTGATGGTTCTCGTTAATCCCTTCGAAGTCAGGGAAAGGCCCGGACTTCGAGACTCACGAGAAAAGTCACCGCCCGGCGCGGCCAGCCAGTCGCCACTGACAAGGGGCGTTTCGGGCATGTCCAGGGCCGCAGTCCTCATACCCGTTCCTCCGAGCGCCCGACCAGCGCACGCAATTTCATGGCCCCGACCGGGTCGTCAGCCAGCATCGGAACGACCGAATAGCGGGCACTCAGGGATTCTTCGACCCGGGCTATTTCCGGTGCTTCGGTTGCGGCCCGTGCGACCAGCAGTGGGTGGTTGGTATCGGTGGCCGCCAGGCTGGCGTTGATCACCCAGGCATAGGGTGTGATTTCCGCTCTTTTCAGGTCGTCATGCAGGCGGGCGGCTTCCAGCACCGGTGTGGTTTCCGGCAGGGTCACGATCAGCACTTTGGTTTGCGTCGGGTCCTGCAGACGCATCATTGGTGTCACCATCCGTGCATTGGTTTCTCCGGCATGACGCATGATGTCCCGGTGGTATGAGCCAGTGGCATCCAGCAGCAACAGTGTATGCCCGGTTGGCGCGGTATCCATGATCACAAATTTACGACCGGCTTCCCGTATGATTTTGGAGAAGGCCTGGAACACTGCGATTTCCTCGGTGCAGGGGGAACGCAGATCTTCCTCCAGCATCTTGCGGCCCTCTGCATCCAGGCTGGCACCGCGGGTTGCCATGATATGGTCGCGGTAGACCTGGGTTTCCACCTCGGGGTCAATGCGGCTAACGGTCAGGTTGTCGACATCACCCGCAAGGGTTTCAGTCAGGTGGGCCGCCGGGTCGGTGGTGGTCAGCAATACCTCATGGCCACGGGCGGCCAGTTCCACGGCAACAGCCGCTGCAATGGTGGTTTTGCCCACGCCGCCCTTACCCATGGTCATCACCAGACCTTTACCGTCGGCCTCAATGTCATCAACCAGGCGGGACAGAGGTGGCAGATTGTCCAGGGCACGCCGGGGTGTTTCGGAGCCCATGGTTTCCACCGGCTGATTCATCCGCCGCAGGGCATCCAGCCCCACCAGATTTTCAGGGCGTAGATAGAAGTGACTTTGCGGTAAACCCGCGAGCTCTGAATCGGATTCTTCCACGGCTGTGCGTTCACGCTCGATTATGCTGGTGGCCAGGGCATCGTCCGACGCTTCAGCCGGCATCATGCCGTTAATGGCGAGATGCTGATTGCCTATGCCGATATCAGCCAGCTCCCGGTGGGTTCGCGCGGCTTCCGCCATTGAGCTTTCCCGGGGCCGGGCCACCAGAATCAGGCGGGTCAGATTCTTGTTAGAAAGGCTTTCGACGGCGGCCGCGTAGCGCTCACGCTGCTTATCCAGCCCGGCCAGAGGTCCGAGGCAGGAGGCATCGCCTCCGGTTTCCAGAAATCCGCTCCAGGCACCGGGTAACTTGAGTAGCCGGATGGTGTGGCCGGTAGGTGCGGTGTCAAAAATAATATGGTCGTAGCGCCCGATAAGTGCTTCATCCGTGAGCAGCGCAGTGAACTCATCAAACGCGGCAATCTCGGTGGTGCAGGCACCCGATAATTGTTCCTGGATGTTGGCTACAGCTTTCTCCGGCAGACTGGCCCGTATAGGGCCAAGGATCCGCTCACGATACTCTTCCGCCGCCGCTTCGGGGTCGATTTCCAGTGCTTCGAGGCCGGGAACATTGGCAATCGGCGTGATGTGATTGCCAATGCGGGTGTCGAATACCTGGCCCACGTTGGACGCCGGGTCGGTGCTTACCAGCAACACTTTCTGCCCTGCGTCCGCAAGGTTAACGGAGGTTGCGCAAGCCAGAGACGTTTTACCAACGCCCCCTTTGCCGGTGAAAAATACGAATTTAGGCAGATTATCGAACATTTTCGTTATTCTCAGCAGCAGGAACTTTTTGTGTTTGATGAGCAGTGGGACGTAGCTGATGCGCAGGTATCCTGATCCTCAAAGGGCAGATTACTCCAGGCAGCCAGCTCCTTGCGCGCGGGATAGCGCGCTTTGGAAACCATCTTGCCGTCAACCAGAACCGCCGGTAGATCATCGCCTCCGGAAGCCTGCATTAACGCATTCACGTCCTCATTGATCGTGAACTCGATGGGTTCCTGGCTAAGGTTAATTCGCCGCACCGTCACGCCCTGGCTTTTCAGCCAGTCCAGATCGGCGGCAAACGTTATCAGCGGTTGCTCGACATCGGTGCCGCAAATGCCAGTTGAACAACACATGGCTGGATCATAAACCGTTATCGTGGTCATTTCTGTTTCCCCTTCTAATAGCATCGGACTGAGGAATATCTCTGTTTTTCTACACTAGATTCGGTGTACGCAACATTGCTCATCTATCGTTTGAGAGACCATCAGCGTTTGTGACTTCAATCGCTCTCTCCCGGCACCAGCAACACGGGCACATCCAACCCACGGCAAGCCGCCTCGGCGACACTCCCCATCAGCAGCTGCTGCAGGGGATTGCGCCCCCGCTTGCCAAGCACCAGGAGGTCCACATCTTCCGCTATGGCCGTCTCAAGCAGCGCGCGATGTGGGTCACCCGCCACGATCCGGGTCTCAAGTGATGGCATCCCGTCAGAAAGCGCAGCCAGATGCGCCCTGGCCTCCGTAACGGCTTTGTCCTCACTCTCGGGGTCTTCAAGCACCGTTACTGCCAGCGCTCTCTGCGCCTGCTTGGCCAAGTCAGCAAAAAGCGCTTCCGCCGCTTTCACCGCCGTGGAACCATCTGTGGCCAGAAGGATGGTTTTATCTGCTGCCAGACACTGCTCTCCCACTGGCTCCAGCCACAACGGCAACCGGGCCAGCCGCGCGACATCCAACGCGGTACTGCCCAGGAAAAACTCATGGAAACGACTGTGGCCTTGACTGCCCATCAGCAACAGATCAGCGCTGGTATCGCCAACGGCCGCAACCAGCTCGGCGCCAGGTTCACCGGTTCGGATCTGCCAATCCACACTGAGCCCCAGTGACGCAAGTTGGTCGGCCTCCTCGGTCAGGCGCTGCTCGTAGTAGGCCCTGTGGCTTTCCTCAGGCACTGCCGGGTACCGGCTGCTGAGCACGTACACCAGGGTCGCACTCTCCAGCCCCCAATCCCGCAATGCTTCAACTCGCCTGCGCACACAGGGCCAGGCGGGTGAAAAATCAATGCCAATCAATGCATGCTTAAACATCACTCACTCCTCTTGAATATTTCGTCCGATCATCGACCACTTACCTGCTCTTCCGGGAAATACTGGCGGGTCTGGTTGGCAATCCAGACCAGCCCCAACATCAATGGTACCTCGACCAGTACGCCGACCACGGTGGCCAATGCCGCACCGGAATGAATCCCGAACAGCGAAATAGCGGCTGCCACGGCCAACTCAAAGAAGTTACTAGCGCCGACCATGGCCCCTGGGGCCGCCACGCTATGGGGCACCTTCCAGGCCTTGGCCCAGCCGTAGGCAATCGCGAAGATCAGGAAAGTCTGGAGAATAAGCGGCACAGCAATCAGCGCGATGTGCAGCGGGTTCTGAAGGATCACCTCACCCTGGAACGCGAACAGCAGCACGAGCGTCAGGATCAGGCCAATAGGTGTCACTGGGCCTAGACGCTTCATGAAGATGTTATCGAAATAGTCGATGCCCTTATTGGCAATCACGTAGAGGCGCGTAACATACCCAGCCACCAGAGGAATCACGATGTAGAGAAAGACCGACAGCGCGATCGTCGCCCAGGGAACGGTCATATCCGACAGGCCCAGTAGGAACATGACAATGGGCGCAAACGCGAACAGCATGATGAGGTCATTGAGCGATACCTGCACAAGGGTGTAGGCGGCGTCGCCACGCGTGAGGTAGCTCCAAACGAACACCATGGCGGTACAGGGCGCTGCTCCCAGCAGAATAGCGCCGGCCAGATACTCACGAGCCAAGCCCGCCTCGATCAGCGGCTCGAAGACTACCAGCAGGAAAAACCAGGCAATGGCGAACATAGTGAAGGGCTTGATCAGCCAGTTCACCGTCGTGGTAATGACCAAACCCTTGGGTTGGCGGCGTACGCCCGCGATGGAATTAAAATCCACCTGCACCATCATCGGGAAGATCATCGCCCAGATCAGGATCGCGACCGGGATCGACACCTGGGCGTATTCAAAACGCGACAGCACATCGGGCACCACGGGCGCGAACTGACCCACGGCAATACCAACCACAATCGCAAGCGCCACCCAGACCGACAGGTAACGCTCAAAAAGCCCCATACCTTCTTTGATATTGGGGGTATTATCAGTTGCACTCACGCTTGACCTCCATCAATTTCATCGCTAATTAAAGATTCAACCCGTGTCCTGATGCCATCGCGCACAATACGGAACTGCTGCATAACTTCATCCTCTGGCCTCGGGGCGTTTGCCGGGTCCGGCAACCCCCAGTGGCGCTTCTCGGCACCCGGTAGCCGCATCGAGAAGGATATTACGCACATACTAATATACGCATATCCATATATATCCAATAACAAGACTCTGCGCTGAGTCAGGCGTTATGTCAAGATTCGTATAAGAAGCGTCAGTGCGATGAGAATCATTAGGAGGCTCTGCCGCATCGCCATACCCGCAAGCAGGAGAATTAAGCCCAGAAGGTTGTTGGGGATGAGTACCAGCATACCTGAGTGGCATCATGTTTCTTTCAATTGACAGCAGAACCTTCGTCAGGGAAGATTTTTGACCATTTTTTATCAACGGCCAGATCGTTCGAGGTGCGCGAACGCTGGAGCAGATGGAGACGTTGATCGACAATCCTGAAAATCCCACCTGAATCCGTGAGACCGATCCTCTAAAATGTTTCTAACTCACTGTTACAATTAAAAATAGCTTTTATTGCTATTTACCCGTGAAGCCTTTGGTCACACACTCGACGCCGTGATCTCGACCTCGCCCGATTCGATGTGGGGCCACAGGCTGCCCTGCGTCAGCCGATCGATGCGCCCGAATCCGTTGATACCAATACGCAAAATCATGGTTACCTCGCTTTGAATTTACTTGTAGGTCTCAATGAACCAAGTTTCAGCGCTCCATGTCGTCGCGCCCCTGGATCTCCAGCCACAGCATCAGCCGTTGACGGATCTCTGCCAACGCCTGCTCGTAAGCATCCCACCGCTGGATCAGGCGCGGATCGCGGATATTCCAATAGAGAAACTCATCGCTGCTGCCCTGCCAGTCGCGGCACGCCTGATAGGCCTTGTCGCAGAGCACGATCACTGTGTCGAAATGCTCGCCGGCAAAGTCGTCCAGGGACTTGCTGGCGAGCCCTTGAGTGTCGATGCTTTGCTTGCTCAAGGTAGCCAAGGTTAGCTCATGGGGTTGATCGGGTTCAGAGCCAGCGCTGACTGCTTCGAAGCGGTCGCCAGCCAAATGGCGTAACAGGGCTTCTCCCATTAGGGACCTGGCGGAATTGGCATTACACAGGAATAGAACACGTCGCTGTCTCATCAGCTGGGCCTTATCAATACGATTTTTCATATATATGCGAAGATAGATATTTATACTTCCAGGACTTTCAACGCCTTTACTTGTGGAAGGGACTTGACGCGCTCACAATAATTCCATGTTTTTAGAAACATGAAAACATCAGAAATGATTGAGGGCTTTTCGCTCTGGCCCAAGGGACACGCCTAAATGTCATTCGCCTGCTGGTTCAACAGGAACCGAGTGGGTTCCCCGCCGGTGAGATCGCACGGCAGCTGGCGGTGCCACATGCCACGATGTCAGCGCACCTGTCGGTACTGTCGTGGGCAGGTCTGGTGGTATCCCGTCGCCAAGGGCGCTCGATCATCTATCGGGCGAATCTGAATCACATGCAGGAGGCAATCCGCTTCCTGGTGAACGACTGCTGCGCAGAGCATCCGGCGGTGTGTGGCCCCTTGGCGGATGAGCAGCTGATCAATGCCATGATGGCGGAACCAATTTTGATCAACCGCCCGATTGTGGTGACACATAAGGGCACCAGGCTATGCCGACCCTCAGAGACGGTGCTGAATCTCCCTGAGCATCCAGTAGCGCACTTCGTCAAGGAAGATGGTGAAACACTTTTAAAGTCATCAGTACCAATGAAGACGAACGAGGTGGAGAAAGGATGCAGGGGAAGGTTATGCCTGACCCAATAGGCCGAGGCATGGATTATGACGCTACTACTCTTATGTTGGCGCACAACACGGTTAAAACGACGCATGAAAAGCCCGGATCGTCCCTGATATACCAAATCCAGTGAACTCGCTACCGCGAATTCTGACCAGCTATCCTTGTTGGATTAAGCACCGACATTATCCTCGGTATCGTCGGTAGCTTCACCCTCGGCTTTTTCCAGCGCTGGCAGCACCAGAACTCGGCACGGTGCATTTACTGAGACGTACTCTACCGTCGCTTTGCGCAGCTTCCACCGGCTGTTGCTGCCCCGGGACACCAGCACTATCAGGTCCACACACAGCTGGCCCGACAAGCCCACCAGCTTTTCGCTAATGCTACCGGCCACCACATGAATGGTGGCCTCCCTGTTCATGGGCAAATATTTGCGCACCAGAAGGTCCAGTTTTTTGCGCACCTCAGCTTCTTTCTCTTCCGGCGCCTCTTCAGTGACATGCGGAAAGAACCCACCGCCGCCGGGGCTATACACGCTAGCCAAGTGCAGTTCACCGTCGTCATTCAGGAGGCTAAGCCCAGCATTCAGTGCTCGCCGACCTTCGTGATCATCATCCGGATCAATAGCGATCAGCAGTTTTTGATACATCGTTGTTCTCCTGTTTCGGTTCGCTCTCGGTGGCTTCAACTTCCGGGAAGGCTCGCCCTTTCACCAGGTCTGTCACATCATAGCCACGGTAGTCGGCCCGCAGCGCCCGGAACAGGGATACGGCCATGAACAACAGTAGCAGACAGAATGGCAGGCCCAACGAAGTAATCACATTCTGCAACGCTTCCAGCCCACCGGCCAAAAGCAGCGTGGCCGCCACCACCCCTTGGGCCGCAGCCCAGAAAATGCGTTGGCGCACCAGCGAGGGCTGATCTTCCCGACGAGTGAGCATGTCAATCACCAGAGAAGCGGAGTCTGACGAGGTGGTGAAGAAAATCACAATAATCACCACACTTAAGGCCGAAGCAACTTCCGCCAGCGGGAAGGCTTCCAGAAAAGCAAAGATAGCAACCGACGGATCCTGCTGGACCTGTTCGGCCAGCGCGATTTGGCCGACGGACTCAACCTCAATGGCTGACAGCCCGAACACCCCGAACCACACCAGAGTAAACGCCGTGGGTGCAAACAACACACCGGCGACAAATTCACGGATAGTGCGGCCCCGGGAAATACGGGCGATGAAAATACCCACATAGGGCGCCCAGGAAATGGTCCAGGCCCAGTAGAACAAGGTCCACTGGCGCTGCCAATCGGTTTCCTTAAAGGTTTCAGTCCAGAATGCCAGCCAAGGCAAGGCGTCAAAATAGTCACCGACGCTTTGCACCATGCCTTCAGCAATAAAAATAGTGGGACCGACTACGGCGACAAACAGAATCAATAACATGGCCAGAATAATGTTCAGCTGGGACAGTCGGCGCACGCCTTTGTCCAGCCCCAGCGCCACCGAAACGGCGGCGATACTGGCAATCACCATAATCAGCACCACCTGCACAAACCCATTTGTGGGTATGCCAAACAGGTAGTTCAGACCACTGTTGAGCTGCAAAGTACCCAGCCCCAGCGACGTAGCAACGCCGAACAAGGTACCCAGCACGGCGACAACATCGATTGCCCAACCCAGAGGACCAAAAGCGCGGTCACCCAACACCGGATAAAACAGGCTACTGATGCGCATGGGCAGATTATGACGGTAGGCAAAATAAGCGATGGCCAGGCCCGGCATGGCAAAAATCGTCCAGGTGTGCAGGCCAAAATGGTACAGGCTGATGGTCATGGCATCGGTGGCCGCCTGCTCGCTTCGGGAATCCACGCCATCAAAGGGCGGGCTGGCAAAATGCGATACCGGCTCGGCCACCCCCCAGAACATGAGAATAGTGCCGATGCCAGCGGCAAACAACATGGTGAACCAGGTAAGGTTGGAGTAATCTGGGCGGCTGTCATCACCACCCAAACGAATGCTGCCATAACGACTGACCGCCAGGCCCAATAGAAAAATCAGCAGCGAAGACACCGAGAGAATATAGAACCAACCAAGATTTCGGGCGACCCAGCCGGTCAGCACACCGAAACTGCCAGCAACCTGCTCGTCGAACGGTACTGCCAGCGCGACAAACACGATGGCAACGGCGGCCGAGGTAAAGAATATACCGGGTATCGTCTGTAGCCCCAGTCGTTGTTGCAGCCGTTCAAGCATGCTGAGCCCTCTATTTCTATTCATCAGAATTAGTACTAAAAGCAGTAAAATTAAGCAGTAAAGCTAGCCCCAGCATCAGCCAGTAGCCAGTGAAACAAGCGCGTAGGTAGATCCCATAGGCGAATCGTTGTTGTCATATCGATACTCTGCTGTCTCCCTTTCATTGCTTCTTAGTCAATAACAACGGTCGTTTTGTCGATACCGGTATTACCATTCCTGGGATCGTAAGCATGAACGATTATTTCGTATACACCTGGCTCTGTGACGGGCATTTCACCGCTAAACATGCTGCTATTTCCAGTATAAGACATGGCTTCTTCGCCCACTTTTTCACCGTTTTTGGAGATAGTCATGCCAACTTCAAACTTGTTGGCGTCCCAAAGTCCGCCTGAGGTGATTGGGCAACCGCACATCATCATGACATTGGCGCGCACTGAAACACTGTCGACTTGCGAAGCTGATACTCCCTGGGCAGCAGCCGGCTCCAATACGTTGACCACAAGGCCCGGCAATTCAATAACCCAGCCATCTCCAACCGAAAGGTGGCCGCCGGGAATAACCCATTGGGTGGCACTTGCAGCATGTGCAGCTTGTGGCTGGGCAAGCGGCCCATAGACGTCTGCTTCGATTAACCGGGGGCGGTCGAGATCCAGTGTGGT
The DNA here is from genome assembly GCF_052983955.1 of Halomonas sp. LS-001. NCBI lineage: Bacteria > Pseudomonadati > Pseudomonadota > Gammaproteobacteria > Oceanospirillales > Halomonadaceae > Halomonas > Halomonas sp. LS-001. The sequence continues at coordinate 2,467,083 of NZ_CM129816.1, forward strand.
TTTGAAGGATGCAGCCGATTCGTCAGCCATGGCAGCGCGGCGACCACCATTTTTATGCATGATTTTTGCAGTGTCGCCGGTGCCGCCAGTGGTGACACCTTCTGCCAGGACCTCACCCGTCTCCTGGTCGCGCAGAATTACTCGAACGCCCCCCATGCTGGTGCCTACGAATTTGGCATCTTTACTCATGACTCGAACCGTGATGTCGGTGTCTTCAGCCACGGCAGTGCCCGACATCATGGCCAATGCAAAGCTGGCGACGAGAATGATTGCTTTTAATTTCATATAGTACTAATCCTCTACTTAATTACGAGAAACCCGGTTCTGTTTAAAATAACTTTCCTATTCCAGTGGTAACTATCATCGCCATGGAACCCCAAAATGTAACGCGCAACGTACCTTTGACGACATTAGCACCGCCTGTGTAGGCTGCCAGCCCGCCGAGAATCAATGCGGCAGTAGAAACAACGCCATCATTGGCCCCCATTACAGCTGCACGCAGCCAACCGACCTTCTGACTTTTATGATGCTCCTTGTGTGCTCTGTACACAGTTAGCCTCGCAATTCATTCTATTAACATTTCTGGTTTCATGGATGCTGATGGTGAACATCAGAGACTCAAATGGCTGATTGTCTTCCCTGGCATCTATCTATCGCTAATCGGGCAAGCTTTTTCACAGCAGTGTCCAGAGCATTTTCCCGGAAAGGATCAACAAAATGATGGCAATGAGTTTTTTGACCTGAGCAGCATTCATGTGTAGCTGCATAACCCGCTGCCCCAGGAAACCGCCAAAAATAGCTGCCACGGCCACAATGGCTAATAAAGGCCAGTCCATCTCAACAAAGCTGAGATAGGTGAAAAACCCGCCCAGCGTTGAAAAAGGTATAACAAAGCTGACAGCATAAGCGGCTTTTTTCGTGTCGAAGCCCAGCAACAGCAACACGGCAAGAATAGGTGTGCCACCACCCACACCAACCAACCCGGATACCAGGCCAACCGCACCACCGAGCACCAACATCACCCAGGCGCGGTCGTAGGCAGCCTTGGCTTCCCGTCGGGAGAAAATCAGCAATCCGGAACTGACCATCAAAAAGGCCGTTAGCACCCACTGGACGAGCACCTCGGAAACGTACTGGCTGAGCCACGCACCAATGGGCGTTGCCACCAACACCGAAACCACCAAAGGTAAAGCAAAGCGGAAATCAACTAACCCTCTGCGTACATTGATGGTCGAGGCAGCAATCGTAGAGGCTGAATTAACGAACAGGCCGATGGTTTTGGCCAGATTCAACGGTAATCCCATCATCGAAAATATGGGCACCAGTGCTACTGCGGAACCCACGCCGCCTGACGCAAATACTGTTGAGACGATGAACGTCACAACAAAATAAATGCCGTAGTCGAATACCGTCATAAAGATCTCGGAACTCTATGCCGACCAGCTGGCCGATGTTGGTTCATTACTGCTGATCGTTTAAACGCGCCATGTAGTCGCGTGCCTTATCGCCACGCAGTGCATCGGCAACGCCCAACATACCGCTGGTCAGGTATCGCGCATTGAAACCTTCCAGGGTGAGGTACAGCCGGGCTATCTCGGCTCGGTCATAATGCGGACACATCGTGACGATGGTCTTATCCCGGTCAAGTTCACCAAGGCGGTCTGGCAACTCATTCAATGGAATATGCTGGCCGAAACCAATACGCCAGGCGGTGTATTCCTCGGTAAAGCGAATGTCGACGATTTGTGCCTTGTTGTCGGCATACAGCTCCAGCAGTTCAGGAATCTGAATCTTCATATCCAAGCGTTCCTGATAATCGAAACGGCGTAAATAATCGGAAAATTGGATGCTATCCACGTTTACAAAGCCTCATACGCTAATCGTTTTAAAGTTGATGGTTCGTGCGAAAAGCGGGACTTACTGCCCCGCGCTCGTTTATTCGTCAGCATCTGCCTGCTTTTTGGTCTCGTGCTCGGTACCAGGAGCATGCTCTGGCGGGCAGTATGTGGTGTAAAGTTTAAGCATTGCGGTTCCGGTATTGCGGAAATTATGGAAAGCGCCAGAGGGCACGATACTGACATCACCCGGCTCTACAGCCACGGTAGTATCGCCAATTTTGGCTTCGCCACTCCCTTCAACAAAATAGAGTAATTGATCGTGGCCTTCGTGAACTTCGCCACCGATTTCACCGCCTTCCGGAATCGCCATTAACACCAACTGTGTGTTGTCTCCCGTCCAGAGCACCTGACGAAACTCGTCATTGTCTTTTGCCATTTGCACGATAGGTAGTGTGGTTTTGTCGATTTCTTTCATGCTCATCTCCGAAATTAGATTTCTTGCAGATAAAAGCACTGATCTTCAGACTTTTATCCCATCTATATAATAGCTAAAACACTAAACATGGAAGTTATTGGAATAATGAATTTGCTACTGTAAAGAAGACGAATTCACAGTCAAAAAGATACTTCTGATCTGACAAGCGGCATCTGAAAAACCAGCACTTTTAAAGTGATCGCCCTGAGCTTGACCGTCGGGCCGGCCCATTCCAGCCATCTTGCTCACCACCGCGTCCGAAGGCGCCGCACGTTGAATCACCCTTTTCCGCTGGGCTTGATGCATGTCACGGTAACAATGCGATTGGTGTGCTATACCAAAAGGCGAACCTTCGGAACCATCCCTTTATTGATACGAGGAACTTATCATGTCATCACGTAGCGTCGTTATCTGCCATCCCGTTCGCACCGCCATCGGCACTTATAACGGTAGCCTCAAGGACACCCCTGCCACGGATCTGGGTGCGCGGGTCATTCAGGAAACCCTGTCTCGATCCGGCTTGGCCGCCGACAAGGTACAGTCACTGATCATGGGGCATGTCATCCAAGCGGGCTGTCGCATGAACTCGAGCCGCCAGGCCGGTATTGGCGGCGGCCTGCCGGTAGACGTGCCTGCGCTTACCGTCAACCGCGTCTGTGGCTCTGGGGCCCAGGCAGTAGCGAGCGCCGCCATGGAGATCTGGAGCGGTATGGCCGACTGCACCATCGCCGGCGGCATGGAGAACATGGACCGCGCGCCCTATGTGCTGCCCCAAGGTCGCTGGGGCGCACGTATGGGCGATGTGACCATGTTCGACACCATGTTGCTCGACGGCCTCAACGATGCCTTCAGCAACAAGCACTCCGGCTGGCATACTGAGGATCTGGTGAGCCGCTATGACATCTCTCGAGAAGATCAGGATAAGTGGGCGCTGCGCTCCCAGCAGCGCTTCTCCAGGGCTCAGGAGGCTGGCCACTTCGATGCCGAGATCGCCGGCGTGGAACTCACCAGCCGCAAGGGCACCACGACCTTCGCCCGTGACGAGCATAACCGCAGCGATGCGTCGCTTGAATCGCTCAGCAAGATGAAACCCGCTTTCCGCAAGGAGGGCACCATCACCGCAGGCAATGCCCCGGGACTCAACAGCGGCGCGGCGGCGATGATCGTTGCCGAGCAGGGTTGGGCCGAAAAGCAGGGACTTACCCCCATGGCTCGACTGGTGTCCTTCGGCGTCGGCGCCGTCGAGCCGGATTACTTCGGCATCGGCCCGGTACCTGCCGTCAAACAGGCGCTTGAGCGGGCCGGTTGGTCGGTGGGTGATCTCGACCGGGTCGAGATCAACGAGGCTTTCGCCGCCATCGCCCTGGCCTGTCAGCGCGAGCTGGGGCTACCGGAAGACATCGTCAACATGGAAGGCGGCGCCATCGCCCACGGCCACCCCATCGGCGCTAGCGGAGCAGTGCTAACCACTCGCCTGCTGCATGCCATGCAGCGCAACGGCGAGCGTCGCGGCATCGTGACCCTGTGCATCGGCGGCGGGCAGGGCATCGCCCTGGCACTGGAAACCCTGTAACCATGGCGGTAGACGCCCCCTGCATCCAGTTCGCCTGGCATGTGCATCATGAGGAGATCTAATCCTGACCTTTTAGAGCGCCAAATTGAGGAAGCATTTGGCAGTGAGTCCTGGCGACCTGTTACCAACGTAGCTGCAATACAGCCCGCTCTCCCTGGTTAGCCGGACTTGCTTCCATAAGCCTCTGCCTAAAGGCAAACAGAAGATCAACTTCATACTGGCGATCAAGACTAAAGAAAGGTAATTTTTGTCTGCGGTGTATACACAGTGGTCGTGCTAATGAACTGATTTTGGACGGTGTCTTGCAACGCTTTCCCGAGCACGCGCCTACGAGCGTGATAGTGCGTGTTCTGCTTGAACGCCTGCTCAACACCGAGCGGCTCGACCGCTGGTTCGAATCGACATGCGAGAAGCAATATACGCGCAAGATTTTGTTTTCCTCACTGGTCGAGATGGTGCTCCAGATCGTCTGTCGGGCAGGCCAACATGCATACGACTGGCATCAAGGCAGTAACCTTGAGCAAAAGCACCATTCTAACAACCATCAACTATCAACTATCAACCAAGGGTCTACTAACTATAACACTTTTGAGTCAAGTAGCTTCGTATGGTGTCAGGAGATCCATCATCATGGGTGGCTGATGCGCCGAGAAAAGATGCCTGACTAAATGCCAGCAAGTCTTTCCAGTGCTTGCAAATCCAGAGGAACCACTAGGGGAACCAAGGGTAAAAACGGGGGTTTCAAAGAGATAGGATAGTAGCAACCTACTGATTTAACTGGCGTCCCTGGCAGGATTCGAACCTGCGACCTGCCGCTTAGGAGGCGGCTGCTCTATCCTGCTGAGCTACAGGGACATAAAGAGGCGACAGTATAACGGCTGACGGCGGCAGCGCCAACCGCCGGATGCAAAAAGCCCTTGCGATCAGCGGGTTAAATCCAGCCGAGTAACTGCAGCACGAAGACACCCACCGTCACCGTGAGGCTGGCCATCAGCGTGGTAAGGGCGATGATGTTGGCGGCCAGCGCGGTGTTGCCACCCAGTGCCTTGACCATGACGAAACTGGCGGCGGCGGTCGGGCTTGCGAAGAACAGAAACAGCAGGCCCAGTTCACGCCCGGAAAACCCCACCCACCAGGCCACCAGGGTGGAAAGGCATGGCAAAACCACCATTTTCAGCAGGCTGGAGCCGAGGGCTACCTGGTGACCTTTACGCAGCGAGCTGACCGAGAGCGTGGCCCCGATGCAGATCAGCGCCAGCGGCAGCGTTAAGGAGGCAAAGTAATCCCCCGAGGTGATCACCCAGCCGGGTAAAGGGATGGAAAACGCGGCAAAGGGCACGGCCACTACAACGGAGATGATCAGCGGGTTTTTGGCAATATTGATCAATAAACTGCGCCAGTCGGTGCGCTTTCCGGGATGAAAGGCATTGAGCACAATCACGGAAAGAATGTTGTAGGTCAGTATGACCACACCAAGCAGCACTCCCCCGGCAGAGAGACCGTAGCTGCCGTACATGGCGGCGGCCAGCGCCAGCCCGACAACGCCGCAGTTGCCGCGAAAGGCTCCCTGAATATAGACGCCGCGATCTTCATACGGCACCCGCTGTGTCGCCCAGAACCAGCTGAACAGGAGCTGCCCTAAGGTGGCGAGGGCAAAAAACACCATGAGCTTCAGGTTAAGCGCGACGTCAAGGTCGGCGTGTATCAGGCTCATGAAAATCAGCGTGGGTAAGGTAGCCTTGAACACCAGTGCTGATGCGGTAGAGACAAAGGCGGAATCAATCCAGCCAAGCCGTTTGAGGGCTACCCCAAGGAATACCATGGCAAACACGGGCAAGGTGACATCCAACGTCCGTGCAAACAGTTCCAACAGACCCACAGGCGAGATCCTCGATTAATCGCGTATTTTTCCCAAATAATTAGCACGCTTATAATAAACATTTGGCGGTCAATCCCGAAGCTTAAAAGCAGCCTGCGTGATTCATTCAAACAACGTTTCGGTATCCGTTGTACTGGCAATATTGACCACCAGGGCATTGCGTCCTCTTCCCTTGGCTTCATAGCTGGCGGCATCCGCTCGGGCCATGGCATCGCTAATACCGTGATCGTTTTCATCAAAAGACGTCACGCCGATACTTAAGGTGACGTTGTATTCCTTCTCCTCATGGGTCACGGAAATTTCGCTAACGGCTTTGCGTAACGATTCCGCGATGGTTTTAGCCTGGTTGAGCGTACAGCTGGGCAGTAGCACGCCAAACTCATCCCCACCCTGGCGCGCTACGTGGTCACTGCGGCGCACTTCCCAGGCAACCACCTGGGCAATCCGCCGCAGCATTTCATCCCCCAGCGCGTGGCCGCCTTCATCATTGATCGGTTTGAAGTGGTCAAGATCAAACAGCAATAGCGCTGAGGGAGTGCTGGTTTTCTGAAATTCGGCAAACGCTTCATCCAGACGGCGCTCAAAGCCACGGCGGTTCAGAAGGCCGGTAAGCGGGTCGTGCTCAGCTTCCCAACGCTGCAGGGCCTCCTTCTCACGGCGTTCGGTAATATCCTTGACCATGCCGACCATGCCCAACGAATGGTCCGCCTGGGAAACCATCACCACCCGCGCATGAATATCCAGCCAGAGGGTTTCGTTATCAGCACGAATAAAGCGCAGCTGGCGGACAAAATCCGTGTGTGTTTTCAGGCTATGCTGCCACATATCCACTGCACCGGTACGGTCATCCGGATGTAGCTGCTGCACCCAGCTCGCCATGGGGAGAGTGGAGGAAATGCCCAGCATATCCAGAAGCGCAGGGTTCATGTAGGTGATTTCGCCATCAAAGTTGGCCACAAACATGCCCTGGGGCGTGGCGTTGAAGATAGAATCCAGAAAGGCTTCCCGCTCCTGAAGGCTGGTCAGCAGTACCTGACGCTCTCTCTCTACCCGATTGAAGGTCGAAGACACATCCTTGAGCTCGCGCATGGTGGTCGATAGCAAGACATTTCGGCGCTGCCCCAGCCCAACTTCACCAATCTGCCTTTCCAGCTGACGCAGGGGACGTAACGTTCGACCAAGAATCCACCATAGCAAGGGCAGCATTAGCAGGACCAGTAGCAGCCAGGCCCACCATAGCGTTTTGATATAACCGGCGAGTGGAATTCGAGCTTCTTCCATGGTGAGGAAACGCCCGACAATCCAGCCGGCCGGCCATACCTGAGCGTAGGACTGCAGGCCATACTGCCCGCTCATCAAGGGGCCTTTGACCTGCCCCTGCCAGCCATCCAGCGCCTGGTTCAGCCAGGGGTAATCAGCGGGAGACGGCACGTCACTCATGATTTTCTCGCGATCGGGGTGATAGAGAATTTTTCCCGATGCCGTCATGATCACAACGTAACTGCCTTCACTTGGCTGCATACGCGCCAGCCGGGAAAACAGCCCGCTAGTTTTCAGGCTGACAATGCCGCCGATATAACCGGCAAATTCGCCCTCCTCTCCAAACCGGGGCACGCTTACTAACACCATGGGGTACTGGCTGACTGGGCCAATAAAAGGCTCACTCACATAAGTCTGGCGCGTGCCTTCCAGCATACGAAAGAATTCTGAGTTGCCGCTTTTGAGACCGATGCGATTGTCCAGCGCTGGCCAGTCGGCAACAATCACGCCGTCAGCGTCGGCAACAACCAACCCTTCAAACCATTCCAGCAAGGAGTCATTATGAGCCAGTATGCCTCTTACCCTTGCGGTGTCATCCTCACCTTTCAGTGTATCGGCAACCCGTTCAAGGGCATCCATGCGCGAGCGCATCTGCTGAGACACTTCATCTGCCAGCATATCGGCATCATAACGCAGGTTCGCCATGTTGCCCTGCTGGAGCATGGATTCCCCAAAGTACCAGGCCATTGCCAGTACCAGCGTAATAATAACTAACCATGTAAGGGCAAGGCCGAGAACCAGTTGGCCACGTAAGGTGCGCACCCAACGCAAGGTTTTCCAGCTCATTGGTGCCACGTGCATTCCTTCTAACGCCATGAAACAGCGTTCATGACAGTAAAATGTAAAATTATAATTCTACGCTAAAGAAAACGATTGGCAATCAACGCCTGTTCACCGGTTCTAAATGCATTAAGGGTGCCAGAAGGCACCCTTAATGTTAAAAGTCAGCGAAAATACCCGCCAACATCATGACGTGCGCTTACTGGTAGACAGGGAAACGTGAACACACCTGTTCCACCTTGTTTTTGACAGCCTCTTCAATCTCGCTGGTGTCTTCGCCACGCGCCAGCACATCAAGGATATCGCAGATCCATCCCGCCAGGTGGCGGCACTGATCTTCACCGAAACCACGGGTGGTCACGGCAGGCGTACCAATGCGCAGGCCGGAGGTGACAAACGGGCTTTGCGGGTCGTTAGGCACGGCGTTCTTGTTCACGGTGATATGCGCACGGCCCAGCGCGGCGTCTGCGTCTTTACCGGTCACGCCCTGCTTGATCAACGACAGCAGGAAGAGGTGATCTTCGGTGCCGCCAGAGACGATATCAAAGCCGCGATCCATGAACACACCGGCCATGACCTGAGCGTTTTTCACGACCTGTTCCTGATAGGCCTTGAATTCCGGCTGCATGGCTTCCTTGAAACAGATCGCTTTCGCGGCGATCACGTGCATCAGCGGGCCACCCTGGCCACCCGGGAAGACAGCCGACTGCAGCTTCTTCTCGATCTCGGCATCACCTTCGGCGGAAAGAATCACGCCACTACGCGGGCCGCGTAAGGTTTTGTGGGTCGTTGACGTCACCACGTGGGCATGCGGCAGCGGGCTTGGGTAAACCCCTGCCGCCACGAGGCCGGATACGTGAGCCATATCCACCAGCAGGTAGGCGCCCACTTCGTCGGCGATCTCACGGAACCTGGCCCAATCAATAATCTGCGAATACGCTGAGAAACCGGCGATGATCATTTTCGGCTGATGTTCACGCGCCAGCGCCGCCACCTGATCGTAATCAATCAGCTCCTGGTCGTTCAGCCCGTACTGGATGGCATTGTAGTGCTTACCGGAAAAGTTCGGCTTGGCGCCGTGCGTCAGGTGACCACCCGCATCCAGGCTCATGCCCAGAATGGTATCACCGGGTTTGACCAGCGCCTGGAAAACGGCGCTGTTCGCCTGGGAGCCGGAGTGCGGCTGCACATTGACGTAGGTAGCACCGAACAGTTCCTTGGCGTATTCAATCGCCAGATTTTCAGCAATATCAACAAACTCGCAGCCACCGTAGTAGCGCTTGCCCGGATACCCTTCGGCATATTTGTTGGTCAGCTGGCTACCCTGAGCTTCAAGCACACGGGGGCTGGCGTAGTTTTCGGACGCGATCAGTTCGATGTGGGCTTCCTGGCGCTCCACTTCCTTCTGCATGGCATCAAATAGCACATCATCGAATCCGGAAATTCTCATGTCGCGGCTGAACATCGGCGGTAAACCTCGTAGCGAAAGGCAATCTGAAAGAAATAACTAGGCCGTTATCATAACGCAGCTTGACACGAGTTTCATTGCTTGTTGGTCACGTGCTGTATGAACGCTTTTCATGGGCTGCCTAACCGGTTCTCCAGCAGCTGATTGAGTTGGCTTAACACCGTCAGCCGCGCCAGGCGTTTATCGTCGGTTTGAACCAGATGCCAGGGAGCGCCATGGCAGTGGGTATAGGCCAGCATATCGTACAGTGCTAGCTGATAGTCATCCCAGCGCTTGCGGTTACGCCAGTCCTCGTCGGTCAGCTTGTGCTGTTTGTGGGGTGTATTTGCCCGTGCGTTGAAGCGCTTGAGCTGTTCTTCCTTGCTGATGGCCAGAAAGAATTTGCCAACCACGGCGCCATGGGCCAATAACTGGGCTTCAAAGTGACGGATTTCGGTAAAGCCGCGCTGCCAAGCTTTTTCCCCGGCGAGCCCTTCCACCCTTTCGACGAGGACACGTCCGTACCAGGTTCGGTCAAAAATCGCCACACGACCATCCCGCGGCAAACGACGCCAGAATCGCCACAGCCAGGGTTCAAGGCGCTCTTCATCACTTGGTGCTGCCACGCTGTAAACGCGGTAGTAGCGCGCATCCAGTGCGGTGGTCACGCGGTGAATACTGCCCCCTTTGCCAGCGGCATCGTGCCCTTCAAACGCTAACACCACCGGGATGCCGCGCTGAAGGCAGCGCCGATGGTTATAGGCAAGCCGTGCCTGCAATTCAGCCAGCCGCTGACGGTAGACTTTTTTGGCTATTTTACCGTCGCTGTTGGTTTTCAGGTCGTTACATTCACCCTCTGGGGATTTTGGCGAGGTCAGTTCCCGCCGGGGAGAATCCGTTTTTTCAGGCAGCCCGCCAGGCAATGCAGAGGCCGGCGGCGAAGGCCTTGATGGCGGTTGTGTCAGTGCCGCCTGTAATAACTGCGTAATCTCACCCAGCTGCTGCTCCGCACTTTCACTGGCAATGCAGTGCCAGGGCGCGTAAGGCGTATGCGTTGCCTCACGCAGGCGTTTGGCGTGATGTTGAATGGCGGCGTACTGGGCATGGCGCTGCCAGTGGCTTTCATTGATCTGCCAAGCGCGAGCAGGGTCGGCCTGCAGGTTATGCAGACGTTCGGCTTGCCGGGTTTCGTCGATATCCAGCCAGACCTTCACCATCACGACATTTTCATGGGCAAGCGTGGCTTCAAAGTCATTGATCTGATCAAGCCGGTCGGCAAAGGCGCCTGCCTGAATGCGCTGTTCAACACGGGCAAACAGCACATCCCCGTACCAGCCGTGAACAAATATTCCGACGCGGCCACGCGCGGGCACACGCCGCCAGTAACGCCACCAGTAAGGTCTCAAACGGTCTTCCTCACTGGGTGCCAGGGCGTGAACTTCGGTCTGGCGGTTTTCCAGCCAGTGATTGAGCTGGTTCACCAGCACGCTTTTATGGGTTGCGGCATGACCTGCCACGACCAGCATGACGGCTTTATCCTGACGCTGCGCCATCTCCAGTTGGGCTTGTAATAGCGCGTAACGACGCGTTTTCTCTTCACGACCCGTCATTGTCATCCTTATTTGATACGCTGTTTTTAGCAATCTAGCTGGTTGGCCAGGCGGTACGAGGCCCTTGGCTTGCCTCCCTTCCAACGGTATGGAAGGGAGGCCTGCTCATGCTTCGCCCAGTAACCCAAGGCTTGCAGCGGGGGCCTGACGACGCAGCCCTCGCGACAGCCAGTGGCCAATCAAGCCAATCAGCAATGCACCTCCCAGAGGTAGCAGCAGCCAAAGCATGAAATGCGGGCGGGGAGGCAGATCCAGCAAGTAGGCGTAAAGCAGCGCCGTGGCAATTTCTGCCAGGGCGGCCCCCATCAGGCCACTGGCGAACCCCAGCAGTGCATACTCGGCCCCCTGAATACGCGAAATCATCCGGTTGCCAGCGCCGAACACGCGCAGCAACCCACTTTCGTGCGCCCGCACCGGGCGGCTCGCGGTCAGGGCGGCATACAGCACGCTAACCCCGGCCAGCAAAACCAGTATAAGAATCATTTCAATGGCACGCGTGACCTGGGTCAGCACATCCCTCACCTGGCCGAGAATGGCATCCACATTGAGTAGCGTCACGCCTGGGAAGCGCTCGACCAGCTCGCGCATCAGGTTCTGCTCATCCTCCGGCAGATAAAACGCGGTAATAAAACTATGCCCGTAGGATTCCAGCACACCCGGCGGGAATATCACGTAGAAATTCGGCTTGAAGCTGTCCCAGTTCAGGCTTCGCAGGCTGGTTAAGCGGGTCACAATATCATTGCTTCCCACACTAAAAACGATTTCATCACCCAGGTTTAATCCCAGCCTTTCTGCCAAGCCATCTTCCATGGAAATAGGCGCGGCGCGCGGCGCTGGAACAGCGTCCACTTCTGCCATCCAGCCGGAGTTGGATGGCGCTTCCGCCGTATAGTCATCAAACCATTCGCCCGCCACCAATTCGTTGCCTTCCGGGATCTCGGCCTGCCAGGTCAGGTTCAACTCACGGCGCAGGGCGTTGTCGCCACGCGCTTCGGGATTAACGGCTTCCTGCGCCGCCATGCCGTTAATCTGCGTCATCCGTCCACGCACCATCGGGTACAAGGTGCTTTGCTCGGCCACATGAGGGGCAATCGCGTCCTCAAAAGGATCCCGCTCAGGCGGCTGAATATTAATCGCAAAGTAATTGGGGGTGTTCTCGGGAAGCTGCGCCTGCCAGGTGGTTAACAGGTCGCCGCGTACCAGCACCATCATGGCCATGGCGAAAAACGTGACCGAAAAGGCCAGCAGCTGGCCAAGCCCGGCCTGACGCCGCCGCGCCAACTGGCGGCCGCCCAGGCGGAGTGCCTGGTGCCACTCGCTATGCCCTTTGAAGCGCTGGACAAGCAGCAGCACACCGCTGAGCAGTAAGTTACCCAGCCCCCAAAGCCCGGCCAGCAGTACGCCACCACCGGCCAGTAACGCAAGCGCCAGCACCGCACTGCCAGAGTAAAGCCACAGCAGGCCTCCAAAGACCAGTGCCGCAAATATCACAACCAGCCAGGCGGATGGCGGTAGCGGGTCCAGCTCCCGGCGCAACACTTTCAGAGCACTCACCCGCTGAATGCGTAACAGCGTTGGCCCGGCAAACCCCACCAACACCGCAATCGCGGTAAAAACGCCCAGCAACAGCGGCATAAACCCAGGCGCTGGTAACGTCATGGGCAGAAAACTGGCTAACAATGCCAGCAAAATAGCCTGGCCGATCAACCCCAATATTGCGCCAAGAATTGAGGCCACCAGCGCCAGCCCAATCAGCTGTAACGAAAAAATCACCACCAGTTGATGTTGGCTGGCACCAAAGCAGCGCAACAGCGCGGCAGTGTCCAGGTGACGTTCCACATAACGTCGGGTCGACATGGCCACCGCCACACCCGCCAACAGCACAGCGGCAAGCCCGGCAATGCCCAGGTAGCTTTCTGCCCGCTCCAGGGCATTGCCCAGCTGCGGGCGATCATCACGGATGTCACGCACTTCAACGCCCGCGAGACGTAACTCATTGAGCAGCGGCTGAACCGCGTCCAACGCCTCGGGTGGGCCTGCCGCCAGAATTTCAAACTCTACCCGTGAGCCATCCTGAATCAGGCCGGTGGCGTCAAGGTCATCCACGTGTACCATCAGGCGTGGGTTAAAACCTCCAAACCCAGCGGACTGATCGGCTTCACGTTCAATAAAACCACTGACGACCAGTGAGGTTTCCCCCACCTGCACCTCGTCACCGAGTGAGAGATCAATCAGGTTGACCAGGCGTGGATCCGCCCAGGCCTCACCGGGCGGCGGCCCAAAGGCCAGCATTTCGACCCCGTTTCCCCGGTCGACATGCGAGGTCCCGTAATGCGGGTACGCATCATCCACCGCCTTGAGGCTGGCGGGTTGAAAGCGCTCGCCCTGACGAATCATCGAGACAAGGTCCACCTGATCGCTCAATTCAAACCCTGCCTGCGTCAGGGCATCGCGTACCTCTGGCGAAAACGGGTCACGTTGTTCGATGACCAGATCACCACCCAGTAACTGGCTGGCTTGGCGCTCCAGGCCCCGTTCCAGACGATCGATAAAAAAGGCAATCATGGTGGAAGCCGCCACGGCCAGCACCAGGGCGGCAAACAGGGCACGCACGTCCGCGGCGCGCAGATCTCGCCGCAGACTTCGCCCGGCAAGACGAACGTTATTGGGGTTCATGCACGCTCCTCGGCGGGGGCATTGGCATCTTCTGGCTGAAATGCCGTGAGGCACCCGTTTTCCAGGCGCAGACAGCGGCTACAGCGGCGCGCCAGCGCGTGGTCGTGGGTCACCAGAATCAGGGTGGTACCGGCTTCGCGGTTCAGTGAAAACAGCAAATCAATCACTTCCCCACCTGTCTCCGGGTCAAGGTTACCGGTGGGCTCATCGGCAAGCACAAGCTCGGGGTCGGTCACGAACGCACGGGCTATGGCGACCCGTTGCTGCTCTCCCCCGGAAAGCTGCTTGGGCAAATGCTCCGTGCGCTCCCCGAGTCCCACCCGTCCAAGCCAATGCTGGGCAGTGGATGCTTCGCCGGCGCGCGGCGACAGTTCAAGCGGTAACAGTACGTTTTCCAAAGCGCTTAATGTCGGCAGTAACTGAAAGTTCTGGAACACAAAGCCGACCCGCCCGGCCCGCAACCCGGCTCGTCCATCTTCATCCAGGCGGCCAAGGGAATGACCGAACATGACCAACTCCCCTTCGCTTGGGATATCAAGCCCGGCCAATAAGCCCAGCAGCGTGGATTTTCCTGCCCCGCTTTTCCCCAGGATGGCGACACTTTCCCCCGCCACGACGTCCAACGAAAGGTCCTGTAATATCGTCAGCGTGCGTTCACCACTGGTCACGGACTTACACAGTGATTTGGCTTGCAGCACGGTATTTTCTGCACCTTGTGCGCCTGAGGTGGTCAATGGTTGAGATGTAACACGGGATGATGAATCAGAGGAGTCGGACATGAAGCGTAGTACCTCTTTAAGTAGTCACTATTTAACTGGCACTGGCGGGATTCGTGCCTGCTTGCGCAGTGTCGTTGAGTATTGCCACCCATTGAATCCTCATCGCAAGGGGAAAACAATCTATCACGCCTGGCGAACGTCTTCCGTGCAGAGCGCTTCGATGGCGTGTGTGATGATGGCATTGGTGGTCACGTTCAGTCTGCTTTCGCCAAACACGGCCCATGCCGATGAACGCCTGCAGCTTATGGTGATGGGTGACAGCCTGAGTGCCGCCTACAATATGGAGCAGGATCAGGGCTGGGTCGCCCTGCTGGCAGAGCGTCTGGGGAATGACGTCGAGGTTATCAATGCCAGCGTCAGTGGTGAAACCACCAGCGGCGGTGCCCAACGTTTTCCCGAACTGTTGAGACAGCATGAGCCTGACATGGTTCTTCTCGAACTTGGTGGCAACGACGGTTTACGCGGCCTTTCCCCCACCCAGATGCATGACAACCTCGCCGATATGATTGAGCAGGGCCTTGCCATCAACGCTGAGGTCATACTGTTGGGGATTGATATTCCGCCTAACTACGGCCAGGCCTATCGCGATGCCTTCAAGAAGGTTTATACCCGGCTTGCGGATCACTACGATGTGCCTTTCCTGCCTTTCCTGCTGGAAGGTATCGCCCTGAATGACAACCTGATGCAAAGCGATGACATTCATCCGAATGAGAAAGCGCAGCCCCTGATTGTCGAAAACGTCTGGCCTGTGCTGGCCCCCAGGTTAGAGCGCCAGCTTGCTCAGCAAACGGCCAACTGAGCAATTCTCAGTATTCAGGCAGCGGCTTTCTGACGCTGCTGAAGCCCTAACCCTGCCAGAATGAATACCAGCCCCACCAGGGTGGAAGGCAGGATAGGCTCGCCAACAACCCAGAACAGCAACAGCAGCGATATGGGCGGTGACAGAAAGATCAGGTTAGACACCTTGGCGGTGCGCGAGACTTTATGCACCGCCAGTTGCCACAGAATAAACGCAATACCCATTTCAAACAGGCCCACATATACCCCGGCACCCAAAGCAGGCCAGCCATGCCAGGTAAAGCCCGGACCAACGATCAGAAGCCCCGTCAGCACAGGCAAGCCAACGGTAAAGTTCTGCCATTGCCCTACCAGCGGCTCACGCGAATCACGGGCGTTGAGCAACCAGTAAAGCGCCCACAGCAGCGTCGACGCCAGGGCCAGCAGCACCCCTAACGAGTCGGCAAACTGCACATTAAACACCTGCCCACGGGTGGCAATAACCCAGACGCCCGCGTAAGCCACCAGGCCCGCGATGATATCCGTGCGTGTCAGCCGCTGCCCCAGTATCGGCACGGCCAGCAATGCCATGGCCAGCGCCCAGGTATAATTCAGCGCCATGGCTTCCTGACCGGGCAGGCGGTCGTAGGCGGCAAACAGCACGAGATAATATGCCACCGGGTTCATCATTCCTGCCCAGGCCGCCGTGCGCCAGCCTCGCGCCAGCGCCTGCCGGCCATGGCCACGCATGACCACCAATACACCCATCAGCAACCAGGACACCAGGGCTGCAATCCACATCAGCTCCAGAGGCGTCATCCATTCCAGTGCCACCTTGAAGGCAGTGGCCACTGTTGACCACAGCATGACGGCACCCAACCCATACAACATTGCCTGTTTATCTTGTGTCATGATCCACCACTTACGAAAGATGGCATCCTGATGCTCCCTTGAAATGTAAAATCTTGCTACGCTGGCAAGGCGTATTCATTCGCTGACTTGCCATTTCATCGAACCGTTTGTCCGATGACGGCCTATAACATAACAGCCGCGGAGGCTTAATGGCAGGACCCGACATTTCCCAGACCAAGCTCTATGAATGGCTTACAGGTGATGAAGACAGCCGCCTGTGCGATGACATCCCGGAAAGTGCCTGCCAGGAGCAACCGCGCAACTTCATGCGCCACCTATGGGCATCATTTGGCAACAAACTGGCGGACGAACTATCCAGCGCCCGGCTGGTGCTGCCGTGGCTAATGGGGATTATCGGCGCGCCCGTATGGATGGTGGGGTTACTGGTGCCGATTCGTGAGTCCGGCGCTCTATTACCACAGATTTTTGTGGCAGGCTTCATCCGTCTTAAACCTCAGCGCAAGTGGGTCTGGGTCGCCGGGGGGCTGCTTCAGGCGTTGTGTGCGTTAGCACTTGCCCTGCTCGCTGTGACCAGCGGCGGGACGCTGGGCGGCAGTCTGGTGTTGATCGTATTGGTTGCCCTGTCACTGGCACGGGGGCTTTCCTCAATTGCCACCAAGGATGTGATGGGCAAAACCATAGCCAAGAAACGCCGCGGCACCCTGATGGGCTGGAGCGGTAGCGTGGCCGGTGGTGCCACCCTGCTCGCAGGGGGTGTGTTGATGCTGTTTGATGATCGCCCTGGCCAGTGGGCACTGGCGATATTATTAGCCACGGCAGCCATCGGCTGGGCGCTGAATGCCTTTTGCGCAGCGCGCATCAAGGAAACCCCTGGCGCTGTGAAAGGGGGAGAAAACGCCTGGGACAGTATCAAGCTGGGGTTTTCGCTGCTCAAGGAAGACCGTACCTTTCTGCACTTCAATCTTGCCCGTGCGCTTTTGCTTTCAAGCGCTCTGGCTCTGCCTTATATGGCGCTGCTGGGCCAGCAGCAAAGCGGCACTCAGCTGGGTGGTCTTGGGCTGCTGGTTGTTGTATCAGGCATAGCGGGCATGCTTGCTGACCCACTGTGGGGAAAGCGCGCGGATGCTTCCAGCCGTCAGGTGATGCGTGATGCGGCGATTGGCACCCTGGTATGTTGCCTGCTCGGTGCCCTGCTTGCCTGGGTACCGGCCACCTGGAGCACAGCGATCTGGCCCTATGCGCTGATTTACGGGTTGTTGGTCATTGTTCACCACGGCGTGCGGTTAGGCCGTAAGACCTATCTGATGGATATGGCAAACCAGGATAACCGCGCACTTTATGTGGCGCTTTCCAACACGCTGACCGGCGTTTTGATGTTGGTGGTAGGTGGCGTTCTCGGCGGTCTGGCCCAGTGGCTGGGTAGCCCGGCGCTGCTGGTCGTGCTGGCTGTCACGGCCTTTGGCGCCATGCTCAGCGCCCGGCAGCTACCTGAAGTCGAATAGTCGGCGTACGGAACCGTCAGGAGATCGTGTTTAAAAAACATGTTTTAAAAAAAGCGTGTTTCAAAAGCCCAGATTTCACTGGCGGCTTGAATTAAACACGGCCAACAGCGGTTGGTAGTGTTGCAATGCTTTGAATAGCTCGACAATATGAGTCTGATAGCAAGCTAGGCAACGCGACATTTGCTATTCTGTTCCAGAAGATTGTTAAACAAATGATAAAGCACTCAAAGATGTACCGATTGACCATGGCTCACTCACTTTACACTCTATGGTTATCGGCAATAACTGGAGCTGCAACAGGAACCTTTTAATGAAACGATCACCCTTGATCAGCCCGGAATTACTTGAACGCATTGTCGACGCGTCCGAAGACGGTATTGTCGTTGCCGAGCAGGAAGGCGATGAAAACATACTGATTTACGTCAACAAGGGCTTTGAGCGACTGACCGGCTATAGCGCGGACGAAATCCTGTATCGCGATTGTCGCTTCCTGCAGAACGATGACCGGGATCAGGATGCGCTTCAGGCCATTCGTCTGGCACTCAAGGAAGGCCGCCCTTCCCGTGAAGTGCTACGCAACTACCGAAAGGATGGCAGTGCTTTCTGGAATGAGCTGTCCATCACACCGGTTTATGACGAAGACGATAAACTGATGTATTACATTGGTGTTCAGAAAGACGTCACAGAACGCGTCGAAGCCCAGCAGGCGCTTGAGGCATTGAAGCAACAGAAGGAAGATACGCTTCAGTAAACCGCTACGCCTGACGGGCGTCTGGTTGTATTAATTATCATAAAAAACGGCTCAGCCACTTGATCTCCAACCCGGTCAAGGCTATACAGCGATAAAGGCGATAAGAACCGTATTACTGCGGTCACTTTATTGCGAAAACCTTCACCATGGTGAAGCCTTAAGCTGCCGGTTTACCGGCTTGGGTTGGAGGGCCTTGATATGCGCCGTGACCCCCTGAATCGTGATACCAGCCAGTTCCCGTCTGATAACGCATCAGACTTTCTTGAGACTGACGACCTGGACCCTGTTGATGCCGTCAATGACGAGCATTACAGTCGAAGTCGTTCCAATAAAAACGACACCCTGCGCGCACGCCGCCGCGTTGAGGCTCTCCTGGAAGAACGCCGCTTACGCAAGGCGCTTGATGATGGCTGGGATACTGACGAAGATTAGGCCATTGCCGTCTTACGTCGAGCGCTTGTGATAGGATACAGAATGTTTCGGTTCTGGCCTTTACGTACGCTGGGCACTATTATCTTCTACTGAAGATCACGAACCGAGTCGCAACTGACTTTCATTTCTCAACCTATCGGATTTCCATGGCGCAATACGTTTACACCATGAATCGGGTTGGCAAAATCGTGCCGCCCAAAAAACAGATTCTCAAAGATATTTCGCTGTCGTTTTTCCCGGGCGCCAAAATTGGCGTACTGGGTCTTAATGGCGCGGGTAAGTCTACACTGCTGCGCATTATGGCCGGTGTCGATAAAGAGTTTGAAGGTGAAGCTCGTCCGATGCCGGGCATCAATGTTGGCTATCTGCCGCAGGAGCCGGAACTCGACGACGAAAAAAACGTGCGTGATACCGTTGAGGAAGCCCTCGGCGCGCTCAAGGAAGCACAGGAAAAGCTGGATGCCGTGTATATGGCCTATGCAGAGCCTGATGCCGACTTTGACGCCCTTGCCAGCGAGCAGGCGCGCCTTGAAAACATCATCGAGGCGGCGGATGCTCACAACATCGAGCGCAAGCTTGAAGTTGCCTCCGAAGCCCTGCGCCTGCCCCCCTGGGAAGCCCAGGTCGGCAACCTTTCCGGTGGTGAGCGCCGCCGTGTAGCCCTTTGCCGCCTGCTGCTTTCAAGCCCGGACATGCTGCTGATTGATGAGCCGACCAACCACCTTGATGCCGAATCAGTGGCCTGGCTGGAGCGCTTCCTGCATGACTATAACGGCACTGTCGTCGCTATCACCCACGACCGCTACTTCCTGGATAACGTCGCTGGCTGGATTCTTGAGCTTGACCGAGGTCAGGGAATTCCTTTTGAGGGTAACTATTCCCAGTGGCTTGAGCAGAAAGAACAACGCTTGAATCAGGAAAGCAAGCAGGAAGCTACGCGTCAGAAAGCGATCAAGCAGGAACTGGAATGGGTTCGCTCCAATGCCAAAGGCCGTCAGGCCAAAAGCAAGGCGCGCCTTAACCGCTTTGAAGAAATGCAGTCTGGCGACTTCCAGAAACGCAACGAAACCAACGAGATCTATATTCCGCCTGGCCCACGCCTTGGCGACAAGGTTATCGAGTTTCACAATGTCTCCAAGCGTTTTGATGACAAACTGCTGTACGAAGACCTTTCGTTCACCATTCCGCCAGGTGCCATTGTCGGTATCGTCGGCGGTAACGGCGCAGGTAAATCGACGCTGTTCAAGCTGGTAACCGGCCAGGAACAGCCCGATGCGGGTGAAGTTGTCATTGGTGAGACCGTCAAGATCGCCTATGTCGAACAGCTGCGCGATGCCCTCGACGACAAACAGACCGTTTGGGAATCCGTGTCCGATGGTCAGGATATTCTCAATATCAATGGCTATGAAGTGTCTTCGCGCGCTTACGTGGGGCGCTTTAACTTCAAGGGTAATGATCAGCAGAAACGCCTTGATGAACTCTCCGGCGGTGAGCGTGGACGCCTGCAGCTGGCACAGACCCTGAAACAGGGTGCCAACGTGTTACTGCTGGATGAGCCCTCCAACGACCTGGATATTGAAACCCTGCGAGCACTGGAAGAAGCCCTGCTTGCCTTCCCCGGCTGTGCCATGGTGATCTCTCACGACCGCTGGTTCCTTGACCGCATCGCGACGCATATCCTCGCATTCGAAGGGGATTCTCAGGTGGTATTCTTTGACGGTAACTACACCGAATACGAAGAAGACCATAAAAAGCGGGTGGGCAACGACACGCCTAAGCGCATGAAGTACAAGCGTATCGACGCCTGACGGCCAATTGGCCAATTTGTCCGGGCAATCGCAAAGGGCACCGTCAAGGTGCCCTTTTTATGCTCGCCATTTTTTTACATGCTAGCCTGCTGGCCAGGTAAATTCGCGTCCACCCATCAAGTGCATGTGAATATGATACACCGTCTGGCCACCCATTTCGTTGCAGTTCATCACCACACGATAGCCGTCTTCAGCAAAGCCTTTTTCCTTGGCAAGCCTGGCCGCTGTGAACTGTAAACGGCCAATAATCGCCAGATCGCTCTCTTCGATGTCATTGAGCGTGGCGATATGCTTTTTGGGGATGATCAGAATGTGTGTCGGCGCCTGCGGGTTAATATCATTGAACGCCAGCACGTCGTCGTCTTCATAAACGATATCCGCCGGAATTTCTCGGTTGATCATCTTGCAGAACAGACAGTCCATGGAAGACTCCTCATCAAGGGCGGCGAACACAAACGCCGCCTATATCAGCTTAGCGAAAACGCCGCTGGGCGAGCAGATGACGCACCAACGGCGCAAGTATCAATTCCATTGCCAGCGACATGCGCGAACCAGGCACCACCAGCGTGTGTGGCCGAGACATGAACGAATCCTGAATCATCGCCAGCAACCAGGGAAAGTCGACGGTTGAAGGGTCGCGGAAACGAATAACCACGAAAGATTCCGAGTCGGTGGGAATATCCTGCACTTCAAACGGGTTGGAGGTATCGACCGTCGGCACACGCTGAAAATTGATGTGGGTTCGAGAAAACTGCGGCTGAATATAGCGCACGTAATCGTCCATACGTCCAAGAATGGTGTCAATCACCGCTTCCTGGGAGTAACCACGCATTTTGGTATCGCGGTCAATTTTCTGAATCCACTCAAGGTTCATGGTCGGTGCCACGCCAATCATCAGGTCCACGTGACGGGCGATATCATATTCCTCGGTCACCAGACCCCCATGCAGCCCTTCATAGAAAAGCAGATCCGTCCCGCTTGGCAGCGATTGCCATTCGGTGAAGGTCCCCACCCGGTAACCGGCTTCGATTTTTTGCTTATCTTCTGCGTGGATATAGTGGCGAAACTGGCCGCTACCATGCTCACCATATTCGCTGAAAAGCCCTTCCAACCGATCCAGCAGGTTGGCTTCCACGGCAAAATGAGACAGCTCATCCTTGCGCTCGGGCTCCTCACGAAACATGCGGTGCAGCTCCTTGCGCGTATAGCGGTGGAAGGCATCACCGTCCACCATGGCAGCGTGAACATCTTCACGCTGGAACATACGCTCAAAGCTGCGCCGAACAGTGGTGGTGCCTGCTCCCGATGAGCCCGTGACGGATATAATCGGATATTCACGAGACATTAAGCGTCTCTCGCTTTGGATAACGCATCCATCACCTGGGAAGGTACCGCCACCGGACGCCCTTTGTCAGGGTCCACGACCAGCAGGTTCAGGCGTGCCGTGGCGACCGTGCGTGCGCCCTCTTCCGCCATCACGCGGTGATAGACCGTGAGCGCCTTGCCTTCAGGCTGAGGAATCGCCGTTTCAATCACCAGCGCATCAGGAAAACGCGCCTCACTCTGGTATTGCACGGCCAGATCGACGACGACACTGGGGTAGCCCGCCATATCCCATTCAGGGAATCCCAGCGACATCAAAGCCTGTAAACGCGCCTCATGGAGTAGCGATACCAGCGCATCATGTCCCAGATGGCGGCCATAGTTCATATCGGTCACGCGCACATTCAGCGCATGACGATGAATCAGGTCATCAACGGGAAAGTCGAGAGTTACACGCTCCATGCTACATGCTCCATACTAAAGGTCCACATACGACGGTTCCACATACGACAGGCTCCATTTACATGCTTCGTGGCGGCGCCTTATGAGTAAGTGGGCGTTGAGTCAGTCGTGAGCTTGCTCACGGGCGATGGCTCGATAGGCAATGTCCGAACGGTACTCAGCGCCGTTCCAGTGAATGTCGGCAATGCCCTGATAGGCTTGCTGCTGAGCCTTGGAGACGCTTTCCCCCAAGGCAGCAACACACAGCACTCGCCCGCCTGAGGTGGTGACATGGCCGTCCGAAGACAGCGCCGTCCCGGCATGAAACACCTTACAACCATGCTGTTCGGCGGCATCCAGACCGCTGATCACATCGCCTTTGCGGTAACTGCCGGGATAGCCACCGGCGGCCATTACCACGCCAACAGCGGCACGCGGGTCCCACTCGCAGGTGCGTCCAGCCAGTTCCCCTTTCGCCCCAGCCAGACACAGCTCGGCAAAATCCGAGGTAAGACGCAACATGATCGGCTGGGTTTCCGGGTCACCAAAGCGGCAGTTGAATTCGATCACTTTGGGGTTGCCCACCTCATCAATCATCAACCCTGCATACAGGAATCCGTTGTAGGGGGCGCCTTCGGCGGCCATGCCTCTTACCGTTGGCAGGATAACCTGCTCCATAATGCGTGCATCTACTTCTGGAGTGACCACCGGCGCGGGCGAATACGCGCCCATACCGCCAGTGTTGGGCCCTGCATCGCCATCATAGGCCCGCTTATGATCCTGGCTGGTGGCCATGGACACAACATTCTCGCCGTCAACCATGACGATAAAGCTGGCTTCTTCGCCTTCCAGAAACTCCTCGATCACCACGCGGGCACCGGCATCACCGAAGGCGTTGGCTTCGAGCATGTCGCGGATCGCTATCTGGGCTTCCGCTTCGTTCATGGCCACAATCACGCCTTTGCCAGCGGCAAGGCCATCCGCCTTGATGACAATCGGTGCGCCGACCTGCTGCAGATACTCAAGCGCCGGCTCAACGGCGGTAAAGGTTTGGTACGCAGCGGTAGGAATCTGATGGCGGGCCAGAAAATCCTTGGTAAACGACTTCGAGCCTTCCAGCTGGGCCGCTGCCTGGGTGGGGCCAAAAATGGGCAGGCCAGCCGCCCGGAACAGATCGACAACACCCTCCACCAACGGGGCTTCCGGACCAACCACGGTCAGGCCGACCTGTTCCTCTTTGGCAAGCGCCAGAAGGCCTTCCAGATCGCTGACGGAAAGGTCGACATTTTCCAGCTTGGGCTCGGCAGCCGTTCCGGCATTGCCGGGCGCTACCAGCACTTTTTCTACCCTATCAGACTGCGCCAGCTTCCAGGCCAACGCATGTTCGCGGCCACCGCCGCCTATCATCAAAACCTTCATGTGATTCCTTTTCGGCAGGGAGCCTCGTCAAAACAACCAGGGCCGTATTATGCCACAGCCTGTCCGGCTGTCGCATGGCTCCTGCAACGACTGATCAGGTATCAGTCTTGTCATCTTTTTTATGAGACCCCATGCCGGGCGCATTCCCGGTTTTATTGACGGTATTCTGCCAGAAACGCATGTTTTCTTCGGCAAGCTCACGCATGAAATCCATCGGCGAATGCCGCATGGCTTTCTGCCACTGGTCCTGCATACGCTTTTGCTGCTCCAGCATCAACTGCGTACCCTGCTCCAGGTAGCGAGCCAGCGGAAGTGGCGAGGACATGTCATAGACGCGAATCAACTGGGCCAACAGATCATTGGAAAACACTTCTGATTCACCGTCCGCCTGTTCCTGCTCGATGATGATCGAGAGCAGAATGGTGCGTGTAATATCTTCACCGCTTTTTGCCTCTTCTACGCGAAAAGGGGCTTCATCAAGGATCAGTTTGCGCAGGTCTTCAAGCGTGACATAGCGACTCTGCTCGGTATCATACAAACGGCGATTAGCATACTTACGAATCACGCGCACGGCGACTCTCCTTAAAACACGAAATAAAGCTGTTATTCTCTTTGTCGCTATTGTGCCTGCCCTGCGTCGCCATGCAAGCACAGAGATCATTATCATTGCAATGACCACCCCTGAACCTGCACAGCGAAGCTCATGAACGTTATCTTACTTGACCCGAAAGAGGCGATTGCGCCAGACGAA
Organism: Halomonas sp. LS-001; assembly: GCF_052983955.1. NCBI lineage: Bacteria > Pseudomonadati > Pseudomonadota > Gammaproteobacteria > Oceanospirillales > Halomonadaceae > Halomonas > Halomonas sp. LS-001. Next base: position 2,491,537 of record NZ_CM129816.1, read on the forward strand.
TTCATCATTCACGACGCACGCCGCCTACACCACCTACGTGATGTTCACCGGGCTAAGCCACAGGACAGGTTTTCAGTCGGCTTGTTAGGCGGCTTGCTTGGCAAGGCCAGACTACTCAGCCTGGATGCGCAACATGCCAGATTCGTGGTGGAATCTCTGGACACCCCACCGCCGCCTGCGCTACCCGTCCATCTGGTACTCGCCCTACCACGGCCACGCATGTTGGCGCGCTCGCTGGAACATGTCACGGCGCTCGGCGTCAAGGACATCACCCTGCTGCATACGCGACGCGTAGAAAAAAGCTACTGGCAATCGCCGGAGCTGGATGAGGGCAAAATCCATCAGCATCTGCTTCTTGGGCTGGAACAGGCAAAGGATACCGTATTGCCAAACGTGATCTTGCGCAAGGGCTTCCGGCCCTTTGTGGAGGACGTTCTGCCAGCGTTGTTAGATGCTCGACGTGGTTTACTGGCTCATCCCGGCATGCCAAATGCTTGCCCGCGTGGCATAGATGAAAAGACCCTTCTGTTGATCGGGCCGGAGGGCGGCTTTATTGAGTGGGAAGTAGAGAAGCTATTGGCCGCTGGCTGCGAAGGCATTCACCTCGGGCCGCGTATTCTACGGGTAGAAACCGCCGTGACCGCCTTGTTGGCCAGATTGTTCTAGGCCCGAAGACATAAACAGCCACCTGAATCGGTGGCTGTGGAATGTGGAAGCGTCCAGAAATAAGGCAGCTTAATCTTTGTCGGACTCATGCGCGACAAAGGGAGTTTTTTCATTACAGGTAGGGGTCTTGTGGATGAAGGTTTCGCGCACATCCAACATCCCCAGATGGCTGATGGTCCGACGCCCCAGCAGCATTGGGTAGTTCATGTCTTCACGATCGCGCAGGCTGAACTGCTCTTCGTAAGTGGTATCCCCCATGCACACTTCCAGCAGTACCACCGGACGTTCATCACGCCCGCCTGCGCCACGCACAGCCAAATCCCGATATAGTGGGCGCTCCAGTTCGTCACTGAATACCTCACCACTTTCCTGATCTTCAAGTTTCAAGCGAAAGCGCACCCATTCCTCACCTCGGCGCGTGAAGGTTTCAATATCACGCGCATCCAGCGAGGAGGTCAAGGCGCCGCTATCAAGCTTTGCCTTGACCTGAATTCCCCATGGCATCATCACGGCGTTTTCTACCCAGCCAAACACCTTTTCGTTTTCTCCAGAACGCTCTCCAGACCGTTCTCCACTGCTTTCTTCCTGACCTTTTGAGTCGGCAAGAGCCGTGGGTAACCAGGCGCTGGTCAATAGAACGCTTGCCATCAACATTGCTTTGAACAACGGTTTAACTTTAACGTTGCGGCTTACGTGACGGCCAGTCGTTTGACAAGTAACGCTGTCCAGGCTGTGCTTCAGAAGCGCCATATGGATCTCCGGGTAAACGCTATGACAGAATCGTTTAACGCTGCTTGATCCGTGCCAGCACGGATTGCGTTGCAAAGCCATCAGGCACCATTCCCTGATCACGCTGGAAAGCCCTCAGGCCGTTGCGAGTGTTCGGCCCCATAATGCCGTCGGCACCCCCTACGTTATACCCCAGCGCATTAAGGCCCTGCTGAAGTTCACGTACGTCATCACGGGTTAGCGGCACCTCATCACGGGGCCAGCTCTGCTGAATGCCCGCACGCCCGGCAATCGCATCGCTCAGGGTCCCCACGGCCAACGCATAGCTGGTGGCGTTGTTATAACGCAAAATGGAACGGAAGTTTGGCCCCACCATAAAGGCGGGTCCTTGCGCGCCTGCGGGTACGATCACCGCAGCGCTGTCAAAAGAAGGCAGGCTACCACTCATGGCTCGCACCCCTTGGGCCGCCCATTCAGCACTGCTGCGACGCTCGGTCTGGGCGTAGTCATAGCCAGCAGGAAGTGCCACTTCAACGCCCCAGGGCTGGCCAGGCTGCCAGTTGGCACGCGCCAGGTAATTGGCGGTTGACGCCATGACATCAGGAATACTCCCCCAGATATCACGCCGACCGTCGCCATCACCGTCTTTGGCGTAAGCCTCAAAGCTTGAGGGAATAAACTGGGTATGCCCCATGGCCCCCGCCCAGGATCCAATCATATCGCTTGCTGCGATATCACCACTATCAATAATCCGCAGCGCGGCCAGCAGTTCACCGCGTGCAAAATCGCTACGGCGCCCGTCATAGGCCAGGGTGGCGAAGGCATTTAATGCTGAGAAATCACCAAAGTTGCCGCCATAATTGCTTTCGATACCCCAGATCGCCACGATGATTTCAGCAGGCACACCATAGCGCTGCTGCATTTGCGCGGCGGTCTGGCGGTGTTCGGCGAGTTTTTCGCGTCCATTCGTGACGCGAGTACTTGAAACCGCGCTGTCCAGATATTCCCAGACAGGACGTACAAATTCAGGCTGGTAGCGATCCAACTCAATCACCCGCTCCAGGTAACGCACGTTATCCAGTGCTGATAGTGCGCGTGGGCTGATCCCTTCTGCCGCGGCGTCACGGCGAAACGCCTCAAGCCAGGCATTGAAACTGGCATAGCTCTGTTGAGACTCGGCCTGATTTGGTTGGGTCTGATTTGCCTCGACCTGCGGTGATTGCGCCTCCTGCTGAGCGTTTTGCGATGTATCGGAGGTATCGATTTGTGCTGTCTGGGACTGGGCTGAAGCACACGCCGACAGCAGAGTCAGTGGCAGCACCACGGAAGCACCCAGTAAAAAGGGGCGATAAGGTTTTAGAGTCAACGTGAAACGCGCCATGCAGTTAGTCCTTTAAGCAATCTATAACAACAGTCTGAAAATAACGATCAATACCAAGATTAATCGATGATAAAAGTGGTCTGTAAAGCGAACAGACAATAGCAAAATAAAAGGCCCCTTGACATGAGGGTAAGCCCTTTACCTGCCTTAGCCCCAGGCGCTGTCTCCCAGCCGCAGCACCATCCCTGCGTGTGCGATGACCACCACCACGGTTAACACAGAGCGCAACAGCAGATACCAGGCCGGCCAGCCAAAGCGCCCTTCTCGGCTCAGGTCATATATCCAGATCAACACAAACCCGATCATCAGCACCCAGAGACCCACAACTGGGTTTAACATCAAAGCGGGCCAGGCAATCAGGCTTGGCAACATGGCCAGTGCCAGTCGACGCACATCGCCAGTCACGCGCTCACCGTCAGCACGCTGCATCACAGCGCCCCAATGAGCGCCACCAAGAAACGAAAGAATCACTGCGCTGTAATACAGAAATGCGTATACAGCGGAGACTTGCCAGACCGTTGGCCCAAAAAATGCCACTAACAGACAGGCAATAAAAGGCACCAGGCCCGACATTCCGAGACCCCATGCGGTGCGATGACGGGTCATTAGTGGCGATGGTAAACGCGGCGAACTCACTTAGCCTCCTTTTATGATGTCGCTTTCTTGATCAGCCAGGGCTCCCAGGCCTGCGGCGCTACCCTTGGCGGTGAAAATCGCGATGGCGATGCACGCCAGGGCTGATGCCGCGCCGCCCCTTCCGGCAGTGATTCAAGTGCCGGAAGCCAGTGAGCGACATAGTTTCCCTTCGGATCATAGTGACTCGCCTGCTTGAGCACGTTGAAATAACGATCCTGGCGTGGGTCTCTTCCGACACCAGCCACGTAACGCCAGTTCCCCCAATTCGAGGCCACATCGTAATCTATCAGGCAGTGTTCAAACCAGGTCGCACCAAGGCGCCAGTCAACGTTGAGATCTTTAACCAGAAAACTGGCGACGTTCTGTCTGGCACGGTTAGACATCCAACCGGTGTTGGCAAGTTCCGTCATCGCCGCATCAATAAACGGCAGACCTGTTGTTCCTTGCTGCCAGGCAGTAAACGCTTCGTCCGGCTCGGGTAATGCAGCCCGACCAAATAAATGCTGCTGTTCAAGCTGTGCGGCCAGATGAAAATATTCGCGCCACAACAGTTCAAAAAAAATCCAGTAACTGGACTCAGTGCTGCCGTGCTTGCTTTCCCAGATGCTCACTTCATGAACCACCTGACGAGGCGAGAGGCAGCCGTGAGCTAACCAGGGAGAAAGATGGGTCGAAAAATGATCGCCTAATAAACCGTTACGCGTCTGCTTGTAGGTGGCCGGGCCATCATGTTCCCAGATAAACGCATTCAAGCGCTCCCGTCCGGCCGACTCTCCGCCCACCCAGACCAGATTTTTACGCTCATCGGGATACCAGTCTGCTGACATTTCACACACCTGCTTCAAGGCGGGAAACCCTCTCGGCGCCTCGGGCCAGGGAGGCAATGTCACCGGAGCATGGCTCGGCTTAATCACATCACAGTGCTTTTCTACTTTACGTCTGAACGCTGAAAAACTTCCAGGCAAATCGGACAGAGCAAAAGGCAGCTGTTCACTGGCAAGTAGTGAGTTGTTCTCCACTACATCAAGCTGCGTACCTTTTTCCAATAACGGCGCAATGGCATTGATCTGCTGGTTTTCCTCAATGCCTGGCTGATGCGCCACGCGGATGGTACGCGCGTTGAGGTGGTTGGCCAGTTTAGCCACCTCATCAGCGGGAGAACCGATGCGGACTAATAAGTCACTCCCCAGCTTTAAAAGCTCGCCACGTAATTCCATCAGGCTTTGCCAGAGAAAACGCAGCCGTGGCGGGCCAACCCGCGCGATGGTCTGGCCTGCTAGTGCAGGCTCCAGCCATCGCTCGTCCAGCACATAGACACACAGTAGCTGCTCGGGAGGCTCAGTAAAATGCAGCAATGGGTTGTCGGCAATACGTAACTCATTATGTAACCAGACAACATCAACGATAGAACGGGTCATGGCCTTGCCTCCTCGTCACGCCGCGCGGCATTCACGGCTCGACTCTTTGCCGCTCTACGACAACGTTCGCTGCAGTAGCGAACGTTATCCCAGTCTCGAGCCCACTTTTTTCGCCATGCAAAAGGTCGCTGACAAAGAAGGCAGGTTTTATGGGGTAAGTCGGCTTTACGTCGCATAGCTATTATTCGACAAATAAGTTTTTAAGTATAAGTATTGTACATAGCAATGCTACCCAACACCACTATCTACATCTATAGCCACTAGCCACACGTCACAACCTCCTGTCATAGACACCAGCCACAACCACCATTCACAACCACCAGCCATTGACTGTCGTTCGCCATATGCCCCTGGTAACGGTTTATAAAAACGGTCCATAAAAGCGTTTTATACAAACGAAAAAGCCATTCATATGAATGGCTTGAAATCAGACCTGACAATGCGGCCCGGGATGGGGCGTTAACAGCCCTTTCAGGCCCTCAGTCCGGGTCAGTATCCCGTGGCTGACGCTTGGCATTTTCACGAGTCTCCATGCCACTTTTCAGTTCGTGCGTCAGCGGGTCGTAATTGGGGCGCAACTCATCCTTGACGGTACCACTCCATAGTCTGGTACCGACAAAATACCCCGCCCGTCCCAGAACATGGGCCGCCACCGGCGCTGTCATTAAAATAAACACGACAACAGCCAGCGCCCTGGCCACCACGCCCGTTGCCGCAAAATGCATGGCGGCGGCCAGCATGATCAGCATGACGCCCAGGGCGGCGGCCTTGGTCGTGGCGTGCATTCGGGTGAGCAGGTCAGGCAAGCGCAGGAGACCAACGGCGGCCAACAATATAAATAACGCACCAGCGATGATAAAAGTGCCTTTAATAAACTCAATCATCCCTGGGCCCTCCCCGTTCCAGAAAACGTGCAAAACCGATTGCTGCCAGAAAGCCCATCAGCGCAATCACAATCGCGGCATCAAGAAAACTGGGAACCCCCGACTTGATGGCATGCAACCCCACCATTCCTACCACTGTGGTAGAAAATAATTCCATAGCCACTACGCGGTCAGGCAGGCTCGGCCCTCGCACAACGCGCACAAAGGCCAGCACCAACGCCAGACTCATAATGATCTGGCCAATCAGATAGACATGGTTCATCAGCGAAAAAGCTCCAATGCGCGGTGCTCCATCTCTTTGAGGTTACGACGCAGTCCCTCTTCGTCATCTAAAAACATGGCATGGATGTACAGGACCTTGCGATCATCGGATACATCCAGGCTCAGCGTACCGGGGGTTAATGAAATCAGGTTGGCGACCATGGTAATTTCCATTTCCGTTTTGGCAGCCAGTGGCATGGCGATGACGCCGGGTCGCATATGCCAGGGTGGCGTCACAATATCAAAGGCAACCCGCAAATTGGCCTGTACCAGCTCCTTGATAAAAAAACCGACAAATCGAATGATTCGTGGAATGCGTGCCGGATAACCTCGCAAGGCATCCAGCTGAGGCTCAATCAACACCAGTGTGATATAGCCGAATACGAGCCCCACCAATAAATTAAGTCCCGTAAACTCACCCGATAACACCACCCAGGCAAGCCCCAACAACAGGTTCCAGATTGCACCTGTCATGGCGTTTCCCCCTCGCGCTGTGCGTCATCCTGTGGAGCCGTCACCTGATCAATCCAGTCAGCCTCACTACCGGCCGCCACACCCAGCACTGCCTCGATATAATGCTCCGGAGCCAGTAGCTGGTCACCTATCAGGTTCATGGTTTGCATAATGGGCTCAGCAAACACCCCTATCATCAAGGTGGCCGCTGCCATCACCATGACGGGGAAATACATCATGCCAAGACTTGGCTTGATCAAACGCCCATCATCACCGCTTGGGGTGATTTCATCCGGCACGTGATTCTCTTCAGGCAACGTTTTCCAGAAGACTTCATTCCATAGTTTAACCATCGAATACAGCGTCATGAAGCCAACAGCCAACGCAATGCCGGTGACCACATAGGCTTCGGCTTCGATGCCTGCACGCACTATCACAAATTTGGCAAAAAAGCCGGAAAGCGGTGGAATACCTGCCAGCGAAAACGCCGAGAGAAAAAACGCCACGGCAAGCCAGGGGCGCTCACGATACAAGCCGCCCATTTTTTTGAGCTGATAGGTGCCCTGCAGGCGATGTGTAATGCCACTGATCAGGAACAGGTTGGTTTTCACCACCATGTTATGCACTACCGCAAACACGCCACCCGCAATTGCCAGCGGCGTGTAAAGGGCAAGCCCCAACAGCATGTAACCGATCTGACTGACAATGTGGAAAGACAGGATACGCCGGAATTCAAACTGCGCGGCAGCCCCAAGAACACCGGTGACCATGGTAATCGCAGCCGCCCACAGCATGATGTCCTGCAGGTACGCCATGCTCTGGTCAAAAATCAGCGTGAAAACGCGAAACAGAGAGTACACGCCGACCTTGGTCAACAAGGCAGCAAACAGAGCCGAAACCGCAACCGGCGGCGTATGGTAAGACGCTGGCAACCAGAAAAATAACGGAAAAGCCGCCGCTTTAATCCCGAACGCCACCATGAACATGACGGCTAATACTTCAACCATACCGCTGTGTTCCGCTGCATCCAGACGCAGTGCGATATCCGCCATGTTAAGCGTGCCAACCGTTCCGTAGGTCAGGCCAACAGCCGTCAGAAAGATAATCGATGCCAACAGGTTCAGCGTGACGTATTTGATTGCTCCTTCCATCTGTGGCCGCTCACCACCCAGAATCATCAGCGCGAAGGAGGCCACCAGCATCACTTCAAACCACACATAGAGGTTGAACAGATCACCGGTCAGAAACGCCCCAGCCACACCGGCCAGAAGCAGGTGCATCAAGGGATAATAGCCAAATTTTTCACGTCCGCGCCCGGTTGTGGCGAGGGAGTAGATACCGATCACCAGGCCGACAATAGCGGTCATCAGCACCATCAGTGCGCTGAGAACATCCGCTACCAATACGATCCCGAAGGGTGGCGACCAGCCTCCCATTTCAATGGTGATGTAGCCCTCATCAAGAGTGCCGACAAATAGCCACAGGCTAACCACCAGCAGTGCCAGATTACCTGCGACCGCAAGGAAACGTTGCATCTGACGGGAACGCCAGAACAGAAGAGAGATAGCCCCGGAAAACAGGGGCAACAGAACGGGCAGCGCAACCTCGGGCCTCACGTGTCGGTTTCCTTCATCTTGTCCAGGTCATCGGCTTTGACGATTTCATAGGCACGTCGGATCAACACGACGGCAAACGCCATCACGCTGAAAGCGATCACGATAGCGGTCAGTACCAAGGCTTGTGGAAGTGGATCAGCCACCACGCCGACGGGTGCCATCATGCCTTCAGGTATCAGAGGCGGTGCGCCTCGCGTCATGCCTGCCGTCGTAAAAATCAGCAGGTTGGCGGCATTGGACAGTAGCATCAGACCAATCACCAGTTTGACGATAGAGCGTCTGAGCATCAGGAAAATTGCGGTGGCATACAGGACGCCGATGCCCACGGCCATCAAGGGTTCCATAAAGGGCCTCCCGTTAAACTGCAATCACTGAGACGTTTATGGTTCATCTTTATCGACCTCCATCAACGACATAACCATCCCTGTCACCGCTCCCAATACGGCAAGGTAGACACCGATATCAAAGATCAGCGGCGTAGACGCTTTGAAATCAACCACCGGTATCGTCCACCACTGCGCGGTCATGAAGGCCTGATCGGCAAACCAGGCGGGCACAACCGAAAGCATACCGAGTAATAGCCCCACACCGATCAAATCACGCGGGTCCACCATGCGCAGAACGCCTCGCGTGGCAGTCACACCAAAGGCGAACATATATAAGGTAAAGGCACCGGCTGCCACCAGACCGGCGATAAATCCGCCTCCTGGCTCATCGTGCCCACGCAGTAGAAGAAATACCGAAAACAACAGTTGCAGTGGCATTAAGAAACGCGCGGCCGTATTGAGAATAATCGTGCCGGATTTAACCATCGTTTGACTCCTTCCGGGCGGCCTTGGCGGCGCCATTGGCTGACTGGCTTTCAAACTTCAACATGGCAATCACACCGATTGCCGCCAGAGCCAGCACAAATATTTCACCTAAAGTGTCCAATGCCCGATAGTCCACCAGAATCACATTGACGATATTCCGCCCATGAGCCAACGGTGCACTATTTTCAATCATATAGCCCGAAATGGGCAAAAACTGGTCGATACTCCAGGCCGTCAGAATTAACAGACAGATCAGGCCTCCCATCACTCCCGCGATTAACCCGTCACGAACGCGTTCCAGCGTCGTTGATAGATTGGTAAAACGCGGCAAACGAAACAGCACCAGCACCAGCAACATGACGGTCAAGGTTTCCACCAGCAACTGGGTAATACCCAGATCCGGCGCACTGAAAAAGACAAATATCAGTGCGATGGAAAGCCCCATGATACCAACTGACACCACGGCACCGAGTCGCGAATGGGTAACGGCGGCAAATAACGCCCCCAGCGCCATGGTGCCAACAACCATGGCCTCATAAAAGCGCACATCCAGTGTAAAGCTGACAATTGGCGAATGACGTACCAGAAGCGAATTGACCAGAAGCGCAATCAATGTCAGCAACATCACCAGGATATAGTTACGCATATACCCATTTTGCAGCGCATCCGTCTGCCATACGGATATCCGCGCCACGCCCTCCATCAAGGCTTCATAGCCCGCTTCAGGGCCATAGCGCATCAAGGGTGACAGCAGAGCCAGTCGTGATCTCACGGCATCCCAGCGCCGGAAGATTACAAACCCGAGCACCAGGCTTACGACCGACATCGCCAGCGCCAGATTGAAGCCATGCCAAAGGGATAAATCGGCATCCGACGGCTGCCCTGTCAATGACGTCACCGTGGCGGCCACAAGGCCCGAAACCAGCCCTGGAAAAACACCGATCAACAGCGAAAGTGATGCCAATATGCCAGGCCCCAGTAACATGCTGACAGGTGCCTCATGCGGTTCGCGCGGCGTCACCAGACGCGGGCCATAAAAAGGACGAAGTGCAATGATGGCGGCAACGGCGATAGTCAGAACGGCAGAAGCAAAAGCCAACAGCATCAACAGCCCCTGATAGGTATCCGCCGCCAACGCTGATTTGAACAGCATTTCTTTACCGATAAACCCAAGCCATGGCGGAACCCCGGCCAGTGAAAGCGCGGCCACCAGCGCAATGACACTGGTGACTGGCATCAATGCACGCAAGCCCCCCATCGCCGTGACGTCCTTGGTACCCGTAGCATGGTCAAGGGCACCGGCCACCATAAACAGCGAGCCTTTATAAAGCGAATGGGCCAGCATGAATGCCACAAAAGCGACCATGGCCGTGTGAGTTCCTATACCCAGCAGCATGGTGAGCGCACCTAAGGCCATCACCGTGGAATATGCCAGAAGCTTTTTGATGTTGGTAAACCGGATGGCCATGAAGGCGCCGGTGAACATGGTCACCCCTCCGACCACCGAAAGCGTCATGATCCATAACGTTGTGCCACCCAGCTCAGGCTGCAATCGCGCCAGCAGATAAATGCCCGCTTTCACCATGGTGGCAGAATGCAGATAGGCAGACACGGGCGTTGGCGCTGCCATGGCGTTGGGCAGCCAGAAATGAAACGGGAACTGGGCCGATTTGGTGAATGCCCCGATCAGCAGGCAAATCAGCATTGGCGTATAAAGCGCGTGCTCACGCAGATTCATTTCGCCAGCACGGATATCCGAAAAAGACCACTGACCACTGGCCACGCCCAGCAGAACAAGCCCGGCCATTAAGGCCAGACCGCCGGCAACGGTGACAAAAAGCCCTTGGCGAGCCGATTTGCGTGCATCAAGGTCACTGTGATTAAAGCCAATCAGCAGATACGAGGTGATGCTGGTCAGTTCCCAGAAGATAAACAGCGTCAGCAGATCATCAGCCAGCACAAGCCCCATCATTGAGGCCATAAACGCGATCAGGGCAATGTAAAAACGCGGCAGATCAGGATGACCTTTAAGGTAGCCACCTGCATAAATCACCACAAATACGCCTATCACGCTGATCAACAGGCCAAACAGCAATGCCAGACCATCCAGCATGAAGGTGAGGCCAATCCCCAGGGAAGGCACCCACTGCGCCTCGAATAACAAAGCGCCGCTGGTAAAGACATCCGGCGCCTGCCCGAGCAACCAGGCCGCCAGTAATGCGGGATATAGCGCCAGCACGCCACTGGTTTTTTCACCAAACCAACGGTGCAATAAAGGCACGGACGCCGCTGACAAAAACCCTGCGATAACCATTAATTGTATCAAGGAACCTCCTTTATAAACGCAGTTTTCGTCAGCGGTTGACTTACCGCTCTGGCAAATCACATGGCTTTCTAATAGACGGCCCAATAGACAGTTTTAAATATACAGGTCTTAAATATACTGCTGTTAAATTTACAAGATGCCTCAAGCTAGCCTGTTTTTAACATGAAAAAAGCAGCTGACCAACGGGTCGCCGCCTTTTTCAGAGCAACGTTATCAGGACAATCAGCGTTTAGAGAGGCTAGGCGAGCCACCCTGCCAGCTCGTTATTGATGACCTGCAGCAATGCTTCGATGTGATCATCACGATCATTCAGGCAAGGGATGTAAGTAAATGTTTCTCCGCCTGCCTCAATGAAGCTTTCGTAAATTTCTTCCTGAATTTCTTCCAGGGTTTCGACGCAATCAGACGAAAACGCAGGCGAAAGAATGGCAATATGCTTGTGCCCTTGACGGGCAAGCGCCGCCACATGGTCCACCGTCTGAGGCCCTACCCATTTCTCAGGCCCGAATTGCGACTGAAACGCGGTATCAACCTCTTCCTTGGTAAAGCCCAGTTTCTCACGCATCAAACGGGTCGTTTTCTGGCACTGGCAATGATAGGGGTCGCCTTCCAGCAAGTAACGCTCCGGTACACCGTGATAGCTGGCCACCAACTTACTCGGACGACCGTCCAGTCCGTCGTAGGCTTCTTTTACCGAGTTCGCCAGCGCTTCAATATAGGCCGGATGCTCAAAATAAGCAGGCACCGTACGGATGTAAGGCTGCCATTTCATCTTCATCAGGGTACGAAAAGCCTGATCGTTGGCCGTCGCGGTGGTTGGCGAGCCGTATTGAGGATAAAGCGGGAAAAACACAATCCGCTCGCAGCCCTTTTCCTTCATGCGCATCAGCACGCTTTCGGTAGAGGGATTGCCATAACGCATGCAGAAATCCACTTCGACATTATCACCATACAGCGCTTTCAACCGTTCGGTCATTTTCTCGGTCTGGGCGCGCGTGGTTGTCAGCAGCGGACTTTCATCTTTTTCGGTATTCCAGATGCCTTTATAGGCCTTGCCCGATGAAAAGGGGCGCTTGGTCAGAATGATCAGCTGCAACAACGGCTGCCACTTCCAGCCCGCATAGTCGACCACCCGCTTATCAGACAGGAACTCATTCAGGTAGCGTCGCATGGACCAGTAATCCGTGTTATCCGGCGTTCCCAGGTTGGCCAGCACGACGCCAACTTTTGCCGGAGCTACTGGCGGGTGATCGTCCGGCGCATGTGCCAGACGACCTTCGCCGGGTTGATCCATTTCTACCTCTGCTGTCATGTCAGTCTCCTGCGGCTAAAAGCATATTTACGTTAAATGGTATCATTGTTAGCCAAAAGGCGGCATAAAGTTATACTATCAACATCATTTGTATAATAGTAGGTAAACTCATGTCCAAGCCGTTGATACTGGTGCTGGGTGATCAGCTATCGCTTACCCTTCCCACGCTTCGCGAACTGCCTGATAACGCCGTCGTCGCGCTATGTGAAGTCGCTGAGGAAGCTCGCTATGTGCCCCACCATATCCACAAAATCGGGCTTATTCTGGCGGCCATGAGACATTTTTCCCAGACGCTACGTGAACAGGGCTGGCAGGTGCATTACAGCGCGCTCGATGATCCTGATAACACGCATTCATTGATCGACGAAGCTGAACGTCTGGCGCAGGCTTATGGGTGCGATCATATTCTGGTGGTTCGCCCGGGCGAATGGCGCTTGTGGGACGCCATTCAATCTCGCGCTAACGCGACAATTCCCTGGCAGCTGGTTGAGGATGATCGTTTTTTTACCACTCCCGATGATTTCGCCCGATGGGCACAAGGACGTAAACAGCTACGTCTTGAATACTTTTACCGCGAGCAGCGCAAACGTTCTGGACTGCTGATGGATGGTAAAACACCCTTGGGTGGCCAGTGGAATTTTGATCACGATAACCGTGAGCCTTTACCGGCCTCATTTTCCCCGCCACAAGTCGTCAGGCACTCGATTGATGAGATAACGCAACAGGCTCTGGATGCCGCCAACCACCACTTCAGTGAGCATATCGGCAGTACCGACAACTTTAACTGGCCGGTCACCCGGCAACAGGCGCTGGATGAGTTAGACCACTTCATTGCCCACTGTCTGGCCGACTTTGGTCGTTATCAGGATGCCATCAGCGACCAGGAACCGTTTCTTTTTCACTCACGGCTATCCGTGGCGCTGAACATTGGGCTGCTCTCTCCTCGTGAAGTCTGTGATGCTGCTGAACAGCAATACCTTGCGGGTAAAGCGCCCATCAACGCCGTGGAAGGGTTTATCCGCCAGATCCTCGGTTGGCGTGAATATGTACGTGGCCTGTACTGGACACAGATGCCTGAGTACAAAACGCAGAATGCGCTTGGTTTCCAACGCGATTTACCGGCATTTTTCTGGGACGGCAATACAGATATGCGCTGCCTTCAGCGAGCGATAGAAATGACTATCGAGAACAGCTACGCGCACCATATTCAGCGCTTGATGGTGACGGGTAATTTCGCGCTGCTGTGCGGCATCAAACCCGAAGCATTATGTGACTGGTACCTGGCGGTGTATGCCGATGCCTGCGAGTGGGTCGAATTACCCAATACACTCGGCATGGTGTTACATGCCGATGGCGGGCTAATGGGCTCCAAACCCTACTGCGCCTCGGGCAAGTACATCGATAAAATGTCGGACCACTGCCAGCATTGCCGTTATTCACCAAAACAGGTCACGGGCCCGAAAGCCTGCCCGCTTAACAGTCTTTACTGGCATTTTCTGGAAACCCACCGTCCAGCCTTGGCGCAAAACCCTCGCATGAAACTGATCTATGGCTCCCTTGACCGTATGAAAGACGAAAAACGCGAAGCCATGTACCAGCAGGCCGAGCACTTCCTCAGTCAGTTGCCGACAACACCCGGCTATGGCCAAGCCGTGCACACGGCAGGGTATTCTTCTGAGCCTGGTTAACTGAAGATTAGTTAACTGAAGACCAGCTGAATAAAGACTAGCTGACTGATCTCTGACTGAGACTTATCAAACGAGGTTTCTATGAGCCGTTTAGACGCATTAAATGCCAAAGCGCCTGTCACGCTTTTTTACGACGGCCACTGCCCCTTCTGCCGCGTTGAAGTGGATTGGCTGGCCAGGCATCGCCATCACCGGCGCATCGGGTTGGTAGATATTCAGGAGGAGGCGTTTCTTGACGGAGAACATGGCGCACTGTTTGGCACCATGATGGGTAAGTTGCATGTACTGGACAATGCCGGTCACTGGTATATCGGAATGGATGCCAGCCGCGCACTCTATGCCGTTTTAGGCTATCAGCGGCTGGTAAGATTTTCCTGCCTGCCCGGCATTAACCGTATCATGGATGCCGGATATCGCCTGTTTGCGCGCTATCGCATCAGGCTAGGAAGATGGTGGGACAAACGCAAAAAGACCTGATGTTTGCGTTGAGTTAATACAGAAGTCGATAACTGCAAGTGGTTGAACTTAATATTAGCAGACAACCATGTAGGTACTGTTCAAGCACTCATTAACCAAGCACCCGCTTATCCTCGGCTAATATAATATATTCGCTTAAAAGACGAGCGGCATTCGCGAAGTGAGCGGCGAATCATAGTGTGCGTCACGGCCAATCACTTCATCCTGGGGCACATGCTGAACCAGGTAAGCCCGATGAACACCTGAACGCTTAAGTTCCATATAAACGTCGTCCAGCGCACGAAAAAGCATTGGTTTAGCGCGCTGCGTCAGCATATGTCGCTCACCTTCAACGTCTTCCAGTTCCACCTGATAGAA
Organism: Halomonas sp. LS-001; assembly: GCF_052983955.1. NCBI lineage: Bacteria > Pseudomonadati > Pseudomonadota > Gammaproteobacteria > Oceanospirillales > Halomonadaceae > Halomonas > Halomonas sp. LS-001. The sequence goes on from NZ_CM129816.1 coordinate 2,506,553, forward strand.
ACGGCTGCCGGAATGGGTGATAACCCGAATTTCGAAGTTATCGTGACTGGCGACAAACTTTTTTAATTCCTTGAGTTCCATAAACACCTCTTTTGTCCGCATTATTTTTTTAGTATTTCCGTTAATCACCCGCCAACGGATAACTGTCACTAAGCCACAATTGGTAGCGCCTGCTGGCATCTAAATTTCACAATGCCTGCTTGCTATGACATTGCCGTTGCCCGTTAATGTCAGGTATATGACATTTATACCCTACAAGCGTTCCTCACGGAAAGTAGGGTTCGACGGTTGATGGGTAATTAAAATCAGCAGGTAATTACAGATGAATCGTTAAGAACAAAAGGCGTAAGCAGCCATTCTTATTATTGTGCGTGCTGGCGAAATGAAACATACCAAGCATTTTACCGCTTACTGATATTCAGAAGGATCAATTGCTTTACCCAATGAGTTACGGTCGATCCAGTTCCCCGCCTTGGTTTCTTTATAGCGGAATACCACCTGATCACCCACGGCTACCGGCACCTCACTATCTTCGGTCTGATAGCTGTATTTTTCACCATCGACGACCAGAAAGTAGCGATAGAGATCCGGCATCCCCAGCCATTCCTTGAAGGGGCCTTCCCGCTCAAGTGACTGCAGTTCGCCCCGCGCCTGAAGTTTAGGCGCACGCTGTCGATTGCCGCGACGGAAACCACCTGCCATTGCATCTTCTCCTGTTCTATCAGCCAAATAGATAAAAAGTGTAAAGAAAGTATTATACGAACGACTCTGAAAAGCTCAAATCAGTCGCCAAATGCCTCGCCATAGCTATCCGGTGCCAGATCTTCAAAGCGCGTGTATTTGCCAATAAATGCCATATGCACGGCCCCTATCGGGCCGTTACGCTGCTTACCAATAATCAGCTCTGCCAGGCCCTGATTATCCGGGTTGTCCGGGTTATACACTTCATCACGATAAACAAACGCGATGACGTCGGCATCCTGCTCGATCGCCCCTGATTCACGCAAATCCGACATCACCGGCCGTTTGTTAGGACGCTGTTCCAGCGAGCGGTTAAGCTGGGAAAGCGCAATCACCGGGCAATTGAATTCTTTTGCCAGACCTTTCAGGGAACGTGAAATTTCCGAGATTTCTCCGGTACGATTTTCAGAAAAACCGGGGATCTGCATCAGCTGTAGATAATCGATCATGATCATCGCCATATTGCCATGCTCTCGCACCACACGACGGATACGCGAGCGCATCTCATTAGGTGACAGTGCCGATGTATCATCGATAAACAGCTGCTTGTCCTTTAGCAGGTTCACCGCAGACGTCAGGCGCGGCCAATCTTCATCTTCCAGCTGACCGGTTCTGACTCGCGTCTGGTCAATCCGCCCAAGCGATGACAGCATCCTAAGCATCAGGGAGTCCGCAGGCATCTCCATGGAAAACACCATGACGGGCTTGTCACTGGCAATGACCGCATGTTCCACCAGGTTCATCGCGAACGTGGTCTTGCCCATCGAGGGCCTGCCTGCAATGATCACCAGATCCGAAGGCTGAAACCCTGAGGTCATATCATCCAGATCGCGGAACCCCGTGGACAGTCCGGTCATCTGGCCTTTCAGATTGAACAGCTCATCAATGCGGTCGACCGCCTTGGTCAGCAAGTCACTCATGCCAATCGGGCCGCCCGTTTTAGGGCGCTCTTCGGCAATCTGGAAGACTAGCCGCTCTGCTTCGTTAAGCAGCTCATCGGCGGGCCTGCCCTGAGGCGCAAAGGCCCCTTCGGCAATCTGGTTGGCAGCGCGAATCAACTTACGCAAGGTGGCTCGTTCACGCACGATATCCGCATAAGCGCGAATATTACTGGCAGAGGGCGTATTACGCGCCAGTTCGGCCAGAAACCCAAGGCCTCCCACCGTGTCCAACTGATCGCGCGCTTCCAGAGCTTCGGATAATGTCACGACGTCCAGCGGCTGCCCTGCTTCCGCGAGGTGAATCATGACGTTAAAGACCAGACGGTGCTCATAACGATAGAAATCGTCGGATACGAGACGATCCGATATGTTATCCCAGGCCTGGTTATCCAGCATCAACCCGCCCAGCACGGACTGTTCAGCCTCCAGAGAATGTGGGGGCAACTTGAGAGCGGCCGTTTCCTGATCAGCGGAATCCTGCATCATGCACTCCTTGATTCACACATTCCCGGGGCCTATTGAAATCTGCCTGCCAATATTGCCGCCATTATAACAGCAAAGGGCGCGGGGATTGCCCGCGCCCTTTATATGTCGCTTTATGCTTACAGACTGAATTTACTCAGCCATAACCACGATGCGAACGGTCGCATCCACTTCTGCATGCAGGTGGATATCGATGTCATACTCGCCAGTCTGACGAATCGGACCTTGCGGCATGCGAACTTCGCTTTTCGCCACTTCGATACCAGCAGAAGAGATAGCATCTGCCAGGTCACGCGGACCGATTGAACCGAACAGCTTGCCTTCATCACCCGCTTTGGAAACCAGTGACAGCTCGATATCGTTGAGCTGCTCAGCACGGGCTTCAGCTTCTGCTTTGCGCTCGGCTGCCTGTGCTTCAAGCTCGGCACGCTGTGCTTCAAACGCGGCGATGTTGTCTTTGGTGGCCGGTACGGCATGACCGTAAGGCACCAGGAAATTACGACCGTAACCAGGCTTAACAGTGACCTTGTCACCGAGGCCGCCCAGCTTACCAATTTTGTCGAGCAGAATGACTTCCATCTCGTAAACCTCTTGTCAATTGCTGCGGGCAAGACGGGCGCGAACGTTCGCGAATGTATCCATCAACCCAAGAAGCAGCACAATGAGAATCGTAGGCCAGGTGGTGATCAGCAATATATAAAATGCCACCAACCACAGCCCGTTCATCCCTTTTAGTCCAATAACACCATGTATCAACGCAATGCCAGCAACCAGTAGCGGAATCCAGCTCAGCATCGCCAGGGCATAAACGCCTAGCAACATTCCCGCAACGCCGATGACAAATAACACCAACAGCTCTTTAGGGGTCAGCCGAAAAGCGTGGAACTCAGTCCGAAAGCCACCAGGGTTATATAGCCCCGCTTGCCAACTACGCGCCAGAACCAGGCAGGCGATGGCTGACAGAAACACGACCAATCCTGTTACATTTCCCACCACCAACGTAGCCAGTGTCTGGGGGTCGTAACCCTGATTGGTCAGCTCAGTGAGCATTCCATCCACTTCCTGAGAGCCCTGGCGCAGCTGCTCCAGCATCATTTCAGTGCCTTGCGGCGGGCTGAAAATCCCCATCTGCACCATGACCGATGCAACGACGGTGCCTGCTATCAGGGTTATTCCCCAATGCATTCTTTCTCTAAGCACCACCGCCATCAATGTCACAAGCAGAACACTTGCCAACGGGATCACATCACCCTGAATCCACCACCAGCCAGCGGGAACAGCGGTGGCGATGATAACCGGCAAGGCGGGTGCAAACCCACTCCTGAGCGTTACCAGCCCGGCAATGGCTGCACCCAGCCAGTAAAGCCACGGCATGAAGGTGGCTAAAGCAGCCACACCAGCTGCGTATGGCGTGCCTTTCATGAACCATCGGGCAAATGCCAGCATTACGTTATTCGCTTACTGGTGGCTATCGGTATAGGGCAGCAGTGCCAGATAACGTGAGCGCTTGACAGCTGTTGCCAGCTGGCGCTGATAGCGTGCTTTGGTTCCGGTGATACGGCTCGGAACGATCTTGCCAGTTTCGGTGATGTAAGCCTTCAGCGTGTCGAGATCTTTGTAATCGATCTGCTTGACACCTTCAGCAGTGAAGCGGCAAAACTTACGGCGACGGAAAAAACGTGCCATGGATAAAGCTCCTTAAAGCAGGTGGTGGATAAATCAGGCAGATTCGGATTCTGATTCCGACTCAGATTCATCGCGCGGTCTTTCTTCGCGACGCTGACGCTTCTCTTCTACCGGTTTCATCATCGGAGAGGCTTCGGTGACGGCCTCCTTGCAACGTACCACCATGCTACGGATGATGGCATCGTTGAAACGGAAGATATTCTCGATTTCTTCGAGCGTTTCACCGTTGCACTCAACGTTCATCAGCACGTAGTGAGCTTTATGGATCTTGTTGATCGGGTAAGCCAGATGACGACGGCCCCAATCTTCAAGGCGATGCACAGTACCGGCATTTTCGGAAACGATGCTGGTGTAGCGCTCGACCATGGCCGGCACTTGTTCGCTCTGATCCGGGTGGACCATGAACACGATTTCATAATGACGCATAGGATCTCCTTGCGGTTTGACAGCTTCCTCAGCACCTTGGAAAAACCATAGGACAACAGGGAAGCAAGGAGTTGACTGAAATTACTCCGGTTTGCCGTGAACGGCCCGGTAGCATCAAGCAGAACGGGAGTCAGTGCGTTTGGCACTGCCCCTGCCGTATGAATTTCTTTCTTTCCAACGCTGTTAAACAGCACGGACGGATAGAAGAGACGATACGCAACACCCGTTTAATGGATAAACAGGCGCATGCATTTTAGTTGGCAATCGCTTGAGTTGCAAGCTGGCGCTGACGAACGGCTTCGAAAAGGCAGATACCAGTCGCGACAGACACATTCAGGCTCGACACCTGGCCTGCCATCGGCAGCTTCACCAGGTGATCGCAGGCCTCACGCGTCAGGCGGCGCATCCCTTTGCCTTCAGCCCCCATCACCAATGCCATTGGACCGGTGAAATCCACGTCATAGAGGCTGGTGACCGCTTCACCGGCGGTTCCGGCAATCCACACACCTTCCTGTTTAAGCTTTTCCAGGGCACGTGCCAGATTGGTCACCTGATAAACCGTCACCATTTCTGCTGCGCCACAGGCAACCTTGCGGACTGTTGCGTTTAACGGCGCGGCCTTGTCCTTGGCCACAATCACGCCATGCACTCCCGCTGCATCCGCGCTACGCAGGCAGGCACCAAAGTTATGCACATCCGTCACCCCATCCAGCACCAGCAGCAAAGGTGGCGTCGGAGCCGACCAGGCGCGCAACTTAAGCCACAGCGACTCTTCCCCTTCAGCCACCAGAGGTTTGCAGAACGCTACCACGCCCTGGTGAGAGGCCTCCTGGCTGATCTGATCCAGCACATCACGCGGTTGCGCCACGATGCGCGCTCCCATCTGCTGCGCCTGAGCCGCTAATTCCTGCAGACGTTTTTCCGCGCCGGTCTGCAGCCAGAGTTCACGTGGTGCTTCTCCACGATCAAGCAGACTTTGCAAGGCATGAACGCCGTAAACAACGTCCAGCCCTTCTGGCATTTTAGGCCCTTTAGGCCCTTTGGGGGCTTTCGCCCCGCGACGTGAAGCCGACTTCATGGTGTTCCTTAATCTATCTGACTGACCTTGCCTGACTTAACGATGCCCAACTTACCCTGGCCCAGCGTTATTTGGCAGACGGCTTACGCGAACGTCTGGAGCGCTGCGGACCGCGCCGGTTTGACGACGGCTTTTTTTCACCCGGTTTTTTATCATCGGGTTTCTTGTCGGCCGTACCGGGCTTGGCGCTATCGCCGGCTTCAGCAGGCCGCTTACGGGGCTGACGACGCGGGCGCGGCTTTTCATCCGCGAGGCCGAAATCGATCTTACGGTCGTCCATATCAACCCGCGCCACCTGAATCGTCACGCCGTCACCCAAGCGATAGGTCGTACCGGTACGCTCGCCCTTGAGACGGTGCTTCTCCGCTTCATAATGGTAGTAATCCGACGGCAGCGAGGTCACATGGACCAGACCTTCCACGTAGAACTCATCCAGGCGAACAAACAGGCCGAACTGAGTCACTGAAGCAATCGTGCCATCGAAGGTTTCGCCCAGCTTGTCGGACATGAACTCGCATTTCAGCCAGCTTTCCACATCACGGGTGGCGTCATCAGCGCGGCGCTCGGCCATAGAGCAATGCTCGCCCAGCTCAACCATCTGTTCAAAGGTATACGGGCACCACTTGCTTGGCGGCTCAACCGGCGCACCTTCTACCCGCAACACCGTATTGGTCTGGCGAGGCCCGCGAACCACTGAGCGAATCGCGCGGTGCACCAGCAGATCCGGGTAGCGGCGAATCGGCGAGGTGAAGTGCGCATACGCCTGATAGGCCAACCCAAAGTGCCCTTCATTCTGGGGCGAATACACCGCCTGATTCATTGAGCGCAGCATCACCGTCTGAATGATGTCGGCATCCGGGCGATCCTTGATCGTCTCACGTAGCGCCTGGTAATCCTGCGGCGTCGGGTCGTCGCCACCTGGCAGCGTCAAGCCCAACTCATTGAGGAACAGGCGCAGCTTGTCGAGGCGCTCCGGCGTCGGCTTTTCGTGAATACGATAGAGAGCCGGAAGATCGTGCTTGTCCAGGAAACGTGCCGTGGCGACGTTGGCAGCCAGCATGCACTCTTCAATCATCTTGTGCGCGTCATTGCGTTTACGCGGCACAATTTTTTCGATCTTGCGTTCATCATTAAAGATGATGGCGGTTTCAGTGGTATCAAATTCAAGCGCTCCGCGTTCCTGGCGCGCTTTAAATAAAATCTCATACAGTTCATGCAGGTCGTTTAACGGCTTGACCAGTTTGGCGTGTTCTTTACGCAGCGTCTCCCCATCTTCACTCTCCTGGTCAAGAATGGCCGCGACCTTGTTATAGGTCAGGCGCGCATGGGAGTTCATCACCGCTTCATAGAAACGGTAGCGGCTGATCGCCCCCGATTTGGAGATATTCATCTCGCAGACCATCACCAGACGATCTACATGAGGATTCAGCGAGCACAAACCGTTGGAAAGCAATTCCGGCAACATGGGCACGACCTGCCCTGGGAAGTACACCGAGGTACCTCGAGTGCGCGCTTCATTATCCAGCGGCTCACCAGGGCGAACGTAGTGAGACACATCTGCGATAGCAACCAGTAGCTTCCAGCTGCCCGACTTGGTTTTCCAGGCGCAGACCGCGTCATCAAAATCCTTGGCGGACTCATCATCGATGGTCACCAGAGGAGTGTTGCGCAAATCAACACGATTCTGCTTATCCGCTTCAACAACTTCCGCAGAAATGGTGGAAATCTGATCCATGACTTCAGGCGAGAATTCCGCTGGAATGTCATAGCTGCGAATCGCAATATCGATTTCCATGCCTGGGTCCATCCGCTCCCCAAGCACTTCAATCACCTCACCCACTGGCTGAACCCGAGTAGCTGGCTGCTGGGTGATGTTGGCAGAAATCACCTGCCCATCCTTGGCACCGCCAGAGGCGCTGTGCGGAATAATCACCTCTTGGGTAATACGCGGATTTTCCGGCACCAGCACGCCAAATTCCGGCGTATTGCTGCGATAAACCCCGACCATGGTCTGGGTATTACGCGAGATCACGTCAGCAATGGTGGCTTCGTCACGCCCGCGCCGGTCACGGCCACTCACGCGCACCAGGACGTGGTCGCCGTGGAAGACACGCCGCATCTGGCGTGGTGGCAATACCAAGTCAGGCTTTTTGCCATCATCACGCAGCACAAACCCGAAACCATCACGATGGCCAAGCACTTTGCCCTTGATCAGGTCAAGTTTGTTAATCAGCGCGTAAGCACCACGGCGGTCACGCAGCACTTGGCCATCACGTTCCATTGCCGCCAGACGACGACGCACCGCTTCCTGGTGATCTTCATCCTCAATCCCCAGTACGCGGCTCATATTTTCATGGGTGATGGGCTTGCCGTAAGTTTCCAGGGCATCCAGCAAATATTCACGGCTCGGGGCCGGATTATCATATTTCTGTGCTTCACGGCTCGCGTGCGGGTCGTCACTCAGCGTCCACTTTTTCATACGGTCAGCATCCTTGATTCTTTCTCTTCAGCTAATTGGGCGATGGCGCGGTGAGATTTCGCAGGCGGCTGGTGTCGCTTACTAGCGGGGTCAGCGGCAATACAGCTGAAATTTACTTGGTTATGTTTGATCATTCCTCCAGTATAGCGCTGCTCGCAGCATCACCCAACCACGTAAGTACAAGAATTCTCACCAGAGCGACGAAAAACACTTAATAACATCACCGGAAGACAAGGAAAATACTTGCATTTCATGACCATCTCGGTATCATACGCGCCAATTGCCCAGATGGCGGAATTGGTAGACGCGCTAGCTTCAGGTGCTAGTGACCGTATGGTCGTGGAGGTTCAAGTCCTCTTCTGGGCACCACATCATTTCATCAGCTTTATTAAAGCTGCCTGATAAATGATGGCGCAGTAAAAAACCGTAATTGCGGTAAGTGTTCGCCCAGGTGGCGGAATTGGTAGACGCGCTAGCTTCAGGTGCTAGTGACCGTATGGTCGTGGAGGTTCAAGTCCTCTCCTGGGCACCAATCGAACACTTTGTTAGTTAAAACTTACTTTGTCAGTCGAACTTTGATTGTTCATTGACAGGTAGCAACTGACAGGCAAAACAACAGTATTGCTCAAGCCCAGGTGGCGGAATTGGTAGACGCGCTAGCTTCAGGTGCTAGTGACCGTATGGTCGTGGAGGTTCAAGTCCTCTCCTGGGCACCAATATTGTTGATATCTCAAGTATTCTTCTTAACATCTCTCTCTATTCGTCGCTGTACTTTCTATAATCAAGACTTCCTATAAGCATCCTTCTCACGCGTAGCAATAGTACTTCCTCTCGTTTTTAGCGCTTTCTGGTTCTACCCCATACTTCAAAATTTCTTGAATGACACACGCCCAGCGTTTAGCCACTGACGTTATTACCGCGGCTATCTGATCAAAACAACAAAGCGACTACCCTTTTCGGCTGTTTCAGACACCGAATAAGAATAGCCGCTTAGTTGATGACGACGTTTAACTACCAGGCATTGCTATCAGGCGAAGATAAAGCCTTCCGCCAGGTACTTGGTCTGCATTTCATCGGATGAGGCAAAGTACGCCATCACATCGCCTTGATCCACCACGCCATCTTCTAATGCGCCGCTCCAGTATTCCACACCACCCGCATCAGGCGTGCGCTCAAACGCATTGTCATAAAGCAACGCCAGGAAGTCTTCATTATCCATGTCATCGCCATTCACACTGGCAAATTCTTCAGAATCAAAGAAGAAGTCCGCTATATCAAACAGGCTGTTACCTTCATCCATGACGCCTGACCAGTATTCAAGACCTCCCGCATCGGCCTCGCGGTCAAATGCCACCTGATAAAGCGCTTCAACCGCCGAAAAACTGACGGTGTCCGTTGCTTCACCCAGGTCAACTGAGACAACAGCGGAAGATGACTGCCCATCACTAGTGGCAATCATGTACTCAAAGCTATCAGTGACGGATGAACCCGCTTCGGTGGAAGCAAAGGCCGACCCCTGGTCATAAATAAAGTCACCGTTTTCCTGCACAACCACGGTGGCACCGGACTCCAGAGCAATTTCATCACCAAACACCACCGACTGCCCGGCAATAGAGGTAATTTCTGTTCCTTGAGGAAGCTGGTCAACGCCATTCCCATTGTCCGCAAAGAAATTTCCATCGACCTGCCAACCAAAACGACCGGCAATTTCGTCATTGTTGGCAGCAAGATTAATGCCTTGTCCAGGATTGCCGCCGTTATTCAAACCGAACCACCAGTTCCAGAAATCAACTGAACCTTCTGATACCGACGTCACATCAACAAAGACTGCCGCCGTATCGGTGGCACCATTACCATCATCAATCGTGTAGGAAAAAGTATCCGTTCCCGTGAAATTCTCATCGGGGGTGTAGGTAACTGTACCATCGCCGTTATCGACAAGCTCGCCATTGGAAGCTTCGCCAAGCCCAACTACCGTTAACACATCACCATCGACATCAAAATCATTGGTCAGTACATCAATGGTGATCGACTCTCCAGCATTAGTCGCTGCGGCATCGTCCTGTGCGACTGGCACATCGTTAACCGCCAGAACACTGACATCAACAGTAGCTGTGGCTGTGCCGTCACGGCCATCATCAATGGTGTAAGTAAAACTGTCTGAGCCATTGAAATCAGCAGCAGGAATATAGGTGACAGTACCGTCACCATTATTGACCACCTGGCCATTAGAGGAGGTGCCCAGCTCTGTAATTGTCAGGTCGTCGCCATCTGGGTCATTATCATTGGCCAACACATTAATGATGACCGATTCATCTTCGCTGGTAACTGTTGCATCATCCATGGCAACCGGCGGGGTGTTAGGGGGTAAAACCACGATGTTGGCTGGGCTCGGCGTATTGACATTCACCGCATTGTTATCAGCATCAACAAAGAAGCGACCATCTGACCCACGTGGCGCCACATTAACTGCAGCATCACCGGTAGCAAGAACCTCAAAGGTCAAAGTCGCCACAGTAAAGTCACCGGAGGGATCATTGTTGAAAGTGCCCCCCTGAATATTTTCCAGTGTTATTTGACCGCTGGCATCACTCGGCTCATCTCGATCTGTCTGGAAGTCCAGTCGCTCATCAAACTCAACCCCCTGATAGCTCAGAATCGACGCATCATAGGTCAGGTCAAAGAAAACACCCGCGAGAGCAGGCAGATCTGAACCCACCAATGTAAAGGTGACTGTATCACCTACTGCAAACGGTTCGGAACTGGAAGGCTGAAAGGAAAGGCTCGCCATTATTGCACTCCAAAAAAATTAATATAAATACGGTATAAAGATGGCATAAGATGCCCTGTAAGCATCAGAATTCGTAGCTAAGTTCAGACACTCCCATCACTGTCTCAGACACATCCACTGTCTGACCGAAAACGTCTCTGAAAATCAGAAGATCATCAACGTCAACAGCGCCGTTATCATCCAGGTCGGCATCGGCTTCTGTTGTGCCTTCCTCGAAATCATCGGCACCGAACACTTCGCGGAAAATCAGCAGATCATCCACATCAATGGCGCCATCGTTGTTGAAGTCGGCTGCCACCAGGAGTTCATCATTATCTTCCGGTGGGCTGACTTCAATAAAATCTTCTGTCGCTACGCGTGGAGCTGAAACGGCTGAATCAATAAAGCTATTATCACCTGTCAGGCCATAATCCAGTACAGCATTGTTGAAGCTGACGGTGCCCGGTGTCAGACCTGCATCAGACGCCAGCTGCTCTGCCTCAGCCCGTGTTTCAGGGTCAAGATCATCAACACTGATGATACTGTTGGGGTGACTTTCATCATAAAAACCTTCAAGACTTTCGTCTTCAGCGTAACTAAACAGGCTGTCGCCTTCATTTGAGACCCGCCAATCGTCACGATACTCGCCGTAAAGATCTTCAAACGCGAAGGGACGCTCCAATACCGTACCGTCTTCCAGAGCTACATCGTTGGAAGTATCGCCATCGCCATCACCCAGCAACCCTTCAACGGAACCAGCCAGTTCTTCGTTAAGACGCACCTGGAAATCGACACGATCATTCACAAGATCGACGATCAGACGGCTATCACCTTCGTTGACCACACCATCTTCACCGGCATACACAAAGGTATAGCGATTATCTTCTCTATAGATCCGGTCATCGCCAACGGCAATGGATGAGAAATCGTCAACTGTTGTTTCAACACCGTCAACTAATATAGGAGTCTGACTGGTGGCGTCTATCATGACGTCAACATTACCCATTGACGTTGCTACCGCAGATGTCGCGCTGGCGTTATCACCGATCGGTACAAAACGAGCCTGTATTTCAAAATCAGAATTCTGGGCTCCTCTGGACAGCACATACTCACCGACTGCCTGAAAGTCGTACCCCAACCCATCAAGAGTGACCAGATGGGGGTCACCGGAAACAGCGCCTGCTGCAGCTGGGTCTGGCAGAGGCGGAATGTCTGCACTGACAATGTCACCTGAACGCACCGGAAATAACCATTGACCAATTTGACCAGTATTTCCTTCAACTTCATCGAGGGCCAGGATCGCTTCTTGATCACCCGAAGCCGGTAGCTCGAAAAATGCATCAGGATCCCCCGTGCCTGCGGTATACCCAGCACGCGCAACCTGTCCACCTAACCCGTCCGTTCCACCGCTCGCTGAACCTGTCGTCCATTCAACATTTTCGTAGCGAAACTCGATGTCAAAATCACCCTGCCCACGATCAGAAAGGATCAGCTGGAAAGCATTCAGTTTGTCAGTCTGTCTGGAGAAATAACCCACATCGTCCCAGGTGACAATAAAACGATCATTTACCGTATCGAAATCATAATAAACCAGATTGGAGCCCGTAGAATTTCCTCCCGCTGAAGAGATTTCGGCTTCTCCACCCCGGGTATCAACATCAGCAAAGAAAGGAGTAATTTCCGGGTTACCGGAGTTCTCGGTAATGACGGATGGGGTGAAGGCACTGCGTGCCCCATTAAAGGTCACACTGCCGTTATTATTAACCCAAAGACTATTGAATTCACGACCGAAAAAATTTATTCCATTTTCAAAAACCTGGGAAATATCAATCTCGGCTGTTGAACTATCATCATTTCTCGGAAGAATATTTTCCCCAAACCCTGCTTCGCCCCCAAGCCCTGAAAGAAGGGAGGTACCACTGAAAGCCACGCCGTTTGACATCATGGAAGAAGAGAGGTCGTTTGTTATGTTACTCATACGGTAAGTTCCCGCTTCATTGGTTTCATTTGTAGAAGAATGAGCCTCAAGGATATCGCTGCCATCAAGGTTGCCAAGTGGCTCTCCCGGAATCACTAAAGATGACATGTCAATTTTCCCTGCAATGCTCACACCACGCAGAACAGATACTGTTTTTTCAACAGTATTTACTTAAATACCAATATTTACTTAAATACCAATCGTTTATCACCTACACACCATGTACATAAGTAATAAATGCAAAAAAAGCTTACATAATGTTAACCATATGCAAACTTTAGCAGTTTTATCACTAAAGAGGAGGGGCATTTCTCAAAAAAGCTACAAAAAAATACTAGACAATAGGATAAGAGACACACCACCACATAAAAAAGAGGGCAGTATGCTAGAACACTGCCCCCTTCCCTTTGATGCTACAATTTGCTTCTCATACCGCTGATCGTCTCAATCAGGAATAGCGTTATTACTGAAACCGCCCGGGCTTGCGTGCGACCTCCTCCAGCGCCCAGCCGTTAGTGCGTATCTGGCCTTCCAGGGTTTGTTCGGTTGCGGGGGTGATATCCGGGAAGAAATTCAAACCGGTTTGCCGTTCCACCTCGTCGATGGATACCAGGTAATCATCCAGCGGCTCGTTGCCCTGCACGTTCTGCGGCATGATAAATGCCAGCGCGCTTGGGGCTTCCGGGGCCGGGGCGACAATGATCTTGTAGAAGGCGATCGGTATTTCCACAAAACCCACGCGATCCATCACGTTGCTAAAGCCTTCGGCATAAATCGGGCCGGTGATTACCTGTAGCTGGTCAAACCGCGGGGCAAAATGGTCCATCACGGCTTCTTCCAGACGCTGCCAGAGCTGGCGGTTCAGCCCCGGCGTTTGCGGCGACATATTGCTCATCAGGAAGGTATCCACCTGCGCCTGACGGCCGTGCACCGCGGCAATGGCATAATTAGGCGCCAGGTGCCCACGGTCGTAGCCGCTGCCTGAGTAGCTGTTAGTCCCGATCGGCCATAGCGTTCGCCAGTCAGCCGAGAAGCCAGGGCGGCTGCCAATAGACGCATCATCAACGGCGGCTAATTGATAACTGACCCATAGCGCACCAGCACGCACATCCGACCAGCCCAGCAGGTAGCCGTCGTTGCGCATCACGCGGTGAAACGAGTTCAGGCTAAGCTCATCCCAGGTCGGCACCCCTTCCCAGGTATAGTCATCACGGTAGGTTTGCTCCTGAAACAGCCACAGCCCCGAGCCAATCACAACAAATACAGCGGTGATGGCAAGACGACGGCCATGACGACGAAAACGCGACAATACACGACCCACGGTACTAACTCCTTTTAGTAAAACAGGGAAGATGGCAGCTGGAAACGGGCGCTACCAGCCTACCGAGAACATGGTTTCCAGATCATGGCGCGAATGCACCTGCATGGCGTTGAGGGTTTCGGTATCGCTGATACCTTCCACGGCATTCAGCCGCTCGGTCACCAGCTCTGCCAGACTTTCAAAGTCTCGTGTACGGGCAATGGCGATCAGGTCGTAGCGACCGCAAGTAGAGTAGACTTCACTGATGCCCTCAACGTCGGCCAGACGTTCAGCTACCGATTTCACCTGGCCTTTTTCGGTATTGATCAGTATGACGGCATTTTGCATGGAAAGAGCCTCGCCTGTTGTTGAAAAACGTAGTGTTGAATGAAACACGGTATTGAATAGGATGCATTGTTGAGTAAAAGCTTGGTCGCAGTATACAGGGCAACGGCTTAGTTCGCAGTAAAGAGAAAACAGCGCCCCCGCCAATACGATACCCATGCCTTACGTGGCGAATTGTCGCTGACGGGTAAGCTTATTCGCACTCTGTCAGCGCATCCGCTAAGATAACTGTGAACTCCGTTAGGCAGGTTCTGTCGGAGTCTAGTAGAGGTGGAAAACCACCCTTTAGAGTGACTAAACGTCAGACCGTGACGATAAGGAGAAATCATGGCCAATCAAAGCCGTCGTGACTTCATGCGTAATACAATGCTCGGCCTTGCGGCACTACCGCTGGGTGCTGGCATTCTTTCCAAAACCGCTTTTGCTCAGGATCTGCCACGTCTTGATCCGTCCGCAACGAATGCACAAGCGCTGAACTACGTAGAAGACGCCAGCGATGCCAGCGACCACCCCGCCTACGAAGAAGGCGAGGTTTGTGATAACTGCATGTTCTACACGGCCGATAATCAAGGTTGTCAGCTGTTCCCGCAGAACAGTGTTGAGCCGAATGGCTGGTGCCAGTCCTGGACAGCTGCTGCTTAAGCAAACCCTGTTCCATCACCATGATGCAAAGGCCCGCTTTCAGCGGGCTTTTTATTGCCTAAAGTTGAGTAGCGACTCGCATTCCCTGCTCAATGGCACGCTTGGCATCCAGCTCGGCCGCTTCATCCGCCCCGCCAATAATATGCACCTTGGTGCCCACCTGTTCCAAAGGCATCAGCAGGTCACGGACGGATTCCTGTCCGGCACACACAATAATGTTATCGACCGCCAGTACCAGCGGCTCTTCGTTGTGAAGAAGATGTAGGCCTTGATCGTCAATCCTGAGGTATTCACAACCGGCAAGCATTTTGACCCCATGCTGCTTTAACGAAGCACGATGGACCCAGCCAGTGGTTTTACCCAGATTCTTGCCGGGCTTGGATGTCTTGCGCTGCAACATCACTACCTCACGGGCGCTTTCCGGGTGCTGCGCGGCTTTCAAACCACCGGGCTGTTTGACCTCAAGGTCCACGCCCCACTCGTCACACCAGGCGTCAATATCCAGCGCGGTTGGCAGCTGGTTAACCAGCAGTTCTGCCACATCAAAACCGATACCACCTGAACCGATCACGGCAACTTTCTTGCCCACTCGCTGCGGCTGGCTGATCGCCTCGGCATAGGACAACACGCTGGGATGCTCAGCACCGGGAAGGTCCAGCCCGCGTGGGCGTACGCCAGTGGCCAGAACCACTTCGTCAAATGCCGATAGGGCTTCTACATCAGCCGCCGTATTGAGACGCACGTCTACCTCGTGTTTTTCCAGCATGACGCGGAAATAACGCAGAGTTTCATCAAACTCTTCCTTGCCCGGAATCTTGCGGGCATAGTTGAACTGACCGCCCAGCTCACTCTGACGCTCAAACAGCACAACCTGATGGCCGCATTGGGCCGCTGTGACGGCAGTGGCAAGCCCAGCTGGCCCACCCCCTACAACTGCAATGCGTTTAGCAACGTCAGCAGGTGCCAGAACAATTTGCGTTTCGTGGCAGGCACGGGGATTGACCAGACAAGACGTCAATTTGCCTGCAAAGGTGTGGTCAAGGCAGGCCTGATTACAGGCAATACAGGTATTGATTTCATCGGCAAGCCCCTTTTGAGCTTTGCTCACCCATTCCGGGTCGGCGAGAAACGGGCGCGCCATGGAAACCATGTCAGCATGATGGTCGGCCAGCACCTGTTCGGCCACGTCCGGCATATTGATCCGGTTCGTGGTGATCAGCGGTAAGGCGACTTCGCTGCGCAGCCGCTGCGTGACCCGTGTGAAGGCAGCCCGTGGCACACTGGTGACAATGGTCGGCACCCTGGCTTCATGCCAGCCAATACCGGTATTCAGCGCATCCGCTCCCGCTGCTTCGATGGCCTTGGCCAACGCGATGACTTCCTCCTGGCTACTGCCGTCTTCAACCAGATCAATCATCGACAGGCGGAAAATCACCGCAAAAGATGCACCCACCGCTTCACGCACACGGCGTACAATTTCAATCGCAAAGCGCGTACGGTTTTCAAAACTCCCGCCCCACTGATCGTCACGCTGATTGGTGCGCTGGCAGATAAACTGATTGATCAGATACCCTTCCGAGCCCATGATCTCAACGCCATCGTAACCTGCCTGTTGGGCCAAACGGGCACAGCGCACATAGTCGGCGATCTGCTGCTCAACCTCATCGCTTTCCAACGCTCGCGGGGCGAACATGTTAATCGGCGCCTGAATGGCAGAGGGTGCCACCAGATCAGGTGAGTAGGCATAACGCCCTGCGTGCAGAATCTGCATGCAAAGATACCCGCCTGCGGCGTGAACCGCCTCTACCACCTGGCGATGCTCTGCCAGCTGAGACTCGTCTGTGAGTGCATTGGCTCCCTGAAACACCGCCCCTTCCGGATTGGGTGCAATACCCCCGGTAACAATCAAGCCCACGCCTGCGCGCGCACGTTCCGCGTAGAAATGCGCCAGCCGGGCAAAGCCGTCTGGCGTTTCTTCCAGATTGGTATGCATCGAGCCCATCAGAATGCGGTTAGGCAACGCCAAAGGGCCAAGCTGTAGCTGCTGAAACAGGTGTGGGTAAGCAGTCATCGGGCTTCCTCGTTCAAACAGATGTTATTTTTTGTGCTCATTCAAACAAGCGTATGACATTGTGCCAGCAAGGTACACCCCGAATCGACCAATGGCTCAAACACTCTTCTCAAACACTCTTCTCAAATACACTTCTCAAACACTCTTCTTATAAACAGGCGTGATACGCTATGCTGCTTTAATTGTATAGACACTCCTAATGACACAAGTGATGCCATGAGCACGTTGCCACCCCTCTACCAACAGATTCAACAACACCTGCTCAACAAAATCCAAGGCGGCGAATGGCCGGCGCATCACCAGATTCCGCCTGAGGAACAGCTGGCTCGTGATTTTGGCGTCAGCCGTATGACCGCGAACAAAGCGATTCGTGATCTCGTACAAAAAGGCTACCTAACGCGCCAGCCAGGGCTCGGTACCTTTGTAACAGATCGCAAGGCAGAGTCGTCACTGGTCGAGGTGTATAACATTGCTGATGAAGTCCGCCTCAGGGGGCACCGTTACAGTAACCGCGTACTGGTCTGCGACGCTATCGAAGCCGATGATGAAGTCGCTTTGCGCTTAGGCGTGCGCCTGGGTAGCCGTGTATTTCAGACATTGCTTGTGCATTTAGAAGACAACACGCCTATTCAGCTTGAAAACCGCTATGTGAATCCCCGCTGGGTACCCGACTATTTAAAAAGTGACTTCGCGCTGCACACGCCTAACGAAGTGTTAGTAGCCGCCTGCCCGATTACTGACGTTGAGCACATTGTTGAAGCCGTGCTGGTTGATCAGCAAACCGCCGATTGGCTGGCTATCGATACCGTGACCCCCTGCCTGAGCATGATCCGGCGTACCTGGTCAGGCGAGCAGCTCATCAGCTATGCCCGCTTACTGCACCCAGGCGACCGCTACAAGCTGCGCTCCTCGGTGCATCGCCAAGCGTCGTGAGGCTTGTACTTTATAAGTCACCCCTACCCGCCCAAAATGTATATACATATAAGCATTAAACTCCTAACAAGCGATTTTAATATTTAGACATTAGTCTACCCCAATTATGCCGCACTCCCTCCAGCACCCCTTTTTAAATCTTTTAAGTTAATGATTTTAAAGGATTTAAATGCAATACCACATATTTGCTCTTTTTTCCTTTAGTGCAATTTGTCATTCGACATCTTGACGAACCCGCTTGGATTGACCTTAATTGTATATACATTAAGTCATTCACAGCCGCCTAGAAAGGAGTTCCTCATGTCGAATGCAGCGGATCGTCGTCTGTGGCGCAACATCAGCGTCTTCGATGGCCTGCGGACATTGCCCGACCGCATGGCCGTTATCACCGAGGGAGCACATATTATCTCCTTGTCGCCCATGGCTGAGTTCAACGAGCAACTCGCCAATGGCTGCACAGACATGGGCAGCGGTGGCGTGATGACACCGGGGCTGGTGGATTGCCACACCCACCTTGTCTTTGGCGGGTCTCGGGCTGAAGAATTTGAAGCGCGGCTTGAAGGGGCTAGCTATGAGGAAATCGCTAAACGGGGAGGCGGCATTCTCAGCACCGTTCGCGCCACCCGCGAAGCCAGTGAAGATGAACTGCTAACGCTGGCCAAGCCGCGCTTAGAAGCCCTGATTGCCGACGGCGTTACCACCGTAGAGATTAAGTCTGGCTACGGACTCACCGTCAACGATGAACTCAAGATGCTACGCGTTGCGCGGCGTCTCGGCGATATACTGCCAGTAAAAGTAGTCACTACGCTGCTGGGTGCCCATGCCCTTCCCCCGGAATACAAGGATGACAGCGACGGCTACATCGAGCTTGTCTGCCAGGAGATGATCCCCGCCGCAGTGGCCGAAGGGCTGGCCGATGCCGTTGATGTGTTCTGCGAAAAGATTGCCTTCTCGGTGGAACAGTGCGAGCGCGTATTTGAAGCGGCCAAGGCCTATGGTTTGCCGATTAAGGCTCATGCCGAGCAGCTCTCCAACCTGGGCGGAACGGCCATGGCCGCTCGCCACGGTGCGCTATCTGCTGACCATATTGAATACCTGGATGACGCCGGCATTGCTGCCATGCGTGAGGCAGGTAGCGTGGCGGTAATATTGCCTGGCGCTTTTCATACCTTACGGGAAACGCAACAACCGCCTATCGCTGCCCTGCGCAATGCAGGTGTGCCTATGGCATTGGCGACCGACGCCAACCCTGGTAGCTCCCCCCTCTTTATGCCCACATTAATGCTCAACCTGGCCTGCACGCTCTTCCGCCTGACACCCCAGGAAGCGCTGGCAGGCATGACGTCCCACGGGGCAACCGCCTTAGGGCTGGCAGGTAAAGGGCGCATCCACGAAGGCGCAGAAGCCGATATCTGCGTATGGGATATCGATGCGCCCGCCGAGCTCGCTTACGCCGTACAGCCTGGGCGCCTTCGCCAGCGGTTGTTCCAAGGAGCGCTTACCCATGGCTATTAACCGTAACGCCAATGACGAAAAAATCGACATGTCGCTCTGGACGGGACGGACAGACCCTGAACCGGGCAGTGAACGCTGGCATCAGAAGATCCAGCCGCTCAGCCAGACATCATCGCCGGGCTGTGCATTATTAGGTTTTGAAAGCGACGCCGGTGTTGCCAGAAACCAGGGCCGAATTGGTGCTGCAAAAGGCCCAGTGGCACTGCGTAAAGCACTGGCGCCGCTGGCATGGCATCGCGCTGGCCCCGCCTATGATGCAGGAAATGTGCGCTGCGAAGGCGATGCCTTAGAAACGGCCCAACAGGCTCTCGCTGATCAAGTATCGGCGCTGCTTAAGGCTGAGCACTTCCCCATTGTGCTGGGTGGTGGTCATGAAGTGGCCTACGGCAGTTGGCTGGGGCTTGCCCAGCACCTCGCGGACAACGACGAAAAGGCCCCGCGCATCGGCATCATCAACTTTGATGCCCACTTCGATCTGCGCGACCCCTGCCACGTGCGTTCTTCCGGTACGCCTTTCGCGCAAATTGCTGATCAATGTGCCCAACGCGGCTGGCCATTTCGCTACGCCTGTTTAGGCATCAGCCGCGCCGCCAATACCCGCGCACTGTTTAATCGTGCCGCACAACTCGGCGTCACGGTTCGTGAAGACCGGGACTTTCATCCGGCCAACCTGCCCAGGCTTCAGCGCGATTTAGAGCGTTTTATCGCACGTTGTGACCACCTCTATTTAACCATCGACCTGGACGCACTGCCCGCCGCCGAGGCCCCCGGTGTCAGCGCCCCGGCAGCAAGGGGGATCACACTGTCAATGATCGAACCCTTGATCGAGGTGATTCGCGACAGCGGCAAGCTCCGTTTAGCCGATCTCGCCGAGCTCAATCCTGACCATGACATTGATAACCGCACCGCCCGTGCGGCAGCCCGGCTCGTTTTTCAATTAGCGCTCGACACCTAGCGCTCGAATTCGTTGATCCATCTATCACTCGTCTTTTAATAACAAACCGATGACTCAAGAGGAGTTTCGCCATGTCCACTAACGACAAACGCCACGATACATCCCGTCAGATTGCTGCCCCCACCGGCAGTGAACTGAGCTGCAAAAGCTGGCTGACCGAAGCCCCGCTGCGCATGCTGATGAATAACCTCCACCCTGACGTGGCTGAACGTCCTGAGGATCTCGTGGTGTATGGCGGTATTGGCCGCGCTGCGCGTGACTGGGAGTGCTACGACAAAATTGTCGAGACGCTCCAACGCCTGGAAGACACGCAAACCTTGCTGGTGCAATCCGGCAAACCGGTAGGCGTCTTTGAAACCCATAAAGACGCCCCGCGCGTACTCATTGCCAACTCCAACCTGGTGCCCGCCTGGGCCAACTGGGAGCACTTCAACGAGCTGGATCGCAAAGGCCTGATGATGTATGGCCAGATGACCGCAGGCTCATGGATTTACATTGGCTCTCAAGGCATTGTTCAAGGCACCTACGAAACCTTTGTGGAAGCGGGTCGCCAACATTTCGACGGTGACCTGACTGGCCGCTGGGTTCTCACCGCGGGCCTGGGTGGTATGGGGGGCGCTCAGCCGCTCGCCGCTACCCTGGCGGGTGCCTGCTCACTCAACATCGAGTGCCAGCAAACCAGCATCGACTTCCGCCTGCGCACGCGTTACCTGGACGAGCAAGCAGACGATCTCGACGATGCATTAGCGCGCATCGAACGCTATACCGCCGAAGGCAAAGCCGTCTCGATTGGCCTGTGTGCGAACGCCGCCGATGTATTGCCTGAGCTGGTGAAGCGTGGCGTGAAGCCCGATATGGTGACTGACCAAACCAGCGCCCACGACCCGCTACATGGCTACCTGCCAGCAGGTTGGACCTGGGAAGAGTACGTCAGCCGTGGAAAATCCGAGCCACAAGCGACCGTCAAAGCGGCCAAGCAATCCATGGCAGTGCATGTTCAGGCCATGCTCGACTTCCAGAAAATGGGCGTGCCGACCTTTGATTACGGCAACAACATTCGTCAGATGGCTCAGGAAGAAGGAGTTGAGAACGCCTTCGACTTTCCAGGCTTTGTACCCGCCTATATTCGCCCCTTATTCTGCCAGGGGATTGGCCCCTTCCGCTGGGCAGCGCTATCAGGCGACCCGGAAGATATTTACAAGACCGATCAGAAAGTTAAAGAACTGATCCCTGACGACCCACACCTGCACAACTGGCTGGATATGGCCCGCGAACGCATCAGTTTCCAAGGCCTTCCCGCGCGCATCTGCTGGGTGGGTCTGAAAGATCGCGCTCGCCTTGGCCAGGCCTTCAACGAGATGGTCAAAAACGGTGAGCTGAAAGCCCCGGTGGTGATTGGCCGTGATCACCTGGACTCAGGCTCCGTGGCAAGCCCCAACCGTGAAACCGAATCCATGCTGGATGGCTCGGACGCCGTCTCCGACTGGCCGCTGCTGAATGCGCTACTCAACACCGCCGGGGGAGCGACCTGGGTGTCGCTGCACCACGGTGGCGGTGTCGGCATGGGCTATTCCCAACACTCCGGCGTGGTTATCGTCGCCGACGGCACCGACGATGCCCACGCACGACTCGGCCGCGTGCTGCGTAACGACCCAGGTACTGGCGTTATGCGCCACGCAGACGCAGGCTACGACATTGCTAAAGAATCTGCCCGTGAAAACGGCCTCGATTTGCCGATGCTGAACCGCTAGATATCCAACAACGACAAGGAGTACCACTAATGCCCCATCTTGATATTCAGCCCGGCAAAATGACCCTGGCGCAGGCGCGCCAGGTCTTTCAATCACCGGTCACGGTTAGCCTGCCAAGCAGTGCCAACGCAGCAATTCAAAAAAGTGTCGATTGCGTCAACCGTGTGGTCGACGAAAACCGCACGGTCTACGGCATTAACACCGGGTTTGGGCTGCTGGCGCAAACACGTATTGCCGATGAAGACCTGGAAGCACTGCAGCGCTCGCTGGTACTTTCCCATGCCACCGGTGTAGGCGCTGCCATGGATGACAGCCTGGTCAGACTCATCATGGTGCTTAAAGTGAATAGTCTGGCACGCGGGTTTTCCGGTATTCGTCGCGAAGTCCTGGATGCGCTGCTCGCACTGATCAACGCCGAGGTTTACCCGCATATTCCGCTCAAAGGGTCTGTGGGTGCGTCAGGTGATCTTGCGCCGCTGGCCCACATGAGTGTGGTGCTGATTGGCGAAGGCAAAGCACGCCACAAAGGTGAGTGGCTCAGTGCCGAAGAAGCGCTAAAAGTCGCCGGTCTTAGCCCCATTGCGCTGGCTCCCAAAGAGGGTTTGGCGCTGCTTAACGGCACCCAGGTGTCCACCGCTTACGCACTGCGCGGCCTGTTTGATGCCGAAGATCTCTTCGCCGCCGCCACGGTTTGCGGCTCTCTCACGGTTGAGGCCACGTTAGGTTCACGCTCACCGTTCGATGCGCGTATTCATGAGGCGCGAGGTCAGCGCGGCCAGATAGACGCAGCCGCCGCTTATCGGCATCTGCTTGGCGAAACTAGCGACATTGGCGACTCCCACGCCAACTGCGATCGAGTGCAAGACCCTTACTCGCTGCGCTGCCAGCCACAGGTGATGGGCGCTGCGTTGACGCAGATTCGTCATGTTGCCGAGGTGTTGGCTACGGAAATCAACGCTGTCTCCGACAATCCCTTAGTTTTTACTGACAGAGTGTTTGTGGATGGCGATGACATTATCTCCGGCGGCAACTTCCACGCCGAACCGGTCGCCATGGCGGCTGATAACTTAGCCCTGGCGATTGCCGAAATCGGCGCGCTGGCGGAAAGACGCATCTCCTTGATGATGGACAAGCACATGTCCCAGCTGCCGCCCTTCCTGGTTGAAAAAGGCGGCGTCAACTCTGGATTTATGATCGCTCAGGTAACGGCGGCTGCCCTTGCCAGTGAAAACAAAGCCCTCGCACACCCCCATAGCGTGGATAGCCTGCCCACCTCCGCCAACCAGGAAGATCATGTTTCCATGGCACCGGCGGCGGGCAAGCGGTTATGGGAAATGGCCGATAACGTGCGTGGCATTCTGGCGATTGAATGGCTAAGCGCCTGCCAGGGGCTCGATATGCGACACGGTTTGAATACCACTGAAGCGTTGGAAAAAGCCAAGCAGTTGCTGCGTGAGCATGTCACTCATTACGATCAGGACCGCTTCTTTGCCCCAGACATCGAAGCCGCCAGCAACCTGTTGGCAGCCAGAACGCTGAGCCACCTGCTTCGGCCTGGCACCTTGCCAAGCCAGCGTTAAATCACCCTGGCCTTCCCGCTACCCATGGTGGCGGGAAGGTACCGCCTACAATTCCAACGACAAGAGTAGCGACTCATGAATGCTATCGTTTTGGCCATCCTCGTTATGGTCAGTCTTAGTCTTGCCCGCGTTTCCGTTGTCTTTGCCTTAATTGTCGCCACATTGGTCGGCGGGCTTTATTCAGGCATGCCTATCAATGCCATTCTCGATGCCTTTAACGACGGCCTTGGCAACGGTGCCACCGTGGCCCTGGCCTATGCTGTGCTGGGGGCCTTTGCTGTCGCGCTCTCCCGTTCGGGCATTACCGAAGTGATGGCAGACCGCGCTATTCGCCGCTTTCATGTGGATGATTCGGGCAGCAGTCGCCGCACCGTGACCTATATCCTTCTGGCCGCTCTGCTCGCTGCTGCGGTTAGTTCCCAGAACCTGATTCCGGTGCACATTGCCTTCATCCCGGTACTGGTACCGCCACTGCTCAAGTTGATGAACCACCTCCAGCTCGACCGCCGACTCGTCGCCTGTGTGATTACTTTCGGTATTACCGCCCCCTACATGTTATTGCCGGTAGGATTTGGCGCTATCTTTCTCAACGATATTCTGCTCACCAACCTGAATGAAAGCGGTGCCGAGTTCGGGCTGGAAATCACCCGTGGCATGGTGCCCATGGCCATGGTGATTCCTATCGGTGGTATGGCCTTGGGTCTTGTGGTTGCGGTGCTATTCAGCTACCGCAAAGGCCGAAACTACCAGGACCGCGACCTCGCCAAAGGCGATGAAACCCCAGCCCAAGCGGCCCAGCACCTGAAAGGCTGGCAAAAAGCCGTGCTGGCAATCGCGCTGGTAGGCACCGTCGCGGTACAGCTCTACACCGGCTCAATGGTCTTAGGCGGTATCTTTGGCTTTGCCCTGCTCTCGTTAAGCGGCGTCTTCCGCTGGCATGAGCAAGACGGCATCTTCACTGAAGGCATGCGTATGATGGCCCTGGTCGGGTTTATTATGATTACCGCGGCGGGCTTCGCCAGCGTGATGCAGGCCAGCGGTGAAGTAGAAGCACTGGTCAGCAGTTCCACAGACATCATTGGTGATAATAAAGGACTGGCGGCGCTGATTATGCTGCTCGTGGGCCTGTTTATTACCATGGGTATCGGCTCATCGTTCTCGACAATTCCCATCATTGCATCACTGTACGTCCCGCTTGCACTGAATTTTGGCTTTTCTCCACTCGCCACCGTGGCGCTGGTAGGGACTGCCGCGGCACTGGGTGATGCTGGCTCACCTGCGTCGGATTCCACGCTTGGCCCAACCGCTGGTCTCAATGCCGACGGCCAGCACGACCATATCTGGGACAGCGTTGTGCCGACCTTCCTGCACTACAATATCCCGCTGATTGCCTTTGGATGGGTCGCGGCCATGATTTTGTAAGCCATGATCTTGTAAACAGTGCAATCCAAACGGATCACTATGGTCCAGTGAGTCTTTATCCAGCCAAGCTTATCCCAACCAACTTTCGCCCAGCCGAGTTAATCGCGCTGGGCTTTTTGCGTTTTCCTCTTGTCGTTTGTTTCTATCCACGTCACATTAGCCAGCTAATAATAGTGGGGACATTTTTTCATGCGACTGATTTACTTTCTGCCGCCGCTGGCCACGGTATTGATCTGGTCAGGCAACATGACCATCAACCAGCTTACGGTTGGCAGTATTGCACCGAGTAGTATTGCCTTTCTGCGCTGGTTGCTGGCTTTGCTGATCATGACGCCTTTTGTGCTGCCTGCGGCCTGGCGTCATCGTGATGAAATTCGTCAACAGTGGCCAAAACTTGCCTTGCTGGGCATGCTGGGAATGGGCTTATGGCAAGGGCTGGCTTACCTTGCGGCAGAGACAACGTCGGCCACTAACATGGGCATTCTGGCTGCGATGGTCCCCCTGCTAACCGTGCTGCTCAGCGCTCTGATACTGCGTGAACCACCCACATTCGGTGGTATTGTCGGCGGTGTGCTGGCCTTTTTTGGTGTGACGGTACTGCTCGGGCAAGGCAACCCCTTGTCATTACTACAACTCCAGGTGTCACCGGGAGATGCGCTGATGGTGGTGGCAGCTACCTGCTATGCCATGTATGGCGTCATGCTCAAACGCTGGCAGATGAAACTGCCGCCCTGGGTGATGCTGTATGGCCAGGTGTGCTTTGCCGTTTTGATATTGCTCCCCCCTTATTTGCTGGGGCCAATGACACCGGTAGACAGCCATAATATCTGGCTGATTGCCTACGCAGGCATTCCGGCATCAATCATCACCACCTTCCTGTGGATGCGGGCGGTACGTCAGATCGGAGCCAATCAGGCGAGCATCTTTATCAACCTGATGCCGCTGTTCAGTGCCATCATTGCCATGATCTTTCTCGGCGAACGACTGGCCATCTTCCACGTTATCGGTGGTCTGCTGATTCTCTGCGGTGTCATCATGGCACAGACGTTCACCCTGCCATTCAGACAAACGCTGGCACAGCGAAAGGCAGAGCGCTCTCAACAGTAACGCAACAAAAATGGTAAGATAGCGTCATATTTTTTTGACTTTCGAGAACCGGAACGCCATGTCTCTAGATGACCTGCACTTAAATACACGCAATTTAACCTCTGAGGATTATCCTCAGCTCAAAGCACTGATGGATGCGGTTTACCACGATATCGGTGGTGCCTGGCCCAAACATACGATCGACAAGCTGATTCACGAATTCCCGGATGGGCAGATCGCCATTGAAGATGGCGGCATTATCGTCGGGGTGGCCTTGACGGTGCAGGTAGATTACGACGAGTTCTCTAACCCGCATAAGTACGACGACCTGATTGGTCACCGTGAAGTCATTCTGAATGATGCCGACGGCGATGCGATGTATGGACTGGATGTTTTGATTCATCCTGATTATCGCGGTTACCGCCTGGGCCGCCGTTTGTATGAAGCGCGCAAGGAACTCTGCCGCTCCCTTAACATGCGGGCGATTTTGGCGGGCGGGCGTATCCCCGAGTATCACCAGCATTCAGATGAAATGGGCCCTACCGAATATATTGACAAGGTATCTCGCAAGGAGCTCTACGATCCGATTCTGTCTTTCCAGCTGGCCAATGACTTCCAGGTCAAGCGCCTGTTACGCAAGTACCTGCCGGAAGACGAACAGTCGAAGGGTTACGCGACCCTGCTCGAATGGAACAACATTCTTTTTGAGCCTGCTGCCAACATTCTGGATACGCGCCCGACTCAGGTTCGCGTTGGCGCCGTGCAATGGCAAATGCGTGAATTTTCGTCGGTAGAAGCCGCCCTGCAGCAGATTGAATACTTTGTCGATGCGCTTTCGGATTACCAGAGTGACTTCGCGGTCTTTCCCGAACTGTTCAATGCCCCCTTAATGGGCCTGCAGGACCGCGCCGCCCAGCAGGATCAGATGGCGGCCATACGCTTTCTTGCCAGCTTTACTGAACAGTTCAAAACCGAGCTTTCGCGGATGGCGGTGTCCTACAATATCAATATTGTCGGCGGCTCGATGATTGAGGTCGGCGAAGATGACCGACTCTACAACATCGCCTATCTGTTTCATCGCGATGGTACGGTTGAACGCCAAGCCAAGCTGCACATCACACCTCAAGAGCGGCGTGACTGGGTAATTGAAGGCGGTGATGATCTGCAGGTTTTCGAGACCGACGCGGGTCGCGTGGGCATCATGATCTGTTATGACGTGGAATTTCCGGAACTGTGTCGCCTGCTGGCCGATCAGGACATGGATATTCTGTTTGTCCCCTTCTGGACCGACACCAAAAACGGTTATCTGCGTGTACGGCACTGTTCGCAGGCGCGTGCCATTGAAAACGAGTGTTATGTAGTGCTGTGTGGCAGCGTCGGCAACCTGCCGTCAATCGAAAATCTGGATATCCAGTACGCCCAGTCAGCGGTTTTCTCGCCCTCTGACTTTGCCTTCCCTCACGATGCGGTGCTGGCCGAAACCACGCCAAATACCGAGATGATCTTTTTCTCGGATCTGGATTTGACGCGCTTGACCGTACTGCGTGCCGAAGGCTCGGTGACCAACCTCAAAGACCGCCGCAAGGATCTGTTTGATCTGCGCTGGAGAGACTGGTCCTGGAAATCCGGTGCCAACCTGGAAGAATAAGCGGAAAAACAAGCGAAAGAATAAACCCATAACGTCGCCTACTATGAACTTGGCCCATAGACCCAGGCGGCGTTATGTTTTAAAGCGCAGGTCAGGGTATGTTGACGCTTCAGTCAGGCCAGACAAGATGAGCCGGAACACGCCCTTTCTGATCAAACATCACCCCTTCGTCACGCAATTTCTGATATTGGCGTTCTGCGCCAGCGTGGTCCGCTAGCTTCAGTGAAGCCGCAATCACTCGATGCCAGGGCAGTTGATGCCCCTTGGGCAAATGACGCATCGCCGAGCCTACCATGCGCGGTGTGGCACCCTCGGTCATCGCCGCCACGCGCCCATACGTGGTTACCCGTCCGGCAGGAATCTGATCAACGATGGTATAAATCTGTTCAAGCAGTTCAGGGCGCGGCATGCCTATCCCTCACGAATTCAGGCGTTTGATCAACGGCTTGAAGAACGTCTTTCAACGCCTTAAAGCGGCTCTTAGTGTAGCGGAACGTTTCTGTCGTTTCATGCGACCAGTTTCATACGACTGGTTCCATAAGGCCGGTTACGCCCCTGCCAGCAGGCAGATATATCTACAGACTTAGGGTAGCTTAAGTAAGGGATTGCAAAACAGCTTCGCCCTTAGTATAAGAAACATATTAATGAATGTTTCTGCTTACCTTTTGTGATCACCACAGGTCTGCGCCCATGCCCCTTCGTTGGCTAAGTCCGACCCGATCATCTCGCCGTTTTCCTGCCGCTGATTGGCAAACTGCCCGTCAGCGCGTTGCGTTACTGTACTCACTTGATGACGAAGAGGCTGAACAGCTGGGTCAGCGTGC
Organism: Halomonas sp. LS-001; assembly: GCF_052983955.1. Classification (NCBI taxonomy): domain Bacteria; kingdom Pseudomonadati; phylum Pseudomonadota; class Gammaproteobacteria; order Oceanospirillales; family Halomonadaceae; genus Halomonas; species Halomonas sp. LS-001. The sequence continues at coordinate 2,535,207 of NZ_CM129816.1, forward strand.
CTGGCAGTTTTTGGCGCAAAAACGCATTACCTTCCATCCTCAGCTACAGGACGTTGCTTTCGACCAACCAGCGTATCTGGTACTGGCAGGTCAGGCCTGCCTGATAACGCTGGGATGGAGCAACTTCGAGCATATGGATGCCTTTTCGAACCTTCATGAAATCGTACTGTTGCCCGACGGCTTTACCCGTCAGGTAGAAGAAATGGATGAGTATGGCGTTGTGCATGCATATACCGACGAGCGTGCTGGTGAGACGTCTTACCAGGGGCCGGTGGTACTTTCCTTTACCGACCTGATGGAAAGCGGTGACTTCAACGGCTATAACGTCTTGATCCATGAACTTGCCCACAAGCTGGATATGGGCAACGCCATTGATATTGATGGCTTCCCTCCCTTGCCTAAGAGCATTACCCCTGCTGAGTGGCATGGTATATTCTCTGCCGTATGGAATGATCTGCAATACCGCCTTCAACATGGCCAACCTACCCCCATTGATGACTATGCAGCCAGTCATCCCGGCGAATGTTTTGCTGTCTGCTGCGAAGCCTTTTTCTGTGCGCCCGCGATTCTCGCAGACGCCTATCCGAACCTTTATGGGTTACTCTGTCGTTACTTCAATCAGAAGCCGCTCTCGCGTTTTCATCGTTAGGGTCTGTTGACGTTTCATTCACGGCCGCGCTGGTGTCAGTTTTTATTCGGGGCAAGGCAGGAGGAGAGACGTTTGGTAACTCCAAATGAACGACGACTAACGCCGCAGCGGATAAAAACTGACCCAGCCCTTCGGGTTGCGCTTCAAAATGCACCATACTGCGTTGCGGAACTTGATAAGGGAACCACCCTTAACGGCGTTCCGCGCCTTGTCTGGCACATTTTGATGCAGCAACGCGGTTCGTGATGAAACGTCAACAGACCCTAATCTTTGCAGGAGAATCATCATGCGCATTGGCATTATCCCCATGACAATGGGGCTGGGCTTGCTTGCCGGTTGCACCGGCATTCCTTCCGGCACCCAGGCCATTACCGGCTTCGAGTTGGATCGCTACCTTGGCCAATGGTATGAAATCGCCCGTCTGGACCACTCGTTTGAACGCGGGTTGGAGTGTGTAACGGCCAATTACAGCCTGCGTGACGACGGCGGTGTCCGCGTGATCAATCGGGGTTATAACGCTGAAGAACAAGCCTGGGATGAAGCCGAAGGCCGCGCCTATTTTATTGAAGAACAAAACGTAGGTCGCTTAAAGGTCAGTTTCTTTGGTCCTTTCTATGGCGGCTACAATATCCTGGCGCTTGATGCAGATTACCAATGGGCATTGGTATCCGGACCCAATCGAGATTATCTATGGATACTTTCGCGCTCACCGCAAATGGATGAAGCCACCGAAAACCGTCTACGCCAACGTGCCGCCGAACTGGACTTCCCCACCGATGAATTAATCGACGTGGCACAGGGTGAGAGCTGCCCTCGCTAGGGCTTGTTAACGTTCAATAACAACCAGACATTAAGGAATTATCATGACCCAGCGTATTGCGGTGATTGCCGGTGATGGCATCGGCACTGAAGTCATGCCTGAAGGCTTGCGGGCACTTGAAGCCGCCGCACAAAAATTCTCGCTTGAGCTGGATTTCCAGACCTTTGAATTTGGCAGCTGCGATTACTATTTGGCCCACGGCAAGATGCTGCCGGATGACTGGTTCGAGCAGCTCAAGGACTTTGATGCGCTGTTTTATGGCGCCGTCGGCTGGCCAGACAGCGTGCCGGATCATATCTCGCTGTGGGGTTCCTTATTGCAGTTCCGGCGCCGTTTTGATCAATACATCAATCTGCGCCCCTGTAAGCTGATGCCAGGCATCAAAAGTCCGCTTTCCGGGCGATCCCCCGGGGATATCGACTTTTACGTGGTCAGAGAAAACACCGAAGGCGAGTATTCCAGCGTTGGCGGCAAAATGTTTGAAGGCACTGACCGCGAAGTCGTCATTCAGGAGACGGTGATGACCCGCACCGGCGTGGATCGCGTGCTCAAATACGCCTTTGAACTGGCTCAATCGCGTCCGCGTAAAAAGCTCACTTCGGCCACCAAATCCAACGGCATTTCCATCACCATGCCCTACTGGGATGAACGGGTGGAAATCATGTCACATGACTACCCCGAGGTTGCTGTGGACAAGTTTCATATTGATATTCTCACCGCCAACTTCGTCCTCCACCCGGACTGGTTTGACGTGGTGGTAGGCAGCAACCTGTTCGGCGATATTCTCTCCGATCTCGGTCCCGCCTGCACCGGCACCATTGGCATTGCGCCCTCGGCCAACATCAACCCGCAAGGCAACTTTCCCAGCCTATTCGAACCGGTACACGGCAGTGCACCGGATATTGCGGGCAAAGGCATTGCCAACCCGATTGGCCAGATATGGTCGGGCGCCATGATGCTGGAGCATCTGGGCCATCAAGCCGCCGCTGATGCCATTGTCAAGGCTATCGAAGGCGTACTTGAGGAAGGTGATCCTGCTATTGTGACACCGGATATCGGCGGCAAAGGTACGACCCAGACGTTAGGTAAGGCGATTACAGACCGCATTAATGGATTACCTGCCTGATGACGGATTATCATGTGTGTTGATATTTAGCTAACCTGCTTGATGCTTTAGACGCGCATCCGCAATGATTATCCGACTAATCAAATACACATTAAAAGGCAAAATTGAGGACGCTATGGAAAACAATACGCAAGAACAACTTCGTGATCTGATAGAACCGCTTTACCGCGCCAAATTCTGGATGCAACTCACCGGTGTGATGCTGATTATATCTGGATTATTAACCGCTATTTCCATTATCGGCATCATAGTGGCGTGGATTCCTATCTGGGCTGGTTGGGTTCTGATGCAGGCCGCCGGCGCTGCCGGACGTGTTTATGACAGTGGCGATGCACGAGAAATGAAGTTTACCTTGGGTAAGCTTAAAACCTACTTCACTATCTTTGGTGTGTTAATTTTGATCTATCTGGCAATAGCCATAGCAGGAATGTTGTTTGGGGCTGTTGGAATGATGGGTATGATGGGCGGTTAAGAAAGACATTAGGGTCTTTTGACGATACAAACGCTTCCCCTGATCAGGAGAAGCGTTCGCCAATCTTACATAAGTTAACCGGCCAGTTTTGCTGCTGTTTGAGCGACCAGATTGCCCTGGAAGCGGGCAATTTTCAGTTCGCTTTCATCTGGCTGACGCGAACCATCGGCACCCGCCAATGTGGCAGCCCCATAAGGCGTATTGCCACTGACTCTGGAAATATCAAACTGGTCTTCCACACCATAGCCGATCGGCACAATGATCATGCCGTGGTGGGCAAGCGTCGTCCAGGTAGAGGTAATGGTCTGCTCATCACCGCCGCCGGTACCGGTTGAAGTAAAGACACTGGCAACCTTGCCGCGTAGCGCGCCGCTGGCCCACAGCCCGCCCGTCTGGTCCAGAAAGGTACGCATCTGACCTGCCATGTTGCCAAACCGAGTCGGCGTGCCAAAAATGATCGCATCGTAATCCGCCAATTCATCGGGTGTCGCCTCTGGCGTTGTCATGTCGTGTTTACCGCCCGCGTTTTTGAAGGCTTCCGCTGGCATGGTTTCCGGCACACGCTTGACCGTTACTTCCACACCATCAATCTCTTTTGCGCCTTCGGCAACCGCCTGCGCCATGGTGTCGATATGTCCGTACATGGAATAATAAAGCACCAGTACCTTAGTCATGTTGCAGCTCCTTAAATGTCATTTGTGAGCGCATAATCAATGCGTTATGTGATGACATCAGAATAGCGCCGCGCCGCGCGGATAAAAGCGAATGTTTTCGACTCACTCAGTCGAATTGATTAATTGTTTCACCTGCGCACCGGCTTTTTCATTGCTTCGACCTCTCTTCTTGTGCCTAACAGCCAAACGGGTAATGGTAATGACCAAAATAATACCCAGGAATGCCGCATGCTAACTGAATGGCTTGACTGGACGCTTGAAGGGGCACCGGCATCGCGCCGCAGCGGCCCGTTAGCGTCTGGCACTTATACGCTTCACGCTCCGGGCATTCTGGAGCTTACCCCAGAGACGCTAGCTCCCAATGCCCACGCCTGTGTCTTTTCTGCGGCGATTCACGGCAACGAAACCGCACCGGTTGAACTGATCGGCGAATTACTGGCACAGATTGAAGCCGGAGTGATGTCTCTTGGCGCACCGTTATTGGTGATTCTTGGCAACCTTCCCGCACTGCGTCAGTCAGAGCGATTTGTTTCCACTAACCTCAATCGCCTGTTTGAACGCGGCATGAACCTTAGCGGTGATGAACCGGCTCGGGCTCGGGAATTGATGAGCCAGATTGATGCGTTTTATCAGCGCCATGCCCACTTGCCTGCGCTGCACTATGATCTGCACACTGCCATCCGCGAAAGCCTCTACCCACGCTTTGCAGTTGAGCCATTTGCTGCATCACCCACGTCACAGGAGCAGTGGGTGTGGCTGGCGGGTGCTGATATGCAGGCGATTTTGCACCAGCATCAACACAGCTGGACGTTTTCGCACTACAGCAAGCACTACCATGGCGCTCAGGCATTCACCTTTGAGCTGGGGCGCGTTGCGCCGTTTGGTGCCAATGACCTTACCTCGCTTAAGCCCATGCTGGCTCTGCTTGCCTCGCTTGCTGGTGGGCAGAAGCCAGTGTCAGCCCCCGCCGATCAAATGGTCTATTTTCAAGTTCAGCAGGAGATCATGCGTCAAGGTAATGACTTTGCCCTGTGCTTTGACAATGACATTCCCAACTTTACGGCGTTTCCGCCAGGCACCCTGCTGGCTGAAGATGGCCCTCACGCTGTCAAGGTCGGCGAACAGCCCCTGCACGTGGTATTCCCCAACGCCAATGTGGAAATCGGTGCCAGGGCCGCCTTGTTGGTTGCCCCTGTGCCTGCCGATTAAATTCAAGAATTCGATGTCGCAGATCAATATACGTTAACAACCATAAAAACAACCTGATTACCGCCAGCAACAACCCAGTGAAACGCGTTTTAACCGTTTTCACTAATGTCAGATATAATAATGCTATTCATCATCATGATGTCGTCATACTGCCACGTTGCTGCGGCAACCCCTGTACTGGAGTCAAAAAGATGGCCGCAACGCCCATCCCACTGGAAGTACGCAATATCACCAAGCGCTTCGGCGACACGGAAGTGCTGAAAGGTCTTTCACTGCAAGCTCATAAGGGCGATGTCATCACCCTGATTGGCGCTTCAGGATCGGGGAAAAGCACGTTTCTGCGCTGCATGAATCTGCTTGAGCAGCCCAATGAAGGTGACCTGATCGTTCACGGTGAAGAAATCATCTTCAAGACAACCAAACATGGCCGCGAGCCTGCCGACTGGCGTCAGGTGGTCAACATGCGCGCCAAACTGTCCATGGTGTTTCAGAGCTTTAATCTCTGGGCCCACATGACCCTGCTGGAAAACATCATCGAAGCGCCGATTCATGTGCTGAAAAAACCCAAAGCGGAAGCGATCGAGCATGCTTATGCCTTGCTGGAGCGTGTTGGCCTGTCGCATCGCGCGGATGCCTATCCGGCTCAGATGTCGGGCGGGCAACAGCAGCGCGGCGCCATCGCCCGTGCGCTGGCCATGGACCCTGAAGTGATGCTGTTTGACGAACCGACGTCAGCGCTTGACCCGGAGCTGGTGGGTGATGTCCTCAAGGTAATGCACGACCTTGCCGAGGAAGGTCGCACCATGGTCGTGGTGACCCATGAAATGAGCTTTGCCCGAGACGTCTCAAGCCAGGTCATCTACTTGCATGAAGGCCGTGTGGAAGAAGCCGGCCCGCCTGCCGATGTGCTCGATAACCCGCAGTCACCGCGCCTGAAACAATTTTTGGCACCCAACTATTGATATCCAGCTGCCGATGGCATTGAGGCAGCCATGCCTTGAGCCACTGCAGGCTACGATATCAAAAAGCGAGGTTTATCATGATTGATCTCCATGACTACGGCCCACGCCTGCTCGAAGGCGCAGGTGTCACCTTGTCATTGGCATTACTTTCCCTGTTGGTGGCCATTTTTCTGGGTTTAATCACCGCCACAGCAAAAATGTCACGCAGCTGGTTAGCGCACCGTACCGCCACTGTCTACACCACGGTTATACGCGGCGTGCCCGATCTTGTGCTGATGATGCTGCTTTTCTTTGGCGGACAGATCGGTGTCAACGTGGTGACAGACTGGCTTTACTATCAGTTCGATATTGATATTTTCATCAATATCAACGAGTTTGTCGCCGGCGTTGTCACGATTGGGCTGATCTTTGGCGCTTACATGGGCGAAACCTTCCGCGGCGCTTTTATGGCGGTTGATAATGGTCAGGTCGAAGCCGGTAAAGCCTATGGCATGAGCAGTGCATTGGTATTTCGCCGCATTCGTTTTCCACAGATGATGCGCCACGCACTGCCTGGGCTTTCCAATAACTGGATGGTACTGCTCAAGACAACTGCACTGGTTTCTGTGATCGGCCTTTCCGACATGGTGAGAATTGCTGCAGAGGCATCAAAGGCAACGCAAGAACCTTTCACCTTCATGATTACGGTGGCACTGATTTATCTGCTGATTGCCAGCGCCTCCGAATGGATGTTCGCGCGCCTTCAAAAACACTATGACATTGGCTACGGGGAGGCTGACTAATGGAGGCTCTGATGAATCAGCTAGAAGCGCTGCTGGCCGACAACAGTATCTTCACGCTGCAAACCCTCTCTTATTACGCCGATGGTTTGACCGTTACCGTTCAGCTGGTGTTTCTCTCATTACTGATTGGCCTTGTGCTGGCCGTTCCCCTGGCCATTGGCCGCAGTTCTAAACGGGGCTGGATCAAGTGGCCGATTTTTGCCTACACCTATGTGTTTCGCGGTACGCCCTTGCTGATCCAGCTTTACCTGATCTACTACGGTGTAGTATTTGTGGACGGCATTCAGGACACCTGGCTGTGGGTAATTCTTGAAGATCCGTTCATGCCTGCCCTGATCGCGTTCACACTGAACACGGCGGCCTATACGACAGAAATTTTCCGTGGAGCCATCAAATCCACCTCCAAAGGTGAGATTGAAGCGGCACGCGCTTATGGTATGTCCACCAATCTGATGCTCAGACGGATCGTACTGCCGAGCGCTTTTCGGCGCGCACTGCCCGCTTACGGCAACGAAGTCATTTTCATGCTGCATGCCAGCGCCATTGCCAGCGTGGTGACCATCATGGATCTAACCGGAGCGGCTCGTTTTGTTTATGCGCGTTTTTACGCCCCTTTCGATGCCTTCCTGTTTGTGGCAGCCATTTATCTATGCCTGACCTTTGCGATTCTGTACTTTTTCCGCTACCTAGAGAAAAAATTGCTGGCACATTTACAGCCAATGTCGTGAAAAATCGTCTCATGGGCTGCTTTGTCAACAAAGGCCATATAACGGATGTCACCGGGCTGAAACAACAGGGCTGAAACAACAGGGCTGAAACAACAGGGATGAAACGACAGACTTGAAACAAACGTTGGTTCAAGCGTTGATGCGTCTTTTTGCTTTAACGCCTGACTGGGTTAAGTTAGACAAGAACCTTTAGCTAGCCTGATTACCAGATACCCTGATTACCAGATACCTGATTAATAGATGTTCCGGTTAACAGGTATCCTGATTCATATTGGAGAACCACAATGAAAAAAATGTTAACGCTTTCTCTGCTTGGACTTGCCGTTGCAGCAATAAGCGCTCAAGCACGCGATTACGAAGAGATCCGTATCGGCGTCGATGTTCCTTACGAGCCAATGGAATACCGCACTCCCGAAGGCGAACTCACCGGCTTTGATATCGACCTGGGTAATGCGCTGTGTGCCGAAATCGGCATTCAGTGCGAATGGGTCGTACAGGGTTGGGACGGCATTATTCCCGGCCTGTTGGCGCGTAAATATGATGCGATCATGTCGTCAATGACCATCAATGAGCAGCGTCGTGAACAGGTGCTTTTCTCTGAGCCCTATATCACACCGCCTTCGGCCTGGTTTGCGCCGTCCAGCAGCGAACTTGCCGATACAACCGAGACAACGCTGGCAGACATGACCATTGGCGTTCAGCGCGGTACTTTGCAGGATAACTATGTCACCGACATGTACGGCGACGTTGCCGACATCAACCGCTACTCGACTGCCGATGACATGGTGCTGGATATGGAAGCCCAGCGACTGGACATCGTCTTCCTTGATTTTCCAGTGGGTCAATCCACATTGCTGAAAAGCGACAACCGCGACTACAAGGTCGTGGGTCAAATGATCACTGAACCGAAGGAGTACTTCGGAGAAGGCTTCGGCATTGCCTTCCGTCAGCGCGATGAAGCACTGGCTGAGCAGTTTAACGAAGCATTATCCACGCTTCAGGAAAACGGCACCTACGAAGAAATCCATACGCGTTACTTCGGCGAATAATAACGCTGCACAAGACAGGCTCGACGTTTAAAACCTCAAAACCTCTCCAGTATTTCAGGAGAGGTTTTTTTATGATCACCTGCTGGGTAACTCAGGATTAAAAAAAGCGTTAATGTTCGAATGTCATATGCGGCACTGGCGCGTCCGGTAAAAGCGATGCGCAGGCTTGTGTTTTCACCATCAACTCGCGGTGAGTGTCAGCGAGAAGATTGATATGCCCAAGCTTGCGCCCTGCCCGTTCGTCCTTGCCATAGCGATGCAAATGCGCATTCGGCAAACGTAACACGCTGATATTGTCAGCTTCGCGCCCGATCACATTGATCATGCAGGTGGGGGCCAGGGAGCTGGTCTCACCTAACGGCAGCCCCTGAATCGCGCGCAAATGGTTTTCGAACTGGCTGGTAATCGCACCGTTCATGGTCCAATGGCCGGAATTATGTACCCTAGGCGCCATTTCATTGGCCAGAAGGCGGCCGTCACTCGTCTGAAAAAGCTCAAGCGTCAGCACACCCACATAGTCAAGTTCATCCAACAGCGCATGAATGTAGCGGTCAGCCGTCTCCTGCACGCTAGCCTGTAGGTCAGGCAATGGCGCTACCGAATAACGCAGAATGCCATCGACATGTTGATTTTCAGCCATCGGATAAGATTTGACGCTGCCGTCCTGTCCGCGCACAGCAATCATCGATACTTCGCGAACGAAATCCACGAAAGCCTCAACAATCAGCTTGGAATGACCAATATCCGACCATGCGCTGGCGGCCTGTTCCGGCTGCTTGATGACAGCCTGGCCTTTGCCGTCGTACCCTTCGGTAACCGATTTCGCTACAACCGGGCATCCCAGTTCGCGCGCGGCTTCCTCTAGCTGCTGTGCACTTTCCACCACGCGATAGACCGGCGTGGGAATATCCAGACGATCAAACAACGCCTTCTCTTCCACCCGGTTCTGGCATATCTCAATCGCACGACTGCCAGGGTAAACCGGTTTGTGCTTTTCGATTTCCCTCACCAACGTAACCGGCAGATGCTCAAACTCATACGTCACCACATCGACCTTTTCCAGAAAATCCGCAAGATGCTGATTATCAGGGTCAATGATAACGTCGCCGATACCGGCACTCGGATGGCCGGTGGTATCCAGAAACGTAAAACGGTTGCCCAACGGATAACCGGCTAGCGCCAGCATCTGCCCTAGCTGCCCGGCCCCCAGAATGCCAATATTCATGTTGTTGCTCCTGTTTCTTACGGACGAGGGTCGGGGTTATCCAACACGGCCTGAGTCTGTTCGGCGCGAAAATGCTCGACGGCTTCGCGGACGCCAGGGTCTTGCAGCCCGACAATCTGTGCGGCAAGAAGCCCCGCATTGGTGGCACCCGCTTTACCGATCGCCAGGGTCCCCACCGCAATTCCGCCCGGCATCTGAGCAATTGAGAGCAGGGAATCCAGGCCTTTCAGGGATTTCGATTCCACTGGCACGCCTAGCACTGGCAAAGGCGTCTGGGAAGCGACCATGCCCGGCAAATGGGCAGCGCCCCCTGCGCCGGCAACAATCACCTGAAGACCGCGCTCAGCGGCGCCTTTCGCATACTCGAACAGCAGGTCAGGCGTGCGATGAGCGGATACCACGCGGGTTTCGTAATCAACGCCAAGCTTTTCCAACATCAGCACGGCATGTTCCATCACCGGCCAGTCTGATTTGGACCCCATGATTACCCCAACGCGGGGTGCGCCTTTCGCTGCCATGTTTCACTCCTCGAGTCGCTTAAAATGAAAGCGCATAGTCTACCAGAGCGAGACGTAAACGGCGCATAGGTCACGACGTCGAAATTTCACCTAATGAAGTATTGAAAACCGTTTCATCACACGTCATTGTGTGCAGGTCATTTCAGATTATTGGAGCCACATGAGCACGGTACGCCCTTCTGCGCAAACGGATCTTTCCGACCCTCCGCGAAGCGGCCCTGACGAACTTGACGTCAGGGAACTTGAAAAACGCACACGCCTGATGCGTATAATTACTCGCCATATTGCTGTTTCCGAGTTCGGTTGCCGCGATATCGCACGGCAAGCAGGCCTGCCAGTTCAAAAAGTCAGTGATCTGCTCGCCGGTCGACTTGAACATCTCAATGTAGACGACCTGCACCAGTTGCGTCGCACCCTGGAGGAGCAGGCACCGTTGCACTAACGCCTCCCGAACCGCGTCTAAAATGCCATTAGGATGCCGCCGCTGGCGATGACGATCACCACAGCCCAAGCGGGCAGTTTCCACACGCTTAGCAGCAGGAAACCCGTCAGCGCCAGGGCGAACTCATAAGGTCCGACAATCGCACTGGTCCACACAGGATGATAAAGCGCCGTGGCCAGAATCCCGACCACGGCGGCATTTGCACCTCGCATCAATGCCTGAGCACTCGCCCACTGACGAAAATCATTCCAGAACGGCAGCACGCCGATCAATAAAAGAAAACCCGGTAAGAAAATGGCCACAAGTGCCAGCATGGCTCCCAGCAGAGCGTTGAAGCCTGGCAGTAGTGCACCCAGGTAAGCCGCAAACGTGAATAAAGGCCCTGGAACCGCCTGGGCAGCCCCGTAACCGGTCAAAAATTCGTTGGCACTCACCCAACCTGACTGCAACACTTCCGCCTCCAGCAGCGGTAACACCACGTGACCGCCACCAAACACTAGCGCCCCTGCGCGATAAAAGCCTGACATCACGTCAAGCCAGGGAGCATAACCGGCCAGCAGTGGTAACCCGACCAATAAGGCAGTAAACAGCCCTAATGCGATAACCCCGACTCGACGTGACAATGCAAAATGCAACGGCTCACTAAGCGCCACCGACGAATCCCGGCAGAGTATCCAGCCCGCCACGCTACCTAGCAAAATTGCACTCACCTGCCCTAAAGGGCCGTTTAGCAGCAGCACCACAAACACACTGGCCAGCGCGATGCCTGCGCGCCTTTTATCCGGACACAGGTGACTGGCCATCCCCCACACAGCGTGAGCGACAATCGCCACCGCCGTAATTTTCAACCCCGTCAACAGGCCATCAGCAATCGGGCCCTCCATTAATCCAGCCCCTAATGCAAACAGCAGCAGCAAAATTGCCGAGGGCAAGGTAAATGCCAACCATGCCAACGCCGCCCCGCACGGGCCTGCGCGCAATAACCCCAGCGCAAACCCTACCTGACTGCTTGCCGGCCCTGGCAAGAACTGACAAAGCGCCACCAGGTCGGCATAGGCTTGCTCACTCAGCCACTGCCGACGCAATACAAACTCATCGCGGAAAAATCCCAAATGCGCCACTGGCCCGCCAAACGATGTCAGCCCCAGTAACAGAAATGCGTAGAACACGTCACGCTTTGGCGAGGTCTCAATACCCATCGATGATAAACCTGTTGTTGAACAAAGCTGTTCTTGAAAGCTGTTCTTGAAAACTGTTGTTGAAAAAAAACAATTGGTGAAAAAAACGATTGTTGAATAACGCTGTTAGTTAACTTATGCAAAATAGGCTAAATTTACTGACTCTTTCTTACGTTAAAATGACATCATAGGGCTGTGCTTGAATTGCGTCGTTTTTGCTTTTCACGTATGTTCCACAGCCAGTTTCAATGACACCTTCTCTTCAGGCTTCCATGGAAAATGTTACGGCAGGCTATACGTCACAAGGCATCAGGAATATTGCGGCACTTTCCGCTTTCTTGCCTGAAGTGGCACATTTCAGGAAAATTCTGCCATTAACACCCAAGCCTGATGTGGTGATTGGCTGGGGGCTCAAGCCTACCAGTCAACGCGCCCGACAATACGCCCAACGGCATCAGCTACCGTATCTGGCTCTCGAAGACGGTTTTTTACGTTCGCTGGGGCTTGGGGCTCAAGGTTACCAGCCATTGAGCATGGTCGTAGACAAATGCGGCATTTATTACGATGCATCGCGTCCGTCCGACCTTGAAGAGCTGCTTAACCACGCTGAGTTCACCCACCGGGAGCTGGAACGGTCTGACGAATGCATTCGACGACTGGCTCATTACCGGCTGTCAAAATATAACCATGCCCCTGACCACTCGCTTGACCTGCCTAGACAAGACAACATTCTGATTGTTGACCAAACGGCTGGCGACGCATCGATTGCCTATGGCCAGGCCAGCGCGGCCAGCTTTCAGCTAATGCTGGATACCGCGCTGGCGCAGCATCCGCAAGCCGAGCTGCTTATCAAGGTTCACCCTGATGTCATTGCGGGGAAAAAAACCGGTCATTTTGACTCGGCTTTCGATCATCCCCGGTGCCGGGTTATCGGTGATGACATCAACCCCTGGGCCTTATTTGACTGCGTCGAACATGTTTACGTCGTCACCAGTCAGCTTGGCTTCGAAGCCTTATTGGCGGGTAAGCAGGTGCACTGCTTTGGCCAGCCCTTTTATGCTGGCTGGGGATTAACCCATGACGCGACTCCCTGTCCACGCCGACAACGCAAACGCCGTCTGAACGAGGTCTTTGCGGCAGCTTACCTGCGCTACACCCGCTACGCCAACCCGTATACCCTTGAAGCGTCCACGCTGGAAGCCTCTATCGATCTGATTGCTGATCAACGTCGTCAGCAGGAGCGCTACCGGGGGCAATGGCTAGCCTGTGGCTTTTCCGGGTGGAAAAAACGTTTTATCAAGGATTTCCTGGGTGATCAGGCAAGCATTACCTATCAGAAAGCGCTTCCTGATACCTCTTCAACTTCCGTAGGCGACGCTGATACGCATGCACGGATACTGGTATGGGCTAGCCGCCTGAAAACGGCTTCCATCGAGCAACAGGCGGAAACGTCCCACTTCTGGAAGATGGAAGATGGCTTCGTGCGCTCAGTAGGACTTGGGGTTGATCTCACCCAGCCTCTCTCGCTGGTCATAGATCACAGTGGCATCTACTACGATGCGCGCCAGCCCAGTGATCTCGAGAACATTCTTAATCATTACACCTTTGATGCACATCTTTGCCAGCGCGCGCGCCAGCTTCGCCAGCGACTTGTGGCATTAAAACTTTCGAAATACAACATTAAGGGTGATCAGGCACTCGCCTTTCCTGAGAACCGACGGATTGTGCTGGTGCCCGGGCAGGTCGAAAGCGATGCTTCGATTGCCTGTGGCTCTCCGCAGATACAGACCAACGCGGCGCTGCTGGCCGCCGTGCGCCAGGCCGAGCCTGATGCCATCATTGCCTATAAAGCTCACCCGGATGTGCTCACTGGTGCAAGGTTAGGCCAACTGCCCGCAGAAGCATGCCCACAGTATGATATCGATGTTAGCCACTGCGACATCACGGCCTTGCTGGAACGCGTCGATGCGGTGCATACCATGAGTTCACTGACCGGTTTTGAAGCGCTGCTGCGTGGCAAAGACGTGCACACCTACGGTTTACCCTTCTACGCAGGATGGGGGTTAACCAGAGATGCGTTATCATGTTCACGTCGGCAACGCCGGTTATCACTGGAGGCGTTATTGGCCGGCACTCTGATTGTGTATCCTGGCTACGCCGACCCGGCAACACACCAGCTATGCAATATAGAAAGTGTCATCACACTACTGGAACAGGCCCGTTCGCATGTAACCCCCCTGACGTGGAAACAGAGACTCTACCGCCATTACCGCAACCTACTGATAGGAAGACACTAAGTTGAAGCAGCAAAAGCGTGCCTTTCTTTTTTTACAAGGTGTCTGTTCACCGTTTTATCCGCGCCTCGCGCGGCGTCTGGCCGACGACGGTCATCGCGTCGTCAAGGTCAACTTCAATGCGGGTGATATACTTTATTGGCAGCAGACCCATAGCGAAAGTCATCTGTTTCGCGGCAAACCTGATGAATTGGGCGACTATGTTAAAGACCTGTGGCAACATTACGATATAACTGACCAGATATTATTCGGTGACCGTCGGCCTATCCATCGCCCTGCAGTGGATAATGCGCCAGCGGCTGGCGTGCGTAGCCATGTTTTTGAAGAAGGTTACTTTCGCCCGTTCTGGATTACGCTGGAACGCGAAGGCGTCAACGGACACTCATTACTCCCCAAAGACCCCAACTGGTTTTATGAAACCGGAAAAGCCCTGCCTGGTCCAGAAAAGCCGGTCTATTTCCGCTCGTCTTTCAAGATCCGTGCGTTGCATGATATGTGTTATCACGCAGCAGGGCTTGGCAATCCGCTGGTCGCTCCCCATTACCGTAACCATTCACCCATTACCGCCCCCACTGAGTATCTTGGCTATGCCAAACGCTTCAGTCAGCTCAAGCTGCTATGGAAGCGTCGTGATGCCAAGCGGATAAAGACGCTACTGGCATCTGGAAAGCGTTTTTTCATGCTGCCGCTTCAGCTTAATACCGATGCCCAGATTCGTGACCATTCGCCATTTAATAACATGCAGGAGGTCATTGAGCATGTCATGGCATCCTTTGCCACGACGGCTGCCTCCGACGCCCTGCTGTGTATCAAAAACCATCCATTAGATATGGGGCTGGTCAATTACCCTGCTCTCATCTCAGAGCTGAGTCGTCGCTTCGGGCTGGAGAAGCGTATCGTTTATCTCGAATCTGGCGACCTGAATCCGTTGGTTAAACAGGCGGCGGGCACGGTCACGGTCAACAGCACTGTCGGTATTGTGTCGTTAGAGAAAGGCTGCCCAACATACGCCCTTAGCGACCCGATCTATCAACTGCCCGGCTTGACTCACCAGGGCACGCTAGCGGATTTCTGGCAGGCTCCCATGCCGCCCAACCCGCAACTGTTCAACTACTTTTATCGCACCGTCATGCACGCGACACAGATCAACGGCGGGTTCTACTGTCAGCCAGGTATCGATATTGCGGTCAATAATGCGGCAAGAAACCTGGAAGCCTGCCCATCACCTCTGGAAGCGCTTTTACCCTGATCATTATTTCTGGTTACCTTTACTCCCAACAGGTCGAAAGGTATCACTGAACACGGCATCAAGATCAAACGTAGAGCGTTCACCCAGAGCGTCGAAATTCGCCTCGAGCCATTGATCTGCCCAATTGCGCCCCTGATGAAAAAGGCTTGAAACAAAATGCCACTGGGCGTTCATCTTGCTGGACGCGCTGAGCTTTTCCACTTCCTGTTCGGCATGAATCAGGTGTATCCGCATTGAGCGATAACGCTCTACTTCGAGACCTTCACCATCAATCAACTGTTGCAGCAGCTGAATACTGCGCAGCTCTTTTACCAGACTGGTATTAAAGGTGATTTCATTGATGCGATTGGTGATATCGCGGGCGCTTTCCGGCTTTTTCTGGCGCTCGAACGGATTCACCTGCACCACCACTAAATCCTGGCAATCCTGATCGTCCACTAATGGAAATAACGCCGGATTTCCGCTGTAACCGCCATCCCAATACGCCTCACCATCGATTTCCACCGCCGGAAACATATACGGTAGACAGGCCGACGCCATCACGGTATCCACGCTAATGTCAGGTTGGCTGAACACCTTTGCTCGCCCCGTTCTGACATTGGTCGCTGTGACGTACACCTTGGCGCTTAGACAGGCATTGACCCGTTCGAAATCCACCAGCTTGCATACAAGGTCGCGCAGCGGGTTGATACCTAATGGGTTGAGTTTTTCCGGCGCAACCAGCTGACTAAGGCTCTCAAACATCAGATAGGTAGGCGAGTTATCCAGGCTGTTATTACCCATCAGCAAGTCCCAGAATCCCGGCTGGATCGGTGAGAACCGAGCCGCATCGCTGACCCCTCGCCAGAAATCATGCAGCGCTTCGCGCGCGCCCTCACGCCCCCCACGATGCAAGCCATCGGCCAACACCACCGAATTCATGGCACCTGCACTGGTGCCGCTAACCCCCACAATTTTAAGGCGCTCATTTTCCAGCAACCGGTCAAGCACTCCCCAGGTTAGCGCGCCATGTGAGCCGCCTCCCTGCAGAGCGAGATCAATATGCTTGCAGTCTGCCTTGGCCATGATATGCCTCCTACCCCTGTATTATTTCCATTAATGCAAAAAACCGGCTCCCATGGGAGCCGGTTTTGTTCACACATACTGTGTGATGCTTACAAAGCGCAAGTACTACTATTCAAGCCAAAGGCTTAGAAGTGGTAGCGAGCACCTGTCAGCCAGTAAACGTCATCGCTGGCAGTTTCAGTTTCCAGGCTGGAATCCAGGCCGTCAAGGCTTGCACTGACGCTGATGGACTGCTGATCAGCCTGATGCAGTTCCAGGAAGACGTCAAAGCTGCTGGCAACTTTATAGTAGCTACCCAGTGCCCAGGCAGTACGGCTGTCCGCGTCGCCATCCGGAGCAACGTCATAGACGTCAGCATTGAACGCCCAAGGACCCGTTGCGTAAGAAGCACCCAGGCCGACAGTATCATAACCGCCACCCATAGTATCGCTGTGTTCACGGCCTTCGTAGCCAAGACGAACAGAAACCTGATCGCTAACCGCGTAGGAACCGATCACACCACCCTTGATTTCGCCGTTGCCGCCGCCACGAATGACGTCATCAACGAAGCCCAGACCGACAGTGATCGGGCCCTGTTCGTACTGAACACCACCTTGTGCAGCAACTACGTTACCTTCCTCACGACGCTGACCTGTTTGCGTATCAAATTCGTTGAGATCACGTACGCTGTAGTGCTTGGCCTGCAGGAAGACAGTGAAGCCTTCAAGGTTAGGTGTGTAGTAACCGATGGAGTCGCCACGCGACTGCGTCGGATGACCAGAGAACTCTAAACCGCGATCAATGTAAACATCGAACGGCAGAGAAACGAACTGGTTATAGAAGCTGTCGAAGTTACCCGCTTGAACGGTACCGAGCTGGTTGCTCTTCAGACCGAGGTAGCTCTGACGGATTTCGTTGAAGCCGCTGCTGGTGTTGCGCTCATCGCCAGTAAAGCGCCATTCCAGACGACCAAAGGTAGACAGATCGTTGTTGATCTGCTGGCTCATGCGGAAGCCAAGACGCGAGTAGACGTCAACGAATTCTGGGCCGTTATCTACTTTGGTGTCATTCGGGCCGGCTTCAGAGCCGCCACCACGAATGCCCATGGCAATACGGCCATAGACGTCGAGTTTGGTGCCGTCCTGGTCGTAAACGGTAGCCGCTTGGACGCTGGAGGTAGCGCCGATGGCAGCCAATGCGCTAACAACTGCAGTCGCTAAAAGTGTCTTTTTCATGAGTAGGTTCCTTAACTAGCTTACTGTTTCGATCGTTTAATCAGGCTATTTTGCCTGTATTGGTGGGTGGGTCTGTTTTTTTAAGTGGCTTTACAGCCGTAACAGATTTCCACCCTCCTTGTTATGTTCCAATGCTCGCAGGTAGAACCTTATACCGGGATTTGAAGGAACGCAATAGAAAAAAACACTGTTCTTTAATTATTCCCGCTTTTTTTTGGAACCTCACGGAACCCAACCTGTCTCAATGCGCCTTAAATTTGGCCTGCAGGTTTGCCAGTTTTTCTTCCAGACTCAGTGTCGAATCCTGATTGGCTGCCTCTGGTGGCCGGGTCACATGGGGGTTATGGGCTTTTGGTTGCTGAACCACTTTCCTGCCCGACGCGCTTTTAGCAGCGGAGGTTTTTTGTCTGACCGCCTGCTGACGGGATGGCATCTTTTCGGATTGTTTCTTTTTATCCCGCGCACTGTTTGCATCAGGAGAATCTTTTGGCTTGCGTTTATTCGCGGCAAATTCTGCTGCCTGGGGGTCAACGACACCCGCCACATTACCCTCAAGGTCGATACGTTCCGCGCCCTCGCGCATGGCTTTGACGTAACGAGGCAAATTGACATAATTGGCCAGCGCTCGACGAATCAATTTGTTTGACCACGGCTCCCGATCAGCAAGGTCCTGATGAATGCCGACCTTGAGCGGTTTTGTATGCCCTTTAAAAAAGGCGTGTGGATAGCGCTCATACCATTGATTCAATAACTCATGAGGCGTTGGCGGCTTTGCAGGTGCCTCCACCTGACAAGCGTCATCAGTTTTTTCAGCAGTTTTTTCAGCAGTTTTTTTAAAAACGGGCGCCTCTACGTCCAACGGGCGCTCCGACGGATGAGATAAAGGTTGAGTATTGTCAGCAAGCTGCTGAGTCAACTGACGGTTTTGTGCTTCCAGCACGTTAATCAACCGCTGCGCACGCTCTATCTTGGCTTCCAGGTCATCCAGTAACTGCATCACGTTGACCGGCATCACGGTCTCCTTGGCCTTTCACGCCTGTCGACGCGCATAGACAACAAAATCATAGTCTGGCTGCTCCGCTTGCGGAACCCCCGCTACCCGCTGCACTTCCTGCCACTGCTCTTCCTCTACAGCAGGAAAGCTTGCATCTCCCGTCACGTCAACATTAACCTCAGTAATATATAAACGCTGCGCGTAAGGCATTGCCTGAGCATAAATCTCACCACCGCCCATCACCATGATTTCCTCAGCCGCTTCGATGGTCGCCTGCTGGTCGGCCAACATCAGTGCATCCTCAAGAGAATGACACACTTTTACGCCTTCATGGGACCAGTTAACATCCCGTGTGACCACAATATTCAAACGATTAGGCAATGGTCTGCCGATGGAGGCAAAGGTTTTACGCCCCATGACCAAAGGTTTTGCCTGGGTCATGCGTTTGAAAAACTTAAGGTCTTCCGGCAGATACCAGGGCAGTTTTCCTTCCACACCAATCACGCGGTTTTTCGCCATGGCAGCAATCATGGCAATCGGCACCAGCGGTTCAAAAGTAGTAGAAGATAAGGTATTAGAAGACGATGTCCGGGTGGTCATACGGCTACCTTTGCTTTGATGTGGGGATGGGCGGTGTAATTTTCTATCGCGATATCATCAAAGGTAAACGCAAACAGATCATCAACCTGACGATTAAGCAGCAGGTTAGGTGGATCATAGGGCGTGCGCGTCAGCTGTTCCTGCGCCTGTTCAAAATGGTTACTGTAAAGATGCGCATCCCCCAGGGTATGAACAAACTCTCCCGGCTTCAGCCCCGTGACCTGCGCCACCATACCAAGCAGCAATGCGTAGCTTGCGATGTTAAACGGCACGCCCAGAAAGATATCCGCACTACGCTGATAAAGCTGACAGGAAAGGCGCCCCTGTGCCACATAAAACTGAAACAGGCAATGACAGGGAGGCAGCTGCATTTCATCAACCTGCGCCGGATTCCAGGCAGAGACAATCAACCGACGTGACATCGGGTTGGTCTTTATCTGTTCAATCAGCTGCTGGATCTGGTCAACACTTCCGCCCTCAGGACGAGGCCAGCTGCGCCACTGATAACCATAAACAGGCCCCAGGTTACCGTTTTCATCGGCCCATTCATCCCAGATTCGCACGCCATTTTCCTGAAGATACCCAATATTGGTATCCCCTTTCAAAAACCATAGCAGTTCATGAATAATAGAACGCAGATGTAGCTTTTTGGTCGTTAACAGCGGGAAACCGCGGGATAAATCAAAGCGCATCTGATGGCCAAATACCGAGCGCGTACCCACCCCCGTGCGATCCCCTCGATCAACACCCTGTTCCAGCACAGTGCGCATTAAGTCAAGGTACGGCTGTTCAAGCGCGTCTTGTGGATTGGACGTTGTTGCAGTCACAGAGATTCCCGATTTGAAAGCATTTGGCGTCATATTCTATACACGCACACATCAAGCCGCCAGCATGTATCAACTGGCTGTATCAACGGGCTGCTGTCGTGACCAGATAATAAAAACCAGCCCCATTGCCATCATAGGTAGCGTCAATAGCATTCCCATCGTGAACCAGCCGAAGGCAAGATAGCCAATGTGAGCATCTGGCATACGCACGAACTCGACAAGAAAACGGAAGGCACCGTACCCGATCAGGAAAACGCCCGACACCAGCCCGCGTTTTTGCGGTTTCGCGGATATCCACCACAGCAACACAAACAGAACGCCACCTTCCAGCAGGGCTTCATACAGCGCCGACGGATGGCGAGGCTCAGACCCCATACCGGGAAATGGCATCCCCCAGGGCAAACTGGTCACTCGGCCCGGCAGCTCATGGTTGATAAAGTTGCCAATACGTCCAGCGCCCAGGCCAATGGGTACCAAAGGGGCAATAAAGTCTGTCAGGGTAAAAAAGGCCAGCTGCTTTTTGCGCGCATAAAGCCAGGCAGCTAACAAGACACCCAACAGCCCGCCATGAAAGCTCATACCGCCTTCCCATACACGAAATACCCACAAAGGGTCGCTTGCCCACTGCCCAAGGCCATAGAAAAACGCATAGCCTAACCGCCCCCCCAGCACAACACCGATGGCAGCGTAAAACAGCAAGTCGCCAATATCATCGCGGGTAAGGCCAATCCGCGCGGCACGACGTCCGCCCAGCCACCAGAACGCTATAAACCCGATAACATACATCAGGCCATACCAATGCACCTGCAGGGGGCCAACAGCAATCGCAACAGGGTCAATATCCGGGTAAGCAATCATTCATATTCTCTACACAATCAAGCAAAGATAAAACGCAAGCCGACGACGGTCAGCAAGGCGGCAAAGGCGTAACGCAGCATGTGCGCAGGCAAGACATGCGCCAACCTGACACCCAGGCGTGCGAACGGAACGCTCATTAAGACGATGCCCAGAAATGCGGGCCACATCACATAGCCAGAGGCTGCTGATGGCAATAATGGATTGCCCCAGCCGACCACAATAAAGGTCAATGCTCCCAACAGAGCAATAGGCAATCCGCAGGCAGCAGAGGTTCCCACAGCCTGGGTCATTTTTGCCCCGCAACGTGACAACCAGGGTACCGTGAGCGTGCCACCACCAATGCCAAACAAGGCAGAAACAGCGCCGATAACCCCACCTGCTATCATCATCGCAAGCTTGCTGGGTGTTCGACTTCCTGGCTTAGGTGACAGACCCATCACCATTTTGAGCGCTACCAGCAACACAAAAATACCAAACAGGGTACCTAATAGTGTGCCTGATAAATTGTCCGCAACGAACACACCGACAATGGCACCCAGCATCAGGCCGGGAAGCAACGCCATAAACCAGGGTTTATCAACACTTCCCTTACGAAAATGGCCATAGGTCGAAGAAGCCCCTGTTACCACGATTGTCGCCAGTGACGTACCAATCGCCAGATGCATCAATACCTCAGGGGCAATGCCCTGCCATTCGAAGGCCAGTGCCAGTACCGGCACAATGATCAGGCCGCCGCCCACACCAAACAATCCTGCCATGGTGCCAGCAGCTGCACCCAGCGCCAGATAGACCAGAAACATCAACATTACCGTCATGGCATTAAAGTCTCGTTATGTTCATCGGGAAGGTGTTTATCAGGAAAACGTTCATCGGAAAAACGTTTATCGGGAAATTTCTCATCGGGGAACCAGGCAGCCACTCGGTTGATAAGGCTTTCGGGCTGGTACGGTTTGGCGAGAAGATCATTCATGCCTGCCTGCAGACAACGCTTGCGACCCGCACTATCGGCATTGGCAGTGAGCGCCACGAGAATACTGCTTTCATGATGTTGCGTTTTTTCAAACGCCCGCCAGCGGCGACTGGTTTCAAGGCCATCCATATCAGGCATAAAAATATCCATAAACACCAGATCAAAATGTTGCTGCTGCTGGCAAGCAAGAGCTTTTTGGCCACTATCCACAGCGGTAACCTCCAACCCCTGCTTTTCCATTACCTGCTTTGCCAGCATCAGATTGACAGGGCCGTCATCTACCACCAGGACTTTAGCTCGTCTCGCTGAGACAGGAACACTTCCACCGGCCTGAACAGGCGCTTCTTCAACAAGATTGGCCAATAGAGCTCTGACATCGGCCAGACGCTCTTTCAGTTCGGTCAGATCCTGGCTGGTGACACCCGTACTGCCCGAAGGTGACCACTGATCGACCTGCTGGAACAGTAGGTGGGTTTCCCGCTGGAGCAGGTTCAGGTAACCGGATTTCAGACGCGACTCTTCTCTTGCCCGATCCCGACCTTGCTGAAGATGATCTAACTGCTGCTGGGTATGCGCCAGATCATCCAATAGCGTCTGGGGAGAGTTCACTTGAGTCTGCTCAGTCGATGGCACTGCCTTATAGCCTGCCTGGCGCATCACAATCAGCTGGTAGTTAACACTTTTAAGACGGGCCACCAGATCTGCCTGATTCCAGGATCGGTTATTAACAACCGCCGCCATCCCCATGCGCTCACACTTGGCACCAAGCGCTGCCACATGCTGTTCAAGTTCGCCTACCGTCTGTTCAAAGGTTTGCTCACTGCGTCTCACCCGAGCGCGTAACATCACAATAAACGCGCCGACATTCAAACTGCTTCCCAGCATGAGGGCTGCCATCATTCCCATGACGGCAATCCACGATGTCTGAGGCGGCGTTGCCCCCCAGATCAAGCCTGCTACCAGTAAACACAAGACGACCAGCGCCAGCTGAGCCAGCAGCCACGGCCAAAGAATAGGCCATATAACAATGCGCCAGAAATGCTCCTTGTGGTGATTCCCCTTCATATCAGGCCTTCCTGTTGGCTGCACGCCTGTTTACAGTCATGTGCTCGATACAGCATGATTGCCAAATATCAACGTGTCGCGAAAAAACGCTGCCAGTTTACGCGGCGCATGTGTCTGTGTCATGCAGGTTAACCAGTCTCTGGCGTTACTCCATTGTCAGCCACATTATCGATACGCCGCCGCTTCTCTTACTATCAGGAAACCAACGATGTGTCTTCTTGCCTTTGATTGGCAACCACAAACACCCACGCCCTTACGTTTGATCGGCAATCGCGATGAGTTTCATGAACGTCCGACCCGCCCACTGCATCACTGGAACCATGCGCCGATCACCGGAGGCAAAGACCTGGAAGCCGGTGGTTCCTGGTTAGCGGTCAATCATATGGGCCGGGTGGCGGCACTCACTAATGTTCGTGATCCTAGGCTTGTAACACCGCCCAATGCGCCTAGCCGAGGGGAACTGGTGCGTCAGGCACTGACCTGTCCAAACATTGAAAGCTGGCTTGAGACATTGCGCCATGAGGCGAACGGCTATGCCGGATTTAACTTATTGGTGGCGACGCCACAGACGCTCTGGCATATGTATCGTGGACGTGAACACATATCCCTTACCCGCGTCAGTGCAGGCGTTCATGTGTTATCAAATGCCAATCTCGATACGCCATGGCCGAAAGCAATCAAACTTAAGGACGCGCTGTTAAAAGAAACCAGATATTCCGCCAATGGCGCCATTTCGCGTTGGCCAGAAGCTTCCCTGGAGGCCATTCAACAAAGCGATGAAGCAGCGTGGGAATCATTGCCAGATACCGGCATTGATCAGACACTTGAGAAAAAGCTGTCGGCCGCTTTTATTGTCGGTGAAAACTACGGTACAAGGGCCACCACCTGGCTGACGCTTCAACGCGACGGGCGCATCCGAATCACTGAGCAGAGCTTTGGCCCGATGGCGGCACCTGCAGGAGAAGTAACTCTTGAAGTGGGCAGTACCCGTGCCTGAGACAGCGGCACTGCCGACATACAGGCTGTTATCAGGATTTCGGCGGCATCAGGTGGGATAGCTCCCATGCTTCCATACGTGCCTCAAGGTGTGTATGTACCAGCGCGGGCGTGTCCAGCTGCATGATTTCATCAAGCAACTGTTTGGCATCGACCAATGTCACCCGGCGAATTGCCGCACGCACCTTGGGCAGGTTCGGCGCATTCATGGAAAGCGTATTGAAACCCATCGCCATTAATAACAGCGCGCCAGCGGGGTCTCCCGCCAACTCGCCGCATAGTGAAATGGGTTTACCCAGCCGTTTGGCGTCCTGTGCCAGCTCCACCAGCGCACCCAGCAAGGCGGGATGCAAGGCGTCGTAAAGATCCGACACACGGGGATTATTTCTGTCTACGGCCAGCAGGTATTGGGTCAAATCATTACTGCCTACCGAGAAAAAGTCGACACGTTTGGCCAGCGCATCCATCTGATAGATCGTTGCGGGCACTTCTATCATCACCCCTACGCTAGGCCGTTCCACATCGATGCCTTCTTCGCCCAGTTCTTCAATGGCACGTTCCATCAAGCGCAAAGCTTCATCGACTTCTTCAACATTGGTAATCATCGGAAACAGCACATAGAGATTATTCATCCCCTGTGACGCCTTCAACATCGCCCGCAGCTGGACCATTAACACTTCAGGGTGATCCAGGGTCACACGCATTCCCCGCCACCCCAGAAACGGGTTGGCCTCTTCAATCGGGAAATAAGGCAAATCCTTATCTCCGCCGATATCAAGGGTACGCATCACCACGGGTAGCGGCGCAAAACTTTCCAGCTGGTCACGGTACAGGCGGGTCTGTTCATTTTCGCCAGGGAAACGTTCCGTAATCATAAAGGGCACTTCTGTACGGTAAAGCCCGACACCACTGATACGACTTTTCAGCAGCGCCACCGCATCGACAGCAAGTCCGGTATTAACCATTAAAGGGACATCATGGCCGTCCGGCGTCTGGCTGGGACGATCCTGTTCATGCTCAAGCAATGCCGAAAGCGCTTTTTCTTCCTCAATCAGGATCGTGTAGTGGGCTTTGAGCTCTGGGCTGGGTCGAACGAATAAGCGCCCCCGATGCCCATCCAGCACCACTGGCGCTCCCGAAAGACGCGGCAGCGGTAGATCCACCATACCCAGCACAGTCGGAATACCCATCGCTCTGGCAATAATCGCCACGTGGGAGGTGCTGGAGCCGCGGACCGACACAAGCCCCTTCAATCGCTCACGTGGCACCTCGCCAAGCATGGCCACACTGATTTCATCACCAACCAACACCGCGTTTTCCGGATAGTTATCGGGCGTGGAAGGCGTATCTTCCTGAAGGTGGGCAAGCACTCGCCTCCCCAGATCACGAATATCGGCGGCACGTTCGCGCAGGTAGTTATCATCAACGCGCTCCAGATACTGCACATGCCGACGCACCACATCGGCCAGGGCACCAGGCGCCCACTGACCTTCACGAATGCGCTTTTCGACTTCTTCGGTCAGCGCTGCCTCACCCAGCATCTGTTGATAGACATCAAACAGCGCAAATTCCTGAGCCGAAATACGGTTGACCAGACGCTCTGCCGCTGCGCGAATCTCATCTCGGGTCTTACTGACCGCTTCCTTGAGGCGAGCCACTTCATAATCGACATCGCGCGGCACCAGATCAGGCACGCTATTGAGGTCAGCGGGGGGCGTTATCACTACCGCCTCGCCCATGGCGATACCGGGTGACGCCGCCACCCCTTTAAAAGTGGCTTGGCTACCCGCCAATGAAGGACGGGTCAGATTACCTGTCGCCAAGGCATGGGCCAGCACACCCGCCAGCTGTGCTGCCATGGTGACCAGAAACGCTTCATCTTCATCGTTATAACGGCGTTTTTCTGCCTGCTGCACGACCAGCACACCCAGCATCTGGCGCTGATGGATAATTGGCACGCCCAGAAAACTTGAATAGCGCTCTTCACCGGTTGATTCAAAATAGCGGAATTGCTTGTGTAGCTGAGCCTCTTCCAGATTGAGCGGCTCGCTGCGTTTGGCCACAAGCCCCACCAGACCTTCCCCTAACGGCAAGACAACACGCCCTACTGCCTGGGTACGCAGGCCGATGGTTTCCATCAGTATCAGTGACTCAAGCTCCTGATCGTACAAATAGAAGGAGCACACATCTGTCTGCATCGCCTTGCGAATCCGGCGCACCATGGTGGCCAGCGCCGCATCCAGATTACGCGCGCCATTAACCTCCTGGATAACGCGTCGTAGTACCTCAAGCATGGACATTTTGTTTTTCACTATGATGGGCCTCGCTGAGGAAAATTAGGGTTCGCCGGGTTGTGAGGAACCGAAGGATGGCGACTCTATCAGCGACGCGCCGCCATCCTGGGCAATACGCTGAAGTCGAGGTGAAAGTTCGCGTAGCGCACGGCGATACACCTCTCGCTTGAAAGGCACAACCTGCCCAAGCGGGTACCAGTAACTGACCCAACGCCAGCCGTCAAATTCAGGCTTGGGGGTTGAGGTCATGCAGATCTGACTTTCCTGACATCGAATCTGCAATAAAAACCATTTCTGTTTCTGGCCGATACATACCGGCCGGGCATGGGTTCGAATCATGCGACGTGGTAGGCGGTAGCGCAGCCACCCTCGTGTGCAAGCGACAATATCAACGTCATCAGCGGTTAGACCGATTTCTTCATGCAGCTCACGAAAGAGTGCCTGATGCGGCGTTTCACTTGTCTTAATGCCTCCCTGAGGGAATTGCCACGCATTCTGCCCTACACGACGCGCCCAAAGCAGTTGCCCCTGAGCATTAGCAATAATAATGCCAACGTTAGGGCGAAAGCCGTCTGCGTCGATCACGGACGTCACCTTAATAAATTTTTAGTTGCCCCCATTTTTCCACAAGGAAGACAAGCGTATCAATACAATATAACGCTAAGTGGTGAAACCAGTGCGACTCTGCGATAATTTTCCGCCTTGCCAACCACCATTAGTCATCATATTGACGACCAAGATACCATTAAGGGGAACGCCGTGAGTCTGGCCATTTTCGATCTGGATAATACGCTGATATCCATCGACAGCGATCATGCCTGGGGTGAGTTTCTGCTCGAACAGGGAGCCGTTGACCCCGTTGCCTACCGGGAAGCCAATGAGCGCTTCATGGCGGATTACAATGCAGGCACACTGGATATTGCGGCTTTCCTTGAAGTTGCCCTGAAACCTCTGGCCGAACACAGCCCTGAACAGTTAGCTGCCTGGCATCAGCAGTTTATGGCCAGCAAAATTGAGCCGCACATATTATCCAAGGCAGAAGAACTGGTAGCACGTCACCGCACCAAAGGCGATACGCTGCTGATCATTACGGCGACCAACCGCTTTATCACCGGCCCAATTGCCGAGCGCCTGGGCATTGATCACCTGATCGCCGTCGAACCTGAAATCATTGATGGCCACTACACTGGCAAGGTGACAGGTGTGCCCAGTTTTCGCGAAGGCAAGGTCACTCGCCTTGAGCAATGGCTGGAGCAACAGGACCTGACACTGGATGGCGCATGGTTCTACAGTGACTCCCACAACGATTTACCCTTGCTTGAACAGGTGGACCACCCTGTCGCGGTAGACCCCGACAACACCCTGCGCCAGGTGGCCGAAGAACGCCAATGGCGGGTTATGAGCCTGCGGGATTGAGTGGTGAGTGGTGAGTCGTAAGTCGTGAGTCGTGAGTCGTGAGTCGTAAGTGACCAGATTGAAAAACCCCGCAAGCATGCTTGCGGGGTTCTGCGTTAACCGAGCGCTTTTTTCAGGCGCTCAATAAAACATGCTTAGCCGAGCAGGTGCTCAACCGCCGCACGCTCATCACGCAGTTCTTTTTCGGTCGCTTGCATTTTTTCTTTGCTGAAAGCATCCAGTTCGAAACCTTGAACGATTTCGTACTTTCCACCCTGGCAACGGACCGGGTAGGAATAGATGATGCCAGCTTCGATGCCGTAACTACCGTCAGACGGAATCGCCATGCTGACGATGCCATCGCTACCCAGCGCCCAATCACGCATATGGTCGATAGCTGAAGACGCCGCAGACGCTGCTGAAGACGCACCGCGTGCTTTGATGATCGCCGCGCCACGCTGCTGTACCGTCGGGATAAAGTCGTTTTCGTACCAGTCGCGTTCCACCAGATCAAACGCGGCTTTACCGTCGACTTTGCACTGTGCCAGATCAGGATACTGGGTAGCACTGTGGTTGCCCCAGATAATCATGTTCTCAACGTCGGTCACATGCTTGCCGGTTTTCTGAGCCAGCTGGGTCAGCGCACGGTTATGGTCCAGACGCGTCATTGCGGTAAACTGACCGGCATCCAGATCAGGCGCATTGCAGGAAGCAATCAAGGCGTTGGTGTTGGCAGGATTACCAACGACCAGCACTTTCACGTCACGGCTGGCGTGGTCGTTCAGCGCCTTACCCTGTACAGAGAAGATGGCAGCGTTGGCTTCCAGCAGATCTTTACGCTCCATACCCGGGCCACGCGGACGGGCACCTACCAGCAGGGCGAAATCGGTATCTTTAAAGGCAACGTTTGGATCATCTGTTGCCACAATGTCCTGTACCAGCGGAAAAGCACAGTCATTGACTTCCATGACAACGCCATTCAAGGCATCCATGGCTTGGGGAATTTCGAGAAGCTGGAGAATGACAGGTTGATCCGGCCCCAGCATATCGCCAGCGGCGATGCGGAAAATAAGAGAGTAACTGATCTGGCCGGCACCGCCGGTTATCGCAATACGTACGGGATCTTTCATCATTGCTCCTTGATGGTTCGCCTAGTGTGGGTTCTCGCCTGAGAGTGAATCGACAGAACTCAAGACGCAAAGATGGTATGCCTAGATGTGCAAAAACTCAATCATCCATGAGGCTAGTCGCGATTCTTGCAGCGGCCTGGCACTCGCTGCCAGACACCAGTTGCGCTAAGGTATAGCGGATAATGAGCCTTACCTTTCAGTGCGCCTTGACTGATGATTTTTTGGGTTAATACGGATATCAACACCCTATGCGACGAATTCCCTTTTCTTACGCTCTGGCCTGCCTGATCATGTTGGCGCTGGTGCTGTGGCTTGCCCTTGGCGATTTTCAACGCTTCCAAAGCGCACCGCCTGAATCGAATGCAACGCAGCGCGATACCCTCCCGACGGTAGAGATCCTCAACCAGCACAGCACGCCTTATATTCCCAAGCAAATTCTCCAGGGCCAGTTAACGGCTGAGCGGGAAACCCGGCTACGTGCCAACGTGACAGGCTATGTCGCAGAAAAGCCCATTGCCCAAGGGGATAGCGTCAGCCAGGGAGACACTCTGCTGGTACTGGATAACAACGCCCTGCCCGAGCGCTTAAAGCAAGCCCGTGATGAACTGGCACTCGCAGAAGCAGAGCTTGCAGGCGCCCAGAACCTGCGGCGTCGCGAGTTGATATCCCAACCGGAACTGCTTCGTCGACAAGGCGCGCTAAGCGCCAGTGCCGCCCAAGTAGCCCAGCTTGAGAAGCAGATAAACGATACCCGCCCCACCGCTCCTTTCGACGGCGTACTGGATCAAGTACAAGTAGAACTTGGCGATTTACTCCAGCCCGGTGAAGAGTGGGCGAGACTGATTGATGACCGGCGCTTAACGGGCGTTGCCTGGGTCTCTCAACAACAGATAGGCCAACTAAGCGTTGGTTTACCCGTCTCCGCGCGACTCCTCAATGGCAGTTCACTGTCCGGCGAGGTGTCTTACATAAGTCGTCGCGCAGAAGAAGCCACCCGCAGTTTCTATATCGAAGTGACGCTCGATAATCCTGAAAGACAACGTCTGGCGGGAGGCAGCGCCGAATTCACCGTGACGCTGCCCCAACGTCAGGTGCATACGCTTTCCCCTGCTTTGTTCAACCTGAATGACCAGGGCCAGTTAGCCATCAAACACGTTGTTGAAGGCAACAAGGTTGCCCAGACCGCCATTGAACTGGTCAGCGCCGACACCGAACGCGCTTACGTGGTGGGCCTGCCTGACCCGGTTGCGCTGATTACTCTGGGCGCTGGTTTAGTCAGCCCCGGAGAAACCGTTACGCCAGTGTCTGCCCAGGAAGGTGGTCATGCGTCAGTTGATTAATGCGGCTCTCACCCACACACGCACTACTCTGCTGTTATTGGCTGGGTTATTGCTGGCTGGTATCGCGGCCTGGCAGGTGATTCCCAAGGAAGCCAACCCCGACGTTACCATTCCGATCATTTACGTCTCACTTTCTTTGGAAGGCGTCAGCCCGGAAGACGGTGAACGGCTGCTGATTCGCCCGATGGAGCAGGAACTGCGCGGCATCGAAGGGCTGCGAAAATTTACCGCGCAATCCAGTGAAGGACACGGCTCGGTCACACTGGAGTTCGACCCGGGGTTTGACCCCGATACCGCCCTTTCCGATGTTCGTGAGCGCGTCGATATTGCGCGTAGCAGCCTGCCCAACGAAGCCGATGAACCCAGGGTAATGGAAGTCAACGTATCAGAGTTTCCGGTACTGAGTATCGGTCTTTCCGGTGAGCTGGGGACGCGTGAGCGCGTCATGATTGCACGGCGTTTGAAAGAAGAAATCGAAGGGATCGCCGACGTACTTGAAGTCGATATTGCCGGTGACCGCGAAGATCTTCTAGAAATCATTGTCGACCCACTGGTACTGGCAAGCTACGGCGTTGACTTCGACACGCTCTTTAACCAGGTATCACGCAACAATCGCCTGGTGGCGGCGGGCAGCCTGGACACAGGAGCTGGGCGACTGGCGCTCAAGGTGCCTGGGATTATTGCCTCCCTGGATGATGTCATGAAGATGCCGGTCAAGGTGGAGGGTGAGCGGGTCGTCACCTTTGGCGACGTTGCCTGGATTCTGCCTACCTATAAAGATCCGGCAGGGTTCGCCCGCATTGATGGCCAGCCCGCGGTGGTGCTGGAAATCTCCAAGCGCGCCGGGGCCAACATCATCGCCACCATTGATGCCGTATGGGAACGCTTTGAACAGGCAGGTGACCTGCTGCCGGAACAGCTACGTATCACCACCATTCTGGATGAGTCCATCACGGTTGAAAACATGCTCTCTGAGCTGTTGAACAACGTTCTCACCGCTGTCGTACTGGTGCTGATTGTCGTGGTGGCCGTGATGGGCTGGCGGATGGCGCTGCTGGTAGGCCTGACCATTCCTGGCGCATTTTTAACCGGTATCCTACTGATCTGGTCGTTGGGCTTTACGCTTAATATCGTGGTGCTTTTTGGGCTGATTCTGGTTGCCGGCATGCTGGTGGATGGCGCGATCGTGGTCAGTGAACTCGCTGACCGCCACTTGCATGAAGGGCAGTCACCTCATCAGGCGTGGCTGAATGCAGCCTCACGAATGAGCTGGCCAGTGATTGCCTCAACCGCCACTACCCTTGCGGTCTTTATGCCATTACTGTTCTGGCCAGGCGTGGTCGGGCAATTCATGAAATACTTGCCTGCAACGGTCATTCTTTGCCTGCTCGCGTCATTGGCCATGGCACTCATCTTTCTCCCAACGCTAGGTCGATTATTTACCCGCACAGCCAATACCGCACCTGGCAAGCCGAAGCCTGCGGATGAAAGCACTCTGCTTGGACGCGGCTATCGTCACCTGCTAGGCCATTTATTGCAGCATCCCGCCTGGGTGCTGGTGTTTGCCGTCCTGCTGATTGCACTGATCTATACCGGCTACGCTCGCTTTAACCATGGCGTTGATTTCTTCCCCAGTGTGGAGCCCGATAGTGCTCAGGTATTGGTGCGCGCCCGAGGTGATTTTTCCGCCGCAGAAACCGATGCCATTCTACAGCGAGTCGAACGTCGCCTCGGCGGTATGCAGGAAGTGGAAGCGCTGTATGCGCGCTCTTTTGCCGTGCCTGACCAGCAAATGGGCAACGATGTCATCGGTGTGCTGCAATTCCAGTTTGTCGACTGGTATCAGCGCCGCCCTGCCCAGACCATTCTGGACGACATGGCCAAGCGCACCCAAGACCTCCCTGGCATCATTCTGGAGTTCCGCGAACAGGAAATGGGGCCTGGCGGCGGGAAGCCTATCGTACTGGAAGTCAGCGCTAACGACCCGGATACAGCGGACGCGGGGGTTGACCGAATTACCCAACTGATGCGCGAGCTGGGCGGCTTTACCGATATTCAGGATAACCGCAGCCTGCCTGGCGTCGAGTGGCAAGTGAACGTTGACCGAGAATCCGCTGCCCGCATGGGCACAGATATCACCACCATTGGCAGTGCCGTACAGCTACTGACGACTGGCCTTCAAGTTGCTAACTACCGTCCGCCCACCGTCACCGACGAAGTGGACATTCGCGTGCGCCTTCCGGAAAACTGGCGCACGCTCAATCAGCTTGAACGATTAACCATCAACACCCCACGCGGACAGGTGCCTATTTCACACTTTGTCGAGATTACGCCTGCGCCCAAAGTGGGCACGTTGAACCGCATTGATGGACGTCGTGCGGTTACCATCGAGGCAGATTTAGCGCCAGGGTTTCTAGCTGATGAGCGCCTCCAGGCACTTCTCGACGCAGGTCAGGATCAGCTCCCGGATGGCTTGATGGTCAATGTTGCTGGAGAGCAGGAAGATCAGCAGGAATCCATGCAGTTCCTGGCGAGCGCCTTCTTGATCGCCATCGGGCTGATGGCATTGATTCTGGTGACTCAGTTCAATAGCTACTATCAGGCCGCACTGGTGCTTTCAGCCATTGTATTCTCTACCGCAGGCGTTTTGATGGGGCTGCTTATCACGGGCCAGGCGTTTGGCATTGTGATGGTTGGCATGGGCATTATCGCCCTGGCGGGTATTGTGGTGAACAACAATATCGTCTTGATTGACACCTATAACGAACTGCGCGGCCAGGGAATGTCCTCTTCACAGGCGGCCCTGGAAGCAGGCACTCTTCGCCTGCGACCGGTGCTGCTCACTGCCATTACGACGGTGCTGGGCCTGATGCCAATGGTGCTGGGCATTAACGTCAACCTCTTTGCACCAGCACTGGGTTTCAATGCCCCTTCTGCTCAATGGTGGACACAGATGTCCAGCGCCATTGCGGGCGGCCTGACCTTCGCCACTGCCCTTACGCTGCTGCTAACGCCCTGCATGCTGGTGATTGGTGGGAAAAAGTGATGAAGCGAGGAAGTAAATTAAAACATTAAAGGCCATGCAAATGGCCTTTAATTGACACCATACGAAAAGAGCTTAAGCCGGCGACTGCGCATGCTGAGGACTATGCGCAGCATGCAGACGAGCGATCAGCTGGTCTTCTAGTGCAAAGCGCTCTGCCAGGCCCTTGGCGAGACGGTCCACCCAGGCAGGCAGGCGCGCCAGATTTTGCTGACAGCGCACCGGCGTGGCATAGTCATCATCAAACGCCAGTGTCATTTCCGTCGACATTTCAAGACGTTCCAGCAGCTTTTCGGCCAATGCAAGCCCTGCCTCGTCTTCAAACGCCCTGGCTTCTTCAGCGAGCTGAGGATACACCTCAAAATGCCCAGCGCTGATGTAGTCCATCAGTAATTCACTAAAAGCATCGACACTGGCTTTATCAATGCCTTCCAACTCCGCATCGCAGGCATCCTTGAGTGCGATAAAACTCACCAGCAGTGCTTTGCGCTGCTGTAGCCAACGGTCGATGAGTGAATGAACTCCGCCCCAGCGCTCCAGGGCATTCTTGCAATCTTCGAGCATGGGACATCTCCCTGTTATCAAGCGGAACACGTTGAATCAGACACGCTGGAGTGACAATCGGGTTACCAGCGTTAACATTAATCAAGCCTCTCCTGTCCGCCGGTTGCTGTCAACCTTACGATGGGTTAACGATAGATTAACGAAAGCCAGATGAGTCTCAGCGGTGCCAGTGCCAGCACAGCGAAGCCAATTAACGTCCAGGCGGGGAGTGACAGCCCCAGTAGTATGAAATCAATCTCAGCACATTCACCGGAACCGGACAGAACCCGATTAATTACATCCTGCAGCGGCAACATATCCATCATGTAGCTTAGATCAGGCCCGCAACTGGGCACTTCATCAGCCGGCAAAGACTGCAACCAGATATGGCGACCGGCCACAAAGACACCGCCGCCAACCGTGATCAGGCTTAAGGTACCGTATAGCGCCTTGCCCACCCGCCCTACCGGATTGTGTATCGCCGCTATCACAAGCACGATGGCCGTTGCGATCACACCTACCCGCTGAAAGATGCATAGCGGGCAAGGTGCAAGCCCGGCGATATACTGAAGCCCCAATGCTACCGCCATCATCAAAACACAGAAAGCCACACCCACCAACGCCACACTTCGTGTCGATAACAACATTAAAACGGTTCCTTAAAAACGGTTCTGTTAAAGCAGTTCCTTTGCACTAGATAATGCCGTCAGGCGGGATTCTCGTGCGCTAGCGAAGTAAGTCTCCAGAAACGCACTAAAGTTCACTTCATCGGCCTCTTCGATATCATGCTGTTGCTGGTGAGAGGTTTCCACCAACTGATCCAGCAGGGCCTCGCGAGAACGCAACATTGGCTGCTGACGCAGGGCAGCGCCCTGTTGTTTTGCCAGACTGAGCATCAGCTCACTTAACGATACTTCCTGTTCATGCAGTCTCGACAGCAGTTGCGCCGAAAGCGTTAAATCCGGATTCTGCAGGGCAGGCGCCAGGATTTCAATCGCTTCAGCATGCGGTGTGCCTTTTTCCATGGCATCCAGCAACCTGGCGACCGTCTTCATTTCCGAGCAGATTTTCCCGCCCCAGTCTGCCACGCTGATAGCCTCCCCCTGACGGGTGAGCATCAGGGCCGGGTCACGACCACGCTCGACCACCAGACGGCGATTATCATCCAGACCGTCACACTCTTCGTCGCTGATCCATGGGCTATCGCTAAGCAGACACCACATCAGGAAAGTATCAACAAAACGGATCTGAGTTTCCGTCGCCCCTAATGCATCAAACGGGTTCAGGTCCAGACAGCGCACTTCGATATATTCAACCCCCCGCGCCTCTAGTGCCTGGCTTGGCGTTTCGTTGTGCCTGGCGACCCGTTTGGGACGAATATCACTATAGTACTCGTTTTCGATCTGCAGAATATTCGCATTCAGCTGCTGCCAGTCACCGGCGTTATTCACACCCAGTTTTTCATAGTTTGGCCAGCTGGATGAAATGGCATGACGCAGCGTATTGACGTAATTACCCAGCGAGTTAAAGCAGATCTTGAGCTGCTCCTGGACCTTGTTCTGGTAGCCAAGATCCGACATGCGCAGCGTGGTCGCGTACGGCGCATAGTAGGTCTCGGCATCCAGCTCATGCAATTTTTCAGGTACACGACCGGTGGGCAAAAAGCTCTTGTCGATGGCAGGTGAAGCACCGAACAGATAGAGCAACAACCAGCTATGGCGGCGGAAGTTGCGGATCAGGGCGAAATAGCGCGCCGAACGATAATCGTTGAACGGCGTACTCTCTTCGTCTTCAAGCGTCTGCAGGACTTTCCACATGCTATCGGGCAGGGAAACGTTGTAATGCACGCCCGCTATTGCCTGCATGATACGCCCGTAGCGCACATCCAGGCCTTTACGGTAAACATGCTTCATCGTGCCGACATTGGAACGACCAAAATCAGCAATCGGGATGCTTTCGTTACCCGAGAGCCGCGACGGCATGCTACTCGGCCAGATCCACTCATCATCAAGCTGCTGATAGGTAAAAGTGTGCAGGTCGGATAAGAATGCCAGTGCTTCTTTTGGCTCCGAATATACAGGCGTGATGAACTCAAGCAGCGCTTCTGAATAATCCGTGGTGATATGCGGATGTGTCAGCTTTGAGCCTAACGCGTATGGATGAGGTGTCTGGGCAACGCGCCCATCGACATCCACCCGTAACCCTTCTTTTTCGATACCACGGCGCAGACGGCCAAGACGACCCGCTTTTGCCACCGGCAAAAGTCGCTCTACCGAAGTCTCCAGGGGTGTTGCAGCTGCTGATGATGTAACTGTGAGTGGTTCAGACAAGGTGAACACTCCTTGTGTCTGGTCCGCCAGCCAGTGGCGGATGAACTCGTTTTTTTATGCCGATCAAGCGGCGCTGAGACGCAGGATATGGCGGCATTGATATAACAATCAAGGCAAGACGATAATAGTTTGACGCTATTAGGGCCTTATGACGTTTCATCGCGCCCCCTGAATGAAACGTTAACAGCCCCTAATGCTTGCCTTAACCATGAAATACTCTCGCCAGGTTATTTACTTTGGCGAGCTTTCAACAAAGCAGCACCGAGAGCACCCACGGCTGCAGGCTCTTGAACCGGCTTCGAAGGCTTGCGCTTGCCACCTTCCCTGGCCGTCGTGCGCTGATTGTCTGACTGACGCTTTTTAGCATCGCCGGAGACTTCACCAGGCAAGGCCTCAGGCTCATCGTTCAGGCGCATGGAAAGCCCCACCCGTTTACGGGGGATATCGATACTCATGACTTTTACCGTAACGATATCCCCCGCTTTGACCACACTACGTGGGTCGTCGATAAAGCGGCCAGAAAGCGCCGAGATATGCACCAGGCCATCCTGATGCACGCCAATATCCACAAAAGCGCCAAAATGGGTCACATTGGTGACAGTCCCTTCCAAGACCATGGAGAGTTTGAGATCGTTGAGGGTTTCTACCCCTTCCCGGAATTCTGCCGCTTTGAACTCAGGACGCGGATCGCGGCCCGGTTTATCCAGCTCTGCGATAATATCCGTGACCGTAGGCACCCCAAAGCGCTCATCCGCAAAGTCGGCAGGCTTAAGAGCTTTCAGTGTCGCACTATCACCAATCAAGCCTTTGATATCGCGGCGGTTCTGCTTGGCAATGCGTTCTACCAGCGTATAGGCCTCAGGGTGAACTGCACTGGCATCAAGCGGGTTTTCAGCGTTGCTGATACGCAAAAAGCCAGCGCACTGTTCGAAGGTTTTTGGCCCCAGGCGGCTGACGTCCAGAAGCGCTTTACGGCTTTTGAAAGCACCTTGTGCATTGCGCTGGGTGACAATATTTTCGGCCAGCGTCGCCGACAGCCCTGCGACTCGTGATAACAGCGCACTGGACGCGGTGTTGAGATCCACGCCAACGGCGTTCACACAATCTTCAATCACCGCTTCCAGGGATTTGGAAAGCTGTAACTGGGATACATCATGCTGATACTGACCGACACCGATGGATTTAGGCTCGATTTTTACCAGTTCCGCCAGCGGGTCCTGCAGACGACGGGCAATGGAAACCGCCCCGCGCACTGTCACGTCGAGGTCAGGAAATTCGCGGGATGCATATTCAGACGCGGAGTAAACTGAAGCCCCCGCTTCAGACACCATGACCTTGCTCAGGCGGTGTTCCGGGGCCATGTGCTTGACCAGCTCACCTGCCAGCTTATCGGTTTCACGGCTCGCCGTACCATTGCCCACTGCGATCAACGCCACCCCGTGTTTGTGCACCAGGCGTGCAAGCTCCAGCAGCGCCTGATCCCACTGCTTTTGCGGCGCATGCGGGTAGATCGTGGCCTGATCGACGAACTGCCCCGTGGCATCCACTACCGCCACTTTACAGCCGGTTCTCAGGCCAGGGTCAATCGCCAGGGTAACTTTCTGACCGGCAGGCGCTGCGAGCAGCAGATCCTTGAGGTTAGCGGCAAACACCTCAATAGCAGTCAGTTCGGCCTTTTCTCTCAAGCGGCCGAGTAGCTCGGTTTCCAGTGCGGTGTAGAGTTTGACCCGCCACGTCCAGCGTACGACTTCGCTCAGCCACTTGTCGCCAGCGCGCCCCTCATCTCGCACACCAACATGTTTGCCAATAGCAACCTGAGCGGGGTGCACCGGCGCGTCATCTTCGCCCGGCAGGCGGATGGCCAGACTTAAAACACCTTCGTTGCGGCCACGGAACATGGCAAGCGCTCGGTGTGACGGCACCCTTGCAAGTTTTTCGTCGTGTTCGAAGTAATCAGAAAACTTCGCGCCTTCCTGCTGTTTCCCTTCCAGCACGCGGGCACTCAGCTCGCCCTCTTGCCATAGCCGCTCGCGCAGCTGGCCAATTAATTCAGGGTCTTCGGCAAAACGCTCCATCAGGATCTGTTTGGCACCGTCCAGCGCCGCCTTGGCATCTTCAACCGCAGAGGTTTCGCCCTCTGCTGGCCGCAGGTAACGTTCGGCTTCACGTTCAGGCGTCAGCGTGGGGTCGGCTAGAAGAGCGTCGGCGAGTGGCTCAAGCCCGGCTTCACGGGCGATCTGCGCTTTGGTACGGCGTTTTTTCTTGAAAGGCAGGTAAAGATCTTCAAGGCGCTGCTTGGTATCGGCAGCCTCCAGGCGATGGGTTAAATCCGGGGTCAGTTTACCTTGTTCATCAATGGCGGCCACCACGGCGGCTCGACGTTCTTCAAGTTCTCGCAGGTAGCGCAACCGTTCGTCCAACTGGCGTAACTGGATATCATCCAGCGCGCCAGTGACTTCTTTACGGTAGCGAGCAATAAAGGGCACTGTTGCGCCTTCATCAAGAAGCGCCACTGTGGCCGATACCTGCTGGGGGCGAACACCAAGCTCATCCGCTAAACGGGTGAGAATACGCTGATTGACATCCATATATTGCAACAATCTCATGCAGCCTGTGATAAAGCCGACAAGGTATCACAATCAGCCCATTGACGCCTCAGAGGGAACAAAACGCAGTGCTACTCCATTGTTGCACCAGCGCAAGCCGGTGGGTTCCGGGCCGTCTTCAAAAATATGCCCCTGGTGTCCCTCACAGCGGGCGCAGTGGTATTCCGTCCGCGGCCAGACCAGCTTGAAATCCAGTTTGGTCAGCAAATGCCCTTCAACATGGTCGAAAAAGCTCGGCCAGCCGGTGCCAGAATCATATTTCATGGCACTGGTAAACAGCACCAGGTCACAGCCCGCACAGCGGTACTCCCCTTCCCCGGTTTGTTTATCCAGCGGGCTGGAATACGCAGGCTCCGTGCCTTCTTTACGCAGCACATGAAAGGCATCTTCCGACAGGCGCTCTCGCCACTGTGCTTCGCTTAATTCAAGTTTTTCAAGCCCAGGGGCGGCTTCAAGGTCCAGCCGTGGAAAGCCAAACGAAACACCGGGAAGCGCACCCGCCAAGCCCGTTAGCCCAGCCAAACCTAAAAATTGACGACGCTTCATTGGCACAGCCCTCTTAACCATAATAAATAAACGTAATACAAAAAAATGAGGCAGTGCCTTGGCACTGCCTCATTGAGACCACGAAGTTAACCTGATGTTCTACAATTTAATATTCTACGATTTAATATTTCTTGTAACTTTGTCAGCCACATTGTTAGCCACATCAGCTTCCCTTCTAATCAGGTCAGCTGCGGGCCCGCTTGGCTAATTGCGTTATTGACGCCTTCAAATTTCTTGAAGTTATCAACAAACTTGGCGGTCAAATCCCGCATGTGGCGGTCGTAGGCATCCTTGTCAGCCCATGTTTCACGCGGGTCAAGCAGGCTGGAATCCACACCTGGTACAGCCATCGGCACTTGCAGGTTCAGGCCATCAACCTGTTGAGTTTCCACGTCACGCAGAACGCCGGACTGAATCGCACTGATAATCGCACGCGTGGTCGGAATCGAGAAGCGTGAGCCACCTTCACCGTAAGCACCTCCGGTCCAGCCGGTGTTAACCAGGTACACCTGAGCGTCTTTCTGCTCAACGCGCTTGATCAACAGGTCCGCGTATTCACGGGCTGGACGTGGGAAGAACGGTGCCCCGAAGCAGGTAGAAAAAGTGGCAGCCAGCCCTTCGGAAGAGCCCATTTCAGTCGAGCCTACCTTGGCGGTGTAACCCGACAGGAAGTGGTAAGCGGCGGCTTCCTTGGAAAGCACGGAAACCGGCGGTAAAACACCCGACATATCGCAGGTCAGAAAGACGATAGCATTCGGCTCGCCAGCAAGGTTTTCCGGCACACGCTTTTCGATGTGTTCCAGCGGGTAGGCGGCGCGTGAGTTCTGGGTCAGGCTATCGTCGGCGTAATCCGGCTCACGACGGTCATCCAGCACGACGTTTTCCAGCACGGTACCGAACTTGATTGCGTTCCAGATAACCGGCTCATTTTTCTCGGACAGGTCGATACACTTGGCGTAGCAGCCACCTTCCATGTTGAAAACGGTGCCGTCACCCCAGCCGTGCTCGTCGTCACCAATCAGGTAGCGGGCAGGATCTGCCGAAAGCGTTGTTTTTCCGGTGCCGGAAAGACCAAAGAACAGGCAGGTTTCGCCGTCTTCACCCACGTTGGCAGAACAATGCATCGGCAGGACGTCGGCGTCAGGCAGCAGGTAGTTCTGAACCGAGAACATGGCTTTTTTCATTTCACCAGCGTAACGCATACCGGCAATCAGCACTTTCTTCTCAGCAAAGTTGATAATCACGCACCCGTCGTCATTGGTACCGTCACGGTTCGGTTCACAAATAAAGTGTGGTGCATTAAAAACCTGCCAGGTGTCTTTAGCACTCGGGTTGTAAACCTCAGGGCGAACAAACATAGTGCGGCCAAACAGGTTATGCCAAGCCGTTTCAGTGGTGACGCGTACCGGCAGATAATGTTGCGGGTCGCTTCCTACGTGCAATTCTGAAACGTAGTTATCGTTGCTTTCCAGGTAATCATTGACTCGCGCCCACAGGGTGGCGAATTTTTCAGCGTCGAACGGACGATTGACGCTACCCCAGTCGATGCTATCTCGGGTCGAGGGCTCGTCAACGATAAAGCGATCCTTGGGAGAGCGACCGGTACGTTCACCGGTACTCACCACCAAGGATCCGTTCGCCGACAGGCGACCTTCTCCACGAGCCACGGCGCGCTCGATCAATTCAGCACTGGTCAGGTTTACGTGGACTTGAGGGGCAGCTTGAGTCGTGGTCATGTCGATTCCTGGGCCTTGGGCCAATTATCTCGTTTACCCGGCGTCTCCGACGCCTGCAAAAAACATCCCAGACCACACTTGATGGGTCGGGCTCACTAAAATCGCGGGCATTATGACAAAAAGAAAGCCCCCGGAAAATGGGGGCTTAAAGCAAATATTATGTAGTTAAACTACAACATAGCCACAATATTTTGTATTGCAGCGCAATATATGGTTAAAACAACTGTTTGCTACAAACATAAATTCAGTTGATAATCCAGCAAGTTATTGTCCAGCGTCTTTCAATATCTTTTTTTTATTTACGACTACAGCATCAATGAATTGTCGGTGCAGGCGCGGCGGGATCTTCCAAAAGAGTTTCAACTTCTGCTGCTGTGTAGTGATATTCCGAGTGACAAAAATGACATTGGGTATCAATCGAGCCCTGTTCCGCCAGAATATGACGCAGCTCATCAGCGCCAAGTGTCATTAACGAACCCGCCATACGTTCACGCGAGCAGGTGCAACCAAAGCGCAGTGCCTTAGGGTCGAATACCCGCACCGTTTCCTCATGATAAAGACGGTACAGAACGTCTCGCTGCTCAAGGCCAAGCAGCTCTTCGCGCTTGATCGTTGCAGCCAGATGGATACTCCGCTCCCAGGCATCAACGTCCTGGTTCTGGGATTCATTCGGCAGACGTTGCAGCAGCAGGCCGCCCGCTCGTTTTCCATCCGCTGCCAACCACAACCGGGTCGGCAATTGTTCGGACTGACTGAAATAAGCTTCCAGACAGCCTGCCAGCTCGTCATGATCAAGCGCCACAATGCCCTGGTAGCGATTTCCGTCTTTCGGGTCCAGAGTAATAACGATCTGCCCATCCCCTACCAGTTCACGAAAAGAGGCGCTTTCTTCCGGCAAGGCCGCATCTTCTGCAACACGTGCGATGGCGCGCAGTTCACCCCCTGGGTTGGACTCTGCCATCAGCAACGACAGTACGCCCTGGCCGCGTACTTCAATACTTAGCGTGCCATCCAGCTTGACGGTGTCGGTCAAAAGCGCCACCGCTGCGAGCAGCTCTCCCAGCAGTGCATTAACCGCATCAGGGTAGGCATGTCGATCCAGCACTTCCTGGTAGGCCTGATCCAGGGTAACAATCTCGCCGCGCACGTTGGTTTGATCAAACAGGAAACGTTGAATTTGGTCAGACATAGAGACCCCATTGGAGAAGTAAAAAGAAGACGTGTTTAGTCGCCCTGCTGGCGCTGGAAACGCTGGATATCTCGCCGCTGTTTTTTGTCAGGTCGCTTCAGCGGATGCTGCATGACTTCGTTGGTAAGGCGTCTTGCTTCGGCTTCCTTGGCGCGTCGCTGGATACTCTCTTCGGTTTCCGCATATAACTTGCGCGCCTCTGGAGCGCCGCGGCGCTGGTCAGAAAGCGAGATCACTTCCACCTCAAAGATATCCCACCCCTGGGGAACACGAATGAGCGCACCCAGTTCAACCGTTTTACTGGTTTTTACCCGCGCACCGTCATAGTGAACCTTGCCACCTTCAATGGCTTTTTTCGCCAGGGCGCGGGTTTTAAAAAAACGCGCGGCCCATAACCACTTATCCAAGCGAACGTTATCGCTCATTAAGGCTCTCCTCGCTGCCCGGCGAGTTACCTGGCAGCAGTTGGGCAAATGTATCCAGGGCGATAAATTCCTGCAGCTCTTTTTCAGGCCGCTGGCTATCGGGTTGCTTGATACCCAACAGGTGTTTCACACCGAATTCACGCGCACTTTCCAGCACATGAGGGTTGTCATCAATAAACAGCGTGCGAGCCGGGTCAAAAGGCTCTCGCTCCTGA
Source organism: Halomonas sp. LS-001 (assembly GCF_052983955.1). Taxonomy (NCBI): domain Bacteria; kingdom Pseudomonadati; phylum Pseudomonadota; class Gammaproteobacteria; order Oceanospirillales; family Halomonadaceae; genus Halomonas; species Halomonas sp. LS-001. The sequence goes on from NZ_CM129816.1 coordinate 2,577,965, forward strand.
AGGGCGAACCAGAAGGCCTGCTCTTCCTTGGCGGCGCCCACATCTTCTGATGAGATGATGGCATCGAGGTAGTTTTCCAACCCTGTAAGCGGCAATTTTAACGCCAGGCTGGCACGGTCAGCGTTGGTCGCCAGAACAACACGGGGATGAGCCTGTTTTAACCAGGTCAGGAAATCCAGGGCATCGCTGCGCAAGCCGATCAGATGTTGCACTTCGCGCTTTAGCGCCACAATATCCACTTCCAGTTCGCGACTCCAGTAAGCCAGACTGTACCAGTTCAAGGTACCCCGCATCTCGGTGATGCGTGCGATCAGCTGCTCTTTCGTCAACCTCGCTTGCGATGCCTCATCAAGCTGATGCAGTTCAACATAGCGTTTAGGCAGGTGCTCTAGCCAGAAATGGCTATCGAAGTGCAGATCCAGCAGGGTGCCGTCCATATCCAGCAGGACAGTATCGATCTCGCGCCAATCAATCATTGCCGCTCCAGTCTGAAAGAATAAGCATGCTATTGTAGCGCAACCCGTTTTTTGCAGCCACGGAGACACAATGACTGACCATCAATCCCCCTCTTCCGGGACGCCAACCGATTATCTTCGCAAACCAGAAATTCTGGAACGAACTAGCGTCGCTAAAAGCCGTTTATTCCATATCGAGTCGCTGGACCTGCGTTTTTCCAACGGTGAAGAGCGACAGTTTGAACGCCTGACTGGCGCAGACCGAGGCGCCGTCATGATTATCGCCATGCCTGACCCGGATCACGTTTTGCTGATTCGAGAATACGCAGCAGGCTTTGAAGATTATGTTCTGACGCTACCCAAAGGGCTGGTTGACCCAGGCGAGGATGTCATCACCGCGGCCAACCGTGAGCTGATGGAAGAATGTGGCTTCGGCGCGCGGCGCATTGAGCCATTGGTTGAGCTTTCGCTGGCACCCAACTATATGCGCCACCGTATGCAGGTGTTGATGGCAACCGACCTGTACCCCAAGCGCCTGCCGGGCGACGAGCCTGAGCCGCTGGTCGTCGAAACCCATCCCATCGAAGAGCTGCCCGCCCTACTGTTGCGCGAAGATTTTCACGAAGCCCGCGCCATCGCTGCGTTATATATCGCACGCGACAAGTTACGTGAAGAGAAACACAGCAACGCGACAAATTGGTTGTGAGAGACAAGCTATCAATGAGTCGTCGTGAGACAGGCCGGCCAAGGGAGTCGTCTCCTTGGCCAGACACAGACGGTTATCAAAGATGCGGTTTGAGTGTTATCCAGCGCCGTTGGCGATGACTGTCCAGTCCCGCTTCTAACAGCAGCATGTTACGCAGCGCGTCATCAATATCGACAGGCAGGGGTGCTTTATCGCGAATGGCTGCGGCAACGCCCTGGTAATAGGCAAGATAATCACCCGGCAGAGTAGGATGCTCATGGCGTACTAAAGGTGCCTCTTCGCCGTCCCCTTCTCGAAGCGTCAGCGTACCCGCCGTATCTTCGCCCCAAGCCGGGGTGGGCGTTTCACCCGCTTTTAAACGGTTCTCCTGGGGGTCAAGCCCGTACTTGAAGTAGCAGCCTTTCGTTCCATGAAGCCGAAAGCGCGGTGTGGGTTCGGCAACCAGGGTCCCGGCACTCAAGCTGACACGGAAGCCGTTGTACTCCAGCAGTGCCAGAAAGTCATCATCGGCTTTGGCGTTATCCCGGCGCGTGGCTAAATCCAGCAGGATTGCATTCGGCATGCCAAACAGTTCACAGGCCTGATCAAGCAGATGCGGACCCAGGTCATACCAGATCCCTCCACCGGGAAGCGCTTTTTCACGCCAGCGATCACGCACGTCCGGGCGAAAACGATCAAAACGCGATTCCACCCCGGTAATACGGCCTAGGGTACCGGCTTCCAGTAACGCTTTGATAGTCAGAAAATCACTGTCCCAACGGCGGTTATGAAACACTGACACCAGACGCTCTTTATCAATGGCGAGTGCTTTCAGTTGCCTGGCTTCTGATAGCGTCACGGTAAACGGCTTGTCGACCACCACATGCTTACCTGCCATCAGCGCAGCCTTGGCAAGCGGGAAGTGGGTATCGTTAGGTGTCGGAATGACGATCAGATCAATATCGTTTCGCTGACACAATGCCTGCGCCTGATGCTCGATCTCAACCTCTAGATCCGCCTGCACCTTGGCAGCATCGCTTGACGAAACCGCCACCAGATCGAGACCTTCGGTTGCCTGTATGAGCGGCGCATGAAACGTTTTACTCGCAAACCCATAGCCAATGAGACCCACATTGATAATCGCCTTCATTACATTCCTTTAGTTACTTTGATAGGAGTTGCTTTGACAGGATACTTTGACGGGCAGAAACAGGAATACAGGCCACCATACTGCCAGCAAGACAACACTTTTCGATGGTGGCATGCGCTTTCTCCAAAGGCCAGACCCAAACCACACCTGCATGAGGCCGTTTAAAAGGTTTCCCAATCTTCCTGACCCTGGGGTTCCTGATGCGCCACATAACGTCCTGGCTTCTCCTCCCTTCTGGATGATGCCGTTGGCTTGCTGCCTGGCAGTGTCAGCGATTCAACGCGTTGCGCCTCCCCTTTTAGACGCTCAAGCGCCAGCCCCACATTTTCTTCCTGACTCCCTTCCACACGGAACGCCGCCACCACATTGGCCAGTTCGTAAGCCTGCTGGGTCAGTTGACTGGCAGACTCGGCAATAGACTGAACACGGCTGGCATTCTGTTGCGTGACGTGATCCATTTCAGTAACGGCCGTATTGATCTGAGCGATACCACTACTTTGTTCTTCCGAGGCCAGTGTGATTTCTTCCATCAGGTCGCTGACTTTCATCACCTGAGCGACGACCTTTTCAATAGAAGACTCAGCTTTTTTCGCCGCCTCGCTCCCGCCTTTGATTTCACTGTGCGAAGCATCAATCAATTGGCGTATTTCGCTGGCAGCGTTAGCACTGCGCCCTGCCAGTTGACGCACCTCACTGGCGACCACGGCAAAACCACGACCCGCCTCACCTGCCCGTGCCGCTTCGACTGACGCATTCAGGGCAAGAATATTGGTCTGGAAGGCAATACCGTCGATGACACCGATAATTTCATTCATCTTAAAAGAACGTTCTGCGATACGTTCCATGCGCTGAACCAGATGCTGCATCTGCTCGCCGGTATCCCGGGTGGCCGCTGCGTTTTCTCCCGCCAGTTTGCTGGCCTGGCGGGCATTGCCGGTATTCTGCTGCACCGTGGCCGTTATCTGCTCCATACTTGAGGCGGTTTCCTGCAGGGAAGACGCCTGCTGCTCTGTACGTGACGCCAGATCCTCATTTTCCCGAGCAATACGTTGTGCCGCTGGCGTAACCACGTTGACCCGCTTTTCTACGTCACCAACAATACTTGACAACGAGACGCGCATGGTACGGATCGAGTTCAATAGATCTCCCAACTCATCCTGACGCTCATGCTTGATCTGTGTCGCCAGGTTGCCCGCCGCAATCTGGAAGGTGACCCGCCGCGCATCATTAATGGAACGCATCAAGGCTTTCAGAATCAGCACGCTGAGCAGCACCATAATACTGATACCCACCACGAGCACCCCGCCTTGCGCGATCAGCATTTTCTGCCGCCCCGCTTCCGCTTCATTCATCAGATTGGCGGCGAATTCGCGCTCATTAGCAACCAGCCTGTCGGCTGACGCCTGGATCTCATCCAGCAAAGGCAGAACGCCATCATTTAAGTGCTCATAGGCTTCAAAACCACTGCCGTTATCCAGTGCGGTGTAAGTGTTGCTGATCCCATCACGCAACTGACCAAACTGCTGCTGGAATGACTCAACGCCAGGCAAGGATGTCTGGTCCGACTTGCTGTAACCTTGCCAGCGCGACATGAGGCGCGCTTCACTCTCCTGCCAGGCTGCCACCAACGCGGGTATATCCGCTCCGCGTGGATTGCGCACAGCGGGCTCAAGTGCATTCACCTGCTGGTTCAATACGCGTTCAATCGCCTGAAGACTTGCCACGTCTTCAAGGCCGGCCTGGTTCAAACGAGCAAGTCGCTCACCTGACAGCATCAGACCATACACCCCGAGTCCGCCCGCCACGGCAAGCAACACAACAGACACCAGCACCATGCCGATCAATTTTGCCTGCATGCTGCTGAAACTGAAGCGTCCCAGCCACCCGGTCACCCCCGAGCGGTGAATCGCCCCACGATGCAGTTTTATACCGCGCAGGCTACCTCTTTGCATGATATCGGCATAAACCTTCTCAGCACGCTGAATATCCTTGCGGTTTGCCGGGCGACGCACCGACGTATAGCCAACCACTTTTCCATCATCATTCAGTGGCGCAACGGTCGCCTGCACCCAGTAAAAATCGCCATTTTTGCGTCGATTCTTTAACGTGCCCTGCCAGGTATAACCAGCTTTCAGGGTCTTCCAAAGGTCGGCAAATACAGGGGGTGGAATATCCGGGTGGCGTAGCAGGTTATGAGGCGCACCAATCAATTCCTGATGGCTATAGCCACTGACTCTGACAAACACTGGATTAGCGTAAGTGATATTCCCTTCAAGATCAGAGCGTGAGATAAGAACGTCGTTTTCGTTCAGAAGATATTCTTGACGTGTAACGGGCTGATTATTGCGCATTGTTATCTCTCAAAATCACCATTAAGTCAGGCAGGGTTTTGATAAAGCCAGCCCCAAATTAATCATTAGAAACAATGTACAACACTAAGTAGATTCGCCATTGGAAACAAGCACTTTCGTTGAATAACGTTGATCCGCCATAACGCAGAACGCCACGTGATCAACGTGGCGTTCTGTCAGGCATCATGGGATAAAGCGTGATGAATGGAAAAATCAGCCAAATACGACGTTAGCAACATCCTGATAGCGACTGGCAAAATGCACCGTCATTCCGTCGCGAAGGTAATCTGGCAGTTCCGCATAATCGCGCCGATTCGCTTCGGGCAGAATCAGCTCAAAAATATCGCTGCGCCGCGCGGCAATCACCTTTTCTCGAATACCACCGACCGGCAACACTTGACCGGTCAGGGTTAGCTCACCGGTCATGGCCAGCGGGCGATCAATCGATTGATGCTTGGCCAGCGACAATAATGCCGTCGTCATCGTGACCCCCGCCGACGGCCCATCCTTTGGCGTGGCACCTTCCGGCACATGCAGATGGACAAAGGCTGAGTCGAAGAAATCAGCATCCGCGCCATAATCTTTTAAGTGGCTCAATGTGTAGCTGTAAGCAATGTTGGCTGACTCCTGCATGACATCACCCAGCTTACCGGTCAACTTGAAACCACGGTCCAGTGCATGCACCTTGGTAGCTTCAATCGGTAAAGTCGCCCCGCCCATTGATGTCCAGGCAAGCCCCGTCACGACACCTTCGCCTTTAAGGACTTTTTCCTTACGGAAAATCGGCGCGCCCAGGAACTCCTCAAGATTTTTCACCGATACCTTGACGCTTTGCTGTTCGTTTTCCAACAGCTTGACCGCCGCTTTACGGACAATCCGATGCAGCTGTTTTTCCAGTTGGCGGACACCGGCCTCGCGAGCATAACCTTCGATAACCTGTTTAAGGGCTGCATCGGTCAGGTTAATGTGCTTTTTCGTCAGATTGTCGCGCTTCAGAAGTTTAGGCCACAGGTGATGCTTGGCAATCGCCAGTTTTTCTTCCGCGATATAGCCCGAAAGGCGAATCTGCTCCATTCGGTCAAGCAGCGGGGCCGGGATGGAATCCAGGGTGTTGGCGGTACACACAAAGAGCACCTTGGACAGATCCATTCGCACATCAAGATAATGATCCAGAAAATCCACGTTCTGTTCCGGGTCCAGCACTTCAAGTAGCGCCGAGGCCGGGTCGCCCTGAAAAGATTGGCCCAGCTTGTCGATCTCATCCAGCATGATCACCGGATTTTCGACTTCAACTTCCTTGAATGCCTGTACCAGTTTGCCCGGCATTGCCCCGATGTAAGTGCGGCGGTGACCCTTGATTTCGGCTTCATCACGCATCCCGCCCACCGAAAAGCGATAGAACTTGCGCCCCAATGCTTCGGCGATGGATCGACCAATCGAGGTTTTACCAACGCCGGGGGGGCCCACCAGCAACACCATCGAACCGCCGACATCGCCTTTGAAGGTGCCTTCTGCCAGAAACTCAACAATCCGTTCCTTGACGTCTTTCAGACCATCATGATCACGGTCCAGCACCTTGCGGGCGTGAGAAAGATCCAGCTTGTCATCACTGGTGACGCCCCACGGCAGGCAGGTCAGCCAGTCCAGATAATTACGGGTGGTACCATATTCCGGCGAGCCGGTTTCCAGAACGCTTAGCTTGTTGAGCTCTTCGTCAATGCGCTCCTGCACTCGCTCAGGCACCGTCAGGTGTTCCAGACGTGCGCGGAAGGTGTCTACATCGTTTTCACGATCGCCCTTGGAAATACCCAGCTCCCGCTGAATCACCTTGAGCTGCTCTCGCAGGAAGAATTCGCGCTGACGTTCCTGCATCTGCGCATTGACCTGCTCGCTGATTTCGCTTTGCAGTTGCGCCACGTCAATTTCTTTACGTAGCAACGGCAAAACTTTCTGCATGCGTTCACTAACCGGCAAGGTGGCCAGCACATCCTGCAATGCCGGACCTTTGGCCGATGTAATTGCCGCCGCAAAATCGGTCAGCGGCCCCGGCTGATTGGGACTGAAGCGATTGAGGTAGTGTTTTAGCTCTTCCCCATAAAGCGGGTTGATCGGCAGCAGTTCCTTGATACCGTTAATAATCGCCATGGCATAGGCGCGGGTTTCTTCATCTTCCGCATCCACCGGCTCCTTGGGGTAGCTAACTTCCACCAGATACGGCGGTTCCTTGGAGAGCCAACGCTGGATTTTGAAGCGCTGCAAGCCCCGGGCGATAAACTGAATCTGCTGATCTTCCCTTTTCAGCTTGTGGACCTTGACGGCCGTACCCACGTCGGGAAAATCATCCTGGCTGAGTGAATCCATACCAGCTTCACCCACAAAAGCCACACCGATGGTCTGGTGCGGTGTGTTACCTACCCGGCGTATAGTTTCTTCCCAACGTTCGCGGTTAATGACCAGCGGCTGCACCTGGGCGGGAAAGAACGGCCGGTTATGGATCGGCAACAGGTAAATACGTTCCGGCAGCGTGTCACTGGCCGCAATCAATGAATGCACTTTTTCACCATCGGAGCGATAGTCTTCTTCCGATGAAGCGTCATAGGCAGACGTTTCGTCTTCTGCCAACCATTCGGATGCGTCGTCTTGGTGATGATCGTTTTGGTCGCTCATGCGCCCTCCATTAAAGATAATTGGCGACGACAAGCGCCGCCTGACATTGCTTAAGGAATGCGGGCGACAGAGAGAAACTTCAAGGCAGGTCATTTAAATAGCGGTCACCGAGACTATCCCGGCGGCACTTAAACTCTTTATTTAGAACCCCGTACTTAAAACTCGGGCATCGGGCGGCCATTGACCCGCCAGTTACCCTGGATGAGATCAAAGGTGAGAGAGCGCGTGCTGATCGGCAAACCCAGCCACAGCGCGGCCATGGACGGCGCATCATTCCAGGTAATATCGCCATCCAGACGTGAGCGCCAACGAGTTTGCATGGCGGCGTCATCAGCATTCACGATACTCAGTTCCTGCATATTCCGCGCATCGAAGAAAAAGGCACCCTCTGCAGTGGCCTGAATATCAAGCAAGGGGCTGTCGAGATCCAGCGTGTTGATATCCAGCCGTGGCGAGTCCTTGAGGGCATTCAGCATGCCAGGTTCCAGGCGTTCTAACAGCCCATCGGCGACAGGCATGGTGCTGTCTCCCCAGGCGGCTTCCTGACGCAACTGGGCAAACACCTGACGCACTGCATCGGCATTGATACGTGACAGTTCTGCAGAGATCCGGCCCTGCAGAATGGGGGTATCAGGGGCGTCATTGGTCAGCACAGACTCGCCAATCACAAGCTCTCCGATAATGCGCAACTCGCGTTCATCCAGGCGCATTTCACTGCGCACATCAATCGGCGCCACATTGATATCGAGATCCGGATGGGTAAGCGTCAAGGCACCAATATGCAGATGATCGTGCTGATTGAAATGATAGGCATCGTCGATGTAGGTATAGCGGCTTTGCAGCTCAATAGGGCTAAGCTGCAGCGTGGCCTCACGGTCAGTAAGGGTCAACGCATCGATCATGGCATTCAGACGCCAGTCACCATACATGCCTTCAATGCGCATCCGCGCACCACGCACATCCAGCTTTCGGCCGTTTTGTTCGATAACGACCGGAGCCAGCGCCAGACGTAACTCCGTACGTCCACTTAGCGTATGGTAGCGCCCTTTCCAGCGTGGGTAGGAACGTACCAGGACATCCCCAACGGCCTGTTGCAACTGAGTATCCAGTCTTGGCCGTAAATAACCTTCAACATCGGTGCTCCACAGCCCATGGCGTGCTTCATACGACACTTCAAGCTGCCACGGCCGTCCTAACAAGGGCGAAATAATGATTCGCCCATGCGAATTTAACCAACCGGGCTGGCTCTCCACCCGCTGCATCCGCCATTCACCGCGTGCGTTCAGATCATCCAGTGCCTGGCGCAAGCTGTGCTCAAACAGGATGCTGGAAAGTAGCTGAGCGGCCATCCATAGCGCCGCCAACACAGCGAGAATAGGGACAACAAGTCGTTCCTTGTGCATGGTGTCACTCCCTGGAACACCGCTCAGTCAGGAAAACGGATCAGTGCAGCCAGAACCATAGATGTATGATACTCCAGGCGTACAACCCTGCCATGACATCATCAATCATAATGCCAAATCCGCCTGCTACACGGCGATCCGCCCAACGTATGGGCCAGGGTTTGAGCACATCAAATACACGAAAAATCACAAACCCCCATAATGCAGACTCCCAGGAAAAAGGAACTGCCGCCATGGTGATCCAGTAACCGACGAACTCATCCCAGACAATGCCGGAATGGTCATGAACCCCCAAATCACGCGAGGTTTTATCGCATAACCACACCCCGACAATAAAGCTCACCAGAGTGATACCCATGTACCAGCCAAGTGGCAGATCCGCCATCAACCAGTAGAACGGAATCGCCGCCAGGGTACCAAACGTGCCTGGCGCGAAAGGAGCGGCGCCACTGCCCAAACCAAAGGCAAAAAAGTGAGTGGGGCGTCGCCAAACGCTCGCGGGCGCTTTATTCATGGCGTATCTCCCACAAAATGTTGCCAGCCATCCTGGCTTTCAGACATTACACCGCGGACCCCCGGTGTGTCGATACATCGCCCGATAGCCGTTAATGGTATCTGTAATTCTGCCAAGGCAGATTGCGCCGCTGTCCAGTGTTCAGGAGGCAGGCTGACCAGCAGTTCATAATCGTCACCACCGCTCAGCGCTGCTTGACGAGCACCCGACAGATCCAGTGTTTCTGTCAGCCCTGTCGCCAGCGGTAATGCCTCCATATCAAGATGCGCCCCCACGCCGGAAGCCCGCCGCAGGTGGCCAAGGTCCGCTAGCAGACCGTCGGAAATATCCAGCGCAGCCGAGGCAAGACCGCGCAACGCCTGCCCGGCAGCAAGCCGGGGCGTCGGGAGTAGGTAGCGTTCAAGCAAAGGATGCGAGAGGTCGCGCTCTCCTTGTTGCCAGAGGTGCAAGCCGCCAGCCCCACCGCCAAGCTGACCGGTTACGGCGATAATGTCCCCAGACCGGGCACCACGGCGCGTCAGTGCCTGACCCGCTGGCACTTCGCCCATGACGGTCACACTGATAGCCAACTGCCCGGATGTAATATCACCTCCCACCAGGGCGGTTTCATGCTTGCCAGACAGCGACAGAAACCCCTGGGAGTAGGCGCTCATCCACGCAGTGATACTGGCATCATCAGGCCATTCACGCTGATTCAGCGCCAGCGCCATCAGACACCAGCGCGAGGTAGCCCCCATGGCGGCAAGATCCGAAAGCGCCACTGCCAGGGCGCGATGTCCAATGGCATTCGCTGGCGCCGACGCAGGAAAATGCACATCCACCACTGAGGTATCGACGCTGACCACGAGCTGCTGACCCGCATCTGGCGCCAGCAAAGTTGCATCATCGCCAACACCCAAGGCCACGCCGCGACCAACGCCTGTGGTAAAAAACTGTCGGATCAGATCAAATTCGGCTAACACACCGCCTCCTTGAACGCCCCGTCAGACACGTGCCGTTTAACGCCGACGTGCACTGACCTCGGCGCTACGCAGGCGACTTGCCAGCTTATCCAGAATACCATTGACGTACTTATGGCCATCAGTGGCACCAAAGGATTTAGCAAGCTCCACCCCTTCATTGATCACCACGCGATAAGGCACCTCGTGACGCTTGGCCAGCTCATAAGCGCCCAGTCGCAGGATGGCAAGTTCGACCGCATCCAGGTCAACCAGGCGGCGATCCAACAGTGGCGCAATCTCACGGTCCAGCTCTTCCTTGCAACGCGCCGTATTATGCAGAAGATCGTGAAACAGCGCCAGATCAGCGATTTTCATCACTTCAGCCCAGTTTTCATGCGCTTCCAGATCATCATCCGGCTTCTGACTACGGAACTCCGCTTCAATCGAGGTCATCGACTTACCGGTCATCTGCCACTGATACAGCCCCTGGACTGCCAGCTCGCGCGCCGCATGGCGACTTTCCTGAGCGGCCGTCGATTTACGGGGTTGACTCATTGCTCAGCCTCCGGCGAAAGCGCGCGCAGCAAAGACACCATCTCCATTGCCGCCATCGCTGCTTCCGTACCCTTGTTACCCGCTTTGGTGCCTGCGCGTTCAATGGCCTGCTCGATGGATTCGACGGTCAGCACACCATTCGCCACCGGCGTATCAAACTCAAGCTGCAAAGAGTTCATTGCTGTATTACAGCCACCGGCCACATACTCGAAGTGAGGCGTTCCCCCACGGATGACAGCACCCAGCGCAATGACCGCATCCGGCTTGACTGTCTTGAGCACTTTCTTGACAGCAAGTGGCAGTTCCCAGGCGCCCGGCACGTGGACGATCTGAATCTGCTCGCTATCCACACCGTGGCGGACGAGGCTATCCACCGCCCCTTCGACCAGGCTATCCACGACGTGGTGGTTAAAACGGCCAACGACGATGACATAACGGCCATCGACATCAAAAAAGTTACCTTCAACTTGAGAAAGGGGTTCCATCAATTTATTCCTGCTAAAAATGAGTCCTGCTGAGAAAATAAAACGGCTGGAAAACACGCTGCACAACCGGCGGCTTACTCGCTAGTCCCGTTCGGATTCAGGCGTTCAACCACTTCAAGATCAAAGCCTGAAAGCGCGGAAAACTTCCATGGCGAGCTGAGCAGACGCATTTTGCCCACGCCAAGGTGGCGCAGAATCTGCGAGCCGGTGCCGATGGTCAGATAGTTCCCTGCCCCATCAGAATCGCTGGTACGCGGCTGACGCACTCGGTCAAGCAGGATATCCAGCTGATCTTTCAGGTCCTGATGCGGGCGTGCATCGTCAATCAACACAAAAACACCCGGTGCTGAGTGAGAAATTTCCGCCAGTGACCGTTGGGCATCCCAACGTTCCTGACCATCTTTCATCAGCCCCATCACATCACGCAGGGTATCCGCCAGATGCACACGCACGGTTGTCGCCTGATCCGGTGTTGGCTGACCATTCACCAAGGCGAGATGATGCGCGCCCTGGATGCGGTCACGAAACACATGCAGTGTCATGTCGCCAAACGCTGTTGTCTGAGGCAAGGCTTCTACGTGATCGACCGTCTGCTCATTGACGATACGATAATGAATCAGATCGGCAATCGTGCCCATCTTGATATCATGCGCTTGAGCAAAGGCTTCAAGCTCTGGACGACGCGCCATGCTGCCATCGTCATTCATGATTTCACAAATCACGCCGCTGGGGTCACACCCAGCCAGTGCCGCCATATCACAGGCTGCTTCGGTATGCCCTGCACGGCGTAACACGCCACCGGGCTCTGCCATTAGCGGAAAGATGTGCCCTGGCTGGACAATATCCGTTGGCCGGGCATTCGCCGCAACTGCCGCCTGCACTGTCCGCGCGCGGTCGGCGGCGGAAATTCCCGTCGTCACCCCTTCGGTCGCTTCAATGGAAAGCGTGAACTTGGTACCAAAACCGGACCCATTATCCTTTACCATCAGCGGCAGGTTTAACTGCTCACAGCGGTCACGGGTCATCGGTAGGCAGATCAGCCCGCGGGCATGGCGAGCCATGAAGTTGATATGTTCAGCCTGAACTTTTTCAGCTGCCATAATGATATCGCCTTCGTTTTCGCGATCCTCATCATCCATGAGAATCACCATCTTACCCTGGCGAATATCGTCAATAAGGTCTGCAATAGGGGCCAAGCCCCCAGAGGAGTGCGCCATGAAATCTCCCAATCTGAGTCGCATTACGTGCGAAGTCGCGCGTCAGGGTACCTTGACTCGGCAAACTGCGCTAGACCCTAGTCACGGGGTGAGGCAATGATCCGCCAATCGCGACCGACCGCACGGATATCGTGAATGGTCAGTTGCCGCTGGTCTGCCATACGCGCCAGACCGGGCAAATGGAACAGCCCACGAGCATCGCCGCCCAACAGCGTCGGCGCCATGAAAAGCTGCATTTCGTCTACCAGCCTGGCGTCCAGCAGAGCACCGGCAAGCGTCGCACCGGTTTCCACCAGTAATTCGTTAACCTGCTCGTGCTCCGCCAACCATGCCAACAGGCCAGCCAGCTCAACGCGACCATCATCGCCAGCCGGTAATACCTGAATTTCAGCACCCGCATGCTCAAGTTTACGACGTTTTTCATCGTTACCAGCAGACGACGTCGTCATAATCAGGGTTCGCCCAGGAACCGTCAGACAGGCAGCCGCCAGAGGCAAACGCAGATGCGTATCCACAATCACGCGTAAGGGCTGGCGATGGGCAATGTCATCAGCGTCTGAAAGGCCTAGCTCTTCAATACGAACGGTCAAGCGGGAATCATCCATGATCACCGACTCGACACCGCTTAGAATCGCGCTGGAACGCGCACGCAACTGCTGCACCTGGCGCCTTGCTTCGGGACCAGTAATCCACTGGGATTCCCCGGACCCCATGGCCGTTCGTCCATCGACGCTCATGGCCATTTTCAGACGCACAAAGGGCCGCTTACGCTCCATACGTGAGACAAACCCAGGGTTAAGCCGCCGGGCATCGGCCTCCAGCAGCCCTACGTCGACATGAACCCCCGCATCGCGCAACTGCCCGATACCGCGCCCGCTCACCTGCGGATTAGGGTCTACCATGGCCACCACCACGCGCTTGATACCGGCCTTGTAAAGTGCCACAGCACAAGGGCCCGTTCGACCGGTGTGCGAACAGGGTTCCAGCGTTACATAAGCCGTGGCGTCGCACGCCTTTTCACCAGCATCACGCAAGGCATTTACCTCGGCGTGCGCCTCACCGGCACGTCGATGAAAACCTTCTCCGACAACCTGGCCATCGCGAACAATAACGCAACCCACTCGTGGGTTGGGCGCGGTGGTGTAAAGGCCGCGTTCTGCCAGATGCAGTGCTCGCGCCATGTAACCATGATCCTGTTGAGTAAACACCGTCACGATGGTCTCCGCGGCAGGTTTTCGGTATTTTCTGGCGTTTCAGGTTCCTGGGAAAGACGATCAATTTCCGCGCGAAATTCGTCCAGATCCTGAAACTTGCGGTACACTGAGGCAAACCGGATATAGGCCACCTGATCCAGCGTTTTGAGCGCCTGCATCACCAGTTCGCCAACCTCACGGGCATTGATTTCACGGTCACCACGCGCCCGCAACCCTTGCCGGATACGTTCAATGGCCGCTTCGGTGGCTTCCGCACTGACCGGTCGTTTTTCCAGTGCACGCAACATACCCGCACGCAGTTTACGCTCATCGAACATTTCCCGAGAACCGTCGGACTTGACCACCCGTGGCATAATCAGCTCGGCAGTTTCGTAGGTCGTAAACCGCTCATGGCAGGCGGCACATTGGCGGCGTCGGCGAACCTGGTCGCCATCAGCCACCAGACGTGAGTCAGTGACTCGAGTATCGTTAGCACCACAAAAAGGGCAATGCATGACATCAACCTGTTATCAAGATAGCGAACAGATGTCGCTGACACCTGGGCTGGCATACAAAAGGTAAACGCATTGTAGCGATTTAACAGGTTTTATGCAGTTTTTCACCCTGATCCGTTGCGACACCGGCAACTATCCGCGCGATACATAATTGCCGGTTAACCGGATACTGGCATACTAGCCTTCATCAGGTAACGCTAACACGGTTTGCCAACACCTTCTTCTTACACAAACCCCCGACTCCCCATTATAAAGAGTAATTGCATGCTAACCTCGATTGTCAGACTCTCACCGCTGGTAGTTTCTTTTTCTCTGCTGGCAAGCCACACCTTCGCGGCTGACACATCGCTACCTGCGCCCATTCAGGCCCTTAAAGAGCGTGGTATCGAAATACACAGCCAGTTCAGTGCGCCCAGCGGGCTGACCGGTTTTGGCGCCAGCAGTCAGGGGCGCGAAATGGCCGTTTACCTGACGCCGGACGGGGAGCATGCCATCGTTGGCACCCTGATGGATAACCAGGGAAATGACCTGACAGAACCACAGTTTGATGAACATGTTCGGGCTCCCTTGGAAGTCCAGACATGGGCGCTTCTCGAAGACAGCCACTGGATTCAGGATGGTGATCCGCAAGCGCCTAAAGTGATCTATACCTTTACCGACCCGAACTGCCCTTATTGCTTACAACTTTGGCAAGCGTCGCGCCCCTGGGTCGAGGCTGGCGATGTACAGCTTCGTCATATCATGGTCGGCATTCTTGAAGACAATAGCCCCGCCAAAGCCGCTGCCCTGCTAGGGGCGGACGACCCTTCCGCCAGTCTTTCCGCTCATAAACAAGGCGATGAGATCAAGCCTAGCGCTCAACCCCGCGCAATCGAAGAGCAGGTGTTTGCCAACAACCAGCTTTTTGAGGAGCTGGGGCTTTATGCCACCCCCACCAGTGCTTATCAGCATCGCAACGAAGATGGCGTTGTACGCATCAGCCGCATCGAAGGTATGCCCAGCCAGGAACGTCTGGAAGAAATGATGGGAAGTGAAAAATAACGTTTATGGCAGCACCTCACTGCAAGCGCATGACGTCACTGTAAAGCGGTGCAAGCCGGCCCAGCAGATCATTACGGGCCGCTAGCGACACCCCTTCTTCTCGCATGGCGGCGTCCAGATAAGCTACCAGGCGATTGAAGTGCGCATCGGTGATTCCCATCGTCTGATGCGCACGGTCCATGGGTGGGCCATCATAGTCACAAGGGCCGTTGCTGATATCGCAAAGCTGCGTGGCAAATGATTCAGCGAACAGATCAATATTTGTGTTGGCAAAAAATTTGACGATTTCGTCATCGTCTGCCACGCGATAGAGCAGATTTTCGACGACGGCGTTAATCGTTGACTGCCCACCCATGCGGTCATAGAGCGTCGGCTCTGGCGTGGTCGGCGCAACGCAGCCAGCGGTAAGCAGGACCGTTGCAAAAAGCATGCTGGATAATAACGTTGTCGGCCCCGTCAGAAAGTGGGCTTTTCTGGCCATCGGCATGACATGCCTCCATTGTTCACACGGAAATAGTGGGACTAGAACGCCGCCTGCAAAGAGACATATCCGCCGCGCTGGGAGGGAAACCCGGCAATGTCGCCCAGATCCAGCCAGGCGCCCGTCAGCGACAGGTGTTTATTGAAAAAATAGGCGCTGTAAACACTTTGCCAATCATCCTCCCAGGCGACACTCAGGTTGTCGGGTTTCTGACGATACTCAACACCAACGACCCAGTCAGGCGTGACAAAAATGCCTGCGCCACCTTCCGCCACCCACTTACGCCTGCCTTGATCACCACCGAAGCCCAACAGCCCCCCTTGATTGGCCGCCGTGTTTCTCAGTGTGGCGTTAAGCAGCAGGTTACGGCCATATATAGCATCAAAAAAAAGCTTACTGACACTCAGATAAACATCGTTACCACGGGTGTCACTCGCACCTAACGCGGTCGGCACTGCGCCATCTACCAGGCGTTTGTGCATCACACCTGCACTCCAGATACCCAGCGGATGATACAGAACGTCTCCGAACAGGCGGGCTTTAGCGGCGTAAATATCCTGTTCAAGCTCACCACCGATAGCGGTCAACTCAAAGTTCTGACGGGCAATAGAAAGCTCCAGGCGGTCATAAAGGTTAGCGCTGACTGACGCGACGTTAAGTCGAAAATCATCGACCTGGGCGCGGCTAACTGAAGCGGTAACACCTGTTTCGTTTTCACTGGCCGTACTGGTCAAAACCGCCCAGGGCGATAAACCACCACCAGCGGCTCCTTCAATGGCACTCACCGCTCCGGTCCCAAGAATTCGGCTACCGGCGAAGGAAGGCATGCTCGCCAGCAAAATGGTGATAGATATTGCAGCCGCGAGTACAGTTGGCCTGGAAAAGCAGAATAAGCACATGATTTAACTCTTTGCTTTCTTGATGGTCATTGCTTTGTTGATGGTCATTGTTTTATTGATGATCAGTGCTTTCTTGATGATCAGGAGGACCGTCTACGAGGAGGGTAAAAGTGTCTAACCAATCAACGACGTCATTGGCGGGCATAGGCCTGGAGATCCAGTATCCCTGTAAATAATCGCAATCAAGGGCGTCGAGCAGTTTCGCACTAGCGATATTTTCCACCCCTTCTGAAACAATTTTTAACCCAAGATTATGCCCCATCTCAATCGTTGAACGCACAATGGTAAGATCTTCTTCCTGAGTATCCAGATTGAGCACAAATGACTTGTCTATTTTAAGTTCATCCACTGGCAGGCGTCTGATCTGCGCTAATGATGAATAACCGGTGCCGTAGTCATCAATGGCAATTCTGAGACCCAGCTGACTCAGTTCAAGCAGATTTTTAGTTGCCGCCTCAACATCCTGCATAACGGCACTTTCCGTCACTTCAAGTGACAGCAGTTTTGGAGAAAGATCGTAATGTCTTAAGATTTCGCTGATTTTTCCGGGCATTTCAGCATTGATCACGTCGCTGGCCGATAGGTTGACCGCCACTGAAATAGAGTGCCCTTCGTTTTTCCATTGACTGATTTGTTGACATACATGTCCCAACATCCAACTGGATAACCTTCCGATAGTGCCTGAGCGCTCCGCAAGACTGATAAATTCATCAGGAGGCACAAACCCTAACGTAGGATGTCGCCAGCGCATAAGCGCCTCGAACTGATAGACGTTGCCCGTTCGAGTGTCCACTTTGGGTTGGTAGGCCATCCATAATTCATTATTACTGATCGCCTCATTCAGATCACGAATCAGCATTAACTGGCGCAGATGCTGTTCATCCTGACCTTCCATATAACAGGCGTGGCTACGTTGATGCTGACGCGCCTGGTCGAGGGCAATATCTGAACGTCTTAGTAGCAGTTGAGCGCTCTCACCATGGGTGGGATACGTCACTTCACCGGTCGAAAGTGAAGGTACAATCATCGATTTTTTAAGTTCCACGGGCTCACTAAGTCTGCTCATCAGCTCCACCCGCCTGTTGGCGCCATACTGTTCCTGATGGATGAGCAGCATCAACTCGTTGCCGTCCAGGCGATAACCCGTGATACCGGATGAATGCAGTGCCTGAATGCGTCTTGCAATCGCAACCATCAAGTCGTCACCAAAGGCGTAACCAAACGTATCGTTGATATTGCGAAAATCGTTAATGGTAAAGCGCAGTAACGTAAAGGGTTGGCGCTGAATGATGTATTGCTGAATATCCTCCAGCGCGCGGATGCGGTTGGGAAGATCCGTCAGAAGATCATGGCGTGACTGATGAAACAGCGTTGCCTCACGCCTGGCAATGTCGTCCTGCATGGAAAACAGGGTATTGGCCATTAGCTCTGTTTCTGAAAACGCGGTGCCTTCGTAAGTGCGTTTGACATGCTCGCCTTTACCGATACGCTGGGCGATCTGGGCCAGTGCAATCAGCGGCTTACTGATGCTGCGTGCACTCCATACCGCAACCGCCAGTGTTGCCAGCAACATCAGCCCGACAATACTCAATAACTGCCACTGCAAATGGCGATAGGCACTCAAAAGCTCTTCCCGGGAAAGCTGAAAAAGAGCAAAGGATTGATAGTGTGCATCGGCCAATAATGGTGATGCGTAGGAAAGATAAGTGTTGTTATCCGACATCTGGGTCTGAGTGGTATCGGTGCCATCCATCAACTTGTCGCCATGATTGACCATCAGGCGCCTGGCAAGTGTCTCTCCATGGGAGCTGGCTAGATAGTCAATATCGCCGTTTGATGAATAGGTGACAATACTCACTTCAAGCCCGGTGAGCGCATTGATTTCGTCGGTCAGGTCTTCATCAATCAAGAACCCCATCCCTACCCAGCCTATCAGGTTCGGGGCGCGTACTGGCATCAGCACGAACTCATAGGGTTCACCGTCATTGATCACCACGCTGACTCCGCTACCGTTCTGCTGAGCACGTTGAAAAAGCTCTGTAAACGGCATCGGATCTGATTGAGGATGGTGGCTACTGGCCAGAATATTGCCGTTCAGGTCCGTCAGCATGACCATATCGGCGTTGGCTCTGCCACCATGGTTGGCCAGCACCGAATACAGCGTAGCGGTATCCTGAGTCGCTACTGCACTTTTGAACCCAAAGTCGTCGGCCAGAATAGCCACGTTATTACGCAGCTGATCGCCACGGATATCAAGCAGCTGATGGAGCACGCGAGCGCCGACTTCAAGGCGCTGACTACCTTTTTCCTGGGCATCATTTTGGGTGGCACGTAAAAATGCCATGCCCGTTGCAAGTTGGGAAACTATCACAACGGCCAGAAGCACCAGCATTAATCGCGTGCGAAATCGCATAGATACCTCTGTAGCATATTTAGGGCTGGCACTTTTTTAGTCGGTGCGGGTTGTCGCTTCTTGAAAGCGCTGCTGCAATGGGGAAAGGGCTGGTGGCTCAGATGGCAGAGCGTTTAGTGCAACACTGACATTCATGCTGTCCCCATCACTGACATTGCCTTCCCACCAGACAGACTGACTGTCATCCATGCGGCTATGCCAAACCCGCATACGATGCTGCCCTTCCGGCAGATCAGGAATCAGCAACTGCCCTTGCGTATCGGTTAACGCGGCATAAGGTGCATCGCTAACAACGATGAACGCCTGCATATGGTCATGAATATTACAGCCAAGTACGACAACTCCTGGCGTATCGAAATGAACAGGCTCTGGCGTCTCACTCAGGTACAACTCCAGATCAAATGTTTTCGCTGGCGAGAATGAGAAAACATGATGGCGTGTCGTATCTTTATTGGGAAACGTCACTTGGCTTCCAGTCGGTACGGTAATCACCTGCGGATGAAACGTTGCATCACGCTGAATAACACTGGCCGTTTGAGTCGCCGACACCTCAGCATTGTTGATAAACACTTCCACAACAGCATTCTTTAACGGCGCACCGCTCAGGTCAGTAACGTTCACCTCAGCAGCCAGGACATCAATGCTGAGAAGCATGGCGACACAACCAGGTAGCCATTTGATATAACGGGATGGATGTACGGCAGAGCGTGAAGAAAGCATGAATGAACACCTGCAACATGATAGGTGGGGCGTCATTCCATTGACAATTAGGGCAATAATATCCGACTGATTCTTTAGGGTCTGTTGACGTTTCATTCACGGCCGCGCTGGTGTCAGTTTTTATTCGGGGCAAGGCAGGAGGAGAGACGTTTGGTAACTCCAAATGAACGACGACTAACGCCGCAGCGGATAAAAACTGACCCAGCCCTTCGGGTTGCGCTTCAAAATGCACCATACTGCGTTGCGAAACTTGAGAAGGGAACCACCCTTAACGGCGTTCCGCGCCTTGTCTGGCACATTTTGATGCAGCAACGCGGTTCGTGATGAAACGTCAACAGACCCTAACACCCTACATCATTTTTAGTGCTTTATGGCGACAAATCTAGCACTTACAGACATAGTTTCCTGACTTCAATGCTCGCTGAGATCATACAGGTAGTCGTGAGCAAACCATTCCAACCAATCGCCGTCGTAAAGCCATGCGTAAAACGCCTGACCCGCTTTGGCCGGTCAGGCGTTTGAGGTTACGGGAGCCGACAGAATATGGCGTCAGTCTTCCAGATCTTCGAAACGTGGTACGCCGACATTCCAGGGCACAACCTCGTCACCTTTTTCGCCCCAGTTGGCATGGTCTCCCAATCGATGCCCATCGTGCTCGCGCACTTGCCCGTAGCTGGAGTTTTTATGAAACGTCGGACCAAAGAGCTCCAACATAGTGTCAACATCACCCGCATTGGCATAGCGCGGATCCTGGGGGCGCTCCTGACGCGTCATGAAGTAGGCAACATCCCAGGCGTCCTGGTCGGAAAGCGACAGCGGCTGCCCAAGCGGCATGTTGTTTTTGATAAACCCTGCGGCGGTATGCGTGCGGACAATCCCAGCACCCCAGTTATTGGAGCCATCTCCCCATAGCGCCGGGAAGACATACTCGCCGTTTTCGTAATGCCCAGCACCATCGTCCTGGTGACAGATAGCGCATTGCTCCTGATAGACCGTTTCACCATTCGCGTAGCTAAGTGCTTCAGGGCGTTCCGGGGCCGGGAAACCGCGGCCGTAAATTGGTTGGTCCGGATACATCGGCGCACCGGTGGCCAGCCATTGGTGATACGCCGACAGCGCGAGCATATCGTCACTGCCGTATTCCGGCGGCGTACCGTTCATGGAATAGGCAAAACAGCCGGCAATCCGCTCTTCAAGGTTATTGACGTGTTGATTCTTGCCACGGAAATCCGGCAGCGTCACCGCCGCTGGCCAGACCGGCGCACTGAATGGCTGTCGCCCTTCTCCCAGGTGACAGCTGGAGCAATTCATATCGTTAAAGACGTTTTCACCGCGTAACTGCTGCGTGTCAGTAAACAACTCATAGCCACGCCGAATGACTTTCTTGAGCTCCGGGTGAATATCCGCCTCTTCCAGATCAGCCATGGTGGGCGGAACATGCACCAATTCGTTTTCCTGGGGCGCCGGATAACCCAATTCAACAAGCGTCTGGTAAGGCGCTTGCGTTGCCTGCGATTCGCTCCCATCTGCGGACTGCGCAACGACGCCGCCAGCGATCAGGGCCATAGAGGCACCCGCCACGCCCATTACCAGACTTTTTTTATGCATGTTCATTATTTCTCCCCCTCTTCCACGCTGGGCGTCTGGCTTGCGTACCACGCCGAGACTGCGTCAATGTCCTCATCACTCATACGCTTGGCAATCGCACCCATCAGGTTCTGGGGGTCATTTGAGCGTTCGCCTTCTTTCCAGGCGTGTAGTTGGGCGCTGATATACCCTGCGTGCTGGCTGGCAATCCCGGGGAAATCACTCCCCACTCCGCCACCGCCAGGGCCGTGGCAGCTAGCACAGGAGACAACGTAATCATCCCAATCCCCCCGATTAGCCAACTGTTCGCCACGCGTCAGCAAGGCGTCACTGGCATCTTCACCGCCAGATGCAGCGGTAACGTCCATCTGGCTGTAATAAGCCGCTACATCAGCAATCTGCTGGTCATTCAGCATGTTGGCAAACGGCATCATGCTGGCATTCTGGCGACGGCCTGATTTGAAGTCATGCAATTGCTTTTCAATATAACCGGCATCCAGCCCTGCCAGGCGCGGCCAGGATTCACCTCCCGGCATATTCATTCCACTGCCATCCGCCTGATGGCAGGCCGTACAGGTAACCGCTGCTGTTTGGCCCCGCTGCGGGTCTCCTGGTTCCAGCGCTAATGCGCTGTTTACGCCCAAACCAGCGCCGAGTAGCAGGCCTAGCCCGCCCAGTATCCTCTTGCTCATCACGGTTTTCCCCTATGAAATTATAATAATCAACGTCAGCTACTCACCGGTAGCCAGTAAAGACGCTGGTATAACGAACTCGGCAACCAGGCCGCTATCCGTGGCGTTATAAAAAGCCACGCGTCCTTCAAAGCGCTCAGCGATCGCCGCCACTATCGCCAGCCCAAGACCGCTACCCTGCGCCTTGCTGGCTCTCCAGAAACGCTTAGGCAACTGTTCTAGCGTTTCCTCAGAGACACCCTCACCATGGTCTCTTACACGAAAAACCACGGCCCGTTCTCCCTCCAACCAATGGGCACTCAACGCGATTGGCTGATCTTTCGGGCCGTGGCACAGGGCGTTATCCAGCAGGTTACGCAGTGCAGTAATGGCCAATTCACGAGGAATCGCCAATATCGCTACTGGCCACTGTTCAGGTACCAAAAAACGCCCAGAATCTGTGGCCTGTGAATCTGCCATGGCGCAGTTGGCCACCTCTGCCACATAACTTTCTTCACCGTCATCAAAACGCAAACGCCCCTCAACCCGTGCCAACATCAACAGCTGGTCCAGCGTTCGACTCAAACGCACAACGCCCTGCTCTGCCTGAGCCAACGATGCCACCGCCGCCTCACCCTCCACCCGGCCAGCTACCTGCAGATGCGTTTTGATCGCGGTAAGCGGCGTGCGCAGTTCGTGAGCAGCATCATTGGTAAACCGTTGCTCGCGGATCAGGGTTTGCTGCACTTTAGCCAGCAAACCATTGAGTGTTTCAATCAAGGGACGAATTTCTCTCGGCACGCCATAAGTGGCGATAGGGGCTAATGCGTCCGGGTGTCGGTGGGCCAGCGATTCCCGCAGCCGCGCCAACGGTGCCAGGCCACGCCAGACCACAACCCATAGCGCCAACAGACTTCCTACCAGAGCGAAAACAAAAGGCACGACGGCAACCTTCATAACATCCCCAAGCAGCATGTCGCGTTCATCCATACGGTCAGCCGTGGTGATCGTCAGTCCGCCTCGTTCATAGGTAAACACCCGCCAGGTCATATCGCCTTTTTTACGGTAAGCGTGACCTTGTTCTTTCGGGGTAAGGATCGATTCCATATCCGAATGCGTACGCGCCACGATTTCTCCCCGCGGGGAATGCACCTGACACGCCAACCCTTCAATCGGCGGGATTGACAACGCACGCTGATCAGCCTGCTCCCATGCTTCGACAGGCAACTGCAACATTAGTCCGGCCACCATTCGTGCCGATTGCGCCAAACGCTGATCGAGGGTTTCCACCACTTTTTCCTCAAGATCCCACATCAACCAGGCCGCCGCACTGCCCCACAACACCAGCAAGGTGACCCCAAGTGTCAGCAACAGCCGGATACGCAGACTCACGTTTTCTCTCCACCAAGAGCCTCTGCTTTACCCAGCCGATAACCCAAGCCGCGCACCGTCTCTATGACGCCAGTTCCCAGCTTGCGGCGCAGGTGGTGGATGTGAACGTTCAACGCATTGCTTTCTACATCTTCGTTCATGCCGTAAAGACTGTCTTTCAGCTGATCGGCGGTCAGCACACTTCGTGGGGCATAGAGAAAGGCTTCCAGCAATACCAGTTCACGACGCAACAGCATCACCGGCATGCCGTGAACCGTGACCTGGCGCCCCACCGGGTCGAGTGTCAGCGCACCATGCTGAATGACGCCGCTACTGCGACCGGAGGCCCGCCGCAACAGGGCGTAAAGACGAGCCACCAGTTCATCCAGATCAAATGGTTTAACCAGGTAGTCGTCGGCACCGTTGTGCAAGCCATCGACGCGGTCACGTACGGCATCCCGTGCCGTTAATATCAGCACGGGTATATCCACCCCGTGATTACGCCACTCTTCGAGTAACATCAGGCCATCGCCGTCCGGCATACCACGGTCCAGCACCACAACATCGGTGGTCACCGTGGCCAGTGCCTGGCGTGCTGCCTGTAACGTTGCCACGTGATCAACCACAAAATCGTAGGTCATAAGCCCCGAACGAATCCCTGCAGCGACCAGGGCATCATCTTCCACCAGCAAAACATGCATAACGGATCCTCTGGTTAATATGCAGCATGACAAGGCAGCATTAACCCAACGTTAAGCCTGGGCTCAACATTGCCTTCACCGCAAAAAAAGCCCCTGCCGACAAGGTCAGCAGGGGCAGATACACGACTAAAGAACCCATCACTCATCGCGTAAAACGCGCACCACCCGGCTCAATGACTGAACCGCCGCGCCACAAACCAGCCCGCCACCATGGCGACCAGCATGGCAATTAATGGCACGGAAATACCGCTGATCGATGCAATCGCAGGCCCTGGACAATACCCTGACAACCCCCAGCCAATGCCGAACAGTGCGGCGCCGCCTAATAATCTGCTATCCAGATCCTGCCGGGTCGGCAATTGAAAGCGCTCACCAAAAACGGGGGCCGAACGTTTGAACACCAGGCGGTAACCAATAAAACTGGTTACCACAGCACCGCCCAATACAAACATCAGCGTAGGGTCCCAGGCACCCGCAATATCCAGAAAGCCCAGAACCCGCGCAGGGTCAGTCATCCCCGAAATGGCCAACCCCAAGCCAAACAGCAAACCGGCGATATAGCCCATTACCATTTTCATGCGCTACCTCCCAGCACATGGCGAGCAAGGTAGACAGTGACCATCGCCGTCAGCAGAAACATAAGAGTGGCCGCCAAGGAACGCGGGGACAGGCGAGCCAAGCCACACACGCCGTGCCCACTGGTACAGCCACTGCCCAGGCCGGTTCCCAACCCCACCAGTAACCCCGCCACCAGCATCAACACAACACCGCCTGCAGGCTCGCCAATCACCATGCCCGGCGCGTTTACCACATTGCCCAGGCCGCCACCTAACGCCATCACCACCAGCGGCCCACTGATCATGCCCAGCACAAAGGTAACGCGCCAGGCGCTGTCACCTTCAGGGCGCTGAGTCAGCAGGTTACCGACAATGCCACTAATGCCCGCAATACGCCCCAGCGTTCCCATCAGCCAGACGGCTGCCAGACCGATGAGAACTCCCCCGATAAGCCCTTGCAGGGTTGCTGTCCAGTCCACTTTGCTCTCCTTATTTAGTCTTACAGGTACTGATCCCCAGTAACGAATACACCGGGCAGGAATTCATTAAACCGGTTGCCAGCGGAACCACACCAATCCAGCCCCAGACGCCGATAGTGCCGGTCAACGCGAGGATAATCAGCAGCGCACCAACAACGATACGCGCTATCTTGTCAAAACCACCTACGTTAGTTTTCATTTCAAACTCCTTTCATTGATTATTGAATCATCTTTCTGAAACCGGCATTGCGGATGCAATGACGTCATCACCATCAAACAGCAGGGATAAAGAGGATGCTTCCGGGCAGGTTGACTGCTCTGGATAGAGCGCATTGGACGGCTGGGTCAACGCCACCCAGGCACTGTAGGTGCTGAGAAAGACAAAGCCAGTCAGCTCCTTACAGAAAGACGTTGTCTGCAGCCGATCCATCACAGGGCCTTTAATTTCCGCCATATGCAGGGAAACACCGGCATCTCTCAAGCGATGATTGATCGTTTCAAGACTTTCCAGCGCTGAGGCATCAATCACGTTGACGGCCTGACAGGCCAGCACCAAATGTTTGACCTCTGGATTACGGCTAACAACTTCCATCACGGTATCTTCAAGATAACGGGCATTGGCAAAGTAGAGACTTTCATCAACGCGCAAAATACATAAAAACGGCACGGTTTCGACCTGGTGGCGCTCAATATTGCGAAAATGCTCGCTGTTGGGCACACGGCCGATCACGGCACTATGGGGTCGACTGGTACGATATAAGTGTAGTGCCAACGACAGGCCTACGCCTGCCAGAATTCCGCTTTCCACCCCATTACCCAGGGTGACTATCACCGTGGCAAACATGGCGGCAAAGTCACTGCGTGAATAACGCCAGGTACGCACGATGATGGGGAAATCCACCAGACTGAGCACGGCAACAATAATGGTCGCGGCCAGAGTAGCCACCGGCAGATAAGCAATCAGCGGCGTCAGCAGCAGCGCCGCCAATGCGATCCCGACGGCCGTAAAGGCACCGGCAGCTGGCGTCTGGGCACCTGCATCAAAATTCACCACCGAGCGCGAGAAACCACCGGTCACCGGCATGCCACCTGAAAAAGACGCCGCAAGATTGGCACTCCCTAAGCCAATCAACTCCTGGTTAGGGTCAATACGCTGACGACGCTTGGCGGCAAGCGTTTGCCCTACCGACACGGACTCCACAAAGCCGACAATACTGATCAACAGAGCTGCCATTAGCAGCTCCTGCCACAAGTCGACATCAAATCCTGGCAGGCTGATGGGCGGCAACCCGGCAGGAATCGCCCCCACAACGGCGACACCGCTCTGATCCAGCTGAAAACCCCAGGTCACAAGTGTGGTGACGATAACGGCCACAATAGGGGCAGCCTTGGTTAACAGGTCGGCAACCATACTCGGTGCGCCCACTTTGAGTAACCCGCCTTTCAGCCAGCGCCTGGCAGCGTAAAGAAACAGCAGGCTTCCCAAGCCAATCAATAACGTCGCCGTGTGGATATTGGCTAACTCGCGGCTCAGGCCGATCAGTAATTCAACCAGATTGTGCCCAGCTGCCTCGACTCCCAGCAAATGGCGCAACTGACCTGCGGCAATGATCAACCCTGACGCAGTAATAAAACCGGAAATCACCGGGTGGCTCAGAAAGTTCGCCAGAAACCCCAGCCGCGCCAGCCCCATCAGAGTCAGAATAAGCCCCGAAAGCAACGCCAGTATTAAAGCGGCCCCCACATATTCCGCGCTACCGGGCGTAGCGATATTGCCTAATGCGACAGCGGTCATCAGCGACACCACCGCAACAGGCCCTACCGCTAATGTCCGGCTGGTACCAAAGATTGCATAGGCCACCAATGGCAACACACTGGCGTAAAGCCCGACTTCTGCTGGCAGGCCTGCCAGCATTGCATAAGCAAGCGACTGTGGAATCAGCATGATCGTGACGATCACCGCCGCCAGCAGATCGCGGGTCAGGGTTTCGCGCTGATAGTGCGGCAGCCATTGCAGAATTGGCAGGTAGCGTTTCACATTCACTCCATCGCCTTGAAGTTGGGAGACATCGCAGGCGCACTGGCGTCGTTTTTAAAACCGGTTGACCGGCACTTTCAGATAGACCTGACCGTTATCGTCGGCAGGCGGCATTTCACCGGCACGCATGTTGACCTGCACCGAGGGGATAATCAGCTTTGGCATTCCCAGTGTGGCGTCCCGCTCGGTACGCATGCGCACAAATTCATCTTCACTGATTCCATCATGCACATGGATGTTGGCAGCGCGCTGTTCGGCAACCGTTGTTTCATGCTGGTAGTCGCTGCGCTCCGGTGCTTTGTAGTCGTGGCACATAAACAGCCGAGTCTCTGACGGAAGCGCCAGCACTTTCTGGATCGAATGGTAAAGCGCACGAGCATCGCCACCGGGGAAATCACAGCGCGCCGTGCCGTAATCGGGCATAAAAAGGGTATCGCCAACGAAGGCAGCGTCACCGATCACATACGTCAGGCAGGCAGGTGTATGGCCCGGCGTATGCAGCACATGACCTTCCATGCCACCGATAGCAAAGACGTCGCCTTCCTTGAACAGTGCATCGAACTGACTACCATCCCGCGCAAACTCAGTGCCAGCATTGAAGGCTTTACCGAACACCTCCTGAACCACAGTGATGTTGGCGCCAATGGCAGTTTTGCCACCAAGCTGCTCATGCAGGTAAGGCGCTGCCGAAAGGTGATCAGCATGAACGTGGGTTTCAAGAATCCACTCAACGCTCAACTTATGTTCACGTACAAAGGCAATAATAGCGTCTGCCGAGCGCACATCAGTTCGGCCCGCTGCATAGTCGAAATCCAGTACGGAATCCAGAATCGCGCAGGCATTGCTATCCGGATCTTTTACAACGTAGCTGAAGGTATTGGTAGGTTCGTCAAAGAAATGCGTTACCTGTGGGGAACTCATGGGTGCCTCCCTCGTATTACCGATATTTATCTGCGAACCATCCAGTCAAACAGCCGCGCAGCATATGGCAATAGAATAACGCAAAAAATGTTATATGTTTATATTATTTTGAAATATAAAACCTGATAATTAAAACATCCGTAACAATAGAGGTGTGAGGTGTGAGGTGCGAGGTGCGAGGTGTGAGGTGCGAGGTGCGAGGTGCGAGGTGCGAGGTGCGAGGTGCGAGGTGCGAGGTGCGAGGTGCGAGGTGCGAGGTGCGAGGTGCGAGGTGCGAGGTGCGAGGTGCGAGGTGCGAGGTGCGAGGTGCAAGGTGCGAGGTGCAAGGTGCAAGGTGCAAGGTGCAAGGTGAAAAATTATATTTATTTAAAAAAAAGTGAGACAACACCTTGCCAACAGAGCGTAAATAGCTATACTGATCTTGTACCCATTGGTGGACTTGTACACCCATCCCCTTATGCCAATGGGCTGCAGTGAGCCAAGCCCTTTGATGCCCGCCTCCCCCGGCGGGCTTTTTTTGGCAATTTGCCTCTGGCGGTTACGTTTACTCCACGTGGATAATCACTTCTACACGGCGATTACGCGCACGACCTTCCGGCGTGTCGTTACTGGCAAGAGGCTGAGTGGCGGCCCGCCCTACGGCTCGCAACCGGTTAGCGTCAACTCCTGCCGCTTCAAGCGCTTCGACAATTGCGATGGCACGAGCACTGGAAAGTGCCCAGTTAGACGGAAACTCTGGTGTATTGATCGGCCGACTATCAGAATGCCCTTCAACGGACACATCTCCCTCATAGCGCTGAATCGTCGACACCAGCGACGACACCAGGCCGCTGCCATTTTCGGTTAAATCCGCTGCGGAACTCGGGAATAGCAGCTGATCCTGTACACGCAGGTTAATACCTTCGGAAACACGTGAAACTTCCACTCCATCAAGATCAGGTAAATAAGCGGACGCTTCGACTTGTTGTGAAAGCGCCTGTTCTAATGCCACGGCAGAGGCAACCGCATCATTATCAATTTCCTCAACATTGACCGGCGGCCTATCGGTCAGCACAACCATGAAATCGGCCAACGGCTGTTGCAAGTCAAATCCTGAGGGCAGCATCAAACGCGGTAAAGGAAGCGACGGCTCACCCACCTTTTCCTCAGGCTTGGCCAGTAAAGGAGGAAGACCCGCCCCCACCTTTGGCGGCAACCCCGCCACCCCTAACGCAGCGCTGATGGCGGCAGGGTCAAGCTGACCACGGGGTACAGGACGGGTTTCACGCCACTCACGAGCCTCTACCAGAGTCGCAGGCAGCGGCACTTCAAAACGGGCTGGGGGCGGTTCAACCCGTTCCGGCTGACGCGACTTCACCAGCCAGCCAGGGTTTGCCGCTTCCGCCGCCACCAGTACAATCACAAACAGTGCGACCAGCAGGGTCATGATATCGATGTAACTGATCATCCAGGCACTATCGCTATCATCTTCGTGGTGTGCTTTAAGCAATGAGTCGTGTCGCGGGCCACGACGATGATCTTCAAGCATCCGGTTTATCACTCATTCAATTGCAGCGCCTCATGGCCGATTCGTGGTAAGCATGGCAAACTGGTTTATAAAGTTCTGTTTTAAGAACTGTTTTTAAGAACTGTTTTCAAGAACTGTTTTTAAGAACCGGTTTCAAAAACCGATTTTAACTCGAGGCTCTGACTACCGCTCGGTTAGCAAATAAAGCGGTTGCCACAGGAATGCTGACATGACAAACGCTCGATGGCGACCCCTTTACAAAAGCTGTAACTTACAGAGTCGACACTTACCGTTACTTCAAGCAGGAAGCTGTATGAACGCATCACATGCTTCAGGCGCTTACGTCTACCTCTTTCGCTGGTTATTAATCAGCATTTTTAGTGTATTGCTGGCGGGCTGCCAAAACTTCGGCAACAACACAACCACTGAGGTAGAACCACCAAGCCTTTCTGAGCTCGCCCATCAGGCAGCTGAGGAAATGATCAGCCATCATCCGGACATTCTGCGTTACAGCCCAATGATTGCGGCTACCTTTGTTGATATCGACAACCTTGACAGCTCTTCGACATTGGGGCGCATCAGTTCAGAAATCATGGCCTCGGCCCTTGTGCGTCAGGGTATGCAGCTACGCGAAGTCAAGATGCGCGATAGCCTGTTCATAGAAGAAAGCGTGGGCGAACTGATCCTGTCACGCCAACTTCACCGAGCAAGCGCACACATGGATGCACGCTCCATTCTCATGGGCACCTATGCCCAGGGCGAAGACTATCTTTACATCAGCACCCGTCTGGTACGCTCAACCGATGCTATGGTTCTTGCCAGCGCCGACTTTCAAATCCGGCTGGATAACAATATTCGCAGCCTACTGGACGATGGTAGCTGGTAACAGGCTACCTGAATCACAACCTTGAGTTTACTTTACGAGATAACGTCCATTGAATAGCGCCCCTCGCTCTCAAGCTCAGTGCATTCTTATCACCGGCGCCACAGGTGCCATCGGTGGTGCGCTTGCCATGGCCTACGCCAAGACCTCCAACCATCTGATTCTGCATGGACGTCGCCGTGAAGTTCTCGAGCACCTGGCCGAACGCTGCCGCGACAAGGGGGCTGAGGTCACCACTAGCTCGGTCAACCTGACCGACAGCCAGGCGCTGGCGGAATGGCTAACAAGCGTAAACCAGGGGAACCTTCCCGATGTCGCCATACTCAATGCAGGGCAAAACACTCACCCTGTTGGAGCTGGCCGCTTGGAATCGCTGGATAACGTTACCTCATTAATTGATATCAATCTGAGAATCCCCGTCGCCATGACGCACCATCTGGTACCCGCCATGCGTCAGCGTGGTAGCGGCCAGCTGGTGTTTATCAGCTCTCTGGCGGGCTGGCACGGCCTGCCCAACACGCCAACCTACAGCGCCACCAAAGCGGGCATCAAGGCTTACGGAGAAGGCTTACGTGGCTTGCTTGAACCCGTTGGTATCGGCGTAACCGTCATCATGCCGGGTTACGTCACCTCACCGATGTGCAAAGCAATGCCGGGCCCCAAGCCTTTTGAAATACCGGCCCACAAGGCAGCGGCCATCATTCAGCGCGGCATCGAGCGCAATAAAGCACGGGTCAGCTTTCCTTTTCCTCTCAATATGGGCACCTGGTGGCTGGCCGTTCTTCCTGCCGCCATCTCACAACGTATTATCAAGCGACTGGGGTTTGACCATACACAAGAAGAGACGCCAAATGGTTGAAAGCCTCTTACTTGTCATACTGCCCATGATCACAGGTGCTATTGGAACCCTGCTGATTGAGCAGCTGCTCCGCCCGCAGCCACGTTCGCTGTGGCAAAGAGGCATTGCCCCAGGCTTGATGCATCTGGGCAGCTGGCTACTGCTTTTCGGGCTTTTCACGCTGGTGCTGCAACGCCCGTGGTTTGCGGTGGTGTTTATCCTGTCTCTGCAGTTGGTCGTCGTGCAGGCCAGCAACACCAAATCGCGAACCCTGAACGAACCTTTTATCTGCCACGATTTTGAGTATTTCTGGGATGCGATCAAGCATCCTCGCCTCTACGTGCCTTTTTTTGGAATCCGTCTTGCCATTGCCGCCAGCAGTGCTGGCGCCGCTGCCATCGCGGCATTCCTCTATTGGGAGCCGTCTCTGGCATCACAGGCAGGCCCAGTTACGTTTATGGCGATCAGTCTTGGTCTGGCAACCGCCGGTGGATTACTGCTTGTCAGCGCCTGGCAGAAAACACCGCCCCCGCTGCTGGAGCCCCGACAGGACATTGACCAACTGGGCCTGTTTACCAGCCTGTGGGCGTATGGTGTTGCCCTGTTTCGCGCCCCATCATCACTGCCTACATCTCCCTTTAGTGAGATGCAGCCGCCATCCAGCCCATCATCAACTCAGCCCAATGTGATCATGGTGCAAAGTGAGTCGTTCATGGACCCGCGAACCTGGTGTCCCGACGTAGCCCCGCAACTGTTACGCCACTTTGATACCACTTGCCAGCAAGCACTGGAGCATGGCCAGCTCAAAGTGCCCGCCTGGGGCGCCAATACGGTAAGAACCGAAGCCGCCGTGCTAACGGGCATTTCCCCGCAGGCCTGGGGGGCACGTCAGTTCAACCCTTACCGCAGCCTGGCTCGTCAATCGGTAGCAGGCCTGGCCTCATTATTTCAGCAGGCCGGCTATCGCTGTATTTGTGTTCACCCTTACCCGGCTTCCTTCTATCTGCGCGACAAGGTCATGCCAGGAATGGGCTTTGAAGACTTCCTGGATATAAAGGCATTTAGCGAATCCGATAAAGCGGGGCAATACACAGGTGATGCTGCCGTGGCGAGAAAGATTGGACGACTGCTCAAAGATGAAGATAATAGGCCACTGTTTATTTTTACGATCACTATGGAAAATCACGGCCCCTTACATCTTGAATCGCCGTCACGCTCAATACTGGATGAGACACTGCCCGATGCAAAATGGCCACTGCCCATTTATCAGCAGGATCTGGCAGTTTATCTGAATCATCTACGCCAGGCCGATGAAATGCTGAACAATATTAAACACAGCCTGCAAACATCGACAAGATCTGGCGTGCTGTGCTGGTATGGGGACCACGTACCTATATTGCCAGAAGCATACGGGCATTATGGTGCCCCTGATGGCACGACCCCTTATGTGATATGGTCAACCGGCAGGGCTCAGGCGCCCTCTGAAGCGCCGACATCGTTATTATCAGGTACGCCAGAAAGCCCTTCATCGGTGTTGCTGGCCGAAGAATTGGGCATCCACCTGTTTAAACAGGTGTTCGAACGCGATATAAAGAAAGATGTAAGCAAGGCGATACCAGAACATCAGGAGCAAGAATGACTAAACGCGTTGCCATTATCGGCGCCGCCCATCGTTTCCCTGGC
Source organism: Halomonas sp. LS-001 (assembly GCF_052983955.1). Classification (NCBI taxonomy): domain Bacteria; kingdom Pseudomonadati; phylum Pseudomonadota; class Gammaproteobacteria; order Oceanospirillales; family Halomonadaceae; genus Halomonas; species Halomonas sp. LS-001. Next base: position 2,610,886 of record NZ_CM129816.1, read on the forward strand.
ACGACCCCTGAAACGTTCTGGCAGGATTTGCAAGCCGAAAAGGATTTTGTCACGCAGGTTGCCCCGGATCGTTGGAGTCAGGAAACCTTCGGGCATCCTAACAAGCGTAATCCGGGCACCAGTGTCAGCTTTGCGGCTGGTAGCCTGGGCGATATCAGTGGGTTTGACCCCGAATTCTTTGGCATTTCCCCTCGTGAAGCTGCCAACATGGACCCGCAGCAACGCATGCTGCTGGAATTGGCCTGGGAAGCCGTTGAAGACGCAGGCATCCAACCCGCTGACCTGCGTGGCAGTCAGTGCGGCGTATTTCTTGGCGTCGCCAGCCTGGATTACTCTTACCGTATGGCGGATGACATGGCGGCCATAGATGCCTCTACTGCCACCGGTAATACCTCCAGCATTGCCTCCAACCGCGTCTCTTACGTGTTTGACCTGCATGGCCCCAGCATGTCGCTGGATACCGCCTGTTCGTCATCCATGGTCGCTTTTCATCAGGCCTGCCAGGCAATCCGCAGCGGTGAAACCAACATGGCGCTGGCGGGCGGCATCAGCCTGCACCTGCATCCTTACGGCTTTATCATTTTTTCTAAAGCCAGCATGCTTTCCCCCACCGGGCGCTGCCAGGTGTTCGACGAAGCGGGCAATGGCTATGTCCGTTCGGAAGGTGCCGGGCTATTCATGCTCAAGGACTATGACGATGCACTGGCTGATGGCGACAACATCCTGGCGGTTGTGGCAGGCTCAGCTGTCAATACGGATGGCCATAAGTCGGGCCTGACGGTGCCCAACCCCAGCGCCCAGGTAGACCTGATGCGCCGCGCCTATCAGCAGGCAGGCATTACGCCAGACGAAATCGACTACCTTGAAGCTCACGGTACCGGCACTGCCGTCGGTGACCCGATTGAAAGTCGCGCCATCGGCGAAGCGCTCGGCAAACACCGCCAGACGCCACTGCTCATTGGCTCGATAAAAAGCAACCTTGGTCATCTGGAAACCGCTTCAGGTGTTGCCGGTCTTGCCAAGGCGCTTTACAGCCTTAAGCACCGCGAAGTACCTGCCACAATCGGCATTCGTAACTTCAACCCGAAGATCAAGTTTGACGAGTGGAACATCACCGTTGTTACAAAAGCTCAGGCGCTGAAAAAACACGGCCGTCTGGTCATTGGCATTAACTCTTTTGGTTTTGGTGGTGCCAACGCTCACGTGATTCTGGAAAGCCCGCCCGACGCTCTGCCACGCACCGAACCTGCTTTGGAAGCTTCACCGGAACATCCGCTTCCGATTCGCATCAGCGGGCGCAGTGACGAAGCGCTGACCGAAAACATTGAACGCCTGGTGGCTCGCCTTCGCGCCGCAAGCGGTGACACCTTTTACGATATTGCCCACACGCTTTATCAGCGCCGTGAGCACCACATCAAAGGCGCACTAGTGTTTGCCCACAGCGCTGAGCAGGCGGCGGCGGCGCTGACTCACTTCGTTGATGGCAGCGACGCCCCCTGTGCTCTTCCTGCGGTTACCACGTTCGACAGACTCTCGAATGCTAATGGCCCCGTGTTTGTTTACGACGGGAACGGCTGTCAGTGGGAAGCCATGGGCCGCGACCTACTGGAACAGGACGCCACTTTTGCTGCCGCGCTTGAGCAGGTCGACCAGTTATTTGAACCTCTGGGCGGTTTTTCGCTGCGCAAGGAGCTTAGCGGTAAAAATGGCGCAAACCGCCTGGAGCGCACGGAAATTGCCCAGCCAGCCCTGTTTGGGCTCCAGGTAGCCGTGACCCTTTGGCTGGCTGAGAATGGCGTACGCCCAGTGGCCGTTTTCGGCCATAGCGTTGGCGAAGTCGCAGCCGCCTGGGCCTCAGGTGCATTGTCACTTGCCGATGCGGTGAAAGTCATTCATTACCGCAGCCACTTTCAGGGCAAGACGCGTGGCCAGGGGCAGATGACAGCTGTCGCCCTCGGCGCGGATGCCATTCAGGAATGGCTGGAGCAACCCGGCTACCAGGGAATCTGTCTGGCGGGTATCAATAGCGCCAGCGGCGTGACCCTGGCGGGCGACCCATTGCAACTGACAGCGCTGGAGACAGCGCTGGGTGAACAGAGTATTTTCGCCAAACGTCTGCCGCTGGATTACGCATTCCACAGCCCTGCCATGGATGCGATCCAGTCCGGGGTAATTGAAGCGCTATCCGACATCACCCCATGCCAAACCCGCATTCCGTATATTTCCACGGTGTCCGGCGAGATAATGGATGGCCAGTCACTGGATGCCACTTACTGGTGGAGAAACATCCGTGAACCGGTACGATTTCATGCGGCGGCCAATGTGCTGGTGACACAAGGCTTTAATGTCTTTGTTGAAATTGGCGCGCACCCCATTCTGCGCCGCTACCTGACTGACACGCTGCGTGAAGAAGATACCCAGGGGGTTGTTCTCAGCAGTGTAGAGCGAGACCAATCTGGCCCTGAGTGTCTGGCGCTTAGCCTTGCCAAGCTGCTGCTTAGCGGTGTCGCGGTCGACACCAAACGCTTTTTCCCGGTGGAAGGCCAGCGGGTTGCCCTCCCCCGCTACGCCTGGCAGCACCAGTCACTATGGGTGACTCCCAGCAGTGACAGCCAAGGGCTCCTCAACCGTTATTATCAGCACCCGTTACTTGGCTACCCGCTTGCCCAGCAGGAGCGCACCTGGGAAAGCCAGTTGGACGTTCAGCGCCAACCCTGGCTATCAGGTCATGTGGTCGGCGAAGGCGCTGTTTTCCCTGGCGCCGGTTTTGTTGAATTAGCGCTGGCGGCCGCCCTGCAGCGTCAGGATACGCCACAGGTGGACATTGAAGAGCTGGAAATCCGCGCGCCGCTGCTGCTCGATACGCCGCATGGGCGGATGATGCGCCTGCATATGGGCGAACAGGATGGGCGCATGGAAATTCGATCCCGTGAACCCGCGGTTGGTCAGGAATGGCAACTCAACGCAGTGGCCCGAATGCTCCAGGAAACCTGCGGCTCGTTACTCACGCGTTCGGCTCCGCGCCGCCCGCAGCGTTTGCCGGATTATACTCTTGATCAGCACTTGGCCATGGCAGAACATCTCGGCCTGCATTACCAGGGGGCGTTTCAGGCGATCAGCCACGGCTGGATTGAGGGCGATAGCGTCATTGGTGAGATAGTCACCAATGAGCCACTGCAAGCCTCACAGCAGGGGCTGTACCTGCATCCCGGCATTCTCGACAGCGCCTTCCAGATGTTTATCCCGCTGCTCGCTCAGCGCGGAAACACCGACTCACTTGCGTTTGTTCCGGTTCGCGTTGGGCGGGTTCAGCTGGATACCCAGGCTGGCCCGCCGGCCCTGGCCCGAGCCGTGATGGGCAAACGTTCGCCGCACTCGTTCACCGCGGATTTTGAGCTTTATGATGCCAGTGGTAACGCCGTCGCGGTGCTTTCAGAAGTGCGCTTCAAGGCGATTCGACTGAACCGGACCCATGACCAGGCATTAAGCTATCTCGACGTACAGCTAACCCCGGCGCCACTGGAAAACAACGGCTTCGCTCCTCCCGACGACGCCATGGAACGCCTTGGGCATTTGATCAGCGCTTACAGCGAGCAAACGGGCGAGCGCTACGCCAACGAAGTCGCGCCCCTACTTGACCGTCTGAGCGAAGCGTTCAGCGAACCTGAGAGCGATGACGCCCAGCCGACGCCACAGGCAATCTGGCAATTACTGGTGCAGGAATACCCTGATTACTTTGCGCCCGTTCACCTGGTCGGCCGCCTTGGTTTGCACCGCGAAGCACTGCGTTCCGGCACGCGAGATATCGACACTCTGGGCATCAGCGATGAACAACTCAGCCGCCTTAACCGCGTATTGATCGGTGAGAGCGGCTGGCAAAGTATTGCCCAGCAATTAACCAGCCTGCTGGATAGCCTGCTGGAAAACCAGCCTACGGGTCAGCGCCTGCGGCTTCTGGAAGCGGGTTGCTGCGTCCCGGCGCTGGGTGAACGACTGCTGGAGCACCTTGCTCACCGGGTTACCAGCACAGCAACGGCGCTGGAAGACAGCTTCCACCAGCGCATTGTGGCTACCACGGAGGCAAGCCTGCATCAGGCCGAACAACTCCAGGAGCACTATCCGCTGCTGGACATTCACTCGCTGGACACTACATTACCGACGCTGAATGCTGGCGAAAAGGCACAGCTTGCCCTGGTTAGCCTGGATGTCACTCATCCTGAACGCACCTTCCAGCTACTCGAGTCACTGCCCGCCATGCTGGCGCCGGGCGCTCAGGTACTGCTGCTGGGCGTACACCCCGGCCGCTGGATGGACGACCTGCTAGCCACACCGGGCATCGACCGCCAGGCCCTTGAACCTGCCATGCTAAGCCAGTGGCTCACCAATACCGGCTGGCTGGCAACGCCACCCACCGCCCTGGAGGGCAGTGACAATGGCGCTTACCTGATTCACGCCACCGCGCTTCAGGAAAGCCAGCGAACGGCCTGTTCGCCAACGCAGCGTCATCTGCTGATAGCCGCTCATTCGGAAGACCCGCTTGCCAACTCACTGGTCGCCAGCCTTGAAAAACGCGGTGACCCCACCTGCCTGATGGTGAGTGATGCCTCTCCGTCTACCCTGCTTGACGACGCCCTTACTCAGGCGCCGCTGGCCGACTGGGCGGAACTTGCGCTCAATGTCGTCGATCTGCGCGACAGGGACAGTGACGATGACACGACCAGTCACGCCCAGACGCAACGCTGTGAGCTGGCCAGAGAATGGACGCTCACTCTCGAAGCAGCTCGCATTCCCGCGACGCTGTGGCTGACAACCCAAGGGGTGAGCGCGCTCTGGCAGCCAGCATCTGCCGCGGATCCAATACCTGGCGCAGATATAGTGCCGCAGGATGCTGCTTTATGGGGTTTCGGGCGCTCGCTGGCCAATGAAGCCGTCGAGCACAAAGTTGGTCTGATTGATCTGCCGGTTGAACCCGGCACAGCAGCGATAAACGCCTGTGCCGCCTCGCTGAGCACCCCGGACGCTGAAAACGAGATTGCCATTACCGCGAAGGGGCAACGCTTTGCGACTCGCCTGCGTACCCTGACGCCGCCGAATCCTGACACTGCGGAGCCAAGCCAATCAGCAACTGCTGATGCTCCTCATCAAGCCATGACGCTGGGCTTTGCCATGCCGGGACAATTGCGCCAGCTGCAATGGCGTCCGCGCAAGCTTGCCGCTCTGGGCGCGCAGGACGTGGAAATCAAGGTCAAGGCCACAGGCCTCAACTTCCGCGACGTCATGTACACCCTGGGCCTGCTCTCGGATGAAGCCATCGAAAACGGCTTTGCCGGCCCAACGCTGGGCCTTGAGTTTGCCGGCGAAGTCGCCGCCGTAGGCGATGCCATCACGCACCTGAAGCCCGGGGACGCCGTGGTCGGTTTCGGGCCAGCCAGCTTCAGTGACCGCCTGATTGCTGGCCAACATGCGGTCGCTCCGTTACCGGAAGGCATCAGTTATTCCGCTGCTGCTACTATCCCAACCACTTTCTTCACCGTTTACTACGCGCTAAAACACCTGGCGCGACTGGAACCCGGTGAGAAAGTGCTCATCCATGGCGCGGCAGGCGGTGTAGGCATCGCCGCCCTGCAGATCGCCCAGTGGTTAGGCGCTGAGATCTACGCCACCGTGGGTTCTCAGGAGAAACGTGACTTCCTGCATCTGATGGGGATTCACAACCTGTACGATTCGCGCTCGTTAACCTTTGCCGAAGAAATCCTTCAGGACACCGGCGGCGAAGGCGTGGATGTGGTGCTTAACTCGCTGGCTGGGGAGGCGATCAACCAGAACCTGCGCGCCTTGCGCCCATTTGGCAGATTCTTGGAGCTTGGCAAGCGCGACTTCTATGAAAACACCCATATCGGGCTGCGACCGTTCCGCAACAATCTCAGCTACTTCGGGATTGATTCCGACCAGCTGATGAAGGTACAGCCCGCCCTGACGCAACGCCTGTTCGGTGAAATGATGGCGCTGTTTAACGATGGCACTCTCAGCCCGCTACCGTTTACGGCCTTCAATCACAGCCAGGTGATTGATGCCTTCCGCTATATGCAGCAGGCCCGCCAGATCGGCAAGGTCGTGGTGACCTATGAGCAACCCATAGCGGCGCGCAACAAACCACCGTTAGGCAACGACGTGCTCAGGCTTCCCGCTGAAGCCAGCTACCTGGTGACCGGCGGCCTTGGCGGTTTCGGTCTGAAAACCGCACAGTGGCTAGTGGATAAAGGCGCCAGAGCATTGATACTGCTCAGCCGCAGCGGCCCCGCCAGAGAAGAAGCACAAAGCGCAATTGCCGCCTTTGAAGCCCAGGGCGTGAACGTTCTGGCCGCTGCCTGCGATATTACGGATCGTGAGGCACTTGCCGACGTTATTGCCCATGCCCATCAGGCACTTCCCCCGCTACACGGTATCGTTCACGCGGCCACCGTCATTGATGACAGCCTGATTCGCAATCTGGATGCCGAACGAATTCACAAGGTGCTGGCACCCAAGATTGATGGCGCACGCCATCTGGATGCCCTGACCCGTGATTGCCCGCTGGATTTCTTCGTAGTCTACTCATCCGCTACCACGCTGTTCGGTAACCCTGGGCAAGCTAACTATGTGGCCGCTAACCATTGGCTTGAAGCCTTTACGGCCGCGCGCCGCCAACGTGGCCAACCGGCGACCTGCGTTCGATGGGGCGCCATTGAAGACGTGGGGTTCCTGGCACGCAATACGCGTACCCGGGATGCCCTTCAGGAGCGCCTTGGCGGGTCGGCACTGCACTCCGATGATGCGCTGAATGTGCTAGAACAGATGCTGCTTTCCTCTTCAGCAACATCGCCAAGCCTTGGGGTGCTGGAACTGGAATGGAGCGCGCTGGCGCGCTTTCTGCCGACCGCCAGCACGCCGCGCTTTATGGAAATCGCCCGCACCAGTGATGATGATGGGCAGCCAGAAGGTGACAGCAGTGATATTCGCGCCATGCTGGAAACTCTCCCGCCAGACGAGCTGCACGCAGCAGTGACTGACCTGCTGCGGGCTGAGCTGGCTAGCATACTGCTCATCGAAGAAGATAAAATCGATACCCAGCGTTCTGTCTATGAGATGGGCTTTGATTCGCTGATGGGGGTAGAGTTGATGACCGCTATCGAAAATCGGCTGGGCATCGCTATCCCGGTGATGGTGCTGAGTGAAGCCTCAACGCTGGACAAACTGGCGGCGGTCCTGATCCAGAAAATGCAGCATAGTGATGTTGATGTTGAAGATGCACCGCAAGATGCGTTAGCCTCTCTCGCCGCTCGTCATGGAGCCGAAGGCCTGCAATCGTCACCGCAGGCCACCCGCTCCTCATCCACCCAAGAGGCCACATGACTGCCAAGCGCTCAGAACTCAAAAAACAGTTACTTGAACAGGCCAGGCAAAGACCCACACCGCGTACCGCGGGAAGTGGCAGCCTTACTGGCCAACCGCGCTCTGCATCGCGGCATGTTCCTGAGCGCTTTACCCGTTTTGATGCTCATCCGGGCTATCAGCAAATCGCCATGATGCGTCAGGGCGCTGAGCAGCTGGGCCTGAAAGACCCCTTCTTTAAAGTCCATGAAGGGACCGCCGGTGCGACCAGCGTGATTGATGGACGAACGTGCATTAACTTTGCCAGCTATAACTACCTGGGTTACTCGGGTGACCCACGCGTTAATCTGGCCGCCACTGAGGCCGTCCAGCGCTATGGCACCTCGGTGTCTGCCAGCCGGGTGGTTTCCGGTGAGCGTCCGATTCATCAGCAGCTTGAACAGGCCATTGCCAAGGCCTACCAGGTAGACGACGCGGTGGCATTCGTCAGCGGCCATGCCACCAACGTTTCTACGTTAGGCTATCTGCTGGGGCCTAAGGATCTGGTTCTCCACGATGAGTACATCCATAACAGCTCACTTGTAGGAGCGCAGCTTTCCGGCGCCAAACGGATGCCATTCAGCCACAATGACATAGCGGCACTGGATGCCCTGCTGGAGCGTCACCGCCACCAGTTCGAGCGTACGCTGATCGTGGTGGAAGGCCTCTACAGCATGGACGGTGACATTCCCGACCTGCCCGCTTTGATTGCGCTGAAACAACGCCATCAGGCCTGGCTGATGGTTGATGAAGCGCACTCTTTTGGTGTTTTGGGCGATACCGGCCACGGCCTGCGAGAGCATTTCGGCATTGCTCCTGGGGAAGTGGATATCTGGATGGGCACCATGAGCAAGACGCTCTCCGGCTGTGGCGGCTATATTGCTGGTAGCATTCCTTTGGTGGAAACCTTGCGCTACTTTGCCCCCGGTTTTCTCTACAGTGTCGGCATGCCGGCTCAGGTGGCAGCGCCATCGCTTAAGGTGCTGGAACTCATGCCCGATGAGCCCGAACGGGTTGAAAAGCTGCATGCCATTTCCCGCTATTTTCTGGAGCAGGCCAATGCCCGTGGCATGGATACCGGCCACAGTATCGGCGCTGCCGTGGTGCCGATTATCGTCGGCAGCTCGCCACTGGCCGCTCACCTCTCCCATGCACTGTTTGAACAAGGGATGAACGTCCAGCCGATTCTGCATCCGGCGGTACCTGAAAAAAGTGCCCGGTTACGGTTTTTCCTGTCCTGTGAGCACACGCAAACCCATATTGATCAGACGCTGGACGCGCTGGCTAAACTCCTAGACAACAACAGATAACGACAAGGATGATTCATGTCAGTGCCGACTAATCAATCGGAAGCGGCTTGGTACGTGATTCAATGTAAGGGCGGAGAGTCCTTTCGGGCGGCGGAAAACCTCGGCAACCAGGACTACGAGGTGTTTCATCCCGTCCTGAATGTAAAGCGCAGGCGCGGCGGCAAGCTGGGTAACGTCTGTGAACCGCTATTCCCGCACTATCTGTTTATCCGCCTTGACCAGATTGCCAGCAACTGGCGGCCGATTCGCTCAACCCGTGGCGTTCTTAAACTGTTGACTTTCGGAGACACACCGATACCGGTCTCGAATGCACTGATCGAAACACTCCAGCAACAGCCACATGAACAGGATGGCATCCACAGCTATTTCACGCCGGGGCAAAAAGTCACGATTACCGAAGGCCCTTTCAAAAACCTGGAAGCGATCTTCAAAAGCACCAAAGGCGAAGAGCGTGCCATCGTTCTGATCAACATGCTCCAGCGCCCCCAGCAGATCGAGATGAGCGTGCATCAGTTGAACAAGGTCTGAGTGAGGGGTGAGGGGTGAGGGGTTACTCCTCACAAGCCCGAAGGGCGCTTACCCCTCACAAGCCCAAAAGGCGCTCACCTTACGCCTTACCGCAGCCCCATACAATAAAATGCGGGTTGAGCTTTTCAGATGGGGTGGCATAGCTAAGCGGCGTGCCATCCAGGTTTTCCACCCGGCCGCCCGCCTGTTCAACCACCGCGTGAGCCGCACCGGTATCCCACAGGCAGGTAGGCCCAAGGCGCGGGTAAACGTCAGCTGCCCCTTCGGCAATGGCGCACAACTTGAGCGAGCTGCCCATCGGCACCATCTCGTGGGCACCCAGGTCATCCAGCCAGGCAGCCAGATCAGGGCTCGGGTGAGAACGGCTACCGACGACCCGCCAGGCCTTGCCACCGTCTGGCTTCCCGGCAACCTGAATCGCATGGCGCTCGCCATTTTCAGCGACCTTGAAAGCCCCTAGACCTTCTGCCGCCAGGTAGGCTGTTCCCAAGGCAGGCGCTATTACCACGCCAAGCACCGGTTTACCCTGCTCGATCAAGGCGATATTGACGGTAAACTCACCGTTTCGCTTGATGAACTCCTTGGTGCCGTCAAGCGGGTCCACCAACCAGTAACGCCCATCATTATCGGCACCGGAAAAGCCGGCTTCATCCTCTTCCGAAAGCACCGGAATACCCTGCGGCAAGGCATTCAGCCCTTTAGCGATGATTTCATGGGCGGCTTTATCTGCTTCGGTTAGCGGGCTTTTATCTTCTTTCTCTTCGACACTAAAGTCGCGTGCGTAGACCGTCATGATGGCCTCACCCGCTTCGCGGGCAATCGCCTCGACGCTCTCTAGCAGCGCTTGATCAATTAACGCCATACTTATGTCCTTATGCTGAGTCGTGTCACGAATAATCAACGTGCATCCTGGCAAGATACGCCCCGCTAACCTTGGGTTAGCGGGGCAATATCATCTGCTTGACAAGTTAGTTGATTAAACCGCGTTCACGTAATGCCGCAATAACCGCATCAGCGGCTTCTTCGGGCTGCATTTTATCGGTATTCAGATGAATTTCCGCTGCTTCAGGCGCTTCATAAGCGGAATCAATGCCCGTGAAGTTCTGCAGCTCGCCACGACGCGCTTTCTTATACAGACCTTTCGGGTCACGCTCTTCCGCAACGGATAGCGGCGTATCGACGAAGATCTCAATAAATTCGCCATCATCCAGCAGGTCGCGGGCCATACGGCGCTCGCTGCGGAAAGGCGAAATAAAGGCGGTCAACACGATCAGACCAGCATCCACCATCAGCTTCGAAACTTCAGACACGCGACGAATGTTTTCAACCCGATCAGCATCCGTAAAGCCAAGGTCACGGTTCAGCCCGTGGCGTACGTTGTCGCCATCCAGCAGGTAGGTATGCTGACCCTGGGCAAACAGCTTCTTCTCGACCAGGTTGGCAATGGTTGATTTGCCCGCCCCGGAAAGTCCGGTGAACCACAGCACCGCTGGCTTTTGCACCTTGGCTTCAGCACGTGCCTGCTTGTCGATATCCACATGCTGCATGTGAATATTCTGACTACGACGCAGGGCAAAATTAAGCATACCGGCGCCCACGGTATTGTTGGTCATACGGTCAATCAGGATAAAGCCGCCGGTATCCTGATTTTCTTTGTAGGGATCAAAGGCGACCGCTTTATTCAGACTCAACGTGCAGACCCCGATACCATTCAGATCCAACTGCTTACTGGCCGTATGCTCAAGGGTATTGACGTTGATCTGATATTTGATATCCGTCACCGTCGCACTGACGGTCTGAGCACCCAGCTTCATCAGGTAAGGTCGCCCCGGCAGCAAGGGATCATCATGCATCCACACCAGCGACGTCTCGAACTGATCCGCGGTTTGGGCCGGAGAAGCAACGCCGGAAATGACATCGCCACGCGAGATATCGATTTCGTCTTCCATCAGCAGCGTGACCGACTGGCCTGCCACTGCCTGCTCCAGATCACCATCAAAGGTATAGATACGGGCTACCTTGCTGGTGCTGCCAGAAGGCTGCACACGGATTTCATCACCCGGTTTGACGATACCGCTGGAAATCATGCCGGTAAAACCACGGAAATCCAGATTGGGGCGGTTAACCCACTGCACCGGCATGCGGAAAAGGTCGCGCTGCAGGCGCTCGTCATCCACTTCCACGGTTTCCAGGTAGCCCATCAGGGTGGTGCCGTGGTACCAGGGCATCTTCGCGCTATGCTCGATGACGTTATCGCCCTTCAGCGCCGACATCGGAATAAAGGTGATGTTTTCCAGCCCTAGCTGCTTGGCAAAGATACGGTACTCTTCGACAATCTCATCAAAGCGGGCCTTGGAATAATCGACCAGATCCATCTTGTTGATGGCCACAATGATATGGCGCATGCCCATCAGTGACATCAGGAAGCTGTGACGACGCGTCTGTGTCATGAGGCCATGACGCGCATCCACCATCAGAATTGCCGCGTCAGCGTTGGATGCGCCGGTCACCATGTTACGGGTGTACTGCTCATGCCCTGGGGTGTCGGCAACAATAAACTTGCGTTTATCGGTGGAGAAAAACCGGTAGGCCACATCAATGGTAATGCCCTGCTCGCGCTCCGCCGCCAGGCCATCAACCAGCAGAGCGAAATCCATATCGCCGCCCTGGGTGCCGTATTTCTTGGAGTCGGCTTCAATGGAGGCCAGCTGGTCTTCAAACAGCAGCTTGGATTCAAACAGCAAGCGACCAATCAGGGTGCTTTTACCGTCATCAACGCTACCGCAGGTAATAAAGCGCAACAGCCCTTTATGCTCATGCGATTTCAGGTAGCTTTCGATGTCTGCGGCGATCATATCGGATGAATGTGCCATTAGAAGTACCCCTCCTGCTTTTTCTTCTCCATCGAAGCGGCGCTGTCGTTATCAATCACGCGCCCCTGACGTTCGGACGTATTGGTCAACAGCATTTCCTGAATGATGGCCGGTAACGTATCAGCTTCGGACTCGATAGCCCCTGTCAGCGGATAGCACCCCAGCGTACGGAAACGCACCTTGCGCATCATTGGCACTTCGCCTGGCTCAAGCGGCATCCGCTTATCGTCAACCATGATCAAAGCACCATCACGCTCAACGACCGGGCGTTCGGCAGAGTAATAAAGCGGTACAATCGGGATGTTCTGTAAATAGATGTACTGCCAGATATCCAGCTCTGTCCAGTTGGAAAGCGGGAAGACACGAATGGACTCACCCTTATGCTTACGCGTGTTGTAGATCTTCCAAAGCTCCGGGCGCTGGTTTTTTGGGTCCCAGCGGTGCTGAGCTGTACGGAAGGAGAAAATACGCTCTTTGGCACGCGATTTTTCTTCATCACGACGCGCACCACCAAAGGCAGCATCAAACCCGTATTTATCGAGCGCCTGCTTCAACCCTTCGGTTTTCATGATTTCGGTATGAATCGCCGAACCATGTGTGAAGGGATTAACGTCTTTCTCAATCCCTTCCGGGTTGATATGCACAATCAGCTCCATGCCACTTTCGCGTGCCATAACATCACGAAAATCGTACATGGCACGAAACTTCCAGCGAGTATCAATGTGCATCAACGGGAACGGAGGCGGTGACGGGGCGAAGGCTTTACGCGCCAGATGCAGCATGACCGCACTGTCTTTGCCGACGGAATAGAGCATCACCGGATTATCCGTCTCGGCGACCACTTCCCGCATGATCTGGATGCTTTCCGCCTCCAGCCGTTGTAAATGGGTAAGGGATGTCATCGTTTTACCTGCTTGCGTTTGGAATCAGAGTTAGAGTTATTGAAAACAGAAGTACTTGAAACAGAAGTACTTGAAACAGAAGTACTTGAAACAGAACTATTGGAAACAGTTCTTTTAAAGCCAGTGTGAACAGATCCGCCGCGCACCAGGCCAATATCTGCTGGTACCTGTACCAGCCAGAAATCCCGCTGAGCGGCAAGCCATGCCGTTAACTCAGGGGCAGCGCTCAAGACAGCACCATGGAATACCAGTGCGGCTGGGCCATTGGCCGCCAGTGCCTTCAGCGATGTCAGATAATCCTGCGCAACGGGCGGACGCCTGAAACAGCGCATCCACAACCGGCCACGCGGACCATGGAAATACAGTTGATAAACAGAGCCGCCTGGAAGGGGAAGATGACGGACACCGCCCTGCCAGCGATGCGTAGCAGCATTAACGTTCTTGAACGCAGGCATTACTGCCTGACGGTACCAACGCCCTCGCGCTGAACGCTCTTTGCTCAACGGGGCCAGCGCCCAGGCATCTAATTTGAGCTGCTCGTCCTGCCACCAGTGTTCAACCGCCCGCTGAGTGAGCGCTTTAGCGTGAACCGTTTCCACGCGCTGTGCCAGGGCCGCACTGCTCCAGCCGGGCTCGCCTTCTGCTGGCAACTCATAAAGAGTTTGCCATAACGTCGCTTTTAGCGGCGCAGCCAGCACATTCGCCTGCCCCTTGTGGCGACCACGAGACTGAACGGGCACAGCGGACCAGCCGCCCTCACGAAACGCTTTCCAGGCAGCAGAAATTGTCGGTGCTGATAGCCCTGTAAGCTCGCACGCCTGAACCACAGTGAGACCATCCAAGCGCAACTGAACCGCCTTGATACGGCGTTCATTTAACTTTTCAGGCGATAAATGTTTAGTCATTTAAAGTTTTTTAACTCACTGTTTGCTAAGGATTTAAAATACAAAAGCCACTCAGTTACATCAAAGATTAGACACCATCATAAAAGGCTGCGTAAAATTGAGCAAGCCACTCGTTCATATTAAAGGACACTCACCGATGACGCCCTGGGCTGTTCTCGTTTCCATCGCCATTATGCTCGCCTGCCTGATCAGCGGGCGAGTCAAACCCGCGACGGCTTTTGTCAGCCTGGCTGGCGTATATCTGGTGACGGGGCTGGTAGATACCTCAACGCTGCTAGCGCAATTTACCAACCCGGCGCTGGCGACTTTGCTGTTGCTGTTGCTGGTATCACTTGCCCTGGAGCGCTCACCGTTACTGGACTGGCTATCCAGCCGCCTGCTAAAAGGTGATTCACGCTTTGCGACGGCACGCCTGATGGGCACCACGGCTGTTCTTTCCGCCTTTCTTAATAACACTGCCGTTGTCGCAGCTTTTCTCGGTGCCATATCCCGCCAGCACCATATTGCCCCCTCGCGCCTGCTGATTCCTCTCTCCTATGCTTCCATTCTGGGAGGAATTACCACGCTGGTCGGCACTTCCACCAATCTGGTGGTCAACTCTTTTTATCTGAATGCGGCGGGCAACGAGCTTGGCATGTTCCAGTTTGCCCTGGTGGGTCTTCCCGTAGCGCTGATCACTTTCGGTGTTTTGCTGTGGCGTGCCCAGAAGCTTCCACACCATCACCCGGAAGATACAGAAGAAAAGCTTTCCTACTTTCTAGCCGCCGACCTTCACGCCCAGTCCCCTATGGTCGGCAAGAGCATTGAAGAAAACGGCCTGCGCCGCCTGGAAGGCCTTTACCTGCTGGAAATCGAGCGCTACGGTCGTCTTATCAGCCCAGTCGGGCCAGAAGAGCTTCTGCAGCCCGACGACACCCTGGTATTCACCGGGGAGACCAATAAAGTTCAGGCATTGCAACGCTTTCAAGGGTTAACGCTGTTTGGTCATCAGGCTGACGATGTGCTGGCCACCAATTTGGTGGAAGTCGTCATCTCTCACGAATCGGAACTCCCCGGCAAAACCCTGCAGGACGTTGACTTCCGAAGCATGTTCAGCGCAGGCGTGGTTGGCATACGGCGCGGCGAAAAACGCCTAGAAGGCCAGCTTGGCAAGATTCCGCTGCGCGTCGGTGACTGTTTGCTACTGGCGGTAAGCGCGGATTTCCGTCAACACCGCAATCTGGATCGCAACTTCCACCTGCTAAGTGGCAGCTTCAAGCGGCCGCAGCTTAATCGCCGTGAAAGCGTGCTAACACTCAGCGGTTTTATTGCCGTTATCGGCCTCGCCACAGTTAATGTGCTACCACTTTTTCATGGGCTGATGCTATTACTCGGCGGGCTGTTGGTTGGCAAGGTGCTTAGCGTGACGGAGCTTCGCCGCCGCTTTCCCTTTGAACTCTGGCTGATTATCGGCTCGGCACTGGCCATTGCCCAGTCACTGCAGAGCTCGGGGGCTGCCACTTTGCTGACAGAAGGCATGCAGGCCATGTTCAGCGGCTATGGTATTTATGCTGCTTTTATCGGCTGTTATCTGCTGACCCTGCTGCTCACGGAAACTGTTACCAACAATGCCGCTGCCGCGCTTGCGTTTCCGGTCGCATGGAGCACTGCTCAAGCCTTTGGCGCCGACCCACTTCCCTTTGTGATGGCGGTTGCTTATGGTGCCAGCGCCTGTTTCCTAATTCCGTTTGGTTACCAGACGCATTTGATGGTTTATTCTCCTGGTCGCTACCGCGTCGCCGACTTTCTACAAACAGGCCTACCTGTCAGCCTTGCCTACTCCGCCGCCGTACTCATCATCACGCCGCTGGTATTTCCCTTTTGATTGAGCGCCATACAACTTATGCATTAAAAATAATGTAAACTAGGTAGCCACATATCACTATCGCCCAGAAGGCCCTTTGCTTATGTGCCCAACTGCTGCGCCTGCCGAAGTGGCTACCTCCATTCACGATTCGCTTCAGGATGCTTTTTTAAACGCTCAGAAAAAGGCACCTCCGGTGAGTGTTGCTCATGCCGCCGCTGATTCCAGCATGATGCAGCGCATGCATATGGCACAGCACAACCTGCTCCGTGTATGGCGCGAACGTGACTATTCAGTACGCACGTCGAAGATGACGTTGCTGAACCAGAATTACATTCTGTGCAACAGCCCCGATACCGTTCGCCACGTATTTCTCGCCGAGCATGCCAACTACGACCGCAAAAGCCCACATATGCGCCAAGCACTAACGCCACTTCTTGGCGACGGATTGTTTGTCAGCGACGGCGATTTATGGCGCACCCGCAGAAAACAGTGCGCACCCGCATTACATAATGGCCTGCTACCCGAATTTACCAAGGTGATGACAGCATCCGCTGAAGAAACCGCTCGCCAGTGGCACCAAAAGGCCGCTGACCAGCCCGTGGATATGCTCAAGGAAATGGCGCACCTCACTGCCCGAATTATCGGCAGAACCATCTTTGGTGACGACACAACGGACAAAGAAGCTGAGCAGGTTGTGGCAGGCTTTAGCGAATATCAGCAACACGCCGAACAGCTTGATCTTGCCAATATGCTAGGGCTGCCGTTTTTGAAACTGTTTGGCAACCCAAGACGTCGTGCGCGAACGCGGTATTCGGCACAGCAGGTACATGAGGTGATTGACCGTATTATTGATCGTCACATGAACACCCAAGGCGCGGAATCAGGCCGTTTCAGCTTGATAGAGAGTTTTATTGAACAAATGGGGGATCCCGCCAAAGGCGGCTGCCCGCATGCAAGAAACGCGGTACGCAATGAAGCTATCGTCATGTTTATGGCAGGCCATGAAACCACCGCCAACTCGCTAGCCTGGTGCTGGTACCTGCTGGATTATGATCGCGATGCCATGGCGAAGCTGCAACACGAACTCGATAGCGTTTTACAGGTGAGAACACCGACGTTCGATGATATCGATCAGCTTCCTTACACGCGGGCAGTATTTGAAGAATCGATGCGCCTGTATCCGCCAGTCCCTTTACTGAGCCGCCAGGCCAGAGAAGAAGACCAGATACGCAACCGCAAAGTCACCCGTAACAGCGTTATTCTGGCTGTTCCCTGGCTGTTACACCGTCATCGCAAACTGTGGGAAGCGCCGGATCACTTTATACCTGAGCGCTTTATGCCCGGCGCACCAAGACCCGATAAATTTGCCTACTTACCTTTCAGCGTGGGGCCACGCGTCTGTCTGGGTAAGCGCTTCGGGTTATATGAAGGCATCCTGTGTCTGGCGACATTGGCACAGCAGTTCACACCGCACTGCTTGCCGGATCACAAAACAGAGATTGAGTGCCGCCTGACACTGCGCCCAGAAGGTGGCCTACCGATGACACTGAACCCACGCTGAGTAAAGACACGGAAACAAGGCTACGGATACACACGGATCAACACGGATAAGGTCAAACCTAAAACCTAAAAAATTGTTGGGTTTTTATCCGTGTTCATCCGTGGCCAAAAATGATCTAAAGGTTTTATCCGTGGCACAAAACCGCTACAAATGCAGACCGCATTCACGCTGCAGGCCGAAAAAGCGGGTTTCTTCTTCCTGCATACCCGGACGCAGTGGCTGACTGGTATGCCAATCCCCGACGGTGACGTAGCCTTCTTCCCACAGAGGGTGATAAGGCAAATCGTGCTCGGTCAAGTAGCGGTGAATATCGCGGTTAGACCAGTCAATCAACGGATACACTTTATAGCGCCCATCCTGTCGTTGCTCGATAACCGGACGCTCACCTCGGGAACCAGATTGCTGACGTCTTAATCCAGCAAACCAGGTGCCAACGCCCAGATCCTCCAGTGCCTGCTCCATCGGCGCCACCTTCATCATCTGGTTATAATCCGTAATACCTTCAGCGCCCTGCTCCCACAGCTTACCGTAACTGGCTTCCAGTCTGGCGGGTGACATGTCAGGTGTCACCACCTTGAGATTCAGTTGCAAGCGCTCTGTGAGCGTCTCGATGAACTGATAGGTTTCCTTGAACAGGTAGCCTGTATCCACCAGCAGAACGGGCAGGTCAGGCTCAATACGTGTCGCCAGATGCAGCAAGACCGCTGACTGAATGCCAAAACTGGAACTCAGCACAAAAGCACCCGGCAAGTGCGCCAGCGACCACTCAACCCGCTCCTCGGCTGATTGGTGCTCCAGCGCCTGATTGGCTGCCGATAGTTCTGAAGCAGACAGTTCTGAAGCAGAAGCGGCTGCTAACGATGATTCTGAAAAAGATTGCCTGGCAACCGATAAGCCTGAAGCAGACAATCCAGATGCTGATAATTCATGTTCAGTGTGATGGGCGGATAGCGCCATGATCGCACCTCCCCTGGTAAGGATGGAGAATGCCACCATCATAGCCGCATATCACAAAGAACATAAAAGAATAAAAAATAATTTTATGATTCGATTAAAGTATATAGCTTTTGCGCTGCTCCATGGGCACCTTAATCGCTTCTACAGCGCTTGCTTTACAACGTTACGTCTTTGAGACCTTGCCAAAATGCCAATGTATGGCGTGGGTCGCCAATACGCTTGGCATCCAATGCGGCAGTACGTGCCATTCTGGCGGCCACTTCAGGGTTATCCAGCAAGTCGTTGAGTGCCATCTGCCAGGCTTCTGGTTCATCATCTACCAAAAACCCATTTTCACCGTGACGCACAATTTCCGTGTATGGGTAGCGGTTAGCATAGACACCTACGCCGCCCATCGCCGCAATATCCAGAAACTTGATGAATGACTTACCCTGATTGAACGGTGACTCCAACAACGGCGCTAACCCGATATGGATCTGATGACGGGTCTGATACCGACGAAATGCCTGCCACGAAAGCGGATCAGGCGTCGTCACCCGAGGTAACTGACAAAGAGACGCAGGTGTGTGCTTACCCAGCATGATTTCAATGGTACTGTCCTCCCGCTGCTGCTGAAGGGCTTGCAATGCAGGTGATATATGCACCAGATCATTCAGGTGAGCACGCGTGCCATGAAAACCAATACGCCACGGCGCCTGCCGAGAGGGAGGTGATTCAAAATGCGTAACAGAAGGCAGCTGAGCCAGCAGCGGCGGGGTTAATACCGATACCGAGGAATGACGCGAACGAAAGCGTGCAGCCAGCGCATCGCTGCACGCCACCACCTCGTCACACAACGCCAGCAAGCCAGCCTGTCGCTCAGCAATGTCCGCCATACGCTGTCGGTAATGATCAGGAAGCGTTAAATCGCTGGCTGCCGCTTCGATATCATCGTCAATCACATAGACCACACGTCCAAACTGAGCACGGTGTAGTTGCAGCCAGTCAATCCAGCGTCTTGGCAACGAGCGACAGATGATCAGATTAACGCCCACCATACGGCGCAGCAGCTTTTTGGCTAACCAGCCCTTCCAGCCACGTATATCCAGTCGCCCAACATCATCCCCACCAGCACGCAAAAGAGGCGCGACCGATTCAAGGAAATAGATATCCTCGGTCGGCCGCGCCCCGTCACTTAACACCAACCAGCGCTCACTCATTGACTCTACTCAATCATTTTTTAACAGGATGGAACCCTATCAATTCAGGCTCGCCTCACGGCAGGTTGGCGGCTTGCTTCGCGAAGCTATCCTACAAAACCTGGGGCATCATTAACGTAGGGCGGATTCACGACGTAATCCGCCCTCACCGACTTCAACCATGGCAAATATACAACGGCGGATTCCCGGCGTAATCCGCCGTTTCTCGACATCGGTACCAGCATCCGGCTCGCCTCGCGGCGAGTTGGTGGCTTGCTCCGCGAAGCCACCCTACAAAACCTGGTACATCATTAACGTAGGACGGATTCACGACGTAATCCGCCGTTTCTCGATATCGGCACCAGCCTCAGGCTCGCCTCGCGGCGAGTTGGTGGCTTGCTCCGCGAAGCCACCCTACAAAACCTGGTACATCATTAACGTAGGACGGATTCACGACGTAATCCGCCGTTTCTCGCGGTACCAGCATCCGGCTCGCCTCGCGGCGAGTTGGTGGCTTGCTCCGCGAAGCCACCCTACAAAACCTGGTACATCATTAACGTAGGGCGGATTCACGGCGTAATCCGCCGTTTCTCGACATCGGTACCAGCATCCGGCTCGCCTCGCGGCGAGTTGGTGGCTTGCTCCGCGAAGCCACCCTACAAAACCTGGTACATCATTAACGTAGGGCGGATTCCCGGCGTAATCCGCCCTCACCGACCTCAACCATGGGAAATATATAACGGCGGATTCACGACGTAATCCGCCGTTTCTCGATATCGGCACCAGCATCCGGCTCGCCTCGCGGCGAGTTGGTGGCTTGCTCCGCGAAGCCACCCTACAAAACCCACCAGCGCTCACTCCTCACTAGCCTAACGCAGCGAAAAATCCTCATACACCAGCGTCAGGTTCGGATTGTAGGCAGGGTCATTATCCAGCAAATGCGCCCAGGTACGGCGCATATAGGCCATTTCCTTCAGCCATCTAGCACGCTTTTTCGGGGTGTCATCCGCTCCTCGGGAGATGGATTCGTGATGATAAAGCTCTGCATAAGGTGTCCATAGGTTGCGATACCCGGCCTGATGGACTTTCAGGCACAGGTCGACATCGTTGTAAGCCACGGCAAGGCGTGGCTCATTCAACCCATTCACCTCGTTGAACACATTTTTGCGCAGCAACAAGCAGGCGGCCGTCACGGCGGTCAGGTTCTGTGCCAGTTTCAGGCGGCCACAGTAACCATCGGACTGACGCGGAAAAAAGCGGTGCGCATGACCGGCAACACCACCCAACCCAAGAATAACGCCGCCATGCTGCAGGGTGCCATTCGGGTAATAAAGTTTTGCCCCCACGCACCCAATTTCCGGGCGCAACACCTGCCGTACCATTTCTGCCAGCCAGCTACCATCAATCGGTTCAATGTCATTATTGACCAGACCGATGATCTCACCTTTGGCATGCCGCACGCCGAAATTATTGATCGCTGAATAATTAAACGGATGATTCCAGCGCAGCACCCTGACACGAGGATCACGCCCCTCGACCTCAGCCAGATAGGTAAGCGTGCGCGGACAGGTGCTTTGGTTATCCAGTATCAACAATTCAAAGTGGCGATATTCTGTTAATTCCAGAATACGGTCGACACAGGGTTTCAGAATATCCACACCGTCACGGGTTGGCACCAGCAAACTGACCAGCGGTGGCTTTTCATTGATCGGCCAGTGAACATGCGCACTAAAAGGCAGCTGACCATGAGTAACGCTGGCATCACAACCAGGCAAGGTAAACTGAACCCAGTCCTCTACGAGCGAACCGGTGTAGTCCTGACGTTGCTGATCAGCATCATGGTGGGCAATATGGCGATGGTAGAGCATCCAGGGCAAGTGCTTGACTGCCACCGAAGCGGACTCTTCACGCTGATACTGCCAGGAGAGGAAACGCAGTGCCTGGGCGTGATCGATATCCGGGCGCGTTAATTCCCCACGTATCCGACGGCCAATTCCCTGATAAACCTCAAGACGCCACAACATCCGGCGTTTATAAACCGTCATTCGGCCAATATAGCCGGATGATAGCAACAGGTCCGGGTTCCATTGCGGCTTGAAGCGTGGTTTAGCGCGCTGTCCATCGCTGCCCAATACATCTTCATCGGCATAAAAAAGCTGACAATCCGGCTCATCAAGCCAGCCGTCAACGACTCTGGCCAAGGCTTCCGGCGCCAACACATCGCCAGGAGCAAGGCTCAGAATGCCTTCCCCGGTTGAATGGATAAATGCATGGTGACTCAGTGCTGTAAGGCTTGATTCACGACAAACGCTAACGCGAGACGCTTTTTCACACGTCTGATGAATCATTAGCCTGATCGCATGGGCCAGCTTTTCAGGCAACTCAGAAGAAACTGAAACACTTAACGCCCATTGTGGGTAATTCTGCGCCCGTAAAGACTCCAGCGTCTGTTTTAAACCGTCCATCCCAACTCGCTGGAACTCTTCTTCGTGCAGTGGCAAAAGCACAGCAAAAGTGGGCGAAGCAATGAGGTCATCGGGCTGCCAGTGAGCCGGAAGTCTGTCAATTTCAGGCTCAACATTCACTACCCAATCACTATAGTTATAGTGCGCACACGAGCGCATAAAGGTTTGGGTATGTTCCGCCAGAGCAATACTTTTCCAACTACAGGCTCGTGCCACGGATTCCTGATGCAAGGCCCGCCACACTTGACGCCTGCTCATGCCTTTATAATTCGGATGAATGCTCGACAGGCGCCGTGCCAGCCGGTCATGAGCAAACCAGGGCGTCAACCACACCCAGCGCAAACGCTGCACCTGGAACGCGCCCATGGCATTAACCGTGGTAATCAGGATGCGTTTCACACCGAACGGCATGAAGACAAGACGCTTGGCTGTTTTACCCGGGCGTAGCGGAATACCCAGCTGAAAGCGTTTATGGCGGGCTTCTACAGTAATAGTGGCCACGCCGTACATTTCGTCGCCGTTTACATCCAGCTCAATCATGTTCCAGCCTGGCCAGGGCCGTTCCCCTACCAGTTCAAACTGCAGCTGATCATCATCAGCCTGCCAGGGATGAAACACCGGTTCACGATGCCAAAAAGGTTTTCCACCCGCTTGTTGACTCAACCAACGTTGCGTCACATCGAATACTTTTGCCGCTGTCTTTGCCGACACGCTTCTGATCACTTTCAGCATCTCAACACTGTTCTCGCATATTCATCCCATCGTTCAAGGCCAACATCACGCAGGTACGCTGAATCTGCGTGAATATAGCGCTCGCATACCAATGCCTTATCATCTTTTTCCAGTCGAGACACTTTATCACGAATAGTCTCGACAAGCGGTTGATCCAACAGCGGAATCTGAATCACAAAACGGCCATTGGTCTGAATAACAAGATAGTCAGGCTGGGTAGCATTGATCACTTCCGGGTCAAGATTACCCGCCGAATGGATAAAAATGACACGCTGGAACAAGCGACACAGGTAATTAAACATCGAATAACTCGACGATGAACCAAAAATTAACGCTGTCCCCTGCTCGATCGCATCGGGATATTCCAATACGATGATCCGACCGAAATTAGGCAAGCCATTATCGTAGCGCTTATAGGGTTGGTATTTGAATGAGCGCAGAATATCGACACAACTTTTCTGTCGCGGTGTTAACTTGTTACCCAGATCGCCCCCCATCTCATGCTTTACATAGCGGTCCTTAGCCAGAGATTGCCGATAACGGCGAAAATCAAGCCTCAAGCGTTTTGCCAACACCACACTGGCAACCTTGGCGCCACGCTGAGTCCAGTGGGTATCGGTCGGAATAAATGCCCGATCGCCGAGTTTTTTTAACGCTTTGACAGGATGCAGAATTGAACAAGCCTCGCGAAGGCTTAACAATTGTGACATGGGGCCATCCCCCGCATCATAAGGGTGGTAAGCCTCCCCCATCACACTTTCCTTGGAGGGCGCAATCAGCATCCGCCAGGGGATGTTGCGTTGTTTTGCCAGTTGATCAACGCCTTGCAGATACGTCTGCCAGTCACTCATGCCTTTATCGGTCAACCGCAGGCGACCGCGAAACTGGTCAACGCTGGCATTGGTATCATTATCAAGAAACAGCCAACCCTGCTTGCCTTCCAGTACCTTCAAAGGGGCTGACATCGGTTTTGAAACCGGTGTGACAGCTACGTCTTCCAACAACCAGCGCTGCTCTCCCATGGTCATCAGCAAACGAAAATGAGCAATATGCGCAGGCACATGAAAACGAAACCCACAGCAAGACTGCAGGTGCTTGCCAGGCTCTGCCTGCAATACGGTTTCGACGACATCCGGCCGCTCAACATCCAGCGGATAGACGCCTTCCTGTTCAGCTGACCACTGAACCACAATCCGTACCTGTCCAAGCATTGCTTCGCTACCCTCAGGCATCAGTAACCAGCCTTGCACCCGCCGACCTGAAGCGTCTATTAGCGCCTCACGTTCAGGGGATGGATAGTCCAGCATCCATTTGTCAACAGGGAGTTCATCACGCTTGTTCGTGACAGCGCGAGTCTGACGCGATAACCAGTTCACCATGCTCATACGTGACGTTGCTTCCTCGGATCTCCATTCAATGCGCTGGCATAAACCCTGGCCAATGCCTCTTGCAGTGCGTCCGGGCCAAAACAGGCAACCGCACGCTCACGTCCTGCCTGGCCTAAGCGCTGGCGTAATTCTGGAGAATCCGCCAGTGCGGCTAAGCGGGTGGCCACACCATCAACATCACCCAAAGGCACCAGATAGCCGGTTTTTTCCGAAATCACCAGCTCTGGCAAAGCCCCCCAGTGGTAGCACACCACAGGGCGAGCAGCAGCCATGGCTTCCAATACGGTACGTCCAAAAGACTCCTGAAAGTGCGAAAGATTCAATACCACATCCAGCTTGGACATGGCCAATGCGGGGGAGTCAATGTAACCACCATCAATGATTCTGCAGCTCTGCTGCCCCTGGGAATCAAGAAGCGTGGCCAGATCTGGCGTTGGCGGGCCATATAACCAGATTTCGATTTGCTCCGTATGATGGCTCAACAAATCAGCCAGTTGGCGAATATCCGCAAGCCCTTTTTTTGCCAGATTGCTGCTAAGTATGCCGACCCGCAGAGTGTCGCCAGCCTCTCTGACAGGCAAAGCTAACAAAGGTGCCAGATCAATCGTGTTCGGCACAATCATCGTACGTTCACAGCCAATGGCGGCCGCCACACAGTGTGAATTCGCCACCGGAATATCGGCAAGCTCACGCACCCGCTGCATGATGTCAGCGGCAGAAGCGTTGAGCGTTTCGCAGAGCGCTTTATCATGTTCTGGCAGTTCACGTACGTGCATTACCGTAGGAATCCCCACAGTTCGAGCAGCATGCAGCGGTTCATCCAGCACGGCAGTATTTACATGCAGTACGGCAATATCAAACTGCTGAATTAACTGACAAAAGTAATCATGTGTGACAGGTTCAACGGGCTTACCTTTTTGCCACCAGCCATATGGCAGGATTGCTACGGCCAACGTTTCCGCCAGCAAGGCATCAACATACGACCGGTTTACTGCGCTTGGCAGTGTTACCACTACGTTCATACCAAGCCTGCGCAACCCCTGAACCACATCCAGCAGGCTACGTTCGGCACCGTAAAGCGTTTCCCCAGCGGCATGCCCACACACCAGCACAGTAGGCTGCCCTTCAACAGACGAGCAGACGCCTGGGATTATGGGCCTGGGTGAATAGTCGGCGTCATGTCCTGTGTGCAGGAAATGCAGCAGGGCTGACTCATCGTCAACCATTTCCTCAGCGTATAAATAGCGATAACCAGACACACTGAAAGACGGACCAGGGTCACGCCCTTGCGACTCACCTTCCTGCCAGAAATGTGTTAATGGGTCTACCAGCGCCTGTTGTAGATCAACGTGGGTGCGCAGATACCAGCCCGCATCAAACCATGGTGTGGGCTCATACTGCGCTGCCTGAAGCATATCCAGAGGGTGCTGATAAACGGCTTGCTGAGTCAGTTCACGACAAATCGCAGGGGGAGCGTAAAAAGGACGCTGTGTGGGATTCTGTGCCAGGAAAAGCCCGTCAGGTGCCGCCGCTTGATGCCAACGACGGGCACTGGCCATGTAGTCATGACGGACACCCAGAAACTGGGTCACCAGATGCGTACTACTATGCTGGCTCAGTGATGACGCATCAGAGCGCCCAAAAGACAAAGGAACACCCGGCAAAGCTTCACAGATAGCGCCCTCACCAAAAATGGCCTCCAGACGCTCGCGAAATTCACTGTCGGCGTTCACCTTGACATCATCCCAGAAGCCCACGCGGTTCAACGCCTCACGGCGCACCATTAAAGAAGACAGATTGGGATAAACCCAGCCCTCGTTATCAAGGCGCCAGCGATGAAACAACAGGGTCGGCGTCGCCCTGACCCACCAGGAAATCGAAGCCTCTGCGCTGGTGATATGGTTCAGTGCTTCAATCTGCAGGCGCAGTTTATCCGGGTGCGACCAGTCATCACTGTCATGGGTGGTAATCAGTTCCCCACGCGAGGCAGCGACACCGGTGTTGCGTGCCGCATACGCCCCTTGATTGGCCGCATGACGGATGATACGCAACTCAATATGGGCTGGGCAGTCATCACGGAGCGCTTCAACCGCTGCCACGCCAGCATCCACACTGGCATCATCCACCACAATTATCTCAAAAGGAATCGGCGCACCAGAAAAGCGCTGTTCAAACAGGCTCCGCAAAGCGGTTGAGATGGAGGCCACCGCGTTATAAAGCGGTATCACCACACTCACTCGTGGCGTCCGGGGAGCTGCTGAGGACTTGGCCGCAGCTTCTTCCGGCGCCAGATTATCCAGCGTAAGCGGCTTTTTTTCAGAAGCTTTGCGCACCGTGGCCAATCCATGTGCTGCCCACATCGCATTGAGCGGGCTCAATTGCGCCTGATCGTTCTGAGCCGGTGCCGCTTGGGCCATTGCTGCCTGAGCCAGTGCTGCGTTGGATTGAGCCAGAAACGTATCTGCATGGTCATCGTCATGTTGTTGCAAAGCTGACAACGCCTGGTACATCACCGAGTTATATTGCGTATCAAACAACGCACCGCTTGTGCGCTCATCTGCCGCCAGCGCCAGGCGGGTGCACGCCTCAACCGCGAGTAGCGCAGGGGCTCTGGACGTATCGCCCGAGAGCACAGGCCACTCAACCAACAACGGCGACAACCACCCAGGCAGCACGCTCCAGTTATGTTGCCAGGGCCACCAGCGGGCCAGCGCCCAGCGAGCCTGCTGGCGCTCCTCCGGCGATGCATCAGCCGCCTCTATAAGCCACTCCAGGCGCGGCACCATGATGGCATCCGCACCACGCCACAGCGCATGATCCCAGGCAACCACACGGTTGCGACGTGGCAAACGCCCTTCCGCGCGCCCATGGCGCTGATAATGCAGCCATGGGTCGATACCGCTAGCGGCGACGTCCGGGTAAGCACTCAAATACCATTGACTATCGAAATCATCAGGCGGGTCATCCGTGAAGCTTTCTCCTGACTGGCGGCGTTTTCTCGCGTCAGGCCTGGCCCCCATTAACGAAGCAATCCATGTCCACACTAATTAATCTCCTCGGGGCCAAAAGGCACATTGTATATGGCGTCAACACGCTGTTGCTGAAAGATCAATCACTGCCGAACAGATCACGGGTAAAGACTTTATCCGCTACATGTGCAAGCTCGTCGACCAGGCGATTGGCCAGAATCACATCGCACTGCGCAGTAAAATCGTCAAAATCACGTATCACCCTGGAACCAAAAAACGTCGTGTCTTCCAGCACGGGTTCATATACCACAACTTCTATACCCTTGGCCTTGAGCCGCTTCATCACACCCTGCATGGCGCTGGCCCGAAAGTTATCCGACCCGGCCTTCATAATCAGGCGATAAACACCCACGACCCCAGGATTGCGCCGCAAGACAGATTCCGCGATAAAGTCCTTGCGGGTACGATTCGCCTCTACAATGGCCTGAATCATGTTGTTGGGCACATCCTGATAATTGGCCAACAGCTGCTTGGTATCCTTTGGCAGACAATACCCCCCATAGCCGAAGCTTGGGTTGTTGTAGTGCTTGCCGATACGCGGATCCAACCCGACCCCTTCGATGATCTGACGGGTATCCAGCCCATGGGTCTGAGCATAGGTGTCCAGCTCATTGAAATACGCCACACGCATCGCCAGGTAAGTATTGGCAAACAGTTTAATGGCTTCCGCCTCAGTGCTGTTGGTCAGCAGTATTTCAACATTCTGATCCATGGCCCCCTGTCTGAGCAATTCAGCAAACGTCGCCGCACGTTCGGAGCGCTCCCCCACAATAATGCGCGACGGATAAAGGTTATCGTGCAGAGCCTTGCCTTCACGCAGAAACTCGGGCGAGAACAGAACGTTATGTGTCCCCAGGCGCTGACTGACCTCCACGGTATAACCCACCGGCACCGTCGATTTGATCACCATCACCGCGCTGGGGTTAACCGCCATCACCTGCTGTATGACCGTTTCAACACTTTGCGTATTGAAGTAATTGGTGGCCGGATCATAGTCTGTTGGCGTCGCGATAATCACGTAATCTGCCGCCTGATAAGCCTCTTCTGCATCCAGGGTGGCATGAAAATGAATATCTTCCCGAGCCAGAAAGGCTGACACCTCGGCATCCTCAAGAGGCGACTGACGCTGATTGAGCTGTTCCACCCGCTCTTTGACGATATCCACCGCGACTACGTCATAATGCTGCGCCAATAGCAGCGCATTCGAAAGCCCGACATAACCGGTTCCTGCCACCGCAATTTTCATAATCTTTTTTCACCCAAGTTCTGGCACAGACACTTTAAAACCAACACATTGATCATAATTAAACGTTATTTGATTGGCTGCCAGCTTTTAAAGCCTGTCATTTCAGGATAGCCGTCCAGTGGAAAGTCCAGTAGCTTCTTATCTGTTATATAAAACTCTTTTGCTTCTATCTCTTGGCCCATTACTACGGGTTCCACCTTACTTTCTCGCAGCAACTCAAAATACAGATTACATAAAGAGTCAGTGGTTTTATCAAAATCAGGCCAATAAAAAAGCGCGACTTTTTCGCTACCACATTGGCCTATGTAATCCGCCGCCTTCAAACAATCTTCAAGGCGTGAAAAATCACCCGCTATAACCGCTCCAAACACAAGCGGCCCTTCCTGACGTTCAAACATATTTCTCGGTGCAGGAAAGATACGTTTCGATTCACTACCTGAAATATGCAGCTCACTTTGCGTCACATGCCACCAACGGCAAATTTCACGATAGATATGACGGAGACCAAAATAAACTGTCCGTACATGCGTTGCCTTGGTTCGCGTAAGAGAAGCATCTTCATCTAAGGCCAAAGCCAATGGCGTATCAGGATATATTTTGGCCAGCGATGAATTGCCATAAAAAGCTTGCATCCGCCATATATACTCTGTGTCGCCTCCAACTCTCACGACATCCCAGCCCCCTAGCGTTTCCAGCACCTCCCTACGAAACATGAAGGAAGACTGGCTCCAATGGATGATATGCTTAACAGGACGCCAATTCTGAGTGAATGACAAATCATCGCGAACTCGAACCCAGTGAACGGAACAGCCCATCACAGACGTGTTTTGTTCCATATACTCTACTTGCCTGGCGATTTTCTGAGGGTGCGACCAGTCATCACTATCATGCGTTGTGATCAATTCGCCTGTTACAAACTTGAGCCCGTAATTCCGTGCCGCATAGGCCCCCCCATTTTCAGACGGCTGTATCGCCCTGACACGTGAATCCTCTTTTTCAATTTCCTGAAGGATAGTGAACGTATCATCTGTTGAACAATCATCAACAGCAATAATTTCAATGTTCTTGTAAGTTTGATTAAGCAGTGATTCTATCGCTATACGGACTTGATGACCGGCACAATATATAGGCATTACGATGGAAACTTTTTTTCCTTCGGTAACCTCCTGATCGCTCTCTCCCTTAATATTTAAAATGGAAAGCGGCAACCTTTCATCCTTGCGCTGTATACCCGAAAATCCGTGCAAGCCAAACGCCTTGTTGATAACCTCCAAGCGCTCTTCGTCGTTATCAATCGCATTTGCCAGGGCAAACCGGGCATCTGCATCCCGTTCATTTTTAGCAATATAGCGCTGCAATACCTCTGCAGCATCACCTTTCCTCTCTAGCGCTAACAAGCAGAAGGCTTTCAGATATACAGTTTCTTTTCTTAAGCTATTAACATCAGGCAAATTTTCCATTGCCGTTGCATAGCTTAAGGCCTCCTCTATATGGCCGCAGAAAAACAACCAGCGAGCCGCTTGCCAAAGTGCTGACCAGCGCTTATCACCGTCAAGGTTTTCATTCTCGTGAATTTCGCGCAGAACCTTCATTGATGTGATCGAGTGACCACTCCAGAGTTTGATCGCCAATTCAGCTAACTCATTATTCTTCTTACTTTTCTGGTTAGCAATTTTAAAGCTACTTTCATTGTGCTTGTAAAGATAATGCAGTAGAGGCATTTCGCCACGCTGCATATGTTTACCATTATTTTCCAGGTAACCATTAGTATTAAAACGTTTACATGGATTAAACCCAAGACGCCAACCTAAAACCAGGTAATGCATGACGGCATCGATACCGTTAGGGAGAAAGTTTTTATACTCCTCCAGATACCATTTGCTGTTAACCAATCTTGATCTTTTGACATTGGAATACATTTCTTTTGTAACTAACGCATTCCCCTTGGCAGTAACCGCTTGTAGAACGGCATTTGCCTCACCCCCCTCCTTGCCACTGGCAAGCAAGGCTTCAGACAGGTTGACGTAATAAGGTTCAAAGGCAGAATACCTGTCAATCGCCTGCAGATAGGCATTGATGGCATCCTCGTACTTTCCTTGACGAAATAAGCTATTACCTTCAGCAAAGGGCGATTCAAACGTTGTCTGGTTCATGTTCAAAGCCATACAGGTTGGCAGGCAGCCCAAGCCGCCCTGGTTTTAATCAAAACGTAAGCACAGCAAAACATCGGTATGTCAAAACGTGACATATCAAAACGTCGGTGCCTCACGAAACGCCACCGCCTCAGCGTCCTTGGCGGAAAGCATGGGCGGCTGCTGGTCAAGCAAAGGCCAGTCAATTGCTAAATCCATGTCATCCCACCTCAGTGACACCTCATCCCCAGGTGCATAATAATCACTGCACTTGTAGACAAATTCAGCCTCTTCACTCAGCACATAGAAACCATGTGCAAAACCTGGCGGCACCCAAAGTTGCTGCTTGTTCGCAGCAGACAGCGTCACACCGACCCACTGGCCGAAAGTGGGGCTGGCCTGGCGCATATCAACCGCCACGTCATACACTTCTCCCCGTATCACCCGGACCAGCTTGCCCTGGGGCTGCCGATACTGGTAATGCAAACCGCGCAAAATGCCTTGACGCGACAGGCTGTGATTATCCTGTACAAACGCAAAATCGCCACAGTGCTCAACAAAAGCACTGTGGCGAAAGGTTTCCATGAAAAAACCGCGCTCGTCACCAAAAACGCGCGGTGTCATCAATACAACATCGGGTACTGCCTGAGGCTCAAACTGCATGTCAAAAGGCCATTGTTCTGAAAAAAACCATAGCCTAACACACGAGCCTGTATTTCCATTGTTAAGGTAAATATTCGAATTTCTTCACCGTATTCGAATTGCTTCGGCGTTTTCAAAATGCCCCGTGTAGGGTGGATTCACGGCGTAATCCGCCATTTCTCAGCCTCGGCACCATAACCCGGCTCGCCTCACGGCAGAGTAGGTGGCTTGCTTCGCGAAGCCACCCTGCAAAAACCGGTATATCATCAACATGGCTGAATTAATGACGCAGGTTCATTACTCAACCGTGACGCTTTTCGCCAGGTTGCGTGGCTTATCCACGTCGGTGCCTTTTACTAAGGCAACGTGGTACGAAAGAAGCTGCAACGCGACCACATGCAACACAGGAGATAACAGACCATAGTGCTCGGGCATCTGCAGTACATTTACGCCTTCGCTTTCGCTCACACGGCTATCGCCATCGGCAAATACATACAGCTGGCCGCCTCGGGCACTAACTTCCTGCATGTTGGCCTTGAGCTTTTCCAGCAGTTCATCATTAGGTGCAATGACGACCACTGGCATTTCGGCATCCACCAACGCCAGCGGGCCGTGTTTAAGCTCACCCGCCGGATAGGCTTCCGCATGAATATAGCTGATCTCTTTCAGCTTGAGCGCGCCTTCCAGTGCAATCGGGTAATGGCGACCACGTCCAAGAAATAACGCATGATGTTTGTTAGCGAAATGCTTGGCCCAGGCTTCGATGCTGGGTTCCAGCGCCAGCACTTTATCCACCGCAACCGGCAGATGGCGTAGCTCATCCAGGTAGGCTTTTTCGTCTTTCTCACTCAGGCGCTTATTAGCCTTGGCCAGCAGTAGTGTCAGCAGGAAAAGCGCGCTTAACTGGGTGGTGAATGCCTTGGTAGAGGCCACCCCGATTTCCGGCCCGGCGCGAGTAATAAAGCGCAACGCAGTTTCACGCACAATGGCGGATTCCGGCACATTACAGATCGCCAGCGTGTGCTTCTGGCCCTGGGCTTTAGCATGTTCCAGCGCCGCAAAGGTATCTGCTGTTTCACCTGACTGGGAAATTACCACCACCAGTTGACGCGGGTTCGCCACACTCACCCGGTAACGGTATTCACTGGCAATTTCAACATTGCAGGGCACACCTGCCACCTGCTCGATCCAGTATTTCGCCGTCATCCCAGCGTAGCTCGACGTGCCACAGGCAATAATCAGCACCGAGTCTATTTGCTGAAAAACGTCGGCGGCTTCAGCGCCGAAGATACCCGGCTCCAGCTTCCCAGCACCACTGATCATTTCCAGCGTATTACCCAGCGCCTGAGGCTGCTCGAAGATTTCCTTCTGCATGTAGTGATTAAACTCACCCAGCTCCACCGCATTTGCAGAAAGGCTTGAGGTGATCACCGCACGTTCAGCCGGCTGACCATTGCCATCAACCAGCGTGATACCCTGGCGCGTCAGCTTGGCCACATCACCATTATCCAGGTACATCATGCGCCGTGTGACAGACAGCAATGCCGACGCATCTGACGCCGCATAATACCCATCCTCGGCAACGCCCAGCATTAACGGCGAGCCTTCACGCGCCACAATCAGGGTATCTGTCTCATCTTCGCTGATTACCGCCAGCGCAAATGCCCCCTGCAATTGCGCCACGGCTGCTTGCACCGCCGCAAAAAGATCAACGGCCGGCTCGCCCATATCGCCCTTCAGGCAAGCACGAATCAGGTGGGCAATGGTTTCGGTATCAGTGTCAGACGTAAACACATACCCAAACCCCTGCAGCATGGAGCGCAACGACTCATAATTCTCGATGATGCCGTTATGCACAACCGCCAGGCCGTCAGAGATATGTGGATGAGCATTATGTTCTGCAGGTACGCCATGGGTCGCCCAACGGGTGTGGGCAATGCCGACTTGCCCCTGCATTGCCTTTTCTGCCACACGGGCTTCGAGCTCAGCCACACGCCCTTTGGCGCGGGCGCGCTGCAAGCCATTGTGCAGCACCGCCAGCCCAGCAGAGTCATAGCCACGGTATTCAAGTGTTCTCAGGCCCTGAAGTAGAAAGGGAGTACATTCCGTTGCGCCGATTGCGCCGACAATGCCACACATAGACGTTCCTGTTCTTAATGGTGATAGTGATAATGAGCCAAGCCCAGAGCAGTAGTACCCATGGTAATGGTTTCAAGACGAATCGTGAATGGTGTCCGAGGCCAATTCCATCTTTAGCCACGGATGAACACCGGCAGGCACAGATAAAAACTGCCTGGCCACGGACCCTCACAGTCAACACGGACGAAAACCACAAAAGGCTTTTTGGGTTTCATTTACTTGCTTTTGCCTTTATCCGTGTTTTCCGTGTGTGTCCGTGGCTAAGTTGTTATCTGTGGCTAAATTGTTATCTGTGGCTAAATTATTAACAGGCAAACAGTTCATGACGTGCTGCATTAAAGACTCGGGAGGAGGAGGCGCCGCTACCACCGTTTTTTTCTCAGATGTATTTAATGGCGAAAAAAGCGCTTTGCGGTCAGGAAGATAGCGCTTTCGCAATTTGATAAGATCCTCCTCACGGCTAGTAAGAAACGTCTTTCGGCTTGCCAGATCCGGCCATAAATCATAATGAGGCTCCGGGTAAGCCTGATCGATCAGTGCCTGCATTTCAGGCTCACGTAGCTTCTCGATAAACGCGTGGCTTTGTTCGCGTGAACTGAAGTGTTGGTTAACCGCGTTTTTGATCACCGTTTCTACCGGGGTCAGGCTGGTACGCACTCTCTCTGTTGGCGTATGCCCTTCCAGAGAATAACCCAATGCACGGTAAAACGACTCACCCAATGACCCCTCACTGGCGGTCAGGTCTTCGTACAACAACACCCGTATGGTACCAAACACCTGATTAATCACATTGGCATTCGCCCTGTAATTCACACCAGCAGGCGGATTCGCCACATAATCGGCAAACGCCGGTAACTGAAGCTGCCTGGAAGCATTAGCAACGGATTCCTGATAAAGGCTACGGATATAATCGTCCGGTCGGCGGAAGACCACGATCGGTACCACATCAAAAAAGCTCAATACTTTCTTGAGAGCCGTAAGATAACGCTTACGCTTGATACGATAATCGCCCTGCCCAATCACATGGCGATACATTGCCTCTGCGCTAACGATCACTGATAGATTATGCTCAACAGCTTCCGTTTGCCAGTAGCCTACCAGCGCCTGCGCCTGTACGTTGGATAACCTGGTTGGCTGATATGTAAACGCATGCGCCCAGGAATGATGGCCATCTTTCAGACGGGATATAAACGGCGAAAAATCCGGGTAAAGAAGGCCCTGACGACGCAACACCTCTTGATTGGCAACAGAAAAAACCTGCAGCGCCGTGGTTCCCGTTTTATGCGTACCCATGTGCAAATACAACTTGGGGCGATTAGACACCACCGAAACTCCTTGTTAATACGGCTTAAAATTGGCCAGTTATGCCATGTAAATGCTGTTGAGTAAGGCCACGGATAGACACGGAAAGCACGGATGAGGTCAAAAACCAAAAACATTAAAACGGGTTTTATCCGAGCCTATCCGTGTTCATCCGTGGCAACACAAGTCATTATATTGCGTGGTTATCTCACCCAAGGGCATCGGCAATTTCGCGGGCGCAGCGGTTTGCCATCTGCGCATCTTCCGCTTCTACCATCACACGTATCAAGGGCTCCGTACCCGATTTACGCAGCAGCACCCGGCCAGCTTCACCAAGATGCTTTTCCACATTAGCAACAGCGGCTTTAACGGTTTCCACATCCAACGGGTCAACGTCCGGCTCAGCCTGGTAGCGCACATTAATCAAGGTTTGCGGCAGCTTGCGCATCCCCTGCTTAGCCGTGTTCAACGTTACGTTGCGCTTTTGCAAAGACGCCAGCACGCGCACCGATGCAATAATCGCATCCCCGGTAGAGGCGTGATCCAGGCTCAGCAAATGCCCAGAGCCTTCACCACCAATTCGCCACCCTGTGGCTTTTAGCTGCTCCATTACATAACGGTCACCGACTTTTGCCCGCTTGAACGGGATACCGCGCTCCGCTAATGCCAACTCCAGCCCCAGGTTACTCATCTGAGTCCCTACGATGCCACCGGTATAACCTTCTGCCTGAGCCTCACGCGCCATCAGAAACAGCAGTTCATCGCCATCAACCACAGAACCGGTGTGATCCACCATCATCAAACGGTCAGCGTCACCATCCAGCGCAATGCCCAGGTCCGCACGTTTTTCGATCACCGCCGCACGCAGGCTGGCAAGTTCTGTTGCGCCACACTGATGGTTGATATTCACACCATCCGGCTGATCGTGAAGGCTGATGACCTCAGCGCCCAATTCACGATAAACCGCCGGCGCTACCCTGTAAGCCGCGCCATTAGCGCTATCGACGACCAACCGCAAACCGTTGAGGTTCTGCTGGCCAGGAAAGTGTGATTTGCAATATTCGATATAACGCCCTGCCGCGTCATCGACGCGCCGCGCTTTGCCGAGTTTTTCCGAACTCACGCAGGTCATGCCCTCTTCAAAGGCACGGTCCAGCCACAGCTCGATTTCCTGCTCCTGTTCGTCGGTCAGTTTCAGGCCTGACTTGGCAAACAGCTTGATGCCGTTATCATAAAACGGGTTATGCGAAGCACTGATCACCACCCCCGCATGGGCACGAAATGTCGTTGCCAGGTATGCAATGGCAGGGGTCGGCAGCGGGCCTACCAGCGCAATATCCACCCCGGCAGCGGAAAACCCCGCCTCCATGGCGGATTCCAGCATATAGCCACTGGCGCGGGTATCCTTGCCAATCAACACCTCACTGACCCCTTCTGCACCCAATACCTGGCCAGCCGCCCAGCCCAGCTTCATGGCAAAATCCGGCGTCATCGGAAACTCGCCCACACGCCCACGCACCCCATCAGTACCAAAGTATTTACGCATAAAAATCATACCTTTAAAAAATACATCAACAATATATCATGCCAGATTCAGACCAATCAGCCGATTGTGTCGGGAATGACAACCTCTCTCAAGCCGTCATTTCCGCATACCCTTGGCGGGAACCCATTTGGATTCACCCGCCGAGCCACCATCAGTAATTTCACACGGCTTTACAACAAAAGTCCGAGACCACCGACTACCTGGCTATCTTTGTATAACCTTCTGATATTAAGCGTTTGAATACAGATTAACTCCCCTTCTGTCTATATGCGCTTTAAGGGCCGGGTTAGTCAGCGCATTATAGTCCAGAACATCAAACTGATAAGGCAACAAGGTCTCTTCGTTAAGCTGCTGCGCCAGGTTCGTTACACAGTTATAACCTACACCATCGCCCTTTACCGCCAGATCAACATCAGAGCCTTTACGATAATTACCTTTCGCACGAGAACCGAAAAGGACGAGGCCTCTTATTTCCGGTTGACGTCTGGCGGCTTGAACAATTTGCTCAATATCGTTAGCGGTGAGGCCGGTTTGCTCCTCCAGGTTCATGGTTGAATCATTTCCTGAAAATGATCATGCAAATTCACCAACAAAGGGTAATAGTCTTCACGGATCTTCTGCTCAACGGCAACTGCCGTTGCCTCATTATAGGTATGAGTCGTCAGGTTACGATCTTCCAGAGCCTGCATCCAACAATGCCCCTCTTCGACCAAACCATTCTGAAAGGCCAGCTTGATAGCAGAACGCGGGCTATTGACATCAAACCCTTCTGCTTGCTGATAATCCTTGAGCAACTTCCAGGCCAACTTAAATGCCATTTCGAAAAACTGAATGATACCGGCACGTTCAACAATGCTGGGCTTTTGAATACGCATGGCGTACTCAAGCAGTTTAAAAGCATTAGCGTATTGCTGGTAACGCTGCTTCCAACGAATGTCATACTCACCCACGTTGACTCTCCCCCTGATTCGATGAACCGTATGATGGATATCTCATGCCTGTGCCAACACACGTCGCGGGCTTAGCGGAAACCACTGCCCCGTCGAAGCCACCCGGCATTGCACCTGATCGCGCGGGGAAAGCTTCATCGGCAAATGAAACCCCACATAACCTCCGCGTGGCGGTAAAACACGACACAAATCCTTGCGAAATTCCAACGCCCGCACAGTACTGACAAGCTCATCGTTGACCCAGATTTCAATGTCCAATGGCTCATCCCGTTTATCACTTTCATGGCTACCCGCCCACCAGGCCCAGCCGCTAACGCGGTGCGTGTTCGCCTCAGCCAGGCGGGCATGAGCCCAGGGAAGGTTTGCTTTAAACATTTGATAACGCGCATCAAACAGCGCCAAGGCATTCTGATAAAGCGTCATATCTTGCTGATTTAACCGCTGGAGCTCAGTAATATCTTCCTGATTAAGCCTGTGCTCAGCCTTCAGCCCCTCCTTCCCTTGATTATCTTCTCGCCTGGAAATACAGGTAACAAAACGCGCATTCAGCATTTCCAGGCTTTCCGAATAACGCTCCGTCACCCCCAACAACCCAAGCGCTTCAATATTGACTCCCTGAAGTGCCTTACGTTGGCGATTATGCATAGCGGGGCGGGAATAAAACTCTCTGAAACTTCCCTGGTAGTTCATATTCCGAACAAAATGCCCATATTCAGACGCAATCCGCTGCAGCGGCTCACGCACAAAAGCAACGGTGTTTTCCACACCCAAAAGCGAAACAAAACGCCCGGCAGACACGTGGCCTGCCACCATGGCAGGGTTCTCAGCAAACAACGCCTGCCTGAACTGCCAGAAATCAGGCTGATCGACATACAATGATGCCTGAACTAAAGAAGACGTTTCGTCAGAATCCGGGCCGTAATCGTAAACAATTCGCTCTCGCGAAAAATACGCCTCAGCCCCAAGCCGAAAACTGGTGCCAGCGGTTTTGGGAATATGTATAAAAAATAGTGGCATTGAGGATATCGACTTTGGTTTCTCACGTTATGCCTAGCTGTAGGATGCCGGATGATTAACTACCCACCGTAGGGTGACTTCGCGAAACAAGCCACCAACTCACCGCCAAGTGAGCAAGACCGATATAGCCACGGCCCCTCACGGAAAACACGGACGAAAACCTAAAACCCCAAAAATTTTTTACGGTTTTGTTTTTGAATTTTTCTTATTCGTGAGCGTCCGTGGTCTAAAAAGGTTTTATCCGTGTTGGTCCGCGGCAAACTGCCTAGCTAAAATTCGTGCTTAATGAGAGAGAAGTTACGCTTCTTTAATTGTCAGGGGTATTTTTAAATAGTGCTGACCGTTCTCTTCAGAAGGCGGCATCTTGCCTGCCCGCATATTGACTTGAACAGAAGGCATCAACAAACGCGGCATTGCAAGTTTAGCGTCACGTGTCGTACGCATTTTCACAAATTCATCTTCACTGATACCTTCATGCACATGAACATTATGCTGACGCTCCTCGGCAACTGTCGTGGTGTTCTTGAACTCTTGGCGGTCACTGGTTTTATAATCGTGACACATATAAAGCTGTGTTTCTTTTGGCAGGCTGAGCAGTTTCTGAATAGAACGAAACAACTCGCGCGCATCGCCGCCAGGAAAATCACAGCGTGCCGTGCCGAAATCAGGCATGAATAGCGTGTCCCCCACAAAGGCCAATGCCTCATCAATCAGGTAGGCCATACACGCAGGCGTATGGCCCGGTGTATGCAACACACGTACCGACAGATTACCGATACTAAATGTATCGCCATCGACAAAAAGCCTGTCGAACTGACTACCATCGCGCTCGAACTCAGTACCCGCGTTAAATACCTTGCCAAAAATATCCTGAACACGAATGATTTGCGCACCAATTCCCAACTGCCCCCCTAATGTTTCTTTAATATAGGGGGCTGCAGAAAGATGATCAGCATGCACATGTGTTTCCAGAATCCATTCAACGGAAAGCCCCTGTTCACGTATGTAATCAACAATCTCATCGGCGGATTCAAACGCTGCCGTGCCGGAGGCATAGTCAAAATCCATAACAGAGTCCACCACGGCACACTTTCTAGTCTCAGGATCGCTTACGACATAGCTAAAAGTATTGGAATCTGCGTCAAAGAAATCTTTAATTACCGCGTTGGTCATCATCAGTTACCTGCGTTCAACATTGTTCAAAAGAGAAATAATGGCGTCTGCCGCCTGAACAGCACCATCCGGAGATATCGGCGAATAACGCCCCTGCGTAAGCAATGCTTCCATTTCCTGAATGAAAGCACCTTCCTCAATGGCATCTCTTGTAATCTCTCTGACCAAGCCGTTGCTTGACAGCCAGCCAACCAGACTTTGGGAATCAGGCCAATCGTCTCTGGCCACATAGATAACTGGCAAGCCGGTAGCAGCTGCCTCAACAAAAGTGCCGTAGCCTGGTTTGGTCAGCATAAGATCTACAGACGCCATGACATGATGATAAGGCAACTTCAAGCCTGATAACGGATAAAACAGCTCAGAAGGCGTTGCCATCTCTGCCAACAGACTATCCGGCACAATATAGTGAACAGCATGACCGTTAATAGCCGTTGGCCAGTTATGTGGATCCAATCTGAGTGCCATCCCTCCCATCCCTACCAGGACAATATATGCATTTTCACCCGCTTCCAGGTAGGCAGCGACTCTATGCCAGTGGGATCGACCAACACGTCCGATAGGCGCGACTTCAAGATAATTATCAAGCCAAGGCATGGCCATGCTGGGAGTCGGGAGGATAAAAAGATTCGCCTGTTGATAGGCCTTTCTGATATCGACTAACCACTGGTTTACCCGTTCGCTATCCAAGTAGCGCGCCATCACATCAGCCCAATTCAGCGAGCACAAAGCCACGTTGGGAATTCGTGCAGATTGAGCCGCCGCAAGCGGCAGGTAGGCAATATCACAGAGAACCAGCGTTACGTCTTCTTCAAGCATCTGAAAGGCAAGATCAGAAACACGCTCAGCCCACGCATTATGCAAATGCGCATAAGCTACCTCACTGGCACCAATATCGACATCCAGCGCATTCGACATACGCATACCAATGTCATCTTCAACCTGATGGTGGACAAAATCAGCGATTATCCACTGTCTAAGTGTCGCAGTGGCAAGCGGGGAGCGAATAGTGAAGTGACATTCAGGCGTTAACAGCGTCAATGCATTAATAACGGCACTGGCCTGACTTAAATGCCCCAGACCATGGCCGGAAATGGCAACCAGAATATGCGGAGGGCCAGACATAAACAAATCCCGATGCAAGACTGAAAAAACTCAGTATCGCATCGGGAGACATAAGAACAACAGACACAGCTCAAGAAAATTGGAAACGTATTAGGGTCTGTTGACCTTTCACATTGGTAACCATAAAAAGCCGCAGGCCAAGGCCACCATGCTTTCGTAGTTTCGCTTCAGTTTATCGTATCGCGTCGCGATGGCGCGATACGGCTTCAATCGGGCAAAGGCATTCTCGACGAGATGCCGGTAGCGATATAACCCTCTGTCGAGACTGGCATTTCCCTTTTTCGAATTACGCCTGCGTGGAATCACAGCCTCCATACCCTTTGCCTCAACCTGCTCGCGGATACGCTCGCTGTCATAGCCTTTGTCAGCCACTAGCGAATCACCTGCCGGCAAGTCATCAATCAATACCTGAGCTTCTGTGCTGTCGTGTACCTCACCGCCCGTTATTCTGAAGGTATTGGGAAGTCCGTAAGCATCAACGGCCAGATGAATTTTGCTGGTGTTGCCTGCACGGCTTTTACCAATCGCTTCTGTCTCCTCGGTGGCGGCCCCTGTACTGTCCTGGTGTGCTTTAATGTAAGAGCCATCAATGAACAGCCACTCGACATCAGGATCTTCCACTAACGTGCTGAAAACCCTCATTAGCTTGCCGCTCGACGACCAGGCGTTAAAGCGCTTATAGACAGTATTCCAGGACCCAAACGCCTCTGGCAGGTCTCTCCACTGGCAGCCAGTGCGCATCCGGTAAAAGATGCCTTCCACAGTAGTGCGCAGGTTGGCCTTGTCATAGATACCTTGTTGAAGCAGGATAGGTTTCAGCTTCGACCAGTGTTCATCCGTGAGCATTTGTCGTGGCATTGCAAGCTCGCAGTTTGTTGGCGTGAGAACCTTTATTCTGCGAGCTTGCCCCTATCCTGCCAAATCATCTTTGAGCAAACGTCAACACGCCCTAGAGATGTAACCCACATTCACGCTTCAAACCAAAGAAACGTGTTTCCTCTTCTTGCATACCTGGCTGTAAAGGCTGACTGGTATGCCAATCCCCTACTGTCACATAGCCTTTTTCCCAGAGAGGATGATAAGGCAAATCGTGCTCTGTCAGATAACGATGTATATCACGGCTATGCCAGTCAATCAGCGGATATACCTTATAACGCCCATCTTGGCGCTGTTCAATCACAGAGCGGTCCTCGCGGGAACCGGATTGTTGCCGACGCAGCCCGGCAAACCAGGTACCCACTTGCAGGGAATCCAGCGCTTTCTCCATGGGAGTGACTTTCATCAGCTGGTTGTAGCGAGTAAGCCCGGCAAGCCCCTGCTCCCATAATTCTCCATGGCAAGCTTCAAGCCGTGCTGGCGTATAGTCCGGTGTAGCAACC
This sequence comes from Halomonas sp. LS-001, assembly GCF_052983955.1. Taxonomy (NCBI): domain Bacteria; kingdom Pseudomonadati; phylum Pseudomonadota; class Gammaproteobacteria; order Oceanospirillales; family Halomonadaceae; genus Halomonas; species Halomonas sp. LS-001. The sequence continues at coordinate 2,652,618 of NZ_CM129816.1, forward strand.
TTGAGATTCAGCTGCAAACGCTCAGTTAACAACTCAATAAACTGATAGGTTTCTTTAAAGAGATAGCCTGTATCCACCAGTAGAACAGGCAAATCAGGCTGGATACGGGTAGCCAGATGAAGAAGAACAGCAGATTGAATCCCAAAACTGGAGCTGAGCACAAATGACCCCGGCAGATTATCCAATGCCCATTCGACACGCTGCTGAGCACTATGGTTTTCCAGCATCGCATTGGTGTTTCCAATATCAAACGCCTGTGCGGCTACTTTGTGATCCATGTGCGTTTCTCCTTACCTGACAATAAAAAACGTGAAGCTTTAACTTCACTTTATACCTACAGGCTAACGCAACACAAAAATAACACAAAAGAATAAGTTATGATTTTGTTAGCGCATAAAAGAATATACAAGGATTCATATAGACAACTAGATGAGTATAGAAAGAGAATTCATCTAGTTGTCTACATGTGTCGAATCTTGTGCATTTAATCAACTACGACCCGTGACTTAATTATTTGTATTATTGCGTTCAAGTTCTAAAAAAGCTTCATCACAAAAAGCTTCATCATCTTCTTCTGAATCAGGTGGTGGAGCTGACTTTTGCAAGGCTGATAAACCGTCTGATATTGAATCAATTTCATTTTCAAGACGATGCTGCGCAAAGAAATGTGACATTACATAATCCACTCCTTCTTCATGGATACTGCGCAGGTTGTTCTTGAAGAACATGCTTTTATAGGGTGGCGACATGATGATGTCGTAGGAAGGAAAGTAATCCACGTGAGCATGGCGCCGATAGAGTTGATCTGCCACCGCACGCAGAATTGATTTGGATGCCATCGTTGATAACAGTACATGGCGCTCTTCAGCGGTGGCCGTTAGCGGTACCGGGCTGACCGTCAGTAAGACTTTGGCGTTGGGATTGACGCTACCCAAGCGTGACAAAAATGTCTCCATCTCTTCAAGAATCGTAGCGTAATCCAGATTGACAAACTCATGCTGGTCAGGATCATAGGTACCCGCAGTGACACCGGGGCAAATAGGGTACACAGCACCTGTTTGGCGATTGATCCAGGTTTCAGTTACACCCATGGTAAATACAAAAACATCCAGAGTTTCAAACATCCGCCGCACATTGCTCAGGTGTTGGCGCTGCTCATGGAGTACTTCGTCTGCGGTGGAATACCCTTCTCCACAAAGATTGGGACGGAAAGGGTCCACGTAGCGCCCTTTCTTATCCTTCCACACTTCGTCAAAATCAAGCTCACCATAGGCACGCTCGAAGAGCTGAATCAACTGTCGGCTGGTATAGACATTGCCGTAACGGGCTGAATAGATGCCGTAACCCAATGCCTTCGCTTTATCTGTCGGCAGCTTCTCAGGTATTGGTTCAACATCCATGTAATTATAACCTTTCCGGTCTAATCGCTTACCGATATGTTGCGCAAAACAACTGCCACAGGTGGCTACTGCATCCTCAATGCCGATATCAAATTTTTTGCGATAAAGATCATTAATGGACAACGGATAAGGTTCAGCTACGGCGGGTTTCCAATACTGGCGATCAGGAAGGTTTGCATAAGGAGATGATACCTTACGCTCAAAGCCCTCTAATACTTTAACCTTAGGGCCAGCTGGACTTTGATTTTTTTCAACTATGCCTGCAACTATATTTGAAAGACTATCGTAAACCTTTGGCTTGAAATGATTAATATTTTTATCACTCGCATAATCAACAGATACTTTAAATAATGGAGTAGATAAAAAGCTCCATAAATCACGGTATGAGCTAGTTAACACTGAACGTCTAACTCGCTCCTTTCGATCAGGGGAAAGATCCTCACCATCAAGAATAGGATACTGAACAAATAAAAACCTAACATCAGGATTAATCTCTAATATTCTTTGATATAAATTACCATATAGCTTAAAACTTTCGTCTGGCAAAACACCCATATTTTTAGATTTTAAATCAAGCGCTCCCACACCCAGATTTGACACAACATGATCATAATTTCTATATTTTACAAAAAATTTAGAACGAGCTAAATCATATTGGTTATCAAAAAGAACAAAATCGGATTTTTTAACCTTATCTACAAAACTATTTAAACTCTCCTTTGAATTTTGAGTTAAAATATCTTCAATCTTCTTTTTTCTTACAGGATCTAAGCCTGGCTTTTCAATGATATCTTTAATATCACTTTCACTAAGTGTAAATCCACCTAGATTATCAAGTGAATTTAAAAAAACATCTGACCTAACGTGCCTTAAGGCTCCAAGATATTCAAAGCCTTTCTTTCTAAGTCTTGTAGCAATATGGGCAGATAGACAAGAACCAAAAACAACAAACTTAAATTTTGAACTCATAAAAACCTTACCTAATTAAGTCATCGATTATTGAATATGGAATTTTCGGCTTTCGTCCTGGCCATTTTTCATAATATGCTTTATCTGCCTGTGGAGGGAAGCAACCTTCAAATGCACCTTTATTATAAAAGTGGACTAAAGGGCAAATATCTTTTTCTTCAACATACTCCATATACAAGGCTTCATATCGTTCTGTATCAAACTCAGGCGAAGGGTTATAACCAATTTTCCAACCTTTCGAAAGGTAATGCAACAGGGGATCTTGGCCAGATACTTTTACATCAAGATAGCTTTCAAGGTAGTAGCGGTCATCAAAAAGCCGGTGACCGTAAATCATTAAAAACTCATTACGATATTTTTGATAAAGAGTTTCATCCTTATCAAAAATCATGGTACTTCCAAAAGTACCTTCCACTGCCAATTTCTCTAACAGCTTAAGTTTCTTTTTCTCAGAAGAAGCTGACATTTCTTCTTTTTTCTGATCTATCGCCGAAAGCAACAGCTGCTCCCATTTTTGATTAATAGGCTCCGGTAGATACTGTGTCGCTTTTTCTATACCGCGTTTGCCCATTTCAACCCTTCGCATGGAATCAGACATCAACTCTCTCATTGCATTCAGAAGGCCTTCCACTGGCTTATCTGCAGAGGCCAGCAAACCATCTACACCATGCTCAATGATTTCGTTACTACCGGTACAGGTGTCATAGGCAATTACAGGCAGCCCATGGGCCATCGCCTCTCGCAGAGACATAGGGCAGCCTTCATACTCAGATGGCAGTACCTTCAGATGCGCTTTCGGATATAGCTGATACATGGCCTCGGTATTGTCTACACTCAACCACTCAATGCGCTTTCCCAACTCTGTACGCTGTGCCTGCTCCTTTAACTTTTTCTCCAAGGGGCCATTACCAATGATCTGTAAGTCCCACTCGGGAAAATCATGCGCTAGCAGAGCAAACGCATTAATCAAATGGTGTATCTGCTTTTCAAAAGAAAGCCGGCCTGAATAAAGTACCTTGTAGCGTTTTTTTTCATTTGGCTTTTCAGGTGATGCGTAGGAAGTTGCAGGCTCAATCTGACTGGGAATTATTGCGACTTTACTTCTCTCTTCTGGGGAAATAGTGTTTTGATATGATGGCATTAAAAGGTGCACAGCATCAGAACCCTTAAAGGGCACATCAAAAACTTTCCTGCAAGGCCACAAATATTTCAAGCAGAATTCAGGCGCTCCCCTCATTGAATATACCAATGGCATATTTAACAAACTTGCCACAGCCAAAAAAGGAACAGCTCTAGGTGAACTATTCACAACAAGTGCTACATCAACCCTTAAAGTAGAAACTCTCTCAACAACATAGTCAAAAATCTCATTATTTTTTATTTGAGAAGGCAATATTTCAACATTAACACTTTTACTTAAAGGGGCGGCCAAGCTGGCAGGATCAGGAGTTTTAGACAGGCTTTTAGCAAAACCAAAAAGTGTAATACGCCATCCCTTCATTATCAGGTATTCGGTGAGAATCTGATATGAACGCTGTATTCCACCAATATTATCAAGCTGACCGGAAGCAAATAAAAGAAGATGCCTACCTGCAGAATTATTCATCTATCCACCTACCACGTTCTGCTTTTATCTCTTTATCAGCCAAAAGCGACTCATTTGGCTGTTGAGCGTTCAAAAGTTCTCGACAAGCTTCCTCACTACCTGTTTCCACCCCGAAACCTTTAACCACTTTTCTGTAAAAATCACCCCGTAATTTCTGGTAGTGCTTTTCTTGTTCCGCATATTTTCTCCCTATCTTTTTTCCTACTGTATATTGGATCAGACGTTCCCACTCCTTATTGACTTTTTGAGGATCAAACATGGCCGAATCTTGGCGAGCTTGCTGTGCAAGTTTTTTCCTCAATTGCTCATCCTGTATCAACTTCTTCAGATATAACAAAAGATCATTTTTTAAATTACCTCTATCAACTAGAAAACCATTAGTTCCATGTTTTACTAAACCATCGACTCCAGGAACATCTTTGATACCAATAGTTGGAATCCCATATGTCATGCTTTCAGCTACAGCATTACTTAAGCCTTCTGAAAAAGATGTGATAATATGAATATCTGAATGCAGATATTCTTCTTCAAGAGCATCAACTTCCCCACGAATAAAAATATTTTTCTTTAGCTTATATTTATGAATTTTTTCCTCAACTTCTTTTACGTACTTCTCACCCTCTGCCGTTTTATTTTTTGCTGAAAAGACATGAAGGCTCCATTCTGGAAAAATATCAAATAATTCTCGACAAACATCCAGCAGCGGTATGATGTCCTTATTTGGCTTGAGACCACCAACATTTATTATTCGCTTATTAAGATCACCTTGCCCCCATTCTTCTGGGATTGCAAACGCATTAGGAAATGCTCTAGCTTTATATCTCATCTCAATTGGTAATGAATTAAGGTACTCAGGCATCGTAAAGCGAATTGCAGTTGCGTGTTCATAGATAAGCTCTCTTTCCCATGCTGCCTCATATCTTGAAATTTTTCTTGGCAAAGCCCAGTTAGTTGTAATTACACGCTCTGGATTACTTCCCTCATGCATTAAGATAGGTATATTACATTTCCACAGAAGGCTTATTACTTGTATAGCCTGAGAAGACGCTCCAAAATAAATAAAAATATCTGATTGACTTTCTATAATTCTTTTTGAATAAGCAAGCCGACTGCCTTCTGCCTTAAAGACCCAAGGTGCCAATATTACTTGCGGATCTACTTCATAAGCTGGTTCTGTTTGCCCCTCTCTAGAAAAATAACCTAAAGTAACTATATTTTGAGGACTTAAGTAATTTGCAAGATTTGCAGCCACTTTCTCCATACCACCTTTACCAAAGGCTAAAGGACCACAAAATATAAATATCTTCATATAAACATCACTTCTTGATAATCAGAACAGTATTTTTTTGAATTATTTAAAAACTGCTTCATATCAACATCCCATGTATGATCTCCATAAATTCGCCTGTCTACAACCATGTTCAGATCATCTGAACATACAATCACACCTTTACCTATCCACCTTAATCGATCTAACCATTGACTATCAACAGAACCAAAATTTTTTTCTGGATAAGGATTCAGGCTCATAAATTTTTTCTTCCCACCTTGAGAACAGCCTGCTAAGAAATTTACGCCTGTAGGTAAATCACGCGCGAAGCAATATGAAGGCTTTGTAAAAGAAAGATTTTTCACGGTTCTATAAAAAGTGGCTTCGGGATCAGTTTGCTTCATAACAAATGTTCGAAACACTTTTCCAATCACATCAAAATCTATTACTTTCGTATGCAGTATCAAATCTAAAAGGTAATTATCACCATAATAATCATCATCATCCATTCGGAAGACATATTGAGCAGGCGCTTTCTGTATCCCCGCGTTCATACACGGCCCCGCATGCAATTCGGCGGGGACATATATCGCCTGACTTCCTTCAACTTTCTCAGTTTCTGTCTTGACCTCTGAAAAATCTTCATAGGGGCCATTAAAAACCATCACCCAATGTTTATTTGGGTAGGTTTGACAGGTAAAGCTTTCCTTAGCTCGTTCGAAAAATTTCTTGCGATAGGATGGGGTGATCATGGCTGCTGAAGGAAACTCCACCCAGTCATGTTGCAGCTGCAACGTCTCACACAGCGTGCGTAGCCGATGAGAATAGGTGTGTTCCATCAAGGCTGCACGCCAGGTTTTCTGCGCCAGGCGTTCATAGTAGAGTTGGTCTTTATCATGCCGCACCAATTCAACAAAAAACTGATCGCGATTGCACGGTTGCAGGCAGAGTGATTCAAAGTCTCCTACATCCAGTCCCGGTTCTCGTATCACAGTCATGTGGCTGGCAGCTGCTTCAACGATAGACCATTGCATATCTGTCCGTGTCCGGCTTCCACTTTTCAAAACAGCCAGTGTACGAGCTTCCTTGAACAGCGCTGCACGAGCCTGCACATCAACGGTTCCTAGCAGGTGTTCCGCTTTAAGATCCAGTTTCTTGGTTTTGGTATGCCAAACCTGGTTTCTGGAATCATAGAAATGACCACCGAATTCCTGAAGGTCCTGATAGAAACTTTCACGCCCCTCCCAGGATTGGATGACATCTACCAGATCATCACAGACTACGCGGTAAAAATTTTTCTTCTTCGGCGTATACTGGTTAAGCTTGGTAAATAGTGCAGGCTGAACAGCTGGTGGTAGATAAGTCGCTTTGTTACCTTGAGATTCCAGTGCTGCTACCACTCTATTATCTGCACAGAAAACATGTCTCATCCAATCAAGCATAGACTGATAAAGTGGCACATATTGCTCGTCCAGTGTGAACCAATAAGCTACTGGAATTTCGTAAGTCTTAGCGGCCTGCACCATTTGTCCCAAAAGCCCCTGCTCTAGCTCCGGAGCTGTCTGCGCCATGAACCAGTCTCCCGTCGCTGTCTCACTACAAGACTCGATCAGCACCAGGTCGATATCGCCATATTTCAGCACCCACTGCCAGTTGCTCTCGGTCAGTGCCAGAACCTTTCCCTCTGATTGTAATGACCAGTACAGACGATCTCCAGCAATCAAGGCAATTGTCAGCGAAGAGTTAGGTGACTTAGGAAAGGATTCCATTTTTTCCGGTAACCAACTCAATTGCTTGCTAAGGCTTCGTTCAGGTGTCAAGGGACGGTTTAAGTGTTTGAGCATATTCATAAATAAAAGCTACATCCTGTATTCAATATAGATGCAGCAGACGTTCCAAAGCGGAAAAGCTATGCTGCCATTCCGTCAGAGCCGCTTGATGACGTTGAAGCTGCTGCTGACAGTTTACATGCTGTTCTGCTTTTTGCTGTGCCTGCTCAGTCTGCTGCTGAAACTTCTGTTTTTGCTGTTGCTGGTTTCTAGCAAAGGTACTCCAAGGCATAAAACCTTCGATCATGTCGCGCTGCTCTTGTACCTGCTGCATTAAAACGTCGCGTGGTTGCTGCTCATGCGCACAAGCCTCTAAAGATTGATAGAGTGACCGCACCATGGGGTTGCGTATCGTTATATCTGTATACCCGGCTCGATTCAGAGTCGGCACTATGGGCGGCTCAACTCCTTTCAGGTCAGTGGCACTATCAAACACGAAATCCGCTAATTGCTGCAGCGTTTGAGAAGGATGTTTAAACCAGTCCTCATAAGGCAATAGATGGCAATTTCCTCCAGTATGATGCAAGGCATCCAGCGTACGAAGCAGAAAGATAAGCTCAGCAAATGCCTGATCATTGCCATACTGCTGAGCAAAAGAACTGATAACAGCATTGGGCTGACGTATGGCAAGAATAAAACGCGGCACTATTTTCAATTGGTTGAATAGTCGCATCCACAGCGGAAGAAAGGTAGCTGTACGCGGGTCCTTGAAAGCCCAGATTTCAGGCCCTGCGTCAACTTGCTGTTCCACCAGTGTTTTCAGTTGCTGTAATGCTTTTTTCGCTTCAGGCGTATTCTGCCAACCCTCAATTAACGGCATGCTTGGGTTAGGGGTTAATGCTTGCAGTAATGCTTTGTGTATTTCCACAATATCCGCATCTTCACCAAACCCTTTTGGGTTGCTGACATTGGCGGGAATCATATTCTCTGATACACGCACCCCCAGCGTTTGCAATGCCTGCATCGCTAACGATGTTCCGGAGCGGCCCACACCCAGCACCACAACCACTTCACGTTTATTTTCCGGCTCGTTCTGCTTTTTTTCCGCTGGTGCCATCCATCACCCTCCTCTGGAGGCGCTGAAGAAATACCTTGTCTTTAGCGTGACAAAAACCACTGAATAGTGGCTGCAATACCTTCATTGATATCCATCTGTGGCTGCCACCCCAGAACGGTTCTTGCCTTAGTGGTATCAGAATAGTTACGCATTACATCGCCCAGGCGTTTAGCTTCGTGTTTGATGCTCATGGTTTTACCATGCGATTCAAGGTTTTTGGCAATCAGCTCTGCAACTTCTCCCACCGTGCGCTCACGGCCTGTGGCGATCTGGAAGGTTTCTCCACCTACTGGTGCTTCCATAGCCGACTGTATGGCGCGAATCAGGTCAAAAATATAGATAAAGTCGCGGGTTTGGGTACCATCACCATAAATGGCACAGGTTTCTCCCGCCAACGCCTGTTTGATGAACTTGGCCACAACGCTGGCCTTGTTCTTGGAACGCGGGCCATACACATTACCAAATCTCAGACAGATGGTATCGATTCCGAAGGTTTTATTGTAAGAGGAACAATACCCTTCACCTGCCAGCTTACTGGAACCATAAGGAGAAACCGGATGTGGTGGCAGTTCTTCATGAATCGGAGGCTCCACTTCACCTGCCGGCGCACCGCTGGATGCAAAAACAAATTTCTTTACTCCTTGCTTGCGCGCAGCTTCCAACATATTGAAGGTACCCACCACATTGCATTCCATGTCCAATCGCGGGTCTTCAACAGAAGGGCCTACGCCTGTATTCGCAGCTAAATGAACAATTGTTGATGCGCCTTTGGCTACTTTTTCTGCCAGTGCAGCATCCCGAATATCACCTTTAACCAGCACCACCTGCTTGGAAGCCTGCTCCAGTTTGTCAGCCTCCAGTGTTTCAAATGTTGTGACTTCAGCTAAATCGTCAGGGCTGCCAGTTACCAGGCTATCCAGTACACGAATAGGCTGCTGGCTGCCACTTTGAAGAATCGCATCAATAAGCGATGTTCCAATAAACCCACAGCCGCCAGTTATCAGAATTGCGTTATTATCCATCATCTTTTAACACCTTATTAGTAATTTCTCAGCAAGAATTTAAAAAATCAGTTAGTAATACTGAACCTTCTAATTCGTAACCGCTCTAACTCATCATGTTGGCTTTTCAACGTTTTAAGTCTCTCGTTTGCCTTGTACACTTTTTCTTTAAGTGTGTCTTTTAGCTGCATAGCCTTTTCAGCATTATCTTGACTGAAAATTTCGTCATATTGCTTATCAAGTTTATCGATTTCCTGGTACTGCTGTGCCAGCTCAGTATCCAAAGCCACAAGCTCTTCTTCCAACGTTTTAATTTTTTTATCCAGCGCAGCATTATCTGCCTCTATATTCTTAGATACTACAGGCTTGGCAGCAGGTGTGGTGGCGGGTTTTGAAGGTGTCTTGGCGGCTTGATTGGCTACTTTTGACTTAGCCTCATTGCCACTACCCGATGGCTTATTCGGTGATTGATTTTTTGCTGCCCCCTGCTGAATATTAGGCTTTTCGGCTTCCTGCTTGGGTTTTTCTTTGGTACGACTACCTTCAGTTGCTACTTTCTCTAAGGTGGTGAGTGGTGCGTTCAGAAAATTATTTTCCCAGTTTGCTATTACAGATTTTTTAGTGAGTAGCGTTTTTTCAATAGGTTTAGCGTACTTAATGTTGCTTTTCTGAGCTTCCAGGCTTTTAATCGCATTGGGCAAAATGTCATCTGTAAGTATCAGAGGCGTACTGGCGATAAAAATATTTTCATGGGATACCTGAGGGTCCACTTTAGGGAACAAGCGCCCTTTTGCTGGAAAAATCTTTAAGCGTATTTTTCCTGCATAGTCTGTCATCAGCTGTAGGTGTTTCTGCTCTGGCTCATTGAATAAAACAATCACTTCAACTGGCTGATAGGTATTCACCTTGATAAACTGATCCAAAAACTTCTTGGCTGCTTCCTTGTTATTCCCTGCTCTTAGCAGTATGGATACGCCAGACTGGCTCACGAAATGTCTCCTTTAATTTTTTCACTGTACTGGTTAAACATTAACCTGTTGACTGGAAAGTTCTCTAGCTTTATTCATCAAAATAGCATCATCTTCTTTCCAGGTATGGTGCTGTTTGTCAGCGGCTCGATAAACGGTGAAGTTGAAATCGTCGGCTAACATTACACTTTGCTCCTTTTGCAACGCACCTCGGAAAAATTCAACATCAATAGATGAACGTCGGCTTTCGGAAAAGGGATTCAGATTCAGTAAGTCACGCTTAGCAAAAAAAGTTGCCCCTGCCATATGATGATGGTTACCTTCATAAAGTATAAAATCACTGGCAGACAGCGTGTCAGAATCACGATAGAGAGTTTTATCCAGCGCCTCGAAGTAGGTGGCGCTCATTTTTTTACCCACCAGATCGCTATCAAGCGCCTGAGTATTGAGCCAATAATCCATCAAATAGTTCGGCCCATAGCTGTCGTCATCATCCATTTTGGCCCAGTAAGCCCCTTGCGACTGCCTGATCAACCAGTTAAGGCAAAACCCAAGATTGCGTTCACTGCCAAACTGAAATATCTGCGCACTCGGCACCTTTTCTTGCACTTCCCGGGCAATCGCTTGCCTATCAACCTGATCCGTATTCAGTGCAATCAAAAGCTCTTTATTTGGATACTCTTGCTGAAGATAATTATCTATTATCTTATGTAACCATTGCGGGCGCTTGGTAACCGTCAGACAACTGATCAGTGGTTGCTCACCAAGCTTTTTATCAACGCCTGCCAGCTTCAACCATTGGGCCAAGCGGCACTGAATATTATGTTGTTGATGAACACGACGCCAACCGGGCTGAACGCGGCTTTTACATTGCCAGAGGTCTGTTTTCAGCGTTTCCAGACGATGTGCCAATACATCAGCTTCTCGATGATACTCAATATATGGATCCAGCTCACCGAATGTCATAGTATCGTTTTCATGCAGATAAACGATAACATGTGCCTTGGCGGCTAAGGCTTCCAGCACTTCCTGCCGCATGGCGGCCGATGATTTCAGGGTTCTTGATGTCAGCAAGACCACATTAAACTCTTTTAGCGCTTGGCGACGCTGGTGAGGTGTCAAATACCCCAGGACACTAGCCTCAAGACCTGGTATATCTTTTAACTTCAGCTGATTAAACTGCCAACTGGCATCTGCCACTAGCAGATCATCCCGTTTTAGCGTCTCGATAAGTAAACGATTTTCCTGAAACTCAATCAGGTCTGCCCATCCATCATAAAGTACATGCAGGTTTTTGAATGACGGCTTTTTGAACTGACGAATGGCATTATCAAGGGCTGGCGCAACACAGGGACCCAATACAGAAACCGGCAGAGCCTTGCTCTGTTTTTCAAGATAGTACTGTAGGGCGATGGCACTTTCCTGTTCAACCGTCGCTACGTGGTCAAATACGGTGGCCAGTTCCTGAATAAGATACAGGTGGTGGACCGGTTCCGTATACCAGAAACAGCAAGGAACACCGGCTTTCTGGAAAGCTAGAGCCCATTGCCTGCAAGTATCTTCATAGGCTTTCTGGCCACTGGACAATAACTGCGATTCCACCAGGAGGAGATCAAATTGGCAAGCAACGTTTGGCTCGGCTGTTATCTCCTCATCGGCAAGTTGTTGACGATTCATCAGATCAACCGTCTCTACAACGGTCGCTAATTTATCGAATAGCACCTCGCTACCTATAAAAGCAATCTTCAACGTCTTATTTACAGGCGGATGCCAAGCTGTCAGGTCTTCATCCCGAAAGTATTCTGTGGTGTGAACGATTCGATTGGATGGAGTTTCCACCCTATTAACAAGGTATGTAGGCAGATGCTGGCGTTGTGCGAGATGTTGCTGTGCTTTGCGTTTCGCCAGCTGCCTCTTAAGCTGTTGATAGGTTTCCAACGGTAGCTGCTCCAGGGTTTCCGAGAACACCTGGAGCGTGACTGCTCCGTTTTTATTAACGTGCTGGCAGCCCTTCAGATAGTTTTCTTTACTCATCAGACTGCCATAGTATCTCTGGCTTGAGTGCAAACATTGTAAGGGTACTGGTAACCAGCTGCTGCTAACTATCTCGAACAGTTCAAGGCAATACTCAAGCGTAAAAGGCGCTACTACTGATGCTTCATCAACAAGCAACATTTTTGAATAACGCGAGAACCTCACCAAGCCCGGTAATAACCAATAAGTTGCTGGCAACACCTTTATACTAAGCCGGCCCAAAAAATGTTTCACAACAGTTCTAATGATGGCTTGTTGTTGGGTAAATGGCGCCTTTATCAGTAGTAGCACCTCTGTTGGTTCACTTGATGACTTTTCAGCCAATGGCTCAAGATACTCTATTACATCTACAGGCTCAGTTTCTGGGTCTAGATGCATTACCAGGCTGGTACCCATTTTATTCTCAACAGGTTCACCTGAGACAATGGGTAACTCTTGCATTTTCAGCCAGTGGCGGTAAGCCTCCCCTAATGTCTGACGCTCGCGCTTGGCTACCAAGCGGTCACCCACAGCAAAATCATGTTTAAGAACAAGTCCAGGCCAGTAATTAATCTGAGCATGTGGCTTTAGACGTCGGCATCGTTCAGCCAGCTCATGTCCTTCATGACCAAACATAAGAGGGTCGAACCCCCCTACCGCCCTGAATATATGGCGGCGAATCACCATATTGCCTTCAAGGTTGAAGGAAGCCTCTCCCCTGGGCTTTTCCCCAAGGTCATAGTGCGGGCTAACAGCGCCATCTTTACTACGTGATAGAACTCTTCCCCGTACCCCCATTACCGACGTATTTGACATGGCAAGAATTGCCTGGGAAATATAATCTTCACAAGGTAGGCCATCATCATCAATAAATAGCAGCAATGGCGCGCGTGAAAAAGCAGCTCCTACATTTCTCCCCTCGGAAGGTAGAAAGTTTATGGGGCAATGTATGTATAAGATAGACCTTTTTTTAAGGCATTCTTCCAGCTGCTCGTTATGGCCATTATCAACTATGATAACTTCTAAAGACTGGCCTTCTTTCTGGCTAAGAAGCGTATCGATGCAATTAAAAACATCTTGACTGCCATTGTGAATAACAATAATTGCAGTACAGGTTGGAAGTTTTTCTGGACGTCGATCAACAGTTGCAAAATCGTGATAGTTGATTAGCGCTTTGTATTCGTAAGATTTAGCACGGGCGTCACTAAAACGTTGCTGTTGAAAAAGCAGCCTGGCCGCCTTAAAGGCGGCCAGAGCGGATTCCTGCTTTTTAGTAAAATCTATTATCATTATGCAGGTTACCACTTAACCCCACGGAAAATGACATCGTTACGGATATTGTCCTTGTAACGATCCGCAACGCGTAACATTTGTTCCATCACATCGTCAGTTAGATAATGTGGCTCTACCCCGATATTAATCAATCCATGATATGTGGGGTTGTAATAGTGTTCTTCTGCTTCTTTACGTGGATTTTCAATACTCTTGACTTCTACATTATAGCCAAGTTTGTTACCCACTTTTTGGGTAAGTTCTGCCAGTTCACTTACGCTGAAAGTTTCCATAATCTGGTTGAAAATGCGCAACTCGCCTTTACTGGCAGGAGTTTCTGTTGACATGTGAACGCACTGCAACGTGTCCTTGATGTTCAGATAACCGCGTGTCTGCCCGCCTTGACCGTAAACCGTCAGGGGGTAACCGGCTATAGCCTGAACAACAAAGCGGTTAACAACAGTACCGAACACCTCATCGTAATTAAAGATAGTATTCAAGCGCTCATCAATGGCTGATTCTTCGGTTTCGTTACCGTATACCGGACCTTGCATCAGGTCTGTAACTTTCAAGTCCCACATGCGCACAGCAAACCACATCAGGTCGGTGTCCATTACCTTAGTGGTGTGGTAAAGCGAGCCCGCCTGACGTGGGAACAGGAACTTGCCTTTACGGCCCTTATGTTCAATTTCCAGCCAACCTTCTTCTATGTCAATATTAGGCGTACCATACTCACCCATAGTACCAAGCTTGATGATGTGAGTATCGCGCGCATAATCGCGAACTGCGAACACCAGGTTATTAGTGACGCGAAGATTATTAGTAAGTGTCAAATCAGCACGCTTATAGTCCATCAGTGAATAAGGCGCAGACGGCTGTTCAGCATAATGGACAACGGTTTCCGGAATACCTGAAAACTGCGGATTAATAGCCCAGTCGTACTTGAAGTTGCCATTAAACAATGAACGCATCACTTCTGGATCGGTTAGGTCTCCGATCACAACTTTAATTTCTTTGCCTGTATGCTCGTACCAGATTTTTGCTCGTTCCTGAAGTGTAGGTACGGGGTACAGCATACCAACGTCAATTTCATTACATGCGTGACGACGTAGGTAATTATCTACGACAGTAACCTCATAACCACGCTGTGAAAAATACATTGCCGTCGGCCAACCGAGGTAACCATCACCACCAAGAATCAAAACATGTGAAGACATTTTCTTTCCTTTTTAACTTTAGTTCAATCAATAAAAATTATAACTTAAAGTAACTTTAGCTATCAAATCAGACTGCTTCATCCAGCAGTTGATGTTCACGTAAAAAAGCTGTTAGCTCTTCTTTAGATAGCGTTGGCTCCAGCTCAGAGTTATACGGATTGGTAATACTATCTGATAACTTCCCCGGATAATCGTACTGGATATTTTTATACATATTACTCAAGGCAGGAAGGACAGCAAAGTAATCTTCCAGCTCACAAGTGCGGCGCGTCTCTTCACTGCTCATCAACTCTTCGTAAAGTTTCTCACCTGGCTTGGAGCCGATAATCTTTATTTTAATATCCTCTGGTTGATGACCATATACCGGAGCTAATTCCTCAATCATGCATTCAGCAAGATCTTTAATATTAATAACCGGCATTTTTGTTACAAATACTTCACCGCCTCGTGCAATCAAACTTGAGTCAATAACCAAGCGTGTTGCTTCATGAATACTCATGATAAAGCGGGTCATCTTCTCATCAGTCAGAGTGATAGGACCGCCCTTTTTGATCTGCTCTTTAAAAATTGGAATGACCGACCCCCGTGAGCCAAGCACATTTCCAAAACGAGTAGAACTAAAAATAGTGTTATGTTCACGCTGGGCGTTGTTAGCTGCTGTAATCAACCGCTCACCCATAAGCTTGGTTGTTCCCATGACATTTGTAGGGTTTACCGCTTTGTCAGAACTGGTGAAGATAACACGGTCAACATCTGCATCATAAGCAGCTTCAATAACATTCTGTACGCCATGGATATTTGTTTGCACTGCGTCAAAAGGAGAACGCTCGCACAATACGACATGCTTGAATGCTGCAGAGTGAAAAACAACATCCACGCCCTTAAACAAGCGTGTTAGCTTGGAGCGATCACGCATATCAGCCAGGAAGAAATTAGCATTTTGATATTCTTGAAACTCTTGCTGAATAAAGAATAATTCAGATTCACTATTATCAATACCAATTAGGTGGCCAACTTCAAACTTTTCCAAAAGCTGTTTTACTAATTCAGAGCCAACTGTTCCGCAACAACCGGTTACGAGCACTGACTTATTTTTAAGGTGTTCCATCTTTTTACATCCTGCTTAAGTGGCTATATAAAAGCCGTTTATGACACATTTAGAGTATAACAAACCAAAGGAGTGTTATCTATCCAAATATTCAAGCACACTCATTACTGTTTTCTCCGAAATATCAGCAAGTTGAGAACACACACGTGACTCAAGGTGTTCTTCAGGCTCATCAATATAATGGGATACGTGTACTAAAGAACGTTTAAAATTATGAAAGGAGCTTTCATATTCTTCCAATAATGCCGTTGCACGCCCTAAGCGATTATAAACACCTGACAGAAGAAATTTTTTAATCTGATCTGATGATGCTCCCCACTGCTGCACCATCTCTACACATCTTCTTTCTTCCTGACCATTCCCCAGTTGCTGATACCCGCATGCGGCAAAAATTCCCAGCATAATTCGACTAGGCTGATCAGGTAGGGTTGCATTATCCAGTTTAACCAGCGCCTGCCAGTTGCCTGCTCCCCAATTGTTCTGTGCTTCTTTTACGTTCAAATGATCTGCATGCTCTTTATGAGACACGGGTAAATTTGACGATTCAAAAGATTTTTTCGAAATTAATTTTTGGGTAAGGTCTTTTTCCAGATTATCCAGCTCATTAGCAATTCTTGCTTTTACCAAGTAGTCTGGCGGCAATGAATTATGATCAAGCATTAACGCTTTACGATAGTTTTCAAAAGCTGCATCACTATCTTCAGTCAATGCATGAATACGTCCAAGCGTGTTGTGAACACCACTGATCATTATGTTCGCAACTTCCTTTTTGCTCGCTCCCCAATCCCTTGCAAGATGCATCATTTTTTTTGCTTGTTGCATTTGTCCGAGCTGCTGATGAGCAGATGCACACAATATCGCAAGGTTAACGCGATCTGCACTTGATTGCATGTTCTCTTTTGTAAGGCTTATCAATGCCTGCCAGTCACCAAACTGCCATTGGGTTCTAGCATTTTCCAGCTTACATGCATCATCTCCGACGGGTAACCATTCTGTAGTCACAGGTAGTGTACTTTCTGATTCTTCCTGTGCTTTGTCATACTGCCTGGTTCTCTGGGCAGGAACCTTGCGTTTATTTCTTCTGGGTTTATTCATTTAAAACAAACTCTTTAATCAGCTGAAGTTGCGCTTCAACTCTTACGATATTTTGCTGAATTTTATAATTGTGCTTTTTAAGCGCATCATTCTGTTCTTTAAACTCTATTCGCTCATTTTCTTGGCCTGCGACTTTTTGCTCAAGCTCATCTTTTTCCTTTTCTATCTGCTCAAGCTTTAACTGTATTTCCTCTTTTTCGTGCTTTATTCTTTCAGCTTGGTCGGCGGCTTTTTGCGCTTTTTCCTTTTCAGCATTGGCCTGCTGCTGGCTCTTTTCCAGCTTGTCATTAAGTGATGCGTTTTCTTCTTTGAGCTGCTTAACCTGAGACTGCTGTTTTGTCAGCTGATCAGCCTTTTCGTTCAGCTGTTGCTCTGCCTTCTCTGCGACATCCTGTGCCTCTTGCGCTGACTTCTGATGGGCATTGGCATTCTGCTGACTCTTTTCCAGCTTGTCATTGAGCGATGCGTTTTCTTCTTTGAGCTGCTTAACCTGGGACTGCTGTTTTGTCAGCTGATCAGCCTTTTCGTTCAGCTGTTGCTCTGCCTTCTTTGCGACATCCTGTGCCTCTTGCGCTGACTTCTGATGGGCATTGGCATTCTGCTGACTCTTTTCCAGCTTGTCATTGAGCGATGCGTTTTCTTCTTTGAGCTGCTTAACCTGAGACTGCTGTTTTGTTAGCTGATCGGCCTTTTCGTTCAGCTGTTGCTCTGCCTTCTCTGCGACATCCTGTGCCTCTTGCGCTGACTGCTGATGGGCATTGGCCTGCTGCTGGCTCTTTTCCAGCTTGTCATTAAGTGATGCGTTTTCTTCTTTGAGCTGCTTAACCTGAGACTGCTGTTTTGTTAGCTGATCGGCCTTTTCTTTCAGCTGTTGCTCTGCCTTCTCTGCGACATCCTGTGCCTCTTGCGCTGACTGCTGATGGGCATTGGCCTGCTGCTGGCTGCTTGCTAGCTGTTTCTTTAGCTCTTTCAGCTGTTGCTGGAGTTTTTCTGCGTTCTGCTCTGCCTGCGATTGCTGCTCTTTCAATTGTTGCTGAGCCGCCTTGAGCTGTTGGGTCAGTTTATCCTGTGATTGTGTCAGTTTTTTTATTTCGAGGTTGCTTTCGTTTATCTGGGACTCTTTTTCATTCAGCTGCTGCTGGTGCTTTTCTACGTTCTGCTCTGCCTGCGTTTGCTGCTCTTTCAACTTCTGCTGAGCCGCTTCCAACTGCTGAGTCAACTTGTCGCGGGCTTGTGTCAGTTTTTTAAGCTCGGCGTTGCGAGCTTCAAGGTCGCTTTGTGCGGTATTTAACTCCGCTTGTGATGACTTGAGCTGGCTATACAGCGGGTTACGTTTGAAGCTTTGCAGATAGAAATCCGGGTCGTCGGCTTCCACGTCTACCTTTTCAAAGCCATGCTGCTGGCACCACTCGGCCAACTCTGCATCCGTGGCCATGTCTTCATAGAGGCGCAACGGGCTGGTTCGCACCCATAAGTGAGTCAACGCTTCCAGCAGGCCGGAATGATTGAACGCCTGGAGCAGGCCCAGTGCTATTTCAGGTTGTTCAATAACCAGATGCGTGATCCTTGCCTGGGTTAACTCAGCCTGCTCTAGTGCCTGCGGCAGGGTTTGGGTTTCCAGTGTTTTCTGGCGCGCCTGGCCAAGGCCAGGGTAAAGCTGGGCTAGCTCGCTGGCAGGCGCCAGGCTGTTGAAATCCTGCAGCGCATAGAGATAGCACACCGCTTCGCCACCGGGCGGCGTTACCGGCAGGTCTGCCAGGTGCAGGGCTGGCAGCGCTTCCTGCAGCGTTTTCTGGCGCGCCGGTGTGAGTGCAGTAAGCGGCGCTAGCAGCGCTGCCTGGCTGGCTTTTTCAAGCAGTATTTCACTTTCTTCACGCAGGGGGCCAATGTGGACAAGCAGTGCGGCGTTCTGGCGCATTATTTACCCTCTTCGGCTGACGTTTGGGGGGCAGGCAGATGGCGTTGCTCCGGTCGGGTTTCGCGCTGTTCCGTCACACCATGGCGTAAATAGTGCAGCAAGGGATGCTGCCCGGATGCTGCCACATCCTCATAGAAGGTGAGGTAAAAATCAGTGCTGAACAGCGGGCCAGGGTCGCGGCCATCAATCGCGCCGAACTTGATGAAGTGCTCGGCTGGTTTGAGCCCCGCCTGGGCAACATCCGGGTATTGCTCGCGGTACCAGTCGGCATCAAAGAACCGGCTGGCTTCAAGCATGGCGGCCTGCTTGGGTAGCGTTTTTTTGTAACTGCGAATTTCACGGTAAGCGGCGGCGGCGTGGCGCTGGGCATGAACGCGCAGCCATTGCACCAGGCGTTCCAGATGGTGAATATGCTGCTGGCTATTCGCACGTAACATGTTCAACTCTTTCTGGCGCTTTTCCAGCTGCTGGCGTAGGTAGGCTTGATCGAGGCTACTTTTTTCCAACTGCTCCTGCGCTTTGTGTAACTCGGCTACCCGTTGGTCCAGCTTCCTTAATTCGCTATTTAGTTTTTTCTTGCTTTCTAAATTTGTTGCTTGCAGTTTATCTCGCTCAGTTTTCAGCTTGTCTCGATCAGCTTGCAATTCTAAGGCTTTTTCTTTCGCTTTTTCTTGCGTTTTATCTAGCTCTTTCTTTTCATAAGTCAGTTTTTCATAAGCCTCTTGAATGGCATTCAGTTGCTGTAATAGCAAAGTATTTTCTTCTTCAAACTCTAATCGTTGCTGATGACTTTTTTCGGCCTCTTTTTGCTGTTCTTTTTCTTGCTGCTGCTGTTCATAGATGCACTTCTCCAACTCTTTCCGAACACCATTCAGCTGGGTTAACAGAAATGAATTTTCCTCTGTATTTTTCAATAATTTTTGTTTGTTCTGTTGAATTTCTTTTCGTTGTTTTTCTCTATTCCGTCGTAAATCTTTTAGCTCATTAACTTGCGTTCCCAAAGCTTCTTGAGCATTGTGTAACTGTGCAAGTAAAAGCGAGTTTTCTTCTTTCAGGTTTGTTAACTCACCTTGTCGCTGAGCTAGTTTAGCATTGGCCTGCTTGAGTAGTCGGCCATTTTCATCAGCAGAAGCAGCCACTTCTTCTATCTGCCGAGTCAGCGTCTGTTTCTCGCTATTACGTTCTTCCAGTTGACTCTGCCCTTTTTGCAGCTGTTCCAGGTAGTGCGCCTGGTCATCATGCGCACGCTGAAGCTCACCCTTCAGGCGGGAAAGCTCCTGCTGCTGGCGGTCACGTTCTGTATTGGCGTGTTGGAGCTGCTCCCGATATTGATGATTTTCTTTTTCAGCCTGATGCTGTTGGTCGTGGTTTTTCAGCACCGCTGCTACCAGCGCATGACTTTCCAGCGGTTCGTCATGGCTTTCCTGGCTGCTGGCCAGAAGATAATCATGCACCTCCTGAACCGCTGCTTGCTGAGCCAACAGTTGAGCCGCTGCCAGTTGATACACCGGCGGCAACGGCTCACCGGCAGCCGGTGAAGTCAGGGTTTCCAGCGGGTTACCGGGGGCATAGCCTACCAGCCTTACCTGGCGGCGGGCGGCACGGAAAAGCCGGAGTAGTTCTTTGCTCTGCTGCTGCCATTCCTCCAGTGCTGCCTGTGGGTCTGCGCTCTGCCTCAGACGAGCGGCCAGCCAACCTTGTGGCTGCGGCCAGGCAATGGTCAGTTCGCGCTTTTTATCCTGCTTCAACCAGCCATTCAGGAGGCGTTGGTCATCCTGGGTCAATTGTTGCAGCAACAAGGGGCCATCATGGCTCAACGGCGTTTCATTTTCAGCGGATGACAGCGTCGCCAATGCCAGCGGGGGTTCCGCCGTCGGCAATAATTCTTGCGGCTCGTTCGCGAAGGCTTGCAAGCCCAGATAGATTACCCGTGGCATGTAGGGATGGCTCCTTTACTGACCATTTGAAACATTATGCTACTTTTAATTTTTTGAGAATTCATTCGTTTGCGTGAGTAGCCGTTTTAGATATTCACCGTATTGGGTTTTGCACAAAGGCTCTGCCAGCTGTTGCAGTTTTGCATTGTCTATCCACCCTTCCCGCCAGGCAATTTCTTCCAGGCAGGCGATTTTCAGCCCTTGGCGATGTTCGATGGTCTGCACGTATTGGCTGGCTTCCAACAGGCTGTCATGGGTGCCGGTGTCCAGCCAGGCAAAACCTCGCCCAAAACGCTCTACGCGGAGGTCGCCGCGTGCCAGATAGGCATTGTTCACGCTAGTAATTTCCAGCTCGCCCCGGCCTGAAGGCCTGACCTGTTTGGCAATGTCCACTACGTCATTATCGTAGAAGTACAGCCCCGTTACCGCGTAGGGGGATTTGGGGATGGTGGGCTTTTCTTCGATGGAGATAGCGGTGCCGTTTTCATCGAATTCCACCACGCCGAAGCGGGTTGGGTCTTTTACGGTGTAGCCAAACACGGTTGCGCCTTGCTGCTGGCCACATGCCCGCTTCAACTGATCCGAAAAATGCTGGCCGTGAAAGATGTTGTCTCCCAGCACCAGACAAACCGGGCTATCGCCGATGAAATCTTCTCCGATGATAAAGGCTTGCGCCAGACCATCCGGGCTTGGCTGTTCGGCATATTCAAAACGGACCCCAAAATCGCTGCCGTCCCCTAACAGGCTACGGTATTGGGGTAAATCCTGCGGCGTTGAGATCACCAGTATTTCCTGGATACCTGCCAGCATCAGCACCGAGATCGGGTAGTAGATCATCGGTTTGTCGTAGATCGGTAGCAGCTGTTTGGAGACACCTCGGGTGATAGGATGCAGCCGCGTACCCGAGCCACCCGCGAGAATAATGCCTTTACGGTTTGGGGTGTTGCTCATACTCATCTCTATGTGATGACGTTTAGCCACGAATGTGTAAACCAGTTTCTGGCCACGGATGAACACAGATAACCACGGATAAGGTCAAAAGCAAAAAACAAAAAATATTGTTATTAAAAAAAGGTGTTGGGGTTTATCTGTGTGCATCCGTGTTCATCCGTGGCTCAAACTTATTTAACTTTAACTATCCAAGTATTCTTTCAGTGTTAACGCCAGCTGGCTTTGCCAGGTGGGTAGTGTAATTCCCAGGGTGTTTTCCAGCTTGCTAATCGCCATGCGTGAGTTCAGCGGGCGCTTGGCGGGTGTGGGGTATTCCGCGGTGGAAATACTGCTGGTGTTTTCCGGGGTTATCGCCAGCGTTTCACCCTGCTCTCGGGCTTGCTTGAAAATTTCAGTAGCAAAGCCGTGCCAGCTGGTTTCACCCCGTGGGGCCAGGTGGTAAATACCTGACGGGATGTGAATAGTGAGTGGTGAATAGTGAGTGGTGAATAGTGAGTTGTGTGGCGATGTTGCCAGCATGGTGACTTGAGCGATCAGCCGGGCGGGCGTGGGCGCGCCGATCTGGTCGTTGACGATGTTAAGCGTATCTCGCTCACGGCCGAGGCGAAGCATGGTTTTCATGAAGTTGTTGCCGCGTGCTGCGTACACCCAGCTGGTGCGAAAAATCAGGTATTCACAGCCGCTCGCTACCACCGCCTCATCGCCTTCCAGTTTGGTTTGGCCATAAACGCTTAGCGGGCCTGTAGGGCTATCTTCCTGCCTGGGCGTTTTACCATCGCCGGGGTAGACGTAATCCGAGGAGTAGTGCACTAACCTGGCCTGATTTACTGCCGCATATTCCGCTAGCTGGGCAGGCAAACCAGCGTTCAGGCGCCTGGCCAGTTCTGGCTCATTTTCGGCTTTATCAACGCCGGTATAGGCAGCGGCGTTGAGGATCAAGCCGGGCTGATGCTCAGCCAGATAAGACTCTACGGCCTTGGTATTACTTAGATCCAGCTCGGCGCGGCTTGGCGCGAGGATATTGCCGAAGAGGGCAAACTGGCGCTGAAGCTCAAAGCCAACCTGGCCGTTACCGCCGGTGATGAGAATATTCATAGTAAAACCATTGAGGCCACGGATGAACACGGATAACCACGGATAAGGTCAAAAGCGAAAAACCAAAAAATATTTTAAAAAAAAAGGGTTTGGGGTTTATCCGTGTTCATTCGTGTTCATCCGTGGCCAGTTCTGACATGGCTAAAATTTAGATAACGATTCTTTTTATAAACACTTTCGGGTAAGTAAAGTTGACAAGCAACCCTATCGGCAAACCAGTAGCATGCAGGTAGTTGATGAGCTGTGCTTCTGCCGATGCCGGAACCTGGGCTTGCGCTTTTAGCTCCAAAATTATTTTGCCTTCAATAAGAATATCCAGACGATGCTGACCTACTATTTTTTGCTTGTAATAAATATTGACAGGTTTTTCAATTTCAACTTGTAGACCAAGAGCTAATAGCTCGATAGCTAACGCTTTTTGGTACACGCTTTCCAAAAACCCCGAACCTAGCTGGTTACTGACTTCAAAAATAGCACCCCTGATTCTGTACGTTAGCTCTTCTTCCTTGAGCATACTGCATCCTTTTTTTGCCACGTTATCTAAGCCACGGATGAACACGGATAACTACGGATAAGGTCAAAAGCGCAAAATAAAAAATAAAAAATAAAAATATTGTTTCTTAAAAAAGGTGTTGGGGTTTATCCGTGAATATCCGTGTTCATCCGTGGCCTTAACGGTTTTTTCGTGTTCATCCGTGGCTAATTCGTTTTTAACCGTGCAAGACTCACAAACTACCCAGTCGCTGGCCTTGGTAGCTGCCGTCTTGAACGCGTTGCCACCACTGCTTATTGTTCAGATACCATTCAACTGTTTTACGCAGGCCGGTTTCGAAGGTTTCTTCCGGCACCCAGCCAAGCTCGCGTTCGATTTTGCTGGCGTCAATGGCATAGCGCACGTCATGACCTGGGCGGTCGGTGACGAAGGTGATCAGGTCTTTATGTGAGCGCTGCGCTTGTGAGGCGTGAGCGCCCTTCGGGCTTGAGAGGGGTGCGGGGGTACTCCTCACTCCTAACTCCTCACTCCTCACATCTAACTTCTCACCTAACACCAGCTCGTCCAATATCTCGCAGATAGTTTCAACAACATGCAGGTTAGTCTGCTCGTTATGCCCGCCAATATTATAGGTCTCGCCGATTTTGCCTTCAGTCGCTACCTTGATAAGGGCGCGAGCATGGTCTTCCACGTAGAGCCAGTCTCGAACCTGCTGGCCATTGCCGTATACCGGCAGTGGCTTGCCCGCCAGGGCGTTGAGAATCATCAGCGGAATGAGCTTTTCGGGGAAGTGATACGGCCCATAGTTGTTTGAGCAGTTGGTCACCAGCGTAGGTAGACCATAGGTGCGCTGCCAGGCGCGCACCAAATGGTCAGAGCAGGCCTTGCTTGCCGAGTACGGTGAGCTTGGCGCGTAAGGCGTTTCTTCAGTAAATAGTGAGCGCTGCGCTTCGCTTGCTTGTGAGGCGTGAGCGCCCTGCGGGCTGGTGAGGGGTGAGAGGGCTAACTCCTCACTCCTCACTTCTAACCCCTTACCCTCTGCCAGATCGCCGTAAACTTCATCTGTGCTGATGTGATGAAAGCGAAAGGCTTCTGCCTTGGCAGCATCTTGTTGCTGAAGGGCTTTCCAGTAGGCGCGTGCAACTTCCAATAGCACGGCAGTGCCTACCACATTAGTTTGAATAAACTCAGCGGGGCCATCGATGGAACGGTCAACGTGGCTCTCGGCTGCCAAATGCATCACCACATCCGGCTGGTGCTGTTCGAATAGTTCCTGCATGGCCGAGGCATCACAGATATCCGCCTGAACAAAGGTATAGCGTTGACTGGATTCGATGCTGGCGAGAGATTCCAGATTACCAGCGTAAGTAAGCTTGTCGATATTGATAACGGTATGCGCGGTATGGTTAACCAGCTCACGCACAACGGCTGAACCGATAAAACCGGCACCGCCGGTAATAAGGAAAGTACGCGTGTTCATGATGTCTGATCTTTTCCTGAGCGCAGTACTTCAATATGATTTTTTACTGCTTTAACGGCCCTGCGACGCTTTTTCAAATCTTCTTCCAGTAACTTGCGTACGTTATCCGCCCCTCCTTTTGCCTCTAACTCCGCAAGGGTCGTTTTAACCTCGTTTAGCCTGTTTTTTCGCTTTCCAAGCAACTTTTCGCTTTCTTCAATACTATCAGGCAGCTTTTTCTTCGCTGTTTTCTTGGCAGTTGCACTCGTCGCTACCGGCGTTTTTTTCTTGCCATCAACATCGGCGTTATAAGCATCAATGGCTTCATTGACGTCGTCAAACCATGTTGCCCGCCCTTGTTTCAAATACACACCCGCCTGGCAGAGATCGCGCAAAATACCATCTGAGTGCGACACCATAATGATGGAAGCCTGGCCAACCTTGGATTCAAACAGCTCTTTTGCCTTGGCTTTGAAGGCGCGATCTCCCACTGCGGTGGCTTCATCAGAGATATACACATCAAAGTTGAATGCCAGCGAAAGGCCAAACGAAATACGCGAGCGCATACCCGATGAGTAAGTACGAATTGGCTCGTCAAAGGCGTCGCCGATTTCCGCAAAGTCTTCCACAAACTGGATCACGCGTTTGACATCATCCGGCCCGCTACCCTGAGCCCGCGCCACGAACTTGACGTTCTGACGGCCGGTCATATTGCTTTGCATGCCACCGGAAAGCCCCACCGGCCAGGAAACCCGGCTATGGCGAATGACTTCTCCCCGTTCCGGGGTATCCATCCCGGCTATCAACTTCAGGAGTGTGGATTTGCCTGCGCCATTGGCACCAATCAGCCCCACACTCACATTTTTCGGAAAGGTCAGGTTGATGTCTTTCAACACCCAGTCACTGCCGTGGTGGTTGTGGTAACGCTTGTAGAGATTTTTGACTTCGATCATGGGTTGCTACGCAGAAGATATTGGGCTTTTGGCCACGGATGAAAGCGGAGAAAATAATTTGGCCACGGATGAACACGGACAGGCACGGATAAGGTCAAAAGAAAAAGAAAAAATTACTTTATCAAAAAGGTTTTTTTCCGTGTTTTCCGTGAGTGTCCGTGGCTAAGAAATACCGTGATTAAACGATTGTTACTTCACGGTATTTTTTCCGATACATTGCTTCAAGGTGTGTTTTCGGTTTTGTAGGGTGACTTCGCGGAGCACGTCACCTCAATTTTTCCTCACTCTTCATTTATTGGCCAACAGCACTTCTAAGCTATTCGCTGTCAGGAGCTTCTCCATCCAGTTCTCCAGCTGAGCAGTGCTGGCGCTTTGAAGTTTTTCATCTGCCCACACGGGAAGCTCTCCAAACTTCAAATTGATAAGCTTACGTAACATATTCTGAGCTTCCTGCTGCATACCCTGCTGCATACCCTGTTGCATGCCCTGTTGCATGCCTTCACTACGGAGTCTTTCTGCTAAACCAGCCATTTTGCTTTCCTCCTGCGGATAGCGCTTCTGGTAGTCATGACGCTCATCTTCCGTGAGACTGCCATAAATATCGACAAAATCGATGTACTTAAGTTGCTTTTCCAGCTCAGGTTCCAAGGTCAACAAGCCATGTATCGCACTGGCATAAACCTCTATTTTTTCAGACTCAGGCCATTGCATATTAGGCAAATTGAGGCGCGCCACGAGATTATCGCTTTGCATGTATTCAGCAGCAGGCAATTGGCTCAGTTCGGTTTTTAGGTAGTTAAACTGTAAGTAGCAATGCCGTTCACTTTTAATTTGCAACTGTTGAGGTAAGCCTTCACGCCCATGCAGGAATATCACAACAGGAACAACACGCTGGGTGTTGAAGAGCTCGCTAAGATGCAGGGTGTAATGCGCCAGGCGATGAATCGAGAAGCGTGCCGGGTTGGTTTCTTCCTCAAGTACAAACAGTAAAGCTTCTCGTTGGCCATCGGGCCATTCCACCAGCAAGGGCACATCCAGCTCATGAAACCGGTCGCCTAAGCGCTCTTTAAGCTGTTCCTGACGAATAGGGGTAATTCGTGTTTCGGCAGCGTTTATACCGCTTGCTTCTTCTGCGGCGAAGAAAGCTAGAGCTTCCAGTGGATAATCCAGAATCAGGTTTTTAAAGTTCTGGTCATGACTTGTTTTATCCTTTTTTGAATTCATAGCCGTTCCCTCTGGCTTACCTGGTTGGGCTCTTAAAACAACTGATGGCCTGCCACAGTTTGGCAAGGAATACCCGATATTAGCCACGGACCCTCACGGAAAACACGGACGAAACCCAAGATCAAAATGGATTCCCGATTACCCCATTCGGGAATGACGGGGCTGGGGGTTGTAGTTCACCACTCATCATGATTCAGCAGTGCGTTTACTTCTGTCTCCAGGCGTTCGGCAAAGTGCGTCAACGTAGTGATATTCTGGTGCGCTTTGGTTAGCGCGTTATGCAGAACATAGGCTTCTTCAATGTACTCATGAATCATCTGATTTCTGAGTTGGCGTAACTCGATCCACTTTTCTGTAGAGTTCAACCAGCCAAATTTTTCGGCCTTATCAAGGTTAATGAGTAGTGCTTTATCCGGTTCGCCTAGCGCACGCAGCAGCGCAGGAAGCAACTTATCGCCTAATGTGTCCTGTAAGCGGCAAAAGCGGCTAGCAAATGCTTCTAGCTTTAACGCTAGATCAGGCTTTTGCTCAAGGTTTTCAATATCGGCAAGCAGCAGCCCATTACCAAAGACCTGTTGATCAGCATACTGCAGATGGCGGATTTCCTTGTTGATGACACGCAGCAGAAACTCAAGCCGACTCTGTATGTTGGGCGATAGCGTCATAAGACAATTCCCTGGGTACCGGCCACCTTATGAATGCTGGTTTTTGTAAGATTCGGGGCATTCAGCACAATATCAATCTTACGGTCTCCTAACGCCATTATCATTTTTGCCTGAGCCCTGGCGATGCACCAGGCCGGTTCTTCAATAGGTAGATCAACGCTGACCATCAGGTCGATATCGCCGCCCCTGGCGTTATCATCCAGCCGAGAGCCGAACAGCGTTACTGACGCCTGATCACCGAATACATCAGTGACCACACGTTTAATGGTATGAATGTCAGTCTCATTCAGGCGCATAGAGGTGGCATTCGCATTTGACGTTTCATTAATCCCGGTGGTCTTTGATGATCATGATCATCATGCTGACTATCAGCGAGAGGAACAGGGTGATAATGGCAAATACCGCGCTGTTATAGAGGCGGTCCGGTTCGGTCGGGTATTCCGGCATTAGTGGGCTTTGCAATACGCTGACCTGTTTGAGCTGTCGAGCCGCTTCCAGGCGGGTGTTTTCCAGTGCAGCCAAGGCGCTTGAGTAGGTTTCCTGGGCGAACTGGGCGCGCAGCTCGAGCATTTCATATTCAGCAGAAACGCGGTTGAGCGAATCTCCAGTGGTCTGGGCCAGACGGTCACGCTGCTCGATAATCTGGTCTCGCAGGGCGGCCAGTTCTCGCTCTACCCGGCGTAAGTCAGAGGACTGGGCACTTTGGTAGCTCGCCATGGCGTTGCGCTGTGCCTGCAGCCGGGCAAGGTCACCTTCCAGCGTTGCTACTACCTGATTAATGTTTTCAACTGTTGTGGTAGGAGACACCAGACCGTACTCATTCTGGAATTCCAGCAGCTGGGTGCGGGTTTCTTCAAAGCGCTCTTCCAGGCGCACCATCTGGCGTTCCAGGAAGGTGACCTGCTCTTCCGCCAGGCGGTGGCCCATTTCGTTCATATGGTTTTCACCCGCCTGCAACAGCTCGGTTGCCAACTGGTGGGCAAATTCCGGCGTGTACGCTTGCACACGAATATTCAGAACGCCTGCGTATTCATCCAGCTCTACTTCTATGCGTCGAAGATAATATTTGTGCAGGTCTTCAATGGGGCCATCGGGCATACGCAGGGTCGCCAGGATGTCGCCGTGCTCACTGTAGTGGGCACGCAAGTCCAGCTTTTCATCCAGATGCTTGAGCATATCGACTGAGAGTAAGTGCTCACGCAACAGTAACAGGTCAGCGGTATTGCCTCCGCTGCCGCCCATCAGGGAAGCAAAACTGATTTCCGGTGCGGCAACCTGAGGGCTTTCCAGCACGACGGTGGCGTTGGAAACATAGCGTTCCTGCGCCCAGATAAACCAGTAGAAAGTAACAACCGCGATTGCAATAAACGCGACAAGCCAATGAGGATTATGACGAAGAAAACGTTGCATCGATTATTTTGCCTTTAACCGTTCAGCAAAGCGCAGGTGAAACAGCAGCCCTAACGCGATTGTAGATAATGTAAATAGCCAGAAATACAGCATACTGGTGCCGGTCACGACCTGGTATTTTTCGAAGAACCCGAGACGCAGGGTTTCCAGACCGTGGGGAATGGGGTTGAGCATCAGATATTCCAGCAGCCAATGCGGCAGTTGGTTCAGAGGCAGGATAACCCCGGAAAGTATCAACAGTGGCAGTGATAGCATGCGGATGATTCGACCGACTTCCGGCACCATCGTAGCCAGGACAGAAGTAACTAGCCCCAACCCTAACCCCAGTGACCATAGTGACAGCCAGCCCCCCATGGCGCGGATTGCATTATCCGGGGACATATCCAGCCCCAGCATCAAGCCGCCAGCAATAAACAGCAGAAAGACAAAGGTGCGCAACATGCCTTCAAGAAAGTTGCGCACCAGTACCGGGTCCACCGGGCGCACCTGACGGTAAGCAAACAGGGCACTATTGCTATTAATAGCCCCCATGCCCTGAAGCATTCCGTCGCGAACCAGGAAAAAACCCATCAGCCCCATAATCAACCAGGGAATGAATTCAGCGTTGACAATCAGCCGCCCACCGCGAATAAAGCTGCGGATAAACACCATGATGGCAACCATGGCGACGGGTTCAAAAATCATCCAGAACCAGCCCATACGGTCAGCCATGGTGCGCGAGATAGCTTCACGCATGAACATGGCGTACCACACACTACGTGTGACCTGCCAAGGCGTGCGGGACGCTCTTACATCAGCCATAAAGGTACTTTTAGTGAGGAAAGTTGATTTAGTTATTAGCCACGGGTAAATAAAACGCTAGCCACGGATGAACACGGATAACCACGGATAAACCCCAAAACTTTTTTTAAATATTTTTGGTTTTCCGTTGTTGACCTTATCCGTGGTTATCCGTGTTCATCCGTGGCCCAAAACCGTGGCAAACAATTACAGATCAACCGCGACGCGGGTGGCGACGGCGATCTGGAAGAGGATCTGCGTCAGCGTGGAGGCCAGCTGCAGGTTATGCGTGGGTGCGGCGGGCATCACGAGCACTTCATCACCTGGGCGAAGGCTCGAGGTGCGCGCATCAATCACGGCGCCGTTCTGGCGTACCAGCAGGATATGATCGTCATCGGCGCGGTTGGTGAAGCCACCGGCACTCATGATGTAATCCATCACGTTCATTCCCGGTTGATAAACCGCCGCTTGAGGCACCACCACTTCACCACTGATCAGTACGGAATCGCTGACTTCAGGGATGGTGATTACGTCGCCGTCCTGTAGACGAATATCAGCAATACCGTTATTGCTGGCAACCACCAGACGACCACTCGGTTCAAGCTCACGGGCACGGTTAACGAAGTCCTGGATCAGCTCGGCTTCCTGAATGCGCACCTGGGCTTCTTCGTTGGTGCTGGATGGCGCGCTGAGGTAAGTCGTTTCCAGACGACGCAGGCTATCTTCCAGCGATTGTTCCTGCTGTTTTCTGACGCTTTCACGCTGTAATGAAATGCTACGTACTGCTGTCATGCTTTCCGGCACGGCAATGGCATCCAGCAACTCATTCAAGCGGGCATCACGAGGCAGTGCATAGCGGGACGGCCCGTAATAACTGCCTTCAACTTCCACCACAATGGTTTCATTACGCCTGTCAGCGCTGAACATGACCTCATCGCCGCTGCGTACAGTCTGCTGGGCAAAGACATCCAGCGGATAATATTCTGCCATCGGGCCACTGTTACGACTTCCGCGCAACAGCACATGCGAGACACCGCTCTGAGTGCGTGCCAGATTGAGTATTTCGTTGCCGCTGAGCTGGTTGTTCAGCAGTTCATAACGGTGCTCACGATGCACATCACCAGTGACGGCAATGGCAGGACCGCGCTCTTCCACGACAATAGTGTCGCCATCCCGGAACTGTGGGCGGGCAATATCACCGGATATCAGGAAGTCGTAAAGGTCAACGTTAGCAATTACGCGGTCGTTGCGCTTGATGTAAATCTGACGGTAGCTACCCAGGTCCTGGTCAATCCCCCCTGCCTGATCGAGGAAATACAGCAGGGAATCGTTGGGCGTACCGGCGTACCGGCCGGGGTTTTCCACATAACCGGTAACAAAGACAGCCACAGGCTGCACACCCTGCAGGTTGGTATACACTTCGACGTTGTCTGGATAGAC
Source organism: Halomonas sp. LS-001 (assembly GCF_052983955.1). Classification (NCBI taxonomy): domain Bacteria; kingdom Pseudomonadati; phylum Pseudomonadota; class Gammaproteobacteria; order Oceanospirillales; family Halomonadaceae; genus Halomonas; species Halomonas sp. LS-001. The sequence goes on from NZ_CM129816.1 coordinate 2,683,748, forward strand.
CGAGGTGATGGCACTGCGCACGGCGTTATCCACCTGCTGGCTACTCTGCCCTTCGATGTTGATCGGGCCGATCCCCGGCAGGAAGATATTGCCTTGCGCATCAACGGGCAAAGCACGATCCAGCTCAATGGCACCCCAGGCGCGTACCGTTACCTGGTCTCCCGGTTTAACCTGGTAGCCAGGATTCAGACCGTCGCCCATGGCTCCACGAAAACCACCGGTAAACAGGTTGGCACCAAACGGCGGCAGACCATCAATCATGGCTTCACGCTCGCTTTGCGGCACTGGCCCATAGGTGCCGCTGCGCCAGTCGGCACGCGGATTATCTGCCACCTGCTGAGACTGGCCACTGTCTTCCGGCAAAATGCTGTCAGGCTGAGTGATCTGCTGCGCCCAGACCGGTGCACTCAGAACCGTCATACAACTGATGGAAGCCGTTAATGCCAGCTTGGCGAGGTGGGCACGAACCGCGTTTGCGTGTTCCTTCATCTTGGGCATCCTTATAGCGTTCGTGAGGTTGATTCAGTAATGACGCGCTGGTCGACCCAGCCATTCGCCGCCCGACACACCAGGGCTTCCCGCTGGGGCTGCTGGCCGCCCATCACCTGCAAACGGCGGCACTGCCGACCACTGGCGGCCAGGTAAATCTGACCTGCCGAGATATCCACGCCAGCTCCCCATGGGCTTTGCGCCAGGTTGATCACGCTTCCTGCCGGTGCTTGCTCAAGAAAACCGTTCAGATTGGTGTCCTGTATCGGCCGGGCAGAATCCTGGTTGAGTACGTAACCCGCTGAAGCGGCGTCGCCATGTGGATAATGCGTGGCACAGCCAGTTAACAAGACAGCACCAATGACCAGCAGGCTAGGTCTCAGAAACCCGGCTCGTGAAAACCCAGTTCTTGAAAACCCGGTTCGTGAAAAAATAGAGAGAAATGACATTACGGTATCCAAGCTGTAGGCACGCTACCGCCCTGGGATTCAAACGGGCGTATTCCCTTGCCCAGTCCATGCGCGCAGTGATGAAAGAAACATCCGGCCCCCTGCAGGAGAGGTGCCAAAATGCCATTGTAGGCCATTCGCTGGCCGGTCTCTACGTTGACAAAGGTTGTACATCCTTAATATTCTTAGCGCTTACTTAATCGCTACGCACATCATGGAATAGAGACCGGCCCTCCCGATACTGGGTCAAGTCGCCAAGGCGACTTTGCTACCTGTTTAGCTTTAAACCTGTTCAGCTTTAAACGTCAGTGCTTGATAATGACATACAGCGCATGAATGATACCGGGAATGAAGCCAAACAGCGTGAGCACGATATTCAGCCAGAAATGCCCTTTGAAGCCAACTTCCAGAAAAGTGCCCAGCGGGGGGAGCAGAATAGCGAAAATAATCTTGATAGGGTCGGTCGCGGTAAATGCCATGAGTAAAGCCTCCTGTGCTTTTTTATACAGATATTTTCTACAGATGCCTTCAAAGTTATACAGATACTCTCTGAAAAAGTATTACCACAAAAACTGTTAACAAAAGCGGTTCATACAAGCAGTTAACACAAACTATCAACATTCGTTAACACAGTATTTGAGTGCGTATCTGGATCCGTCTTTTTGAAAGCATCTTGAGTGAAAATCCTGCTTGCATTGCTACTTCAGTATAGCGAATGCGCAGCGTGTCGTTGGGTGTGACCGTACCTGTTGCCTCACGTTCCTACCATTGACGATTTTTAATATCTTTCAACGAATAAAAGGCCTTCCGTCAAAAGCCTTTCTGACGTGCCTGAACCGGCATGTAAATAGTAGGAGCCAGAGCCGGAAAAGGCCTTCAGAAAGCGTGAACATTCCACCTTCGTTCCTTGAAAACCAAGGAGTCAATATAAAACCTGACACTGAAGTGATGAATAAGCAGAGATTGCAGGGGTGCCAATGGGCAATTTACCGATTACCCTGTCGAGCTGCTGACACTATTTCTGACTTATTCAAAGGGATTACCTGAACAATGACTGACCCTACTGCCAAAAAGCGGCCGCTGTCTCCCTGCGTACAGATCTGCCGTATTGATTCGGTCAACCAGCTGTGTGAGGGCTGCGGGCGTAGCCTGGATGAGATTGCCTGCTGGAGCCAGATGACCGAGGCCGACAAAGCCCCGGTATGGGAACGCCTGGAAGCACAGGGGTATGTGTGAAGGGAGAAACCCTGCCACGGATGCACACAGATAAATACGGATAAGGTCAAAATCAAAATGGCAAATAAAAACCAAAACCCAAAAGGGTTTCATCCGTGTGCATCCGTGGCTAAACACCACCCAGGTCAAGTCTAGTGCACTGCGCGATGGGATCTTGTCTGTTCCCGCTCAAGAATGCCCTTGGCATCCAGCGAGCCAACCGGGACGCGCGAATTCACAGGAATATCGCCACTGACCTGCAGCGCCTGGTAACGCAGCACGCACACTCGCAAGAAGGAAGTAAAGTTACCAAGATCATGACCGGCATCAATCGATTCATGGTAGAGCCGAGTGATCAGCTGGGCGGTGTTCATCGCATCGCGATGCGCCATTTCTTCCAGCACTTGCCAGAAGTAATTTTCCATCCGCACGCTGGTCACCATGCCATCAATACGTAGCGAGTGCGTCTGGCTTTGCCATAACGCTGGGTCAGCGTTGATAAACAGCTTGCACATACTTTTCAAAGCCCTCTCTCCAGATACCCTCACCACATACCCATTACTGCATAGCTGTTTCTACACAGCCATTTTATTGATGAATACGAGGCTTTTCGCTCTATTAATGCAAACAGTGTACATCCCAGCATAGAACAGCAACTCGTATTCATCACCCGCATTTAACGGTTCAGCAACGCCATGAATTGCGAAAGCCAGGCAGGGTGTGCGGGCCAGGCGGGGGCGGTGACCAGATTGCCATCGGTGACGGCATCCGTTACCTCAAGGTCTGCGAAGTGCCCACCGGCAAGCTCGACTTCCGGCTGACAGGCCGGATAGGCGGAACATTTTCTACCTTCCAGCACTTTGGCGGCAGCGAGCAGCTGCGCACCGTGACAGACAGCCGCAACCGGCTTATCCGCGTCGAAAAAGTGTCGCACCATCGCCAGTACAGCACCGTTAAGGCGCAAATACTCAGGGGCTCTCCCGCCGGGTATCACCAGGGCATCGTAGCTTGCCGGGTCAACCGCGGCAAAGTCAGCGGTTAGTGCAAAGCGATGACCCGGCTTTTCGGTATAGGTCTGGTCGCCTTCAAAATCGTGAATGGCGGTAGCCACGGTGTCGCCCGCCTTTTTGTCAGGGCAGACGGCATCGACATGGTGCCCCACTGCCATCAAGGCCTGAAACGGCACCATGGTTTCGTAATCTTCGGTGAAATCGCCGGTAATCATCAAAATGCGTTTGCTCATAGTTGTGCTCCTTGTCGTGTCATTGTCATTGTTATGGCTTTTAAACAGCTCCACATCAATGAGGTTAGCAACTTGCAGAGCATGGCGGGTATTAACCGGATACTACGAAGAAATATTGAGGAGTGAACGCCCTGCGGGCTTGTGAGGAGTGAGGTAAAACCGCCACGGATGCACACGGATAAGACCAAAACCCAAAACCATAAATAAAAACCAGGGGGTTTATATCCGTGAAAATCCGTGTTTATCCGTGGCTAAAAGCGTAAACGCTACCGGTCGCTGAGGATATGGTGCAACTTGCCGCATTTGACCATCGGGTCGTCGCAGTTGATGACGATTTCCGAGTTGGCGAGGACATAGCTGCGGCCGGTGGTGGTATTTTCTACCACTTCGAATTCTCCCGCCTGATGCGTGCCGGTGAAGGTGCCGATAAAGCCGGTTTCACGCAGCGAGACAGTTTCCAGCTTATCACCGAGCTTCAATCGCCCTTCGTAGTTCATCAATGCCAGACGTGCTGAGGTGCCCGTGCCGGTGGTGCTGCGGCAGATCACCCCCGGGTGTACGTAGGTCGTGGAACGCGAGCGAATGAAGCCATCTGCGATGCGCTCTTCCGGCCCCATGAAATGCAGAAACGGCAGTGGCCCTACATCGCCCAGAGTATAGTGGGAGAAGCCACGTTCAGCTTTAATCGCCTCGACAATCCTGTAGGCACATTCCGCCAGCGCCCGCTCTTCTTCCAGCACGAGTCTGAAGCCGAGCTCTTCGGCATCCACCAGTGCGTAAAACCCGCCGCTGTAGGCCACGGAATAGGTTACCTCGCCGATATCAGGCACATTGATGGTGGCACGATAGGTGTCAATGTAGCTGGGCAGCCCTTCACAGGTGACCGATTCCACCACGCCGTCTTTGACCGTGGCTTCGACATTTACCAGCCCCGCCGGGGCTTCGAGTTTGAAATGCTGAACGCCTTCACATTTCTCGACAATCCCCGCTTCAAGTACGGCAGTGGCGGTACACAGGGTGTTGGAACCGGAATAGATCGGGTAGCCCATGACCTCCATGATGATATAGCCTGCGGCGGCTTCCGGGTGGGAAGCAGGAACGATCAGATCCACCGACATTTCCGGGATACCGTAGGGCTCGAACAGCAGCAGCTCACGCAGGCCATCCGCATCGTCGCGCAGGTATTCCATCTGCTCACGTACCGTTTTTCCCGGCAGGGTATCAATACCGCCGGTCACAATACGGCTGACATCACCACCGGCATGGGTGTCCATCAGTTGAAGCGTGTGACGGTTTTTCATTGGCTGGCCTCTGTGCTGGCTTGATCTGACCCCAGGCTAAAGGGTGCGCCGTGGGTGTCCCACTGACTGTCGGGAACGATGACAATCTTGCCCAGGTAGTTACTTCCCCGGTTGACGAAATAGCGCTCGGCATCATGCAGTTCTGATAGCTTGAATGCCGCATGCAGTACCGGCTTGAGTTCGCCACTGCGAATCCATGCCATCAATTGCTCGGCCTCTTCACGGGTTCCGTGGGAAACCCCGAAGATCTGCACCTGATACAGGTAGATGCGCGTCCACATCATTTCACTCACGTTGCCGCCGCTGGCACCGGCAATCGACAGGCGTGGGTAGCTTTTCCGGGCGTTCATATCGTGAATCATGGTGTCGATGAACAGGTTCGTCATCTCGCCACCCACCAGGTCCATCACGGCATCAATCGGGGCGCCGCCGGTCTGTTCCAGCACGCGCTCGACAAAGGTCGGCAGATCGCCGCGATCAATCACCGCTTCTGCGCCCATCGACAGCAGTGCATCGGCTTTGTCCGGCTGACTAACCGCGTAAGGAATCGCGCCGACGATACGGCACAGCTGAATCAGCGCCGTACCCACTCCGCCACTGGCACCGGTCACCAGCACCCGCTCGCCACGGCAGATGCTGGCCGAGGTCATCATGTGATACCCCGTCTGGTAAGAGCACATCCCCATGGAGGCCAGTTCTGCGTCCGCCAGTTCCGGGTTAGGAATGTGATGAAACTGATCGGCTGGCAAAGCCACGTATTCGGCATAGCCCCCATCAGCGCCGTGGCCGTAATAGTCCGGCGTCAGGTTGATATCCCGGCGGGCATCGGCGTAGATATTGAAATCCAGCAGGCCGCGCTGGCCGATACGACTGGCGTCTACGCCCTCTCCTACTGCTGCGATACGCCCGGCAATATCCGCGCCCTGAATACGCGGAAAGGTAAAGGTAGGCACGCCCCCCATGGCAAACGAAGTGACATCACCTTTATCCTTGGTCGGGTACAATCCCTCGCGGGCTTTGCGATCGGTATTATTCTTGGCCGTGGCGGTGACCTGCACCAGCACTTCTCCCGACTTGGGCTGAGGTACGGCAACATCGTTACGATATTCCAGTCTGTCGATATCGCCATGGCCTGTCAGCACCATGGCCGCCATGGTAGCTGGCACGCTATGAGCCGATGCCTGGGCGGGAGAAGCAGGGGGTTGGGTCATCGCAGACGCCTTTCTATTATCCAATGTCTATCTCTCAGCTTTGTTGTTCATTCGCTGCAGGAGGCAGCTTGGGCGACGATAGCAAACTTTGCCTGTCGCGCCATCGGGTAACCGCAAAATTTAATGGAGATTGATCTTGTTGCCGTTTGCGTCTGTTTATCACCGCCAGTTGACCTGGCGCTATTTTGCCCTGTTCATCGCTATTGGTATGACAGGTGGCCTGCTGGGGCCAGCCTTGCCACATCTGGCCCAAAGCGTGGATGCCAGCATGAGCCAGATCGCGGTTCTGTTTACGGCCAGGGCGGTGGGCAATATGAGCGGAGCCTTTATCACTGGGCTGTTGCTTGACCGCTTTGATGGCCACAGGGTGCTGTTTGCCATGGGTGCCGTTATGGTCGCGGGACTGTTGATCGCTCCTTTCAGCCCGCTGCTGGTTTTGCTGGCAGGGCTATTTGCGGTGTTGGGGTTTGCCGAAGTGGCGCTCAATTCCGGTGGTAACACCTTGCTGATATGGCTGCATGGTGACGATGCCGGCCCCAATATCAGCGCTCTGCATTTCTGCTTCAGTTTTGGCAATATGCTGACACCGCTGGTGATGGTCGCGGCGTTATCCTTGACCGGCCAGTTTCAGTGGGCATTCTGGGTCGTAGGTGCCTATGCATTGATCACTTTACTGCCGTTACTGCGCTTTTCCAGCCCGCAAAAACGCCCACCTGAAGACACCAACATCCAACACGCCGCGCCCAAACATAGTGACCGCCTTCTGCTGATGCTGTTCATGCTGATTTTTGCCCTTTATGTGGGCATGGAGATTACCTTTGCGGGCTGGGTAACATCTTACGGCGTGCTGGTGGGAATGGCGGCCGAAGAGGCCGCTATATTAGCGACCCTGTTCTGGCTGTCACTTTCTGCTGGGCGACTTTTGGCAATACCGCTGTTGCGCATCACTTCGCCCTGGGTGGTGTTATGCGGCTGCTTGGCGCTGGGGCTGGCAACTGCGGGAGCATTGCATGCGCTTTGGGTGCCCTTGAGCGTGGGCGCGCTGTTATTCGGGTTGGCCGCATCCGCCTTTTTTCCAACCCTTTATGCATTAAGCAACAAGGTAATGGAAATGCATGGGCGAACCACAGGCGCCATCTTTACCGCTGCGGGTAGCGGCGCCCTGGTCATTCCATCGCTGACCGGCCCTTTGCTGGATTGGCTGGGCGCGGGGGCTTTTCCGTTACTGCTGGGCGTGCTGGTGATTTTGATAACCAGCGGCCTGGGGCTGCTGGCTCTGCGTTTACGCTACCTCAAACGGCCGCTCGGCGATTGAGCAACGCCATCATCACGCTCACCAGCGTCGAGGCCAGCAAGGCACCCACAAAAGGCGCCAGTGTGGGAATGCTGTTTGGAAAGGTGGCCGCCAGCACACCCGCACTCAGGTTGCCTTGCGCCACCCAACCGGGCAGCACGGTACCGAGCATGCCCGCAACGCCACCGGCAATGGCCGCGACGGGTGTCATCCTCGACCACAGCCCAAGCAACACTGGTACCACAATGGCGGCGCAGAGCAGGTCGGCAATCAGGAAGAGACGCAGTACCGATACGCCCTGCAGCGCGACAATTACCACCGGCACCATCAGCAGTACCGTCACCCAACGGGCCACGCCCAGTGAGCCTTTCTGCGCAGAGAACTGCTCGCTGGCCAGGGAAGCGATAGCGTTCTGCAGCGTGTCCACGCTGGAAGCAACCAGCGTCACCGCCAGCACCAAGGCGGGGAGCGCCAGCCAGTTCGGCGCTTCAGACAGCAGCGCAAAAAACGGGATAGGTGGCTCGCCAAGGGCCACCCCACTCATCGCCGCCACGATACCCAAGCCACCAATCAACATGACCACCACCACGGTCGCGCCACCGCCCAGCCAGGCACCGCGTGCCAGGCTACGGTTATCTTCTGCGGCCCATACCCGCTGCCAGTAGCCCTGGTGGAAAAGGTTAGCGGCCGTCACTGCTATCACCAGGGTAAGTGCCACGCTCAGTGCGCTCCCGATAGGCGCGCTGGGCATAACGGCATCAGCTGGCAATTCAGGCAGCGCGTTCAAGGCAACGCCGCCAACAATCACCAGCAGGATAATCAGTAGCCAGGCCTGCCAGCGGTCCGTGGCCAGGCTCGCCCTGAGACCACCAACGGCGGTATAAAGCAAGGTAGTGAGCGCCACACCGAGAATCACCAGCGCAGGCGGCACATCAGAAAGCAGCGCGGTAATCGCACCAATCGCCGTTAGCTCAGCGGCCAGAAAGCAGGCCATGTAAGCCACTGATACCAGCGTTACCCAGTAGCGTACACCACGCCCGTAGCAAGCCTGGGCAAACTCGGCGATGCTGCGCCCCTTTGGCAGGGCACGGCGGATTTTAGGACCGTATAAACCCAGCACAATAAAAGGCAGTGCTGACCCGATGGCATACCCCGCCAGAGCAACCGGGCCAACAAAGGCACCGATTTCCGGCGGCGCGAACAGAATCCACGCCCCCATGCCTGAGGCCAGAAAGGATAGGCCAATGGTGAATGAAGATTGCGAGTTACGTGCGGAAAGGTAGTCATCCACGGCGTTATCGCCAAGCAGATGATTGGCATAGCGCGCCCGCAGACCCAAAAAAGCAAAACAGAAAAGTGCCGCGCCAAGCGCCGCGGCTGTCAGATATGGCATGTCGCACTTCCTCCGCCGGTACGAACCGGATCAGGTTCCAGGGTCTGCGCGCAACGGCGCGTATTCTCAGCCCTAAGGCTCCCCTGGCGACAGTGAATGTAAGTTGTCAGTAGTAGACTCTATTATTGTTGCGGATTGCTATAAACGAGTAAAGCTCAGACAATTAAAACCCAGGTAATTAAAACCCGGGCAATTAAAACCCAGGCCAGTAAAGCCTCAGCTCTTGTCGCGCGGCACTCGCCCCATCAGATAGAACTCGCTATTGGGCGGCGTGCCTGTCAGCGTTACCAGGCGGTTGGAAAGGCCAAAAAAGGCAGTAATGGCACCAATATCCCAGATATCTTCACGCGTGAACCCTACCGCATTCAGGCGTGCTTCCCAGTCATCTGTCAACTCGCCGACATCCAGGCCGCAATACAGCGCAAAATCCAGCATGACACGATGGCGCTCACTAATCGGCGCCGTACGGTGATTGATCGCCACCTGATCCGCCAGGTGCGGGTCTTTACTGTAAATGCGCACCAGAGCGCCATGGGCTACCACGCAGTAAAGGCAGCGGTTACGGGCGCTGGTGGCTACCACTATCATCTCTTTTTCGGCTTTGCTTAGCGTGTCTGACTCACGCTCCATAAGGGCATCATGGTAGGCAAAAAACGCCCGGAATTCGTCAGGCCGGTGGGCCAGCATCAAAAACACGTTGGGCACAAAACCGGCCTTTTCCTGCACGGCCAGAATGGTGTCACGGATATCATCAGGCAACTCGTTGAGCTCTTCCGGTACGCTGAAACGGCTAAGTGATGTGTTCATTCTGATTCCTGTTGTTTTTGTGAGTCGTGAGTCGTGAGTCAAAAGCTTTTCTTTTATTGCTACGCTCGCCATACTGAACACCGCATTAATTAAAGCTTGTTTACTTTTTTGGCGCATGCGCATTGCAGCGCTGATTGTTTGCTTATAGGGAAGCCCCATGCGCTACAACGAAGCGAAGGAACATACCCCCGGTCGCCTCCACAATCTCTTCGCCGATCCTTATCATGCGTTCGATAATGAAAGCCATGAGCGCCAGCTGCATATCCGCGTGATGCTTCACCAGCTTGCCGTCATTCCTATGCAACGAGGTCTGTTAACGCTAAGGGTGATCCATGGCTGGCAAAACGGTGGTTATGACCCCAGCGAGCTGCAATATGCGGAATATCCCCTGAACACCCTAGCGGACCTTAAACGTGTCAGCACCCTGTTCAATGCGGATGCCAAACATGCCAACACTTTCCCATGCACTGATAACAGCTTGCTGGCGGCGCCTTTAGATACTGTGATTGCCAATGCGCTAGCAGATGGTCAAAAGCTGGATCAGGACATCCGTCTTCGCCCCGCTCACTGGCCTGAATTCAACGGTGGGCTGACGCTTTACACACTTTTCAAGATGTATCATCGCCTGGTATATAGCGAAGATGATGCCTACCGTAGCAGCCAGTGTCGTACACCGGCAGGCATTCGCGAAATCCATGAATTCCATTTAGAAGAAGGTGAGTTTGCGTTTTTAACGCCGCCGGATCGTCACTTTACTCAGGAAGCATCGATACTGGTAATGCATGAAAGCCAGCTGGAACCTTTCGAGCACCTTCTGACTGAGACTCTGCCGCTTTTCGACTCGGTTTGAGAAAGCTGTCTTTATTTATCAATATGCCCCGCATTGGCGGGGCATACTTTTTACAACTTCTCTTTTATAACCCTTCTTTTATAAACCTAGCTTTACCGCATCTGGCGCTGTTAGCTTAGCGAGATGGTGCTGTTGATGCCGCTGGATACGTTTTCCGGCTCGAACCAGCGTGCGGTGACCGTTTTGGTCTGTGTCCAGAAAGCAATCGCCTGCTTGCCGTTGGGGCCAAGGTCGCCCAGTTTGGAGCCGCGTGAACCGGTAAAGCTGAAGTAGGCGACGGGCACTGGAATCGGTACGTTGATACCAATCTGACCCACTTCGATATCGGTCTCGAAGCGACGCGCTACCCAACCGGAGTTGGTAAAAATCGAGGTGCCGTTACCGTTGGGGTTGGCATTGATGAACTCAATCGCATCATCCAGGGTTTCGACGGAAAGCACACAAAGTACCGGGCCGAAAACTTCTTCGCGGTAAATGGTCATGTCCGCCGTCACATCCGCAAACAGGGTCGGGCCGACGAAGTTGCCGTCCGGGTAACCTTCGACCGTGCAACCTCTGCCGTCCACCAGCAGCTTGGCACCTTCTTTTTCACCTGCGGTAATCAGACGTTCAACGCGGTCTTTAGCCTGAGGAGATACCAGGGGGCCGAGATCCGCATCGCGCTGCGTGCCAGGCCCGATCTTCATGCTCTGCGCACCGGCTACGATATCGCCTAGCCATTCACGCGCTTCCCCGACTAACACCACCACCGAGTTCGCCATGCAACGCTGCCCTGCCGCCCCAAATGCGGACCCCAGTAGATTGTTAATCGCCTGGCTGCGGTTGGCATCCGGCATGACCACGCAGTGGTTTTTCGCCCCCATCATTGACTGCATACGCTTGCCTGCGGCGGCAGCACGGTTATAGAGCAGCGACCCAACGTGGCTGGAGCCGATAAAGGATAGCGCCTTGATGTCCTGATGATCAGCAATCTGATTCGCCACATCCGGCCCGCCGTGTACCACGTTCAGCACACCTGCGGGGATACCGGCCTCATGAGCCAGCTCAACCAGACGCATGGTGGACGTCGGGTCCTGCTCGGAGGGCTTGAGGACAAAGGTATTCCCCGTGGCAATGGCCAGCGGGAACATGAAACATGGCAGCATGATAGGGAAGTTAAAGGCGGTAATACCCGCGCCAACACCCAGCGGCTGATGCATGGTGTAGACGTCGACTTCGCTGGCGGCATTTTCCGCCAACTCACCCAGCTGCAGGGAAGTAATCGAGCAGGCATGCTCCACCACTTCAAGGCCGCGACCCACTTCACCTTCCGCATCCGGCAGGGTTTTACCATGCTCTTCGGTAATCATCGCCGCCAGTTCAGCAGTATTGTCACGAATCAGCGCCTGGAGTTTGAGCATGATACGCATGCGCTTGCCCAAGGGGACTTTGCGCCATGTTTTAAAGGCTTCCTTGGCGCTGGCGACAGCGCGTTCCACTTCTTCCGCCGTACAGAACGGTACCCTGGCCACCACCTCTTGCGTGGCGGGGTTAACCACATCACGCCAATCCTGGCTCTGTGATTTTACCGGCTGACCATCAATGTACATGGGGATTTCGCGAACGGACATGGCATCTCTCCAGTTAGCTTTTGCACCTGTTAAAGGGGCGTGTCTGTTGTATTTGTCATGCGCGCCTTTCGTCGCCTGCACGCAGGGAATCAATCTTACGGCAGCGCCTGAATGGGTAACAGGGGATGGTATAGCAGGAAGTTGACGTAAGCGTCAATATATGGATAAAAAGAGTTAACGCCGAGACAGACCTTAGGAGGGACATCAGCTCGGGATATCAATCAACAGGAAAGCCGTTACGCCGGAGAGGGAAATAAGTAAACTCGATGAAGAGAAGTGATCTGATGAAAAGCAACGTCCGATGAAAAGTAGTGGCTTGAACCAGAGGGCCTGTTTTATCCGTTAAGAGCAGGCCCACCGGAAACATCACGTTGCGTGTCAGGCAACATCGTCGTCAGTGCTTCTCTCCTCCTGATGCGGGTCAACCTTGGGCACGCGATCATTGTTGACGAAATACGTTGCTGCGATGGCACTGTGAATATTGGCAAAACCGATCTGCATAATATCGATAAAGGCGTGTAACTCATTGGGTGCGTAAGCCAGGCTTTGGACATCCGCCTCGTTTCCGTCTGCACGCACCATCAGCACCGTTGCCAATGCACGATCGCAGCGCGGCAGAGACTGCAGCTGTTCGCCCAGGGTTTCCAGACTGTAGGCAATCGAGCGCGGCAGACAGGGATCCTGAAAAAGGAATCGCAGCACATCTGGGCCGCGTACGCGCAAACGAATCTGCTGACGGTACATCTGATACGCCGTCAGCGATTTCAATACGCTCATCCATTGCAGGTTTTCAAACGGCGTCAGTTCATCCGGGTTCTTGGGCAAAAGGCTTGCCGAACGCACATCGACAATGCGTGTGGTCATATCGGCGCGTTCCAGCTGTCTGCCAAGCTCCATGAAGGTGCGCGCGGAACCTTGACTCATGGTGCCTTCAATCAGACCCGTCAGTGACTGACAGCCACGGATAACGTGCTGAAGGAAGCGGTCCCGTTGACGCGGTTTCACGCTACTTTCGGCGTTATCGGCGATATAGAAATACAGCTGATTGACCTCTTCCCAGGTTTCACGCGGCACCACATCACGAGTGGTGCGCAGATTTTCCCGTGCGCTGGCAAGCGATGCCAAAATAGAGCTACTGTTGCTTGCCTCAGCACATAAAAAGTGTACGACGCTACGCTCATCAAAACTTTCATAGCGCTGTTGATAGGCTTCCAGGCTACCGGTCATTTCCACCAACGGCCCCCACCCCAGGGGAACGTTACGCGGCAAATCCAGCATCAGGTGGCTATTGACGCTTAACAGGCGCGCGGTATCTTCGGCACGTTCGATATAGCGTGCCATCCAGTAAAGGTTTTCTGCTACACGTGACAACATGGCGCTAGACCCCCTGTACGGCAGTGGTCGCCGCTTCATGGTTTTCGTCAGTTTCGATAATCCAGGTGTCTTTGCTGCCGCCCCCCTGAGAAGAGTTCACGACCAGCGAGCCTTCGGTAAGGGCTACCCGAGTCAGCCCGCCCATGGTGACATGGGTTTCCGCACCCGACAGAATAAACGGACGAAGATCCACGTGGCGCGGCTGAGGAAGACCGTTTGCCAGCGTCGGCGTGGTGGAAAGCGCCAGCGTTGGCTGCGCCATATAGTTACGCGGATTTGCCTTGATCAGCCGGGCAAATTCATCGCGTGTTTCCTGGGTCGAATGCGGTCCGATCAACATGCCATAGCCGCCCGACTCATTGGCAGGCTTAACCACCAGCTCATCCAGGTGATCCAGCACATAGCGGCAATCATCTTCGAACATGCAAAGATAACTCGGCACGTTAGGGAGCAAGGGCTCCTGATCCAGATAATAACGAATCAATTCAGGCACAAACGCATAGACAACCTTGTCATCTGCAACGCCAGCGCCGGGGGCATTGGCCAGCGCAACGTTGCCACTGCGCCAGGCACGCATCAGCCCTGGCACACCAAGCATCGAATCCGGATTAAAGGCTTCCGGGTCGAGAAACTCGTCGTCAATGCGGCGATAGATCACATCCACCCGGCGCATCCCCTGAATGGTGCGCATATAGACGCGATCGTGTTCATCGACCAGCAGGTCACTGCCCTGCACTAACTCGACCCCCATTTGCTGGGCCAGGTAAGCATGTTCGAAATAGGCGGAATTGTAGATACCCGGCGTCAGTACAACGACCTGAGGGTCATCCCAAGGGCGAGGCGATAGCCCTGCCAGCATGTCGTAGAGATGGGCAATGTAATCATCTACCGGCAGAATCTTGCCTGAATCAAACAGCTCCGGCAGCACCCGCTTGGTAACGTTGCGGTTTTCCAGCATGTAGGAAACCCCGGAAGGAATCCGCAGATTATCCTCCAGCACGTAAAGGGTGCCATCACCTCCGCGCACCAGGTCCGAGCCGCAGATATGCGCCCAGGTGCCACGAGGCGGGCTGATGCCCACGCACTGGGTGCGGAAATTAACCGACTGGGCAAGCACCTCGGCGGGTAGCACCTTGTCCTTGATCACTTTCTGATCGTGGTAGAGATCATCAATGAACAGGTTGAGCGCTTCCACGCGCTGTTTGAGGCCTGCCTCGGTTCTGCGCCATTCATTGGCGGAAATAATCCGTGGCACGATATCAAACGGCCAGGCCCGGTCTATCATCGAGCCCTCCGAATACACCGTGAAGGTAATGCCCATGGTGCGAATAGCCACTTCAGCCGCCGTTTTGCGCTCCTGCAACTCCTGCGCACTGAAGCCTTCCAGCATGCGGCACAGCTCCATGGCCGAGGCACGTGGCACGCCTGGCGCTGACAGCAACTCATCGTAAAAGTCGCCACATGCATAGTTATTCCAGTTAACCTGACTCATTGGCGCACTCTCCACACATCAATTTAAGATCACACCTTGATTGGGTAATGTCTTATGGTGTCTATTTTTATACTGCTTAGCGCAGACTGACCGTTAAACCTTTCTTCAACGTGCATCTTCAGATGTAAGTCACAGCAAGTTACGTGCCAAGCGGTAAGCACTGATGTATCAACAAGACACTGTCGAACGTATTAATGGCGCGAGTGGAGTTGCATGCACCAAAAAAAAGCACTTTCAAAAACCGATGCATCAAAAAACACCAAGAAGCACCAAAAGGAAATATTGTTCCGTGCGGCTCCCTTTTGAAGCACGCTTTGGCGTAGCATTGAACGCCAGTGCTGGTTATCTGCGAATGCGCTGTTTTCATCTTTGGCATTCGCAACGATGGAATGCCAGACGTCCCGATTTTTTGTGAGGGCGGCTTATGACCCGTGTTGCTTTGTTTCACCGAACCACCTATCGCTTTGACCGCCCTGTCAGGCTTTCACCCCACGTGATTCGCTTGCGCCCGGCGCCCCAGTGTCGAACACCGATCAACGCCTATGCACTGGAAGTGTCAGGCGATGACCACACGCTCCACTGGCAGCAGGACCCGTTCGGCAATTTTAATGCCCGCGTGGTGTTCCCCGAGCCGCGCAACACGTTGAGCATCAGCGTTACGCTTGAAGCCGATATGGTGCCGATCAACCCGTTTGATTTCTTCCTTGACGATGGGGCAGATACTTTTCCTTTTCGCTATTCTGACGTGCTGCAAAAGGAACTGGGGCCGTATCTGGAAATCACCGATCAAGGGCCACAACTGGTTAAGTGGCTGGATAGCATTGCGCGCACGCCAACCCCAAGCGTCGATTTTCTGGTCGCGCTCAACCAGCGTGTACAGCGTGACATTCAATACGAGATGCGCATGGCGCCCGGCGTACAGAGCGCTGAAGATACCCTGCTCCGGGGAATTGGCTCCTGCCGTGACAGCGCCTGGCTACTGGTCCAGGTATTGCGCCATTTAGGACTCGCGGCGCGTTTTGTGTCCGGTTACCTGATCCAGCTGGCTCCGACGGAAATGACAGAGCAAAGCTCAGAAAGCCCTGCCAGCGATGACATAAAAGAGGATTTTTGCGATCTTCACGCCTGGGCAGAAGTCTTTTTGCCAGGGGCTGGCTGGGTCGGACTGGATGCGACATCAGGCTTTCTTGCTGGCGAAGGCCATATTCCCCTGGCCGCCACGCCCAGTATCGGCAGCGCTGCCGCCATTACCGGTACGACCAGCCCATGCGACTCCGACTTCGATGTCGTTATGCAGGTAAAGAGGCTGTAAGCACCGTGATTGCCAGAGCAATAGAAATTAGCAAGCGTTGATACATGGACACTTTGCGAATCGGCAGCCGTGCAGGATAATCTTTTCCACATGACTCAGGATAGCCGTGCCCAATGACTTCGTCCGCAACACCTTCAGCCTCGCCCCTGCTTACAACGCGGCTGGTCGATGATTACCTGACCGCTCAGCGTCAGGCGGCGCCTGATTGTTTTGACGCCATGCTGGACGCCGATGGCAAGCTTCGCCCTGGCTGGAAAAGCCTGCTGTCCACACTGGAGAGACTGGGTGATGACGGCCGCCGACAGCAGGATGAAGAAGTCCAGCGCCTTCTGGCTGAGAACGGCGTGATCTTTAATATGCATGCAGAAAGCCAGGAGCGCAGCTGGCGTGTTGATCCACTCCCCTGGGTCATTGAAGAGACAGAATGGCAAACGTTATCCACTGGCCTGGCACAGCGCAGTCGCCTTTTGAGCGCTCTTTATCAGGATATTTACGGCCCGCGCACCCTGTTCAAGGCGGGTGTTTTATCCGCTAAAAGCCTGCTTGCCACGCCGGAATTACTGCTGCCCTGCTATCGCTCATTGCCGAGTGATCACCCGCCTTTCACTTTTCATGCCATTGACGTCATTCGCGATGCCAGGGGCCAGTGGCGAGTATTGGCGGACCGCTTGCAGGCACCCGCTGGTATGGGCTTTGCGCTGGAAAACCGTATCCTGATGGCGCGCGCTCTGCCGGACATGTACCGCAACGCGCTACTCAAGCGGCTGGCCAGTTTTCTGGATCAGCATCATCGGGCACTGATATCACTGGCAAATGAGCATCGTGAAGCACCGAATGTGGTACTGCTTTCCCCAGGGCCTGCCAGCCCGCGTTATTTTGAACACGCTTACCTTGCCAATTACCTTAACCTCCCCCTGGTGGAAGGTCAGGATCTGGTGGTACGTGATGCAAAGGTATGGCTACGCACCCTGGGCGGTCTAAAAGCCGTCGATGTCATCTTACGCCAGTGCCTTGATGCGCTCTGCGACCCTCTGGAGCTTCGTGGTGACTCAAGCGTTGGCGTACCCGGCTTGCTTCAGGCGGTGCGCGCGGGGAAGGTAGCCCTATCCAACGCACCGGGAGTAGGCATTCTCGAAGCGGCGCCACTGCGTGATGAACTCCCCAGGCTATGCCAGCACCTGCTTGGGGAAACGCTGCTGCTTGGCAATGCGCATGCCGATACTCCCGCGTCGACCAGCCCAGTGTTTGACTCGACCCTCAAAGGCCTGGTGCCCACCACCTTAAACCTGCGCTGCTTTACCAGCCGGACACCGGAAACGCTGAAGGCCAAGGGGGCCAACAATCACGGCGAATACCGTGTGATGCCTGGCGGCCTCGCCTGGGCAGGTCAACCCGGCTCCTCGTCTCTCGGAGCGCAGGTGGTCAAGGATGTCTGGGTAACAGCCGACACGCCACAACCTCATGTCAGCCAGATGCGTCAGGCGCATTCACCCATTGTTACCACTCGAGATGGACTGGACCTTCCCAGCCGGGTCGCGGAACATCTCTTCTGGCTGGGTCGCTACGGAGAACGCCTGGATATCCGGGCGCGACTGTTGCGTGAAGCGCTGCTGCGCCTGATGGAATACGAACAGGACGCACTGGCCGATGGGCTGCTGGATCAACTGCTGCTGAGCCTGAATATCCAGCTAACGGAACAGACCTTCTCCACAGACAGCCACTTTGCCCGCAAGCGTGGTGCGCTGCTGGAACAATTTGATGAGCACAACCCGCTGGCGTTGCAGGCACTGTTTAATCAGCTCTTGAACAATGCACGCAGTGTTCGCGACCACCTGGGTGATGACTCCTGGCGAGTGCTCAATCAGCTCGGCCAGCAGGTCGACTGGCACAGCACAGCCCGCAGCACCAGCACGGCAAGACGCACCTGTGAAAATCTGTCAGCTCAGCTGGCGGCGTTTTATGGTTTGTGCAACGAAACCATGCCCCATCACTTCGGCTGGCGGTTCATGGATATCGGGCGCTTTATCGACCGTCTGCTTGGTTTGCTGTCGTTGATACAGCGAATCCTTCGCGCCCCGGATTCTCCCGGTCAGGCACTGTGGGAAGTCGCACTGTCCACCACCGACAACTTTACGGCCTACCGGCGGCGTTATCGCAGTGAACTGAATCCGGCGGCAATTCTTGATTTGCTGCTATTTGATGAAAGCAATCCTCGTTCGGTCGGTTACATGCTCAAACGCCTTGAGCGGCAAATCGATCGTCTGCCTGGCGGCGAGACGCCTTACCGCAACAGTGAGCGGCGGCTTCTGATTCAGGCCAATGCCGCGCTACATCTCGCCGATATCGAGAAGCTTAGCCGTGTTGGCGAAACCCCGGAAGCCAGTCAGGCGCTCAACACCCTGATCAATGATCTGATAACACCGCTTGGCATGCTGTCTGACGCTATCAGTCAAAGCCACTTCAGCCACGTCGAACAGACCCAGCAGCTGATCAGCATGGAACCTGGCCAATGAAATACACCTTGCGCCACACCACCCGCTACGAATATTCTGCCGCCGTTACCTTGTGCCATAACGAAGCTCGGGTACTCCCACGCAGCACCGAGCTGCAGCAATGCGGGGCCACTGAGCTCAGCATTCTGCCAGCCCCCCAGGTACAAATGGAACGCCGCGACATTTTCGGCAACCGGGTGCTGTATTTTTCATTGGAAGAGATACATCGGGCATTGGAAGTCACTGCCATTACGCCGATTGAGACAGCGCCACCAGCAACGCTGCCAAGCCACTCCCCCGGCTGGGAGCAGGTAGCAGCACAACTCGATCAGCAGGGAGAATTTGACCTCGAGCTTTACCGCCTGGATTCGCCTTTTGTACGTCGCCATGCTGACCTGGCGGCTTTCGCTGGTCGCTGTTTCACGCCTAACCGCCCTATCGTTGAGGCAGCGCTGGCGCTTAATCGACTGATTTATGAAGATTTTGAGTACGATCCAAGTTTTACCACTCTGGCCACTCCTCTGGCCGATGTGCTGAACAGCCAACGCGGTGTTTGCCAGGACTTTGCGCATCTGATGATTGGTGCATTGCGCTCAGTCGGTTTGGCGGCGCGTTACATGAGTGGCTACCTGGAAACGCGCCCACCTCCCGGCCAACCCAGGCTGGTGGGGGCTGATGCCTCGCATGCCTGGCTGGCGGTATGGATACCCGACTGGGGCTGGCTAGCGCTGGACCCCACCAACGGCAGCATCGCCGGTGAACAGCACCCGGTGCTGGCCTGGGGCCGGGATTATGCGGATGTCGCCCCTCTCAAGGGTGTTATGAACGGCGGTGGCGACCATCAGCTCGCGGTAGAAGTCGATGTAATGCCAGCAGAGCCGCCCGCTACCTAAAAGAGAGATCAGTGCTTTGTCTCAGCTCGCAGCTTTTCCACTTCGTTAACAGGCAACTCCTCAATTTCTGCAATTAACTGATCGTTCATTTCAGTCATTGTAATCAGCTTACGTGCGGCATTGCGCTTACTCTCAAGCGCACGCTTCTCGGCTTCCTGAAGCCCTTCCTGAAGTCCCTCCTGACGACCTTCCTGACGTTCTTTCTCTAATTCCAAACGCTGAAGCGTATTAACGTAAGGCATTTTTTTCTCCTCCTGTATGGCATAAACCGCCTGAGCAAACTGAGGCTGTCATGGTCCGTGCGTTGAAGGTTGATTTGCTCAGCCATGATACCTCCCTGTTAATTACCCCATACTGAAAATATCTAACGCCCTATCAGGGCTTCAGTCAGCCAGGGTTGCCAGGCCAGCAGTACCAAAGTGACCAGGGTCGCCAGCAGAAATGGCAGCAGCGAGCGGAAGATGCGTAATGGCGCGACGCCGGTCATTGACGAGGCAACGTACAGGCCAGCGCCCACCGGGGGCGTCAGCAGCCCCATTACCAGCGTCAGGCATACCACCACACCAAACTGATAGGCGCTGATATCAAACTGGTTTTGGGCAATCGGCAGGAGAATCGGCACCACTAGAATCAAGGCGGCAATGCCATCGATGACCATGCCCACCAATAACAATACGCCTATCATCAGCAGCAGAAAGATAAACGGGTCCGTGGTCAGCGCTGCAATCCAGGCAGCGGCCATTTGTGGCAACTGTTCATAAATGACCACCCAACCAAACACGCCCGCCGCCGCTATCAGCATAATGACCAGCCCGGCGTTTGTCGCCGTGCGGCGCAGGACCATCGGCAACTTCCCCAGAGCAAGGTCGCGATACACAAAACGGCCTATCAGTAAGGCAGCAAGAGATGCCAGCGCTGCCGACTCGGTGGGCGTAGCAATACCCAGCAAAATACCGCCGATGATAATCAATGGGATCGATAACGCTGGCAGCCCCCACAACAGATCATGCAAAGCCTGCCGACGGCTCGGCCAGGCACCGCGCGGATATTGCTCGACCAGCCCGACGACGGCAATCACGATAAAAAATGTCAATCCCAGCAACAGCCCTGGCAGCACACCGGCCATAAACATGTCGGCAATCGGCACCTGAGCCATCACGCCAAACAAAACAAACAGCATGGAGGGTGGAATAATCGGCGATAACAGCCCGCCTGCAGCGGTAATCGCGGCGCTATACGGTTTGGCATACCCTTCCTGTTCCATGGCAGGCACCATGGCACGCGACATGATGGCAATCTGTGACGCAGCGGAACCGATGATCGCGGCCATCATCATGTTCGCAACCAGATTGATATACGCCAGCCCACCGCGAAAACCACCCACAAAAATCCGCGCCAGCGCAATCAGGCGGCGCGTCAGGCCGCCTTCGTTCATCAGTTCGCCCGCCAGCATGAACAGTGGAATGGCAAGTAGCCCGTAACTTTCGATGGCACTGAAAAGCTGCTGTGGATAAGACTCAAACAGCACCGTATTGCCTGACACCTGGATGTACCACATGGCTGTCAACGCCAACACCAGGGCAATGGGAACCGCGGTAAACAGCAACACAAAAAACACCAGAATCGTCATGGCGGCGTCTCCGTTGGCTGGTCGGTTAACGGGTGCCGCCAGTGCGTCAGAGTGTCGATAAGATTTGCGACGCCATGCAGGGTGATGGACAACGCAAACCACGGCAATATCAACCAGAACCACAGCTTTTTGATGCCAAGCGTGGTGGTATTTTCCGAATAAATAAAGTTGAAGGTATTGCCCTGAAAGGTGCTGATATCAAACCCCGACTGCCACAGTGACAACGGTTGAAACCAGCGCCAGCACAGCACCAGCATGGCAATGCCGAAAGATGCCACGATGACATCCACCCACAGGCCAATCATTCGCCGCCCGGTGAGCGGCAGGACATCACTGAGCAGAGTGACGGCGATGCCTTGACGACGCTTGAGCACTGCGCTGGCAATCAAAAAGGTCATCCAGATCATGGCGTAGATCGCCAGCTCGCTGACGAAATACAGCGGATGACCCGCCGCGCGCATGGCAACATTCGCCAGTATCAGACACGTCACCGCCGCGGCAAGAAGCGCGGCGGTCATTTCTTCCAAACGGGCAAGCCCTGTTGATAAACGCTGCAGCATTATTCGGCTCGTAAACGTTCCGCTTCGGCGCGTAAGGTTTCCAGCATGGGCGCCTTGGGTGCCCAGATGCTTTCCCACTCAGCGATAGCTTCCGAGAAGAACTCGGCATCCGCTTCAACAATATTGATATCCAGGGCGCGAATTTCTTCTTCCTGGGCGGCATCCATGGCTTCAAAGCCCGTCAGTACGTTTTCAAGATGTTCCGCCATGGTTGTCTCGATCAGCTCACGGTCATCGGCTGACAGCTCGCGCCACACGCGCCCGGAGACCACACCCACCATGGGAAACATCATGTGATTGGAAATCAGCAGATTTTCCGCCTGTTCGTAGAATTTCAGAATCAGGATCGAATCGAAATCCATGTCGATGGCGTCGACCTGACCGTTGGCCAGCGCATCATAAACTTCCAGCAGCGGCATAGGCTCTGGCGCGGCGCCGGTGGCGGTATAGAAATCACGGATCGGCTCGAAGGGCGTAATCCGCAGGCGCTGGCCATCCATATCGTCAATGCTCGTGATCGGATCGCGGCTCAACACCTGGCGCATGCCGACCATGCCGTAGCCCATCCCGACCAGACCGACTTCCTGAGGCATCAGGTCAAGTAATTCACCGGCAGCCTCCGAGCGCAGCAAACTCGCCGCATGATTAACATCATCGACCAGATAAGGCGCGTAAAGCGCACCAAAATCGGGAATGCGGTTGGAAATCTCTGCAATGGTCAGAAAGGCCATATCCAGCGCGCCGGTTTGCAGCTGCTGAACCATCTGGGCTTCATTACCCAGCTGCTGGGCGGGAAAGACGCTAACGCTGTGTTCACCCTCAGAGCGCTCACTCAGGGATTCAGCAAAGGCTTGCGCCTCGGTCGACCACATGTGCTGGGCGGGAGTAATCAGGCCCAGGCGGAAGTCCCGCGCCTGAACGACCAGTGAAGAAGCTGCCAGTGCCGTTGCGGTGATTGCCAGCGTTAACGTTTTCAATTGCATGATAAAGCGCCTCATATGTCCAGCCGGTGGGGTCTCGGTATTGTTAACTGCTCAGTCTTCAAAGAACTAGTCTCCAAAGAACCGGTCTTCAAAGAACCAGTCTTTCGAGAATACCCCACTCGCGCCAGCAATCGCCAGCAATGACACCCGTGACCCTCACGGACAGGCGCAAACCAGGACGATAGATGTAGCGCTATCAGTTTGATTCGTAGGCCGCCTTAAGACGGTAGAACTCAGCGACAATGGCGTCCATCTGTTCGGCGTTGTATTCACACAGACCGCTGACCACCAGCTTTTTCGACCCGACGCCAACCGCCTTCCCACCCGATTGGATGGAGAAG
Organism: Halomonas sp. LS-001; assembly: GCF_052983955.1. Classification (NCBI taxonomy): domain Bacteria; kingdom Pseudomonadati; phylum Pseudomonadota; class Gammaproteobacteria; order Oceanospirillales; family Halomonadaceae; genus Halomonas; species Halomonas sp. LS-001. The sequence goes on from NZ_CM129816.1 coordinate 2,706,687, forward strand.
TCCAGCAAGGCATCCGCACGTTTCCCCTGAACATCCAGCGATGAGCCTGTCAGCTCAAGCCCCGGCGTCTGGGCATTCAGCCGTTCCAGACTGAACCCCATGCTGTCATAGATCACCAGCGGCCGTTTGGGGTTGAACATCACCCCATGGGTTTCCATCAGCGGCTTGAGGTAATGCGGGAAATTCTTGCCTGAAAACGCCACGTAACAGCGGGCAAAGGCTTCAATGGCCGCCGCATCTCGCGTGACATCTCCCTGGCGGGTGGCTTCCAGATAGCACTTTCCCTGCTCATCGCAAACCTGCACAACCCCCTGCTCAGTTTCACGAAAACACAGCGGCGTATCCGCGCCCACCATATTGGTGAAACGAAACTCCATTTGCTGCCACAAACCAAAGCGCTCAAGCACCAGCGCAAACAGCAAATCTCCCGGCACGCAGAAACGGCGGGCGTCCGGGTTATGAATCGGGTTGTAGTCACCGGCAACGCCTTTGGCGAAACGGCTAGCCTGCGCCGCGGAGATCACCACAAAATCACCGCGCCGGGTGTAGAATTCCTTGAACATGGCGGTTGCTGCCTGCCTAGCGTTAACGTTAAAAATCAATGAAAAAAAGAAACATCAGTGATGCAGCCGCGCATCATGCCACAAAACCATGGCAAACTGCAGTCAACGACGCACTCAACGACGTTTAAGCCATCAGGAAGAGGCCAAAGCCATTGAATACGGACCCGGCACAAGAGCCCCCAACACGCCCGGACACCTCCTCTGGCAAACGCCGCTGGCCACGCTGGTTGGGCATATTAAGCATCGTCACACTCAGCCTTGTGGCCATATGGTTAGCAGGGACATATTGGCTGCTTAACAGCCAATGGCTACCCCAGCAGCTTTCCAAGCTGGAAGGCATTGAGATCCGCTGGGACCAGGGCCGCAGCCACCACCCCGGGCGCTGGGAGGTGGAAGGGCTGATGATCGCCAGGGAAGAGGCGGCGCTTCCGCTGGAAGTTAACGCCGAACGGGCCACTCTCACCCTTTCGTTGCTGGCCCTGTTACGTGGCGAGTTGCATATTGTTGCCCTTGAAGCCGAGGGAATCCGTCACCTACAGATTGGTGATATGACACTACAGGGCGATGGTCAGCTCAGCCTGCGGGATACAACGTTGAATCGCGATACGCTGGAAATCCCCCAGGCTGGACTCCAGCTGCAACAGGGGCAAGTGGTGCGTAACAGTGACGGGGCTATCATGGCGCGTGATATTGCCATTGATGCCAGCGCTCGGCTCTATAGCGTCACGCTGACAACGCCTGACGGCGACCTAAACCCGGCACTTGCCGAGGCGTTATCCGGCCAGGCCAGGGTGAGCGCCATTGCAGATGCCTGGGATGTGTTCATGCCTTACCTGACATCGCTGCCCTGGCTGGCGGTCGATGGACGCGGTGAACTTGATGCGCAGCTTTCCATTCAATACGGCTACCTGCAGACCGGTAGCCAGCTGACCCTCGCTGCGCCCGCGTTAAATGTGCGTGTCGATGAAGCCGCGTTACGCGACAGCAACGAACAGCGCTGGACGCGCCCGGACGACCGCCCTCCCGGCCATCAGGCACGCGGTGATGGCATGATCACCCTGCAAGTGCCTGATGATGACACCTTAACCCTGCAGGTGGCACTTGATGACGTCACCATAGGCGAAACGCTCACTGACGCTGATACCCCACCCTATGTGAACGCCGCCGCCTTAACGCTAGATACTTCACTCGACAATGCACGGATTGATCGCGTTGCCGCGCCGGAACAGGCACGCCTGACGGTGCGCGGCCAGGTGCTCAGGCTGGATATGCTTGAACGTCCGCTGAGTTCCGCCCTGGCTGAGCTGCTTGATGAACGCGGTCTTGCGCTTTCCGGCAATGGCGAGATCAACGCCGACGCGATGTTTTCCATGGATCAGGTGGAGTCCGCCACCCTGGAAGTAACGGCTAACGCCCTGCAGGCCTCTGCCCTGGGGTTTACCACTCGCGGCGAAGGCACCTTGAACGCTCAGCTAAGCGACCCCGACACGCTGAGCGCTAACCTGGCACTTCGCCGCGCGCGTCTTGAACACCAGCAACGCACCCTGCTGGAAGACGCGGCCCTGACGCTGAATCTGGATAGCCCCACTGATCCGCAGCGGGCTCAGCAGGAAGCTAACGCAAGACTGCGCTTTGAGAATGCAACGCTACCTGATATTGCGGCCCTTCAGTCCTATCTGACGCCTTACCTGCCCACGCCGTCTCCTCTCACCCTGGTCAGTGGGCAAGCCCGCAGCCAGGGCGACCTTCGCCTGACACCTCAACGCCTGAGCGGCGCCGCCACGCTAAGTGGCAACGCCTGGGTCACCGATTGGCGCAACGCCACCCAGACGCATCGCCTGACCAGTAACATGCAACTGGATGTTGCCCTCAACGAAGCACTTCTGGATGGCAGCGCGCTTGACCTAAGCGGTACGCGACTGCAATGGCGCCTTGGTGAAGCCTCTCAGGATGAGCAGCTGGAAAGCCTGCTGGTTCTGCGCGAAGGCCTCTTCCGGCAGGTTGATGACACACCCAGTGGCCGCTTTACGCTGGAAGGAAGTGTTCAGCAGCTGGGATTTCTGAATGCTTTTTTGCCCAGCGCTCACGGGCTGTCTCTCAGCGGTGGTGGGCAACTGCTGGCAGAAGGCCAGTTTCAGGGCAACCGCCTGAAAGCCCCGACACGGTTGCGCGTAAATGCCAGCCCGCTGGAAGTGCGCTTTCTGGATTATGAGGCCACCGGCCAGGGCGAGCTCACCGCTCAGCTTTCACTTAAACCCAGTAGCGACGCAGAAAGCGCGCAGCTGACGCTGAGCATCCCGAGCTTTATGCTCAAGCGCCAGGGCGACCCGCAAGCAGATCTGGAAGGCAGGCACCTGACCCTGACCACTACCACAGAGGTGGTTGCTGCCTTGATTGATAACCCTGACCCGCGCCATATCACCACGCGCATCAGCCTGCCTGTGATCAGCGTGCCGGACCTCAGCCGCTATAATGATTACCTGCCCGAAGGCGCTGGCGTTGCACTACATGGCGGGGAAGCCAGCCTGAGCAGCGAGCTGACACTGCAGGGGCTGAATGGCTCAGGCAATGTGACCCTACGCGCCTTTGGTGCCGAGCTGACCCTTCTCGACCAGCGCCTTAAGGGCGACCTTGATGTGAATTTCAAGCTGACGGAAGGTGATCTTGAGAACATGCGCTTCAAGGCGGATGATTCCTTTCTGCGTCTGGAAAATGTACTCCACCTAAGCGAAGCGGGGAATCAGGATGCCGGTTGGTGGGCCGAGTTAGGGCTTGAAGACGCCACACTGGTGTGGGATTCACCGCTCACGCTCAACGCTGAGGTCAATCTTGCGCTGCGGGATAGTGGCTTGCTGGCGCGCCTGTTTCTGGCCCGCGCCCGGGAGAGTGACTGGCTGGGGCGTCTGCTGAGTGTCCGGGATATTGACGGTCATACTTCGCTGACGCTGGAAGAAAAGCAGCTAGCGTTAAACGGCCTGACCCTGTCCGGCGGCCCACTGATGCTGTTAGCGGATCTGACATTGGCTGACAGTACTGCAAACGGCGCGCTCTATGCACAGCTAGGCCAGCTGGGAGTCGGTATCGAGTTGATTGATAAGGAACCGACCCTCAAGGTACTACAGCCAAGACGCTGGTTTGAGCGCTGGCGAACGGATCACTTGTTATCGCGCTGACGGCGAATCATGCGGACTCGCTCACGCGCCTTTTCCGCCGAACGTCGCCGTTCATCTGGCGTTTCGCTGCCAGTTTCTTTTGGCGGTAACGTCACCCAGGCAAACACCGGCAGGGAAATATGCCAGTAAATCGCCGAAAGGCGTAGCCCAAGGGTCGTCAGCAATCCGGCTGGAATCGCGATGGCCGCGGGCACGAAAAGGCTGTTGAGCAAGACATAGACACTGCCACCCGCGATTGCCGCCGTGGCATAGATTTCTTCGCGCAGCACCATGGGCATCCGCTGCGCCAGCACATCGCGGATCATCCCGCCGGCCACGCCGGTCATCATGCCCATCAGTACCGCCACCACGCCGGGGCTTCCCAACAGCAACGCCTTGTGCGCTCCGATCACCGTAAACAGTGCCAGACCGAAGGCGTCCGCCACCGGAAGAAAGCCGCGCGAAAGACGGTGAATGTAGTGAAACCCCAGCATGGAAAGCCCGACAGTGGCAAACACTACCCACAGGTAAGTGGGGTCGGTTACCCAGAAAACCGGCCGCACGCCAAGCACCAGATCACGCAGCGTACCGCCACCAATGCCGGTCACTGCTGCCAGCACCAACATGCCGAACGGGTCCATGCGCTGACGGCACGCCAGGACCACCCCCGACAGGGCAAACACCACCACTCCCGCCATATCCAACCAATACACGACTTGTGACACAGGTCACTCCTGCAAGGATGATAAAAGCGGCAAGACTAGCACAACCTGAGCGCCATCCAGTGCCCCAAGGATAGAACAACATGCACTCTACTTAACCTTATCACCTGCGAATTTCTGTATCAGGGATCTGTCGTGGCAAGAAAATGCTCAATAAACACCTGATAATCCTGAGTAACGCAATCAGCATAGGCCAGTGCCAGTGTTGTCACGACCTGCACGAAGGTATCTTCACGCGCTTCCAGGCGCTGGCAGACCGCCTGAGCAAAGGGCGAGTGATCCCCCTGATTCAGCGCCTGCGCCCCACGCAGATGCTCGCGGGCCAGAATCTCCCCCCATTGTCGAGTGAGCTGGCGGTAGGATTTAGCACCCGACAGTTTATGGGTCGGCACATCTTTTTTAAACGGTGAACGCTCACGCACGGAAAACACCTTGTCATTCCATTCCATCCAGCCAAGATAGCGATCCGGGTGTTCAGCAATGGCATGGAAAGCAGCGGCGTGGCGGATACCTTCGTTGATAAAGCTACGCTGCCAGGCGAGCCTCTCAGCGCTATTCATCAGGCGAACGGCTTCCGGCGGAATTTGTTCCTTGACGTCGAGAATCACATCGTCATGCTCATGGTCTTTCCCGCCTTCAATCAGCACATAAAAACGCTCCAGACCCAGCGAGCCTGTGCCTGCGTCCAGGCGGCGTGCGGTATCTTTTACCTTGAAGTGATCCGCATCTTCTTCCTTCACCGGGTGCCTAAGCGTTTTCTGATACACCTGTTCAATCAGGCGTGTCAGCTGACTGGCTTTATTGGCAGGCAGGTTGGAAAGCTTACCCGGCCGCTGGGCAAAACGGCGGCCTTTCTGCTCATCGATTTCGGTCCATTTAGCCAGCATTTTGGCGCGGCTTTGCTTGTCAGTCACTTTACGTAGAAAAGGCTCAAGCGGCCCTCGTGCGGTTTCCAGCGTCACGGCTGCCACCGTTGACCCGTCATCGTGCTTTCGCAGGGTTTTATGGTACCCCTTGAGCAACGTCTTCAGCGCCTTGCCGGTTTTCTTGTCGGACAGCTCAAGGTTTTCACGGGCATCCAGCACCACACTGATGGCCAAGCGCCACAGGTCATATTGGTAGTCCGCCACCAGGGCATCATCAAAATCATCCATGCCGTAACGCACCTGGTCATCATGATGCCCGTAGGCGCCAAAGTTGTAGGCGTGAGCATCGCCCTGAAGCCAGGTCTGGGTCTCCGGCCAACCGCCAAACAGGGCAAAACGCCAGTCGTGCCAGACATCATCCCAGTAAAGGTGGTTGGAACCACGGAAAAACGCATAGGGTGACAACGCCATTTTGGCGAATTTAGCCTGTCTGTCTGCGTTGTTCAGCGTGGCGTTGGCCGTTTGAATGGCCTCAATGACCTGCTGCGGGCGATTGTGTCCGGTAAGTGGCTGGCTCATCCTGGCCCCTTGTGTTGTGCGATGTGAGTTGTCAGTACTCAATAGGCATTAACCGCCGGATGGCGGCCACTGCGTTCCGATCCAACTGCCCAGTACGGCCAGATTGATCACTACTGTCAACCAATATACACGCCTAAAGCTGCGTTTTTGTGACTTGTGGCGTAGTGACTGTTGCGCCACCATCGCCCCCGGCCAGCCTCCCAGTAGTGCCAAAAGGTGCAGCGTTTTTTCTGGGGTACGCTGTTTATCCTTCAGGGCAGCGGCTTTATCACGGGAATACATCAGTAACGTCACGACGCTGACCACCCCATAAGCCACTGGCACCCACAAAGGCAACCACTGCCAGTAAACCAGCGCCGCCAGACCACCCAAAAACACCAGCGCCAGCACCACGGCTCGCCCACCAGGGCGCCTGGCATAACGCACCAGCGCCCCAAGTCCGGGCAAAGCAAACCCCGTCAATGTCGCCTTTTCAGCACGCAGCTTGCCGTGTTTATCGGTGCCTTCTTCAAACACTACTTTGCGCCCTTGACCAGGTCGGCCAGCCTCTTCCTGAAAGGCTGAAATATGCACAAATACACGCTCCCCGCCAGCCTCCGTCTCGATAAACCCATACCCTTTTGCGTCATCCCAAAAGATTATTCTGCCTGTCAGCGCCATGATTTTTTCCCTTCCCTGGATTCAGGTCTGTTGGTGACACAGCGTCACGAATATCATAGACACACCCCTAGCCTGCAAGTGCCCTAATGCTTTTAGTGGAAGCCGGGAACACCTGTTCAGAAAGAGCCTGGAATGAAAATCACCCCCTTATTCCGCTATACTGGACTAAATTATTAAGGAGGCGGTATGAACAACGTTTCTCTGGAAACAAAGCGTCGCTATTACGCGAAGGTACGCCGTTCTAATTATCAAGCGAGTATGGTCCTGGAAGGAATCGCTGTTGATTTTCAAGCGCCAAAGGCCAGCAAAGCCGATGTGCTGGCGAAATATCAAAAGCACAAAATTCGCTGATGGATAAATATGGTACAGGGCAGGATCCTTACTGCTACACAGATACCGATGTACTGCGTAAAAAGCAGGCCTTATATCAGCGTGTGCAGAGCTATATGCTGACTTAAATGTTGTTCATCCTTTCCGGGATGGGAATGGACGTGCTCAGCGGCTATTTTTTGAACACCTGATAATCAACAGTGGCTACCACCTTTCATGGCATCCACTTGAACGCAATGAATGGTTAGAAGCCAACATTGCTGGGTATTACTGCGATTACCGACCTTTAGAATTAATTTTCGAGCGATGTATTGGCACTCCTTTATATGATTAACGCCAAGGCAAGCACCTTGGCGTTTTAGTTGTTTAACCCGTTACCTTTACCTCAACTGAAACGGGTCTACAGAACCAATCTTTAGCCGTTACATCAGCTCGTCAAGCACGGTGGACATTTCAATGACGAACGATGGATCGGCACTAGGCGTTCGTTCCCGCTGGTAGCTTTGCACCTCGGCTGTTTATCCCCCTTACTGTATCGACCAAGGTCTAAAAAAATACGGCTATTTTGGCATTGCTCAAAATGTCTGACATTAGTAACCTAATATCCAACATTAAGGAGACTCACATGCAAGTTCTCGCACAACTCCCACCACCTAACGACCAGGGCGGAGCCAAAGCTCTCGCCACTGTTCTGGCTCATGCCATTTTATCGGGTCAGTGGGTTAGCGGGGATACGTTTCCTAGAGAGATGGACTTTTGCCAGCACTTTTCGGCCAGCCGCAATAAAGTACGCAACGCGTTGGCCACTTTAAGTGGGTGCGGGTTAATTGAGAGAACCGCCGGTCGCGGCACTGTCGTGCGTGATATCGTCGATTGGCATTTACTCAATCCATTGATGAGCGAGTGGCTGACCACCCTGGATAATCCTCACCCTTCTCTGGTCAGAGAAATTTTTACCTTCAGGCTCTCGGTAGAGCCTTTTGTCAGTGAGCTCGCTGCATCAGCCGCCAAATCGCAAGACCTTGCGCGTATCGAAGCGGCGTTTGATGGTATGTGTAAAACCGCAAATGATCCCCAGCGCCGCACAGAACACGCCGACTTTGATGTTGTTTTCCATGAAGCCATTTATCGTGCGACCCACAATCTGGTCTGGCGGCAAATGGGCGTTCTTCTACGACCTCTCATTATTGCCCTGATACAGCGCTCACACCATCAGGCAGATTCACTGGATGACAGTATGGCGCGTCACCGCCATTTACTTGAGGCCATTCGCCTGCGTCAACCATTTAAAGCGCGTGAAGCGGCAGAAAAAGTCCTTGCCCGCACCGCTCAAGATATTGGTGTTAATCCGGTAAGTTGGCGTATTAACCCAATATCTGAATCAGATACCCCTTCAAACTAACCCGAGTCAGCTGGTCGCCACGCTTACACGGCCTTGCCCTTTTGATAAAGGATATATCCCCATGAAGATCACTCGACTGAAAACCTGGCAAGTACCACCACGGTGGTTGTTCCTGAAGATTGAGACAGACGAAGGCAATTACGGCTGGGGAGAGCCTGTCATCGAAGGTCGGGCCAGTACTGTAGAAGCTGCCGTTCATGAGTTAAGTGATTATCTGATCGGGCAGGACCCAAGGCAGATTGAACACCTGTGGAATGTCATGTACCGCGGCGGTTTCTATCGCGGTGGACCTATTCTGATGTCGGCGATCGCCGGTATTGACCAGGCGCTCTGGGATCTCAAAGGCAGGGAACTGGGCGTACCTGTCCATCAGTTATTGGGCGGCCCTGTTCGCGAAAAGATGCGCATGTATGCCTGGACAGGCGGCGACCGGCCTCATGATGTCGGTATCGGTGCCAAGGCCCTGGTGGACCGGGGCTTTACTGCCCTGAAAATGAATGGCACCCCAGAGATGCAGATTGTTGACTCACACCGCAAGATCGATGAAGCCGTTGCCCGCGTTGGCGAAGTCCGTGATGCCGTCGGCCCGGATGTCGGCATCGGGATTGATTTTCATGGCCGTGTGCACCGCCCGATGGCCAAGATGTTATTGCGCGAACTTGAGCCTTTTCATCCTATGTTTATTGAAGAGCCGGTGGCACCTGAGCATCTACCGGCCCTCAAGCATATCGCGGAAGGCATTGCGACGCCTATCGCCACCGGGGAGCGCCTGTTTACCCGCTTCCAGTTCCGCGACCTGCTACAGGACGGCATGGTGGATATCGTTCAGCCTGACCTGTCTCACTGTGGCGGCATCAGTGAAGGCCTCAAGATTGCCACCCTGGCCTCTGCCCATGATGTCGCCCTGGCGCCCCACTGCCCACTGGGGCCGTTAACCCTGGCAGCCTCTCTTCAGCTGGACGCTGTTTGTCACAATGCGTTCATTCAGGAACAGAGCATGGGTATTCACTATAACCAGGACAACGATGTTCTGGATTACCTGACGGATAAATCCGCTCTGGCCATCAAAGACGGATTCTGTGCCATTCCGCAAGGCCCCGGACTGGGGGTTGAAATCGATGAAGCCTACGTTGAAGAACGCGCCAAAACCGGCCATCGCTGGCGGAATCCGGTCTGGCAGCATGAGGATGGTTCGGTCGCCGAGTGGTAGCTCTCTGGCACTGCCTGACACCATATCTTTATTTTCTCTAATACTTTCTAAAGAACGCTTTCTCAAGAACGCTTTTTCAAAAATACGAAGGCCGACACCATGACCACCTTATCCCATAAGACGCCAGCGCCTCACTTTGCCGAATTCCTCTATCCAGACCTGGCGGGTAAGAGCGTTTTTATTACCGGCGGGGGTTCTGGCATTGGAGCGGCACTGACCGAAGGCTTTATCGCCCAGGGTGCCAGGGTCGCCTTTGTGGATATCGCTGACGCAACGGATTTCTGCGACCAGATGGAAGCCAGATACGCCAACCGCCCTTTGTTTATCCACTGTGATATTCAATCCATTGATGCGTTGCAATCCGCCATTGCCCAGGCACGCGACGCGCATGGCCCGATTGGTATTCTGGTCAACAATGCGGCCTGTGATACGCGCCATTCACTGGACGACTGGACAGTCGAGCAGTGGGATGAGGCCATGGCCATTAACCTGCGCCCGCAGTTTTTTAGCGCCCAGGCAGTGGCGCCGGACATGCGGGAGCTGGGAGCCGGATCGATTATCAACCTGTCGTCCAACAGCTACCTTCTGGGCCTCTCTGGCTACCCAAGCTATGTCACGGCCAAGGCTGGCATTATGGGGTTGACCAAGGGCCTTGCCCGAGAGCTTGGCCCGGATGCTATCCGTGTTAACTGTCTGATTCCCGGCTGGGTGATGACAGAGCGCCAAAAACAGCTCTGGGTAAGCGATGAGGCGCTCGAAGAATGTCTGCAGCAACAATGCCTGAAAGAAGCCATTCCGGTCAGTGATATGGTCAACCCTTGCCTGTTTCTGGCCTCGTCGGCATCACGCATGATGACCGGCCAGCCTCTGGTGATTGATGGAGGTCGAGTGTGAAAGCCATGCCTGTCAAGCCAGCCTGGGTGGCCGTCGACTGGGGCTCCAGCAACCTGCGTGCCTGGGGTCTGGATACTCAGGGCAAGGTAATTGCCAAGGCACACAGTCAGCGCGGCATGCTCTCCCTGGCAGGGCCCGAGACCTTTGAGCAAGCGCTTCTGGACATCCTTCAGGACTGGCTGTGCAGCGATCCGTCAGCGTCCGTCATCAAGGTTGTCATCTGTGGTATGGCCGGTGCCCGCCAAGGGTGGAAAGAAGCCCCCTATCTGGCGCTGGATGATACGCAGACACACCTGGGTGACCAGCTGGCACAGCAGTTGGTAAAAGTGGAGGTTCAGGATCCACGTCTGAGCGTCAGTATTATTCCCGGACTTTGCCAATCGACGCCCCATTACGATGTGATGCGTGGTGAAGAAACCCAGCTAGTCGGCTTACTTGCCCAGCAACCAGACTTCACCGGCACGATCTGCCTGCCAGGCACACACACCAAATGGGTACGCCTTAACGCCGGGCGCATTGAGCACTTCGCTACCGTGATGAGTGGCGAGCTATTTGCCCTGCTCAGCCAGTCTTCGGTACTCAAACACAGCTTGACGACAGATAACCTGGATCACCCTGACCAGCGGGCCTGCTTTGTGCAAGGCGTGAAAACCGCCATAGCCCGACCGGCCGAGCTTAACCGTGAACTTTTCACCCTACGCGCCCAGGACCTGCTTGACCCTGAGCTTCCGACGGATGAATCACGCAAACCTTTTCTGGGAGCACGCCTGTCAGGGCTGCTGCTTGGACTTGAGCTCGCCGGTCATGCCCTGGCACTACCCGAGCATGAACCTATCGTGCTGATTGGCAATGCCCATTTATGCCGACGCTACCAGCTGGCGTTTGACTGCCTGGCAGACAGCCCGCAAGCGCAGACCTACACCGACATGACGCTTGCGGGTCTTACCCATATTTATCAGCCAGACAAGGCTTGAATTCACCGCTAACGCGTCCTTTTGGCCCAAGCAGACAGGAATCGACTATGTCACTCCCCTTGATTGCCATTTTACGTGGGGTCAAACCCGAAGAAATCATCGCCATCGCTGATGCCGTTATCGCTGAAGGCATCCAGCGTATTGAAGTGCCGTTGAACTCTCCCTCGCCGCTGAAAAGCATTGCTGCGCTAGTAAACCACTGCGCTCAACACGACAGCGACATACTGGTGGGCGCCGGTACCGTATTAAGCGTGGAAGATGTCAATAACGTCTATAACGCAGGGGGCAGACTGATTGTTTCTCCCGACTGTAATACCGATGTCATCAAGGAAAGCCGACGCCTTGGCATGCAAAGCTTCCCCGGCGTGGTAACACCTACCGAAGCCTTTGCCGCTCTGCGGGCAGGCGCCAACGGGCTCAAGCTGTTTCCCGCCGGGCAGCTTGGGCCTACAGGGTTTCAGGCCTTGCGTGCAGTCCTGCCGCAGGAAACCCAGGTCTATGCGGTGGGGGGAATCGATGCGAGCAATTTTTCCGACTGGTGCCAGGCGGGCATTCATGGTGCCGGGCTGGGTAGTGCTTTATATCGCGCCGGTATGAGCCCGACTGAAGTTGGTCAGAATGCGGCGTCCCTGGTAGCTGCATGGCAAGCCGCCAGCCGTTAAAACACCTGACTATCCTGGTTGACCTGTCTATTCGACTTGATCTTTCTATCCTCCTTGGCACAGGGCTCTTTCATGACGCAATCCGCTACTCAGTCTCTTTGTATTGGCCATGCGCAACTGCTGGTAGACAGCCAGTGCCAGCTAGGTGAAGGCGCTGGCTGGGACGCCGGGCGCCAGCGTTTATACTGGCTGGATATCAACAGCTGCTGCCTGCACGACTGCCAACCGGACGGTAGTGGGCATGTCATCTTACCGCTCCCGCGCCAGACCTCCTATGCCGCCCCCACCGATGAGGGAGATTATCTGCTGGTGGCTGCCAATCAGCTATCACGGCTGGACCCGAAAAGCGGGAAGCTGTCAGATTTCATGGCATTTGAAGCCGATAACCCTGTCACGCGCAGCAATGATGCCAGAGTGGATATGCACGGCAGTCTATGGCTGTCATCCATGGGGTTAAATGCAGAACCTGCCGCAGGCTCCCTTTATCGCCTACACCACGGCAGGCTTAGCGGCTTGCGTAACGGGCTGACCATCCCCAATGCCCTGTGTTTTTCGCCGGATGGCCGTTATGCCTATTTTACCGATACCCCCACCGGTTGGATCATGCGCTGGGCGCTAGATGACGAAGGTTTTCCCCAACGACTTTCCACGGGTGAGTTTATCGACCCCGTTCCCTGGTCAGAGCAGAGCCAACACGGTGGGCTGCCCGACGGCGCTGTGGTGGATGATGAGGGATGTCTTTGGGTGGCTTTATGGGGAGCCGGGCGCGTTGTTCGACTCAGCCCTGATGGTGATGAAATTGCCCACGTTCGCCTCCCGGCACGCCATGTTTCCTGCCCATTGCTGGGAGGGCCTGAACGCAAGACCTTATACATAACAACAGCAAGAGAAGGACTGACTGACCCTGAGCCTTTTGATGGCGGGCTTTTCCAGATTGACCTGAGCGATTATTTAAAACACAACACCGGCCTTGCCATGCCGGCACTTAAACTCAGTCGTTAAGACAGGTTTGATTACTAAGTTCGGTCTTTCTGACGGTGCCTTGTCAATCAGCGATATAGTAGTAAGTCAGAACATTCTGACAGGATACCAAGCTGAAAAACGGGCTAAATTTTTTAAATGTTTAAAAATATCAGACAAATCAAAATAAATGTTAGACAAAAGAGTAATGGTTGATTTATAGCACTTCATTAACATGACCAGGCAACTTATAGGCATGCTGTGAAAAGAAAACCAGATCACCACACTACCTCTTTTGTCATCTATTAAAACACTAATTTGTCACTAAAAATCCAACATTTAAAAATTATAAAATAGCCGGATTAAATGTTGTCTCCAGCAGATAAAACATCAGGTGATATATGCAAAGATGGACAAAAGAGCAGGCGAATCGTTGGCAGGAAAAACACGGATGGTTGGTTGGTTTCAACTATCTACCTCGCACAGCAGGCAACTGGATAGAGATGTGGCAAGCAGACGACTTTGCCGCTGATATCATCGACCAGGAGCTTGGCTGGGCAGCCAGCATCGGCTATAACAGTTTACGCACCAATCTGTCTTACCAGGTATGGGCCGAAGACCGGCATACCCTGCACCAACGTCTGGACACCTTTCTGACTCTGTGCCGCAAACACGCGATTGGTGTCGTACTGACCTTAATGGATGACTGCGAATTTTCAGATCAACCGCCAACAACCGGTAAGCAGCCTGCTCCACTGGAAGGTATTCATAACAGTATCGCGCTGGGAAGCCCAGGGCGCCGCTTTGTGTGTCAGCCCGATCTGTGGCCAAAGCTTGAACACTACATAAAGGATATTATTGAAACTTATCAGCAGGATGAGCGGGTTATCTGCTGGGATCTCTATAACGAACCTACCAATCGAATGGTATTTTCCACTGCAAAGGATAGAGATTATCTCAAACGCTTACCTGAGTCCTTCAGCCACGATCTGATGAAGCAAACTTTCCAATGGGCCAGAGAGATCAACCCTTCTCAGCCACTGACAGTCGCTGCCTGGAAGACATTGGATGACAACCCGGAATATCGGTTTCATTTTGATAATGACACCGATCAACTTGCACTGTCTTTATCTGACGTTATTACCTTCCATGGCTATACCTCGAACGAGGAAATGGAAAAAATGGTTTCCTCTTTGGAAATTCATGAGCGTCCCATCATGTGCACGGAGTGGATGGCTCGTCATGTCAGCTCCACGATTAAACAGCAGTTACCTTTACTTAAAAAAAGGCATGTCAGCTGTTTTCAGTGGGGGCTTGTAAATGGAAAAACACAGACACATATCCCCTGGCCACACATTAAAGCAGACAATACGGAGAAAAACTTATGGTTTCATGACCTGCTACATGCAGATGGAACACCTTACAACAATGAAGAAATCGCCATCATAAAACAGCTAACCAGCTAACCAGCTAACCAGCTAACAATTAATAAAACTTATAAAAATCAGGGAAGAAAAGGAAAGAAAAAATGACAACGAGTAAAATTCCTAACAGAGAACTTTTCTCATACTTTGGTTATGGTGTCGGCCAGTGCTTCAGTTTCGGCCTGGTTGGCTCCTTCATTCTATTTTTCTATACGGACATACTGGGCATTTCTCCGCTAGCCGCCAGCACCATTTTTGTGATTGCACGGGTATGGGATGCCGTTAATGATCCGCTTATTGCCGGGTTTATGGACACACTGGAGTCCAGATTCGGTAAGTTCCGCCCCTATATGCTATTTACGCCGGTATTGATTACCCTGGTGACTATCGCTGCCTTCTATTCCATTGAAGGTGATACCGCCACGAAAATTATTTACGCCGGTATTACCTACATTCTATGGGGTACTCTTTACACCATTTCCGATGTGCCCTTCTGGTCCATGTCGTCAGTCATGACCGACGACACTCAGCAGCGCTCCAAAGCTGCCACCTTTGCCATGCTGGGTGTTAATGCAGGCATCGGTGCGACTATGGTGTGCTTCCCGCTTCTGGCGTCTGCCTTTTCTGAGGGTCGCGCTGATCAGGGCTACCTCCCTGCGGTTGCGGTCTTCATGTGTGCCGGCCTGCTGCTTATGTGGAATGGCTTTTACAATACCAAAGAACGCATTGTTACCCGCGGCATTCAAAAAGTAACGCTTAAAGAAACGTTAAGAGCGGTTAGAAAGAACAAGCCACTGTTCCTTGTGCTTGCCGCTTTCTTCATGAATATTTTCTTCAACCTTATTAATGGCCTTTATCTGTACTTTTTTACCTACAATATGGGTAATGAAGCCCTGATGTCCATTATTGGTATTATCACCTTCAGCTCGGCCATTGCCTGCCTTGCAACACCGGTTCTCACCAAGCGTTTCAGAAAGCGGGACATCTTTATTACCCTGTGTGTGCTGGAAATCGTGGCCCGTATCGGGTTTTATCTCACCGGCTATGAGTCAACCACAGGTGTATTAATCTGGCTGGCCGTTGTTACATCGATATTCATGATGACCAACCCGCTGATTTCCGCAATGATTGCGGATACCGTCGAATACTCCTACTACTATTCGGGCAAGCGCTGCGCGGCGATCACTTTCTCCGGACAGACCTTTACCGGCAAACTGTCGGTGGCTCTGGCAGGTGGCCTCACGGGTATCATCCTGACCTTCATTAACTATGTACCCAATGCGGAACAAAGCCCTGAAACCTTGTCTGGCTTATTCTTCTGCATTGCATTACTGCCTGCGCTTGGTGCGCTCATTCGTATTTTCATCATGATGAAGATGACATTTACCGAAGAGGAACATGCGTCAATTGTTGAAAAGTTAAGCCGTGGTGAGTTCCATGAGGGTCATGGTATTGCCGCTACAACGGCAACGACTGAAAAGCCCATCGGCTAATAACATTCTGCATATCTCATACAGCCCCGTCGTTAAGGATGGGGCTATTTTCTTTTTAGCCAGTACTTTTTAAGACTTTCATTCAGGAAATAAAACGTTTTTACGACGTTTCCGGAGGCTTTTATTTATGACCAAGGCATATCAGAAAATCAGTGATCGTATTGCCGTTTCCCACTTCGGCAGTCTGGAAGATGGCCAGGCAGTTGAGGTCTATGAGTTAAAAAACAGAAATGGCGTCACTGTTAAAATATCCCCTTATGGTGGATTGATTGTCTCGATATGCACCCCTGACAAATATGGCGAATTCGGCGATATCACGCTCGGCTTCAATAGCCTGTCAGACTATTGCAGTGAACGCTATCGTCAGGAAAACCCATATTTTGGCGCCTTGATTGGACGCTATGCCAACCGTATCAAACAGGGCCGGTTTTCATTGAACGGCCAAGCGTACACGTTAAGCTGCAATGAAGGGACTAATCACTTACATGGTGGGCAACAGGGGTTTGACCAACGCCTTTGGTCAGCGAAAACGGTTGAGACAGCTTCTGGAGCGGGCGTGGAACTCACCCTGACCAGCCCGGATGGTGACCAGGGGTACCCGGGAGAGTTGATAGCATGTATCCGCTATCTTCTGGATGATGACAACCGGCTGACCCTGGATTACCACGCCACCTGTGATGCCGCCACGCATGTCAATCTGACTCAGCACAGCTATTTTAATCTTGAAGGCGAAGGGCAGCGCGACATCCTTGATCACCAGTTGATGATTGCCGCGGACTATATCACGCCGGTCGATGATGCACTTATCCCGACAGGTACATTAACGTCAGTAGCCAATACGCCGTTTGATTTCAGAACAGCCAAGGCCATCGGCAGAGACATTAAGGCGCCTGATGCTCAGTTACAACTTGGCCAAGGCTTTGATCACAACTTTGTGATCAGGCAGCCAGAACATCACACCGATAAACTGGTAATGGCTGCACGCCTGATAGCCCCGGCTAGTGGCCGCGTGCTTGAGATCCGCACCACTGAACCCGGATTACAGTTTTACTCAGGTAACTTTCTTAACGGTGCTCTGGTGGGAAAAGCCGGGAAAGCCTACCAGCACCGTTATGGTCTGGCGCTGGAAACCCAGCACTTTCCCGACTCACCTAATCAGCCTGCCTTTCCGAATACCCGGCTTGAGCCGGATCAGGTCTACCGCTCGCAAACCCAATACCTTTTTTCAACCCTGTCTTAGGACCATTCTGCTTTTTGAAGTTCTGGCTTTTATTTCAACTGAAACGGATAAACAGCACCAATTTTCAGCAGTTGCGTCAGCTCGTCCAGCGCGGTTAGCACTTCCGTGGCAAGCTCAGGGTCGGCAAGGTCATCCACTGCCAGGTGGTCGCGGTAATGGCGATTCACCCAGGCGGTCAGGTCATCGTACAAGGCGTCCGTCATCAATACCCGTCCGGTCAGAGCGGCGCGTTCTGCCTGCGATAACGCCACCCTCAGGCGCAGGCAGGCAGGGCCACCGCCGTTGCGCATGCTTTGCTTAACATCCTTGACGATCACTTCACCAATCGGATTATTGCCTGCCAGGATCAAGTCCTGGATCGTGCGCCAGACGGCTTCACGCTCCTGGCATTCACTGGGCACGACCAGTGTCATACTGCCATCCGGGTTGGATAGCAGCTGGGAGTTAAACAGGTAGGAGGCTACCGCATCTTCCATGCTTACCGCTTCCAGTGGCACCCTCACCGGAATCAGCGGCGTGGCCATTTTGGCCCGCAGCTCATCCAGCGTGCGCGTTTCATCCAGAAACGCCATTTCGTGATACAGCAGAACGGGGCCATTACCCACGGCAATGACGTCGTTATGGAAAACGCCTGCGTCGATCGCCTCCGGATGCTGCTGGGCAAACACCGTTTGCGCATCAACCAGCCCGTGCTGGCGAGCTACTGCCTGGCTGGCTTCCAGGGTTTGCCGAGCGGGGAAACGTGTTGGTTCCCGCTCGCCACCAAAGGCCTGGCGGCCATACACAAACAGATGAACGCCCGGTTCGCCGTGCTCACCGCACAACCGGGTGTGGTTGGCTGCCCCTTCATCAGAAAAGGCGGGCGTGGCAGGCAGCACTGCATGATGCGCAAAATGCTGTTCATCCTGAAAGATCGCCTGCAGCACGCGACCCGTGGTCTGCGGCTCCAGGTAGCGATGAAAACTCGACTGCAGGTTGGCCGGGGTGAAGTGCACACGGCTATCCGGCGCGTCGAGACTCGGCGTCACCGTGCCCGCATTGGCCGTCCACATGCTGGATGCCGAGCAGACAGCCCGCAGCAGCTGAGGGGCTTCTTGGGCAGCGCGAGCCAGCACCTCACTGTTGCTACCACTGAAGCCCAGATCCCGCAGTGCGCCAACATCCGGGCGCTGCTGAGGTGGCAGGATGCCCTGGGCATAGCCTGCGTCCATCAGCGACTTCATCTTGGCAAGCCCCTGTAACGCGCCCTCTTTCGGGTTGGAAACCAGCCCACCGTGGCTCATCGACGCCACGTTGCCATGCGCCAACCCGGAATAGTTATGGGTGGGCCCGACCAGGCCATCGAAATTGACCTCGCGAACATCCTGTACAAGGCTCATAGGTCAACTCCGGGTGGCAGATTTTCCGGCATTTCCAGGCTATCCGCTTCCATCGAAGCGACCGGATAGGCGCAGTAATCCGCCGCGTAAAAGGCGCTGGGGCGATGATTACCGCTATCACCGACGCCGCCAAAGGGCGCATCGCCGGAAGCGCCGGTGGTCTGACGGTTCCAGTTAACGATCCCGGCACGAATACGCAACAGGAAATCATCCCAGTCAGCGCGTTCGCCACCAATCAGGCCCGCCGACAGGCCATAGCGGGTATCGTTGGCCAAGCGCAGCGCTTCATCCCAGTCGCTGTAACGATAGACTTTAAGCAGCGGGCCGAAGTGTTCTTCATCGGGAACGTTCAACCCAGTGACATCAATCAGCGCGGGGCTCAACAGGCTGGTATTGTCTTCCAGCCGTTGCATTCGATTGATCACCGTCGCGCCCATATCTTCCAGTTCATTCTGCGCCTTGAGCAGACCATCCGCCGCTTGCACGCTAACCAGGCCCGCATAAAACGGCGCTGGGTCTTGCGCAAATTGCCCGGCCACATGGAGTTTGCTAATGGCTTCTGCCAAGGCATCAATCAGGCGATCCCCCGCGTCACCTTGCGGCACCATCAAACGCCGGGCACAGGTGCAGCGCTGGCCACCCGATAGAAACGCCGACTGCAGAATGGCCAGCACGGCAGCACGCTGGTCAGGTACGTCCTTGACCACCAGAGGGTTGTTGCCGCCCAGCTCCAGCGCCAGAATCTTATCGATCTGCCCCGCAAACTGCTGGTGCAACATGCCGCCGACTTTGGCACTACCGGTAAACAGCAGGCCGTCGATGTCCTGGCTTGCCGCCAGCGCCTGACCAACCGGCACGCCACCCTGCACCAGATTGATGACCCCATCAGGCAGACCGGCTTCCTGCCAGCATTGCAGGGTCAAATCGGCCGTCAGTGGTGTCTGGTCACTTGGCTTGAAGACCACGCAGTTGCCTGCCAGCAATGCCGGGACCATATGGCCGTTGGGCAGGTGGCCCGGAAAGTTGTAGGGGCCGAATACCGCCATGACGCCGTGCGGACGATGACGCAGCACGGCCTTCGTGCTGCCCACCGCTTTTTCGCGTTCGCCCGTGCGTTCATGATACGCCTTCAGCGAAAGCGCCACCTTGCCGATCATGGCGCCGACTTCTGTACGTGTTTCCCAAAGCGGTTTGCCGGTTTCGCTGGCCATGGCGATGGCCAGCGCTTCACGACGCTCGTCCAGGACATTGGCAAAACGCTCGACCAGCGCCTGACGCTCGGCAAAGGGCGTTCTGGCCCAGGCGGGAAACGCCTGACGGGCCGCCGCGACTGCCGCCTCCACCTGTTCGGCAGAGGCACTGCCACCCTGCCAAAGAGGCTGTGCGGATACCGGATCATGCTTACTCAGCTCAGCGGCCTCGCCGGTGACCCAGGCGCCATTGATCAGCTGTTGTTGTTGGGGATTCATGGGCTTGGCGTGCATACAGTCTCCTAGGTTTCGAGTAAACGCAGGGTATCGCCGGAGACGACCCCAAGACGCTGTGCTTCGTCTTCGCTGAGGGTAATGACATCATCCTGTGGCGCGCGACCAATCCAGCAGGCGGAAAAATTCACCATCCCGGTGGTTGCCGCCAGCCAGCGGCTGACGCTTTCCTCGCCAGCGGTTGCCGATACTTTCACTTCATGAAGGCGTGAATGGCGCACGGCGCGCACATCATCGATATAGGCTTCCACCGTCGGGCCGCCGTCAAAAATATCGATAAAGCCTTCCCAGCGCAGACCCTCCTTCTTGAGCATTTCCAACGCCGGTCGAGTGTGGCGGTGCACCTGACCGATACAGTCGCGGGCTTCTTTCGACATGAATGTCGTGTAGATCGGAAACTTGGGCATCAGCTCACCGATAAAGCTCTTCTGGCCAAGACCCGTCAGGCGGTCGGCCTCGTCAAAGTCCATCGGAAAGAAATGCTTGCCGAGGCTTTCCCAGAAGGGGCTGCGGTTGTTTTCGTCAAACACGCCGCGCATCTCCGCCAGGACTTTATCGGGAAACTGGTCGCGGAACTGAGCGATAAACAGCCAGCGCGCCTTGGACAGCAACGCCCCGTTGCGCAGGTGTTTATGCGCTTCGCCGCGAAATTCCGGGCGCAGGAACAGCGAGCACACCTCGGCATCGCCGGTATGGTCAGAGCTCAAGAACAGGGTGTCGATGGTGCGGTGCAGATCCAGCTGTACCGAGGAATGCGCCAGCGTGCCTAACCGATAGTGATAAAACGGCACATCGTGGCCGACTTCCCCTTCGATGGCACAGCAACCGGCCAGCTCGCCGCTGGTTTCGTCTTCCAGCACGAAAAAATACAGCCGATCATTTTTGGGCGTGCGCTCTTCAAAGGCACTGGCAGCCGATTCAATCTTGCTGGCCAGAAACTCACGGTTGTCCGGCAGCGAGGTGAACCCAACACCGGCCTGCTGCGCAAGCACCTGAAGCCCATCAAGATCATTGCGGGCAATGGGTCGAATGCGCATCACATTTCTCCTTCGTCGAGTGCATCTACCGCCGCTTGCAGTGCCAGCGGCGCTACCAGAACGGCTCGCCCTTCTTCCACGCCCAGGTAATCGGCGTGCTCAGGCGAGAGAATCAACTGCCCCGTAGGTGACAGCGCATAACGGGCGACCAGGCAGCGGAAGTCACCGAGTTTCTGGTTGGCGATCATCGCCGGTTCCGCATCCGGCAGGGTGTGTTCGGGGCGAATGCGTACCGGATGCCAGGCAGCATGGCGGATGCTTTCAATTCTCTCGCGATCGGCTTTCACAATCGGCCCGGCATCGAAAATATCCACGTGGCGTGAACGCACAAACCCTTCTGCGAGCATTTCCGCTAACGCCTCTTCATGAGCAGGGTGTTCACGACCAATGGCAGCCCTTGCCTGGGGCGTCAGCAACGGCAGATAAAGCGGAAACTGCGGCATCACCTCGGCAATGAAGCTTTTCGAACGCACGCCGGCAATGTGATTCATTTCCTGATAGCCACGGGCAAAAAAGTGCTGCCCGACGCTATCCCAGAACGGCGACGTATTATTGCTATCCAGGTAGCCGGGAAATGCCACAGCCAGAATCCTGGAAAAACGCTCGGGATACTGGGCAATAAACATCAGCCGGGCGCGGCGCAACAAGCTTTCTGCCGTCGTGCCTTTATAGCGCGGGTCGAGGGACATGGCGCACAACAGGGTGGCGTCGGATGCTTCGTGGGAAAGCGACAGCGTCTGCACTTCACGCCGCACGTTGAGCTGCTGGGACGCGTGAATCAGGGTTTCCTGACGGTAGGTGTAATAGGCCTCCGCCGCGCCCGCCTGGGCACGAATCGTGGCAGTGCCCAACACCTCACCCGTCGAATCACTCTGCCCAGGCTTGCGTTCATTGACCTTCTTTTCAATGGCCTTCTTTTCAATGACCTTCTTTTCGATGACAAAGGTATAATGTTCGTCGCCGGGAAACTCAACGTCGCTACGAAACGCGGCTTCAGAGCGTGCAATACGTTCTTCCAGGCGTTCGCGACTGGCGGGCAGATTGGTCAACCGCGGCGTCGCCTGCTCTGCCAGGCTTACCAGGGCGTCCAGATCGCCAAAACATACCGGTCGGATGATCAGCATCCCGTTCTCCTCAGCCCTTGGCTACCAGGCGCTCAATGGCGCGTTCAAGGCGTGCCATGCCTTCTTTGATATCCACTTCGGGAATCACCAGCGATGGCGCCATACGCAAGACGTTAGGGCCGGCAATCAGCGCCATGACGCCTTCTTCAATGGCAAGCGGCAGAATATCCTTGGCGCGACCTTCGTACTCAGGTGCCATCTCAGCGCCCATCAACATGCCCATGCCGCGAATTTCCTTGAAAACGCCGTACTTATGGTTAATTGCTTCCAGGTGCTCGCGGAAGAGTTGGTGGCGTTTTTTGACGCCGTCCAACACTTCAGGGGTATCGATAAACTCAACGGCTGCCAGGGCGACAGCCGACGCCAGAGCATTGCCACCATAGGTTGAACCGTGGGTACCAATCGCCAGGGATTTCGCCACGCTTTCGGTGGATAACATCGCGCCGACCGGGAAACCGCCGCCCAGCGATTTGGCGCTGGTCAGAATGTCCGGCGTCACGCCGTAATTCTTGTAGGCGTAAAGCTCACCGCTACGGCCAACACCGGTCTGCACTTCATCAAAGATCAGCAGTGCATTGTTTTCATCACACAGATCACGCAGGCCTTGCAGGAATTCCTGGGTCGCGGGAAGAATACCGCCCTCACCCTGCATCGGCTCGACCATGATGGCGCAGGTGTCGTCGCCAACCAGTTGGCGTACGCTTTCCAGATCATTGAAAGTAGCATGCTGAATGCCGCCAGGTACTGGCCCGAACCCCTGGGAATACTTGGGCTGACCGCCAACGCTGACAGTGAAGAAGGTGCGCCCGTGGAAGGACTGGGTAAACGAGATAATCTTGTCTTTCTTTTCGCCGAAGTGATCCACGGCGTAGCGACGTGCCAGCTTCAGTGCGGCTTCGTTGGCTTCACCACCGGAGGAACACAGGTAGACTTTATCGGCAAAGGTACGCTCAACCAGCGCTTTGGCCAGTTTCAGTGCGGGTTCGTTGGTGAACACGTTGGACAGATGCCAAAGTGTTTCCCCCTGCTCTTTCAATGCGTTGACCAATACAGGATGGCAATGACCCAGGGAGTTGACCGCGATACCACCGGCAAAATCAATAAATTCGCGCCCTTGCTGATCCCAGAGACGGCTACCTTCGCCGCGCACGGGAATCACCTGCTGAGGGGCGTAGTTGGGCGCCATGTAGTGATCAAAATCCTGACGTGTCGGGGTCGTACTCATGGGTCATACCTCCAGAAAAGCGGTTAACATCGAGCAGTCGATGACATCGTTGTAATGACAATGATCTGTAATGACGATGCGTTGTCATGATGAATCGTATAGTAACGAGTATACGGGGGGCGGCGGTGTGATTGCTTACAGGGATGGGACGGTAAATTATCAAAAGCGACGCCTTTTCAGCAGGTTTTCTTAAATCAGGCGTTCCTCTCGCGGCGTTAGACCAAAATGGTTACGGTACGCCGTAGAAAAATGGGCACCCGAAGAAAACCCCGTCCCCAGCGCAATATCGCCGACCGGGCTATCACTTTCACGCAACTGTTTGCGCGCCTCATTGAGGCGTAGGTCCAGGTAGTAACGGCTGGGCACGGCTTGCAGATATTTCTTGAACAGCCGCTCCAACTGGCGCCGCGAAATCCCCAGGTGCTCGGCCAGCTCCAGCGTGGAAAGCGGCTCTTCAATATTGGCTTCCATCAGGGTAACTGCATCAATCAGACTTTGCGGCGCATGGCCGAGGCGGTTTTTTAACGGCACGTGCTGGCGCTCGTCGGCCAGACGAATGCGGTCGCAGACAAAGTGTTCAGATACCTGCTCGGCCAGGCGCGCCCCATGATGTTCGCCGATCAGCGTGAGCATCATATCCATGGCAGAGGTGCCGCCGCCGCAGGTAATCCGGTCCCGATCGATTTCGAACAGTTGCTGGGAAAGCGCTACCTGCGGATAGGCTTGTGCAAAGGCTTCAAAACGCTGCCAGGGCAAGGTCGCCCGGTACCCTTCCAGCAAACCACAGCGCGCCAGCACTTCCGTCCCGCCCGCCAGCCCTCCCAGGCAGACTTTGCGGCTTTGCTGATCACGCAGCCATTCATTGAGCTTGGGTGGCAAACCATAAGGCAACGGCGCAGGCGCACACACAAACACCATATCCAAGGGCCCTAACGGTGAACCCAACGCATGTTGTGCATTCAGGGAAAGTTCCGCACTGCTGCGAACCGGCGAATCGCTCAGGCTAAGCGTCACCGTTTGATAAAGCAGTTGGCCGCTGAGCTGATTGGCCATCTGCAAGGGCTCCAGGGCACAGGCATGCGCCAGCAATGAAAAGCCAGGCAGCAGCACAAAGGCAACACGCCGTCGGGTTAACGCTTGGGCGTGATCAACAGTATTCAGGGACATAGGTTGTCATGGTCGGTTATCCACACCGGTGGTAAAAATCATGGTTACCTATTAATTGCCATGCTCGCGATACATAAGCAAGTGGCGACACACCTGTGCGAAAAAAAAGCGGCTTAGGATATAAAAAAGCCGGGCAAGTGCCCGGCAGAACATTAACCAGCAGCATCATCTAATCAGCGCCAGCCAATAGCCAGGCTGCCAATAAAACGACAACGCCGACAATGACCACTAGCAAAACCCACGGCAGTTTACCGGCCGGCTTTTTTGCCTCCGGCTGCTGCTGAGGTACTGATTTTTCGAAATTTTCTGGCTTACGCCGTTGCAGTACGTCCTCTTCTTGCCCTTTCGAGGTCTGATTTTCCTGGGAACCCATAGGGCACCTCCGCGATAATCAATGAACGAAAGTGGCATATCCAAGACATTATTGGGCCTGTCGGGGTATGCCCTTACAACTGAGTGACATCAAAGTCCGCGACAGGGTTCACTTCTGCATCGTAATCGACATCATCGCGTTCAAAGCCAAACAGCTTCAGAAACTCATGTTTATAGCCAGCGTAATCGGTAATCTCGAAGAGATTTTCGGTGGTGACCAGAGGCCACAGGTCCTGACAGGCCTGTTGAACATCATCACGCAGTTCCCAGTCATCCAGACGCAGACGGCCGACGTCATCGGTGCTGCCATCGCTACCATAAAGCTTCTCATCGAACAGGCGATTCAGCTGCTCAATGGTTCCTTCGTGCAGGCCTTTTTCTTTCATGATGCGATAGACCATGGCGATATATAGCGGCATGACCGGAATCGCTGCGCTGGCCTGAGTGACGACCGATTTGAGCACGGCCACATTGGCGCTGCCGCCCGACGGCGATAGACGAGCATCAATGGCGGTGGCAGCGCGATCCAGGTCTTCCTTGGCTTTACCCAGGGCGCCATGCCAGTAAATCGGCCAGGTGATTTCCGTACCAATATAGCTGAACGCCACACTGCGCGCGCCTTTGGCCAACACGCCCGCCTTGTCCAGCGCGTCAATCCACAGCTCCCAGTCTTCTCCACCCATCACGGCAGTGGTGTCATCGATTTCTTCCTGGGTCGCTGGCTCAACTTCCGCTTCGATGATGGCGTCTTTATTGGTATCGATGGCCGTGGCACGGTATGTCTCGCCAATCGGCTTGAGGCTGGAACGTTTGACCTCACCGCTATCGGGCAGCTTGCGCACTGGCGATGCCAGCGAATACACCACCAGATCAATCTCGCCCATATCCTGCTTGATCAACTCGATGGCTTTGTCACGTGCTTCATGGGAAAACGCATCGCCATTGATCGATTTGCTGTAGAGCCCTTCCTGCTTGGCAAGCTTGTCGAACGCGGCTGAATTATACCAACCTGCCGTGCCCGTGCGTTTTTCAGTGCCCGGCTTTTCGAAGAAGATGCCTAGCGTATCAGCGCCATAACCAAACGCAGCGGTGATCCGCGCGGCCAGGCCATAACCACTGGAAGCACCGATAACCAGCACTTTCTTCGGGCCATTGGCTTTATCCAGCCCGCGGGCACGGGTGGCTTCAATCTGCTCGCGAACGTTCTGCTCGCAGCCAACAGGATGAGTGGTGGTGCAGATAAAACCACGTACCTTGGGTTTAATAATCACATCGAACCTCTATTATCCAGTGTTAGATTACTTCCATCAGCGCATGCGCTATTGTGTCGGCAATTCTAACCGCCTGCCGTCGCCCTGTCCGCCCCCATGTGTATTTCACATGTGAGACATGCGTCTGACGGTTGAGAAAGCCTCACGTTCGAGGCACGATAGCGGGCGGAATCAAGGCATCGCGGGAGGTGGCATGAACGCACAGCAGTTGGTCGATGAGCGCGGCGATTTATGGTTGGCGTTGGCGCCTTTATGGCTGGACCGCGAACCTGGCGAACGCGATTACGCTCGGATGGTCGAGGTTATCGAGAGCTACGAGCTGAGCTTGCAGGAACTGGAATGGGTGTTTCGTCTGGAGCTGGCGCCGGTAATGGCGCGCTATCAGCTTTCCGTCGCCAGCGAATGGCGCAAATTCGATGATTACCAGCTGATGAAGCGTCTGGTCAGCCATAACCTGAACCTGACCGGGTGGCGTCGCAAACGCTGGGCGCTGTTTTCGGGGTTGACCACCATGATGACCCGCCACCGTATGAATGAACTCATGAACCGCTTGATGGTACATCGCGGCCAGCTCCCTTCCTAATCCTCCGGACGTTAATTGTGCCGCCGATTTTGTAGGGCGGCTTCGCGGAGCAAGCCGCCAATTCGCCGTCAGGCGAACCCCATGCAACCCATTTGAATACGGCAATTGCGCCAGATGATGCATGGATGCCAATCTTGAACCAATGGCGGATTGCGTCGTGAATCCGCCATTTAAAAATTCGCCATGGGTAAAAATACGGGATGGCGGATGACGACGGGAATCCGCCCTACGCGAACTAATTTTAATGAGGTAAATTCATTCAACCATTCACTAATATCAATACGGCGATTATGGTAAAAAATCCGCCAATTACCCGTCACTTATCCTTTAAAGCGGCTCATCGAGTGCCTGCTCAAGCGCTTGCTTGAGCGCCGGGCCGTGATCTTTCGGCCCGAAGCGGGCAATCACTCGACCATCGCGGGCCACCAGGAACTTGGTGAAATTCCACTTAATGCTGCGTGTTCCCAACACACCCGGTGCCTGCTGTTTAAGATGATCGAACAAGGGATGCACGTGGCGTCCGTTAACAGTGACCTTTTCCATCAGCGGAAACGTAACGCCAAAACTTTGCTCACCAAAGGTGCAAAATGCCTCGGCACTCTCCGGAGACTGGTGGCCAAACTGGTTGCAGGGAAAACCAAGAATGGTAAAGCCCCGATCACGATAGCGCTGATAGAGCCCTTCCAGTTCCTTGAGCTGAGGCGTAAAACCGCACTTGCTTGCCACATTAACGACCAGCAGCACCTGGCCACGCAACGCACGCAGGTTGAAAGGTTCGCCGAGATGGGTGTAACAGTCCTGATCGTATAGTGTCATAGCCACCTCGCTAACGTTTTTCTGAACGACGTCTGCCATTCAACGCCAATACCCACTACTCAAATACCTACTACTCAACACCCGCTACTCAATAACCACTACCTTGCCATGCAGCAACACGTGGCGCCAGTCTTACGATTCATCTAAGCGACCCGGTCACCAAAGCGGCCCGGTCACGACACGCATTGCCAGGGCAATAAGCATCACACCCGTGACCCGGTTGATCCAGTGGGCCCGCCGCTGAAGCCAGGGCAGCACCTTTGAGTGAGACAGTACCAACGCCACCAGCACATACCAGCCTCCGTCGATAACCATTGCCGTCAGTACAATAATCGCCTTGGCCGTTATACTCATCTCCGGCGACACAAACTGGCTCAACAAGGCGACAAAAAACAGAATCAGTTTGGGATTGCCCAATGCCACCAGCACCCCTTCACGTGCCGCCTGAGCATTGGTCGTCATTGCGGCCCCCGCCTGAATAGCCCCCGAACGCCCAGCGCGGAGTGCTTTAACCCCTAGCCAGGCCAGATACGCCGCGCCGCCCCAGGTCACTAACTGAAACGCCAATGGAAAACGCGCCATCAAGGCGCCCAGGCCAAGCACAGTCAGTAACGCGTAAAACCCCACACCAAAGGCATGAAAAACACCGGCTGTAACGCCGGGCAGACGACCACCGCCCAGGGTATGACGAAGCACCAGGGCAAGACTTGGCCCAGGCGACATGGCCCCCATGGCGCAAATCGCCACCAGTGACAGCCACAACGTTAACGGCATCGTGAATCTCCTTACATTATTTGAGCATAGCGGCAAATCCAGCAAGCGTTAGTCTAACCCAAAGCAAGATGCAATAACGCTGTAAGCCCAACGGCTTGTGGCGTAAAATCGAACGTTTTAGACCGACTGGCCTGGCAAGAGTGATCTCCTCCAAGGCAGCGTCAAATCAATCAACACAGGAGTCCACTATGGGTAGGGCGTTTCAGAACCGTAAAGAATCCATGGCCAAAACAGCCGATGCCAAAACCAAGGTTTACAGCAAATATGGGCGTGAAATCTACGTCTGCGCTAAGGCTGGCGGCACCGACCCACAGGCCAACCTGAGCCTGCGTGGCCTGATTGAGCGCGCCAAGAAAGATCAGGTGCCCTCCCACGTGATCGATAAGGCGCTGGATAAAGCCAGCGGCGCTGGCGGTGAGGACTTTTCACCGGCCCGCTACGAAGGCTTCGGGCCGGGCAATGTGATGGTGATTGTCGAGTGCCTGACAGATAACCCCAACCGCACATTTGGTGATGTGCGCGGCTGTTTCACCAAAACCAAAAGCAAGATCGGTACGCCCGGCAGCGTTAGCCACATGTTCGACCACTGCGCCATTTTCACGTTTACCGGCGAAGACGAAGAAGGCGTGCTCGAAGCCCTGATGGAAGCCGATGTAGACGTGACCGACATCGAGCAGGAAGATAACCGAATCACCGTCTATGCGCCGCACACAGATTACGCCAAGGCCAAGCAGGCGCTACTGGATACCTTCGGTGAAGTGGATTTCGAGATGGACGAAATCCAGTTTCTGCCGCAGACCACGACCCCCATCGAGGGCGATGACGTTGCCATGTTCGAGAAAATGCTCGATATGCTTAATGATCTCGACGATGTGCAGAATGTCTACCACAGCGGCGAAATGCCCGAACAAAGCGCATAACGACTGATTGATAAGCCCAGGCCCCGCCTTCTGCCGTTGGCATTTGGCGGGTTGCCAGTATGCCGTCAGTGATGGTGAGCACCATTCGGCGCATCCACCGCTGCATCAGGCGGGAGCAACGCGGGCGTTACGCCCGCCGCGCTCAGCACCTGCTTACCACGCACGGTCAGATCAGTAATAAACAGGAACTGCTGCCGGGGGTCTACCGGATAAGCGCGAATGCGATAATGCGTGCCCCAGGGTTTCTCCTCGGCCACGATGATAATTGGCTGATCGAACTTGAGATAGGCACTGGTTAACGCCACATCCCGTAGCGCTTTACGCACCCACCCTGCCTCATGCGCCGGGTGCAGATAGAAGCTTACGACACACATCAAGCTGATGCCGCCATTATTGGCGTTGTAGATGGCAGAATTCCATAATTTAAGGTGCGGCATCGCCACCAGGTCATCATCCGGCGTCTGGATATCTACCGTGCGCATTCCAACATGTTTTACCTCACCGTATACACCCTCAATTTCGACCCAGTCCCCTGGCCGATAAGGTAGTTCGACAGCAGACACGATTCCGGCAATCAGGCTGCTGATATAGTCTTTCATGGCGAAGCCAATCGCCAGGCCAACAGCTCCCAGCAGCGCCACCATATTGTGCAGCGAAGGCTCAATGACAATGGGGACAGCGATAGCCAGCGCGGTTATCAAGATCAGTAAGCGGGTCAGCGGTACCAAGGCAAACACGCGAAACCGCAATTGACCGTGTAAACGATTGGCGAACCAGTTAAACCCCCACTGGCTGGCAATAATCAACAGCACCGTACTCGCCAGAACGATCCCTAACGTCATCAGCGCCTGAGTATCGATGTCATTAAACAACTGGGTGTATTGCTGTTGTTCGTCCATGCACAGACTCCAATATCAAAAGACCCTAAAGAGAATCAACTAGGTAGTGTCGCGATTCCAGCAGTTGTCGCACGCTAGCATAGCTTAAGGGAGCCACTTGCCAGCGCCCTTGATAGTCACGCAGGATGCCTTGACGCGCCAATGAAAATCTTGCGTTTAACGCTTCATGATGTGAAAACGGCAACACATGGCCCAAGGCCTGATCGTCAAGTCCACCATGAATTAACAGTGTATGCAGCAAAAGTGTTGCCACGTCACCCGTATCTGCCGGTAGTTCAGCCTCTGCCAGAGCATCCAGCAACCAAAGCGCTTGAGACGATTCCCGAGGGCCTTCCCTATCGCCATTTTCAGCGGGCTCGCGCAATCGTTCTCGCCAATAGTGCCAGGCAATACCTAAATGCCCCCGGCAGTGGGCGGACAAGCGCTGCAGCTCTTTATGAGGGGTTTCTGACGTCTTGTCGGCAGCGCTGTCATTGTGACTGGCAAGCACCTGTTTTCCCGTGCGGGTGCTATATACCGCTGGATAGTCCTCGCCAGTCGCCAGATGTGTAAAGTAGCTGGCGAGATGCTCTCCTTCCAGCGCCTGCAACGTTACCGCGGGAACACCCTCGAGACCCACCACCTGCTGTAGATACGCATAGGCCCAGCTATCACACCCGATGACGCCTTTTCCCAGGCGACCGCTTAACGCCCGTTCTATCAGCTCGCGCACCCCTTGCAGCCCCTGGGAATGACGTAAAAAATGCCGCTCAAGCGCTGGCACGGCCCAATCATTCTGACGACGACCGTGTTCAACCCAGTCCAGGCAGCCGGTCGTTATGTCTTTAAACGTGGGGATAGGCAGACAGTTGACATCTTGTTGCTCTGCCCAGTGGCTGACTACTGCTTCATGACCACCATGCGGTGGTGAAATAAAGATAATCAGCGGTGCCTCGGAAAATTCTTCCATGGCCTGATTAAACGTTTCAGCGGCTGGCGTCCAATCAATCGCAGGCACCCAGTGCGACAAGGCAATTTCAGGTAGTTTGCGAAGCTCACTTTCTCGCTTTGCCTGGCGTTCAGACGCTTCTTGTCCCACCATCCAGGTCGTCGCCGCTCGCCAGCTCCGACGCCACTGGCTGGCCTGGGTCTGTTCTGGTGTTTGAAAAGACTCAAGTGTCACCACCTGCCAGGGTGATAAGGTCTTTTTCATGGTGAACAGCATCGTGAGTCATTGATAGCAACCGCATCGGCCATTCTGGCAACATGTTCCAGAACAAGCGTTTCACGCTGAATCGAGAGCCCCATGGTCGACGGACGACGCTGCATCACCGAGCGGTTATGATTGAGTGCTTCTTTTAGCGTCACCCAGCGGGCCGACATACCATTGGCAATTTCGTAATCTTCCAGGCGTGTCTCACCGAGGTCATCGCCGATAGCACAGGTAAACCAGTGAGACGTTTGATACATCACATCCCACTGAGGCTTCCAGGTCGGCATGATTTCAGTAACAAAACCGAAGTGGTCGACAATATCGATATCACTGGCACCGGTTTCTTCATGCAGTTCACGACGAAGGCCTGTTTCAGGGCTTTCCCCAGCATCGATACCGCCCCCAGGAAAGCTGAAGTCATCGTAGCGTTCGGTATACAGGAGCAGGATCCTGTCTTCCCGCGTGACGATAGCGCGAGCCGCATGGCGTTCAAGCACACGCAGTTTTTCCAGGTCAGGGTCCGTGAGGGAGTCATGGACAAGGTGAGCAAGTTTTTGCATGGAAAGTCATACCGGCAGAATGAAAAACGACCATTCTACGCGAATGGCCGTTATGGATCATTTTATATGTGATTGCCTGGATATGGCGTTAGAACGTCAGGCAGATCTTGCCGAAGTGCTTGCCGGATTCCTGATGGCGGAAGGCATCGGCGATCTCGGTGAGCGCGAACTCACGGTCAATGATCGGCTTCATACCATTGGCATCAATGGCACGAATCATTTCCATCTGGTCGCGGCGGCTGCCGACAATCAGGCCTTTCAGGGTAGCCTGCTTAGCCATCAGTTTAGCCGTTGGTATTTCGCCTTCCCGACCAGTCAGAACGCCTATCAAGGATATATGCCCGCCAATTTTTACCGCATCAATCGATTGCGGTAGCGTACCAGGGCCGCCTACTTCAACTACATGATCCACGCCTTCACCGTTGGTTAATGCCTTAACGGCCTTACCCCAGTCAGGCGTTGTCTTGTAGTTGATGACGTGCTCGGCGCCAAGCGCTTTAAGACGCTCCAGCTTGTCATCTGATGACGACGTTGCAATCACCCGCGCGCCCATCATCCGGGCAAACTGCAGCGCAAAAATGGAAACCCCACCGGTGCCCAGCACCAGCACGGTATCCCCCGCTTTTAATCCACCATCAACCACGAGTGCTCGCCAGGCAGTCAGGCCAGCGGTGGTCAACGTCGCGGACTCCGCATGGCTATATCCTTCAGGCTGATGAGTAAACGACGTGGCGGCCGCAACCACCTGCTCGCGGGCATAGCCTTCAATGCCATCGCCCGGCGTGGTGCGAAAATCGCCGACTCTCGCTGGGCCTTCCAGCCAGCCCGGAAAGAACGTCGAGACCACGGCATCGCCGACCGCAAACTCATCAACGCCTTCCCCAACAGCGTCAACGACCCCCGCACCATCCGACATCGGAATGCGGTTTTCCTCGGTGGGAATCATGCCCGCTGCCACAGCGTAATCATGGAAGTTCAGCGAGCTGGCATGCAGACGGACACGCACTTCGCCTGGCCCCGGCTCACCGGGTGCGTCTGTCTCGACAACATTCAGGTTATCGAGTCCGCCGGGCTGTTTCAGATGAATCGCTTGCATGAAGGGCTCCTGGTTAAGCATGAATGACTTACTGACGTGTATGGGGGCGTTCAGTGTCATCATCAAGGCCGATAAAGCCGCCGGACTGGCGACGCCACAGGCTGGCGTAAATACCGTCCCGGGCCAGCAGTTGCTGATGCGTGCCGCTTTCCACCATGCGCCCTTCATCCACGACAATCAATCGGTCGAGCATGGCGATGGTGGAAAGCCGGTGGGCAATCGCAATCACCGTTTTACCGTCCATCAGCGTATCAAGCTGCTCCTGAATGGCGGCTTCCACTTCAGAATCGAGTGCCGAGGTGGCCTCATCAAGCACCAGAATCGGGGCGTTTTTGAGCAATACGCGAGCGATGGCAATGCGCTGCCGCTGTCCACCGGAAAGCTTCACGCCGCGCTCGCCCACGTGGGCATCCAGGCCGCGCCGCCCTTTAGGGTCCACCAGATCGTTGATAAAGGTATCCGCATGGGCACGCCGCACCGCCTGCCAGACATCCCCGTCATTAGCCTGCGGGCTGCCGTAGCGAATGTTATCGCGCAGCGAGCGGTGCAGCAGCGAGGTGTCCTGCGTCACCATGCCTATCTGGTGGCGCAGCGAGGTCTGGGTGACGTCGGCGATGTTCTGCCCATCGATCAGAATCCGCCCGCCCTGCAGGTCGTAAAACCGCAGCAGCAGGTTGGCCAGCGTCGATTTGCCCGCCCCGGAACGGCCAATCAGGCCAATTTTTTCACCCGGCTGAATGGCAAGGCTAAAGCCATCAAAGACGTTTTTACTTTCCCCTTTCGCCTGGGCGTATTGAAAGCGCAGGGCATCAAAGATGATCTTGCCCTCAGGCACCGTCAGCGCCTTGGCATCCGGCGCATCTTTGATAGTTGGCTCCTGGGCGATGGTGTTCATGCCATCCTGCACGGTGCCGATATTTTCAAACAGCCCGGCCACTTCCCATAAGATCCAGTCCGACATGAAACGGATACGCATGACCAGAGCAATCGCAATGGCCAGCACGCCCAGGGAAATCGCTTCAAAATACCAGGCACTGATCGCCATACCGGCGATTCCCACCAATAACAGCGTATTCAGCAGGGTCAGGCAGACACTCATGATGGTGACCAAACGCATCTGGCGGTGCACGGTGCCCATAAAGCCTTGCATGGCATCCTTGGCGTAGCTCTGTTCGCGTTGGGTGTCCGCAAAAAGCTTGATGGTCTGGATGTTACTGTAGCTATCGACCACCCGCCCTGTCATCTGCGCGCGGGCGTCCGCCTGGGCCATGGAGACATCACGCAGGCGCGGGACAAAAAAGCGCATGATGCTTAAATAACCCACCAGCCAAAGACCCAACGGCAACAGCAGCCATGGATCGGCGCGCCCAAGCAGGATGGCCGCCCCGCTAAAATACACGATGGCATATACCATCAGGTCCATGACTTTGGTGACGGTTTCACGAATCGCCAGCGCCGTTTGCATGACTTTCTGCGACACCCGGCCCGCAAACTCATCCTGATAAAAGGCCAGGCTCTGGCTGAGCATATGACGGTGCGATAGCCAGCGGCCGATCATCGGGTAGTTACCAAAGATACTCTGGTGAGTCACCAGAGATTGCACGAGCACCAGCAGCGGCAAACCGACAATCACCAACAGGCCCGTTGCCGCCAGCCAAACACCATTATCCGACCAGAAATCCGCCCGTTCGACGTGGCTCAGCCAGTCGACCAGATCGCCCATATAGCTGAAAAACACCACTTCCGCTGCGGAAACGCAAGCCGTCACCACTGACATCAACAAAAGCCACGGCCATACCGGCCGCGAAAAATGCCAGATAAACGCCAGAAGCCCTTTCGGTGGCGTTGCCACGTCCCCTTCAGGATAGGGGTTCACCCGTGTTTCAAAGTAACGGAACAGTGGCGCCAGCAGACGAGACAACATGGGAGGTCCTTACATAAGGGAGGCCATCACACCTGCCAGCTTTTAATAACGCCGGCAGGCATGTTTCGCCTAAATGCGGTACTTATTCAATGAAGTGCGGGTTAATGCAGAGCGATTTAATACGGCTGGGGAATTTCACCGTCGTCGTCATCATCGCCGCGCATGCGCGCCTGACGGTCAGCCTCTTCCTCTTTGGCATCGTCGATCACTTCCATCAGTTCACCGACGTTGGCAATGTGGCTATCCAGCTCAAATTCCCCCGTCAGCTTGCTGTCCGGATGCAGTTTGCCTGATTCATACAAGGCCCACATTTCCTTGCCGTAATGGGTGGTCAGCAGTTCCGGTGCGAAACGACCGAAGTAGGCACGCATATTATCCACATCACGTTCCAGCATGGCCTCCGCACTGTTGTTGCCCGCGGCATCCACCGCCTGCGGCAGGTCGATAATCACTGGCCCGTCGGCATCGACCAGCACGTTGAATTCCGATAAGTCGCCGTGAATCAGACCGGCACACAGCATACGTACCACGTCCTGAATGATCTTGGCGTGATAGCGCAGCGCCTGCTCCTCGGTCAGGGTCACTTCATCCAGGCGCGGCGCCACGTTGCCTTCGGCGTCACTGATCATTTCCATCAGCAGTACGCCATCCACAAACCCATGCGGTTCGGGCACGCGCACATCAGCAGCGGCAAGCCGGTATAGCGCATCGACTTCGGCATTCAGCCATGCCTGTTCCTGCTCTTTCTGACCGTAGCGGGTTTTCTTGGCCATGGCGCGGGAACGTCGGCTGTTGCGCTCTTTACGCCCTTCCTGGTATTGCACGGCCTGTTTGAAGCTACGCTGTTTCGCCTCTTTAAAGACTTTAGCGCAGCGTACGTCTTCACCGCAGCGCACAACATACACCTGTGCTTCTTTACCACTCATTAACTGCACCAACACCTCGTCGATCATTCCATCATCAACCAGGGGCTGTAATCGCTTAGGGATTTTCATGGTTAGCTGCGTCGGCTCCTCTTTATTACCAGATCAATAGCGAATACGACGGACGCGGAAAGCGCGCCCTTTAAGTTTATCGCGCTCCAGTTTGGCCTGGGCTTTTTGAACGGCATCATACGCCACCGCTACGTACGCCGAACGGGCCAGTACTTTAATTTTACCCACCTGATCACCCCGCAGGCCGCCTTCACTGGTCAACGCGCCCAGAATATCACCCGGGCGCAACTTGTCTTTCTTGCCACCGGCTAACTGTAACGTTGCCATGGACGGTTCAAACGGCGCGGAATGGGCAGGCCTGGGCAACGGCTCGGTGGTAATCGGCTGTTCCAGAAGCCCTTCCAGGCGTTCCAGGCGGTAATGCTCTTTAGGCGTCACCAGGGTACAGGCAATGCCACTCGCGCCTGCACGCCCGGTGCGCCCTACCCGGTGCACGTGAACGTCCAGCTCACGGGCAATCTGGTAGTTAAATACCGCATCCAGCTGGGCAATATCCAGACCCCGCGCCGCCACATCCGTGGCTACCAGAATGGACGCGCTCTGGTTGGCAAACAGAATCAGGCGACGGTCACGGTCTTTCTGCTCCAGATCACCGTTGAGTGCCACGGCGCTGAAACCAGACTCGATCAGCTGCTCGGCAACGGCCTGGGTTTCGCGCTTGGTATTACAGAACACCACGCTGGAGGCCGGCCGATAGACCAGCAGCAGCTGTTTCAGGGCCGCAAAACGCGCCTCTTCGTTGGCGACTTCATAAAAGTGCTGATCAATGGTCGTTGCATCATGCACCTCGGCCACTTTGATGGTAACCGGCTCATGCATGACGCCTCGGGTTATCGTGGCAAGGCCACCAGAAGCCCGATCATCAGGAAACGTTGCGCTGAACAGCAGTGTCTGGCGGTCAGCCGGCGTCTCGGCAATAATCGCATCAATGGTGTCCTGAAAGCCCATATCAAGCATCCGGTCCGCTTCATCAAGCACGAGAGTAGTAAGCGAGCCCAGCGTCAGCGAGCCTTTGCGCAAATGCTCGTCGATGCGCCCCGGTGTGCCCACAACGATGTGTGCGCCATGTTCCAAAGAGGCCAGCTGCGGCCCGAAGGGCGCACCGCCGCATAGGGTAAGCACTTTGACGTTGGGCAGACCGCGCGCCAGACGACGCAGCTCTTCCGCCACCTGGTCGGCAAGTTCCCGGGTCGGGCATAGCACGAGCCCCTGAACCGCGAACGCTTCGACACGCAACTCAGCGAGCAGTGCCAGACCAAAGGCAGCGGTTTTTCCGGAGCCGGTTTTGGCCTGAGCCAGGACGTCTCGCCCTGCCAGCATCGGCGGCAGGCTTTGCGCCTGCACAGGCGTCATGACATGGTAGCCAAGAGAATCAAGATTGGTTAATAGCGCAGGAGGAAGCGCAAGCGATGTAAAAGAAGTGTCAGACACAGAAAATTCCTGAAGGGGCACAATTGCCCAGCAAATCTACAATGTAAAGCACCATACCAGAAAGTGCCGCACACTGCTTTTATGCTGACGAGAACAAGCGCTAAAGAATTTTTCAGGC
This sequence comes from Halomonas sp. LS-001, assembly GCF_052983955.1. Lineage (NCBI taxonomy): Bacteria > Pseudomonadati > Pseudomonadota > Gammaproteobacteria > Oceanospirillales > Halomonadaceae > Halomonas > Halomonas sp. LS-001. The sequence continues at coordinate 2,744,185 of NZ_CM129816.1, forward strand.
AGCGAGTTTTAGGGAATCAGGAGGTCAGAACGGCAAACTGCCCTTGACATAACGTTGCCAGATCATGGGGGGAAAGCTCAATTTCCAATCCTCGCCGTCCGGCGCTGACATAGATGCTGGCAAAATTTTCAGCGGAGTGATCAATAAAGGTAGCCAAGGGCTTTTTCTGCCCCAGCGGGCTAACGCCACCCAGTACGTAACCCGTACTGCGCTCAACCTCGACGGGCGCTGCCATCGCGGCTTTTTTCGCCCCGGCGGCTTTGGCTATCTGCTTTAATCCCAATTGACTGTTCACTGGCACAATACCGACGGCCAGCTGTTGTGCATCCAGCTTGACCACCAGGGTTTTGAACACTTGATCAGCGGCCACACCGAGCTTTTCGGCCGCTTCCAGCCCATAGGAGTGGGCCGCCGCATCGCGCTCATATTCATGCAGGTGAAACGCAAATCCTGCTTTCTTTACACTATTGATTGCCGGTGTCATGAAACTCTCTCGTGTAAAACCATGAACCAAGGTGACAGGGTGTGACGGCCTAAGCCGAGGTTATCAGCGTAATACTGGTCACGGGGCGCAGATTACGCACTTTACAATGCTGCTCGACGCTTTCCAGGATTTCTTCAGCGGTGTCAATCTGGTGTTTTTCCAGCTGAATATCGACCATCAGAAAGCTACCGATCTGGGCTAAGCGAACGTCATCGTCAAGGATATCGAAGTCAGCCATTTCCTGCATGACTTCCTGACGGACGCTGCCTAGCGGCTCACCAAACATTAGCTCCCGCATTGCCCCGCGCACCATCCGGACAGGCATTGGAAGAAAGTATCCTGCAATGATCAGCACCATCACCGGGTCAGCAAAGCGTGCCAGACTTGCCCAGGGCGTGAGCGTCAGCCCCCAGGTAAGCGCAAAGCCTAGTAACACGGCGGCGCTTAACCCCGTATCCATTTGCCATTGACGCAGCTCAGCCTTCAACAACGATGATGAAGACACCTTGGCGTAACGATGAAGCAACCACCAGATCCACAAACAGCCAACGACGTTAACCACACCAAACATCAGGGCAATATCCAAGGTGACCAGGCGTCCACCTTGAACAAGGGTCCACAAAGCCGATACCAGTGAAAACAGACACACCAATGCAATCACCACCCCTTTAAGCAGCACCGCTAACGGTTCTACCGTTAACCGCCCGAAAGGATAGTGATCATCTGCTGGTTTACGCGCCTGCTTCAGTGCTAAAAGAGAAAACAACACCAGCACCAGGCTTAATAGCGAATAGCCACTATCAAACAGTATGGTGATTGAACCACTGGCCAACCCCAACACAAGGCCGGTGAAGGCTAACAGACTGGCAAAGATGGCAGATAATCGTAGGCCACGACGCTCGGCGATAAAGGGGCTCACGCGGTTTACTCCGGAAAAGTGTGTTAAACGCTCGCCATCATAGTGAGTACACTAACGCTTCACCAATCGCTCAGCGCTAAACTTATTGGCGCTCAGAAAGGACGTATGATGCGATCAGAACAGGTACAGGCCTTTATTGATGTGACAGAACACGGCTCATTTGCCGCTGCTGCGCGGCAAACCGGCATGAAACGCAGCACCTTGAGCGCCGCTGTTAACGCTCTGGAAGACACGCTTGGGGTGGTTTTATTTGAGCGCTCAGGCAATAGTCTTCAGTTAACTGCGGTTGGCGAAAGTCTCTTGCCGGACTGTTACCGTCTGCAGACCAGCGCCAGCCGGATCAAAAAACAATGCCAACAGCATTTACAGGGTGTTGAAAGCCAACTATGCATTGCTCGAGACGACACCTTGCCAGAAGCCTTCTGGCGACAGGCAATGCACGATCTGAAGCAGCGTTATCCGCTCACGGCAATTTCGGTCTACCTGTTACCGCCCCAGGAACACTCTCAATTTGTATTGCGCCAGACAGTCGATATTGCCTTTGGACTGTATACCGCTGAAGGTGCCGATATTGATGCCAGCAGCCTGGCGCCGGTAAGCATGTGCCTGGTCGCCGCACCTCATCACCCTCTTAGCCGTCTTCCCAGCGTGACCCGCGATGACCTCGCTCAATACACCGAAGTGTGCCTGACCTATGAGCGAGGCGACAAACTGGTCAGCGAGGCGCTTTTTTCCACCAATTACCTGGGCCTGACCATGTTCGAAGTGATTCGTGATGCAGTAATCAACGGGACGGGCTGGGCATTACTGCCTTACCCCATGGCAAAAGAAACACTGGATACTCATGAGCTTTGCGCACTGAATCACGATCTGGCTTTGGACAGCCACTATTACCGCTATGTGGAGGGGGAAAAGCTTGGCGTGGTGGCCACGACACTATTGACGCAGGTGGCGCGGTTTCTGGGCACCACGCGCCACGATGTCGCCAAACGTTGAAACCGCACAGTGGAAAGAATCGCTAACACCTTTCACTCTGTAAAAAATACGTCACAGGGAGGACCCAGGACACGCTAGAAGACCGGCACAGATGATTGTCACCCAAGCGTAACGCTCATCTGCCAGTGTCGATGTTGCCGTCAACCAAGGAGTAATTTCCACGATGGTACGACTCGATAAGAAAGCGACCCGGCTGTATGTTCTAGACACGAATGTCCTCATCCATGACCCTACCGCGCTTTACCATTTTGATGAGCACGACGTGGTAATTCCCATGACCGTGCTTGAGGAGCTGGACAAACACAAAAACGGCGTACGCGAGATTGCCCGCACAGCACGACAGATTAGCCGTACCCTTTCTGACTTGACCAACCAGGTCAGCGTTGATGAGATTCAGCAAGGTATTCCGATTCCACGCATTAGAGGTGAATCAGGGCACCTGCATTTCCTGTGTTATAACGACCTGAAAACGTTTGATTTCCTCGACGACAGTCCCGACAACCGCATACTGGCGGAGACCTGTCGGCTACGTGACGAGCGCCCGGATGCCTCAGTGGTACTGGTCACCAAAGACATCAACCTGCGTGTAAAAGCGGCTGCACTGAAAGTGCCGGTGGAAGATTATCTGAACGACCGCGCCTTCTCAGATAGCGATGCCATGATTGAGGGCGCCCAGATTTACACCTCTGTAGGACAGGATGGGGCGTCGCTGTGGGAAACTCTCAACGTGGAGGTCACCGTTGAGCGGGTGGACCACCATACCTTCTACCAGCTAAGCGGCGAGATGCCTCTCCACTGGCATGTCGGCATGCTGGTATCTGACAGTGAAAACGGCGCTGAATTCGAAGCCATCGTGCGCGAACTCTCGCCCTCTTCCGCTCGGCTTCAGCTGTTGACCAACTACCGTCATCATGCGGGCGTCTGGGGCGTTCATGCCCACGACAGCCGCCAGAACTTTACCCTCAACCTGCTGATGGACCCGGACATTGATCTGGTCACGATTGCCGGTAATGCAGGCACCGGCAAAACCTTCATGACACTGGCCGCCGCCTTCCAGCAGACGCTGGATGCCAAGCTGTTTGAGCGGATAGTGTTTACCCGCGCGCCTATCCCCATGGGCGAAGACATCGGCTTTTTGCCGGGCACCGAGGAAGAGAAAATGTCGCCATGGATGGGGGCCTTCCACGACAATATGGATAACCTGCTGCGCAATGAAGAAGGCGAGTCCACCTGGGATAACGGCGCCACCCGGCAGCTGATTGGCTCGCGGGTGCAGATTCGTGCGCCCAGCTTCATGCGGGGACGGACATTAAATGACACCTTCCTGATCATCGACGAAGCACAGAACTTCACACCCAAACAACTGAAATCACTGGTCACCCGAGCCGGCCGGAATACCAAGATTGTCTGCCTGGGTAACGTGGGCCAGATCGATACGCCCTACCTGACCGCCAATACCTGTGGTATGGCCGCCGTGGTGGAGCGATTCAGAGACTGGCCTCATGCAGGGCATATCACACTAAAAGGTGTCGAGCGCTCGCGCCTGGCACTGGCTGCAGAAGAGTTACTGTAACCCGCTGCTGTAAAACATTATCGCAACCATTACCCCGTCGTACCGCCAGCCGCTATGGCTGGCGGTACGGTACTTGATTGAACGGTACTCGATGGAACGCCTAAGGAGTTAAAAGCTTTTTAACGGGCGCGGCATTGATTCTTCAACCAGCTGGCCTGCTCTGGGTTCATCGCAACCCCTCCCACATCAACAAAAGCGCCAGGATCACAGCGAACGCCATCATCAGGCCACTGCCATGATGACGCATCCATGCTTCTGCGAATAACCCTCGCTTCAATTGCTCCATTAACGTTCGTTCAAGCGCAATCGCAACCGAAACACTCGTCATTTTCACTTTTGCACAGGCACGGGCGATAGCTCTTAAAACGCTCAGCCCTTTTAAACAGACAACGCTATACAGCCACCATAAATCACCGGCAGGCGGCGCTTGAACAGCCGCGCGGCGAAGCCAGCCAGCGCCGATCAAAACCACCATCACAACCACCATGACACCAACGGGGAAAGGCCAGCCAAGACTCAACCACTCAGACGCCGGCGGCACCTTGACGCTGCCCGCGGGAAGCGGAAGCCACAAGGGGGTCACCAGAGCAGCGACTAAAGCCGCCAGCCATGCGCCCCACTGAAAGGCATCACTGCCCCCTGAATGGCGTTGCTGCCACTGACGCCATACGCAAACGCTGACCAACGCAGAGGTGCCAATAGCCGCCCAGGTCAATAACATAATTAACCCTTCGTGATGCATTTCATAAAGCGCACTCTTAACGCTCCATTTACTCAGCATCCCCGCCGCGAGCGCCCCCGTCAGCGACACGCCCGGTAAAGCAATCAACGCAAACAGCAGCGGCTGCGGCCAACGGGGCATATGCTCGCTAATGCTGGTGCCCAGAAACAGCGCCCCTTTGGCCAGCGCATGGTGAGCAGCAAATAACACCACACCCGGCAACAGCAGCGACCACACGTCCGGCGCGGCTAGCCCCATGGCGACCATGGCCGTAAGCATCCCCATCTGGCTGATACTGGAGTACGCCAGAACCGCTTTTGGATGACGTTGCCAAACGCCATACAGCGCTGCACCAAACGCGGCAGCCAACCCCGCCACCAGAATGATATTGCCCAGTTGAATAAGTGCGGGCGACAGCCCTTCTGCGCCCAGCGGTAGTACCTTGATCCACCCTAGCAAGCCTGCTTTGATCATCGCGCCACTCAGCACAGCGCTGGCGGGCGCAGGTGCCACTGGATGGGCTAACGGCAACCACACGTGAAGACCAATAATGCCTGCTTTCACCCCAAACCCAAGCCACAACAAAAGCGCCATCATGGCTCCCTGCTCAGCACCGGCAATGCCTTCCTGCACCCCTTGAAGCGTCAGGGTCTCTGCGCTGCCAGCTGCCCAAAGCAGGCCGCCGAGAATCAAGCCTTCACCAATAACGGCCAGGATCAAGTATGCTCTTGCGCCAAGCCGCGCTTCGTCACTACCGCTATGCACCACCAGGGCATAGGCAGCAAACGTCATCAGTGCAAAGCCCAGATAAAAACTCGCGATATCTTGCGCAATGATCAGCAGCACATTGCCTGACAGCGTGAGTGGCCACAGGAGTGCCAAGCGCTGACATCGATGCTGAATGCTCTGATCGCCTGCCTGGGCTTTTCTCTGCTCTGCGCCAAAGTAGCCCCGGGCATGAACTGCCGCCAGACTCCATAGCAGGGCCGTAAAGGCGAGCCACGGTCGGCTCAGGGCATTTAACGCCCAATCACCGCCTAGCATCCAGGCATCGATTGTCCATTGGGCCTCGCCACTAAAGGCCAGCAGTAACGCAGGCCAGGAAGCGCTTATCCACAGCAACGAAAAATAGTCACGGCTAACAGCAGGCGTTCGATACACCTGCCACACAGTGCTGCCCGCAATACACAGAGGCCAGAGCAACGCCGCCAGCAAAAGTAGCGTGGTCATGGCAGGTACTCCCCTATCGCCACACGGGTCGCCCAGTCCAATGGGCTAAACGGCAACCCCGCCAGAAGCCCTGCCCCAATACTCACCATCGCCGTAAAAACCGCTGGCCATAATAACCAGCCGTGGGTTTCCAGACGCCCAAGGCGCTGCTCATCTGGCCACTCGCCTTTCCCATGAGCAGGCCCCTCGCGAAACCAAAGGCGATGCAGGATGGGCAGAAAGTAAATTGCATTCAAGGTACTGCTCGCGACCAGAACAGCCACCACCCAATACATCTGTGCCTGAACGGCACCAACGCCCAGGTACCACTTGGTGATAAAGCCCGCGACGGGTGGCAGACCAATCATTCCCAGCGCCCCCACGGTGAATGCCAGGCTGGTCAGCGGCATACGTTTACCGGCACCATCCATCTCATCAATGCGATGGATACCTAATTCTTCCGCGTAGTTACCTGCACAAAAGAACAGCGTCACCTTCATCAAGCCTTGATGCAGAAGATGCGCCAGCGCCCCGATCGTACCGAAGGGGCCAAACAGACAAACGCCCAGCACGACGTAGGAGACCTGGCTGATAGTGGAAAATGCCAAACGGGGTTTGAGTTCCTGTTGGGCAATCGCGCGTAACGAGGCGTAAATGATCGTGATTGACGCCGCAATAGCCAGCACGGTGGTGACACCAAGCTCTACGCTAAGCTCGATGCCATATAGATCATAGATCACCCGAAGAATGCCAAAGGCACCCGCTTTTACAACCGCAACCGCATGCAGCAACGCGCTGACCGGTGCAGGCGCTACCATTGCTCTTGGCAGCCAACCGTGCAACGGCACCATGGCGGCTTTAACCGCTAAACCACCCACCAACAAAGCAAATATCAGTATCAACAGACCACGATGATCATTGAGATAAGGCGATAACCCCTGCTCAGATGCAAACGAGTGGTCACCCGTCAAATTGTAAAGCAGTACCACACCGAGTAGCAGTACCACCCCAGCCGTCAAGGTATAACGTAGATACACCCGCCCAGCTGCTAACGCCTTGGCGGTGCCGGAGTGGACAACCAAGGGGTAGGTAGAAAGGGTCAACATTTCGTAGAAAATCAGAAACGTGAATAGATTGCCGGCTAACGCGATACCCAGGGTACTCGCGACACACAGACTGAAAAAACCAAAAAAGCGTTTGCGGTTTGCCTCCCCTTCCAAATAGCCGATAGCGTAGATCGTCGTACACAGCCAAAGTAGCGAAGAAAGCCCCGCAAACATCACCCCTAATGCATCGGCTCTCAATACGAACTCAACGCCGCCCACTATTTGGAAACTGAAGGTGTCTTCAAAGCCCTGGGAAACCCGCCCAACCATCAAGGTGACCAGGATAATTTTACTTACAGCGGCAAGCAGGTTGATGCTGGTGCGCAGACGCCGCGCCTCTTCAGGTAGAAGGAAAATAACCGCCGCCGCAAAGAGCGAGACGGCTAACGTTGTTAATGGTAACCAAGCCGCGTTCATGCGCCACCTCCCTGCAATAGCGTCAGTGGCAGGTGAGCCAATAAGCCAAGCGCAAACGCGGCTAACGCCAAACAAAGCGCAATAAGGTCCATGCCGGGGGCTAATGGTTGATAATGATGGCGAGGCGCGGTTTCATCAAAGGAGTAGCGGAACACACGAAACACGTAGGCAGCTGTCAGCAACGTACCTACTAATAGCGCAGCAACGGCTACCCATTGCTGGGTCATCACCATCGCCTGGAGTAGCAACCACTTTGCGGTGAATCCTGCGCTAGGCGGCAGCCCCATCAGCGTAACGGATGCAATACCAAAGATAAGCAGTGATAGCGGTAACCGGCGGCTAGTCCCCGCCAGCCCCTTGATCGAGCTTTCGCCAGTGGCAATAATCAGATTGCCAACAGCCATAAACATTGCCGCTTTTGCCAGCGAGTGACCCATTAACTGTAGCCAGAATCCTTCCCAGGCCAACGCGCCAGGCAGCGGCGAAATAGCAGGCCCAAGCAGTAAGGGAAAGGCCACCATTAAGTAACCCAATTGGCCTACCGTAGAAGATGCCACCAAGGTTTTCAGCGATTCGGCACGCCACGCAATGAGCCCGCCCCAGACAATCGCCAGCATGCCTAGCCATGCCACAAAGCGCGGAGCAAACATGGCGTCGGGAAGCAAAATGCCCCACAGCATGATAAGCATAAACAGCGAGGCTTTAATCACCAATGCCGCATGCAGTGCACTCACCGGCGTCCAGGCATTTTCATGCACAGGCGTTAGCCACCCGTGAAGCGGAAAGAGTGACGCTTTCAGCGCCAACCCTGCACCTATCAGAGCAGCCGCCACCCAGGAAACCGGGCCAGGCTCAACAACCTCAGCCAGCGTTTTAAGGTCAAGTTCTCCCCAATACCCAAGCAGCAAGGCGACACCAAGCAGGTAGGCAAGAGACCCCACCAAGGCTAACAGCACATATCGCATACCGGCTTTCAGTGCATCAGGTTTACCTGAAAGCAATATCATACCCACGGCAGCCAGCCCCATTATTTCTAACGCGGCGTAAAGAGTTAAGAGATCTGCCGCTAGCCAAATAAGCGTAAGCGCACTGATCAGCACACCCATCAACGGCCACAGCCATCGCGCGTTTTTACCGGGGCTGGTAAGTTGCAAATGTCCTGGCGTGTACAAGGCGGCCGCCGCCCCCACCCATTGAGTGATCATTAACATTAAACCACTCAGGCCATTAAAGCGCAGCGACAGCTCAACGCCTGCAATATCCCACTGCCAGCGCAGTAACCCCACTTGCAGGTAGTCGACAACCAACAGTGCGCCAGCCAGCAAAATTGGCAGGCACACAAGCGCAACGGGGAACAGACGACGCGGAGGAAAAAGCGCGCCTAACAGGCCAGCAAGGATCGGCAACATCAAGGTTGCCAGCAGCGCCCAGTGGGTATACCACAGCGGTTCAAAGGTGCTTTCGTGCAGGCCAAAACGCCATATCATTGCGCATGCCTCGCCGCGTCACTGTCGCTTTCCAGTGAGAGCACACCCTCTAACAAAACCAGTTGCCGAATTAGCAGCACGCCTAACAAAGTACCCAGCCAGGCAATGGTTAAACCTACGCTGATCAAAGCCTGGGCACCAGGCATGGTACCCGCCATTCCTGCCAGCAGCAGAAACACACCAGACCCTAAAACATTAAAGGCCATTAAGCGGCGTAGCATATGTCTGTGTAGCGCAAATACCCCCATTGCTGTCGCGACAATAATAACGGCAGCAATGATCAACGGATGCTCCGTCAGTGAGTAGGCCATGTCAGGTAATAAAAACCGAATGGCGCCGCCTATCATCACACTCCACGCCAGTGCCAACACCGCGCGAGCCACACCATGAGACCAACGATGATGGGAGCGGTCATAATGGGGCGCCTTTTCGACGGTGGCAGGGAATGCTTTCAATGCATAAAAAAAGCTGCCCCCCGTCAGCACCAGGCCGAGCACAAGCTCTGCCAGCGCCAACCAGGGCGCCCCAAGCTGCCACCAGGAAAGGCTCATCAGTAAGGCAAACAGTAAAAACAGACCGCTCGCCCTTTTTAAGTGGCGGTCAAATAGACAGGCAAGCGCAGCGGCTACCAGGCATAGCGCTAAGCCGCTTTCTGCATAGTCAATTGAAGCTACCATAAGCCTTTGCTGACTCCTTTCACCGGCTACGCAGGTGCTGTCTTTTTTTACTACAACCTTTTGCTATAAACTTTTACTACAACCTTTTACTGCAACTTATTTACTGTAATTTTCGATACTTGGTCAGGATAAACGTTCACCTAACCATTTACCGATATCACTGACCTGCTGAGGACATAGCGCATGCGCCATCGGGTACTGGCGATAATTGACCTTGTAACCCATGCCTTTCAGGCGTTCAGCACCACTTTTCCCCAGGCTTTCCGGCACAACGGGGTCGAAGTTGCCATGATGCACTTCGATGGCAATATCACGGTTAGCATCAGCAAACTCTATGCTGTCAGCCGTGGCGAAATAGGTCGACATGGCCAGTAAGCCACCCAGCGGTTGGGGGAAAGAAAGTGCTGCCTGGTAGGCTACTGCACCTCCCTGAGAAAACCCCGCAACGATAATCCGCTGGCTATCGATTCCTTGATCAATCTGCTCTTCAATCAATGCCTGAATACGTTCAGCTGAGATTTTCAGCTGACGCTCATCCACCCGCCGATCAAGGTCCATGGCAAGAATATCGTACCAGGCAGGCATCACCATACCGCCGTTAACTGTCACTGCCAGACGTGGTGCATGGGGCATGATAAAGCGCACGTTGGCATCATCTGGCAGCGAAAGCGCGGGCACCAGTGGCTCAAAGTCCTGCCCATCAGCACCTAGACCGTGCAGGATAAAAACGCAGGCATTGGCAGGCTGCCCATTTTTTGGTTCAACAATCAACTCACCCGGCTCACTCATCTTTGACTCCTTCAAAAATAAAGCCTTACCCTAGCGCAAAGTCGCGTTAACAGCGAGCCAACAAGACGCTGTCAGAAGAATATCAGCTTGATATCTTGCGATCATTTTTGACGGGTACAAAAAAACCCCGCCGTAGCGGGGTTTTTTCTACACACCAGCTATCGGCTGATGGTAAACATCATTGTCTAGAAATTAATCTACAACTTTGATGTTGGAAGCCTGAAGGCCTTTTTTACCCTGAGTGACGTCGAAGGAAACCTTCTGGCCGTCTTGCAGAGATTTGAAGCCATCAGCCTGAATTTCTGAGAAATGCACGAACAGATCGTCGCCATTGTCGTCAGGAGAAATAAAGCCGAAGCCTTTAGTGTCGTTAAACCACTTAACGGTACCAGTTGCCATGATCGAAACCCTCGATAAAGCGATATTTAAAGCCGGGGAAATACCCGAATTGCAGTGGGTAAAACAAGAAACTTTCACCAGACTCAACGCTTAAGGCGTCTTAATACTGCTGACAACGTTCGACTTGCTAACCAACTGCGCTCATCATGCGCTCTAACCGAGCGCACGTCAACCCTACCGTTAAAAACTGTCACCTTGATGGTGCAATGATCCACCCCGCAGCTTTCTCAGCAATCATCAGCGTGGGCGAGTTGGTGTTGCCACTGGTAATCGTCGGCATAATGCCGGCATCTACCACACGCAAACCGGTCACTCCCTTGACACGCAGTTTTGAATCCACCACGGCCATCGGGTCATCGTCATGGCCCATTTTCGTGGTACCTACCGGGTGAAAAATCGTTGTGCCGATATCACCGGCCAGCTTGGCCAGTTCGTCATCACTCTGATATTCAAGCCCGGGTTTGAACTCTTCAGGCTGGTATTTGGCGAACGCCTGCTGCTCGGCAATACGCCGGGTAACGCGTAGTGAGTCCGCGGCCACCTTGCGGTCTTCTTCCGTACTCAGGTAATTAGGCTCAATGGCAGGGGCGGTTTGTGGGTCACGACTTTTGATCCGCACGGTGCCACGACTGCTGGGATTGAGGTTGCAGACACTGGCGGTAATCGCCGGAAAACTGTGTAACGGCTGTCCAAAGGCATCCAGGCTCAGCGGTTGAACGTGGTATTCAATATTAGCGTGCTGGTAGTCATCTGAACTGCGGGTAAAAATACACAGCTGAGACGGCGCCATGCTCATCGGGCCGGTGCGTTTCACGACATACTCAAGGCCAATCATGGCTTTACCGAAGAGCGTACTGGCCATGGTGTTCAAGGTTTTGGCCCCCTGGACTTTATAGACCGAACGAATCTGCAGGTGGTCCTGAAGATTTTCCCCGACGCCGGGCAACTCGGCGACCATATCGATACCGTGACGTTGCAGCAGGTCCGCCGCACCAATCCCCGATAGCTGCAGAATTTGCGGGGAACCAACGGCGCCTGCACTCAAGATCACTTCGTTGCTGGCGGTGACATTAACGGTCTTGCCTCCCCGCAGAAGCTCGGCACCGTTACAGCGCGGTGTGCCCTCCTGAGTGTCGAACAACAGCCGGTTCACATGGGTAGAATGCCAGATGGTCAGGTTAGAACGACCTTTGATGGGGCGTAAAAACGCTTTGGACGTATTCCAGCGCCAGCCGCCACGCTGATTGACCTCAAAATAGTTAACGCCTTCGTTATCACCACGGTTAAAGTCTTCGGTATAGGGAATACCGGCCTCTTCAGCGGCCTTGGCAAAGTCATCCAGCACCTGCCAGCTCAAGCGCTGCTTTTCAATCCGCCATTCACCGCCATGGCCATGATAACGGCGATGCTCTTCGTCACCATCGCCGCCGTCATCGAGGCGATGATGGTCTTCATGCTTCATGAAATCAGGCAGACAGTTCTCCCAGCGCCAGGCATCGTCGCCGGTCAGCTCGGCCCAGTGGTCATAGTCACGCGCCTGACCACGCAGGTAGAGCATGCCGTTAATGCTCGAACAGCCACCCAGGGTTTTGCCACGCGGGTAGATCAACGAACGGCCGTTGAGCCCCTTGTCGGGCTCGGTACGAAACAGCCAGTCAGTGCGCGGGTTATTGATGCAATAAAGATAGCCCACTGGAATATGGATCCAGTGGTAGTTATCCGGTCCGCCGGCTTCAATCAGCAGTACTCGATGCTTCGGATTAGCACTCAGACGATTGGCCAGCAGGCATCCAGCGGTGCCTGCGCCGATCACGATAAAATCAAAGGCGTTGGTATTATTATGGTCGTTTGACATGATCAGGCTCCGGCGACAGATGGACGTTATTTTGCCGTTGGCATAACGAATTCAGCGCCCGCATCGATGGAGTCAGACCAGCGCTGCATGATAGATTTCTGCTTGGTATAAAAGCGTACCCCTTCTTCCCCATAGGCATGCATATCGCCAAACAGGGAACGCTTCCAGCCACCAAAACCGTGCCATGCCATGGGCACCGGAATCGGCACATTGATGCCGACCATACCCACCTGAATGCGACGACCGAATTCACGCGCCACGTTACCGCTTTCCGTAAAGCAGCTCACCCCATTGCCGAACTCATGATCATTGATCAGCTGAATGGCGGTAGCGATATCCGGGACGCGAATACACACCAGCACCGGGCCGAAGATTTCTTCTTTGTAAATGGTCATCTCAGGCGTGACGTGATCAAACAGGGTGCCGCCCATCCAGAAGCCATCGGCGCAGCCATCGCCTGTGTTCCCAGCGTCGAAGTTACGGCCATCCACGACCAGCTCAGCGCCTTCTTCCACGCCTTTATTGATGTAGCCGGTAATTCGCTCATGGGCCTGAGGAGTCACGATCGGCCCCATTTCCGCATCCAGCTGCATGCCATCTTTCACTTTCAGCGCTTTGGCCCGCTCTGCCAGATTGGCCACAACGCCATCCGCAATATCGCCCACCAGCACGGCCACACTGATCGCCATGCAGCGCTCGCCTGCGGAGCCATAAGCCGCGCCAATCAGCGCATCCACCGCTTTATCGAGATTCGCATCCGGCATGACCACCATGTGGTTTTTAGCACCACCCAGCGCCTGCACGCGCTTACCATGCCGGGCGCCGCGCTCGTAGATCAGGTTGGCAATCGGCGTGGAACCGACAAACGACAGGGCTTTGATATCCGGGTGGTCAATCAACGCTTCCACGCTGTCCTTGTCGCCCTGCAGGACGTTGAATACGCCATCGGGAAGACCCGCCTGCTTAAGCAGGTCGGCCATCATCAGGGACGCACTGGGGTCCAGGGGGCTTGGCTTGAGAATAAAGGTATTACCTGCCGCAATCGCGACCGGGAACATCCACATTGGCACCATGACAGGGAAATTGAACGGCGTGATACCGGCCACCACACCCAACGGCTGACGCATTGTCCAGTTATCAATCCCGGTACTTACCTGCTCGGTATAGTCGCCTTTGAGCAATTGGGGAATCCCACAGGCAAACTCAACGATATCGATGCCACGCGCCACTTCTCCCTGGGCATCCGTGAACACCTTGCCATGCTCTTTTGTGATGGCTTCGGCGAGCTCATCCTTGTGGGCGTTCAGAAGTTCAAGAAAGCGGAACATGACCCGCGCCCGGCGAATCGGCGGTGTATCAGCCCACGCTGCAAACGCGGCTTTCGCGGCATCGACGGCACGATCAACATCCTGATTATTGGCCAACGCGACCTGCCCGGTCACTTCCCCGGTAGCCGGGTTGAAGACATCCTGCGTTTGCGTGCTCTCGCCGGTGGTGCGCTGGCCGTTAACGTAATGTGCAATGGAAGTTGTCATGGCGCCCTCTTATAAGATTTATTTAAGCCTTGTTTAAGCTTTAGCAGCGAAATGCCGCTCTAGTGACAGATTAGCTCAGCCAACGCCACGATCAATTGAGTTATTCATAAGCCAGATATAAGCTTTACTGATATCACTATCAAAAGGAATGTCATGCACGATTTAGGCGGTTTGCGCGCCTTTGTGGCGGTGGCGAAAACCGGGAGTGTCTCCCGCGCAGCCCAGCAGTTGCATCTGACACAACCGGCCATCAGCCTCAAGCTTAAACAGCTGCAGGAGCAGCTGGGGCTGAGCCTCTTTCGGCGTCACCCTCAGGGGCTCTCGCTGACAGCCGACGGCATGGCCCTGCTGCCTGCCGCCGAGCAGGCGCTGGCCAGCGCCAGGGCGTTTTCGCAAACGGCGGCGGCGCTTCACAGTACGCTGCGCGGGCAACTCAAGATCGGCACCATTGTCGACCCGGAGTTTATTCGCCTGGGCGATTTCCTGCGCCGCCTGATGGCACGCGCGCCCCAGCTGGAAACCGAGCTGCACCACGGCATGAGCGGCAGCGTGCTGGGGCATGTAGAGCGCGGCAATCTGGATGTGGGGTTTTATCTGGCACCGCCTGGCGAGGGAACCGGCAGCCAGCATCCCACGCTTGCTTACCGTGAACTCACTCACTTTGATTATCATGTCGTCGCGCCGCCCGGCTGGGAGTCACGCCTTGCGGATACACGCTGGGAGTATATGGCGCGCTTGCCCTGGATTGTCACGCCTACCGATTCCGTCCACCATCGCCTTCTGGGTAGCGTCATGGCAGAACATAATGCTCAGCCCAACCGGGTCGCCCAGGTTGACCAGGAAGCCTGCATGCTTGACCTGGTCAGAGCTGGCGTCGGGCTAAGCCTGGCGCGAGACGCCCTGGCAATGGCGGAACGTCAGGAAAGCGGCCTGTGCGTTGCCCAGAATGTCCGCCTGCCCTGCGCGCTAAGTTTTATCTGGAACCGTGAACGCCAAAATGAACCCGCTATCGAAACAGCGCTGAATATTCTTGATGACGTCTGGACATCAAGCCGTTACTGATATATCACACAAGGAACCGTCACGTACAAAGCTTGTCCATATGCCGTACACCTTGATCCTACGGTTACTGAGACCTTGGTTATTAAAAACATGGTTATTAAAAACACGGTTATTAAAAACCGTTATTAAAACCGTATTTGAAACCATCATTGGAGCGATTATGTCTTTCCCCGTTACATCGACTCAAACACGTCGCTTCCTGCCAGTTGTTACCGCCCTGGCCGGTGCGTTGGTCGTGCCCTCATTAGCGGCCGACGAGTCAGAAAGCGCTGAGGCGATCTTTGCCGGTGGCTGCTTCTGGTGTATGGAGCCACCTTACGATGATCAGCCCGGCGTTCAGGCGACCATTTCCGGTTATATCGGCGGTGAGCTGGACAATCCGACCTACGAAGATATTACCGGCGGCGATACAGGCCACGCTGAGGTGGTACGCATCGATTACCAGCCGGACGAGATCAGTTATGAACAGCTGCTGGAAATTTTCTGGCGTAATATTGACCCTTTTGCAGTGGATCAGCAGTTCTGCGATGTCGGCAGTCAGTACCGTTCAGCGATTTTTTATGTCAACGATGAACAGCGCGAACTGGCAGAAGCCTCAAAAGCTGAGATGGAAGCACGTTTTGGCCGCGAAATAGCCACCCAGGTGGTACCGGCTGATACCTTCTGGGAGGCGGAGGAATATCATCAGGATTATTATCAGAAAAACCCGCTGCGTTATAAGTTCTACCGTTTCAGCTGCGGACGCGATGACCGGTTAGAAGAGGTATGGGGCGAAGAAGCCGGTGGCCCGACATTCTGATTCAGGGGCGGTCAAAAAGACCGCCGCATCAGTTTCATCGATTTTAACAGCAGAGCCAGCACGACAAAGCTCACCCCTGCCGCTACCACATCATCAAGCACGATGCCGAACCCACCGCTGACCAACTCGGCAAAATGTATGGGCGGTGGTTTCAATCCATCAAAAAAGCGGTAAATGACAAAAGCCATCGCCATCACCCACGGCCTGCGTGCAGCACCCGCACTCAGCCCAAGCACCACCAGAGGAAAGGCGACAATTTCGTCGGCAACGATACTGCCGTGATCACTGCCGCCCAGCTGAGTCGACACCACCTGGCACAGAGGAATCGCCAGCAGGATCAGTGGCACAACAATCAGCCAGGCGACGGGGCGCGAACGCCCCAATAACCACCATGCCAGAGGCACGCCGAGCAGAGACCCCACGGTACCCGGTGCCAGCGGTGATAACCCTGTGCCAAAGCCGACGGCTAACCAATACCACAGTGCTTCCATGCTTAACCTGCCTGCTGGGCTTGATGCTCCAGCTCCGCCGCCATATCAGGTGGAAGGTTCAACGCCTTGGCCAGCTGATCCAGCCAGGCACGTTCCATCGGGTTCTGATCATCCGTTACGGCAACGCTGATCAAATACATTTCCCGTGCGGCCTGCGGGGAATCGGCTTCGCGGGCCAGCGCCTGGGCATCCAGCGGCGAATTGAGCTGCGTCTGAACCCAGCGATGAAGCTCCTCATCCGCTCCCAACGCATCTATCTGTTCGCTGATCAGCGCCTGTTCCTGTTCATCAATATGCCCATCGGCACGGGCCGCCATGATCATCGCCTGAAGCAGCTCCAGGCTGCGGCGCTCCTGGAATTCACCTTCCAGTGCATCCACTTGCTGGCCTTCCTGTGCGTAGGAAGACGTCGCGTTGCCATGTCGCGACTGCGTATTATTCTGCTGATAGTTTTGCTGTTGATGGTTTTGCTGTTGATGGCTTTGCTGTTGAGAACTTTCCTGTTGAGCGCTTTTCTGTTGAGAGCTTTGCCAGGCTTTCCAGGCCAGCGCGCCGACGCTTGCAATCGCGCCATATTTCATCGCTTTGCCACCCATGCTGCGGCCGCGCTTGGAGCCCAGCAACAGCCCCATGGCACCGCCACCCAGCAGGCTTTTTACATTTAGCCCTGAGCTGCTTCCACCCTGACTTCCACCACTTCTGCGCTGGTTACTACCGCCGCCCAGCTGGCGAGCCAAACCGCCCAACATCCCCTGCACATCAAAGCCACCTTCCTGGCCGCCGCTTTGCGACTGCTGGCTATGGCGCTGCTGACTACCCTGCTGGCCGCCTGAGGCCTGCTTCATCAATTGTTGAAGAATCTTGCTGGCATTCATGGGTACACTCCCGATGATGGAAAATGCTAACCGCGTCAACATAATGCGGCAAATTATCATACCTCACTGACATTTTTTGCTACGACAGGTTCTTAAATAACAGGTTCTTGAATAACAGGTTCTTGAATATCCAGCCTTTTACGGCGCAGCGTTTTTCAAACATCCATTTTTCCCGCTGCCGCTTTGCGACAAGTCGTAAGGTTTGCTCTCATCGCCACACTGTTAGGCTGAGAGCTTTTCCCGCTATGCAACTATTAGAGGAAATCCTATGTTAGACCGCTGGACCATGCCACTCACGCAACGCCCGCTACTCAAGCTGGCGACTGCCGTTGAAGGCCGTCTATCGCCAGACCAAGTGACCCTGTTGAGTTTTATCATCGGCATCATCGCCCTTCCGCTGTTGGCCTTTGGTTACTACGGGCTCGCCCTGGTGGCGATTGTGATCAACCGCATTGGTGACGGCCTGGATGGCGCATTGGCACGCCAGAGTGGCCAGCAAAGCACTGCCGGTGGTTTTCTTGATATCGGCCTGGATTTTGTTTTCTATGCCGCCGTCGTGCTGGGGTTTGGCCTGGCTGACCCCGCCGATAACGCACTGGCCGCTGCGTTTTTACTGTTCGGTTTTATTGGCACAGGCACCTCGTTTCTGGCCTTTGCGATTGCCACCCAGCAGCGCGATGCGGATCAGCAGGAGACGGTTCGCCCCGACTTGCCCAACAAGGCGTTCTATTATATGGAAGGGCTGACCGAAGGCACCGAAACCGTGGTCGCACTGGTTGTGTTCTGCCTGTTTCCACAACACTTTGCCTGGCTTGCCAGTCTTTTCGCCCTTGCCTGCCTGATCACCACCGTAACCCGGCTATGGGGTGGCTACCGGGCGCTGGCCTATCGGTAATCGCCCCCTTGCAATTCACCCACGCTGACCGCATAACAGTCTATTAATAAGCACGCTAAGCAACTTTCTCCTTTACGTGCCCATGAATTGATTAGCAGGTGATCCATGAGCCAACTCGCTTCCACCGCACTGTCCGTCCTCGACCTGGCGCCCATCCGCCAGGAAGGCAGTGCCGCTGAGACCTTTCGTAATAGCGTCGCGCTGGCGCAATTAACCGAACGGCTCGGCTATACCCGCTACTGGCTGGCCGAACACCACAATATTGCGGGTATCGCCAGTGCAGCGACCTCAGTCTTGATCGGTCACATTGCGGGACAAACATCGACAATCCGTGTCGGCAGCGGCGGCATTATGCTGCCTAACCACCCACCGCTGGTGATTGCCGAGCAATTCGGCACGCTGGAAACGCTCTACCCTGGCCGGATTGATCTGGGGTTAGGCCGCGCCCCCGGTTCCGATGGCGCTACAATGCAGGCCATGCGCCGGAACGCCCATGCCGGTGTTGATGATTTTCCGCAACTGCTGAACGAGCTGCACAGCTATCTGGCCGATGAAGACCCTCAGCAGCGAGTGAAAGCGGTTCCTGGTCAGGGCACGCATGTACCTATCTGGCTGCTGGGTTCCAGCGGCTACAGCGCGCAGCTGGCGGCAAAGCTGGGCCTGCCATTTGCCTTTGCGGCCCAGTTTGCGCCAGGGTATTTATTCGAGGCTTTGCGCTTATATCGTGACAATTTCCGTCCTTCTGAGCACCTGGACAAGCCCCATGCCATGGTCGGCTTACCGGTCATGGCCGCTGAAAACGATGCGATGGCCCACTATCTGGCCACGACTACGCAGCAGAAGTTTTTAAACCTGATCCGCGGCAAGCCGACCCATTCATTGCCACCGGTTGAGCAGCTAGACTGGTCACCGGTTGAGCAGGCCCAGGTCGGCCAGTTTCTGGGGGCAGCCATTATTGGCGGGCCGGAGACGGTTAAAGCGGAACTTGAGGCGTTTCAGGCGCGTACCGGTGCCGATGAGCTAATGATCAACAGCGATTTTTATGATCATGCTGACCGCCTGCGCAGCTACGAAATTGTGGCTGAGGTCGCCCGTTAGGCGCTGCGCCAGCTAACTGACCCTTGCCACGGCATCACGGCTGGCCGCTTCACGCTGTTCGCCGAAAAGCTCGACGAGCTGGCCATCACGCATCTCCAACAGACGGTCGGCCTGGTCAAAGTAATGGTCATCATGGCTGATCACCACCAGCGTCTTGCCCAGCGCCCTTAACTGCGGCAGTAGCTCACGGTAGAACACGCGCCGGAACTGAGGGTCCTGGTCGGCGGCCCACTCGTCGAGCAGTAGCAGGTCACGCTGTTCGGCCACCGCCAATAGCATCGCCAGGCGCTTGCGCTGCCCTTGGGAGAGATTGGCGTTGGTGATCCGATCACCATCGAAGTCGAGTTTACTGTGCATGCCCAGTGCCGCCAGCCACTCTTCCGTTAGCGCCGGGTCGGGTGACTCTCCTGCCGGCCCCATCAAGCGGTCAAACAGATGCAGATCGGTGTAGATAGCCGAAATGTGCTGACGATAGGTCGTCCAGTCTTCCTCTTGCAGGGGCCTGCCATCGACCCGTATACAGCCGCTTTGAGGTTGGTAGAGTCCCGTCAGAAGCCTGGCCAGAGTCGATTTGCCACTGCCGTTACCGCCGATCAGAAATATCACCTCGCCGCGTTTTAACGTCAGATCAATAGGACCAATGGCAAAGCCCGGCCGCGCCTCTTCCGCGGGGTACCGGTAGGTGATCTGATCCAGCGCCAGCGTTTGCCATTCATGACGATGGGAGGAATGCCCGAAAGATTCGTGATGTTCGGCCAGATCGAGCGCACTGATTTTTTCGAACGCCACCCGGGCGTTGATCAGCGGCGGAAAAGCACCAATGGCTTGAATCAGCGGCGCACGCAGAAATAACAGCGTCAGCGAGAAGGTGGTCGCCACCTGCGCCGACGACCAGCCCAGGCCGTTGGCCAAAAAGAACACCACGCCGATGGCGCCCAGCATCATGATATTGAACCAGTTCACCGCGCTGAGATGGTAAGTATCACCGCGAATGATATGGTGTCGATACGTTTCAGCGTTAGGGGTATAGACATCGCGATACAACCACTCGGCGCGGTCGCGATTAAGCGCCAGTTCCTTACGCCCCTCGATGACCGACTGATAGTCCTCGTAGAGACGGTCTTCAGAGTCGCGCAGCCTGGCCATATGCCGATAAACTTTTGCCACCAGGCGCATGCCCACCAGAATCGTAAACACCACCCACAATGCCGTCACGGCAAGCATCGCGGGCGAGAGCCAAGCCAGGTAAAGAGTGACGCCGACTGTCAGCACCCCACCCTGCACCAGCTCCGGCAAACGCACAAAGGCCACGGTGATATACCGCACATCGCTGGATAAGCTGGCCAGCAAGCGCGCGCTACCGATCTGCTCGACACGCTCGATATTGGTATCCAGAATGCGCTTGATCAACTGACCCCGCAGCCGATAAACAAAGCGGTGACCCAACGTAGTCAAGGCTAACTGAGATGCCAGCGTGATCGCCAAAAGCAACCCCACCAAACCGAGAAACTCTGGCAGAATTCGCCAGGGGTCGGCAAAGGTACCCAGCATTCGTTCATTGATAAACGCAATGACCCCGACGCCCAGGCCGGCACTGACCAAGCTGAGACATATCACAGCCATAAACGGCCAACGGTAATCACGCCAGACAATCCTCAATAGCTCCACGAACAAGACTCCTTGGCAACGCAAAAGGTTAACGCCGACGCTTGGCCGGTTTATTTTCAGGTTTCAGCGGACAACCACCGCACAGTGCCTCGCCAGGCAGCCGGTATTTAATGCAGCACAGCCGCCGCACCCGTGAGGGTGTTTCACTGCCCAGTTCGAGATAACGCACCGGCTGGTAGAGTGGGTTGCGCCGTCCATCAGGCAGTGTTTTGGTATCGAGATAATCCAGCAGCGGCTCACCTGCGCCAGCAAATTCCGGGTGCCGTGAGCAGGCCTTACCTACGAACTCTACGTAGTGACCGAGATTGCTCCAGAATACTTTGGCAGAAAGCCCCGAGATCGCAGCAAGCGACTCGATCAATGGTGTGCAGTGGTCGTCAAACAGCGTGCTAAAGCGCTCATGGGGTAAATGAGAAACCACAGGGCCCCCACCATGCGGCAACCAGATACGGGCCGTTTGTCCATTGTCACCCAACGCCAGCCGTAGCTCATTCCCACCTATCGGCAGGTCGTGGCCCAACAGCAGGTTGGCCACCAGCGTCGGGATCGAGACGCTACTGAAATGATACTTCGACCAGATTGAAGCAACGGCTTTGCGGTCGGCATCGTCACCGTGGCTGCGGCCGTAGCGCGCCAGCTGCTCACTCAAACAGTCTCGATCCAGCAACGCAGAGGCTGTCAGCGTCGGTTCATCAGGTTGACCAAACATCGGGGGTTTCAGGTTATCCAGCGGCGGCTGGCGGTACAGCGCCAACAACGCCTCTGCGGGATCCACCGTTGCTGAGCACTCACTCGATTTGACCGCCACATGACTCATAACCGCCGCAGCCCCCACATAAAGTAAGCGCCACCAATCAGGGAGGCGACCAAGCCGGCCGGTATCTCGTAAGGGAAGATAATCTGACGGCCGACCCAGTCCGCCAGCACCATCAGCAACATGCCGATCAACGCTGCCCCAAGCAGATGCTGCCCTGCCCGAGAGAAGCCCACCAGCCGTGCCATATGCGGTGCCAGCAGGCCAATAAACGACAGCGGCCCAACCACCAGGGTGGCGCAGGCGGTGAGCAGCGCCACCAGCAACAGCAGCGCCAGGCGGGCACGGTTCAGCGTTACCCCAAGCGCTTTGGCCGTCGGTGCGCCTAACGGCAAGATATCCAGCCAGCGGGTAAAGGGCAGCGTGACCAGTGCCAATACCGCAGCAATACCACCGACGACAACGGCATTGGTGACATCCACGTAATACGTTGAGCCCGCCAGCCAGGCGATCACCTGCTGTCCACGTGGGTCACCCCCCGCCAGCATCACGCTGCGCACTGCATCAAACAGCGCACTGACGGCCACCCCGGTGAGTAGCAAACGCTCGGGGAGATAACCGCTCTTGCGGTTGATGCCCACCAACACCACCAATGTCGCGAAAGCCCCCAGGGTACCGACGCCAATCAGCATCATATTGGTCGGCGCGGGCAGCAGGAAAATCCCCAGAATCAGCGCAATGGCACAGCCCCCACTAATACCCAGGACTTCGGGGCTGGCCATGGGGTTGGCGGAAAGGCGCTGGAGAATCGTCCCGGCAATCGCCAGCATCAACCCGCTGGCCGCAGCCGCCATCACTCGCGGCATGCGCCACTGCATCACGTTCCAGTTATCCGGCGCCAGCAAGTACCAGCCATCAACCCCCTGGCCGACCAGCAGCCCAAGCAGCGTCGCACCCAGTAATGCGAGGATTAAACCCGTCGCCAGACGCAAAGGTGCCGGATGGCGATGAGCGAAAACGCCCGCCCCTTTCGGCGGCTGATCGCTCTGCAGTTTCAAGCGGGGAATCAGCCACATCAACAGCGGCGCCCCCAGCGCCCCGGTAATCGCCCCAGTCGGAATGAAGGCCGCCACCATGCCACCGAACTGCTGTAGCAAGAGATCCGTGGTTGCCAGTAACACGCCTCCAAGCAGTGCCGACCAGAGTAGCCTTGGCCCTAATCGACGGGCTCCGGCCATGCGCACAATATTGGGCGCAGCCAGGCCAATAAAGCCGATAATGCCCACCACACTGACAATGCTACCGGTAATAAATACCGCCAATCCCATGCCCGCAAAGCGCAGATAGGTCAGCGATACACCAAGGCTTCTGGCGCTGGCATCGTCAAGCTCCAGCACTGCCAGGGGGCGCAGCAAAAACCAGGCGGCAACACAGCTAATCGCCAACCGTGGCCAGAGGATCGCCACCCCATCCCAGCCGTTCTGCGCCAGCGACCCCGCACCCCAAATCAGCAACCCCGACAACGCCTCGTGGTTAAACAGCAGCAGCGCCGTAGAGAGCGCTCCCAGGTAAAGGTTCACCACCAGACCCGCCAGCACCACCACGATCGGCGCCAAACCGCGCCGCCATGAGAGCAAAAACACTAACCCCACTGCCAGGGCGCCGCCCACCAAGGCGACCCATTCGCGCCCAACCACAAGCAGTCCCGGTGCCAGCAAGGTAGCAGTCATCAACGCCAGATTTGCGCCTGATGCGACCCCCAAGGTGGTCGGCGACGCCAAGGGGTTGCGCAGCACCTGCTGCATGAGTACACCCGCCAGCCCCAAGCCGCCCCCGGCCAACAGCGCAATCGAGAGGCGCGGCCACCAAGCATAATAAAGCAGCAACTCGTTAACGCTATCAAACCCAGGGGCCACAAGCGCGTAAAGCCCTACGACTATTCCGCCCTGACCCTGCAGGCCTAACCAAAACAGCACCACCATCGGCAGGCTCAGTAACAGGCAGGCTTTTGCGGGCGACATCCCTCCCACTCGTTGGATAAACACCGAGGCACTTAGCATAGCGAACAACCTTTTGTCATCACCGAACAATGTGCCCCAAGAGGAACAACAGGCAGACGAGTCATGGGATTAGCCTTAATATTTTGCGGGAGTTAGTGATTGAAAAATTAACAAATATTCTAAATGATAATAATTAGCACTACAATTGACGACTATCATCCATGCCAATCGCTTGCCATTTTCTGACTGCATCAATCGACACTTACCTCTACAGACGAACCGCGCCCGCAAAAAGTTAACCCATATTTATGTAAACAAGCCTCATTCTCATTCGTCCTTAGGTAAGGAAGTGAGTAATGCCACCCCGTGGCAGGTAATTTTTCCGGCTGTTTCTTTCTTAGATTTTTCGATTCTTTTTTGTGATTCGTTCTTATTAATAGGAGCTTTGCGGTGTCCCGTTCTGTCCAGGCACAAACACAGGTACCCTCTGAAAGCCCTGCGGAAGCCTCATTACTCTCATGGCCCGAGGGCTTCGGCTATCAAGTCATTGGTGATGCCAACACGCAGTCGCTGCTCGTAAAAGATGATCAAGAGCATCTTGAATGGTCATTGGCGGACGATAGCAACCGTTTGACGCTGCGCTGGCCGCAGCGCTCCGCGCCACCTCTCCCGGCGTTACTTGCGGCTATCGAAGGAGCTTTTGCCTTTAACCCGGCCACTGCTGCACTACGCCTTCAGCTACCCACTGTTTTGCATGCCAACCTGTGTGCAACCGGCATCGCCGTTAAAGATAGCCATGGAGAACTCTGGGCCTACGCGGAGCTATTTTGGCAGTTGCCAACCCTTTGGCTCACCTCTCCCTCCATGCGCGTCTACCCGCAGCAACCCATTCTGGAGAACGGAAAGCGCCATCCACGCCGCCCGCCGCGCCCCAGCGGCACGGTCTATCAGCGTCATATTCCCTGGCTCAATGCCACTCTGAGTTTTCGCGTCCTTAACCTGGAACTTGATCTGGAACGCTTCAACCGCTGGATGAACGACCCGGTCGTCGCCCACTTCTGGGAGGAGCAGGGTGACTTGCAACAGCACCGCGAGCGGCTGGAGAGCACGTTGCAAAATCCCAGCGTGGTACCACTGATCGGCTGTATCGACGGCGAGCCCTTCGGCTACTTCGAGACCTACTGGGCCAAGGAGGATCGCATCGGCGCCTATTACGCTGCCGATGACTTTGATCGCGGCTGGCACGTACTGATCGGCGAAGCCGCTTTTCGCGGGCGGCCCTATGTGGCGGCCTGGCTACCTTCCATATCGCACTACCTGTTTCTGGATGACTGCCGCACCCAGCGCCTGGTGATCGAAC
Organism: Halomonas sp. LS-001; assembly: GCF_052983955.1. Taxonomy (NCBI): domain Bacteria; kingdom Pseudomonadati; phylum Pseudomonadota; class Gammaproteobacteria; order Oceanospirillales; family Halomonadaceae; genus Halomonas; species Halomonas sp. LS-001. The sequence goes on from NZ_CM129816.1 coordinate 2,769,354, forward strand.
CCCGCGTGGATAACGCCAAGATGCTGCGCAACCTTGCCCAGTGCGGCTACGCCCACGTTAAGGCGTTCGACTTTCCCCATAAGCGGGCCATGCTCGGCATGCAAATGCGCGAGCACTTTTTTAACGAGCGCAGTTGGATTCCGCTGCCTTCGCACCCTGGGTCTGCGCCACAACCCGACCCACGCTTCACCTTATAAACACGTCAGCCACGAGGACTCTCATGCATATTCACGACTTGATCGGCATCGGCTTCGGCCCCTCCAACATTGCCCTGGCCATTGCGCTCGACGAGCAGCGCCAGGATGGGCAAGCACAGGATGCTTTCTTTATTGAACGCCAGCCCTGCTTTGCCTGGCACCCGCATATGCTGCTGGAAAATGCCCATATGCAGATCTCTTTCCTCAAGGATCTGGTCACGCCGCGCAATCCAGGAAGCCGTTTCAGCTTCCTCAATTACCTTCACAGCAAGGGCCGCCTGCAGGACTTTATCAACCTGCAGACCTTCTTCCCCAGCCGTCACGAATTCAATGATTACCTAAGCTGGACGGCCAGCCACTTTGAACACCAGTGCGCTTATGGTGAGGATGTCTTTGAAGTGCTGCCCGAAACTGACAACGACGAGGTCGCCTACCTTCGTGTTCGCTCACGGGATGAGAGCGGCGCGGTGCAGGAAAGGCTCACCCGTTCACTGGTGATCAGCGTAGGTGGCGCGCCCAATGTGCCTGAATGCTTTGCTGGGCTAAAAGACGACCCCCGAGTCTTCCACTCCAGCCACTACCTCCGGGAATTGGCAAAGCAAGATGCTCCCAAACGCATTGCAGTGATAGGCGCGGGCCAGAGCGCCGCTGAAATCTTCCTTGATCTGCACAACCGTGAAGGCATTCAGGTGGATCTTATTAGCCGAGCATGGGCCTTTAAGCCCTCGGACGATAGCCCATTCGTTAACGAGATATTCAACCCCGAATACACCGACTACGTGTTCAACAACCCCACCGGCCAGCGGGAAGCACTGCTGCAAGAGTACAAAAGCACCAACTACTCAGCCCCTGACTTGGCGCTGATTCAGGAAATTTACGATGTGTTCTATCAGCAAAAAGTAACCGGCCAGGCCCGCCACCGCTTCCGTCGTCGCCATGAGGTTATCGGCAGTCAAGCAAGCCCAGAAGGCGTCGAGCTAAACGTGCGTGATCTGGAGACTGGCCATACGGATATCACCCGTTACGACGCCGTGGTGTTAGCCACCGGCTATGTACGCGACACTCATAAACAGCTACTGGCGCCGGTTAAAGACTATCTATCTGACTTTGCCGTCAATCGTCATTATCAGCTCTACACCAAGCCCGGGTTCAAACCGGCTATTTTCCTGCAAGGCAGCTGCGAGCCCACCCATGGTTTAAGCGATACTCTGCTTTCGATTTTGGCGGCACGGACAAGTGAGATCTGTACTGCACTGGATCAGACAGCTGACTTATATGCCCCTTCTCCCTGCAAGCAAGAAGCCACCGCGCCATAGCTCCCGACCACCCCGAAGCTCACAAGAGGTTGACTTCGGTTATTCTATATTCATAATGCAAACAATAATAATTAACATTTACTTAAAATTAAAACGAACTTCATGCAAGGAGAACATTTGTGAATCAACCCACTTTCCGCAAGCGGTGGCTAACGGCGGCCATTGCTCTGGCTGCCTGTAGCTCTTCGGCAGCTGTGTTTGCACAAGATGCTGAGCAGAGCACGCAATTAGATAGCAATGCGGCGAATACATTGCCTACAGTGCACGTAACGGGTGATAGAATTTCAGGTGCACTACAACCCACTGAGGGATATACCGCGGATACTAGTCTCAGTGCCACCAAGACTGATACCCCGCTGATGGATACAGCCCAGTCGGTATCCGTGGTCACTCGCGATCAGATCGAGGATCAAAGTGCGAAGTCTGTACAGCAAGCACTACGCTATACCCCTGGCGTGTTCACAGGTGGCCGCAACGGTTTTGGCAATCGTTACGATTTCATTAATATGCGCGGCTTTGGTGGCGTCGGTAGTATCGACAACGTCTATTTTGACGGTCTTAAAATGGCTGGTGATGTTGGAGGCTACAATTCGTTGCAAATTGATCCCTATTTTCTTGAGAGAATTGATGTATTCAAGGGGCCGACATCCGTTTTATATGGACAAAGCTACCCTGGTGGTCTCGTCGGGTTAACCAGCAAACGCCCTCTATTCTCACCTAGCCATGAGATCCAATTAGAAACGGGCAGCCATAATAAACGTACAGCACGATTTGATTTCAGTGGCCCCATAGGGGAAAGCCAACAGGTCGCCTACCGTCTAGTGGGTTTAGCGAGTGGTTCGGACAGCCAGTTCGATCATGTAGAGAACGAGCGCTATACCATTGCTCCCTCACTAACGTTCTTGCCAACCGATGCGACATCGCTGACCTTAATGGCCTACCTGCAACACGAGCCGAATAGTGGCTACTACGGGTGGACACCGGCTGACGGAACGATACGAGATCATAATGGCAGAAGGATCAATAATGACTTCTTTGATGGAGAGCCAGGTGTTAATGGGTTCGAGCGTTATCAACGGCTAATAGGTTACCAACTAGAACATCAGTTCAACGATCAGTGGCAGGCTCGGCAAAACTTCCGCTTCACCTCTGCGGATATCGATTATGACCAAATTTATTCCAGCGATTACGTTAACGATAGTAATCTGCTAAATAGACGTGCCGCAAGAGCCGATGAGTCAATGCACGCCTACCACGTAGATAATCAGCTACAGGGGAATTTTACGACCGGGTCTCTTGAACACACGCTGCTGGCCGGTGTGGACTACCAGTACCAACGCAATTCAGGAGAATGGCAGTTCGGATCGGCGTCTCACCTGGATGCCTTCAACCCACAGTATGGAAACACACAAATCACATACGCAACGCCCACTAACTTCATCAACAAGGTGGAACAGACTGGGGTTTACTTGCAGGATCAGATTAGCTTCAACCGCTGGCGTTTAAACCTGTCAGGGCGTCAAGATTGGGCTGACACCAGTACTGCCTACACCAACTTAGGCATGTCTTCTGAAAGCAACAATAAGAAGTTCACTAGTCGTGCCAGCCTATTATATGCCTTTGACAATGGCATTTCCCCTTACGTCAGTTACTCGGAATCATATCAGGCAGCATCCGCTACAAGGACTGATGCTTCTGGCAACGCATTAGATCCCAGCGAGGCCTCTCAGTACGAAACAGGTATCAAGTATCAGCCCCCCGGCAGCAACGACCAATACACGGCTGCTGTATATCAGCTAGAGCAAGAAAATGTTTCTGAAGCCATTCCTAATACATCATTCTATGAGTCTATCGGGAAAGTACGTTCGCGCGGCTTAGAACTATCTGCCATCTTACGTCCCACAGAGCAGCTTTCATTGCTCGCCAACTATACTTACACGGATATGGAATATGTTGAGACCAATGATGAAACCCAAGGCAATACGCCCTATGCCGTGCCCCGTCATATGGCCTCTGCGTGGAGCAAATATGAATTCACGAAGGGAGCGTTAAACGGATTGGGCATAGGCGCGGGCGTGCGCTACAACGACGCCACATGGGGCAATGATACAAACACTTTTCAGGTAGACGGCTATACACTGGTCGACGCCATGTTGGAATATGACCTGGGCATGTTATCAAGCGATCTTGAGGGCATGAACTTGCAGGTCAATGCCAATAATCTCCTTGATAAAGAATATGCCTCCTCTTGCTCTAGCACCACGATTTGCCATTTTGGCGAAGAGCGCAATGTGACAGCAACCGTCAGCTATCGTTGGTAGGTGGCTTGTCCTATTGAGGAGTTAAGAAAAACATATTCAGGCTAAAATGAGAAATCGAGGTGCCTTTATACTCATAGGCATCTCGTTTTTTATTTAAACTCCTCTATTATAATGACAGATCAAAAAAGTTTAATTTTTTATCTTTTAATCAAAGTATACAAAGACGACATGACATCATCAATATATAAAAACCTTATATTACCAATTTTCCTTATATTAATTTTATTATCTGCGGCTAACGCTGATGATCAGCAGCGTAATGTTACTTTTGACTATGCTGCAGCAGATACACTTAGTGCCTTACACCAACCACCCATTGCTTTAGCCGGCTTAGCACAATACAGACAGTTATACCAAGAACACTTACTTCCTGATGCCTTTGATCTCGGGCTTAGATTTCAACCCAACCTTGAATACCTTGCATCACTGAAACCTGATGAAATAATGATCGCACCTCCAGCTCACCTAAACTTAGAAGACAAAATTTCCCGTATTGCTCATGTAATAAAAATCCGGCCATTTACGAAAGGCCTTGATGTTTGGCTAGGCCTTGAACAATTGACTAGAGATGTGGGAGAGCTGAATGGTGGGCAACAGCAGGCCGAAGCATTCATTGACTCTGTAGAAGCCAGAATGTCAGAGATTGCCACACAGATTGAAAGGCCTGCAGCGACTCTCTTGATCATCGAAATCCGAGACGACCAACATGTACGTGTCTATGGGCCTGGGAGCTTGGAAGATGCAGCTTTGACACGGCTTGGATTTGAAAATGCCTGGCAGGGATCTACTAACAACTGGGGATTCAGTACCTTGTCAGTTCGTGAAGCATTTGAACTGACAGGCCAAATCGTTGTTCTTCGCCCAGCTTATTCTCAAGACATATCAGGTTCAACATTACCAAAGTCAGGGTTATGGCAGCATTGGCTAGATGATACGTCGGTCAGTATGGAAAGAAACTATTGGCCATGGGGAGGCTTCCCCTCCATGCTCCGCTTTGCTGAATCTCTCAAAGAAGCATTACAAACAGATACCCAAACTTAATCAAAGCGCGCTAAGCGTATCTAGCGCGCTACTGAAACCACCTTAAGAGTTATAAACTCAAAAAATTATATTATTCAAAATAGGTTTCTCTCAACTTCGTACGAGTGTTGCTCAGCACCAACTCCTAACCGCTCCTCCAGTTGAGATAACAGAGCACCATCCGTAATGATTGAGAAATGATCATTGAGAGTCTCAATTGAGGTTTTCGGGACACTATTCAACTGTTCCACCAGCGCCTGCTGCTCTTTCCAAGTTCTTCCCGCTTCCCACCAACACTCCACTTCACAGTTTAACGCTGGCAAGGTATCAAGCTGTAGTGAAAGATGCTTTAAGTGCCTTGCCACAAAGAAGATTCGGGCGAGTTCTTCACTGCCCAGTGCCGCGTAACCCTCGCGACCATTTGTACCGGATGATGTCATTGACCTCTCCAATTTAATGGCAATTTCTTCCTCACTCGGCGCTTTCATGCCCCCTTCATTATTTTCGAATGCTTCAAGCGAAGCACCTGGCAGTATGACCGATGAGAAACTAACAAGATCTCGCTGCCAGCTATCCTCACTATGCAGGCTACTGCCCGGTATATAGGGATCTATCAAAGCCAGTTGACTCACATCTTGCCCTAGCCCTTCAAGTCGAGCCGCGATCATCGCAGCTAATGCCCCACCAAGAGACCACCCCAATAGCCGATAGGGCCCCTCAGGCTGTATGCTGCGTATTATCTCTACATAGTCATCAGCCATCGCTTTAAGTGAGGAATCACGATGCAGTGGATCGGTCAACATTCGGCAAGGTAGTCCGTAAACCGTGCATATTCCCTGCAAGCGCCGAGCTAACGACTGATAATCAAAAACTGTTCCCATTACGGCATGGATGCAGAATAGCGGTGGCTGGTTAGCACACTCGCCATTTAGCATGACTGCCCCTTTGGGCAGCGCCTCACTGTTTTTCCTCACACCCAGCAGATCCGCAATGGTCGGTTTCTGCATCAGATCGAACAATTTGAAGTTAAGCCCAGGGTCCCGTAGCGCTTGCACCCGGCTCATCACTGTCAAGCTCAGCAGGGAGTCCCCACCCAACTCGAAGAAGTTATCGGTCTCGCCGACCCGCTCAACACCCAGCACTTCTTGCCAGATCTCGGCGAGCTGTAGGGCTTCTGGCGTATAGGGCGTCACATACTCGCGTTTTTCCTCAAAATGAGGTTCAGGCAGTGCTTTTCGGTCTACTTTGCCATTGGTATTCAGCGGAAATGTCTCGAGTGTAATCACGACACCCGGCACCATATAGTCCGGCAGTTGTTGGCCCAGCGTTTCACGTAGTGAGCTGGTGTCGAGCTCACTATCGGCTTGGGGAACCACATACGCAACCAACCTCGAGCCACTAGGACTTTCTTGTGCAACCACCACCGCCTCGCGAATTTCCGGTTGCGATAGCAGCTCAGCTTCGATCTCCCCCAGCTCGATACGCAGGCCGCGGATTTTCACCTGGTGATCGAGGCGACCCAGGTACTCAAGCTGGCCATCCTCTCGCCAGCGCACCAGGTCACCGGTGCGGTAGAGGCGTTCACCCTCCGTGAACGGGTCGGCGATAAAACGCTCCGCCGTGAGATCACTGCGATTGAGATAGCCACGGGCCAGGCTTACCCCGCCCAGGTACAACTCTCCCGAAACGCCCTGTGGTACCAGGTTGAGTTCATCATCCAAGACGTAGGTGCGGGTACCGCTAATGGGTCGCCCAATGGGAATCTGACGGTGAGCGTCATCACGACACCACCAGTGAGTGACATGAATGGTGGTTTCAGTGGGGCCATAGAGATCATGTAGGTTGGTACCGTCGAGACACTCAGCCACGTCCTGCTGCAGCGTGGCTGGAACGGCCTCGCCACCGCACATGATATGCTTGAGCCGCGTTCTGGCCTTCACATCGGGGTAGGCCAGGAAGGCCTTGAGCATGGAGGGCACAAAGTTGAGCGTGGTGACGCCGTGCCGTTGAATCAGCTCGATGATGCGCTCTGGATCACGATGGTCACCCGGTTGGGCGATCACCAAACGTGCCCCGACACTTAACGGCCAGAAAATCTCCCATACCGAGACGTCGAACCCGAACGGTGCCTTGTGCAGCACGGCATCGGTATCGGTGAGCTGATAGGTTTCCTGCATCCAGATCATGCAGTTGGTCAAGGCATCATGGCGAATGGCGGTGCCCTTGGGCCGCCCGGTGGAGCCTGAGGTGTAAATCACATAAGCGAGATGCTCGCCGTGCAGTGCCACCGCTAGGTTGGTAGAAGCGTGATGCGCAATGTCCAGCCGGTCCAACTCGACAACGCTGAGGCCATCAGCGACCGGCAATGACTCGCGCAAGTGGCGCTGAGTCAGCAGTAGCTCGATGCCACTATCGTCGGCGATGAACGCCAGCCGCTCCGTGGGATACTCGGGATCCAGCGGCACATATGCACCACCAGCTTTAAGAACAGCCAATAGCCCTACTACCATCTCGATAGAGCGCTCAACGGCAATGCCCACCCGAGTTTCAGGACGAACACCCAAGCCAATCAAATAGTGCGCTAAACGGTTGGCACGAATATTAAGCTCGCCGTAGCTGAGACGGTGCTCTGAGAAGATCAATGCCATTGCCTCTGGCGTCTTCATGGCTTGGCATTCAATCATTTGGTGGATTGGCTGAGCATCGGGATGCCGGTATGCATTCACTCCCCACTCGCTCAACAACTGCCGCTCATCTTTACCCAGCAGGCTGATCTCACTTAGTGATTGCTGAGGCGCCTTTTGAAGACTACTCACAATGCCGACCAGTGCCGCCCACATATAATCACACAACCGTTGAGCTCCGAGTTTGCGGCTAACCTGCCCCACCAGCTGGAACCCCTCGCCAAGGTCGTCTACTGACATCACAATTGGGTAGTTAGTACGACCTCGATTACCCAATGCTTCCATACCTTCCAACGCCCGGTTGGTTTCACCTTCCCACTTCGGAGCACTATAACGATAGTTCAACAAGGTTGAGAACAGTGGAGCTCCTCCTGCCACTCCGCTACATCGCTGCGCTACCCCGAGGCTGGCATGCTCGTGGTGTAACAATTCAGCAAGCTCACGATAAGTCTCGCGTAAGCAGTCGGCCACGCTGTTAGTGCCTAACCTGATACGAATAGGTAACGTATTAATGAACATCCCTAATGCCCGTTCGGCACCCTCACTACCTTGCATACGACCAAATAGTAGAGTGCCAAACACCACGTCGTCCCGTCCTGTCGTCTTACTCAATACTTGCGCCCAAGCTAGGTGAAATAGGGTAGCAGTGCTGACAGCATGCCGCTGAGCCTGCTGTCGAACTTGTTTGGCCAGTTGTGCTGTCAGCGGTAGGCGAATCTCCTCTATACCACTGCCATCGCCGTGTACATCCAGTAATCCGAATGGAGCAGTAGGCTCATCTACATCACACAGCTTCTCTCTAAAGAAAGCCTCATGCTCCCCCGGACTCACGCCCAACCTTGCCTGTGCTACAAAGTTTCGAAATGGTAGCGGTTTGGGCAATTCGCCCTCTCGTCCTCGCTGGATGAGGGCAATCTCGTCCACCAGCAGATCAAGTGTGGTGTGATCCAGCACTAAGTGATGGCTGGGCAGCTGTAATAACCAGCGCCCTTGCTCATCATCTTGTGCCGCAATCGCCCGAACCATCGGCGCCTGGCGTACATCGATGCGATAATGTTCAGGATCAACATGGGCATTTAGTCGTTCGGAAACGCTGCACGAGGTATCGGTTTCCTTCAGCTCTAGCCACTCCACCTCTACTGAAGCGCGCCGATACACCACTTGCACTGGTTCATGAAGCTCTTCCCAGAGTACTGCAGTGCGCAGAATATCGTGACGGGCAATCAATTGATTGAAACCGGCAACGAACTGCTCAAGTCGCTCCCTACTATCAAAACCAAGCAGGCAAGGGAGTACATACGTGTCCCCCTCTTCCTGTAATCGGTGATGGAAAAGAATGCCCTCCTGCAACGGTGCCAGAGGGTAGATATCCTGGATATTGGTCGCTCCACCTGGGACTGCATCTTCTATACGACTGATTTGATCTATATCCAAATCGATCAGTGTCAGCATGTCCGGCTTGATCGACTGACAATGCTCTGGATTCCTATTGGGCGGTATAACCAGTCTCTCCCGTTCAGGCCCTAGAGACAGCGCCTTGGCGAAGGCCGCCAATTCGGGCCACTGAAATAGCGTTCGTACTTGAGACTCCAGGCCTCGAACCCTCATGCGCTCGAGCACACTTAGCGCCAACAGCGAATGCCCCCCTAACTCAAAGAAGTTGTCGTGACGACCCACCCGATCGACACCCAGCACCTCGCTCCAAATCGCCGCCAGCGCCTCTTCGGTCTCACCTTGGGGCGGCTCGTATTGCGAGCTACTAGCGAAGTCAGGCTCGGGCAATGCCTTACGATCCACCTTGCCGTTGGGCGTTAGTGGCAAAGCATCGAGCATCATCACCATACTTGGCACCATATAGTCCGGCAATACCTGCCCCAGACGTTCGCGTAGCTCGGTCGCATCGATCGATTCATATGCCTGGGCGACCGCATAAGCCACTAACCTGGCTCCGCCTGGCCCCTCCTGGGCCACCACTGCCGCTTCTCGTATCACATCGAATTTCACCAACCGAGACTCTATTTCACCCAGCTCAATGCGCTGGCCCCGTATCTTGACCTGTTGATCGGTGCGCCCGATGTATTCAAGCACGCCATCGGTGCGATAGCAGGCCAGATCACCTGTCCGGTAGAGCCGCTCCCCAGGGACATCGGCAAACGGGTTGGGCACGAAGCGCTCTGACGTAAGCTTAGGTTGGTTCAGGTAACCCCGCCCAACACCGACACCGGCGACATATAGTTCGCCACTCACCCCCATTGGTAGTAGGTTCAGTTGGTTGTCGAGAACGATTAACTGGGTGTTATCGGCCGGTTTACCGATTGGCACCACGGCTACGTGCTCGTTATCATCGCTACGCAGCAAGTGCAGGGATACATCATCGGCACATTCAGCAGGGCCATAGGCATTGACCAATGGGATCGCTGGATAGCGCTCAAACCATTGGCGCACTAGCTCGGAGGTGGAGGCTTCCCCCGTGGGCAGCAGCCAGCGCAGTGCTGGCAGGTCGACTGAGGCAGCGTTCAACATTCCCTGGATCACTGCAGGTACGCTTTGCAGTACCGTTATGCCGTTGTCGCGCACATAAAGGAGCAACGCACTGGGGTCGCGTGCAATCTCATCAGGCACGATATCGATGCTGGCGCCACACAACAGCCCCGCCAGCGTTTGCCAGACGGAGATATCGAAACTCAGCGCTGCGGTCTGGGCAATGACATCGCTGGCCGACAGATCCAGGTAGGGAACCTTGCTCAACTGGTTATTGAGCATGCCACGATGACTAACGACTACGCCCTTGGGTTCACCGGTCGAACCGGAGGTATAGATGACATAGGCAGCCTGATCAGGGTGCACCGATACGGTGACATCCCCCTCTAGCCCTTCCGCCGTGATGAGATCCTCGAACACTGTCATCCGCGGCGGGTTGGGCATGGATGCAAGCACAGTTTCAAGATGCGGTGTTTGCTCAGCGGTGACAACCAGAAGCGATGCTCGGCTGGACGCCAGCATATCGGCGATACGCTGATCAGGAAGCCGGTTATCCAGCGCTAGGTACGCACCACCAGCCTTGAACGTACCCAGAATCATGCTTGGCAACGCTAGGCCGCGCTCGGCATGCAGGGCCACGACATCATCTTTCTTTATCCCAGCTTGCCGCAACGCTTGGGCGATACGATCCGAGTTGTCGTCTAGCTGATCATAAGTGAGTATGTCTCCCTGATGGCGAACGGCAACTTGGTGTGGATGCATCCGTACCTGCTCGTGGAACAGGTCGATATAGCCACGCTCGAATGGATAAGCAACCGACTGCCCACTGCACTGTACCTGCTGCTTTTCCACCTCCTCTACAGGTAAGACGTTCAATTCATGATAGAGAGCATCGGGGCTGTCGATAATTTGCAAGAGGATTTGGCGGAAGCCCGAGAGCAGTCTCTCGACCTCGGAGTCGTCAAACTTTCGGGCGTCATAGGAGAGCTGCAACATCAATTGCTCGCCAGGCACTACCACTACGGTCAAGGGATAATTAGTGTGGGTGCGGTTCCCCTTGATGGAAACATGAAGATCTTCAATTTTCTCCGTGATGCTGGTATCTATTGGCGCATTTTCGAATACAAAGAGGCTATCGAATAGACTGCGCCCTTGTAGCCCTTCTCCTAGCGATTGAATTTCCACTAGCGGCAGATGCTCGTATTGACGCATCTCCAGGTTTTTCGCCAATAGCCCATGTAGCCAATCAAGGACAGATGTTTGCGGCGAAGGCGCTGACACACGTAGAGGAATCGTGTTGATAAACAGCCCCATCGTCTCCTGTATGCCCTCCAGTTCTAGCGGACGCCCAGCTACTGTCACGCCGAATAGGATGTCATCCACCTGGGAAAGCCGCCCTAACAGCAGTGCCCATGCCCCTTGTACGATCGTATTGACCGTCAATTGATGCTGCCGGGCGACGCTCTGTAGCCCTGCACTCTCATTGAGAGAGAGAGAAGAGAATACATCGGCTACCGTGGCAACACTGTCGAGCGAACCGTGCGGCTTAAGGTAAGGAATCGGCGTTACCTCATCGAAACCTTCAAGCTCATGTTGCCAATAGTTGCGAAGCACATTGGCATCCTGTTGCTGCAACCAAGCGATAAAATCACGATACGGTCTTGGTTGCGTCAATTCGTAACTCGTGCCTAGGCGATAGGCATCGTAGTAGTGGAAGAAATCACTGAGCAGCAGGGAGCGGCACCAGGCATCCATCAGAATATGGTGGAAACTCTGTACGACGTAGAACAGGTTTTCCGCCAATTGGATAAGACGTACCTTGAGCAAAGGTGGCCGTTCCAGATCGAAGCCATCATCCAGTTCCTGACGCAATAACACCGATAAGCGATGATCAGCCTCACTCTCATCAATGCCGCGCCAATCGATATATTCCACTGGCGAAGGGACGCGCCGATACACCACTTGCAACTGCATGTCTTCGGTTTGCCAGACGAATCCTGTACGTAGTACCTCATACCGTTCGACGACTCGCTGCCAGGCTTTCTCGAAAGCGTTGACATCAATCGGCGAAGCAAACCGGTAACGATCCTGCATCATGTACATACCCGCGCCTGGATTGAGCAGGGTATGCAATAGCAGCCCTTGCTGCATCGGTGCCAGCGGGTAGATGTCCTCAACATTGGTGGCATCCAATCGTAAACCGTCCAACTGCGCTTGACTCAGCCCCGCCAGCGGGAAGTCCGATGGCGTAGAACCACGAACGCCGCTATCACAGTGCTCAATCAATGCCTCTAGCTGCGCTTGGAAGCTTGCTTGCAAGGCATACATCGCTGCCTCGCTGTGAATCTCGCGACTGTAATGCCAGTCAAATCGCAGTTGGCCCTCCTGAACCCAGGCCACTACCTCAATCCAGGTACGGCGCTCGCTTTGCGGTGCGCGGGATTGTCCTGCGTTCTCTTTGGCAAGCTGCCAGGCCGCATCGCCCTGCAGAGAGCGATCAAACTGACCTAGATAATTGAAAGTGACCTGGGGGTAGGCGCCACCCACCAGCGCGGGCTCTTCTTTCAAATAGCGCAGCACGCCGTAGCCGAGCCCCTTGTCAGGCACTTGGCGAAGTTGCTCTTTAACTGTTTTTAGGCTCGAGCTAGGCTCTGCATTACCCGGCGTCAGGCGAACAGGATAGAGGGAAGTGAACCAACCTACGCTGCGACTGAGGTCAACACCGTCGAACAGATCTTCGCGACCATGGCCTTCCAGTTCGATCAGTACACTGTCTCGTTCGGCCCATTGGCATAAGGCACTCGACAGCGAGGTGAGGAGCAGGTCATCCACCTGGGTGCGGTAGGCTTTATGCACCGGCCCCAGCAGTTGCGTGGTCGCCTCGGTAGACAAGCTGCCAACGAGCGAGGCGGTATCGGCAACGGTGTTGCTGCCCTGGAGATTTTGTGCCGGTAGGCTAGGCTCTGGCTCTTTGACAAGGCTTTCCCAATAGGGGCGTTGCTCAGCCAACGCTTCGGATGTGGCGTAGTCGGCCAAGGTGCGCACCCACTCATCCAGCGAAGTGGTTGCCGGTGGTAGGTCGATTGTCTTGCCTGCAATTAACTGCGTGTAGGCTGTTTGCAGGTCATCGAGAATCACGCGCCACGACACGCCGTCTACCACCAGGTGGTGAGCCACTAGCAGCAGTCGTCCGCCATGCTCGCCTCCCAGTTCCATCCAGATGGCGCGGAACGGCCGCGCCAGGCTTAGGCTGCGCTGTGCAGCATCGGCGGCCTGAGTGATGGCCTGCGCCGGATCCGCATGATCGCTTAAATCCACGTGCTCGAAGAGATCGTCGGCTAGCTTGCCATAGGCTTGTTGCCAGCTATCGCCAACGCGCTCAAAGCGCAGCCGCAAGGCGCCATGGTGATCGACCACGGCCTCAATGGCACGCCGTAACAGCGCGGCATCTACACCACTGGCCGCTTCCAGCATCAACGACTGATTCCAGTGATGTGGCTCGGCGAAGTTCTGCTCGAAGAACCAGCGCTGTACCGGCAACAGTGCAAAGGGAGCCACTTTATCGGGTGCAGCCGCTTGTTTAGGTGCGGCCGCCGCCAGGGGCGTGGCCATCGCCGCCACGGCGGCCACGGTCTGCCCTTCCATCAGCTGCTTGGGTGTTATCTTGTAGCCCCGCTTTCGCGAGCGCGCGACGATCTGCAGGCTGAGGATGGAGTCGCCCCCCAGCTCGAAAAAGTTGTCGTTACGCCCCACCTGCTCGCAGCCGATCACGTCGACCCAAACCGCTGCCAACGCCTCCTCGGCTTCTCCTTGGGGAGCTTCAAAGGCTTTGCCACCACCGGCTTGCAACGGCTCGGGCAGCGCCTTGCGATCCAACTTACCATTGGCGGTTAGCGGCAGAGCCTCCTGCCGTACTATGGCGCTGGGCACCATATAGTCCGGCACGCGTTCGCCAAGCTGCGCGAGTAACGCGGCGTCATCGACATCGCTCCCGGCAGCCATCACCACATAAGCGCACAGTTGCGCGCGGCCTTCTTCGTTTTCCCGTGCAATTACTTCAGCTTCTGCAATACCCGGCTGATCGCGCAACAGGGCTGCGATCTCGCTCGGTTCCACCCGATAGCCGCGAATCTTGACCTGATCATCCTCACGACCAAGGAACTCCAGGCTACCGTTGGCCAGTTGGCGCACACGGTCACCGCTGCGATAGAGCCGTTCCCCCCCACGGAAGGGGCTGGCGACGAAACGTTCCGCCGTTTGCCCCAGGCGCTGTAGATAGCCTTGGGCAAGCCCTGGCCCGCCCAAATAGAGCTCCCCAGCTACGCCTTTCGGCACCGGATTAAGCCAGGGGTCGAGCACCCAGGCCTGAGCATTGGCCAGCGGCGTGCCGATCGGCAGTGTGCTGGCACCTCGATCAGCCATGTCGGCTTGCTGGGTGAGAATACCGACCGTGGTTTCCGTAGGGCCGTAGTGATTAAGCACCTGGCAGTTTGGCTTGAGTTCGGCGATACGTTCCAGTAGCGCCCAGTCGGTCGCTTCGCCGCCCAGAATCAGGCGCTCGTGGGGAAGTACATCTGCTGGGTTTACAGCACTCAGCAGTGCCCGCAGGTGGCTAGGCACTAGCTTCAGCACATCCACCTGCTGTTCGCGCATATAAGCCGCAAAAGCATCCGGGTCGAAGGCGCACTCAGGGGAAATGAGGTGCAAGGTGCGCCCGGTGCACAAGGCACCAAACAGCACCGTATGCCCCAGATCCGCCGCCACCGTCGACACCATCGCCATATTGCGGGCACCTTCTGGTAGCGCCAGCGCCTCCAGAACACCCTGCACGTAATTGGCCAGCGCACCGTGACTTACCGCTACCCCCTTGGGCTTGCCCGTGGAGCCAGAGGTATAGATCACATAGGCGGTCTGCTGGGGATGGATGACGGGCAGTTCGTGTTCTACTGCAGCCGGAATATCATCGGCAAACGCCAATTCCATTACCGGAACGTCACCGCTCCAGTCGCAGGGTGTGCTGCTCAGCATTAAGTGAGCGCCACTATCAGCCAGTTGATAGGCTAGGCGCTCCGTTGGCAGTTGTGGATCCAGCGGTACGAAGGCGCCACCCGCTTTAAGTACGGCTAGGATACCGAGTACGTATTCACACGAGCGCTCGGCGTGAATGGCAACACGCACTTCGGCGCCAACGCCCTTTGCGATTAGTGCCTGTGCCATACGCTGAGCTTGAGCATCCAGGCTGGCATAAGTGACGCCATGATCCGGTGCATCTTGCATCGCAAGTTGTTGGGAATGTTCTTCAACGGCTTGATCCCAGAGCTTAGTGACGCTGCCGTAAGGAAATGCGGTTGGCTTGCTTTCAAGCGCCGAACTCGGGGCTGGGATTTCGAGCGACGCCAACGGTGTACTTGGCTCTTTAAGCACCTGCTCAGCTAGGCTTTGTAGTGCTCCGGCGAATCTCTTGATTGTCTGTTCGTCAAACAGTGCCATCGCATAGGCAAAGACGCAGCGAATTCCATCAGTTGTATCGGTGAAGTCAACGCTTAGATCAAAGTGAGCATCACCGCCATTGAGCTCTTTAAGATGTACCTTTAAATCACCTACGTTCTTTTCTCTTGCCAACTCTTTCTGTTGGGTACACTTGATCTGAAATAGAGGATGTACGCCAGGCTGGCGCTCAGGCTGCAGCGCCTCTACTAAAGTATCGAAGGGAATATCCTGGTAATCCTGGGCATCAAGCACGGTTTCTTTAACGGCATCTAATAAACTGGCAAACCCATTGGTAGGCTCTAATAAAGTTCTCAGCACTTGAACATTGAGCAGATAACCAATCAAACCATGAGTTTCAGCTTTGTTTCGATTAGCACTTGGAGAACCTACCCTTATGTCGCTTTGTCCACTGAAACGATGTAGCGTCAGCTTTAACAGTGACAGCATCACCATATATAAAGAAGCGCCATGCTCACGGGCTAGCTGGTGAATGCCGTGGCTCACCTCTCGAGATAATTGAGCATGACACTGGCCGACTTTCGATGTTTTCAGGATGCCTCTTGGGCGATCCAAAGGAAGATCGATAGGCGTGTGTGAGTCCCCCAGACGCTGGCGCCAGTGGTCTAGCTGCCGCTCAATTTCACCAGCCTCGAACCAACTCCGCTGCCATATCGCATAATCACCAAACTGAATGGCTAACGAAGGTAGTGCTGCATCACGTTGTTGTATTCGGGCTTCGTAAAACTCGAACAGCTCATCGATGAGCAATTGAATCGACCAACCGTCACAAGCGATATGGTGCAATACAATGGCAACTGCATGGTGGCTAGTACTCAGTTGGCAGATTGCCATGCGGAATGGTGGTTCAACATCAAGCGCAAACGGGCGTTGAGAGAAGTCGCCAATAAGCCTCTGTAGCTCTTTTTCCTGCGCTAACTCGGCGTAATGCTGTAAATCATCGTGTAATACCGGCACCTGCCAGCCACTGAGAACCTCCTGCAGAGGTTCTCCATCCTCGTTCTGAGGATATATTGTGCGGAGTACTTCATGACGCCTCACAAGGTCATTCACACTCGACTCGAATGCAGCAACATCCAGTGGGCCTTGCAAATGAAATACACCGGGCATGTTATAAGCCGGGCTTGCCGGATCAAGCTGCCATGTGAGCCATAAGCTACGCTGCGAATATGACAACGGAAATTGCTCAGTTCGGGTAGCGGGCACGATAGGAAGCTCACGAAAATCGATCCCACTACTTCTCAACTTATTCAGAAAACTTCGCTGCGCCTCAAACTGAAGTTCTGCAAAACGTTGAGCAATCTTTCTTTCGTCCAATTCCATGCTTCACCCTTCCAATTCGTTGAGCAGTTGATCCATAGTGGAGAGCCGCTTTGCGCGACCACCATCAGCATTCACCTGTTTTAACGTGACTTGTGTTGCCATTTTCGCCAGCGTCGGATATTCGAATATCAGCCGTACTGGCAACGTCTCTCCAAAGCGCTGTGTGAAACGTGCCGATATCTGAATTGCTGCAAGCGAGTGCCCTCCTACTTCGAAGAAGTTGTCGTAACGCCCTATCCGTTCGACGCCGAGTACTTCGGACCAGATGTCCACCAGTGCTTCCTCCACCTCGCCCTGGGGCGGCTCATAGTGCGAGCCATTGGCTAGCTCCGGCTCAGGCAGGGCCTTGTGATCTACCTTGCCGTTAGCATTCAAAGGCAGTACATCGAGCGTAACCACGACTCCCGGCACCATATAGTCCGGCAGTTGTTGCCCCAGCGCCTCGCGTAGAACGCTAGTGTCAAGCTCTACCTCAGCGTGTGAAACTACATACGCTACCAACCTCGAGCCACTAGGACTTTCTTGTGCAACCACCACCGCCTCGCGAATTTCCGGTTGCGATAGCAGCTCAGCTTCGATCTCCCCCAGCTCGATACGCAGGCCGCGGATCTTCACCTGATGATCCAGGCGACCCAGGTACTCAAGTTGACCATCCTCTCGCCAGCGCACTAGGTCGCCGGTGCGGTAGAGGCGTTCACCCTCGGTGAACGGATCGGCGATAAAACGCTCCGCCGTGAGGTCACTGCGATTGAGATAGCCTCGAGCCAGGCTTACCCCGCCCAGGTACAACTCTCCCGAGACGCCCTGTGGTACCAAGTTGAGTTCACCATCCAAGACATAGGTGCGAGTACCGCTAATGGGTCGCCCAATGGGGATCTGGCGGTGTGTATCCTCACGGCACCACCAGTGAGTGACATGAATGGTGGTTTCAGTGGGACCATAGAGATCATGTAGGTTGGTACCGTCGAGACACTCAGCCACGTCCTGCTGCAGCGTGGCTGGAACGGCCTCGCCACCGCACATGATATGCTTGAGCCGCGTCCTGGTCTTAACATCGGGATAGGCCAGAAAGGCCTTGAGCATGGAGGGCACAAAGTTGAGCGTGGTAACGCCGTGCCGCTGGATCAGCTCAATAATGCGTTCTGGATCCCGGTGGTCGCTTGGCTGAGCGATCACCAAACGTGCCCCGACACTTAACGGCCAGAAAATCTCCCATACCGAGACGTCGAACCCGAACGGTGCCTTGTGCAGCACGGCATCGGTATCGGTGAGCTGATAGGTTTCCTGCATCCAGACCATGCAGTTGGTCAAAGCATCATGGCGGATGGCAGCGCCCTTGGGCCGCCCAGTGGAGCCCGAGGTGTAAATCACGTAGGCGAGGTGCTCGCCGTGCAGCATTACCGCTGGATTGTTAGAAGCGTGATGCGCAATGTCCAGCCGATCCAACTCGACAACGCTGAGGCCATCAGCGACCGGCAGTGACTCGCGCAAGTGGTGCTGAGTTAGCAGAAGTTCGATGCCACTATCGTCGGCGATGAAAGCCAGCCGCTCCGTGGGATACTCGGGATCCAGCGGTACATAGGCGCCCCCCGCCTTGAGGATCGCCAGTAGCCCCACCACCATTTCGATGGAACGCTCCATGGCGATGCCCACTCGGGTTTCGACGCGCACTCCAAGGTCGATTAGATAGTGCGCTAGATGATTGGCGTGGGTATTAAGCTCAGCGTAGCTGAGTGACTGATCAGCAAATACAAGCGCAGTGATTTCAGGGTTTGCTACCGCTTGTTGCTCAATCAAATGATGGACTGGCGCAGCATCGGAGTGCCCTTGAGTGTTTACTCCCCATCGAATAAGTTGCTGCTGCTCGGAATTCTCAAGCAACTCGATATCGCCCAGCACCTGCCCTGGTAACGCAAGCACCCTTTGCAGTAATGTCTCAAAATATCTCGCAAGGCGCTGAATAGTCTCAGGCTCGAAAAGCTCCGACGCATAAACCATGCTGAATTTCAGCTGTCCATCAGGAGACTCCCGCACCTCTAGCGTTAAATCGAACTGGGCATCCTGCTGAAGAAACCCTGACTCAGTCAGTGTCAGATCGGGCAATGTCTGAAACGCTGTGAGATCCTCTTGCCGATAGTTGAACATGACTTGGACAAGCGGGTTGTGAGTCGAACTACGTGCGGGCTGTAGCGCTTCAACTAGCTGTTCAAAAGGTAAGTTTGAGTGCGCCAGGGCACCGATAACAGCGTCTTGACATTGAGTCAGTATCGTTTCAAATGAGTGGCGACTATCGATATCATTGCGCAACACTAAAGTATTGACGAAAAAACCGATTACCCCCTCTATTTCCTGACGCTGTCGATTAGCGACTGGCACTCCCACGCGAATCTCTCGCTGTCCGCTATATCGATGCAACAAGCCTTGGAAACCTGCCAAAAGCACGGAGAAGAGGCTCGTGCTCTGACTTTCCGCGAGCCTGCACAGGGCTTCTTGAAGTTCTTCAGAAAGAGAAAACTCATGCTGACCGGCACGCTTAGCCGTCGACGCCTGACGGGGATGATCCGTTGGCAAGTCCAACACAGGGTGCTCACTGCCAAGCTGTTGTTGCCAATAAGCAAGCTGTCTATCACCCTCACCGGCTGCCAGCCAGTCACGCTGCCAACTTGTATAGTCAGCGTATTGGACACTCAACTCAGGCAACTGAGCAGGCTCACTACAAATATGGGCGCGGTAAGAAGCTGCCAACTCATCGAGCATAATCTGCATCGATACGCCATCGGAGATAATGTGATGCATTACAACGACCAAGGCATATGCATCGTCGCTCACACGCAGCAACGCCGCCCGCAACAGAGGGCCTGTTGAGAGATCGAACGGCTCATCATTTATCCGCCGTATCGTGTCATCCTCACGCTGCTGGGCCTCCTCAGCCGACATGCCACGAAAATCAGCGACTTCCAGGCCAAAGGAAACGTCAGGTCTAACTAACTGCTTGGGAACCCCCTCATCGTCAACGTAAAACAAGGTACGCAGCGACTCATGCCGTGCTATCAAACCGTCAAAAGCATCATGCATTGCTGCAGTGTTCAATTGGCCTGATAAACGCAGAACGCCACCGATATGATAAGCCGTGCTCTCAGGGTCTAGTTGCCATAAGAACCATAGACGTTGCTGGTCATGAGAGAGAGGCAGTGGCTCAGCACGACGCGCAGTTGACAATACTGGGATAGGCAAACGACCCGAATTGGTATGATCCTTTCTTATGCGCTCGACTTCCTTCGCCATAGCAGACAGTGAGAAATGCTCGAAGACTGACTTAGCCGAAAAATCAATCGCCCAATGATCGCTAATGCGTGACGCCAACTGCACCGCCGCCAGAGAATTACCACCACTAGCAAAGAAGTGGGCATTGCTGCCTAGCGGCTGACTCTCCGGCTGAGTGTCGTCATCGCCCAGCACTTGGCGCCAGAGCGTCGCTAACGTCTGCTCGGTTTCGCTCCCAGCTTCTGCGGTAGAGTGCGATGACTCTCCACCACTAGCGTCCTCATCGTCGCCACCGCTGACAAAATGCCCAAAGGCGTGAATGGCGTAGGCGTCCAGACTGCCCGCCTCCCAGCCTTGACGACAGGCGCTGCGCTGTAGCTTGCCGCTGGAGGTCTTGGGAAGGCCGCCAGGGTTGAGTAGTAGCGCGACAGAAAGCGGCTCATGGCAGGCGGATCCTACTGCCTCACTTAGCGCTGCGACCAGCTTCTCGGCGGGCACTAGCTTTTGCATACCAGGTGAGACTTCTGCCGCCACGCCAATCCCCTCGGCGCCTTCCGGCGTGGTCACGGCAAAGGCCGCCACGCGCCCCTTACGCACCGCCTCCACCTCTACTTCGATAGCGCACTCGATATCCTGGGGGTAGACGTTATGGCCGCGCAGAATGATCAGGTCTTTAATACGCCCAGCGATATACAGCTGCCCTTGGTGTAAAAAGCCGAGATCGCCGGTGCGCAGCCAGCGATCGTCTCGAGCGTCGTGACCTTGTGTATCGGCATCATAAGCATCGGTACGTTGCCAGCTAACCCCATGACGGGTAACAAAGGTTTTGGCCGTGGCTTCGGGGTTTTGCCAATACCCATGTGCCACGCTGGGCCCATTGACCCAGATCTCGCCGACGTCGCCTTCGGGCAGGGAGTGAAGCCCCTCTGGATCAACAATGTCGATTGTGTGACCTGGTTCCGGCGTGCCGCAGCCCACCAGCGTGTTGCCTTCAACCGCTGAAGTGGCCTTCCCCTCGGCCAGCGACTGTTGCGAAAAAGCCGTGCCCACCACGCCTGTTCCGCGTGAATTGCAGCTGACCAGCAGCGTGGCTTCAGCCAAGCCATAGCAGGGGGCTGCAGTGTCAGCGGCAAAGCCCGCCGGGCGAAAGCGTTCAATAAAGCCAGTGAGAGTCGTGTAACGTACCGGCTCGGCTCCTGAAAACGCTACCCGCCAGCTGGATAAATCGAGTGTCTCAATCTGTTCGTCGCGAATACGCTCAAGGCACAGCCGATAGGAGAAATCGGGGCCGCCGCTAATCGTGCCACGATGGCGGGAAATCGCTTCCAGCCAGCGTACCGGCCGCTGCAAAAAGAAGGTGGGGCTCATTAATACCAAAGGAATACCGCGATAAATGGGCTGTAACAATCCACCGATCAGGCCCATATCGTGGTAAAGCGGCAGCCAGCTAACGAAGACATCATCGGCACCAATCGAAAAACCTGTCTCGATAGCACGCTCGTTGGCCATCAGGTTGCCATGGCTGACCATCACCCCTTTTGGGGTAGCCGTGGAGCCTGAGGTGTACTGCAAAAAGGCAATATCACCACGCTTTGGATAATGTTCGACCCAGTGTTCAGCGTGGGCCGCATCTACGCTATCCACGGCGATCAATTCCGCACTGCCGAAACCTTCGCTTGCCGAGGCAACCACATCAATAATCGTCGTAGAGGTAAGCACACAGACAGCCTGGGAGTCGGCGGCAATGGCAAGCAGACGAACCAGGTGCTGCTGCTTGGCCGACTCCGGTGGAAAGACCGGCACGGCGATCACTCCGGCATATAGGCAAGCAAAGAAGGCCACCACATAGTGCTCGTCATTATCCAGCAGGATCAAGGCACGCTCACCAACCGCAAACCGCTGCTGGAGCTCGCAGGCCAGGGCGCGGGAACGCCGCTCCAGGGTGGCGTAATCAAGGGTGATTTCACCCTGAGTGTTCACCACTGTCAGCGCCCGGTCATTGGGCCTTTCACGAGCTAAGCGACTTAAATGCTCGACATAGCTTCTAAAAAATTCGTTGTGGTTCGCGTCATTGCAAGATGGATTACTTAAAGCTGTCTGAGCGTGCCTAATATTCATATGCGTACCTGCTGGAGCTCCTGGCCGTGGGATGAGGCGTTATGTTCAGTCGTTGGAGAGGTTGCCGTGGCCTTCTGCCATGGCCACAACCACCTTGCGCGGGCCTTTAAACGGCGTTCGCGCATGGGCAACCAGCATGTTGTCGAGCATCAACACATCGCCCGCTTGCCAGGGAAAAATCACCGTTTCTTCGGCTAGCACGCCGCGGATCTCATCGAAAATGGCATCGTCAATGGGACTGCCATCGGCAAAGAAGACGTTGCGCGGCATATCTTCGGGGTCGAGCAGCTCTTCGAGCGATTCACGCACTTCTGGCTGCAGGTTGGAGACATGGAATAGATGCCCCTGGTTAAACCACACCTGCTCACCAGTGACCGGATGGGTCTCGATGCTTTGGCACAGCTGGGTGGTGCGCAGATCGCCGTCGGGTTTCCACTCACAGCGAATCCCCGCGCGTTGGCAGAACGCCTCCACTTCTGCGCGGTCTTCGGTGTTAAACACCTGCTGCCAAGGCATATCGAAATCGCCGTAGTTGCGTACGTAGAGAATGCCGGGGGCAAAGCGCTCGCGGATATCTGCTGGCATACGGCGGAAAATGGCGCGGCTATCGGCAATCGGCGTCTCTCCCCCTTCAGGGGAAGCTGTGACGCAGTGGAACCAGATTTTCATCGGCCACTCGCGGGTATAGGCCTGCTCATTGTGGAGGGGAATATGTTGGTGCGCGGGGTATTCGGTAGAAGTATAAATGCCCGATGACACCGCTGAACGTGGCGTGGAAGCGAACTCATAACTCAGCAGCGGATGACCAAACGCAACGGCAAACTGCTGAAAATCGTCAACGGAGGGAACATCGAAGCCTCTTAGCAGCACGCCGCCCACCCTGGCCACCAGGGACTCGATATCCGCACGCAAATCGCCAAAGGCTTCCAGCAGCGGCTGCCCCGGGTAAGTGGGGGAAATAATAGTGGGCAGCTCTGAATCAGTAGGCCCCTGACGTTCGGATATGGTGCTGGCTTGTTGCGTTGGTGCTGTGCTTTGGCTATCCATTATTGATCTCCAAAAAAGACGTTGAGTAGCGTTCGCTCTGGGCATACCCCAGGGCAGCGGCATAGCCACTCGGCGCGGGCAGCGGCCATGCTTGCAGAGGTGATAAAACGGGAAGCGAATGCTCAAGGCAGTAGCTGGTGGGCGACACTGAAGCTGGGTTAACCGAGAGCGCCTGCAGGTGGTCAGCGATTCCTAAACCCAGGGTTTTGAGTACCGCTTCTTTAGCCACCCAGCGCTCCATAAAGGGCAGCTTGGCGCCGCGGTCGCGCTGTTCGCTAGGCGATAACACCAGCCCGTGTAGTGGCGCTAATTCGGCTTCGGGTCGGCGACGCTCAACATCAACCCCCACCGCACCGCCGGAAGCGAGCGCAATCAAGGCGACATTGCCAGAATGGGAGGCATTGAAGGCAGGCCCATCAGCGCCTTCCAACTCGGGTTTGCCGTAGGCGTTCCGAGTGAACACCAGTTTTTCTGGTGCTATACCAGTGTGCGCTGATAGCCGCCGCCGCAGGGCAGCGCGTGTCGCCACGGCGCGCACGACATCGGCGTGATGGCGAAGCCGCTGGGCGCGCTGCCACTCGGCTTGGCTCAGCAGCCGAGCATCGTCGTCGGCTACCGGGGCGTTAAGGTCGAGCGCCAGGCACCAGACCTCTAGCCCTTCGGGCACCCCTTCAGCTAACCGCAGGCGCTGCATGGGGCACCTCCTCTAGCCGTCGGGCCAGCGCCCGCTCGATAGTCTCCAGCACTTGCGTTTGCTGCTGGCGAATAAAGAAGTGGCCGCCTTCGAACCAATCTAATGAGAATGCCCGACCCGCTTCCCACTGCCACGCTTCCAAGCGCTCTCTTTCAATATCGTCATCGCGCCCTGCGAGTACCTGCAGGGGGTGAGCAAGCGCCGACCCACCGCGATAGCGGAAACTGCGACACAGGCGATAGTCCGACGCCAACACATCCAGGGTGAGGCGCAATAGCTCTGGGCTTTCGAACACTTCCTCCGGGGTACCGCCCTGTTGGCGCAGATCCGCGATTAGGGCCTTATCATTATCCAGCCCTGCCAAGCGCTCCGGGTCGCGCATTGAAGGGGCCGCACTGCCTGAGGCGAATAGCATCCGTGGCTGAGGACGCCCCACATCGCGCAGGCGAGCTGCCATGCCATAGGCCAGCAGCGCCCCCATACTGTGGCCGAACAGGGCAAAGTCGCCGCGCATGCGTGTTGCCTGTTCTTCACAGAGCCTTACGACCTGGGTCTCAAAGTCATCGATCAGCGGTTCGCCCAGGCGTTCGCCACGCCCGGGCAATTCGACGGGATATACCTCGACCCAGGCGGGCAACTGGCGTTTCCAGCGCAGATACATGGTGGCGCTGGCCCCGGCGCAGGGCAGGCAGAGCAGCCTTAAGCGTTTAACCTGCATTCACCTGCTCCGCCTCGGCGCTGGCCTGCTCATCCATCCACTGGCGCAGCGAAAGTGGCCGCATATCAGTCCAGGTCTTTTCGACATAGGCTAAGCAGGTTGGCTTATCGCCAAGCACGCCGGTATCCGTCCAACCGGCAGGGATCGCCTTCCACTCGGGCCACAGGGAGTACTGCTCTTCGTGGTTGACTAATACACGGAAAACACCATCTTCACGATCAAAACAGCTTGTCATGGGTCTGACCTCATCGTTACACAAGGAATGAGAAATAAAACGCAATTGCTTCTCATTACTTAATGACGAGTCAGGAACCAGAAAATTTAATGCAGAAGAAAAAGAAAGCAGAAAAAATACGGAGGGGAAGCGGCTCTTGCGCTTAAAACGTCAAAGACGTTAAACCATCAAGGGAGAAAACTCGGGGACAAAAAACGGAAGGGGCAAAAAACGAAAGGAGCAAAAAGCAGCGTTTTGTTAGTGGCGTTCATCACTTCGGGGAACCATCCCCGTTAGCAGCCATAACTGTTCGGCTTCATGGAATATCCGGCGATGCTGAGAAGACGCCGCTAGCCACGCATGCAAGGCTTCGCGATCAGCATCACTCATTGTCTCTTCATGCTCGCGCATCAGCCAGTCTAGCGCCGTTTGCCAAACGGCATCATCGCCACTATTGTTATCCATCGTTAATGTTAAACCTCGCTACTACTGCCTGCTATTTACCACCGACTTACGGCTACCGGCTTCGTGAAGCGTTTTTAGCGCTATAGCTTTTGATTGACAGTGTAACAAAGCAACCACAAAGGGACACATTAAATAGCTTTACCACCCATGCAACGATCGGCGGCAATGGGTAAGCGCATCGCGAATCATGAAGTTGACCAGAGTGGTGGAAATACCTAACTGTTGGGCCACTTCTCGCTGGGTATGACTTCCTGAGCGATAGAGCTCAAAAGCACGTCGCGTCCGCTCGGGCAGCTCGTCCAATGCTTCCACCACCTGGGCCAGGGCCTGACGATCAATTGCAATCACCTCAGGTGAATGTGACGCGTAAGAGGCGCAATCCCCCTCCTCTTCTTTTGCAAACAGCGTAGACTCAAACGCGGAACGACGGCAGCGGTCAATGGCGAGGTTGCGTACCACACGTGATACGTAGGATATAGGCTGTTTTACCTCGAAAAGCGTGGTTGCTTGTGAAATTTTCAGATAGGCATCCTGCACAACATCATCGGCTTGATCCGTATTGCCCAATACTCTTGCAGCGACACAGCAGAGCCTTGGCCGCTGATTAACGAAGATATCTTCTAACTCAGCGCTCCAGGTCTGGGTATCCACAGTTCGGCCTCCTGCCTTGTTGCCAATATAACAAATATTTAATAATGATTATTATTTGCGTTAAAAGGTAGAAAAGTCAACCGGCCGGACCTAACCCTCTGCTTATAAGAATATGCATGTGCTAAATAGCTGATCTACCAAACTAAAAAACAGCTCCTGTCATCGAATTGTCATTAATGGCATAGAGCCACCCACGACGCTTGACCACTTGGCAATCGGGATGGCGATTTCTATCCAAGTTGAGTGAGCACTCTATCTCGCCTACTAAGCGTCACCCTTCTAAGCGTCAGAAAAGCAGCGCGAAACCGTACCGAAGCATGTAAAGGTTACAGCCATGATTTGCCCACCGGTACGCCTCTGAGCCGCTCAGTTCTTAAATAAATTCAGCCGCCAGTGAAAATCTTTCTACTCTTCTATTAAAAATGAGAACCATTAGCACTAGAATAGGCAGTCACGGTCAACCTCACCATCAGGAGTGATTCATGTTCGAGGTCAAAGGCGCTACCTTTGAAATCAATGGCAAACCGATTCTCAATCCAATTGATCATAGCTTTCATGAGGGTAAGGTCTACGGCTTGATTGGCCATAACGGCTCAGGAAAGTCGACCTTGATAAAGCTGATGGCACAGCAGCAGCCCACCAGCCAGGGGGAGATTCATTTTGACCAGCGCCCATTGAGTGATTGGGGCA
The DNA here is from genome assembly GCF_052983955.1 of Halomonas sp. LS-001. Classification (NCBI taxonomy): domain Bacteria; kingdom Pseudomonadati; phylum Pseudomonadota; class Gammaproteobacteria; order Oceanospirillales; family Halomonadaceae; genus Halomonas; species Halomonas sp. LS-001. Next base: position 2,796,065 of record NZ_CM129816.1, read on the forward strand.
ACCGCGAATTTGCGCGCCAGGTGGCTTACCTGCCACAGCACCTGCCTAGTGCTGAAAGCCTAACTGGCCGCGAGCTGGTCAGTTTTGGTCGTTATCCCTGGCATGGGCTATTGGGCCGTCATACGCAAAAGGATAAAGACGCGGTGGAGCGCGCCATTGCGCTAACCCACACCGAAGCCTTTGCCGACCGTCTGGTGGATACGCTTTCTGGTGGCGAGCGCCAGCGGGTGTGGCTGGCGATGCTACTCGCTCAAGGCAGCCGTTTCCTGCTGCTCGATGAGCCGCTAGCAGCGTTGGATATCGCCCACCAAATTGAAGTGCTGGCGCTGGTTCGCAATCTATGTGATGAACTCAACCTTGGCGTTATTATTGTGTTGCACGATATCAATATGGCCTCGCGCTACTGCGATGAAATGATGGCACTACACAGTGGTCGTCTGCTTGCCCACGGTACGCCCGGCAATATGATGTGCGATAGCACCCTAGAAGCAATCTATGGTCTACCCATGAAGGTCATGAAGCACCCTAACGGCAACCACAACATTGCCGTAGCCCAATAGCTTTATGAAGGGCTAAGCGGCTTATCGGTATGGTTTGATTCGTTGACAAAAGCGGTTGCGAATAACACATTCGGCGTAGCCACGTGGCGCTGACAGGTCATCACCTTCCCCCTGCTGGGCACGCAGGAAAAAGGCGACAAATATTCAGATATCGGGCTGCATTTTCGTTGGCTGAGTGTTCATGTGCAGCTCGAACAAGCCGCTACCGCTGGCGCTGAAGCCTCTCGCATTAACCGTGTAAGTGCCCGGCAACAGCGATTGTGATAGGCGTGAATCCGTACCTCCCGCACTGTCATCATCGCTATACGAGACGTTTTCACTATACAGTTCCAGATAGGTATCAAAGTCACTTGAGCGCATATCCAGTGTGACTAACGCGCTCTCTTCCAGCGTAAAGGTGTACGTCAGCGGCTCACCGCTGTACCAGCCATTTAGCGTTTCACCGGGTATTAATTCTCCTGCGTTACGCAATTCAACATCATTCGACAGTTCACGCGGCTTCACCTCCAGCGCAAACAAACCGCTACCGCTTCCGAAGGCCGTGCGCGCCGTTAGCTGATAGCTGCCCGGCGCCAGAAAATCGGCGATACGCGCATTCAGATTACCCGCACCATCATCATCTTCCCGGTAATAACCATTTGGCCCTTCAAGCGTCAGGTAGGCATCCATATCGTTGGAACTCATGTCGATCTGATACATGCCAGCCTCTTCAATTTCGAGCTGATAAACGACGTCCTGACCGCTAAACCACCCATTGAGCGTATCGTTAGGCATGATGCTACCGTCGTTACGCAATTCACCGTCGCCAGGCAATTCACGCGGCTCAGCACTCAATGTGAAAAGGCCACTGCTATCACCAAAAGCAGAACGGGCGATGAGGGTATAGTCACCAGGTGCGAGGAAATCCGATATGCTGGCATCCAGGTTACCGGCACTGTCGTCATCTTCCCGGTAGTAATCATTGGGGCCTGATAATTCCAGATAGGCATCAAATTCTTCGGCACGCATTTCGATCCGGTACATACCGGCGTCTTCAATACTCAGCGTCACTTCCCGCGCAGCGCTATCCAGCCAGCTATCCATGGGCGTACCCATGGTAAGCGCTTCTGAATCACTCAGTTCAACCAGACGGCTATCAATCGTAAAAGGGCCATAGCTACGGGCATCGGCACCACTGATAACCACGACATACTCGCCGCTTTCGTTAATCTGATGGCGAACTGTCTCGGCATTTTTCAGCAGTTGCATCTGGTCGTTATATAGCGTCACCACGCCGCGTAAAGCACCGCTGAGCGATAATTCCACCAAAACGTTTTCATCCAGGCGAATCACATAGCGTAAAAAGCGGCTGCCATCCTTGCCGTTCAGTTCGCTCGCTGAGGTGATTTCACCGCGGGTACTTTCGCCAAGCGTGATACGGTCAAGTCCAGTGAGCGCCGATGGCAGCGCTTCCTGATCTACGTTTTCCTGATCAACGTTATCCTGCTCAGCATTCATCGAGCTTTCAGAGGGAGGCTCTGCGGATGTGGAAGCAAAGCTGGGCGTCACCGGGAAGGTCAAGCCACTCACGGCTATGCCGCCAGCCACTATCATCATGGTAAAAGGAAAGGGCTTTTTCATCAGAGCGTCCTGGTTGAAAAACAGCGGTCATGTAAAACGTTAATCATCAGCGACTTTCCGATAAAACTTGAAAGCAGGCTAATGATCTCCACATTGTAAACAAGTCTATATTATTCGCACCCAACGGAGACATCCATGCAATCTCACTTTTTTGCACTGACTGAGTATCCCACCGGCTTGCCCAAGCGCTCGCTTTTCTCACTGGAAAGCCAGGACCTGCCGGACCTCGGCGAAGGAGAAGTCCGCATTCGCAATCACTGGCTGTCGGTGGACCCTTACATGCGTGGCCGCATGACCGGTGTTCGTACCTATGTTCCGCCTTTTGAGCTTGGCAAACCCATGGAAGGTGGCGCAATAGGTGAGGTCATTGAATCCAACCATGCGACGTTAAATGTCGGCGATAAGGTCGGCCATATGGGCGGGTGGCGTGATATTGCCCAGCTGCCGGGGGATAGCGTGACCCCTTTACCCGAAAGCAGCATCCCTGATCAGGCCTATCTTGGCGTGCTGGGAATGCCCGGCATGACCGCCTGGACAGGTTTGAACCTGATTGCCGAATGCCAGCCTGGCGACAATGTGCTGGTCAGTGCAGCCAGTGGTGCCGTGGGGTCCCTGGCGGTTCAGCTCGCCAAAGCCAAGGGCTGCCATGTGGTCGGGATTGCCGGTGCTGATCACAAACTCGAATGGCTTGAATCTTTAGGCATCAAGGCGGTTAGCTACCGCAACCGTAATGCTCAGGAACTTAGTGACGCCATCAGGCAGGCAAGCCCCGATGGCATCGACGTCTATTTTGAGAATGTTGGCGGCACCTGCCTTGAGGCGGCGTTAAGCCAGCTTAATGAAGGAGCGCGCATTGCTGTCTGCGGTATGATCGATAGCTACAACGCCGAAACACCCACGCCTGGGCCAAGCAACCTTTCTCAACTGGTGGTACGCAAAGCCAAGATGCAGGGCTTTATTGTTGCCGACCACTGGTCACAGTATGCAAGCTTCCTTCAGGAAGTCGCTCCTCAGGTAGCACAAGGCAAACTCAGCTACAAAGAGACAGTGAAAGAAGGGTTAGAACAGACGCCTGATGCGTTTCTGGCTCTCTTTGAAGGCGGCAATACCGGCAAGATGCTGGTGAAACTCACGGACTAATCACTTTACTTCCCCCTGCCCTGACATCCGTTAAAACGGGAAAGCACGAATCGAAAGTACGAACCGGGTGGGGGTTAATCCATCAGCAGTTGCAGACGTCACAGACATAGCCCCTTAAAAATAATCACGAAAGACTTTGACCTAAGCGCTAAAGCATGTCATTATGTTGTCAGTTGGTTAGCAAGAAGCAAGTCCTCAGAAGTGTACGATCTATTTCGGCAGCCCTGATATTGTGTTCTTTGTTTTACCCGCTACTTCAATCTGGGTAACACCAGGAATTTTATTACGGCGCATAAGCGCGAAAGGATCTAAACATGGCTACTGGCACAGTTAAATGGTTTAACGACACTAAAGGTTTCGGTTTCATTGCTCCTTCTGACGGCGGTGACGACCTTTTTGCTCACTTCTCTGAAATCCAAGCTGACGGCTTCAAATCCCTGCAAGAAGGCGCTAGCGTCTCTTTTGACGTTACCCAGGGTAAGAAAGGCCTTCAGGCTTCTAACATCAAGCAAACGTCTTAATCGTTAACGATTAAGAGTCTGCTCGAACCTTAACTGGTTCAGATGGCTAGGCCCGCTTCGGCGGGCCTTGTTGCGTTTATAGGTTTCAATCGCCTTTTTGAACAACCTTCTTCTACCCCCCCTTTTTTATAAACACCCTTCTTAAACATCCTGTTTTTAAATACTCGCCTTTCCGATACTCTATATTCAATAGCCCATTTTTTATTCAATAACCCATTTTTCGATACGTCTCTTGTTACGTCCTGTTCTTACGACTGCTTGTATACCACTATCCGGGTATCAACCGTCAGCGTGAGTTCATCAAGTGCCGCTGCCCGAACGCGACCTTCCCTGCTTGCGCGGTAAAGATGCGGCGTCATTGATAACAAGTCAGCAATCGTCGCTTGCCCTTCCAGCGTTATTGAATAGCAAAGCGTTTCCGATTCAAAATACGTAAAGCCTTCCGGCACTGCCCGTTCGTCAGCTTCTTCCGGTTTCAGCGTGGGATAAATAATTTCCCGCAGCTCGCGCAGGTGTTCTGCCCCCGCTTCAACCTGCACTAACAGGCCACCCGGCTTTAATACCCGAGCAAACTCATGATGCACTGGAAAACCAAACATACACAGTACGCTATCGAGCGTTGCTGTCTGCACCGGCAGGTGTGCATTGCTGCCCACCACCCAACGACTGCACGGAGCTTTTTTAACGTCCTGTTTGGCCGCTGACAACACAGCCCATTTAGAGATATCCAACCCCATCAGTGAAAGTGGCTGCTCACTTGGCGCAGCGCGAGCCAGCTCACGCAAGTAATAACCGTCTCCGCAGCCCGCATCCAGGCAGCTAAACAATGGCTGAGCAGCGTTAGACTCAGCGTGATTTAACAGCTGCTTGCTGACTGCGCGCGCAATGGGTTGATAATAACCTGCCTCAAGAAAACGCTGACGCGCCGCCACCATCAGCTTACTGTCGCCGGGGTCGGTGGAACGCTTTTGCTGCACTGGAAGTAAGTTGACATACCCTTGCTTGGCAACATCGAAGCTATGCCCGGCAGCGCAGCACCAGGTATTGCCTGTCAGCTGAAGTGGTTGGCCGTCTAACGGGCAAGCCAGCGCTTGAAATGGAAAGCTATTCATAAAAATATAGACTCGCAAAAATGTAACCGACTAGCGTTTTCTCTTTGGCTGATCGCTAAAACGCTTGAATCGCTCCAGAGTCACGTAAAGCATAACGATACCGAAAAGCCCCAATGACACAACGTTTACGGTTCGGGTTGCAATATTAGCGGCACTTAACGAAAGTGCTCTGACTTCTGTTTACAAGGCATCATGACATGCAACCGTTACTGCGCACTACGGGCGCCTGGCCCTACCTGATGGCCATTTTCCTGAATGCTTTTGTGGACCTGGGCCATAAAATCGTCATTCAGAACACGATTTTTAAAAGCTACGACGGCGAAACGCAGATCGTGCTCACGGCGCTAGTGAATGGGCTTATCCTGCTGCCGTTCATTTTACTGTTCAGCCCGGCAGGCCATGTGGCGGACCGCTACCCGAAAGTGCGTATCTTACAGGTTTCCGCCTGGGGAGCCGTCGCGGTTTCACTGGGCATTACAGCGGCTTACTACCAGGGCTGGTTTTGGCTGGCATTTGCCATGACGCTGTTGCTGGCGATTCAATCGGCGTTTTACTCACCTGCCAAATATGGCCTGGTAAAAGGGCTGTTCGGCAAACCCCGCCTGGCGGAAGCGAACGGGCTCATACAGGCGGTGACGATTGGAGCCATTCTGGCAGGCACGGTGGCCTTTACTGCCTTGTTTGAAAGCTGGATTTCACCCAGCGCAGACACTCCCGATGCGTTGCTGCGCAGCATTGCGCCGCTGGGCTGGCTACTGGTGATTAACAGCCTGCTTCAGGTGGTAGCACTTTATCGCCTGAAGCCAGACAAAACACAGCCTCCTGCCACCCCGCTCACCTGGAGGCGGTACATCAAAGGCTCTGCACTCAGAGACAACCTGAGCATCCTGGGACGCCAACCCGTACTCCGGCTGTCCATTATCGGTCTTGCGACATTCTGGTCGGTGGGCCAGGTATTACTCGCGGCGTTTCCCACCTATGCCAAAGACGCGCTGAGCATTGATAACACCCTGGTGCTGCAAGCCATTCTTGCTGCCAGTGGCGTCGGGATTGCGCTGGGTTCGTTACTGGCCAGCAAGCTGTCCCGCAACCGGATTGAGACGGGCCTGATTCCGGTAGGTGCCATCGGCGTTGCCGCTGGCCTGTGGTGTTTACCGTTATTCACCACGCCAATCAGCCAGGCCCTGAACTTCGTGTTTATCGGCATAATGGCCGGGCTTTTTATCGTACCGCTTAATGCACTGATTCAGTTTCACGCGGCCGATCATGAGCTAGGCACCGTGCTGGCCGCCAATAACTGGATTCAAAACCTTTCCATGCTGGGCTTTCTGGTAATTACCGCGCTGTTCGCTCTGGCGGGGGTCGATAGCTATTACCTGTTGCTGCTGATCGCCGCTGTCGCCATGCTGGGCGGCGCCTATACAATTCTCAAACTGCCCCAGAGCCTGGTGCGCTTTCTGCTCAGCTTCCTGCTGACTCGCCGCTATCGCGTTGATGTCCATGGGCTGGAGAACCTGCCAGCCCAAGGTGGTGTGCTACTGCTCGGCAACCATATCAGCTGGGTAGACTGGGCGATGGTGCAAATCGCCAGCCCGCGTCCGGTGCGCTTTGTGATGCTGAAGAATATTTATCAGCGCTGGTACCTACGCGGGTTCTTCAAAGCGCTGGGGTGTATTCCTATCGAGCGTGGCACAGGCGCCAACAACGCCTTGGCGGCGGTTGCCGAACAGTTGAACAACGGTGAAGTGGTATGTCTGTTCCCGGAAGGGGCGATTAGCCACAACGGCCAACTGGGTGAGCTGCGCCGTGGCTACGAACGGGCCTGCCACATGGCGACCCCGGAGGTCTGCATTGTCCCCTTCTACCTGCGCGGGCTATGGGGCAGCCAGTTCTCCCGCTCTTCCAGCAAGCTCAAGGAACTGCGTAACGCGCCATTGCATCGCTCGGTTGTCGTGGCGTTTGGTAAGCCGCTGCCGAAAGATACGCCTGCGGATGTGCTCAAGCGGCGGATTTTCGAGCAGGCGACCCACTCCTGGCAGCATGCCATCAACGAACTGACTTCGCTGCCTGACGCCTGGATTCGCAGCGTGAAACGCAACCTCAGTGCACCAGCACTCACCGACTCTCTTGGCCATACGTTGACGGCCGGTCAGGCGCTTACCGCCAGCCTGCTGATTGCCAGACGTATCGAATCACTGACAGGCGGGCAGAGCGTGGGGGTATGGCTGCCCAATAGCCGTCTGGGCGCGCTGGCTAATATGGCAACACTGCTGGCGGGTAAAACTCTGGTCAACCTCAATGACACGCTCGCCCCGGCGGCATTTGCGTCGACCCTTGCCGAGGCCAGTATCGATACGGTACTGACCTCACGCGATTTCGTCGAAACCCGCCAGCAACAAGGGCAAAACATCGTCCAACAACTCGCAGATACCCAGGTGGTTTACCTGGAGGACCTGCAAGCCGATAGAGGTCGTAGTGAATATTTTGGCACCTGGCTTAGCGTGCGCCTGCTGCCGGCATGGCTACTTCAGCGCCTTTACTGCCGCCAGCGCGATGCCGATGCTACCGCCGCTATCGTGTTTCCCGGCACCCACACTACAAAGCCCCAGGGCGTCATGCTGAGCCACCGTAATCTGATGGCCAACATCAAGCAGACCTCCGATGTGCTTAATACCCGCAATGACGATGTAGTGATGGGCACGCTGCCCCTGTTTGATGCCTTCGGTTTGACGGTAACCCAGCTACTGCCACTGATCGAAGGCCTCCCGCTGGTCTGCCATCCTGACCCCGACGACCTTCCCGGCATTGCCACGGCTATTGCCAGGCACAAAGCGACCCTCATGTTTGGCACCGCCGACTTATTACAGCGCTTGAGCCAACGTCCAGACCTGCCACCACACCTGCTGGAAAGCCTACGCGCCGTGGTGATCAGTGCCGATACCCAGGAGGAAAGTGCCTGCCGTGAGTTCACGCGCCAATTCCATACGCCGATTTACACCGGCTACGGAGCCACCGAAACCGCCCCGGTGGCCTCGGTTAACCTACCGGATGCGTTGGGGGCTCACGACCAGACCCTGCAACAGGGCAGTAAAGCGGGTACCGTCGGGATGCCGCTACCCGGCACCAGCCTAAAAATCGTCGAACCACAGAGCTACAAGGAAAAACCTAGCGGAGAAACCGGCATGATTCTGATCAGCGGCCCCCAGGTGATGCAAGGCTATCTCAACGACCCAGAACGCACTGCAGCCGCCATTAAAGAGTTCGACGGCCAGCGCTGGTTCGTCACCGGCGACCAGGGATTTATCGATGAAGATGGCTTTTTAACCCTGACTGGGCGCCATGCGTAATCACCTGGCTATACGCTTGTAGAGAAGGCAAAAAGTCGCAATCTTTTGCCTGCCTAAAACCCCAACAGGCGTTTACGAACAGGACGAACAGAAAACAGCACCAAGGCGCCTAAAGCCAGCCACTCTAGCCATGCGGGTAACAGTTCCTGAACCTGACTCGCCTGTTGAACAGGGTTCCAGCCCGTCATCGCCAGCCCCTGGTCAAACACCCAACCGATCAGCACCGTTACCAGCAGAATGCTGCCCAGATAAACCGCCAACGCCTGGTTTCCAAACTCGCGACGCAGAATAGCCAGAGTTGCCAGGCTTGTCACAGGGCCCGCCAGTAGAAAAACCAGCGCCATTCCCGGCGAAATGCCCGCCAATAGCAGGCCAGCGGCAACCGGGGTGGCGGCGGTCGCACAGATATATAAAGGAATGCCGATCACCGCCATGAGCAGTAGCGCCCACAAACCACCCGAAAAACCCACCAGGGTTTCAGGCGGCACAAAGGTCACCAGCACGCCCGCCAGCAACAAACCGGCAAACATCCAACGGCTGATGTCATCCAATAAATCACTGAAGGCATATTTCAATCCGGCGGTTACCCTCGTTGACTTGGCAGCCTGTTCGTTCGCCTCGGTATCGTCCTGAGAAGCGCAGCCCTTTGATGCACAGCAGCTGCTAACAGAGGGGCTTTTCGGCAGCGCTGTCTGGCCGGTAACACCCACTAAAATACCCGTCACTATCGCGGTTACCAAAGCGCCCAGCACTCGCGCCAGCGCCATCAAAGGGCCTAATAGAACGCTGGTGATCAGCATGGAATCCACGCCCACGCCTGGGGTACTTATCAGGAAAGACGTCGTTGGCCCACGCCCTGCCCCACCCCGATGCAGCGCCAGCGCAGTAGGAATCGCCCCACAGGAACACAGCGGTAACGGCATACCAATTACCGCTGCGCGTAAAATGCTACCCACACCACGCCCGCCCATCCAGCGCTGTAACAAGTGCTCTGGCATTAACGCTTTTATTAGCCCCGCAATTACCAAGCCCAGCATCAGCCAAGGTGCTGCACTCAGTGCAATGCTCAATAGCTCATTGATCAGCGTCATCACCGGTTACCTACTTGTTAGTCTAGAGAATAACCACTAGCCTAAACCCTGTAATCGTTACAGGGTCAAGCCGATGAAACGCCACTATCGTATTGGGGAAGTTGCCAGCCGAACCGGGTGCTCGCCGGAAAGCATTCGCCATTATGAAAAGCTCGGGTTACTGGCACCGCCGCAGCGGGGTGAGCAAGGGTATCGCGCTTATGATCAGGCGGCGCTGGAACGCATTGGCTTTATTCGCCACGGCCGCAGCCTGGGGTTAGACCTGCACAGTATTCAGGAACTGTTAGTACTTTCCGATAACCCCGATACCGACTGCACCGCCGCCGATGATATCGCCAGCCGCCATCTCGAACACCTGGAAGAGCGCATCGCGTCCTTACAGGCACTGGCAGGAGAGCTACGCCAAGTGGTTCACCAATGCCGAGGTGGAAAAACGGCCAACTGTCAGATCATTCAAACGCTCTATGACCACCAACCCACCTGCAAGGAGCGGGGTTGTGGAGACGTGAAAGCGTAAGGGGCAGCCCCCTGCAACACCAAATTTCTCGCCACCGTCGATGACGGTTATGACACCCATCGCCAAACAGGAACGCCGCATGATTGAGACAAGGGAAGAGCTCGACGCCATTAAAAAGTCATGCCACTTGATGGTGACCAAAAGTGCAGGGGTCTCGGCGGGCACCGCCATCATTCCCATACCTGGGCTGGATATCGGTTCTGACATGGCCATCTTAATGCGCATAATTCCCAAAATTAATGCCCAGTTTGGATTATCTCCGGAGCAAATCGAAGGCCTTGATACCGAAACCAGGCTCTTTGTGATGACCGCTATTTCCAATACAGGTAGCAAGCTTGCCGGAAAGTACATCACTAGGAAATTAATCGTCATGCTGCTCAACAAGATGGGCGTTAGGGTTGCTGCCAAAGGCGTTTCTAAGTTTGTTCCCTTCATTGGTAGCGCAGTGGCAGGCAGTATTAGCTTTACCGCCATGAAGCTCATGGGTAACAGCCATATCGAAGATTGCTACAAGATTGCTTTGGCGACTTTGGAAAATAAGCACCTAGAACTCGTGGCTGAACCTGGCACCCATATCGAAGACGATGACGCCTCTATTACCCCGCCGCATTAAAGACCCGATTAGTCAGTTGTTGGCGAGTGTCTATCGGTTTAACCTTATACAGAATCGCCACTAACGAGAGGCCTAAGATGGACATACAACGCTTTAGAATCAGCAATCTGGGCCATTTTCAGAACTTAGAAGTTGAACTTGCTCCCTCGCTCTCATCTAACGGCAATGTCACCGTTTTTATCGGTAATAACGGAGCGGGAAAAACTTCTGTGCTGATGGCATTAGCCACCAGCTTAAGCTGGTTTGTCGCAAGGCTTCGCAGTGAAAAAGGTAGTGGCAGCCCTATACCAGAAGACGCCATTTTTAATGGCAAAACATCAGCCATTATTGATATTGCCGTTTTCGATGAGCAGGGACAATCTAGCAACCCTGATGCAGACATTAACGACCACCTTTACCAGTGGGCGCTAGCCAAAACTGCCCAAGGCAAAAAAGCCAGCGCCAGCTCCAAACTTCAAGATGCTACACGTCTTGCCGAGCATTACCGCCGCCAATTAACCGCACAAGAAACTATCAGTTTACCCTTAGTCGCCTTCTATCCAGTCGAACGAGCAGTTCTGGATATTCCACTGAAAATAAAAAGCAAACATAGTTTTTTCCAGCTTGATGGTTACGATAACTCACTTAACCAAGGGGTTGATTTTCGCCGTTTTTTTGAGTGGTTTCGTGAAAGAGAAGATAGCGAAAATGAAACAGGCTTACCAGAAGACACGCTTGATACGCTGCTAAATAAGGCAGGTGAAGGGTCGGAAGTTTGGGGTCTTTTGCAACAAATGAAAGTGTCTTCAAAAGATCACCAGCTGACCGCTGTACGTACTGCTATCAGCAGCTTTATGCCAGGGTTTACTAACCTTCGCGTTCGTCGTAAACCTCGTCTACATATGTCGATTGATAAAAACGGTAAAACACTCAATGTTTCGCAACTATCTCAAGGGGAAAAGTCACTCATTGCATTGGTGGGGGATATAGCACGCCGTTTGGGCATGATGAATCCAGGCATGAAAGATCCTCTTCAAGGCGATGGCATCGTATTGATTGATGAAGTAGATATGCATCTCCACCCCTCTTGGCAGCGGCGTATTATTCAACAACTAACGCACACCTTTCCCAACTGTCAGTTCGTTCTAACCACGCATTCGCCACTGGTGATCAGCGAATGTAAAGACGCTCTTATTTACTCATTAAGCGATGGCAGTATTACACAGGTGCCTTCCCAATACGGCCAAGATGCGAACACCGTGCTGCTCGACGTGATGGATACGCATATTCGCAACGCGCAAATTGCCGAGCAATTCAATGACGCGCTCGATTGCATTCAAAGCGGCCAACTGGATAAAGCGCGGAGCCAACTTCACGCACTGGCTCATGTGCTACCGGGCGGAAACCTTGAGCTAAGCAAGGCAAAGCTACTGCTACGTAAACAGGAGCTTCGGCATGAAAAAAATCACTAAAGGGACCGAACCCTCGTCATTAGCCACGTGGAAGCACCGAAACCCGCACGGCCGTTATAAACAGTTGACAGAGGTTGAGCGCCAAGCGATACGTAACGCGTGTACTCAAGAGCAGTTTTATCTCTGCGCCTACTGCTGCCAAAATATAAGCGGCACCAACATCGACACCATGAATGAACATTTAGAAGCGCAAGATACTGCTCCACATAAAACCCTGAATTTCAGCAACATCGTTGCTAGCTGTACCACGTCAAATCAATGTGATGCAGCACATGGCTCACAATCGCTTCCATTAACCCCACTGATGAATGAATGCGAAAGTGAGCTCCAGTTTATGATCAGCGGGCGAGTACGTGGCCTAACCGAACGAGCAAGGCGTTCGATTGCGGTGCTAAACCTGGGCGACCACGAGCGCAACAACAAAGGTTTGATTGAAAAACGTAAATACCTTTCCCATAACCTGTTATGGGCACAAGGCGTAGATCCAGAAGAAGGATTAGAAGATGATGTTTTACTCAAACTGCTAATAGACGAGCTCTGCACGCCTAAGAATGGCAAACTAGAACCTTATGCCCCTGTTGTTGTTAATGTGTTGCAACAATGGTTGAGTAGCCCTTCACCCAACACCACCAATTAACCTCATTGGAACGATCAATCCGTTCTTGAAAACTCCAGACCCTATTGGCCATATTACCAATAGCCAGATAGAACTTCGCAGATGTCATCAAGCTTTCTTCGTAACCCTCAGACCCGCTTGCATCAGTGCCGCTTCCATTGTGGCATTGGCATTATCATCAAATAGCACAAAACGCAGGCACGTCAGATGCTGCAAGGTTGGCAGGCACGCCTTGACCGTCTCGGCACAAACGTGGGCGGCTTCATCAGCCGGGTAGCCAAAAGCCCCGGTAGAAAGCGCAGGAAATGCCACTCGGGAGACGCCTTTTTCATCCGCCAATTGCAAAGCATTGCGATAACAATCTGCCAGTAAACGATCAGCAGGCTTGTCGATGCCATATACCGGGCCAAGGCAGTGAATCACCCAGGCATTGGGCAGGTCATGTCCGCGACTCAACACGGCTTCCCCCGGTGCAATCGGGGCCATGCTACGACATTCTTCTGCTAACTGAGGGCCTGCTGCTCGGTGAAGCGCGCCTGCCACGCCGCCGCCAGGCATCAGCTCGGCATTCGCCGCATTCACGACAGCATCCATATCCGCTTGTCTGGCGATATCTCCGGTTACACACTCAATGGTGACGCGCTGTGTTGGGTCATTCATGGCGCTCTCCTCTCATGGTTCTTAATCCGGGCGTTGATCGGTCGACGCTTGATTGGCAGAAATATCTGCCAGCGCTTTATGATAAAGCTGCTCAAGCGCGTCGCTGATTTTGACCTCGTAGGGGGGATCGCAGGCATCCACTGCCAATAGGCGTTCAGGCATCGCCCTGCATGCGTCACGCACGCATTCCGTGGTTATGTTCAGGTCAGGCTCGGGGGCTACAGATTTACCCTCGCAAACTGCCTTCAACAGTAGCGGCTCACCATCACGGGTTTCGCTTTCAAGGCTGATTTCATCGTAGAGGTACTGGGCGTTCTTATCGCGAAAGCGCCATACCTGCTTGCGCCCCGGCAACAGCTTTTTACCCGGGCTGTTTTTCAGGCGTGGCTTACCCTCGTAGTCGGTCAATTTATAGGCAAGATCCAATACCGGCGCATCCTCCGAGACACCAAGCTTAGTGCCCACAGCAAAGCTGTCTACCGGAGCGTCAGCCTCAATAAGCTCGCGAATACCCCACTCATCCAAGCCACTGCTGACCACAATACCTACATCGCTCAAGCCCGCTTGATCGAGTTGCTTGCGTGCAGCCTTGGCCAATTTGCCAAGATCCCCGGAATCCAGACGGATAGCGCTAACATCAAGCCCTTCCTCTTTCACCAGGTGAATCACCTTGTCGACGCCTGCCAAAGCATCGTAGGTATCAACCAACAGAACAGTGCCAGGGTAAAGTTTGGCATAGGCGCGGAAAGCCTCGGTTTCATCATCATGCGCCTGGATATAGGCATGCGCCATAGTGCCACTGGCGGGCAGACCGTACTGAAAGCTCCCCAACACATTGCTGGTTGCGTCGATGCCCGCCGCGCGATAAGCACGAACGCCTCTCAAGGCCGCATCGAAACCGTGCATACGCCGCATGCCGAAGTCGATGACTGGCCGCCCTTTCGCTGCATTGACCAACCGCACCGCTTTGGTGGCCAACACAGACTCGGTATGGACGTAGTTCATCAGCAGCGTTTCCAGCAGTTGCCCCTCGGCAAGCGGCGCGTCGACTTCCAGGATCGGTTCGTGGGGAAATACCGGTGTTCCCTCGGGTAAAACACGAATATCGCCACTAAAGCGAAAATTCGCTAACCACTGCAGAAAGCTCTCATCAAAACGGCCCAGCGTTCTGAGCCGAGCCACCTGCTCAGGCGGAAAGCGGAGTGACGTCGCCAGCAAGGCAGCGTAATGCTGGCCACAGGCAAGAACAAAATTGCGCTGTGGTGGCAGTTTACGAAAATGCAGGGTAAATACAGCACGCTTGTCCATGCCCTCAGCGTGATACGCACTCGCCATGGTCAGTTCGTAAAGATCAATAAACAGACCGAGTTCCGCTTCTTCTAACGCGCTGAAATGATGGCTCATCCATCCTCCACTAGTTGAGCGCCCGCCTGGCGCATTGCCTGCAAGGATTGCGCAGCATTATCGAGATCGACCGCGCGTGTGGCAGCGACCAACAGATGTGTTTCAAAGCCAGATTGGCAGGCGCTTTTTACGGTTTCCAACACGCAGACATCCTGAGCAAGCCCGCCTACCCAAAGGCGCTTCACTCCCCTCTGTTTGAGATAACCCGCCAGCCCGGTGCCGTCAAAGGCTGAATAGGCGTCACGGTCAAACGCCGTGCCTTTGCTAACGCGTATCGCATCAGAGGGTAATTGCAAACCGGAATGGAAGGCGGCTCCCTTGGTGTCCTGAACGCAATGAACCGGCCAGGGGCCACCTTGATGATGGAAAGAACAATGATCGACCGGATGCCAATCGCGGCTGGCAATTACCGGTATATCGTTATGGGCCGCCGCTTCCAGCCAAAGGTTGAGAACTGGCACAACCTTATCCCCGTCTTTTACGGCAAGCGCCCCACCCGGGCAGAAATCGTTCTGAACATCCACGGCGAGTATCGCATCGCCTTCGCTTAACAACTGAGCTGGCCGCATCGTTACGCACCTGCTTGTCAGTGGATTTCTGCCCTTAATTATAGAAAACACAGGCAGATTTTTGTAATGCTCACCCGGTAAGCGGCGGATGGTCGTCTAGACGCCCTTTTTTCCTACCGCGTGTTTTCTTCCCAGTTATACTCGGCGACAAGGGAAGACACCTCATTTTCCCCCTTTGCGGGCAGCCCCTTCGTGACTGATCACCATAAGTTCCCTTGGCCACCAGTCTTCATGATGATCGCGAATATACGCCATCATTTTCTCGCGAATGTTCATCTCGGCGGTCCACCCTGCCATCGGGTCAGAGGTCATCATGTAACAGGTAATGGTTTGTGCGTGGGCCGTTTGCCCAGTGACGTAACACATCAGCTTGTGGTGTTCTATCACGCAGCTTTCTTCCTTGGCGTATTCCAGAAACGCCTCACGAATCTGGGAAACATCCGCGTTCAGGTGAAGCGTTAGCTCTATAAATCGACATAGCTTGGTGCTCTTCACCGACAGATTTTCGAAGGGTCTGGAGACAAAATACGTGACAGGCACGATGACACGTCGCTCATCCCACGCACGCAAACGAATGAAGGTATAAAAGATCCCTTCGACATAACACCATTGGTCTTCGAAAATCACCAGGTCGCCAATCCGAATCGGTTTGGCCAGCGATAGCTGAAACGACGAAAGAATATTGCCCAATACCGCCTGCCCCGCGATACCCACCAGCACGGCCAGCACACTGGCAGACGCCAGCAGCGACATGCCCAGCGTTTCAAACAGCTGGATCTGCCCAAGCACATAAACCGAGACACCAATGACCGTGATCAAGATAACCACACGGCGCAGGGCGTATAGCGTGGTTAACAGACGACGCTTATCTTTCGGCTTGGTATCGTCAATTTCCCCCACCAGGCGCCGCGTCATACGCAGCATAATGGTGTCGATTAACCGCAGCGCCACCGTGCCTGCGCCCCAGGCCATTATCGCGATCAACATGACGCGAAATGTCGTCGTCGCAATCGCGGAAAACGACACCACATGTTCCAGCAGTGCCTGCGTGACCAGTGACACTGCAATCAGCGCGACAGGCACACCAATCTGATTGGCAAAAATGGTTAATATGCCTGACGGTAACACGCGTGCGATCAGCCTCACGAGGAAATAGGTAGCTAATCCAACGGCTCCAACCGTGAGTAAAAAAACAGGAATCGCCAGCCATTCCCAGATTTTCAGAAAGCCGAACGATGACTTCAATCGCTCAGGAATATAGCGCTCCAGCATGGAAGGGCCGTATTCGTCATACAGCAGCCCAACCGACGAAACGCTCTCCGGCATGACAAGCCAGACAGGATCGTTTTCATCCACTCGGTAGCGGCCGAGGCGTACATCGTACGCCTGACCCTTGACCTTCAAGGCGGCGAGTTCGATGTTACGGCGCGGCTTACCCGCCTGTGGGTTCTGCCCTGACGCATCTTCGATCGCCGCATCCTGGCGGCCCGGCAGGTCGGAAGGGTCCAGCCATTCGCCACGCTTTAGCACCTCGGACAGTTGCCTGGCTAGCTCAGCCCCTTGCGCTTGCTGCTCGCCGGGGTCGATGCCTGATAGATTCAGCAGGTGCGCTGCAGCGTTGTAATCACCCTCATCGGTAAACGCCAGAAAGCTGCGAACGGTTTCTCTGGGCGACATTCGCTTCATCTCTTCCGGCAAATCACCCAGACCTGTATTTAACGCATCAATGACAAACCAGCGCGGACTTTCGCTTTCATCCCCTTGAGTTTGCGCCATGCAGATACTGGAAAGCGTCAGCATGAAAATCAGCGCCAAAAACCGCCACAAACGAGTGTTGTTCATACAAGTTTTACCCTAAAAAGTCCGCTAACGTATCCATTAAACTGGCCAAGGGCGATTGACTCACCGGCGTTCCAGCCATGCAACACAGTGTCTTAATCACACCCTCTATTCCGGGAAGCGCCCAGCGCGTACCCTTCTCTTCAGCATCTTTAGCTGATCAGGAGAGTGAGTATGCAACGCTCGATGAAAACATTAACACAGGTAACCAGCGCACCTCGCCCCCACTGGGTAGGCGATGGCTTTCCCGTCCGGTCACTGTTTTCCTATGGCCCACGCTCAGAGTCATTAAGCCCCTTCCTGCTTCTCGACCACGCAGGCCCGGCGGACTTCACCCCCACCACGCAACCCAGGGGAGTTGGCCAGCATCCGCACCGTGGGTTTGAAACGGTGACGATCGTGTATCAGGGGGAAGTGGCACACCGTGACTCAACGGGCAAAGGCGGCGTGATTGGCCCGGGTGACGTGCAATGGATGACGGCAGGCGCTGGCATTCTGCACGAAGAATTTCACTCGCCCGCCTTCACACAGTCAGGCGGTGCCCTGGAAATGGTTCAGCTGTGGGTCAACCTGCCCGCCAGGGACAAGATGGCCACGCCCGGCTATCAGGCGATTTTCAATGCGCAGATTCCCGTGGTGGCCTTGCCGGATGACGCTGGTAGCGTTCGCGTAATTGCCGGTGAGTACAACCAGCACGCAGGCCCGGCGCAAACGTTCTCGCCAATCAATGTGTGGGATATGCAGTTAAGCGGCGGTAAAACCACCGCGCTGACCCAGCCTGAAGGCTGGACAACCCTGCTGGTGGTGCTGAAAGGCACGGTGCTGGTCAATGGCGAAGAGGTTGTGCGCGATGGGCAGGTGGCCGAGTTTTCCAGAAGTGAAGACACACTGACGCTGGAAGCCAACAACGACGCAGCCCTGTTACTGCTGAGTGGCGAACCGCTCAATGAGCCGGTCGTCGGGCATGGGCCCTTTGTCATGAACAGTGAGCAGGAAATCATTGCAGCGATCAATAACTTTAACAGTGGCCGCTTTGGCAAGATGTCAGACTGATATCAAGGGGGATAGCGTAACGCTGGCTGCCAGGCGGCAGCCAGCACGGTGCTGTCTTTTACCCTTTTCGTTCCTGCCCCGGAAAAGGAATAAACTCCACATCATCACCGGGCGGCAGATGAAAGCGCCCATGCTCGAAGTCACCTTCTATCCACGCCTGCTTGGCCGCCTCCAGTTTCTCCCGTGAGGAGGCCACGAAATTCCATGAGATATAACGCGGCCCGTTAAGGGTTTCGCCACCCAGCAGCATTAACCGCGCCCCCTGCTCGCCCGCGACCACGGTAATCGGGTCGCCAGGACGAAACACCATCATACGCCCGGACGCAAAGGTTTCCCCGGCAATGATGATGCTCCCTGAGGTCACATAGATGCCGCGATCTTCATAACCATCCGGCAACGGCAGTTTGGCGCCGGCCATTAATACCGCATCGGCATAAAATATTTCCGAGAACGTCTGTACAGGCGACTGCTCGCCCCAGGCGGTTCCCAGAATCAGACGCACGTCTTTACCTTCGCCTTTCAGCAGTGGCAGCGTTTCTTCCCCGTGATGGGCAAAACTGGCTGGCTTGTCTTCATGCCTTTCAGGCAATGCAACCCAGGTCTGAATACCAAACAGCGAGTGTCCGTTCCGGCGTGTGGCAGGGCTGGTGCGCTCTGAGTGAGTGACTCCGTTGCCCGCCACCATCCAGTTAACCGCCCCTGGGTAAATCATCTGATGCGTGCCCAGGCTATCGCGGTGCTCAAACTCCCCCTGATACAGATACGTCACGGTTCCCAGGCCGATATGAGGATGCGGCCGGACATCAATCCCCTCCTCATGCAGAAATTCGGCTGGCCCCATCTGATCAAAAAAGATAAACGGCCCCACCATTTGCCGTTTCGGGGCAGGCAGCGCACGACGGACCTCAAAGCCACCCAGATCACGGGCACGAGGCACAATCAGGGTTTCTATATCGTGCAGACTGCCTGCTAAAGGACACTGAGGCTCGATAGTCGGCATCCAGCTCATAAAGAAGGCTCCATAAGGTAGCGGACAGGAATACATAGTTAACAGACAGGAGTACAAAGTGTAGACATTGCGACAGCACACCTAGAGTGTAGTATTTCGATTCCTTGATGGTTAGATTCAAAATCAAGACGCAGCGTTGCATAGAGGGAACACATGACAACCCCTAATCTGAATGACCTGTATTATTTTGTGAAAGTCGTCGACCACGGGGGCTTTTCTCCGGCGGGGCGTGCCTTGGGTATCGCTAAATCCAAGCTCAGCCGACGTGTGGTCGCGCTTGAACAGGAACTGAATGTTCGCCTTCTGCACCGCTCAACCCGCCATCTGACGCTTACCGACATTGGCCAACGTTACTACCAGCACTGCAAAGCCATGCTTGTTGAAGCAGAGGCCGCTCAACAGTTCATCGAGGAAACCAAACAGACGCCCTGTGGCATTATCCGCATGAGCTGCCCCACCGGATTACTGAGCTTTCATGTGAGCAAAATGCTGGCAGACTTCATGGCGCGCCACCCCGATGTGCAGGTGCATCTGGAAGGCACCAACCGCCACATTGACCCTGTCGCCGAAGGCTTTGACCTGGCCATTCGCGCTCGCCCCCTGCCGCTGGAAGACAGTGATTTGATTCTCAAAGTGTTGTCGGATCGTGGGCAATGCCTGGTCGCAAGCCCAGCGCTGATCGAACAGTGGGGCATGCCAGCCACACCTGATGAGCTGAGCAGAATGCCCAGTATGAACCGCGCAAGGCCGGAAGAAGCCCATATATGGCAATTACAACGAGACAGCGAAGAACAACGCATTGCGCATTCGCCACGCTTTATCACTACCGATATGACGGCGCTGTATCATGCGGCACTGGCGGGGGTGGGCGTGGTTCAGTTACCCAGCTTGATGCTGGGAGATTCCCTGGCATCCGGCGATCTTGTTCAGGTATTACCTGACTGGGAACCCCGGCGGGAAGTCATTCACGTCGTCTACCCTTCCCGCCGGGGTTTGCTGCCGTCTGTCAGAGCCTTGCTGGATTTTCTCGCTGAGCGCTACGCAGAAATCAGCGTTGAACACTGACACTCTTCCCCATATTAGCCTTCTTCCACCTATTAGCCCTCTCACGCCTCTCCACCCGCTGCCCTCACCTATCAAAATGGCACCGGGCGGGCGAGTTGGCCTGTGAGTTATTCAAGCTTGGTCAAGCGCAGGCGGGCAATGCGCGAAGGCGGTAAGAAAGAGTCGGAGCGGGCATCATCCCAATAGAGTTTAAACAAGGAATGCTCGCAAGGCCCGTTCAGCAAGGCATCGGGCGTCAGGAAGTTAAAGACCTGATCATAGGACTGTATTTCGTTCTCGGAAACACGCCGGATGATGTGCTCAGGCCCCAGCTCGCTTGGATGGCTAAGCCCTGCAGCCCCCAGCATTTCCGCCAGCGCCTTTAACGTATTGCGGTGAAACTGGTAGACCCGCTCAGTTTTATCCTCGACATTAAGATGGCGGCTGCGGTTAGCATCCTGGGTCGCCACACCGCTGGGGCATTTGTCGGAATGGCAGCTAAGCGCCTGAATACAGCCCAGAGAAAACATAAAGCCCCTGCCCGCATTGCACCAGTCAGCGCCCAGCGCCAGAGTTCGCGCAATCTTGAATCCCGACGTAATCTTGCCCGCCGCCCCAATGCTGATTTCCTCACGCAGCCCAACACCCACCAGCGTATTGTGAACCAGCATCAACGCCTCGGTTAATGGTACGCCCACGCGGTTGATAAGCTCCAACGGCGCCGCACCCGTGCCCCCTTCGCCGCCATCCACCACAATAAAATCAGGCCGCTCCCCGGTTTCCTGCATGGCCTTCACCATGGAAAACCACTCCCAGGGGTGGCCAATGGCCAGTTTGAACCCAACCGGTTTACCGCCGGAAAGCTCGCGCAAGCGGGCAATAAACGCCATCAACTCAAGCGGTGTAGAAAAGGCTGTGTGGGCAGCCGGAGAAATAACATCCTCCCCCATTGGCACGCCGCGCGCTTCCGAGATTTCCGCGGTGACCTTCGCTGCGGGCAGAATGCCGCCATGGCCGGGTTTGGCCCCCTGCGACAGTTTGATTTCAATCATTTTCACCTGCTCATCCTGAGCATTTGCCGCAAAGCGTTCTTCGCTAAAGGAGCCATCATCGTTGCGGCACCCGAAGTAACCCGAACCGATTTCCCAGACCAGATCCCCCCCATGTTGGCGATGATACCGGGAGATAGAGCCTTCACCGGTGTCGTGATAAAAGCCCCCTTTGCTTGCCCCCGCGTTTAACGCCTCAATCGCGTTGCCCGACAGCGAACCAAAGCTCATGGCCGAAATATTCAATACGCTGGCGAGGTATGGCTGGCGGCAATGACTACCGCCCACCCGAACGCGGAAATCAGTATCTTCAATGGCGTGTGGAAGCATGGAATGATTGATCCACTCATAGCCGGGCTGGTACATATCCAGTAATGAGCCAAAGGGCTTCTTGTCGCCCTCTTTTTTCGAACGCTGATAAACCACCGCCCGCTGCTCACGGGAAAACGGCCGCTCATCAAGATCCGACTGAATGAAGTACTGGCGAATTTCCGGCCCGACGGACTCCAGAACATAACGAATATGCGCCAGAACAGGATAGTTTCGGCTCACCGTACGGCGCTTTTGGGTAACATCATAAATCCCGAGGCCAGCCAGCAAACCAAAAACCACCACACCCCACAGCCAGAGCAACGAAAACGCCAACCCCACCAGCGAAACCGCGAGCAACATCAGGCAGGCAATAAAAACGCCATAGCGATGAGGCAGGCGGGACAAACCCATGGCTTTCATCATAAAAATACACACTCCTGATCAACAATCCGCCAACGGGCGAAATAGCCACCTAGCATAACGAAACAGACTGGCTGCCAACCAGCCTGATGGCGGTTATCTTGAGCTGTTTCAGTGGTAAGCGTTCATACCGTTCCTATGTAGACATGGCGTTAGATGAGCATGCGGCCGCAATCGCTATAGTGTCAGCCGTCTTTGAGCAATATGAAATGTACGCGCATCAAGGTTGTAGTGTTTGATGCGGCATCGAACCTGTCATTTACCCTCTTGGCGAACTATCCGGAGTTTCCGGATAGTTCCCTCTTTCTCCAGTTCAGCCTCTGAATACACATTGCTGATGTGTTTGCTAACGGTTCGAACATCTTTGCCAAATAGCTCAGCTGGCTCAACCAAACAGTCTCCTGCTCCAGCGCGACGTCCAGCTGAGCTTTGCCATCTTTACTGGTAAATATTTATATTTGATGGTGATTCATCGATAGCTATCCTTCTCCAAGGCCCTGTTACATAGGGCAGCACTGGTTGACGATGTTATGCTCAAGAGTCTGTTGACGTTTAAAAACCGCAAAAGGAAACCTGCCATGCCTGCTTATATCATCATGACCCGAGAGCGCACCCACGACAGCGAGGAAATGGCGCGCTACAGCGAGAAGGCCAAAGCCGCCCGTGAAGGACACGACCCACAGCCGCTGGCGTTCTACGGCGATTTTGACGTACTGGAAGGCAGTGGTATGGAAGGTGCAGTGGTTCTACGCTTCGCCGATATGGCCGCCGCCCGCGCCTGGTACGAAAGCCCCGCTTACCAGGAAGCCCGCAAACACCGCTTTCTGGGAGCGGATTACCGCGTGTTTATTGTAGATGGTTTGGAAACCACATAACTCTCGCCGCACTTCCAGGCTCGTCTCAAGCCGTCATCAACCCTGAGCCGATTGCCGCACCTATTCGGCTCATACCATGAGCCGATTAAGATAACTATTCGGCTCAGTGGGTCAGTAAGACTGCTGCCTCAACCGAGCAGCAGGTCGTGTTCAATGGGGTTGAACTGGCTCGCGGCATTGATGAGAGAAGCCGCAGTGAGCTGAGGTACGCCGTAGACCTCGACGCGCTTGCCATGCACTTCACGAATTTTCTGCGCCAGCAGGTCGAAATCGCCATCGCCGGAAACCAGCACCACCACATCCGCTTTCGCCGCGTACTCGATGGCATCTAGCGTGATTCCCACGTCCCAGTCGCCCTTGGCGGAACCATCCATGCGCTGGATGAACGGCTTGAGCCTGACATCAAAGCCGATTGACCGAAGAATATTCTGGAACTCGCGTTGCTTGGCGTCGCCCTTGTCGATGGCATAGCAACGGGCAGCCAGCACGTCCCGGTTTGCCGTCACCTTGACCCAGAACCGGCGATAATCGAAGTGTTTGCCGTAGGCTTCGCGCACGGTGTAATAAACGTTCTGGGTATCCACAAAAATGGCGACGCTCGTCATGACAAATAGACCTTGGCAGGGATTGAACTTAACGAAAACAAATCCAGTATTTTAATTCTTAAACCTCAAAAAAGCATTTAAAACACAAAATAATGGAATTGGTAATTTTTAGCGAGTATCTTTTACCTCTACTGTTTTTAATGTTACCCACTCCAGACGGCGATTATCGACTAAATGTTGGATTTAAACCTCAGCAAGCCCAGCGAGATTGTGAAAAGGCTCTGTGAGCGCCTGCGCACGGAGCGACTGGCACAACAGATGACTCAGGCAGAGGTTGCCGGTCGCGCTGGCATCGGCACCAATACAGTCTCCAATCTGGAAGCCGGGCGTAATGTGGGCTTCGAAAACCTGGTGCGCATTGCCATGGTGCTTGGCCGAACTCAGGAGCTTGAGGCTCTGTTCCTGCCAAAATTGGAAAGCATTGACGACATTCAACGCTACGAAGACAGCACCCATCGTCAGCGTATTAGAAGGAAGCCCGACAATGCTTGAGCGAGTCAATGTTTTCTACGAAGGCTGGGGTGAGCGCTGGCAATGGGGCTCGCTGGTATCAACAACGGCCCTCACTGGCCGCCCCCAGATTCTGTTTGAGTACACCAATGACGCTAAAGCGCGAGGATTGGAGCTTTCCTCTTACACGTTACCGTTGAAAGGGCCCAAGCTTCGCCGAGATTTTCCGGCTCACCAGCTGGGCCTGCCTGGCCCTGTTTATGATGCCCTGCCTGATGGCTGGGGCATGTTGTTGATGGACCGTCTTTTCAGGCGTCGGGGACTTATTACGGCACGTATCGGAGCATTAGAGCGACTGGCCTATATTGGCAACAATGCCATGGGAGCCATGACGTTCGAACCGGTAGAACCCGAGGGGCTGGCGTCTCAAGAACATATCTCACTCGATCAACTTGCCGTCGATATCCAGGAAGTGTTTCAGGGTGGCGATGGGGAGTTTTTGCAGCGGTTGCTGCAAGTAGGCGGTTCCCCGCAAGGGGCTAGGCCAAAAGCACTGATCTATCGCGATACGCAAACCGGCACTTTCACTACCGCCGCCACTTCGGGCCTTGAAGCCTGGCTGGTTAAGTTCCCAGCGAAGGAGGAGCACGCAGAGGTATGCGCTATTGAAATGGTCTATGCCGAATGTCTGCGAATGTGCGGTATTCCAACCCCTGACACGGAGTATTTCACCCTTCCTGATGGACAAGCCGCCTTTGCCAGTAAACGCTTTGATCGCCAGAACGATATGCGTATTCCCATGCAGAGTCTCGCCGCATTTACCGGTGCCGATTACCAGTCGCCGGGCGCATTGGACTACGTCAACTTTCTACGGGCAACTCAGCTCTGTACCAATGACGTGCGGGAAATGGCATCCGCCTTCGAACGTATCGTCTTCAATATTGCCTTCAATAACCGGGACGATCACCCGAAGAACTTCGCCTACCTGATGTCGCCTACGGGTCAGTGGAAACTGGCTCCCGCGTATGACGTGACCTTCTGCGAAGGACCCGGCGGGTATCACCAGATGGATGTGATGGGTGAAGCGCTAGCGATCAACCGCACAGCGCTTTTGCAGCTTGCCGAAGAAGCCGACATCTCCGCACAGAATGCCAACCTCCTCATAGACACCATCAGCGAGGTAGCCAGCCAGTTTTCAGCCAACGCCGATAAGCTATTACCCAAGGCAATACGTCCTGCGACTTTGCAAATGATCCAACGCCGTATTGATCAAAACCTGGCACTGCTGCGCCAGGTTGGAAGGGATTGATTAGCAGTAGCATCCGAGGTGCACCATAGCGTCTGCTCGTCCGAGCGCCACCTTATCCAATTGCGCTGTTCCCAAGTATACATGAGCCGATTACACCAACTATTCAGATCATATTATGAGCCGATTATGGGTTGTATTCAGCTCAAGGAATAGTGCGGGTCATTAAATGAGGAGAAATAGCTGATCAATGGGAAGCATCTGTTTTAAGCGTGTAGCCAAACGAGTTAAACACCCGCCAAGCGCGCATCATGAATGGTTTTCAACGTTTTGCCGCTCACGTCTCATACCTTCACCTTCCAGTAGCCCCGCGTACCGCCAACCCGTTCAATGGCTCCAGCCGCTTTCAATTTATCGAGGTGTTTCTGTACGGCAGAGGGGTTGATATCTAAAGCCTCGGCTATCTCGCGGTGTGTTCTGCGCGGGTTTTCTGTGATCAACATCAATACGGCCTGCTGACGCTCAGTAAGGTCTAATTGCACCACCTTTTCACCACCTATTGCACCACCTATTTGACCACCTTCTGGCCATGAACCCTCAGAGGCCAGGCTGGTATCCCTGGCAAACTCAATATCCACAAAATCCCCGCTCTCACTGAATGCAGGCTCGGGGTTGCTCGCTTGCTGACACAGTTCCCGAATACGGCTCATGCCGCTGCCCCACTGTTCGATGTAACCCAGCTCCTTGAAGACCCGGGCCAGCACTTTATTGCGGATTTCCGAGCGGCCTTTTAAGGCTTCGCTCAGGGTGAGGCCATTTGGGAGACCACCGGGAGAGACAATATTCAGTATGTCATCGTAGATGCCGACTTTGATATCACGCCCGGCATTGCTGTAATCACGATGCACCACGGCGTTTACCAGGGCCTCGCGAATGGCCGGAATGGGGATTTCGTAGGTTTCGGTGCGCTGCAGGCCCAGAATTTCCGCCTTCAGGTGCAAATGGTTTTTAATGAAGGCTTCAGTCTGCGCCAATTGGCTAAACAGATCGCCTCGGTATTCTTTCTTATCCAAAAATACCGCCATACTAATGCCTTTGAACCGGCTGCACTTGATTTCCACCTGCTCGTAAAGGCCCAGCAGAATCATCAGGCCGTGGGTCGGGCGGTCGACACCGTGCTCTTCCCGGAGTAGCTTCAGGCTTTTCATACGGGCGGTGTCGAGTGGTTTGCCGATTTGCTCGAAAGCCTGGGTGAGAGGCGTGAGGTCAAGCTCACCCAGTTCCACTTGCCAGGCGGCCTGCTCATCATAGCTTTGCAACAGGCGCTGGCGTTCCAACTCGTGGATCATTTCCAGACTGGCCGGGCGATTGGTTGCTCCCAGGCGTACATACACGCCTTCGTCCCGGCCGTGGCTTTTCAGGTGGTAGGGCAATTGGCTGCCCCGGTGTACCTGCACCACAATCAGGGTTTTGTCTTCCAGGGTTTCCAGGTAGATATTCGGTAGCAACGTTGGCTGGCACTGGCTGTAGAGCATGGAAGCAATCTGATCCATCAGATCAAACTCGTCGCCTTGCACACCGACTACCTGACACTGATCATCCACGCCGATGATCAGCTTGCCACCACTGGTATTGGCAAAGGCCACCAGGGTTTTGGCCAGCTGGTCTCCTTTGGGGAGTTGCTGTTTGAACTCCAGGGTTTTGCCTTCGCCCTGTTGGATTTCATCCCAGAGCGGGTGTTCAGAGCTCATAGCCCAAGCCCCCGAGGTTTCGTTTGATCTCGGCCTCCAGTGCGATCTGTTTCACAATCGCCAGCTCACGCTCCGCCGCCACTCCCTGCAAATATTGCGGCGTCACGGCCGTATCATCGACCACCACCCCTGCCGCTTTCACTGTCGCACGCCCAACGGCGGCACTGATACCATCCAGCGATGCTGCAGTTAACTTCGCCAACGCGGCAATGTCGTCCAGTAATCCAATCAAGCCGCCTATAGCCATGGATGCTTCCTCCGTGAATGAACCTTGTAGATAGTAAAGCACACAGCGGGTGAGTTACCTTCACAGTGCTTTGAGGAAAAGGCACTCACTTGCTATAGGTCGATTTTCATAGCAAACGATATGGCCTCACTGACCAAGCCCACCACTTACTGCGTGCCTTCATGAGCTTGCCCAAGCAACACCTTATAACGCGTACTGCGCCCACCACCGGGCAGCGGACAGAGGCATTTTTTGGCTAACAAATCGGCCAGATCCCGCGTGGCGGTGGCTTTACTCACTTTAGCCAGCGATTGGTACTTACGGGCATTGATCCCCTGCTCAAATTCCTCCCCTGCGGTATCCAGCAAACGGTTCAGCACCTTGATCTGCCGTTCATTTAGCACTGTCGTGGCATGGCGCTGCCAGAAGGTAGCTTTGATTAATACGCGGTCGATTCTTAACAGTGCCTGTTCAAGCGCCTCTTTCAACGTGCCCAGAAACCACAACAACCACGGCGTAATATCGAGGCTGCCTTTCTGAGCGCTTTCAAGCTGATCGTAGTACGCGCTGCGCCTTGCCATGATGGCAGCGCTTAGTGAATAGAAGCGGACAGATTGATGCTCTGCCTGTGCCAGTGCTCGGTCTGTCACCGCACGGGTGACGCGACCATTGCCATCATCAAAGGGGTGCAAGGTAATCAACCAGAGATGGGCAACACCGGCACGAACCAGCGCATCAACTCCCTGGGGTGGGTGATTGAACCAGGTAATAAACGCATCCAATTCAGCCTCCAGTTGCCTACGAGGTGGCGCTTCAAAATGAACGGTAGGCTGATCAAGCCGACCCGACACCACTTGCATGGGGTGATCGCCACGCAGCTCGCCTACACGTACATTGCCAAGCACGCCGGGGCCTTGCACAAAAAGCATGGACTGCCAAAGACACAGCTTTTCGCGGCTAAGCTGCTCATCCAGCTGGTGAATGGATTGTAGCAGTAGCTCAACCAGCGCCTCAGATTCCGGTGTTGTTCTGGCAGAGACACCGGCCTGCTCGATGCCTAGCTGCCGTGCAACAGAAGACCTCACGGAACCAACGTCCAGGCGCTCCCCCTCGATTTCGCTGGTACGAATCGCATTCTGGATTAACGCATCCATTTCCACGTCCAGATCCGCCTGACCAAGAGCGGCCTCGGTTTTACCCAGCACGCGGCCCTGCAGAAGCCGCACGGCATCCAACGTAGGCCGTAAAGCAGGTTCATCCCACTCAAAATGCGGCCAGTTGCGCTGTTCCCAGAGATACATGAGCCGATTGCCCCACCTATTCAGATCATATTATAAGCCGATTATGGGTTATATTTGGTTAACGTACTAGTAACAGCCAAAGTTAAAGAAAAGTGGGAATTAAACATACAGCTATAGAATCTATGTTAGCCGTTACCTAAAGAAGCAATAATAGGCTCGTAGGCAAGAAAGGTGTGTTCTTTAACACCTTTCATAAATTAACCAGTAATTATCAAAAAAATAAGATATAAAAATATTATTAGCACCCCCTTATCTATAAAATCACTGCTCAATAGTTAGTGAAAATAAAAATCCACATCAAATAAAATATGGAATTTATGTCAAGTGAATTCTTCTCTTCTCTTCAGATGAAAAGAAATCTTCACTAATAAAATTCACTCTATCTAATTCCATTAAATAAATTTCGTCTAAATCCAGTTTTTCTTTATACTCAATCCATTTTTCTTGGTAATACGTTCTTAATACAAACAAGAAAAATGCATATGGTGTTAGTATTTTTTTTACAGGCCATCTATTTTCTGAGAAGAAACCAACGTGCAAGTGTGCGACTGGATGATAGTCTTTACAATATGCATTGTAATCCTTGTCAAATCTGATGCAAGGCATATCAATATTAAAAAAACTTCCTTCTGAAAGTATCTGTTCACACTCTTCCAAACTAATACCTTCCTCATGGGATATTCTCTCAATCTCACCCAAGTGCTCTTTATAACTTTCAAACGAATAAGGATTTGGAAAAAATGCATACCTGGACGTATTTTCATCTATTTCAGTAAATTGGAATAAAGCCCCATCAGCCATAGCAAAATTAAAGCATTGGTTTTCGATTGCCGAATCATAAACATCTTGATATATCTTTGTCCTAAACGCGGTATACATAAAATCAGCATTCAGATTTAAGCTTTCTAACACACTAGCCTGACGCAAAAAATCAATCTCAATCAATAGATCGACACACTTGCGAACACTGTCAGATATACACTTAGTCATTCTTAACCCTTCCAGCAAATGAAAGTTCCATTTGTATCTGTTCTTCTGTATAACCTTGATCCAGCAAATCTTGATATTGCTCTTTGAACTTATTTAGGTTATTAGACTTATCAGCCAAATCTCGCTGAATAGTATCAATAGCATCCAGACTTGGAAATTCAAAAACTAAAGAGGGAGATTTTTCTATACTTTCATTAATTTCCTTGCCAAAAAAATCAGCATGCTCACCAATTCCAGAAACTCTTAGCCAAGCTTTAGATCTTGTAAATGCAGTAAAAATTCTATTTCTACCTTTTCTTGTTTTCCGCATTTCGTATATTGCATCGATACCAATTACTATTACCACAGGCGCTTCGTTACCCTTTGCTCTGTGTACTGTTGAAAGCGTAACCATTTTATCTAAGACAAATGGGGGTGTAGCAAGGTCTGAAACAAGAAGATTATTAGTTCTAATATTATAATCTAAAAGGTTACTAGAGATTTTTGAAAAATATCTTCTAGCATTTGTATCATCTAAACAAATAACAAGCATATCCTCTGGAAGAACACCATCATCGATAAAACCGTTGATTATCTTAACAGTATTTTCAATCTCATCATTAATATTACTGAAAGAGCTAAACTTTACCACATCATATTTATTCTGATACTTACCAATACTCATTGGACTGTTTTCTAAAGGTCTCGTTATAGTTACCTCTTCACCTATTGAGAACTCTTCTTGTGAAACTTGATATCCTACATCCCTCCAATGCTTTGGGTTTTCAAGCATTTGCACAGGCAACTCTGAATATATACCAAACCCCAATGCATGCGCAGTAACAAGTATTTCAAGTGGATTTCTATAACATTTATGCAATACCAAATCATTGCTCTGACACGCTCCCAAATCAGAAGCAAAACTCTCTAAATCAATATATGGCATGCCATTTTCAAAAGAACCAAAAAGTTCTTTTGCTGCTCTTTGATATATATTAAATATTGACTGGAGTTCATCATACGCCCATACAATATTTTTTTCTTTACCTGCTTTCCCTTTTGCTAATCTATAGCATAATTTAAAGAAATCACTCGGCAGATCTTGTGCTTCGTCAATAAGTATATAGTCATATTTTTCTGATATTTCATTTTTAATTATATCTTTGCATATAAAACCAAACGGATCAGAGCTTTTCGATTTAGCTGTACTGAAGTCCATAGGAAAAACTTTATTATCTACACAGGCATTATAATAAACACCAGCCGCACGTTTTCCGCCCCAAGCATGAAAAATATTTATCATTTCCCAGTTAGGGTCTTCATTAGAAAAATGTCTATAGAACTTACTGATACTGTCTTTAATCAAATCATAAAGCGACTTAGTATAAAATGTAAATAATATATTTTTATCTGGATGCTGTAGATGAATATGAGCAGCCTTCATAGCCAAGACAATTGTTTTTCCAGAACCAGCTAACCCTCTTATCCTTTGAGGTCCATTAATTAAATTAATAGCAATTTTTCTCTGTTCCACATCAAAATTATTTATCTCCTTCTCAAGCTCAATCAATATATTCGACTTGCTATGTGGATTATCATTAATTTTCTTTCTAGTAACTTTACGTGCTAGCGACTTAGCCCCTTCTACAATAGAGCGCATTTCAGCAAACTCTTCATCTGTAACGTTTTCATCTTCTGGCAGCAAGTTAAAGAAGTCAAAAAGGTCTTCATAACTACTTATCAGATCACTATCCACATTATCTTCTTCGTTATAACCTAAACAAAGCAAAAAGCTTTGAACTTGGAATTTTAAATTCCTTTTATTAAATCTTAAAATTTTACTTTTACGAAAAGATGCCTCGATAAAATTAAACGCATCACTGACAATCTCATCTTTTTCATCAAGATCCACACTACTTGCAACGTCAAATATAATACAACCTTTGGATGGGGAAAGAATCAGAAACTGTGCTTTTATTGACTCTCCCTCATATCCTTTAAAAACAGGAAAACCAAAATAAATAACCGAGTCTTCTAGCTTACACTTACCTGAATTAGTATCTAAAAAATCAAAAAGATCTCTTTCGAGTCCTGAAGGATACATCTCTGAAGCAATGATTTTTCCATCTTTAAACCCCTAAAAATGGTTATAAAAAAACCCACATTCTGTGGGTTTTAAAAAAATAATTCAATAAAATTTATGCCTAATTACTTCCACTCAATCGTAGCAGGTGGCTTGCTGCTGACATCATAGGTGACGCGCGAAACGCCTTCCAATTCATTGACAATCCGGCTGGAGACTTTCTCCAGCAGCTCATAGGGCAGGTGCGCCCAGCGGGCGGTCATGAAGTCGATATTGTCTACGATGCTCAATGGCGGGCTCTCACGAATAAGGCAGTCATTCGTTTATCTATCTATGGGCTTCTTTAGCCTGCTCAAGAACACGCTTCTGTCGGGCTATAGCATTGTCTATAACCTTTTTTCTTACTACCTGCTTCTGTTCGGCGCTCATATGACGCGCAAAATGGGTCAAAGGGGTCGACTTCGAAACCTGATCATTCATTTTTTATACCCGCCTGTCAGTAGGCTTTCTAACTGATCGTAAGTGTAGCGTTCTGGTAGGAAGGCATCAATCGAATCGATATCTGATTCCCAATGCTGGTTCGCCCCGTCGGTATCTTTGACGATCATATCCAGAATGAAGGACTGCCGCTGTTTCAACATGACGTCGTGAATTCTATCGACGAGTATCGAGACCGCACCCTGGAACAACCTGGAATTGCTACCCGTATAGCCCGGAAGCTCATCTCTCAAATTTCAGTATTGCCTGCCCCTGGAACCGGCCATAAAAATGCAAAAAGGCCGCTCAATGCATCGAGCGGCCTTTATCAGTCTAGCCAGTTATCGCCTAATGGGACGCAATCACTCCCACTCAATCGTAGCAGGCGGCTTGCTGCTCACGTCATAGGTGACGCGGGAGACGCCTTCCAGCTCATTGATAATGCGGTTGGAGACTTTCTCCAGCAGCTCGTAGGGAAGGTGCGCCCAGCGGGCGGTCATGAAGTCGATGGTTTCTACCGCACGTAGCGCGATGACCCATTCGTAGCGGCGGCCGTCGCCGACAACGCCAACTGACTTCACCGGCAGGAAGACGGCAAAGGCCTGGCTGGTTTTTTCGTACCAGCCGAAGGCGCGCAGTTCTTCGATGAAGATGGCATCGGCATCACGCAGGATGTCGGCGTACTCTTTCTTCACTTCACCAAGGATACGAACGCCAAGGCCGGGGCCAGGGAACGGATGACGGTAGACCATATCGTACGGCAGGCCGAGTTCAAGGCCGAGTTTGCGCACTTCGTCTTTAAACAGTTCACGCAGCGGCTCGACCAGCTTGAGCTTCATGGTTTCCGGCAGGCCACCGACGTTGTGGTGGGATTTGATGACGTGCGCTTTGCCGGTTTTCGAGGCGGCGGATTCAATCACGTCCGGGTAGATGGTGCCCTGGGCAAGGAATTCGACGCCTTCAATTTTGCTGGCTTCGTCATCGAACACATCAATGAACTTGTTGCCGATGATTTTGCGCTTGGCTTCCGGGTCGCTTTCGCCCTTCAGCTTGTTGAGGAACAGGTCTTCGGCATCAACGCGGATGACCTTGACGCCCATGTGTTTGGCGAAGGTTTCCATCACCTGGTCGCCTTCGTTTTTACGCAGCAGGCCGTTATCCACAAACACGCAGGTCAGCTGGGTGCCAATTGCCTTGTGCAGCAGTGCGGCAACCACGGAGGAATCGACACCGCCGGAAAGGCCAAGCAGTACATGGCGGTCGCCCACCTGTTGGCGCACGCGTTGTACCTGATCTTCGATGATCTGCGCGGGCGTCCAAAGTTTTTCGGCTTTACAGATATCCAGCACAAAGTGCTCAAGAATCCGCTGGCCTTGCTGGGTGTGAGTCACTTCCGGGTGAAACTGTACGCCGTAGAACTGCTTTTCTTCCCAGGCCATGGCAGCAATCGGGCAGCTGGGCGTGGAGGCGGTTACCGTGAACGCCGCCGGTGCCTGGGCGACTTTATCGCCGTGGCTCATCCATACATCCAGCAGCGCTTTGCCGGTGTCCGTATCGACGTGGTCTTTAATGCCTTTGAACAGCGCGGTTTCTTCGTCCAGACGAATCTGGGCGTAACCGAATTCACGCTTGTTGGAACCTTCCACTTTACCGCCAAGCTGCTCGGCCATGGTCTGCATGCCGTAGCAGATGCCAAACACCGGCAGGCCCATTTCAAACACGCACGCGGGCGCACGTGGTGAGTCCAGTTCGGTCACGGATTCCGGCCCACCGGCGAGGATGATGCCGTTGGGGTTGTATTCGCGGATTTCCTCTTCGGTGATATCGAAGGCGCGGATTTCGGAGAATACACCGATTTCACGTACACGGCGGGCGATCAGCTGGGTGTACTGTGAGCCGAAGTCGAGAATCAGAATCTTATGGGCGTGAATGTCACTCATGGCGGGGTCTCGGTTAAGCGGTATGGGGGCCGCTGATAAGGCCAAAATGCAAGCGGCGAGGATAGCCTCGCCGCTGTGATAGGGAATTGACAGATTAACTGGCGCGGTAGTTGGGCGCTTCCTTGGTGATCTGCACGTCGTGGACGTGAGATTCGTTGAAGCCTGCGCCGGTAATCTTGACGAACTCCGGCTTGGTGCGCATTTCTTCGATCGTACAGCAACCGGTGTAGCCCATGGAGGCACGTAGCCCGCCCATCATCTGGTGAACGATCGCGCCCATCATGCCTTTATAAGGAACACGGCCTTCAACGCCTTCTGGCACGAGTTTTTCGGCGCCTTCGGCTTTATCCTGGAAGTAACGGTCGGCACTGCCCTGGTTCTGCGACATGGCACCCATGGAGCCCATACCGCGATAGGCCTTGTAGGTACGGCCCTGGTAAAGCTCGACTTCACCCGGTGCCTCTTCAGTACCCGCCAGCAGGCCACCCGCCATGACTGAGCTTGCGCCCGCCGCAATCGCCTTGGACAGGTCGCCGGAATAGCGGATGCCGCCATCAGCAATCACCGGAATATCGTATTCTTTCAATGCTTCGACCACATTGGAGACGGCGGTAATCTGCGGCATGCCGACACCTGCCACCACACGCGTGGTGCAGATGGAGCCCGGGCCGATACCGACTTTAACGGCATCTGCGCCAGCTTCAGCCAGGGCGATGGCAGCTTCACCCGTGGCGATGTTGCCACCGATTACCTGGATGTTCGGGAAGTGTTCCTTGACCCAGCGAACGCGGTCAATCACGCCTTTGGAGTGGCCGTGAGCGGTATCCACGACGATGACATCAACCCCGGCTTCGGCCAGTGCCGCGACGCGGTCCGGCGTTTCCGGGCCGGTGCCAACCGCTGCTCCAACCAGCAAACTGCCCTCATCATCTTTAGCGGCCAGCGGATAGGTGCGGGCTTTTTCGATATCCTGAAACGTCACCAGACCACGCAAGTGGAAGGCATCGTCGACGATCAGCATTTTCTCAATGCGGTGTTCGCGCATCTTGGCTTTGCTGATTTCAATTTCGGTACCTACGGGAACCGTGATCAGGCGCTCTCGCGGCGTCATGATATCCGCGACGCTATCGCCGTGGTTTGGCTGGAAGCGCATGTCACGTTCTGTCACGATACCTACCAGCGTCTCCCCTTCTACCACGGGAAAACCGGAGAAACCGTATTCGCGGGCCATGGCCAGCAGGTCTTCCAACTTGGCTTTCGGGCTGACAGTGACTGGATCGTTAACAATCACGCTTTCGTGCTTTTTGACTTTGCGCACTTCAGCGGCTTGCTGAGCCATGGTCATGTTTTTGTGAATGATGCCAATGCCCCCTTCCTGAGCCATGGCAATGGCCAGACGCGCTTCGGTAACGGTATCCATTGCGGCGGAAAGCAGAGGGATATTCAGCGAAAGGTTGCGGGTCAGGCGGGTTTTGAGGTTGACATCCTTGGGAAGAATGTCTGAGAAGCCAGGGACGAGAAGTACGTCATCAAACGTAAGTGCTTCTTGGGCCAAACGTAGCATAGCGGCAACACCCATTGAGGTGGGAAAAATGTTAATCCCCCATTGTAACGCCTATGCGACCAAGGCAGCAATTCATGTCATCATTCATCTTAAATCATTGACGGTTTACTATTCTCCTTTTGCTCTTTTCTCCCGCTAGCGAGTTAGCCCATGGCAGATAATCACAACGCCCTTACCGTCAGCCAGCTGAACCAGCAGGCACGTCAGGCTCTTGAGCATGGCTTGGGCGACGTATGGGTTGAAGGTGAGCTTTCCAATGTCTCCCGGCCTGCGTCGGGGCATTTGTACTTTACCCTGAAAGACGACAGTGCTCAGGTACGCTGTGCGCTGTTTCGCCAGCGGGCGCGGTTTATCGCCGCCCCCATGCGCGACGGCGACCAGGTACGTTTGCGTGGGCGCGTTTCCCTGTTCGAGCCACGCGGTGATTATCAACTGATTGTTGAGGCTGTACAGGCCACCGGGTTGGGTGAGCTGCTGGCGGCGTTTGAGCGATTAAAAACCCGGCTGGATGGGGAAGGCATCTTCGCTAATGCCCGACCGCTGCCCTTTCCTCCCCGCCGTCTGTTGATTTTAACCTCGCCCAGCGGCGCTGCTATTCGCGATGTGCTGGCGGTACTCAGCGCCCGCTGGCCGTTGGCGGATGTGACTATTATTCCAGTGCCGGTGCAGGGTGCTGAAGCCGCCCCTGCGTTAATTTCGGCACTGGGGTTGCTCAACCGTCAGCCGCGCCTGGACCCCGAGCGTGATGTGGTGCTTATCACCCGTGGCGGCGGCAGCCTGGAAGACCTCTGGGCGTTTAATAACGAGCATCTGGCGCGGGCGATATTTCATTCGCGGCTGCCGGTGATGTCGGCGGTGGGCCACGAAGTGGATGTCACCCTGGCGGATTTCGCGGCGGATGTACGCGCCCCGACGCCATCAGCGGCAGCAGAGCGCCTGGTGCCTGATCGGCGGGCATTAAAAGGCCAGCTGGAACAGGCACAAACCCGCCTGCATCGCGCCATGCAGGCACGCCTGGAACGCGATAGCCAACGGCTGGATACGCTACGTGCCCGGCTTCGCCACCCAGGCGAGCAACTTAAGCAGCAGCGCCAGCACGTTACCGCCCTGGGCCAGCGGCTTGAGCGCACCATGCAGCTACAGTTGGCCCAGCAGCGCGAACGTATTGTGCAGCTGCAAAAACGTTTGAACAGCCAGGAACTAGACCGCCGCCATCAGGCAGAACAAACCCGCTTGAATACGCTGAACCGCCGCCTGCAAAACGCCATGACCTTGCAGCTGGAAAGGCGTCACGCGCGTATTACCAGCCTCGCCCGCGAGTTGAACGCGGTCAGCCCGCTGGCAGTACTGGGGCGCGGCTATGCCATTGCTCAGGATGAAAAGGGGCAGATCATTCGCCGTGCGGAAGACACCCAGCCCGGCCAGAAGCTCAAACTACGGCTGGGTGAAGGCAAGTTAAGCGTTGAGGTCAAGCGGCGCTTTACCCGGGGAAAATAGCGGTTAGCGGCCAGGGTTCAGTGAAAAGGATTCAGTGAAAAGGATTCAGTGAAAAGGGTTTAGCGAAAAGAGGTCAGTGAAAAGGGTTTAGTGAAAAACAAACGCCAGCTTTCCTGCATAGGCAGGGGGTGCATGGGGGCGGTCATGGATTTGCCAGGCAATACCATCGGCCTCAATGCGCATCACCGCCGTGGCAAGGGTATTTTCGTCATCCGGATCGTCAGCGGCAAGGCGCAGAATGGGCAAGCCAGCCGCCTGCTGATCGTGAAGAATTACCAGGGGCCGCCGCTCTCCTGCTGCCAGTAGTTGCTCACCACGCTGCTGACGGTCACGGGAAGACGCCGTGATCGTCTGAGAGGACACCGGCTGAAAAAGCGCATGATTGGCATGCACCGCAGGAGTGTTCAACGTCCGCTGCGCCAGGCTACCCGCCCCAAATTCAACGCTGACTACCTCGCGCTGGCCACGTTCGGCCAATGTAAAATGAAAGCCGCCACATTCGGTGTACTGCTCCAGCAGTGCGATCACCTCAGCCACACTGGCTTCGTACAAGGCAGCGCGGCCCAGCACCATGCGTGGCATTCCGGGAACGACACCATGTAGGCGCAAGTTGTTGACTGTCTGTACAAGGCCCCGGCGCGTTATTGCAAGGGCGTGGCCTGGAATCGAACCCGGATAGCAAAACGCCATGAACCCACTCTCATGGTCAGGGTTTACCTCCGCCATAAAGCAGTGCCCCTTAAAAAACGGCAGGCCATCTTCGTTATGCGCTACCACAGGTGTATCGCCGGGAATGACCAGGGTGGTACAACCGTCGGGGGTATGCGTCAGCAGGTCGCCACGACAATTCCAGGCGAAGACCGCCTGGATAGGCAGCTCAAGCCCTTCTGCCAGTCCTTCCAGCTCTTCCCAGACAGCAGGAAAATAACGCCGAGTATTGGCAGCCATAACGGCCACGTCATCACGATGACGCGATGCGGTCACTTCTGTCCAGATGCGGCTGGGTAACAAATGACGGTGCACCGCTTCCCGTCCGGCCTGCCCCAGACAAACGCCAATGCCATAAGGCGTGCCATAAATGGTTTGCCAGCCAAGGGCATGGGTTTGATCAGTCATGGCGTAAAACCTTTGCTGCCGTCAGGGTGAATTATACAAGTGTCTTTATCAGCACCTTGGATTTGCGTGCATGGTTGTAGGTTTCACGTTTGAGCAACGGCAGATCATCGATGCTGGCCGACTCAAAACCCCGTTCTACAAACCAGTGGGCGGTATGGGTGGTGAGCACAAAGATAGCGCCAATTCCGTGACGATGCGCCCGCTGCTCAATCGCTTCAACCAGCCGCTCTCCCCGTTCGCCGCCACGGTAGCTGGAATGCACCGCCACGCAGGCAAGCTCGGCAATATCGGCTTGTGGGAAAATATGCAAGGCAGCGCAGCCAATCACCATGCCATCCCGCTCGATGACCAGATAATCATCAATTTCGTGCTCCAGGCGTTCGCGGGAGCGCGCGACCAGCATGCCTCGGCGTTCTAACGGCTCCAGCAGATCCAGTAGCCCCGCGATGTCGTTCAGGGTCGCTGGCCGTAACTGCTCGTAGTGATGCTGGGTAATCATGGTGCCCACGCCATCCCGGGTGAATAGCTCCCCGAGCAGCGCATCATGATTGCGCCAGCACAGCAGGTGAGTGCGTGCCACGCCTTCCCTGGCAGCCGTGCAGGCCGCCTGCAGATGGCGCGAAAGCTCGCTGCCTGCTTCAGCCGCCGTCAAACGCGGCTCGGCTTCGTCGGGCGTTAACTGGCGCAGCAAGGCGCCCTGTTCGTTTTCCAGCCCGTCCGATTCCCCCAGTAGAATCAGCTTATCGGCTTTCAGTGCCACGGCGGCATGTTGCGCCACGTCAGCGGCATCAAGATCAAACACCTCGCCGGTGCTGGAAAAGCCGAGTGGCGGCAACAGCACCAGCGAGCCTTTATCCAGAAGCCCTTCGATGGCCCCGGCGCGCACCCGGCGCACTTCACCGCTGTGGTCAAAATCAACCCCTTCCCGCACGCCCAGCGGCTTGGCGGTGACCAAGTTGCCGGAAATCACGCTGAGTTCCACACCATGCAGCGGCGTACTGGGCAAGCCCAGCGATAAGCGCGCTTCCAGCCAGAGACGTTGATGGGAAGCAACCTGTTCCACCTGACTCATCACGGCGGCATCGGCCACCCAGCGGCCACCCACCAGGCGTGGCGACACCTCTGCCATCTGCAGCGCGGCCTGCACCTGGGGGCGAATACCAAACACCACTACCAGGCGCACACCAAGTGAGTGCAGCAGCGCCAGATCCTGAATCAGCTGTTCACCGCGCTGCGATGCAATCGCCTCACCTTCGACCAGAATGACGAAGGTTCGCCCGCGGTGCGCGTTGATATAGGGTGATGCGTTGCGAAACCAGTCAACAAAGGGGAAGCGTGTATCCAAGGGCCGCTCTCCGGCAGCAGGTGAATGAAGCCTTTCATATCAGCGAATCTTACCTGACCGGGTTCTGTCTCATCTTTCATGCGACGAACCGTCAGGTTTGCGACTACTTTACCAGCAACTAAAAAAGAGCGGCACCTTTCCAACACAAGCTTATGTCGAAAAGATGCCGCTCCGGGTCTTTCAGGGTTTGACTAGACAGGATGTGGCTAGAAAGAATCAAACCTAGCCGAACATGCCTTTGAACATAAAGAAGAACAGGATAGCCAGGCTCGCGCCCGCCGGCAGGGTGATCAACCACGACATGGCGATAGTGCCAATCACGCGCAGGTTCAATGCTGCCATGCCGCGCGCCAGACCAACCCCCAGCACGGCACCCACCAGGGTGTGTGTGGTGGAAATCGGCAGGCCGGTGCCGGAAGCCAGCACCACGGTGGTAGCCGCCGCCAGTGTCGCGGCAAAACCACGGCTTGGGGTCAGTTCGGTAATGCCAGTGCCGACCGTGGCAATCACCTTGTGCCCGTAGGTTACAAGGCCCACCACGATACCGGCGCCGCCGAGTACCAGCACCCACCATGGCACCAGCGCCGCGCCGCCAACCTCACCACCGCTTTGTACGACGCTGATAACCGCCGCCAAAGGGCCGACGGCGTTTGCCACATCGTTGGACCCGTGGGCAAAAGCCATGGCACAGGCGGTGAAAATCATCAGCACCCCAAAGGCACGCTCAACGTTAGCGTAGCCAAAATGGTCTTCACTGCTTTTTACGTAGACCACCCGGCGCTCCATTAAAACGCCAATCCCGGTGAGCAACAGACCAAACAGGATTGATATCACCAGACTTTGCGAAAACGTCAGCGACAGGCCAACGTGTTTGAGCCCTTTGGTCATGGTCACCATCGTGACCACAAAGCCGACCAGGAACACATAGGCAGGCAGATAACGTTTGGCGGCAGCCAGCGGGTTCTGCGCTTCAAACACCAGGTGGTGAATGGATTTGAACAGCACAAACCCGACGGTTCCCGCCAGCAGCGGTGAGACAACCCAGCTGGCCGCGATGGTACCCACGGCACTCCAGTCAACTGTCGCAGCGCCCAGGCCTGCTACCGCAAAACCGACAATCGCACCGACAATCGAGTGGGTCGTGGAGACTGGCCAGCCTTTCATGGACGCAATCATCAGCCAGGTACCCGCTGCCAGTAACGCCGATAACATGCCATAAACCAGCAGCTGTGGGTCATCCTCCAGTAACGTCGGGTCGATGATTCCTTTGCGGATGGTATTGGTGACTTCACCACCGGCGAGCCAGGCCCCGAGAAACTCAAACACCACGGCAATCAGGATCGCCTGCTTGATGGTAATAGCGCGGGAGCCTACCGAGGTGCCCATGGCATTGGCCACATCGTTAGCACCCACCCCCCAGGCCATGAAAAAGCCGAAAACGCAGGCAAGGATGATGAACACCTCGCCGTGCTGTGCAATGATCTGCATGTTACCCCCTAGCGAGCTGTCAGGATTTGTAAGCGGCTACCGACGCGTTCGGCGCGGTCGGACAACTCACCCACCCAATCGATGATCTGATAAAGAAAAATCACATCAATCGGCGGCATCTCGGTTTCCAGTTCGAACAACAAACGGCGAATGGCAACCTGCTGGCTGTCTGCCTGGTTTTCGAGGGTATGCAGTTCACGAATCATGTTTTGCATCACATCCGACACATTACGGCCAAAGCCGGATTCAAGCAGTTCCTTGAGCTCTTCAAGCGCCTGGCGTGCCTGAGCCACGCAGGCCACACTGGTACGCATATATAGCCGCATGTTTTCGGCCAGCGCGTCAGGCACACACATTTTTCGACCCAGCATGATGCCGGTAATATCGCGTACCTTGTTGGCAATCTTGTCCTGCACGCTGATCAAATCAAGCAGATCAGAGCGCGAGACGGGCAAAAACATGGTGCTGGGAAGGTTCAGACGTAATTCGGTTTTTAGCACGTCTGCCTCATGCTCCAGACGCGTAACGTCTTCACGCAGCCGGGCGGCAGCTTCCCAGTCGCCTTCAAGGGTGGCTTCAAAGAACGGGAGCAGAAGCTCTGCGCACTCATGGGATTTGACGATATGTGCCAGAAGCGGCTGGAATGGCGATCGGCCAAACATTGCAGAAAAAGGGTTGGGGGTAACCATAAAGCCTTTTAGCCTGTTTTCGGTGAGCCGGAAAACTGAATTCATACAACAAGCGCCGCAGTATAAAGTTTGGTCGCCGTTTCGTCACAAAAAGTTCACATTGTCATATAAATTTAATTTTAAGTTCATCAAAAAAGGTGGCAACTGTCATGGTTGAACAGAATCACGCCGAAAACTCACCACAGGAAATCGAGCTGAAACTGGCGATTCCTGAGGCTTCCATACCACAGCTCAAGCACCACGCCCTGCTTGCCAACCAGAAGGCAGAACGGCACACGCTGACGAACACATATTTTGATACTCCTGAGGGATTACTGGCTAACGCACGCATTGCGTTGCGCCTGCGCCGTGACGATAACCAGATTTTACAAACGGTAAAAACCGCTGGGCAGGGTGGCGGCGGTTTATCTACCCGTGGCGAATGGGAGTGGGCATTACCGCAGTTCGAGCTGGACATTGCGGGCCTGACAAAGCTTCCCCCTTTTGCTGAGTTGGATCACGATCTGCTAACCACACTCGCTCCCAAGCTGGAGACCAATTTCACCCGTACACGCTGGGAGATCGAGCAGGCAGGCAGTTTGATCGAGCTGGTGCTGGATGAAGGCGAGATAGTGAGCGGCCAGTATACGGCGCCGATTCGGGAAGTTGAGCTGGAATTAAAAAGCGGCCAGGCGGACACACTGTGGGACGTCGCCACGCTGATTGCCCAGACAGTGCCCCTACGCCCCTCGGATAGCAGCAAGGCGGTACGCGGCGAGTGGCTGGCCGAGCAGCGCTGGCATCTACCTGAAGCCAGCTCTCCAGGCGCCCTGCTACATCGTGCAACCGTCGCCCTGGATGCCTTTCATGATAGCCAGCAGGCGAGCTATCTTGATAACGCACGGGATACGCTGCAGGCGTTAGCCGACCACTCAAACCTCGACGAGAAAATGCATTTTCTGGCCAGTCAACTGCTCACCGGTCTGAGTGACCACGGCCAGCCTGACAGCGCTTATGGTGTTAGTGCCCTGACACTTGCCCGTCGTTTTGCTGAGCCAAGTGCATTAAGCTAGCGAATAACTTCCCTACGCCTTCTGTTTGCCAAGGACGATGCCATGCACCTAAGCCCAGCTTCCGAAGGTCTGCGAACACGCCTTTTTCACGTCATTTTCGAATCCGATACGCCCGGTGCCAAAGCCTTTGATATCGCGCTGATCATTGCCATTCTGATCAGTGTGGCCGCCCTACTGCTGGATAGCGTCGAAGATTATCATCAACGCTTTGGCCACGTCTTTCGAGCAATTGAATGGATATTCACGCTGCTGTTCACGCTTGAACTGGCCATACGTATTTACTGCCTGGAGCGCCCCTGGCTGTATCTGAAAAGCTTTTATGGGGTTGTCGACCTTCTTGCCATTCTGCCCGCCTGGCTGGCGTTGCTGATACCCGGCGCCCATGGGTTGGTCATGATCCGGGTGCTACGTGCCTTACGGATATTCCGCATTCTCAGGCTGATGGAGTTTGTTGGTGAAGGGCGCGTACTCATGGAGGCGCTAAGAAGAAGTCTGCGACAGATTTTTCTGTTCTTCTTCAGCATTCTGATGGTGGTGATGTTATTTGCCGCCCTGATGTACGCCATCGAGTCTCCCGAGGCGGGTTTTACCAGTATCCCAATGTCGATTTACTGGGCAATCGTCAGCATGACTACCGTGGGCTATGGCGACATCGTGCCCATGACGCCGTTAGGTAAATCGATTACGGTGGTGCTGATGCTGATTGGTTATTCGATTATTGCGGTACCTACCGGGGTGTTTTCCGCCCAGGTGATTCGCTCGATCCGTGAGGAACGCTACTCCGAAGAAGCCTGCCCCGGCTGCGGCCATGACCGCCATGACAAGAAAGCGCACTACTGCCTGCGGTGTGGCACCTGGCTGGATGAAAACAGCGAAGACCCGCGGAAGGCGGAAAAACACGATACGCCCGAATAATGCGTCCAGATCATGACACTCTCAATAGACAAGGGAAGGTTCTTCAATCTATGCGTCGCTTTGCCCGTCTTCCCATCTATAGCTGAATGGTATGCCGCCCCCCCCCTTTTAGACCAAGAGCGCCAGCAATTTTTCAACCTGATCCGGATCCATCAGTGTTTGCGCCACCGTTGAGATATCTTCGGCTAAAGGCCGATCTTCCTGCAGGGTGGCGGCATGTTGGCGTACCCATTGATGCAGCGCCTGAGAAGCTGGGCTTAACGCCTGGGAGCCTCTAATATCCACCGCTTGTGCCAGTACCAACACTTCTATCGCAAGAATCTGATAGAGCTGAGTGAGGCTAGTACCAACGCGGCGTGCCGCGATGGTTCCAAGCGGTACTATATCCTGATTATCTGCATTGGTAGGTATCGACTGAATGGAAGCGGGCATGGCGTGGCTGCGAAGCTCAGCCACCAGCGCTGTGGCACTGACCTGGGCACCCATAAAACCGCTATGCAAACCGGTATCTTGCGGCTGCATAAACGCAGGTAAGCCGTTGTTACGCATCGGGTCAGTGATACGGGCAATGCGCCGTTCACTATAAAGCGCAAGCTGTATGACTGCATTGTTTAAGTGGTCGCTCGCAAAGGCAAGATGCTGACCAAAAAAGTTGCCACCGTGGAGTATCTTTCCCTCGTCCGGAAATAATAACGGGTTGTCACTCACTGAGGTGAGCTCGATTTCTACACTGTTTGCATGTTGTGTGCAGACATCCCAGACAGCGCCCAAAGCTTGTGGGGCACAGCGCAAGGTGTAAGCATCTTGCGGTAACGGTTGGTCGCGAGCAATGCTATCCAGCGAGCTCGGCAGCGTGGTGGTATCAAGCGGTTTAAGCGCTCCGC
The DNA here is from genome assembly GCF_052983955.1 of Halomonas sp. LS-001. Lineage (NCBI taxonomy): Bacteria > Pseudomonadati > Pseudomonadota > Gammaproteobacteria > Oceanospirillales > Halomonadaceae > Halomonas > Halomonas sp. LS-001. Next base: position 2,840,485 of record NZ_CM129816.1, read on the forward strand.
TTTCGGCGGAAAGCGCCCAAAGCCAATGATGCAGTTTTTGTTGCCCTGGATGTGGGCGTAATGCGCCAATCTGTGGATGAAACGCTTCCCGGTGCCCTTCCAATAGTTCGGCGTAGAGCAACACTAACAGCGTGCTCAGCTTTACTGCGCGCTGCGCGCGGACCGTGTTGAGCGCGGCAATACCCACGGTAACAGAGGTGCCATTGACCAGCGCAATGGCATCTTTATGCGCCAATATCAGCGGCTCAATGCCAAATTGGCGGTGTGCGTCAGCACTGGATATCCACGGACCCCCTTTTACGCAGACCCGCCCTTCACCACCCAGGGCACGGGCCCAGTGCGCAAGCGGGGTTAAATCGCCACTGGCACCGACAGTGCCACGCGCGGGAATTTCTGGAGTAATATGATGTGCCAGCCAGAAAAGCGCGCGCTCAATAAGCGCCAGGTTAACCCCGGAGTGGCCTTGGCAGAGGCTGACCAAACGGGCCGTCATCAGCGCACGCACCTGGTCGATGGCGAGAGGCTCTCCCACCCCGCTGCACAGGTGATATATCAAATTTCGCTGTAAGAGAGCGGATTTCTCTGGCGCAACATAAGTACTGGCCAGCGGACCATATCCGGTGGTGACGCCGTAAATCCGCTGACGTTTTTCGACGCGGCTGAGCAGAAAGGCGTGCGCTTTTCTCACTTTTTCACGCTCATGGGGCGATAGCTCTACAACGTCACGCGCCAGCGCCACGGCTTCAAGCTGCTCAAGAGTGAGGGATGTCAGCATGCACAACGTCCTTATTTTGGGGCTACCAATCGGTTAACTTACCCATAGCATTGGTGGGGAGTGCATCGCCATAAGTCATCGACACGGGCCGCTTAGCGGATGGCCAGGTGGTGATTACCTTTTCTAAGCGAACTGCTGCCTCGTCGCGGCAACTGTCACTGAGAACGACAAAGACTTTAAGGCGTGTCTGACCATTGGATTGAGTGGGCCTGACAGCACACTGATGAACTTCCGGCAGCGCTTCAAACTCCCGCGCGACCGCCTGAGGGCTCACATTGACGCCGCCCACTGACACCACGTCGTCGTGCCTGTTACCCAGCATGAAGCGTCGTGAATCCTCCCATGTCACCTGATCGGGCAGATGAACCTGTTGATGAGGCTTATCGATAGCGACAAGCGTATCGGAGGTTTCTCTTTGCCAGTGGGAAAGCAGGCTATAAGGCTTGTCGGGACTAAAGCGGGTGGCAACGCCGCCGGTTTCCGAACTTCCGTAAATCTCCATGACGGGCATATTTTGATCAGCAAGCTCTCTGGCTACTTGCCCGGGTAACGGCGCCGTTGAACAAACTCCCAGCACACTGTGCGGCCAGTTAGAGCGAGCCTTGGCAAGATAAGCCCATCGCGGCGGCACAGTGACGACGATATCGCCTTCCCGCAGCGTGGGTAGGGTTCTATCCGCCACGTATATCTCACGCCCATTGACAGCAGGATAAGCGACACCGAGCATAAAGCCGTAGAGGTGATGAAGCGGCAACCAAGCCACGACACGCTCAGGGTTTAATTGTTCAGAAATACGCTGATGCAGAGACAGCGCTTCGGCGTCGATATCTGCCCAACGGTAATAGCAAGCCTTACGTTCACCGGTACTGCCCGACGTGTGGAAGACCACCCCAGATGTGTAGGGTATTGCCTGCGAAATCAGCGTTACCCATGCCTCAATGCTTTCTTCCATCAACAGGCGGTCTTCCATACCTGTTTCATGCAAACAGAAGAACTCCGCCACACTGGACGCTAAATAAAGACGCTCAAGCGAATCAATCGCAGGAACGTCAGACATCGAAGAAAGCGAGACACCTCTATAGGCACTCAGCTCTGATGGCAATAGGGAGTCCAGAACCGCGCGAATTAACGGCGGGGTCATCCACCTAAACACAAATGGCTTTCCTTATTTTTAATCAATTATAAATCACTGAGTTATCTGGATTTACAAACGTTTAACGAAAACCCAATAAGTGCTGCCAGAAATGGCTTTTTTCATATGTATTTTTACTTTTGTTGGCTGCATCTTATAATCAAAAACGTACTCAAACATTGTATTTAAGTCGTCATTTTTCACCCCCTCCCTAAAACGACCTTCAAACTCTTTCCCCTGAGTACAAGGTGCAACTTCCTTGAAGAAGTTTTTACCAATCACGCTTTTAGGGTCGCGGCCAGTAATACTGCCTTCGGCGGCATTATACTGCAAAATATTTCCATCTTTATCTAACTGGATAGCACCAAAGGCGAGACTATCCAATTTTTTATCATCCATCGACGCTAGGCTATTTTCAATATCGTCGCTGCCAAAATGCACTCTTTCCATAACAATCTCCTTATTAATGCTGAAACTTTCAGTGGCGTGTATTCAATTTACAGAATGACATTATCAGCGAAAATACAAGCATGCAATTATGACAACCAACCAACATTAAATGATTCAGAAAGCGCTAAATAAACAATGTTGAAAAAAGCCTTTATTCTGATCGCCCGCTTTTCCTTAAGCAGCACAAAAAGCTAATAGCAGTTAGCAGCCCCACAAAACCTTATATCAGGGGCTGCCAGCAAGATAGGGAGCTTAACTGCTGAACGGGGCAGTATCACCTCGTCCTTCGCGCAGGATCTTCGGCGGCAGGTCGCGCAGGTCGACCACCGTCGTGGGGTCTATATGGCAGGCGCCGCCATCAATAATGGCATCCAGGTGCGCGCCAAAACGCTCACGTATTTCATCGGCATCGGTCATTGGCACATCTTCCCCGACGGGAATCAGGGTCACGCTCATCAGAGGCTCACCCAGCGCGGCCAATAAAGCATGGGTGATGCGATGATCCGGTACACGCACCCCGATCGAACGACGTTTGGGATGCAACAGCAACCTTGGCACTTCAGACGTGGCATCGAGAATAAAGGTGTATGCCCCTGGCGTATGCGCTTTCAATAAGCGGAAAACATCATTATCCACTTTGGCGTAGGTGCCGATTTCGGAGAGATCCGAGCACACCAGAGTGAAGTTGTGTTTGTCATCCAGCGAACGCAGCCATTTGATTTTTTCTATGGCTTTCTTTTCTCCCAGGTGGCAGCCCAGCGCATAGCCGGAATCCGTGGGGTAGGCGACGACCCCCCCTTTTTGAATAATCTCGATGGCCTGATCTATCAGGCGCTTTTGTGGATTGTCGGGATGAATCTGAAAGAACTGGCTCATGACGGTCACTCTTTGGTTAAAAAATAGCGATAGATTGAATACAACGAGAACCGCTTTCCCGCCTGCATTTTCTATCTGGGCACTCTATCGATAACGTAAATACCGACCAGCTAGCAAGAGGTATCACGATGGCTGGCGTGTGTGAAATGCTTTACCAGGCGTGGATGCTGCCACACGGGCGGCGCTGCCGTGCGCGGCACCAGGCTCATGCTACCGGGGGCAGCGTAGCTCCCCGGAAAATGAAAATCGCTGCCGATGGATGCATAGAGCCCTCGTTCAACTAACTGGCGGGCCAGATCACGCGTGGCGTCGCCGTTTTGCTGGCCATTCACCAACTCCACCGCCTGCCCCCCGGCTTGTGTAAAGGCATCCATTAAAAGCCCACGCTTACGCCGCGTCAGCTTGTAGCGAAGCGGGTGGGCAATGACGGCCACACCACCCGATGCCACGATCCACTCCGTGGCTTCTGCGACTTCCGGCCATTGGGCTTTCACATCGCCTTTTTTACCGCTACCCAGGTAGCGCTTGAACGCATCGGCCCAGTCCTTCGCGAGGCCAGCATCAATCAGCGCACGGGCAAAATCGGGGCGCCCTAACGGTCGTTCACTGCCTGCCTGTTCACGGGCCTTAGCCAGCGCATCGGACAGGCCAATTTTTTCCAGCCGCTCGGCAATCATCGACGCACGCTCAATACGCGCCTGGCGTTGCCGCACCAGCCCTTCCACCAACACGCCCTGTGCACCCTCGGGCATTAACGCGACGATATGAATGCCGACACCGTTCCAGCGTGTGGATAATTCACAGCCGGGTAACAGGCCAATGCCCTGCTGCCGGGCAGCCTGTTGAGCTTCGTCAACGCCGTCCATGGTGTCATGGTCGGTCAACGCGATATGCTGCAACCCGCGCTGCGCGCACAACGCGACCAGCTCACTGGGCGCCAGCGCGCCGTCAGATGCCGTAGAATGCATATGTAAATCAAAGGGGTAACGCCTGTCCGCATCCAGCGAACCCGGAAGTACGGCTTCAGGCATGACGGCGTGATTCGAGTTTGTCAAAATAACGGACTCTGGCTAAACAAAAGTCAGGTTATAGTGCGGGCTTGGACTGGTGCGGTCAATTGCACGCGTTTTTATCGAGGAGTCATTTATGCTGTATGCGATTATCAGTGAAGATGTAGCGGATAGCCTGGAACGCCGCCTGACGGCCCGACCCGATCACCTGGCAAGGCTTGAAGCCCTGCGCGATGAAGGACGCCTGCTGCTGGCGGGCCCACATCCTGCCATTGATGCGGACAACCCAGGTGATGCCGGTTTCAGTGGCAGCCTGGTGATCGCAGAATTCAGTGACCTGGAGGCAGCGCAAGCCTGGGCGGATGCAGACCCCTATGTGATTGCTGGCGTCTATGCCCAGGTCACCGTCAAGCCCTTCAAAAAAGTATTACCTTGACTCAGGCTCAACGGGATGAAGCTTGTTCACTTTTTCACAAAGCCTGTGGAAAACTCTGTGAAAACCCGGCGGACGCTTTTCCCAAAGCAAGAGATAGCGCCCTGCTTAACAAATTGGTTATTTTTTAACCAATAAACGACTCTTTTTATCAACACAGGGATACTTGCGTGACCCAAGGCCCCAAAGCACTCCCCCCGCTCTCGGCATTAACCGCGCCACGGCTGACCTGGAATGACGCATCGCCCCACTCGGAGGCGTTTGACGACGTGTATTTCTCCAGGCAGGACGGCCGCGCCGAAACCGAGCATGTTTTCCTGGGGGCCAACCACCTTCCCGAACGCTTTGCAGGTTGGCAACATGGGCGCGCCTTTGTGATTGGTGAAACCGGCTTCGGCACAGGGCTCAATATGCTGTGTGCCTGGGCGTGCTTTGAACGCCATGCCCCCGCACATGCCAGGTTGCATCTTATCTCTACTGAGAAGTTCCCACTCCCCTATGATGCGCTGGTCCAGGCATTAAGTGCCTGGCCATCTTTGGCAAGTTATGCACAGACGCTCAGTTCGCAATGGCCAGAGGCGGTTAGCGGTGTGCACAGGCTACTGCTGAGTGACAGAGTGACACTGGACCTGCATTTCGGTGATACCTGTGAGCGTCTGGCACTGCTTGACGGCCAGGTCGATGCCTGGTTTCTGGATGGGTTTGCGCCCTCCAAAAACCCTGATATGTGGCAACCGGAACTTTTCCACCATATGGCGGCGCGCTCACGCCCCGGCGCCACCTTTGCGACCTTCACCTGTGCAGGCGTGGTTAAGCGTGGCTTGAAAGCCGCTGGCTTCACCTGGCAGAAAGTCCCCGGGTTCGGGCGAAAACGGGAAATGCTCGCAGGCCACATTGACACGCCACCGGCGGATACCCGTCGTCAACGCACACCATGGTTTACGCCTCCCGCCCCGGTGGCACCACGCCACGTCGTTGTGATTGGCGCAGGCATTGCCGGCAGCAGCGTGGCGGCGGCACTTGCCAGGCGTGGCGTGAAGGTTAGCGTGATTGAAAAGGACGCGGTGGGTGCTGGGGGCTCCGGCAACCGGCAGGGGGCGCTTTACGTCAAACTGGCTGCCCAGACCAACGACCAGAGCCGCGTGTACCTTGCCGGGCTGTTATTCAGCCGACGCTGGCTGGAAAATATGGACCCGGAACATCACCTATGGCATGACTGCGGTGTGCTGCAACTGGCGCTGAACGATAAGGAAGCCGCTCGCCAACAGCGTTTTCTCGACGGTCATTCCTTGCCGGATAGCGTGATGACGTCAAAAAAAGCAGCGTCGCTCAGCCATGCAGCAGGTATTGATCTGTCTGCTCAAGGCGGGCTTTTCTATCCACAGGCTGGCTGGGTCAAACCCAGACAGTTGTGTGAGCACTTACTTTCCAGGCCGGGCATCGAAAGGGTCAAAGGCGAGGTGCTGCAGCTGAAAGACAGCGGCGATGACTGGCGCATCCAGCTGGCTGACGACACCACCATCGAGGCAGATCAGGTGGTGATTGCCAACGCACACCTGGCCAACCAGTTCGAGCAGACTCAAGCCCTACCGCTTCAGGCGGTGCGTGGCCAGGTGTCATCCCTGACGCTGCCCACCGGGGTTAAGGGGCCTGACAGTGTGGTGTGCGCTGGCGGCTACGTTCCTCCAGCGCTGGAAAACGTTCTGACCTTTGGTGCCAGCTTTCTTCCCAATAACGCGACGACTGACGTGCAGGACCAGGATCATCAACGCAACATCGATGAATTGCGTCAGACAGCTCCCGCTCTGGCAACAGCGATAGAAAACGCAGGCATTGAGTTGACGCCAGCCAACCTCAGCGGGCGTGCCGCCGTGCGGGCGGCCAGCCCGGATAAATCGCCCTATGCAGGGCCTATCCCCATGGAAGCCGCCTGGCGAGAGGATTATGCGTCACTCAGCAAGGATGCGACCCGAATACCTGAGCGGGAAGGCCAGCATTACAGAGGGCTTTGGATCAGTGCGGCCCACGGCTCACGGGGCCTGGCCAGTGCGCCGCTGTGTGCTGAGGTGATCTCCTCTCGGCTATGTGATGAGCCCCTGCCGCTGGAAGCGCCTCTGGTCGATCACTTACATCCAGGACGACGGATTATCAGCGCACTGATCCGTGCTCAGTAATCGCCTTCTTCCTCGTCATCCGCCAGGTCACGGCCGAAGCTGCGCCACTGTTCAAGGGTCATCACTTCGGTCATTTCCAGTTCCAGATCATGGGCGATGATCAGTTCTCCCCGCTCAAGCTGCTGCTTGAGCTCACCCACCCAGCCGCCCATGCCATCCTGGGTATCCGTGGTATCGTAGCCCTGGCGGGTCACGAAGGTTTCCAGCAGGGAAGCCAGGGTATCTGCCGGTAGCATACGGGCCGGCACTTCGATAAATCGGCTCATGAGGTCTCCCAGGTTTCCAGTCGGTTCAAAAAGGTCGCTTCATCCAGCACTTCAACGCCCATCTGCTCGGCTTTGGTCAGCTTGCTTCCCGCAGCTTCACCGGCCACCAGGGCGGAGGTTTTTTTCGATACGCTGCCTGCCACCTTGGCACCCAACGCCTGTAAGCGTGCCTTGCCTTCATCGCGGGTCATGCTCGACAGAGTGCCGGTAAGCACCCAGGTCTGCCCCTCCAGAGGCGTTGGGCCCTGTGTGACTTCGCTTTCCTGCCACGTAACACCCGCATCAATCAGCGCCTGCAACGTCTCAAGGTTGTGGGGCTGACGGAAAAAGGTGTGCACATGGGCCGCCACTATGGGGCCGACATCGCTCACCGCTTCCAACGCTGAAGCCTCTGCCTCCTGAAGCGCCTGAAGCGTACCAAAATGGCTGGCTAAATTGGACGCGGTCGCTTCTCCGACCTCGCGAATTCCCAGGGCATATATAAAACGCGCCAGCGTGGTCTGTCTAGCCTTACCCAGCGCACTCACCAGATTCGCAGAGGATTTTTCCCCCATGCGCGGAAGATTTTTCAGCTGCTCAGTCGTCAGGTGAAAAAGGTCAGCCGGGGTTTTGACCCAATCCAGATCCACCAGTTGCTCAATCAGCTTTTCCCCTAAACCATCCACATCCAGCGCTTTACGGCTGGCAAAGTGCTTCAGTGCCTCTTTTCGCTGCGCCGGGCAGTAGAGCCCACCTGAACAGCGCGCGACGGCTTCGCCTTCAAGGCGTTCAATATCGGAGTCACAAACGGGGCAATGCTCGGGAAATTCAATCGGACGTGCCTGCGCTGGCCGCCGGGAGAGATCCACCCGCACGACCTGGGGAATCACATCACCGGCGCGGCGTATGCTCACCGTATCCCCGATGCACACTCCCAGGCGGGCAATTTCATCAGCATTATGCAGGGTGGCATTAGAGACGGTAACGCCCGCCACGCTAACCGGCTCCAGGCGCGCCACTGGCGTAATGGCACCGGTACGGCCAACCTGAAACTCTACGTCGTTAAGCGTGGTGACTTCTTCCTGGGCCGGAAATTTAAACGCCACCGCCCAACGCGGCGCACGGGCCACAAAACCAAGCTCGCGCTGATGACGCAGATCGTTCACCTTGATGACCACGCCATCAATGTCATAGCCGAGCTGGTCGCGTTTATCACCCAGCGTATGGCAGTAATCAATCACCGCCTGCGGCCCTTTCATGACAGCCAGCTCTTTGCTGACGCGAAAGCCCAGCGTTGACAGACGCTGCATCAAGTCACTGTGTGACGCATCACCCATATCCGGTTCCAGGCGCACCGCCTGATAGGCGTTAAACATCAGTGGCCGTGTGGCGGTGATCTGGGGGTCAAGCTGACGCAGGCTGCCTGCCGCTGCGTTACGCGGGTTGGCAAACACTTTCCCCCCCGTTTCACGGGCCCGCTGGTTGAGAGATTCAAACCCGGCATGACCGATGATGACCTCGCCGCGCACTTCCAGCAATTCCGGCACGCTCTCGCCACGCAGGACCAAAGGCACCGAAGGCAAGGTACGTAAATTGGAGGTAATCCCCTCGCCCGTTCTGCCATCCCCTCGGGTAGCACCGCTGACCAGCTGCCCCTGCTCATAGACCAGAGAAACCGCCGCTCCATCCAGCTTGGGTTCACAGCTGAACACCAGCGTATCCGGGTCGCATTCCAGACGCTCTGCAACACGCAGGGCAAACGCCGTGATATCTTCGCCATTAAATGCATTATCCAGCGATAACATGGGAATCGCGTGAACGACTTCGGGAAAGCCATCTAGCGGTTTTGCACCCACGCGCTGGGTCGGTGAATCCGGTGTCACTTCGCTGGGGTATTCGGATTCCAGTTGCATCAACCGTTGCAGCTTGCGGTCATAATCTGCATCGGTCAGCGTTGGCTCGTCCAGGATGTAATAGCGATAGTTAGCGTCGTTCAGATCCGCGCGTAATTGGCTGATCTCTTCCCGCAAGGTTGACTCAGGCTGACTCATTCAGAGATTCCGACAGACAAAAAATAGACATTTAATAACAAAAACACCCGCCTTCCTGGAGAAAGGCGGGTGTTCAAGCAAGGCGGCGTCAGTGGGCTTGCATATGGCGATGCAACCGATGACGACGCTCGAAATCATGCACGCGCTGACGGGCAAACTCAATGGTCTGAGCCGTCATGACGCTATGGTTTTCATCCTTGAGTTCTCCTCCCATGTGCCTTACCACCACCATAGCGGTTTCCACCATGGCCTCGAAGGCCGCAGAGCTGTCTTCTGAACCGGGCAGAGGCATCAGGAAAGTAACGCCTGGGGTGACAAATTCGTCCATTTCCTGAATGGGGAAAGTGCCTGGTTTGACGACATTCACCATCGAGAACTGCAGTTCGCTTTCAGGATGCTCAGTTTCCAGACGATGAAAAATGCCCATATGACTGCTATATCGCAGTCCGCACATCATCAGCAGTTCAAGCAGCTTTGCGCCTTCGAAACCATTTTCATCGCGAGACATTACCGAAATCACGACCACTTCTTCGGCACTCTGCAAGGTATTGCCCGCATGCTTGCCAGAGACATCGTTTCGGATGGCTTTGGCAAGCGTCGGATGTGGACGAACCACATCATCGTAATATTCATCAGCCGCATACGATTCGTCTAGCGTTTCTTCATCAGCATCCACGAACCGGTCATCGTAGCTGTTATCACGATCTGCCGCAGCGGCTTCATGCTGTGCTTTAAGCCGTTCCGCCTGCTCTTGCGCCTGACGCGCCCGCTCGGCTTCCTGCGCATCGGCCAGAGCCTGTGCTTCACGCCGACGTTGAGCTTCTTCATAGGCTCGCTGCTCTTTCAGCTTTTCGGCTTCGGCGGCACGCTGAGCTTTTTCCTTTTTCAGCTGTTCCTTACGCTTTTCCTTATCAATTTTCTTCTGTTTCCTATCCTGAATACGTTCCACCATACGGTGCTTGAACGAATCCCGGATACCTTCGAAATCGACCAGCTGATAGGAAAGGTCTTCTTCATCGGAATATTCCCCCACCGTAGAGCTGCGTAACTGGCGTCGTTTGATATCACGCTTAACAGCAGCTTCCTGGTGAGGATTTTTTGTGCTTCCGGTGTTCGCGCTCGCATTTTTGTTTAAATGTTCGTTTAAATGCGGCTTGTCACTCGTTTCTACTGTTGCACTCTGGACTGTTGAACTTTGAACTGTTGCACCCTGGTCTGCTGGTGCTGCCGGTGCATGGTCTGACGTTGACACCTTGGCATTGACCGTATCATCAGCGTCATCCAGCGCACTGATTTTTCCGAAAGCCAACGGAGCTTCGGAGGCAGCATCAATTTTTTCCGGCTCGACAGACGATGTCAGCGGAGGAGAATGGCTTTCTTCAGACTGAGTGCTCTTGACAGATTGAGTGTTCTTGACAGATCGAGTGTGCTTGACGTTTACGCTTTCAGGCGATGGCTGAGCAGCACCTGAGTGCGCAGCACCCTGGGCTGGGGCATGTGACGCAGAAGCTGACTGTTTACGACGGAATTCAGAGAGCACTTTTGAAGGGCCGGGATGCTCTTGGCGCTTCAGCTTGGGTTTGCTGGAAAGGCTGCTGTAATCCGCCGGTTTAACTACTCGGGCACCGCCATTTGGCAGTTCCCAGCTGAGTTCGGCAACACGCTCAGCCTCTTCCGGGTCAGCGCCATCGTCATCTGCTGAACCAGCCTGATCAAGACGCGGAAATTTCCGCTGGCGCTGAAGCCGTCGAGCACCGTCAACGACGATGAGCGATACTAGCGCCAGCCCTAAAATGATAAGCCACTCTCTTAGTTCCATGTTGTACATTCCATGGGTCGTTTGCCAATAACAATAATGAGGCAAGCTTTATTGCTTGAAATTATCAGGCATAAGTTATGGTGCTTGATTGCGATAATGACACAACATAATCACCTACACCAATCACGGGTTTATATCAAGGATAGCGCGATTGCCTGACAATTTGGGATTTTTAACAATTTTTCATGTTTTACAGCGTTTCACAAGGCCAATGCAACCTACTGAAGCCAATAGTTTAAAGGTAGGCTAGTTGGGCAAGTTCTACATTAAAATCGCAAAAAACCGCTTTAAACGCAATGTAAACGCTTAAACAGCGTCTGCCAGTGCTGCGGCCTCTTCGACATCCACTGCCACCAATCGTGATACACCCGGTTCCTGCATCGTTACTCCCATCAAACGCTCCGCCGCCTCCATGGCAATCTTGTTGTGAGTAATATAAATAAACTGCACTGTCTCGGACATTTCTTTTACTAATTTAGCATAGCGCCCTACGTTAGCATCATCGAGCGGCGCATCTACCTCATCCAGCATACAGAAAGGCGCAGGGTTCAATTGGAAAATAGCAAAGACTAATGACAACGCTGTCAGTGCTTTTTCTCCCCCGGAAAGTAAATGGATTGTACTGTTTTTCTTGCCTGGCGGGCGAGCCATAATGGCAACCCCTGTTTCCAGAAGATCATCGTCGGTTAGCGCAAGCCATGCACTGCCGCCGCCAAAAACACGCGGAAACAGAGCCTGGAAACCTTGATTGACCTGCTCGAAGGTCTGCTTGAAGCGTGCCCGGGTTTCCTGATCAATCCGCCGAATGGCGCGATCCAGTGTATCAAGCGCCTCGGTCAGTTCTGCGTGCTGGGCTTCAAGATAGTTACGCCGTTGTGCCTGCTGATCGTATTCTTCAATCGCGGCCAGATTGATCGCGCCTAAACGGCGTATTCTATCTGTTGTCGCATCAAGCTTGTGTTGCCAATCTGGCTCTTCTGCGTCCGTTGGCAGCATCTGCGCAAGCGCATCGGCATCATGGCCAAGCTCGGCCAACTGTTCATCCTGAGTTGTGGCCTTCAAAGTCAGCGCCTGAACTTCCATGCGCCGCTGCTGGAGCTGCTCGCGGCTTTTTTCCAGATTACGCTCATGAGCCTGACGAGCCTGCTCATCGTTACGCAGCTGTTCCGCCAGCTCACTGGCCTGATCACGAGTCGCGTTGAGACGCTCTTCCTGCTCTTCGCGTTCGGCAAACAGCATTTCAAGCTCTTCGCCGGCCATTTCATCCGGTTCAATCAGCGCTTCGCGGGCTTCCTCCTGTTCGGCAATGCGTAACTGTAAACGTTCTTCCGTTTCGCCACTTCGCGCTTGTTGAGCATTCAGGCTCTCACGCTCGGTTTTCAGGCGCTCGCGTTCAAGGGCTAATTCCTGTTGATGTGACTTCAGTGGCGTAAGCTGTTGGGCCAGACGGTCACGCTGCTCACGATGCGCTTGCAGCTCGGCATTCGAGGTTTCCCGCTGAGCGGCGGCGACTTCAAGGCTTGCCATGGCGTCATCCCAACGACCGCGTGACGTCTCAAGCGTAAGGGCAAGCTCAGCCTCGTCTTCCTTGAGCCGGGTTAATTCATCGTCCAGCTCCGTCACCCGGCTTTCCAGATGCTCCATTTTCTGGGCAAGGCTGCGCTCCTTGAGTGCCAGTTGCTGGCGCTCCTGAGAGTGCAAGCGCTCGCTTTCAGCATCCGCATCCCGCTGCTGCTCAAGCGTTTCAAGCGCGGCCGAGGCATCCTCCAGACGCTGCTGAGACTGTTCCAGCGTTTCGTTCTGCTCCTCGATCATTTGCATACATTGAGCATGACGTTTACGCGTCACCAGCAGTGCGTCAACGCCTTCTCCGTCAGCCTGCTGACGCAGCCACCGGGCTGACTGCCAAACGCCATCACGGCTCAGAACGCTATGCCCGTCGGGCAACTCTGCCAGGGCGTCTGGAATGTCCGCAGCGGTTTCTACACAGTGAATGGTGCTCAACCATTCATTTAGCGCACCAGCGCCGCTCAGTAGCGCAGCAAAGCGGCCCACTGACGGCTGGTTATCTGGCATGTCAGCCAGCAGGCACCAGTCCGTGGAAAGCGCCTCCGGCAAGGTGGCAAGCTGCGCCGCTGGCACCAATCGGGCATTCAGCCAGGGTTTGAGCAACCAGGAGGCGACGCCTTCCCAGCCTTCCGTCACCTGAACCTGCTCACCCAGACGCGGCGATTGACCAAGCCCCATGCTATCAAGGGCCTGGTCGATCGCAGGGTCATGGTCTGCCAGGGCCGCGTTGATCAACGCCTCCAAGGAAGAGCGTTCACCTTCCAGACGGCTTAACGCTGCCTGGGCGGTTTCGCGTTCTTTGCCGGCATTGCTCTGTGACTGTTTTGCATCACTGATTTGCTGTTGCCATGCATCGCGCTGCTGATCAAGCCGCTTGGCTTCTTCATCGGCGGCCTGCAGAGATTCAACGGCTTGCGCGTGGGCATTGCGAAGTGACGCCAGGTCTTCAATATCACCGCGCTGTTGAAGACGGCGCTGTTGATCGTTATGTAAACGCTGGATGCGCTGTTCGAGATCGCGTACCTGGTCCTGGCAGCGCTCGGCCTGTCGCGATGCCTGACGCCAGGTTTCATCCGCATCGGCACAAGCCTCCTGCGCGCGCTCCAGGGAAGGTGACGCCTCGTTCAGTGCGTCTTCCAAGGTGGAAAGTTGCTCTTCCAGCCCTTCACATTCAGGAAGCAGCGCTTCAAATCGCTCATCTATGGCAAGTAACCGTTCACTATCCGCTCGACTGACCAGGCGCTGCTGTTCCAGGTCACGCCGCGCATTTTCAATATCGCTGGCCAGCTGCGCCAGGCGGCTGCGCCGGTGAGACTGGTCCTGCTCAAGACGCGCAATGCGCGTAGTGGTGTCATAGAACTGCTGCTGATGGCGTTCGAGCACTTCAGCTAGCTGATCGTGCTGTTCACGGGCCTGTTCGAGGCGGTTTTCACATTCACGCACCCCGAAAACATCTTTCTCGACGGCAATTTCCAGTTCCCGTACACGGTGCTCCTGCTGTTGCTGTTCAGCCCGCAAGGCGCGGCCACGCAGCAGCGCCAGCTCGCCCTTAAGGCGATACTCCTGCTGTTTCAGGTCCTGATAGCGACGTGCGGCTTCCGCCTGACGCTTAAGGCGCTCAAGCTGTTTATCCAGCTCTTCGCGGATATCATCAAGACGGTCGAGGTTTTCCTGCGTGCGGCGCATGCGGTTTTCTGTTTCGCGACGCCGCTCCTTATATTTGGAAATCCCCGCCGCTTCTTCCAGGGTGGAACGCAATTCTTCAGGTCGCGCTTCAATTAACCGGGAAATCATGCCCTGGCCGATAATGGCGTAGGAACGCGGCCCAAGGCCGGTACCCATAAATAGATCGGCGATATCACGACGCCGACATTTCTGACCATTAAAGAAGTAGCTAGATTGACCATCCCGAGATACGAGACGCTTGACGGCAATTTCGGCGTACTGGGCGTAAGCACCGCCCAGGCTGCCATCACGGTTATCAAATTTGAGTTCTATGGCTGCCTGGCCAACAGGTTTACGAGCGCTGGAGCCATTGAAAATGACATCGGCCATTGATTCGCCGCGCAGCGTCTTGGCGGAGGATTCCCCCATCACCCAGCGAACGGCGTCGATGATGTTGGATTTTCCACAGCCATTCGGCCCCACGATGGCGGTCATGTTGCCATCGAAGGGGACGTTAACGGGGTCAACGAAGGATTTGAATCCGACCAGACGAATCGACGTCAGGCGCATAAGGCTTGGCTACGTGGCATATTCAAAGAACGCTCATTCAAAGAGCGCTTATTCAAAAACACTGTCAATCACGACATTGACAGCCTCGGTATCATCGCCCGCCGCACCTACCGCGACGTTATCCAGATCACCAAACAGATCTCCCGGCTGAGGCGTTGCCTGGCCGGTGGGCGATACACGTACCATCAAGCGCACTTCGTCTACCTGGCTCAGCGACGCCTGCGGCGACATGGCACTGCTGGCATCAAGCACAAACGTTGTTGGTAAGTTAGCGACCTGAGCACGGGCAACCGCCAATGGCGGTAATTCACCGGCCAGGTCTCGCGCAACCACAAAGACGCTTGCTTCCGGTGACACCTGCTCGGCCAGTGCATCATCCAGGGTGACATTGACACGAATCGCGGGCCCCTGGACCTGTTCAGCTGAGGGTTCGACACCCAGGCGTTGCTGAGCGACGCGGATCCCTTCGCGCAGAGAGGCAGCGGTGTCAGGGTCCTGGATGTTGGCAATAGCCCGACGCCAGCGGTCAATGGCGGTTTCATAATCCCCTGAATCAAAGGCATGAATGCCCATCACCCCCAACACGGTAGGTTGTCTGGAATCCTTTTCCAGCGTTTCGTCCACCAATGCCTGAACCTCAGGGGTCAGTTGACGTTCGGCCATAAAAAACCGTATCTGCGCGAGCTGAGCCAGCAACGGTGCCTGACGGCCTTCGATTTCAATCAGGCGTTCCAGTGCATCGACCGCTTTTTCAGACTGACCTGTCTGACGATAGATGGGGAACAGTTCAGACCAGACGTTTGGATTGTCTGGCTGGAGCACCGCCTGCTCTTCCATCCGTTCGAGATACATGGCCAACGAGCCTTCCGGATGGTTCTGCACCTCACGCTGAGTCTGCAGTAGCATCAGGTCGCCCTCGGCTCCCTCAAACTGATACCACACCACACTGGTTCCAATGACCGCCAGCAGCACCAGCGGCACGGCAAAGCGTCCTGATGTGTACGTCTTGAGCGGGCGACGCTTCACAGTGGCGGTATCTTCCAGCAAACTGCGTTCCAGCTCCAGCCGATCATCAGCAAAACGGGCGTCATCGATATCACCACGCTGCCTGGCAGCCTCCAGCGAGGCCAGACGACGTTTATAAATCGCGACATTCTGTTCAGCCGTTGTGTCATTGGCTTCATAATCCCGCTGGGCGTCGTGCAATGGGCGGGCTTGACGCAGCGGCAATATCAACAGCCAGATAGCGGGTAATAACAAGACAGCAAAGGCAATCCACAGCGGCGTCATGAAGACCTCTCGCGATTAATAAGTTCATTCAGGCGGGCCTGCTCTTCCGCGCTTAACGATGATGCCGACGCATTACGCCGCGTCCGTACTATCAGCACCACCAGCAGGAAGCCTCCCAGCAGAAGCGCGATAGGAATACCCCATAACAGATAGGTACGGTTTTCCAGGCGGGGGTTGTACAGAATATATTCCCCAAAGCGCGAGACCATATGATTGGTGATCTCGATATCCGACTGCCCGTCCTGTAACAGCTGATAGATGCGCTCGCGCATATCCCCTGAGATGGGCGCATCGGAATCATCAATCGCCTGATTTTCACATAGCGGACAGCGCATTGAGCCTGTCAGATCACGGTAGCGCTCTTCCATCACGGGATCGTCGAATTCACGCAGTTCGATACCAGCGGCTATTACGCTGAAACTTATCAACAAGGCAGCCAAGGCTGTCACCCACCGAATTAACGCCATTTTTCCACCTCGGGCAGCAGGGTATTACGCACGTCTTCTGGTGAAATGTAGCCGGTATGGTGATAGCGAATCACCCCCTGCGCATCCACCAGAAACGTTTCCGGTGCGCCATAAACGCCTAAATCAAAACCCAGTTCTCCTTCAGGATCAAAAATATTGATCTCGAAGGGATTGCCGAACTCATCAAGAAACTCGCGGCCTTTTTCACGGGTATCGCGGTAATTGATACCCACCATGCGAATTCCATGATCAGCAAGATCAAGCAGCTGTGGCATTTCCTGCTTGCAGGCGGGACACCATTCGCCCCACACATTGACCAGGGTAATTTCGCCCGTCAGCAAGGAGTTATCCACCTGGCGCTCCGGGTCTTCCAGCGTAGAGGCTTCAAACGCCGGAAAGTCTCGGGTCATCAAGGCGGAATCCCGATAGGAGGGGTCCTGTCCAAGCCCGTAATAAAAGAACAGCGCCAACCCGGCAAACCCAAGCAAAGGGAGAAATAACAACACGCGCCGGTTCATACGCCAGACTCCCGTGCCATGTTTTTCAGCTGAGCGCTTTGTGGCTGAGCAGCAACGCTGGTAGAAGGCGCTGGTTTTTGCTCACGCACTCTGACGCGCCGGTAACGCTTATCTGCCACCGCCAGCAACCCACCAGCAGCCATCAGGAGCCCGCCCAGCCACAGCCAGCGCACCATGGGCTTGAACTGAATACGCATGGCCCAACTGCCATCGCCCAGATCTTCGCCCATTGCCACGTACAGATCGCGGAGCAAACCAGGACGCAGCGCTACCTGAGTCATCGGCATGCCGGTTGCCAGATAGAGGCGTTTTTCAGGGCGCATAATGAAGCTGCGTCCACCACTGTTGCGCTGAACGTTAATGATCGCCGTATCCGCCAGAAAATTGGGGCCACGACGGTCTGTTAACTCCGTCATGGTAAAGGTGTAACCGCCCAACTCAACACTGGTACCTGGTGACATCCTGACATTGCGCTCCAGATTGTAATTGGACACCACGGCCACCCCCACAATCAGAACGGCAATCCCCAGGTGACCCAGCACCATGCCCCAATAGGCAAACGAGAGCTTTTTCAACCCCGCCATGAAGGAGCTGGCATGGCGCACTTTATCAACGATATCGCGCAGCATGGGAATCACGATCCATAGTGCCGTTATCATGCCGATGGCCACCCAGACATTCCATTCCGGGCCGTAAAACACCGGGATCAGGGCACCTATCACCAGCGCAGCCACACCGGAAAGCCATAACCGCTTATACAGCTCGCGGCCCGGCATACGCTTCCAGCGCGATACCGGCCCCATGCCCATAAACAGGCACATGATGACGGTCAATGGCACAATCAGCGCATTGAAATAGGGAGGCCCCACGCTGATTTTTCCAAGGTCCAGTGAATCGAGAATCAGTGGATACAGGGTACCCAGCAGCACTGTCACTGTCATGATAACCAGCATGATATTGTTAATGAGCAATAAGGCATCCCGAGATAGCCAGTTAAAGCCAACCTGATGACTCACCCGTGGCGCACGCAGAGCAAAAATAAACAGCGATATGGCCACTGTTATCGCCAGCAGCATCAGGATAAAGAAGCCCCGCGCCGGGTCATTGGCAAAGGCGTGAACCGATGTCAGCACGCCGGAACGCACCAGGAAGGTGCCCATCAACGACAGTGAGAACGTGGCAATCGCCAGCAGGACCGTCCAGCTTTTGAACGAGCCGCGCTTTTCAGTGACTGCCAGCGAGTGGATCAGCGCCGTGCCGGTTAACCAGGGCAGCAGCGATGCGTTTTCGACCGGGTCCCAGAACCACCAGCCGCCCCAGCCAAGCTCGTAGTAGGCCCACCAACTGCCAAGCGCAATACCGACAGTAAGAAATGCCCAGGCGACGTTACACCAGGGGCGAGCCCAACGGGTCCAGGCCGCATCCAGACGACCGCCAAGCAAGGCGGCAATCGCAAACGCAAACACAACCGAAAAGCCAACATAGCCCATGTAGAGCATCGGCGGGTGAATGATGAGACCGAAATCCTGCAGCAGTGGGTTAAGATCAGCGCCGTCTTGAGGAATGCCGGGCAACAAGCGTTCAAAAGGATTCGACGTCATCAAAATAAACAGCAGAAAACCCACACATACAGAGCCCATCACACCGGTCACCCGAGCGACCATGTCACGCGGCAGGTTGCGCGAAAACAGCGCGGCAACAAAACTCCACCCGGCCAGCATCAGGCTCCACAGCAGCACGGAACCTTCATGGTTGCCCCAGACGGCGCTGAATTTGTAGTACCAGGGCAGCAGTGAGTTGGAGTTATTCGCGACGTTGGCAACGCTGAAATCATCCAGCATATAACTGGCCGTCAAGCACGCATAAGCAATGCCGATAAACACAAACTGGCCAACAGCCATCGGCAGGCCATACGCCATCCATAGAGGTTTGCGCATCGCCGCACCGGCCAACGGCATAACGGCCTGAACAGCCGCCATTAACAGGCCCAGTACCAGGGCGTAATGGCCTATTTCAGGAATCATTTCAGTGAACATGGTTGCTCCGGGTCAGCACGTAACGGTTTTCATAGCGAGGCAGTACCTGGTTATGCATTTGCCTCTTTATTCACTTACTTGTTATTCACTTACTTATTATCCGCTTGCTTGTTATTCACTCGCTTCGGATGCACTCCTGGCTTCAAGGCGCTTGCCAACTTCTGCCGCTTTAGCCTGATAGTCTTCCGGTTTGTATCCTGCTTCTTCCAACGCCTGAGCAACCTCTGGAGGCATGTAGCTTTCATCATGTTTGGCCAGCACGTCATCAGCGCGGAACCGGCCATCTGCCTGTAGCTGGCCGACAACAACGACACCCTGCCCTTCACGAAACAGATCCGGCAAAATACCGCTGTAATAAACGTCCAGATCATCGACATAATCCGTCACCACAAATTCCACATCGAGCGTTTCAGTATCACGCGCCACGCTGCCTTCTTTCACCATGCCGCCAGCGCGAATGGTACGCTCCAGCGGAGCATCGCCCTGGGCAATCTGCACCGGGCTGAAAAACAGGTTGATATTGGCTCTCAGCGCGTAAAGCGTTAGCCCAACAGCAATAGCAGTAAGCGACACCAGGCCGAGAATCACGAACATTTTCTGCTTACGTTTAGGCGTCATCATGACTCCCCTTGATCAACTGGATAAACCGTCGCCTGCGTATCGCTTTGCCGTAGGCGTGCATGCTCCCTGCGGGCGCGGCGTTTGAGCCCATCAATAAGCTGCCGGCGTTCATATCGCGCATGCCACGCCAACGCCATCATCAGCAAAAGTGTTACGCCCCAGGCAGACCATACGTAGGGGGCATGACCGCCCATGGCGATCCATTCGGCGAAAGAGCTAAATGCCATTTACCTGGCCTCCTCTATCAGCTCACGTACCCAACGTTTATTCGACTCACGGCGCAGAATTTCGTTGCGCGTACGCATTAGCGTCAGCGCGATAAAGAAACTGTAAAAGCCCAGTACCATAATCAGTAACGGCAACCACATTTCAGAGGGCATAGCCGCGCGACCCGTGACGGTGAAGGTGGCTGGCTGATGAAGGGTGTACCACCAGTCAACTGAATATTTAATGATCGGAATATTGATCACTCCCACCATGGCCAGCACAGAGGCTGCCCGCGAGGCACTGTCGCGACTATTAAACGCCCCTCTCAATGCAATGACACCCAGGTAAAGAAACAGCAGGATCAACATCGAGGTAAGGCGGGCATCCCACATCCACCAGGTACCCCAGGTAGGCACTCCCCAGACGGCACCGGAAAACAGCGAAACAAACGTCATGACTGCCCCTAGCGGTGCCATCACGGCGGCTGCCATGTCTGCCACCTTGATTTTCCAGACCATGAATACCAGCCCGGCAACCGCCATGGAGACAAAGATGGACTGCGCCAGAAAAGCCGCTGGCACGTGTACATAGATGATCCGGAAGCTGTTGCCCTGCTGGTAATCCGCCGGGGCAAATACCAACCCCCACACCGTTCCGATGACAATCAGCACAGTGGCGGCCACCCAGAACCAGGGTTGCAGCTTCGCGCTGATTCGATAAAACCATTTGGGCGAGCCCAGCTTATGAATAAAAGCCCACATGTCCGCGTGTCCTCAACCGTTAATACTGATTCGCAACGATGCTGCAATCGCCCAGGGTGCCAGCATCAGGGCAACCGCCAGCAATGCACCGAGAATGGCCAGATGAGCGGTAACCGCATCGCCGACAATCGCTGCCTGAACGGCACCGGCACCAAAAATAAGTACGGGTATATATAACGGCAGCACTAGCAGAGATAAAAGAACGCCGCCTCGTGCCAACCCAACAGTTAGCGCTGCACCGATGGCACCAATCAGGCTTAACGTGGCACTGCCGAGTGCCAGCGAAATCGCCAGCACAAGATAACTGCCCGCCGGAAGCGCCAGCATGATACCCAATATTGGCGCCATGAGTGCCAGCGGAAGACCGGTCAACAGCCAGTGAACCGCCACCTTGGCTAACGCCAGCGCCGAAAGCGGTTGCGGAGCAAGTAGCAGCTGTTCAAGGCTGCCATCGTCGTAATCGCTGCGGAACAGGCTGTCCAGCGAAAGCAGCGCCGCCAATAGTGCCGCCACCCACAAAAGCCCTGGTGCTATCAGTGCCAGCAAGTCCGGGTCTGGTGAAATACCAATCGGAAACAGGGTAATCACCAAAGCAAAAAACACTAATGGGTTGAGCACTTCGCCACGACGGCGCAGCATCAACACCAGGTCCCGCTTGAGGGTGGCCTTCAGCGCCAGTGCGATGCCGTCCCCGGGTTCTTTCAAACGCGGTTCCAGGCTCGGGGCAACTTTGGCGGTTTCATACTGCGACACCACTCTCTCCTTCATGATTACCCGAGCTGGATGCGGCGTAAGGCGGGTGATGA
The DNA here is from genome assembly GCF_052983955.1 of Halomonas sp. LS-001. Lineage (NCBI taxonomy): Bacteria > Pseudomonadati > Pseudomonadota > Gammaproteobacteria > Oceanospirillales > Halomonadaceae > Halomonas > Halomonas sp. LS-001. The sequence continues at coordinate 2,861,960 of NZ_CM129816.1, forward strand.
TGATAACTCATGGTGGGTCGTTACGATAACGCACCCACCCTTATTAGCATGCGCCGTCAGCTGTGCCTCCAGAGCCGCCACACCGTCACGGTCAATGGCAGTAAACGGTTCATCCAGCACCCATAATATACGTGGGGTCAAGGTCAGCCTTGCCAGTGCAATACGGCGCTGTTGACCAGCCGAAAGCTGGCCAGCCGGCACATCTTCAAAGCCAGCGAGCCCGACCGTTTCAAGCGCTTCCCAGCTGGCCGCTTCGTTATTCTGTTGACCATCCAGTGCCTGATACCAGGCCAGGTTTTCAAGCGCACTCAACCCCGTTTTCACGCCGGGGGAATGACCTAGATAAAGCAGGTTGGCCAGAAAATGCTCACGCACCTGACGCATGGGCTCATCGTTCCAGATCAGCTCGCCATGGTAGTCGCTCAGCTGCCCGGAAAAGATCTTGAGTAACGTGGTTTTACCGCTGCCATTGGGCCCTTCAATACGGACAACTTCACCACTGCGAATGTCCACATCAAGGCCACTGAACAACCAGCGCTCATCTCGCTCGCAAGCTAGCTGTCGGGCTTGAAGACACAGGCTCAAGGCGCTCTCCAGACAGATTTGAATTCGCCGAGAACTCTACACGGAAAGCGTCAATCCCGCCAGTCACCTCCTGCGGCGCCAGGTCGCATCCACCCCATGTACTCAGCGTCAACATACAGATAACTCCCTTGGCGCAAGGAAATTGAACTGTATGAAAAACCATGTATACTGAAATTACTGTATGAAAAAACATGTTTATGCAAAACAACCAATTCTTGTTTTATCGAACATAACGCTTTTGATGCTGGAGATTTTTGATGAGCCCTTCGACTGCTATCTCTTTCGATCAACCGCTGCCGCCAGCGGCTCGCCTCAACATCAACCACTCCAACACTATGCCCCTCAGCACCCAACATCGTAAAACCACCCGCCACAACACCTATGCGGTCAGGATTCGTGGGAATCGCATGTGTGATTGCAACCTGTTTGATGGAGATGTCATTATCATTCGGCGTTGCCAAGTAGGAACGGCTCAAGAAACGGCAAGCGCAGAAATCAATCATCAGCCGATCAAACTGCAAAGCCTGGCCATTGACCGCCATGGTTTGCGACTCCTGCCACAAGATGATTCACCGGCCATTTATCTGCACAATCAGGACATGCAGGTATTAAGTCTTGTGATGGGGGTTGAACATCATCCAACGGAGCATTAATGCGCTACCTTGTTCCTGCGCTGGACGCGCATACCTGGCATACCCATCAAATCGAGATTGAAAAAAGCCAGTTCATTGCCTGGGTGGCACATACCCCTTCCACTGACAGGTTTCATGCCCTATTAGAAGCGGCAAGGCATGAACACCCTAATGCCAGTCATCATTGCAGTGCCTTTATTGCGGGTGCACCGGGAGAACAGACCGCCATCGGTTTTTCTGATGATGGCGAACCCGGCGGCACCGCAGGCCGCCCCATGTTTCAGGTGCTCAATGGTAGCAACATCGGTGAAATCGGCTGTGTCGTAACGCGTTACTTCGGCGGCACCAAGTTAGGCACTGGCGGGCTGGCACGTGCCTATGCCCAGGCTGTCAGCCAGGCGCTTGAAACCCTACCTAGCCGTGAAATCATCGAACGCGACACCCTGACGATACGCCTGAATTTTTCTCAGGAGGCTCAGGCCCGTGCCTGGTGCGAGGAGAATACCTTACCCATTCTGCATGCTGACTATGATGGGGACGGTGTTAAGTTATCTTTCGGCTGGCCGCGTGATGAGCCACAGGATCTAAGCCCCCTGGAAAACCGTCTCAAAACGACACTCAACATCGAAACCGATAATCAATCGCCCTGGGTTTAATGCGCCCTGGATTAATGCCTACTAACAGACAAAAAAATACGGCATGCGCGAAAATCGCACATGCCGCATTGTTACCGCTGTTTTGCCACACCAGGGTTTACCCTATTCATGCTTCATCAGCATTAGCCCAGGTACTTGATCATCACCCCGGCTGCAACGGCAGAGCCAATCACCCCCGCCACATTAGGCCCCATGGCATGCATCAAGAGGAAGTTATGTGGATTGGCTTCCAGCCCGACTCTATTGGCCACGCGCGCCGCCATTGGCACCGCTGACACGCCTGCTGCACCAATCAATGGATTAATCGGCATACGGCTGACCAGATTCATCAGCTTGGCCATCAACACCCCGGCGGCGGTGCCGATACCGAACGCCACGATTCCCAAACCGAGAATGCCCAGGGTTTCCACTGACAGGAAGCTTTCTGCCATCAGTTTGGAACCCACGGCTAACCCCAGAATAATGGTTACAATATTAATCAACCCATTCTGGGCCGTGTCGGAAAGACGCTCCACGACACCACATTCCCGCATCAGGTTGCCGAAACAGAACATTCCCAGCAGTGGTGCAGCATCAGGCAGAAACAGCGCCACCAGTATCAGCAACATCAACGGGAAAATGATTTTTTCCAGCTTGGAGACCGGGCGCAACTGCGTCATGGAGATTTCACGCTCTTTTTGCGTGGTCAGCAAACGCATGATTGGCGGCTGAATAAGCGGCACCAGTGCCATATAGGCATAGGCCGCCACCGCAATCGCACCCAGCAGCTCTGGTGCCAGAACGCTGGCAACATAGATGGATGTCGGGCCATCAGCGCCACCAATAATCCCTATCGCAGCGGCCTGATTAAGCGAGAAGTCCATAACGCCCATTGACGTCAACAGAACCGCCCCGAACAAGGTCGCAAAGATGCCAAACTGGGCAGCAGCGCCCAAAAACAGGGTCCGCGGGTTAGCCAGCAGCGGGCCGAAATCGGTCATCGCACCAACGCCCATAAAAATCAGCAAAGGCGCGACCCCGGAAGCAATCGCCACTTTGTAAAAGCTGTAGAGCATGCCATCGCTGTAACCCACATTCGTGGCTACATCTTTTGCCGCACGTAGCGCTTCAGCGGAAGACTCGCCATGCGCCACGCTTTTCAGGGCTTCTCGCCAGCTTTCCACGTTGCCCAGCGGATCCAGCACGACACCCAATGCCGGTGCAATCTGCTGCAGTACTGCGGGCTTGGCCACTTCAATGGCCTGATCCAGCGCAGAGATTGCCAACCCGGCTTCAGGAATATTGGCCAGAATGCCACCAAAACCGATCGGCACCAGCAATAACGGCTCGAACTTTTTATAAATTGCCAGATAAAGCAACAAAAGTCCGACAACAATCATCACCGCCTGGCCCAGCTCAAGGTTATAAAGCCCCGAGCCTTCCCATAACGTGATTAACTTATCCATAACGCGCAAGCCCCTTAGAGTTCGATCAGCGTATCGCCAACGGAGACACTATCGCCCTCACTGACTTTCACGGCTGATACCGTTCCGTCACTGGCGGCTCGCACCTCGGTTTCCATCTTCATCGCTTCAAGGATGATCACGACATCCCCCGATGCGACGACATCCCCCGGCTTAACATTCACCTTGAAGATATTGCCTGCCAACGGCGCATTAATGGCTTCACCACTAGGCGCCGGAGCGGCTGGCGCAGCTTGAGTAGTTTCTTTGCCATCTTGCTGCTGAACATCAGCGATTTCACCGCCTTCAGAGACCTCGACAACAAACGCTTTACCGTTCAGCTTGATGGTATAGGTTTCCGGCCCTTGCGAAACTGCCTTAGGTGCCGCTGACGGCGCTTTTGCAGAGGCGGCCTTATCGTCCGGCATCTGAGGCGCTGGCTCAAAGGCATCCGGATTATCACGGTTTTTCAGGAACTTGAGGCCAATCTGTGGAAACAACGCATATGTCAGCACGTCGTCAATCTGGCGCTCACCTTCTGCCAGGCGGATATTATCGGATTTGGCTTTGTCGCGAAGCTCTGTTGTCAGCTTATCCATTTCCGGTTGCAGGTTATCTGCAGGACGGCAGGTAATTGGCTTACCACCTTCCAGAACACGCTTTTGCAGCTCAGCATTAAGGGGCGCAGGTGCGGCACCATATTCGCCCTTAAGCAGTGCCTGCACTTCTTTGGAAATGGACTTGTAACGCTCGCCCATCATCACATTCATCACCGCCTGCGTACCTACAATCTGTGAGGTAGGCGTCACCAGCGGTATAAAACCGAGGTCTTCACGGACACGGGGAATCTCGCTGAGCACCTCATCCAGCTTGTCGCCTGCGCCCTGCTCTTTCAGCTGGCCTTCCATGTTGGTGAGCATGCCACCCGGCACCTGCGCGACCAGAATGCGCGAATCAATGCCTTTCAAAGACCCTTCAAAAGCCGCATATTTTTTACGCACTTCCCGGAAGTAACCCGCAATATCTTCCAGCAACTCCAGATCCAGACCGGTATCACGATCCGTATCCTTGAGCATCGCGACAACGGACTCTGTCGGGCTATGGCCATACGTCATGGACATCGAGGAAATCGCGGTATCTACATTATCAATGCCCGCTTCCACTGCTTTGAGAATCGTTGCCGTCGAGAGCCCTGTCGTGGCATGGCATTGCATGTGAATGGGGATCGACAGTTCCTGTTTGAGGCGCGTCACCAGCTCGAACGCCGTGTAAGGCGTTAACAGCCCCGCCATATCCTTGATAGCCAGCGAATCTGCACCCATATCAGCAAGAGACTTGGCCAGATCTATCCAGCTATCCAGGGTATGTACCGGGCTTACCGTATAGGAAATAGTGCCCTGAGCATGTCCTTCGACATTACGTACCGCCTGAATGGCGCGCTCAAAATTACGCGGGTCATTCATTGCGTCAAACACACGGAACACATCGACACCGTTGGTTTTGGCACGCTCGACAAACTTGTCAACGACATCATCAGCATAATGACGATAGCCCAACAGGTTCTGAGCACGCAGCAGCATTTGCTGAGGCGTGTTCGGCATAGCACTTTTTAGTGCCCGAATACGTTCCCATGGGTCTTCGCCCAAATAACGAATGCAGGCATCAAAGGTGGCGCCGCCCCAGGACTCCAGGGACCAGAAGCCGACTTGATCGAGCTTCTCCGCGATTGGCAACATGTCATCCAGGCGCAAACGCGTAGCAAAAAGCGACTGGTGGGCGTCCCGCAGCACAACATCCGTGATCCCCAAAGGGCGCTTCGTCTCTTTCATGACGTTATCTCGCATTGAAAAGTGAGTCGTTAAAAGTAAACCGTTAAAAATGAGCCGCTACAAACCAGCCGCTAAAAATCAGCTGTTAAGCGGTTGAAGATTGCTCCACCACTCATCTATATGAATGACCTTTACGTGGTTAATTTACGTAGCTAAACGCAAAAAAGAAAGGGGTATTTCGGCTTTTTCAGAGATCTTTATGACGACGATAGCGATGAACTGCAGCGCTTATAACCGCCATCACCTCTTCATCCTGATTGATGGCAGCGGCATTAGAGCTCGTCGAACGCTTTACTGCCGGGGCAGGTGCGGCAGGCTGAAATCGCCTGACGACACCCGACATCAGCGTGACAGTGATCACCAGAACCGTCAGAAAGATAAACACAAACCCCATACCCATCCCCATCAGGGAGAGGCCTTCGTTCAGCAAATTCGTATCCTGCATGAGAGTTGCTCCTTGTTTCGAGCCTCGGTGCCGGGTAAGCGCCTGGTCAATGCCTAGCGAAAGAGCCAACACCATGATTCGTGCGATAAGGGTGGTACACTAAACTGCCACACTCACTATTAAATGCAATGGACCCATAGTGGAAGTCAACGTTGTTAATTTACTACATAAAGGCAGAATAGGCCTAGCCCCGATGGAAGGCGTTATCGACGCACTGACCCGGGACCTGCTCACCCGAGAAGCAGGGTTTGACTGGGCGGTCACTGAGTTTGTCCGCGTCGTGGATGCGCGCCTTCCTCCACGCGTGTTTTATAAGCATTGCCCGGAACTCCTGCAACCGTTACAGCAATCCCCCGTGGCAACGCCCAGCGGTGTTCCTGTGCACCTGCAGCTACTCGGTTCCGACCCGAAAACACTCGCCGCCAATGCACGCCAGGCATTGGAGTTAGGTGCTATCAGCATTGATCTGAATTTCGGCTGCCCGGCCAAACTTGTCAACCGTCATGACGGTGGCGCCTCTCTGTTGCGCAACCCTGAGCGGGTTTTCAATGCGGTTAACGCCGTCGCAGAAGCACTTGACGGTGCCATTCCCGTCACTGCCAAAATACGCCTTGGCTTCGCCAATCGCCTCCAGGCCGTTACCTGTGCCAAAGCAGTGGAAGCCGGCGGTGCCCGCCAGCTTGTCGTGCATGGCCGCACCCGCAATGAAGGCTATCGCCCTCCCGCCCACTGGGAATGGATTGGCAAAATACGCCATCACGTTAACATTCCCGTGGTCGCCAATGGCGATATCTGGACGCTGGAAGACTACTGGAAGGCACGCACGCTGTCGGGCTGCTGTGATGTCATGCTCGGCCGAGCGGCGTTGGCAGACCCCTGGCTGGCACCACGCATTCGTCACTGGCAGGCTACCGGCGAACGCCTGCCGGAAACCACCTGGAACATGCGCGCTGAGGTATTAAAGACGTATGCCTACCTGCAATGCCAGAAACTACCCGAACGCGTTGTCACATCACTGGTCAAGCAATGGCTGGCTCAGATGCGCCAGGGTAATACGGAAGCCAACCAGCACTTTCATCGCCTCAAACGTATCACAAAGCTAGACGCCTTACTTGGCGCCCTGATAACGCCCGAAGACAATATCAAGCGAACGGAAGACGCCAGCTCTCTTCTTGCAGAAAACGCCTGAATAAAAAAAGCGCCCTGCCGCCAATAAGCGGAGGGCGCTAGACGATCGCAGGATCGGCAGCGAGCTACAACCGATCCAGCTTAAGGAAACACATTAACCTGGCTCAACTCAAGCTGGTTCAATTCAACCCAGTTCAATTCATTCGTATATCGACCAAAAAACCCGCTCTCAGGAGAGAGCGGGTTTGGAATCTGGCGCGCCCGGGAGGATTCGAACCTCCGACCCTCTGATTCGTAGTCAGATACTCTATCCAGCTGAGCTACGGGCGCGTATAAAAATGTACTTCTGTTCAGGCTAAAGATGCCTGTTAAAACATCTAGCTGGCGCGCCCGGGAGGATTCGAACCTCCGACCCTCTGATTCGTAGTCAGATACTCTATCCAGCTGAGCTACGGGCGCATACAGACTAAACTTTTGTACCGCTGGTTGGCGGAGAGAGAGGGATTCGAACCCTCGATAGGGCTATAAACCCTATACTCCCTTAGCAGGGGAGCGCCTTCAGCCACTCGGCCACCTCTCCTCAACAGCACGGCGCAAATATTACCGATTTAACCTGGCGTTGTCCAGTCCTGCGACAATTTTTTTCAGTTTAACCAGAGAAGCGGGCCAGAAACGCGCCGCTGAAACGAAACGACACCCACTGAGGTAACAACGAATGGCCCGCTCTCATTTCCATCATGCTTTCCGTCTCGCGAAAAATCAGGTCATTCCTCGCTGACGTCAGCTGAGCGCTCACGCTGAATGCGCTGATAGATTTCCTCGCGATGGACAGAGACATCCTTCGGTGCGTTCACACCGATGCGTACCTGATTACCTTTGACACCTAGCACAGTCACTGTGATGTCATCACCAATCATCAGGGTTTCGCCGACTCGGCGGGTTAAGATGAGCATGGCTGATCTCCTTCTCAGACGTTTTTAATGCAACGGGATCCCGCCAGCGAAATATTTCGCCCTAACGGGCATGACACTTTATTTCACTTTTGGAACACCGAATATAACACATCAATTCTTCGTTGAAAGAAAGCTCATCACCTGATGGTGATGAACTTTTCGTCGTCAGGAAGGATCAGAGGCGTAAAATCACTCGGATTCAATATCCGACTTGCTCAAGCCAAAGGCGTCATGAAGCGCCTGAACTGCCAGTTCCATATGTTTTTCATCAATCACAACAGAAATTTTGATTTCTGATGTCGACACCATACGAATGTTAATATTTTCGTCAGCCAGCACGCGGAACATCTTGGATGCCACACCGGCATGTGAGCGCATCCCGACCCCCACCAGCGATACCTTGGCAATATTGTCGTCACCACGCAGCTCACCGCCACCCAGGTCAGGTATAACCGTTTCTTCCAGAATACGCTTGGTCGCCTTGTAATCACCTTTAGCAACCGTAAAGGTGAAATCGGTGTAATCACCTGCAGGTGCCACGTTTTGCACAATCATATCGACTTCGATATTGGCATCGGCAATCGGGCCGAGAATACGCGATGCGACACCTGGCACGTCTGGGGTGTTTAACAGAGTCAGCTTGGCTTCGTTTTTGGTAAAGGCAATACCGGAGATAAGCGGTTCTTCCATGGAGTCCTCGTCTTGGTCAGAGTCTGCAACAATAAGCGTACCGGGGCCGTCCTGAAAGCTCGACAGCACCCGGAGGGGAACGTTGTATTTACCTGCAAATTCAACGGCACGGATCTGCAGCACCTTGGAACCCAGGCTTGCCAGTTCCAGCATTTCTTCTACGGTGATTTTTTCCAGGCGCTGCGCTTTCGAACAGACGCGCGGGTCAGTGGTGTAAACACCATCGACGTCGGTATAAATCTGGCACTCATCCGCTTTCAGGGCAGCGGCTAACGCTACACCGGTGGTATCCGAGCCACCCCGGCCAAGCGTGGTGATATTGCCTTCCTCGTCGACCCCCTGAAAACCTGCCACCACGACGACTTTGCCGTCATCAAGGTCTTCTCGCAGGTCATCGGTTTCAATGCGCTGAATACGCGCCTTGGTGTAGGCCTTATCCGTGTGGATGCCCACCTGCGCACCGGTATGAGACGTGGCAGGCACTCCCAGGCTTTGAAGGGCCATGGCAAGCAATGAGATTGTCACCTGCTCACCCGTCGAGAGCAGCATATCCATTTCACGCGGTGATGGTTCACTGTTCAGCGCCGTTGCCATATCCGTCAGGCGATTGGTTTCACCACTCATGGCCGAGACTACGACAACTATCTGATGCCCTTGATCTCGAAAACCTTTTACCTTTTCCGCCACTGCCTTGATGCGCTCGACAGAGCCCACCGAGGTACCGCCGAACTTCTGAACGTAAAGTGCCATATAGGTTTTTTTCCTGTTGCGTTCGGAAATGAAGGGTTAAGTGTTAAAAAATATGTACACCCATAACTATAAAGGCCGGTAACGCTGATGTCACCGGCCTTGAAATCAACGAAGCTTTGTTTCCAACCAGTTGGAAACACTCTGTAAAGCATCCGGCAAGGCATCTGGCTGACTGCCTCCCGCCTGGGCCATATCCGCACGGCCACCGCCTTTACCGCCGACCTGTGAAGCCACATGATTGACCAGCTCACCCGCTTTAATGCGATCTGTCAGGTCTTGGGTAACGCCAACAATAAGGCTGACCTTGGAGGCCTCTTTATCCGCAACCCCCAGAACAATGACACCGGAGCCCATCTTGTTTTTGAGCTGATCCATGACATTGCGCAGCTCCTTACCTGCCACGCCTTCCAGCTGGGTAGCAACCAGTTTGACGCCCTGGATATCCTGCGCCTGATCCAGCATATCGCTGCCTGCTGCGCTGGCCAGTTTCGCCTTGAGCTGCTCTAACTCTTTTTCCAGTTGGCGATTACGCTCAACCAGTGACTCAACACGAGATTCCACCTGCTCCGGCTTAGCCTTAATGCGTTCGCCAATGCGATTGACGCGAGCTTCCTGCTGATAGAAATACTGCAACGCGTTTTCGCCCGTAATCGCTTCAATACGCCGGACACCGGACGCAATACCGACTTCCGAAACAACGTGGCAACAGCCGATATCACCGCTGCGCGCCACATGCGTACCACCACACAGCTCAATGGAAAAATCATCGGCGCCAATGGTCAGCACTCGCACATCATCCGCGTACTTGGCTTCAAACAGCGCGGCAGCCCCTTTCGCCTTGGCTTCATCCAGGCTCATCTGTTCGGTTTTCGTCGGCGCGTTGGCCAAAACCTGTTCGTTGACCAGACGCTCGACTTCCTTGAGCTGTTCGCGGGTCAAAGGCTCAAAGTGGCTAAAGTCAAAACGCAGGCGCTCAGCCGTTACCAATGAACCTTTCTGCTGAACGTGCTCGCCAAGCACCATGCGTAACGCCTTGTGCAGCAGATGCGTTGCCGAATGGTTACGAACCGTGGCGGCACGCAGCGACGCATCGACTTGCGGTTTTACATGACTACCCACATTAAGCGCGCCTTCCACCATGATCCCATGATGCAGGTGATGACCACGCTGCTTCTGGGTATCTGTCACCTGAAAACGCCCGCCGTCGACATGCAGATACCCGCTGTCGCCCACCTGACCGCCGGATTCGGCGTAAAACGGTGTGCGATCAAGCACAACAACCCCTTTCTGATCGACCTCCAGGGTCGACCGCTCATTGCCACTGTCATCCAGAATGGCGGTCACGGTGGCATCATCGCTCAGCTGTTCGTAACCCGTAAACGTGGTTTCACCCTCAAGCGAAATCGAGGCACTGTAATCCGCGCCGAACTGACTGGCTGCCCGTGCCCGCTCACGCTGAGCTTCCAGCTCACGCTGAAAACCGTCTTCATCAAGAGTGACACCGCGCTCACGGCAAACATCAGCGGTCAGGTCGTAAGGAAAACCATAGGTATCATAAAGTTTGAACACCGTCGCACCGGACAGCACCTTGCCATCCAGCTCTTCCAACGCCGTTTCCAAAAGCCCCATACCATGGTCCAGGGTACGCGCGAACTGCTCTTCTTCCTTGAGCAGAATGCGGGCAATCTGCTCTTTCGCTTTGCGTAGTTCCGGGTAGGCCCCGCCCATTTCCGCGTCCAGCGCTTCCACCAGGGTGTGGAAAAATGGCTCACTGGCGCCAAGTTTATGGCCGTGGCGTACCGCACGACGAATAATCCGCCGCAGTACATAGCCTCGGCCTTCATTGGACGGCAGCACGCCATCGGTAATCAGAAACGCACAGGAGCGAATGTGATCGGCGATCACGCGTAACGAAGGTGTCGTGGTATCCGCATGCCCAGTCGCCGCAGCTGACGCCTTAAGAAGGTTCTGGAACAAGTCAATTTCATAGTTGGAATGGACACCCTGCATGACAGCCGCCACGCGCTCGAGCCCCATACCGGTATCAATCGACGGTTTTGGCAGTGGGTTCAGCGTGCCCTCGGCATCCCGGTCAAACTGCATGAAGACCAGGTTCCAGATTTCGATATAGCGGTCGCCGTCTTCTTCCGGGCTTCCGGGAGGCCCACCCCAAACGTCAGGGCCGTGATCAAAAAAGATTTCCGAGCTTGGGCCACAGGGGCCGGTATCTCCCATTTGCCAGAAATTATCCTCATCCAGCTTGGAGAAGCGTGTCGGGTCGATACCAACTTCATCTTTCCAGATGCGTTCGGCCTCGTCATCACTGATATGCACGGTCACCCAGAGTTTTTCCTTGGGCAGGCCCAGGGTCTGAGTCAGAAAATTCCATGCAAAGCTAATTGCCTCACGCTTGAAATAATCGCCGAAGCTGAAATTCCCCATCATCTCGAAAAACGTATGATGGCGAGCGGTATAACCCACATTATCCAGATCGTTGTGCTTGCCCCCGGCACGCACACAGCGCTGCGCTGAGACAGCACGCACGTAAGGCCTCGGGTCATGCCCAAGGAACACATCCTTGAACGGCACCATGCCTGCATTGGTGAACAGCAACGTCGGGTCGTTCCCCGGCACCAGCGAGCTGGATGCCACCGGGGTATGCCCGTGCTGTTCAAAGTAATCAAGAAAGGCCTGTCTGATTTCTGCGCTTTTCATAGGGTATCCGTAAACAAGAAGGCGTGATGCCCCAGGGCGCTTTAGCCGCTACCCGACGGGGTCGCAAAGGCGACATTATAGCGTAGTTGTCAAACGACTAAAGCCGCAGAGAAGGAGAAGACGCTGAAAATAGTATAAGAAGCCGCTAACAAAGTACGAAAAGAACGGCTCAAAGCGCCTGCAGGCACCGCTTACAGACAGGAGAGTGCATAGCGAATCTGTTCGAAATCAAAGCCACGGCCAAGTAAAAAGCGCTCACGTTTGGCACGCTCTTTAGGGCTTTCCCCCGCAGAATCAAAGCGCTTCTCCAGCACTTCCCGCGCCAGCTCAAACCAATCCACCGCTTCCTGTTCAACAACATCGGATAGCGCTGCCTGGATGGTAGCGCTATCAACGCCGCGCTGGTGTAGCTCGCTTTCAATGCGGCGTTTGCCCTGGCCACGCAAAATACGCGTACGGATAAAGCTGGCCGCAAAACGGGAATCTGACTGCCACTCCCTGGCGGCCAGATCCTCCAGGCAGGCGTCTATCTCGTCTGGCGGCACCTGCTTGGCGGCCAGCTTTGAGGCCAGCTCGGCGCGGGAATATTCACGCCGCGCCAGCAAGGCAATGGCGATCTCACGGGGGGAACGCTGTGACGTATCAAATGCCATGAAACGGCCCAAACCATTGAGACATGGACGTTACAGCAAGTCGTCGCTGTTGGGTTCGAAAGCGGCGGCATCTTCCTGCGCGGCTTTCTTGCCTTTTTTAGCGCTGGTTGTTTCTTTATCCGCGCCTTCTTCTTTATTTTTATCTTTAGGCTCAGGTTGCGCTAAAAGCTGCCCGCGGATCTGGCTTTCGATTTCTTCCATGGTATCCGGGTTATCTTCCAGATACTGGGCCGCATTGGCTTTACCCTGACCAATCTTTTTGCCTTTATAGCTGTACCAGGCTCCGGCCTTGTCGACCAGGCTACACTGAACACCCAGGTCAATCACCTCACCGGCATGATAAATCCCCTTGCCGTAGAGAATCTGAAATTCGGCCTGCCTGAACGGCGGCGCTATCTTGTTTTTGACGACCTTGACGCGAGTTTCGTTACCGGTGACTTCATCGCCCGACTTGACCGACCCCGTGCGGCGAATATCCAGACGCACACTGGCGTAGAATTTCAGCGCGTTACCGCCGGTAGTGGTTTCCGGGCTACCGAACATCACGCCGATTTTCATGCGAATCTGGTTGATGAACACCACCAGGCAGTTGGCGTTTTTGATATTGCCGGTAATTTTGCGCAGCGCCTGAGACATCAAGCGCGCCTGCAGGCCAACGTGGGAGTCACCCATCTCGCCTTCGATTTCCGCCCGTGGTGTCAGTGCGGCTACCGAGTCAATCACAATGACGTCGACACCCCCCGAACGCACCAGCATGTCAGTGATTTCCAGGGCCTGCTCGCCGGTATCCGGCTGAGAAACCAGCAGGTCATCAAGATTAACGCCAAGTTTTTCCGCATAGCTCGGGTCCAGCGCGTGCTCGGCATCAACAAAGGCACAGACTTTGCCCTGTTTTTGTGCCTGGGCGATAACCGATAGTGTCAGGGTAGTTTTACCCGATGACTCCGGGCCAAAAATTTCGCAGACACGCCCGAACGGCAGACCGCCGATACCCAGGGCGATATCCAGCCCCAGAGAGCCTGTCGACACAGACGGCATGACCACGCGCGGGGTGTCCCCCAAACGCATGACAGTGCCTTTACCGAACTGGCGATCGATCTGGCTTAGCGCTGCGTTAAGCGCCTTGGTGCGGTTTTCGTCCTGAGCCATTGATAAAATCCTCAAAAAAATGCTGTATAGTTAGCCAGTAGTATGCCAAAAAACGCGGCATAAGCAAATGCCCTGGCATGGATTACATGCGTTTATTCCCAACGCGAAGGCTGCGCTTTATTCGCCGTATTGATGGCTAATATACACGATCAGGGTCGCAATCCCCTGGCGCACCGTCTGCTCCCTTACGGCATGGCGGTCTCCTGGAAAATGCAGACATTCAGCGTGCTGCTCATTCCTGCTCCCCCAGGCCAGCCAGACCGTGCCGACCGGTTTATCCGGGCTTCCGCCATCCGGGCCTGCCACGCCGCTCACTGCCACGGCGAGATCCGCCCCACTTTCTCTACAGGCACCTGCCACCATCGCCTTGACGACCGCCTCGCTAACCGCTCCGTCATTGGCAAGCAGCGTATCTTCCACGCCCAGAAGTCGCGTTTTAGCGGCATTGGCGTAGGTCACGTAGCCCGTCGAAAAATAGGCAGAACTGCCAGGCACTGCCGTGATGGCACTAGCGATACCGCCACCGGTGCAGGACTCAGCGGTAGTGACTTCAAGCTGATGGCGCTGGCAGAGCTTACCTAAGCGTTGCGCGAGTAGCGTCAAATCAAGATTTTTCAGACTTTCGACGTCTGGTTCCATGCTCACTCCTTCATGTCGATGATGACTTCAGCGTAGAATAACGGCTTTTGCGTGCCCAAAGAATGTGAGGGGCCAAAAGCCGCTAACCCATTCAAGCGTAAAACGTTATTTATGGAACCGCGCGCAAGCCTTTTCAGCTTGCGCCCTGCTTATTTCAGGACGCTCATGGCCACTACCAGCCCGGCAAATACGCCGATGATTGCACAATACCTGAATATCAAACGTGAACACCCCGAGGTTCTCCTGTTTTACCGCATGGGGGACTTTTACGAGCTGTTTTTCGACGATGCCAAACGGGCCGCCGCGTTACTCGATATTACGCTAACCCAGCGTGGCCAATCCGGCGGACAGCCAATCCCGATGGCGGGCGTTCCCTTTCATAGCGCAGAAGGCTATTTGGCACGCCTGGTCAGCTCGGGGGAATCCGTTGCCATCTGCGAACAGATCGGCGACCCCGCCACCAGCAAAGGCCCGGTAGAGCGCCGGGTGGTTCGTATCGTAACGCCTGGCACCCTGCATGATGAAGCCCTGCTGGATGCGCGACGCGATAATGTTCTGGCGGCGATTGCGCCTCATCAGGCCAAGTGGGGCCTTGCCTGGCTGGAGCTTTCCAGTGGTCGCTTCAGCCTGCTTGAGGTCGATAGCGATGAAGAAATGCTCGCCGAGCTGACTCGCCTCTCGCCAGCGGAACTGCTGGTACCGGAGAACCTGACGCTGCCTGAGCCGCTGTCATCACTGCGCGGCCTGCGCCGTCAGGGTGAGTGGCTGTATGACCTGGATAGCGCCACCCGCAGCCTTTGCGACCAGTTTGAAGTGCAGGACCTGCGAGGGTTTGGCTGCGCCCACCTGACCACAGCGCTGGTGGCGGCTGGGGTACTGGTTGACTATGCACGCGATACCCAGCGCTCCCGCCTGCCCCATGTCACGTCTATCAGTGTTGAAAATCGTGATGATGCCGTGGTGATCGACGCCGCCAGTCGGCGCAACCTCGAAATTGACACCAATCTGGGCGGTGGCAGCGAAAACACCCTGGCCAGCGTACTGGATACCTGTGCGACAGCAATGGGCTCGCGGCTGCTCAAACGCTGGCTTAACCGCCCGCTGCGCCAGCGCGATATAGTCAACAACCGTCAGGCGGGCGTTGCCCTGCTACAGGTAGAGGTAGCCTACGAAGCTTTGCGTGAGACCCTGAACGCGGTCGGCGATGTTGAACGTATTCTTTCCCGCGTGGCACTCTACAGCGCCCGCCCAAGAGACCTGGCCAGGCTGCGTGATGCATTGGCCACACTACCCCAACTGCGTGAACATTTGAGTGCCATTGAAAACGGCAGCACAATTGATCAACTGCGCGCACACATCCAGCCGTATCCGGAACTTAGCGACACCCTGCAACGCGCGATTATTGAAAACCCGCCGGTGGTAATTCGCGAAGGTGGCGTGATTGCCAAAGGCTTTGATGACACCCTGGATGAACAACGGGGCCTGGCGGAAAATGCCGGCGAGTACCTGGTGGCACTGGAAACCCGTGAACGCGAACGCACAGGACTCAGCCATCTCAAGGTAGGCTATAACCGTGTGCACGGTTACTTTATTGAGCTTCCCCGCGCTCAGGCACAGCAGGCGCCCGCCGATTATATTCGGCGTCAGACGCTGAAAAACGCCGAACGCTTTATCATTCCTGAGCTCAAGGAATTCGAGGATAAGGCCCTATCCGCTAAATCACGCGCATTGAGCCGCGAAAAATGGCTTTACGAACGCCTTCTCGATGACTTAAACGGCCAATTGCATGACCTCCAGGCAACCTCTCGTGCTCTGGCCGAGCTGGACGTGCTATGCGCCTTTGCCGAACGTGCTGACGCCCTGAACTGGGTACGCCCGACTTTGCAGGAAGAAACCGGCATCCGGGTTCATGCCGGGCGACACCCGGTCGTCGAGCAGGTCAGCGAAACGCCTTTTGTTCCCAATGATGTCACCCTTAGCCCCGAGCAGGCCATGTTGATCATTACCGGCCCGAACATGGGGGGTAAATCGACCTATATGCGTCAGACAGCGCTGATCACTCTGCTAGCGCATTGCGGCAGCTTTGTGCCTGCTGATGCAGCGGAAATCGGCCCGGTTGATCGTATTTTCACCCGTATTGGCTCCTCCGATGACCTGGCTGGCGGGCGTTCAACCTTTATGGTGGAAATGACCGAAACCGCTAATATTCTGCACAACGCCACGTCGCAGAGCCTGGTATTGATGGACGAAATTGGCCGTGGGACCAGCACGTTTGATGGTCTGTCACTGGCTTGGGCCAGTGCCGAACACCTCGCCAGTCTTCGCGCGTTGACCCTGTTTGCCACGCACTATTTTGAAATGACAGCATTGCCGGAGCATGCTGACGGTGTTGCCAACATTCACCTGACAGCGACCGAGCATGGCGACCGTATTGTCTTCATGCATCGCATTGAGCCGGGCCCGGCCAGCCAGAGTTATGGCCTGCAGGTTGCCCAGCTGGCAGGCGTTCCCACAGCGGTTATCCGGCGGGCCAGAGAAACATTGCATAGCCTGGAAAAGCGTGACACCGACAGTTTGCCTGGCCCGCTGCCGGACACGGAGTCTTCGCGCAACACCCCGTTGCAGAATGATCTTTTTGCTCAGGCCACGCACCCGGTCGTAGAGGCACTGGAATCGCTGCACATTGACGACCTGTCTCCGCGTGAGGCACTTGCCCTGTTATATCAGTGGCGTGAACGCCTGTAATAGAATTGGAGGCAGATGGCACTTGCCGCCGGTAGGTGTCACGCCCTAAAATAAAGCATCTTATTTATATAAAAAAAGTTTTTTATTCTTAAATGTTATTAAACCAGTCTGGAAATGCCACCTGACGACATAACCAGCACGTGAAGAGGGAATTAGCAATGACGTTTGTCGTGACCGAGAATTGCATCCAATGCAAGTACACTGACTGCGTGGAAGTTTGCCCGGTCGACTGCTTTTACGAAGGCCCCAACTTTCTCGTTATTCATCCGGATGAGTGCATCGATTGCGCCTTGTGCGAACCGGAATGCCCGGCGGAGGCGATTTTTTCCGAAGATGAACTGCCTGACGAGCAAACACAGTTTATCGAAATCAACGCCGAGCTGGCTGAGGTATGGCCCAATATCGCCGAGAAGAAAGACCCGCTACCCGATGCAGAAGAATGGGATGGCAAGTCGGGTAAGCTTGAAAAACTGGAACGCTAAACACCTGGATGTTGCGTTCTTGGTCAACCGTACTACGGCGCTCGATTTTTTCATGAGTGCCGCAGTTTTTGTTCAGGAAATGCGCCTTCAGCCAGCAGTAAAGTGACGTCATGATGTGACGCGAACGTAACCGCCTCAACGAAGGCTAGCCATCCAGGCATAAAAAGCGCCAGACATAAAAAAAGCGGCCCGAAGGCCGCCTGCTCCTAGCAACTCCATTGGCACAGCCTGTGCCAACAATCCCCAGGTACATTCCCTGCCGAGGCCAACCTTCTTGGTATCACCCAGCGTACCTGTCTATCCCGTTGCATCCTGCTTGAGAGCTTCCTTGCCTCCCCTTGTCCATATACGCATTGTGGCAGATTTATCCGATGGCTCAAGGGCGTCCAAAATACACAAGGCGGGCCACTTGGCCCGCCTTGTGTAACATTTAAAGCATAAAACAACCAATTAACCGGCAAGAATGTTACATCTGCCCGGATAAACACTTGTTTTTGCGCTATTCTCTACGCCACATGTAAGATATTTCTTACAAAAACTGAAGACAAGTCGTACGCAATGGCTTCGTTTTTTGTGTTTACTGCCCTTTAATGGCCTTGCGACCTGGGTAGTTAACGTTCCCCAGCTCTGCCTCAATAACCAAAAGACGGTTATATTTGGCAACGCGGTCAGAGCGACACAGTGAACCTGTTTTAATCTGACCGGCCTTAGTCCCCACGGCCAGATCCGCAATCGTGGTGTCTTCTGTTTCACCACTGCGATGAGAAATTACTGCAGTAAAACCAGCATCCTGGGCCATCCTGATGGCGTCCAGCGTTTCCGATAGCGAACCAATCTGGTTGAATTTGATCAGGATGGAGTTACCGATCTGCTCATCAATCCCACGCTTGAGGATCTTGGTGTTGGTCACAAACAGATCATCGCCGACCAACTGCACCTTGTCGCCCAGTTTGTCGGTCAGCGCTTTCCAGCCATCCCAGTCAGACTCATCCATGCCATCTTCAATGGAGACGATCGGATAGTCGGCGCACAGACCGGCCAGGTAATCAGCAAAGCCTTCCGCATCATAGCTTTTCCCTTCGCCGGAGAGGTTGTACTGGCCATCCTTGTAGAACTCAGAGGACGCGCAATCGAGTGCCAGAGTGACATCATCACCCAAACGATAACCGGCATCTGCGACGGCCTGTTTGATGATCGCCAAGGCATCGGCATTAGATGCCAGATTTGGCGCAAAGCCACCTTCATCACCCACAGACGTCGACAGCCCTTTGGCAGAAAGCACTTTTTTCAGCGCATGGAAAATTTCAGCGCCCATCCGCAAACCTTCACGGAAATTGGCGGCGCCTACCGGCTGAACCATGAACTCCTGAATATCTACGTTGTTATCCGCGTGTTCGCCGCCGTTAAGGATATTCATCATCGGCACCGGCATGCTGTACTCACCCGGTTGACCATAGAGTTCGGCGATATGTGCGTAGAGAGGCACCCCTTTGGCATTGGCGGCTGCCTTGGCGGCGGCAAGTGATACGGCCAGAATGGCGTTAGCGCCAAGGTTCGCTTTATTTTCCGTGTCATCCAGTTTCAGCATGGCATCGTCCAGGCCACGCTGATCGCGAGCGTCCATTCCCAGCAGTGCTTCACGAATCGGGCCATTAACCGCTTCAACGGCTTTCAAAACCCCTTTGCCAAGATAGCGAGACTTATCACCGTCGCGTAGCTCCAACGCCTCACGCGACCCTGTGGAAGCGCCACTGGGTGCACAGGCGTCCCCCTGTGCGCCACTCTCCAGACGAACCGTGGCGAATACCGTTGGGTTGCCACGCGAATCCAATACTTCCAGCGCGCGAATATCGACTATTTTCGTCATGAATCTATCCTTTTTATTAGCGTTCAAAAAAGCTTTTATCAGCGTTCAGGTAGTTGGCTCTGCTGACACCTTAGCGAATGGTCAGCGGTACAAAGCCTTTGACCAGAGAATCCAGCTGAACAAGCTGAGAAAGAAACGGTTCAAGTTGATCCAGCGGTAGCGCACAAGGGCCATCGCACTTGGCATTATCCGGATCAGGATGGGCCTCGAGAAAAATCCCGGCAAGGCCGACAGCCACACCGGCACGCGCCAGCTCAGCCACCTGGGCACGACGACCATCAGCGCTGTCGGCCCGCCCACCAGGGCGCTGCAGCGCATGAGTGACATCAAAAAAGACCGGGAATCCCGTCTGCTTCATGTCTCCAAAACCCAGCATATCGACAATCAGGTTGTTATAGCCAAAGCTGGAACCACGCTCACACAGAAGCAACTGGTCATTGCCGGCTTCCTGGCACTTGCTCAGGATATGACGCATTTCATGGGGTGCCAGAAACTGAGGTTTCTTGAGGTTGATTACTGCCCCTGTTTTGGCCATGGCCACCACCAGGTCGGTCTGACGCGCCATAAATGCCGGTAGTTGAATGATATCGGCCACCTCGGCGGCAGGCTCGGCCTGCCAGGGCTCATGCACGTCGGTGATGATGGGCACCTCAAAGCGCTCTTTGATCTCAGCCAGAATCGCCAGCCCTTTTTCCAGGCCCGGCCCGCGAAAGGAATTGATCGAGCTGCGATTGGCCTTGTCGAAACTGGCCTTGAAAACATACGGAATGCCGAGCTTGCGTGTCACCTCGACATAGGTGGCCGCGACTTCCATGGCAAGGTCGCGGCTTTCCAGCACGTTCATTCCGCCTAACAGCATCAGCGGCAAAGAATTGCCGGCGGTTAGGCCGGCAATGTTGATATGACGCTCTGCAGGTTGTGGGTAAGTCATGCGACTCTTACTCCTCGTTATGCCCTGCGGTTGACGGTGTCTGGACCGCTGACTGATGGCGAATACGAGCCGTCTTGTGCGCCAGGGCGGCATTGACGAAACCGCTAAATAGCGGGTGTCCGTCGCGAGGCGTGGAGGTAAATTCCGGATGGAACTGACACGCCACATACCAGGGGTGGTCGGCCAGCTCAATGACTTCTACCAGTGACTGATCGACACTTTTTCCGGAAACCACCAGGCCAGCTTTTTCCAGCTCACCAATAAACTGGTTGTTGACTTCAAAGCGGTGGCGGTGGCGCTCAACAATCTCGTCTGCCCCGTAGGCCGCATGCGCCCGCGTGCCTGATTCCAGATGGCATACCTGTCCGCCCAGGCGCATGGTGCCGCCAAGATCAGACGCCGCATCACGCAGCTCGATTTTGCCTTCAGCGTTGAGCCATTCCGTAATCAGGCCCACCACCGGATGCTGGGTCTCATGGGTGAACTCGGTCGAATTGGCATCCGCCCAACCCGCCACGTTGCGCGCATATTCGATCACGGCCACTTGCATCCCCAGGCAGATCCCCAGGTAGGGAACCTGGTTTTCGCGCGCAAACTGGGCCGCCATAATCTTGCCTTCCACGCCACGCTCACCAAAGCCGCCGGGCACCAGAATAGCATCCTTGCCTGCCAGCCGTTCGGTGCCATGATGCTCGATATCTTCCGCATCGATGTAGTCGACATTGACCTTGATGCGGTCCTGAATACCGGCGTGAATCAAGGCCTCGTTCAGCGACTTGTAAGCATCCAGCAGCTCCATGTACTTGCCTACCATGGCAATACTGACGGATTTTAGCGGATTGAGCTTGGCATCCAGCACCCTGACCCAGTCGGTAAGATCTGCCTCACCGGCTTCCAGTTGCAACTTGTTGCAGACGATTTCATCCAGGCCATGCTCGTGCAGCATTAACGGGATGCGGTAAATCGTGTCGGCATCCTGAAGCGGCACCACAGCGCGTTCTTCTACGTTAGTAAATAACGCTATCTTGCGACGCTCGGCTTCTTCAAGCTCGACTTCACTGCGGCAGATCAGAATATCCGGCTGAATGCCGATAGAGCGCAGTTCTTTGACGCTGTGCTGAGTCGGCTTGGTCTTGGTTTCGCCTGCAGTGGCAATATAGGGAACCAGCGTCAGGTGCATGAACAGCGCTCGCTGGGCGCCCAGTTCACTGCGAATCTGACGAATCGACTCAAGAAACGGCAGCGACTCGATATCCCCCACGGTGCCACCGATTTCCACCAGTGCCACGTCAAACCCTTCGCCACCTGCGTAAACGCGGCGCTTGATTTCATCGGTGATATGCGGGATCACCTGCACGGTTCCGCCCAGATAATCGCCACGGCGTTCTTTGCGCAGGACGTTTTCGTACACGCGGCCCGTGGTGAAGTTGTTGCTCTGGGTCATTTTGGTACGAATGAAGCGCTCGTAGTGGCCCAGATCAAGGTCGGTCTCTGCGCCATCTTCCGTGACGAACACTTCGCCATGCTGGAAGGGACTCATAGTGCCCGGATCAACGTTGATGTAAGGGTCGAGCTTGAGCATGGTGACCTTAAGGCCGCGCGCCTCGAGAATCGCCGCTAGTGAAGCAGACGCGATACCCTTGCCAAGAGAGGACACAACGCCGCCGGTCACGAAAATATATCGTGTCATGGAAAACCTGTCGAAACGTGATCAAAAGGCACGGCAGAAAGCCACACCAGGATGGGACGACAGAATAGCAGAGTACGCCTAAAGGCTCAATTAGGTCTGACGATGCCTTCAGGCATGTAACCAGATTCCCTGCCGGTTACATGCCTGAAACTGCATACCTCAAACGCAGACTCATCAGACGCCGAGGTAATCCAGAATGCCTTCTGCTGCCTGGCGCCCCTCGTAAATAGCGGTGACCACCAGGTCTGAACCACGCACCATATCGCCACCCGCAAAAATTTTCTCATTGCTGGTCTGGAAGGCGTACTGACCATGCTCCGGTGCTTTCACGCGATCACGCTCGTCCACATCAATATTGGAGGTGCTGAACCAGGGCGCGGGACTGGCCTGGAAACCAAAGGCGATCACCACCGCATCAGCGGCAATGATTTCCTCAGAGCCAGGGACGACTTCAGGACGACGGCGACCGTTTTCATCGGCGTCACCCAAGCGGGTGCGCACCACTTTCACCCCTTCGACTTTATCTTCACCGACAACCGCTACCGGCTGACGATTGAACAGAAACTCCACGCCCTCTTCCCGGGCATTGGCCACTTCACGGCGTGAGCCCGGCATGTTTTCTTCATCGCGACGATAGGCACAGCTGACGCTGGCAGCCCCTTGCCGGATCGACGTACGGTTACAATCCATCGCCGTATCACCACCGCCAAGCACCACCACGCGCTTGCCCTGCATCGAGATGTAATCTGCCGGATCCTTCTCGAACCCCAGACAACGGTTAACGTTAGCAATCAGGAAGTCCAGCGCCTTGTAGACACCGGGCAGATCTTCCCCTGGGAAACCCCCTTCCATGTACTTATAGGTTCCCATGCCCAGAAAAACCGCGTCGTAGTCCTGCAACAGGGTTTCAAACTCAACATCGGTGCCGATCTCGGTACCTAGGCGAAACTCTACGCCCATCTCTTCAAATACCGCCCGACGGCGTTCCATCACGCTTTTTTCCAGCTTGAACTCGGGAATACCAAAGGTCAGCAGGCCGCCAATTTCCGGGTACTTATCGAACACCACCGGTTTGACGCCACTGCGTGCCAGAATATCAGCGCAGCCAAGCCCAGCCGGACCCGCGCCGATAATCGCCACTTTCTTGTCAGTCCACACCACTTTGGACATATCCGGGCGCCAGCCCATGGCAAAGGCAGTATCGGTGATATATTTCTCCACCGAACCGATCGTGACAGCCCCAAAACCATCGTTCAGCGTACAGTCACCCTCACACAGGCGATCCTGAGGGCAAACCCGACCGCAGACTTCAGGCAGTGAGTTGGTTTTATGCGAAAGCTCCGCTGCCTCGATGATATTGCCTTCCACCACCAACTGAAGCCAGTTGGGAATGTAGTTGTGCACCGGGCACTTCCATTCACAGTACGGATTGCCGCAATGCAGGCAACGGTGTGCCTGACTGGCTGCATCAGTGGGCTTGTAAGGCTCATAGATTTCGGCAAATTCTTTCGCCCGTGAACGGGCCTCTTTCTTTTTCGGATCCTGACGACCCACATCAACAAACTGAAAGTCGTTATTTAATCGGTTGGCCATGATTATTGTCCTCTCGGTGATTCGGCATCAGCAATTCAGGCAAAGCCGCTTATTCAGCGTGTCGGCGCGACTGGTCCAGCAGGCTGCTCAGACTGGCTGCCTTGGGTTTCACCAACCAGAAATGGCGCACATAATCACCAAAGTCCTCCAGAATATCGGCCCCACGCTGCGAGCCTGTTGCGGCCACGTACTCTTCAATCACCTCGCGCAGATGGCGGCGGTAGGCCTCCATGACTTCCGTATTGACGCGATGAATTTCGACGAGCTCATGGTTGTACTTATCAACAAAGGTGCGATCCTCGTCGAGCACATAGGCGAAGCCACCGGTCATGCCTGCGCCAAAGTTAACCCCGGTTTTACCCAGTACACAGACCAGACCACCGGTCATGTATTCACAGCAATGATCGCCTGCGCCTTCAATGACCGCGCGGGCGCCTGAGTTACGCACGCCAAAACGCTCACCGGCAATACCTGCCGCAAATAGCTGGCCACCGGTGGCACCGTACAGGCAGGTATTGCCGACAATAGCGGTTTTATGGCTTTCAAACTGGCTTTCACGCGGCGGTATAATCACAATCCGACCGCCGTTCATGCCTTTACCCACGTAATCGTTAGCATCGCCTTCGAGGTGAAGGTTCAGGCCACGCGCGTTCCATACCCCGAAGCTCTGCCCTGCCACACCGGTAAAGCGCACATCCAGCGGCGCTTCTTCAAGGCCGACCTCGCCATAGCGCTTGGCGATCACCCCTGACGTCAAGGCCCCTACGCTACGGTCGCAGTTGGTGATACGAAACGTGAAGGTGCCGCCTGATCTGCTTTCAATCGCGTCTTTAACCGCGTCCAGGACTTCCAGATTTTTGGCCCCTGGATCATGGGGTACGTTACGGCTCACCTGGCAGAATTGCGGCGCATCCGAGGGCACAAAGTCATTCCCCAGCAGCGGCGTCAGGTCCAGCTTGCGCTGAGCCGCTGTTTGGCCTTCCAGCACTTCAAGTAAATCGGTACGCCCGATAAGATCCGTCAACTGGCGCACACCCAGCATGGCCATCAGCTCACGGACTTCTTCAGCGATAAAGCGGAAGTAGTTTTTGACCATATCGACCGTGCCGCGGAAATGCTCGCCGCGCAGGTAATCATCCTGGGTAGCGACGCCGGTAGCACAGTTATTCAAATGGCAGATGCGCAGATATTTACAGCCCAGCGCCACCATGGGAGCGGTACCAAAACCAAAGCTTTCCGCCCCCAGAATTGCCGCTTTCACCACATCAAGGCCGGTCTTCAGTCCGCCATCGGTCTGCAGACGAATCTTGCTACGCAGGCCATTGATACGAAGCGCCTGATGAACTTCCGGCAAGCCAAGTTCCCAGGGCGAGCCCGCATGCTTGATGGACGTCAGCGGGCTGGCGGCGGTGCCACCGTCATAACCTGATACGGTAATCAGGTCGGCATAGGCCTTGGCAACCCCTGTGGCAATGGTGCCGATACCCGGCTCCGAGACCAGCTTCACAGAAACCTGGGCATCCGGGTTGACCTGCTTAAGGTCAAAGATCAGTTGCGCCAGATCTTCAATCGAGTAAATGTCATGATGCGGCGGCGGTGAAATCAGCGTAACCCCCGGCACGGCATAGCGCAGCCGAGCAATCAGGGCATTCACTTTCCCCCCCGGCAACTGGCCGCCTTCACCGGGTTTAGCCCCCTGAGCCACCTTGATCTGCAGTACGTCGGCGTTCACCAGATAATGCGGCGTCACACCAAAGCGGCCTGAGGCAATCTGCTTGATCTTGGAACTGCGCACCGTGCCATAACGTGCGGGATCTTCCCCCCCTTCACCAGAGTTTGAGCGGCCGCCCGTTTCGTTCATGGCCTGCGCCAGAGCCTCATGCGCCTCTGGCGAAAGTGCACCCAGTGACATCCCGGCGCTATCAAAGCGCGGAATCAGCTCATCAATGCCTTCCACTTCTTCCAGTGGCACAGGCGTATCTGACGGCTTGAGTGACAGCATATCGCGGATGGTGGCGACGGGCCGCTCATTGACCAGCTGGGCAAATTTTTTCCATTTCTGGTAGTCACCTTCCTGCACGGCCTGCTGCAGCGACATAACCACATCCGGGTTGTAGGCATGGTACTCATGACCATGCACATACTTCATCAGGCCACCCTGGGAAATGCCTTTGCGCGGAATCCATGCATCACGGGCAAGAGCTTCCTGCTGTAACTGGAGTTCCGCAAAGCCTGCTCCCTGGATACGCGAGGCCATGCCGTCAAAACACATCTGCATGATGTCGCTGTCCAGCCCCACCGCCTCGAACAGCATTGAGCCACGGTAGGAAGCCAGGGTAGAGATCCCCATTTTGGACAGGATTTTATAAAGGCCTTTTTGCATGCCTTTACGATAGTTTTCCCGCGCGTCCGCCGGATTACCGGTCAACTCGCCGACACGCTGCATGTCTGCCATGACCTGGTAGGCAAGCCAGGGATACACGGCGGTCGCACCGACACCAAACAATACGGCCATCTGGTGGGCATCGCGAGCGTAGCCCGTCTCCACCACAATGTTGGCATCAGGACGCATCGCCAACCGACCAAGATGAGTGTGCACAGCACCCACGGCAAGCACGGACTGAATGGGAATCTGCCCCTGAGGAAGATCCGCATCACTAAGCACCAGAACGACTTTGCCCGCCAGCACCTGTTTTTCAGCGTCGTCACATAGGGCGGTCAGCGCCTGTTTAAGACTCTGTTCAGCAGGATCATAGCCCATCGACAGGGTATGGCTGACGAAGGCCGGATCCTGATCATTATTAACAAGCGCCGTAAACTTGCGCGGCGACAATACCGGTGTCGTGAGAATGATTCGGTGGGCATGCTCAGGCGTTGCATTGAAGACATTCCGTTCCGCGCCGATACAGGTCTCCAGCGACATCACGATCGCTTCGCGCAACGGATCAATGGCCGGGTTAGTCACCTGAGCAAACTTCTGCCGAAAATAGTCAGTCAGCAGACGCGGGCGCGAGGAAAGCACGGCCATCGGCGTGTCATCCCCCATGGAACCTACGGCTTCCTGACCACTTTCTGCCAGCGGACGCAACACCTGATCACGTTCTTCGAAGCTGACCTGGAACATTTTCTGCTGCGTGTTCAACACATCAACGTCCATGGCCTGAAAGCGCGCCAGTTCGGTCAGCGCTGATTCAAGATAATGGGCTTCCTGCTTTAACCAGCGCTTGTAAGGGTGCGCCGCTTTCAATCGGCCATCAATCTCATCGGTATGCAGCACTTCGCCGGTCTGAGTGTCGACGGCCAACATTTGACCGGGCCCGACGCGCCCTTTGGCGACCACGTCTTCGGGCTTGTAATCATAAGTGCCGATTTCCGATGCCAGCGTAATAAAACCGTTTTTGGTTATCACCCAGCGCGCCGGGCGCAAACCATTACGGTCCAGCATACACACCGCTTGGCGACCATCGGTCATGACCACGCCGGCAGGACCATCCCAAGGCTCCATGTGCATGGAATTGTATTCGTAAAACGCACGCAGCTCGGCATCCATGGTTTCCACGTTCTGCCAGGCAGGTGGCACCATCATGCGCACGGCGCGGTGCAGATCCATACCGCCGGTGAGTAATACTTCAAGCATGTTGTCCATACTTGAGGAGTCCGAGCCGCTGGTGTTAACAATCTCATCAAGCTCGGCAATATCCGGCAGGCGATCGCTGACGAAGTTTTTCTTGCGTGAGTTAGCCCAGCCACGGTTGGCTTCAATCGTGTTGATTTCACCGTTATGGGCGAGCAACCGGAACGGTTGGGCCAGAGGCCAGCGCGGTGCCGTATTAGTCGAAAAGCGCTGATGGAAGACACAGATGGCCGTTTCCAGGCGCTTGTCGTTCAGGTCCTGGTAGAACGCTGGCAGGTCTGCCGGCATCACCAACCCTTTATAAGACACTACTTCAGATGACAGTGATGCCACATAGAAATCGGGCTCATCACGTAACTGCTCTTCAGCACGGCGACGGGCCATGAAAAGGTCGACATCGAAATGTTCGCCGCTGCCAGGCGTGACAAAGATCTGCCGAATGCGTGGCAGGCAATCAAGCGCCATCGGGCCACACACGGACGCATCGGTTGGCACGACCCGCCAGCCCGCAACCGTCAGCCCCCGCTGTTCCAGCGTTTGCTCCAGTGTGGCCTGGGCACGCTCAGCACGGGCATCATCATCAGGCAGAAAAATGACACCAACGGCAAATGCCTCACCCAGTGGTTGAGTGAAAGTCTCTGCCGCCACTTCGCGCATGAAGCGGTCGGGCATTTTAAGTAGCAAGCCACAACCATCACCGGTCTTTCCATCGGCTGCAATGCCGCCACGGTGGGTCATGCAGGTGAGTGACTCAATGGCAGTTTTCAACAAGTCGTGACTGGCTTGCCCTTCCATATGGGCAATCAAGCCGAAGCCACAATTGTCACGAAACTCGCCGGGTTGATGAAGACCTCTGTTCATGGGCGTGCCTCAAAAAGCGTGTTTTATTTACAGCGGCGCCATGGTATAAAGGAAGGTTTTCTGAATTTTTTACTTCTACCTTTCTTGGTCTACCTTGGGAAAAAGCGGCCACCACTAGAATGGAAAATGGCCGCTCAGCATAGCCACTGGCACCCGCGTAGTGCAATCACATCTCCGCCGCAGGAATGCAAAAAACCTTGCCAAATCCGCAGGTTGCAAAACATGAAAAATAAAAAACCGATACACGTCAATAACTTGCAGCGCAGCAAAACGATAATTTAACGAAAAAAATCAAATTTAAACTTTAGTCTACAATTAGACGAAAATCCCATGCCGATAGCGCATAAGGCATTCTGATTATCGATTCTCGAATCTCTATCTGCCAGCCCCAGGTAAGACTAAACACCGCCTTACACGCATAGAAAAGCCCGCCTGATATAGTCAGCCGGGCTTCATCGCTATCTGTGCTTAATGACGCGCAGTGCTTAGTGACGTGGAAACTCATCCAGTAACGCATTGAGCTGCTCATCGGGTGTTTCATCACTGAGACAGGCATCTCCCAAGGCATTCAGCAACACCAGACGCAGTCGACTATCGATGTTTTTCTTGTCACGGCGCATCCGCACCAGAAAGTCATCACGCTGCATGTCTTGCGGTGCTGCCAGCGGTAAACCTGCACTTTCAATCACAGCCAGGCAACGGGCTAGCGCCGCGTCATCAATCCATGCCAGGCGATGAGATAGCGTAGCGGCCATCGCCATACCCGCTCCTACCGCTTCACCGTGCAGCCAGTTACCGTACCCCTGATGCGCTTCAATGGCGTGCCCGAAGGTGTGCCCAAGGTTCAGTAATGCCCTTACTCCCTGCTCGGTTTCGTCTTCTGCGACAATATCCGCTTTTATCTGGCAGCTTCTGGCAATCGCCTCCGCCAGATGATGGGCGTCGTGACCTCGTAGCGCCAACATGTGCGTCTCAAGCCAACTGAGAAACGCCTCATCGCGAATCAGACCGTACTTGATAACCTCGGCAAGCCCGGCGGAAATTTCCCGGTCAGGCAGCGTTACCAGGGTATCAAGATCGACCAGAACCGCCCTGGGCTGCCAGAAAGCACCAATCATGTTTTTGCCCAGCGGGTGATTGACCCCCGTTTTACCGCCTACCGAGGAATCCACCTGCGCCAGTAGCGTGGTAGGCACCTGAATAAACGCCACCCCACGTTGGTAACAGGCAGCTGCATAACCGGTCATATCACCAATCACGCCGCCGCCCAGTGCAATCAGCGTGCAACGCCGGTTGAACCCCGCTTCGAGTAACGCTCCCCAGATGCGGTTGACCTGCTCGATGGTTTTATACTGCTCACCATCCGGCAGCACACAGGTCTTCACGTCCAGAGTATCCGGCAGCTGCGCGCAGAGCGTTTCCAGATACAGGGGGGCGATGGTTTCGTTGGTAACGATCATGACTTGCTGCCCTGCCAGATACGGCAGGATGGCCTGCGGGTCGCTCAATAACCCAGCACCGATATGGATCGGGTAGCTACGCTCACCCAGGGAGACATTCAGCGTACGCAGGGCGTCCGGTAACTGCGTCATGACGATACCTTCTTTGTAACGGTTTGATTGGTGGTGTTTTTAGGGGCGCTCTCATCTGGCTGAAGTGGGTCCACCAGGCGCTGGACACGGCGCAGAATTTCATTGACCACCGCCCGCGGGCTGCGCCGATCGGTACGCACGCTGACGTCAGCCGTCGAACGATAAAGCGGATCACGCTTGGCGAACATGTCGTAGAGCACCTGCTCGCGGTTTTCACATTGCAGTAGCGGCCGATTACGGTCCTTGGAGGTTCGCCTGAGCTGCTGTTCGACGGTAGTCATCAGGTAGATGACCGTCCCGCGATCACGCAGGGCCCGGCGGTTTTCTTCGCGCAACACGGCACCACCGCCTGTCGCCAGCACGATAGGGGCGCGGCGAGTCAGTTCATCTATCATCTGCACTTCACGCTGACGAAAACCTGACTCGCCTTCAACATCGAATATCCATGGGATATCGGCGCCACAGCGGTCCTGAATCGCATGATCACTATCCACAAAGTCGCGCGCCAACTCAGCCGCCAACAAGCGACCAATGGTGCTTTTGCCTGCCCCCATGGGGCCGATCAAAAAAAGATTGGGTAAATCCTGCATTAACGAACCGCCAAACCATCATCAAGTAATCGTGGAGTAATGAAGACCAGCAACTCTACTTTTTCACTACTCTCTTCAGTATAACGGAACAGTCTTCCAATGAGAGGTAGATCACCCAGTAAAGGCGTCTTGGCCATCTGGCGCAATTCTTCTGTTGTCAAGATACCACCTAAAACAACGGTTTGCCCATCATCAACCAGCACTTGTGTCTCAATGGTATTGGTATCGATAGGCGGCTCCCCCCCAAACTCGGACTCCCGGAAGCTGTCATTACGGATAACAAGATCCATGATAATCCGGTTATCCGGGGTGATCTGGGGGGTTACTTCCAACGAAAGCAGGGCTTCTTTGAACTCGGTATCCGGATTGTCATTGCCATCAACGCTCTGGAAGGCCCGCTCTTCACCCTGGCTGATAATCGCAGTTCGCTGGTTGGCCGTAATGATACGCGGCTGGGAAATTGTCTGGCTCTTACCTTCACTTTCCAGCGCCCTAAGCTCCAGGTCCAGCAGTATATCGCCGGACAGATAACCAAAGCCAAAGGTACTTTGAGCGGCTGAGTTATCCCCCAGGTCAACGGTTAACCCACCCTGCGCCCGGTTGATATTACCCGGATTGACATTACGCCGCGTATAGTTGCCATTCTCTGCCTGCTGAAAGCCCCGGTTGCTGGAAATCCCCCAGTTGATACCCAGCTCGCGGGAGGCGGTATCACGGGCAATCACAATGCGCGCTTCGATTTGCACCTGACGCACGGCCACATCCAGACGATCCAGCGTAGACAGAACCTGGTCAACCTGATCACGGGTATCCTGAATCAGCAAGGTATTGGTGCGCTGATCAATACTCACCCGCCCCCGCTCAGTGAGCAGACCAAAGCCCTCTCCACCACGTAACAGCTGTGCCAGGTCTTCCGCCCGGGCATACTTGACTTCAACGAATTCAGTAATCAGTGGTTCCAGCGTATCGCGCTGATTGCGCGCTTCAAGCTCCTGACGTTCCAACTGGGCCAGTTCCTGAGCGGGTGCCACGACAATGACATTGCCCTTCTCGCGACTTGATAACCCCCGGCTCTGCAGAATCAGATCCAGCGCCTGATCCCAGGGCACTTCGTTGAGGTTGAGAGTCACCCGCCCCGTCACACTGTCACTGGCGACGATATTCAGGCCCGTAAATTCAGCCAGCGTGGCAAGTACCGCACGCACTTCAATATCCTGAAAATTAAGACTCAGGGGCTCCCCGGAGTAAACCTCTTCACCGTTTGCTGAACGTTGCTGAGATAGCGACTGGGAGGTTTCATTTGCTGGCTGAACTTCCACGGTTAGCGTCTGGCCGTTCTGGGAAGACATCATGGCATAAGGGCCTTGCGTCTCCAGCACTAACTGCGTACCGCGCTGCGTGGCTCTGGGCACGATGCGCTGAATCGGTGTTGCGAAATCCGTCACATCGTATATCTGGTTAAGCGCGTCAGAAATCGCCACATCCCGCAGATCGACCACGACACGGTTACGCCCGTCTTCTTCCACACGAACCCGGATATTCTCGCGATTGAATACCACATCAAGCTTTCCCGCCCCCTCATCGCCACGGCGGAAATCAATTCGTTCAATCTGCGGCCCCTGGGTGGTGGCCAAGCTGGTGTCGCCAGGATCCGAAACGGTGTTCTCGGCAAATGATGGGCGGACATTATCTGTGTCATTGATCGCCGCTCCCACTGAGACCCGCAGAGAATCGCTATCGCGCTGGGTTGTATAGTCGTAAGCACCGGCCATATTGACAATCAGCCGCGTGCGGCCATTACCTTCGACGGCAGTAATGCGCTCGACACCGGCCTGATTAACATCAAAATAGCGCTGCCCAAGGGCACTACGGGTATCTGACAGGTCCAACATCAAGCGGTTGGGTGACGTCAGCTGGTACTCCTGAATAACCGGCGCTTCGCCGAAAAACTTAAGATTAATCTCCACGCGATCCGCGCTGACACTTTCAACACTCAGATCCGCCAACACCGCTGCATAGGTCAATGCAGGCAGACAGGCAAATAGCGACAGTATACCGGTGAGGATGCGGCGCAACAGCATCACGTTTAGCGTCTTACTCAACATTCAACAACCCCTTATCCGTAGGTGCCTGACGATATCCCGGCTCATTCGCCATTACCTATTGTTAGCGTCACATCACGTATCTGCCAGCCGCTGGTTTGGGTGAAAATTCGTTCATTCACCTCAATATGCGTATCACCAATACGAACAATCCGCCCATAATCGGGACCGATATAATTACCTTCACTAACGCTCACCACATCACCTTCAGGCGTTCGAACCAAGGCACGTTGACGGTCATTCATTTTCAGCATTCCCACCAACCGAAGCTCCTGCAGGGAGAATCGCTCGAGAGGTTCCGGATCGCGAGACGTATCAGGCGCCAGTTCATAACTGACCGTTTGTACAGGCACGGAAAAACCTGCCACCGCTTCCGGTGCCAGAAAGGGGCTGCGTTTATCCTCATGGACATAGGCAACCGGTTGATATTCCGGCACATTCGGTACGACCAATGGTTGCTGAACACCGGGTGCCTGACGGATCTTTTCAAGTTGTTGGGCCAGACTGCCAAGCTGCGCATCCGCACAGCCACTTAGCAGCAGCAAAGCCAGTACAGGCAACCCCCAACCTTGCCAGCGGCTCATTGCTCGCCCTCTTCTCGAGTTTCTACACTGTCAGCCTGAAAACGGTCACTGTAAGTTCGGGCAAGAATCGCCAACCGCAACGTTGGCGATTCGCCATCAACAGGTTCAAGAACAAAATCATGCTGTGTCACGATGCGAGGCAGCGCGGCCATATCAGCCACAAACTGCGCAATATCGTGATACCTACCCTGAACTTCGATATCAAAAGGATGCTCAATATGGTGTGTCTGACTGGCCGTTGCCTGCAAACGTATGTTTTCCACGCTCAGGCGATTATCCCGCGCTGCGTCGCTGATGCTATCAAGCAGTGAAGGAATCTCGGCATTGGTGGGCAGCATGGCGCGTAAGCGCTGGATCTGTTTATCCATATCCGCCAGCTGCTGCTCAATTTCCGGCAGATACGTGGTTTCTGCCGCTTTTTGTCGGAACTCAGCCTGCAATCTGGCTTCTGTTTGACGGGCATCCGATAAGGTGTCGATACGCTCCTTGATGACAAACCAGTAAAGCACCGCCAACGCCACCACAAAAACCAGCAGAAAGGTAATAACTTTCAGCAACAATGGCCAGGCGCCCGCCTCCTTTACGTCAAGTGACTGAAAATCCGTCTCTCGTAGGCGTTCCCACTCTTCGTTCCAGCGGTTCTTATTCATCACTCACCTCGTCCGGCGCGGCAAGTGACATCTGACGCACATCAAAACGGAAAATTCGTCGTGTGGAAGAGGCCTCCCGCTCGACTTCAGAAAGCGCAGGAACTCCCAGCTCCGGCATTTTCTCAATCTGGCGAAGTTGCTCGGATACCTGTCGATCCGTCCCGGCTTCAGCGGTGACACTCACCAGATCAGCATTGCGCGATAATCGCTGATAAACCACGCCATCGACTATACTGGCCGACAGATTATTGAAGAACACCACCGTCGCACCACGGGCATTCTGCAAATTCTGGAAAGAGGTGAGCCGTTCACTTAACGCCTCAGCATCCGCCTTGAATTCCTGCACACGGCGAATGTCGTCATCAAGCTGAAGTATCTGCTGACGAATGAAATCGTTGCGCTGCTGCTGCGCTTTCAGCTCGGCGTCATAATAAAACGTGGCCAGACCGCCCAGAATCATTGCCAATACCAAGGTCGCTATAAGGCGTACATAAAAACGCCGTGTCAGCTGTTCTCGGCGAGCATCACGCCAGGGCAGCAGGTTTATCATCACACTCACTATGCTGGCCTCCTCACAGTTTGGCTCGCATCGCCAGCCCACAGGCGGTTAACATGGCGGGCGCATCATTGCTTAACGCTTCCTGATTTAGCTTCTTGCTCACCTGCATATGCTGAAATGGATTGGCAATGGTCACGGCCATACCGCTGTCTTGTGCAATACGCTCAGCCAAACCGGGAATTACACTGGAGCCTCCTGCCAGAATAATCTCCTTCACTTCATGGTGACGACCGGCGGTGTAGTAAAGCTGGAGGGAGCGCCCAACCTGTTGAACCACCGTTTCCAAAAACGGGGTTAATACCTGGCGCTGGTAATCGTCTGGCAAACCACCGCGCTTCTTGGCGAACCCGGCTTCTTCCATGGAAAGGTCATAACGCTCACGAATGGCATCGGTTAATTGCCGCCCACCAAACACCGTATCGCGGCTATAGACGATATGACCTTCGCGCATGACGTGGAAAGCATTCATATTGGCACCAATATCCACCAGACCAACGCAAGTGGATGCATCCGTCTGCGTCTTTAACTGACGCCGCAGCAAGTCGAAGGTACGCTCGACAGCAAAGGTTTCCACATCCACGGCGGCGGGCTCCAGGCCTGCGCGCTCAAGCGTTTCGGTCAACTGCCTGACATCCTGCTGTCGACAGGCAACAAGCAGCACCTGCTGTTCATCTTCATTGAAGGGCGATAGCCCTAGCAGGTGAAAATCAAACGCCACTTCGTTAAACGGAAAGGGGATATGGCGGTCAGACTCGGCAATAATTCGCTCTTCGATGCTTTCTTCGCTCAGCCCCGCCGAAAACGTCAGGGTTTTGGTGATGGCAGCGCTGGCAGGCACTGCCACGGCAGCCTTACGGGTTGACGGTCTGGCATGTTCAACCGCTCGACTGAGAACGTTAGCCACGTCATCAATGTCCTGAATCCGACGTTCGACGACAGCACCATCGCGTAACGGCCGGACAGCGTAGCTCGCCACCTGGTAATTGGTCGCCGTTGGCTTGAGTTCGAGAAGTTTGACAGTAGCCGAGGTAATATCGACGCCAATCAACCCTTTACCGGGTTTTAGCAAGCGCATTATTGAATATGACTCCCGCTTTCATAAGGCGTTTTTGAAGGTTACATTATTTTAATGGGGGACACACGCAACACCTTTTATCACATCAACACTGGTGAGAGCTGGCTTAGCTTCTTATAATGCTCGGCTATCATCTGTTTCTATTATTATTGTGCTGTGTATCATCAAGCCTGATGCCACTCCTTGTTGCCCACAGGGGCTTTTCCATGAAGTTGATCCGTAACATTACTTTATCGTTATTCTTTCTGCTGGTGTCCTTGGCGGGAACCGTTGCTCTCGCCGTTGTTGGCGCTGCAATGTACTTTTCTCCAGGGCTTCCGGATGTTCGCCAGCTGCAGGATTTCGAACTGCACACCCCGCTACGTATTTACACACGTGACGGCAAGCTGATTGGTGAGTTTGGTGAAGAACGCCGAATCCCCGTCGATTTTGCAGAGATTCCCCAGCCCATGATCGACGCACTGATTGCGGCGGAAGATCAGAGTTACTTCGAGCATACCGGCGTGGACCCACGAGGACTGGTACGCGCCGCGCTGGAACTTGTGCAAAGCGGTGGCAACATTCAGTCAGGTGGTTCCACCATTACCATGCAGGTCGCCAGAAACTATCTTCTGACCCTGGAGCAGACCTTTACGCGTAAAATCCGCGAAATTCTGCTGGCCTTGCAGATGGAGCAAGTCCTTACTAAAGAAGAAATTTTTGAGCTCTACGTTAACAAGATTTTCCTCGGCAACCGCGCTTATGGCATCGCGTCAGCGGCGGAAACCTACTACAACAAACCCCTTGCCGAGCTTAGCCTTGCCCAGACGGCAATGATCGCCGGGCTGCCCAAGGCTCCGTCTGCTTTTAACCCATTGGCGAACTCCGAACGTTCACTGATCCGCCGCAACTGGATTCTATTCCGTATGCGCGAACTGGGCTTCATTGAGCAGGACACCTACCAGCTGGCCGTGCAGGAGCCGATCAGCGCTCAACGCCATCGCACACAGACAGAAGTTGATGCGGCCTATGTTTCCGAAATGGCGCGTCAGTATGCTATCGAGGAATTCAATAACGATGCCTATACCAGCGGCTATCGGATTTACACAACGCTGGATAGCGAGCTTCAGCCCTATGCACAGAAAGCACTTGCGCAGGGGCTGTTAGCTTATGACAAGCGCCACGGGTGGCGCGGGCCTGAAGAAAGCGATATTCCGGCAAGCCTTGTTGAAGCGCAGGAAAACACCGCCACTCAGGGTCTGGAAGAAGAACTTGCGGAATCACCTGAGATTCGCGAGACCGCGCGCCAGGCGGCGGAACGCAGCCAGACCGTGGTTGAAGGCTATGACGGCGACGTCAGTAACTGGATTCAGGTATTACAGAACACGCCCAGCTATGGACTTCTGAAGCCGGCGATTGTTGTGGAAACGTCAGGTCGCGAAATGCAGGTCATTACCCAGAATAATGAGATTCTCACCATTCCCTGGGAAGGCATGGCCTGGGCACAGCCTTACCTCAGCCCGCGTAGCCGTGGCGCCGCGCCGACGTCTGCCCAACAGATCGCCAAGCGTGGCGACCTGGTACGTGTGATTGAAGATGAAGACAATAATCTACGCCTGTCTCAGCAACCCCAGGCAGAAGGGTCCCTGGTCGTACAGGACCCCAACAATGGCGCGATTATTGCCTTGCAAGGCGGTTTTGATTTCAACGCCAGCAAATTTAACCGTGCCGTTCAGGCCGAACGCCAGTCAGGTTCCATCTTTAAACCCTTTGTTTACGTCACGGCGCTTGATAGCGGAGAGATGACGGCAGCTACCGTGATTAACGACTCTCCGCTGGTCCAGGCCGATGGCAGCGATACCTTGTGGCGCCCCATGAATTCCAGCCGCGATTTTATGGGCCCGATGCGCTTGCGCCCTGCGCTCGCTCGCTCGCGTAACCTGGTTACCATTCGTGTTCTTCGCGAAATGGGCCTCAACTACACCATCGACTACCTGCAAGGGTTTGGCTTTGACTCTGACCGTTTACCCCGCGGCCTCTCGCTGGCGTTGGGTAGTGCCAGTCTGACACCGCTGGAAATGACCAATGCCTATGCGATTCTCGCTAACGGCGGCTTCCAGGTTCGCCCTTGGTACATCGATCGCGTGACTAAAGGGGAAGTCGACGGTGAGGTCGTTTTCGAGGCAAAACCACAGGTAGTTTGCACAAGCTGTAGCGCCGACCAGGAAAGCGTTGAGATTGATGGGCGAGAGTACGCCATTGCACCACGCGTGGTTGATCCGGAAGCGGCTTACATCATTCGCGACATGCTCCGGGAGGTTGTTGAAAACGGGACAGCCAGAGGCGCATTAAGCCTTGAACGTAGCGATATTGTAGGTAAAACCGGCACCACCAATGATCAGCGCGACGCCTGGTTCGCAGGTTTCAATAGCGATCTGGTGGCCACTGTATGGGTCGGCAAGGACAACAACGAAAGCATCGCAGAATACGGTGCCAATGCTGCACTGCCGATCTGGATCGACTTTATGCGCGATGCGCTGGAAGGCCGCCCGACCGCCTGGCCTGAGCAACCCGAGACGGTTATCAGCCTGCGCGTTGACGCCGACACTGGACGGCGCCTGCGTGATAACCAGTCTGGCGGTATTTCTGAGCTGTTTGATGTCGATCACCTACCAAACTATCAGGCACGCCGCCAGGTGACCCGTGAAGTCGAAGAGGTCAGTGGCTCTCAAGGTACGGCAACGCCCGAGTCAATTTTCTAGCCCAGGGCGTTCCACTACCGTCTATGCAGACCTGAAAAAGCCCGATGCGCTCGCATCGGGCTTTTCTTTTATGCCTTTATCTTACTTTATCAGGCAGCCTTCGGGTTCGCTTCACGTCGGCTCGCCATCCAGTTAGCCACGATGGCCACTACCATGACAGCTGCCCCCGCTGCCTCAATCACAAAGTCAGGATAGAAGACCGCGATGATCGCCCCGCCAATCGCCAGGCGGGAAATGATCCCCATGTGGGTAAACAGGTAACCTTCCAGCGCGGCAGCAAACGCCCCCAGCGCCAACAAGGCAATGAAGCCTGTCCAGATAACGACCTCAACAGGCCCACCCATAATAATTTCAGGATTGAAGACCATAAACAGCGGAATCAGGTAAAGTCCTTTGGCAAATTTCCAGGCCTGGAAACTGGTTTCCATCGGCTTGCTGCCTGCAATCGCGGCACCGGCAAACCCTGCCAGCGCCACCGGCGGCGTAACGTTGGAGTCCTGCGAGTACCAGAACACCACCAGGTGCGCGATCAGCAGCGGAATACCAAACTCCTGGGTCAATGCCGGGCCAACCAGCACAATCAGTACGATGTAACTGGCCGTTACCGGCAATCCCATGCCCAGAATCAGACTCGCCAGCAACACCATCACCAGCGCCAGTATCAGGTTGCCACCTGAAAATGCCATCATCATGGAAGAAAACTTAAGCCCTAGCCCGGTCAGGCCCACCACACCGACAATTATCCCGGCGACGGCGCACGCCATGGAAACCGCCACGGCGTTACGTGCCCCCAGCTCAAGGCCCTCGATCAACTTACGCAGGCCATTGGCAGAGGCCGTTTTCATGCGCTCGACCGACACCGGCTCGCCCTGATTAGGTGCCACAAAGAAGAACCACACCAGATAGCGCAGCACAGCAACGGCCACCATTGTCACAACAGCATAGTAGCCCACACGCATGGGCGACATGCTCATTGCCAGAAGCCACACCAATACCAGCAGGGGCAACA
This sequence comes from Halomonas sp. LS-001, assembly GCF_052983955.1. Taxonomy (NCBI): domain Bacteria; kingdom Pseudomonadati; phylum Pseudomonadota; class Gammaproteobacteria; order Oceanospirillales; family Halomonadaceae; genus Halomonas; species Halomonas sp. LS-001. The sequence goes on from NZ_CM129816.1 coordinate 2,900,931, forward strand.
AAAAATGCCAGCCATCGCGCATCACATTGCGCATTTGTGGCAGTTCACTGCGCGCCAGTCCCTGCATCCCCTGCTTGAGGGCAATGATATGAACAAACAGATACACCGTGGAAAAATATAGAACCGCCGGAAAAATACTGACCTTGACGATATCCAGATAGGGCGTGTTGGTATATTCCGCAATCAGAAAGGCACCGGCACCCATCAGGGGCGGCATGATCTGCCCACCGGTGGAAGCGGCCGCTTCAATCCCGCCCGCCTGCTTCGGCTGATAGCCAAGCTTCTTCATCAGCGGAATAGTGAACGCACCGGTCGTGACAACGTTGGCAATCGCACTACCCGAAATAGACCCCATACCCGCAGATGCCAGCACCGAGGCTTTGGCAGGTCCACCGCGTTGCCGGCCGGTCGCCGCATACGCCATATCAATAAAGAACTTGCCAGCGCCGGTACTTTCCAGAAAGGCGCCAAAGAGTACGAAAATAAAGATATAGGTGGCGGCCACCCCAAGCGGCAGACCAAAAATCCCCTCCTGCCCCAGATACAGCTGGCCTGCGATACGGTCCAGACTATAGCCGCGATGCGCCAGAATGCCCGGTAGCCACTCCCCCAGCCAGGCAAGATCCCCACGCGGCCCCGCCATTGCATACAGAATAGCGATGGTGCCGATAATCGTCATACTGACGCCAACCGCGCGACGACTCGCCTCCAGAACAGTGAAAGTGGCGATGCAGGCCACGATAATATCCGTGTCACTCCAGAAACCGGCGCGATTGATAATGTCATCCAGGAAAAGGACCAGATAGCCGCCGGTAATCACAGCCCCCAGGAAAAACACGCAATCAATGGCAGCTGCCAGTACGCCACGCTTTCGCCCAGGCCCAAAGGCAGGAAACATCAGAAACGCCAGCATCATGATCAGTGCAAGGTGAATACTGCGTTGATAAAACAGCCCCAGCGGCTGGATACCGGCGGAATAAAGCTGGAACAGTGACAGCCCGACGGCCACTGCTGTAATGCACCACAAGATGGGGCGCGTGTGCGGGATGTTGCCGCCGGGCATCACCACCGCAGGTTGCATGGGTTCGTTCATGGAATCCTCACCAGACACACTTTTATTTTCTCATGGATTTATGACTTGCTTGATCGCATAACACAACGCTATTGATCCGTTTGCTGTAGCCGAATCATCACCCGCTCACCCGCTGCATGTTCGCTGATACTGAAGGTTTCGGTGGCACTCTGGCGTGGCCATGTCAGGCGATGATCCACTCGCATTGCGCCAGCACGCAGCACGTAACCGTTACCTGGTACAGGCTCATCAATACGATTGATCCAATAGCCGCCTTCCCCATCCGACACTTGCACACCGCGCCCTGGTGTATGGCCAAGACCCGCCGCAAAATCCGGCTGATGGCTACGCTCCAATACCATTCGGCCAGCCACATTGCGATAACAGTCAAGCACCAGAAACCGGGCAACCGAATGGCGCCATTTGACGCACCACCCCTCCCCCTGGGGCATGGGTATCGCTACCAGTCGTGAGGTGTCAGAAGTGGCAGACGACGAGCCATAACGTTCAACGACCAGCTCATAACCGCCCGCCGGAGCAGAGGAAACCTCTGCTCCGGCGGGAAGCGTCATAGCAAGAGATATGGCGAGGGCAAACAGCACGCGGTGCCCTCGCCAGCCTTTTATGCGGGGAAGCAGGCAAGGCACGATGGTGATCATGGTTGCCTGACTCCTTTACGGTTTCAACGTACTGTCAAAAGTACTGTCAAAAGTACTGTTCAACATACTGTGAAAAGTGCCGTTAAAAGTACCGTTAAAAGTACCGTTCAACGTTAATGTTTCAGCACGATGAGGTTAAGGGCGCAGACGGTCTGGCACTTCAACACCGGTTTCTTCCAGATAGCGGATAGTGCCCGGATGCAGTGGCACAGGCGTTGATTCCAGCGTGAATTCAATGGTGGTGTCGTTGGCCGCCGGATGCACCGCGATCAGCTCATCGGTATGTTCGAACAGCAGCTGCGTCAGCTGGTACGCAAGTTCCTCATCCATGGCCGCATTGACGACCAGAACGTTGGGAATACCAATCGTCTGCACGGCTTCATCCATGCCTTCGTAAAGGTTTTCACCCAGCGAGTAACGGGCAAAAACAGCCACATCTTCCCGAGCGTTGGCAATTTCTTCGTCAGAAAGTCCAACCAGACGAATATCACGGGTCGCCGCCAGGTTCATGATCGAGCTGGTCGGTGGGCCGACACTCCAGAAACCGGCATCGATATCACCATCCCGAATCCCATCGGCGGTTTCATTAAAGTTCAGGCGCTGGGGCGTGAAGTCATCATAACTAACGCCGTTGGCTTCCAGCAGTGCACGGGCATTCAGTTCCGTGCCGCTTCCCGGTGCACCAACAGACACACGTTTACCTACAAGGTCAGCAATGGAATGAACGTCCGAATCCGCCAGCGTTACCAACTGGATGGCATTCGGGTAAAGCGATGCCAATGCACGAGTATCTTCGATCTGACGGCTTTCGAAATCCCCCGTGCCGGTGTAGGCCTGATACACCGTATCGGCAAGCGCCAATGCCATATCTGCATCACCGCGCATGATCAAGCCCATATTCTCGACCGAGGCGCCCGTCACTTCCGCCGTGGCCTGAGCCCCTTCGATATGGTTATTGATCATTTCTGCAAAACCGCCACCCATCGGGTAGTAGGTACCGCCGGTACCGCCGGTTGCAATCGAAAGCTGTTGCGCTGAGGCAGGTACTGCCACTGCCAGCATGGATGCTGCTGCCAGCGTAGTCGCTGCCATCAAGGTTTTTTGAGTTCGCATGCCAATTCCTCCGCCCTTATCAGGGCTTAATGGGTAATTATCGCTTGTTGTTATCAATGACGATGATGAAGTCGTTCATCAAGCGTCACTGTCAACCGTCTTTATAAACCGTCGTTGAAGCCAGCTGCCACCCTGTCGCGACAGCTAACCCGGCTGCCATGAAACCTAGCACGTCTTAAACGCTAATGACCACTGCCAATTAACGTCTGCGTAAACGTTAGGTAACAAACACCATCAGGTGTGATGACACTACCTGCCTGCTATCTTTCTTCAGAATCCCTTATGATGAGTTAAAGTTTCGTATATTTTCCGATTTATGGATTCTTCTTTATGTCATCTCCTGTTATTTCACCGATGGATCAAGCGTCGGTTGTCGACGCCAAACCAGTGTCCACTAAAACGCCGGACAGCAGCGTGCGAGAAAATCTCGGCATTCGCGCCTATCAGCAGCTCAAGAACGACATCATCAAAGGGGTTTTTTCACCGGGTGAAAAGCTTCGTATGCACGCCCTCAAAGCCCACTACGACCTGGGTATCAGCCCGTTACGTGAGGCCCTTTCGCAACTTGTCGCGGAACATCTGGTGGTGGCCATCAGCCAGCGTGGCTACCGCGTTGCCCCCATGTCGCTGGCAGAACTGCATGATATCTATGATGCACGTGCACAGCTTGAAGCCATGCTGCTGGGGTTGGCGATTGAGCGTGGTGATGACGCCTGGGAATCCGAGGTAGTTGCCAAGGCACACCATCTCAGCATTGTCAGCGCCAGCAATACGCCCGATGAGCTTCTGAATATTTGGGACGAGCGCCATAGTACCTTCCACACAACACTGGTCAGCGGCTGCAATTCCTCTCATCTACTGCAGGTTCGTGCCGGGCTGTTTGACAAGGTGCAACGCTACCGTCATCTATGGCTGAAAGAAACGGTGTTTTCTGAAGAGGCGCTGGAACAGAAACGCCAGGAACACACAGCGCTCGTCGACGTCACGCTGGCCAGAAAAAAGACACAGGCCATGGCGATGATGCACGACCACTTGATGACACCGGTTCCGATCATCACCGATACCATGCATCGTCTGGGACTTACATAAAAGAATTCCAACGACTATTAAAAAAATGTAGAAATTTTCTAATAACAACGATAAATTGTGTTTGTCAGGATATTAATAAATCCGAACCTACAAGACACCATAATGATGAGGACACGCCATGAGCCGCTTTAATTGGGATGACCCGCTTCTTCTAGAGCAACAGCTGACCGACGAAGAACGCCAGATTCGCGATGCCGCCTACGACTACTGCCAGGAAAACCTGCAGCCCCGTGTGCTGTCAGCGTTCCGCGAAGAACGTTTTGACCGTGAGATCATGACGGAGATGGGCGAACTGGGTCTGCTGGGGGCCACGGTATCTCCCGAGTACGGCGGCGCTGGCATCAATCATGTGGCCTACGGCCTGATTGCCCGTGAAGTTGAGCGCGTCGACTCCGGCTATCGTTCCGCCATGAGTGTGCAGTCCTCGCTGGTGATGTACCCGATCGAAGCTTACGGCAGTGAAGAACAGAAGCAGAAGTTTCTGCCACGCCTGGCGACCGGCGAGCTTGTCGGCTGTTTTGGCCTCACCGAGCCCGACCACGGTTCAGACCCGGGTTCCATGGTAACCCGTGCCGAAAAAGTCGATGGCGGCTATCGCCTCACCGGCGCCAAGATCTGGATCACTAATAGCCCGATCGCTGATCTGGCCGTGGTATGGGCCAAATCGCCCGCCCACGACAATCAGATCAAGGGCTTTATCGTTGAACGCGGCACCGAAGGCTTCACCACGCCAAAAATCGAAGGCAAGGTGTCTCTGCGGGCCTCTATTACCGGTGAAATCGTTCTCGACAACGCTTTTGTTTCCGAAGAGAACCTGCTGCCTGACGTCAGCGGTCTGAAAGGGCCTTTCGGCTGCCTTAACAAGGCGCGTTACGGTATTGCCTGGGGCGTCATCGGCAGCGCTGAATTCTGCTGGCATGCCGCGCGCCAATACACCCTGGACCGCAAACAGTTTGGCCGCCCGCTGGCTCAGAACCAGTTGATCCAGAAGAAACTCGCCGATATGCAAACCGAAATCACCCTCGGGCTGCAGTCCGCCTTGCAGGTGGGTCGTTTGATGGACAGCGGCAACTGGGCACCGGAAATGGTCTCGCTGATCAAGCGTAATAACTGTGGCAAAGCGCTGGATATCACTCGAGTTGCACGGGATATGCACGGTGGTAACGGCGTTTCCGATGAATACGGCGTGATCCGGCACATGGTGAACCTGGAATCGGTGAACACCTACGAAGGAACTCACGATATCCACGCCCTGATTCTGGGTCGCGCCCAGACCGGTCTTCAGGCGTTTTTCTAAACCGCGATCCATGCATTTGTCAGCGCTTTGCCTTGGCAAAGCGCTTCGATAACGGTTTGCGAGGAACGTCAACATGACAAGTCTACCGCCGACGCCACTGGCTGGCGTCAAGGTGCTCGACCTATCCCGTGTACTGGCAGGCCCCTGGTGTGGTCAGATGCTTGCCGATATGGGGGCCGAGGTGATCAAGATCGAACGTCCCGGCAACGGTGACGATACACGCCAGTGGGGCCCTCCCTGGCTTGCCAGCAAAGATGCCGAACAGCGTGGCGAGTCGGCGTATTACCTGTCGACGAATCGCGGCAAACGCTCCGTCACCGTCGATATTTCCCGCCCTGAAGGCCAGGCACTGGTGCGTGAGCTGGCGACCACCTCTGATGTTGTGATTGAAAATTTCAAAGTCGGTGGGCTCAAGAAGTACGGGCTGGATTACGCCAGCCTGAAAGCCGTTAATCCCGCGCTGATTTACTGCTCAATTACCGGCTTTGGCCAGGAAAGCCCCTACTCCCATCGTGCAGGCTATGACTTCATGATTCAGGCCATGGGCGGCATTATGAGCCTGACTGGCCAACCCGACGGCACTCCCGGCGGCGGCCCGGTCAAAATCGGCGTCGCTCTCACTGATATCTTTACTGGCCTGTATGCCGCTAACGGTATTCTGGCAGCTCTTTATGCGCGTGATAAAAGCGGAGCCGAAAGCCCCGAAGGCACCCACATCGACATGGCACTGATGGATGTTCAGGTGGGCGTACTGGCCAATCAGGCGCTCAATTATCTGACCTCGGGCAAGGTACCGCAGCGCCTGGGTAACGCTCACCCCAACATCGTGCCCTACCAGTCCTTTGCGACAGCCGATGGTCATATGATCATTGCCGTTGGCAACGATGCTCAGTTCCAGCGTTTCTGCTCGGTACTTTCGCTACCGACACTCGCTCAGGATGAACGCTTTGCCACCAATGGCGCCAGAGTCGCCAACCGTGACCAGCTGATACCTGAGCTGCAAGCCGTACTGACCACCCGTTCAACGGATAACTGGCTGGCCGCACTGGAAGCCGTTGGTGTGCCTGCCGGGCCGATCAATACTCTTGACCGCGTCTTCGATGACCCGCACGTCAAGGCACGCGAGCTCAAACAGCGTCTTGCTCACCCCGATGCCGCCAGCGGCGAGGTGAATCTTGTCAGCAATCCGATCCGTTTCAACGGCGTATCGGTGAGCGCCAACAGCGCGCCTCCCACGCTAGGTGAACATACTGACGTCGTCCTCAAGGAACAGCTGGGGCTGGATGACGCACAGATTGACGGACTGAAAGCGCTAGGGATTCTCTGAGCGGGATCAAACGCCACGTTTTAACCAAACAGAACTTTTAGGCCAAACACAACCTTTAAATCAAAAGAAACAAATACTTATACCAAACGTATATAAATATCACTGAAAGCGTTACAATCGGGGACATATTCATGGGAGCCAGCCAATACATTCTGGCCTATCAGCAAGGGTGTGTTTGCGCGCTTTGGGCGCTATGCTAGAGCATCACTTCCATCGAGACGTCACTCACAAGAGGATACATTATGAGTAACGCAGAACTGAACGAACTAAAAAAGAAGTATGTTGCTGCTGGCGCGGCGAGCCCCGCCACAGCCTTTGCTGATCGCGCTGAAAATTCTGAAATATGGGATGCTGACGGCAACCGCTTCATCGACTTTGCCGGGGGTATCGGCGTACTGAACGTTGGCCATCGCCACCCTAAAGTCGTCGCTGCGGTGAAAGCTCAGCTTGATAAGGTCATGCACACCTGCCAGACCGTCATGCCTTATGAAGGTTATGTGCGCGTTGCCGAAAAGCTCAGCCAGATCGTACCGGTACGTGGGCACGCTAAAGTCATGCTGGCAAACTCGGGTGCAGAAGCCCTGGAAAATGCCATCAAGATTGCCCGTGCTGCCACTGGCCGTTCCAACATCATCTGTTTTGATGGCGGCTACCACGGCCGTACCTTCTACACCATGGCCATGAACGGCAAGGTCGCGCCCTATCAGACCGACTTTGGCCCGATGCCGGGCACAGTGTTCCGTGCGCCCTACCCGGTCGATTATCACGGTGTCAGTGAAGATGAAGCCCTGCGCGGCCTTCACATGGCGCTGAAAACCGATGCGGGCATTAACAACACGGCTGCCATCGTGCTGGAGCCGGTTCTGGGTGAAGGCGGTTTCTACCCGGCACCGAAGAGCTTCCTCGAAAAAATCCGTGCGATCTGTGACGAACACGGCATCCTGATGATCGTTGACGAAGTTCAGTCAGGCTTCGGGCGTACCGGCAAAATGTTCGCCATTGAACACAGCGGCGTAGAACCGGATTTGATGACCATGGCCAAGAGTATGGCCGATGGCATGCCGATCTCTGCGGTTGTTGGCACAGACAAGCACATGGATGCGTCCGGCGCTAACTCTCTGGGTGGTACCTACACCGGCAGCCCGACGTCCTGTGCCGCTGCACTGGCCGTCATGGAAGTCTTCGAGGAAGAAAATATCCTCGAGAAAAGCCAGGCACTGGGTAATAAACTGGCCGAGCGTTTCGGCCGCTGGGAAAGCAAGTTCGATTGCGTCGATAACGCCCGCAACATGGGTGCCATGGCAGCCTTCGAACTGGTCAAGGATAAAGCCAACCACACGCCAGATCCTGAACTGGCGGCGAAAATCTGTGCCAAGGCACGTGAGCACGGTCTGATCCTGCTTTCCTGTGGTCTTTACGGCAACACCATCCGCTTCTTGATGCCTGTCACGATTGAAGACAGCGTACTCAACGAAGGCCTCGATATTGTTGAAGCCTGCCTGGATGCATTGACCTGATGATACGTTTTGGATGATCGGTCCTGAATGACAGGGCTTGGCCATCTACGCAAAAACCGCCCTACGGGGCGGTTTTTTTATGGCAGAACAACAACGACCTCGACTTTCAGGCACCGTCAGGGCGACGATCACCTTCCAGAAAATTCGCTACAAATGCTGCCTTGCCATAGGTCTCAAACGACCACTTCATGACATCAGCAAGTGCCGCCATTACCGCATCGAATTCGCCAAATACCTGGGTGCTCATGCGGTTGGGATACACTTCAAGCCCGGTGGTTTGCAAGCGTTTGACCACCTCACGCACCGGCGGTTTAAAATCGTCGGTCAGCGGATAAAAGCTCAATTGTACGGAAAGATACATGTGACCTCCCAGGGTCTATAACGTTTCGGGATACATCACGCCTGATATGCACGCCATGCCTTGAGGATAGCCTCGCGGGTTTCCTTAGGAAACTCCATCGGAAACATATGCGAACCCGGCACCTGATCAATACGCAGGCCGTGGCGTTTCAACCGCTTGATGCGCGACGCTGTCAGAAGGTCAGAACCTTCACCGGCGACTAACGTGACCGGTACATCCAGGCGTCTGAGCAACCGGGTCAGGTGGTCCGGTAAATGGCGAAAAATCTCCACTTCAACCGCCGTATCAAAGGTCAGCTCGGCACGACCATCATCAAGCACCCGTGTGCCCGCCTCAATATAATCGTTCAGCGCCTCATGGGTGAACTGACGAAACAGCCCACGTCGGCGCAAATACATGGCCATCGCCTCGCGCCCTGGCCACACCGTACGCCGCCCCAATGTCTTGCCAGCCGGTGTAATGCGGTCAATAAAGCCAAACCGCTTGGCCGCTTTCATCACCAGGGCATCGGTTCCGAGCATCAAAGGCGGGTCCAGCATCACAATACCGCGAAAGCGCTCCGGCGCTCTGACAGCGGCCATCGCCATCAGGGTACCACCCAGCGAATGCCCAACACCAAACACTGGCGCCTCAGTATCAGGCAACTCTGCCAGCAGCTCATCCACCAGGTTTGCCCAGTTATGATTCACCGGATAATTCGGGTGGTGACCCAACCGATCCAGCGGATGCAGATCAAACTGCTCCGCCAGCGGTGCGAGCAAACTGCGGTAACTCATTCCCGGAAAACCGTTGGCATGCGCAAACACTAAACGAGGGCGTTGGGTAACATCGGCAGACATGGCAAGGCTCACAAAGTCGTCAGTTAGTCACTGGACGTAGGTTATAATTGTTAAACAATCTATCATACATCTGTTTTAACTCGCCCTTTGAGAAGCGTCAAGCGTGCGAAAGTCGATATTTATCACTCTTCCAGACCGCCAGGATTCTTGATTGCTTTCTTTTCGGCTGATGTCAGGCGGCGCTCCACCTTTTTTACATCTTCGGCAGGAGGCAGGTTTTCCGGACGGATCCCACGGTCAATCAGAGTCTGACGAACAGCTTGGTTGTTAGTGACATGTTCTTGAGAAATTTTCGGCTCTTGGTCCATAGACTGCTCACGGGCATTGTGAATAGTAATCTCGGCAGCGAAGTCCTTGGCTTTGAGAATAATCGTGGGAGCAAAATCCGCCAGTGGGCGGCTATCTGGCACTTGCCACTGAGCTTTCATTGCTTTTGTATTTTTGCCAAACAAGGCAGCATCGCCTTTGCTACGGATCAAGGCAAAATTCTGGTTACCACCGGTCTGCTCATAAATAACATCCGAGAGTTCTTTTTCGGTGGCTGACAATTTCTTGCGTGCAGATACTCGCTCAGCTTCCAGTAGGCGCTGCTCAATAAGTTCAGCCTTGCGGGTCTGCATAGCAAAATAGGTTTGAGCAAAGGCAATTTCCTGCTTTCTGGGATCGCCGTTTTGGGCAATCAGATAGCAAGCGTAGCGTGTCAGCATGACATCGCTGACTTCCCGCTGGCTGCCGGAACCCAGTTCAACCATTTTGTTAACCTCAACAAAATGGTTACTGACGTCGTGTTCGGAAATTTCACAAGCTGTCTTTGCCTTACTAATCACAGACAAGAAGTTACGCCACTCGCCATAACCCAATAAATGCTGCACATCTCTTGCCAGCCAGTATTCCACGCCATTTTCAGTCTGTTGGGCATGCCCTTCGAAATTTTCTGTTAGCGTTTGAATCAATTCATTTTTCATCGTGCGCTCCTTGCTTCCTATCACCCAATGGCATATCGGGCAGACGTTATTGAATAAACATTATTTTTCTCATCAAAACAGCGTCAGTTGTTGCGCGGTGGTTTCTTCTGCCAGGCGGTAGCCAACGCCTAATAACCGCACGGGCCTTTCGCCTCTTGCCCAGCCTACGTTGAGCAGGGTTTCGAACTGTGCAAGATCCGGCGCGGGGTCGGCGTGTTCCACGGTTGTCTGGGTAAAGTCTTTGAATTTGACCTTGACCATGACGCCACGCACACCGGGCGGTGGGTCAAGCCGGGCATAGCGCTGCTCAAGGTCCGCAATGAGAGCGGGCAAGGCCTCGTGGCAGGCTTGCAGAGTAGGAAGGTCCTGGGGGTAGGTCTGTTCGGTGCTGACGGATTTGCGCTCACGGTGGGTTTTTACTGGCCGCTCGTCACGACCATGACTGAGTTCGAACAGCCGGTGCCCGAAGCGGCCAAACTGTTCGACCAGCTCGGTGAGCGGACGAGCGCGCAAGTCTGCGCCCGTATAAATACCCAGCCCCGCGAGTTTTTCAGCAGTACGCGGGCCAACGCCGTGAATTTTCTTGACCGATAGTTGCTGAACAAAGTGATCAATATCCTTTGGCGTGATCACAAACAGGCCGTCAGGCTTGCGCCAGTCGCTGGCAATTTTGGCGAGAAACTTATTAGGCGCAACCCCCGCCGACACGGTAATACCGACTTCCTGCTTGACCCGCAGACGAATCGCTTCGGCCATGCGAGTGGCGCTGCCATTGCACAGGGTGACATCGGTAACGTCCAGGAAAGCTTCATCCAGTGAGAGCGGCTCAATCAGCTCGGTCACATCACGATAAATCGCAAACACCTGGCGGGCGACAGCCTTGTACTTGGCCATATCGCCACGGATCACGGTGAGATGCGGGCAGCGTTTCAGTGCCTGAGCCATCGGCATGGCAGAGTGAATACCAAATTCGCGGGCCGGATAATTGCACGTTGCCACGACGCCACGGCGCTCCACACTGCCACCAATCGCAATAGGCACGTCGCCAAGCGCCGGGTTGTCACGCATCTCTACCGCTGCGTAGAAACAGTCACAGTCGCAATGAATAATTTTGCGCACAGGTTACCCTCGCCCAAGCCCTTTTGCCTAAGCCCTTTTGCCTAAGCCCTGTAAAAAAGCACAGTTTATCAAAAACAGCCTATCACAGGGTGTGGCGTGATCACGTGCCGCAGAAAGTCCTCAGTACCTGTTCACTGTCAGACGCGGGCGCGGCCAGAAGGCGCGCATCGGTGGACGCCTCAAAGGGCTGTACTACTGCGCCAAGCAGCTTGTGAAAGGGCGCAAAGTCGCCGTCATAGGCGGCATCAATCACCTCCTGAACGCGGTGGTTGCGGGGAATAATGGCCGGGTTGGCGTTCCGCATTGCCTGCCAGCGCTGCTCACTCTGGCTGGCCTGCTGCTGGTGTTGCCATTCGTCAATCCAGGGGGCCAGCGCTTCGGGGGTCGTGGTGAGCGCCAGCAACGCCTGACGCCTATCGTCATCCGCTTGGCGAGCCAGTTGCGTTAAGGCATCAAAGGTGGCGGTCATGTCCATACGCCCCTTCTGCATCTGCGCCTCCAGCCCGGCCATCAGCTGGGGGGCATGTTCGCTATTTGCCGCTAGCCCCAGTTTATCTGCACTGATCACCTGACGGGCCGCATCAAATTCCGCATCGAAGCCACGCAGAATATCAGTCAGCTGAGAGATGCGGGATTCCTGATCGCCATCCAGCAAGGGCATCAAGCACTCGGCGAAACGCGCCAGATTCCACTGGGCAACTAACGGCTGGTTGGAAAACGCATAGCGTTTACCGGTATCTACCGAGCTGTAAGCCTTCTGCGGGTCGAACTGCTCCATAAAGGCACAGGGCCCATAATCAATGGTTTCCCCAGCAATGCTCATGTTATCGGTGTTCATCACCCCATGAATAAAGCCAACGCCCATCCACTTGGCGACCAGCTGCGCCTGACGCTGCAACACCGCTTCCAGTAGCGCCAGATACGGTGCTTCCGCCTGTCTGGCATCCGGGTAATGGCGATCAATCACGAAATCCGCCAGCGCTTTCAGCGCCGTTTCATCCTGGCGGGCCGCTGCAAACTGAAACGATCCCACCCGAATATGGCTGCTGGCCACGCGCGTAAAAACGGCGCCAGGCTCCACCATTTCACGCCTCACCCGCTCACCGCTTGCCACAGCGGCAAGGGCGCGGGTCGTGGGAATATTCATCGCGGCCATGGCTTCGCTGACCAGGTATTCACGCAGCACCGGGCCAAGAGGCGAGCGCCCATCGCCGCCGCGGGAAAACGGCGTACGGCCACTGCCTTTCAGCTGCACATCGCGACGCTGACCGTTTTGATTGACTACCTCGCCCAGTAGCAGAGCACGCCCATCCCCCAGCTGCGGCACAAAGCTTCCGAACTGATGCCCGGCATAGCCCAGTGCACGCGGCTCAGCACCGGGGGGCAGCTGGTTGCCGCTGAACCACTCAGCCAGGCGGGTCTCATCCGGTGTTTCCTGCATACCCAGACTTTCGGCAAGCGACTGATTGAACGCAATAAGCGTGGGCGCTTCGACCGGCGTGGGCTGGCAGGCAACCCACAACGGCTCAGGGAGCGTTGCAAACGAATGTTCAAATGACAGCACGGGTAACTCCGCTTTTAAAATTAATGACGACAGAATACCCTATCATTTGACTCAGGTAATGGGCGACAACATGAATCACGCGAATACGTTAACCAGGCGCACGGCCACGCCCGAGACTGCGCTACCAACCCCGCTGCCACGTGACTTTTACAATCGCGATACCCTTGCAGTGGCTCGCGAATTACTCGGCTGCCACTTGGTGCGCTACCATCAGGGCGAGCTGATGGTAGCGCGGATTGTGGAGACAGAAGCTTATTGCGGCGCCGAAGATTCCGCCTGCCATGCGCATCGGCGTAAAACGCCCAGAACAGAAGTCATGTTCGGACCGCCGGGGCATGCTTACGTTTATCTGGTGTATGGAATGCACTGGCTGCTCAACATCGTCACCCAGCCCGAAGGCAACCCTTGCGGCGTGTTGATTCGTGCGGTGGAACCGCTCAATGGGGAGGCGGCGATGCGGGCGGTGCGGGATGTACGCGGCTACAACCTGAGCAACGGCCCTGGCAAGCTGACGCGCGCGTTACAGGTTGACAAGGCACTCTATGGTCACGATATCACCCAAGCCGTAGCGCTTGATGATCACTGCGATGCGCTATGGATCAGCGCAGGCGAACCGCCCGAGCATATTGCCACCGGCCCGCGCGTCGGTATTGATTACGCCCAGCCCATCCATCGCGACGCCCCCTGGCGGCTGTGGTGTGATGGCAACCCCTGGGTGTCGAAAGCGCGCTAACCCCGCGTCAGGCAAGCAACAGCATGTTCCAGAACCGGGGTCAGCGGCGCTCGCCACTGCTGGCTTAACAAGTCATCCGCACGGGTAACGCCCAATGAGAGCGACGCCAGCGGCAAGCCCTGCGCATGCGCCTGGCGAAAGAAACGATAGCCGGAAAACACCATCAGCGACGTGCCCACCGCCAGCACGGCGCGCGAACGCTGCAAGCCCTCTTCCGCAGCACGGCGGCGCTCCGCCGGCACCAGGTCACCGTAGTACACCACTTCCGGTTTCAGGATACCGCTGCAGCGCGGGCAATCCATGACCTTGAAGGTGCTGAAATCCATTTCCAGATCCGCATCGCCATCCGGCCCATGGTGGGCATTAAGCTTTGCAAACACAGGGTTCATGCGCGCCATTTCGGCATGCATGGCGTGGCGCATCATACGGTAGCCGCAGGACATACAGCTGACCATGTCAGCACGGCCATGCAGGTCAACCACCCGCCGGGAACCCGCGCGCTGATGCAAGCGGTCAACGTTCTGGGTCACCAGCTGCTCGATATACCCCATGTGTTCCAGCGCTGCCAGGGCACGATGGGCGCCGCTGACCGGCGCATTACTCAGCGCCTTGAAGCCGACCAGTGCTCGCGCCCAATAACGCTTTCGAACGTCGCCGGAGGCCATGAAGTCGTGATGCTGAACCGGCGGCGAGCGCTTCCACTGGCCATCAACGCCGCGATAATCGGGAATGCCGCTATCGGTACTGACCCCAGCCCCGCTAATCACCCATAGCTTCTGGTAGCGAGCGATATAAGCGGCAAGTGCTTCCCCCGCTTCCTCGACGTTTACCTGCATTTTATTTACCTGTATCAAGATTTAGTCACAGAATAATGTTAACCCCTATGCAAGGCTTGTACATCTCAACGATACTGTATTGATCAGTTTAACAACTTCAGGCTCGGTAATGGGCCTGCGTAATGTCTTTAGGTTGGAGAACCAGCATGCAGCGTGATCATGAAGTGGTAATTATTGGCGGTGGAATGGTCGGTGCAGCACTGGCGGCACGCCTTGGTTATGCCGGAATAAATGTCGGCCTGGTGGAACAGGGCGCTCCCCCAACACCCCCTGAAGGCGATTTTGACCTACGTATTTCATCGCTCAATGCCCGCTCGCTGGCCTTTATCGAAGCCAGTGATACTGACTTACCCGAAAAGCGCTGCTGTGCTTTCCGGCATATAGAGGTATGGAATCAGGGCGGCAAGGGCCATAGCCTGTTTTCGGCAGAAGACAGCGGGATGGATCAGTTCGGTGTGTTTATCGAAAACCGCACTCTACAATATGCGCTGTGGGAACGTCTGGCGCGCTTACCCGGCGTCACGATTTACACGCACTGTGCCCCTGTTTCCACTATGGCCGCCACTGATGCCCGAGTTGTCGAGCTGGATAACGGCAAAATTCTCAACGCGGGGCTGGTCGTGGGCGCCGACGGTGCCCGCTCGACGCTGCGTGAACTGGCGGGTATCGAGGTGAGCACCTA
Organism: Halomonas sp. LS-001; assembly: GCF_052983955.1. Taxonomy (NCBI): domain Bacteria; kingdom Pseudomonadati; phylum Pseudomonadota; class Gammaproteobacteria; order Oceanospirillales; family Halomonadaceae; genus Halomonas; species Halomonas sp. LS-001. Next base: position 2,916,104 of record NZ_CM129816.1, read on the forward strand.
CGATTACCACCAGCGCGCCCTGATCATCAATGTCGAAACCGAACTGCCTCAACAGGACGTCAGCTGGCAATGCTTTACGCCGACAGGGCCAATGGCCATGCTGCCCCTGCCCGGCCAACATGCCTCTTTGGTGTGGTATGACACCGATAGCGCCACTCGCGAGCGGGAAATGCTCACCGATGACGGGCTCAAAACCGCCATTGAAGCGGCTTTTCCCAAGCGCCTTGGCAACCTGATTCGCGTGACCGGCCGCGCCAGCTTCCCAATCAAACGCCAGCACGCCAAGCGCTATATCGCCAAACGGCTGGTGTTGATTGGTGATGCCGCTCACGTCGTCCATCCACTGGCAGGCCAGGGGCTGAATATCGGCCTGCACGACGCCGATGCGCTGGCCGACATCCTCCTCGCCCAGCGTGACGTAGGCGAAAGCAAAGCCCTGCACCGTTACGAAATTCAGCGCCGTCTGGCGAACCAGGCCATGATCGCCGCCACCGAAAGCTTCCACCACCTGTTTACCGGTGCCGCCCCGCTTCGCCGCCTGGGCGACGCCAGCCTGCAACTGGCGGAACGCTTCCCACTGGCCAAACGCATGATGATGCAGCAAGCCAATGGCCTGAATCCATTTAAAATGCGCTGATACCCGCTACGCTGATAGGGTGGCAGCGCAGCGGCCTTTCCCACCTTATCAGCAGTCCACTGCTTCACGCGGGGCTGTGATCACACACGCTTCCAGCAACGCATCCGCGTCTGATGAGACGGCGATAACGATAAACTCATCCACGCTGGGGAAGGCGGTATCCAGTCGCTCATGCAGCGACGCTTCTGTTACCGCCTCAAGCTCCTCCTTTGGCGAACGCTCTGCAGGGTACCCATCCAGGGCACTTTCCAGTGCGCTGTTGGCCTGCACCGTCACAAGATCGGCCACCTCAGAGAAATAAGACGCCAGCGGCGCTTTGTGATCGGCCAGATCGCCCTTCAGGCCGTTTTGCCGGAAAGAGGCGTACGCCTCACGAACCACCGCTTCGGTCTCTGCCACCTGTTTGGTATCAATCTCTCCGGCCATTAAGAAAATCCGGTGCTCACGCGTGTAATTATTCACCCCCGCTCCAAAGCCATAACTGGCACGTAGTTGAGTGCGGACGGCATCAAAGAGAACGCTTTGGTCATCACCCCCCAGGGCATGCGTCAGGAGCAAATCTTCAACTTCGCTTCCCTGTCGGGTCGGCGGTAACGGCGCAATAAACGCCAGCGTTGATACTTCCGCCTCTGGCATATGGAGGAGAATCCGGCGTGGTGTGAAATCTGGCGAGACGCTTCGTTGAACGTCCCGTCCTTTTTCCGGCAATCCTGCGAATAACGTATCCAATGCTGCCCCAGCTGAACGTGCATCAATATCACCGGCCACGGTGACGACATCAGGAGAACGCGTAAACGTCTCGTCATGCCAGGCAGCAATCTCGTCTCGGGTAAGCTCATCCAGTGCGTCCAGATCATACAACGATAAAGCATTACGCAAGGGGTGTTCACCAAAGACCGCCCAACGGACAGCCTCAAACCCGGCGGCCACAGGCTGTGCACGTTCTTCCGTCACCGCCTGCCTGCCACCATCGCTTATCCGATTCAACCAAGATTGCCCCAGCAAGGGGGCACGCAAGTGGGCATTGGCAATCTCGACCACTTCACTAAGATCATCACGCTCCAAAACCATTGCGCCCACAATATGATCGTTTGCCGCCCCATATAAACTGCCTTCTGCTTTCAGGTCCGCCAGCTGCTCATTGACCTCACCAGCCGGGTATCCCTCGGCACCTCCGGCAAGTATCAATTTCGCCCCCACCATTGCTGCGGCCGGATTGGTATTCTCACGATAATTCCAGTCAGTTGGCCAGGCGACATTAACAGCCACATCGTCACTTTCGGGCATAGCAAGCAAGGTAAACTCAATGCCCTCCGGGCTGACTTCATTACTGGCAGAAGGGGTACTTTCATTGGTTTCTTCTGCAGAACAGGCAGCTAAACTGACAATCATGGCCGTCAGTGGTACAAGTCGAATCATTCAAACCTCTCCTTGGGGCCGATAAAGGCAACGGCCGTTCGTCCTTCCCCTGTTATTTCATTTAACAGGGTATTAATTGTTTGATGTGAAAGCTGTTGCTCCAGGCGCTTCACATCAGAGAGTGGCAAGGGTTGACGCAGCACAGCGACCCGCTCAAGGGTGTAATCTGCCATCCAGCGGGCGGTCTCGTCGTCGTCCTCCCAGTCAGGCCAGAAGTCCTCAAAACGGTTGATAACCCGCTGATAGGTCTCATCAGGAATACCCTCAGCTGAAACCTTTGCCAGCGTTTTCTCAAAGGCGCTGCTTAAATTCGCCAGTGATACCTCACGGTCAGGGGCAGCACTAAAACTCAACTCAATATGACGCTCGTCGAGGGGCCATATGTGCACATCAAAACCGCGTGCAATGGCGGCATCAAAACGCAAAGGCCCTGCAAGACCGCCAGCCAGTCTGGTGTTAAGAATACTTCCAAGCAGCGACGTATGTGCCTCCAGCAGATCAAACGCCACCGGCTCAGGCAGCGCCATTACTCGCCGTAAGATAACCCGCGCAGAAGCGTTCTTTTCCGGATAGCGCAGCACAGTATCAGCAGACCCAGCCAGTTCAAACGCTGGAGGCTGGCTCTTAGCATCAGGGCTTTGTTTCTCAGGCCAATCGACAGCCTTCAGCGCTCGGCCCACTTCTCTCTCAGTCACACCACCGGTAACCACCAAGGCGGCATTTTCTGGACGGTGGGTAGCAGCATGCAACGCACGGGCATCTTCGTAACTGAACCCAAGGATGTCATCTGGCGTGCCCAGCACCGAGGATGCAATGGCATTCCCGGCATAGAGAAACGCATTCATCGCCTCAGCAGCTTGTGCATCCGGTTGATTGACCATATGTGATTCATATTCGCGCAAAATGATCTCCCGCTCTTCGGCAGCAAACTCAGCAGGAATCTCAAGAGGCTCAAAAAGCCCTGAAAGGGTTTGCAGTATATCGTCCAGTTCATCGGGTTTACCGGACAGCCAATAACCGGCGGCATAGCGGTTCGTCCAGGCATTGGTGTGCCGGTCTGCACTGCGTTGTTTGGCACCCACTGTGTTTAACCAGGCAAGATGCTCCACATAATGCGCCAAGCCGGGGGCCGGGTTTTCATGCCCAAAGATGACATGAGCATAAACCTCCCGAGACTCGGTATTCTGGACATAGACATGATGCTCCTGGCTCGCGAAAAGGGCATTGAAACGCCAGGAAAGTAGAAACAAAATGATAATGACGACTACCCACCATCCAGAAAACCTTTTTAACGTCTTAGCAACCATCATGAGTCGAACTGCTTTTTTAACAGCTTTCCCATAAAGCCAAGGGCTTCATACGCCGCAAATGCTCCTAAAAAAACCACCAAAGCTTTAATAAGTGAAAAACCTTGACCATCCATAAAATCAAAAAACATTGTCAGCAAAACGCACAGGATAGCGGTCTTTAATCCACCTTTTATTTCTTTGTTCATTTAACCTCCAGCCAAGATCATACAGAGCCATACTCTCTCACTTTTTATTTAACTTAATTTCAAAAAATATAAAAAACTCAAACACTAAAACTGTAACAAAAAACAATAACAGACAGCGAATAATGTCAACTCCGCCTCCATCGCCAAAGTCAAAAAGCATAGACAATGCTGTAAGCACAGCTGCAGTTTTTATTGATTTTTTTCCAGGCTTCCACATAAAGCCTCCAGACTTCTCAGCAGCTAAACGCGCAAGCGAATAATTCTGACAATAGTGATAAGGGATATCAGGGTGGTTTAAAGTATCTGTCAGTGCGTCGACACAGTCACCAAGATAAAAACCATTTTCGCTATGCCGAGCATCTAATAGCGAAGTATGGAGATGAGGTAGGTGCGCTTTTACATAGCTATTCATTTTGGGCGCTTCGAGTCCGTGAAGCATTAACCAACCCGCACATGCATGCATTCGCTTTCCTCTTTTTCGTCCTTGAAATTTGAGGGCTGTATAGATTAAAACAATAAAAACTTAATAAGTTTTATCGAATAAAAATAGCAATGTTATAACGTTGATGCAAGCTGCCTGTTTGTAGACTTTGGCCGCACCATCATCCGTGAGATTAGCAGCCTGCAGCGGCGGAGCCGCCCTCTTTAAAATGCGCTAAAACCCGCTACGCTGATAGGGTGGCAACCGAGCTGTTGCCAGCTTGTTCATGACAGCCCGATTTATCACAAACCAGGTCATCACAAGCTCGGTCATGACAAACGTGAGCATGACAAACCGGGCCATCACTCAAGGTGGCCTCAGACATCCCTATCAAAGGAAAACGCATGGTACGTAAACAACAACACGCGTTATTCACCGTGGCGGCATTCGCCAGCCTCAGCCTACTTCCGGCATCAACGCTTTATGCCTGGGACGGGCTTGTCGAGAAGCAGGTCTTTTCGATGCAGGACTTTACCACCCAGGGTGGCGAAACGATCCCCGAGCTCAGCGTGGGCTGGGAAGCTTACGGCGAATTAAACGACGCCCGTGATAACGCCATTCTGATCACTCATTTTTTCTCCGGCACCAGCCACGCCGCCGGCCGCTATGACCCGGATGGCGAACCCACCGGCTACTGGGATGCCATCATCGGCCCCGGCAAGCCCCTGGATACTGATGAGTACTACATCATTGCATCCGATACGCTGGTGAATCTCAATGCCCATGACCCGAATGTGACCACCACAGGGCCAGCTTCGACCAACCCGGAGACCGGCGAACCCTGGGGCATGGACTTCCCTGTTGTGACCATCCGCGACTTTGTTGAGGTGCAGCGCGCCTTGCTGGAAAGCCAGGGAATTGAATCGCTTCATGCGGTCATGGGGGCTTCCATGGGCGCCCTTCAGGCGATTGAATGGGCCAGCGCTTACCCTGACAAAGTGGACAGGCTGATACCGGTTATCGGCGCTGGCGTTGCCGACCCCTGGATATTGTCTCGGTTGAACCGCTGGGCAGCGCCCATCCGTCTGGATGCCAACTGGAATGAAGGCGATTACTACGACGGTGAACCACCCACCGATGGGCTGAAAGAATCCCTTAAGCTCGTCACCCTCGATGCCAACCACTGGCAGTGGGCCAACGAGACCTTTAACCGCGACTGGGCCGACGAATCACGCGACCCCGCCAAGGATATCAACGCCCTCTATGCGGTCGAGCAGACGCTGGATGACATTGCCGCCGCTCGGGCAGCGGCATCCGATGCCAACCACTTCCTGTATCTGGTGCGCGCCAACCAGACCTTTATGGCGGGCCACGGCGACTCGTTAGACGCTGGCCTTGCCGCCATCGACGCCCCTACGCTGATGCTCTACAGCGAAAATGATCTTGCCTTCGTGCCTGAAAATATACGCCAGACCGCTGATCTGATTGAAGAAGGCGGCAGCGACGTAACCCTTGAAACGCTGAAAGGTAACCGGGGGCATCTGGACGGCGTGGTATCCATCGACCAGGCCAGCGATACGCTGCGCGAATTTCTGCGTTAACTGACCTTTAGCAGGCAGAGCCCCAAGGGGCTCTGCTTAAAGCTCAACGGTGTGTAGCGTTAACCACGAAGCTAAGCGGCTTCAAAATCCAGAGGATGAAGCCCCTCAAGATTAACCGTACTGCGGGCTACCCAGAGATCATATCTATCCTGCATCGACAACCAGCTTTCAGGGGTACGCCCGAGCACCCTGGACAGTCTCAGAGACATTTCAGGACTAATACCACTATGGCCTTTGAGAAGCCGAGACAACGTAGAAGGAGAAACGCCCAGACGAGAAGCAAGCTGCCGGGAACTGATGCCAAAAGGCTCCAGATACACTTCCCGAATAAATTCGCCGGGATGTGGCGGATTATGCATCGTCATTAGTGATAATCCTCATAATCAAGAATGTAAGCATTTCCATCTCGAAATTCGAACGTCATGCGCCAATTTCCATTGACCCAAATTGACCACCGCTCTTTTTCTTTCCCCTTTAATGGGTGGAGTTTAAAACCGGGGATATCCATATCATCTACTGACACCGCTGTGTCCAAGGCAGCAAGTTGCATACGCAATTTTCTGGCATGACCCGCCTGTATACCAGCAGTGCTGCCACTCGCGTAGAACCGCTTCAGTCCTTTGTGACGGAATGATTTAATCATAAAAATAGCATAGCGCGTTGCGCACTGGGCAACAATAAAATTTTATAATGGCTGAGTTCCACCAACCCCGCGCCCCCAACTGATGTTATATAGAAACGGCACCAAAGTGACGCTCGAAGACACAGGTATCACTCAGCCGATTGCCAAAACCAAATGCGTACACCATTCTGTATATGACAATATCCTGTACAGGTACAGAGAAATGGATGCCATTAGCTACACAGCGGCAAAAACCCACCTGGCGAAAACAATGCAACAGGTCTGCGAAGATCACGCGCCCATGATCATTACCCGTAATAAGGCGCAATCTGTGGTTATGATCTCTTTAGCCGATTATGAGGCGCTGCAAGAGACCGCTTACCTGCTGCGCGCTCCCAGAAATGCTCAACGTTTGCTTGAGTCGATTGCAGAGCTAGAGCAAGGTGGTGGCCAGGAGCAGGGGCTTTTGGAATGAAGCTCAGCTTCGTTATCACTATTGATCAACGCGCAAAAGACTACTCCCCCGCCAGCTCAGAAAAGTGGCCGGTTTTATCCAGAGTGTATTCTTCAAAATCCCGTGCCAGATACAGCGAGCCTGAATAAACGCGCTGGGCTTCTTTGCGGATATCCTCAATGGAGGGAGACGCATCAGGGTTCCCCTGGTAACGCGGGCTGAAATGCGTCAGCACCAGGTTCGGCAGCTGCCACTTTTCTGCAGAAGCAGCCACACGGCGGGCGTCGCTATGCCCAACTTCATCCGCCTTCTGTGCCAACTCTGCTGTGTAGGTCGCTTCATGCACCAGCACCTGCGCCCCTTCGCACGCTGCAGACAACAGCTCAGGCTGGTCATTATCTCCCGCAATGACCACTTTCCTCGGCGGATGCCTGAAAACTAAATAGTCACGGCTTTTCAGCGTTTCACCTTCAAACTCAATATCAACACCCTGCTTGAGCTGCCCCCACAAAGGGCCTCTGGGAACACCTTGGCGGGTGAGCTTTTCAATGTTCAGATCAGCGGCGGGATGGCGCTCCGTAAACCCATAGGCATAGGACGGCACCCGATGTGACAGCTTGAAGGTGTTAACTGCGATACTCTCAAATTCAACCTCTGGCAGGTCATCTGAACAGATAAACGTCAACGCAAAGGGCAAGCAAAGCTGGGTGGTCTCACAGGTGGCCTCTAGCCATGCCTTGATGCCGTTGGGTGCCACGATGGTCAGCGGCGCTTTACGGCCACTCATGGCGGCACTCGCCAGAAGGCCCGGCAACCCATAACAATGGTCACCGTGTACGTGGGTGATCAGGATGGCTTTGAGCGAATACAGCGAAAGCTTGGTGTGCAAGACCTGATGCTGAGTGCCCTCACCGCAGTCCACCAGATACCAGCCCTTCCCTTTGCTCTCGCGCAACGCGACCCCGGCGACATTGCGGCTTTTGGTTGGCACACCGGCGGATGTTCCAAGGAAGAGTAAATTCATATCAGGTTCCTTCCCTTATCCTGAAGTCAGGCAGCTATGACGGCTGGTAAAGCAGATGTTCCTGCACCTAATAAACCAATTTGCCTATTCAGGCACTGGCAACTTTAAGGCCGACAATGCCCGCAAAAATCAGTCCTAAACTGACTAGTTTAAGAACATCCGCTGACTCACCAAATAATAATATGCCCAGAAATGCCGTACCTAAGGCACCAATACCCACCCATATCGCATAGGCGGTACTGACAGGTAACGTTTTCAGAGCCAAGCCAAGCAGTAGAAAGCTGGCAACCAATGAAAAAATCGTTCCGATAGTAGGCCAGAGCTTCGTAAAGCCATCCGTGTACTTCAATCCGATAGCCCAACCAATCTCCAGGAGACCCGCCACAAACAGAATAATCCAGCTCATACCTACCCTACCTCTCAGTGAATATGGGGCCGTCCCCTGACGAGATCGAGAGGTGAGGTCGTCCTCACTTCGGCGTATCTAACGCCTTGATTCAGAAACAGTATAAAGCGAGGTAGCAAAAAACTGCCAATAGCAGCCATATACTCAGTTGCCATCACCCGCTCAATGTCAAAGAGAGCTCAGTCGGTGAGCAGACAGATAATGCGAGACATGTCAGTGGAACCAGGTGGAGCTAGTTGGTCTTAGTTGATCACCACTATAAACGCTCTGAGCATGGTGATAAGCACTGAAACGCGGCAGGCTGACAACTCCGTGTCTGTTTCCTCGATACTACCAAAAAAGCATCAGAGGAGGGCTTCAGTCTCAACGTAAAATATGAGCTGCACGCACTAGCTTGTCGGCTCTATATCAAGGTTGGCTGTCTCATCTTCAACGACTTTCTCTTCGCATTCGTCAGCACCAACGCTATATAGTGTTCTGCTATCCACCTTAACCGCAGTTACCGAAGTATTATTCGCTCTCTGTATATACACGTACTCAGGAGAAGCTAAGATCAGACGTCCAGCTATGTGATAGCGCTCCTCAGTATCAGTGATTTTGACACACACGCCTCCACCGCTTCCGAATCCGTGTAAAGCGGATCCGACAAGGTTTGCCGCTGCTTCGCGAAAATGGAAAGTTAGCACTAAAGATAGCGTAGCTATGACTGCAAGCGAAACGAATTGAAGCTTGGGCACAGCATAAAGTATCATAGCAATGTGAATGACAAGCAATAAACACACTAAACCTACATAAACAAATAGCTCCCAGTCAAGCCATTCGGAAAAGTACACCATCAGGCCGAAGAATAACCACATAACCCCAGACAATATCGACATCCCGACAAGGTTCACCACCTCAAGCTTATTTTTTACTTTCCACTTAATAAAGGGAAACACGAATGCATACAGCATGAAGGAAGTAATCAAAATCATGAGAACAAGAAGACCAAAAAACGCCTTCATCCCAAATACCCCTCTCTCGTAGAAGTCATACGAGAAAAACCCATTTTCGTGCATGTAGACCAAAAATAATATGACCGGAAGATTTGAAAAATATATAGAGGACACCAAGAATGACAACGTCCGCCAAAACCACCCTTTAACTTTTTCCGGTGTAACCCGGCCGGTTACCTTTCTTACCTCTTTAATCTCCACTTAGTTGACACTCCTAAGGACTAAAAGCCAAAGCAACATGCGACTTCAAATGGCCGCTATTTTTTATTCAATTTTTGTGTTTGCGATACCAAATGGTATATGCACCATTGGTATATCACCAGCTTTTGACTCTAAATGGCTTCTTTGGTCATCAAAAAACATATGTGGCTTTAGTTTTGATAAGATTCTGTCTTTCTCCATGCCTCCAAGAAAAAACATTTCGTTAGCACTTACTCCCCAATCTTCAAGTGTTGTAACTACACGCTCATGAGCTGGCGCATTTCTAGCTGTAACGATTGCGGTAGTTAGTGCCCGTTTATAGCTCCGGTTTTTTTCAATTTCGCGATCTTCAAGTTTTTGAAGAAAAGAAAGCTTCTTAAAAAGATCGGCTAATGGTCCAGGCTTGTGAGGTATTTCAGAGTTTGCCGCCTCATATGCATGAAACTCGGGTAGATCACCTCCTTTGAATATCGCCTCCGATTCATCGTCAGCAATGACACCATCGAAATCAAATGCAATCCTTAGCTCTTCATTTTCATCATCACTAACAACCTTGCTAGGCAGAACCACTCCACCGGGAAAGCCGGCATCAATAGCATTTTTCACATCTTCCTCATTCGCTGATAAGAATAAAGACGCATTAAACGCAGGAATATATTCGAAGGGTGACTTCCCCTCCATAAAAGCTGCCCGAGAAATATCTAGCTCGTAATGTTTGATTGACCTAAAAACTCTTTTCCCTGTTGCTGCTGAATTTCTTGACAACAAAACTACTTCAACTGGAAGTTTTTCCGGAAAACGCTGATTAATTTTCAAGAACCTTTTAATAAAAGGAAAAGCAACTCCTTTACCAAGAACCTTGTCCAGATTTCTTTCTTGAAATTCTTTATATGCTTTTGGTCCTTTTTCAGAAAAAACCGAATGAGACTCAGACAAATCAAATAGTGCACTTGATGAAACTGCTACAACTAACTTCCTTTCAATTGGATATGGCATAGAGCTCTCTTAATAGTCGAAAATTTGTTATATGACTCTTATATTATTAATTGAACGGGCCACCACGTTTATCGGACAAATGCAGCCTGACTTTTCCTACATAACCGCATGATTAGCAATAAAATTAATATTTCTTAAGCTGCATTTGCAGAATTCGCGTGCGTGCAGTATTTGCTGTTTCAATAACCCTGTATAAAAAGTAAGCCTCGATGTATCTATTCCCGTTATCTCTCGCCAGCCAGGGTGATATGGCGCGCAGGGGTATGCACGGCACACGGTTAATAATGCCTGCTGATATATGCTGATGGGTCGGGTGAAGCGATGTGTGCTGCGCATCCTGCTGCATGGTCATCCCTGCTGTTTTTAACCTTGATACTTCGAGACTAGCAGTTAATTTATTTTAATCCCAGCCTTTGGCTTCTCTCTTTAGGTGGATGCTCGCTGATCTAGCAGGCCGCTTACCGGGCTCGCCTGCGGCGAGTTGGTGGCTTGCTTCGCGAAGCCACCCTACGTTTGCGCCTCTTTTGGCAAGGTCAAAATGGATTCCCAATTACCCCATTCGGGAATGACGATGTTGCGATGCTTTCGGGAATGACGATTTTAGGTGCATATTCACTCCTGGTGCAGCGGCACGCTTACCAGGGTTTCGAACCATTGCTGGCGGAGGCCTTTGTGTGAGCCGAGTAGAATCGCGAGGTAAGGTTGCAGAGGGTGGGCGGCGGGGAGCGCGTTGCGGTGGCGTTCCAGCGCGGGGCGAAAGGGCAGTTGCTCTGCCGGGTCGTGGAAGCCGGTGGCGTGGTGCTGCAGCCATTCCAGCGGCGGCACCAAAAGCGCTGTGGCACCGCTGGAAAGCGCCAGGCTGACGCCTTTTACGTCAAAATCCCCGGCGTAGTAATGCGCTTTGCGGGTGTTGCGCCAGGCTTCGGCCAAGGGGCGGAAGGCGCCGCCGTACTGGCTATCGCCCCGGTAAACCACCAGCGGTTGCTGGCTGTGTTGCAGCGCAAGCGATGCGGGGTCGAAGTGGTAAAAACAGTCCAGGTTTTCCACCTGAATCAGCGCATCACACACTTCCAGTTGAATGCCGCGCCAATCCACATCGGCAATGGCACGGGGGGCGTGGGAAAGCCAGCCAGGATGTTCTGAAGGCACGTTCACCAGCACACGGTGGGTACGCGGGCTTTCTCCCAGGCTTTTGTCTTCTTCCAGCCCTTCCTTGGCCTGTTCGAGGCTGGATAGCCCGCTCAACGAGCGCCCGACCGGTGCCTGCCCCTGGCTGAGCAGGGTCTTATTGATCTGTTTGATCAGCTCCTGGTCGAAATGCAGCTCCTTGCCGCTCAGGCGCAGGCCGGGGTCGATGTAATGCTCATGGCACCAGGCCACCACATCGTCCACCCACTGGCGGCGCGGTCTTACCACCTCAGCATGGCGGCGCAGCAGGTGGTCCACTTCGTTAAGGCTTTTACGCGCCCGGCCGGAGAGTTTCATAGAGTTTCCTTTCATGCCACACCTTCAAAACGCAGTGACACATCATGAATCAGGCGCACGTCATTGAATACGCTCGCGGGACTTTCTTCAGGAAGCCATTGAAAAGCGCCCTGCTCCTGACGCGGTAACCCCTGGTATTCGGCGATGACCTGAAACAGCCAGATTTCCTCGGGCCATGTCAGTTCACTCGCCTGCAGATATGCCAGGGCGCTGAGCGGTTCATCAGCGCTGTTATCCACCACATGCAGGTAGAAGGCTTCAACATCCTGTTTCAGCGCCTGTTGCCGAGCGGCGACCATGGCACTTTCCGCAACTAACGCCGGGCTGGCCGCTGCGGTCACTTCTGCGGGGCGCGTCACACTGGGCAGGTCTTTGAGCAAGGCGCCCAGCAGGTTGATATCCTGATGATGATCCAGCGCTGCCGCACCGGCGGGCATCAGCGCGGTGGCATGGTTACAAAGCTCAGGCACCTCGCTGCGGCGGGCGTAGTTGCCCGGCGTGAAGCCTGGGTGTTCACGCAGAAACGCGGCCATACCAGCCACCAGGCGGCTACGTGCCTGCATCCGCCGGAAACGCGCCATCAGTTCGGTCAGGCGGCTTTGCACTTCGCGCAGGCTGGTGAAGTGCTGGCTGAGTTGTTGCTGAAGCTGGCTGATGAGGATTTTGCGCAAGGTGCCGTCGTTTCCGACCAGATCAATCAGCTCGTTGAAATCGATCAACGCCAGGCCATCCAGCAGGCGCACTACCTGCTTCTGGGCGCGTTCGTTTTCGCGCACCTTGTCATTCAAGCGGCTGACAAAGCCGAAATCACTGTTAAGCCGTTGCCACAGGCTGTCGATGGCATCCGCAAAGCGGCCGTTAAGGTCGTCCACCGTCTGGCGCAGGCGCAATAGCTGCTGTTCCTGCTGCCAATAGTCGCCCAGCTGGCTGGATTCACGGTAACTCGCGACCTGGGTACGCACCAGCTCAAGGGTATCGGCCACATCCGCGTTCACATGGCGACGCGATTCATCAGCCACCATTTCCGCAATCAGTTCGCGCATTCTGGGCGTCAGTTTGACGCCGCTCTGCTCGTCCGGCCGCCACACGATGCGCGCCGCAAACAAGCGGCGCAGGGCGTTACTGCTCAGCCCTTCCAGCGGCACATCATCGCTGACATAGCCTTGCATCAGGGTTTCACTGTGGCGGCCGAGCAGTGCCAGCCGTTCTACGCCGGTGGTCATTAAACGGCTTTCCAGCGGCACATTCTGGGCGTCGTTGAACTGGCTCACAGCAGCGCCTCCTGGCTAGCCTCGTCTTCCCTGTCGATGGGCAGCTGCTCTTCATCACGAATAAAGCGCACCCAGTCAATCAGGTAGTCGATCTTGCCGGTGACCAGATAGACCTGACGGTCGCCATGCGGCTGCAGCAGGTAGCCGTGCTCTTTTAACCGCTTGAACACCTGCTTGACCTGGGCATCAAGCTGTTCGCTCTGCGAGCCGAAAAAGCTGTCGGTGGCCAGCCGCTCGATGCGTTCCCGCAGGCTGGGGTTGTCTTCGCTTCTGGCCTGTAGCTCACCGGGTTTGAGGACGTCTCCCGGTGCCAGCACAGCGTCGCGCCCCAGGGCTTCCTGCACCAGTTGCAACCATTCCAGCAGCGGCAGCAGGTGGTTTACCGTGTCGTTGAGCTGGCGGGAAAGTTGCTCGCGGGCGGCATCATCGACCTGCCGCCAGGCCAGGAAGTACACGCTGGCATCCTGATTGGTGGCCAGGCGACGGTTGAGCGGGCGAAGGTAATCGTCCAGGGCGTCGCGCAGTGTGTCGTCCTGTAGCTGACGAAACGCGCTTTCATCACTGACCGCGCAAACGAACTCGCCAGCCAGCAGGCGTTCCAGCAAGGGGCCGTGGCTAAGCATGTTGGGGTGGTTCATCTCGCTCATGCGGGCACCTCCTCGCTTCGCGCCTTGATGCGGGCGGCCAGTGGGCTTAGGCGTGGTTCAATGCGTTTCAGTCGGCGGATATCGGGAAGCTTGGCATCCTGTTCGATCAGGTAGCGGTGGTGGAACAGCATCAGGACATCCGATTCCGGGTTCGGGAAGGCGCCGACCACAAGGATGCGGTTGCTGTCGCAGGCATCAAACAGTTTCTCGACGTTGTGATAGGCCAGCGTGCCAATTTCATCAATCGGCCAGTGGATGGCGATCTCGGCCTTGCCGCGCAACAGGCGGGTGAAGGCGAGCAGAAACTTGCACAGAATCAGGTAGGCCATGCCGTGGCTGGATGATTCCAGTAGCTGGCGGTCGTTCTTGATCACCAGATCCGCCCCGCCTTCGTTCAGGTGCAACTCCAGGCGCAACAGGCTTTCAAAACTGTACTGTTGATCATGGCGGAGTAAATCCACCACCTCGGTCAAGGCGTTGAGGTAGTCATCACTGGGCAGGTCATAGCCCGACTTCGTCCATTCGTCATAACGCTGGGCGAAATCCTTGAGCGGCTCCCAGAAGCCCAGCTCATCAATGGTTGACTGGATCTGCACCTCGGCCTTGGTGATGCCTTCCAGACGCAAGTCGTCCGCCACTTCGTCCGACAACCGGCGGCTCTGGGCGCTGATGCGCCGGTTGAGATCGCGAAACACGGTAAAGAACTTGACCAGATCATCGCCGATATTGCGCCCTTGCTGCACCAGCTGCTGTTGCTGGTCTTCAAGCAGCTTGAGCATATCGCCAAGCAATGGCAGCAAGCGCCGTGGGTCGTCTCTGTCCGGCAGTTTTTCACGCTCGCCTTCCAGCATCTCGATAAACCCGCTGCTGGCTCCTTTGATCAGCTGGCTTTCCACGTCCTGACAGCCTCGGCGCAGGTTATCTCTGGCCTCGGCACGCTGTTTGAGGGCCTGGCGGGCACGTGCGAGACGTTCGCTGACATCCCCCGGTGCTTCCTGCTGAGGCGACGCATCCGCGCTCAAAGCCAGCTCATCCAACTGTTTGATCAGAGGTTTAAGGGCTTCCAGTAGCGCCTGGGCCTGTTGATAGGTTTCCTGCAGTTTGTCGAGGGCCTGGCGGTGGCTCGCCTGGGTAGCCTTGAAAGCCTGCTGCTGGTTTTTCTGCTCGCGTTTGAGTTCATCACAGCGGCGGGTCAGTTCACTCAGCTGCTCAATCAGTTCCGGCTTTTGCTTTTCCCATTCAACGCGCATGAACCGCTGGTAGGCCTCCAGCTCTTCCTGCCGGGCAGCCGTTTCGCGAATATGCGTTTCCAGCTGCTGCAGCCGATGGCGGGTATCACGCAGGGTGACGGGGTCAACACCGCTGGCCTGAAGCTCCTGGTCAAAGGCCTGCTCCAGTTCCTTGCACTGGCGCTGATGTTCGCTTTTGAGTTCGGCCAGCTGGTGTTTATGCTGTTTCAGACGTGCATTCAGGCTGTCCAGCTGGCTTTCGGCATCGGCCTTGAGTTCCAGCAGCTCCGCCTGATGAGACGCCTCCAGTTTGGCACGGGCGTCCTGCTGTTCTTCCTGCAGGGCCTGCTGAATGGCCTGCTGCTCGGCCAGGGCTTTTTCCTGTTCGGTGCGACGCTGCTGCTGCGCTCGTGCATGGCGCTCCTGCAGCTGGTGGCGGGCCTGCTGGGCATACTCGATATTTTCTTCTGCGCTGGTAATCGCCAGCCGCGCCTTGCCCAGCGTTTGCTCAGCAAGCGTTACCCGTTCGACCTGACGGCGCAGGGCTTTCTCGCTACTTTCAACGTCGGTTTCTGCCCGCAGCACAGCGGCTTCAGCGGCCTCGATGGCAGCCAGCAGGCTGGCTTCATCCTGAGCGTAGTCCGGCAGCGCGATGGCGTTGAGATTCACCTGCAGCCCGTAAAGGCTGTCGTTATCTGGCGCACTGTCGCCTGCGTTTTCTGCTGCCAGCATGGCAGGGGCGAGATCGCGGCGTTCCAGCAGTTCCGGCGCCAGCACCTTGCCCAGGGACTGTTCCCAGCCGGGGCGATGAAAACGCAGAAAGTGGCGTAAGGATCCTTGTTCCGGGTCTTTCTGGCGGTGCAGCTCACGGCTGTGCTGCTGCGCCGCTGCCAGGCGTTGGCGGGCGGCATTGAAGGCGCTGTCGGCGTTCTCGCGTTCCTTTTTATGGGTATCCAGTTCCAGGCGCACGCTGTTGTGATGATCGCGGGCGGCACTGAGTTCGCTTTGTGCCTGATCCAGCCGCGCCTGAGCCAGTTCGGCCTCGGCGGTTTCGTCAGCGCTGGGGCCTTGGTGTGCCAAGGCAGCCTTGAGCGTAGCCAGGCGTTCAACGCCTTCCGCCATGCGCTCCTGAAAGCTGGCGTCCAGCGTCTGGCGCTGCTGCTGGTAACGGTTACTCAGGCGTTGCTGGTCATCCCAGTGCGTTTCGCGCCGCGCCGCCAGCGCTTCACCGACCGCGTCCATCTGAGCCTGAATCTCTTCACTCTGGCGAGCCAGGGTCTCGCCCAGCTCGCGCAGACGGGCATCTTTACGCGCCTGGCTGGCCTCGGCGGCTTCCTGCATCAGGGTCAGATGTTCGCGCAGCTGCTGGTGTTTTTCGCGCTGTTGCGGCAGGGCTTGCAGGTCATGTTCAAGCTGCGGCATGTCGGCCGCTTCATAGGCTTCATAGCGCTGCTGAAGGTCTTCCAGGCTGCGCTCGGCCTGCTTGCGCTCACTTTCCTGGGCGCTGAGCTGGTCGTTTAACGCATCGCGTGCGGTTTCGTAGTCTTCCTGCCGGGCCTTGAAGAGCGCTTTCTGCTCGTTTATTTCGGCGTCGGTATCCGCCGCTGTGCGTTCGGTACGGTGCTGGTCGGCATCCAGCTGGGGCTTGAGTTGCCATAGCACGGCATCCAGACGGGCAAGCTCAGCATCTGTATCATTCAGCTCCGCCAATGCGCGCTGCAGCGGCGTCAGGCGCATGGATTGGCGCATCTGGGCGATCCAGTCCCGCGCCTTGGTGCTGCGAATCCGGGTCACTGGCAATTCCACGCCGTCTTCTTCGAAAATCGCCGCCAGCATGGTCTTGAGGGTATCCATCTTGCCCTCTTTGGCATGCACCGCCGAGACCAGCTTTTCCATATGGCGAATGCGATGTTCCGGTTTGACCAGGCTGAACTGTGCCGCCATCTGGCGCAGCCTGAGCGCCTCTTTGCGGTTGCCGTGGGAAGCCATACCGGGAATCGGGGTGAAGTCATTCTGAATCACCGCGCGATATTCCGAGGTGGCCGTCAGCTTGCTGGAGGTGGCAATGCCGTCATGGCGCAGGCCGTTGAGCCATTGCGGGTAATCACGCGCGACAACACTGCCCTCGCTTTCGAGCAGGTAATCTTCAGGCCGGTAAGGCGCAGCCACAAAACGGTATTCCACGCCGCCGCTGGTGCTGCGGGTCAGCACCACCTGGCAAAGGCTGCCCGATTCACGGCGATACTCGTAGACAAGGTAACTGTTGCTGTTGGGCAGGTAGAACGCATCGAACTTCATACGCGTTCGTGGCACCACCCGATTGGGTAGCTCGCCATAAAACACCGGCACCAGACGTTGCAGGGTCGTTTTGCCGGAAGCGTTGGTACCGCAGATATTGGTGTGACCATCCAGACTCAACTCGACCACACCGTCGAGGTGGCCGTGAATCATCACGATACGTAATAAGTGAGCCATGCCGCATCCCTGGTCATGTCGTTGTCTGATACATCGAATTCATTGACCAGACAGTTTACGCCATCACTCCGTCAGACAACACTCTCATGCAAGAGAATGCCGGTATTCGGGTTCCAGGATCCGGGTTCGTCAGCAGATGGATAAAAAGCCCTATTCGTTCCCTCCGTGCAGCGACATGTTAAACTCGCGCCTATAACGCTATCAGCCGTTTCTCTGCCCTGTCTTCCGGGAGGCCCGTATGCCATCTGTTCAGCGTCGCAAGCTCCCCATCGGGATTCAGACCTTCTCGGATATTCGTGAAGATGGCTATTACTACGTTGATAAAACGCCGTTTATCGAAACGCTGATCAACCAGAACAAATACTACTTTCTCTCCCGCCCACGGCGGTTTGGCAAAAGTCTGCTGCTGGATACCCTGGGCTGCCTGTTCGAAGGCCGGGAAGCACTGTTTGAAGGGCTGTATATTCACGACAAGTGGGACTGGCAGAAACGCTACCCTGTGGTGCGCCTGAGTTTTGGCAGTGGCGTGCTGCAAAGCCGTAAGGAGCTTGATGTTCGCATCCGCGAGCAGCTTCGCACCGAACGTGAACGGCTTGGGCTGACGCTTGACCATGACACTGACATTGCCGGCGAGTTTGAAACCCTGATCCGCCAGGCCCATGCGCAGGCAGGCCAACGGGTTGTTGTGTTGATAGACGAATACGACAAGCCGATTCTGGATAACCTGCTAAACCCTGAGCTGGCCCGCGAACTGCGTGAGGGTTTGAAAAACCTTTACAGCGTGCTCAAGGACGCCGACCCACACCTGCATTTTGTGCTTCTCACTGGCGTTTCCAAATTCAGCAAGGTCAGCCTGTTTTCAGGGCTGAACAACCTCAGAGACATTACCCTCTCACCCAACTATGCCGCCATCTGTGGCTATACCGATCACGATATCGATACGGTGTTTGCACCGGAATTACCCGGCCTTGACCGCGAGGAAATCCGCCGCTGGTATAACGGCTACCGTTGGGGCGGGCGGGAAGTCACGGCGGTTTATAACCCCTTCGATGTGCTGCTTCTGCTGGAAGAGCGCAAGTTCAGCCCCTACTGGTTCGAAACTGCCACGCCCACTTTCCTGGTGGATATCCTGAAACAGCGCGGCGTGTTTACGCCAGCACTCAACCAGTTACAGACAGAGGCTGAACTGCTGGGACGCTTCGATGTTGACCATATCGCCACCGAAGCCTTGCTGTTCCAGACCGGCTATCTCACCGTGCATTCAGTAGAAGAGCCTATGACGGGTTATTGGCTCTATACACTTGGCTACCCCAATCATGAAGTGGCCACCAGCCTTAATCAGGTACTATTACCTGCCCTGGGCGTACAAGAGCCTACCAAAGAACGTTTAACGCTGCTGCGTGTTCTGCAACGCCATGACATCAGTGCGCTGGAAACACATCTGAAAGCACTCTTCGCTGGCCTTCCCCATGACTGGTATCGCAACAACCCGATTGCCCAATATGAAGGGCATTATGCCAGCGTTTTTTACAGCCACTTCGCGGCACTTGGCGTAGACGTGACTGTGGAAGATGCCAGCAACCACGGTAAGGTAGACATGAGCGTCGACTTTGGTGGCCACGTCTACCTTTTTGAGTTCAAGGTGGTCGAGCAGGAACCCCAGGGCAAGGCACTGGAACAGATCAAGGCCAAAGGCTACGCCGACAAATACCGTGCAAGTGGCAAGCCTATTCACCTGGTGGGCGTAGAGTTTTCCAACGTTGAACGCCAGATAGTGGCATTTGAGGTGGAGACGCTGGCACCCTTATCGTAATGCGGTAAAAGTTGACAACGGCTTAGCGCCCAGCCGGTACAGGTGGTGAGTCGCCATAACGCATTCCTGTTAATCGACTCGTGACAGAATTGCATCGCCGCGATGAACCTAAAAAAGCGGCCACCCTTCTTCGGTTTTTTTAAGCACCGAGAAAGGATAGCCGCTTAGTTGCTGACACGCTTAACTATCAAGCATCAGCGATCAGGCGAAGATAAAGCCTTCTGCCAGGTACTTGGTCTGCATTTCATCGGATGAGGCAAAATGCGCTATCACATCGCCTTGATCAAGTTCACCGGTTTCCAGCCCTTCTGACCAGTGCTCGAGTCCTTCTGCATCCGGGGCGCGGTCAAAGGCGTTGTCATAGAGCAGCGTGAGGAAGTCTTCATCGCTCAGGTTATCGCCATGCTCGCTGACGAACTCATCCGATCCGAAGAAGAAATCCGCCACGTCAAACAGGCTGCTACCTTCTTCACGAATACCGGTCCAGTATTCCAGCCCGCCAGCATCCGCTTCGCGGTCAAACGCTACCTGATAAAGTGCCTCGATAGCCGACACCTCTACGCTGTCGCTCGCATTACCAAGTTCAACGCTCACCACCGCGGACGATACATCACTCTGGCTGTTGGTAATCGTGTATTCAAAGCTATCCGTGACCGTTTCTCCTCCTGCCATACCGGCAAAGGCTGCGCCCTGGTCATAAACAAAGTCACCGTTTTCCTGCACGACCACGCTGGCACCGGATTCCAGCATTAATTCTTCGTCCGGCATGACATCCTGGCCGTCAATGGCGGTAACGGTGATGGCATCATCACGTGCCGCTTGATCAGCCCCATGGCCGTTATCAGCAAAAAGGTTTCCGCTCACCAGCCAACCAAAGCTCCCCGTCATCTCATCTTTACTGACCACTGGCGACGAACCTGGATTAACGCTACCTCCCCCTACGCCTTGCCACCAGTGCCAGAAATCGTTACCTGACGGCTCGGGTGCTGGCTCAGGCTCAGGCTCAGGCTGTGGCTCGGGCTGCGGCTCTGGCTCTGGCTCGGGTTCCGGCTCGGGTTCCAGCTCTGGTTCTGGCTGCGGCTCTGGCTCGGGTTCCGGCTGCGGCTCTGGCTGTGGTTCCGGTTCTGGCTCTGGCTGCGGCTCAGGCTCTGGCTGCGGCTCGGGTTCCGGCTGTGGTTCCGGTTCCGGCTCTGGCTGTGGCTCGGGCTCTGGTTCCGGTTGAGGCGTTACGTCAATATTCACCGTAGCAGTGGCGGTTTCGCCGCTGCCGTCGTCGATGGTATAGCTGAAGCTGTCGCTGCCACTAAAATTATCGTTAGATACATATGTAATAGCACCATCTTCATTGAAACTTAGCTCACCATTTTCTACTGCACTCAGGCTCGTAACTGCCAATGTATCACCATCTACACCTTCATCATTGGCTAGAAAATCTATAACAACTTCTTCCCCAGCTTTCGTTTTAAAAAAATCATTTACAGCTTTAGGCGGGGTATTGACATGAGTATACTTTATCGCAGAACCCCCTCCTTCAGAAGTCACATCAAAACCACCTTCTTTAAAATTTCCCAAGATTTTTAAAGACGCATCAAAATTACTATCACCATCAACATCTATATTTAATAAAGAACTTTCATTATCAAAATTTAATGCTGATTTTCCAAACACAACACCCTGAACGAATATTTCATCATCACGAGATAAATCTTTGACTGTATCGCCGTTCAGCTCTTCTAATGTTCCACGGAGTGAATCCTCACCATACCCTAATATAACCTCGTCATTACCAAGTCCACTGTAAACAACATCGTTACCATCGCCCACATCAATAAAGTTATCTTCGCTATTAGCTTTTACTTCGTCACTTTCATTAGAGCCTAAATAGTCTACCCGTGCGGTAATTGTCATATCAGATGTGTTCAGTATAACGTCATCAAAAATTATAGTTTCTACATTAGTTATAGAATCGGTGTTAGCACCGATTTTTAAAAAACCACCACTCTGACTAACTAGTTCACTATTAAAATTGCCTTTATAAATAATTGAGTCATTACCATTCCCCCCGTCTATAATTCTATCTACAGTACTCGACTGATAATCACCCAGGAGAAAGACATCATCACCACCCGTACCTCGGAAAGTACCACCAACATTTTCAGCACTAATTGTGTTATCAAGATTGTTTGCAGTCAAGTTATGTAAGTTTATGTCTGAAGGAGCAGCTGAATAATTCACGGTCTGCCCTCCGAAAACAATGTCTGTAACACCATTATTTTGCGACACTCTGGTGTCACCAAATGATGAAGAAACAACTGTTTCAGCTATTCCAGCGTTAGTGCCATCTTGAAGATAGACATTCGCCTGAACGCTATTCTGAGCATCTTTAGATATGTCCAGACCTGTTAATGTACCGCTATATTGAAGGCCTAGCGGACTTGATGTTAGCTGATCAGCAGTCACTGTCTCCACAAGATTTCCGTCAACTTGGATTTCAACTCTTTCAATTTTACTCGGATCGATTGAAGCACCAGTTAACACATCAACAAGCTGCGAAGAGTCCGATAGTGCCACTGCATTATCAGAGTCAATAAGATCAAGAGAGCTAAGCTTAGCGTTAGATCCAATACCAAATGCCTGCACATTGGCACTTAACGTTAAGGCATCAGAGGCTCCATTACCATTACCGTCAGAAAGGAAAAAGGCAACATTTGTTTGCCCTTGCCCTTGATCAAAAAATGTTTGTGCATCATTTAATGCAGGCCCAAAGCTTGTCCCACCACCGGCATTAAGCGCATTAATTTTCTCAATAACCTCGTCGGCTGACAAGTTCTCATTCAGAGTAGAAGTGCTTGTAAAGGGAATAACGGCAAAAGAGGAAACATCAGCAATACCAAGATCTTTCAACTGATTAGTCAGCTCAACATAAGCTGACTGTGCATCAGTTAACCTACTACCACTCATACTACCGGACACATCAACAATATAAGCTATGTTATACTGTGTTCCATTACCCAAACCTCCGAGTGAAACTGTATAGCTGACTTCACTATCCCCAGAAAAGGTAGGTGTTTTAAGCGAAACAGAGCCAACATTATCTCCTTCACCGTCTGTAAGTACAGAACTTTTTGAATGATCAGGACCGTTTATTAGATTACCTCGACCATCAGTTAAAGTATCCGCAAACTGGATACGCTCTATATTAACAAGCGTATCAACTTCTTTTGTTGGGATGTGAGTAAGCAAAACACCACCATCTTTCGCTGAAGCAAAAGCATAATCAGCAAACTCACCTTCCATAACGACAGTATCTACTCCATTTGCACCATTTAAATAATCATTACCGAACCCACCAGTAAGAATGTTAGATTGCCCATTGCCGTAAATTATATCGCCATGACTGGAGCCAACTACATTTTCAATGCTTATCAAAGTTTCGTGGATATTATCATAAGAAGCATATCCGTTATGCGCAAAACCTTGTATTAAGTTAACTGCCACACCACTATTAGATTTTTCGTAGGAAACCGTATCGTTTCCTTCACCGCCATCAATCAAATCTTCTTGGGGATTACTAATTATAAAGTCATTTCCTTTGAGACCTTTTATCTCACCTCGGAAGTTTTCATCTCCACCAAGCCTATCATCTCCGTCACTACCTAAAACTGGACTATCAGACTCATCAACTCGATCAGCGGGCAAGCCAGAACTAAGAGCAGCACCTTTACCAACCCCAAGTTCAACCAAAGAAAAAGGGCGTTCTAAAACCGAGGACTTGTCGTCAAGATTATTCCCAAATATAGCCCAAGGAAAAACATCAAGCTCTAAATGAGCAATACCTGAAGACTCACTATAACCAGTAGCAAAATTATAGCTTCCCGCACTTTTAGAATCGGTTACTAAAACAAAGCCTCCCTCTTTTTTATCATACCGAAATATATGTTCAATTGCATCATCACTGGAAAGCACTTTGAAATTTTTATGACCTTCATCCCCATAACGATGATATGCATTCTTTTTTTGTTCAACCCACTTATAACCATGACCTTCACTAGACAAATCAAAATCTAAAACAACGTCTTTATAATCAACTTTTTCATTCAAAACATTCCTAGCAAAATGCACGAAGGCGACTTCAGAAATTCCTTCAAACGAAAATTTCTCAGATAAGAACCTACCGTTCTCATCAAGCTTATCTGCATTCACAAAGGATTTTATATCAATAAAATAACCATCAACCTCAAGCAAACCATCTTTTGTCTGAATTGACTCGATATGGGAAAAAAGCTCATCGAAATTTCCCATTTCATCAAAACGCTGAAAGTTCTCCAACGTATTCAACCCAACAGTCTTTTCCAACTGTTTCAAGTGTTTCGAAAACAACGAACTTAAAAGTCCATTAGAATATTCAAAATACTCAACAACTCCCTGCAAGTCATCTCCTGTTATTTTTGCTTGAAAAAATTCAGACCGAGCAAGTTCCTGCTCATCTTTGTTTAAACCATTCCAAAAATCTTCGAATTTTTTTATTTCCATGACACTTTCCTCACTACTAAAATCAATATATCAAATTAAAAAAATCACATTCCATCAATGGCATGACTCTTAGATACTATAAATAAAAATGTCCAACTGGTTGGACACTCCGATTTTTCTCACTAACCAAGAATTAAACTATCGTCTTAGAACCGCTGTGTGGCGCTGATTCGGAATCTTCGGGATTCGCCCAGGCGGAGAAAGTCGTTGGCCGTGCTGCTAGCTAAAAAGTCGATAGCGGGAAGGTTCAGGGTGCTGGCCTAGAGAAGGTAGACTGTGGGGATTTGCCAACCGCTGTTACAGCGAGCACACCTTGACGATGCAGTAAAGCGGGGCTTTATCGGGAAAGATCAAGTGGCCATCGGCACAGGTGGCTTGATCTTTCCCAGCAACAGCGAAGACTGGTTTTAAGCGATCATTCGGACTTCAAACGCTTCTAGGCTGATCATCCTTATGAAACTGTGCCGTCATTGCTTGTTGTCGTTTAGATAAGTGTATTCAAACACCTTGATCTTGTCCCAGTAACAGTGGAAACCTCAAGAATATAATATGCTACGAAAAGCTGAACCATGGCAAGGTCAGGTATCAGGACATGGGAATTAAGGCGGGATGACATGAAATACTAAAAAATCCTCATACAGGCTCAGAATAACTCCCCAGTGCCCCCACATAACGACACAAGGTGGGTGAAAGCTCTTGCTACTTTCTCCGCATCTCTTTCACCTATTGTTTTAAGCTCAGTCTCTGACTTATTAAACTCTTTATTTTTAAATTCATCAGGGGCTCTCTGCAGTGCAAATCGACTGTAAGTTATTTTTACATTGATCAACTCCCTGCCCTCTCGAATCATAATGTATACATTATCACTATTGTTATGACTACGATATACTTCTCTTATCTCTGTAGGGTCAACTTCCTTTAACTTTATAGTTTCTTGCCATAAATATTGAGAGTGAATACCATAGTCATGAGGAAACACTTCCGAGCTGGCTGTTATTGTGCAAAAATCCTCTGAAGCTGACAGCGACTTTTCCGAATAACTACCATAACCATACTTATAACTAAACGTTAATTTTTCTTTTAAAAAAGAAAAAGTTTCTGCTTTTGACGGCTCTGCGACTGCTGGCACTGAAAGAAAGCTTAAAAAAAGGAAGAGCAATATTTTCTTAATAGTAAACATAATCTGCAACCTCATATTTTATTAAGTTTCGTCGTTGGGTGTGTATTTCGGGCTAGAAATCATCCCGCCTCATTCATGAGAGTACCGATTAAGCGTTTTGAAGCCCTGTGTTGCCGGCTTCAGTCTTAAGTAGCCGTTTTAGGACTGGCTCATGAATAACCCAGGATAAGTGTTCATCGCTTATTTTTATTAACTACAGACGAATGATGCAACATCATCAAGAGACCAAGAGTCGTAGCGGTTTCCCATATGCCCTATATCGCCACGATACCAAGTACCATTTTTTTTATAAATTACGTAACTTCCTCCTGACGAACAACTTACGCTCCAAGATGGCACGCCACTTATATTTCCATTATTTTGTATATGTGAAACACCTGCAAATGCAGACGTTGATGCAATACCTATGGCTAGCGCTAAAACAAGAATACTTTTCATTTTCCTTCCTCAGCATCCAAGAAATTATTACTAGCACATATGGGACGCAAAACATATGACACTAGTTTAGGGTTACACTCATGATCTGACTCTTTAATGCTATAGATAAAAATGTCCAACATGCTGGACACTCGGAAAACTTTTCCTCAATTAGCACTAGACGATAGTCTTAAAATCGCTGTGTGGCGCTGATTCGGAAGCTTCGGGATTCGCCCAGGCGGAGAAAGTCGTTGGCCGTGCTGCTGGCTACATAGTCGATATCGGTCAGGTTGAGGATACTGGCCTGAAATGAAAGGTCAGGCGTGGCTTGCCAGCGGGCGCTGGCGTCGAAGCGGGTGTAGCTGCCGACATAAAATTCGTTGGCGCGGTCGCCGGGGCGGCGCCCCATATAAACAGCGCCCACTGTTGACTCAAGCTGACTGATAGGTTGGTAGTGCAGGAGAAAGGCATGTTGGTGGGTAGGAATGCTGGCAAAGCGGTTGCCCGCGTTTTCGTCGTTGGTTTTTTCTAGCCTGGCGTCCATAT
Source organism: Halomonas sp. LS-001 (assembly GCF_052983955.1). Lineage (NCBI taxonomy): Bacteria > Pseudomonadati > Pseudomonadota > Gammaproteobacteria > Oceanospirillales > Halomonadaceae > Halomonas > Halomonas sp. LS-001. Next base: position 2,941,971 of record NZ_CM129816.1, read on the forward strand.
AGGTACTGGCGATACTGGCTTGCCATTGATCATTCAGATGTAAATCCACATTGATCTCAGCCCCCTTAACGGCTTTTTCGCCAGCCAGCTCAAAGCGGTCTTCAATCTCAGGATGGCGAATCAGCAAGTTGTCCTGCTGTATCGCAAAAACAGCAGCATCGACCAGCACGGCAGGCGTAACCTGCCAGTTGATGCCCAGTTCATGCTGCACCCCCTGGCTAGGAGAAAAGTAGTTGTCATTATCATCCTGCCCCCGGTTCGCCAACCAGGAACGGCTATAACTGGCGCGTAACGTAAACGACTCAGCGGGTGACCACGCAAGCCCCCCGGAATAGCTTATTGTGTGGTTATCCGTTTCACTCTGGCGCGTGTTGTTACGCTGGTTAGCCAACCGGTAATCGGTCATTCGGCCACTGAGCGTCATCTCCAGATTATTGGCCAACTGGCCTTGCTGTGTGAGAAAGAGTGCCAACTCTTCCCAGTGAACATTTCCCTTGAGCGGGTAAAGCTGATCTGCCTGTGGCAGTGTGACGTTAAAATCAGGCTGATAGATGTCCAGGTTAAAGTCGTAAGAAGACACCGCATCATCATAGACAGTGCGGGTTTTGTGGTGAGCAACGCCGAGGGCAGTTTCATGCTGACTGTTACCGAGCTGGTAATCATGGTGCAGGCTTAACTGGGCGGTATGTTGATTAAAGCCTTCATCCACCTCACGGTAATAACCGGGTAAAGGGCTATCTTCATCCTGCATAAACCAGAAGCCGATGCGCTTCTCTTCGCGCTGGCCATCAATAAAGCGGTAAATACCTTTGAGACGAAGGTGCGAGGAAAGCTGGGTTTCCCCCTGCAACTCCAAACGGTGGTAGGTGTTTTCTGCATAGGAATCCGGATGTACATAGGATACTCCGTAAACCGGGGCGCCGTGAGCGTAGACACTATCAAAATCATAGGGGGCATTCTGGCGACTATATTCCCAGGTGCCGACTAATCCAGCGGTATCATTACGCCAGGCGACACTGTTCATCAGCGTTAGCGGCTTTGAATCGACATGGCGTTTTTCCCTATCGACCTGGCGGGCCGCCAGAATACTGCGGTATGCCCACTGGTTTTGCTTGGCCAGAGGGCCGGTAGAATCGACAACAAAAGTTTTGTCATCATCGTTGCCGACCCCAACGGTTATCTGAGTAGCGGGCTGATACTCCGGTTGTTTTGAAATAAAATTGACGGAACCGCCCGGCACACCTGCGCCGTACCAGGCACTGCTTTGCCCTTTGATAACATCCAGGCGTTCATATGTTGCCGGGTCACGAATAAAGTGGCTCTGATTATCCAGTACGCCATCCAGCAACAGCCGCCCTCCAAGAGGAAAGCCACGCACGGTGTAGTCTTCCCCCATACCGGCTCCATTACGGCTGGTTTGCACGCCGGGAATATAATCAATCAGGCGAGAGGCTGATGACGCGTTGAAACGGTTGAGAAAACCCGAATTAAGTTGGCTTTGAGTCTGATAATTGTGCCCTGCATTATTGATAGGCCCCTGAACCGAATTGATCCATGAAGGCGCAACGACAACCTGATCCTTCAGACTATGTCCTGCAATAGGTTCACTAGCCGCCGGACTGGCTGCATGAAAGATTGCTAAAGAGGTAAACAGAACTTGCGGAGCTTTTTTCATACAGCCGCCTTTTTTGTCGTTATAGAAGCAAATTTTATGAAAACGCTGGAGTATTACAGTGAACAAACTTTGACAATGCAGTAGAGCGGAACTTTATCAGGAAACACCAGAGAACCATCGGCACGGGTAGTTTTCCATTCGGACTGAACGGTACCGGGTAAGCTAGGAGCAGTGAGATTCACTGAAACGAGCCGTTTTTCACCGGGGGCAGTGAACGGAATGGGAACGTTGCGATGGGTAGGTGTAAGCCCGGTGGAAAAATCACGAATTGCTAATGGGAAGTCCTGACAGGTGAGAAACAGCCCGTCCCAGGCAGTTTTACCGGTATTCATCACTGCCCAGGTTTTGGTAAAAGTCTGACTGGGCAGCACGGTCGAGTAGTCAGGGTAAGTGATATCTTCAATAAATGAGGTTCCCGTTTTTTGGGATGAGCCCGTGCAGGTTCGCATGGCTCCTTTAAAATAAGGTTGAAGAATATCCAGTGGATGCACCCCTAGCGCTGAGGACAACCGAATCAAGGTAGAGAGCTTACTTTCTGCCACATCGCCATTGATCAGGTTATAGAGGCTAGCTCGTGAGATACCGGCCCGCTCAGCCAGCTGGCTTTTGGTGAGGTTAGACTTCTTGATTAATAACCCCAGAAATTCCGGGAATCTTAGCTCACTCATCACAAAGCTCCTTTTGTTTATCGCCACTCCTGAGCGCCTTTACAACATCAAGCATCCTTAAACTATATTTTTCTAAAATATAATATAAAGATATAAATATACACAAAAAAACACACGATTAAAATGCCGCAAAACCAGAATCTTTGTTCGAATTCTGGGTTTCTACCAAGCCTATTATCATAAAAAAGCGGCTACCCTTATCGGTTGCTTTCAAATACCGAAGAAGGATAGCCGCTTAGCTGATGACGACGTTTAACTACCAGGCATTCACTATCAGGCGAAGATAAAGCCTTCCGCCAGGTACTTGGTCTGCATTTCATCGGATGAGGCAAAGTACGCCATCACATCGCCTTGATCGAGCTGCCCGGTTTCCAGCCCTTCCGACCAATGCTCGAACCCTTCCGCATCCGGGGCGCGGTCAAAGGCATTGTCATAGAGTAGCGTGAGGAAGTCTTCATCCCTCAGGCTATCGCCATGCTCGCTGACAAACTCTTCTGAACCGAAGAAGAAATCCGCCACCTCGAAAATGCTGCTGCCCTCGTCACGAATACCGGTCCAGTAATCCAGCCCGCCAGCATCCGCTTCGCGGTCAAACGCTACCTGATAAAGTGCATCGATAGCCGACAGTTCAACGCCATCCGTTACATCCGCCAGCTCAACAGTCACAACGGCTGAGGATTCGCCGCCCTTACCGTCTTCAACAGAGTATTCGAAAGTATCTACTGCTGACGCTTCTGAGGAACCGTCAAAGGCTGAACGCTGGTCGTAAACAAAGTCGCCGTTTTCCTGCACGATCAGCGTCGCGCCAGATGCCAGTTCCATCTTGGTATCGAAAACAATCGCCTGCTCTTCGATCCGGGTGATGGAGATGGTATCGCCATCGGCATCCTGATCCGCACCGCTACCATTATCAGCCAGCAGATTACCGCTGATCAGCCAGCCGAACCGGCCAGCAATGGCATCATCGCCCGCTACCGGTTCCACATTCTGCGTCACCAAAATCGGCGGAGTGATGCCAGGCAGCTCTGGACGTGGCTGCGGTTCTGGCTCGGGTTCTGGCTCAGGTTCGGGCTCCGGCTCCGGCTCAGGTTCTGGCTCGGGCTGCGGTTCCGGCTCAGGTTCCGGCTCGGGTTCCGGCTCGGGTTCCGGCTCGGGTTCTGGCTCGGGTTCTGGCTCGGGTTCTGGCTCGGGTTCTGGCTCGGGTTCTGGCTCGGGTTCTGGCTCGGGTTCTGGCTCGGGTTCTGGCTCGGGTTCTGGCTCGGGTTCTGGCTCGGGTTCTGGCTCGGGTTCTGGCTCGGGTTCCGGCTCGGGTTCTGGCTCGGGTTCTGGCTCGGGTTCTGGCTCGGGTTCTGGCTCGGGTTCCGGCTCGGGTTCTGGCTCGGGTTCTGGCTCGGGTTCTGGCTCGGGTTCTGGCTCGGGTTCCGGCTCGGGTTCTGGCTCGGGTTCTGGCTCGGGTTCCGGCTCTGGCTGTGGCTCGGGCTCTGGTTCCGGTTGAGGCGTTACGTCAACATTGACCGTGGCGGTGGCAGTTTCGCCGTTGCCGTCGTCGATGGTGTAGGTGAAGCTGTCACTGCCGTTGAAGTCGGCGTTGGGGGTGTAGGTCACCGTGCCATCGGCGTTGATGGTTAGCTCGCCGTTGGCTGCTTCGCCCAGGCTGGTAACCGTCAAGTCATCGCCATCTACGTCGCTGTCGTTGGCCAGCACATCCACCGTCACGGCGGTGTCTTCATCGGTGGTGGCGGTGTCGTCTTCGGCCACCGGGGCGTCATTCACTGCGGCAACGTCAACATTCACCGTGGCGGTAGCGGTTTCGCCGTTGCCGTCGTCGATGGTGTAGGTGAAGCTGTCACTGCCGTTGAAGTCGACGTTGGGAGTGTAGGTCACCGTGCCATCGGCGTTGTTGGTCAGTTCACCATTAGTGGCAGTCCCCAGGCTGGTGACCGTCAAGTCATCGCCGTCTACGTCGCTGTCGTTGGCCAGCACATCCACCGTCACGGCGGTATCTTCATCAGTGGTGGCGGTATCGTCTTCGGCCACCGGCGTGTTGTTCAACCTTACCCGAACAGCAGCGGTATCGATGCCGCCGTTGCCATCGCTTACCGTGTAGGTAAAACGTTCCGTGGTGTCAAAATCCGCACCGGCCGTGTAGGTCAAGGTGCCGTCATCATTGGCCACTACGGTTCCGTTGTCCGGGTCTGCCCAGCTGTCAATGGCCAGGGTATCGCCGTCTTCGTCGCGATCATTAGCCAGCGGGTCAAAGGTAACGGAGTCACCCGCGCCAGATACCTTGATAAAGTCTATAATCGCATTCGGGTCGCGGTTTTCACCCGGCGTCCAGAGTGCATCGCCTTCAATCGTCCAGCCGTAATCGTTGATCAACGCCTCGCGGGCGGCCTGTGAATCGCTTGAATACAGCAACCCCTCTGCCCCCAAATTCACATCTTCCTGCACACCGCTTGTTAGCGCCTGCTGATACCAGCCGTTAAGCGTAGCGTCGTAGTTAGCCACGGTAAGGCCGGAATCATTCAGCATATCGTCCATTCGACTTACATTCTGGATTTCAAAGCCCGATAAGTCCTGGTCGAAGGCATCAGCCCTTCGGAACATCCACCCCATATCCGTCACGCTGGACGTATCCCAGTCGCTGATATCCTGATTAAAGGCATCAGCTCCGTTGAACATCCATCTCATATCCGTCACGCTGGACGTATCCCAATCGCCGATAGTCTGATCAAACGCTTCGGCAGCTGAGAACATAAATTCCATATCCGTCACACTGGACGTATCCCAGCCGCCGATATCCTGATTAAAGGCATCAGCACGCGCGAACATACCGTACATAGAGATCACGCTGGACGTATCCCAGCCGCCGATATCCTGATCAAAGGCATCAGCGTAAGCGAACATCACGCCCATATCCGTCACGCTGGAGGTATCCCAACCGCCGATAGCCTGATTAAACACCGCGGCATCAAGGAACATTTGATTCATCTCCGTCACACTTGACGTATCCCAGCCGCCGATAGCCTGATTAAAGGCGTCAGCCTCATAGAACATAGAGCTCATATCCGTCACGCTGGACGTATCCCAGCCACTGATATCTTGATTAAAGGTATCAGCATCCAAGAACATCTGGAACATATCCGTCACGCTGGACGTATCCCAGCCGCCGATATCCTGATTAAAAGCATTAGCGGAAAAGAACATATCTCTCATATCCGTCACGCTGGAGGTATCCCAGCCGCCGATATCCTGATTAAAGGCATCAGCGGATGAGAACATAGAGATCATATGCGTCACACTGGACGTGTCCCAGCCACCGATGTCTTGATCGAAAGCATCGGCGTAAGCGAACATATAGGCCATATCCGTCACGCTGGACGTGTCCCAGCCACCGATGTCTTGATCGAAAGCATCGGCGTAAGCGAACATATAGGCCATACCCGTCACGCTGGAGGTATCCCAGCCGGTGATATCGGGGATGGGGTTACCGTCGGGATCGGTGCCGTTAGCAAACCATCTGCTCAAATCAGTGACATCGGGGTCGTCTTCAGCCACCGGGGCGTCGTTCAACCTCACCCGAACAGCAGCGGTATCTGTACCGCCGTTGCCATCGCTTACCGTGTAGGTAAAACGTTCCGTGGTGTCGAAATCCGCACCGGCCGTGTAGGTCATTGTGCCGTCATCATTGATCACTACGGTTGCGTTTTCCGGGATGGCCCAGCTGTCAATGGTCAGGGTATCGCCATCCTGATCGCGATCATTGGCCAGCGGGTCAAAGGTAACGGAGTCACCCGCGCCAGTCACCTTGATAAAGTCTATAATCGCATTCGGGTCGCGGTTTTCACCCGGCGTCCAGAGTACATCGCCTTCAATCGTCCAGCCGTAATCGTTGATCAACGCCTCGCGGGCAGTCTGTGAATCGCTTGAATACAGCAGCTCCTCTGCCCCCAGAGTCACGTCTTGCTGCACACCGCTTGTTAGCGCCTGCTGATACCAACCGTTAAGCGTAGCGTCGTAGTTAGTCACCGTAAGGCCAGAATCATTCAGCATACCCCGCATTCTGGTTACATTCTGGATTTCAAGGCCCGATAAGTCCTGATTAAAGGCATCAGCCCGATAGAACATACCGTTCATCTCCGACACGCTTGACGTATCCCAGTCGCCGATATCCTGATTAAAAGCTACAGCCCGAAAGAACATCTGGCCCATGTCCGTTACGCTGGATGTATCCCAGCCGCCGATATCCTGATTAAAGGCTTCAGCGTCCAAAAACATACCGCTCACGCTGGGTACGCTGGAGGTATCCCAACCGCCAATATCCTGATCAAAAGCTACAGCTCCATTGAACATACTCTGCATACTAGTCGTCACGCTGGACGTATCCCAGCCGCCAATATCCTGATCAAACGATTCGGCTTGAGAGAACATATTGTTCATACGTATCACACTGGAGGTATCCCAGCCACCGATATCCTGATCAAAGGCGTAAGCGACTTGGAACATATAGGCCATATCCGTCACGCTGGAGGTATCCCAGCCGCCGATATCCTGACTAAAGGCGTCAGCGCCGACGAACATCGCGCGCATAACTGTCGCGCTGGATGTATCCCAGCCGGTGATATCCGGGATAGGGTTACCATCGGGGTCGCTGCCGTTAGCAAACCATCCGCTCAAATCCGTGACACCGGGGCCGTTTTGCGTTGCCATAGCCTTCTCCTGTGGTTCAGTGCGCCAAGTAAACTCTTCCGAAAACTAGCAACAAAAATGTCCAATGGGTTGGACATTAGAAATTTTTACTAAATAAGCGTTATACGATGGTATTGAAGCGGGCTATTACAGCAGACACACCTTGGCGATGCAGTAAAGCGGGGCTTTATCAGGAAAGAGCAGGTAGCCATCGGCGCAGGTGGCCTTCCATTCTGATTTAACGGTGCAGGGGAGGCTGGGGGCCGTGAGGTCGACCGAGATTAACTGTTTCGCATAGTCTCATGCGCTTAAGCCAAGCGCCCTTCCTGACGTCCTTCCAGGCGTTCTTTCTTGACCAGGTTTTCCAAATTCTTTGCCAGCATGTCTTTGTCTTCCATCAGGCTGTCGAGCCTTCCCAGATTGACCTCAGCGCCCAGCCGGTATCGTGGTGGTGAGTCGCCATAACGTATCCCTGTTAATCGACTCGTGACAGAATTGCATCACCGCGATGAACCTAAAAAAACGGCTACCCTTCTCGGTTGCTTTCAAATACCGAAGAAGGATAGCCGCTTAGCTGATGACGACGTTTAACTACCAAGCATTCGCTATCAGGCGAAGATAAATCCTTCCGCCAGGTACTTGGTCTGCATTTCATCCGATGAGGCAAAATGCGCCATCACATCGCCTTGATCGACCTGCCCGGTTTCCAACCCTTCCGACCAGTGCTCGAGTCCTTCTGCATCCGGGGCGCGGTCAAAGGCGTTGTCATAGAGCAGCGTGATGAAGTCTTCATCGCTCAGGTTATCGCCATGCTCGCTGACGAACTCTTCTGACCCGAAGAAGAAATCCGCCACGTCAAACAGGCTGCTACCTTCTTCGCGAATACCGGTCCAGTATTCCAGCCCGCCAGCATCCGCATCGCGGTCAAACGCCACCTGATAAAGTGCCTCGATAGCCGACACCTCTACACTGTCGCTCGCATTACCAAGTTCAACGCTCACCACCGCGGACGATACATCACCCTGGCTGTTGGTAATCGTGTATTCAAAGCTATCCGTGACCGTTTCTCTTCCTGCCATACCGGCAAAGGCTGCGCCCTGGTCATAAACAAAGTCACCGTTTTCCTGCACGACCACGCTGGCACCGGATTCCAGCATTAATTCTTCATCCGGCATGACATCCTGGCCGTCAATGGCGGTAACGGTGATGGCATCATCACGTGCCGCTTGATCAGCCCCATGGCCGTTATCAGCAAAAAGGTTTCCGCTCACCAGCCAACCAAAGTTCCCCGTCATCTCATCGTTACTGACCACTGGCGACGAACCTGGATTAACGCTACCTCCCCCTACGCCTTGCCACCAGTGCCAGAAATCGTTACCTGACGACTCGGGTGCTGGCTCAGGCTCAGGCTGCGGTTCTGGTTCTGGTTCTGGTTCCGGCTGTGGTTCCGGCTCTGGCTCGGGTTCCGGCTCTGGCTCAGGCTCAGGCTGCGGTTCTGGTTCTGGTTCTGGTTCTGGTTCCGGCTGTGGTTCCGGCTCTGGCTCGGGTTCCGGCTCTGGCTCAGGCTCTGGCTGCGGCTCTGGTTCCGGCTCTGGTTCCGGCTCTGGTTCCGGCTCTGGTTCCGGCTCTGGTTCTAGTTCTAGTTCTGGTTCTGGTTCTGGCTGTGGCTCTGGTTCCGGTTGAGGCGTTACGTCAACATTCACCGTGGCGGTGGCGGTTTCGCCGTTGCCGTCGTCGATGGTGTAGGTGAAGCTGTCACTGCCGTTGAAGTCGGCGTTGGGGGTGTAGGTCACCGTGCCATCACCGTTGTTGGTTAGCTCGCCGTTGGAGGCTACGCCCAGGCTGGTCACCGTCAGGTCATCGCCGTCTACATCGCTGTCGTTGGCCAGCACATCTACTGTCACGGCGGTGTCTTCGACGGTGGTGGCGGTGTCGTCTTCGGCAACCGGGGCGTCGTTATCGACGGGATCACCTTCGAGACCAATAATCGTTGCCCCGTCTTCCTGCGAGAAGACGAAACTCTCAGGGTTGTCTTGTCCAGCGAAGGTCAGGTTGGTATCAGGCTCGCCGTCACCATTCGTGTCAATGTCCATGATCACCGAACCGCTGCTGAATGTAACGTCTGATACGCCAAACAGTGTATCGAGAAACTTCACGGTGTCAGAGCTATCAAAACCGGTGATCACGTCACCATTAAAGTCGCCAGGAGAACCTGAGATCGTTGATCCCGCACCACTTTCAAGCACGAATTCTTCTGCAGCAATAGATGCTGTTGCTTTGCCTGTGTCATCAGGCTTGACGACACTGAGAGCACCACCGCCAGTGCCTCCACCGCCGAGTAAAGCAAGATCCGCAATAAAAAGACCGGAATCATAAGCAGTATCGCCGGTATCAGCAACGCCGATCTTGACCGTATTTATACCTTGTTCAAGAGGTGCACGCACCGATATTTCTTTACTAAACCCATCCCATTCAATGCCATAAGGCGCAGAGCCCGCTGGTTCATTATCTATAAACACACCCGATTCGAGGTTATCTGATATAACACTCAGCGGCTTTCCCGTAGCTTCGAAGGCAGCATAGTTGACACCATTCACATACAAACCTGCGATGTCGACAAAGCTGCTGTCCACGAACTCTGAAAATTCCTCAGACCCAAAGACAAGACTCGCGCGAAGGGCGTCCACGCCTGGATCAGTGACATCAACAGTGAACTCGATGACAGAGGCATCATTGGTACCCCCCGCGCCGGGAAAGGCCTCGAGCGCGGTGGCCGTCAAATCCGGGTCTCCATCTGTCTCATGATATACGCTAAAGAAGGATTCAGTGTTAGAAGTTCCGGGGAAGCCGCCGGAAGATAGCATGATGCCGGTTCCGTAGCTAAAAGAGTCCAAACCAGGCTGCAAGGCTTCGATATGGAAGTCGTCAACCAAGAAAGCAGCTTCGGACGAGCCCGAATAACTTATGTTGTCGGCCTCAAAATCGAAAAAATCGCCAAAACCTGCTTTAATCGCGTCACTTGCTGTTTTGAATTCTCCAGCAGCAATTGCAGAAGCCAAAGAATTTTCATTGGAAGCCACCGGCTGCTGCTCACCAGGCCATCCTGGCAACTCTGGTTCAAGAGTCATGGTACCGTCAACAATGACCGACACAGTATCGGTACCACCTTTACCGTCATCGGCGGTGTAGGTGAAGCTATCATCGCAGTTGTTGGCGTTGGCGGTGTAGGTCAGGGTGCCATCGTCATTGGCCACGACAGTTCCATTTTCTGGATCGGTCCAGCTGTCAATGGTCAGGGCATCGCCATCCTGATCGCGATCATTGGCCAGCGGGTCAAAGGTAACGGAATCACCCGCCCCAGAAACTTTAATAAAATCTATAATGGCATTCGGATCGCGGTTTTCGCCTGGCGTCCAGAGTGCATCGCCTTCAATCGTCCAGCCATAATCGTTGATCAGCGCATCACGGGCGGCCTGTGATTCACTAGAATACAGAAGGCCTTCCGCACCCAGGGTTACGCCTTCCTGCACACCGCTTGTCAGGGCCTGCTGATACCAACCGTTAAGCGTGGCATCGTAGTTACTCACCGTAAGGCCAGAATTCTCCAGCATAGCTCGCATTTTAATTACGTTCTGGATCTCAAGGCCCGATAAATCCTGATTAAAGGCATCAGCGTCGCGGAACATCGCGTACATATTCGTCACACTAGACGTATCCCAGCCGCCGATATCCTGATCAAAGGCATCAGCATACGCGAACATAGCGCCCATATCCGTCACGCTGGACGTATCCCAGCCGCCGATATCCTGATCAAAGGTATCAACACTCCAGAACATACCGCCCATATTCGTCACGCTGGACGTATCCCAGCCGCCGATAGCCTGATTAAAATTATCAGCGCCGTTGAACATCCAACCCATATCCGTCACGTTAGACGTATCCCAGCCGCCGATAGCCTGATTAAAGGCATAAGCGGACCAGAACATCTCGTCCATATTCGTCACGCTGGACGTATCCCAGCCGGTAATATCAGGAATGGGGTTGCCGTCAGGGTCTATGCCACCTTTAAACCATTCGCTTAAATCTGTCACCGTGCCGTTTTCAATTTCTGGATATGCCATTTTCCTTCCTCTGGAATGGTTGTCTCTTGACGAATATAAGCAATAAAAACAAATACAATCGACTAACCTATCGCATTTCAGAACGTTACATTCTAAACAAATGCTACATCTGCCAGGGCTTCAGAAGATGATAACCGACTGAAGGTTTTGCTAGAGAGAATGGGATGCTGGAGAGGAAAACTGGCTAATAGCCCGCTCACAAGCTATGAGCGGGCCTTCATTTATTGGTAGGAAATCGGGAATTCAGGGGGTTACTGAAACCGCCCGGGCTTGCTTGCGACTTCCTCCAGCGCCCAGCCGTTTGTGCGTATCTGCCCTTCCAGAGTTTGTTCGGTTGCTGGGGTGATATCCGGGAAGAAATTCAAACCGGTTTGCCGCTCCACCTCGTCGATGGAAACCAGATAATCATCCAGCGGCTCGTTGCCCCCGTTGCCCCCGTTGCCCCGCACGTTTTGCGGCATGATAAACGCCAGCGCTAGGAGCATCCGGGTCTGGGGCGACAATGATTTTGTAGTAGGCTACAAAACCCACGCGGTCCATCACATTACTGACCCCTTCTCCGTAGACAGGGCCGGTAATGACTTGCAGGTACTCAAAACGTGGGGCAAAGTGGTCCATCACCGCTTCTTCCAGGCGTTGCCATAACTGGCGAATCAGCCCACCAAAAAACCCAGAAAATTGTGCTCTCCCCATTTCCCACCTCCCTGTTTTTACTTCTCCTTGCTTTCATTTTTACTTTCTTTCACGTCTATATTTTTTTCACACCTACGTTATTTCGCTTCTCCTTATTTACCTTATGTTAAAACTGACACAAGCTCAAATAGCCGTCAGCCAGTGCTTGAACGCAGGGAGTTCACCACGTACAGCTTGCTGATAGGTTCGCTGCAGCCGGGCGGTGACGCTGTCATCGGGAATCGGGGCATCCACGGCGGGGGCACCTGCCCTGAAACCGATTTTGCGCCCGTCCAGTTCACGTAGCGGGAGAATTTCTGCGGCGGTGCCGGTCAGGAAGGCTTCATCGGCGGTGTAAAGTTCATCGCGGGTGATGCGCCGCTCGCGCACTTCAATGCCCAGCGCTTCGCGGGCCAGTTGAATCACGCTGTCGCGGGTGATGCCTTGCAGGCAGGAGGTAACTTCCGGGGTGTGCAGCACGCCGTCGCGCAGCAGGAAGACATTGGCGGCAGAGGCTTCGGCCACGTAGCCTTCCGGGTCGAGCATGATGGTTTCATCAAACCCGGCCTTGACGGCAGTATTCAGCGCCAGCATGGAATTGACGTAATGGCCGCTGGTTTTGGCGCGGCACAGGCTGATATTGACGTGATGGCGCGCCCATGAGGAGGTCAGCGCACGCAGCCCGCAACGCTTGGCTTCCGGCGAGAGATAAGGCCCAAGATCCCAGGCGGCAATCATCACATGGGTGCTCAGCCCCTTGGCGCGCAGGCCAAGTCCTTCTGCACCAAGAAAAACAGTCGGCTTGAGGTAGGCATTGGTGAGCTGGTTTTTACGCAGGCATTCCTGCTGGGCATCAATCAGCGCGGCTTCGCTGAAATCCATCGGGATATCCAGCGAGTGGGCACTTTCTGCCAGGCGGCGGGTGTGTTCAGCAACCCGAAACAGCGCCGTGCCCTGCTCGCCTTCATAAGCGCGTACGCCTTCAAAGCAGCCCATGCCGTAGTGCAGGGTATGAGTGAATACGTGAACCTTGGCCTCACGCCAGTCCAGCCATTCGCCATCCTGCCAGATCCAGCCATCACGATCATAAAGCGGTGTCATGCATTTTGCTCCCACTGTTGGCGCCAGCCATCTATCAGCGCCTGCTGATGCGGCTGTAGCGCCTGATAATCCCAGGCGGCAATTTCATCGTTCTGCGGATCAAACACCGCAATATCACTGCCTGCCAGGGTCTGAATAACGCGGTGGCCACAAAGCGGCACATAGCCTTCTGAATAACCGCCTTCATGCACAAGCACCAGCTTGCCTGAGCAGCAGCGCTCTGCCAGCGCCTTGAGCTGTGCGGTCATCTCGCCAAAGGCGCCGCTGTTCAGCAGCATTTTCCCCAGCGGGTCCTTGGCGCAGGCGTCATAACCGCAGGCGACCACGATCATGTCCGGCGCAAAGGCTTCCAGCGCGGGCAGAATCAAGGTTTCCATGGCGTACTGATAAGCTCCCAAACCACAGCCTGGCGGCATAGGCAGGTTGAGATTAGCCCCTTTTCCAGCCTCTTCGCCCTGTTCTTCAAAGCGGCCTGTGTCCAGTGGGTAGTTACCCGACTGGTGAATGGAAACGGTCAGTACTTCAGGGTCCGCGTAGAACGCCGATTGCTGACTGTTACCGTGATGCACATCCCAATCAAGGATCGCCACTCGCTTCACCTGCCCCAGCGCCCTTGCGCGCATGACGGCGACGGGGATATTGCCCAGCAGGCAGAACCCACGCCCCTGGTCGGCCTCGGCATGGTGGCCGGGTGGGCGGCACAGCGCATAGGCATTGGCGACGTTCCCCAGAGCAACGTCTTCCACCGCCGCCACGGCAAGCCCCGCCGACTGCCTGGCGGCTGCCCAGCTGCCCGGCATGAAGGGGGCGCAATCGCCGCCGTTACCACCGCTTTGCGCATCGTCTTCTGCCAGCATTTTAAGGTAGCGTGGAGTATGAAAGCGCAGCAGGTCTTCCTGAGTAGCCACTGGCGGCTTGATGACCTGCAGTTCGTCAATCAGGCCGCTGACTTCGAGAATGTTTTTCAACCGCCGCTTGCTTTCGGGGCTTTCCGAGGCGGGCTGCGGTTGCAGAAATTCGCCAGGGGCGGAGAACACGCCGATGGCGCCCGGGTCATGCCAGAAGCAGCGTTCATGCCAGTAAAAGCCTGTTGCTGTTTTTGTTACCCCTGTTTTTGTAAACCCGGTTTTTGTTAACCCTGTCGTGCTCATTCAGCCTCGCAGATAACCGCGCATAAAAGCGGTCAGGTTAGCGCTTAGATGTTCCGTCGGATAGCCGCCTTCCTGAATCACCACGGTGGGCTGTGACAAAGCGCTCAACTGCTCGCCCAAGGCCACAAATGCCTCCGTTTCCACGCTTAACCCGGCCAGCGGGTCATCCTTGTGGACATCCAACCCCAATGACACCACCACAGCCTCTGGCTGGAAGTGGTTGAGCTGTTTGATCAGGGTAGCGACGGCGCTCAGGTAGGTGTCGCCGTCGCTGCCCAGCGGAAGCGGCAAATTAACATTAGCCCCTTCCCCGTCACCACTACCGGTTTCGTCTGCCCCACCCCAGAAAAAGGGATAGAAATCGCTGGGGTCGACATGCACCGAGCCGGTCCAGATATCACCGCGTTGATAGAAGATATCCTGAGTACCGTTGCCGTGGTGTAAATCCACGTCAATGATGGCGACTTTGGACACTTTCTCACGCAGCACGCTGGCGGCCAGCGCTGCATTGTTGATCAGACAAAAGCCACCGGCATTATCCGGCCCGGCATGGTGGCCCGGCGGACGACACAGGGCGTAGGCGTTTGACGCACCTCTCAGCACATCTTCCGCTGCCGCCACGGCAGTGGCGGCCGAGGCCATCGCGCCACGAAAACTGGTTTCGCTTATCGGGCAGGCCATGTCGTGCAGATGCCACCCCGCCTGGCCCACAGGATGACGCGGGTAATGCTGAGCGCCTCCACACGGATGAACATTGGGCGCCACTAACGCGGACGCACCGGGTATCGCCTGCCAACGTTCATAGATGGTTTCGAGAAACTGCAGATAGCGCGACGTATGAACCTGCTCAAGACGTTTACGCAGCGTCGGCGAGTCTGTTTCCATCGGGGCGGTCAGGCTCAAGCCTGCTGCCGCCAGACCTTCGCTCAGCAACTCAGCGCGCACCGGCCCTTCAGGCGAAGGGGCCGGTTGGCCACGCAACAGAAACGTCGATGGTGCATGCTGAGACTGGTCAGGATGGTAGAAGCATTTCATTAATCGTTCACCCCAAGGTTAGGTACCTGGCAAAGATTGCCAGGTTAAAGCAATGACGGAATCCAGGTAGAAAGCGCTGGGAACGCTGCCAACAGAATAATGACCCCGATAAACGCCGCATAGAATGGCAAGGAAGCGACAATCGCGCGCTCATAAGGCACTTCTGCTATTCGTGCCGCCGTCATCAGGGTCATCCCCACCGGTGGCGTGACATTGGAGATATTCAGCACCACGATCATCAGAATGGCGAAGTGTAACGGATCAAACCCAAGCTGGATCATCGCGGGCACCAGAACCGGTGCCATAACCACCAGGGCAGGCAAGACATCCATCACGGTACCGATCACGATCAGCAGAAGACAGACCAGCATCAACTGCACGAAAGCGGCATCACTGAAACTGGTGATAATACTGGCGGCATCGCGGGCTACCCCCGAGCGCGTGACGAACCAGCCAAGCACGGCAGACGTCGCCAGCAGGAAAAATACCACGCCGGAAAAACGCACCGTGGTGACCAGGGAATCCCAGATTTTGCGCCAGGTCAGGTTCCTGTAAAACACCACGCCAATCACAATGGTGTAGACCGCAGCGAAACCCGAGGCCTCGGTAATGGTTGTCAGGCCGGAAAGAATCCCGCCCAGAATCACCAGCGGCACGATCATGGCAGGCAGGGCCACCAGAAGCGCCACCATGGCCATCTTGAACGGCGTTGGCGTCTGCTTCGGGTAACCACGTTTCCAGGCCAGAAAGAAACTGACAACAAGCAGCGCCAATGCCATCAGAAGCCCTGGAATAATACCACCGGCAAACAGGTCGATAACGGAAATATCACGCAGCAAGGTGGCATAAACCACCATGACCACACTGGGCGGGATGATCGGACCGATAATGGATGAACAGGCGGTCACGGCGGCGGCATAGTCAGCATCGTAACCCTGCTTTTTCATCTCAGGAATCATGATTTTACCGATCGCTACCGTATCGGTTACCGCCGCACCTGTCAGGCCTGCAAAAAACACCGAAACGGTCACGTTGACATGAGATAGCGCGCCGCGAATACGCCCGAACAGGGCATTATTGAAGGCAATCAGCTTATGGGTCAGGCCGCCCTGGTTCATCAGTTCAGCCGTAAAGATAAAGTACGGCACCGCAATCAGTAGAAAGCCGGAAACGCCAGAGAACATGCGGTCAGCGATAATACCCAGCATGCGCTCGCCACCGAGGGCAAAGCCACCCGCCAGCCCTGACATGGCCATGACAATCGCCACCGGTGCGCCCACGAAAAGCAGCAGAACAAAAACAATAATCGCAGGTGTCATGAGCGTGACTCCTCTTCTGGCGTTTCAATAAGCTCGTCGATGAATTCACGCTCATCGATAAAGTGCTCCAACAGGGCAAAACCGTGTGCCAGATGCAGCAGCATGATGACGCCACTGATCGGGATCACCACCGCGGTTACTTTGCTGGAAATCTGGATCTGATCCGAGACCAGATACGTCTGAGTCGAGGAAATAAAGTAATCCCAGCCGTACCACACCAGCATCAGGGCAAACAGCGCCATCACGGCCAGACAGAAACCGGCAGCAATCTGCAGCAGCAGACGCGGTAGGCTGCGGACCAGCAGCGTCATGGCGACATGTTCGCCATAGCGCAATGAAATGGTCATGGAGAGAAAACCGATCCACGGCAGAAACAGTCGGGCAAGCGAATAGGTCCAGCTCAGGGTGCTGCCGGTGATGAGTTTGTAGATGAAAGCAGTAAACGAAATGCCAAGCATGGCCAGAATGCAGCCGACACACAGAACAATGGCCACCTGATTGACGATGTCGCTCAGGCGGCGTAAGGGTTGTAGAACGTCCATGGCTATCCCCTACGCCGGGGCAGATGTACTACCCCGGCGCTTTATCTGTTGCTCACGTTAATTAGCGGCAGAGGTTATTGACCATAAACGCGCATGTCTTCTTCCGCCAGCTCCTGGCCGACACGGTCGACTTCTTCCAGAAGCCCCTGGATGCGGGTTTCATCCATACCGAAGTCGTTGACGATCCAGTTCTGCCATGCCGGGCGTGCCACTTCTGCCATGCGTTCACGCTCTTCGGCAGGCATCAGATAGCATTCTTCAAAGCGTTCGCAGGATTCAATCCAGCTGGCCGTCGACAGCGCACCTGACATACCGTGGCTCATCTGAATGGCTTCACGGGCAGAGGTAATCACGGCTTTTTTGTGCGAATCCGGCAGTGACTGGAACCAGTCTTCACTGACAACCCAGGGTGCACTGTTGTAAACATGGCCGGTCAGCGTGGTGTAATCGGTCACCGCATCAAAGTTGAACGTGGTGTTGAGCACCGGCGCGTTGAACTGACCATCGGCCAGGCCGGTTTCCAGTGCGGTAATCAGCTCACCCCAGGGCAGCGGCGTAGCGGAAGCCCCCAGGGATTGCATGATGGCAACGTGGGCCGGGTTTTCCTCGGTACGAATATTCAGCCCATCCAGATCTTCCATGGTCTTGATCAGGCGCTCGTTGTTAGTGAAGGCGACAAAGCCACCACCGTCATCGAAGGTTCCCAGATAACGCATGCTGGCCTCTTCGATGGTGCCGGACATAAAGTCAGCAAACCATTCGCTGTCGAAGAAGGTCCAGGCCTGGCGCCAGTTGGTAAACAGGAACGGGGCTGTGACCGCCTGGTAATCACCGTAAAATGAGGACATGGCGCCCGCTGACAGTATGGTTGATTGTAACGTCCGCCCGCCCTGCACTTCGGAACCGTTCTCGGTTTCAGAACCTAACTGGCCGCCGCCGAAGATTGTCACTTCAAGGTCGCCCTCGGTACGCGCTTCCACCAGGTTTTTGAAATGCGCCAGCGCCGGATAAATGGCGTTGTTGGCCATGTCTTCGGGTAGCTGGGTCGCAATCACCATCTCGTGAGACTGTGCCTGGGCATTGGCGCTGGCAATGGCGAGCGGCAGAGCTGCCACGGCAGCGATCAGCAGGGTTTTGTTGGATTTCATGAGTCACCTCGTTTTATTTATTGAACTTGTTAGTCTAGCAAGTGGGTTGAACAGCGTTTATGTGGCTAGCGTTCCCACTCTTGCAACAGAGATGCCTTTCCTGAGGAAGCGACATCCTTGTCGTCATGCTTTTTATAATTATGTAAAACGTTTTACTGCCAACTTTTAAGCGTTGGCCATGCTTTCCCAGGTTTCAATCGCCGCGGCCAGATCTTCCAGCGAGGCGCCAACGGATTTAAACAGCGTAATGGCATCACTGCAGGTGCGCCCGGGCTTGTCACCTTTCAACACCTCGGCAAGGTCGCCCTTGATGTCGTCAAACTGGAAAGCGCCTTCTTCAATGGCTTGAAGAATATCCCCGGCTTCGCCTTTGGCACCCGCGTAGGTATCTACGTAAACGTCGGCACGTCGCAGGCATTCGCCATCGGTTTCACGCATGGTCGGGCGGAAGGCACCAATCAGGTCAAGGTGAGTGCCCGGCGTTAACCATTCGCCCTTGATCAGCGGCTCGCTGGAAAGCGTCACGCAGCTGACGATATCGGCCTCAGCCACAGCGGATGCCAAGTCTGTCACGGCTTCGGTTGCAAAGCGGTCTGCGTATTCAGCTGCCACGGCGTCTGCCTTGGCTTTGCTGCGCCCCCACACCAGCACCCGCTTGATCGGGCGTACGCTGGCGTAAGCTTCAATCACCATGGGGGCCAGCTTGCCGGTGCCTACTACCAGCAGAGTGTCAGCATCTTCTTTGGCCAGCACATCGCCTGCCAGCGCGGAGGCCGCTGCCGTGCGGCGGCGGGTCAATTCACTACCATCGATACACGCCAGCGGCTGGCCATGCTTGCCTTCACTGAGCAGATACAGACCGGAAATCGCCGGAATGCCGTGATCCGCATTCTGCGGGAACGCATTGACGATCTTGACACCGATATAGCCCGCCTCTTCCCAGGCAGGCATCAACAGCATGGTGGCTTCACCATCCGGGCGATGCATGGCGTGGTGATGGCGCGGCGGCGATTCCACGCCCTCCACAAAGGTGGTTTTCAAACGCTGGATCAGGCCGTTCCAACCCAGGTGACGTTCGACATCGGCAGCAGAAATAACCTGCATATCACGCCTCCGGCAACGCAGCCACGACCATGATTTCCACTTTCCATTCCGGTTTGGCGAGCTTGGCTTCCACTGCGGCACGCACGGGCGGACGACCCGGCACGACCCAGGCATCCCAGGCAGCGTTCATCTGGTCAAATTCCGCCATACTGGTGACCCAGATCTGCGCTGAGATCAGGTGTTCCTTGGAGGTACCTGCCTTTGCCAGCAGCTGGTCGATGCGTGCCAGCACCTGTTCGGTCTGGCCGCCCATGTCGGCAGAAGCATCCGTCGGTACCTGGCCCGCCAGATAAACACTGCCATTGTGAATGGCAATCTGGCTCATGCGTGCATTGCTATCGTGGTAGGTAACGCCCATTGGTGTCTCTCCTGAGATAAATACGTTCGGGTACTGCTTCTTTGAGCATACGAAGCTGGCGCTATTAACGCTTGCCTCAAAATCAGGAAGATTTGCCCGAAAGTCTTTTATTCAAGAACAGAGACGCAAGTGGGGCTAGGGTCTGTTGACGTTTCATTCACGGCCGCGATGAAACGTCAACAGACCCTAATTCAGGGGATTGGCGTTTAACGGTCTGTGGAGGGGGAAATCTCAAAATAACGCCGATAAGCCCGTGAGAAACTCCCCTGGTCTCGAAAGCCTACCAGCATGGCAATATGGCCCAGACTCAGGGCGCTGTGGCGCACCAGGGTGCGCGCATGCTCCAGGCGACGGCGCTGAACATAGGCCAGTGGTGTAACACCGGTCAGCTCACGGAAGCAGGCGTGAAAATGTCCGAGGCTAAGCGCACACAGCGCCGCCATCTGCTCAACATGAATGGCATCGGCCAGGTGCTGGTCGATCCAGTTATCCAGCCTCGCCAGATCCAGACGCTCACTGATGCAACGCTTGCCGATGGGTTTGCCAAGCTGACTGACGACACTTTCCGGCTCATCCTGCAGATACATGGTCAGCGCACGCAGCAATAGCACGGCAATCTCGTTCTGCAGTGCGGGGCACTGTTCAAGCTGTTGAGAAAGCGCATGAGTGAGCTGATTGAGCGCGGGCGGCACGCTGAAAAAACGCGGTTTATCGAACAGGCGCTCAATCTCGCTACCTTTCTCAAGCGTGGCAAGGTGCGCAACGGGGATATCCAGCACCAGGGTACGATTCCCACCATCTCCCTGATATTCATGATGGCGGGAACTGGGGATCAAACAGCCACGGCGCGCCGTGACCCGCTCTTCCTGCCCTTCCATGGCAAGCTCGGTCGCTCCACTGGTCGCGAGTATCAGCTGGTGGAAATCATGGCTATGGGCCACAGGCTCAGGCGTCAGATTGCGGCTGTGAACTTCAAAGTTCGCCATAGTGCCCTCTTCCTTGTCAGCCATCACCGTTACTCGGCACACTCAATACATTTTAGCACTATCGGATCCCATTCAAGCCGCTTGGCACTGATCCACTCACCGCATTCGATGCATTCGCCAAACTCTTCTTTTTCAATACGCTGCAATGCCCCAGAAATCCGTTTGAGACGCATTTGCCGACGCTCTTCTTCGGCTTTCGCCATGGCCTGGCCCTGCATGGCATCCATACGTGATAAACGCCCCACTGAGGTTTGGTCAAGTACGACCGTATCACGCGATGACTCGCTGTTTGCACTGTCAGCCTGTAACTCCTCACGTAGCGCCAGCAGCTTATGCTGAATTACTGTCATATCCAGTTCTGGATGATTCATGGACGTCTCCTTTTATAGTCTGTCCACCAGAGCCCTGCCTGATACACTAACGGCTTTTCGTTCACTTGTTGAGAGGCTGCATGGGATATCGAACGCTGTTACGCGAACATCGCACGGTGCTCAGCATCGCTTTTCTGGCCATGTTCACCTCTAGCCTGGGCCAGAGCTTTTTTATTGGTCTGTTTCAAGCCCCTATCTCCGATCACCTGGGCTTGACTATCAGCCAGTTTGGTACCGGTTATGCCATGGTAACCCTGAGCGCCGGTTTTATCATGCTGCGCTTTGGCCCCAGCATTGACTGGGTCTCGCCGCGGCGCTTTGCGCTCACTATTCTGCTCTTGCTTGTCGCTGGCATTTTACTGCTGACACTCTCCACCTGGTGGCTACTGGGTCTTCTCGGCCTTGGCCTGGTACGTTTATGCGGCCAGGGGATGATGAGCCATCTGGGTAACACGTTGGCTGCGCGAGAGTTCCATCATCTGCGCGGGCGTGCCATCGGGCTTGTCGGGCTGGGGATTCCGCTAGGGGAAGCGCTGCTGCCGCCCGTAGCGGCTTTAGCCCTCGCCTGGCTGGCCTGGCAAGGTTTCTGGTGGCTGCTGGCCCTGTTGATCGCCCTTCCCTGGTGCTGGTTACTTATCAAAGCCCCCTGGCCGAAAGCCCCCGGCAAAAAACCCGAAAACCGAACCATTGAAGGCCCACGCCCCTTCCGCGAGCGGCGATTCTGGATGCTGCTACCCCTGTTAATGGCCTCTCCGGTGACCATTACCGGGCTGTTTATCTATCAGGCGCAGCTTACCGAGACCCTCGAAAGCTCACTCGCTGTTTACGCTCTGGCACTGACCGGCATGGGGCTGGCCAAACTTCCCGGCGCATTGCTCGGCGGACGCTGGATGGACAAGCTCGGCCCCGTCAAACTGGCCCGTTATTACTTACTACCCTACAGCCTGGCGATTGTCATGGCACTTGTGTGGGGCGGTGATCTTAGCATCTGGGCATTGATGATCGGCGGCGGCATTGCCACCGGCATGCAGGAACTGGTGTCGGCAGGCTTATTGATCAAGCTTTGGGGCACCGAGCATATTGGCCGTGTCCGCTCAGCACTCAGCGCTTCCATGGTGTTTTCAACCGGTATCGCGCCCGCCGTTCTTGGGGTTGTACTGGGGGCGGGCATTGGCTTCGAGACCATTCTCGCTGGCATGCTGGTATTTATTATTGCCAGCTGGCTGCTGGCTCAACCGGTGTTGCGTGAAGTGCGACAAATCAACACCAGGCATTGACAAGGCTTAACAAACTTCTGACGTGATTCAGTTTTGTTGATCTGCTAACATATGCATATAAATCATGATTCATGCATCATCCGCTGTTTCACTGTTACTGATTAATAGTTACTGGCTGACAGTCTTTCCAACCAGCAATATCCAACAGGATCGTAGCGCTTATGATTCCCTATTCAGAGTTGATGACTCCCCCCTAGCTCACTGCCTGCACGTACAGCTACCACGTAATCAGTTGATATTAAAAATCAATTGTTTTTTTGGCTACTGGAACAGGCGCTGGCATCCATGTCTACCGACCCACCCTGAATGTGTTTGATACGTTGCCCCACATATGGCTGCCGTTTTATTCGGCAGAGGCTCCCACTTTCAAACAGGATTCTACATTGCAAAACGCATCTTCCTTCCACACTGCTTTTTTTGATGAAACATCATCTTCACAAAAATTCATCGCAAAAGAGCTCGAAAAAGCCGACATTCATATCAATGGTGACCGCGCCTGGGATATGCAGCTGAATGCACACGGCGTTATTGACGATGCGCTGGCCAGAGGCAATCTGGGCCTCGGCGAACGCTATATGGATGGCGACTGGGACGCTGACAAACTGGATGAGTTTTTTTTCCGCCTGATGCGCGCACGCCTTCCGGACCAGGTCAACCACAGCAAGCTCGTACTTCACCACCTTAAAGCGCGCTGGGTCAACCTTCAAACTGTCAAGCGCGCTTTCCATGTAGGTGAAGCTCACTACGACCTTGGCAATGACTTTTACGCGGCCATGCTTGATAAACGCATGACCTATACCTGCGGATATTGGAAAGACGCTCAGACACTTGACGAAGCACAAGAAGCCAAGCTTGACCTTGTTTGCCGGAAGCTGGAATTAGAGCCGGGCATGCGCGTTCTGGATATCGGTTGTGGCTGGGGCAGTTTTATGGCCTATGCGGCTGAACATTATGGCGTTGAATGCGTTGGTCTGACGATTTCGAAAGAGCAGACAGAGTACGGTAAACAACTCATGCAAAGCGGCCTCCCGGTAGAGTTCCGTCTGAAAGACTACCGTGATGAACACGAACAGTTTGATCGCATTGTCAGCATCGGTATGTTTGAACACGTGGGTCGCAAGAATTACCGGGAATACATGCAGATGGCTAACCGCTGTCTGAAAGATGACGGCCTGTTTCTGCTGCATACGATTGGTAAAAATGTACGCAATACCTCACCTGACCCCTGGATTGACAAGTACATTTTTCCCAATGGCGAACTCCCCGCGCTTAGCCAGGTAACTGATGCGGCGGAATCCCTTTTTGTCGTTGAAGATACTCACAACTTTGGCGCCGATTACGACCGCACGCTAATGGCATGGCACGCTAACTTTGAAGCTAACTGGCCAAAATTTCAGGGTCAATTCAATGAACGCTTTTACCGTATGTGGCGCTATTACCTGTTGAGCTGTGCCGGTGCCTTTCGTGCACGTGATATTCAACTCTGGCAATTTGTGCTTAGCAAGAAAGGCGTACTGGGTGGGTATGAGCGCGTTAGCTAAGCGTTTTTAAAGCCGTTACTATTTATTAAAGCCGCATTATTTAAATCAGTTAACTTTTGGAACTTCGATGCATAAAGCGTTTTCTCTTTTTACCTCAGAGTCTGTCTCTGAAGGGCACCCTGACAAGATTGCCGACCAAATATCAGATGCGGTTCTTGATGCCATCATTGCACGTGACAAGCAGGCACGTGTGGCCTGTGAAACCATGGTAAAAACAGGGGTCGCCATCGTTGCCGGTGAGATCACCACGTCGGCCTGGATAGACCTGGAAGCGGTCGTTCGCGACGTTATCACAGGCATTGGCTACACCTCTTCCGATGTTGGCTTTGACGGTGCTACCTGCGGGGTTGTCAATCTGATTGGCAAGCAGAGTGTAGATATCGCCCAAGGGGTTGATCGTAGCAAACCGGAAGATCAGGGCGCCGGTGACCAGGGGCTCATGTTTGGCTATGCGACCAATGAAACCGAATCGTTCATGCCCGCGCCTATCCACTATTCACACCGGCTCGTTGAGCGTCAGGCACAACTGCGTCGGCACGGGTTATTGCCCTGGTTACGCCCGGATGCCAAAAGTCAGGTCACTTTCCGTTATAACGAGAGCGGACAGCCCTGTGGCGTAGATGCCATCGTGCTATCAACCCAGCATGACCCGCAGATTGATCAGCAGGAACTGCGCAGCATTATCAGGCATGAAGTCATCGAACAGGTGCTTCCCGCTGAGTGGCTTGATGAACACACTCAGTACCACATCAACCCAACGGGCAAATTTGTTATCGGCGGGCCTGTGGGTGATTGCGGGTTAACGGGAAGAAAAATCATTGTTGATACCTACGGTGGTATGGCAAGACACGGTGGTGGTGCATTTTCAGGCAAGGATCCTTCAAAAGTAGACCGCAGCGCAGCCTATGCCGGACGTTACGTTGCCAAAAATATTGTCGCAGCAGGGTTGGCCGATAAATGCGAGATACAGATTTCCTATGCCATCGGTGTTGCTGAGCCTACCTCGGTGAGTATCGACACCTTCGGTACAGGCAAAATCGAGGATTCCAGCATAGTGACGCTGGTACGTGAATGTTTTGACTTACGTCCGTTTGCTATCACCAGGATGCTTGACCTCCTCCACCCCATGTATCAACTCACCGCTGCCTATGGTCATTTTGGCCGCGAACCCTTTGAGCATAGTTACCAGTGGACTGATGACCAGGGTCAGCTACATAAAGAAACGTTTACCGCCTTTCCCTGGGAAAAAACGGATAGAGCCGAAACGCTTCGTCAGGCAGCCGGGCTTTAAGAGCGTAAGCACTTGCGCTTTAGTGATAACCTGACACGGCAATGGATTTATTGAAAGAATTCGATTTATTGCCGGGAAACAAGACTAATGCCAGGCAGTTAGCGCTTCCTGGCATTTCCCGTTAAAGTCGGCTGATACATAGAGCCTCAGGTTCAGCCGTGGTTTCATCCACGCCGGCACTTACTTCAACCTCTTCTATTAACAGGCATCATGGCGACAACAGACACCTCCCCACGCGATGCAGAACAGCGCCATCTGAGCGACATCCATCAGCGCATTGATGCCAATATCAGCGAGCTTGATGATCGGCTGAAGGCTTATGCCGACGATATTCAGACGCAGAAGGAATATCTTTGGAACAGCCGCGACGAGATGGATCACATCGAAAAAATCGCCGCACGGGAGTCGATTCAACAGGCGGTGATGACCGGCGACAATACCCTGCTTAGACGCCAACGGCTGGATAAACTCAAGCACTCCCCCTATTTCGGACGTTTTGATTTCACCCGCCAGGGCGAGCAACAGCCCATCTACATCGGGGTTCACCATTTTCGCGACGACCTTGCCGGAGCCAACCGTGTTTACGACTGGCGCGCGCCGATTGCGTCATTATTTTATGATTACGAAACGGGTCCGGCGATTTACCAAAGCCCCGAAGGCGATGTGGCCGGTGAAATCACCCTCAAGCGCCAGTTCCGCATCAAAGGGCATCACATTGAGCTGATGATCGACAGTGCCGTACATGTGGTCGATGATGTGCTTCAGGAGGAACTCAGCCGCGCCTCGGATGAAGGCATGAAAAATATTGTGGCGACCATTCAGCGCGACCAGAATGCGATTATCCGCAATGACGAAGCCAACGTATTAATCATTCAGGGGGTCGCAGGTTCCGGCAAGACCTCCATTGCCCTGCACCGGATTGCTTACCTGCTTTACCGCTTCAAGGACACTCTCAGTTCAGAAGACATCCTGATCATTTCGCCTAACCGTGTATTTGCCGATTACATCTCCAACGTACTGCCGGAGCTTGGCGAAGAGACGGTGAATGAAATCGGAATGGAAGACCTCGCCGACGAACTGCTGGACAGCCAGTACCGGTTTGAAAGTTTCTTCGAGCAGACAGCGGCCCTGCTGGAAAAAAACGATGATGCCATGAAAGCCCGTTTACGCTTCAAGGCAACGCCGGAATTTCTCAAGCAGATGGACCGTTATGCCGCGCATGTAGAAGCCAACCGCTTCACCGCTGAAGATATCTGGATCGCTCGACGGCTGATACCCGGCTGGTTGTTTGAAGAGGTGTTTCGCAAGCACCGCCGCCTGCCCACCAATGAACGCCTCAAACAGGTCTGTTGGGAAATTGAGCGCAAGATCGCCAACCAGTACAACTATGATCTGGAACGCGATGAACGTAACGTGCTCAAGGCAGCGGTCAAAAAAATGCTCAAACAGGCAACCCTGCGCGAAACCTACAAAGGCTTTTACGACTGGCTGGGTCAGCCTGAGCTGTTTAAAAGCGCATCACGCGGGCGACTCGAATACGCTGACGTCTTTCCGCTGATTTATCTCAAGATGCGTCTGGAGGGCATTCATTCCAGCTGGCGTAACGTCAAGCACCTGCTGATCGATGAAATGCAGGACTACACGCCAGTGCAATACGCCGTGATCGGTCAGCTGTTTCCGTGCAAGAAAACCATCCTCGGCGACGCCTATCAGGCCGTTAATCCGTATAGCGCCTCCAAGGCCGACGAAATCCGTCAGGTGTTACGTCAGGCAATGTGCGTCACGCTGAACAAGAGCTACCGCTCAAGCATCGAGATCGCCAACTTCGCCCAGCAGATTGCCTATAACCCGGACCTGGAGGCCATTGAGCGTCACGGTGAACCGCCCAGGGTTGAGCCCTATCGCAGCCGCAAGGAAGAAGTGAACGCCATTACCGCCCTGGTCAAGGATTTCACCCATTCCGAACACAAGACGCTGGGGATTGTGTGCAAAACGCAGAAACAGGCCAAAAAGCTGTTTGACACCCTGGATGGAGCGTTCGACCGCTTGCAGCTACTCAGTGAGCAAAGCTCGGCATTCGGCCTGGGCATTATCATCTGTACCGCACATATGGCCAAAGGCCTGGAGTTTGACCGGGTGATCGTACCTGAGGTCAGCGAAAAAAATTATGCCACTGATATGGAACGCAACCTGCTCTATGTCGCCTGTACACGCGCCATGCACCAGCTGACTCTGACCCATACCGGCCAACCCTCGGTTTTTTTGCCATGACCGATTTAGCAGACACTGAAGCCATCCATTAAAAAACCGGCGCTCTTTCAAGCGCCGGTTTCCTGTACACAGGTTTAATACGCCATGAATGGCTTAACGCAGAATCAACACCGGAATGTGGCTATTACGCAGCATTTCAGTGGTAGTGCTGCCGATCAGCATGTGACGAATACGTGAGTGTCCATAGGCTCCCATGATCATCATGTCGATGCCTTTTTCCTTCTCGTAGGCGTGTAGCGTGACTTCAACCTCACCGGCGCGAATTGCACCTTCAGCTTCATGCCCACCGTCGCGCAGGGTCGTCAGTGCCCACTCCAGTTCCGAACGATGTTCAGCAGTATCAGCGCCGACAATCACCACATGGCAGGCTACGCCGTTGAAAAGCGGGCTTTTGGCCAGCATCTCGACGCCTTTACGGGCGGTCTTGCTGCCATCAAAGGCCATCATCACGCTTTGTGGCGCTTTGAACTCGGCGCTGGGCACCATCAGAATGGGGCGGTGCATTTCACGCACCACACGCTCAAGATTCAACCCTAAATGGCCCGAGGAGTGCCCCGATGTTTCGCCGCGCTTACCCAATACCAACAGGCGTACGTCTTTTTCCAGCTCGACCAGAGTTTCTACCAGAGTACCGTTGCGCTGGCGCATTTCCGGGTCGCTGACGCCATCAGCAATCGCACGTTCCCTGGCGGCATCCAGCATCAAATTGCCTTGCTCACGGTTGACCTTGGCACGTTGTTCATCAAGGTCGGACAGTTCTTTCATCAGCCGCTCGCGAGCACCAAACCGCAAATTGCCCGATAGATTGGCATCCTCTGCGTTCTGCGGGTGGTTATCCACGACGTGAACAAATACCAGCGGGGCATCCATTGCAAGACTGGCCCAGGCGGCGTAGTCACACACGTTTTCCGAAAAGTGAGAACCGTCAATGGCGGCCATTACATGATCTGTCATTTAAAACTCCTAGCGGAACGTTAGCTTAGTGGCCGCCCATCAGCTTCTCGACGGCTTCCGGGTCGTCATGCACCGCGAAGCGGTCAACGATAGTAGCGCTGGCTTCGTTCAAGCCAATCATTTCCACCTCGGTACCCTCACGGCGGAACTTGATCACCACCCGGTCAAGCGCCTGAACAGCACTAATATCCCAGAAGTGGGCGCGCGTCAGGTTAATGGTCACCTTATCAATACTTTCCTTGAAATCGAAGCTTTCCATAAAGCGTTCTGAAGACGCAAAAAACACCTGTCCGACCACATCATATTCACGCGCTTTGCCGTCATCCAGCTGTTTTGAACCGATATAGAGAATATTGCCGACCTTGTTGGCGAAGTTCATGGCGGCCAGCAAGACACCGACAAAGACACCAATCGCCAGATTATGGGTCAGCACCGTTGTTGCCACAGTGACCACCATAACAAGATTCGTACTCATCGGGTGTTTTTTCAGATCACGAATGGATTCCCAGCTGAAGGTACCAATCGCTACCATGATCATGACTGCCACCAGCGCCGCCATGGGAATCTGCGATACCCAGTCCGCCAGGAAGACAACCATCAACAGCAATACCACCCCGGCGATCAATGAAGAGGTACGCCGACGCCCGCCAGACTTAATGTTAATGATCGATTGACCGATCATCGCACAGCCCGCCATACCACCGATCAGACCCGAACCAATATTGGCAATCCCCTGGCCTTTACACTCACGGCTTTTATCGCTTCTGGTATCGGTCAAATCATCAATGATCGTACTGGTCATCATTGATTCCAGTAGCCCGACAACAGTTAGCATTAACGAATAGGGCAGGATAATCATCAGGGTTTCAAAGTTCAGCGGCACGTTCGGCCACAGGAAGATCGGCAAGGTATCCGGCAGTTCACCCATATCCCCCACACTGCGAATTTCCATGCCTGTCAGCATATAAACCGCCGTCAAGACAACGATGCACACCAACGGTGACGGAATCGATTTACCAATCACCGGTATCAGAGGAAAGCCATAGATAATCGCCAGACCCACGAGCGTCATGGCATAGACATGCCAGGTCACATCGGTCAGCTCTGGTAACTGCGACATAAAGATCAGAATGGCCAGGGCATTAACAAAGCCGGTGACTACCGAACGCGACACAAAACGCATCAAATCTGCCAGACGCAGATAACCGGCAATAATCTGAAGCACACCGGTTAGCAATGTCGCTGCCAGCAGATACTCAAGCCCGTGATCTTTGACCAGGGTGATCATCAACAGCGCCATGGCGCCCGTCGCACCGGAGATCATCCCGGAACGCCCACCCGCAAAGGCAATAATCACACAGATTGCAAAAGAGGCATACAGGCCGACTTTAGGGTCAACACCGGCAATAATCGAGAAGGCAATCGCTTCGGGAATCAGTGCCAATGCAACGACGATACCCGCTAAGGTGTCGCCTTTGAGGTTAGACAGCCAGGAGATTTTGAATTTTTCGTACATCAGGGGGTCCAGAGTTATCAAGCGGTTATTGGGACGACCAATGACGCCGCCTTTATTAAAGACGTATCAAGATCGCGTTAAACGGCCTATAAAAAGCAACAATGATGTGCACAAGCCATTACAGTGGGCAAAAGCCAAGCTATCGGGTGAAAGCCAGGATTATTGACAAAGCATGGCACTCTACCGTGACAGCGCAGTGAACGCTGGGCAGGTACCGCTAAACACAAGGAAGGAAAGCGCTAGGGTGGAGTCATCAACCCTGAAAACGCCTTAACGCGGAAAATCGGTGCCATCATGGATGCCATTTCTGCCGAATGAAGCTAAGCGTGCACAACGCGTGCCAACACTATTAGCGAAAAGCATAAGATTTTAGCAGTAAAAAGCCGTCACTGCACCCTGCTGCGCTGCCGCATTTCCATTCGCCGTTCCATCACGCCTTTTGTCAACAGAGTACCCAGCACGATAGCGCCGCCCACTAACGCCACCGGCGCCGGGCGCTCACTGAGAACCACCCACACCCAGACCGAGCCGACCACCACTTCTGAAAGCATCAAGAGCCCCACATCGGCGGCGGGCAGATACAGTGGCCCACGCTGGATTAGCGTAAACCCCAGTGGTAACAACACAAGGCACAGCAGCACCAGCCAGACGGCACTCATCACCGGCACGGCAGAAAGCCCCGCTCCCAGGCTGGCAGAGACAAAGGCAACCAGCGCCACAATTAATCCGGCCAGGGTCAGCATCGGGCTCATATCCACGCCCGGGCGCACCCGACAGAGGGTAAAATTCGCCGCCAGGGCGGTGGCGGCCAAAAGGGCAAAAGCATTGCCTTTCCATGACCCCACCCCCGTATCATCCAGCACAATCAGCGAGGTGCCCAGCAAACACAGGCCAATAGCCAGCCAGGTTCGCAACGGCAGACGTTCATGCAGAAACACCCGTGACAGCGCAGCGGCAATCAAGGGCGCGCCGGCCAGAATCATCAAGACATTACCGCCCTTGGTGTATTGATTACCGAGCACAAACCCGAAAGTCGACAGGCTGAACAGCACCGCCACCCCAACGCCGACCCAACCGCAACGGTAATAGGCACGGAAAAAGCCCCGCTGTTGGCGTAGCCAGACAATCAGCGCAAACCCTATTGCCGTGAGCAACCCTCGCCACAGCAGGATATCGCTGTCCGGCAAGTTGATCAGTTTGATTAAAAGCGCATCAGGAGAAATGATCAGGGCGCCGCCAGCGGTCATTAAAAGCCCTTGCTGACGACGTGAGAGCGTTGTGTTCATTTATAGCCTTATGGTTAACGTTCAAACGCTGATAAGCCGGAAGTTTACACCCTTGGCAGGGTGACGTTTTACCACCTTTTGACGTAAAATCGATTCACAAGAGAAATTCGGTCTATCCAAAAGGTTCGGCACACCCCGCCGAATTCTTCATCATTTCCTGAAAGGAGCAAACTATGAGCCAGTCTATCGCGGTCATCAAGGGCGACGGTATCGGCCCGGAGATCATGGACGCCACACTGCGCGTGCTGGATGCACTCGACTGCGGTCTGGACTATCAGTTTATTGATGCTGGCTTAGCCGCTCTGGAAGCCCACGGCACCCTGGTTCCTCAGGAATCTCTGGATACCATTGAGCGTTTAGGTATTGCCCTGAAAGGCCCGCTGACCACGCCGATCGGTAAAGGCTTCTCCTCGATCAACGTCCTGATGCGTCGGCACTTTGATCTGTATGCCAACGTGCGGCCTGCTGTCAGCTTCCCCGGCACACGTTCGCGCTACGACGATATCGACATGATTACCGTGCGCGAGAATACCGAAGGCGCCTATCTGTCGGACGGCCAGGAATTTACTGATGATGGCAACACCGGCATTTCGGTGATCAAGGTCACTCGCAAAGGGTCAGAGCGGATCGTTCGCTATGCGTTTGAGCTGGCGAAAAATAACGGTCGCAAGAAAGTCACCGCCGTACACAAAGCCAACATCATCAAAACCAGCTCTGGCCTGTTCCTGGACGTAGCACGGGAAGTCGCCAAGGAATACCCCGAGATCGAATTCCAGGAAATGATCGTTGATAACGCCTGCATGCAGCTGGTGATGAACCCGCATCAGTTTGATGTCGTTGTCACCACTAACCTGTTCGGCGATATTCTGTCCGACCTGTGCGCGGGCCTGGTGGGCGGTCTTGGTTTGGCACCCGGTGCCAACATTGGTGAGAACGCGGCAATTTTCGAGGCGGTTCACGGCTCAGCACCTGACATTGCAGGCATGAAGATTGCGAACCCTTGCGCTCTGCTTCTGGCAGCCGCGCAGATGCTGGATCACCTGGGCATGGTCGAAAAAGGCATGGCCATTCGTCAGGGCATTCGCACGGTACTGGAAACCCGCCAGGATATGGTCACGCCGGATATGGGTGGCAGCGGCACCACGGATACCTTTGCCGAGGCGCTGGTCGAAGTTGTTAGCGCTTGATCAACGCAACCCCTTGAGCATGTAAGTCACCACATCCCTGGCTTGCGCCTGACTGATACCCGTTTTCAGCAACAGGCGCAGGCCAGAGATGGATTGAACAATAAAGCGTGCAGCGCCAAGCGGTTCCCGGTCGGCGGGTATCGTTCCTTCCTGTTGGGCGTCTTCTACCACTCGGCAGAAAAACTGCGTAATCATTTCAACGCTTTCGTTTGCCGCCCGCGCAGGCACCGAATCTTCACCACCCAGTTCCGTCGCCGAGTTAAAAATCAGACACCCCAATGCTGCCTGTTCACCTTCGGCATTCTCTGCAACGCTGTACAATAGCTGCTCAATAAACGCCCAGGGTGATGATGCTTCTGCGCGCATATCCGCCAGGTGCGCCAGCTGGCGCTGCCGATAACGCTCAAGCGCTGCCAGAAACAAGGCTTCTTTATTACCGAAGGAATGATAGAGCGTGCTGCGGGACACCTTCATGGCAGACAGCAGAACCTTCAGCGAGGCATGGTGATAGCCTGACTGCCAGAAGGTCTGCATGGCCGCCGCAAGGGCAGTATCAGGATGATGGGAAAGAGGTCGTCCTAGGGTCATACGGGCATCTTAGAAGGCAGCGCGTCCCTGCGCAATGTATAACCAATATCAATTAACCTGTTCACCTACCGTGGTCACACTGCCACCGGCCACTTGCAACGGCAACTCGTTTTGGCGCGTCCACTCTGCCATGGAACCATCGTACATGGAGGTGTTTTCAAACCCTGCCACTTCCTGAAGCATAAACCAGCCAATGGCGGCCCAGTGACCGGTATTGCAAAACGCAATAGTGGGCGTGTCAGCGTCTAAGCCCAGCTCATCAATACGTTCCAGCAGCGGCGTTTCTTCCAGATAGTAGGCACCATCGCGCTCGCTGATGTACTTCTGATGTTCCAGGTTCACCGCCGTGGGAATGGTGCCGGCAGCAAGCGTCGCCGAGGACTGGGTATCTGCCGTATAAAAACCTGCCGGACGCGCATCGACCAGCTGAGTTGGCGAATCAATGGCTGCTTTTACGTCTTCACTGGAAGCAAACAACGCCTCCTGAAGCGAGGCGCTGAAATCAACACCCTCAGGCTTGGCAGGCTCACCGCTGACCACATCAAAACCCTGCTGCTGCCAACCAGCAAAACCACCATCAAGAATCGCGACATCCTCATGGCCAAGCATTCTGAACGTCCAGTAAACCCGGGCCGCACTGCCGAAATCCGTGGCTCCCGTGCCTGCAGGCACAATGACCACCTGGCTGTCGTTGCCAATGCCCAATCCACCAATCAAGGTTTCCAGCGCATCCACCGCTGGCATTAACCCCGGCACATCGTCGCGAGTTTCCCGCCAACCTGCCTCGGTGTAGCTCGAATATCGGCTACCAGGAATACGCTCTGCACGAAAGCTGTCGGCATCTCCGCCATCGTCAATCGAAGAACGCACATCCAGCACCACCAGATTATCGGCATCCAGGTGCTCATTCAGCCAGCTGGCGTCTACCAGCGGCGTCATTTCATGGGCTTGTGCCTGGGTGGCAAAACTGAAAATAGCCGCCAGACTGATGATAGTACGGTTCATATTTCCTCCGAACGCCTGTAAGGCGCCACGCGGTTGGGATACGCACAATTATTAAAGAATGATCTACATTTAATAGAATATTGTGGCATATATAAGCGACATTAAAGTTCTTTTTTGATATATGGATATAGCAACAGCTGACGATTAACTGGTTTGCCGTGCGGCACCAGCCCGTCTATAACGGTATTCAACCGGCGTAGAATTTTTTTGTAAGGAAAAACGGACCGCCAACACAAAGCCATTACATTAATTGGCTTTTCGAGCACGGTTTTTAGAACACAGGTTTTAAAACACAGTTTTTTGAACACAGTCTTTTATACGGCTAACACGAGGCTACCCGATGACATCACCTTCACCCACCTCACTGAAGTTCTGGTTGAGCGGGCAACGCCATGCCGAGCAGGACCATTTTTTTCGCACCACGCTTGAAGCCAGCGGCTGGCAGGAAGGCGATGACACAGACTGGCAAGCGGCCTGGGTCACGGGTATGCCTCCAAAAGCGGCGTTTCAAGCTACGTCGCCGCAACGCAGGATGAACCATATCCCCGGCAATGCGGCGCTAACCGTCAAGAGTCGCCTGCACGACAGTCTGAGCCGGATGCGTAAACGCATCATCGCCCACTACGGAGAAGATCACACCTACGCTCAGCGGCTGGAATTTTTCCCACGGGCTTATGAAATGCCTCATGACTATCCGGCAATGGTCGAAGACGCGGCCGCCAACCCGCAGAAGCGCTGGATTCTCAAGCCTACCAACGCTTCAAAAGGCCAGGGCATTCGCGTGATAAGCGACCCTACTCAGGCACCGTTGGCAACGAACTGGCTGGTGCAGGAATATGTTGGTAACCCGCATACTATCCGTGGCCACAAATATGTACTGCGCCTGTATATGCTGATTGCCGGGATTGACCCATTACGTATCTACCTGTATCGCCAGGGGTTTGCCAAACTGGCATCAGCCCCCTGGGACCCGGACGATATCGACAACGTCTACAGCCAGCTGACCAACCCGGATATCAATGCTCGCAATCAGGCGGCCGAAGTGCCGGTCGAGTTCATTGATTTCGAGCGCTATCGCCAATGGCTTAAAGAACAGGGCCATGATGATCAGGCACTGTTCGACAAGCTTGAGGATCTGGCGACCCTGACCGCCCTTAGCGGCGTAGATGCCATGCGAGCACGCAGCCGTGAAAACGGCGCCGACCCATTGGGCTGCTACGAGCTGATCGGGCTTGATTGCCTGGTGGATGATCAGCTCAAGCCCTGGATTCTGGAGTGCAACCTCAGCCCGTCATTGGGCGTGTGCGCTCGACCAGAGCATGGCGGCATCGTCGAAGAACAGGTCAAGGGGGACTTGATCCGCGACATGATTCAGCTCCTGGGTCTGGACAAGCTGGAACAGGCACCCACTCACTTTGATGCCGCCGCGCTCAGCGCCGAGCATCAGCGCACGGGTAACTTTGCAACGCTTTACCCCAGTGCCCTCAGCGACTATACCCCCTTTGTCGGCCTACCCAGCTCTGCCGACAGTCAGCTCACACCTGAGCGGCTTGTTAGCGTGCGCCCACATCGCGTCAGCGAGTTATTCGATAACGACCAGCTGGCACTCTACCAACATGACAGCGGACAGTTTATCCAACTCAACGATAGCGCAGCGCTGATCTGGCTGCTGCTAGGCGACGGGCAACCGATTAACGCCGTTATTGAACAATTGCTGACCATGACCGATACCCCGCGTGAACACGTTGAGCAGGACGTGTGGGCAACGCTGGCCGTGTGGCAGCAATATGGCCTGCTGGCCCCTCAGGACAGCACCTCACCCGAGCCTTTACAAGCCGACGCTGAGCGAACGCCAGCGCAGCAAACGCTATGGCTAAACATTGATCAATGCGATTGGCGGATCACTGCACCGCAGGGTGCCGTGGCCGACCAGCTGCAGGCGGACTTCACACCACTGAAGCCCCATAAAACGCCAGATACTGCCGATCAAAGGCTGCATGTTCTGGCCAGTGCCAACGGCTACTGTCTGGCCGATGACAGCAAGCTGCTGCGCTCGCGCCTGCACTTCAATGAAATCCGGTCAGCCATTGAACAGTGCCTGCTCAATCAGGCCGCTGGCGAACACGCCGTGATCATCGATCTCGCCGTCGTCACAATCGCCAACCAGCAGATAGCGGTGCGAATCAGTCAGGACGATGACCAGCTTGCCCTTTTGGCGGATTTTGCCAACCGCCATGGCGCGACTGTTACCCGCGGTATTCGCCTTAACCCGGCAGCTTCCGCTGGTCTGGAGCCGCTGAATTTGCCGGTTAAACACGCGCCTTATGCAGCGATAAAAGAATGTCAGCCAGAGGCTTTGGTGACGCTGACGGCAGAAAGTCAAAACGCCGCTTCGACGAACACAGCGTTTACCACCCTGAGCGAATGTTTGCCCTGCACTTATCAGGGCCAACGCCATGCGCTGGAGGCGCAGGCGCTAAGCCTGCTACATGAGATCTGTCAGCCGCTGCCACACATTGCCTGCGCCAGCGACCCGGCCGCTTTTGATGACGCCTGCCAGCAAGCATTGGGCACCACAGCGCCATCTTCACTTTCCTGCCACCCTGAGGTGGACGGAAACCGCGCCCACGGGCGCTTAACCGTGCCATAAAGCTTTATGGCATTGCACCACTCAGATCGACCGAAAATAAAGAGGAAAACATCATGTCTCAACAAGAAAGCAAACGTCGCCTGTTAAGCCGTCTTGGCCGTCAGTTCGCCTATACGGCACCGGCGCTGGCACTTGCTGCCAGCGGCCTGGCCATGCAGGTCCACGCTGATGAATCACAAAGCGGTTATAGCCAGTTCGAAGATGCACCGCACATGCTGGCTGAAGCTCATCAGGCCGAAGGCGAAGGAGAGCACGAAGATGAGGGTGAAGGAGAAGGCGAAGGAGAAGGCGAAGGAGAGGGTGAAGGCAGCGCCGAAGGTAGCCCGGAAGCTGGCTAAACCGCCTTTTTTTAACTGACAACGCACTGTGCCAGCCCATGCGCTGGCACAGTGATGACCGAGGTTGAACATCATGTCTGCTGCACAGCCCGATGCCCGCACACTGACCGAAGAAAACCGTCAGGCCCTTGGCCAACTGGCAGCGCTGCTCGAAAACCTGCCACCTGCCGCCTATCAGCAACTCAGCGCACCTCATGCGACCCAGTCAGTGGGCAAACATGTGCGGCATATTCTTGAACATTACCAGACACTGCTGAACCATTTTAACGCCAACGCTAGCATGGATTACGAACAGCGCGTTCGAGAAATTGCTCTGGAAACCGACCCACAGGCTGCACTGGCTCGCCTGCAAGACCTTGATAACGGGCTGGCTACCATCGCTGACCTACCGGCCAATACTGCACTGACGCTTCACTACCCACTTGATATACCCAGCGGGCAAGACACCACTGCCCTGCCCAGCAGCCTGGGCCGAGAGCTGGCATTTCTGACCAGCCATAGCATTCATCACATGGCGTTGATCAGCCTGCTATGCGCCCACCAGAATATTGCACTGCCTGAGCACTTTGGCGTTCACCCGTCAACTTTGCGCTACTGGCAAACCCAGCAAGCGTCTTAACGGCGGTTTGATTTGCGCCCCACAGCAATTTTTCGTTTGGGTGTAAAGTATCGAGTGTAAGGTATCTCTTACCGCCAACACCAAGTCTTCTGATATTCCCTGGCGGTATCTCACCGCCTTCACCAGGACAGGAGACGCCGTATGTCTTTCCCCCTAGGCTACACGCTGAATCGAACACGACTGTTAGCCCCACTTTTCCTTGGCGCGGGCATCTTGTTGTCCACCCCCGCCATGGCCGATGACTGGCCTGAAAGCGGCTGGCAGGTGATGCCCAGCGAACACAGCTATACGCAGCTCCTTGAACAGCTGCGCAGTGCGGTCAGTGAAGCCAACATGTTTATTGTCACCGAAGCTGGGCCGACTGACGCCGCCGCGCAGCGCGGTATTGAACTCCCCGGCAACCGCGTTATCGGTGTGTTCCGCAACGATTATGCGGTAAACATTCTGCGCCAGAGCGTTCCGGCCATGATTGAAGCGCCGCTGCGTTTTTATGTCACAGAAGATGCTGATGGTAGCGCTACCCTCGCCTGGAAAGAGCCCAGCGCCGTATTTTCCCCTTACATCAACGCCAATACCGGCGAGCTGACGCAGATAGCCACAGAGCTTGATGAGCTGTTTCTTGAAATTGGCCAGGATGCCCTGAAAGCGACCCCTTGAAAGAAAACCGCCTTGCCAGGCTTTAACCTGGCAAGGCGGTTTACAAGGTGTTTAGGCAGCCCCGTTCTTCAGTTTTCCTCTGCATAACGCGCCTGAGCGTCCACCACAAAGGCTGACAGCGAGGCAATTTCTTCAGAATCCCACGCCAGCGGCTCGCTTCCCATCGGGGCGACCATGCAGAT
Source organism: Halomonas sp. LS-001 (assembly GCF_052983955.1). Taxonomy (NCBI): domain Bacteria; kingdom Pseudomonadati; phylum Pseudomonadota; class Gammaproteobacteria; order Oceanospirillales; family Halomonadaceae; genus Halomonas; species Halomonas sp. LS-001. Next base: position 2,980,273 of record NZ_CM129816.1, read on the forward strand.
CTGAACCATTTCGTCGGCATGAACGCTTTCCATCCCGAACTGATTCAGCCCCATATGAACGCTATGTGGGTAGGCCTGATCGAAGGTTCCCTGATAGCCCGATTGGCCATCTGCACCATGGCAGGTTGAACAGGAAAGCCCGTTGGCACTCAAGGAAGGGTCATTAAACAGCGCTTTACCGCGCTCTATCATCGCGTCAGCGTTATCGCCTGAGGCTGAGTAACCCGGCGTATAATTATCCGGTCGTTTCACCAGAGCAGTGCGTTCGCCAGAAGGTGCACCGCCTTCTGCCTGAGCTTCGCCTTCTGCCTCAGCTTCACCCTCTGCCTCAGCTTCACTCTCTGCCTCAGCTTCACCCTCTGCCTCAGCTTCACCCTCTGCCTCAGCTTCACCCTCTGCCTCAGCTTCACCCTCTGCCTCAGCTTCACCTTCTGCCTCAGCTTCACCCTCTGCCTGGCCTTCGCCATGATGGCTGGCCAACAGCAGAGACTCCGGTGCGTGAGCCATCTCGGCATAAACGAACGAATCATCCGCTACCGCATCCAGCGCTGCACCGCTGGCAATCAATGCTAACGCTGGCGCGGTATAACGTACTTGACGACCTAGCCTGCTCAACATATCGCGGCGTTTCTGATTGTTTAGTGACATAATAACCACCTGTTCTTTATGGTTTTATTCTTTTTTGCTAAGCACATACACTACTAGGCATCTGCGTAGCCACTTAATATGATTACACTTGGCAATCCTCCTTCAGTGAGCGTCTTAAGGCATTCCTTACACTCCCCTTATATTCTTTGCCGGTTTTTCATATCTCATTAACTGTTTTTTCCACGGCTAACAGCGCGGATTTGTTTTTTCCTCCAGGCCGATCCATCAACGGATTTGCCATTTTTGTACTGAATGTTCCACAATCAAAAAGGTAAGTACAATATCGCTAAAAAAAGGTAAAAAAATGACGCAATTCACACTACATACCCTTGAAACTGCACCTGCCGAAGCCCAGGCCAACCTGACAGCCGCTAAGCAGAAAATGGGCTTTGTGCCGAATCTATTCGCTAAAATGGCAGAGTCACCCGCCTTGCTGGAGGCCTATCTGACATTGGATGGCATTCTGGCCAAAAGCAGCCTGTCGCCTGTGGAGCAGCAAGCGGCGTTGTTGGCCATCAGCGCCGATAACCACTGTAACTTCTGTGTAGCCGCCCATACCGGTGGCATCAAGCAGGCCGGTGCCGACGACGCCCTGGTGGAAGATTTACGCAACCGCCAGTCTCCCAACGACCCGAAACTGGCCGCGCTGGTGAGCTTTGCCCGCCATTTGAATACCACACGCGGCTGGGCTGACCAGGAAGAACTGGACGCTTTCATAAGTGCTGGATACGCTCAGCAGCAAGCCTTGGAGTTGATTATTGCCTGTGCGCTGAAAACACTTTCCAACTACACTAATCACCTGGCTGAAACGCCGCTCAATGAAGAGCTCGCTCCGCTAGCCTGGGAAGCACCCAGCGCCTGACATGCAAGCTACCCGCTGCAGAGCCAGCGGGTTTACAAGGAGAGTGACACCCCATGACCAAAGTCACAGCATCGCCCATGGAGCATCTGACCGCGATGCGCCCAAGGCTACTGGCGTTTGCCCGACTGCAGTTGCGTGACAACTCTGCCGCCGAAGATGTCGTGCAGGACACTTATGTGGTAGCGATTGAAAAGCAGACGGATTTTGAAGGCCGTTCAGCGTTTGAAACCTGGGTCTTCGGCATCCTGAAAAACAAGATTCTGGAGCGTTTCCGCCAGCAGAAACGATTTGTCAGCGGGCATTTTGATGATGACCAGACCCAGGATGAAGCCCTGGATGCGCTGTTTCAGGAAGCGCCTTTTCAGGCCAATGGCCGCTGGCAGGCGGCATCACGCCCGCAACCCTGGGGCGAACCGGATCAGGTGCTGGAAAACCGTCAATTCTGGAAAGCCCTTGATGCCTGCATAATCGCTCTGCCGGAAACCATTGCCCGCGTTTTTACCCTGCGAGAATTCATGGGCCTGTCGACGGATGACATCTGTAAGGAAATTGGCGTAACGGAAACTAACTGTTGGGTCATCCTGCATCGGGCGCGTTTGCGTCTTCGCCAATGCATCGAAAAAGGTTGGCTGGCGGATTCATAAGCCGTCTTGTGCGGTGAAGTATCCTGAATGCAACGTTACCAAGGGGCCACTATGATGATCATGTGCCGCGAGGCCACCAAGCTGATGTCGCTCAAGCTTGACCGCTCGCTCACTCGCCGTGAACAGCTGCAATTACGTATGCACACTCTGATGTGCAGTGCCTGTAAGCGTTGTGAAGCACAGTTCGAGCTTCTTCATCGTCTGGGTGACGAGTTGCCAGAGACAGAAGACACCAACGATACCCCACCTCCTTCATCAAGAAGCTAGCTATGCCATTTCTCTCTTCCCCATGTGTATCTGTGCGCCATTGGCTGCTGTTGCCTTGCCTAACCATTATCGCCGCCCCGGCATTAAGTGCCGATGACGCCCGCTTTTCGCCTTTTCATATGGAAAACTGGCCGACCCGCAGCTTTGAAGGCGAAACCGACTATCAGGTGATCGAGAAAGACGGGCAAGCGGTATTACAGGCCCGCGCGAATGGTCAGGCATCCGCTCTGTATCTGGAGCGCGACATCAATCTGACTGAAACGCCTTATCTAAAATGGTGCTGGCAGGTAGATTCTCTTTACGCCGGATTGGATGAAACCACCAAGGCCGGTGATGACTATCCCGCCCGCGTCTATGTCGCCCGCAAGACGGGCCTGCTGCCGTGGCAGGTGGAATCTGTCAACTACGTTTGGTCATCCAACCAGCCCGCGGGCAGTACCTGGCCCAATGCCTTTACCGAGCGCGCGCAACTTCTCGCTTTGCAAGGCGGCCAGGAAAACCTGGGGCGCTGGGTGGCAGAAGTGCGCCATGTGCGTGACGACTACCAGCAGCTATTTGGAGAACGCCCGGACAGCATCAATGGCGTTGCGCTAATGAGCGATGGCGATAACGCCGGAGGCGACGCCACCGCCTGGTTCAGCACCCTGACTTTTTCTGCCGACCCGACACCACTTGACTGCCCTGCAAGTTAACCTCTCAAAATCCTGTCCACCTATAATCTGTTCATCTATAACCTGTTCACCTATAGCCTTTACACTCATGAAAAGAAAACGCCGCCACCTAAGGGCGACGGCGAGAGAACGTGATGGGAGAACAGGTTTTTAGGTAACGCGGTGGTTACTTGACCAGCGTTTGAGCGGCTTCCAGATATTCTGCGCCGTTTTCCGCCACACGCTGCTGGTCGAGGGTTTCCGAGCCAAGGTGCACCTCTTCCAGTGAAACGGCCATGGCCTCAACCTCGGTATCAATCTTCTGCAAGGCGTTTTCAATCGTATAGGTCAGCAAGTGTAACTCACCCATCTGTTCGTTGGTCAACTCGTCAGAAGCCAACAGTTCGGCCAGCTGTTGATTGCCTTGTGAGAAATTGGTGACGGCTTCCTGCAGGGTTTCCGAGGGCTTGCCTTCAAAATGTTCAGCACGTTCGTGATCATGGTTATCGGCCATTGCCATACCGCTGGTCATCGAACCGGCTAGCAAAAGCCCGCTTAGCAAATATTTGGTTGTACGCTTCATTACACATTCCTCTTTGGGCCTGGATAGGTAGAGGCGCTAATCCGATGCTGATACTTACATATTTCAGTGCCTACACATTTCAGTACTCACACATTTCAGTACCTATACATGCCAGTACTTAAACATATCGATACGTCAGCATATCGTTGCGTAAACAATTAGCGCCTACGTTTGATAACGATTATCGTTAACAGACCATAGCAACCATTTGCGCAAATGAGAAGCGTTAGTTAATGCGAATGCGACAATTTTTCACTTCTATGAGCAGAAGCGATCAGTCACCCGGCCCACATTCCATACAGCGGGAGCTGATGGCTGGCCCCTGCTGAAGATTGGCGTTCAAATCACGCAGCCCGGAGCGTAACCCTTCTTCCAGCACCGGGTGATAAAACGGCATCGCGAGCATTTCGCTGACCGTCATTTTCTGTTCCAACGCCCAGGCCAGCAGGTGCGCCATATGCTCAACCCTTGGCCCCAGCAGCTCAGCGCCCAGAAACTGCCCACTGCCGTGTTCCGCATAAAGTGCCAGATAGCCGTGATTTTCCCCCATGACACGCGCACGACCCTGGTCATCAAAGGACACGCCTCCTTCAGCGATGCCATCGCAGCCGCCGTAGCGCGCTTCCAATGCTGCGCGACTTTCCCCTACGCTTGCCATTTGTGGCTCGGTGAACACAATCGCTAAGGGCACATTGCGCCTCCCTGCTTTTATATCGTCAAGATTAGCGGCATTACGTGCGGCTATCTGGCCTTCGGTAATGGCTTCGTGCAGCAGCGGTACGGCCTGGTTGGCATCACCGGCAATAAAGATATGGCTAGGGCTGCCATCCTGGTTGGCGCATTGCAGGGTAAAGCGGTTAAAGCTCGGCACGCCGCGCTCACTAACCTTAATGCTAGCGTTTTCAATATTCAGCTGATCAACATTCGGTTGCCGACCAGTGGCGGCCAGCAGGTAATCAAACGTTTCGGTCAGCACCTTGCCAGTGCCACGCTCAACAAAAGTCAGTGTCACACCCTCGGCACTACGTTCGATCTTTTGCACGTCCGCATCCGGATCAAGGTAGAACTCGGCGTTGAACAGGTTATCCGCAACCTCGCGTACCTTATCTGACTGCAGCGGCCCAACGGCCCCACCCACACCGAAAGTACGCGTGCGCACGCCCAGACGGCTAAGCGCCTGGCCCAGCTCCAGCCCGATGACCCCAGGGCCGAAGACAGCGACTGATTCAGGCAGCGTATCCCAATCGAACACATCATCATTGATGATCAAACGGTCTTCAGCGGCTTCAAACATACCCGGCCAGGTCGCCCGCGAACCGGTGGCAATCACGATGGCATTGGCAATGACCTGGGTATGCTCATCCACCTGTAATGTATGCGGTTGCACAAACCGCGCATGGCCGCGCAGGCGCTGGTCTTCAGGGATACGCTGCATGGATTTCAGCACGCTATCCACAAAGCGGTCACGGTCACGTTTGACTCTTGCCATGACCGCCTTTCCGTCAATCTCAACCTCGCTGACTTTGACACCAAAGATGTCAGCGTGACGGGCACGATGAGCGGCATCGGCAGCCGCAATCAGCAGTTTGGAGGGCATACACCCCACGCGGGCGCAAGTCGTGCCGTATTCGCCCGCCTCAATCAACAACACATCATCCTTATGCTTGCGTGCCGCATGCCAGGCGCTCAACCCGGCACTGCCCGCCCCGATAACAGCAATATCAACATGACGTTTTTGCATGGCAAAACTCCTGAAGAAAACAACGCATTCACTCCAAGAATGGCACAGCAACGCATGACCTTATACCCAGCACGACTATTTTCCAGCATAAAAAGGAGATGGCTGTCGTGACTCCCTGGCACATCGCGTTCGACACAAATATCATCTGACCACTTGATTAATGATATGTTATTACATAACATTTTGTGCTCTCAACAACTTCCCTTCCATTCGCATTCTGACATTTTCAGGAGTTCTGCATGTCTCGCCGTTTGTTAACCCTCGCCCCTATCGCTGCTGCCGTACTGATGGCCACCCCTGCCTGGGCCGCTGACCACCAACATGATCATTCTGGTCACGATCATGACCACAGCAATCACAACCATGCGACAGAACATGCTGACAACGGCCACAAAGCACAGGATTTCGAGCTGGATATTTCCCTGACGCTGGAAGGCATCTACCACAACCGCTTTTCCGGTGAAGCGCATTCGCCTGCCGGTTTTGGCCACGGCGGGCACAATGACCACGGGCATGGCGAGCATGGACACGCAGGCCACGCTCATGCACTGGAAGGTGGCTTTAATCTGGGGCATTCGGAAGTCGTTCTGCAAGGCAGTAGCCACTATCTGGATGGTACGGCCGTGGTTTCGCTGAGCGAAGACGACATCACCCTGGAAGAAGCCTACCTCAGCACGCGCCAACTGCCCGCTAACCTGACGCTTAAAGCCGGTAAGTTTTTATCTGACGTGGGTTATATGAATAGCCGCCACCCGCATGCCTGGGACTTTATCGAACGCCCGCTGGTCAACCAGCATATCCTCGACGAGCACGGCCTGCTGGATACGGGCATACAGCTCAGCTGGGCGCCGGCACCTGATGTACAAATCGGCACCGAGCTTTTCCAGGGAGAAGGCGAAGGTTTCAGTCAGTTTAGCGAAGGCGGTTATGAAGAACGCGAAAGCGGCCCACGTGTCAGCACCGTTTTTGCCAAATTCCAGCCTGATATCGGCGCGGGCCAGACCCTTAACCTGGGGGCTTCGGCGGGCTATAACCGCCAGTTCGTGCGTGTGGATGACCATGGTCACCATGCCCACAGCGCCGAAGGCGACAACTGGTTTGCCGGGCTAGATGCCCGCTACCTGCGAGATGGTGGCCAACCGGGTGTGCAGGGCGACTGGCAACTGGGGAGCGAGTACTTTTATACCGAGCGTGACCTGCGTGAACACGTTCAGCATGACGACCACTTTCATGCACGGGATGCCTATACCGAGAAACAGGATGGCGCTTATCTGGAAACCACCTATGGCGTCGCGCCAAGCTGGGAAATCGGCCTGCGTAGTGAAGCTCTGGGCATGAGCAACCATGTGATGGGCACTCACCCCACCGCTATCGTGTCGGAAGATGTTAGCTGGCGGCACAGCGGCCAGCTAACCTGGCACCTGCGCGAGGATATGTTCCTGCGCGCTCAGGTCACTCAGGAAGATTATGCAGGTGAGGAAGAAAGCTGGGTGGGCATGCTGCAATTCAATGCAACCTTTGGTAGCCACGCCGGGCACAATCACTAATCCATCATGCACTGATCCGGCATGCGTTTTGATATCAGGATGAAATAAACCAACAGGGCGGCACCGTTAAGGGCCGCCCTGTTATGTTGTTACTGCTTTATTTCTACTAACGCACGCTTCTTACCCCTGCTGTGCGCTGCAGGCTTCAAGCGAGTTGGCAAGCTGGCGCAATAGCTGGTCGTAAAGTGTTGGGCCAATCGGCAATTCAACACCCAAGGGGTCAATCACACCCATCATGGCAGGCGTGTCACCAAACACAATTTCTACCATATCCGGGTTGAATTGAGGCTCGCTAAACACGCATTGAATGGCGTTTTCCTGTACATGCTGCTGAAGCGCTTCGATACGCGCCGGGCTGGGCTTGGAAGCATCGCCCAAGGAAATGGCGCCTTCCGACGGCACCTTGAAGCGATGTTCGAAATACTGGTAGGCATCATGGAACACCACAAACCGCGGCGCTGGCTGCGCGGTTAGCTGCTGTTCGAGTTCATTTTGCAAATCCAGCAAGTCAGCTTTGGCCTGGGTTGCGTTGGTCTGATACTGGTCGGCATTCTCCGGGTCCAGCATGCTTAACCGGCGAGCAATGGCATCCAGCCAGAGACGTGCGTTCTCCGGATCAAGCCAGCCGTGCGGGTCTTCCCCTTCGTGACTATGGCCGTGATCATCATGGCCGTGGTCGTCGTGGCCATGGTCGTCGTGATCGTCGTGATCGTCGTGATCGTCGTGATCGTCGTGATCGTCGTGATCGTCGTGATCATGAACTGAGGTCGACTTATCGCGATATTGCAATACCTGTGTCTCTTCCAGCGCCATCAGCTCCAGGTGCTCAGCCTCTGAGGCTAACGAGGCCAGCGGGCTGGCTAACCAGGGCACCAGGTCATCGCTGACCCAAACCACAAGTTCAGCATTATCCAGCGTTTCTGCTTCCGAAGGGCGCAGCGAATAACCATGCGGAGACGCACCCTGCTGCATGAACAGCTCAGGCTCTCCCAGGTCACCCATCACCTTGCTAACCAACGAATGCACCGGAGGAAGATCCACGGCAACTTTCGGCACATCGGCCAGCGCAGCCAATGGAAATCCCACCAGTAACGGCAACGTCATACGGACAAGCGGTTTTTTCATTAAAAGCACTCCTTTTAAGCGGTTTCATTTCATTGTGTCGTTCAGCACTTGGCACCCATGCAACATATGTTATAACATAACAATAAAGCAACCCGGAGGCCAACATGCCCACGCGTTTTACCGCGCCAGAACCGCTTGTTTCAGTGACGGACTATTCAACGACACCAGCTTCCCCACTGCTGCAGGCAGAGCAGCTAGGGGTTCGTTTCGGGAAACAGCGCGTGCTGGATAATATCAATCTAGTGCTTGAGCGCGGTCGGATTGTCACGCTGATCGGGCCCAACGGCTCCGGTAAATCCACCCTGGTCAAGACGCTGGTGGGGGCCATCAAACCAGCGGCCGGGCGAATTATACGTGCCCCTGACATCAGGATCGGTTATGTCCCCCAGCGCTTGCATCTGGACCCCACCCTGCCAATGACGGTACGCCGCTTCGTTAACCTGCCCAGACGGCATGCCAGCCGCGACATTGCCGAGGCGCTGGAACAGGCGGGTGCCGGGCATCTGTTAAATGCTGCCATGAACCACCTTTCCGGCGGCCAGCTTCAGCGTGTTCTGCTGGCCCGCGCATTGCTGACCCGCCCGTCACTACTCCTGCTTGATGAAGCCACTCAGGGGCTGGATCACCGTGGCGTGGCCGATTTCTATCAGCGCATTGAACAGATCCGCCAGCGCTCTCAATGTGCCGTCTTGATGGTCAGCCATGACCTGCATGTCGTGATGCGCGCGGCCGACCATGTTATCTGCCTGAACGGGCATATCTGCTGTGAGGGGCAGCCTGACAAAGTCGCATCATCGCCCCAGTACCATGAGCTTTTCGGCGATCAAACCGCCAGTACCCTGGCCTTTTATCGCCATCAACACGCAGAACATCACGATAAGGAGACGCTACGCCATGCTGGATGATTTTATGTGGCGTGCCGCACTGGCCGGGCTGGGCGTTGGGTTGGCCGCCGCGCCGCTAGGGTGTTTTGTCATCTGGCGACGGATGGCCTACTTTGGTGATGCCACGGCTCACGCCGCCATTCTGGGGGTAGCCCTGGCCCTTTTGTGGAATATTTCGATCTTTGCTGGCGTTGTCTCTATCGCCTTGCTGATGGCCATCAGCGTCTCGACACTGAGTGGCAAAGGCTATGCCATGGACACCTTGCTGGGTGTGATGGCTCACTCCGCTCTGGCCATCGGCTTAGTGGCTGTTTCCTTTGTTGCAGGCGTGCGAATCGACCTGCATGCCTATCTGTTTGGTGACATTCTCGCCGTAGGGAAAACCGATCTGGTGGTTATCTGGTCCGGGGCCATGCTGGTCATCGGCCTGATGGTATGGCGCTGGCAGGCGCTGTTAACCGCCACACTGAATGAAGAACTGGCCTATGCCAGCCACATTAACCCACGCCGTGAACAGCTGGTCCTGACCATCGCCCTTGCCATTGTGGTGGCCGTGGCGCTTAAGGTGGTCGGCGCGCTTCTGATTGCTGCCCTGCTGATCATTCCCGCTGCAACGGCGCGCCCCTTCAGCCGCACCCCCGAACAGATGGCCTTGATCGCCGCCGTGATTGCCATGGCTGCCACCACCGGCGGGCTTCGCGCTGCCTACACCTTTGATACCCCGACAGGCCCCACCATCGTCAGCCTGGCCGCGATGTTTTTTGTGCTCAGCACCCTGGCTTCCCAAGGCTGGCAACGCCTGGCCCGCCAACGCTGAACGCGCACAACCGCTTCATATCACGTTTATTATTATAAGGTTCCAATGCCATGACCGATCTCGTTAACCCACTTCCCGTTACGGTGCTTTCCGGTTTTCTGGGGGCCGGTAAAACCACGGTGCTCAATCATATCCTCGCCAACCGCGAAGGTCGCCGCGTCGCCGTGATCGTCAATGACATGAGTGAAATCAACATTGACGCCGCCATGCTGCGCGGCAATGCTGAAAGCGAGCAGGATGTATCCCTGAACCGCCGTGAAGAAAAGCTGGTGGAAATGAGCAACGGCTGCATCTGCTGCACCCTGCGCGAAGACCTGCTGATTGAAGTCAACCAGCTGGCCAGGGACGGTAAATTCGATTATCTGGTGATCGAATCCACCGGAATTTCGGAGCCGCTGCCAGTGGCGGAGACCTTTACCTTTGAAGGCGAAGATGGCCAGAGCCTTTCCCAGGTCGCCCGGCTGGATACCATGGTCACCGTGGTCGATGGTGCCAATTTCCTGGCCCAGTACCGCGAAGCCCAAAGCCTGGCCGAGGCCGGTGAAAGCCTGGGTGAGGACGACGAGCGCAACGTCGCGGACCTCCTGGTCGACCAGATCGAATTCTGTGATGTGCTGCTGGTCAGCAAGACCGACCTGATCAACGAAAACGAGCTGGCCGCGCTGAACGCCATTCTGCGTTCGCTTAACCCCGAGGCCGAGATCGTGCCGATCACCCAGGGCCAGGTGTCACTGGATAAAGTGCTGGATACTGGCCGGTTCAGTTTTGAACGGGCGCAACTCGCCCCCGGCTGGCTCAAGGAAATGCGCGGTGAGCATGTGCCGGAAACCGAAGAATACGGCATTGCAAGCTTCGCCTATCATGCCCGTCGCCCCTTTGACCCGCAGAAATTCCACGACCTGCTGCATGCCGACTGGTTCGGCGAAGGGCTATTACGCTCCAAAGGGTTTTTCTGGCTGGCCACCCGCCCGCAGATTGCCGGGCAATGGAGCCAGGCTGGCGGTATCGCCCACTACTCACCAGCAGGCGTATTCTGGAAGGCGATCCCCGAGGCCAACTGGCCGGACGATCCGGAATACCGGGGCTACATCATGGAAAAATGGCAGGAGCCCTTCGGTGATATGCGCCAGGAACTGGTGTTTATCGGCCAGAATATGGATAAAACACGCATGATAGAAGCGCTGGACAACTGCCTGCTCAGTGAGGAACAAGTGCTCGACGGCATGGAAGCCTGGCGCCAGCTCCCCGACCCCTTCCCCGCCTGGGAGTAAGTGTTAAGCGTCACCCCAGCACAACGTTAAAGGGCGCCTTATCGGCGCCCTAATAGAACTCAGCCTGCTGAAGTACCTTACCAGACACGATTCTCTTGATCGGCGGAAAGCCGAGATAACGCCGTGGAAGACAGCCAATATCTCAAAAGCCACGACCTGAATATAGTCGCTTCACGACACCAGATAGATGAATTACCCAAAGCTAAGCGTTAATCGCTCAATAACCTAAAAAAAAGTGTAATGAATGTGCCTGCCAGAACACTATTACCTTGAGACACATTGCTGCGAAATAAAACGCCTTGTTGGCGTAGCGGTATTTAGCAGCATCCATAAAGGAAAGGAGATAATCATGTTACTTACCAATGCAATTAAAAAAATCAGTGTGCTGGGTATATTAATGGCACTTGCTGCTAGCCCTACCGCCTTTGCAAATAGTTCTATTGAGATTAATCAAGACCGCTCAGTAGGAAATATCATCCAGGCCTCGTCAGAGAGGACATCAGGCCCTGCTAGCTATTCACTCAAAGAACTCATGTACGACAAAGGTGACCGTCAATCCGACCAGGACTTTTTAAACAGTGGAAGTGATTCCATTAGTAAACATACAACTAATTTTGATATAGCGGATTTAAAGCGTGAAACCGGTGGTGGTGGCGGTGATCATTACTAAAGGTATGCCGTAACGATCTGCCATTAATGGAAAGGGGCGCAGTGCAAGCTTGCGCCCCATTTTTTGGCCAAGATGTCAAGAAATTCGTGTTGTCTGCTTTACATAGCAACCTCTGTTAAAGGTCAACCTTTGAGCTGGCTTCTTTATTCTCCGACATTAGCTTCTTATCGTTCAATAACCTAAAAAAAAGTGTAATGAATGTGTCTGCCAAAACACTATTACCTTGAGACACATTGCTGCGAAATAAAACGCCTTGTTGGCGTAGCGGGATTTAGCAGCATCCATAAAGGAAAGGAGATAATCATGTTATTTACCAATGCAATTAAAAAAATCAGTGTACTGGGTGTATTAATGGCACTTGCTGCTAGCCCTGTCGCCTTTGCAAATAGTTCTATTGAGATTAATCAAGACCGCTCAGTGGGAAATATCATTCAGGCCTCGTCAGAGAGGACATCAGGCCCTGCTAGCTATTCACTCAAAGAATTCATGTACGACAAAGGTGACCGTCAATCCGACCAGGACTTTTTAAACAGTGGAAGTGACTCCATTAGTAAACATACAACTAATTTTGATATAGCGGATTTAAAGCGTGAAACCGGTGGTGGCGGGGGTGATCATTACTAAAGGCATGCCGTAACGATCTGCCATTAATGGAAAGATGAAGTGGCTCTCAACATCTGGACAGGTACCTAAGCTCTTACTAATCAATTCTATAAGGAAAGGAATCATAATCAATAAACGCAAGTAATACAGTACCTCATTCAACTCAATTATAAAACCGCGCTGGCCGCCTTAAAGGCAGCCAGCGCGGTTTTTCACGCTTATGAAAAGCAATAGCAGCTTTCACTTCCCTTAAGTGCTCTCCCAGCTCGGCGCGTTCCGCCATTAAACGCTGACGAAAAAAGGCCAGCTGCGCGGCATTCATATAATCCGTCTCAGGCATCGCCCGAATATCGGCTTCGCTTAACTCGGTATCTGTTTGTTGAACCTGAACGCTTGCCTGTGCTTTTTCCTGTACCTTTTCCTGTGCTTTTTCCTGTACTTCTGATGGTGACATGGATTGACCCTTAGCCTTATTGAACGTTATAACATAACATATGATATCTCATTACCCGACTGCTTAGCGATCCATAATCTTCAGGAGCTTTTCATGCCGCCTCTTGCTGCCTTTCAACCTATTCTGCCGGAACATGCCGCCGCTGATACGGATATCAGCGTTTTGCCGCGTATTTTTGAAGATGCCTGCAACATTGCCATTCTTCAACGCCACCTTCCTGCCGACATTGCCTTGAGCGCCCAGGCCCAATGCCAGACACAGCGCCCCTGGCAATACAGCTGGCTAGGCAGCCCGGATGAAACCTTCACGGCAGACCTGCGCCGCCAGCTGCCCGCGCCGGAGGCCGCCACGCCGCTGCTGGAGGATATGGCGACCATTGCTGAGGCCATCGCCTTCCTGTTCGATACCGAAACCGTCGGGATTCGCTTGCGCTTGCTCAACAGTGCCATGTGCCCGCGTTTTCACTGCGATAATCTGCCGGTACGCATGGTGACGACCTACCACGGCCCCGGCAGTGAATGGCTTCCAGAATACGCAGTGAACCGTGCTGGATTGGGCGCCCCTAACCCGAACCGCCCGGAAATTGTCACCGACGATAGCGCCATTCAACGCCTGGCGGCGGGTGATATTGCCCTGATCAAGGGAAGCGGCTGGGAAGGCTGTGAGGAACACGGCCTGGTGCACCGCAGCCCCGCCATGACAGAAGGTGAAACACGCCTGTTAATGACCATCGACCCCGCCTGACGGGGTTGCCTGACTTTATTAACCAGCGCCAGCTGAACGCTGGCGTTACACACAGGCTGAGCCCCGGTAACATCCTCTACCGCCATCCTTTCTGAAACGCTATCACTTATTGCACTTGTTGCATTCCTCTGGTAAATTTAATGATAATGCTTATCATTACTTAAAGAGGTGAAATATCATCTGCAATGAAAGACTCCTCTGAAACCCTCTTTGGCGCTACTGCTGCAAACAAACCGGGTGCGCCTGTTGACGGCGAGATGCCAGCCAACGAAGCCCACAGCGAGCAGCTATTGGGGGACGCCGGACAATTGGTGATTATTCACCAGCAAAAACGCTACCTCTTACGTCGCACCAAAAGCGGCAAACTGATTCTGACAGCCTGATCACACATTTCATGCATTAGCCAGCCAGGCCCTGCGGCCCAGCCAGCGAAGCGATATCGCCTCCTGAAGGTTGGAACCCTGGCCCATGAAAACGACAGCATTTTCCACTCATCTGTTAACTCCGTTCACCACGCTGATGCTATGCGCCCTCAGCAGCCCGCTGCACGCACAAACCACCAGCCAGAACGGGACAACACCTCCCCACACCGATGTCGAACAGCGCCAACTATTCGAACAGCGCCAACTATTCGAACAGCGCCAACTATTCGAACAGCGCCAACTGAAAGCGATCACGGTTACCGGCACCCGCGCCCCGACCGATATCACGCGAGCGCCCTTGATGATTGATGTGATCGACCGCGATGATCCGGCGTTAGCGACGGCAAGCCGGATCGAAGATATTTTCAGCCAGCAGCCCGGCCTGCATGTTGGCGGTCAGGGGCGACGCAATGGCCAGACGCTGAGCTTGCGTGGTTTCAGCCGTGATGGCGTGCTGGTTCGCCTGGACGGTGTTCGCCAGGACATTAATACGGGTCATGTGGGTAACTTTTTCCTGGATCCTGGTTTGATTCAGGAAGTGCAGGTTGCCCGCGGTGCGTTATCCAGCCTGTATGGCAGTAATGCCATGGGCGGGGTGGTGAGTTTCACCAGCGTGGATGCCGAGGATCTGCTTGCACCAAGTGAACAACAGGGCATGCGTTTTTCACTGGGCGGCGCGACGGCCAGCAAAGAAGGCCGTGCTGCGGTCACCGCATTCGGCAAGCGCCAGAACCCCAATGGCCAGTGGGATGGCCTGATCTCGCTGGGGCGCAGTGAATCCGGCGATATTCGTCGTGCCGGGGGCCAGGAGGCCGAAGACGATGCCCGCTTGGATAGCCTGCTGCTAAAGGGCGGCTGGGAACCTAACGCTCAGCATCGCTGGTTTACCCAGTGGCAGTACTACCACGAAGACAGCACTCAGCCCGCCAACCCGCAGCAGCTGCAGAGTTCCGAGAGTAACCCGTTACGCTCGCGCGAGGTGGAAAGCCATAACGCGCAACTGGGGCACCGTTGGTCGCCCGGTGCTGACACACAAATCACCACCCGCGCCAGCCTGAGCAGCCAGCAGATTGACGACCCGCAAGCCAACCGTGAGCTGGAACGCATTGGCCTGCAGAGCGATGGTTATCACCGCCTTGAGCATGGCTGGCTGAGCCAGACGCTGGTATTCGGCGCTGAACTGGAGCAGGCCCGCCAGCGCCCGTCGGGAAATGCTAACGGCTTTCCCAGCGCCGATATCGACACCCAGGCGCTGTACCTGGATAACACCTTCACGGCTGGGCGCTTTATGAGCGATGGCGGTGGTGGTGAATTCGACCTTGGCCTGGGTGCCCGCTATGACCGCTACGATGCCAGCGGTCAAGACCAGCAAAATAGCGTCCATGACCGCACCTCACCGCGTATTCGTCTGGCTTGGCGCCCCAATAATGGCCTGATGCTTTACTCCGGCTATGCCCAAGCCTTTCGCGCCCCATCACTGTCGGAACTGTACGCCAACGAGCGTCATTTCGGCGGTTTCTGCATGGGGCCTGGGCGCTGCATGCCGGATAACTTCTGGGTACCTAACCCCGCGCTTGAACCGGAAACCAGTTACAGCTGGGAAAGTGGCCTTGTCTGGCAGTTACCGGACTGGCAACTACGTGCCAGCTACTTTGATACCCGCGCTGATGACTTCATCGATTCCAACGTCGACCTGCAGGCCGGCACCACCCAGGCCGTCAATGTCAGTCGCGCTCAGCTATGGGGGTTTGATGCCCGCGTCAGCTGGCAGCCGCTGGATCAGCCCTGGCAAACCCAGTTAGGCCTCTCGGAAGTTTCCGGCAAGGACCGTAACACTGGCGACCCGCTGGGCAGCCAGACACCGCTGGAACTCACTCTGGGCGGCAGCCTTGCCCTTACCGGTGACGACATTCGCCTGGGCTGGCAGGGCCGCTTCGCGAATGCTTACGAAAAAGCCGGTGGCGAGGAACGTCTATCCGGCTATGGGCGCCACGACCTTCACCTGAGCTGGCAGGTCATGCCGCAGCTTGAAGCCGCACTGAGACTCGCCAACGTCGCCGACAAAGTCTGGTACCGCCCGGATGGCAGCCTTGGCGATGGCCGCAGCCTGCTCACCAGCATCCATTGGCAATGGTAATAACCACCCCGATCAGGAGATTCAGCATGACACCATCAAGCCAACACATCGCGATTCTGGAAGCCTTTGATGCCGCACGTCTTGCCAATCCGCGTTTGAACGCCATCCGTATTGCCGAGCAGTTGGGCATCAGTGAAGGAGAACTGCAGGCCGCCAGAGTTGGCCGCGATGTCTGGACGCTGCCCCTGACGCCCAACGCGCTGGCTGAACGCTTCTCTACCCTGGGGGAGGTGAAATGCCTGACCCGCTCATCATTGGCCGTGCTTGAGCAGAACGGCACCTACCCGACCCTCAGCGGTGGCCAGCATGCCGGGCTGTTGCTCGACCCCGGTGGCCTTGATCTGCGCCTGATCTATAGCCACTGGTACTGGGCATGTCTGATTCGTGATCTGATGCCCGATAAAAACGACACGCCCGATGAAACAGACACACCCGCTGCACGCTGGAGCCTGCAGATTTTCAACCAGCACGGCCAGGCCATGCACAAGGTGTTTGCCCATAAGGCCAACCCGCAAACCCTGGCACCGCCCGATAGCTGGGAAACGCTCTACCAACAGAGCAGTGACGATGTTCCCGCTTTTACGCAGCGCTCGCCCCAAGTGACGCGCCCATTACCTGACGCCCCGACACTGGCCAGCGAATGGGCCGCCATGAAGGACGTTCACCAGTTCTTTGGATTACTCAAACGCCACCATCTACGCCGCCTGGAAGCCAATACGCTGATGCGTGGCCACTACACTCACGCCCTACCCACCCATGCGCTGGAGACCCTGCTGCGCCAGGCCAGCCAACAAGTGCTGCCATTGATGCTGTTTGTGGCCAGCCAGGGCTGCGTGCAGATTCGTACCGGCACCCTGCCGACCCCGTTGCGCGCCGGTGGCTGGCTGAACCTGTTTGGCGATACCTTTACGCTACATTTAAACGACACGCAGATAGCATCGCTGTGGGTGGTGGAAAAACCTAACCGCGACGGTGGTGTCACCAGCGTGGAAGCCTTTGATGAAGAAGGCGATCTGATCCTGCAGATTTACGCCGAACGCCAGGAAGGCCGCCGTGAACGCCAGCCATGGCGCGACCTACTGGCGGGGCTTTCACGTCAGGAGGCCGTGGCATGAAGCGCCCCTGGAAACTGGTGGTGATCAGCTGGCTGTGTGCCAGCGTGCCAGATGCACACGCCGATGAACGCTGGATAGCCATCGGCGGTGATATCGCCGCTATTGTCGCAGAACTGGACGCTGACGCCCCTCTGGTCGCTCGTGATGACACCAGCCTATATCCGCCGCCGGTGGCCGAACTGCCTTCAGTGGGTTACCTGCGCCAGCTATCAGCGGAAAGCGTGTTATCGCTCTCCCCCACGCGAATCCTGACCAACCAGTACGCAGGCCCTGATGAAGTGCTGGAACAACTGGACGCAGTGGGCGTCAGGTTGGATATCATCCCCAGCCCCCACCAACTCAATGCCATTGCAGGTAAAGTGCGCGACGTGGCCCGACGGATCGGCCAGCCAGCCTCAGGGGAAGCGCTGGCAAAGCGCATTGAGCAACAGCTGAACACGCTCGCCAACCAGCCCGCACTGCCCGCCACCCAGGCCGCTTTTTTACTCAGTCACAGTGGCGTTACTCCACGCCTGGCGGGAGTTGGCACCGGTGCGCATGCCATGCTTGAAGCCGTCGGGCTTAACAACGCCTTTGCCGATATGCAGGGCTACCAGGCGGTGGGTGCCGAAGCGCTGGTTCGTCAGGCACCGGCGCTGATCATCGCCTCTCAGCGGGGGTTGGAAGCCATCGGCGGTGAAGAAGCGTTATGGGCGTTGCCCGGTATGGCACTGACACCCGCCGGAAAGCAACGGCAACTGGTATTAATTGACGACCAGGCGCTGCTCGGGTTTGGCCCCCGCGCCCCGGAACAACTGCTTGAGCTGCGTGCTGAGCTGAACCGCTTGCTCATCGCAGAAGAGGGTCCCTCCTTATGAATACCCTGTCGCTGAGCCGTTACCGACGCCCAGGCTCGCCAAGCCGTCAGACGCGGATTCTGGTAGGGCTTTCGCTGGCACTGATTGTCGCTTTACTGGCAGGGGCTTCTACCGGCGCGCTTGGCGTCTCCCCCTGGGCACTGATCAGTGGCGGGCTTGAACCCATTGCCCAACAGGCCTGGTGGCAGCTGCGTCTGCCTCGCCTGTTACTCGGTGTGCTGGTGGGGGCCATGCTGGCGAGTAGCGGTGCGGCCATGCAGGGCCTGTTCCGCAACCCTCTTGCCGACCCGACCCTGCTGGGCCTGGCCAGCGGCGCCGGGTTATTTGTCGCGCTGTGGATTGTGGTGCTGCAAGGCATCGCACTGCCTCGGGCGGGTGTCAGCCTCTATGGCCAGTTTATCGCCGGGTTTCTGGGCGCGTTGGCAGTGTGCGTTATTGTCTTTGCCATCGCCCGGCGTCAGGGTGGCGGTAGCGGAGCGGTGATGACATTACTGCTGGCAGGCCTGGCGATTAACACCCTGGCCGGCGCCGCTGGCGGCGTACTGGCATTTATCGCCAGTGATGAACAGCTGCGCCAGATCAGCCTCTGGGGCATGGGCACCTTAACCGGCGCACTCTGGCGAACCGTCGGCCTGGCGCTGCTGCTGATTCCGCTGGGGCTCTGGTGGCTATGGCGCAGCGCCGGGGAGCTTGACCTCCTTCAACTCGGCGAGGCCACGGCACACGCCGCAGGGCTGGACACCCCACGCCTCAAGCGGCGCATCATCATCGCCACGTCATTAGGTGTCGGGTTAAGCGTCGCACTGACCGGCGTGATCGGGTTTCTGGGGTTACTCGTCCCCCACTGCCTGCGGTTATGGCTCGGGCCGGGGCACCGTCTGCTGATTCCCGCCTCCATGCTGGGTGGCGCCCTGTTATTGGTCATTGCCGATACGCTGGCGCGAACCCTGGCCATGCCTGCCGAGATTCCCGTTGGCCTGCTGACCAGCCTGCTCGGCGGCCCCTATTTCCTGTATCTACTGATGCGCCGGAGCGCCACATGCTGACACTTCATCAAGCGGGCCTGAAGACGGTGCCCGCCCTGCACCCTCTGGATGGCACGGTGGAACCGGGGCAGCTGCTTGCCATTGTTGGCCCCAACGGCGCGGGCAAAAGTACCCTGTTGAGCCTGCTCTCCGGCTTTCGCCCCTGTGAGCTTGGGCATATCACCCTGGATGGTACACATCTCAGCCAATGGAAGATCGACGCCCTTGCCAGCCGCCGCGCTCTGGTCGCACAACAGGAAATCCCTGGCTTTGCCTGGCAGGTGGAGGAACTGGTTAGCCTGGGTAGCGCGCCAGGCCCCGCGCTGCTGGCGGAAGTGCTGGATGACTTGGACCTGATTCACCTCGCCAAGCGTTCGGTACTATCGCTCTCCGGCGGTGAACGCCAACGGGTAATGATTGCCCGTGGCGCCTGCCAGCTGCTGTCTCGTCGCACGGAAACCACCAGAGATGGCGGCCTGCTGCTGCTTGATGAACCCACCAGCGCCCTGGATATCGGCCAGCAGCAACGCCTGATGCGCCAACTGCGCCGCTGGGCCATTCACCACCGCATGGCCGTGGTCTGCGTACTTCACGATCTTAACCTTGCCAGCCTCTTCGCCGACCGTGTGTGGCTTCTGCACCAGGGCAGACGCATCGCCCAGGGAACGCCATCACAGGTACTCACCCCTGAGGTCATCGCCAGCACCTATGCCGCCCAACTGCAAACGGTGACCGCCGGGCAGACGCAGCTATTGGCGTTAAGGCCTTGAGGCCATTACAGGAAAGCTAGCAGAAGGAAGATTCCCCAAACAGGGGGGTGACGTCGACAGGGCAGAGACCGCCTCCCCTGTCAGCATTTATGTTAGATAAGTTCCATTTACCGCACCTCAGCATCAGCTGGATCAGCGCTCATACCCAAAGGCCGTAGGGACAACCGGTGTTAAGCCTTCCGCCCGCATTTGCTCGCGCTCCTCCACCGGGGGAGGTGGCGGGAAGTCTAAGCCGCGTTCGATCATCTTATCGCGCAGCTGGATAAACTGACTGCGATCATCATCTGGTTGCAGATTATTCAGCTTATAGTGAACGATCCAGGCCGTGGTGACCCCATTATTCATTCGAAAATTGGGTTCTGAACCTTGTTCAAGAAGATAGAGGGCGATATCCGGCTTGGTGCCTGTGGTGCTGTGAGCAAAGGGGCTGTAACCGGTGCCGTTGTGGGTGCGGAAATGCAGATCAGCGCCCCTTTTTACCAGTAGTTTGACGTGATCCAGCGTGCCCATTGTGATGGCATCAAACAGCAGCGGGTTGTCGTCTTCAGCACCCTCATTGGGTGACAGGCCACCGTCCAGCATGGCTTCCAGAAAACGCGTATCCGGTGACCCCAGGGCAAGGCCCAGCGGCGTACGTGCACCGCCTCCTTCAACTGACCCCGCATCAGGATGCACGCCGAGTTCCACCAGGGTACGCACCGCATCGGGGTTCTGTTTCAGCATCGCAAACCACATCAGGGTGATCTGGTTGTTGGCACGGGCGTGAAGGTCAACGCCCTGTTCGGCACCCTGGCGCAAGGCAGCCATGTCATTACGTTCAATGGCCTCAGCCATTTCAAGCGGCGGGCCGCTGAAAAACTCGCTGGCGGGATAGGCGCGGTCATCGGCAAACGACCCTACTGGCCAGCCGACCATCACTAAACTCACAGCGAGTAGCAAGGCAATCATCAGGCAGCGTGATCGTACGGGGAGTAGTTCCATCTGGGTAAAGCTCCTTGTTGGTGGTCGGTGGTTAGCGTGACACAGACTTTTAATCAATGGCGTTTTGTTTGGAACAACACCTTCATCTAATACGGTAAACCCCAACAGAACCGCCTGTATTTGCATCAATATCAACTTGCACCATTGACTGATCTTCATCTAGTCGAAACGTGACGCCAATAACATCAGGCGAACTATCTCGAGATGGCTCAAACCAACAGAATGTTCCACTCACTTCCTTTTCACCGACCATAACTTGATTGTTAACTCTGAATTTCTCTCGACCACTGGCATCCAAAAAGAGCAACGAATTATTTGAGTCCGAATCATCATTCTCCTTCAATACTGCAATAGTTCGTCTATTTGGCACGACGACAGCGAGCAACCCATGTTTGCATTTGAAGATCAATCGCCTGCCGTCAGCATCCCACTCTAGCTCTATTACTTTTTCTGGATTCCAACCTAATGAAATCATTTGAGCAGCTGTCATAGCCTCATCTATCACCTTGCCGTCTCTACGTATTTTCTTGAAATTAGTTATAGAAGTCATTCCACTACTCCAAAGGCAATAGTTTTGGGTTACCAATCATTTTCAGGGATCGTTGATCCAAGAATTCTACCTGCCTAACTCCGCCACTATAATTTCCCAGTGGTCCAGTAAACCCGCTATTTAATTTTTGGGCTGCGGTCGTCTCGACTGTAATCGCATATGAAACATCTGGCTTAAACTCTTCCAAAATCACAAGCTTATCGCGTGCAAATTCCTGACTTGGAATATTTTCCGGAGTCGCAAAGCCACCAAACGCTGGTTTTCCTTCCATCAAAGCTTGGGCTTGTCCTGCATTAACTACCATCTGATACCGAGTTCCGCTTGGAACGATTTCAGTGTTTACTTGTGTTCCTTTCAGCCAAGCCGGTTTATTTCCAGCCGCGATCATTGTTTCATTTACCGCTTCAGCGCTTCTGGTTTGAAGTAGCCTCGTGGTCTGCCTGCCTACCACCTTACGCACAAACTTCGGCAGGCTCGCTGCTACGCCGCCTGCGCCAAAGACCATTGTCTGATTTTCCAGTACGACCCGCATGCGCACAAGGTCAGCTTCGTCTCGCTGCCCGGCTTGCTCCAGGGCATCCGCATGGGCGAGTTGTTCTCGGTTGCTCTCGCTGATGTGGGCTAAGTGGGCTGCAGGAGTCGTCGTAAAAAACGCTTTGACCTCGTCGCCCATCTCGTGCAGGATCGCTTGAGATTCTTCGTCACCCATCAGGGCTTGACCGGCTACCACCCCAATCACCACGGGAGCGGTCACCGTGTCGATCACAATATCGCTCAGCGCTTGACGAGCAATGCTCGTTATGCGGTCTCTTTCGCCATTTCCCCACTGGGTCGCTGTATGGTGGTAGTAATGAAAGATATCACGGTCACTATTATCAAGATCCCCCCAGGTCAGAAATTCATAATAAAGCAATGAACGCTCAAATTGACACGCTTCGCGACTGCCAGCCCAATAGTGACAGGCGGTTTCCAAGGCCTCATTGCGCGATCGGCGTAAGGTAAAGATCGCCTGCCGCTCTTCTTCCAACGCCTGGCGCTCAGATTCCGAGAGGGCTTCCCCATCGCGCTCAAGCTGTTGGTCGATCTCTTGAATGCGCTCTGCACCAGGCCTGCTACGCGCGGAAAGCCCGGCCGTGCTGGTGCTTTGACTCACCTCAACCACACCATCCTCAAAGCACGGCGAGTTAGCGGACGAGTCTCCCGCAAGGGCACTTGCTGTCGGGTCTGTTGGCATATCAGACCCTGCAAGGTTGCTGAAATCTGCGCCTAAAACGCTATGCACCACTGGTGTTTTCTCGCGCTCAACCGCAGTAGCACTCAGGCCGTTGGTCAGAGGTGTTACCCCGGCGCCACCGGCCACCTGGGAAGGGCTTGCTACCCGCATCTTAGACGTTAATTGAACATGCCGGTCGTAAGCATCCGGCTGAAAGCGGTTAGCTTGCTGCGCCCCGTTGAGCCAGCCCTTGGTGGCCTCTGGGAAGCCGGTAGACTTAAGCGTGGGAGAAAAATCCCCACCCAACACGCCTCGGTCGGGTGTGTACATACCTGCCCGAAAGTCACTCTGCTTGGACGTCAGGCGGCTAGGCGACAGTTTCGCTTGATTAAGTGATGCCTGGCTATTGCCCACCTCCTGCCACCCTGCCGGGGCCGGTTGACCAGGGCTATGCAGGTGTTCAAACAGCCCGTAATGCTCTTGGGCGACAGTATTCGCCCTTAGCCGCTCAGCCGTTGCCTGCAATTCGGTTTGCTGAGCGGAGTTGGCGGGCATGCGGTTGGCTTCTTGCTGAGCAGCCACCACCCGCTCCTGGCGGCACTGCATAAACTAGGCTTTGTCATCAAGTGCTGATTGATCGGCCTGCTGCAAGATATCTTCAATCGACGGCCCTGAAAATCCTCCTTCTACGGAGGACTGGCCTTGCCCTTCTATTCCATCGCTACCCCAGATGCCGTTAGAGGAAGATTCGCCACCGCCGTAGGGGCCATCGCCGCCGTAAGGGCCACCATTACTAGCGCCGTTTCCTGCACCGCCGACATTAGAGCTGGTGCCCGTCTCTCCACCTGGCAAACGTTGATCAAACGGGCCGCCGTTGAGCGGTTCATCGCTGCCCACTATGTTGCCTTCAGCATCCAGGGTGGGCATGTGCGGTAGCCTGGCGGCGTAGTGGAAAGCCTCCTGCTGATCACGGATGGCATTCATCAGGCGCTGCTGAACGCTCTCGCCTTCTTCACCAAAGGGGGTTAACAGGGCAGCGACCATTAAACCGGTGAGCAGCATGTACTCAACAGTTCCGGCACCTTTCTGCCGGTAAAACCGACGAGGATTGACCAATACATTACGCTCAGGTGGTTTACTGCCACCCGGCGCGTTGCTTCCCTGCAACGACTTCTTTTTCATCCGTGTTTCTCTTTATGTTAGATAAGTTCCATTTACCAGGCCTTAGCATCAGCTGGATCAGCGCTCATACCCAAAGGCCGTAGGGACAACCGGTGTTAAGCCTTCCGCCCGCATTTGTTCGCGCACTTCAACCGGGGGAGGTGGCGGGAAGTCTACGCCGCGTTCGATCATCTTATCGCGCAGCTGGATAAACTGACTGCGATCGTCATCTGGTTGCAGATTATGCAGCTTATAGTGAACGATCCAGGCCGTGGTGACCCCATTATTCATTCGAAAATTGGGCTCTGAACCCTGTTCAAGAAGATAGAGGGCGATATCCGGCTTGGTGCCTGTGGTGCTGTGAGCAAAGGAGCTGTAACCGGTGCCGTTATGGGTGCGGTAGTGAATATCGGCGCCCCTTTCTACCAGTAGTTTGACGTGATCCAGAGTGCCCATGGTGATGGCATCAAACAGCAGCGGGTTGTCGTCTTCGGTGCCCTCATTGGGCGATAGTCCGCCGTCCAGCATGGCCTCCAGAAAACGCGTATCCGGTGACCCCAGAGCAAGACCCAGCGGCGTGCGTGCGCCACCTCCTTCAACTGACCCCGCATCAGGATGCACGCCGAGTTCCACCAGGGTACGCACCGCATCGGGGTTCTGTTTCAGCATCGCAAACCACATCAGGGTGATCTGGTTGTTGCCACGGGCGTGAAGGTCAACGCCCTGTTCGGCACCCTGGCGCAAGGCCGCCATGTCATTGCGTTCAATGGCCTCAGCCATTTCAAGCGGCGGGCCGGTGAAAAACTCGCTGGCGGGATAGGCGCGGTCGTCGGCAAGCGCAACTACTGGCCAGTCGACAGCGAGTAAACTCACAGCGAACAGCAAAGCAATCGTCAGGCAGCGTGATCGCACGGGGAGTAGTTCCATCTAGGTGAAGCTCCTTGTTGGTAAGCAGTGATGCGCCGAGTATGCTGATATTAGCAAACTAGTAACAGCGAAAGACTATTCATTTATCCACGGTAGCTCATGCTTATTCCCAACTTGATAATAAGCGATGATACTCATCTTTGATAGAACCTAAGTTCTTGATATGATCACCTCTTAAACTAATTTCACTGTCAATCGTTTTATAACGACTAGACACCGAACAAAATACATTTTTAAGGTCATTACCATTCTCCGCCAATTGCCCTAACCTACAGCCTGCTACCCAGCTTGTTACATAATCACCACCGTCTAATGGGGATTTTTTAAAGTATTCCCAAGAGCGAGGGTGAGCAATTTTCGGGTAGACCCTATAAAGACCCACCTGTTCATCAAACTCAACAATACGGTCATCAAATCTTCCTGTACCGTTCCAGGCTTTTAAAGCCGATGGATTAACCTGATCACTGAAAGGATACATTAAAATGGTCAATCGTTGGGGTAAGCCAGCGACCGACTCTGGTGGCAACCCTACATCTTCATATGGAACACCTATTAACACGCCACTATTTTCATCCATCCCCTCTTCAGGTATCAATGCTGAAGAAACAGACAAAAAATAGTTATGAGGTATCGATAACACTGCATCTCCTAATGTCACTTCTTTGGCATTATTTTCTTTCTCAGCTACCGGCTGATCACAACCCAGCAACCCAAAAAACAACACAAACATTACTAATAATCTAATCATTTAACTTTCCCTCAAGGTGTAGTATCGCAGCCTTTACACCACAAGCCGCTATAAGAAGCAGCATCAAAAATGGGCTGGACCCACACACCACCTTCGGCAGGAACATGAACAAAAACAATTTCATGAGTGCCTCCGAAAAGTCGATCAGGAATACCGTAGTGACGAAAAACCCCATGGTGATAGTTCGCCACTTGTTTCGGGCTTAAAAGGTTGGGTATTCCCTTCTTATCCTTATCAACGAAAGCGACGTGAGCATTAACCAATTCCTTTGCTAGTTGCTCCATTGACACGCCAAGTCCATTATCAGATATATACGATTCTAGTCTCCACCATGTATACGCTGCTAAAAACCGATCTACTGAACTTGCATCTTCAAACTCAGGGTCCTTCCAGCCAATCAATGCCGTTCTGGCAACGGGATCACCCGCCTGATGACGAGAGCGCCAGAACTCTACGTATTTACCTTCTTCAGCGAGTGCTCGCTCTGCATCAGTAATAGGTATTCCCTCTTGTGCACTTTCTTCTCCTTCCAGCCCGACGTGGCTGTCGTTCATATCAGTGGTTGAACAAGACTGATTAATGGTGGTACCCAACCCAGCCAGGTCACTTAAGTCAACGCCTAAAACGCTATGCCCTGCCGTGACATTTGCATCATCGCCTTCAGTCGCAGTAGCGCTTAGGCCACTGGTCAGAGGCGTAACACCAACCCCACCAGTTACTTGTGAAGGACTTGCTACCTGCACCTTAGCAGCTATTTGAACACTACGGTCGTAAGCATCCGGCTGAAAGCGGTTAGCTTGCTGTGCACTGTTGAGCCAACCCTCGCTGGAAGAGGGAGAGCCCGTGGCCGTTAGCGTGGGAGAAAAATCCCCACCTAACACGCCCCGGTTAGGCGTGTACATACCTGCCCGAAAGTCACTCTGCTTCGACGTCAAACGGCTAGGCGACAGTTTCGCTTGATTAAGTGATGCCTGGCTATTGCCCACATCCTGCCACCCTGCCGGGGCCGGTTGACCAGGGCTATGCAGGTGTTCAAACAGCCCGTAATGCTCTTGGGCGACAGTATTCGCCCTTAGCCGCTCAGCCGTTGCCTGCAATTCGGTTTGCTGAGCGGAGTTGGCGGGCATGCGGTTGGCTTTTTGCTGAGCAGCCACCACCCGCTCCTGGCGGCACTGCATAAGCTGGGCTTTGTCATCACGCGCTGATTGATTGTTTTCTTGCAGCACTCCGGCGCGATATTGGCGTAGTAGTCAAAATCTCCCGATGCAGCCAATGGGATATCGGCCTTATGCCCCGACGCGACTGGCTCAAAAGCTGCCCCCCCGACGCGGGTTTTGCGCCCACAGGTACAAAAGCCAGAAGCGCTGCCAACGGCAGCGCAGAAGACCCGTCAGGAAAGTTTGAAGCCGTAGAATCATGAGGAAGGAACGACTGGCCAGCTCGTGATGGGTCCATCATTCACTTTCCAAAAATCGAGCTCTCCGAAACGTCCATCTTCTGTGAGGAGCAAAGTGGCAACAATGGGAACCCCGTCGTCATCCTCAAACTCGTAGGAAGCAACGGAGCGTACGCGACAGCCCGCAAGACAATAATCAGCGCGGATCGATCCCATCCCAGGGTTCACGACCCAAACACGCTGTTTAGCAGGCAAAGAAAGCTGTACACCACCGATTAGCGCCAAAAAAGCAATAAGCCCTTCCTCTTTTGGATCAATTTCCCTCATGAATCCGTCCTATATTCACGGTGCCATCTGGCAATTTGAAAGCGTTATACTGTAGCCGGACGCCATCAACGACGATGTTGCGCTAAAGCAGTGAAGAGCACACCGGGTATCTCCGCCTCTGAGATGCCTTGCTGGGCGAGTTCAGAACCGTGTTCACCAACAATGTGGCGCAGCCCAGCATTTGAATCCCCGTTTCCAGCCAAACTGTCCGTCCATTTATGTTGCGGATGTCGACAACTTTTTCGGGGGTGATCTTGATTACTCTCGCCGCTAGATCATCGATCAGCTGTGCCCTATTTGGGGCAACAAAATCGCCGATACGAGCCAGAGAGGCGACACTTATTTCCGCACCATCGAAAACGTGCACCTTGCCCGCCTGCGCGAACCAAGTGCCGGTATACGTGAGATTTACACTGGTTGTCTATAGTGCTCGGGCGGCAAACGCCAGATCAGGAGTTTGTCCGCCTTGCTGCAGCGCCACAACATGATAGCTAATTCGTGACCAATCATCCTGCACAGCAAAGGCTGAGAACGACCAGAATACCGCGAATAGCAGCACGATAAAGAAGCGGATTATGCGGCAGAGCAAGGTCATTTAAAAGCAGCTAGTTCTAACGCGACCTCCAATTTAATCTGACTTTGCTTCTTCAGGCCCTTTTTGTACTCGGAGACACTGATCGTATCAAAAGCCTCAATCCGGTCATCAGACATTTCTATGTGACAAACAGTGGCACCATTCACCAGCAAGTTACAGGTATGATAGTCTGAGAGCTTGTAGCCACTCAAAAAATAAGCGCTTTCAACGGTACCGATCTCTCGATGAAGCAAGCTTAGCAATCTAGGATTCCCTCCTTCTTCCAGAAGATACCGAGCCCCTTCCTTCAGTTCCTTTCTGTACTCTTCTTCAACTGCACTGCCGATCAATTTCATCTGACACTCCCCGGGGTTGCTGTAACCAAGTTTCCGAACCTATCCGTCATAACCGTCATTGTGGAAGTTGTCTGGAAGCTATTGAATTTGTCGGTTCCAATTGCGCGACCTAAATCAATCTCTCGGACATATAAGGTACCATGCTCCGCACTGTCCAATGTCCTCGTAACAGGTGTGTTCACAACCTCTGGACTTTGAAGCGTGGTTCTCAGATCGCTCTGCGAAACGGTAAACTGGCTTGCATTTCTGTCAGGATTGAAGTGCCTGCCCACCACATGTATCCATCCACTACTGCTGTCGCCGGTTGCAAGATTAATACGTGACTGAACTCGGCCCGGAACGTTGGACAGTGCTTCATTCCCATCACCATCACTCCCATCACCATCATTCCTATCACCATCATTGCCATCCGCTTCGGCACTCCCCCGCCTTTTTACCACCCTAATCAGCCATGTCGGCAGATCCGCTGCTAGTTTGACTGCGCCAACGCCCGAGGCCGCCTGCATACCAAAGATCACCGGGTGGTTTTGCAGTATGACCCGCATACGCACAAGGTCGGCTTCATCTCGCTGCCCGGCTTGCTCCAGGGCATCCGCATAGGCGAATTGTTCTCGGATGCTCTCGCTGATGTATGCTGCAGGGTTGTCCTTAAACGCTTTGATCTCGTCGCCCATCTCGCGCAGGATCGCTCGGAATTCTTCGTCATCCATCGCGTAGGCTTGACCGACTAACCTCCCAATCACCAAGGGAGCGGTCACCGTGTCGATCACAATATCGGTCAGCGCTTGACGAGCAATGCTCGTTATGCGGTCTTGTTCGCCATCTCCCCACAAGGTCGCTGTATGGCGGTAGTAATGAAAGATCTCACCGTCAAGATCATTAGGTTCCCCCCAGGTCAGAAATTCATAATAAAGTAATGAACGCTCAAATTGACACGCTTCGCGACTGCCAGCCCAATAGTGACAGGCGGTTTCCAAGGCCTCATTGCGCGATCGGCGTAAGGTAAAGATCGCTTGCCGCTCTTCTTCCAACGCCTGGCGCTCAGATTCCGAGAGGGCTTCCCCATCGCGCTCAAGCTGTTGGTCGATCTCTTGAATGCGCTCTGCACCAGGCCTGCTACGCGCGGAAAGCCCGGCCGTGCTGGTGCTTTGACTCACCTCAACCACACCATCCTCAAAGCACGGCGAGTTAGCGGACGAATCTCCCGCAAGGGCATTTGCTGTCGGGTCTGTTGGCATATCAGACCCTGCAAGGTTGCTGAAATCTGCGCCTAAAACGCTATGCACCACTGGTGTTTTCTCGCGCTCAATCGCCGTAGCACTCAGGCCGCTGGTCAGAGGTGTTACCCCGGCGCCACCGGCCACCTGGGAAGGGCTTGCTACCCGCATCTTAGACGTTAATTGCACATGCCGGTCGTAAGCATCCGGCTGAAAGCGGTTAGCTTGCTGCGCCCCGTTGAGCCACCCCTTAGTGGCCTCTGGGAAGCCGGTAGACTTAAGCGTGGGCGAGAAATCCCCACCCAACACGTCTCGGTCGGGTGTGTACATACCTGCCCGAAAGTCACTCTGCTTGGACGTCAGGCGGCTAGGCGACAGTTTCGCTTGATTAAGTGATGCCTGGCTATTGCCCACATCCTGCCACCCTGCCGGGGCCGGTTGACCAGGGCTATGCAGGTGTTCAAACAGCCCGTAATGCTCTTGGGCGACGGTATTCGCCCTTAGCCGCTCAGCCGTTGCCTGCAATTCGGTTTGCTGAGCGGAGTTGGCGGGCATGCGGTTGGCTTCTTGCTGAGCAGCCACCACCCGCTCCTGGCGGCACTGCATAAACTGGGCTTTGTCATCAAGCGCTGATTGATCGGCCTGCTGCAAGATATCTTCAATCGACGGCCCTGAAAATCCTCCTTCTACGGAGGACTGGCCTTGCCCTTCTATTCCATCGCTACCCCAGATGCCGTTAGAGGAAGATTCACCACCGCCGTAGGGGCTATCGCCGTAAGGGCCACCATTACTAGCGCCGTTTCCTGCACCGCCGGCATTAGAGCTGGTGCCCGTCTCTCCACCTGGCAAACGTTGATCAAACGGGCCGCCGTTGAGCGGTTCATCGCTGCCCACTATATTGCCTTCAGCATCCAGGGTGGGCATGTGTGGTAGCCTGGCGGCGTAGTGGAAAGCCTCCTGCTGATCACGGATGGCATTCATCAGACGCTGCTGAACGCTTTCGCCTTCTTCACCAAAGGGGGTTAACAGGGCAGCGACCATTAAACCGGTGAGCAGCATGTACTCAACAGTTCCGGCACCTTTCTGCCGGTAAAACCGACGAGGATTGACCAATACATTACGCTCAGGTGGTTTACTGCCACCCGGCGCGTTGCTTCCCTGCAACGACTTCTTTTTCATCCGTGTTTCTCTTTATGTTAGATAAGTTCCATTTACCAGGCCTTAGCATCAGCTGGATCAGCGCTCATACCCAAAGGCCGTAGGGACAACCGGTGTTAAGCCTTCCGCCCGCATTTGTTCGCGCACTTCAACCGGGGGAGGTGGCGGGAAGTCTACGCCGCGTTCGATCATCTTATCGCGCAGCTGGATAAACTGACTGCGATCGTCATCTGGTTGCAGATTATGCAGCTTATAGTGAACGATCCAGGCCGTGGTGACCCCATTATTCATTCGAAAATTGGGCTCTGAACCCTGTTCAAGAAGATAGAGGGCGATATCCGGCTTGGTGCCTGTGGTGCTGTGAGCAAAGGAGCTGTAACCGGTGCCGTTATGGGTGCGGTAGTGAATATCGGCGCCCCTTTCTACCAGTAGTTTGACGTGATCCAGAGTGCCCATGGTGATGGCATCAAACAGCAGCGGGTTGTCGTCTTCGGTGCCCTCATTGGGCGATAGTCCGCCGTCCAGCATGGCCTCCAGAAAACGCGTATCCGGTGACCCCAGAGCAAGACCCAGCGGCGTGCGTGCGCCACCTCCTTCAACTGACCCCGCATCAGGATGCACGCCGAGTTCCACCAGGGTACGCACCGCATCGGGGTTCTGTTTCAGCATCGCAAACCACATCAGGGTGATCTGGTTGTTGCCACGGGCGTGAAGGTCAACGCCCTGTTCGGCACCCTGGCGCAAGGCATCCATGTCATTGCGTTCAATGGCCTCAGCCATCTCAAGCGGCGGGCCGCTGAAAAACTCGCTGGCGGGGTAGGCGCGGTCGTCGGCAAGCGCAACTACTGGCCAGCCGACAGCGAGTAAACTCACAGCGAACAGCAAAGCAATCGTCAGGCAGCGTGATCGCACGGGGAGTAGTTCCATCTGGGCAAAGCTCCTTGTTGATGGGTGGTTAGCATGGCACAGAGTTTTGAACACCCTCTGGATTTGTGGCTCCCCGCAGTTGTCGTATGCTTACTCTGGCTGGTAGCCAGGCTTACCATCTATCCACGAATCACCGTGTACCGTTATCGTATTTCTTCCAGGCTCAAAGCGCTCTGGATCTACTTCCATTGGCGGCACATCATTAAAGTGCTCTTCAAAATACGTAATAATGTTCTCAGCGAATTCGTAACGCTGGTCGCACATTCCTGCAAACTGAAGGTAATAGAATTTTCGCCCTTTTCCTTTGAATGAACTACTTGGGCCTGGGATGGGGCTACTAAAACCAAGCGTTTTATGGTATGCATATGCAGCTTCCATGAAGACGTCATTTTGCACTCTAATTCTTCTTTCAACATCGTACCCGGACCAATCTATATTGATCCTGACAATACAGTCAGCCCGGTAGTATTTCTCTTCTTCCTGGCCACATCCGAGCAAGGTGAATGCCGCCATTATAATGAGTGCTTTATTCAATACATTGTTGAACACGGATTTGTGGCTCCCCGCAGTTGTCGCATGCTTTTTGTTGGTTAAGTATCGAAACCGTCCAGTCTGACGGTGAAGTATTGTTGAAAATCTTACTGCTGCCGAAGCCACCAGGAAAGGTGGTCAATACACCAGAGTGAACGGGATAAACGCCATATATAGGATCGCCGTTCTCATCAATATAGGTAAATGTCACTTCATAGTGGAACGAATTAACATGGAGCGCTGCTCGAGCATCTGCCGCCCGCAGTCTCACCAATGAGCCGGTCACGCCTTCTGCAGACACTGACTTACCATACCCAATTACCGAGTCAATAGGCTCCCAACTGCCTTGGCATTGCTGTGGCGACCCTTGTGGGTCATCTATATCATCCGGGGCAATATCAGAGCACGGTGAGTCATCTGAAGACTCCGCCCCTACCAGATCGCTTAAGTCAGCCCCTAAAACGCTATATCCTGCCTTGCCATTGGCATCATCGCCTTCAATCGCACTAGCGCTCAGCCCCCTGGTCAAGGGCGTAATCCCCGCCCCGCCGGTTGCTTGTGAAGGGCGAGCCATATGCACCTTAGTGCCTAATTGAACAATCCGTTCGTGATCATCCGGCTGAGAGCGAGTGGCGTGCTGCACCGTGTTATGCCAGTTCTTATTGGAAGCTCTTGAGCCTGTGGCCTTTAGCGTGGGAGAAAAATCCCCGCCCAACACGTCCGGGTCGGGTGTGTACATACCTGCCCGAAAGTCACTCTGCTTCGACGTCAGGCGGCTAGGCGACAGTTTCGCTTGATTAAGTGATGCCTGGCTATTGCCCACCTCCTGCCACCCTGCCGGGGCCGGTTGACCAGGGCTATGCAGGTGTTCAAACAGCCCGTAATGCTCTTGGGCGACGGTATTCGCCCTTAGCCGCTCAGCCGTTGCCTGCAATTCGGTTTGCTGAGCGGAGTTGGCGGGCATGCGGTTGGCTTCTTGCTGAGCAGCCACCACCCGCTCCTGGCGGCATTGCATAAACTGGGCTTTGTCATCAAGCGCTGATTGATCGGCCTGCTGCAAGATATCTTCAATCGACGGCCCTGAAAATCCTCCTTCTACGGAGGACTGGCCTTGCCCTTCTATTCCATCGCTACCCCAGATGCCGTTAGAGGAAGATTCGCCACCGCCGTAGGGGCCATCGCCGCCGTACGGGCCACCATTACTAGCGCCGTTTCCTGCACCGCCGACATTAGAGCTGGTGCCCGTCTCTCCACCTGGCAAACGTTGATCAAACGGCCCGCCGTTGAGCGGTTCATCGCTGCCCACTATATTGCCTTCAGCATCCAGGGTGGGCATGTGCGGTAGCCTGGCGGCGTAGTGGAAAGCCTCCTGCTGATCACGGATGGCATTCATCAGGCGCTGCTGAACGCTTTCGCCTTCTTCACCAAAGGGGGTTAACAGGGCAGCGACCATTAAACCGGTGAGCAGCATGTACTCAACAGTGCCAGCCCCTTTCTGGCGGCGGGAGTTGACCACCAACCTGCGCGCAGGTGACTTGCTGCCACTCAGCGCGTTGCTTCCCTGCAACGCTTTCTTTTTCATCCGTGTTTCTCTTTATGTTAGATAAGTTCCATTTACCGCACCTCAGCATCCGCTGGATCAGCGCTCATACCCAAAGGCCGTTGGGACAACCGGTGTTAAGCCTTGCGCCCGCATTTGTTCGCGCACTTCAACCGGGGGAGGTGGCGGGAAGTCTACGCCGCGTTCCATCATCCTATCGCGTAGCTGGATAAACTGATTGCGATCGTCATCTGGTTGCAGATTATGCAGCTTATAGTGAACGATCCAGGCCGTGGTGACCCCATTATTCATACGAAAATTGGGTTCTGAACCTTGTTCAAGAAGGTAGATGGCAATATCCGGCTTGGTGCCTGTGGCGCTGTGAGCAAAGGGGCTGTAACCGGTGCCGTTATGGGTGCGGTAGTGGATATCGGCGCCCCTTTCTACCAGTAGTTTGACGTGATCCAGAGTGCCCATAGTGATGGCATCAAACAGCAGCGGGGTTCTGTTTCAGCATCGCAAACCACATCAGGGTGATCTGGTTCGGGCGTGAAGGTCAACGCCCTGCTCGGCACCCTGGCGCAAGGCAGCCATGTCATTACGTTCAATGGCCTCAGCCATTTCAAGCGGCGGGCCGCTGAAAAACTCGCTGGCGGGATAGGTGCGGTCGTCGGCAAGCGCACCTACTGGCCAGCCGACCATCACTAAACTCACGGCGAACAGCAAGGCAATCATCAGACAGCGTGATCGTACGGGGAGTAGTTCCATCTGGGTAAAGCTCCTTGTTGATGGTCGGTGGTTAGCGTGACACAGAGTTTTGAACACCTTCCAGATTTGTGGCTTCACGCAGTTGTCGCATGCTTACTGTGGCTGGTAGCCAGGCTTACCATCTATCCATGAAGGGCCCCACGACTCTATTGTGTCTCTTCCCGGCTCAAAGCGGCCCGGATCCACTTCCATTGGCGGCACATCATCAAAATTATCTTCAAAATACGTGATAATGTTCTCAGCAAACTCGTAACGCCTATCGCACATGCCTTTAAACTGTAGGTAATAATACTCTCGTTGCTCTCCTTTAACCGAGGCATTTGGTCCTGATACAGGACTATCAAAACCAAGGGTTTGGTGATAGGCAAATGCTGCTTCTGGCAAAACATGGTTTTGTACTTTTAGCCTTCTTTCAGTATCATATCCGAACCAATCTATATTGATCCTGACAATACAGTCAGCCCGGTAGTATTTCTCTTCTTCCTGGCTGCATCCGAGTAAGGTGAATGCCGCCAGCATAATGGGCGCTTTATTCAATACATTGTTGAACACGGATTTGTGGCTCCCCGCAGTTGTCACATGCTTTTTGTTGATTAAGTATTGAAACCGTCCAGTCTGACGGTGAAGTATTGTTGAAAACCTTACTGGTGCCAAAGCCTGCTGGGAAGGTGCTAAATTCACCTGAGTGAATGGGATAAACACCAGCTATCGGATCGCCGTTCTCATCAATATTGGTATACGTGACTTCATAGTGAAACGAAATAACATGGAGTGCGGCACGAGCATCTGCCGCCCGCAGCCTCACCAATGAACCGGTCACGTCTCGTGCTGTCTCTGACTCACCATAACCCGTCACCGCTTCAATATGCTCCCAACTGCCTTGGCATTGCTGTGGCGATCCTTGTGGGTCATCCATATCACCTGGGGCTATATCAGAGCACGGAGAGCTATCTGAAGATTCCGCCCCTACCAGATCGCTTAAGTCAGCCCCTAAAACGCTATATCCTGCCTTGCCATTGGCATCATCGCCTTCAATCGCACTAGCGCTCAGCCCCCTGGTCAAGGGCGTAATCCCCGCCCCGCCGGTTGCTTGTGAAGGGCGAGCCATATGCACCTTAGTGCCTAATTGAACAATCCGTTCGTGATCATCCGGCTGAGAGCGAGTGGCGTGCTGCACCGTGTTATGCCAGTTCTTATTGGAAGCTCTTGAGCCTGTGGCCTTTAGCGTGGGAGAAAAATCCCCACCCAACACGTCTCGGTCGGGTGTGTACATACCTGCCCGAAAGTCACTCTGCTTGGACGTCAGGCGGCTAGGCGACAGTTTCGCTTGATTAAGTGATGCCTGGCTATTGCCCACCTCCTGCCACCCTGCCGGGGCCGGTTGACCAGGGCTATGCAGGTGTTCAAACAGCCCGTAATGCTCTTGGGCGACAGTATTCGCCCTTAGCCGCTCAGCCGTTGCCTGCAATTCGGTTTGCTGAGCGGAGTTGGCGGGCATGCGGTTGGCTTCTTGCTGAGCAGCCACCACCCGCTCCTGGCGGCACTGCATAAACTGGGCTTTGTCATCAAGTGCTGATTGATCGGCCTGCTGCAAGATATCTTCAATCGACGGCCCTGAAAATCCTCCTTCTACGGAGGACTGGCCTTGCCCTTCTATTCCATCGCTACCCCAGATGCCGTTAGAGGAAGATTCGCCACCGCCGTAGGGGCCATCGCCGCCGTAAGGGCCACCATTACTAGCGCCGTTTCCTGCACCGCCGACATTAGAGCTGGTGCCCGTCTCTCCACCTGGCAAACGTTGATCAAACGGGCCGCCGTTGAGCGGTTCATCGCTGCCCACTATGTTGCCTTCAGCATCCAGGGTGGGCATGTGCGGTAGCCTGGCGGCGTAGTGGAAAGCCTCCTGCTGATCACGGATGGCATTCATCAGGCGCTGCTGAACGCTCTCGCCTTCTTCACCAAAGGGGGTTAACAGGGCAGCGACCATTAAACCGGTGAGCAGCATGTACTCAACGGTTCCGGCACCTTTCTGCCGGTAAAACCGACGAGGATTGACCAATACATTACGCTCAGGTGGTTTGCTGCCACCCGGCGCGTTGCTTCCCTGCAACGACTTCTTTTTCATCCGTGTTTCTCTTTAAGTTATTGAGCCAACGTCTCTGCTGGACACATATGCATTTATCACGCTGCTGTAAATCATCTGGTAAAAACGGCGAGTAACTTTGTCTCAACGAAGATTGAGGCTATTCCAATACATACACATGTCCGTCCAAGCTTCCAAAATATACCCGGCCGTCGACGATGGCAGGGGCTGAGTTGACAATGCCGTCAGTCTTGTAGCGCCACTTGAGATCACCCGTTTGACGATCAACGGCATATAAGTAGGTATCTGCACTACCAAAGTACACCGTATTTCCAGCGATAGAAGCGGGGCCGCGCATAAAGCCTTCTGTTTCAAATCGCCAGATCAATTCTCCCGCTTCCATGTCCAAAGCATTCATATGGCCGTGAGAGCCAGCCTTACCATCACCATCGTCACCAAAAAACACCACTCCATCCGCTAAACTAACTGCAGACGTAACAGAAAAATCATGTATAAATTCAGCAACCAGCTCTCCACTATGTTTATCAACCTTTCTTATCACAGCATGGTCACGATCTCTAAATATTGCAAAAACGCAGCAATCATTGATTGCTGGAGCACCGTAAGAGAAACCGTAATCAAGCGGTGAGGGCATTTGCCAAACTGCTTCTTCAGAGTCTAGTTGAAGCGCATAGAGTGCTTGCGAACCATCCTGATAATACACAAAATCATTAGATACCATAGGCTGAGTTCCGACACCATTTATAGCAATTCCCCAAAATGGCTTACCCGTTGCTACATCCAGCGCCACTAAATAACCGGCATCTGAGGTCAATAGCACGTTATCACCATAAACTGTAGGGGTGGCCATCCTCACAGAATAGTCCATTTCAAACCGCCAGCGCTCTTCACCTGTCGAACGATCCAATGCAAGCAAGTGCCCATTAAAGCCACCTGATTGAAACACGCCTACTAATAAAGCATGTCCAGAAAGAGTCACCTGAAGACTGGGCTTACCATCAATTTTTTTCCCCATATCACTTTGCCATCATCTTGATCAAGCGCATACACACCATTTTCGACATCAACAAAATACACCATTCCATTATCAACTAATGGTGTACTGATTACAGGCGCACCCGCATCAAATTTCCAAGCAAGCGTGGGCGTTTCTTCTGGTCCTATATCCTCATAAACGCCAGTTCTTTCCAGATTGGCCTGAAACATGGTGGAAGCACCCATTACAACGGATGGTGACACCACTAATGTGATGACACCAGCAACTAGGGCGTAGAGGCTATTCCAATACATACACATGCCCGTCCAGGCTTCCAAAATATACCCGGCCGTCGACGATGGCAGGGGCTGAGTTGACAATGCCGTCAGTCTTGTAGCGCCACTTGAGATCACCCGTATGACGATCAACGGCATATAAGTAGGTATCTGCACTACCAAAGTACACCGTATTTCCAGCGATAGAAGCGGGGCCGCGCATAAAGCCTTCTGTTTCAAATCGCCAGATCAATTCTCCTGCTTCCATGTCCAAAGCATTCATATGGCCGTGAGAGCCCGCCTTGCCATCACCATCGTCACCAAAGAACACCACCCCATCCGCTAAACTAACGGAAGATGAAACAGAAAACTCATGCATAAACTCAGCAATCAACTCTCCACTATGTTTGTTAATCTTTCTTACCATCGCAACTCCGTCACCTCTATTTATCACAAAAATGCAGCAATCATTTACAGCTGGTGTAGCACGATTAAAACTGTAATAAAGGGACTGAGGCATTTGCCAAACTTCTTCTGCAGAGTCTAACTTAAGCGCATAGAGTGTTTGTGAATTATCCTGATAATACACAACATCATCAGAAATCACAGGCTGCGCTCCACTGCCATCTATAGCAACCCCCCAAACACCCTCGCCCGTTGCTAAATCCAGAGCAACCAAATAATCAGCAGAAGAAGTCAATAATACTTTATCTTCATAAACTGTCGGAGTAGTTATTCTTATTGTATAGTCCATTTCAAACCGCCAGCGCTCTTCACCTGTCAAACGGTCTAAGGCAAGCAAGTGCCCATTAAAGTCATCTGCTTGGTACACCCCTACTAATAGAGTATCTTCAGAAAGAGAAATCTGAAAACTAGGTTTACCATCAACTTTTTTTTCCCATATCACTGTGCCATGATCTTGATTAAGAGCATACACACCATTTTCGACATCAACAAAATACACCATTCCATTATCAACTAATGGTGTACTGATTACAGGCGCACCCGCATCAAACTTCCAAACAAGTTCCGGAGCCTCTTCCGGGCCTATATCCTCATACACGCCGGTTCTTTCCAGGTTCGCCTGAAACATGGTGGAAGAACCCAGCACGATGGATGGCGACATTGCTAATGTGATGACACCAGCAACTAGGGCGTAGAGGCTATTCCAATACATACACATGCCCGTCCAGGCTTCCAAAATATACCCGGCCGTCGACGATGGCAGGGGCTGAGTTGACAATGCCGTCAGTCTTGTAGCGCCACTTGAGATCACCCGTATGACGATCAACGGCATATAAGTAGGTATCTGCACTACCAAAGTACACCGTATTTCCAGCGATAGAAGCGGGACCTCTCATAAAGCCTTCTGTTTTAAATCGCCAGATCAATTCTCTTGCTTCCATATCCAAGGTATTCATATGGCCATGTGAGCCTGCCTTGCCATCGCCATCGTCACCAAAAAACACAACACCATCCGCTAAACTCACCGAAGACGTCACAGAAAAATCATGTACAAATTCAGCAACCAGCTCTCCACTTTTCTTATCAATTTTTCTTACCAACGCAGTTTCATCATTTCTAACAATCGCAAAAACACAGCACCCGTTTACTGATGGAGTACCATAAGAAATATCATAATCAATAGGTGAAGGTATTCGCCATATCTCTTCTCCAGAGTCTAGTTGAAGTGCATAAAGTGTTTGTGATCCATCACGATAATACACAACGTCATCTGATATAATTGGCTGCGCTCCATTGCCATCTACAGCAAATCCCCAAAATGACTCACCCGTTGCTACATCCAGAGCCACCAAATAACCGGCATCTGAGGTCAATAACACTGTATCCCCATAAACTGTGGGAGTTGTCATTCTTACTGCATACTCTGAATAGTCCATTTCAAACCGCCAATGCTCTTCGCCCGTCAAACGATCCAGGGCAAGTAAGTGACCATTAAAATCGTCTGGTTGGTACACGCCTACCAATAGAGAATCTTCAGAAATAGCAATCTGATAACTGGGCTGCCCATCAATTTCTTTTTCCCATACCACAGAGCCATCAGCTTGATTCAATGCATA
This sequence comes from Halomonas sp. LS-001, assembly GCF_052983955.1. Taxonomy (NCBI): domain Bacteria; kingdom Pseudomonadati; phylum Pseudomonadota; class Gammaproteobacteria; order Oceanospirillales; family Halomonadaceae; genus Halomonas; species Halomonas sp. LS-001. The sequence continues at coordinate 3,019,919 of NZ_CM129816.1, forward strand.
AATACCATCTTCAAAATCAACAAAATACACCATTCCATTATCAACTAACGGCGTACTGATTACAGGCGCACCCGCATCAAACTTCCAAACAAGTGCTGGTGTTTTTTCTGGGCCTATATCCTCATACACCCCGGTTCTTTCCAGATTAGCCTGAAACACGGTGGAAGCCCCCATTACAACGGATGGTGACATCACTAATGTGATGACACCAGCAACTAAGATACCGCATACTTTATTCGTAATAATTTTTAGTAAAAGCTTCATTTTACTCACCTTGAAATATCTAAAAGCTTATTTGCTTGGAAACGGAAGATCACCCGGCGTTGGTAACAAGCAAGACAGCGATTTTTCAGTTAACTCTTTCTCAACATATGCTTCACGTGCCGTATTTTCTCGTATAATACTCACTATTCTTTCACGGTAACCAAGGTCCACGTCTATGGCGCATTTATTAAAATAAAGGCACCAGTAGAAAGACGCTGACGATGATAAACTCTGTCAGCGCCTGTCCCTGCTGAGTACGTGGTGCCCGGCATTTCAGCACTTTTGTGTCATGAGCCATCGAAATAACCTCTCAGGCCCGATCACAAACGCTTGAACCGCCTTCAGCGCCGAGCAGCCCATGGTTAACGAGAGAGCCATCATCAGTATGCCTAATTTCCATAGCTTCATACGTTTTCCTTAACGCTGCCAAAACGGGTCATTTGGGTCGATATAGCCCCTGTCTCTTAGCGCATCGATCAGCTTCCAAAAATCGGCTGAGCTATACCTAGCAATTATGTCGTTTTCTTTAGTAATTTGAATTTCTTTAATGGCATCAAGTGCTGACATGAGCGATTTGCCAAATTTATCTTTAAGGGTTGGGTCAGCCCCCGCCTCAATCATCACCGTCGCTGCTGCATGACTTCTTGAGGTCAGCATTCTCCTTAACGCCGTCGAGCTGTACTCGGTATTGCGGTAATTAACATCAGCGCCGTATTCAATCAGCAGTTTGATATGCTCCAGATAGGTATCTGATAGCGGGTTAAATAGGAGAGTGTTATCTTCACCACTTACTGGCAAGTTCGGATCGGCTCCCGCTTCCAGCAAGGTGCGTAAATACGCGGTGGACTCTGGGTAGTTTTCATACGCCAGTTCAAGCACATAAACCTTATCCATATCAGGATAGTCGGGGTTTGGCACCCCGAAATTGGGGTTAGCTCCCTGCCGCAAGGCACTATCCATGGCATTCTTATCCCCTGCGATGACTGCCTTCATTAAGTCGCGATCAGGCCCGCTCTCAACAGCGCTTGTTAAACTGTTCGCCTTCAGCGCCGAGCAGCCCATGGTTAACGAGAGAGCCATCATCAGTATGCCTAATTTCCATAGCTTCATACGTTTTCCTTAACGCTGCCAATACGGGTCACCAGGGTCGATATACCCCTTATCCTTTAACGCATCAATCAGCTTCCAAAAATCAGGTGTACTATAATCTGAAGCTCCCCCCCTTTCTTTAATGCTGTCAAGTGCCAACATAAGAGAGCGGCCAAACTTATTTTCAAGAGTAGGGTCGGCCCCCGCCTCAATCATCACCGTCGCCGCTGCATGACTTTTTGAAAAAAACATCCCTAACAGAGCCGTCGAGTTGTACTCGGTATTGCGGTAGTTGACATCCGCACCATATTCGATCAGCAGCTTGATATGTTCCAGATAGGTATCTGATAATGGTTTGAATAGAAGGGTGTTATCCTCTTCAGTCACAGGCAAGTTCGGTTCAGCTCCGGCTTCCAGCAAGGTGTGTAAATACTCGGTGGTCTCCGGGTAGTTTTCATATGCCAGCTCAAGTACATACACCTTATCAATATCAGGATACTCGGGGTTTGGCACCCCGAAGTTGGGATCAGCCCCCTGGCGCAAGGCCCTATCCATGGCATTCTTATCCCCTGCGATGACTGCCTTCATTAAGTCGCGATCAGGCCCGCTCTCAACAGCGCTTGTTAAACTGTTCGCCTTCAGCGCCGAGCAGCCCAAGGTTAACGAGAGAGCCATCATCAATATGCCTGTTTTTAATAACGTCATTTTTCGCCCCATAATTCAAGATTATCCATAAAGGTTTCATTGTGTAGGGTGGCGGCACTGTCTTCCAGCCGCCATGGCCGCTCTGGCCCCGGCTGGGCCGGTGGGCTGAAAGCATCTAGCCCATGCCTTTCAAGTGGCAACATATCACAGGGTGCCGAGTGGGCAATCTGTGTGCCGCCTGCAGTTGGTGTGCCCGGTATTTTCTGAAGCACTGTCAAGACTTCACCACGGATATAATGGTGACGTATATGCCCTGGCTCCTTGTTGCTGGTGGCCTCTAAATCTGGGAATGGCAGCAATTCATCAACAATCCCCTTCTTGTAGTTATCATGCAGGCCGGCGGCATTGAAGGTAATGGCATCCATACCTGTTTCGTAAGCCGCTGCCGCGGCCAGCCCACCTCCCAAAGAGTGCCCAGCAATCAGAAAGTCTTCACCAAGCCATTCTTTTAATTCACTAGCCAACTCTACCGCATGATCGTACTGGGTGGCATTGCCCCATAGGCCTTGCGGTATATTGGCTTTACCGAAGTCATTTCTAAAATCATCGCTGCCACGAAATGCCAGAACATAAGTGCCGTCCATCTTGTACAGGGTGGCAGAAAAACCATCAAGCTCAGTTATTTTAGGGTATTCAACCCCTACCTGAGCAAAGCTGTCCTTCGACTTATTATAAGAGGCACCGCCAGGAAGGTCTCGATGATAGGCGGCATCAGCTGCCTGGTAGCCCAACAAATCCTCACGCGTCCAGATCGGATTTTCATCCATCATCTGGCCACAGATATACTGCGAGGCTGCTTTAACAGCCTCCCACCCACCAGCAGCTATCACTGCAGCCTTCAGGACATCTTCAACAACTTCGCTGTCTTCACCAGAATCAGGGGATTCACTTTCCTCTGCGGCGCCGAGCTCTTCATCCGAGTCAGACGCCTCGTCTTCGGTAGGTGCTTGATCAAAGGGCCCACCGTTGAGTGGTTCATCGCTGCCAATGATATTACCTTCGGCATCCAGGGTGGGCATGGCCGGTAGCCTGGCGGCGTAGTGGAAGGCTTCCTGCTGATCACGGATCGCATTCATCAGACGCTGCTGAATGCTTTCGCCTTCCTCGCCAAAAGGTGTCAGAAGTGCAGCAACGGTGACCCCGGTCAATAGCAAATATTCGACGGTACCCGCACCACCCTGGCGGGCGATCCGCGGCACTTTGAGAGGCGCACGGTGGCCCTGCAACTGGCTAGCACCTGGCGCCTTGCTTCCTGGCAAGAGTTCCTTTTCCATCCCTGGTTCCTTCTCTTTTTAGCCTGCCCGCGATTGAGCGCTCCGGGCCATCTTGTTTCTGCGCTATAGTTTTTTGAATTCTGAGATAGGGATCTTCATACACTCGCAGAAGTACTTGTCATACAGAATATGAGAACTTTTTTCGCTATCCATATAGGCCATTTTTTCGGTATAAGATTCGGTAAAAAGCTCTGTTAGTAATTCAAACACGGGTTCGGACCCGCCGAAGATTTCTTTATAACGCTCAATTAAGGCTGGCAGGCTGTAATACTCCAACTGGGCTTGTGTCACACCATGTGTTTCTAACAATGCATCTCGTGATCTGTATGCCGACATTGCCACCAACGACACCACCGAAAGGCACGTTTGATAACGGTTCATAAATGCTACATTAGCGTCCAATTCTTCTTGCTCAAGCAGCCCACCATCCCCTGCCAACACCGAGTCGATATGCGCGCCGTTCATCTCCATATAAGGGTTTTTCCCTTCCGGCACGTGTTTTGGGCAATGTTCTGCCTGCCAGTGGTCAGGAATCAAATCAGCATCGTTTGCACTGGCAGCCATAGGCAACCAAAGGCCCAACAGAAGCGCCATAAAATGGCGTTGATAGCGTAAATATGCCATTAACATCACCTTTATCAGAAAACTCCCGAGATTGCTGCGACGGCGGATTTCTCGGCATCCGACAGCTTGCCCAGCCGCGGCTGCCAGAAGGGGTTATATAAATTGCCATATTCTACATTGCCGTCGCGGCGGGCAAACTGCTGAACATCGGTCGGCCGTGCGTAATACGGCTGCCCCTTGGCGGCGGCTGCCAACCAACCACCTGCGGTACCGGTATTGAGCGGATTATCACCGGTTGCACCCAGGTCTTCAGTCAGTGAAATGGCATCAACACTCTTGCGAAACAGCAACACCATACTGGGGCCAGACATGTGAGAGCGACTCTCATCCCGAAACGCATAAAATTCAGGTATGCCATTCGTATTGCTTAGGTTGTCATGACTATTCAAACCCGCCGCCAGTTCTGCCGCATTGTCATTGTCCCAGGCACCGCCCCAGTCGTCGCCTGACTCATAATCGTAATAGGATCCAGATTTTTCCAAGGCATGGGCACCTCCCCAGCCAAGTGGCACGTCAAAACATAAAACACATGTCGAAAAAATGCCCGAGCCTATTTCAAAACGCACATCGAGTGAGACGGTATCCATCGCCGACCAGTCCCAGTCATAGCTACCGTCCACCTTTGGAGTCGCTTTGAAATCAGAACCACCCCGTTTACGGGTTTCCCAAGACCCAAGGAAAATATCACCACTTAAAGGAAATCCCATTTCATAGGAGCGCTCACTGGAAAATACATCTCTAGAGGCATTGGTAACATTTGCAAATTCATTAACACGTGCAGTCGCCGCGATATCTTCGTCACTGCTAAATGCGTCAATCACACGGGCATCGTTTCCAGCATAGCGCCCTATATCGTCCGCCCACTCAACAACCGCTTGGGCTGTTTCCCCCAGCCCATCAGTCAGCAGTTCAGCTTCAGGGTCGTTAGCCGCCATGACGGATTTTGTAAAGTTGGGTAGCGCGGCGATAGTTGCTGAACGATGCAGAAACTGACTTTTCGAAAGCGCCAAATTGACTGCGTCATTAAATGGAATAACTGTCTTTGTTACAGTATCAACTGCTGTAGAAAGAAAACTGGTAGCATTTTGGATGGCTTGTGTTATAGCGGTAATGGCTGTGCCTACAACTGGCACAAAACCGGCCACTTTGCCAAACACCCCAAGGCTTTGCCCGAGCCGCTCCATCATAGTTGCCCAAGAACTCACCCCCACCATCTGCCCAATAGCCACTTGGTTAGCCACCATGGCACGGGTCGTATATGCCGAGAAATTGAGATCACGGGCGACTAACGCAGAACTGCTGTAAGCAACATTGTCTGCCGTGTTCTGCAGTTTTATTTTTTCGGTCATCACCTGACCGGAATCGAACATCGTCCATAAAGCCAACAGCACCGCAACGATCAGTACGGCTGTCATTGGCATTACCTGTCCAGACTGACGACGAGCAGAAGCAACCACCACTGAACTGGGGAACTGACCTGAGCCCTTGGTTTCAACATTCATGGCGATCATCCAAGCTCTTGAAAAAGGATAAAGTTACTTCGCGATCGGCTGGCTTTTTACAGAGCGCCCTTTTCACCTAACTTTTTGAAGACCTCTAGGCTCACAACAGAAATCATGATCAGCCATCGATTTATCACAAAAAGCTGTTGCGAAAACACGCAGAAACCACAGCACAAGACAGGCTCATACTTACTGAAAACGCCACCCACAACAATTTAGCTCTAAACACAAAGAGTAGGGCGCAGCACCAGCAAGGCCCGCACCCTACTCTAGTCAACCAATCAGGAATTACTCACCGCCACCATCACCACCACCTTCAACATCAGCCTCATGAAAATTAGATAAATTATAAGTACTTGTAGCTTCGGTATCCGCACTTCCGGCGCCAGAACTTGCTGCTTCCGAACCCGTAGTAGATGTTTCACCCGCCACATGCTGACACTTCATCAAGCGGGCCTGAAGGCGGTGCCTGCCCTGCACCCTCTGGATGGCACGGTGGAACCGGGTCAGCTGCTTGCCATTGTTGGCCCCAACGGCGCGGGCAAAAGTACCCTGTTGAGCCTGCTCTCCGGCTTTCGTCCCTGTGAGCTTGGGCATATCACCCTGGATGGTACACATCTCAGCCAATGGAAGATCGACGCCCTGGCCACCCGCCGCGCTCTGGTCGCACAACAGGAAATCCCCGGCTTTGCCTGGCAGGTGGAGGAACTGGTTAGCCTGGGCAGCGCGCCAGGCCCCGCGCTGCTGGCGGAAGTGCTGGATGACCTGGACCTGATTCACCTGGCCAAGCGTTCGGTACTATCGCTCTCCGGCGGTGAACGCCAACGGGTAATGATTGCCCGCGGCGCCTGCCAGCTACTGTCTCGTCGCACGGAAACCACCAGAGATGGCAGCCTGCTGCTGCTTGATGAACCCACCAGCGCCCTGGATATCGGCCAGCAGCAACGCCTGATGCGCCAACTGCGCCGCTGGGCCATTCACCACCGCATGGCCGTGGTCTGCGTACTTCACGATCTTAACCTGGCCAGCCTCTTCGCCGACCGTGTGTGGCTCCTGCACCAGGGCAGACGCATCGCCCAGGGAACGCCATCACAGGTACTCACCCCTGAGGTCATCGCCAGCACCTATGCCGCCCAACTGCAAACGGTGACCGCCGGGCAGACGCAGCTGCTGGCGCTAAGGCCTTGAGACGATACTGACGACTATCTACCTCTCTTCGTCTACACCCTCACCCCGTGCATGTTTGATGCGCTTGAGCCATTGTTTCTTGGCGTAGTTGCGCAGGTTATCCACGCGGTCGGTTTCATCAACGATATCCTGGCCAAGGATGGTTTCGATGATATCTTCCAGGGTAATCAGGCCAACAAAGGTGCCGTGTTCGTCATAGATCACCCGCATGTGCAGGCGGTCGCTTAACATGGCGGCAAATACCTGCTCAACATTGTGGGAAACATCCACACTGGCAATCGGATGCATCAGTTCCTTCATGATCTGGTCTTCATCCGCCGGGTACATATCCGCCTTATGCACGTAGCCAAACGCCTGCTCACCGTTGTCCATGACCGGGAAACGCGTAAAGGATGCATTAGCATAGGCTACCTCGAATTCAGCCACGGTCATGTGCGGCGGCACGGTTTCGCACACGGTTCTCGGGGTCATTACCTTGCTGACCGGAATTTCATGCAGGTTAAGCATATTGGTGATGGTGCGCGATTCATCGGCATCCAGCACCTTTTCCTCCAGCCCCACGCGGGCCAGCACCTTGATTTCATCGCGCAGGTCCACATCATGCTCGGATTTACCCAATCGCCGTGTGATCTGCTCAGACAGCCAGATAAACGGCAACAGCATCACGATCATCGGTTTGAGCACCTTGGGCAGCATAGGCGCCAGGCCGCGCCAATAAGTAGCGCCGATAGTTTTGGGAATGATCTCTGAAAGAATCAGAATCAGCATTGTCATCACCGCTGAAACAATCCCGATGGACGCTTCACCAAACACCACGGCGGCTTGAGCACCAACGGCGGTAGCGCCTACGGTGTGAGCGATGGTATTCAGCGTGAGGATGGATGCCAGCGGGCGGTCGATGTTGGCTTTCAACGCCGCTAGGGAAGCGTGCAGCGCAGGCTGCTCTTCCTTAAGTTTGGCAATATAGCTGGGCGTAATCGATAGCAGCGCTGCCTCAAGAATCGAGCACACAAAGGAAAAGCCAATCGACAGCGTCGCGGTCAGAACAAGCAGGAACATAAGCGTCCATTAGAAAAGAATGAAGAGTAAAACCTAAGAAGGTTATAGGGGGAAACGCAGGCAAAATCAATCGGCCAAGTCAGTTTGATCATGCGCTTTGTGCTCAACACAAAAAAGCCGGTGCGTTATACACCGGCATAAGATCGAGTTAACAGTGATAGCGAGTTAATCTCTCAACACTCAGACCACATTCTGACCAGGTTATTGTAGCTTCCCGTCAGTGTTACCAATTGCGCATTGGCCTCTCCATACTCTGCACGCAAGTGCCGTAACGAGTTATCCATTTCATATAACAAGCGACGTTTTTCCGTATCCCGTATCAGGCTCTGCATAAACATATAGCAACCCATACGCTCGCCTTTGGTTACCGGGGTTACTTCATGTAAAGAGCCTGAAGGATAGGTGATCAGGCTGCCCGCAGGCAGCTTGACCGTCTGTTCACCAAAGGTATCGATGATTTTCAGTTCGCCGCCTTCATATTCCTCTGGGTCAGAGAGAAACAGGGTGGCGGATACATCAGTACGCAGATAACTACCATCCGGCAATGGACGCAGTGTGCTGTCGATATGTTTGCCATAATGATTATCTTCAACGGTATAGCGATTGAAGTTCGGCGGAATAATCTTAAATGGCAATACCGCACTCATGACATCCGGCGTGCGGTTTAATGCACGCATTACCTGCGCCCGCAAATCCTGTAACACTTGTGCGCTTTCAGGAATCTGCAGATTCTTTTTCACCTGTCTGGCCTGGGGGCCAGCACTAATGCCCCTGGCCCATTCAGCACTATATAACTGACGACGCATCAGCGTTATTTCATCAGGTGTCAGAACGTTTTCAAAGCTTACAATCATAACGTCAGCTCTTAAAAATCGTAGCGTAGTGTTGCAATAGCATGCCGCCCCGGGCCGGGAATGCCTTGCGCTCCACCTTCTGCCAGTTGTGAAATATACTCTTTATCTGCCAGATTAAAGGCATTCACTCTTAACTGCAGCTGGTCGGTAAAACGGTATGCCGTTGACGCATGAAACACAGCGTAACTGTCGATTTCTACCTGACGACGGCGAGAGCCAGGTTTAGAAGCCACATTATTTACCTGACTGGCGACGTACTCCATTCCCCCGCCGATACTCCACCGCGCAGTAACGTCATAGTCGCTCCAGAAGTTGAAGGTGTGCTCAGGCGTACCACCGAGCCGTGAACCAACTTCCCACGGGTTATTGGAACTGATCACCTCGGAATCCATGTACGTATAGCTTGTATAAAGATCCCAACCTGGCGTCAGGCTACCCATCGCGCCGACTTCAAGCCCTTCTACACGCTGTTCACCATCAAGCACATCCAAAAGATCACCACCACCTTGAGCGGGGGTACGTGCATTGGTTTTATCCGTGCGGAATAAAGCAGCACTTATCAACAGGTTGTCTGCAACATTCCATTTGGTTCCCAGCTCGTAAGCAATGGTTTTTTCCGGGTCAGTATTAAACGCATCTTCATCAATGATGTCTTCGCGATTATTTTCCAGGGCACTGCCACCGCCCGCTAACTGAACCAATCCGCGGTCGAAAGTCCCGGTCACGTCAAACGCCGAGCCGACAGAGGCATAAATACTGCCATTCTGCGTCGGCTTGAATACCAGACCCAGGTTACCGCTCCATACGCTATCCGTACGCGACGCTGGCCCAATCGGATCATCCCAACCATAATCGGTCGCGGTCGATTCAACATTGTCCCAGCGCACGCCACTGTGCAGATCCCATTTGGGTGAAAGCGCCATGGTATTCAATGCGTAAAGACCAAACTGCTCGGATTCCAGGCGATGGCTTGTACCATCGTAAGGCGCTTCGGGTCGCGTACGCAGTTCAGGGTTATAAAGATCAGTCGCTGGCCCTTTAACATCTGGGCGACGAACGTTTTCGATATCAACGTAACCCGCTTCAGCACCCAACACCAGATCATGGCTCACCTGACCGGTATCAAAAGAAAGCAAAAGGTCCGTCTGATTAAAGAACGAAGTATCCGTCTGATCGCGTGGCTTTAGATCACCTCGTACTTGCATCTGAGAAAAATCACCGCTGCCGCGAGCCGCTTCCGGCACAATCAAACGGGGTGATGACGTAATCGAATCGTTTTCTACCCGACTCGCTCGGAATTGATTGCGTAATGCAACGCTGTTACTGAATCGATGTTCAATCGCCACACCGAGCTGATCAACATCAATGTTCTGATAGTCATCTTTGTGACCATAAAAATTGCTGTAGTCGATGCCGGGAGGAATTTCACCGGTATAGTAGCCATCGGGAGCACGCTGCCCGCCCGGCGTGCGCTCGCCGCCTCTTTCCGTTAGTTCCGCTGTATCGCCACTAAAGCCAGCCCGGTCAATCGGCAGGCCTTTATCTTCCAGATTGTTCTGACGGGTGTGCAGAAAATCAACATCCACCTGCGTATCACCAGTCAGGCCCCATGCATAAGCACCATAAAAGCCATGACGCTCCTGATTGACGACATCCCGCCCCGGAACATCCTGGCTGTGGGTCATCATGTTAAGGCGCAGCGCACTATTGTCATCGATGCGTCGGTTAAAATCCCCCGTAACGCGAATCAACTCATCCGTACCCGCCGATGCTTCGACACGGTTACGGTCTTCCATCATGGGTTGTTTAGTTGCGAAATTAACCGTACCACCCGCAGAACCACGCCCGGAGAAAGATGAATTAGGGCCTTTGATAACTTCAATTTGATCCACATAGAAGGGATCGCGGAAATAGTTACCCAGATCGCGCATACCATTAACGTTGATATCATCACGCGCATTAAAGCCGCGAATTTTCAGCTGGTCTCCGCCGGGTGGGTTACCTTCGCCCGCCTGCAGGCTGATACCAGAGACGTTGCGCATGGCATCACGCAGCTCTGTCACGTTCTGGTCGCTCAGCAGATCACTGGTTAATACAGTGACAATACGCGGTGTTTCCTGAACAGGGCGTTGGTACTTGACGCTTTCCATAAAAGTACCGCGATACCCTGTCACCGTAACGGTACCCAACTCAGCCGCTGGCACTGCATCTGCTTGCTGCCCCTGAGCCTGAACATTGAGCGCAGTCAGCATACATGCCCCTGCTGTCAGCACATTGCGTCCTAGCACAAACATTTTTGATGTCGGGGATACTTTTTCCAATGCTTTATTAAGCGCTTTTTTCTGACAAAAACTCATTATTAGCTCCCTTGCTAAGACAAACTGGCTTCTGCAGGCCACAAAGCTAGCGTTGGGCCAGTGGAAAATATTTGTTGATTTATGAACTTTACAACAGAAATATTGTAGATAAACAAAAAACCAATGTAAATGATCATTGTTATCATTTTTATTGGTAATCCCCCGCCTCTCACCCACGACGTGTTCCAGCGTGCTACCATTTATTCCAGCCTAAAACCTGCCGGAAAGGATGCTTGTTGATGTTCGATTCACACGCTGCGGTTGCCACGCCAGATGCCGTTGAGACCTTTATCACCCGCTGGAAGGGCACCACCGGCACCGAGAAAGCCAACTATCAGCTGTTCCTTTCCGAGCTTTGCGCCCTGCTGGCACTTCCCACGCCGGAGCCAGCCAGCAAGGACAACCGCGAAAACGCCTACACCTTTGAGCGCCGGGTGGATATTCAAAGCCCGGACGGCAGCGAGAATCGCGGCTTTATTGACCTCTACAAGCGCGGCGCTTTTGTACTGGAGGCCAAGCAGACCGGCAAGGGGCTGGAAACCAAAGGCTGGGATAAAGCCATGCAGGCCGCCTATAACCAGGCCGACCAGTACGTGCGCGCCCTGCCCGCCAAGGAAGGCCGCCCGCCGTTTATCGTGGTGACCGATGTGGGCCGCACCCTGGCGCTGTATTCGGAATTTTCCCGCTCCGGCGGCACCTATGTGCCCTTCCCCGACCCGCGCAACTACCGCATCAAGCTCGACGACCTGCGCCAGCCCGAGATACAACAGCGCCTGAAAGCGCTATGGGAAGCGCCGGACACCCTCGACCCCAGCCAGTACGCCGCCCGCGTGACCCGAGCGGTAAGCGCCAAGCTGGCGACGCTGGCCAAAACGCTGGAAGCCGACGGTTTTGAGGTTGACCGGGTGGCGCACTTTTTGAAGCGCTGCCTGTTCACCATGTTCAGTGAAGACGTGGAGCTTTTGCCCAAGGGCAGCTTTACTGCCTTTCTGGAGCGCATGAAGGAAAGCCCCGAGCACTTTGCCGATGCCATCGGCTCGCTATGGGAAAGCATGAACAGCGGCGGTTTCAGCGGCGTGTTAACCGCCAAAGTGATGCGCTTTAACGGCGGCCTGTTTAAAGGCATCGACCCCATCCCGCTCAACGCCGAGCAGATTCAACTGCTGATTGATGCCGCCAAGGCCGACTGGCGCTTTGTCGAACCGGCGATTTTCGGCACCCTGCTGGAACGCGCCCTGGACCCCCGCGAACGCCACAAGCTGGGCGCCCACTACACGCCCCGCGCCTACGTCGAACGCCTGGTAATGCCCACCCTGATTGACCCGCTGCGCCGCGAATGGGCCACCGCCCAGGTGGTTGCGGAAGCCCACAACCAGAAAGGCAAAACCGATAAAGCGCTGGAAAGCCTGCGCGCTTTTCACCACAAGCTCTGCCAGGTGCGGGTGCTGGACCCGGCCTGCGGCAGCGCCAACTTTCTGTATGTCGCGCTGGAGCACATGAAGCGCCTGGAAGGGGAAGTGCTCAACCTGATTACCGACTTAAGCGGCGGCCAGAGTTCTCTGGAAGCCGAAGGCTTTACCGTCTCGCCCCAGCAATTTTTAGGCATGGAAATTAACCCACGCGCCGCCGCCATTGCCGAAATCGTGCTGTGGATTGGTTACCTGCAGTGGCACTACCGCATCAACGGCAGCCTGGATTTACCCGAGCCGATTCTTAAAGACTTCCACAACATTGAACACCGCGATGCGCTGATCGAGTTTGAACACCGCGAAGCGCTGCTGGATAACGCAGGCCAGCCGGTGACCATCTGGGACGGCATCAGCATGAAGAAAAGCCCCGCCACCGGCGAGCTGATACCGGATGAAGCTGCCCGCACTCCGGTGTACCGCTACCACAACCCCAGGCGCACCGAATGGCCCGAAGCCGACTACATCATCGGCAACCCGCCGTTTATTGGCGCCTCCACCATGCGCCGCGCCCTGGGCGATGGCTATGTGGATGCCGTGCGTCAGGTGTTTAAAGGCCAGGTGCCGGAATCAGCGGATTTTGTGATGTACTGGTGGCATATCGCCGCCGAAATGGTGCGCAGCGGCAGCGCCCAGCAGTTTGGGTTTATCACCACCAACAGCCTGCGCCAGACCTTTAACCGCCGGGTGCTGGAACCCCACCTGAATGATGCCAAAAAGCCGCTCTCGCTGACCTTTGCGATCCCTGACCACCCCTGGGTGGATGGCAACGACGGTGCCGCCGTACGCATCGCCATGACGGTAGGCCGCGCGGGCGAAGCGCCGGGGCTGCTGCAGCAAGTGACTCAGGAAAGCAGCGACGAACACCGCGAAGCCCGCAGCGTTTCGCTTACCCGCCGTGAAGGTAAAGTCTTTGCGGATTTAACGATTGGCGCAGATGTGGCAGGGGCAAAGCCGTTGCTCGCAAACTCAGCGATTGCATCAAGAGGTGTCCAGCTAATGGGTAGCGGATTCATTGTAAGCAAAGAAGAAGCAAATCAACTTGGTTATCCAGAAAATTCCAACATAAAAAAAGTAGTTCGACCTTTCAAAAATGGTCGCGACCTTGCTCAGCGATCAAGAGATATGATGGTTATTGATTTATTTGGCCTTACAGTTGATGAAACTCGCGAGTTTTATCCAGCTATTTATCAATGGATTTTAGAGAAGGTGAAGCCTGAAAGAGAACAGAATAAAAGAGCATCATACCGAAGAAATTGGTGGATCTTTGGTGAAAACAACATTTTGATGCGAAAGTCAGTAGCTGACCTAACCCGCTTCATTTTAAGTGTAAGAACCGCTAAGCATCGCTTGTTTCAATTTGCCTCCTCAGACGTGGTTCCTGAAAGTAAACTGATAACACTCGGCGTGGACTCTGCTAAAGACTTGGGAGTTATATCTTCACGTCTACATGTTTGCTGGGCAAATTCTGCTGGGGGTTGGCTAGGTGCAGGCAATGATGCAACTTATAATCACACTGAATGCTTTACAAAATTCCCCTTCCCTGATCTTACCGACAAACAGGCGGCGCAGATCGGCGCGCTTGCCGAGCAGATCGACACCCACCGCAAGCGCCAGCAGGCCGAGCACCCAACGCTCACCCTGACCGGCATCTATAACGTGATGGAAAAACTCCGCGCCGGTGAAGCCCTCAACGCCAAAGACCAAACCATTAACCAGCAAGGGCTGGTCAGCACCCTGCTGGATGACCACGACCAGCTCGACCGCGCCGTGTTCAGCGCCTACGGCTGGGATGACCTCGCCGAACAACTGGTGGGCCTGCCCGGTGCCACCACCCCGCTGCCGGACAAACCCGCTGCCCAGGCCGAAGCCGAAGAGGAACTCTTGATGCGGTTAGTCGCGCTGAACAAACAGCGCGCCGCCGAAGAAGCCCAGGGCAAGGTGCGCTGGCTGCGCCCGGCATATCAGGCCCCCGAAGAAGCCGCCCCCACCCAAACCGAAATGGCCAACGCGGCAACAGCGGACGCCGCCCCAACCGCCGACAAAACCAAAGCCAGCTGGCCCAAAGACCTCGCCACCCAGGTCACCCTGCTGCGCGATATGCTTGCCGCCAGCCCCCACAGCGCGGAAAGCCTGGCCGCCCAGTTCAAACGCAAACCGGTTAAGGGTGTAAGCGAAGTGCTCTCAGCGCTGGCCGCCCTCGGCCAGGCCCAGCAGGAAAACGAACAATGGCGATTGGTGAGGTGATGGTGGTAACGCTCAACCATGATTAGCACAAAGACGTTGGTAGTTTAGCTTGACGAAATATTCAGGCTAAGCCATCATGAATAAGTGCGAGTAAGGCCTGGACAACCGCGACAGCGCAAGCATCGTAAGCGTACTGATATGTGCGCCGGCCCCAGGGTTCGCACCCAACTTTAAGCCACTGTACTGTAAGTAACAGTGGCTTTTTTTATGTTCCTAACGCTAGATTCCATCCATGCAGCGTTTGATATATCTTGATGAAAGCGGAGACTTAGGCTGGAAATTTGACGCGCCTTTTGGTCAAGGCGGGTCATCAAAACATCTAACCATTGCCAGCGCATTCACTAGCTTGGAAACAAACAAGTATCTTTGCCGGACGGTGAAGGATATTAAAAAAAGAGCTAAGTGGCCTCCAAAAGAAGAATTAAAGTGGGTGGATATGCCCCGGAGTCTTCGTACTGAGTTCTGTGAAAGAGCTGCTAACATCTGTCATAAGCACCCTTCCATTGAGTACCAATCCCTTATTCTAGCAAAAGAGGGGGTATTTGAACGGCTCAGGCATGATGATGCCATGCTCTATAACTACCTTATAAAAGTGCTTCTATTAGAACCGCTATGTAGGCATCGTCAGGTTACGTTGATTCCAGACCCTCGCGGTATTTCTCCTAATGCAGGCCATCCGCTGCATATTTATCTCCAGGGAGCAATTTTTGAGCGAAAGGTCGCAGGCCAGTCCACAACTGAGCTGGGTGTCAGACAAGCGGACAGTAAATCAGAACTTGGTATCCAATTTGCCGACATGCTTGCGGGAGCCATCCAATTGCATTACGAGGGTGTATCCTCAGAGTACTATGAGATATTGCGTCCTTACATCAACAGTTACGAGTTTTTCTTTCCCAGCACACGGACGGCTAAACGCCAAAACACACAGACATTAAGAATATAATTTTCTGTACTAAGCCTAGAGCCTTTATCACTACTATTTAAAGAGAAGTCACACCATTGCCAATAGACCTTAAAACCCTCGGGCTGTTTCTGGTCACTGCCTTGATGGAGATTCTGGGCTGTTATCTGCCTTACCTGTGGCTGCGGGAGGGTAAAACCATCTGGCTGTTGGTGCCGGGGGCACTCTGCCTGGCAGCGTTTGCGTGGTTGCTGTCGCTGCACCCTACGGAATCAGGGCGGGTTTATGCGGCGTATGGCGGGGTGTATATCTTTATGGCGATTGTGTGGTTGTGGGCAGTGGATGGTGTGCGCCCTACCGGCTGGGATCTGCTGGGTTCGGCCGTAGCCCTGACCGGCATGGCGATTATCATGTTTGCGCCAAGGCCGGTGTAACAGACCGCTCGTCGATGCCTATCAAGCTTGTTAGCTTGCCTTTCACTGTCAAGCTGAGAGAAACGAGCGGCGCATTGCATTAAATGCATCCGCCTCAATGCATTAGTCGGCGTTAACCATTTCTAAAACGCCTGCGCGATAAAGGTTATTCAACATACTGACCAGGACTTCCTTAAGCCGTTGCGCGGTTTCTTCGGCATCTGCCGCCGTATTAACGGGTTGGCCTTTCTCCATCAGGGTAATTTCGCCTTCTTTTATCGCCTCCAAACCGCGCTGATATAAGTCGGCGAAACGGCACGGGGTGTCCAGCGTTTCCGCCAGCACAAGTGCCAGCGGTCCGAGTGGCAACGCTTCATGCCAGGGCGTGGCTACCCAACCGCTGGAATGACGCACAGCGCTGGCTTGCCATTGCCATTGCTGGTTTTCAGCGTCGAGATTGGCGGCAATGGCTGAAGTTTTCGCCAGCTTCGTCATGGCCGTCTGGTCGTCGGCGCGCAGCCGCACATGGCCGCGGATAACGTAGATTTCCAGCAATGCCAGCGCAACGGCCTCGGCGTCTTCTCCGGCAGACAGTTGGCCGCTTTCTTTCAGCGCAGCCGCCAGTTGGCTAACGTTGAGCGTGGCCGGGTAGGCTTTCGAAATCGCTTCCATAAAGGCATATTCCAACGCATTGACTGGGGTAAGGTTACCGCCCCGCCAGTCTGTGTATACCTTGGTTTGATTGATTTGATGGTCAATATTCTGCTCAAAAAACAGGCCCGCGACATGGAGTTTTTTCAGTTGTTCAGCTCCCACAGCGTAGCGGATTTTGGCCTGGTTGGGTTTGCGCACCAACAGCGTTTGCCGAAACGCGCGGTTATGCACGAAGTCCAGATACTGTTCCAACTGCTCCTGATTCTTTACTTCCTTGCTTAATGGCTTGGCAATAGAGGGGGCATAGTTGCTCAGGAACATGCTATTTGGCTCGGCTTCCGCCAGATACCCAAGGCCATGCTCTCCCGCCATTGCCAGAAGATCCTTGAAGTAAAGGGGCTGATTGCAGGGTTCAAGAAACTCATGGAGCAGGTAGCTGGGTTTTCCCTGGCGGATCATGTCAGCGTTTTCATTCAGCACCTGGCGCATCACGCTGCCTTCCGGGCTGACCTGCTGGAGAAAATCAACCATTCCCACGGCATAGGAGAGCTTTTCTTCTGGCGTGGTGCGCTCGGCGCCACGCAGCAGCATGGCATCGCGGATGATTTCCTTGGTTTTCCAGCCCGGGTAGGTGTTGTAACTGATATAGGCAATACCATTGTCACTGAGGTTTTCCGAGCAGACGCGCAAAATCGCTTGCTGCACAGAAGCGGGTACCCAGCTAAAAACGCCGTGACAGATGATGTAGTCGTAGGGTTTGGCGTCCTTGCTGATATCTTCGATATTGGCCGCCTGCAAGCGCATGTTGGTGAGGCCAGCTTCCTTCAGGCGCGCCTGCCCGGCCGTTATCTGAACGTCCGAAAGGTCAATCCCGACCACCTCGGCGTCTGGGTAACGGGCAGCAAACGGCAGGATATTTCCGCCTTCCGAACAGCCGATTTCCAGCACACGGGCTTTTGCTGGCTCAGGGGCATCCAGCCCGAACAGGCAGGCCAGGGCATGCAGGTGCTCTGGTGCCGATTGCTGGAAAGGACGTGAGTCATAGGGCACGCTGTTGTAACTTTGTTGCAACTGGGAAACGAGTTCTTGGGTCATAATCCATGACTTTGTTGACGGTGTGCTGAGGTGCCCAGAACACCTTGTTGATTGACACCCTGGCAATCCTGAGGGCCTGTCTTGCATAAGAATGGCTTTACTTTACCTGATACGTAAATGGGCGCAACATCAGGGCCTGAGCGGTAGTGCAGTGCCAGTGGTATTCATCACCTCACCCATGTCGGCAAGTGTCACAGTGATGGCTTAATTGACGTACTTTTGCACGAACTGCACTAACTGTTCCTCGTGCAGTTCGCCCTCATGTGCCGTGATCAAGCGCCCTTCGGCATCGTAAAACAGCGTGGTGGGTATTCCGCGTACTTCCATGGCCTGCCGGGCGGCAAAGCGGGGGTCCAGCAGGATATTGTCAAACGTTACGCCTGCGCTCTTCATGTAGTCATTAATGGCGTTGACCGTTTCCCCCTGGTTGATCAACACCAGTGTCAGGCCTTCGTGCTGGGCGTAGGTTTCCAGCATTGGCATTTCGCGCCGACAGAAGGTACACCAGGTGGCCCAGAAGCTGACGATCACCGGCTGGCCCTGAAAATCCGTCAGATTAACCGGTTGGCCATGCAGGCTGGACAATATCAAAGCGTCCGGCAGGCGGCGTTCGGGGTTGAGATGTTGCATTCCCCAGACCCCCGCACCACTCAGTGCCAGCACCAGTACAACGGTAACGTACCAATAACGTCGCGGCATAATTGTCTAGCCCATTAGTAGAAGATAATGGTCGAGCAACAACCACCCGAAGAGATACATGATATAGCGGATGGAGTACCAGAAGGCTCCCAGCGGCGCTTTAGGATCTTTACCCCGCCAGACTTTCCAGTTCCAGTACATAAACTGAGCGTTGAGAAGCATGACGCCCAGCAGATAGATCCAGCCACTCATCCCTGTGGCGAAAGGCAGAAGCGTGGCCGCGACCGTCAGCCATCCGTATAACCAGAGTTGCAGACGGGTAAAATCGTTACCGTGGGTGACCGGCAGCATGGGAACCCCCGCAGCGGCATATTCCTCACGCTTATGGATGGCCAGTGCCCAGAAATGCGGCGGCGTCCAGGCAAAAATGATTAGCACCAGCAGAAAGGCATCCGGGTGGAGCTGGCCTGTCATGGCAGCCCAGCCCAGCAGGGGTGGAGATGCCCCAGCGAGCCCCCCAATCGTGATATTTTGCGGGGTAGCATGCTTCAGAAAGGCGGTGTAAACCACCGCATAACCGAGTAAAGCCAAGGCGGTCAGTACGGCGGTCAGCGGATTCACTTCCAGCCATAAAAGCGCCAGCCCGGCAAACGACAGGAAGGTGGCATAGCCCGCCGCTTGCCAATCACGAACCCTCCCTTCAGCAACAGGGCGCCGCGATGTTCTCAGCATCAGTTTATCCAGGCGTCGATCCAGCAGGTGATTGAAGGCGGCCGCCCCCATCGCCGCCAACCCGATACCCACAAGGCCGGTGATGGCCTGCTGCATGTTCGGTATACCTGGTACAGCCAGCGCCATGCCAACAGCCGCACAGACCAGCATGACCAGAACAACGCGGGGTTTGCCGAGTTCAAAGTAATCCTTGGCCAGGCCAAGAGATGCCGTCAGTTCCTGCTTCGGCTGTATGACCCATTGTGTATTACGCATGCACCACCTTCCTGTCCGAAAAATCCTGTAAAGCGGCGTGATGACTGCCAAGCAACCAGCCGCTGCGCAATAGCAGCAACATCAGCAGGGCAGCCCCTGCGGTGTGCAGCAAGGCCACGGAGAGAGGCAACGCATTCATTACCAGAATAATGCCCAGTGACACTTGCACCAGATAGGTTCCCAATGCGGCAAGCAGCCAGGGGCGCGCCTGCGCATGGTGTTTGTAATGTAATGTCAGAACAATCAGCCCCAGCCCCAACATCAGGGCTCCCAGGCGGTGAGTGAAGTGAATCGCAGTGCGGGCATCCGCATGCAACTGGCCATAGAGGTAATTGGGGCCGACTTCCTGGGTAAGATGGAAGCCTTCGTTGAAGTCCATGCCAGCTGGCCACCACTGCGTGTTGCAGGTGGGAAATCCGAGACAGGCAACGCCTGCATAGTTACTCGATGTCCAGCCTCCCAGAGCTACCTGAGCGACCAATAGCAGCATCACCAACCACCAGAGACCAGGCGGGCGTACGTCAGGCTGTTTACCGTCGCGGCAGGCTTTTAGCCGGTTATAAAGCCAGAAAAAAATCATTAACACACTAAAACCGCCCAGCAAGTGCAGCGTTACCACCTGTGGCCAGAGTTTGAGGGTGACGGTCCAGGCGCCAAAAGCGCCCTGCAGGCAGATAACACCCAGCAGGACAGCGCTGGCCAACACCGGATAACCAGAAATATGCCGGTTTCTCCATCCCAGCCAGGCAAGAGCCAACGCCACCAGCCCCAACCCGGAGGCGATATAGCGATGAAACATTTCCATCCAGGCTTTAAACACATCCAGAGGGGCATCTGGGGCAAAGCCCGCCGCCCGTTGTGCGTCGGGCACGACCAGCGCGCCATAGCAACCTGGCCAGTCCGGGCAGCCCAGGCCAGCATCCACCAGACGCGTCCATACCCCGACCAGTATGACAATGAACGTAAACCCTACACCGAGTGCAGCCAGCCACTGGGCACGCTGAACCACCTTACGGTCACGAGGTGTAACGGCCTCACCTGCTCGCCCCATGCGCCATTCCTTCTTGTTATTATGAGCGTGTTATTACGAACTTGATATTATGAGCGTTATTACGAGTGCTGTTATAAGAATCACAATAGCAGGAATATCATTCCGGGTTACGTTTTAGCAAACGCTCCAGGTCTTTATGCACGTCCCCCACCTCGGCAAACGCCGGATAACGGGTCACCACGATGCCTTGCGGGTCCACTAACCAGACTTGAAAGTCTTCGACCCACGTTGGCCGGGTTTCCTGCCATAACAGACGGCTTTCCCCTGGTAAAACCTTCTGATCCTGGCCGGTTAAGCGCAGGCGCTGCACACGGATGGCATCGCGCCCCAGCGCGCGGTGCATGCGCCACCATTTATCCGCCTGAGCCTGACAATCAGCATTACATTGATCAGGAGCGCTCCAGGCCAATGACCAGCGATCACTGTCCTGCCACTCTAACGGCCACGCGCTCAAGGGCGGAAGCTGATGGTCCAGTTCTCCCTTGGCAACATGGGTATCCGGTATGCCAATTTGCCAGTGCAGCATCGCCCAGGCAACCGGCATCGGGGCACCCAGGACAATGATCAAGAGAATCAATTGAAGCCGCTTTTTCATAAGCTTTCCTGCCCATTGTTTTTACGGTAAAGCACCCGGTGTCCTATCACCGCGACCACCAGAGCCAGCAACGCCAGACAAAGCCACTGAACCGCGTAGGCGATATGCCGTTGTGGCGGCATCTGGCTGGGTTTCCACCAATCTGCCAGATGGCCATCACCCGCTTCCTGATGTATTACCCCTTCAAAGGATGGCTGAGAAAGATGATGCCAGGGGCTTAAATCAATGGATTGCAGACGGTTACCTTCACGATTGTCGCCAAACACCAGATTGTCCTGTGTTTCCTGCCAGCGGCCACTCACTTCAAGCGCCCTGCCGGACGGCGTACTCACTTCAGGCTCAATACGCCGATCAACGTCGGTGGGAATAAAACCACGCTGAATCAGCCACCAGTGTCCTGTGTCTGCGACAAAGGGGGTCAAAACAGCAACGCCCACCTGACCGTCCAGAATCCGGTTATCCAGCCATAGGGTTTCTTCGGCCAGAAAATGGCCTGTCAGGCTCACGTTGGCCAGGTTGTCAGGCGCTACCACAGGGTTATGCAACTCGGCAGTAACCGCCCAGTTTTCGAGCAGTTGCGTTTTCTCATCGGCCCGCTGCCATTGCCAATATGCCAGCGCCACACCGACCACTATCAGCGTCATCCAGAATCCCCACCATAACATCAGGCTAATAAGTCGTTTGACCTGTCGCGTGTTATTTGGTCGACTGAGTGTCTCTTCATCCCTGCGCGTTAGCGCTTCGGAGTTCGCCATGCTAAAGCTCCTGATAGCCATCACCTTTATTGCCATGTTGATTAGTCTCGCAGCGGGTGCCGGCTTTCTGCTCAAGGATGCGTCCACCTCCAAACGCACTCTGACCTCACTGAAACTGCGGATTTCTCTGGCGGTTTTGTTAATGCTGCTGCTGATCTATGGGTTTTCACAGGGCATTCTCACCTGATTTTTCACGCGATCAGAACACATAAACAAACAGAAACAGCCCGATCCATACCACATCGACAAAGTGCCAGTACCAGGCACCTGCTTCAAAGGCAAAGTGGTTGTCAGCACTAAAGTGACCGCGCAGGACGCGGATCAGCAGCACGGCCAGAATGATGGCGCCAATGGTGACGTGCAGGCCGTGAAACCCTGTCAACATGAAGAAGGTCGACCCATAGATGCCTGCCTGCAAGGTCAGCCCGAGATGATTCCAGGCTTCCACATACTCAATGCCCTGGATGACCAGAAAAACCAGCCCAAGCAACAGGGTGACTATCAGCCATTTGCGCAGTTTGCCGGGTTCGCCCGCTTTCAGGGCATGATGGGCAATGGTCAGGGTCACACTGGATGTCACTAGCAATAACGTATTGATCAACGGCAGCGTCCATGGGTTCACCACTTCACGAGGGCCACCAATACTCGGGTCTGGCGTCTGCATTAACGGCCAACTGGCGGTAAAGTCAGGCCAGAGAAGTGCCGTCACGCCTTTCGCCCCCTCGCCATCCAGCCAGGGTAAGGCGAAGACCCGGACATAAAAAAGGGCACCAAAAAAAGCGGCAAAAAACATCACTTCCGAAAAAATGAACCAGGCCATTCCCTGGCGAAAAGAACGGTCCATCTGACTGTCGTACAAGCCGCCCATGGATTCTTTGACCACATCGCGAAACCAGCCGAACATGACCAGAGCGATGCCCACAAGCCCCGCCAGCAAGAGCGGTAAGCCGGTTCCATAACTCAATAATGAACCGGCACCAATGGCCAGGACAGCCATCACCAGCACAGCAATAATCGGCCATTTACTTGTCGGGGGAACATAATATTGGCTAGTCATGCATGCCTCCCAGGGCTACGGTTGGTTCGTCTTCAATCGGATAAAGGGAATAAGCCAGTGTTAATGTTGTGATGTGATCGGGTAAATCAGGGTCGATCTGAAACACTAACGGCAACTGCAAAGACTCGCCTGCCATTAACGACTGCTCCTGGAAACAGAAACACTCCACTTTACGAAAGTGCTGAGCACCTTCCGATGGCGTGACGCTAGGCACCGCCTTACCGGAGCTGGTGACATCACCAAGGTTGGTAAAGCGGAATTGGGCCTGCGTAATTTCTCCTGGATGAACTGTGATGATCGGATCCAGTGCCTTGAGCTGCCAGGCCAGCCCACTACCTGCCCGGGTGACCAGTTGAACGCGTATTTCGCGCGATTCGTCCACGTCTTCGGCGCTAACCACCTGAGCCGAATTTGCTGTTTTTCCATTCAGCCCAGTGACCTCACAGAAAACGTCGTACAAGGGAATAAGCGCCAGCGTAAACCCCACCATGGCCACCAGCGCCAAAAGCGTTTTCCCGACCGTTTTTCGAACACCCGCCTGTTTTTCTGTTGTACTCATCGCAACCTCCTGCTCAATACCGACTAGTGTCGGCTTGGCGATTCAGTGGGTGGATCAAAAGGCGGCGGTGTATCAAAAGTATGCAGCGGCGCCGGGCTGGGTACCGTCCACTCCAGGCCTTCTGCGCCTTCCCAGGCATGAGCATGGGCTTTTTTTCCACCCCGTATGGCTTTGATCAATACCCAGACAAAAATCAGCTGAGAGAACCCGAACATAAAACCGCCAATCGATGACAGCATATTGAAATCGGCAAACTGCAGTGCGTAATCCGGTATACGACGGGGCATACCGGCCAGGCCGGAAAAGTGCATTGGGAAAAAGGTCAGGTTGACACCGATTACCGACAGCCAGAAATGCCATTTACCCAGGGTTTCGTCGGCATAATGACCCGTCCATTTCGGCATCCAGTAATAGGCAGCGGCCATAATGGCAAACAGCGCACCAGGCACCAGTACATAATGGAAATGCGCCACGACAAAGTAGGTATCGTGATACTGGAAATCGGCGGGCACAATCGCCAGCATGACCCCGGACAGACCGCCAATAGTGAACATGACAATAAAGCCCAGTGAAAACAGCATGGGGACTTCAAATGAAATCGACCCTCTGAACAGAGTAGCGATCCAGTTGAAGATTTTCACCCCGGTTGGCACGGCGATAAGCATGGTCGAATACATGAAGAACAGCTCACCCGTGAGCGGCAACCCGACCAGAAACATATGGTGAGCCCACACCAGGAAAGACAGTAACGCAATGGCCGCCGTCGCGTAGACCATGGAGGCGTAGCCGAACAGACGTTTACGGGCAAAAGTCGGCACGATGAGCGACACGATGCCAAACGCGGGCAGAATCATGATGTACACTTCCGGGTGACCAAAGAACCAGAACAGATGCTGGAACAGCACCGGGTCTCCCCCGCCAGCCGCATTGAAGAAGCTGGTGCCAAAGTTGATATCCATCAGCATCATGGTGACAACACCCGCCAGCACTGGCATCACCGCAATCAGCAGAAACGCGGTGATCAGCCAGGTCCAGACAAACAGCGACATGTCCATCAGACGCATCCCGGGCGTGCGCAGATTCAGGATGGTAGCAATGATATTGATTGCCCCCAGAATCGAGCTGATACCGGCCAGGTGTATCGAGATAATGAAGAAATTGGTGGAGGGCGGCGCATACGTCGTCGACAGCGGCGCATAGAACGTCCAGCCGAAGTTCGGCCCGCCCCCTTCCATGAACAGGGTAGAGAGCAGGATGCCGAACGCTACCGGCAGTAACCAGAAACTGAAGTTATTCAATCGTGGCAACGCCATATCGGGCGCGCCGATCTGCATGGGAATCATCCAGTTAGCCAAACCGACAAAGGCTGGCATGATCGCGCCAAACACCATGATCAGACCATGCATGGTGGTCATCTGGTTGAAGAATTCAGGCTGAATAAACTGCAGGCCCGGCTGAAAGAGTTCGGTACGGATAATCAGTGCCAGCGCGCCACCAATAAACAGCATCAGCAGTGAAAACAGCAGATACAGAGATCCGATTTCTTTGTGATTGGTGGTAACGACCCAGCGCAAAATGCCCGTCGGCCCATGGCTTGTATGTGACTCACCGCCACTGTGTGCGACCCCACTGGCACTTTGCTGGACATGCGCTTGCGATGTATCAGACGCCATAACATTGACCTCTTATTATTGTGATTCCAGCATGGCTTTAATGGCAGATGGCTGCACCATGTCACCTGTCTCGTTACCCCAGGCGTTGCGCTCATAGGTAATGACCGCCGCGATTTCAGCCGCTGAAAGCGTGTCACCAAACGCCGACATGGCGGTGCCTGTCTTGCCATACAAAACGATAGATTTATGGTCTTCCAGTGCATTGGGGTCTACTGAAATGCCTTCCCCTGCCAGTGCCGGGAACATCGGCGGCACCCCTTGACCATCCGGCTGATGACAAGCAGTACAATAGGTTTTATAAGTTGCCTCGCCACGCTCCATCAGTTCATTCATTGCCCATTCACGGTCAGAGCCAGCAGCTTCAGAGGCCGCCGCTTCACGCTGGTTTTCCATCCAGATGGCATAATCTTCCGGCGAAACCGCTCTGACCTCGATGGGCATCATGCCGTGTCCGCTGCCGCATAGCTCAGCGCACTGCCCACGATAGACCCCTGGTTCATCCACTTCGAACCAGGTCTCATTGATAAACCCTGGAATGGCGTCTTTCTTGACCGCCAGATCAGGCACCCACCAGGAGTGGATAACATCATTCGCCGTTAATAGCAGGCGAATTCTCTGGCCGGTTGGTACCACCATGGCGTCATCCACTTCCAGCAGGTAATTATCCCCCTTGGCCTGTGTTCCATCGATCTGCTCTCTTGGGGTCGACATGTTACTGAAGAAGCCAATATCGCTTTCGATATACTCGTAACGCCAGCGCCATTGATATCCCGTCACTAATATGTCGATATCAGCTTGCGAGGTGTCATACATTTTTTTCAGCGTGGCGGTTGCGGGTACGGCCATCAACACAAGGATAACCATGGGAACAGCCGTCCAGATCACCTCGATCAAGGTGTTTTCGTGGAAATGGGCGGCTTTAGCGCCTTTGGATTTCCGATAGGCAATCAGTGAGTAAAACATGACACCAAACACAACCACGGCAATGGCGACACAGATCCAGAAAATGATCATGTGTAGCCCATAAACTTCCCGGCTGATTTCTGTCACCCCAATCGGCATATTCCAGCCGGATGAGGTATTAACTGACGACGCCTGTGCAAAACCTGTAAGTAGCAGCAGCACGGCACTGACAACGGTGCGAATGAGGTGGCCCATTCATCCCTCCCCTTTATTGTTATGCATAAGGAAATGCGGCCAGTCTGTATAAAACTGATGAAGAAGTGAGGTAGGTTTGGTTTGTTACTATTGCGCTAATGGGCGCTCCATGAGCGCCCTGAAAAACTCAGCGTTGCGTATTTTCAGCTTTGTCATAGCGCACTAGATCTTCATAGGCATGCCAGCTGGCATAACCGAGAACCGGCAGCACCAGTGCCAACCCGATAAAGAAGGTCAACACGCCAGCGATGACACAGCCGGTAAGAATGGCGGCCCATAGCAACATTGGCCGAAAATTATTGGCAACACTCCGAATGCTGGCCTCAATACCTTCCATGAAGGTGAGGTCGCGATCCATAAGGGTGGGGATGGCCACAACACTGATCGTGAAGGCACCAAAGGCCAGCACGCCTCCAATCAGCGTACCAACGACCAACATGCTGATTCCTTGAGTCGTTGTGAACAGAGCCAGATAGATGGTATCGACATTTGGCACATTCATGCCGAAAAACAGCGCGAAAAGCAGTGTCGCCAGGCGGATCCAGGCCAGAAAGAAGATCATCATCATCAGCCCCATCATGGCCAGTTGACCGAAATGGGGTCGCCAGCTACCCAATGCATGCCCAAGATGCGGGGTCTTTCCGTGTTCAAGCGCCTGACTAATGCCGTAAGTGCCGACCGCCACCAGCGGACCAATGAACATGAAACCAGCAATCAATGGTAACAGCACATGCCAGAATCCCATTTGAACAGCGCCCACCGTCACAGCAAGGCTTAGACCTACCCAAAACAGACCATAGACCAGACTGACAACAGGCGCGTGGCGAAAATCTTCCACACCGGCAAGTAGCCATGCTTTGGGACGCTGCATATCAATGGTGTTGATATAGATCTTGGTTATGGTCTCGGTGGAAGAATTTCCATCGCCGCTTGAGCTGGCGTCAGATTCAGGTGTTGCAGTTGCCGCTGTGGTCGTATCTTTCACTGCATCTGTTGCAGAATTGTTCATGGCAGTACTCCGTTATTGTTATCGATCCCTGATCTTGCTGGGTATACGTCGATTTTTTCGCCAGTAGAACCTTCTCAACCAAGGCTAATACCATCAATGCTTTGAAATAATTGAATGATTCCTTTTTCAGTTGTCAGCCACTAACGCTATTCGCCAAGCATTTGCCTTCAGGAGGAGTCACGCTTATATCAATTCGCTTGTTATTTAAGTGATAAATAATGAAATTTTATTATTTTTTTAATATCCACTTAACCCAATATAGATGATTCGGTGGATCGCAGAAGCATTCCTTCGCATCATGTACAAAAATTCCATGAAGCAGATACCATGGGCCAAAAAAATCGATCAATCAGCAATAAATACCCTTCATGCACAAGCCTCATGCATAAAGAGTCGGGCTCTCAGGCGCTAGAATCGCGCGAGCCCGATGCCAAACACCAGGCGCCAATCAACAGCACAACCGCCACCATGGTCAGAATACTGTAGCCATAACGCGTCTCAGGGCCAATCAGCATCACCACCACGCCTGCAAACACCGCCATTGAGACCACTTCAGCCAGGATCAATACCTTGCGCCCTGCCTGTGTAGTTCCTTGGCGTGGTAGCGAGAACGGCAAAAGCAGATTAGTCCAGGCTCCCGTCAATATAAAAACACACCCCAGCACCGGCACAATTCCGTCGCCACGCAAGCCCCCCAACACCAAACCGGCGCATACAGGAACTGACAGCCATATCAGAGTGCGGCGGATCAACCAGCGCCTGATCACAGGGCGAGTATCAAAGCGCCACCAGCCGAACATCAATGACCAGGCGAGAATGATGAACATCATTGCAGGTATAAAAGGCCACCCATCCCAGCTTTCCAGACGTAATGCAGAGCCTTCCCAGGCTCCTGCTATCCATAGAATGGCTCCCAGGCCCAGCACCCACTGAATGCGTCGCAACACCCAATACGGGCCGTTGAGCACAGCGGAACGATTCCCTTTTCCAAAGTTATCCGGCAAGAGGAGGAACATCGTCAGGATACCCATCAGCAGATTATAGAATTGCAGTGAATCGCCAATACTCCAAATCGCCGCAAACAACAGCGGAAAAATAAAAATACAGATTAAGCCTCTGCCTGCCGTACCTCGAGCAAACAGGCGTTTTTTTACCTTCGCAGCCTTGCTTTGCGCTGTTGAACACCACCTCATTATTAGCACCTCCTTGTGCAGTGATTGTTTTCTTAACCTTAACGTTGATCCTTATAGATCCGCCCTGCTTTCATGATCATGGTCAGGTTACGTTCAGGATCATTGAGAAAATCCAACCCTTGGCTTGGGTTACCATCCACCAGCAATACATCCGCCAGGGCACCGGGTTCGATCTTGCCCAGGACACCCGGATAAGGACTGCGTGGCCCGGAAAGCGACAGCAGTTCGCCGTTGCGGCCTGTCGCCATGGAGAGCGCCGTCAATGGGTCGTAAAAACGCGTCAGCTTCGCCAGGTGGCGTAACTGGTTGGGCGTGTTTCTGGGGTTAAAGAGAATATCCGTTCCCCAGGCCGTCTTCACATTGAAACGCTGGGCCATTTCATAAGCACGCACCGTGCCTTCAGCGACTTTTCGCTGGGATTCATGACGTTCCGCATCCGGGTAAACGTTGGAATCCTCGTCCTGCAGGAAAGGCTGCAGGCTCCACCAGGCATCATGATCAGCCATCATTCTTACGCTGTCTTCGTCGGCTAACTGGCCATGTTCAATCGATTTTACGCCAGCACGCAGCGCCCGCTGTATGCCCTTCGGGGTATAGACATGCACCATGACATAAGTGCCCCAGTCATCAGCCGCTTCGACGGCAGCACGCAATTCGCGTTCCGTAAACTGGGTACTATCCAAAGGGTCGTAAGAGGATGCCACACCGCCACCGGCCATCAGCTTGATCTGAGAAGCGCCAAGCATCAACTGCTCACGGGTTCGCCGTAAGACCTCCACTTCACCGTCAGCAATCATGGCAACGCCCTGGCGTTCAGCTTCGCTAAGGGGCGTTGTCGTGCCACGCGGCACTTCATGGCGCATACGGAAATCCCCATGACCCGAAGTTTGGGAGATCATCGCGCCAGCCGGAAAAATTCGTGGCCCTACTGCCACACCGTTATCAATGGCACGTTTGAGCGCAAACGACGGCCCGCCGACATCGCGCACTGAGGTAACGCCGCGCATCAGGGTGCGCTCGGCTTCGCGAGCGGCCACCAGATGCACATAGCCAATATCTGCCGTCATGGCTTCAACCTGTGAAATGGCGGCCAGCGTGGTGTGCCAGTGAGCATCAATCAGGCCGGGCATCAGCACACGCCCGCCGCAGTCGATCACATCGGCGCCTTCGGCTTCGCTGCCTGCAGGCAGGATAGCAGCGATTTTGCCGTCTTCTATGCGTACCGCCACATCATGCTGAAGCGCACCACCATTGCCATCAAACAGCTGTAGATTGGTCAGCAGCATGGGGCCATCGCGCGGCTCCGCCTGCTGACCAATGGCAAAAGGTGTATGCAAGCCCGCAAACATGGCCATCACAGCGGCGGTGCCGCCCAGCATCTGTCGCCGGGTGATTTCCGCCATCACCCGGTTGTGAAAGCGCTGAAGCACAGGAGAACCACAGCAGCATGGGCCGTGATGCTGATGGCCGGATGCGCTGGCAGAGACAGGAGAATATATTGAATGGGCATTCGCCATGAAAGATATCCTTGAAGCGAAAAGAGTGTTGAGCAGGCAATTTAGCGGCCACTTTCACAGCAAATTACGATTCACCTTACTATAGACGAGTTTTGCAGGTCCGAGCAGTTATTGACTCGCCGGAACGTACAGGCAACCACCGCACAGTTTGCCGTCAATCTTAAGCTCTGTTTGTGAAGCCCTGTTTATAAATCTCTTTTTTGAAGCCGTGTTTTGAAGCACGCTAAAAAAACGCCTCCCGCGTTATAACTCGCGGGAGGCGTTTTGATGACAGTCATCTCACTTGCCGGTATCAGAAAACTTCTGTCCATTCGCTGCGCTTATCCAGAAGCGCACGCGCCAGCTCCTGAGCCCCTTCCAGACTGTGGCTTGCGGCCCAGCCACATTGCATTTCATTACAGGCCGGTACGTCAGTGGCTTCAAGAATGTCCTTGAGGGTCTGCTCTACCATGTTGACCACATCGTCGTAATCATCGTGGTTGATCATGGCGATATAGAAGCCGGTCTGGCAGCCCATGGGGCTGATATCTACTACCTTGTCGGAGTGGTTGCGCGACAGTTCCGCCAGCAGGTGTTCAAGCGAATGCAGCGCAGGCATTTCCATGTGGCCTTTATTAGGCTGACAGATACGCAAATCGTACTTAT
This sequence comes from Halomonas sp. LS-001, assembly GCF_052983955.1. Taxonomy (NCBI): domain Bacteria; kingdom Pseudomonadati; phylum Pseudomonadota; class Gammaproteobacteria; order Oceanospirillales; family Halomonadaceae; genus Halomonas; species Halomonas sp. LS-001. Next base: position 3,050,449 of record NZ_CM129816.1, read on the forward strand.
GGATACGGTCGCCGTTCTGACCTTCCTTGATATCAGCCAGCCGGATATAAGGAGCCCTAACTTTGGTATGATCCAGATTAAAGCTTTCGACGTTCATTTTCTTTTCAGTCATGCTCGCTCCGTTTTTTAAATACTGTTGTTAAATACTGATGGCCATTCTACACGTACGATTCAGGTTGGATGACCTGCCGTTCACACCTTGGGAGCATCAAAGTTCGACGGCTCATCTGTGTAAACACATACGTTGGCATCTTCGATATCACCGTCTTCGGCTTCCACATGCTTAGCAAAAAAGGCCTGAATCTCGCTACGCTGGCAGTGGGCCTCAAACTCTTCCCGGCTTGCCCATATTTCATGAAAAACAATCGGGTAGCTGGTCCCTTGAGCAAAAGGATTATCGATTTGACGGGTGACTGTGTAATGCAGGCAGGCATCTTCGCGATGTGTATTCGGCTCTAGCGCCTGCAACGCCTGGAAAACCGCTTCTTCTTTACCGGGCTTGGGTTTAAAGCTTGCAATACAATAGATCTTTTTCGACATTTCAACGCCTTGTCATGAAGGGGAAAACAAGGTTAATAGCTTACTCTTCAGCGGCCGTTTCTGCCACAGTACGCAGCAGGCCCGATACTTTATCCAGCGGTAGATCACAGTTTTCCAGGCCATGGCGCTGGGCCAGGAAATGTGGATCGTTCCACTCAATCCGCACACCTTCATCCGTCTCACGTACCAGCATTTTTTGTGGCAGATCCATACCCACACTGCCATGACACTGCATCATCGGTGTACCCACCTTGGGGTTGCCAAAAATAAACAGTGTCGTCGGTGCCAACGTCATGTCGATGTTGGCGGCATTGGCCGCGTGGTCAACGGTCGTCATCAGCGTCAGCCCTTTTTCATCCAGGGTGTTTTCCAGACGCTCCACAACGGCCCCAAAGGCGCTATCTGACATAACGTGTTCAATACCGTAGTTTTCTGTCTCATCAGCCTGGGCAAACGCTGCACAGCCGAGCAACCCCGTAGCGAACAACACTTTACGTAATGAAAAAACGGACATCGACGTCTCCTGACGTTGTCTTTATTAATTAATATCATGGCGCAAACAACAGGCCATGTTCACTCTTGCACCGGAAAGTGCTTTCCGTTTGGCAACACTAGGCCAATAGATGTTCCGCCAGTGCCTGGAGATCAACCACGGTCATATCCGGTTCGATTCCCCAAGGGTCAAAAGGCGCATCGGCATGACGGCGTACCCAGGCGCTGCGCAAACCAGCGTGGGCAGCACCGATGACATCAAAGGCGTTACTCGAAATCAGCCACGTATGTTCGGGGCGGGTTTCCAGCCGGGTGCGCAAGTGAGCATAGACGGCAGGGTCGGGCTTGAAACGCTTAACATCGTCGACACTGATGATGTCATCCATATAGGTGCTCAGATTGGCTCGCTTCAGTAGCTGGCTAACCGCGTTGTGGGTACCGTTGGAAAAGGCAACGCAGCGGATATCGGCCGCTTTCAGGCGTTCCAGTGCCGGCGCCGCATCGGGAAAAGCGGGGAGTTCGGCATACACTGCCATCAGATGATCGCAGGCGTTCTCGCTCAATCCGGCTTGCAGGGCACGGTTGGTAAACTCCAGCGCTTCACGGGTACATTCCGCAAAGGGCACATAATGCCCCATCACGGTATGTCGAAAACTGTACTCCAGTTGTTTATCGCGCCAACGGCGAGCGAACTCTACCGCTTTTTCAGGCTCTGCCAGGCGTTTTTCAAGCTCTGTGGTGACCCCTTGAGTATCAATCAAGGTGCCGTACACATCAAAAGCCATCACGGGATGCATGTTGATTGTCTCCTGCTATAAAGCGATATCACCCATTTTTACAGCATAGCCAAGGTGCTCACAAACAAAAACGCCGTTGCTTGTCGAAACAGGCAACGGCGTTATCACGTCAGGAAAAATCTTAACTTAAACAGCCATTTCAGACGCTTTATGACCTTCTTTGAGATCCCCTGAACGCACCAGCTCATCAGCCACGTTATCCACAGCGCGCTTGGCACGACGGATCACCTCGTCCACCTCTGCACGGTTGATGGTTAGCGGCGGCGCAAAGCCGAGGATATCGCCTTGCGGCATGGCACGCGCAATCAGATTCTCTTCCATAGCGGCAGCGGACACCCGCGGGCCGACTTTCAGCGCCGGATCGAAGTGTAGGCGCTGTTTGGCATCGGGTGAGAACTCAAGCGCAGCCATCAGGCCAACACCGCGAACATCACCAATCAGCGGATGACCTTCGAAGGTCGCTTTGAGTTGCTGCTGGAAATAAGCGCCAGTATCTGCCGCGTTACCGACCAGATTTTCACGCTCGATGATGTCCAGGTTAGCGATGCCAGCGGCACAGCCCAGTGCATGACCGGAATAGGTCCAGCCGTGACCGATCGGGCCGAATTCGCCGGTGCCCTGCTCAAGCACTTTCCATACGCGATCACCCACGATCACACCGGAAAGCGGCTGATAAGCACTGGTCAAGCCTTTCGCGATGGTGACCAGATCGGGCTTCATGTTGTAGTGGTGGCTGCCGAATTCAGAGCCGGTACGGCCAAAGCCACAGACCACTTCATCCGCAATCAACAGGATGTCGTACTTGACCAGTACGGCTTGAATCGCATCCCAGTAGCCTTCCGGCGGCGGCACGATACCACCAGTACCCAGCACTGGCTCACCGATAAAGGCCGCGACGGTGTCCGGACCTTCTTCCAGAATCATGGTTTCGAGCTTTTCCGCGCAGAACGCGGAGAATTCACGCTCGGTCATGCCGTGCTGTTCAGCGGCACGATGGTAGTAATACGGCGCTTCTGTATGACGAATGGTTTCAATCGGCAGATCGAACTTGTCATGAAACGCTTTCAGGCCGGTCAGTGAACCGGAAGCGATGCCGGAACCATGATAGCCACGCATACGCGAGATGATTTTCTTCTTCTGCGGACGACCCAGCACGTTGTTGTAATAACGCACGATTTTGAGCTGCGTTTCGTTGGCATCAGACCCGGACATGCCGTAGTAGACCTTGGACATGTTCATGCCCGCTGCCTTGATGATGCGCTCGGAAAGTTCGATCTGCGGCTCGTTGGAGTGGCCTACATAGGTGTGATAGTAGGAAATTTCCAGCGCCTGCTTGTAGATCGCTTCGGCAACTTCCGTACGGCCATAGCCGATGTTGACGCAGTAAAGGCCAGCGAAACCGTCAATGAACTCACGGCCGTCCTTGTCCACGATGTTGATGCCTTTACCGCCGGTGATGACACGGCCCGGCATATCGCCCTGGGCGAAATCACGCAGGTGGGTAGAGGCGTGAAAAGTCACCTTACGGTCACGTTCGATCAAATCCTGATGCAAGCTCATAGTGTTCTCTCTGTGCTGATAACTCACCCCATCCGTGGCGTTTGCCGGGGGCGTGTTCGTGTTTCAACGATTCGTTATAAAGCACCACACAGGTGGTGCTTTTATGTCACGTACGGTTTATAACGTACGGTCTCTGTAAATACAGGGCGATTAGCTACCTGATACGGAACCCAGGGCGCCCAGGCAGTAGTATTTAGTTTCCAGGTATTCTTCGATACCCGTCGCGCCACCTTCACGACCGAGGCCGGATTGCTTGACCCCGCCGAAAGGCACAGGCGGCCCGGTCATTTTCACTGAGTTGACGCTGACCATGCCGTACTCCAGGGCGCGCATCAACTTCCAGATACGCCGTATATCGTGGGTATAGACATAAGCGGCCAGGCCGTACTCGGTATCGTTGGCCATTTCGATGACTTCATCATCGCTGCCGTAGGCAGTAATGCCAGCGACAGGAGCAAAGTTTTCTTCGCGCCATACCTGCATGTCAGCGGTAACATTGGTAAGCATGACCGGCATGAAGAAGTTTTCTCCTGGAGCCTGGCTCTGGTCACCTGCTACCAGGGTCGCCCCACGCGCGATGGCATCATCAACAATCGTGGTAGCTTTTTCTACCGCCTGACGGTGAATCAGCGGACCGAGATCGACTTCGCTTTCCATGCCGTCTCCGACACTTAGCGCCGCCATGCGTTCTGCAAACTGTTCAACAAACTCGTCGTGAATCGACTCATGCACCAGGATGCGGTTGGCAGCGAGGCAGTCCTGACCCGAGGTCTGGAACTTGGCATCAACAGCAGCGTACGCGGCTTCCTTCGGGTCCATATCCGGACCGACAATAAAGGGCGCATTGCCGCCGAGTTCCAGCGAAAGACGCTTGACGGTGCCCGCACTCTGCTCCATCAACAGACGGCCAACACGGGTGGAACCGGTAAATGATAATGCCTTAATACGTGGCTCAGCACACAGAATTTTGGAAACTTCCGGCGGCTCGCCCAGCACAACGTTGAAAATACCTTTCGGGATACCGGCACGTTCAGACAGTTCTGCCAGGGCCAACGCGGAAAACGGCGTTTCGTTAGCCGGTTTGACAATCACCGGGCAACCGGCCGCTAATGCCGCTGCCGCTTTGCGGGTAATCATCGCCAGCGGGAAATTCCACGGGGTAATCAGCGCGGCAATGCCCACCGGTTCTTTAATCGTACCCAGCGACGCATTGGGAATATGGCTAGGGATCGTCTCGCCGTAGGTACGCTTGCCTTCTTCTGCAAACCAGCGCACAAAGCTGGCACCGTATTCCACTTCACCACGGGCATCCGGCATCGGCTTGCCCTGTTCCAGCGTCATGATGGTGGCGAGGTCTTCACGGTTGGCCTGAATCAGGTCATACCAGGCCAGTAAGCGCTCACAGCGCTCATCAGCACGTAGCGCACGCCAATGTACAAAGGCGGCTTCAGCGGCGTCGACAGCGGCGGTAATCTGGTTCGCATCAAGCAGCGGGATATGGCCCAGCACTTCTCCCGTTGCCGGGTTAGTGACAGCTTCTTCGCGATGACCGTGTGTCCACTTACCATCAATATAAGCGTACTGACGGAATAAACGCGGATCTTCCAGACGCTTGGTCAGCGTGGTCGATAGTGTGGTCATAGGCACCTCCCCTGATTGAAGCTCACCCTGAGCGACAACCTGTTGCAATGTAAATAAACAGCCCAGCAGTAAGCTGGGCTGTTGCAGTGCGTCTAGAATAAGGGAGATCGTGCACGAAGTGTTTTTGAAAGCGCCGGATTATTCCGGCACTTTTTTTGTCTAGCCTGCTTTGAGTGTGGTTTTTTTTGGCAACGCGGTTTTTCTAGCCTTCCACCGGATTGATTAACGCTTCCTCGGTAAAGACTACCAGCCCCAGCTCTGGCCGATAACCATGAATCTCGGTAACGTCCAACGCTTGCAGGAAATACAGGATTTCTTCACTGATCACCTGCCCTGGCACCAGAACCGGAAATCCTGGTGGATAGGGAATCACGAAGCTGGCTGACACGACATCCCGCCCGTCACGCATCTGCGCCTGCAATTTGCCATTGTCAAAGCGCAGGTACTCGGTATTTTCTTCATCGTAGCTGAGAAAATAGGCACACCGGATATCGCCTTGAGGCGTTTCGGGATTAGGCCGGAAAGCATCGTGGAAGCGGCTGAAATCCGGCAGCGGCGGCAGGTCATTGTTCAGGGAATCCACCTGATGCTCAATGATCTTGCGCTCAGGGCGGCTGCTGTCTTCCAGACGGTACTCGAACTCCTTGGCCAGCTTGATCAGTACATCCAGCAAGTAGGCGATCGCCCCGCGCGTGGTGCCGATATTGGTCATAAACAGCACGGTGTTGCGTGAGGTTTTGTTGATCTGAATACCGTACTTGTTCATCAGGTACTCATTCTTGAAGGTATCGCCGTCAACGCCGGTATTACCAATCGCAATGGTGATGCGGGTTGGGTCAACCACAAACTCATCGCGTGCCCAGGCTTCCTCCATCTGGTTCCAGCCGATCACCGGATCGTAATAGGACTCGACCCCGGATTCTCGATAGGCTTCCGGCACCATATCGCTGTTTTTGAGCACCCGGAAATACTTCTGCAGCAAGGGGTTATTATAGAGCTGTTCACGTAGCGAAAGTGCCGTCTCGACCTGCGCATGTACCAGCTCGAAGCCTTCCATCTCGGCCTGCATACGTCCCACATCCAGTGACGCCACAATCTGATAGTTGGGTGACGTCGAAGTATGCGTCATATAGGCTTCGTGGAAAGACGCCTCGACCTTCTGGCGGAAATCCTGATCCCATACGTGAATCATCGAACCCTGACGCAGGGACGTCAGCGTCTTGTGCGTTGAGTGAGTGGCATAGGTGCGAATGCGAACGGCATCCGGGTCTGGCATCAGGCGCCGATCCAGCCAGGTGGCATCATCATCCGGGTCAAGCAGGTCAAACTCAGCCTTCCAGGCCGCATATTCCTCGCGATAACTCTCGCTACGGTAACGGTTACGCAGCGTACGCGCCGAGTTCATGGCGGTGCGCGGTCGATAGGTGGGGTTGAAACCGGCAAAGGCAAACCAGGCTTCATCCCACAAAAAGACCAGATCCGGTTTGATTGCCAGACATTCTTCCATGACCCGACGCACGTTATACACAATGCCATCAAAGGTGCAGTTGGTCAGCAGCAGCATTTTGACTTTGTGCAGCTCACCGGAACGCTTGTAGGCAAGCAGTGTTTTCTTGATTTCACGTAGCGGCACGGCACCGTACATGGAGTAGTCATCCAGCGGATAGGAATCCAGATAACTGACATGAGCGCCAGACAGCACCATACCGTAGTGATGTGATTTGTGGCAGTCCCGGTCCACCAACACAATGTCTTTGGGTTTGATCAGCGCCTGCACGACAATCTTGTTGGCGGTTGAGGTCCCGTTGGTAACAAAGAAACTGCGCCGCGCGCCAAAGGCACGAGCCGCATATTCCTGGGCTTTCTTGATCGGCCCAAACGGCTGCAGGAGGGAATCAAGCCCGCCGGAAGTCGCTGAGGTTTCAGCCAGGAAAATATTGATGCCGTAGAAGTCGATCATGTGCCCCGCCCAGTGGGAGCGGGTCACCGATTTACCACGTGAAATCGGCATGGCGTGGAAGACACCGGTGGGCTTTTTACTGTATTCACGCAGGGCATCGAAAAACGGTGTGCGGTAGCGATTATCAATCGCCCGCAGAATCGTGTGGTGCTGTTCGATGTAATCCGTTTCACGATAGAAAATGCGGTTGAAATGCTTGATATCCCGGCTGGCGGTGGCTTCAACATCGCCGCTGGTGACCAGGAACTGGTCGATTTCAGGCCGCAGCTCATGAATCATCGAGCTGAGAAGAATACTACGCTCGGCTTCGGACTGATGTTCCAGCTCCTTCTCCGAAAGACCTTCCAGATAATTGCGCAGCGCACTCAGGTTATATTTTGATTTATAGGGAAATTCATAACGGATCAGACACGCCTGAATATTGGGATTGACCAGAACGGCGATCAAGGCATCTTCAAAGCTTTTCACCGTTACCACGTCATAGACAAACCGGTCCTCGGGGCGGCGCATATTATGAAACGCTTCACGCACCACCTCCTCTTCCTGGTTGGAAAGGTTATCGACGATCAAGAGTTCAAAATACGGCTGTGCGGAACTGTTAGAAGCAGGATGCCCTCGACGAAGCTGACTGAGCGCATCACGATTTTCCATATCTTCCGCACCGGCATCGGTCTCGGAGAGATCCACATGGCGCCGCCGGTAAGACTCACTGATCAAGGCGCGAACCAGACGTTTGATAATTTTATCCAACACCGAGTATTCGCCGCGGTTGAAGAGCGTCCACAGATAGCGAAAGTCTTCTTTCGACGGAAACGCGTGATAGTCCTCAATAATCTCAAGGCGTGTCAGCTTGATATCGATGGACTTGATCAGATTCTTGGCGCGACTTTCGTCTTCAAGGCGGGTCAGGATGCCCAAGTCACGCTTGAGTGCATTCCAGGTATCGGCGCGAAGTTGGGAAATTTTGTGATAAAAACCCAGGGCGGTGTAAGGCGTTTCAGTGGGACTATTATCTTGCATGACGACACCCATCCTTTGTCGGTATTTATCTGAAAATGCACTGGTTGCGTCGGCAGTGCTGATCAGCTATTCAGGCCGCGTACGCCATAGCGCACAATAAATTGTTCTTCAACAAACATATCAAAGCGTAAATCCAGCACTTTTCCGGGCCAGAGAAACTGGGTAAGCCCTTCGTTCGGACGATAGACCGCTGTATACACGGTACCCAGACCACGCCGGTAATCGTGACGAAACAGAGGCGGCGCAGAAAAAGCCGACACCAGCCGTTCGTCGGTCGTGGCGTCATCATCTACCAGAATTGACAGTTGACGCTCGCGAATCAGGGTTTCAGAGGCCAGCGCGTGGGCATACCACTCAATTTTCTTCTGATGATTGGTTGCCACCGCCACCCGTCGAATGCTGGCGGCACGGTCTGGTGCAATCATGGCTGTCACATAGCGTCCACTGGCGTCTGCCACCGTGATGTTATAAGCCATGTGAGTCGGCACTCGGGACAGTACTGCCGATGCTTCAGGCACAGTATCGCAGAACTCCAGAATATAGCGCAGGATGATCGGAGCACCAAAACCATCCCCAACCACTTTGCGCCCCCCAAAGGCCAGCGACACGGCAAGCCCTGAATCATTCATGCCATCCAGCACACCCCATAGGCAGTCAGTCATCGCAATCACACGACGCTGATTCCAGCGGGTATAGAGAATAGTGCCTTCGCACAGCTCCGGTGGATAATCGTAGTTGCGCGCCAGCACCGTCGAGGTCGGACTTGCCAGCACGGCCTGAGAGCAGCCGGTAATATACGGCGGTGGGCGGTACAGGCTCAGCAGGCGTGATGCCAGATCACCACCACCGGCCAGCGTGCACAAGGCACGGTAGGTATCCAGAAGCTCTGGCATATGGTGGCGCAAGGCGTTGTGGCATTCCAGATACGATGGACGCTCGCGCTCACCTTCCGCCAGATACCAGGCTTCATAGGCAGGCCAGTGGTAATGAAAAAGCGACTGCCATTTACTTCCCGCCACTTCTTCATGCACGGTTCGAAACGTCAGCGCCTTTTCCGACTCGACAACTGGCGCCCGGCCTTTGCCCAGTTTGCCATTCATCACAGTATTTTGAAGTTGCCACCGCCGATGGCATGGCTAACGGCAACCTCCTCCACCACGGGGTCTTGCAACGCCTGTCCGGTGTATTGCTGACGAATGCCATTGATCCAAGCTTTGGCACGCTCGTTCAGCTGGAAGTCATCGTCCATCAACCGGCCTCGGGTAATCAGGATACCAAGATCCGCGCCTTCATAGCGGAAATCACCCGCCCCACTGATGCGCAAAAAGAAGGCTTCGCTCTCGTTTTCTGCGGCATGCGGGTGATAACTGTAGTGATCGTAGGTGATCTCGCCGCCTTCATGCATGCGCCAGACGCCCGTGCTGGGTGCCTGTGTCAACAGGTCAACACTTTCATCAGTGTGCTTGATGACCAGCTGGCTCCAGCTATCAATGCTTTCAGGGTGTGCCCAACGCTCGTTGATGTCATCGATATCCAGATCGAAGTCGACATCCGAGAATTCCAGCAAGTGGAACAGGAACAGTGGCACATCAGAGTGAGCAAAAGCCGCCACGTTGGTCAGGGAGCTTGCGCCCGTAACTCGGGGATTAAGCTCGCCCAGATAGACTTCATTCGTGTCTGTGTCGATCAGGAAGTCGAGTTCAAAGTAGCCGCGATACCCTTCTTCGCGCAGTGCTTCACCGAATTTAAAGGTGTATTCACGTGCCAGATCGCTGACTTCCGGGCTGAAGGCATCCACAAACATCTCGTTGCCACACCAGCCGCCTTTATAGGGCGTCAGGGATTTGAAACCCACAAGCTCAGTCATCAAGGGGCCAACCACGGTACCGCAGCGGGTAGCACAAGCTTCAATTGCCGAACCACGACAGTTTATGCGCTTCATGATTTTAACTTCGGATTCAGCTTCGATCTCTTCGGCGTGCTTGTAGTAGTCTTCTTCGCTGGAGATAAAGTAGGTGGTATGGCCGGAATCACCGAAAGCCGTCTGTACTACCAGATCGCTACCCAGCTCCTTGCTCACTTCCAGCAGTTCCTGATAGCTGCCGACCTTGGTCAACACATTAGGGACACTTGGCACGCCCGCCTTGTTGCCAATGCGCACGGTTTCAATCTTGTTATCCATCCGGCGACGTAGCGAATCCGGCGGAAAAGCAATCCGCAGACCTAACTGTTTGCAGATTTCTTCGGTGTGCTCGTCAAACATCAAAAACGCCGCCACACCGGCGTTTCCGCCGTCGGCGCGTGATTGAATGAAGTCGATCACTTCCTTGTGTTCGAGCAGATAGTTGTTGATGTCTTCAATACTTTCAAAATCGCGCGGAAACTTTTCCTTGGGCACAAACACATTGCGCTGCTTGCCTTCAAAGCAGTCAATGTAGTTGATGTGACGGAAACCACCGACCCAGTCACCGATACCGAGAAGGTTGAAGTTGGTCGCGGAAATGAAGTAAATCGGTTCCTTGTTGTTAAGAAAGTGACGACGAACATCTGCAATGGAAGTGATTTTAGTCATTGTTTTCGCTCCTTGTGTGACGGGCACTGAAGGCCACGGTAAGCCAGTGCGGGTTAATCGTTGTGCTAAATAGCGCATGATTCGCCTGAATGGATTCATCCATCTGGGGGGAGAATCACCAGTCTTCTCGTGGCGATCAGTCAAGTTCTAAAGCCTCCTAGAAGGTGTCTTGGTCGTTGCGTACCGGTTTTACCAGTGGCCCAAGCGTATCCAGAAAAGGCGAAGAACCGTTTTCGCTACGATAAAGCGAGAAATCGACATCACGGTCCCGGAAACTCTTGAGCGGCTGGCCTAATCCACGCAACCCCGTTTCCCGCTCGCGGCGCACACGGTTAAGGTCAATCTCGATCGGCATGGCTTCTTCTCCGATACCGGCCTGGTGAATCACATCACCCGAAGGCCCGACAACGATGGAACGGCCATTACCTAGTGCGCCTGCACCATTGATATCAAAGAAGTAGCATTGGTTGATCGCCGCATTGGTGCGAGCAATGGAAAGTTCGATATCCCGATCAATGGTATCTGTCATGGTGGGGTGAAGAATCACCTCTGCGCCCATGGAAGCCAGCGTTCGGGTGGTTTCAGGGAACCACATGTCATAACAGATCGACACGCCGAAACGGCCAATGTTGGGCACATCGAAGACCACAAATTCAGTGCCGCTTTCAACACCGGCTTCATAGGGACGGAAAGGAAACATCTTGCGATAGCGTGTCACGATCTGCCCAAGCGGGTTGATCACAACCAGGGTGTTGTAAATATGCTCACCGACCTGCTCAAACATTGAGCCAGGAATTAGCCAGATGCGGTGCTTGGCTGCCAGCTCACAAAACATTGCTTCGGTATCACTGGGTAATACCTGAGCATTGAGTGGCGAAGCCCCCATTGGCATTAATTCACTGAAAAGCACCATCTGAACCTGCGGAAAACGGTTCATCAAGGCGTCAACTCGATGACGCATGGCTTCGGTATTGTCGCCGTGGTGCAGGGCATGCATTTGAACACCGGCAATGGTGAAATAAGACATTAGCTTCTCTCTGCGTCAGGCGATCTGACTGTTTTAGCTTAGCGGGCAGACTTGGTTGTTCGAACTCCACTAAGCAATTGGTGAGTGTATTTCCGTATGTTAAGCCAACGCAACGCTGAATTGGCGTTGACCATACACATGGATAAACCATTAAAAACTATTTACAGGCGTAAAAGTTACTGACAGACGTAAAAATTACTGACAAACGTAAAAGTTACAAAAAATCCTTGGGCCCGATATCAGGCTCGGACTTTTTGACTAGCTTCGTCACTATATAGGTAAAATAGCGCTCAATGCCAACGTCCGAGACCAGCCAACGATCAATCAATCGTTGGTAGCTGTCGATTGAAAGCACCTCAAACTTAACCAGGTAATCCACCCCGCCACCTACCGCAATACACTCGGTGACCTCTGTGGTTTCCATGACCAGCGCTTCAAAACAGGCGAAGCTCTCAGCATCGTGCTTTTTTAACTCAAGCTGCATCCAGACGGCATTGCGTGGCACCAGCACCTGGGTATCAATCCGTGCGCTGTAGCCCTGAATAACACCGGCCTTTTCGAGCCGCTTTACCCGCTCCCAGCAGGGGCTCACCGAGAGATTGATGGCGTCGGCCAGTTTGGATTTGGTGATCCTCCCATCGCGCGAAAGAATTTCCAGAATTTTCAGATCGTATCGGTCAAGTTTCATCATGGTGGTTGCCTGTCGCGCTTAGGCGTCAAGAGTCTCCACCACGTCGGCGATCACTGCAAGAGTATCCCCCATGTTGATCAGTGCCGGGGCGCGTCGTGCCATCAGCACACCATCACGCTCTGCGTAATAAGTCACAGGAGCCGTACCGCTGCGCGTCATATCATAAACATGCGCAATTGGCTGGCCTTTTTTAACGGCGTCGCCCAGCGCCACCGCAAGCTCTAGCACGCCAGAATGCTGGCTTTGCACATAGCAACTGGCATCCGGCATGTCCAGGTATTGCTGGCCTCCCGCAGGCATCTCAACCTCGCCTGCTACCAAACCATAGTGAATCAGGAAGTTACGTACGCCACGCTCGGTAATCGCCATACTTTCCGGCGTAGAGGTGCCGCCACCGCCCAGCTCCGTCGCAACAAACACTTTGCCCTGACGTTCGCAGGCTGTATCAAAGAGTTTTTCTGCGTCAAGCTCGAACATGACCATGGCATAGGGCGCACCAAAGGCTTTAGCACCTTCCAGCGCCGCCTGCTGCTGATCCTTATCGTCCAGCACGTGGGAGGCACCAAACGGCAGAATATCCAGGGTGCGCCCACCGGAATGCAGATCCAGCACCACGTCACTCATGGGCACCAGCACACGAGTGAAATAGTCCGCAATCTGTTCGGTCACCCCGCCGTTAGGGTCGCCGGGGAAGCTGCGATTAAGATTGCCGCTATCCATTCCAGACGTACGTTTACCGGCCATCACGGCGGGCGTGTTCATGCAGGGCACAATGATCACACGACCACTGACGTCTTCGGCTTTCAGCGTGGAAGACAGCTTGAGCAAAGAGGTAATGCCTTCGTATTCATCGCCGTGATTGCCGCCAGTCAACAGGGCGGTAGGGCCGTCACCGTTTTTCACCACGGTCAGCGGAATCATCACCGCTCCCCAGGCAGATTCATCGGTGGAAATGGGCAGCTTCAAAAAACCGTGCTGGACACCTTCGGCATCAAAATCCACGGTGGCAGAAATCGGACTGGGACGCATGCTCATAAGGTTTCCTTATTCTCTGAACCATATTTTAACAATTTCGACGAATGCTAACTCAGTGGCCAGCGTCAGTCATTGTGTCGAGTGACAGCAGCGTTTTAGATTTCACTAACCGCTCATTATTTGACGAACAGCTGGCGCGGGAAATTCGCCAGCGTTTCACACCCGTCTTCGGTGATCAGGATACTTTCCGTGATTTCCAACCCCCAGTCTTCCACCCAGAGCCCAGGCATAAAATGAAAGGTCATGCCAGGTTTCAGCTCGGTGACATCTGAAGGGCGTAAGCTCATGGTACGCTCACCCCAGTCTGGCGGGTAGGAAATCCCGATCGGATACCCGCAGCGGGCACCGCCACGGTCAAAGCCATATTTATCCATCGCCGCACCCAGCGCCATGGCGATATCAGCAGTGCGATTGCCAGGTTTGGCCACCGCCAGGCCATTTTCGATACCTTCCAGCAGCGCCGACTCTGCCCGCAAAAAGTCCTTGGGAGGTGTGCCAAGAAAAATCGTCCGCGACATCGGCGCATGATAGCGCTTATAAACACCGGCGATCTCGAAGAAAGTGCCTTCACCTTCGCGAAACGGCGTATCGTCCCAGGTCAGGTGAGGGGCTGCTGCGTCCTTTCCGGTGGGTAGCATGGGAACAATGGCAGGATAATCCCCGCCGAACACCTTGCCGTTGTCATCGATATAACCTTCGATACCCACACGATATATCTCGGACACCAGCTTGCTCTTTGGCAAACCTGGCTCAATCATTTCCAGAATACGCGAATGCATGCCCTCGACAATTTTTGCCGCACAGCGCATGTAAGCCACTTCCTGAGGTGACTTGATCGCCCGACACCAGTTCACCAGGCCGTTAGCATCCATAAAGCGCGCATGCGGTAGCTCACGCAGCAGGCTCAGGTAGGCTTTGGCGGAAAAATAGTAGTTGTCCATTTCCATCCCGACGACGCCTTCATGCCAACCACGATCCGGCATGATTGACTGAGCGAGATACTCCATCGGGTGCATATCCGGGTTTTGAACATAGTGATCCGGGTAGTAAGTTATATTGTCCGGATCAATCCAGCAGGTGCGCAGCGCGCCGTTTGCATCCATGCGGCGACCGTACCAGACGGGCTCGCCTTCAAGACCAACGAGCACACACTGATGCACATAAAAGGACCAGCCATCATAGCCAGTCAACCAGGCCATATTGGAAGGATCACTGACGATAAGAACGTCAATACCGCGGCCCGCCATGTCAGCGCGCACCTTCCAAAGTCGATTAGCGTACTCTTCACGTGTGAAGGGCAGGGAAACCTGAGTCGTCATCGGGCAACTCGTCATCAAAGGGATCACCAAGAACCGAAAAAGCGACTTTCGTCGCTTTCTCGGACCACCGGATCGACCTGGCCACCCCCGCAGTAGGCCCGCCAATGTCGTCTTAAAGCGATACTAGCACCCCACTGCGGTTGCGGGTCAAAGCCTTTATGACAAAAAATCGCTTAAGTCATGAAACGGAAACCATCGTTAACAGTGAAATGGGAGAACACATGAAAATTGTCGTCCATATCGAGGCTGCCGAGCAATGGCGCAGCGCACTTGCCAGCGCCTTTTCAAACGCTCAGGTTCTTACCAGTGATGCCCCGCCAGAAGAGCGTGTAAATGCCGACTATCTGGCGGCCTGGAAACCCACCGAGCCGCTGCTGAGAGAACAGAAGCAATTAAAAGCCATCATCAACCTGGGGGCCGGTGTGGATTACCTGTTGCGCACGCCTGGGCTGCCTCGTGATGTGCCTATCGTCAAACTTCGCGATGCTGGAATGGGCGATCTGATGGCAGACTATGTGCGCTATGGCGTCCTGCATTTCCTGCGCAGTTTTGACCATTACCTGACTCAGCAGGCCAATGCTCACTGGCAGCCCCATGATGTGCCGGACAAAGCCGACTGGCCGATTGGCGTTCTGGGGCTGGGAGCCATCGGCAGTCATGTGGCGCAAGCGCTCAGTGACGATGGCTTTAACGTGCTCGGCTGGAGCCGTTCCGCCAAGCAGATTGATGGCGTCACCTGCTACCACGGTGAAGAGGGCTTAACGGAGGTATTACGTCACTCTCAGACGCTGGTCACTCTGCTACCTGACACGGCCGCCACCCGCAGGTTAATTAACGCCGACAACTTAGCGCTACTACCCGAAGGTGCTAGCCTGATCAACCCCGGCCGTGGCACCTTGATAGAACATGATGCCCTGCTCGACGCCCTGGGTAGTAACACCGCACCGGGCCGACTACGCGGCGCGCTGCTTGATGTATTCCCCGAAGAGCCGCTGGCGGAAGACAGTCCACTATGGCGCCACCCTCGCGTTATCGTAACGCCTCATATTTCAGCCCCTACGCCGCTGAACGAAGCAATAGATCAGGTCATCGACACAATACGGGCATTTGAAGCAGGCGAGACGGTGACGACCATCAACCCTGAAGAAGGCTACTGACGGGCAACCCGGCTGGCGCTATACTCCCGTGGGGCTGAAAGCAGGCCTGAACTGACGTGCTCAGCAAGCGTTTTTCAAAGAACCAGATTTTCAGAGACCGGTTTTCAGGAACCTAGTTGCACCTGCCGGGCTCACAACAGGATGTGATTATCACTCAGGGACACGCACGCAATGAAAGCTATCAAGCTTACGTTCTCACGTTATTGGAAAACGCTACCCACTTACGCGACCCGGCTGTTGCTACCAGCAGCACTCGCCACAGCACCCGGCGCGGCAATGGGAAATACGCCGGAGAACTCCCAATTGCGGCCACTGATACCCTTTGAAGCCCAATACCGCCTCGATGTGCGCGGCTGGCCTGGCGCGACGATCAAACACAGCCTGACAAATGAAGGGCATCACTGGCTTAGCGACATGCGTTTCTCGATCACTGTTGCACGCGGGCAAGAGCGCAGTCGCTTTCATACTGACGAAACAGCGACACATTCGCTGATGTACGATAGCAACTACTCAGTACTCGGAATTGGTGACAGCTACCAGCTCAGGGAAAGCGACCTTGCCTCGCTGGATCGTCAAACCGCG
The DNA here is from genome assembly GCF_052983955.1 of Halomonas sp. LS-001. Taxonomy (NCBI): domain Bacteria; kingdom Pseudomonadati; phylum Pseudomonadota; class Gammaproteobacteria; order Oceanospirillales; family Halomonadaceae; genus Halomonas; species Halomonas sp. LS-001. The sequence goes on from NZ_CM129816.1 coordinate 3,066,842, forward strand.
ATTATTGATCTGGCCAGACGGGCCGGTAGTGAGACATGTACGGCTCTAGCGCCCTGCGATGTATATTTTGCCGATCACCGTGGTCGCGACGAGCATTTCCAGTACTACATGGACGATACCACCCGCCTTCGCGTACCTGCCGGTGAATTTGACGCTCGTTCTGTCATGCTTTTTGATAGCGAAAAACCTGACCGCCAGTTGCGCATCAGTTTTCATGCGGACTATCCCGGCCTGATTCTCGAAGCGCTCTACCGGAAAGACGGTAAGCGCAATACCCATATCACCCTCACCCGGCTGGATTCGCTCGGTGACCTCATAGACTGATTTATGCTCTCCGGACTTATTATCGTTTTATTGCCGCTGTTGCTCGGTTACCTGGTGCCCGTGCGCGAGGTACGCTGGCAGACAGTGATCAATCACGCCGTTAACGGCTCCGTGTACGCCATTCTGCTGCTGATGGGGATCAGCCTGGCCGGACTTGAGAACCTTTCCTCTCAACTCTCTGCGCTGGGCGGTAACGCGCTGCTACTGTTCACCATCACCACGCTGTTCAACCTGTCAGCCCTCTGGTGGCTATCACAGCGCCTAAAGCTCAAGGCCGGTATCTCTCCTGTGGTGAAAAACGCCCCCACCAGCAAACTGGCCGCCATGCAGGGCTCACTGCTACTGGTTGGCGTGGTGATGGCAGGCGTGGTGCTCGGATTACTGCTTGGCCCTTCCGTTGGGGAGGGATTGTTTGATACAGCCGACCGCCTGGCGGAATGGGTGCTGTATGCGCTTCTGGCGCTGATTGGTTGCCAGCTTCGCAACTCCGGCATGCCTCTAAAGCAAATTCTGCTTAACCGTATGGGGCTGGCGATCGCGTTAACACTTGGGGCCAGCTCGCTATTAGCCGGCCTGGTGGCCGCGCCGCTGTTATCATTGAACTGGAATGAAGGGCTTGCCATGGCCGCTGGCTTCGGCTGGTATTCACTCTCGGCGATTCTAATTGGCGACCAGCTTGGCCCGCTGATGGGCGGTGTGGCATTTTTTAACGACCTGACCCGCGAGCTGCTGGCTTTTATCCTGATTCCACTGGTCATTCACCGTCATACCGCACTGGCGATTGGCTACGGAGGCGCTACCTCCATGGATTTCACTCTGCCGGTAATTCAACAGCACGGCGGCGTTGCCTGTGTCCCCGTCGCGGTGGTAAGCGGTTTTATTCTGTCACTGCTTTCCCCACCGCTGATTCTGTTCTTTTTGTCACTCTCAGGGTGAACGTGAGGGGGCAAATGTCTTAGCATGGATGCTTAATGACTCTGCTCACCTCATGCAAGGACGCGTCGGCACCATGTTAAACGGCATCTGGTTAAGCTTTTTTATCGCGGCGTTTGCTGCTTCCCTGTGGCAGTGGCTGGTGGGTGGCGACCATGAAATCTTCGCGCGCCTGGTCGAAGCCCTGTTTGATATGGCGCGGATCAGTGTAGATATTATTCTGGTGCTGATAGGCACCATGACGTTGTGGCTGGGGTTTCTGGCGATTGCCGAAAAAGCCGGGCTGATACGCCTGTTAGGCCGGGCGCTTGATCCGCTGTTCAGCCGTCTGATGCCGGACGTTCCCCCCGGCCACCCCGCCATGGGGCTAATCAGCATGAACTTTGCCGCCAATATCCTCGGCCTGGACAACGCCGCCACCCCCATCGGCATCAAGGCGATGCATTCCCTGCAGGAACTCAACCCCAGCCGAGAAACCGCCAGCAACGCCCAGATTCTGTTTCTGGTACTCAATACGTCCTCACTGACGCTCTTGCCGGTGACCATCTTCATGTACCGCGCCCAGCAGGGTGCCGAGGACCCGACTCTGGTGTTCCTGCCTATTCTGCTGGCGACCACCGCCTCCAGCCTGGCGGGGCTTATTGCTGTAGCCATTGTTCAACGCATCAAGCTCTGGCAACCGGTGATTCTCGCCTATCTGCTGGCCGCCGCCCTGGCGCTGGGGATATTGCTGACCACCTTGGCAGGCATGTCGGCACAGGCACTGGCGGCCGCTTCCACCCTGGTCGGTAACCTGACCCTTTTCAGCATTGTCATGCTGTTTTTATGTGTGGCCGCGCTGCGCGGCGTCAGGGTTTACGATGCCTTTATCGAGGGGGCCAAGGAAGGTGTCAGTTTTACCATCACCCTGCTGCCCTACCTGATTGCCATGCTGGTGGCGGTCGGTGTACTGCGCGCCAGCGGCGTGCTGGATGCCGGGCTTGAGGTGATTCGCTGGATGGTGGAAGGCCTGGGCGGAGACACCCGTTTTGTCGATGCCCTGCCCACGGCCTTCGTCAAACCGCTTTCCGGTAGCGGCGCCCGCGCCATGATGATCGAAACCATGAACACCTTCGGCGTCGACAGCTTCCCCGGCCTGCTCGCCGCCACCATGCAGGGCAGCACCGAAACCACCTTCTACGTGTTGGCCGTTTACTTTGGCGCGGTCGGCATCAGCCGCATACGCCACGGCCTCGGCTGCGCCCTGTTTGCCGATGCTGCAGGCATCATCACCGCCATTCTGGTGTGCTACTGGTTCTTTGGTTAGGAGCGGGGATTTCCATGGATAACAGTCCTGCTGAGGTTTTTAACCCCTCAGTGCCAGATCTTCCTGAATCACCTCAGGATGGCGAAACGCAATTTCGATAAGCGCCTTTGCAGGCCCGGAAGGCTGACGCCGCCCCTGCTCCCACTCCTGCAAGGTACGCGGCGAAATGTGCAGCACCCTGGCAAACTCCAACTGTGTAAGCCCCGTCTTGCTACGCGCCTCCGCGACCTCGTTTGGCTCTACACGACTAATGCGCGCGGCATTGCCTGCTTTCATCTCTTGAACAGACTGCAGCAGTTTGTTGCCAAGTTCCTCAGCGCTCAGAATCTCATCACTCATTTTCCAGCACCTCACGAATAGACTTCAGGATATGCGCGGGTATGTTCTTCTTGACGGCCTCAACACAGCTACCCAGAGTCAGGCATCAGCTGGCCCGTGCTGCCCGCGCGGCGTGGAGCTTTTGGTAGCTTTCGATCAGGCGCTGGTGGCGCTCCAGCCCTTCCAGCGCCATGCTCGTAGGTTCAAGGCCATGGAAACGCACCTCACCCGCAACCGAGCCAACCACGGCGATCATGGTGGTTTCGCCAAACATACGTGTCAGGTTCGGCAGGTAGTTATCCAGGTCCAGCTCGTCATCGAGGACAATTTCCAGCACGGCGTTCACCGCCTGGTAGAAAAGCCCGCGCTCAACGGTGTTGTCGTTGTACTGCAGGAACATCTGTACGTACTCCAGCGCCGCTTCATGTTCCTGAAGCGCCAGATGGATCAACAGCTTAAGCTCCAGCAGGGTCAGCTGGCCCCACACCGTGTTTTCGTCAAACTCGACACCAATCAGGGTGATGATGTCACTATGCTCATCCACTTCGCTGTCTTCCAAGCGCTCCAGCAGTGCCGCCAGCTGCTCATCATCCAGACGATGCAGATTGAGGATATCGTCACGAAACACCAGCGCCTTGTTGGTGTTATCCATGACCAGGTCTTCCAGCGGATAAACCTCGGAATACCCCGGCACCAGAATACGGCAGACCGGCGCGCCGAGGTCTTCATGCACGGCCACATAGACCTCTGCCTCAAGATCTTCAAAAATGCCGAACAGCGTATCGGCTTCTTCCTGAGTGGTGCCGGAGAAATCCCACTCGCAGAAGTCGAAATCCGCCTGGGCGCTGAAGAAACGCCAGGACACCACGCCAACGGAGTCAATAAAGTGCTCGACAAAGTTGTTCGGCTCGCTGACGGTCTGTGAGTTGAACGTCGGCAGCGGCAAATCATTCAGGCCTTCAAAACTGCGCCCTTGCAGCAGTTCGGTCAGGCTACGTTCCAGGGCTACTTCAAAGCTCGGATGCGCGCCAAAGGAGGCAAACACACCGCCAGTACGCGGGTTCATCAGAGTGACGCACATGACCGGGAACTGCCCGCCCAGCGAGGCATCCTTGACCAGCACCGGGAAGCCCTGAGCCTCAAGCGCCTCAATACCTTCCACAATGCCCGGGTAACGCGCCAGCACCTCGGGCGGCACGTCCGGCAGGGTCATTTCCTGCTCGATGATTTCACGCTTGACCGCCCGCTCGAAAATCTCTGAAAGACACTGCACCTCGGCTTCGGCCAGGGTGTTACCAGCGCTCATACCATTGCTGAGGAACAGGTTCTCGATCAGGTTGGAGGGGAAGTACACCGTCTCGCCGTCGGACTGACGAACAAAGGGCAATGAGACAATGCCGCGATCGGCCCGGCCGGAATTGGTATCAATCAGGTGCGAACCGCACAGCTCCCCTTCCGGGTTATAGATCGCCAGGCAGTGCTCATCCAGAATTTCCGCCGGCAGCTCGTCATTCGGCCCTGGCTGGAACCACCGCTCGTTGGGGTAGTGCACAAACTCACTGGCAGCGATGTCCGGCCCGAAGTACTGGTCGTTATAGAAAAAGTTACAGCTCAGGCGCTCGATAAACTCGCCCAACGCCGAACACAGGGCCGCTTCCTTGGTCGCGCCCTTGCCGTTAGTAAAGCACATCGGTGAGGCCGCATCGCGGATGTGCAACGACCACACGTTGGGCACGATATTGCGCCACGAGGCAATCTCGATCTTCATGCCCAGGTCGGCCAGCAAGCCGCTCATGGTGGCGATAGTGTCTTCCAGCGGCTTGTCCTTACCTTCAATATAGGTACGCGACTGGCCATCCGGCGCGCCCATCAACAGTGCCTGGGCGTCTTCATCAATATTTTCGACCGTTTCAATCACAAACTCAGGCCCGGTCTGTACGACCTTTTTGACCGTGCAGCGATCTATCGAGCGCAGCATGCCCTGGCGGTCTTTCTCGGAAATATCCTCCGGCAGCTCGATCTGGATCTTGAAGATCTGCTTGTAGCGGTTTTCCGGGTCGACAATGTTGTTCTGGGAAAGACGGATATTCTCGGTGGGGATATCCCGAGCGTTACAGTAGACCTTGACGAAATACGCCGCACACATGGCAGACGACGCCAGAAAGTAATCAAACGGCCCCGGTGCCGAGCCATCGCCCTTATAGCGAATCGGCTGATCAGAGATAACGCTGAAGTCATCAAACTTGGCTTCCAGACGCAGGTTATCGAGATAATTGACTTTAATTTCCATGCGGATACCCGGATAAATGAATGAGGTGCGCCATTGCATTGGCGAATGGCGCCATTATCCAGTTTTTGACCCGGCCCGTCTCGGGGTGAGTGGCGAGCGGACGAAATATCCAACGCCTATCAGGCGAACATCAGCCGACTGGCGTGCCTCCATCAATCCCGCGTGCCGCCCCGTCATCCATGCTTGCCATTGTGTACAGCCTTCCATCATTTTTTTATCAGATTCAACATATTAGCAGGCGCGATAAAAACGTCTTTTTTACCGATTTTGTATTTTTTCAGTAGATGGTATTTGTCTGCTAGCGCCAGCAAGTCGGTGCGTGCCGTCTGATACGCGATGCCATGCGCATTTTGGTGGGACTTGATCGTGTATTCCATGCCTGGATTATCCAGCGCATTTTTTAAAAGCCCCAGTTGACGGTGGTTAAGTAGTCCGTTGAGTTTTGATTTCCTGAGAATTTTTTCAGTCTCTCTGACCTCGCCTGCTTTATCTGCAAGATAGCGATGCAGGTCAGCAATCGATTTTTTGATCACTTCAAGCTGATGGATAATGAAATAGGTCACATCATTACCATCCGTTTCTGTGTGCAGATAAGCCGCCATGTACTGTGCCGGCGCCTGCTTCAACACCCGGGAGATGGAGATATACTCCATCAACCAATACCCTTCCTTCGCCATCACCCAATAGAAAAGCGCTCGCGCCGTTCTACCATTACCATCCACAAAGGGGTGGTCATAGCCAATCATGAAGTGGACAACAATGGCCTTGATAACAGGCGGTATAAAACTCGTCTCGCTGTCATTTTCTGAATTAACAAAGTCACATAGCTGTTGAATACGGTCATCAAGCTGTTGATAGGCTGGCGGCGTATGTAGCAGCTTGTCATCCAGTGAGTAAACCCTGATATCGTCATCCTGCCCGCGAAGAACACCTGCTTTATCTTCGTCTCCAGCAGGTAACGTATCTTCTGTTACTATTCTATGCAGTTCACAGATCATTGATTTCGTGAGCGTTTCATCCTTGTACTCGCGAATAAAGCGCATGGCATTGTAGTTATTACGAATCATTTTTTCTGAATGATCCTTTGGGGCTCTGCCTGAACGCAGCATATCCTTGGCCACCTGGCGGGTGGTTGCAGCGCCTTCCAGTTGGCTGGAGCTAATCGCCTCTTCAATCAGCGAATTGATCAGGTAGGTTTGCTTTGTTTGCGGGTCTGAGATGCGGCTGTCCGCCTGGATAGCGCCCGTGGCATTTTCGCTTATCCAGAGAATGTCGCGCATGACGATATCCGGTACGCAAAACCGAAAGGGCGCCCCCTGCTTGTCTTTGAAGGGTAGATCTTTTGAAATGCTCTCACGCGCGTGGCGCATGGCCAGCCAGTAAAGCTCGGCATCATAGCCTTCTGGCATCGCCAGATGCCTGAGCTTGTCCCAGTGCAGGTAACGCCCCTTGCTGTCTGTCGGCCCCACCGTGCCACCGAATAGCAACGCTATTTTCGCAATATCACCACTTTTAAGCAGCTCAAGCAGCCTTTCTTTGGGTGGTGGAGAGACAGGTACCTTCATCGAGACCACCTCTGTTACTAATTTTAGTCAGATTAGTATATGGAAGGGCGCGATAAATTAATACTAATGATTAGAATGTTAGTAGATAGGAGGGTGGGGCAAAATCACGTCCCCTCTATGCTTGTGATCGGTTATTCCCACACGACCCGCCACCGCGTCATTCCCGCATGCTTTTAGCGGGAATCCATGTTGATCTTGGTTTTCAGGAATTGGCAAGAAAGGTCAAGATGGATTCCCGATTACCCCACTCGGGAATGACGGATCAGTGCCCCACTATACTGCGGTTTGCTCAGCCTCATGCTTGGCCAACTCGCCTCTTTTTAAGATTAACGATTTATCTACACGGTAAGCTCATCGCCGTAACAAATGGAAAGGATCTTCATCAATGCAAATGACTTGGCCGCTATCGGCCAAGATTTGCACTTTAATAATACATAATATAATGATCGACTCATGCTTCAGTTTTGAGTCGCAGAGCGGTGAAGCAATTTTCGCAGTGCAGCCTATTGTTAAACTGTTTTCGAGCGCCATGCCGATGCCGCTCCTTTTCGTCCAGGTATCGGCTCAATTAATTCTCTATCTTTTAAACGAAGGAAAACATTTTTCATAGTGTTTTCACTTTTTATTCCAGTAATATCACGAGCAATACGATTGGTAATTTCCTCATTATCCTCTAAATATTCCAGCACTAACTCTTCAGGTGATGCCAAGGATTCATGAGGTATAACAACCAACACTGAGTTCTCCTTCTCATTTACAAAGGGAGGCTTCAATCTCAGTGCTTCCATTGCACTGAATGCTGTGTTTAAACCTTCACCGACATCTTGGTTGGGAGGGTTCGGAAATTTATTAATTAAACTAACCAGCATTGGGTTCCGAGAAGCTTGTGCATCCAAAATATTTTTCGTAGTTACATGACCAGGAAGCCTTCCGGGGCTCTCGACTTCGATACGGTTGTCAAAGATTCTCACTTGAACATCTGTAGCAACACTATAGTCTCTGTGCAAAACAGCATTAGTTATTATCTCATGTAGAGTTTCATTTGGGTATATAATGGGTTCCATACCTTTTGGCCCAAGCCGCTGAATATTTTCAACAATTTTCACAGTTTCTTCAACTGAAGAATAGATTACAGTATAACTATCACCTTCAATTGTTAGCGGCACTCCGTCAAGAAACTCTCTTCCGATATCCTCATCTTTCGTCCGATATCGCATTATTTTAACGCTGCATCTTTTAGGAAGGTAAACTGCAGGCTCATCACAGAAAAGAAGAACACCACAAACTTTACACTGACCTTCCCTAATTAGCTCCTTATTATTCAAATAGGACAAAGGCTCGGCACTAGGCACAACGTTCATCATAAAGTTAATAATTGAAATACTATTTTCTATCTTCGCTAAATCAACGTTCACCCACTCATCTTCGAAAGTAACAATACCCTTATCAAGTTCAAGCTGCCTTAATTGATCATCTGTGATAATTTTTGCTTTTCCGGCATTCAAGCGAACAAAAACCTCACCTTTGCTTGACCTGACTACTTCCTTTACCTTTTTCACCGCAATATGCAGCACATAGCCTTCTAAACCAAGACATTTGTAATATTCAAAAAACAAATGGTTTCCAAAGTAATGTGCTTGAAACAATGTTTGAATAATATCGTTTGCAGCTTCTACATCGCCAAATCCCTTCCACTCTCTACTTTTCTCTTCCCCAGTTTCAGAAATTCCAATATAGACATCTCCTCCGCCGGCATTTGCAAACGCAGAGATTGTTTCTGAGAGCTTAGCCGGTTTGATTTCTTTTGCCTTTACGTCGTTCAGAAATCCTTCTTCTACATTGATTATCTTTTCTGCCTGCTCTCTGTCAATTTCGTAGACTGGGTACATCACACCTATCCTTAAAGGTTTATCTCATATGTCTAACTCTAGGCGGTTAAGCTATCTCTGACTAGCCTTGTTATCATTTCCTTTAATTCGATGTGTAGGTCTTGCCTTCTAACAACCCGCCATTTGAGAGAGTGATTTCTAATCGCTTAAATAGTGCTAAGAAGTCAGCGATATTCATATTCACGCGAATTTCTTTGACCTCGACTGGTTCTCCAGAGGCTTGAAGCATTTCTGGGATATTCTCGTAACCAATCAATTCAGCGACTAAGAATTTAACGCTTACTGGGTCTTTGTGTGTTCCATGGTTTTCGCCAACCCACATAGAAACACCAACAACAAATTCATCATTGATATAACCGTTTATTTTCAACCACTTGGTTGCATCAGTCATATCAGCATTATCAGCTGCTGCGCTACCTTTTAAATCGTTGTACTGAACTGACGCTTTAAAATTCTCCATTAATTCCTCCTTAGATTTATGGCTTGTTATGCTGACGCCGAAGCACAGCGGCGACCCTGGAGTGGCGACGAAGGATACACGGAAAGGGCGTCCGGCGGCCGCGATGCTGCACCTTGTTAACTGGCATGATAACGAGCACGCAATTCAGCCCAAGCTGAACCAATCATGACGCTGCTGATCACTGAGAAAAAGACGGTCAAGAGATTGCCCGCCATTTCGAGCGCTGGAAAATTCATATGCCCACCGTTCATGCTTGCACCTATGGCGGCCAAAGATCCATATAGAAGCAGCACTATTCCGCCGAATAAGAGATTGACCGGTTTAGCTTTAAGTAGAGAAAACATTATGCCCAATCCACCAAGCACCCACACGCCAGCTAATAGAAAAAATATCTCAGCATCCATTTAAGATTCCTTCCTAAAGTCGCAATTTCATCCTGCATCTGCACAGTTAACAGGTACTAGACAGCGCGTTTTATGATTGAACAATCGTGCTGACACTTTTCCCGGCAAATGCAGCCTGCCAGATACTCCAAGCCTATGATACTTTTGCCTATTAATTTCCATTAGGCCGTATGGCCAAAATTCGCGCTCCTGTTGTATTGCCAAGAATGACCGCTCAGCGTCGCAAGCAGTCATCTCCCAAACCACTTCCCCACCAACTTGCGCCCATAAAAACGTTGGCCTGGGTGTGCCGAGCAAGCTGGAAGGTGTTTGTTCGTCGCGTCCTGCATCATGGTGGCTCCTTTCACTACTATGTTTCAAAATGAGACTAGCAGCTAAGTTAATATTGCGCCATGTGCCGCAGTGCATTCCCTCGCTTTCGCGTAGGGATTGTGTATGTCCGTTAGTCGCTGCGCCTGTCTTCCAGCGTTTTTTCCGAATTCGCTGCCCTTGCTGCAGCCGCGACTTCTTTCGATACAATGGTTTTACCGATGGGAAAGAGCGCAATACCCGCCAACTTGAGGTGTTGAATACTGAAAGGAATGCCGATAATGGTGACAAAGCACACTATCGCCGATGCCACATGGCCTAATGCCAGCCAAAAACCCGCAAAAATGAACCAGATGATATTCCCCAGCAAGCCAAGCCCACTGGTACCCAGGTCGTCTTTCTGGGTTAACTCGTTGCGGTTGATCGCTTCCTGACCAAAGGGGAAAAAAGAAAACGTTCCTATCACAAAGCAGGCTCGCCCCCAGGGGATCCCCACAATGGTTATGAAGGCAATTAACCCAATCAGCCACCACATGAGCCCCATGAAGACGCCACCCAACAAAAACCAAAGCAAATTACCAATCGCTCTCACATACTTCTCCTTAAGTGGTTCAATCCCTGACAGACTCGGTGTTGCAACTTACATAATAATGCCAAGCCGCTGAGCTATCTTAATCTTCTTGCTGACCTTCCACACTCTTTGCACATTGCGTGTCGATTGGTTGCGTCTGCGTCGCGCATGCTGGTGGCATGTTATCTTTATGGTTTTTTCGCCTGACGTTATTTTGAATCACGGAAGTTATCACGCCTATGCCTCCTGCTCGCCTGCGCCTTTCGCGCCAACAGGGCCGTTTTCGCCCTGGAATACTGATTGCTCTGCTGGTGCTGATCGGCGGTTTCGGGCTTGCCTGGTGGTTGCTCAATGAGCCGCCCCGTGTTGAGCGCCGCCCGCCCGCCGAGCCAACGCCGCCTCGTGTTGAGGTGGAGCGCGTTGAGGCAAGCCTGCAGGCACCGGTGCTGCACGCCTTCGGCCGCGTTGAGGCGGAACAGCAGGCCAACATTGCCAGCCGTGTGTCAGGAACGCTTGAGCATTTTGCCGATAATGTCGTACCCGGTAGCGTGGTCGAGAAAGGCGCTACCCTAGCCAGTATTGATCAGGCCGATCTGCGCCTGGCACTGGAAGATGCCGAGGCTCAGCTGGCCAATGCCCAGGCACAGCTCGCCCTTGAGCAGGCGGAGCAGCAGCGGGCACGTAGCGAATATGAGTCCTTTGGTCGCCAGCTCTCGGCGGAGCGCCGTGCGCTGGTCCTTCGCGAACCGCAGTTACGTCAGGTTCAGGCGCAACTTACCCAGGCACGGGTCGTCCGCGATCAGGCAGCGCTTAATCTGGAGCGCGCCACCCTGCGTGCGCCCTGGCGTGCCATGGTTCAAGCGCGGCTTGTCGGTGCGGGCAGCCTGCTTAGCCAGGGCAGTGAAGTCATCAGCCTGATTGGCGTGGAGCAGTTCTGGATACGGGCATCGCTGCCGGGTGATCAGTTAGCCTGGCTTACCGTTGGCGACGACGTCACCCTGACCAGCCGAGGCTGGCCAGAGGACGAAAAGCGTGCCGGGCAACTGCTCGCCTTACTGCCGAGCCTTGAAGAAAACGGCCTGCAAGCGCAGCTATTGATTGCCGTGAATGACCCGCTGGCACTGGAAAGCCAAGGCCCGGCTCTGCGTTTGGGCGATGTGGTTCGCGCCGAGCTGCGCCCGACGCCTCGGGAAACACTGATTGCCCTGCCGCCCGCGGCATTACATCCGGGGGATATTGTCTGGTGGGTGGATGACGACAATCAGCTACAGCAGCAAAAAGTACAGCTGGCCCATCGTGGCGAAGAGACGGTGTTAGTGCGAAGTGGGCTGGAAGACGGCCAACGGGTCGTTGTGGCCGGGCTGGCGCAGCCCCGTGCAGGGCAAACCGTGCGACTCGGCGAGGCAACACAATGAACCGTCGTGGCCCGCTTGCCTGGATGGTCGACCATGGTGTCGCCCCTAACTTGCTGATGATTATATTGATTGCGGGTGGCCTGCTGGCATCACTGAGCATCAAGAAGGAGTTGTTTCCCAACTTCGAGATGGAAGTGGTCAATGTCAGCATCAGCTACCCAGGTGCCACGCCTGAAGACATCGAGCAAAGCATTCTGCTTCCCGTTGAAGCGGCACTTGCCGATGTCGAGGGTATCGATGAGCTGACCGCCACCGCCAGCGAAAACAGCGGCCAGGTACGCGCGGAACTTACTGATGGCGTGGACATCATGCGGGTCTATCAGGACATTCAGCAGGCAGTCAACGCCATCACCCTGCTGCCGGACGCCGCCGACCCACCACGCTTTACCCTGGCAGGCGGGTCGCGTAGCGTACTTAGCCTGCAGGTCTACGGTAATGTTGGGCTGGGTGCCCTTCACGATGCGGCCGAAAATGTTCGCGCCGAACTCCTTGCCGCTCAGGGTATTTCACGGGTGGAGCTTTCCGGCAACCGAGCGCGTGAAATTCAGGTGCTGCTGGATGACGAAGCCATCCAGCGTTATGGAATCGATCACCAGACACTGGCCACCATTATTGGCCAGGAAGCCCTTGACCTGGCCAGCGGCCAGTTGACCACCCGCGAAGGCGAGTGGCTGATCCGCTATCAGGGGCGGCGAGATGATGCGCCGTCGTTTGCCGAGTCAGCGGTCATCACCAGCACCCAGGGTGCACCGGTCCGGCTGGGAGATATTGCCAGGGTGCAGGCGGGGTTTGCCGACACCAGCCGCGAAGTTCTGTATAACGGGGTTCCCGCCCTTTCCGTCAATGTCTATCAGGTTGGCAATCAGACGCCCACCGGGCTTTCCAGCGTGGTTCAGGGCGAGCTTGAACGCCTGCGAACCAACCTGCCGCAAGGAGTCAGCCTCGACGTTTCCCGCGATAGCTCGGAGGTCTACCAGGGTCGTCTGGATCTGCTGCTCAAGAATGCCTGGCTGGGGCTGGCGTTGGTCATGGTGTTGATGGCGCTGTTTCTTCAGGCACGGCTGGCCTTCTGGGTAACGCTGGGTATTCCGATTGCCTTTCTGGGTGCGCTGCTGTTCCTGCCCTGGATCGGCGTTTCGCTGAACCTGATTTCGATGTTCGCGTTTATCATCGCCCTCGGCATCGTGGTGGATGATGCCATTATGGTCGGCGAGAATATCTACAGCTACCGCGAGCAAGGCTACCCCCTGCGTGATGCCGCCGTTCTGGGGGCCCGTGAAATTGCCACCCCGCTGACCTTTGCGATTTTATCCAACATCGTCGCTTTCATGCCGTTGCTGTTTCTGCCCGGTTTCCTCGGGATCATTTTTGCCACTGTGCCCATGGTGGTAATCACTGTCTTTTTGATTTCCTGGGTCGAAGCGCTGTTTATTCTGCCCAATCATCTGGCCCATAGTCGGGTCAACAAAAAAACCTCTGCCGGTTGGCTGGATCGACTGCGCCAGCGCATGCAGGCGGGGTTGAAGCATTTTATCTATCAGCGCTTCGAGCCTTTCCTGCAAGGTGCGCTGAACCAACGGATGCTGACGATTTCCATCAGTGCCGTGGTTCTCGCCGTCACCCTCGCCTGGGCAATGAGCGGCCGAATGGGCTTTTCTCTCATGCCACGCGTGGAGTCTGATCAGGTACAGGCCAGCGTTAGCGTACCGATTGGCAGCCCGATGGCGCTAGGCCGCTCCCTCAGCCAACAGCTGCTGGATGCGGCCAACACCCTCGACGAGCGCGAAGAAGGGCTAAGCTTCACCAGCACCCGCACCCAACTGGATGGCGCGAGCCTTAGCGTGCGCCTGGACATTGCCCCGGAAAGCCTCAAGGACTGGCCTCCCTCACGGATTGCTCCTGCCTGGCGTGAGCTGAGCGGTGAACTGGCAGGCGCTGAGTCGGTGCGTTTTGAATCCGATGTGGGTGGCCCGGGTAGCGGGGCGGCACTCAGTCTACGGCTTTCCCATCCCAACACTCAGGTGCTCGAAAGCGCCGCCGCACAGCTTGCCGTGACGCTGGGCAATTACGGCCTGATCGATATCGACAGTGGCCTGGGCGATGGCAAGCCTCAGCTGGAAATGCGCCTTTCCAGCGAAGGCCGAGCCTTGGGGCTGACCGGCAGCGACCTGGCGCGTTCCCTGCGCGGGCCCTTGCAGGGTGCCACGGCGTTAGAGCAGTTTATCGGGCGCAGCGAAGTCAGCGTTGACGTTCGCCTGCCCCCTGATGCCCGCGACAGCCTTGAAGAGCTTTACCGGTTGCCGGTACGCACACCCGATGGGCTGAGCGTTCCGCTTTCCCGCGTGGCAGATATCTCCCTGAGCCAGGCCTCCAGCAGCATCCAGCGTATCGATGGACGGCGAATCATCACCGTCACCGCTGACAGCGAAAGCGATGTGGCCATCAACCAGGTACTGGCGACCCTACGCGAAGACGTCTTCCCGGGGTTGCAGGCACAATTCAGCGGGCTGGAAATCGGCCTGGGTGGCCGCCAGCAGGATACCGCCGACAACCTTGCCACCCTGCGAACCGCCATGTGGCTGATGCTGGCCGCGCTTTACGCCTTAATGGCCATTCCGTTTCGTAGTTACTCCCAGCCGTTGCTGGTGCTGGCCGCCATTCCGTTCGGTATCGTGGGCGCGATTGGCGGGCATATCATTCTGGGTTTTGGCCTGTCGATCATCAGCCTGCTCGGCATGCTGGCGCTATCCGGCGTGGTGATCAACGATGCCCTGGTGCTGATTGACTATGCCAACCGCAAACGCCGTGAAGGCATGGCGGCACGCGAGGCAATTGTGGCTGCCGCCACCCGTCGCCTGAGGCCGATCATGATGACCACGCTGACCACCTTTCTGGGGCTGGCGCCGATGATGCTGGAAACCTCCCGTCAGGCACGTTTCATGATTCCCATGGCCATTTCACTGGGCTTTGGCATGTTGTTTGCCACCTTGATTCTGCTGATACTCGTGCCTTGCCTTTATCTGGGGCTGGAAAACCTGCGTGAACGCCTGCAACGCCCCACCGCCAATGCCGAGGTGAGCTCATGAAATCCATCGCCGCACTGCGCCCGACCTCGCGACTGGGCGTCAAACTGTTTGCGATTATTTTAAGCGTTAACGTGGCCATTTCCGCAGGCGTCTTCCTGGCCGTTTCGCATAGCATTGATCGCGGCTTTCTGGATTATCTGAGCCAGGCTCAGCAAAATCGTGCCACTGTGCTGGCCGACGGGCTACAGAACCGTTGGCGGTATCATCAGGGCTGGGAATGGCTGGCCAGCGAGCCCTCGCGCTGGCCAGCCGTGGTGCGCCACGCCCTGGGGCGTTCCCATCGCGAACGCCCCTCACCGCTGGGCGAAGCGCGGGACTTTGTACTGCGCGACACAACGGGGCATTACATCATTCAGCCCGAACGCGAGCACGTCTCGGACGACTGGCAATGGTTACCCCTTGAGGTGAACGGCCAGTCGATCGGCACCCTGGGTTATCGGCCGCCCCGCCAGATAATGGAGCGCATGGAAAACCGTTTTCTGGAACGCCAGCAACGTAATCTGATGATTATTGTTGTGTCACTGGGCATTGCCTCGTTACTGCTGGCAGGTGGGCTCTCCTGGTGGCTGGGCCGCCGTGCCCGAGCACTGGCAGTCGCCACCCAGCGCCTTACCCAAGGGCATTACCACACCCGCCTTGCGGAGCGCGGTCGCGATGAGTTATCGCGCCTGGCCAGCGATTTCAACGTGCTGGCCGCCACCCTTGAGGCCAACCGTGAAGCCCGCGCCCGCTGGGTATCGGACACCGCCCATGAACTGCGTACCCCATTGGCCGTGCTGCGCGGTGAAATTGAGGCCATGCAGGATGGCATTCGCCCGTTGAGCCAGGAAAACCTCGGTTCACTGGGCCAGGAAGTCGCTCAGCTGGAACGCCTGGTAACGGATTTGCGGTTACTTTCACAAAGTGATGCAGGCGCTCTCGACATCCAGCTGGCCCCGCTGGACCTGAGCGATAACCTGCAACATCGCCTGGACGATGCCCGCCATTGGCTGGAAACGTCAGGCCTCACGCTGGAATGCCGGATAGAGGCTGGCATCATGATCCGTGGGGACGCCCAGCGCCTGCGCCAGCTGTGGAACAACCTGCTGGATAACAGCTGCGCCTACACCGAGGCCCCCGGTCAGCTGCGCATTACCCTGAAACGTGACCCGCAACAGGCACAACTGACATGGGAAGATAGTGCACCGGGAGTGCCTGACAGTGAACTTCACCGCCTGACCGAGCGTCTTTATCGGGTAGAAGGGTCACGCAGCCGCTCCAGCGGTGGCAGTGGGCTGGGCCTATCGATTGCCAAGGCGCTGGCACATGCCCATGGCGGGCATCTGGAAGCCAGCACCTCCCCACTGGGCGGATTACGCTGGCGGCTGACGTTACCGCTATTGCAGGCCGATTAATCCTCTTTCAAGAAGGCACTCCCATGGCAGATGACAACCGCTTACTGATTGTCGAAGATGAACCCAAGATAGCCCGCCTGATGGCGGATTACCTTCAGGCAGACGGATTTACGACCAACAGCCTGGAAAACGGCAATGACGTTATGCCCTGGCTGAGCCAGCATTCACCGGCGCTCGTCCTGCTGGACCTGATGCTGCCCGGCAAGGACGGCCTGACACTGTGTCGAGAGATTCGTCAGCACTACCCGCAGATAGCGATCATCATGGTGACCGCAAGAGTGGAAGAAGTTGACCGTTTGCTGGGGCTGGAGCTGGGCGCCGATGACTACATCTGCAAACCGTTCAGCCCTCGGGAAGTGGTCGCGCGGGTGAAGGCCGTTTTGCGCCGCGGGCCGCCTGCCACTTCTCCTGGTGCTACGCCCGGGAGCACCGCTGACGCGGCCTTTTTGACGCTCAATGAAGATGGCTGGCAGGCGTTGGTCAATGACGAAGACCTGGGCCTGACAGCAGTGGAGTTTCAGCTTTTGCGCGTCATGATGGCAGCACCAGGGCGGATTTTTACCCGCGAACAGCTGATGGATCACATGTACCGCGATAACCGCATCGTTTCCGAGCGTACCGTCGACAGCCATATCAAGAAACTGCGTCGCAAAATCGCCGATACTCTGCCTGACAAGGAAATCATCCGCTCGGTCTATGGCGTAGGTTACAAATACCAGCCGTTGGGGTAACGCTCTTCAATGCGGATTGACCTGCTGATTGAGAAAGGCAATCCCAGCGTCAACGGCCTCTCCGTCCAGCACAAAGCTGGCAAAATGGCCACGCCCACGTAGCAGATAAAGCTCGCTTTCCACGCCTTGTGTTTTTAATTGCGCATAAAAATCCGTGGCGTGGTCAACCGGCACCAGCTGATCCCAGCGGCCGTGGTAGACAAAAAATGGCGGGGCATCCGGCGTGATCTGGCGGGCAGGGGAAGCCAACCTGTAAGCGTCAGGCTTCTCGGCACGGGTGCCGCCGATAAACTGCACCACCAGGCGGCCATCATCAAACTTGAGCAGATCGCTTGGCAGCCCTCCCGCCATCACCGCTGCCAGCTGCGCGTGCTCACCACCATGAGGTTCGGCCAGAGGGCCATCCGCTCCCGCCAGGGCCAACAGGCTGACCAGATGGGCCCCGGAGGAAAAGCCCACGCCAACAATGCGCTGGGTATCCACCTGCCAGTCATCGGCATTGGCATGAATCCAGGCCATGGCCTGCTGTAAATCATGCAGCTGCGCCGGGAAGCGATACTGCGGCGCAAAGCGGTGTTCGATATTAATCGTCACATAACCCTGTGCCGCCAGCTGCTCGGCAATATCGGTCATATCCTCCGGCCCGCGATTGCGCCAACCGCCGCCGTGCACGACCAGCGCTGCCGGGCGCAACGCGCCGTCTGGCTCAGGCAGGTAAACATCCGCGCGCAGCACCTGCGGCCACTCATCGGGCGAGTAACGCTGGGCAAGCTGGCGGGTAAAATCCATCGGTTCATGCAGGGCCTTGCGGGTTAATGCGGGTTCGCCTTGGCTTGCCTGATGAATCCCGCCACAACCGATCAGAAAGGCGGTGACCATTCCCAGCCCGGTATAACGGCCGAGCGGCTTAAGCAAAGCGTTTAAGGTAAAGCGAGCCTGGTGGCTGGTTGCGGATGGAACGCGCGGCGGTTTCGCAAACTTCATGATATGACTCCTTGAGTAAGCTCCCTCCCCATTCGCACAGTCTGACCTGACGCCTTGTTAAAGTCACGTTTGTTGCACACTGTGTGCAAACCCTTTGCACGGCCTGCTGCGATTGTTCAGGTGTCCAGGGGCCGTTGTCATTTTGTCGCCCCCTTTCAACAGGAGAGTCCCCATGCAAACATCATCATTGACCTCAACGCTTTCTCATACGATACGTCGTTCGTTGGCGCCTGCACTGCTGGCAGTGACACTGGTGCCATTGGCCTTTACCGCTCAGGCGGATCAGCACGGACATCAGGGTGGCGAGCGCGGTAACAAAGCCGAACAGATGCAGGAACGCATGCAAGAACGTCGTGCAGAACTGTATCAGCGTGCAGGTATCAGCGAGGAAAAGCAGATGCAGCTGGATGAAGCGCAGGAAGCGCATTACAACGCCATGCGCGAGGTGCGCGAAGAGCATCAGGCGCGCGTGCATGAAATTTTAAGCGACGAAGAACAGCAGGCGCTTGAAGCCACCATGCACGAAATGCGCCAGGAATTTCACGAAAAACGTGGCCAGCGCGGACATCAGGGTCAAGGTCAGGACGATACGAATCCTGAGAGCAACGACGAGTAACCTATTGAGCGGCCAAGCGTTGATTTAACGAAGACGGCCAATATTTTACTATATTCTCCCAACGCCCGGTTTTCCGGGCGTTTTTATGTCTGGTCGTGACGCAATCCCGCATACCTTCACCTGTGAATGTCCTTATCTACCTTGAAGCCTTGGCGTAAACCGCGTATTTTATTTGAACGTTCATTCAAAATAAGAACATTCACCCTGAACCGCGACCCAAGGAGATCGTCTTTATGGCGCATCAAAATTCAGACCTTCCTTCGCGAGACCGCTTGAATCCTGTCGTTTTCCACGGCAGCGTGGCGGGTATCCTCGTGTTTCTTGTCCTGACCCTGCTGTTTACCGAACAGGCAGGCGCTTTTTTTAATGCAGGCCTCGCCTGGGTAAGCAAGACCTTTGGCTGGTATTACATGCTGGCGATTGTGGCTTACCTGGTGTTTGTGGTGATGATCGGCATGTCCCGTTTTGGCAGTATTCGCCTCGGGCCAGACCATTCCCGGCCGGAGTTTTCGCTACTCTCCTGGTCGGCGATGCTGTTTGCTGCCGGTATCGGCATTGATCTTCTGTTCTTCAGTGTTGCTGAGCCCGTGGCCCATTACCTGGCACCGCCGGATCTGACCCCGGAAAGCCAGGCGGCCATGCGTAATGCCGTCGTCCAAACCTATCTGCATTGGGGGCTTTCCGGCTGGGGCCTTTACGTGTTGATGGGTATGGCGCTGGCCTACTTCAGCTACCGTCACCGTCTGCCGCTGGCGATTCGCAGCGCTTTATATCCACTGCTGGGCAAGCGTATTCATGGCCCAATCGGCAACGCTGTCGATATTACCGCCGTGATTTCCACCGTATTCGGGATTGCCACCAGCCTGGGGATTGGCGTGTTGCAGCTGAATTACGGCCTGAACCATATGTTCGACGTGCCGGAAAATCTGAGCGTACAAATCATCCTGATCGTGATGGTGGTGATACTGGCGACGATCTCCGTGGTCAGCGGTGTCGACAAAGGTATCCGTCGCTTATCCGAATTCAACATGCTGTTGGCGCTGGGCCTGATGCTGTTTGTGCTGTTCAACGGCAACACCCTGATGCTGCTGGATAAAGTCGTCAATAACGCAGGTGATTACTTCTCAGGCTTTGTCGCCGCCAGTTTTGATACCTATGCCTATGCGGATGAAGGTGCTCAGGAATGGAAAATGTGGTGGACGATCTTCTTCTGGGGCTGGTGGATTGCCTGGACACCGTTTGTTGGCCTTTTCCTGGCACGCATTTCCCGTGGACGTACCATTCGTCAGTTTGTTGCCGGTGCCTTGTTCATCCCGCTGGCGTTCATGATGGTCTGGATGTCGATCTTCGGTAACAGCGGCATTGATTTAGTCGCCAACCATGGCATTGCCGAACTTGGCGAGCAGGCACTCAACACGCCGCAAACCACCATGTATACCCTGTTGGAGCACTACCCTTATGTGACAATTTCGGCGGCCGTGGTTACCGTTCTGGGTATCGTATTCTTCATTACCTCTGCTGACTCCGGCGCGCTGGTATTAGCTAATTTCACCTCGATTCTGTCTGACGTTAACCATGATGCACCCATCAAATTACGTATTTTCTGGGCAGCCGTGATTGGTCTGATCACTATCGCGCTATTGATGGCGGGGGGGTTGAATGCCCTGCAAAGTGCCGTGGTGATAACCGCCCTGCCATTCTCGGTGGTGATTTTTGCCATCATGATAGGCATGTATAAAGCCCTCAAGCTGGAAGGCAGCAAAGCGGATGCTCGCCGCATGATCGCCGGTAGCGCACCTGGCGGTGACTGGCGTGAACGGCTTGACCGCGCATTGGACACGTCCAACCGCGCCGGGGCTGCCGCCACGATTGAGCACTCCATTCTTCCGGCCATGACCCAGTTTGCCCAGGAGCTTGAAAGCCGTGGCCAAACCGCCAACGTGACAGAAGAAACCCTGGAAGGTGAGTCACTGCCCCGCCTGACGCTTCAGGTAGAGCTGGAAGGCTCGGCAAGCTTTGTCTATCAGGTTTGCCCGCTGCGTATGCGCACGCCGAGCTTTTTACCGGTGGATGACGACTTCTACGTGCGGCTGGATGTGTATCTTGCTGAAGGTGGCCAGGACAAGGACCTCAACGGCTACACTCGGGGTCAGGTGATTGGTGATCTGGTGGCTGAATATGAACGCCACATCCACTTCCTCACCCTGGCAGGCCAGCAGATGGGCCACGTTCAGGCTATGCCCGGTACCATTGGTGAACCGCCGGAAGACTCTCAGCAGACGTAATATCCGCAACATTGAGCGTTTTCCATAAAGCAATAATCCCGGCCCCTGATGTTTTCGCATATCGGGGGCCGGGATTTTTTTTGCTTGCGTCTTTACTCGTTAGGAAAAGATGGCTTAGAAAAAGCCCAGCGGATTGATGTCGTAGCTGACCAGCAGGTTCTTGGTTTGCTGATAGTGTTCAAGGGCGACCTTGTGGGTTTCACGCCCAACACCGGATTTCTTATAACCACCGAACGCCGCGTGTGCCGGATACTGATGGTAGCAATTGGTCCATACACGCCCCGCCTGAATGCCACGCCCCATACGGAAAGCAACATTCATATCACGGCTCCACACGCCAGCACCCAAGCCAAATTCGGTGTCATTGGCAATTTCCAGCGCTTCGGCTTCGTCTTTGAACGTAGTCACCGACACCACGGGGCCAAAGATTTCTTCCTGGAAGACACGCATCTTGTTGTCACCCTTGAGCAGGGTCGGCTGGATATAAAAGCCGTCGTTGATGCTGTCATCCAGCGTTTCCTTGTCGCCGCCGGTCAGGAACTCTGCGCCTTCATCACGCGCGATATCCATGTATGACATGATCTTGTCGAACTGCTCCTGAGATACCTGAGCCCCCACCTGCACATCCGTATCCAGCGGGTTGCCGCGTTTGATTGACTTGGTACGCTCAAGCACCTTGGCCATGAACTCGTCGTACATGGACTCCTGAACCAGGGCACGTGATGGGCAAGTACAGACTTCCCCCTGGTTGAAGAACGCCAGCACCAGGCCTTCGACACATTTATCGATGAACTCGGGTTCCGCGTTCATGACATCGGCGAAATAGATATTGGGAGACTTGCCGCCCAGTTCCACGGTGGAGGGGATAATATTTTCAGCGGCACATTTGAGGATATGCGAGCCTACCGGCGTTGACCCTGTAAAGGCAATTTTGGCAATGCGCTTGCTGGCGGCCAGTGCCTGACCGGCTTCAGGGCCGAAACCATTGACGATATTCAACACCCCCGGCGGCAGCAGATCGCCCACCAGTTTGGCCACTTCCAGAATCGAGGCCGGTGTTTGCTCAGCAGGCTTGAGTATCACGCAGTTACCGGCGGCCAGCGCTGGCGCCAGCTTCCACACAGCCATCAGGATCGGGAAATTCCACGGGATAATCTGACCCACCACGCCTAGCGGCTCATGGAAGTGATAGGCTACGGTGTTGGCATCAATATCGGCAGCGGTGCCTTCCTGGGCGCGAATACACCCTGCGAAGTAGCGGAAGTGGTCAACAGCCAGCGGCAAGTCGGCGTTCAGCGTTTCGCGAACGGCTTTACCGTTGTCCCAGGTATCGGCGACCGCCAGGGCTTCAAGGTTCTGCTCCATACGGTCGGCGATTTTCAGCAGGATATTGCTGCGTTCGGTGGCAGAGGTTTTCCCCCAAGCCGGTGCGGCGGCATGGGCCGCATCCAGCGCCAGGTCGATATCTTCCTGAGTCGAGCGGGGAATTTCGCAGAATACCTGGCCATTAACCGGGCTGACATTGTCAAAATACTGCCCTTTGACTGGCGCGACAAACTCACCGCCAATATAGTTACCATAACGCTTTTCAAAAGTGATAACGGAACCGGCAGCGCCGGGGTTGGCGTAGATCATTGGAATGCTCCTGAGTATTATGATTATTAAAGGTGCATTTACAGTGTTAGTCATGCAGGGTGCCAACAACATCGCCCTTTGGCAGTAGTCACCCTCATTCATTGGTAGGAGTTCGCATGGTTTCACTGCTGGTTGCTGATGACCATCCGCTGTTTCGTGAGGCGCTGCAGGCGGTGATTCTGGGTGGGCTGGCGGACTGCCAGCTACACGAGGCGGACTCGCTGATGGCCGCGCTGGCGAAGGCCGAGCAGCTTCCCGAACTGGACCTGTTACTGCTTGATCTCAGCCTGCCGGATGCTCAGGGCCTGGAAGGGCTGCAGCAGGTTCGTGAGCAACATCCCGGTTTGCCGGTAGCGATTATTTCTGCCAGCCAGACGCGTCAGCACGTGCTTGATGCGCTGGCATTAGGCGCCGTCGGTTACATCCCCAAATCAACCTCGCGTGATGCGCTGCTCAATGCGTTGGAGCAGATTCTTGGCGGGCAAATCTATCTGCCTTCTGACATCATGCGGCGTCCCAACCACGACACGCCCCCTGCGAGCGAAACGCCCTCCCCAGCTATCAACAGCCCAGTGCTCCAGTTGACCGACAAACAGCTGGATGTACTCTTCTATATGGGGCGTGGAAGCTCCAATAAGGAAATAGCCCGCGAGCTTTATATCGCAGAAACCACGGTCAAGACCCATGTGTCAGCCATTTTGCGCAAACTGGGCGCGACCAGCCGCGTGCATGCGGTGGTGATGGCGGGTAGCACGGACCTGGAATCGCTACGTCAACAACGTCGTCAGCAGCATGCGCAACCGTAAGGGTTTCAATGGCTTGAGCAGGCAGTGCATGCCAGCCTCTCGGGTTTGACGACTGATCTCGGCATCGTGGTTAGCCGTAATAATGACCGTTGTAAGCCCCGGATAGCGTCTTTCCATCCGCTTGGCTAAGGTCAGGCCGTTTTCACGCTGCTGGCCAAGATGGTAGTCCACCAACAGCGCGTGAGGTTGCTCACCATCACTGGTCGCCTCCAGCGCAGTAACGGTTGCTGCCGCCCGCACGCGGCAGCCCCACTGCCCTAACAGCGCCTGCATGCCTTCCAGAATGGCAGGGTCATCATCAATCACCCACACCACCAGATGAGCAAAATCAGCGTCTGCCGCCAATAGCGACCCCGCCAGATACGGCCCCGCCAGGCGTGGCGATTGCTGCCCATAAGGCACCGTCACAGAGAAGCAGGCACCTTTTCCCGGCGCAGAGACTAACGTCACCGGATGAGACAGCATGGTGCTGATCCGATCGACAATCGCCAACCCTAATCCTAGCCCACGGCTGTGCTGCTCATGACCCTTGGCGGCCCGCTGGAACTCCTGAAATATGCGCTCACGCTGCTGTTCGTCAATACCAGGGCCGGTGTCAACCACCATGATTTCAAGCCCGTCTTTACGCCGCCGACAGCCCAACAGAATGCTGCCTTGCTCGGTATAGCGCACCGCGTTGCTAAGGAAATTTCTGATCACCCGCGCCAGTAGCGACAGATCCGATTCCACCACAACCGAACAGGTCACGTAATTTAGCGTCAACCCGCGGACACTCGCCACCTGGCGATACTCTTCTGCCAGCGCATCCAGCAGGGTATTAACGCGAAATGGTGCCTTATCGGCATGCAGTACACCGGCATCCAGGCGTGACATGTCCACCAGCGTGCCGAGCAACGATTCCACATCTTTGAGTGAGCGGCCTATATTCCCCACCAGTGACTGGGCGTCATCCGCCAGCGCATGAGTTTCCAGCGCACTGGCGAACAGCCGCGCCGCATTCAGCGGCTGCAGCAGATCATGACTCACCGCCGCCAGAAATTTGCTTTTCGATTGGTTGGCGGCTTCTGCCTGGGTGTGGGCTTCCCGCAGCTGCGCATTGACCTGACTGAGTTCATCCAGGGCGCGATGTAAGGCATCGGTGCGTTCACGCACCTGCTCGGCCAGCAGCACCGCATGCTCGAACGCCGCATAGGGCGCACCGTTGGCCGCACCACCTGATTCCACGCGCTCAATCAGCGCCTGGCAAACGCGTCGCAGACGGCGGTTTTCTTCCGCCAGGGCCTCTGGGTCACTGCTGGCGGCCTGGCTGTCATCAAGTTGAAAGAGCACCAAATGCCACCCCCGTAAACGTCTGATTCACGTGCATGCCATGGTGTTGCTCACCATAGGTGTTAAAACCGACTACCTGTGCCTGCCGCAATAACGCGGATGCTGGCTCCAGCTGACCCAGCGCTTCCAGCTCCATACGGCGTAGAAAACAGTCACAGCCAATCATCAAGGAGGGCGGCCCTAACCGCTGCGTGACGCTGGCCAGCATGTTTTCCAGATCCACTAACAGCGGTGACGGACGCATGGCGCTGAGTACGATGCCATTTTCCACGGCACAGTAGAAACTCAGACTGCCATCCGGATTGGCACGCTGAATGGAGCGCACAAAATGTTGCTCTCCCAGGCGCACGGCCAAGGGATAACGGGCAAACAGTTCTGATGTTAGCGACGCGACCGGCACGCCGACCCAATCGGCATACAGGGTCGCGGCTGGCACGCCGTTGAGTTCTATTACCCGGCGCTTTTCCCGGTCGGCTGCCGTCACGACGAATTTTTCAGCGCGTGGCGTTAAATGATGGGTAGAAAACACATCAAATGGCAGGCGCGTATTGATCATCAGCATGACCGCCGCCTGAGTATGAAAAGCACCTTCAGCAAAAACATGGGTATGAGTGAGATGGTTATCATCACCAGCAGAGCCCCCGAAGCTGGGGATTCGCCCCAGGGCGGCATCCAGCGTGGCAAGCACCTGCTCCTCACGACTGGAAAGACCATCCAGCAGCGTCAGCACAAAACTGTGTTCGTTTAGCGGCGCTACCGCTTGCGGGCGACAGCGTTCCAATAATGAATCGACCAGCTGCTGGGCGCGAGGCAGGTCAAAACCGACCAGATCTTCCACCAGAGCAGGCACCATGCTGAAGACTCGGCGGTCAAAACCAATCGCCACGATACAGCCACGCCCGTAACCCGACGGGGTTATTTCCCCAGCAGTGGTGCAGCCACACACCGGGATATCCGTAAAGGCATCCGATAATGCCTCGCCCAGCGCATCCAGATCATACTCGGCACTACAGAAAAACAGCACTCCTCCGAGGGAGACATGCTTCATTTCCGCTGCCAGATGAGCAACCGCCAGTGTCGCTTCATGAGAGTCGCTAGCGGCTGTGATAATCCCGTTGGCAGGGGCGACGCTTTCTGGAAAGCGCGATGTCATTGCCATGCCTTAAACGCATCAAAGGTGCGTTGCGCCACCTGTTCGAGGACGAGCCAGTGATCCATCAGAACGGGCTCGTGTATCGCTGACTGCTGAACGGCATGCGCAGCTTTGGCCATTTCAAAGGCACCGACGCTGGAAGCTTCACCACGCAGTTGATGAGCCAGCCGCTGAACATCGGTCACATTAATTGGTTCTGCTTTCATGGCTTCTCCTATCTGCTCAAGGTAGCGCGAGGCATGATGCAAAAACAACGCAACCAGCTCAGTGACGGCGGGTGGATCAAGGGTTATTTCCAGCTGTTGCAGTACATGGGTATCGATCAGATGCTCTGTGAAGCTTGATGGCATGCTGGTTAGCGTTTCAGACGATTGCTCAACGCCAATATAACGCCCCATAAGTTGACTTAACGTATTCAGCGTCAGCGGCTTGGTCAGGTAATCATTCATTCCCGCATCAAGGCAGCGTGGCCGGTCATCAATGCCTCCACCTGCGGTCATGGCAATAATGGGCACCTTTGACAGCCAGCCCGCCAGTTCACGAACCTCCCGTGTCAGGCTAAGGCCATCTTTATCAGGCAGCTGGATATCCATCAGAATGACATCAAAAACTTGCTGTCTCACCAGGGCCACTGTCTGGCGTGCATTCTCGGCGACACTTACCTGGCAGCCCAGGCGTTTGAGCATGCCGACCGCGACTCTTTGATTGACGACATCATCTTCCACGAGTAAGACCGAACTATGGCTGAAATCACTGATGTCAGGCGTAACGCTGTCCGCCTGAGGTTCAGCATCCACCCGAGGCAACGTCATCCAGAACCGACTTCCCCTTCCAGGTTGACTCTCCACCCCGATACGCCCCTGCATCGCCTCGCACAAGCGTTTACAAATTGCCAATCCAAGCCCGGTCCCGCCGTAGCGTCGCGTTACCGAGGTATCAGCTTGCTGGAAGGGTTCAAACAGCCGCTGCTGTTGGGCGATAGAAATGCCATCCCCGGTGTCGGTGACATTAAAAAGTAAACCATCTTCCTTGGCGCTCAGGCTCAGCAGAACGCGTCCGCGCTCCGTGAATTTGAGTGCGTTGGCGACCAGATTCAATAGCACCTGACGAACCCGATAGGCATCAAGCATGACCCAGGCGGGCACGTCGGCATCAATTTGCATCTGCAGGGTAATGCCCTTCGCTTGTGCACGGGGTTCATACAGAGCAATCACGCCGCTCATCAGTGCCTCGAGCTCGACGGGGCTTTCTTCCAGCGTCAGATACCCTGCTTCAATTTTGGAAAAATCCAGAATTTCGTTGAGCATGTTGAGCAACTGAGTGGCACTGTCATGAATCGTCCGTGCGTAGTCCTGCACGTCGTGTTGTTGGAAACCCTGTTGCTGGAAATCTTGTTGTTGAGGCTGACAGAGCAGCTCGCTCATCCCCAGCACCCCATTGAGCGGCGTGCGAATTTCATGGCTGACGATCGCCAGAAAATCCGACTTGGCCTGATTGGCGGATTGCGCCTGTTTCGCGACTTCTTCCAGCTGGTCGCCAAGTAACTCCTGCTCGCGGCGTGCTTCCACGTTTTCACGCATCTCGCGCACCAGAAACACCACGACCAGCAAGGCAGAAAAACTCATACCCACCAGCAGCGATATCAGAAGGCGGTACAAAGCACTCAGTTGAGCACGCTCCTGCGTCGCGGCTTCAGCTAAATGTCCATTGATGGCAATCATCAGGCGTTCGGTAAGGCGTGCCAGCGCCTGCAGCCTTGACTGAATATCCGTTAACGCCAAAAGCCCCTGCGCCCCATGAGGCACAATCAAGTCATCCAGAGCATCAAGCTGCTCCTGGATATCACTTATCAGCATCGGTACCTGGGGAATTTGCCTCAGCAAGCGGCTGACCTCACCATTGGTCAGCACGTTGATGCGACTATAGAGCAGCTCAAAGCGCAGATTAATAAAATCCTGTTCATCCGGCGTTATTGATTCCTGGCTTGCGACCAGCAACGCATTGAGCAATTGAACCGTGTCGCGGTCAAGCTTGTAGACTACCCAGGTGGTGTCTTCGCGTAGGCTCTGCGTCAAGCTGTCCTGACGCCAGGTCGTTAATGCCGCCACCATTAGCGCAGAGGCAAACAGCATCACCGAGACGATAGCGACAAATTTAATCCGTCGTGGATAGCGTAAAAGACGACGCTTAGGAGAAGACACTGCGTTAAAGCGCTTCTATTTGCATGACCTGCCAGACAGCGCGAAAACGAAAGGTTTCGCTCAGCAGCTCAGCATCGTGATCGAAAGGATACAGCACCCAGAGTGGACCATACTCACGAATGGGAATGGCCTTTCCGTCACGCTTAAAGGCCAGCAGAACATCATAATCCATGAAATCCTGAACCGGAATATGTGCTTCGTAGCCATTCAAGGCGGAGACATGCACCTCTTCACTGTCCACTTGCAAATAATCAAGCAGTTCACGTACCAGGGGTCCGCTGAAGTCAGAAGACTGATCCGTCCATGGTGTACCCGTCGAAAAATGGTGCTGAGGCAATGCACTGATCATCGCACTATCAAAATGCGCCTCATCCCCTACATTGGTGCGCCCTACATTGCCACACACTTTAAGAATCACCGGCCCTTCCGGCGCAGGAAGCGTTTCTTCGGTGCCACCCGCATTCGCCTGAAGGGCACCCAACAGCCATACGCTGGCTATCCATAACTTTCCTTTCACGGCAAGCCCCCCTTCCAAACGTCATTTTCAAACTTGTATACCATCAGAATACGTCATCTCACGGGTCAGGTCAGTCAAATAGCACCACCCAACCTGCTCAATCGAATAAGAAAACCCCAGTCAGGCGACTGGGGTTTTGAGGGTCTTACCTTGACGTATCACAGTATCGAGACGGAATGATGCATCAAAAAATGATGCCCCGCCTAACGCACAATCATGACCGACATTTTGGCATGATGAACCACATGCTCGGCGTTAGGACCGAGCACGTAGTCCACAAACTTACGTTTGTTGTGTGACGCCATGATGATGAGATCAACATCCAGTTTTTTGCCGACCTTGATGATGGCCTCCCAGGGGGAGCCATCAACAATCACACTCTGGGTAGGAATTTCCTTGGGAATCTTCTCTTCAATAAAGGCATGCTGCGCGTCTGATATCGCTTCATGCGCTTTTTTGGAGAAATCCTTGGGAAAATAAGCGCCCACCATTGGCATGTTAAATTCCGGCAACACCGTCACCACATGCAGGGAAGCCCCAAAGGTTTCACACAGCGTTATCGCCGTCGGCAAAGACTTCTGCCAGGATTCTTCTGCATTCAGGTCAACCGGCAATAAAATTTTCTTGTACATAAGTACGTCTCCTATGCCGTTGCGGTCTGTGATTCAGTCTTCGAACGCCGACGGCGCTGAAGCATGACCACAAAGCCAAATACCAGAAATGCCGGAATCCACATCAGCTCTTTCGTCCAGCGTTCGACAGGGGCCAGCACTTCAATGATTTCCTGATCAAAGTCAAAGCCGATATCAGATGCCTGGCTGCCATAGGCCACCATATCCACAATGGTTCTATCGCCATCAACCAGCAGCGTCAAGCCCATGTTGTCCAGGCGCTCCTGGCCTGTTTCACCCTCAGGCACCGGCACTTGCATATAGGTCGTCATCGGATCGCCAAAATCATCAAGCCCTTCAATCTGTATACGCAAGGTTGAGCCTTCATCAACATTACCCAGCGCCTGAACGAACTCAGACGGTGGCACAGAACGATAGGGATCATGAAGCATATCCATGAAGAAACCAGGGCGGAACAGTGCAAAGGCCACCAACAGCAACAGAATGGACTCATACCAACGGCTGCGGGTAATCATGAAGCCTTGAGTCGCGGCGGCAAATATCAGCATGGCGATGGTGGCGATAATAAATATCACTATCCCCTGTAGCCAGGTCACATCAATCAGCAGCAGGTCTGTGTTAAAGATAAACAGGAACGGCAAAGCGGCTGTCCGCAAGCTATAATAGAACGCTTGGAAACCGGTGCGTATCGGGTCACCGCCGGATACGGCTGCCGCTGCAAAGGATGCCAACCCCACCGGGGGTGTCACATCCGCCATGATCCCGAAATAGAACACAAAGAGATGCACCGCGATCAGCGGCACAAGCAAGCCATTCTGCTGCCCCAACTGGATGATGACCGGCGCCAACAGCGCGGAAACCACAATGTAGTTAGCCGTGGTTGGCAGACCCATCCCCAGAATAAGGCTGAGGATAGCGGTAAAGAACAGGATCAGCAGCAGATTACCCATCGAAATGGTTTCCACCACATCCGCCAGTACCAGGCCTACCCCCGTCTGCGATACGGCACCCACAATAATACCTGCCGTCGCGGTCGCAATACCGATGCCGATCATGTTGCGCGCACCGGTGACAAGGCCATTCCACAAATCGAGCGCGCCTTCACGCAGATCGGCTTTCATATCGCCATGACCACGGAAGATCGCGATAATCGGACGCTGGGTGAGCATGATGAAGACCATCAGAACCGTCGCCCAGAACGCCGAAAGCCCGGGGGAAAGTCGCTCCACCATCAGACACCAGACAAGCACGATAACCGGCAGGATGTACTGCAGACCCACCATGACCGTCGGGCGTGTCTGGGGGAGTTTGTAGATCGGTTCATTAGGATCGTCGAGTTCCAGCTCCGGATAACCGGCTGCCAGTTTAAGCAAGGCGATATAAACGCCAGCAATACCTACTGCGATCACCCAGGGTGCGGCATCACCCAGCGCGGGCTTTAGCCAACCCAGGCCGTAATAGACCACCAGCCCGGTAATCATCATCATGAGCAAGCCACCCAGGAAGCCAATCGCCTTACGCACCAGCGGCTTGGGCGGATTACTGGTTTCCAGCCCCTGCATATTGGCTTTCAATGCTTCAAGATGAACGATATAAATCAGGGCGATGTAGGAAATCAGCGCAGGCAGGAAGGCATGCTTGATAACTTCCACATAGGAAATACCGACATACTCCACCATCAAGAATGCAGCAGCGCCCATGACCGGTGGCATGATCTGACCATTCACTGATGACGCCACTTCAACGGCACCCGCTTTTTCCGAAGAAAAACCTACCCGCTTCATCATTGGAATGGTGAAAGTACCGGTGGTTACCACATTGGCGATGGAAGAACCGGAAATCAGACCTGTCATGCCAGAGGCCACTACCGCCGCCTTGGCTGGTCCTCCTTTATAGTGCCCCAACATGGAAAAGGCGACCTTGATAAAATAGTTACCCGCGCCAGCTTTATCCAGTAAGGCACCAAACAGAACGAACAGGAACACAAAGCTGGTTGAAACCCCCAGCGCAATACCAAAAACACCCTGCGTGGTCAGCCACTGATGGTTAATCAACCCGAACAGGCTGACACCACCATGGGCAAGCAGCCCTGGCATGTAAGGCCCTGCCAACGAGTAAATCAGAAAAACGGAAGCAACAATCATCAAGGGTGGGCCCAGCGCTCGACGCGTGGCTTCAAGCAATAGCAAAATCCCGGTGACGCCAACCACCACATCCTGAAGCAAAGGAGCGCCAGGGCGTGTTGATAGACCTTCATAGAAAAGGAACATGTAAGCACCGCAAAACGCAGCGACGCTGGCAAGTACCCAGTCCTGAATTGGAATACGGTCACGCGGTGAGCGTTTAAGCGCAGGATAGGCCATATAGGCCAGAAAGAGTGCAAAGGCCAAGTGAATAGAGCGAGACTGGGTTGCGTTGAATACTCCGAACCCCACCATATAAGGCAGCGGTGAGGCGATCCAAAGCTGAAACAGCGACCAGACGGCCGCAATGCTCACTAGCAGCTTGCCCGGGATACCCTTGGGCTTACGTGCCCCGGAGTCGGACGAGGCGACCATATCATCAAGATCAACAGCCGCACCGGGGGACTTGTCGTTCTCTGTCATAAGCATGCCCTGCTATAAGTAGAAGACATAACGTCTTGTTAATTCAATGCCTTAAGGCACTCAAACACAATGCGCGGCCCCACAGGGAGGCCGCGCATCACTTCCACTGAGGCAGTTACTTCGTTTATTCAGCTATTAATGCTCGCTAATTTTAATTAGCAACTGCTTATTGACAAATCACTCAATCCAGCCCTGCTCACGGTAATAACGTGCGGCACCTTCATGCAGCGGCGCAGACAGGCCTTGAGTGACCATGTCCTGCGGATCAAGGTTTTCAAAGGCTGGATGCAGACGCTTGAAACGATCAAAGTCATCGAAAACAGCCTTAACCGTTTGGTAGACAGCTTCTTCGGATGTTTCCGCCGTTGTGACCAGCGTGGCAGCTACACCGAAGGTTTCCACGTCATCCGGGTTGTTCTTGTAAAGACCGCCTGCAATCACAGACTTGGCGTAGTAGGGGAATTCCTCAACAATGCCATCGATATCTTCATCGTTGAGCGGAATCAGGTGCGCATCAACCGTGGTAGTGGCTTCCTGAATGGAACCATTAGGGTGACCCACGACGTAGACCATGGCATCGATGTTGTTGTCAGACAGCGCAGCCGCCTGTTCAGCAGCATCCAGCTCGGAAACCAGTGAGAAGGTATCACGATCCCAACCTTTGGCTTCCATGACGACTTCCATGGTGTTGCGCTGACCAGAACCAGGATTACCGATGTTGACACGCTTGCCTGCCAGATCATCGAGTGTTTCGATACCGGCATCCGCACGCGCCAGCAGTGTTAGAGGCTCGCCGTGGATACGGAAGACCGCACGCAGGTCTTCGTAAGCATCACCTTCAAAGTTGCCGGTGCCGTTGTAAGCCTGATACTGCACGTCAGACTGAGCAACGCCCATATCCAGCTCGCCAGATTTGATACCGTTGACGTTAGCGACCGACCCGCCTGTGGAGGGGGCATTACAACGGATGTTGTGCTCGTCACTACCACGGTTGACCAAGCGGCATACTGACTGGCCGACAACGTAATAAACACCCGTCTGACCACCCGTACCAATGGTGATGAAGTTTTCTTCCTGAGCGACCGCTGGCGAAGCAAAAGTCGCCGCTGCAACCAATGCACCGGAAAATGCTGCAGTAGAAAATACGTGACGATTCATATAATTACCTCTTTATCTTGATGTTATCTGCGTTATGCATCTGACGCTGCTCAATGGCTAAAGACACTGGCAGGGCCATTATTATTAATGCTCAGCTGTTAACCAGCCGGTACAAACCTGTTACTTCAAGACAGTGGATCAACAATGTCAGCGTTTCCAGCCAACAAACACTACTGTAACGAAAAAACACCCATTGGCGAATTTTGAAGCATTAACAAACAAAACATTTATCAATACTTAAAGCAAAATTACGTGTGGTTCCAATGAGTCTAGCGGTTTAGAGCGTTTAGTAAGCGTTAATTTAAGGCGCACGTGATGTCTGATGCTGTCATTCTATCTATCAGAACTTGTCTATCAGAACTTGTCTATCAGAACTTACCTATCAGAACTTGTCCTTAAGAACACACGACACCGGTGACGCCTATCGGCTTTTCAAGATCAGCACATCAGCCGTCTACCTAAAGTTAGCATGGCATAGATGCCTGTTTTTTCAAATACTTTCTATATTTGATACAAAAATGCCCTCACCATGCCGATACTTTTTTGGAAAGGTGTCTGTTCAACAGGCAGGATTCAACGGTTCTCAGCAACCCAAGGCTATTCCTATGGTTTTTTGAGCAGTCTGGCCGTCACTTTTTGCAGCTGTGGCGCTCCGATCAGAATTAGCGTGAATGCAATCGGCCAGGCGATATAAAAAGCCCGCCACCAACGTCCCAGGAAGCCTTCCGACAAACCCGTGTTAGCCCAGGTAATCACCAGCGTCATCAACGTCACCATATAAATTGACATCAGAACGGCAAACACCCAACGCGCATAACGAGGAGGAAAAAACATCAACACCCCTTACTCAAGAAGAAATAACCAATAGAAATATACTAATAACCAAAACACCAAGCAAGAAACCACTCATCTCCGCGAAGGACTCCCGCTCAGACGTTGTAGCCCAGTACGGTCGGCAGCCATAACGCTATGCCCGGAAAAATGGCAACCAGAGCCAACGCACTTGCCATCGCCAGAACAAACAGTAGTGCCCAGCCAATGGTATGCTCCAGCCGCACCTTGGCCACTTCCGTGGTCACCATCAGATTAACGGCAACGGGAGGGGTAAATTGCCCAATGGCAATATTCATCGCCAACAGGATGCCAAACCAGACAGGGTTCCACTCGAAATGCTGCATGACAGGAATCAGAATCGGCATCATGATCAGATAAATCGAAATCGCATCCAGCAACATGCCGGCCACCAATACAGCCAGCATGACGAACACCAGTAACAGCACACCGTTGTCGGTGAGCCCGATAATCCACTCCGCCAGATGACGGAAGGTTCCTAACATGGTCCCTGCCCAGGCAAAAATACCGGCCAGCGCAATAATCAGCATCACAACGCCGGAGATGATCGCCGCTTCCCCCAATAATTCCCACAAGTCCTTGAGCGTCATTTCACGGGTTAGAAACAAGCCCACCGCTGCGCCATAGGCAACCGCCACCACCGCGGCTTCAGTCGGCGTAAAAAGCCCTGAACGCAAGCCCCCCAGGATGATGACGGGTGCAAACAGTGCGGGCAAGGCTTGCCTGAACGTCGTGCGGATGCTCAGCCGCTCTGTGTTGTCAGCGCTGGCCACTCCTCCTTCCCAACCACGCTGGCGTGAAACCAGCAGCGCCGGCACCAATAGCGCCATTCCGGCCAGAATGCCGGGGAACAGTCCTGCCGCAAACAAGGCGCGCAGGTCAACGCCGGGCACGACAATGGAATACAGAATCAACGCCACAGAAGGAGGAATCAGAATGGCCGTGGAAGCTGACGCTGCTATCAACGTCGCCGAAAACGGCTTCGGGTAACCCGCCTTGGTCATGCTCGGCAGCATGACCATCGCCACGGCAGCCGCATCGGCAGGGCCAGAACCGCTCATCCCGCCCATCATCATGCAGACCAGCACGGCGACCAACGCCAACCCACCATGACGCGGCCCGATCAGCGCTTGAGCAAAGCGCACCAGGCGCAGTGCGACACCGGCACGTTCGAAGATCAACCCCGTCAGAATAAACAGCGGAATCGCAATCAACGGATACTTGGCAATGCTGTTATAGGTATTGGTGCCCATGGTGGCCAGCATGTCGGGCGATAGCCCAACCACAATCCCCACCGCTCCCGCCAGACCGAGCGAAAAGGCCACCGGCACGCCTGCAATAAGCAGCCCTGCAAAGGCCAGAATCATCCATATATCAGGGCTCATCGTGCCATTTCCCCTTCAAACGATCGTGGGTTTGCTGAACCAGGCGCACCAACATGGCAAAGGCCAGGAAAGGCAGCCAGACCAGATACCACCACTGCGGTAAGCCAAGCCCTGGCGACAGGGATTCCCATTGATATTCCTGCCAGGCCAGCTGTCCACCAAACCAGACAATCAACCCCAACACCACCGCACCACACAGGGCCTGAAACCCGATCAGCAGCGACCGAAACCGTGCGGGAAGATGGCGTTCCAGCAGGCTGATGCGAATGTGACGATTACGCCGCAGCGCGACGGAAGCGCCAGCAAAGGTCAACACAACCAGCAAAAAGACAGAAAACTCTTCGGTAAACGAAAATGACCCACCGGTCAGGTAACGGGTGACCACATTACCCAGGCTGATCAGTGCAATCACCACCAGCGCCAACGCCCCCAGCCAGCGTTCAGGGCGCGCATCAGGTGTTTCTTTCATGACGACCTCACCTTATTAACAGGATGACCGGCCACCTGGGCCGGTCATCAATCTATCCAACCTGATACGCATCAACGCTTAACGCGCATCAACGGCTTCCTGAGCAGCCTCAACCAGTTCTTCACCAATACGCGGCACCCACTTTTCATAAACAGACTGCGTGGCATCCACAAAACTCTGATACTGCGCATCCGTAAGCTCAGTGACGGTGACACCACGTTCCTGAATAGCGGCCAGACGCTCGGACTCTTGTTCGCGGGTCATGGCAATTTCCCAGGCACCTGCCTCAACCGCAGCTTCCCGCAGCAGCGTCTGATGCTCATCGCTCAAGGACTGCCAGACATTCTGGTTAACCGCAAAAATAAGGGGATCATTCATGTAGTTCCAGAGCGTCAGGTATTCCTGGCCCACCTGGTCGATCCGTGCCACATCAAAGACCGAAAGAGGGTTTTCCTGACCGTCGACCGCCCCTGTTGTCAGCGCTGGCTGAGCATCCGTCCAGCTCATTTGTGTCGGGTCAGCATCCAGAGCGGAAAAGGTATCCTGGAATAAGGGTGAGCCAACAACACGAATTTTCAGCCCGTCCAAATCGCTGGGTTCGCTAATTGGCCCTTTCGAGTTGGATACCTGACGAAAACCATTTTCGCCCCAGGCCAGCGGCACAACGCCACGAGATTCAATCGCTTCAAACACCATTGTGCCCGCGTCTCCACCCGTTACTGCATCCACCGCCGCTTCATCAGGAATAAAAAACGGCAGTGAGAACAGATTGAGTTCAGGCACCTGTGGCGACCAATTGATGGTCGAGCCCACCGCGGCGTCAATCAATCCTGAACGCATGGCGGAAAATTCACGGGTCTGGTCACCGGAAACCAGCTGGGAGTTTGGGTAAACGCGAAGCGTCAGTTCACCGTCGCTGCCTTCCTCAACCAGTTCCGCCCACTTCTCAGCGGCCTGACCCCATGGGAAAGCGTCCGATAATACGGTAGAAACCGAGAGTTCTCTTGCTTGAGCAGAGAGCGCGCTCGCCAGAAATACCGCGCCAGCGAGGCCAGCAGTCAAATGCGCCATGTTGCGTGTCAGCGTCATGATGGATCCTTTTTGTTTTATCAGTTGTATTGTTGAGCGGCGTTGATATGACTCATACCGCCTTTTTGCACCGTACGAGTCAATATTCTGAAACAATTGCAATTCATTGTAAGGACTTCACGCCCGAAAGACAGCTATCCAAACGTGTCAGGGTACTCCGTTTACGCAGTGGCCATCGACGCCTGCTATCGCGACACAATCGCCTACCCGAATTCCACGCTCAGCAAAGTAACCGGCATTGACTT
Source organism: Halomonas sp. LS-001 (assembly GCF_052983955.1). NCBI lineage: Bacteria > Pseudomonadati > Pseudomonadota > Gammaproteobacteria > Oceanospirillales > Halomonadaceae > Halomonas > Halomonas sp. LS-001. The sequence continues at coordinate 3,103,799 of NZ_CM129816.1, forward strand.
CCAGCGCCGCATGATACGGCTCGCCAGGAGAATACGTTCGGCAATCGCTTGATGAAGCAGATTCACACGGCAGCATGGTTTTTATCGCCACAATGGCGCCAGCGTTGTTGATAAATGCAATATCCAGGGGAATTAATGTCTGGTACATCCAGAAACCGCTTCGTGCAGACTGTTCGCGGGAGTACATGAACAGCATGCCATGATCTTCCTCCATGCTCGCACGACCCATCAAACCTCGCTGACGCAGAGGCGCAGTGTCAGCCACTTCCACATCAAGACGGTGTGGCCCTTGGGGGGTATGCACGGCCAGCGCAATACGCTCAAGGCGTTTTTCCTCGGGCGTCGCCATCGCTGGCAAATGCCAGGAAAGCGGTACTGCCACCGCCAATGGCAACGCCAGGGCGGCTTTCAGAAAGGTTCTACGGGTTACATGCATGGCCGCTTCCTCAATACGTATCAACGAAGGTGCTGCTCAGTAATGGTCATGACTTTCATGGTGTTAGTGCCACCATGGGCATTCATATGGTCACCACGGGTGAGGATGACATGATCCCCCAGCGCGACAATTCCTTGTGCCACCAGCAATGACAAGGCGCGATCATTCAGTTCGGTCGCGGTCATTTCCGAGGTATCAAAAGGCAACGAAACAACGCCGCGATACAGCGCCATACGGCGTTGCCCAATCGGGTTGTGAGCCAGACCGACAATCGGCAAGCCGGAGCGGATCCGCGAGGCAATTAACGGCGTGTAGCCAGACGCGGTCATGCAGGCGATTGCAGTTACCCCCTGCATGTGATTGGCGGCGTACATGGCGGAAAGCGCGATAGTTTCATCGGCGCGAGCAAAGCCTTCGTGAATACGGTGGCCGGACTCCTGGGCGATTTTTTCCCGCTCGGCACCCAGACAAACCCGTGCCATTGCCTCGACGGTTTCCACCGGATAATCGCCAGCAGCGGTTTCCGCAGAGAGCATGACGGCATCGCTGCTATCGAGCACGGCGTTGGCAACATCAAACACCTCAGCACGCGTCGGCAACGGCGCGTTAATCATGCTTTCCATCATCTGTGTTGCGGTAATGACCGCACGATTGAGGGTGCGCGCACGTTTAATCAGTTGCTTTTGAATACCGACCAGCTTGGCATCACCAATTTCCACGCCCAAATCGCCACGCGCCACCATCACCGCCTGGGAGGCTTCAATAATTGCGTCCATCGTGGCCTCGTCAGCCACGGCCTCGGCACGTTCCATTTTTGCCACCAGGCCAATTTCAGCGCCAGCTTCCCCTAACAGCTCGCGAGCCTCGTGCATATCTGCCGCTGAGCGCGGAAAGGAAATCGCAAGATAATCCACGCCAATCGCCACGGCGGTTTTAAGGTCTTCCTTGTCTTTTTCCGTCAGTGCCGGTGCCGACAAGCCGCCGCCCTGCTTGTTAATGCCCTTATTATTGGAAAGCTTGCCACCGACCACCACACGGGTGTGTACCTGCTTGCCTTCAACGCCTGTCACGTCCAGCACCAGGCGGCCATCATCAAGCAGCAAGCGGTCACCTGTCGTGACATCATCGGCCAGTGTCTTGTAATCACACCCCACGCGCTGCGCATCACCGGCGTCACTGTCCAGCATCATATCCAGAATGAATGGTTGACCTTCCTTGAGCATGACCGCGCCTTCACTGAAGCGTGCGATACGGATTTTCGGCCCCTGAAGATCACCCAGCGCGGCCACACTGCGGCCAAGGCGGGCAGCGGCTTCGCGTACCGCCTGCAAGCGACGCTGGTGGTCTGCCGCGCTGCCATGGGAAAAATTAAGCCGCACGACATCCACTCCCGCTGCCAACATGGCGTCAAGCACACCGTCTCGATCACTGGCTGGCCCTAATGTCGCCACAATTTTGGTACGTCGAATCGAGGAGTAATGCAGTGCGTTCATAATGTTTCCTAAATCATCAATCGGGAGAGTGTCTTAGCCGTTAATCATGACAGACACATTGAGCACTGCCATGAGTGAGCGCCGTTACTGTGCCAGTGCCTGCTGGATAAAGATGTCACATTGCTGTCTCGCCGGACGGCTCTGCAACCCGGCCCAATAACTTTCAAACTCAGGGCGCCAGGGCAGAGTCCCCATCTGCAACCCCCAACCGATATGGGAACCGACGTATATATCAGCGGCGCTGAATTTATCTCCTGCAATGTAATCGCGTCCCCTGACGGCTGCTGCCAGCGTATCGATGACCGACATATAATCGCCCGAGCCCAATCGCATTCGCTGCTCAGCCGTGGGATGGAAGCCCAGGCTTTCCAGCGCGGCAGCGGCCTCCAGGGGGCCTGCGGCAAAAAATAGCCAACGGTAGTACTCCCCTCGCTCCGCTAGCGGTGGCGCCAACCCGGCTTCAGGGAAGACATCGGCGAGATAAGCGCAGATAGCCGCCGTTTCAGTGATCACCTGTTCGCCGTGACAAATCGCAGGCACCTTGCCCATCGGATTGATTGCCAGATAATCCGGCGACTGCATCGCCGTACCGTACTCCAGCACAACCAGGCGGTAAGGAACGCCGATTTCTTCCAACATCCAGTGTACGATGCCACCCCGCGAAAGAGGGTTCGTGTAGAAGACCAGATCAGCGGAGGGCACGGAAGTGGGCTCCCGCAGCGCAGGCGGTGGTAATTGAACACCCGGCGGCAGCAGATAGCCTTTACCCGGTTCATTGACCACCTCAACCCCCACTGCCCGGAGGGCAGCGATATCTTTGTAAAGCGCACTCAAGGGTACGCCCAGGGCGTTGGCAAGATCTGAACCACCAACAGGATCAGCGTGGTGGCGAAGCATTTTGAGAAGGTCTTGCAAGCGGTTTGTTCGGGACATGCCGGTCTCCTAGCACGCAAGGCGCGCTGTATGTATTTTGCTCGTTCAGTCGAGAGTTAATCTAAGAAAGATGACAACCGTATGCCGTTAGCGCAAGTTATTCGCCAAGTATCACCCTGATATCAAGCGGAAACTCGTCACAATTATTACCGTCTCCCCCGCGATCTACCACCAGAAACTCGCCTTCACGCTCAAGCATCGATTGGATAGCGTGCCACGTGCCCGCACGATAATTGACGCCCTGCCGACCATCAGTCACGAAAGCACGCACTTCTTCAGGATGAATATTCTCACCCGGCGGTGCCACCACGATAATAAACCGCTCCCGGTGCAATGGCATAAACGCTTGACTGCCTTGAGGGTGGCGCTCTAGAAACGTCAACTCCAGCGGCAAAGTGACAGGCTGGCTGACAAAAATACTCATCAGCGTGCAGGCATTTTCGCCCAGGGTTTCCACCTTGGCGAGGTCGTGATGACGCTGGGTGCGACCGGCGTTAATCGGAAATGATGCTGATGTGCGGGCATCCATCACGTCGCCAAAAGGCGCAAAGGCCTCGGCCGTCAGCGGTTGTGCTGTCAGTTCAAGCATGGTGAATTCCTGGTAATAGTTGACGTTTCCTCATAAAACACACGCACGTTTACAAAGTTAGCGCTGCATGACGGTTTACGTCTTTATACAGCAAGTAGCGAAACGGCCCAGGGCCACCGGCATAACAGGCCTGCGGGCAGAAGGCACGTAGCCACATGAAGTCCCCCGCCTCCACTTCTACCCACTGTTGATTCAGGTGATAAACCGCCTTGCCTTCCAACACGTAAAGGCCATGTTCCATGACATGGGTTTCAGCAAATGGAATCACGCCACCGGGCTGAAAGGTCACAATGTTGACGTGCATATCATGGCGTACGTCAGTGGGGTCCACAAAGCGCGTCGTTGCCCAACGTCCTTCCGTACCCGGCATTTCGATAGGGGCAATCTCCTGCTCATTGGTCACAAACGCGGCGGGTACATCAAGCCCTTGAACAAAGGCATAGGCTTTACGTATCCAATGAAACCGCACAGGCGTTTCAGACGCATTCAGCACCTGCCAATCACTGCCTGGCGGCAGATAGGCATAGCCTCCCGGCCCCATGACATGCGGCTGCCCTGCTAACGTCAGTGTCAACTCCCCCTCAACAACAAACAGCACGCCTTCTGCTCTCGGGTCCAGCTCGGGCTGTTGGCTGCCGCCCATTGGCTGCACTTCCATGATGTATTGCGAAAAGGTTTCTGCAAACCCGGATAATGGCCGAGCCAGTACCCAGAGACGGGTTTTGTCCCAGAAGGGTAAATAGCTGGTGACGATATCACGCATCACGCCTTTGGGAATCAGGGCGTAAGCGTCAGTGAACACTGCCCGGTCGGCGGTCAACTGGGTTTGCGGCGGATGTCCGCCAACAGCAGCGTAATAAGAAGAGGTATTCATGAATCAGCCTATTAACGAGCAGGAGCGGGATGATGTTCAGCCCAGTGGCGAGCAATATCAACTCGCCGGGCAACCCAGACATGGTCATGGGTTTCGATATAGTCCAAAAAACGCTGCAAAGCACGAAAACGGCCTGGGCGACCAAGCAGTCGGCAATGCATGCCAACTGACAGCATTTTCGGGGAATCTTCCCCTTCGGCGTAAAGCACATCAAAGGCATCACGCAGATACGTAAAGAAATGATCGGCCGTGTTGAAGCCTTGAGGCGCGGCAAAACGCATATCATTGGTATCCAGCGTGTAAGGCACGATCAGGTGATCGTGATGTCGCCCCTGGCTATCCGCGACTTGTGTCCAGAAGGGTAAATCGTCGCCGTAGTAATCACTGTCGTAAAGAAAACTGCCCGCATCCACCACCAGCCGTCGCGTATTCGGGCTATCACGTCCGGTGTACCAACCTGCCGGCTTTTCCCCGTAAAGGCGTTGAAAAATCTCCATGGCTTTTTGCAGATGCTCACGCTCAACCGATTCAGGTGTTTCCTGGTAATGAATCCAGCGATAGCCATGGCAGGCAACCTCGTGACCCAGCGCTTTGAATGCCTGCGCAACGTCCGGATTACGTTCCAGCGCCATCGCGACACCAAACACCGTCAGCGGCAGATCACGCTTTTCGAATTCACGCAGAATCCTCCACACACCTGCCCTGGCGCCATATTCGTAGATCGATTCCATGCTTAGGTGGCGATCCGGGTAACTGGCAGCACCGATAATCTCAGAAAGAAACTGCTCTGAACCTGCATCGCCGTGCAGGATGCAATTCTCACCGCCTTCTTCGTAATTCAGTACAAACTGAACGGCAATTTTTGCTTTTCCCGGCCATTTTGCGTGAGGCGGCTGACGACCGTAACCCACCAAATCACGAGGGTATTGTGAGGAAAGGTGTGTAGACATAACGAGAACTCTCAACAGGTTAGATAATCAAGCTTGTGCGGCAATCCGATTCCCTCAGACCACCACTTCTATAAAAACGTGGCGCCCAGCGTTTTGCTGAGTCAACGCTTGCCGGATAGCGTCAATATAGCGACATCTTTGTATACAAATCAAAAAATAAACTATTTTAAACAGCCTCCATCGACGTTTATGCCAATGTCAAAAAATCAATCAAAAACATAAATCTAATGTATTTTTCATGTGTTTTCTCGGTATATCACTAGCAGCTCAAAGGCTTGATTTGCACATCAAAGCTATCTATTTTGTATACAAGATATTTTTCAAGACACATTCTACCAACTTGAGAACGTCATGAAGCTACGCATCATCAATCCCAACACGACACGCGGCATGACCCAGACCATTGGTGATGCCGCAAAAAATATTGCGGCTCCCGGCACCCAGGTTATTGCCACTCAACCAAGCGCTGGCCCGGTATCTATCGAGGGTCATTTCGATGAGGCAATCAGCGCGGTTGGCGTGGCTGAAGAAATTATGGCGGGCGAACGCGATGACACAGATGCCTATGTGATTGCCTGCTTTGGTGACCCTGGATTACTGGCAGCACGAGAGCTCACCCGCGCCCCTGTCATCGGCATTGCAGAAGCTGCTTTTCATATGGCCACACTGATTAGCACACGGTTTTCAATCGTCACCACGTTAGGGCGCACAGGAATCATTGCCGAACATCTCCTGGAGCAATACGGTTTTTCCCATCACTGCCGACGCATTCGAGCAGCGGAAATTCCCGTTCTGGACCTTGAAGACGACAGCGATGCCGCACTGAAACGCCTGATTGCCGAATGTAAGCGCGCCCGTGACGAGGACAATATCGGGGCCATCGTACTGGGTTGTGGCGGCATGGCCGACCTGACCGGCAAAATCTCAAACGAGGTAGGGCTGCCCGTGATAGAAGGCGTCACCGCGGCGGTCAAACTTGCCGAAGCACTGGTTGGCCTTGGATTGGGTACCAGCAAATTTGGTGACCTGGATTTCCCTCGCCCCAAACGTTTCACCGGACACTTTGAGCATTTTTCCAATTGGCAACCCAAGCGCTGAGAGGCGCATTAGCTGCAAAACAAAATTAACAATAATTTATACAAACGCTTAAAGAGCACGCCAGCCGCAAGCATTCCCGGTCAGGCAGACCGGAAGACAACCATAATCTCTTGCGAGGAAAACCTCATGACTCACTCCACACCATCCAACCTGGCGGCTTCCGATGCGGCTATAAATGGGTCGGAGATTGCATCCAGTAAAGCGCCCGGGGAAGAGTCTCTGGCTCCCCAACAAACCCGCATCATGGGACGGGCATCCTATTTTCTTGCCTGGTTCGGCGGCTGCGTTTCCATCGGCACTTTTGCCATGGGGTCCAGTGTGGTCGGTACGCTTAATCTTCTGCAAGCCACGCTGGCGATTGCCATTGGCTGTTTTGTGATCGGCATTGCTCTCGCGCTAAATGGCGCTGCGGGCTATAAGTACGGCATTCCTTTTATGGTCCAGGCGCGCAGTGCGTTTGGTTTCGCTGGCACGCGATTGCCGGGGCTGGTGCGTGCCGTGCCAGCCATCGTCTGGTATGGCTTTCAAAGCTGGATTGGTGCCGGCGCTCTGAACATGGTATCCGCCACCCTGTTTGGCTTCGACAACCTGATTTTCTTCTTCGTTACCTTCCAGTTTTTACAGATTGGCCTGTCTGTGATGGGCTTTCAGGGCATCAAGTGGCTGGAAAACATTGGTAGCGCCTTCATTCTGCTTTCCTTGATGTATATGTTCTATGCCACGGTTCAGCGCTACGGGGATGAACTCTCTGCCAGCCTGCTCACCATGGAAGGCTCCTGGGGCATGCCATTCTGGGGCGCTACCATGCTATTCCTGGGTATTTACAGCACCATGATGCTGAACGTTAGTGATTACTCACGTGAACATGAAAAAGGCACTGCCCAGAGCTTATTGACCACTATCTACGCCATGTCGATTCTGCCTTGCACCCTATTCATGGGGTTGATTGGCTACATGATATCGGAAGCCACCGGGACGGCTGATCCTATCCAGGTGTTCGCCAACGCCGTGGACAATACGCCATTGCTGATGACAACCCTGCTATTCATCGCCTTTGCGCAGGTTACCACCAACGTACTGAACAACGTGGTTCCGCCGACCTATATCCTGATGGACGTTTTCAAGCTGAAATTCACCACCTCGACCATCATTGTCGGTTTGCTGGCGTTTGCCACCTTCCCCTGGAAGCTGGTTCAACCCGATTCCGCCGCAGGCTTACAGCTCTTTGTGCAAACCTACTCTGCCTTCCTGGGCCCTATCTTTGCCATTCTGGTTGTCGACTACTATCTGATTCGCAAACGCACGCTGGATCTCGACAAACTTTATGACGAACAAGGCCCTTATAAAGGCGTCAACATGGCAGCACTGATCGCTACCGCCGTTGGTATCGTCGCAGCACTGATCTTTTCGTCAGTCTCCTGGTACGCCAGCCTGATCCCCGCTGGTCTTACCTACTATTTACTCATGAAATCCTGGGCACCCTGCCAGCGGTTTACCCAGTAAATATGCACCGAGCTTGCCATATACAAAGCAAGCACTCATGACTGATAGAGAGATGCCTGAAAATGAATAAACCCTCGTCTGGCAACAACCTCGATATAAAGCAGATTGATCCAACGCTTTATAATAAAGACCTGGCGCCTTTAAAGCCTAAGGACCGCACCTGGGGAGCGTTTGAAATCTTCAACGTGTGGTCAAACGATATCCAAAGCCTGTTTGGCTACACTTTGGCAGCCTCGCTGTTTCTTTCCTACGGATTGAACGGCTGGGCCGTCATGGCTGCCATCATCCTGGCCGGGATAATCGTGATGTTTCTGGTCAACCTGACCGGTAAACCCAGCGTCAAATACGGCATTCCCTTTCCCGTCATGGTGCGCGCCAGCATGGGAGTTCGCGGCGCTAACCTGCCCGCCCTGCTGCGCGCCATCGTGGGTATCTTCTGGTACGGCGTGCAGACCTACTTTGCCTCTACCGCCGTGGCCTTGCTGATCACGGCGCTGTTTGGGGCAGGTGACGACAGTACCTTTCTTGGCCTCTCTGGCGTGGCATGGCTATCCTTCGTGATTGTCTGGCTGTTCCAGATTGCGATTTTCTGGCAAGGCATTGAACGCATTAAGCATTTTCTAAATTGGGCAGGCCCGCTGGTGTATGTGGTCATGGTGGCACTCATGATCATTGTCTGGTTTCAGGCAGGCAGTGAACTGCTACCCGCCGTCAGCAGCATCTTCAGTAATAACAGTGAGCAAGGCAGCAGCATAGGTGCCTTCATGGCCATTGTCGGCACTATGGTGGCCTATTTTGCCGCCGTCGTGATCAACTTTGGTGATTTCACTCGCTTTGTTAAAACCGAGCGCCAGATGAAGCTGGGGAACTTGCTGGGGCTGCCGCTTAATGTGGCGTTCTTCTCATTTATTGCGCTGATCATCACTGCCGGTACGCTGGTTCTGTTCGGGGATGCACTGACCAACCCGGCCGATATTGTTGAACGTGTCGATTCATTGCCGTTGACCATTGTCGCTGCACTGACCTTCTTTGCGGCCACCGTGGGCATCAATCTGGTCGCTAACTTTATCCCGCCTGCTTATGATCTGGCCAACCTGTTCCCCAGCAAGATCAGCTTCAAGATGGGGGGATTGATTACCGCTGTGATTGCCTTTTTTGTCGGGGCACTGTGGATTTCGGTGATCAGCCAGATTGGCGTGCCAGGCTTCGTCAATGCGCTTGGTGCCATTGTCGCGCCTTTCTACGGCATTATTGTGGTTGACTATTACCTGATCAAACACCAGCAGCTCGATATGCAGGAACTGTTCTCCTCTGCTCCAGGCGGCGCTTACTACTATGTAAATGGCTGGAATACCCGTGCCTTGATCGCATTTGGGGGTGCAGCACTTTTCTCACTTTCCACCGTCATCGTGCCCGCACTGTCTGGTCTTGGCGGCTATGGCTGGTTGTTAGGCGCAGGGCTGGGCGGACTGTTCTACTTCTTTCTGATGCGGCAGTTTAAGACTGTGCCAACTTCTGGGAACTGATTTAACTGATTTAATAGCGGGAGTGGTTAAGCAACGCAAAAGCCCAGGCAAAATTTGCCTGGGCTTTTATATACTTGGGTTAGAGTGCGAAACGCTGACTACCCACCAAAAACCTGATGCAGGTCCGGTACACTGCTATCTTCTTCAATCATCGAAAGCGATGATTCAATCGATTTCAGGTGGCGGCTCATAAACAACCTGGCACGCTCTCCGTTACCTTCTTCCAGAAATTTTATTAATTCATCGTGATCATGCGACTCGCAGCCAAGGTGCCCCGCATTGCCGTAGACCGCCAGAATCAGCGATGAACGTGAGCACAAGCGCTCGACAAAATCGGCCAGGACATCATTGCCTGACAGCTGTGCCAAACGCACATGAAAGTCGGCGGAAAGGCGAATGGCAACGCTCTGCTCTCCCGAGCGAAGGGCATTGCGCTCTTGCGTAGCCATAGCGCGCAACTCCGCTGCTTCGCTGGCGCGCATATTGCGCGCCACATCTGGCATCAAGCCACATTCCACCAGTTGCCGGGCATCAAAAATGTCTTTTGCCTCGTTTGCCGTTGGGCGTGTCACTCGGGCGCCACGATTGGGCGCAATCGTAACCAGTTGCTCTAACGCCAGGCGTTGCAGGATTTTACGGATCCCCGTGCGGCTGATGCGGAAAACATCAGCCAGAGCATCTTCACGCAAGCGCGCGCCTGGCTTGAGGCGGTGCTCAATAATGGCATCACTGATTGACCGATAAATAGCTTCATGACGATTGTCACTTTGCTTGCCCACCACCAACGATTCTGGAACGCCCTGCATATCAGTCTCCTGTACAAGGACCCTATGTTACCCGCCAGGCGCTTATACTTTCCATATAGCGTTTATCCCAGTATAAAAAATCCCGCTGGAAGCAAATGCTTTCCAGCGGGACATGGGTCTTGCAAGTCGGTTGGCGCCGTTTAGCGCCAACGTATCAGATCATTTAGTGGCGGCTTTCTGGGTGGCGTCAGTGACGCTTTTAAGGTTATCTTCAGCCATTTTCTGGCCATCCTGCAGGAAGCTCTGGCTTAAGGCACCAATTTTCTCTGCATCACCTTTAAAGCGTTCCATCAGGTCAGTTGCTGCTTTCTGCTGACTTTGCACGGCTTCCTTCATGCTTTCAGCATCTTTGACATCCAGCCAGGTACGCATCTGTGCAACTGAAAAATCCGTGTAGGCACGTGCCGCATCAATCTGGGCACTTATCACCTGGTCATAGTAGTCAAGCGTTTTGACTGTATAAGCACGCATCGGTGCGACAAAGATTGATTCAACTTGTTGGGTCGTCTTTTCGGTAGCTTTATTCATACTTCCTCCGCAACGTTTTTGATCGTTTGTCTAAAACGTTATTAAAAAATGGGCAATGAATGAGCAGCGATGAGCAACAACCCTCCGGTCATAATCAATCTCTACGCTGCAATGTTCATGCAGTGGCCTCTGCTATCTATTAAGCTAGCAGTCAATTTTGTGCAGTGCAACATTTTATTTTATTACCCGCTGTGTCATTTAGCCTTCCTGCAAATCACGCACCGTAACCGCTTGATTGGCAAGTCCATTGTGAACGGCGCGCATACGTTCAAACCACTCAGCCACGTAGGGTTCTTCGATGACTGGCGCTTGACGCGATACCACATGCGCCCACATCACGCTGCCAAACAGCAGATAGTCGGCACCGGCTGGCGCCTCACCGTCCAGAAAGGGGCTACTGCGTAGCACTTCCCGAACCGGCGCAAGCGCTTTATGCAATGCTGCCTGCCCTTGCTCCGGTGAATGGAATTCTTCCAGCGTGCAGCCAAAGCGGGCTTCACGGGTAGTGCGGAAATAATCATGGTCGTCAGGGTGGATGGCGGCCAGCAGATCCAGTGCCACAATCCGAAACAGGGCTGGCGACACCTGACGATCCACAAAATGACTGAAAAACAGCGCACGCTGATAGCTTGCACCGCTACCCAAGACGGCGGGAGTCTCCGGATAGGCCTTGTCGAGGTAACCCATGATGGCAAAGCTGTCCGCGACAATATTCTCCCCATCACACAGAACAGGAACTTTATCGGTGTTGGCGAAGGCAATCGCCTGCTTCTCCTGAAAACGCCAGGGCTTAAGTTCGACATCCAGGCCTTTATGGGCCAGCGCCATGCGTACGCGCCAACAATAGGGTGAAAAACGCAATGTCTCATCACGGCCATATAAGTCAAAGAGAATGCGTGACATGGTTTATTCCTCATGTTTTGTGATTAAAAACTGTCTATTAGTCTAATATTTACTGCACTCAGCCTAGTATTAGAGTCAAACACTTCCTATTGAGAAACAATATTTTAAGCATTTCTTAACCCGTTAAACGCCCTAAATACGCGCCCCAATATTGGTCTTACCAATTTCCCAGTTATAGCCATTCCTTCGCCAACTCCGTATCTTTCAACCGCTACGGTTACTGCCTTCCGGCCTAACCAATGTCGAAGCACCTCATTAATAACAAGAGGATATTTCTCCCATGAATGAAACAACACTTGCACTGCTTGCGTTCGTGCCACTGGTACTGGCGGGTGTACTGTTAATCGGATTACGAATGGCGGCCAAAACGGCCATGCCAATTGTTTTTGTGGTAACCGCACTGATCGGGCTACTCGCCTGGGACATGACATTCTCGCGCGTGCTGGCATCCACCTTACAGGGACTGATTTTAACGGTCTCCATTCTGTGGATAATTTTCGGTGCCATTCTGCTGCTGAATACCTTGAAACATTCAGGCGGCATTACGGCCATCCGCAAGGGCTTCTCGGGGATTAGCCCCGACCGCCGCGTCCAGGCCATTATTGTTGCCTGGCTGTTTGGTTGCTTCATTGAGGGTGCTTCAGGTTTTGGTACACCCGCGGCCGTCGCAGCCCCTTTATTAGTGGCGCTGGGTTTCCCGGCCTTGGCGGCTGTGGTTGTCGGTATGATGATTCAATCCACACCAGTGTCGTTTGGCGCAGTGGGCACTCCCATTGTGGTTGGCGTCACTGGCGGTATTGATCGTGAAGGCATTACGGCGACGCTTGCCACTGGCGATGCCACCTGGATGGAATACTTCCGCCTGATTGTCAGCGAAGTGGCTATTGTTCATGGCATTGTCGGCGTGATGATGCCGTTACTGATGGTGATCATCATGGTTCGCTTCTTCGGCGCGAATCGCTCCTGGAAGGAAGGTCTTTCGATCATCCCGTTTGCTCTCTTTGCCGGCGTTGCCTTCGTTGTGCCTTATATGCTGGCAGGCGTGTTTCTAGGCCCGGAGTTCCCGTCAATGATCGGCGCGATGGTCGGCCTGGCGATTGTGGTACCAGCGGCACGTCGTGGCTTCCTGATTCCTAAAGATACCTGGGATTTCCCCGAATCCACCTCCTGGCCTGACGAGTGGATCGGCAAGCTTGAAATCAAAATGGATGACATCGCCGGGAAAGCGCCTGTCTCGACCTTAATGGGGTGGGTGCCTTACGTCCTGCTGGCCATTTTCCTGGTAGCCTCGCGGGTGATTGAACCTCTGAAAAACGCGCTGACGTCCTTTGCCTTTGGGTGGAGCGATATTCTCGGCGAAGGTATCGGTGGCAGTATTCAGCCACTTTATTTACCCGGTGGCATTCTACTGTTAGTCGTGCTGATCACGGCATTGCTGCATCGCATGAAGCTCGGCGAGCTGAAAGATGCCTTTACCGATTCTTCCAAGACTCTTCTGGGAGCAGGTTTCGTATTGATTTTCACCATCCCGATGGTGCGCATTCTGATCAACTCAGGCGTCAACGATGCCGACCTGGTATCCATGCCAGTGGCCATGGCGCAGTTGGTGGCGGATAGCTTTGGCGGCGCTTACCCCTTCTTTGCTCCTGCTGTTGGCGCGCTGGGCGCTTTTATCGCGGGCTCCAATACGGTGTCTAACCTGATGCTTTCGGACTTCCAGTTCAATATAGCTAACCAGCTCGGACTTTCTACGGCCTTTATGGTCGCCTTGCAGGCTGTCGGGGCAGCCGCGGGTAATATGATTGCCATTCATAATGTAGTGGCAGCTTCAGCCACTGTTGGCCTGCTGGGTCGCGAAGGAACCACGATTCGCAAAACCATACTGCCAACGCTGTACTACCTTGTTGTGAGTGGCGTGATTGCGCTGATCGGTTTCTATGTGATTAGCATAACCGATCCTCTGATGCGGGTGCTGGGCGGATAACGTTCAAATCTCACCACTTCGTTCGCCGGAATACCTCCGGCGAACGTTGATGCCTTTTTCAAGGAGCATGTTATGCCAATTTCTTCACTCATCAGTGCCCTCTCTGCGGCAGCAGGACAGGACAATGTCATCACCGATGCCGCGACCAGACGCCCTCATGAAACCGGTTACCGCTCTGGTTATGGCGAAGCTGCCGCCGTGGTCTACCCCGCTAGCTTGTTGGCTCTCTGGGAAACACTCAAAGCCTGTCATCAGCATGATGCAGTGATCATTCCACAGGCCGCCAACACCGGGCTGACCGAAGGATCAACGCCTAAGGACGATTATGAACGTCCTGTGGTCATTCTCAGCACCATGCGCCTCAAAGGTCTGCATTTTCTGCAGGAAGGCAAACAGGTAGTTGCTCTCCCCGGTGCGACCCTGTTCGAACTGAGCCAGCAGCTCGCGCCGCTGGGCCGCGAACCGCATTCTGTGATTGGCTCCACTTCCATCGGTGCCACCGTGGTGGGCGGGGTGTGCAACAACTCTGGCGGTGCGCTGTGCCGACGCGGACCCGCTTATACAGAGCTCGCCCTCTATGCCCGAGTGAACGAAAACGACGAACTTGAGCTGATTAACGAACTGGGGATTGATCTTGGCGATACGCCGGAAGAGATCTTACCGCGCGTTGAACGCGGCGGCTTTCCTGAAGACAGCATTCGTCACGATACCGGAAAAGCCTCTGACGACGACTATCAGACGATCATTCGTGGCGCTGACCAATCAGGCGCGGCACGTTACAACAATGATCCGCGTCTGCTGTTTGGCGCCTCTGGTAGCGCAGGTAAAGTGGTGGTATTCGCTGTGCGTTTGGATACGTTCGAGCAGGAGAAAGATGTCACCACCTATTATGTGGGCACCAACAACACACAAGAGCTTGCCGATTTTCGTTTCCGCTTTTTGCGCGAAGCTTCACGCCTGCCGATTACCACGGAATACCTGCACCGCGAACTGTTCGATGTTGCCAAACGTTATGGCAAAGACAGCTTCCTGCTGATCAAGTGGCTCGGCACTCAGCGCCTGCCCAAGGCATTCAGGCTCAAAAATCGCATTGATGCCCTCTGTCGCAAATTACCTTTATTACCAGCCCCCTTCACCGACCACGCGTTACAGGCCATCTCTCGCTTGCTGCCGTCCCCGCTACCCAAGCGGCTTGATACCTGGCGGGATGCCTACGAGCACCACCTGATTATCCGTGTCAACGGTGACATGACAGAAGAAACCGAGCGCTTTCTGGATCAATGTTTTGATCATGACGCCTGGTTTCGTTGCACCGCTGATGAAGGTGAACGGGCCATGCTCCACCGATTTGCGGCCGCCGGGGCTGCCGTGCGTTATCGCACCATCCACCACAAAGATGTCGAAGACATTCTGGCCCTCGATATCGCCCTTTCTCGCAACGACCAGGAATGGTTTGAGCAACTACCCGAAAGCATCTCAAAAGATATTGTTCATCGGCTTTATTACGGCCACTTCTTTTGTCATGTCTTTCACCAGGATTACATTTTCCGCCGTGGTGCCGATGTCGAGGCGTTGAAAAAAGCGATGCTGAAGATCCTTGATCAGCGGGGCGCCGAATATCCGGCGGAACACAATGTCGGGCATCTGTATCCGGCGAAAAAGGACCTGGCTGAATTCTACCGTCAACTCGACCCGACTAACCGTTTCAACCCAGGCATCGGCAAGATGTCCCGCGCCGCTCATTACCAATAACGATTACCAATAACCTCTGCCCCATCAATCGCGCCTGAATCAATTAAATAGTTCAGGCGCATACGAAGAAGCCCCGAACCAATGGTTCGGGGCTTCAGGAATCTTTCCAGCAATGCTGGGAGCTTAGTGGCGGACCGGACGAGACTCGAACTCGCGACCTCCGGCGTGACAGGCCGGCATTCTAACCAACTGAACTACCGGTCCGCATATAAGCGTTTTCTACCGTCCTCTACTACATACGTCTTGTACACATCATTCGTCTATCTCGCTTGACGAATGGTGGGTGGTACTGGGTTCGAACCAGTGACCCCCAGCTTGTAAGGCTGGTGCTCTCCCAACTGAGCTAACCACCCGGGTCTTACAACGTTTTTCTATCAACTTAATAAAGTTATCGTGGCGGACCGGACGAGACTCGAACTCGCGACCTCCGGCGTGACAGGCCGGCATTCTAACCAACTGAACTACCGGTCCACTTAACGATAACGTCAAGCAATTAAATCTGATGTTGGCGGACCGGACGAGACTCGAACTCGCGACCTCCGGCGTGACAGGCCGGCATTCTAACCAACTGAACTACCGGTCCGCATATCATCAAATATTGATGCCTGTTACTGCGATGCTGCTTTTCACGTGATTCAATAACGCCAATTCAGGGCGTGGTGGGTGGTACTGGGTTCGAACCAGTGACCCCCAGCTTGTAAGGCTGGTGCTCTCCCAACTGAGCTAACCACCCGCTGGTCACGTGGCGCTGCATTCTACCTAACCCCGGGGGGAAGTCAACTATGTTTCGGCAACTTTTTACTTTAATTCGAAATTATCCGGGCATTGCCGCCACCCTTCCATCGCTCAGACCGCCAACCTGCATGAACTGCGCGGCTTTTTGAGCTGCCTGCTGGATCAGTCCGCACTGATCCAGCCCGGAGGAACGCAAGGGTTTGAAATCATGATCACCGGTTGGCAACCATTCAACCTGTACGTTACCGGGTAACACATAGGTTTCCACTTCATGGGGCCGCCCGAACGGATCTCGCTCTCCCTGAAGGATAAGAGACGGCGCTGAGACGGCTGACCAATGAGCCAGCCGTAATTTATCAGGTGAGCGCGGTGGATGAAATGGATAACCGCTGATAATCACACCAGCTACGTGTTGTTGTGCCGCTAACATACTGGCGACCCGGCCGCCCATCGACTTACCGCCAATCCAAAGGGGTGAATCACTCTCAGCCGCTATCAGCTCATACCAATACTTCAATTCCTCCACCAACCGTTCGACCCTGGGAGGTGGCCGACGCCGCCCTTCAATATTCATTTTACGCATGTAGGCAAAATCGAGCGTCATCAATTGGATACCATACCCTGCCATGGATGTGGCAAATTGCCGCATAAAGAAAGAATCCTGACCGCTACCAGCACCGTGAACAAAGAGTAAACGGCCTTTTTCGCCGGTGCCCTGCAGCGTCATGGCGACATGATCCGGCACATAAAAGCGTCCGCAAGCGCCTTCACACACGCTTTTCAGCAATAACTTAGCGTTTACTTCTACGTAGTCCTGCTGCGCATAATATGTAATGGGATTCACTCTCATTTATCCGCTTAAACAATTGGCGTGTTCAGCTTAAGCGCTAGCTGCGTTAAAATCTTCAATGGATCTTGACCTGCGTCATCAAGCGGGCGGCCGCACCTAGGCAGAATAGCACTGGGTTACCCCCCTAACCGCGTTCGATGGGAACATGAAATGAACACAGCACTAGAACACCCGACCTACAACTACAAGGTAGTTCGGCAGTTCGCGATCATGACTGTTGTGTGGGGCATTGTAGGCATGACGCTTGGCGTCATCCTTGCTTCACAGCTGGTATGGCCGGAACTGAACCTTGGCTTACCTTGGACTAGCTTTGGGCGCCTGCGTCCTCTTCATACCAATGCCGTTATCTTCGCCTTTGGCGGTTCGGCGCTTTTTGCCACTTCATATTACGTAGTACAGCGAACCTGTCAGACGCGCCTTTTTTCTGACAAACTCGCTGCCTTTACGTTCTGGGGCTGGCAGGCGGTCATTGTTTCTGCCGTCGTGACACTTCCGTTGGGCTATACCACAACCAAGGAATATGCCGAGCTGGAGTGGCCGATCAACATCCTGATCGCCGTTGTGTGGATAACGTATGCGCTGGTCTTCCTGATGACCATCAAGAAGCGTAAGACCTCGCATATCTATGTGGCGAACTGGTTCTTTGCTGCGTTTATTCTGACGGTCGCCGTTCTGCACATCGTTAACAACGCCGCTATTCCGGTTACCCCCATGTACTCCACATCCATCTATGCTGGCACGATCGATGCAATGGTGCAGTGGTGGTACGGGCATAACGCTGTTGGCTTTTTCCTGACCGCTGGCTTCCTTGGCATGATGTATTACTTTGTGCCAAAACAGGCTGAGCGCCCGGTTTATTCTTACCGTCTGTCAATCGTTCACTTTTGGGCGCTGATCATGGTGTACATGTGGGCGGGACCGCACCACCTGCATTACACAGCGCTGCCGAACTGGGCACAGTCACTCGGCATGGTAATGTCCATCATCCTCCTGGCCCCCTCCTGGGGCGGCATGATCAACGGTATGATGACCCTGTCTGGCGCCTGGCATAAGCTGCGCACTGACCCGACTCTGCGCTTTCTGGTGGTTGCCCTGTCCTTCTACGGCATGTCGACCTTTGAAGGCCCGATGATGGCGATCAAAACCGTTAACGCTCTGTCGCACTACACCGACTGGACCATCGGTCACGTTCACTCTGGCGCGCTTGGCTGGGTAGCCATGATCACCATTGGCTCCATGTATCACTTGATTCCGCGCGTCTTCGGCCGGACAGAAATGCATTCCGTCAACCTGATCGCCGTACACTTCTGGCTGGCAACCATCGGTACCGTGCTGTACATCGCCTCCATGTGGGTGAACGGCATTCTGCAAGGCCTGATGTGGCGCGCCATCAACCCGGACGGCACGCTGATGTATACCTTCGTGGAGTCCGTTGAAGCCAGTGCACCCGGCTACTTTGTGCGCCTGATTGGTGGTCTGTTCTGGGTCACCGGTATGCTGATCATGGCCTTCAATGTCTACCAGACGGTTAAACGTCGCGAAGCTGTCAGCCAGCAGCCAGCGCCACAAGCCGCTTAATCGGGGAAGTTGAGACCAATGAAACACGATATTATTGAAAAAAACGTTGGCCTGCTTGCCGTCCTGATTCTGGTTGTCATCAGTTTCGGCGGCTTGGCTGAGGTCGTTCCGCTGTTCTTCCAGAAACAGACCACCGAGCCGGTTGATGGGCTGGAGCCTCTCTCTGCACTGGAGCTGGAAGGCCGTAACATCTACCGCCGTGAAGGCTGTGTTGGCTGTCACTCTCAGATGGTGCGCCCTTTCCGCGCCGAAACCGAGCGTTACGGGCCTTACAACGTTGCTGGCGAGCAGGTGTATGAGCACAATTTCCTGTGGGGATCCAAACGTACCGGGCCTGATCTGGCTCGTGTCGGTGGCCGTTATAGCGATGACTGGCACCGTGCTCACCTGTACAACCCCCGTGATGTAGTGCCGGAATCCGTTATGCCTGCTTACCCGTGGCTGTTTGCCAACACACTTGACGGCGAGGACACGCCGGCCAAGATGAGCGCACTCAAAAGCCTGGGAGTTCCTTACACCGACGAGCAGATCGCCAACGCAACGGCTGAGGTACGTGGTACTCAGGAAATCACTGCCCTGGTTGCTTACTTACAGCAGCTTGGCACAGCGATCAAAGGCAATCGTTAAGTTATGGATATTGGAACGTTTCGCGGGCTTATTACGCTGGTACTGCTGATTGCCTTTTTGGGACTTGTCTGGTGGGCCTATTCCAAACGGCGCAAGCCAGATTTCGACGAAGCAGCCAACCTGCCTTTCGCAGATGAAGACCAGGATAAGTCACCCTACAGTGGCAAATCTGCTTCATCTCAGGCTGACGCCGATTCCCGACATGATAGGGGAGATAAAAACACATGAATAACTTATGGGGCGACTCTTTACCTGAGTTCTGGAGCGCCTGGATCATCATTATTACACTCGGCACCATTGCCCTCAGCGCCTGGCTACTTTTTGCCAACCGGCGTACCGATAAGCAGCCGGATGCTGAAGGCAATGTCGAGACCACAGGCCATGCGGCAGACGGCATTGAGGAATACGACAATGCCTTGCCTAAATGGTGGTTCCAGCTTTTCGTCGGTACCGTCATTTTCGCGCTGGGATATCTGGTTCTGTATCCGGGGCTTGGCAATTTTGGTGGGGTGCTGGGCTGGTCACAGGAAGAGCAGTGGGAAGAAGAAGTCGCACAGGCCGAAGAACGTTTCACGCCCATTTTTGCCCAGTATCAGGAAGTCCCGATTCCTGAATTGGCCAAAGATGCTGAGGCGATGCAGGTTGCTGAGCGCATTTATCTCAACAACTGTGCGGTTTGCCACGGCTCAAACGCCCAAGGTGGCTACGGCTTCCCTAACCTGACCGATGATGACTGGTTGTACGGCGGCGCGCCCGAGAACATTGTCATGACGCTGAATAATGGTCGTAACGGCCTGATGCCAGCCTGGCAGCAACTAGGTGATGAGAATATCGAAAACCTGACCCAGTATGTTCTCTCGCTGTCTGGTACGGAACACGATACTGAACGGGCGGCAAAAGGAGAAAGCACCTACATGTCGGTCTGTGCAGCCTGCCACACGCCGCAAGGCACCGGTAACATCGCCCTCGGTGCTCCCAACCTGACTGATAACACCTGGCTGTATCTGGCACAGGGGCAATCCGTTGCCGACTCTATCCGTCAGACATTGCGTAATGGTCGTAATGGGCACATGCCGGCCCAGGCGGCTTACATCGGTGAAGAACGCGTTCATCTGGTGGCAGCGTATGTCTATAGCCTCAGCGATGACGACTAATCGTGAAATTCACGCATTAAGTTGCTGATATAAAAGGGTGCGGCTTGAAACCGCACCCTTTTTTGACTATCAATACATTAAACTGTTACCGACACATTAAATCACCACCGACACATTAAGCTGATGCTAAGCACTTCCGCCATTTCGGGCGGAAATTATCTTCCCGCCTCTTTGAGCTGCGATATTGCCATGGAAAAGATACCCGCTAAAGACGTCACTCAAGAAATGTATGCCCAGCGTAAACATATTTATGTGCGCGAAATTAAGGGTTTTTTTCAAAAGCTCAGACGCAGTGCCAACTGGGGGTTGATGCTGGCTTTCTTTTTATTACCGTGGATCAATATTGGCGACAGACCAGCCATCTGGTTTGACCTGCCTAGCCGCGAATTTCATATCTTCTTTGGCACCTTTTATCCACAGGAATTTATCCTGCTCTCGTGGTTATTGATTATCTGTGCCTTCGGGTTATTTTTTATTACGGTGTTTGCCGGGCGCGTCTGGTGCGGCTACACATGCCCGCAAAGCGTTTGGACCTTCCTGTTTATCTGGCTTGAGCACCGCATCGAAGGCCCGCGCAACAAGCGTATCAAGCTCGACAGTCAGCCGATGAATGGTGAAAAATTACGCCGTAAAACACTTAAGCATATCGCCTGGCTATTGATTGCTTTTGCAACAGGCGCCACCTTTGTTGGCTATTTCACCCCCATTCGTGACCTGATGCCTGACCTTGCAACGCTTCAGGCCCACGGCTGGTCTTACTTCTGGGTAGGTTTCTTTACTGTATTTACCTACCTCAATGCTGGCTGGCTTCGCGAGCAGGTATGCATTTACATGTGTCCTTATGCCCGCTTCCAATCTGTCATGTTTGACCGTGATACTCTGATTGTTTCCTATGACACGAACCGCGGCGAGCCGCGCGGACGGCGTAAGCGTAACCTCAGTCACGAAGAAGCTCGTGCCGCTGGTCACGGCGATTGCATCGATTGTGATCTGTGTGTACAGGTCTGCCCAACCGGAATTGATATCCGCGATGGGCTGCAATATGAGTGCATTACCTGTGCGGCCTGTATTGATGCCTGTGACAGTGTCATGGATAAGATGGGCTACCCCCGTGGTCTTATACGCTATACCACTGAAAATGCGTTGGAAGACAAACCGACCCACATTATCCGCCCCCGTTTGGCTGGCTATCTGGCTGCCCTGCTGGTCATGATCGGCGCTTTCGCCTGGGCCGTGAACGATCGCCTACCGCTCAATTTTGATGCCGAGCGTGAGCGCACCCAGCTTTATCAGATGACTCAGGATGGCCGCATCAGTAACGTTTACACCTTATCGATCCGGAATCTTGATCAACAGGATCACCGTTACACACTCGGGGTTTCGGGCCTTGAAGGTATTCGTCTGGACCAGACAGAGATCACTGTTCCCGCAGGTGAATCGCGGTTAGAGGTAGTGACCGTTACTGCGCCAGCGGAGGCGATTTCGCAGCCCAGTCACGATATTGTGTTATCCATTGCAGCGGACAACGATGCCAGCATTCAGATGGATCGTGACGCACGCTTTATCGGCAACATCAAGAGGTAAATTGCCCTATGTCTCCTCCGACAGCGGAAACGCCCTGGTATAAGCAGTTCTGGCCATGGTTCATGCTCAGCCTTCTGCTATCGTCTGTGATTTTCAGCATGGTGTTTCTGTTCTTTTCAGTGCGCTATTACGATGGTTCCGTGACGGCGGATTATTATAAGAAGGGCCTGGCCATTAACGAGCAGCTTGCCAAGCAAGAGCATGCCAGCCAGCTAGGGCTTTCTGCAGCACTGCGCGTCGATAATGTTTCCGGCGATGTCGTTATTGACCTGGAAGGAGAGCGCCAGCCAGAGCAGCTTCATCTGGCGCTCATCTTTCCGACTGACAGTCACTTTGACCGTGAGTTGATGCTAAACCATGTGCGTGACGGCCGCTATGTCACCACGCTGGAAGAGCCGCTGCAGTATCGCTGGTATCTACAACTTCAACCGGAAGAAGGCGAAGAGGCAGAATGGCGGCTCACGGGTGAAATACGCTTCCCGGAAGACAGCGACCGCGATATTACTCTTGTTCCCGGCATTTAGGCCGCAGACGCATGACCACACGCACCCCGGACGCAACGGCGTCCACTCCCTGTTATCACTGCGGCAACCCGGTGCCCCTTGGGGCACCGTGGTATATCAAGATAGACGACACCTCCCACCCTCTGTGCTGCCCAGGTTGTGAAGCCGTCGCCCATGCAATTATCGATGGTGGGCTTGAAAGCTACTATCGTTACCGCACGGAACTCCCGGAACGCCCGGATGAACGTCAGGCAGCCAATGCCGACACATGGCAGGTCTTTGATGACCCTGGCTTGCAGGCCAAATTCGTCCACCCGGATGGCGATGATGGCCACGTTCGCGCCACTCTCGCGGTCGATGGCATCACCTGTGCGGCCTGTGCGTGGCTCATTGAACACCGTCTTAATGCCCTTGAAGGCGTGACCAGCAGCGCAGTCAACCTGACCCATCACCGTGTGCGCATCAGCTGGGACCCAGCGCTTATTCAGCTTTCTCAGTTGCTTGCAGAACTGGCGGCCATTGGCTACACCGCGCAACCCTACGAGCCCGACCAGGCACAGTTACGCCTGCAAAAGGAAGAGCGCATGAATGTGCGACGCCTGATCATCGCTGCCGTGGGCATGATGCAGGTCATGATGTTTTCAATTCCGATTTACGTGTCCGGGGCAGAGGGCATGTCGGAAGACTTTTACGTGCTGTTTCACTGGTTATCGTTTGCCCTCGCCACCCCAGTGGTGTTTTTCTCTGCGCTGCCTTTTTTTCAAAATGCCCTACGTGATATCAAGGCTGGCGTACTCGGCATGGATGTGCCCGTGTCGCTGGCTATCGGCTGTGCTTATGCGGCGAGCGCCTATGCGGTGATATTTAATGTCGGCGAGGTGTATTTTGATTCGGTGGCCATGTTCACCTTTTTTCTGCTTTTCAGTCGCTATATCGAAGCCCGCGCACGGCGTCGCAACGGCCAGAGTGGTAATGCGCTTAGCAGTGTACTGCCTGTGTCTGCCACCCGCCTAGAAGATGACGGCAGCGAACGTATCCTGCCCGCCAGCGAGCTTCAGGAAGGTGATCGCGTGCTGATCAAGCCCGGCCATGGCGTTCCGGCTGACGGGATTATTGAAGACGGTGACTCCAGCCTGGATGAATCCATGCTGACCGGCGAGTATCTGCCGGTGACACGTCAAGTCGGTGAACGCATTGTCGGCGGCAGCCAGAACATGGAAAACCCCTTGATCATGCGTGTTACCCATGCCGGTAACAATGCCCGCGTTTCCAGCATCGTCGACCTGACCGACCGCGCGTTTGCCAGCCGTCCGCGACTAGCGCAGATGGCCGCACGGATGGCCCACCTGTTTGTACTTCGCCTGCTGCTGGTAACCGTTTGCGTGACCGCCATCTGGTGGTGGATCGACCCTTCGCGCGTGCTGTGGGTCATGCTTTCTGTACTGGTGGTCACCTGCCCTTGTGCGCTCGCACTGGCAACACCGACCGCCCTGACCGCCGGCCACGGTCAGCTGCGTAAACGCGGGGTTCTGATTACCCGTGCGGATGCGCTGGAGTCACTTTCCAGCGCCACTCGGGTGATTTTCGATAAAACCGGCACCCTGACCCGGGGTGAAATGCAGTTGACCGAAACACGCTTATGTACCGACACCCTCGACACGGAGCAGGCCAAAGCCATTGCCGCTGCCCTGGAGTCACGTTCAGAACACCCCATTGCACAGGCATTTCGTCCTTATCGGGATGCCACCCTGCGGGCGAGTGGTCTGCGTAGCATTACCGGCCAAGGGCTTGAAGGTTACCTGGATGACCGTCTGTGGCGTCTCGGCAAGCCAGCATTTGCCTGTCATCACGCCCCCGCGCCGCCCGGACAGGGCCAATGGCTGTTACTCAGTGAAGAGGGTACTCCTCGCGCCTGGTTCCGTTTATATGATGGCGTTCGCGATGATGCAGCTGACACCATTACTGCCCTGAAAGCGAATGGTATAGCGGTGGAGCTGCTTTCCGGCGACACGACCGCCACGGTAAAAGAACTGGCGGAACAGCTCGGGATCGATACCTGGCACGCTGGCGCCAGCCCTGAAGGTAAACTGGCTCACCTGCAGGCTTTACAGAAAAAAGGCGAATGCGTCGTCATGGTCGGCGACGGTATCAATGACGTACCGGTACTAGCCGGTGCGGATGTCGCAATTGCCATGAACACGGCCACGGACCTTGCCCGGACTCGCGCCGATGCCGTACTGCTCAACCCACGCCTGATACGCATTGCCGATGCCGTTGACATATCACGGGCAACCCGGCGTATCATGCGTCAGAACATGATCTGGTCAGTGTGCTATAACGTCACCGCTCTGCCTTTGGCGGCGTTTGGCCTGGTTCCCCCCTGGCTGGCAGCGCTTGGCATGTCTTTCAGCTCGCTGGTCGTTGTAGGCAACGCACTACGGCTGAGCCGCTGGAAAAGCCGTCGACCCGCGCCCAGCTCTCCGCCCATCTCTAAACCGGTATCTGCATGAGCATTTTATATCTGCTAATTCCGTTATCGCTGATTCTTTTAGGGCTGGCGGTCTGGGCGTTTTTCTGGGCGGTCAAAAATGACCAGTTCGATGACCTGGAAGGGCCTGCTCATCGCATTCTTTTCGATGAGGATGAAAACGACCTGTTACCCGAAGAACGCGAACGCCGCCAGCAAAAACGCGCACGCAATGCCACCGAACGGGCCTCTGCCCGAAAGCCTTCTGATGACAGTGACCGCTAACACACCATGAATCCTACCGGTCTTGAACTCCCGCCGCTGTTTGCCGCCTTTATTTTCGGGTTGATGGGCGGTGCCCACTGCATCGGGATGTGCGGCGGCATCATGAGTGCTCTCACCTTCGCGGTACCGCCCAGCATGCGCCAGCCTGCCCGGCTCGGCGGGCTTTTACTGAGCTACAATCTGGGCCGCATTCTGAGCTACATGATTGCCGGAGCCATTGTCGCCGCTCTCGGCACCCTGCTATCACTCTCCCCCAGCGCGGGAAAACTGCTGCAGGCATTCGCTGCCATCATGCTGATTCTGATGGCACTGTATATTGCTAACTGGTGGAAAGGCTTGCTCAGGATCGAAGCCGTGGGCAGGCGCGTCTGGAAGCATATTGAACCCTATGGAAGACGCCTGATGCCCGTCGTCAAACTTCCCCAGGCTTTCGCGCTTGGTGCCGTATGGGGTTGGTTGCCCTGCGGGCTAGTCTACTCAATGCTGGCCTGGAGCCTGGCCATTGCCGACCCGCTAAAAGGCGCGTTATTGATGGGCGCTTTTGGCCTGGGCACACTGCCAGCGTTGCTTGCTACCGGTATTGCGGCACGCCAGTTCAGCGGCTTGATTCGCCACCCGGCTACACGCACTGTTGCGGCATTAAGTATTATTGCTTTTGCTCTCTGGCAACTATTCAGCATCGTCTTTGGCTAAGTTCTTTGAGTATGTTCTTTGAGCACGTTCTTTGCGTACGTTCTTTGATGTAGCTCAACTACTGCATGTCTGGCGAGCGTTAGGATGAGACCTGTTTCTGTGTCATCACTCAGTTCTGGAGTCTCTTCATGGCCGTTCATGATCTCGCTGCTTCTTCTACCACTGACAGGGCGGCGCCAAGTCACGCCGCATGGGATGAAGAACTGTTACGCCGTTATGACAAAAGCGGACCACGCTACACTTCCTACCCAACAGCTCTATCGTTTCATGACCAGTTTGGAGCTGACGACTTTACCGCGGCCTTAGAGCGCAGTAATGCCACCCAGCGTCCGTTATCGCTTTACGTGCATGTCCCTTTCTGCCGAAAAATCTGCTTTTATTGCGCCTGCAACAAGATAGCAACGAAAAACACCGCACTTGCCGAGCCTTACCTATCCCGGCTTGACCGTGAAATGGTGCTGACGGCGCGCCACCTTGATACCACGCGCAATGTTGAACAGCTGCACTGGGGCGGCGGTACTCCCACGTTTTTAACCCTGAGCCAGATGAGCGATGTGATTGATCGTCTTGATGCACGTTTTGGGCTGTCATCAGCGCCAGACCGTGACTACGCCATTGAGATTGACCCTCGCGAAGCCGATGTCTTCACCCTGCGCCACCTGCAGTCTCTAGGCTTTAACCGCATCAGTCTTGGCGTGCAGGACCTTGACCCTGTGGTGCAAAAAGCCATTAATCGACGCCAGCCTCGAGTATTGACCGAAACACTCATGGAAGAAGCACACCGTTTAGGTTTTCGCTCCCTGAACCTGGATCTGATTTACGGCCTACCCCACCAGACCCAGGCAGGCTTTGCCGACACCTTGCGTCAGGTCATTGATCTTAATCCAGCGCGCCTGTCAGTGTTCAACTATGCCCATATGCCTCAGCGTTTCCCCCCTCAGCGGCGCATCAATGAAAACGACTTACCCAGCGCTGAAGAAAAGCTCGATATTCTGCATACCACGATCGATATGCTGACCGGCGCTGGCTATGTGCATATCGGCATGGACCACTTCGCACGCCCCGATGACAGCCTGGCCGTTGCGCAGCGTGACGGTACGCTGCAACGCAACTTTCAGGGCTATTCCAGCCATGCCCAATGCGACCTGGTGGGACTGGGCGTTTCAGCGATTTCTCGCGTCAACGATGTCTATGCCCAGAACCCGACGGATCTGGCTAGCTACGAACAGGCACTTGATCAAGGCCAGCTGGCCACTGTCAAAGGCTTGCGATTAAGCACGGACGACCTGATCCGCCGCGACGTCATTGAGCGCATGATGTGTGACATGCAGATTGATCTGGCGGCGGTTGGCAAGCGCTGGAATATTGATGCACCGCGTTACTTCGCCGATACACTGGAACGTTTACAGGGTCCGCTACGCGACGGTCTGATTGAACAAGAAGGTAGCATCTTGCGCGCCACGCCTATCGGACGCCTACTGATTCGCCACCTGGCCATGGCATTTGATGCTCACCTGCCCGGCGATACCACCCAACGCTATTCGAGGATTGTTTAACACGCTTGTCGGCGATGTGCTCTTGCTCGCATAATGGATTATCATTTTTTAACGGAGTAACACATGCCGGAATTAAACAGTCGTCAGCGGGTCCGGCTGAATGAAACACGCTGCCAGACATGCAGCCTGAGTTCGCTGTGCCTGCCACTGGCACTTGAGCTGGACGATATGAGTCAGTTTGATGCCATCATCCGTCGCCGCGCACCGTTGAAAAAAGGCGAGCCGCTGTTTCGTCAGGGAGACAGCTTTACCAGCGTGTTTGCCGTTCGTTCCGGAAGCCTTAAACAGCTCACTACGGAAGGCAGTGGTAGCGATCAGCTAACCAATTTCTACCTGCCCAGTGAGCTGGTCGGGCTGGATGGCATTGATGAGGAACATTACCCGGGTAGCGTGGTGGCACTGGAAACCACCACGGTGTGTGAGATCCCCTTTGACCGTCTGGATCTGCTGTCTGAAGAATTGCCGGAACTGCGCGGGCAGCTTTACCGCAGCATGAGCAAAGAACTACGTGATGACCGACGCATGATGCGGCTACTTTCGCGCAAGACCGCCGATCAGCGCCTGGCCACCTTTCTGATCACGCTGTCTGACCGTTTCCGTCGGCGTGGCTATTCACCGTACAGTTTCAGACTTTCGATGTCGCGGGCGGATATCGGCAACTATCTGGGTCTGGCGGTTGAGACGGTCAGTCGGATTGTCAGTCGTTTTCAAAGCCAGGGCGTCGTTGCGGTCTCAGGACGTGAAGTTAATATCCTGGACATGCCGCTGTTGCTGAACCTGGCAGAAGAAGCTGTCGAAGACGCAAGCTAGGGTCTGTTGACGTTTCATTCACGGCCGCGCTGGTGTCAGTTTTTATTCGGGGCAAGGCAGGAGGAGAGACGTTTGGTAACTCCAAATGAACGACGACTAACGCCGCAGCGGATAAAAACTGACCCAGCCCTTCGGGTTGCGCTTCAAAATGCACCATACTGCGTTGCGAAACTTGAGAAGGGAACCACCCTTACCTGCGTTCCGCGCCTTGTCTGGCACATTTTGATGCAGCAACGCGGTTCGTGATGAAACGTCAACAGACCCTAATACCAATGCAGCGCTGTTTTCACCATCAGCCTCCAGGCCCGGCTACTGACTCAGCTACCGATATTAAGCGCCATCAAGGTTAACGGTGCGGATACGGTCGGCCATCATGTCAGCCTGCCTGGCTTCCAGACCCTCGAAGTCGAACAGCTGCCGGTCAGCCAGCTGCGAAGGCGCAACGTTAGTCACCGCCTTGAACATGCTTTCCAGCCGCCCCGGGTGTTTTTTATCCCATTCAGCAAGCATTGCCTTGACTGTCTGGCGCTGCATATTGGGTTGGGAGCCACACAGGTTGCAGGGAATGATCGGAAATTCCATCAGGCGGGCGAACTCGGCAATATCGGCTTCTTTGCAGTAAGCCAATGGCCGGATCACGATATTCTTGCCGTCATCAGACAATAGCTTCGGCGGCATGGATTTAAGCGTACCGCCGAAAAACATGTTCAGAAACAGGGTTTCCAGAATATCTTCACGATGGTGCCCCAACGCCACCTTGGTCGCGCCAATTTCCTCGGCAAAGCCATACAGAGAACCACGCCGTAGCCGCGAGCACAGTGCGCAGGTCGTCTTACCTTCCGGCGTTTTTTCCTTGACCACGGAATAGGTGTCACGTTCAAGAATGTGGTAATCGACACCCAGTTGATCAAGATACTCAGGCAGAACATGTTCAGGAAAGCCTGGCTGTTTCTGGTCGAGATTGACCGCCACGAGCGAAAAATTCACGGGCGCATTACGCTGTAAATTGCGCAATATCTCCAGCATGGTGTAACTGTCTTTCCCACCAGACAGGCAAACCATCACCTTATCGCCTTCTTCAATCATCCGGTAATCAATGATGGCATTACCAACGTCGCGACGTAGGCGCTTTTGGAGTTTATTGAATTCACGCTTCTGCCGGGCATCCGCCACGCTGACACCCGATGGATGCGTCTTATCTGCCTGTGAGTCAGACAGTGGGGTCTTCACCGGGTCGAAGTGATCAACAAATGGTGTGGCTGATGATAGAGACGTAGACGTTGACATAAACACGGGCCCAAACAGTCGTAGTGCAGCAGAGAGGAAGTCGGCAGCTTTTCAAACGGTGCATTCTAACAGCTTATTTTAACGACTGCTGAGGCTGAAAAACACACAACAAGACAACGAATCGTTATATTCGGGCGGTCTTATCCAGGTGTGGAGGCATTTCAGCGCAGATCCAGCCGACGCCAGCTCTAACGCCAGCTCTACTGTGTCAGACGCTGTAATTTAAGATAGAGCAGTGCACTTGCCATCGCTTGATCCAGTACGCTGTTGAGGTCTGACAAGGGAATTTTCCAGTGTCTTGCCGCCGTACTCAGTTGTTTGGGCGCTTCAAGATGGGGCTGGCGGCGGCGCAGCATGCGCTGATAGTGATGGGCAAGATCTATCTGCGCATTGGGCAAGGTAAAGCCTAGATGCTTACGCAATGCTTTGTTGAAAACAGTTAACTGCTCTGGCAGAGACCATCCCAGCAAAGGACGATTTCCCAATGCACAAACCAGAGTTTCTAGACTGCTTGCATCACGAATCAATGACGTTTGTGGCGAGTGCAGCAAGCCATGCTGACGCTGCGTCGCTGTGCTGTGAGAGGTGTCTCTGTCGGCGTCAGCCGCAGGTAACAACGTCACGACCTGCGCTTCGCTGATTTTCAACCGCTGAGGCGTAAACGGTAAAATAGCGAGCGTTACCACACCGCCCGCCCCTTGATGGCAGGCTAAGGCAACCATTTCCTCTCCCATATAGGGCTGAAACAGCCAATGAAAGGGGGAATGGATATGACGGCGGCGATCACTTTCCCGGCGCAGCAAGGTACGCAGCGAGCCATTGAATAAGCTCACGTGGCGGTCAATCAGTGCCATGCTGCTCACGAATACTCCAGATGATAACGATGCGAAAGACGCTGTTTGAAATCCTTGACGATGTGTAACGCTTCACGCAGTAAATCTCTCTCAAGCGACGAAAGCTCCTGCACCACCACGCGGTCTGAACGTTTGCTGTCATTCGATGTTTCTTCATCGAGTTGCTGTTTCAGGCGTAATTCAGTAAACAGTGCCAACGCCTCCCCCAGATCATCAGCAAAACGGCGCTTCAAGCGGCCGTCTTCCACCAACGCATCAAGACGCTCAAGGGTCGAGGTGGCAAGAATCCGGCGCTCCAACGCCATAGTGCGCACCCCATGTACAATAGGAAAAATCCCGCCTTTTTTTATATCAATTCCGTGTTGGGGCTTCTTAAGGGAGCCAAACAGGGTCAAGGGAGTGGAAAACCGCAGCGCCGTGCGGGCAAAGTAGGAAAGTAACAACTCATCCCGGGTGCCAAGATCAAACAGGGTATCGCGCACCTGATCAAGCAGGGCCGGGTTACCTGCTACCGCATGGGCATCCAGCATGATGGCCAGTTTCATCAGGCTATCGCCATCACGCGCATCGACCCACTTTGCAATCCGCCGTCGCCATTGGCTCACCGTGCCCACCCACTCAGGATTGGAAACCATGATGTTGCCAGGGCAAGGCGGGTACCCCAGTTTGATCAGCGTCTCGGTCAGGCGCTGCATGTCGTCACTGACATGCGGCCATTCGAGCGCATCATCCAGAATCAGGCCATTATCCTGATCGGTTTTCAGGATCTGTTCGCCGCGCCCTTCGCTGCCCATCACCATCAGACAGCTATCCCCATGAAAACGCTCATCTATCGTGAACTGCCACGCCTTGCTGATAATCCGCCCATTCAAGGCGGCCAGCAAGTCCATGGCGAAACGCAGTTTTACACCCTGAGCCATCAGGGCGTTAACCAGCTCAGGCGTGCGCTGACTGGCGGCCGCCAGCGTTTCCAGGTCATTGGCCTGTTCCACTTGAAGGCTGACCACATAACTGCGACTTGAGAAGTAGCTCAGCACGTCGGTCAGCTCAACGACGCCTTTAACCGCGTCACCTTCCATGACCACCACTCGGGAAACTTTATGGCGTGTCATTAATACCAGGGCTTCAAACAGGTACTGAGCCGGGGCAACGGTCACCAGCGAAAAGTGCGCAATATCCACCACTGGACTGCTCTGGGGCAGCCCATCCATGACCAGGGCATTGAGCAGATCGGTTTTGGTCACCATACCGGGTTTGCCATCATGCATCACCAGCACGCTATCCGCATGGCGATCATTAAGCTGTTTAACGGCGTCGGTAATATCGGTATCTGCCTGCATCATCACCGGTTCGCGCATACACTCCTTTGCCTGCGCCAACATGAACCCGGCCATAGTGACGCCACCTTCGGCACGCTTTTCTGTCAGCAGGCGCGCTTTGTGCGCCAACGTCTGGCGAAAGAAGTCGCCAAAGTCAGGGTAGTCGCGACACAGTTGCTGAAACAGGCCTTTCGGTAAGAGGTAACACAGACACTCCTGCTCAGCCGTAAAACGGTAACGACTTTTACCATTCAGAATACTGATCGCACCAAACAGATCACCTGCGGTGTAATGACCGATCCGCGACGTCGAAGAAGGTAGCGTAGGATCCACTTCCGCCACTTCCCCCTTGTGAATCAGAAACACATACTCGCCCGTCTGCCCCATTTCCAGAATGGTTTCCCCACGGTCGTAATACGCCATGTCCAAACCTCTGCGCACATGGTCACGCCCGGCCTCATCCAGCATCGTAAACGGGGGTTGTGTCAGATCCACTTCGACCATGTGGGCCACCTCATTGGTTGGCGTATGAAACGTCACTGAAGGCATCAGGCCAAACGCCTGTTAAACCATCATCAACGCCAGTATTGGTTGACATACATCACCACTTTTTCTTCCAGGGCCTGTTGACTATGGGTATACCGACTTTAGGGTCTTATAAGCAAGTCTATCGGAGTTATACCTTACTCTATGCGCCTTTCGTTGCAGCCAAAGAATTGTTAAAAACCCCAAAGAAACACGTATCAATTAACACAAAGTATTAATCCTTAAGTGGATAAAACTAAAGTTAATCATACCAAAGTTAATAACACCACGACTAATAAAACCAAAGTATTACCCGCCATCCCACCTGACACTTAAGGGTAGCTCAAGCAGACCAACAGAGCTTTCAACAAAGTTCTTAAAAAAGTTCTCAAAAAAGCCCATGCTCAGATTCAGGAAAACACTTAATCGAGCTACCAACCGCTCTAAAAGACGTCAAAAGCGGCCTTCTTCGGCTTTCTAGACTATTGTCCTATAGCCTGAAAACCTCCTCTAAAAACGCCAAAAAACACAATAAAATATAAAAAAATCAACGTTTTAAAAAAAACTAACGGAAGCTATACTTTCTTTGATACCAAAGTATGGGATTTATTTTCATGCATTTTTGCCCACTATGCTTAGCGAGTCACTCAGGGTGATCGCACGTTACCCACTTTCTTCATTACTAACGTCACATGATAAAACAACCTGATTTTCCCGCTAACGACGAACAACAGCGTATAACTGGTCAGCGTTTTCCGGAAAATCAGTAAGGTTAGATATCACGTTGAGTGACACCCAAGCGTGCGATTGCCCTGATGGGTCTAACACTAAGGGTTAACTTTCCAAGCCTAAAAATCACAAGTGGAGAGCAACACTATGGCAGACGATAAATCTAATGCTGCTGAATACTGGAAAGCGAACGTCCGTACCATCATAGGATGTCTCGTTGTCTGGGCTTTCGTTTCATATGGCTGCGCCATCCTGTTTCGCCCGCTGTTGGCGGGGATTCCGGTAGGAGGGACGGATCTTGGCTTCTGGTTCGCCCAGCAAGGTTCTATTCTTACTTTCATCGTGCTGATCTTCTTCTATGCCTGGAAGATGAACAAGCTCGACGAAAAATATGGCCTGGGGGAGTAAGCCATTATGAGTCAGTTTGCTATTAACCTTCTGTTTGTTGGCGCCTCATTCGCCCTTTATATCGGCATCGCGATATGGGCTCGTGCCGGCTCAACAAAAGATTTCTATGTCGCTGGTGGTGGTGTTCACCCGATTACCAACGGCATGGCAACCGCCGCTGACTGGATGTCAGCTGCTTCGTTTATTTCCATGGCAGGCCTTCTTGCCTCTGGCGGCTACGCCAACTCTACCTTCCTGATGGGGTGGACCGGTGGCTACGTCATTCTGGCGATGTTGCTGGCCCCTTACCTGCGCAAGTTCGGCAAGTTCACGGTGCCTGACTTTATCGGCGACCGTTTCTACAGCCGTACCGCACGTCTCGTCGCGGTTATCTGTCTGATTGTCGCGTCGGTGACCTATGTTATCGGTCAGATGACCGGTGCGGGCGTTGCCTTCTCGCGTTTCCTTGAAGTCTCCAATACCTGGGGTATCTGGATTGCCGCGCTGATTGTCTTCCTTTACGCCGTTTTCGGCGGCATGAAAGGCATTACGTATACCCAGGTTGCCCAGTACATCGTACTGATTATTGCCTACACCATTCCGGCGGTGTTTATCGCCATGCAGCTGACGGGCAACCCGATTCCGATGTTCGGCATGTTCAGCACCCATACTGAGTCCGGTATCCCGCTGCTGACTAAACTGGATGATGTTGTCAATGCACTTGGCTTCCGTGACTATACGGCGGATGTGGATAACAAGCTCAACATGGTGCTGTTCACCCTGTCGTTGATGGTCGGTACCGCAGGCCTGCCCCACGTTATCATTCGCTTCTTCACGGTTCCCAAGGTCGCTGATGCACGCTGGTCAGCCGGTTGGGCATTGGTGTTCATCGCCCTGCTTTACCTCACTGCGCCTGCGGTGGGTTCCATGGCGCGCCTGAACCTGGCGACCACTGTCTATCCGGCAATGGCAGGTCAGGTGGAAGACTATGACGCCGCAGCGGCTGATGCCCTTGTCTACGAAGAACGCCCTCAGTGGATTCGCACCTGGGAAGAAACAGGACTGATCGCGTTTGAAGACAAGAATAACGATGGCCGCGTGCAGATCTACAACGAAGGTAACGAAGACTTCGCTGCAACAGCACAGGAACGCGGTTGGAACGGTAACGAGCTGACCGTCAATAATGACATTCTGGTACTCGCCAACCCTGAAATTGCCAACTTGCCTGCCTGGGTCATCGGTTTGATCGCAGCGGGGGGTATTGCCGCAGCATTGTCCACAGCAGCGGGGCTGTTGTTGGCCATTTCGTCGGCGATCAGTCACGATTTGATCAAAACCATGATCAATCCGAATATCAGTGAGAAAGGCGAGATGTTGGCAGCGCGTATTTCCATGGGGGGTGCCATCCTGTTGGCTACCTATCTGGGTCTCAACCCACCCGGGTTTGCTGCGCAGACGGTCGCCCTAGCCTTCGGTATCGCAGGGGCATCGCTGTTCCCGGCACTGATGATGGGTATCTTCTCCAAGCGCATCAACAATAAAGGCGCTGTGGCGGGCATGCTCACCGGTCTGATTGCCACCCTTGTGTATATCTTCACTTACCTGGGCTGGTTCTTCATTCCGGAAACCAACATGCTGCCCAATACACCGGATAACTGGATCTTTGGTATCTCACCACTGTCCTTCGGTGCGATCGGTGCAATGCTCAACTTCGCCGTGGCCTTCATTGTGGCTAACGCCACTGAAGAACCTCCGCAAGAAATCCAGGACCTGGTGGAAAGCGTTCGCTATCCGAAAGGGGCTGGCGGTGCAGTGGATCACTGATTCATACTAGTGACCCCGT
This sequence comes from Halomonas sp. LS-001, assembly GCF_052983955.1. Classification (NCBI taxonomy): domain Bacteria; kingdom Pseudomonadati; phylum Pseudomonadota; class Gammaproteobacteria; order Oceanospirillales; family Halomonadaceae; genus Halomonas; species Halomonas sp. LS-001. The sequence continues at coordinate 3,138,960 of NZ_CM129816.1, forward strand.
CACCATCAATACCGGGCGTGGTGCACGCATAACGCTCGGATTGATCTCGAATCGGGCTTCCCTCTGGGAGGCCCGATGCCGTTTAGAAAGCCCAGGCAACTCAATGTTTTGGCATAATGGCCTAGCAAACGCCCAACGCCTCTCAATTCAAGGATCGCCCTATCATGATTTGGCATTTAATCGCCGCCGTGTTTGCCGGACTTGCCGCCGCAGGGATTGGCCTCTTTCTCCGCACGTTAAGTGGTAAACGTCTCCCCAAGTGGATCATTCCTGTCTTTGCTGGCCTGGGCATGCTGGGTTATCAGGTCTATACGGAATACACCTGGTTTGATCACAAACAGCAGCAACTCCCGGAAGCGGCTGAGGTTGTCTCCAGCCAGACCAGCAGCGCCGTCTGGCGCCCGTGGACCTTTGCTTTCCCGATGACGACCAAATTCACCGTTGTCGACCGGGAAAGTATCAACATTACCGAGACACCGGCTCGCGTGGCAGCGTTCATGCTTTACCATTTTGAGCGCCACTATACTGATGCGGTGACACCACAGCGTTACCTGCTCAACTGTGAGTCTCGTGAACTGGTGCCCGTCAAAGCTGACAGTGGTGAGCCCGACACTCAGGCCAGCCAGGTTCTGCGCGAGGGTGCTGGCACCTACAAGGCAGTGTGCTCAACGGACCGTTGATGCAGGCGCACCCTGACACACCGGCATGCGCTGACGCTGCCACTGATTTCCCCTAGAATAAGCCCTTGCGTGCCAGCCTGTTGCTGGCCATGAACCTGATCAACACAGCCAAGTGGCTGTCTCTGGCGCTTGCGGGGAATTTACATGTTTCACGGCGGACTCCTGATTGCCGTATCGCTGACCTATATTGCGATACTGTTCGGCATTGCCTGGTATGGCGACCGGCGGGCTCGCACGCACGGCGCCAGCCGTCGACGTCCCATCATCTATAGTTTGGCGCTGGCGATCTACTGCACCTCGTGGACGTTCTACGGCGCGGTTGGGCAGGCGGCAACAGCGGGCTGGTCGTTTGCCAGTATCTTTATCGGACCCATTCTGACCTTTCTGCTGTTCTGGCCCGTGCTCGCCAAAATGATTCGTGTGGCCAAGCACCAGAATGTCACCTCTATCGCCGACTTTATTGCTTCCCGCTATGGGAAAGCCCAGTCGCTGGCGGCGTTTGCCAGCCTGGTCGCCCTGTTTGGCACCTTGCCTTACATTGCGCTGCAGCTGAAAGCGGTTTCCACTTCCTTCAGTGTGCTGACGGATGCCAGTGACGTCACCCGAGCGCCTTTATTTGCGGACACCGCCTTTTATGTTGCTGTCGTCATGGCCGTGTTTGCGATCATTTTTGGCACCCGCCACACCGATGCCACCGAACACCACGAAGGGCTGATTCATGCGGTAGCATTTGAATCATTGATCAAACTGGTGGCATTTCTGGTGCTCGGCGCTGTGGTGACCTGGGGCATGTTTGATGGTCTGGGCGAACTTATGACGTTTGCCGAAAGCCAACTGCAGCTGCAGCGTCAGTTAGCCAACCAGGATTTTGGCCAGGGGTTCTGGGCGCAGACGTTGCTCGCCATGCTGGCCATTCTTTGCTTACCCCGCCAGTTCCATGTTGCCGTGGTCGAAAACACCCACGGCGACGACGCACGCAAAGCCCGCTGGCTGTTCCCGCTTTATCTGGTCGCCATCGCCTTTTTTGTTGTTCCGTTAGCGGCGGCCGGCTTATGGATGTTTGGTGACAGCGGGATCGAAGCAGATACCTATGTGCTTTTCCTGTCCATGGCGTCGGGCCATGACTGGTTAACACTGTTGACCTTTATCGGCGGGTTCTCCGCATCAACGGGGATGGTCATCGTAGCGGCGGTTGCCGTATCGATCATGATCTCTAATGAGATTGTCATCCCGGCACTGTTCCGCCTGCGCTGGTTCGATACCAAAGCCCGCGATTACGGCCGCCTGGTGCTGCGCGCGCGCCGCCTGACCATCGTTGCCGTGCTGGCCATGGCCTATGGTTTCTATCAGCTGATTGCCGAATTCACCTCGCTGGCCTCAATCGGTATGCTCTCGTTTGCGGCGGCCGCTCAGTTTGCACCGGCGTTGATCGGCGGTTTGTACTGGAAGCGTGGCAATCGTCTCGGGGTCATTGTCGGGATGAATGCCGGCTTTCTGATCTGGGCCTATAGCCTCTTGATGCCCGCCATGATTAATGCCGGCGTCCTGCCTGCACACTGGCTTGGCGGCGGTCCCCTTGACCTTGGCTGGCTGTCACCCACCGCGCTCTTCGGGCTTAACCTGAGCGATGCGTTTACCCATGGGGTCATGCTGTCGCTCGGGGTCAACCTGTTCTGCTATATCTTTGTTTCGCAAGTGACCTCGCAGCGCGTGGTCGAGCGAATTCAGGCATCCCTGTTCGTCGACAGCGTGGAAACCCGCCAGACATCCGTCAACCGCCCCTGGACGGGCGCTACCACTGTCGGCGACCTCAAGGTTTTGTGTGAGCGCTTTCTGGGCGCTAACCAGGTAGCCCGAGCCTTTGATGACTACGCGCGGCGTACCGGCAAACCACTGGAAGACAGCACCCGCGCCTCCATTGACATCATCCAGTTTACCGAGCGCTTTCTAGCCTCGGTACTTGGCGCTTCTTCGGCACGCATCGTCGTCAACTCTGCCCTGCAAGGACGGGGCATCGGCATCTCTGATGTCATTTCCATTGTCGATGAAGCCTCTCAGGTCCTTGAGTTCAACCGTGCCCTGCTTCAAGCCACCATCGAGAACATCAATCAGGGCATCAGCGTGGTCGACCAGAATCTGCGGCTAGTGGTGTGGAACCAGCGTTATCTGGAGCTTTTCCGCTTCCCTGACCACCTGATCCGCGTGGGTGCACCGATTGATCGCATCTTCCGTTACAACGCTCACAACGGCGAATACGGCCCGGGCGACCCGGAAGAGCATGTCCAGCTGCTGCTGGACAACATTCGCGATGGCCAACCCCACCGCTACGTGCGTTACCGCCAGGATGGCAGCGTACTGGAAGTCCAGGGCAACCCTATGCCCGGCGGCGGCTTTGTGTATACCTATCAGGATATTACCCAGCAAAAGCGCATTGAAGAGGCGTTGATCCGCTCAGAAAACAATATCCGGATTTACACGGATAACGTGCCCGCTCTTATCGCCTATTTCGATAAAGAATGTCGTTATCTGTTTACCAACCGCGCCTACGAGCAGGCGTTCGGGATTGATCGCAATGCCGTCATTGGTAAACGCAATGACGAAGTGCTCTCCGTTCGCCAAGCGGAAGAACGCGCGCCCTGGATAGCCCGTGCTCTAAACGGAGAACGTGTCAGCTTTGAAGTGTCATTAAGGTTTAATGACACCATGCGGTACATGCTGGTGACCTACACCCCGCACTTTGGCGACAGCCAGGCTATATTAGGTTTTTTTGCGCTTTATCAGGATATTACCGAGCGCCGCCAGGCGGAAATTGCGCTTAAGGAAACCAACGAAACTCTCGAAGTGAGAGTTCGCGAAAGGACTCAGGCGCTTTCCGAGGCCAATGCCGCGCTGCGTCAGGAAAACCAGGTTCGCGCCGAAGCCGAGCAGGCGTTACGTCAGGCCAAGCAGCTGGCTGAGGATGCTAACGCTTCTAAAACCCGCTTTCTTGCCGCAGCCAGCCACGATCTGCTCCAGCCGCTCAATGCCGCGCGGCTGTTCACTTCTGCCCTGCTGCAAGGCCAACACGATGACAACACCCAGCGGATCATCCATCATATCGATAACTCGTTACAGGCTGCTGAAGAGCTTCTGGGCACCCTGCTCGACATCTCCAAGCTGGATGCTGGCGCCCTGACGCCGCGCCGCAATCACTTTGCCCTGGCCGATATTTTTCAGCCGCTACGCGCGGAATTTGACGTCATGGCCGATGATCGTGGGCTGGACCTTGACGTAGTGCCAACTCAGCAGTGGGTCGACTCTGACCCTCAAATGCTGCGGCGCATTGTGCAGAACTTTCTTTCCAATGCCTTACGCTATACGCAGCAAGGCCGTGTATTACTGGGCTGTCGTCGACGCAATGGGCGACTAAGCATTGAAGTGTGGGACAGCGGCCCCGGCATTCCTGAATCCAAACTCTCGGAAATTTTTCAGGAGTTTCGCCGTCTTGATCAGGTCTCGCGGCATAAAGAAAGTGAAAAAGGCCTAGGGCTCGGGCTTTCAATTGCTGACCGTATGAGCCGCGTTCTTGACCATCCGATCAAGGTGCGCTCCTGGGAAGGGCTTGGCACCGTCTTTTCCGTCAGTGTTCCCATCGTGCCCGCGCGTGAACAAAGCAGTATTGAGCAGGAACCCAGAGCACGTCGCGCCAGCAACAAACTGGCGGGCACACGCATTGTCTGTATCGACAATGAAACGCTGATTCTGGAAGGCATGACCGCCATGCTGAGCGGCTGGGGCTGTGAAGTGTTTACGGCGACCAGTATCGGCGGTGCAAAATCGATTCTGCGCAACATGGATGGCGACCCGGATGCCATCCTGGCCGACTATCATCTGGACAACGAAGTCACCGGGCTGATGGCCCTGGAAGCATTGAGCGAACGACTGGAAGGAGCGGTGCCAGGCATTGTCATTACAGCTGACCGCACAGAAGAAGTGGCTGAGGAAATCAAACGCAGCGGTTACCAGCTATTACTTAAACCGGTACGTCCGGCGGCCCTTCGAGCGCTGTTGACGCGCACGCTGCAGGCCAGCCGAGCCGGAGGTGAGGTTTGAGTTTGTGAGGCGTGAATAGTGAGTCGTAAGCCGTTCCACCCACACCATTCACCATTCACCATTCAGGAAGACACTTTCGGCGGTTCCACTTCCAGTTTCTGGGCGGCAATGACCGCCTGGGTGCGCGAGTGCACGCCTAGTTTGCGCAAAATAGCCGTTACGTGAGCTTTAATGGTCGCTTCCGAAACGCTTAACTCGTAGGCAATCTGCTTGTTGAGCAGCCCTTCGGTCAACATATTGAGCACACGAAACTGCTGCGGCGTCAGCGAGGCAATCGCTTCGGCAAACTTGGTTTCCTCTTCACTGCTTTCATCCAGAACACCCGCCAGCGACTCTGGCAACCATACTTCGCCGTCGAGTATTTCGCCAACCGCTTCAGCAATCAGCTGCAGTGAAGAGGATTTGGGAATAAAGCCGGAGGCACCGTAATCAATTGCCCGGCGTACCACGTAGGGTTCGTCACTGCCGGACACTACCGCCACCGGGATATCGGGCATATGGCCGCGCAACTGAATCAGGCCGGAGAAACCATGCGCACCTGGCATGTGCAGATCCAGAAGAATCAGGTCAGCGTCAGGGTGGCGATTGACCACTTCCGAGGTGGCTTCCATGGTGTCGGCTTCAACGATGTCCGCCTGCGGGGCCAGCTGGCGCAACGCTTGGGTCAGCGCCGCGCGAAACAGGGGATGATCGTCCGCAACAATGAATTTATGGGCTATGGCCATGGATATTCCTCCGGTTCCTTAAGCAGCGTTAGTAGCGTGCTGCCGCGACGCTAAGCTTATTCGGTGTTGGCATGGTACCCCATGGCGTTATCCATTCCCAAGCGTCACTTGAACAAATTGTCACATTTCCGGTAAGAAATCAGCCAACTATTGCTCAAGATCATACTAATGCACGTTTATGGGGAATACTGCCATGCGGGGATCGTTCATAAAAACCAGATCATAAGAGCGAGCCATACAAAAACCCTGTGCCGGTTACGATACCGGCACAGGGTGAGAAGGCACTGAAAGCAGGTCAGCGGAACACAATGCCTACCGTTACCCTGGCAGTCTAGCGCGATTATTTGACCGCACGATGCTCAATCAGCTCATCCACGACGCTTGGATCCGCCAAGGTACTGGTATCGCCAAGGCCATCACATTCATTGGCAGCAATTTTGCGAAGGATACGACGCATGATCTTGCCGGAGCGGGTTTTAGGCAAACCAGGCGCCCACTGAATAACATCCGGTGAAGCAATCGGCCCGATATCCTTGCGCACCCATTTAGTGAGCTCTTTCTTCAGCTCGTCAGTAGGTTCAACGTTATCATTGAGAGTGACATAAATATAAATGCCCTGCCCTTTGATATCATGCGGGAAGCCAACCACTGCTGCTTCAGCGACGGCATCATGCGCCACCAGAGAGGATTCAATCTCGGCGGTACCCATACGGTGGCCAGAGACGTTCAGGACGTCATCGACACGCCCCGTGATCCAGTAATAACCGTCTTCATCGCGGCGGCAACCGTCACCGGTAAAGTACATGCCGTCATAGGTCGAGAAGTAGGTCTGTACAAAGCGATCATGATCGCCCCAGATAGAACGCGCCTGACCTGGCCAGGCATCGAGGATTACCAGATTGCCTTCTGCAGCCCCTTCGAGAAGATTGCCTTCGTTGTCCACCAACGCTGGCTGCACGCCAAAGAAAGGCACAGTAGCAGAGCCCGGCTTCAGCGGTGTTGCACCCGGCAACGGAGAAATCATGATGCCCCCCGTTTCGGTCTGCCACCAGGTATCCACGATCGGGCATTTTTCATTGCCGATGACGCGATAAAACCACTCCCAGGCTTCCGGGTTGATTGGCTCGCCCACCGACCCCAGAAGACGCAGGCTATTACGCTTGCTGGAATCCATCACATTGTCACCGTGAGCCATTAAGGCACGCACAGCCGTTGGCGCGGTATACAGAATATTGACCGAGTGTTTATCGACAATATCCCCCATTCGCCCATGCGTCGGGTAGCTTGGTACGCCTTCAAACATCAGCGTCGTTGCGCCGTTGGCCAACGGCCCGTAAACAATATAGCTATGGCCGGTGACCCAGCCGACATCCGCCGTACACCAATAGATTTCACCTTCCTGGTAATCAAATACGTACTGATGGGTCATCGACGCATAGGTCAGGTAACCGCCCGTTGTATGCTTAAGACCTTTCGGCGCGCCAGTCGACCCGGAGGTGTACAGGATGAATAGCGGATCTTCCGCATCCATGGCTTCGGCGTCACACTCGGTGGATTGTTTATCAACCAGTTCGTCGAACCACAGATCACGGCCTTCTTTCCACTCGACGTCGCCACCGGTGCGCTTGACGACCAGTACGTTCTGGCAGACATCGGTGCCATCACGGGTCAATGCGGCATCGACGTTATCCTTCAACGGTACCTGCTTGCCACCACGCACGGATTCATCAGCGGTGATGACCAGTCTGGAATCTGCGCCGATGACACGTTGAGCCACCGCATCCGGTGAGAAGCCGCCGAAAACAACAGAGTGAACCGCGCCGATACGGGCACAGGCCAGCATGGCCATGGCCGCTTCAGGAATCATCGGCATATACAGCGTAACGGTGTCGCCTTTTTTGATGCCGAGTTCTTTTAGCGCATTAGCTACCTGATTGGTGCGCTCGTAAAGCTCACGATAGGTAATATACTTTGAGTCCGCCGGATCATCGCCTTCCCAGATAATAGCCGTCTGGTCAGCGCGGGTTTCCAGATGACGATCCAGGCAGTTGGCCGCAACATTAAGCTGGCCATCTTCATACCAGCGGATATCTACGTTCTTACGGTCATAAGACGTATTCTTGATCCTGGTGGGCGTTTTGATCCAATCCAGGCGTTTTGCCTGCTCGGCCCAGAAGCCTTCCGGGTCATCAACTGACTGCTGATACATGGCCTGATACGTTTTTTCATCGGCCCACGCATTGGCGGCGATAGAATCGCGTACCGGATAGACCTTCTGATGTTCGCTCATGTAATTACCCCTGTCCGTGAAAATGCACTTTCTGTTGTTAGCTATTTTCTATAACGCAGTTTTTGAACAACGCATCACAGCAAACGTTACATAAGAAAGCAGCTTTTGAGAATGCTGTCGGCTTGTAGTATTTGGCTATTTCGACATCAATAGTGTGCGACTAGCATAAACCTCAAGGAGCCGCCTTCCCTTTAGACATTGGTATTAACATTTTATTCTTAAATAACAGTAAGTTATGTTTATTTTTCCGACGATTCCTGACCACAATAGACCAAGGTCTGAGCACAGATTCGACAACGATAGCGCCGTCCCCGGCGTACCTGGGCATGACGCTGCGGGGTAAACGCATGTTGTTGGCATGCGCATTGATAGCGATAGGGTCGGCGCTGCGCTTGCCCAATATCAAAGCGGTGTGTCACTCGGGGAGATAAACCAAACAGTTGGCGCATCACTGTCTGCCATTCACGCCCATGAGGTTTCATTTTCAGCCCATCCTGCAGGTGAAAAACCAGCCAATGTGCCATTTCATGGGGAATCACCTCTTCGAAAAACGCCTCTCGGTTTTCTGCCAGTAACACCGGATTAAAGCGTAACCCTCCTCGCCTCAGGTTCGCCTGCCCAGCCCCGGCGCCTCTCAGGTCAAACCATACGCCTGGGCACGGCAATACCGGACAGACTTCCAGGCACCGTTGCCATGCCTGCTTCACTCGCTCTCGCGCCGCATGCTCAAGCTCGATTGGGCTAAGTTCGGCCAGCCGATCTCTTGGCCAGGCAGGCAGAGGTGCCACCGGGTTTAATGATAAACTGTCCATAATCTATCCTGTAACGCCAATGACCCGTGAGGCCTTGTATGTCAACGCGCTCTGATGATTCATCACAATCCCTGCCGCCGCAACCTCTGTTGGAAGACGAGGACCTTGATCGTCTCGATGAGTTTCTCGACTCCGACAAAGTTGATGAAGATGCGTTGGACCTGATTTCCGCACATGGCTTCATGGTAGCGCTGGCGGTGGCGCCGAGTGAACTTCCTGCCACTCAATGGCTGGCAGAACTTTTCCAGGGCGAACCCCGTTATCATGATAATGCCGAACGTGATGACATGATTGGTCTTCTTTCCAGCTTGCGCCTGAATGCCATGGCTGTTCTGGAACAGGGCGGCTTGCCTGAACTCCCGTTCGAACTCACGTTGGGCGGTGTAGCGCCGGAAGAAACGCCCATCGGCGATTGGTGCGCAGGCTTCATGGAAGGTGTCTTCTGTGATGAAAGCGCCTGGTTTGCAGAAGATGAAGAAGCAGCGGCCACTCTGCTGCTGCCTTTCATGCTGCTTTCCGGACTCTTTGAAGACGAACCGGACATGGCCGAGCTAGCGGGCGATATCGAGCGTCAGGAGGCTCTGGTAACCCAGCTGCCTGAACTGGTGCTGGATCTGTATCTCAATTACCGCGTTCCGCCGGAAACGCCCAAACCCAAGCCGCGCACCAAGCGCCCACGCCGCTAACCGCGGTGTTGTGGGTATATTACTCGGCGGCTTTCAATGAGCGGTGAACATATAGATCATAACGGCTGGTTTTGCCTTCCAGTACGTGATGTGGTGCAGGCCCCTCAATCGGCGGTGCTTTACGTGGCCGTTTGACAACCACTCGATGGGTAGCCGTTGCCAGCGCCATTGCCAGAAGCCTTGGCGCATCATTATCGTCACCAGCCAGTTCCCGAAACAGGCGCATCTCTTTTTTGACCAACGCTGATTTTTCGCGATGTGGGAACATCGGGTCGAGATGGATCACCTGCGGCACAAACGCTGCACTGGCAACAAGAGTATCCAGCGCTTGTGCCGCATCCCCTGAACGCAGTTGCATTCTAGCGGCAATCTCTGCGGTTTCCGGGCATTGCGCTGCTCGCCGTAAACCGTCTTCCAGCAAGGCGGCAATGGCAGGCACACGCTCAATCATCAATACCGGCGCTCCCAGGCTCGCCAGCACAAAGGCATCTCTCCCAAGCCCGGCGGTGGCATCGACAATGCTGGGCGTCACACCGCGTGCCAGCCCACATGCTTTGGCAATCAACTGCCCTCGCCCGCCACCAAAGCGACGCCGATGAGCGACTTTTCCCGCGGTGAAATCCACGCGTAGCGGTTTGCCGTAACGCGTTTCATCCCCTGCCAATACCACGCCGTCCTCGCGTAATTCCAGCGCCAGACCAGCTGGCAGGATCAGCGTTTCCAGGTTCATGCCGGTTTTTTCCATGCCACGTCATTACGCAGATAGACCGGCTGCACCCGATACGCCTCTTGCCCTAATCCGGCATCGAAATCACGCGCGGCCAACCAGGCCATCTCCTCGGCACGCGGCTCAAGGTCCTCCAGGTGCTGCAACATAGAGGCCTGCACTTCGGCCGAAAAATCGGGCCAGCGCGTGAAACCGGAGCCTACGCCCACCCATTCCACCTCATCAGCGGGTAAACGAAAACGCTCAGGCGCCAATACGGCTTCATCACTGACCAGCGTCAGCTTGTCCTTGACGCAGCGCCAGCTAGCGATGTAGACCTCACCCATGCGTGCATCCAGCGCTGTCACCAGATGCTGCAGATGGAAGCGGCGATGGGCCTGCAAGGCAAGCGCGGCAAGCGTGGACACCCCGATTAAAGGGCGGTTGAGGCCGTAGGCCAGGCCTTGCGCGGTGCCAGCGGCAATGCGCAGCCCGGTAAATGAGCCAGGGCCACGCCCGAAAGCCACCGCATCCAGCTGGGTTGGCTGAACGCCCGCTTCCGCCAATACCTCATTAACCATCGGCATCAAGCGACGTGTGTGGGCACGCGGGGTCATTTCAAACCGCGCAAGGCAGGTTGTCTGTTCAGCGTCTCGACGCAGCAAAGCGGCTGAACAGGCGCTGGAGGAAGCGTCCAGCGCCAGCAAAAATAACGACATGGCAAAGCCACTCTTGATAAGAAGTGAAAAAGGCAGATCTATACGGCAATATCAAAACAATATGGGGATTATACCGCTGCCATATCCATACGACGATGGCCCGCACAAGGCGGGCCATTAAAAAGTCGCAGAGAGCGAGTGGGTCTTACTTTGCCAATGCTTCTTTTACCTGACGCGTAATGTCATCAACGCTACCCACGCCTTCTACACGATGATAGGTCGGCGCGGCGGACGGATCTTCTTTCGCCCACTGCTGATAATAATCGACCAGGGGAGCTGTCTGATCATGGTAGACCGCCAGACGGTTGCGTACCGTCCCTTCTTGGTCATCATCCCGTTGAATCAGCGCTTCGCCGGTAACATCATCCTTACCGGCTTCTTTAGGCGGATTGTACTCCACGTGATAAACGCGGCCAGAGGCCGGGTGAACCCGACGCCCCGCCAGGCGATTCACAATTTCTTCATCCGGCACGGCAATTTCCATGACATGATCAAGCTTGACGTTCGCCTCTTTCATGGCATCTGCCTGAGGAATCGTGCGCGGAAAGCCATCAAACAGGAAACCGTTTTCACAATCCGGCTGGCTGATACGTTCTTTGACCAGATCGATAATGATATCGTCAGAGACCAGACCTCCTGTGTTCATGATCTCCTTTACTTTAAGCCCTAACTCGCTACCGTTCTTGATAGCCGCTCGCAGCATGTCACCTGTAGAAATCTGCGGAATATTATACTGCTCGCAGATAAATTGAGCCTGAGTCCCCTTGCCTGCGCCTGGGGCGCCTAACAGGATCAAACGCATGGCACTGCTCCTTTATTATCGATCTAGAAAATAACAATTGTGAAAAAATAAGTTCCCGACAATACCTGTGACGCTCGGGTGACACAACTCACCAAAAGCCTCATTTGCAGGAAAGGCACGATTTTATTCTTTTGAAACAGAATATTACCGCAAGATTGCACTTTGGTCGCCTGACAGGGAATGACACTATTATTTTGCCACTTATCCTCGTCAACCAATCACTCAGGTCGCATGGACGAAAAACGGCGCCTGACGGCGCCGTTGTATCGATCAACGTAATGTTTACCTTACAGCAATAAACGACGGATATCGGTTAACAGATCCGCCAGGAAAGCCGTAAAACGAGCCGCATCCGCACCGTTAATCGCTCGGTGGTCATAAGACAGCGAAAGCGGCATCATCAAACGCGGCTGGAAAGCACTGCCATCCCACACCGGTTTCATCTGCGCTTTCGACACACCCAGGATCGCTACTTCCGGCGCGTTAACAATTGGCGTAAACGCAGTACCCCCAATCGAGCCAAGGCTGGTGATGGTAAAGCAACCACCGGTCATCTCATCGCGCTTGAGCTTCTTGGTTTGGGCTTTCTTGCCAAGTTCTGCCATTTCCTTGGCAATCTCAACCAGCGACTTTTGGTCGGCATTGCGTACCACAGGCACCATTAAGCCATCAGGCGTATCCACGGCGATGCCGATGTGTACGTAGTTTTTCCACACCATGGTGTCGCCGTCGCCCTTCAGGCTGACATTGAACTGGGGGAATTTACGCAGCGCAAAGGCACAGGCTTTGACCATAAACGGCAACGGCGTCAGCTTGGCACCCTGTGCTTCAACTTCGGCTTTCATCGCCTTACGGAAGGCTTCAAGCTCGGTGATATCGGCTTCGTCAAACTGCGTCACGTGCGGCACGTTGAGCCAGCTACGATGAAGGTTGGTCGCCCCCATCTTAAGCAGGCGTCCCATCGGCTTTTCTTCCACCTCGCCGAACTGGCTGAAGTCGACTTCTGGAATCGGCGGAATACCGGCACCACCTGCCGCTGCAGCCGGGGCAGCACTCGACTTGGCGCTCGGCGGATTCGCCAGCGCCTGCTTGACGTAGTTCTGAATGTCTTCTTTCAGCACACGATCTTTGGGGCCAGTGGGTTGAACCAGCGCCAGATCCACCCCCAGCTCACGCGCCAGCATGCGCACCGCAGGGCCTGCATGAACCAGCTTGCCATCGCGAGGCTTATGAGAAGCCATTTGCGCTTCTGGGCTCGGGGTCCCCTGGGGTGACGCCGCCGGTTTAGCGCTTGACTGACTCGCACTCGACGACGCTTTTTCAGGCGCGGCCTGCTTCGGTGCCGCTTTTTTAGCGCCGCCCGACCCGGCCACTTCGATATAGCCGATCACATCGCCTTCAGAGACGGTGTCCCCCTCCTTCACGGTAAGCTCCAAGAGCTTGCCTTTGTAAGGGCTAGGCACATCCATTGAGGCTTTGTCAGACTCTAATGTGATCAACGGATCTTCTTCGTTAATCTCGTCACCTGCCGAAACGCCAATTTCAATAATCGGCACATCCGCAGAACCTGACAGATCCGGTACTCGGATCTCTTTGCGCTCGGGCTCATCGCTACCGACGTCTTCTTCAGCGGGCGCTTCTTGCGGCTCGCTAGTGCCTTGACTGGCTGTCGTTTGTTCCGGCGTGTCGTCGTTGTCGTCACCGCCTTCGCCAGCAATTTCCATCTGGCCGATGACATCACCTTCCGAGACGGTATCGCCTTCTTTGACGGTCAGCGCAACGATCTTACCGCCATGCGGGCTGGGCACATCCATCGAGGCTTTATCAGACTCAAGGGTGATCAAGGTGTCTTCAGCGTTGACGTCATCGCCAGCACTCACGGCCACTTCAATGATTTCAACGTTGTCTGAACCGCCCAGGTCCGGCACTTTAATATCGACTGTCTGCTTGCCGCCGCTGGCTTTTTTCGGTGCAGGCTGAGATGACGGCTGTTTCGCAGGCGCATCCTGCGCTGCGCTGTTCGTTGATTCAGCTTCAGACGCTTGCGCGGACGCGTCACTGGCGTCACCGCTGCCTTCTGCTTCAATCTCGACGATATCGTCACCCTCCGAGACCGTATCGCCTTCTTTCACCAGTACCTTGATGACCTTGCCGCCTTTCGGGGCAGGTACATCCATACTGGCTTTGTCAGATTCCAGGGTGATCAGGGTGTCTTCCGCTTCAATGACATCGCCTTCCGACACCGCAATCTCGATGATTTCAACATCGGTGTCACCGCCGATGTCGGGGACTTTGATGATTTCGCTACTCAAGGTCGCGCTCCTTTACAATCGGATCGAGCCGGCGGGAAACTCCCGCCGGTCTGCGGATCAGCTGGTCAGCGGGTTAGGCTTGTTTGGGTCGATACCGTACTTCTTCAACGCTTCGCCCACTTGGGCGCGCTTGATATCGCCGCGATCGGCCAACGCTTTCAAGGCTGCTACCACGACGAAGTAGCGATCCACCTCGAAGAAGTAACGCAGCTTCTCACGTGTATCAGAACGGCCAAAGCCATCCGTACCCAGTACGCTGTAGTCAGTGGGTACCCAGGCACGCACCTGGTCGGCATAAAGCTTCATATAGTCGGTGGCAGCAATAGCAGGGCCATCGCGACCTTCCAGACATTGGGTGATATGCGGCTTGGGCGCTTCTTTGTCCGGGTTCAGGAAGGCCTCGCGATCAATAAGTAGCGCTTCCCGACGTAGCTCATTGAAGCTGGGTACGCTCCAGATATCGGCGGCAATTCCCCAATCTTTCTCCAGAAGTTCCGCACCTGCTTCCACTTCGCGCAGGATAGTGCCCGAGCCAAGCAGCTGAACACGGCCTTTGTCGCCCTGGGTTTCACGTAACAGATACATACCCTTGACAATGTCATCAGCAGGCACTTCATCAAGCGCTGGATGCTCATAATTCTCGTTCATCACCGTCAGATAGTAGAAGCAGCTTTCCTTGTCGACGAACATGCGCTTCAAGCCATCCTGCATAATGACGGCAACTTCATGGGCGTAAGTCGGGTCATAGCTTCTGCAGTTAGGAATCGTCGATGCCTGAATCAGACTGTGGCCATCCTGGTGCTGCAGACCTTCACCGTTAAGCGTGGTGCGCCCGGCAGTTCCCCCGATCATAAAGCCACGCGCCTGCATGTCACCGGCAGCCCAAGCCAGATCACCTATCCGCTGGAAGCCAAACATGGAGTAATAAACATAGAAAGGCAGCAGTGGTAGGCTGTGGTTCGCATAGGAAGTTGCCGCCGCAATCCAGGCCGACATGGCTCCTGCCTCGGAAATCCCTTCTTCGAGAATCTGCCCTTTCTTGTCCTCGCGGTAGAACATGATCTGGCCTTTATCGACCGGCTCATATTTCTGACCTTCCGAGGTATAGATCCCCAGTTGACGGAACATCCCCTCCATACCGAAGGTACGTGCCTCATCAGGAATAATCGGCACAACACGGCTACCTAGGTTCTTGTCCTTGACCAGACCATTAAGGACACGAACAAAGGCCATGGTAGTGGACACTTCACGGCCTTTGGAGCCACCCATCTGCGAGGCAAAGGCTTTGTCATCCAGCCCAGGAATTGGCAACGGTTCAAAATCGTGCCGACGCTGAGGCAAGAAGCCGCCCAGGCGCTCACGTTGCAGGTGCATATACTTGAGTTCTGGGGAGTCGTCGCTCGGCTTGTAGTAGGGAACTTCCTTGAGCTCTTCGTCGCTCAGCGGAATACCAAAGCGGTCACGGAACGTTTTCAGCGCTTCATGCTCCATGCTCTTGACCTGGTGGGCTTCATTGGCAGCCTCGCCATCGCCGCTACCCATGCCATAGCCTTTGATGGTATGCGCAAGAATCACCGTCGGCTTTCCGTTGGAAGTATTAACAGCCTCGTGATAAGCAGCATAAACCTTGAACGGATCATGACCACCACGGTTAAGCTTCCAGATATCATCATCGGAAAGGTCTTTGACCATTTCTTCCGTTTCAGGATACTTGCCGAAGAAGTGCTCACGGGTATAAGCGCCGCCATTGGCTTTATAGTTCTGATACTCGCCGTCAACCGCTTCATCCATGCGTTTCTGCAGAATGCCTTTCTTGTCTTTCTCGAACAGTGGATCCCAGTGACGTCCCCATACCACCTTGACCACATTCCACCCGGCACCGCGGAAGACGCCTTCCAGTTCATCGATAATACGCGAGTTACCACGTACCGGGCCGTCAAGACGTTGAAGGTTGCAGTTGATGACGAAAATCAGGTTATCGAGATTTTCTCGCCCTGCCAGCGAGATTGCCCCCAGGGATTCCGGCTCGTCACACTCACCGTCACCCATGAAGCACCAGATTTTGCGATCCTGCATGTCTTTCATTTCACGTGAGTGCAGATATTTCATCACGTGGGCCTGATAAATGGCCATGATCGGGCCAAGCCCCATGGATACCGTCGGGAACTGCCAGAAATCCGGCATCAGCCAGGGGTGTGGATAGGAGGACAGGCCGTCGCCATCCACTTCCTGGCGGAAACGATCCATCTGCTCTTCTGTCAGGCGACCCAACAAGTACGCACGTGCATAGACACCTGGCGCCACGTGTCCCTGGATATAAACCAGATCACCATCAAAGTCGCCTTCAGGACCACGGAAGAAGTGGTTAAAACCTACGTCATAAAGGGTTGCCGAAGACATGAAGCTGGCGATATGACCACCCAGCCCCGGCTTGGCCCGGTTATTGCGAATGACCTGCGCGATAGCGTTGTAACGCACCATTGAGCGAATACGACGCTCCATGAACAGGTCGCCGGGCATTGGGGCTTCGCGGTGAACCGGAATGGTATTGCGGTGCGGGGTCGTCACCGAAAAAGGCACCTTCATGCCATCCCGACGCATGCGATCCGCCAGGCGAGTCATCAGGTGGCGGGCGCGTTCTTCACCCTCGCGATCCAGTACCGATTCCAGGGAATCCAGCCATTCCGTGGTTTCGAGCGGATCGAGATCTTCTCTTGTCTCCAGACTCATAAAGGTCTCTCCGAATGACGATAAATAACAAAGGCCCCGCAAACCATGATGGGGCCCGAACCGCCCAGGCATTGACGACGTCGTATGACACCGCTACCCCAGCAGCTCAGTATTGGCCCTGCCCACGGCAATGCCATCGGCTAAGGGAAAAATTGCCTTGCGTTCAGATCACCCCCTGCCCCGACAGGGCCAGGAATGAGCTTCGTTTAGCTTCAAAGTGTTAAGTACACGTAAAACGCAGGATGTAGTAAAGCTACAAAACAACATCATAATGAGTTTTTTATACAACAGAAGATACCGCAAAGTCAGCACGCTGCCAATTCTGAGATACAGTAAAATCCTATCGAAAACAATCTACTGCACTGCAGCATGACACCATTTTCGACAGAAGCCATTGTGATGACTCCATTTTTATGTAGTTAAACTACCGTTTTATTACAAGTGTTTTATTTCGAATTGCCATCTGGCAAGTGGGTAAGCTGTTGAAACAAATAAGCCCAATCAAACGCGGGCCCAGGGTCGGTTTTTCTTAATGGAGCCACGTGTGCATGGCTGGTAATACGCGTGCGATCAATCTCGGGGTAGCGCTCCAACAGGCCATCAATCAGTGTCGTCAATCTAAGGTACTGCGCTTTGGTAAACGGCGTGCTGTCATCCCCTTCCAGTTCAATGCCAATAGAACAGTCATTCAGCGCCTGACGCCACTTATCAGCACGTGCATCCCACCAGCGCGAACGCCCCGCATGCCATGCTCGGCGCGGGGTTTCAACAAACTGCACACATTCCCCATCACGACGAATCAAAAAATGCGCTGACACCCGCAAGTCAGCAATTTCCGAAAAATAAGGATGCGCCTCAGGTATCAGTTGATTGGTAAAAAGCGCTTCGATGGCACCACCGCCAAACTCCCCAGGGGGCAAACTGATCGCATGTAACACTATCAAGGACACCTCGCCATCAGGACGCTCGTCAGCGTTGGGTGAACACACCCAGCGATCCGGTGCTCCCTTATCAACCGATCGCTCAACTGATGGGTCTATTGATGGGTCTATTAATTCCTGCATGTTGTTCAGACTCCTGCCTTTTTTGACACGATCATGACGCTGCGCCCTCTGATTCCCTATAATAATTAACTATACTATTTCACTATACTGTGTCGACACGCCAGTTGATGAATAACATTCGGGGAAGTGACCTTACCATGCATTATTACACCGCTCTTGCTGAAGAGATCCGCGCCAGCGCCGCTCATTTGATTACTGAAGATGTTGGCCCGGCCGACATGACCGCGCAGCTGATCCCGGAATCACAATGGGCTAATGCTAGCGTTATTACTCGTGAACCCGCCGTTTTATGCGGTGTAGCCTGGGTAGATGAAATATTTCGTCGCCTGGATAGCCGCGTCATCCTTAGCTGGCAGGCAGCCGATGGCGATAAACTTGAAGAAGGTCAGTGTTTTCTGACACTTGAAGGCCCTGCGCGCAGCCTGCTGACCGGGGAGCGTGCTGCCCTTAACGTACTGCAGACCCTTTCAGCCACGGCAACGGCCACACGCCGTTACGTAGACCTGCTGGATGGCACGGATGTGCGGCTGCTTGATACACGTAAAACCTTACCGAATATGCGACTGGCGCAAAAATACGCTGTCACCTGTGGGGGTGGCCACAATCATCGCATTGGACTTTGGGACGCATTTCTCATCAAGGAGAATCACATTGCAGCCTGTGGAGGCATTGCCGCTGCCGTTGAGGAAGCCCGCAAACTGGCAAGCGACCTGCCATTGGAAGTGGAAGTGGAAACCTTTGAAGAGCTGGATCAGGCACTTGCAGCAGGTGCTGACACCATCATGCTGGACAATTTCTCGCTTGATGAGCTGCGCGAAGCCGTCAGGCGCAATGCGGGGCGTGCCACGCTTGAAGCCTCCGGCAACGTTAATGACACCACGCTTAGGACCATCGCTGAAACCGGGGTTAACTGTATCTCCAGCGGCGCACTCACCAAGGACATCAAGGCCATCGACCTGTCCATGCGGATAACGGAAACCTACAGCGAAGGATGAACCGCCATATTGGATGGCCACTCCCGCATGTCCGCCGTTCTGTCATTCCCGCGTGCCTTTAGCGGGAATCCATTTTGAAGTAGGCTCTCAGGTTTCCACGGCTTTAAGCTGTTTACGCAAACGGTAACGTTTCAATGATTCACCGCCGCGTTCCACCCATTCTTCACCCAGAGTTGACCAGCCACGCCGTTCAAGTCGTTCATGGAGCATTTCACTGGCTTCAATTTCAATCGCACCATGGCCGTCTTCCAACAGCAGACGTTCCGCGTGGATCAACAAGGTGGTACCGATACCGCGCCCGCCAAGCGACGGCCACACATACAGGGTTTCCACTCGGCCTGCCTGGCCATTAAGCTCCAGAAATCCGACGCAACGGCCATCACAGGTAGCCACCAGCGTTGTATAGAGCAGGTGGCGTGCGGCCCAGGCACAGGCTTCACGGGGGAGTACGTTGGCCCAGGCACGGCGCTGCGCCAACGAGTAGTGCCCTGCGGCGCCCTGCATGACGGCATGATAGAAAACTTCTGCCTGATCCGCTGCATCACGCATCAATGCTTGCCGATACATGATGCGTGATGTGGCTGCCGACGGAGGCGATGCCAACACGTCTGTCATACTGGCGTCTCCAAAAAGCGTTAAGATCAACGATTAAAATTACGTTTAAACCGTTACTCTATATAGATAAGCCATTGGCTGCCAATAATGCAAGTCGGCGTTTTAAAAAAAGGCTGGCTCAACACATCAACCTCATCCAGAGCAAGCCTTCTTGCCATACGTGAAACCATGTCACACAACTCAGCAACGCCCTCGTCATTCACGTTCTCACCGATAGGTTATATCGAGAGCGATTACCCAGAAAAATTCGGGGTTCCGCGTCAACCCGGTCTGGCCACGGCAGCTAATGCTACGCTGACCCTGGTCGCCCCTTTCAACGACCCACTTTGCGTACGCGAACTGGATGCGTTCAGCCATTTATGGATCAGTTTTATCTTTCATCAAAGCCCTGAACGCTGGACGCCTTTGATTCGCCCACCGCGCCTGGGCGGTAACAAAAAAGTCGGCGTATTTGCCAGTCGTAGCACCCATCGCCCTAACCGTCTGGGTCTATCCCTGGTCGCGCTTGAGCGAGTCGATACCCATCAAGGAGTACGGTTACATTTTAAAGGAGGCGATTTTGTCAGCGGTACGCCAGTCGTCGATATCAAGCCTTACCTGCCCTGGGCCGACGCAAGCGCTGATGCCAGCGCAGGGTTCGCACCAGAACCGCCCACTACACTGGCCGTCAGTTTTTCCTCAGCGGCTGAGAAGGTGTTGAAGGGCCGTGAAGACGGAGAGGAACTGGAAAAACTGATCCGTCAGGTGATTAGCCAGGACCCTCGCCCGGCTTACCACACTTTTGAAAATCACCGGATTTACGGCGTACCATTACGCGATGTTAATGTGCGCTTCTATACACAATCCACGGGTGATGGCAACGTCAGCATGCATGTCAGTGAGATCGAACCGCTAACGCGTTAGCCGTTAATCCGGTGGGCAGGCAGGCAGTGTGAGAGTGAACCGACTGCCTTTCCCCAACTCGCTTTTACAGGTCACACTACCACCGTGTTTCTCGGCAACCGCTTTTACCAAGGCTAATCCCAGACCGTGCCCTTTCGCCACATTGTCACCGTCACTGCGGTGATAATCCTCAAAAACCCTGTCGATTTCATCAGCGGCAATGCCCACCCCGTTATCCACAACGTCCAGGGTCACCCACTCAACATTGGCATTCACGCATACCTTAACTTCGCCCTGCTCACGGCCATACTTCACCGCATTTTCCACCAGATTAAAGACCGCGCGTGCCAGATAACCTTTATCGCCAAGAACAGGGGCACCATCTTCATCGTTGAACTCACTGACGACTTGTATCTGCTTTGAACGTGCCAACGGGCGCACCTGATCGAGCACTTCCATCGCCAAGTCTTCCAACAATAGAAAATCACGCTCAAAGACAAAGGATTTCGCCCGGGTAAGACCAATAAAGTCGTTAATCATACCCAGGCTCGCTCTCAGGCTTTGCTCAAGCTGTTCGTAAAACCGTGTTGTCGGTTGGGCATTTTCCGACTCCCGTTGCGCATCAATCAGAGCCAGCGCACGGGTCTGTGGTGCTTTCATATCATGGGAAAGAAAACTCAACATACTTGAGCGCTGGGCTTCGATAGCCACCTCACTGGTCAGATCCACTAACCACACCAACCAACCACCTCCGACAAGGCTCGTCGGCGTGGTTAGGCGCCCCATTTCCAGCCGATAGGTACTGCCTTCACCGTCCATGCACAAACCGCCTGAGACAGTCTTCAGTGTCTCATCACTGCTAAACATTTCTGGCGGCCACACCGTCGAAAAGCCTTGAGAGTCTTCAAACGACACGCGTTCCGGCAGGCTTGAAATATGGATTAAAGGCGAATTACTACCTTCCCGATCCTTAAGCGTGGTTGCCTTGCTATTGGCAAGCAAAACGGTGCCATCTTCATTAAGGATAAAAATCGGCAGCGGTAGTGAATGCATCACATCAAGGATGAAACGTCGCCCCTGCACCAGACGGGTCAAGGCAAACTCCAGCGACTGCAACTGCTGATAAAGCTTGCCACCTTCACTCAGCCTCGCCTGCTCCTGCTGATAAGGCAGGATAGGGGACTCACGATAAAGAAGCTTCAATTCCTGCTCGAACCAGGAAAGCAGCGTTGCCTGACTACGCCAGAGAATGACCACAAAGGCTAACCCCAGCGCTATCAGGCTGGCAGACGGCGGCCACCACCACCCCAGATTCAAGGCGATGAGCGAAGCAGAGACAGAACCTACTGAGATCGCCAATACAATCAATAGCATATAGCGAAAACGCAACCACCAGACGAGCAGCATCAACAGCAGTATCGGGAGTCCCGCCAGCAATGCCCCAAGCATGGGATTCGTCTTATGGATAAGATTGCCATCTCGCAGTGCATCCAACAGGTGGGCGTGTACCTCAACGCCAGGCATCAGATCTCGTGAGAGTAGCGACATATTGTAACGATCACCCATGCCAAGCGCCGTCATTCCCACCAGCACAATCCGCCCCTCCAGAAATGCATCCGGCAGACGATTTTCCAACACATCATAATAAGACACGGAAGGATAATGATTCGGCCAGCCACGGTAGGGAATACGTACCGGCTTTTTGCTTAACGTGCGGGTATCAATCCCGGCGACACTTGCCATCAACTGCGGCCAATCCTGGCCATCACGTGATTCTCGCAGTACGACCTCACGCGCAACGCCATCCCTGTCCAGTGAAATATTAATATGACCGATTGAGCGTGCCGCCTCCAATAGTGCCGGCGCAGGCATCAAGGTATCACGGAAAGGCGCGCCAGAAGCGCGTTCAGGTAACAGAGCAAGCGGTAAATACACGTTCCCGTGAGAGGTCATCGCCTGCACCAGGCGGGCATCCTGTTCTGGCTCCCGGCTGGGCTCTGTCAGCAGAATATCCAATACAATAGCGGATGCCCCGGCAGCCTCAAGCTTTTCAATCAAACGAGCATGAACCTCGCGTGGCCATGGCCATCGGCCAAGCCATTGCAGGCTCGGCTCATCAATTTCAACAATCAGGACATCCTGGGAGGGCGGCGACGACTTAGATGACAGCCAGGTATCGTAGAGGTAATTATCGGAAAGTAGTGGAGAAACACTATAGATAAAAAAGGCAATGGGCAGCAAAAGACTGACCATTGCCCACCAGCTGATAACAAAGCGCCGGTGTAGCGCCTCGGTGATACGAAACCCGGAAGGCTCCTTATTGCCCTGAGTCATCCAGTCGCCCACTGTCAATTACGCTGGCAACATTGCCCTGGGCGTCAAGCCTGACCACTCGCCAGAAAACTCTCCCTTGAGGTACGTTTCGTACGTTTAACACCCCTGTGGTTACCGGCGGATAACTGATCAAGACTTTCTCGAAGGCGGCATCCACCGCCAACTCCAGTGTGTAAGAAATTTCTGCCTGACGCGTCCAGTTGAAACGCCATATTTCACCTTCACGACTAACGGAAACACCTTCCATGACATGCTGAACCGGCAGCTGGGCATAGTTACCCACGATGCCCTCGTAACCGACAGCCGCAACGCGCAGATAGTAATCACCTGACGGGACAGAAGAAAACGTAAACTGAGGATCAGAACTACGCTGTTCTGCCACTAAATCCAGCGCCTGTGCATCTCGAGTCAACTGTGCCTGATAACCATCGGCCAATCTCATTGACCGTACCCTAACGGCTAAATCTCCGCCTGCCAGGGGCTCGGCATCCAGAATATCAGGCGGCATCAGTAAGCCAACAACATCAATATCGCCGTCACGGGAGACGCGTGTCCCCTGACCTGCAGAAACCTGTGCCCGCTCTCCAAGCTGCTGATCCTGAACAGCGACCCGACCTTCATATACAGAAGAAAGTGTCGCATCGTCTGCATAACTCACCGAGAAACGCGTTCCGCGCACACCAAGAACACCACTTCTGGTTTCAATATTGTAGGGTCGACTTTTATTATGACGGGAAGGCACCTGTGATTCGACACCACCGGCTTCAAGGGTAAGACGGATACCTCTTTCTCCATCGCGATGAACCATTACACGTGAATTGGATGGCACCACGGCTCTTGCACCATCGCTCATTTCCAGCGTTAGCGACGCACCTCGGCCAGTTTCCAGCGTATCACCTTCATTCACGACAACACCCTGCTCAAGCAATACCTTTTCCCCCTCTTCGACTCGCCAGGCATCACCATAGAGATAGAGCACTGAGAGAGGAAAAGCGTCTTTCAGGGCAAGGTCAACAACGGTGTCCGGCTGCAAAAGAGTTGGTTCATTAATCGTGTTGGCTTGTTGCAGAAAGTACCACTCGAAAGGATTATCGAAGTAGCGCTCAGCAATACCCCAAAGGGTATCGCCAGGCACAACACGGTGAACCTCTGGTCGACCTGGGTCTGATTGAGCAGGATGCTCTGGTGGGTGTCTGGTGTCATCGGCCATGAGGGCTGGCGAAGCTGACAATAGCAACGCTGCGATGGAGGCTAACAGCCGCTGACCAAGCGAACTGCGAGAAGTGCACGAGGATAAGATCGGGAGCGTTTCGCGAATGGCTTTATGATATTTTTTCTTCATGATTACCCCATGGTGGCCATATACCGAGGGCGTATTACTATCGATCGCCTGTCTGTCAGAAGAGTACACCACCAAGTAAATAAATGTAAACTAATAAATACCAAACTGATAAACATGGTTATCACCTATGAATATCGCTGCCACAAAGTCGTCCACAAGGCACATCGTTTTCGTCTGGTTCAGTATTATTCAATCAATGTATTGGCAACCCAGCCCAGCATCGCACCCTGCTCGCCATCAAAATGAATCTGACTCCAGCCGTCTGTGCTTCCCAGCACATAAACAGTAACACCACGCTCAAGCTGAGCAATTCTTTCATGATCGGTACCATTGCCTGCACGAATGTTCACTCGGCCCGCAGCGATTTGTTTCGTATCCAGATATTCGCGGCTGACCTTGATGTTCTCAAGCGCCAGTTCATTCCCACCCCGTACGGCATTCGCGAACCAGAATACTGCCCATGCATGGTTACGCTCAACGCCGCTGCCTCGCGCATACATGGCGCCCAGGTTATTCATGGCAAAGGGGTCATTCTGTTTGGCCGCACGCTCATACCACTCGAAAGCACGCGTAAAGCTTTGTTCAACACCGCGCCCATTTTCGTAAAGGCTGCCGATATTGTTCTGAGCAGGCACATGACCCTGTTCTGCCGCCAGAGAGAACCAGCGAGCTGCCAGCGCAGGGTCTTCTTCTACACCCATGCCCTCAAGATACATCAACCCAAGCTGGAACTGAGCGGGGACATCCTCAGCTTCTGCCGCGAGTTGCAGCCATTCCACCGCGTCTGCAGGCCCCTTGCCTTCGATTTCTTCACGTAGGAAAAGCTCTGCCAGACGCACCTGGGCATCCACTTCATCGTTATCAGCCGCCAGACGATACCATTTATAGGCTTCGTTCATATCCTTACCAACACCCTGGCCTCGCTCGAACATCATGCCTAGAGCAAACTGGGACTCGCCGTCTCCACGTTCGGCAGCGGTCCGCCACTCATGTACGGCTGACGCAAAGTTACCGCGCTGATACTCATCCAGGCCTTTATCGTAATCAGCAAAAGCGTGACTCCCAGGTAAAGCGAAGGAAATACCAAGAATGATCATGCCCAGCCAGCGTGTAGTTTTCATAAGATGGCCCTCCAAAGGTACAGCAAATGATTGCTGGCCAAGTTTACGATACGTCGAACGCCAACATGGCGGCTCCTGGTATAAGCCTTCACCAAGAGCCGCCTGCGGTTAATTATTTAACCGGCGTAATGTCCTGGACGACTTCCGCCAGGATGCGTGCATAGGTGTTACGAGCCGTCTGGGTGATGGCCATTTGATCCTGAAGACGCTGCATTTCCTGATCTGTCACGCGCAGGTTTTGTAACTGCTCGCGACCTTTCTGACCAAGGCTTTCAAGCGTATATTCTTTGCCATCAATGGTAATGGTTGGTTTTTGATCGTTTTCTCCAACCGCAACGGCTTCCTGCTTTTTCGTCGTTTCAGTCACGTTATTCTCGCTCTGTGTATCAGTGTTCGTAGTCGCCGCTGTTTCTGCGGTTTCTGCTTTGGTGCTTTTACGACGTGTGGTGCGTGGCTTGCTCATTCAAACAACTTCCTTTTCCATGAGAAAAATAGCGAGTTATCAATTCACAGTAAATACGTGGTGTACGCCAGAACAAGCACTGCCTGCCAGAAACAACAGGCAGATGCTATTTATTCCTGAGTAGACGTTGCACTTTCTTCGGTGGCTTCGGCTTCCACTGCAGCTTCTACATCAGCTTCTGCTGCTGCGGCTTCTTCCTGGGCATCAGCATTGATGCGCTCATGCGTTAACACGCACAGCACGCCCGTCTGGGTGTGATGAATTTCGTGGTTAGAATCACAGTAAAGTGCCATGGTGTTAAGCAGGCGACTTTCTAGAATCAGCGGATTTTGCACATCCACATCGCTAATCGCCAAACGCGCCATAAACAGACCACCTTCCGGGCAATCCAGTGCCTGCTCATCGCTTGAGGCGACACACACAGACCCCTGATCAACACGCGCTGCGTCTTTTCCGGCATCCTGTTCCGCCAGCGCATTCATGCTGACAATAGAAAGCCCAACGGCTGCAACCACAGCGAGAACGAAGGTTGCGAAATAGCCAAAAAATCTCATGGTAATGCTCCTGTCTGAAAGTC
Organism: Halomonas sp. LS-001; assembly: GCF_052983955.1. Taxonomy (NCBI): domain Bacteria; kingdom Pseudomonadati; phylum Pseudomonadota; class Gammaproteobacteria; order Oceanospirillales; family Halomonadaceae; genus Halomonas; species Halomonas sp. LS-001. The sequence continues at coordinate 3,164,907 of NZ_CM129816.1, forward strand.
CAAACTGGCTGGAAATCAGCCAATAAGTAATTGGTCTGCTAATTGACGCTGGAAGCGCGGTGTTCCCTAGCAAATAGTTGACCAGAATAGATCCCGCAAGTTTTGCTCAAAAGTGCTTTTTAGCAACAAAGACTAATAACTTTAGTAACTTAACAGCTGCTAATTTAATGTTTTAAAACAACAGCTTTGCGAGAATAGCGTTAAATCAATAGCTTTAAAAAAACAGGACACCTGACAGCGACTGCTGCCAAACGCCCTGCTATATCGCTATCTGTTACCGCTGTAGTTCAGTGACGGTAATCTCAACGCGACGGTTAGGCCGCAGGCATTCCGTAACTGCTGCCGTTGCACGTGTGCCGGGGCACTCGACTACCGGGTCTGCCTCTCCACGCCCCATCGTATCGATGTTGCGACGCATGATACCTTGACCGGATAAATAACCGGCAACAGTATCTGCTCGCGACTGCGACAAGCGCAGGTTGTAATCATCGCTGCCGAAACGGTCTGTGTAACCAGCGATCATCAACCCTGGAACCGCAAAATCGACCAGCGTCTGTTGTGCGACACGATCTAACGCCCGGCGACCTTCCAACGTCAGCTTATCGCTATCAAAGTCAAACAGGACATCACCCGACAACGTCATGACTTTATCATCAGCCACTTCTTCGACTTCAATGGGTGCCAGCAGCGCCGGGCACTGAGGATCGCGCCAGCGGGTACTTTCCAGCGCCATGTCGTCGTCAAACTCTACTTTATACTGGCAGGTCAAATAGTCATTGCCCTGACCGGTATAAAGATTGAAAACGTAATCCCACTCGCGCACACCAAAGAAGCCTTCGCTAAAGTGCGGGTCGCCCAGTAGCTGACGGACCTGATGTTTGCTTTGGCCTTCCCCGATACGCAGGACATCATTTGGTTCAACGAACTTACCGCCGTCGTACCACTTATCGTTCAATGCCGGAAATCCATCACCGGCATCAGTGATATCGGTGCGATCTGTGTTAGGCGGACTTGCACAGCCCGCCAACGTCATCATTGCCGCGATACCGGCGGCCCCGAGGGCCGCCTTCAACATTGGGTTAGTCTGCATTATATGCTCCCGTTATCCCTTACCAGTGCCAGCCAGCGCCGACGCCTGCACCAAATTTACCCTGAGAATCACCTGTTACCTTACCTTGGATGATCCAGCGGCCATTATCCGATAGGCGCGAAACGCCTACCGATACTGCTGATTCTCCACCGTAAGTACCGGCACCTACAGAGACCATGCTTTCGCCAGACTTCCATGCCTGAGGAACAGAGCTAGCTGCAATTGCACTGGCTGCACCAGCGTAGGCGTTTTTCTCAACACCATCGATACGGCCATTCACGTTGTTGATCTCGTTCTGGAAGCGCTGCCCCAAATCGTTCATCTGGCCAACGTTTACAGCATCGCCCTCTTCTACACCGGGTGCAACATTGGTGATCACCTGACCACCCGCGTCGATACCATCACGCGTCACACTCGGCCCATCTTCGATGGTCAAACCATTGTCGTTGATGGTGGTGCCGCCTGTTGTCACGCTATCAACATCCAGATCACGGTTTAGTGTTACCTGAACCCCGTCATCCGTGGTCTTTGTCGTGATGTTTTCGTCACCGGTAATGGCGACGGTATCACCCAACTGCGCGTTGACGGCATCGCCTTCATCGGCACCGAAGTTCAGGCCTTTATCCAGCGTTTCATTGATATCGCCGATGCTGTTTTCGTTGGTAGTAATACGCTGGCTGTTGTCAGCAATATCACCTTCGTTGTTGGTGATACGCTGGCTGTTGTCAGCAATATCACCTTCGTTGTTGGTAATGCGCTGGCTGTTGTCAGCAATGTTGGTGGTGTTGTTCGCCACATCCTGATTTGTGTCGTTCAGCTGGCTACCGTTGATGGCATCAGAGCTATCATCGGCAATCTCGCCATCGGCCACATTGGTAATGGTCGTACCATTTGCACCGCCTTCCAGCGTGACATTATCGTAATCGATGCTGTTATCGTCATTGCGGTCATACTTAACGACGCCGTCCGTGCTACCGCCAGGCAATGTACCACCCGCGGTTTGATCGCTTTCATTACCTTCTACGATCGTCAAGCGGCCATCCAGGTCATTCATGAAGTCCATTGCCGCGTACAGCTGGCTGCCGTTGATGGCATCCGTGCTGTCAGCCGTGATACGCCCTGCCGCAACATTCGCGATAGTACGCTCGTTACCCGCACTACCCACGCTGACGGTAGAGACCGGGTTGATGCCAGCGAAGTCATAACGCTGCTCGCTGTCATCAGCGCCCAGGTCGATAAAGTGCGCATTGCCTGCACTGCGAACATCGTTGGCAATATTGGCAATCTCTGTATCACCTACCTGAGCGTTTGCACCCAGCGCGACGCTACCCTGATGCTGAGCCATTGCTTCGTAGCCCAATGCCAGCGAGTTATCGCCTTCTGCCGTCGCTTCATAGCCAACTGCGGTGGAACCCTGGCCATTGGCAAACGAATCGCTTTCCGTTAGGCCATCATCATTGGTGTTGACGTAGCGTGTATCAAAGTCACCGCCACTGACAATCTGGTCAACGTAGTCCTTGTTGACTACTTGGCTGCCTTTGATGATCTGATCAGGCGCAATTTCGTAAATGACCTGATCACCTTCAACGGTGAAGTTATCACCCAGCTTGGTCACGCCATTATCAACCGTCAGGTTGCCACCCAGCTTGATATCATTAGACAGACGGTAGTCGACATCAGTATCGCCATTGGCATCCTGAGTATGCGTAATGGCTACGTTGCCGTCGCTGCTGACAAAATCAACGTTCTTGCTCGGCGCCACATTGCTCACCGTTTCGGTGTCATCTGTGGTCTGAACGTTCCAGCCAGCGTTGGCAATTGCATTGATACTATCCAACTGATCTTTATTGACCGCATCAGTGCCGTCAGTGCCCGGCGCCAGGTTGGTGATCTTGTTGGTTGGCTCGCCGTTAGTGTCGAGGCCACCCATATCAATACCGTTGTTGTTAATAGTCGGGCCACCCACGATAGTCAAACCATCGTTTTTGACAGTGGTATTACCCATCACAACGCTACCGTCGTCACCCAGATCGATGTCCTCGGCCAGCTGCACCTTCAGACCACCGTCGCCATTCTTCGTGATGCCGATGTTGTTGTCGGTGAGTGCATTTTCATCTGCACCGCCGGTCAAGCCGAGGGTTTCGTTCAGCTTGCGCTCGACCACCTCGCCGTCGTCGCCGACAAACTTCAGGCCGTCATCCAGCGTGGCGACTTCTTTGTCGTCAATCACAAGACGAGTGCCGTCTGTACCATCAAGACCTGGCGTGCCGTCTGTGCCATTGATGCCAATGGTGCCATTCTCACCCGCCGGGCCGGTCAGGCCGATGGTGCCGTCCTTACCGTTAAGCACAACGCTGGAGCCGTCCTTGCCGTTAACACCAATGGTGCCATCAGTGCCAGCAGGACCGGCTTCGCCGATGCTGAGGTCGTTGCCCAGAGCAAAGTCGATTTCGGTATTGCCATCCGCATCTTGCGTGTGCGAGATAGCGACGTTGTCGTCAGAGCTAACGAAGTCAACATTCTTGCTTGGCGCAACATTGCTGACTGTCGCATCAGCGTCCGTGGTTTCGACGTTCCAACCCGCGTTGGCAACCGTCTCGACATCTTTCAGCTGATCAACGTTGACTGCATCAGTGCCATTTTCACCCGGTGCCAGGTTGGTGATCTTGTTGGTCGGGTTGCCTGCATCATCCAGGCCGCCCATATCGATGCCGTTGTTGTTGATGGTCGGGCCACCCACGATGGTCAGACCATTGTTGTTGACAGTGGTATCACCCATCACAACGCTGCCGTCTTCGCCCAGGTCAACATTCTCGGCCAGTTGCACCTTGAGGCCGCCGTCACCATTTTTGGTGATGCCGATGTTGTTGTCGGTCAGTGCCGCCTCGTCCGCACCGCCAGTCAGACCCAGCGTTTCGTTCAGCTTACGGGTAACCACTTCGCCGTCATCGCCAACAAACTTCAGGCCGTCTTCCAGCGTGGCGACTTCCTGATTGTTGCCTTCCGGATCGGTGTAGACAATGCGTGTTTCGCCATCAACGCCATTAACGCCTGGTGTACCATCCTGAATCGAGATAGTCGTCAGGCCTTCCATGCCGCTGGGGCCAGCCGGACCCGCGAGACCGATCGTGCCGTCCTTGCCGTTCAGGGCAATACCATCCTTACCGTCTACGCCATTCTTACCTACGATGGTGATAGTGCCCGGCTCGTCGTTATCACCGATAGCCAGGTCGCTGCCCAGACCGAAGTCGATTTCGTTATCACCAAAGGTGGTAACGATGTTGCCATCAGTGCTGGTGTAATCGACTGTCTCGCCCAGCTTGACGTTGTCTTCAGTAAGCGTCTGATCCGTCAGGCTGCTGTTATCAGCGGTGATGCTGAAACCTTTGTTGACCAGATCAGTTTCTGACTTCTTCAGCTGGTCTAGGTTAACCGCGTGATCGCCTTCTGTACCTTCATCTACATTGGTGATCTGGTTGCCACCCATGTTGACCGTGGTGTTCTCGGCTACTGTGAGAGCACCTTCGTTCACGACCAGAGTGTCGTTGGCGATGTTGGTGTTACCCAACACGGTGTCACCTTCAACCGTCAGGTCACCTTCCATCACGGTGTTACCCGCCACGCTAAGGTCTTCGTTCACCGTGACGTTGTTGGTGGTCACGCTGTCGCCATTAACAGTAGTGTCACCCACCGTCATGCCGCTTTCGTTGATCACCGGGCCACCGTTGTTGATGGTCACGCTGTCTAGATTCAGGTCATCGCTCATGGCGATTTCCAGACGATCGTCAGCGGTCACATCCGTGGTGATGTTGCCGTTACTTCCGACAATGTTCAGCTCTTCACCCAGCTTACGGTCGGTCTGGCCGCTATCACCAATGAAGGTCAGCGGCGTATCGCCAAGCTCGGTAACCGAGTTATCAACGTACTTCTTGTTGGTGACCTGGTAATCGTTGGTGATTTCCTCAGGCTCAACGTTGTAGATCACATCACCGTCGTTGTTGACGACGAAGTTGTCACCCAGGCGCGTCTCGCCTTCCACCGTCAGGTTTTCGTTGATGGTGGTGTCACCGGCAACCGTCAGGTCTTCATTCAGGAAGGTATCGCCTTCAACCGTCAGGTTCTCGTTGATGGTGGTGTCACCGGCAACCGTCAGGTCTTCATTCAGGAAGGTATCGCCTTCAACCGTCAGGTTCTCGTTAACCGTGACGTTGTTGGTTTCGATACCGCCTTCATTAATGGTGGTGTTGTTCGCCACCGTCAGTTCTTCGGTCACGTTGACCGTGGTCGATTCGACGCTTTCCAGACCCGTCAGGTTGTTGGACAGCTGGATTTCCAGATCGCCATCAGCATTGCGCATCGTGCGGATGTTATCCGCCGAGGCGGCGCCTTCTGACAGGTCGGTCATGCCACCCACAACCCCCAGGGTTTCACCCAGGTCCTTGTGGATCACGTCACCATCGTTACCCACGAAGTTCATGCCTTCGGTGGTCAGGCTTTCACCCACACCGTCAACGTAGGTCTTGTTGGTGATGTGGTTGCCTTCGGTGATATCCCCTTCATAGGTAACGTTACCTTCGTTGTTAACGAAGAAGTTATCACCCAGCTGTGTTGTGCCTTCCACCGTCAGGTTTTCGTTGATGGTGGTGTCACCGGCAACCGTCAGGTCTTCATTCAGGAAGGTATCGCCTTCAACCGTCAGGTTCTCGTTAACCGTGACGTTGGTGGTTTCGATACCGCCTTCGTTGATGGTGGTGTTACCCGCCACGTTGAGGCTTTCGTTGACTGTGACGTTTTCGGTAGTGACGCTGTCGCCATTAACGACAGTATCGCCAACGGTCAGGCCGTCGTTGTTAACGGTGGTATCACCCATCACAACGCTGCCGTTCTCACCCAGGTCGAGGTTCTCGGCCAGTTGGATGGTCAGCGTGTCTTCGCCATCGGCAACAACACCGATGTTGCCTTCGGTCAGTTCACCTGTCGCACCGCCCACCACGTTGGTGGTTTCACCCAGCTTGCGATCAAACTCGGTGCCGGTATCACCCATAAAGGTCAACGGCGTGTCGGCAAGCTCTGTGACAGAGTTGTCAACGTACTTCTTGTTGGTGACCTGATACTCGTTAGTGATATCTTCAGGCTCAACGTTGTAAGTCACTTCGTTGTTGGTAACAAAGAAGTTCTCACCCAGTTGCGTATCACCTTCCACCGTCAGGTTTTCGTTGATGGTGGTGTTGCCCGCCACCGTCAGGTCTTCATTCAGGAAGGTATCGCCTTCAACCGTCAGGTTCTCGTTCAGAACCGTGTCGCCGTTAACCGTCAGGTTTTCAGTGGTGATACCGCCTTCGTTGATGGTGGTGTTACCCGCCACGTTGAGCGTTTCGTTGACCGTAACGTTTTCGGTAGTGACGCTGCTGTCGTCGATGAAGGTATCGCCAACGGTGACGCTTTCCAGACCCGTCAGGTTCTCGGACATCACAACGTTCAGCTGGCCGTCTTCACTGTCAACACGCAGGTTGTCGCCTGATGCCGCAGCGTCTTCCGCCAGCTCACCGGAGATCATCAGGGTTTCACCCAGCGTTTTCTCGATGGTTTCACCGGTGTTACCCGCAAAGTTCAGCGGCGTATCGCCAAGCTCGGTAACCGAGTTATCAACAAACTTCTTGTTGACGACCTGATAGTCTTCGGTGATCTGGTCCGGCTCAACGTTGTAAGTCACTTCGTTGTTGGTAACAAAGAAGTTCTCACCCAGTTGCGTATCGCCTTCCACCGTCAGGTTTTCATTGATGGTGGTGTTGCCCGCCACCGTCAGGTCTTCATTCAGGAAGGTATCGCCTTCAACGGTCAGGTTTTCATTCACCGTGACGTTGTTGGTTTCGATACCGCCTTCGTTGATGGTGGTGTTACCCGCCACGTTGAGCGTTTCGTTAACCGTGACGTTTTCGGTAGTGACGCTGCTGTCGTCGATAAAGGTATCGCCAACGGTGACGCTTTCAAGATCCGTCAGGTTCTTGGACATCACCAGGTTCATCTTGCCGTCTTCGACGTCAACACGCAGGTTCTCACCGCTGGCCGCGTCTGTATTGGCTAGTTCACCGGTAATGCTCAGCGTTTCACCCAGGCTCTTGAAGGTGTCGCCCTGGTTACCTTCAAAGGTCAGGCCATCGCCAACCGTAGCGACTTCTTCGTTGTTGTAGAAGGCTTCGTTATTGACGATTTCGAAGTTGTCACCCAGCTTGGTGTCGCCTTCCACCGTCAGGTTTTCGTTGATGGTGGTGTTGCCTGCAACCGTCAAGTCTTCATTCAGGAAGGTGTCACCTTCAACCGTCAGGTTTTCATTCACCGTGACGTTGTTGGTTTCGATACCGCCTTCGTTGATGGTGGTGTTACCCGCCACGTTGAGCGTTTCGTTGACCGTGACGTTTTCGGTAGTGACGCTGCTATCGTCGATAAAGGTATCGCCAACGGTGACGCTTTCCAGATCCGTCAGGTTCTTGGACATCACCAGGTTCATCTTGCCGTCTTCGACGTCAACACGCAGGTTCTCACCGCTGGCCGCGTCTGTATTGGCCAGTTCACCGGTAATGCTCAGCGTTTCACCCAGGCTCTTGAAGGTATCGCCCTGGTTACCTTCGAAGGTCAGGCCATCGCCAACCGTAGCGACTTCTTCGTTGTTGTAGAAGGCTTCATTGTTGACGATTTCGAAGTTGTCACCCAGCCTGGTGTCGCCTTCCACCGTCAGGTTTTCGTTGATGGTGGTGTTGCCAGCAACCGTCAAGTCTTCATTCAGGAAGGTGTCACCTTCAACCGTCAGGTTTTCATTCACCGTGACGTTGTTGGTGGTGATGCTGTCACCATCCATGAAGGTTTCGTTGATGGTCAGGCTACCGTTCTCACCCAGGTCGAGGTTCTCGGCCAGCTGGATGGTCAGGGTGTCTTCGCCATCGGCAACCACACCGATGTTGCCTTCGGTCAGTTCACCCGTCGCACCGCCTACCACGTTGGTGGTTTCACCCAGCTTGCGATCAAACTCGGTGCCGGTATCGCCCATGAAGGTCAGCGGGTTATTTTCAATCAGGTCATCACCAGCCTGCGTGACGTACTTCTTGTTGACCACCTGGTAGTCGTTGGTGATCTCGTCAGGCTCGACGTTGTAGATCGCTTCGTTGTTGACGACGGAGAAGCTCTCACCCAGATAGGTGTCGCCTTCAACGTTCAGGTCACCTTCCATCACGGTGTTACCCGCAACGCTCAGGTCTTCGTTTACCGTCACGTTGTTGGTTTCGATACCGCCTTCGTTGATGGTGGTGTTACCCGCCACGTTGAGCGTTTCGTTAACCGTGACGTTTTCGGTAGTGACGCTGCTGTCGTCGATGAAGGTATCGCCAACGGTGACGCTTTCAATATCCGTCAGGTTCTTGGACATCACCAGGTTCATCTTGCCGTCTTCGACGTCAACACGCAGGTTCTCACCGCTGGCCGCGTCTGTATTGGCCAGTTCACCGGTAATGCTCAGCGTTTCACCCAGGCTCTTGAAGGTGTCGCCCTGGTTACCTTCAAAGGTCAGGCCATCGCCAACCGTAGCGACTTCTTCGTTGTTGTAGAAGGCTTCGTTATTGACGATTTCGAAGTTGTCACCCAGCTTGGTGTCGCCTTCCACCGTCAGGTTTTCATTGATGGTGGTGTTACCCGCAACGGTCAGGTTCTCATTCAGAACCGTATCGCCTTCCACCGTCAGGTTCTCGTTAACCGTGACGTTGTTGGTGGTGATGCTGTCACCGTCCATGAAGGTTTCGTTGATGGTCAGGCTACCGTTCTCACCCAGGTCGAGGTTCTCGGCCAGCTGGATGGTCAGGGTGTCTTCGCCGTCCGCGACCACACCGATGTTGCCTTCGGTCAGTTCACCCGTCGCACCGCCTACCACGTTGGTGGTTTCGCCCAGCTTGCGATCAAACTCGGTGCCGGTATCGCCCATGAAGGTCAGCGGGTTATTTTCAATCAGGTCATCACCAGCCTGCGTGACGTACTTCTTGTTGACCACCTGGTAATCGTTGGTGATCTCGTCAGGCTCGACGTTGTAGATCGCTTCGTTGTTGACGACGGAGAAGTTCTCACCCAGATAGGTGTCGCCTTCAACGTTCAGGTCACCTTCCATCACGGTGTTACCCGCAACGCTCAGGTCTTCATTCACCGTCACGTTGTTGGTTTCGATACCGCCTTCATTGATGGTGGTGTTACCCGCCACGTTGAGCGTTTCGTTGACCGTAACGTTTTCGGTAGTGACGCTGCTGTCGTCGATGAAGGTATCGCCAACGGTGACGCTTTCAAGATCCGTCAGGTTCTTGGACATCACCAGGTTCATCTTGCCGTCTTCGACGTCAACACGCAGGTTCTCACCGCTGGCCGCGTCTGTATTGGCCAGTTCACCGGTAATGCTCAGCGTTTCACCCAGGCTCTTGAAGGTGTCGCCCTGGTTACCTTCAAAGGTCAGGCCATCGCCAACCGTAGCGACTTCTTCGTTGTTGTAGAAGGCTTCGTTATTGACGATTTCGAAGTTGTCACCCAGCTTGGTGTCACCTTCCACCGTCAGGTTTTCGTTGATGACAGTGTCACCCGCAACCGTCAGGTTCTCGTTCAGAACCGTGTCGCCTTCCACCGTCAGGTTTTCGTTAACCGTGACGTTGTTGGTGGTGATGCTGTCACCGTCCATGAAGGTTTCGTTGATGGTCAGGCTACCGTTCTCACCCAGGTCGAGGTTCTCGGCCAGCTGGATGGTCAGGGTGTCTTCGCCGTCCGCGACCACACCGATGTTGCCTTCAGTCAGTTCACCCGTCGCACCGCCTACCACGTTGGTGGTTTCACCCAGCTTGCGATCAAACTCGGTGCCAGTATCACCCATGAAGGTCAGCGGGTTATTTTCAATCAGGTCATCACCAGCCTGCGTGACGTACTTCTTGTTGACCACTTGGTAGTCGTTGGTGATCTCGTCAGGCTCGACGTTGTAGATCGCTTCGTTGTTGACGACGGAGAAGCTCTCACCCAGATAGGTGTCGCCTTCAACGTTCAGGTCACCTTCCATCACGGTGTTACCCGCAACGCTCAGGTCTTCGTTTACCGTCACGTTGTTGGTTTCGATACCGCCTTCGTTGATGGTGGTGTTACCCGCCACGTTGAGCGTTTCGTTGACCGTGACGTTTTCGGTAGTGACGCTGCTGTCGTCGATGAAGGTATCGCCAACGGTGACGCTTTCAAGATCCGTCAGGTTCTTGGACATCACCAGGTTCATCTTGCCGTCTTCGACGTCAACACGCAGGTTCTCACCGCTGGCCGCGTCTGTATTGGCCAGTTCACCGGTAATGCTCAGCGTTTCACCCAGGCTCTTGAAGGTGTCGCCCTGGTTACCTTCAAAGGTCAGGCCATCGCCAACCGTCGCGACTTCTTCGTTGTTGTAGAAGGCTTCGTTATTGACGATTTCGAAGTTGTCACCCAGCTTGGTGTCACCTTCCACCGTCAGGTTTTCATTGATGGTGGTGTTACCCGCCACCGTCAGGTTCTCGTTCAGAACCGTGTCACCTTCAACCGTCAGGTTTTCGTTAACCGTGACGTTGTTGGTGGTGATGCTGTCACCATCCATGAAGGTTTCGTTGATGGTCAGGCTACCGTTCTCACCCAGGTCGAGGTTCTCGGCCAGCTGGATGGTCAGGGTGTCTTCGCCGTCCGCGACCACACCGATGTTGCCTTCGGTCAGTTCACCCGTCGCACCGCCTACCACGTTGGTGGTTTCGCCCAGCTTGCGATCAAACTCGGTGCCGGTATCGCCCATGAAGGTCAGCGGGTTATTTTCAATCAGGTCATCACCAGCCTGCGTGACGTACTTCTTGTTGACCACCTGGTAATCGTTGGTGATCTCGTCAGGCTCGACGTTGTAGATCGCTTCGTTGTTGACGACGGAGAAGCTCTCACCCAGATAGGTGTCGCCTTCAACGTTCAGGTCACCTTCCATCACGGTGTTACCCGCAACGCTCAGGTCTTCGTTTACCGTCACGTTGTTGGTTTCGATACCGCCTTCGTTGATGGTGGTGTTACCCGCCACGTTGAGCGTTTCGTTGACCGTGACGTTTTCGGTAGTGACGCTGCTGTCGTCGATGAAGGTATCGCCAACGGTGACGCTTTCAATATCCGTCAGGTTCTTGGACATCACCAGGTTCATCTTGCCGTCTTCGACGTCAACACGCAGGTTCTCACCGCTGGCCGCGTCTGTATTGGCCAGTTCACCGGTAATGCTCAGCGTTTCACCCAGGCTCTTGAAGGTGTCGCCCTGGTTACCTTCAAAGGTCAGGCCATCGCCAACCGTCGCGACTTCTTCGTTGTTGTAGAAGGCTTCGTTATTGACGATTTCGAAGTTGTCACCCAGCTTGGTGTCACCTTCAACGATCAGGTTTTCATTGATGGTGGTGTTACCCGCCACCGTCAGGTTCTCGTTCAGAACCGTGTCACCTTCAACCGTCAGGTTTTCGTTAACCGTGACGTTGTTGGTGGTGATGCTGTCACCATCCATGAAGGTTTCGTTGATGGTCAGGCTACCGTTCTCACCCAGGTCGAGGTTCTCGGCCAGCTGGATGGTCAGGGTGTCTTCGCCGTCCGCGACCACACCGATGTTGCCTTCGGTCAGTTCACCCGTCGCACCGCCTACCACGTTGGTGGTTTCACCCAGCTTGCGATCAAACTCGGTGCCGGTATCGCCCATGAAGGTCAGCGGGTTATTTTCAATCAGGTCATCACCAGCCTGTGTGACGTACTTCTTGTTGACCACCTGGTAGTCGTTGGTGATCTCGTCAGGCTCGACGTTGTAGATCGCTTCGTTGTTGACGACGGAGAAGCTCTCACCCAAGTAGGTGTCGCCGTCTACGGTCAGGTTTTCGGTGGTGGAAATACCGCCTTCGTTGATGGTGGTGTTACCCGCCACGTTGAGCGTTTCGTTGACCGTGACGTTTTCGGTCGTAACGCTGCTGTCGTCGATGAAGGTATCGCCAACGGTGACGCTTTCCAGATCCGTCAGGTTCTTGGACATCACCAGGTTCATCTTGCCGTCTTCGACGTCAACACGCAGGTTCTCACCACTCGCCGCGTCTGTATTGGCTAGTTCACCGGTAATGCTCAGCGTTTCACCCAGGCTCTTGAAGGTGTCGCCCTGGTTACCTTCAAAGGTCAGGCCATCGCCAACCGTAGCGACTTCTTCGTTGTTGTAGAAGGCTTCGTTATTGACGATTTCGAAGTTGTCACCCAGCTTGGTGTCACCTTCCACCGTCAGGTTCTCGTTGATGGTGGTGTCGCCCGCAACGGTCAGGTTCTCGTTCAGAACCGTGTCGCCGTCAACCGTCAGGTTTTCATTGACCTGTAGATTCTCAGTAGTGACGTTGGTGAACTCAACATCATCGGCAGTGGCGACTTTAATGATCTGGTCGCCATCACGCGTAATGGCGATGTTCTGGCCATCGATAAACTGGACTTCTTCGCCCGGCGCAACGTTATCAGCCGCTTCGCCATTGACTTTTACATCCCAGCCTTGGCTAGCAACTTCGTTTACTGCCTTCAGCTGGCTGACGTTGACCGCGTCAGTATCCGTTGCACCAGCGGCAACGTTAGTAATGCGGCGCTCGTCACCGGCGCTACCTACTGAAACTTCGCTGTCCGCTGTAGGTGCTGCCACAGCAATCGGGTTGCCATCGGCATCAACGGGTTGATAGGCGGCCGTGCCTAGCGTACTGCCATCGGCAACAGAGCCAGAACCTAAGGCGACATTTTTGGTGCCTTGTGCTGAAGCGCCGTTACCAATGGCAACAGCTTCTACACCACCATCAAAGAAATCAGTTGCGGCTTGCGCGCCAGAGCCAATAGCAATGGATTTGTTACCACCTGCCAGAGCACCAGCACCGACAGCTACCTGTTCTTCACCAACACTCGCTGTGCGGGCACCATCACCTACAGCAACAGAGGAGTTGCCCTCAGCTTGAGCATTGGTACCCGCCGCTAGAGCGTTACCACCCGTAGCACCGTCGTTGTTGTAGTTACCTTGAACAGTGCCATTGTCTTTAACGCTGTAGTAATGGGTTTCTTTACCGTCTACGTAGTCCTTGTTAACGATGGAGTCGCCCTGATTGATCGGGCCATCGTAGAAGGCTTCGTTGTTGACGATTTCGAAGCTATCACCCAGGTAGGTGTCGCCGTCTACCATCAGGTTCTCGTTGATGGTGGTGTCGCCCGCCACGGTCAGGTTCTCGTTGAGAACCGTGTCACCGTCAACCGTCAGGTTTTCATTAACCTGCAGGTTTTCCGTGGTGACATTGGTGAACTCGACATCGTCTGCTGTGGCCACTTTGATGATCTGGTCGCCATCGCGCGTAATCGCAATGTTCTGGCCATCGACAAACTGGACTTTCTCGCTTGGCGCGACGTTGTCGATAGTGTCCGTATTAACCTGAACATCCCAACCAGCATTGGCCACATCACTCACTTGCTTGAGCTGATCTTCAGACGCTGCCTGGCCAGAAGTGAAGCTGTTCGGATCAAAGGTTTTGTTGGTCAGGCCACCAATCGTGCCTGCATCGCCGTCAATAGTGACACGATTAGTCGAACCAACCTTGATAACGTCGGCTAAAGCAAGGTCGATCTGGTTGTCAGATACGGTAGTAACAACGTTGTTGTCAGTGCTGGTGTAAGCAACCGTTTCACCCAGCTGAACGTTGTCATCTGTACCGTTGTCAGCAGCAATATTGAAGCCTTTGCTGATCTCGGTGGTGTTGTTGGTGATATTGGTGGTATTACCGGCAATGTCACCAGCATTTTTGGTGATGTTGGTAGTGTTGTTAGTGACATTTTCATTCGTCGCAAACAGCTGGCTGCCGTTAACCGCGTCAGTCGACGTATTGCTCACCTCACCATCTGCCAGGTTGGTGATCTTGTTGTCACCCATGTCGATACCGGCATCGTTAATCACCGGGCCACCGTTGTTGATGGTCAGGCTATCAGCGGTCAGGTCTGGGGTGGTCGCGACCTTGATGACCTGGTCGCCATCACGGGTAATAGCAATATTCTGGCCATCGACAAACTGGACTTCTTCGCCAGGCGCAACGTTATCAGCCGCTTCGCCGTTGACTTTGACATCCCAGCCTTTGTTGGCATTGGCAATATCGTCTTTAGTGTCTTGGCTAATATCAACGGCGTAGTCAGTGATGTTGTTAGCATCCGGGCCTGTCGGCGTCACAGCAACCGCCGTGGAGCCTGCGCTGACAGTGGTGCCGTTAGCATTAACGGTATAGACGCTCTGGCCATCTGCGCCGGTGGTTTCTACCACATTGGCAACATTGGTACCGGCATCCACTTCGGTTTCAGCCGCTTTGAGCTGGCTGACATTGACCGCATCACCATCGGCAACGCCATCCGCCAGATTGGTGATTGAATCACCATTCATGTTGATGCCGTTGTTATTGATGGTCGGGCCATCTGTCACGTTGATGGTATCGCTGTTGACCGTAGTACTGGTTACGCTATTGAACGTCACATCATCGGCAGTGGCCACTTCAATGCTGTTGCCGGTGCGCGTGATGGCGATGTTCTGGCCTTGGGTAAAGTCAGCAGTTTCGCCTGGCGCGATGTTTTCGCCTGTCGCTTCACCGTTGGCCGTCAGGTCCCAACCTGCGTTGGCCACATCGCTCACTTGCTTGAGCTGATCTTCAGACGCTGCCTGGCCAGAGGTGAAGTTGTTCGGGTCAAAGGTTTTGTTGGTCAGGCCACTTACCGTACCGGCATCGCCGTCAATAGTGACAGGATTAGTCGAACCAACATTGATAACGTCCGCCAGGGCAAGCTGCACACCGTCTGCCGTGGTGGTAGAGGTAACGTTGGCATCACCTTTAACATTAAGGGTGTCGCCTAGCGCGTAGTTATTAGCGGTAGCGCCATCACCAAAATTGATGCCTTTATCAATAGCATCGGTGTTGTTGGTGATATTAGTGGTATTACCGGCAATGTCACCAGCATTCTTGGTGATATTGGTAGTGTTGTTAGTGACATTTTCATTCGTCGCAAACAGCTGGCTGCCGTTAACCGCGTCAGTCGACGTATTGCTCACCTCACCATCTGCCAGGTTGGTGATCTTGTTGTCACCCATGTTGATACCGGCATCGTTAATCACCGGGCCACCGTTGTTGATGGTCAGGCTATCAGCGGTCAGGTCTGGGGTAGTCGCGACCTTGATGACCTGGTCGCCATCACGCGTAATGGCAATGTTCTGGCCATCTACAAACTGGACTTCTTCGCCCGGCGCGACGTTATCAGCCGCTTCGCCGTTGACTTTGACATCCCAGCCTTTGTTGGCATTGGCAATATCGTCTTTAGTGTCCTGGCTAATATCAACGGCGTAGTCAGTGATGTTGCTGGCATCCGGGCCTGTCGGCGTCACAGCAACCGCCGTGGAGCCTGCGCTGACCGTGGTGCCGTTAGCATTAACGGTGTAAATAGTGCCACCGTTCGGGTTCTCGGTCACTGCCACATCGGCGACATTGGTACCGGCTTCTACCTTGGATTGAGCGGCAACCAGCTGGCTGACGTTAACCGCGTCATCCAGCTCAGTACCCGCCGCCACACTGGTGATCTGACGGCTACCGACATCAACGGCAGCGCGCTCGGCAACCGTACCTGCAATATTGGTAGAATCAGCAGCCGTTGCACCGAAAGGCACATAACCTGCTATACCTGCTGCTGTGTCGGCTACAGAATTGGAACCTAAAGCCACGCTACCTTCCAGCGTGGCATCAGAAAAGGCACCAATGGCAGTAGATAAATTTTCACGCGCTGTACTCTCGCTGCCGGAAGCCAGCGAATCGTCAGCCAGTGCCCAGGCACCACGGCCAACAGCAGTAGAGCTGAGGCCAAGTGACTGAGTCGCAGAGCCCAATGCCACTGCATCTTGCCCTGTCGCCTCAGCATTATGACCTGCTGCAAAAGACTGCAGGCCGCTTGAAGTGGAATCTCGCCCCAAAACGATAGAGGCCTCACCGGAGGCGGTATTGTTATTACCCACCGCAAATGCATCAGCGCCGCTGACCGTATTATCATTACCCACTACACGACCGCGTGTTGCGGCGGCTGTTACGGTATTACGATTACCAAAGGTGCCAGCCTCGTCGGCATCGATCGTATTGTCGTTACCAACAGAGTAAGAACCATCGCCGGTGATGGTGGTTGGGTCACCAAAAGCGCCGGAGCCCTTGCCGCTTACCTTGTTGGCATAACCAACGCTGATACTTTTCTCGCCAGAGGCAACGCCACTTGTACCAATAGCAATAGCGTCTAACCCTGATGCGTTGGTGTCATAACCTAGGGCAACTGAATTCACACCCTTAGCCTCTGCAAAACTACCAATTGCTATTGCATCATTAGCATTCGCTCGCGCATCGAAACCTTGCGCAATAGAGCCGCGACCTGAGGCAATCGCAGGGCCATGAGGCCCTCCCGAAATGGCAATAGAGACATTGCCCAGCGCCTGTGCCCCAGCTCCAACTGCAGTTCCAGTAGTTACCCCCCCTTTTCCATCTGGAGCGCCAGCAATTGCGTCAAATCCCAGAGCTGTACCGCTTGTTGCAATTGCGCCAGCCCCTAGGGCCGTAGTCGACAGTGGATCGTCTACATTATAATCGTCTTTCTTAGAGCCGTTACCAAGCAGCTCTTTTGAAAACAAACTCTCTCTGGCAACCGCGCCTTCACCAACGGCAACCGAGCGGACACCCTCAGCGTTGGCGTTGGTACCCAGCGCCGTGGCACCTGAATTGTTGGCTAATGCACTTTCACCATAAGCCGAGCCCGCAATCTCAAAGGTATTGGGACCATCGTCCGGGTTACCATCAAAATTCCAGGTCGCCTGTGCACCATCACCTACTGCGGTGCCGCCATTGGCTGCACGGGTGGGGTTAGCAGCGTCATTACCCATCGCAACCGAGCCTGTCGCCCAGCTGCCCGCGCCAAGTGCCATGGCGTTATCACCGGTGGCTTTAGCACCGGTACCCATAGCAAACGCGTTTAGAGCAGAAGCTTCCGTATTGGTACCAATGGCGATGGCACTTTCGGTAGTTGCTTTTGACTTATTACCCGATGCTATGGAATTCCGAGCAGAGGCTTCTGAATTTATACCTGTTGAAATTGAATTTTGACCTGAAGCAGTCGCGCGGCGGCCCACCGCAATTCCACTGTTGCCTGTACCTTTAGCGTAAGCGCCCAGAGCGATACCAAAGTTCTGATCAACACCTGTTTCAGCCTCGTAACCAACGGCAATAGAACCAGCTGTATCTGTTTTAGCCTTAGTACCGATAGCGATCTGTGACCCACCATCAAGGCCAATAGCATCAGGCACAGCTGACTTTATGTTGTTCGTGAAAGCTTCAGTACCAATAGAAATATTGTCATGCCGCTTGGCTACTGCCTCAGTACCCATAGCAATGGAACGTTCGCCGAAAGCTTCCGCCCCCGTACCCTGCGCAATTGAGTTATCTCCCTGAGCTGTGGCCAGTGCTCCTAACGCCACACTATTAAAACCAGTTCCCCATGCCCCCACCCCGGCGGCGAATGAGTTATCACCTGTTGCCAACGCAGGGTTAGTTAAACCTGAAGAAAGCGCAATCGAACTAGCACCAGTCGCCCGAGCTCCATGACCAATTGCCGTACCTACACGAACAATCCCATCGGTAGAACCTGCAATAGCCCCCTGCCCGATAGCCGTACCTGCGACTGCACGTGCACCATCACCTATAGCAGTACTCTTTATCAAAGTGCCGGCTGGGTAAAGAGTATTTGGCAAGCCCGTTCTAAAATCTATGCTACCCACAGGAATAAAACCGTCGGTAGCAAGTGAATTATTCCCTATTGCAACTCCACCATCATGACAGGCTTGGGCATTTTGGCCTACAGCAACCCTTGTATCGTTATTATCAGCACAGGGATCGGCACCCCATAAACCACCCGCCCGGGCCTCCGGCGCAACCAACACCATGGAACCAACCGCCAGTGCCACGGCAACAACCGCTGGGCGCAGCAGAGCTGGCACGCCGGAAACGGCGGCTTCCGGCGTCGGCAACTGGCCGACCACCCCTTGCTGTGTGGCAGATTTATCATTGCTGCGGGCCGCTTCAGAGGCCACCACCAGCCTACCTAAGGTACGATTCCAAATCAGACGAAAAACGTTGTTCATTCTCTAGCTCCACTTGCTATATCAGGGTGACAGGGGTATCGCCACCCTGTTGCACATGCTTTAAAGGTTGGCTGGCGGGTGCCTTGATTGAAGGTAATGCCAGGCCGTTGCTTTGCTTACTTAATTCAGATTGCGTCACCTAGAGCGAGCGCTTTACGCGCCTGCGCTGGCTTTCTGCGGCAACAGTGCCGCTGCGTTTTTCCTTAACGATTTCCCGAAACCTCCGTTTAAATGCCGAAAGCCATACGCGTAAGGGCCAACGCAACCACCTTAAATAGGTAGAAGTGCTGACCCCGCTTCCATTCGTCTCAGCAACTTGTCTCGACAACAAAGTTCAGGCTGGCGTATCAATGACTTTCAACTGAGGCGCATTCTCTAGACTTACTTAACGCCTAGCAACAGCGCTTAAACTTTGTTCATATTGATGAAATAGCAATGAACAAGATTGTTAATTTATTCGTTTGTAACGCACGCGTTTGTTACAAAAAATGAATTAACACCCTTAAAATTAGAAAATCAAAATATAACCGGCAGGAGGTAGGCAAGGGCTGCCGCAGCGCTACCTTGAGAGGTTCGCAGATAGCGATTATTGTCAGTTACTTACGTTCATATCTTACAGATTAAATAAGGTGATTGAACATATGGAGGCTTATCTAGCAGAAGACATTTTTCTCAACTATTTTTATTCAAAAAAATTATTGTTATTTTTAATTTAACATATGCTCTTGTTTTTATTTTTATATATATCCCTATTGCCCTTTAAAAAAAGCTTTACCTCTCATAAAAACATAACTGTTAAATAAAAAGGCCAAAAATTAACATTTATCCTAGTCATCGTTGTTTAACGATATTTCAAGGCAGCGAGATTGTTACAGCTCGAGTTATATTTGTTTACATTATAGAACGCTGTTTTTTATCTCATGGGAGCAGAGTGGAGAATTAAACCCAAACCGCCCGCTTACCTGAGGCAAGCGGGCGGTTTGGGTCTTGAAGGGTGGTAGGCGTTGTAGCGGAGATGGCTAACGGCGCTGGCCGGTCACCTCGATTTCAACCCGGCGATTGGGCTTCAGGCATTCTTTTACCGCAGGCGTCGCAGCACCTTCACACTGGACAACAGGGTTAGCGGCACCGCGGCCTGCGGTGGCGATGCGGTTGGATAGCAGACCATGGCTGATGAGTTGCTGTTTAACCGCCATCGCCCGCTGGTAAGAGAGATCAATGTTGTATTGCTCTGCCCCAAAGCGGTCGGTGTAACCGAAAATGTTCATGGCGGGGTTGGTGAACTGCTGCTGCATCTGGCTGGCCAAGCGGTCAATGGCCCGCTGGCCTTCCAGGGTGAGTTCTGCACTGTCAAAGTCAAACAGCACATCGCCGGAGAGCGTGAGGGTTTGCAGGTTATCTTCTTCCACGACGGCGATGGGTACCAGCAATGCGGGGCATTCGGGGTTGCGCCAGTGGGTGCTGTCTACCCGGTTATCACCATCAAACTTGAGCTTGTACTGGCAGGTGAGGTAGGCGTTGCCTTCGCCGGTGTAGAAGTTGAAGGCGTAATCCCACTCGCGGACGTTAAAAATGCCTTCGCTGAAGTGCGGGTGATTGAGCAGGCGGCGCACCTGGTCCTTGTGCTGCCCCTGGGCGATGCGCAGTACGCTGTCCGGGTCGATGAAATCACCGGTTTCCAGATAGGTGCTGTCGAGATCGGGAAAGCGGATATCTTCCTCGTTGGTAGATGTGTTGGAAGGCGCTGATGAGGCGCAGCCCGCCAGCGCGGTGACAAGGCCCAGTGCCAGTAATGTGCGTAGATGTGTCATGGTCGTTCCCTGTTTTG
Organism: Halomonas sp. LS-001; assembly: GCF_052983955.1. Lineage (NCBI taxonomy): Bacteria > Pseudomonadati > Pseudomonadota > Gammaproteobacteria > Oceanospirillales > Halomonadaceae > Halomonas > Halomonas sp. LS-001. Next base: position 3,185,061 of record NZ_CM129816.1, read on the forward strand.
TGCCTGCTGCCGGGCGTGAATGCCCGGCAGCCTGGGTTAATTAACCGCCTGATGGTTAGTCGATGACACCCGAGATACCGACGCCAATGGTGGCCCCTGCGCGTGAACCGGCAACACCGGCGTTCAAGCTCCAGCGGCCGTTATCAGCGGTACGGCGGAAGTTGACACCTACGGCACTTTCACCGTTGTGATGGCCACCGCCCACGTGGTAGGTCAGCTTGCCTGGCACGTAGGGCGCGTTGCCCATGGCCGCAACCGAGGCGATACCCGCACTGGCGTCACGCGCTACATCGTCGATACGGTTATGCACATCGCCAATTTCCTGGGCAAAGCGCTGACCAAGGGCGTTCATCTGGCCAACGTTGACGGCATCCCCAGGGTTCTCGCCAGGCGCAACGTTGGTGACTCGAGTTCCATTGGCATCAAACCCATTCTGAGTCATGCTCGGGCCATCCTGAATGCGGACGCCTTCATTGCTTACGGTAGTATTGCCTGCGGTGACGCTATCCACATCAAGCTCGCGGTTGAGCATCACCTGCACACCATCACCCGTCGTTTGAGTGGTGATGTTTTCGTCACCAGTGATGGCCACGGTATCGCCCAACTGGCGGTTAACCGGTTCACCCTGGTCCGCACCAAAGTTCAGACCTTGATCCACGGTATCGCTCACCTCTGCGATGTTATCGCGGTTGGTGCCGATATCTTTGGTGTTGCCGTCAATCCGCGTGCGGTTATCGGCAATATCACCGGTGTTGTCGGCAATCTGGCTGGTGTTGCCTGCAATGTTGGTGGTGTTGCCTGCGATGTTAGTGGTGTTATCCGCTACGTCCTGATTCGTATCGTTTAGCTGTCCACCGTTAACGGCATCCGAGCTACCCGGCGCGACATCGCCAGGCGCGACGTTGCTTATCTGAGTGCCGCCATCGCCTTCCAGCGTCACACTGCCTTTATCGACATTACCCTCCGCATCCGTATCGTAGGTGACAGCAGCATCGCCTGTTGACGGCAAGTCACCGACCACGGTTTCGCTGATATCACCCAGGTCACCTTCTACCTTGGTGAGGCGGCCATCCAGTGCTTCCATGTACTGGGTAGCGGCATACAGCTGGCTGCCGTTGATGGCATCGGTGCTTGTCTCACTAATACGGCCTGCGGCTACATTGCTGATGGTGCGTTCCGCCCCGGCGCTACCCACGCTAACCGTCGATACCACCCCGTTTCCAGCGCCTGCGAACTGGTAGGTTTCCTCACCAATGGTGATGGATGGGGTGCGCTCAACTTCTTCATCTGCCGCCAGGGTGCTGGCATTGGCGCCGAGGGCGACGCTGCCCTGATGTCGTGCCATGGCTCTGTAGCCAAGCGCCAGGGCTTTGTCACCATCGGCCTGTGCTTCATAGCCAACCGCCGTGGAGCCCTCACCGATGGCAAAGGCATCACTGAGCTCTTCCTCTCCATCACTGGTGCGCACGTAGCGAATACCGAGGCCACCGGCTTCATTGTTGACATCCCCCGCCAGCTGATGGAGCTGGCCGCCGTTGATGGCGTCTGTGCTGCCTTCGGAGATATCCCCTGCGCCGACACCGCTTAAGATGGTATTGCCGTTTTCATCGACGTTACCGGCATTCATACTGACGCTGCCAACCTCCAGCTGGGTGAAGCTGACTTCGTCGGCAGTGGCCACGGTGTAAATAGTCTGACCTTCCTCACCAACACTGTCGGTTACGGTCATATTGCTACCCGCTTCCACCTCGGTTTTGGCAGCGGCGACGTTTTCATCAATCACACTGGTCACATTCTGCAAGTCACCGGCGTTGATGGCGTTTCCTAGCGCATCTCCCTCCACTTCATCAATCGGCGTACCGTTCAGGCCACTCCCCAGGTTGTTGATCGATTTATCGCCCATGTCGATGCCAGCGTTATTAATCGTAGGGCCATCGGTAATGGCAACTTCTTCAAGACCGCTCAACTTGCTGGCCAGAGTGATTTCGATCACGCCGTCATCATCCGCGCCGCTCTGGGCCACGCTGATGTTGGCATCACCTTGAAAGTCAACGTTGCCGTCAGGGCTGACATTAACCTCATCTTCCCCAGAGCCTGACAGGTTCCAGCCAGCATTGGCGGCGGTGTTGACCTGCTGAAGCTGCTCTTCCGTGGCGGCGCGGCCTTCAGTGGCGAACGTCGGGTCTGTAAGGTCCGTGTTGGCAAGCCCAGTGATGGTGCCTGTGCTGCCGCTGATGGTGATTGGATTATCGCCATTAGCCACAAACTCCGGTGCTGTTACCGTGCCTGCGAAGGTCGGCGCATCGGCGAAGTCCAGTACGATATTGCCATCGTCATCCTTCTCACCCACCGTCAGGTTGGAGTCATCGCTCGTAAGGTTCTGCAGCGACGTGTCGGCCTTGATCAGGCTGTCCTTGGTGGCCTGGTTCAGCGCCACTTCGTAGTCGGTGACGTTGTTGGCATCCGGTGCGGCGGCGGTGACATCCACCCCGTCTCCGGCGCTAACACTCGCCCCGTCGGCGTTGATGTCGTAGATATCCTGGCCATCTGCGCCGGTGGTTTTATCCACGCTGGCGATATTGGTGCCGCCGGTGACTTCGGTCTTTGAGGCTGCGCTTGCAACCTGTAGCTGCTCTTCGGTGGCTGCGCGGCCTGCTTTACCAAAGTCATCATCATCCAGCGTGGTGTTATTCAGCCCACTGATGGTTCCTGATGCGGCATCAGTCAGCACGGGCCCAACGGTTAAGCTTTCGCTAACAGTGACGTTATCCGCCAGACGGTAGTCGAGGGTGGTATCACCCGCGTCATTGCGGCTGTGAGAAATCGCCAGGTTGTTATCACCGCTGATAAAGTCGACATTGCCGCTCGGGCCAACGTTACTATTATTGATACCCGTTTCCTGGCTGGTGAATACATTCCAGCCCGCATTGGCAGCAGTGTTGGCGGAGGCAATGGCCTCGTCAATCGTGTTTTTGCCAGTGCCGCCCACGTCGCTGGTGGTGATGTTGCCATCTCCATCCACCGTGGCATTACCGCCGATCACGGTGCTGATCGAACCAACCGAGCCAAACAACTGGCTGCCGTTGATGGCGTCTGTGCTGGTGCCGTTTACAGCGCCTGCAGCGACGTTGGTGATCTTATCGCCGCCTACGTCCAGGCCATTAGCTGTGCTGGTGAGAACGGTGTTATTGGTGGCATCGCCAAGTGTTACCTGAGTGAACTCGACTTCGTCTTCGGTGGCAATACCGATGACTTTGTTGTTCTCGCGGGTGATGGCGATGTTCTTATCATCAATAAACTGAACGGTCTCGCCCGGGGCGACATTATCTGCCGCGATACCATTGACCTGGACATCCCAGCCGCTACCCGCGACATCGCTGACACTCTTCAACTGCTCCTGCGTTGCCGCCTGTCCACCCGTGTACGTGCTATTCGGGTCGAAGGTGGTGTTGGTCAGGCCGTCGATGGTGCCGTTGTCGCCGTCAATTTTGACTGGGCTGGTTGTGCCCACATTGATAACGTCGGCGAGGCCCAGCTGGACACCGTCTGTTGTGGTGGTTGAAGTGACGTTGGCATCCCCGTTGACATTCAGGGTGCTGCCTAGCGCGTAGTTGTTCGACGTTGCCCCGTCGCCAAAGTTGATGCCCTTGCCGATCTCGTCGGCGTTATCAGCAACGTTTTCATTGGTGGCGAACAGCTGACTGCCGTTGACCGCGTCCGTTGAAGTCGCGTTCAGGTCACCTGCACCCACGTTGGTGATCGTGTCGCCGCCTACGTCCAGGCCATTAGCTGTACTGGTGATAGCAGTGCTGTTAGCAGGATCAGTGGCGTCAACAATGGTTACCTTGTTGAACTCAACCTGGTCCTGGGTGGCGACCGTTATCTTGTTACCGGCACGATCAATCGCGATATTCTTGCCTTCCTCGAAGATCGCTGTATCGCCAGGGCCGATGTTTTTGACATCAACATCGTCGTTGGCCTGAAGGTTCCAGCCGCTACCCGCGACATCGCTGACACTCTTCAGCTGCTCCTGCGTTGCCGCTTGCCCACCCGTGTAAGTGCTATTCGGGTCGAAGGTGGTGTTGGTCAGGCCGTCGATGGTGCCGTTGTCGCCGTCAATTGTGACAGGGCTGGTCGTGCCAACATTGATAACGTCGGCGAGGCCCAGCTGGACACCGTCTGTTGTGGTCGTTGAAGTGACGTTGGCATCCCCGTTGACATTCAGGGTGCTGCCTAGCGCGTAGTTGTTCGACGTTGCCCCATCACCAAAGTTGATGCCCTTGCCGATCTCGGTGGCGTTAGTGGCAATATTGGTGGCGTTATCCGCAACGTTTTCATTGGTGGCGAACAGCTGGCTGCCGTTGACCGCGTCCGTTGAGGTCGCGTTCAGGTCACCTGCACCCACGTTGGTAATTGTGTCGCCGCCTACGTCCAGGCCATCAGCCGTGCTGGTGAGAACGGTGTTATTGGTGGCATCGCCAAGTGTTACCTGAGTGAACTCAACCTGGTCCTGGGTGGCGACCGTTATCTTGTTACCAGAACGATCAATCGCGATATTCTTGCCTTCCTCGAAGATCGCTGTGTCGCCAGGGCCGATGTTTTTGACATCAACATCGTCGTTGGCCTGAAGGTTCCAGCCGCTACCCGCGACATCGCTGACACTCTTCAACTGCTCTTGCGTTGCCGCCTGTCCACCCGTGTACGTGCTATTCGGGTCGAAGGTGGTGTTGGTCAGGCCGTCGATGGTGCCGTTGTCGCCGTCAATTTTGACTGGGCTGGTTGTGCCCACATTGATAACGTCGGCGAGGCCCAGCTGGACACCGTCTGTTGTGGTGGTTGAAGTGACGTTGGCATCCCCGTTGACATTCAGGGTGCTGCCTAGCGCGTAGTTGTTCGACGTTGCCCCGTCGCCAAAGTTGATGCCCTTGCCGATCTCGGTGGCGTTAGTGGCGATATTGGTGGCGTTATCAGCAACGTTTTCATTGGTGGCGAAAAGCTGACTGCCGTTGACCGCGTCCGTTGAAGTCGCGTTCAGGTCACCTGCACCCACGTTGGTGATCGTGTCGCCGCCTACGTCCAGGCCATTAGCTGTACTGGTGATAGCAGTGCTGTTAGCAGGATCAGTGGCGTCAACAATGGTTACCTTGTTGAACTCAACCTGGTCCTGGGTGGCGACCGTTATCTTGTTACCGGCACGATCAATCGCGATATTCTTGCCTTCCTCGAAGATCGCTGTATCGCCAGGGCCGATGTTTTTGACATCAACATCGTCGTTGGCCTGAAGGTTCCAGCCGCTACCCGCGACATCGCTGACACTCTTCAGCTGCTCCTGCGTTGCCGCTTGCCCACCCGTGTAAGTGCTATTCGGGTCGAAGGTGGTGTTGGTCAGGCCGTCGATGGTGCCGTTGTCGCCGTCAATTGTGACAGGGCTGGTCGTGCCAACATTGATAACGTCGGCGAGGCCCAGCTGGACACCGTCTGTTGTGGTCGTTGAAGTGACGTTGGCATCCCCGTTGACATTCAGGGTGCTGCCTAGCGCGTAGTTGTTCGACGTTGCCCCATCACCAAAGTTGATGCCCTTGCCGATCTCGGTGGCGTTAGTGGCAATATTGGTGGCGTTATCCGCAACGTTTTCATTGGTGGCGAACAGCTGGCTGCCGTTGACCGCGTCCGTTGAGGTCGCCGTCAGGTCACCTGCACCCACGTTGGTGATTGTGTCGCCGCCTACGTCCAGGCCATCAGCCGTGCTGGTGAGAACGGTGTTATTGGTGGCATCGCCAAGTGTTACCTGAGTGAACTCAACCTGGTCCTGGGTGGCGACCGTTATCTTGTTACCAGAACGATCAATCGCGATATTCTTGCCTTCCTCGAAGATCGCTGTATCGCCAGGGCCGATGTTTTTGACATCAACATCGTCATTGGCCTGAAGGTTCCAGCCGCTACCCGCGACATCGCTGACACTCTTCAGCTGCTCCTGCGTTGCCGCTTGCCCACCCGTGTACGTGCTATTCGGGTCGAAGGTGGTGTTGGTCAGCCCGTCGATGGTGCCGTTGTCGCCGTCAATTTTGACAGGACTGGTTGTGCCCACATTGATAACGTCGGCGAGGCCCAGCTGAACACCGTCTGTTGTGGTCGTTGAGGTGACGTTGGCATCCCCGTTGACATTCAGGGTGCTGCCTAGCGCGTAGTTGTTCGACGTTGCCCCGTCGCCAAAGTTGATGCCCTTGCCGATCTCGTCGGCGTTATCCGCAACGTTTTCATTGGTGGCGAACAGCTGGCTGCCGTTGACCGCGTCCGTTGAGGTCGCCGTCAGGTCACCTGCACCCACGTTGGTGATTGTGTCGCCGCCTACGTCCAGGCCATCAGCCGTGCTGGTGAGAACGGTGTTATTGGTGGCATCGCCAAGTGTTACCTGAGTGAACTCAACCTGGTCCTGGGTGGCGACCGTTATCTTGTTACCGGCACGATCAATCGCGATATTCTTGCCTTCCTCGAAGATCGCTGTGTCGCCAGGGCCGATGTTTTTGACATCAACATCGTCGTTGGCCTGAAGGTTCCAGCCGCTACCCGCGACATCGCTGACACTCTTCAGCTGCTCCTGCGTTGCCGCTTGCCCACCCGTGTAAGTGCTATTCGGGTCGAAGGTGGTGTTGGTCAGGCCGTCGATGGTGCCGTTGTCGCCGTCAATTGTGACAGGGCTGGTCGTGCCAACATTGATAACGTCGGCGAGGCCAAAGTCGATTTCGTTGTCAGCCACGGTGGTGACGATGTTGCCATCAGTACTGGTGTAGTTGACAGTCTCACCCAGTTTGACGGTGTCGTCGGTTGGGCCACCCAGGTTCTGGTTATCGGCGGTGATCTTGAAGCCGGTGTCCACCACGCTGAACAACTGACTGCCGTTGACGGCATCGGTGCTGGACGCATTCACATCGCCATCGCCCAGATTGGTGATCTTGTCACCGCCCATATCGATGCCGGTATTGTTGATGGTCGGGCCGCCGGTAATCGCAACTTCTTCCAGATCACTGAGCTTGCTGGCCAGTTTGATTTCCAGCGTATCCGTGCCGTCGGCTTCCACACCGATATTGCCGGTGGTCAGGGTGCCGGTGGCGCCGCCGGTGATATTCAGCGTCTCGCCTAGCTTGCGGTCAACGTTCAGAGGTCCAGCATTATCACCCGCAAAGGTGAGCGGGTTGTTGGCCTGGGCATTGACGATAGCCAGCTGCTCTTCTGTCGCGGCGCGCGTTGATATGCCAAACGTCGGGTCGCTAAGATCCGTATTGGTCAGCCCGGTGATGGTGCCATTGCCGCTGCTGTTGACGAGCACATCGCCAAACTGCGGCTGGTCCGTCATGACGATTTCAAGCGTCTCTGTGCCATTGCCATTCGCGACGGTGCTGATGTTGGTGTTGCCGCTGGCATCCGCGCCACCGACTACATCCAGCTTCTGGCCCAGATCCCGGTGGACGTCAGTCCCGCTGTCGGCACCAAAGTCCATGCCCAGCGCGGTCAGGTCGGTTTCTACCTGATCAAGCTGGCTGCCGTTCACCGCATCGGTGCTGCCGGGGGCAATATCGCCCGCCGCCAGGCCGGTGATCTTGTCACCGTCCATGTCGATGCCGGTGTTGTTGATGGTCGGGCCGCCGGTAATCGCAACTTCTTCCAGATCACTGAGCTTGCTGGCCAGTTTGATTTCCAGCGTATCCGTGCCGTCGGCTTCCACACCGATATTGCCGGTGGTCAGGGTGCCGGTGGCGCCGCCGGTGATATTCAGCGTCTCGCCTAGCTTGCGGTCAACGTTCAGAGGTCCAGCATTATCACCCGCAAAGGTGAGCGGGTTGTTGGCCTGGGCATTGACGATCGCCAGCTGCTCTTCTGTCGCGGCGCGCGTTGATATGCCAAACGTCGGGTCGCTAAGATCCGTGTTGGTCAGCCCGGTGATGGTGCCATTGCCGCTGCTGTTGACGAGCACATTGCCAAACTGCGGCTGGTCGGTCATGACGATTTCAAGCGTATCAGCGCCATTCGCAACGGTGCTGATATTGGTGTTGCCGCTGGCATCCGCGCCACCGACTACATCCAGCTTCTGGCCCAGATCCCGGTGGACGTCAGTGCCGCTGTCGGCGCCAAAGTCCATGCCCAGCAGGGTCAGGTTGGTTTCTAACTGGCCAAGCTGAGTCACATTGACGGCATCCGTACCGGCAACACCGGCGTCCACCCCGGTGATTTGCTGGCCACCGGCATCAATACCGCCTGTGGCGGTGATGCTCGGGCCGCCGGTGATGGTCAGACCGTCGTTATTGACCGTGGTATCACCCATCTTGACGCTGCCATTGGTGCCCAGGTCAACGTTTTCGGCCAGTTTGATGGCCAGCGTATCGGTGCCGTTGGCTTCTACACCGATATTGCCAGTGGTCAGGGTGCCGGTGGCGCCGCCAGTGATATTCAGCGTTTGGCCCAGCTTGCGGTCGACATCATTGGGCACGCCTGCGTTGTCGCCAGCAAAGGTCATTGGCGTGGTAGCTTGTTGATTGACTGCCTTCAGTTGCGCAACGTTGACGGCGTCGCTATCGTCCGTGCCTGCGGCGACACCGGTTACCTGACGATATAAGCCAATGTCTTCATCGCCAACGGCAACGGCGCCAAACGTTGATTTGGTGGCCGTAATGCCCGGATCGTTGTCATCGGCGGCGTCTGTCAGCGGGTTATAACCAGAACGACCAGCCCCTGTATTGGCTTTTGAAGCGGTGCCAATGGCAACGCCGCCAACCTCACTAACATCAGCAAAGTTACCCAGCACAAAGGCATCATCAACACTGATATTGTTGCCAGTACCAATCACTGATGAGTATTCTCCACTCACTTCGTTATCGGTACCAACTACATTTGAGCCCTCACCAGAGACCACATTTCGAACACCGAAAACCCTGGCACCATTACCAGACACTTCATTGTTAAAGCCAAAAGCTTGTGCTAGGCGGCCATCAACTACGTTCTCTATACCAAATGCCGTTGAGAGTTCGTTATTAATTTCGTTTTCGAAACCAAAAGCAGAAGAGAAGCGACCTGCGACCGCGTTCTTTTGGCCAATAACCGTCGTATTCTGTGCCTGCAACTTATTTTCACGACCAATCGCAATAGCGGTAAAAGAATCCTCAGGCGTACCCGCACCCAGGACATTATTACCACCGATGGCTATCTGGAAATTGCTATTTGTGTTGTTGTTAACACCCAGGGCGATTGAGTTAGTTCCTTCAGCCGTGTTTCGGGTACCTACGGCTGTGGCATTGATTGCTGACGCCGTGTTTCGGGACCCCATCGCCGTGGCGTTGTCTGCTGAGGCATCATTACTGTCGCCTACGGCAGTCGCTCTTACCGCCGACGCTGTTGCGTTGGTGCCCGCAGCGAGTGCAAAGGGCTGGCTCGCTCCGTCATTGTTGAAGTTACCTCTTTGCGTTCCGCCATCATCGACACTGTAATAACGCGCACGATTTTCATCGAAATAATCAAGATTAATGGCATCACCACCATTCTGTGGCGCACCGACGTTGGTGATGGTATCGCCATTCATGTTGATACCATCGTTGTTCAGCGTCGGGCCATCAGTGACATTGACGGTATCGACATTAATGCTGCTGGCCAGATCGTAGACGATTTCGTTGTTGCGCACCGTGGCGACCAGATTGGTATCGTCGTTGGTGTAGTTGACGGTTTCGCCCAGCTTGACGGTGTCGTCTGTGCCGTTATCAGCGGAGAGGTTGAAGCCGGTGTCCACCACGCTGAACAGCTGGCTGCCGTTGATGGCATCGGTGCTGGTATTGGTGATGCGGCCTGCGGCGACGTTGGTGATCTGGCGCTCTGCACCGGCACTGCCTACGCTCACCACGCTGGTGGGGTTGGTACCCGCAAAGCCGCCATAGGTGGTGGTGCCAACCGTGGCGCTGGCAACCGGGTTAGCCGTGGCGGTTTGTGAGCCGCTACCCAGGGCTACATCGCCTTCGCTGGCACCTGCCTGGGCACCGCTACCCAAGGCAACCGCATAGCTGTTGTTGGCTTTAGCGCCTCCTGTGCCTGGTGCCCCATAGCCACCAATGGCAATGGCGCCCGTGCCGTTGGCATTAGCAGCATCTGTTGCGGTGCCGCCGCCCAAGGCAATAGCCCCTTGACCAGAAGCGCCTGTACCGCGGCCAAGGGCAGTGGTGTAGCGGGTGCCCGCAGTGGAATCCGCGCCCAGTGCCAAGCTGTTTTCGCCGATGGCATTTGAGGTTTCCCCCAGAGCGAAGCTGTTCGCGCCCTGGGCGTTGGCCGCATAACCAATCGCTGCTGACCCTGTGCCAGATGCAACGGCAGAGGTACCAATGGCGGTAGCATTTTCTTCGGTGGCACTCGCGGCGATACCCGCTGCCATGGCATTGTCACCGGTGGCACCGTCGTTATTAAAGTTGGCTTGATTCGTGGGTACATCATTAACGCTATAGTAGCGAACACGATTATCATCGACATACTGTTTGTTCGCAGCATCCGTATTGTTGATCGGATCTCCCAGGTTGGTGATGGTATCCCCACCCATATCGATGCCGTTATCGTTCAGCGTCGGGCCGTTGGTGATATTGATACTGTCGAAGTTCACATCATCCGCCGTGGCGACCGTGATATCCGTGTCGTTACGAGTGATAGCGATATTCTTGCCATCCAGGAACTGGACCGTGTCACCGGGAGCCACACTGGTGGCCGCGTCGCCGTTGGTCTGTACATCCCAACCCGTATTGGCAATATCACTCACCTGCTTAAGCTGATCTTCACTGGCAGCCTGGCCGGAAGTGAAGTTATTAGGATCAAAGGTGGTATTGCTTAGACTGTTGATGGTGTCGCCATTCGCGGTGTTGATCGTCACATTACCGAACTGTGGGGAATCCACTGTGGCAATCTCAATACCACCCGCCCCGTCGTCACTGAGCGCAATGTTCTTGCCCGAGACGAAGTTGGCGTTGTTATCCCCCTGCGTCAGGGTTTTAACATCCACACCGTCAACCTGGGTGATCACTTCCTGCAGCGAAGTGTCGGCCAGTGTCAGGCTGTCTTTGGTGGCCTGGTTCAGCGCCACTTCGTAGTCGGTGACGTTGTTAGCATCCGTATCAGCGGTCGTGACAACCACACCGTCTCCGGCGCTAACACTCGCCCCATCGGCGTTGACTTCGTAGATATCCTGGCCATCAGCACCGGTGGTTTTATCCACGCTGGCGATATTGGTGCCGCCGGTGACTTCGGTCTTCGAGGCCGCCGCCGTGTCTTCCAGCTGATCAAGGTTAACTGCATCGGTACCCGCAACACCGGGCGCGACATTGGAAATAGTGGTGTTGCCTGCATCCATGCCCGCGGCATCAATGCTGACCGGGCCTGCGGTCAGGGTGTCGGTCTGCACGTCGGTAAAGGTGACGTTGTCCAGCGTGGCGACTTCGATTGAGCCGTTGTTATCGATCAGCTCGATATTCTGGCCCATCTTGAAGTTGGCCACATTATCGTTCTCATCGAGGGTCTTGACCTCGGTGCCGTCAATCTGGGTGATAACCGTCTGCAGCGATGTATCGGCCAGCGTCAGGCTGTCTTTGGTGGCCTGATTCAGCGCCACTTCGTAGTCGGTGACGTTGTTGGCATCCGGTGCGGCGGCGGTAACATCTACTCCATCTCCGGCACTGACACTCGCCCCGTTGGCGTTGACTTCGTAGATGTCCTGGCCATCTGCGCCGGTGGTTTTACCCACGCTGGCGATATTGGTGCCGCCGGTGACTTCGGTCTTTGAGGCCGCTGCCGTGTCTTCCAACTGATCCACGTTGACCGCATCAGTACCTGCGACACCGGGCGCGACATTGCTGATAGTGGTGTTACCGGCATCAATACCTGAGGCGTCGATGCTAACCGGCCCGGCCGTCAGGGTGTCGGTCTGCACATCGGTAAAGGTGACATTGTCCAGCGTGGCGACTTCAATGCCGCCCGCCCCGTCATCACTGAGCGCAATGTTCTTGCCTGAGACGAAGTTGGCGTTGTCATCCCCCTTCGTCAGGGTTTTAACATCCGTACCATCAACCTGGGTCACGACTTTCTGCAGCGAGGTATCGGCCAGCGTCAGGCTGTCCTTGGTGGCCTTATTCAGCGCCACTTCGTAGTCGGTGACGTTGTTGGCATCCGGACCAGCGGGCGTGACATCTACCCCGTCTCCGGCACTAACACTCGCCCCATCGGCGTTGATGTCGTAGATGTCCTGGCCATCTGCGCCGGTGGTTTTATCCACGCTGGCGATATTGGTGCCCCCGGTAACTTCGGTCTTCGACGCCGCCGCCGTGTCTTCCAGCTGGCTCAGGTTGACGGCGTCCTGCGGATTCACCCCATCGGCAACATTACTGATAGTGGTGTTGCCTGCATCCATGCCCGCCGCATCAATGCTGACCGGCCCTGCGGTCAGGGTGTCGGTCTGCACATCGGTGAAGGTGACGTTATCCAGCGTGGCGACTTCAATGCCGCCCGCCCCGTCGTCACTGAGCGCAATGTTCTTGCCTGAGACGAAGTTGGCGTTGTCATCCCCCTTCGTCAGGGTCTTAACATCCGTACCGTCAACCTGGGTCACGACTTTCTGCAGCGAGGTATCGGCCAGCGTCAGGCTGTCCTTGGTGGCCTTATTCAGCGCCACTTCGTAGTCGGTGACGTTGTTGACATCCGGACCGGCGGCGGAGACATCCACCCCGTCTCCGGCGCTAACACTCGCCCCATCGGCGTTGATTTCGTAGATATCCTGGCCATCGGCACCGGTGGTTTTATCCACGTTGGCGATATTGGTGCCGCCGGTGACTTCGGTCTTCGACGCCGCCGCCGTGTCTTCCAGCTGATCAACGTTGACCGCATCAGTACCCGCAACACCGGGCGCAACATTAGAGATGGTGGTGTTGCCTGCATCCATGCCCGCCGCATCAATGCTGACCGGCCCTGCGGTCAGGGTGTCGGTCTTCACATCAGTAAAGGTGACATTGTCCAGCGTGGCGACTTCGATTGAGCCGTTGTTATCGATCAGCTCGATATTCTGGCCCGTCTTGAAGTTGGCCACATTATCGTTCTCATCGAGGGTCTTAACCTCGATGCCGTCAATCTGGGTAACGACTTCCTGAAGCGACGTATCGGCTAGTGTCAGGCTGTCCTTCGTGGCCTTATTCAGCGCCACTTCGTAGTCGGTGACGTTGTTGGCATCCGGATCAGCGGTCGTGACAACCACACCGTCTCCGGCGCTAACACTCGCCCCATCGGCGTTGACTTCGTAGATATCCTGGCCATCGGCACCGGTGGTTTTATCCACGCTGGCGATATTGGTGCCGCCGGTGACTTCGGTCTTTGAGGCCGCTGCCGTGTCTTCCAACTGATCCACGTTGACCGCATCAGTACCTGCGACACCGGGCGCAACATTAGAGATGGTGGTGTTGCCTGCATCCATGCCCGCCGCATCAATGCTGACCGGCCCTGCGGTCAGGGTGTCGGTCTTCACATCAGTAAAGGTGACATTGTCCAGCGTGGCGACTTCGATTGAGCCGTTGTTATCGATCAGCTCGATATTCTGGCCCGTCTTGAAGTTGGCCACATTATCGTTCTCATCGAGGGTCTTAACCTCGATGCCGTCAATCTGGGTAACGACTTCCTGAAGCGACGTATCGGCTAGTGTCAGGCTGTCCTTCGTGGCCTTATTCAGCGCCACTTCGTAGTCGGTGACGTTGTTAGCATCCGGATCAGCGGTCGTGACAACCACACCGTCTCCGGCGCTAACACTCGCCCCATCGGCGTTGACTTCGTAGATATCCTGGCCATCGGCACCGGTGGTTTTATCCACGTTGGCGATATTGGTGCCGCCGGTGACTTCGGTCTTCGACGCCGCCGCCGTGTCTTCCAGCTGATCAACGTTGACCGCATCAGTACCCGCAACACCGGGCGCAACATTAGAGATGGTGGTGTTGCCTGCATCCATGCCCGCCGCGTCAATGCTGACCGGGCCTGCCGTCAGGGTGTCGGTCTGCACATCGGTGAAGGTGACGTTGTCCAGCGTGGCGACTTCAATGCCGCCCGCCCCGTCGTCACTGAGCGCAATGTTCTTGCCTGAGACGAAGTTGGCGTTGTCATCCCCCTTCGTCAGGGTTTTAACATCCGTACCGTCAACCTGGGTCACGACTTTCTGCAGCGAGGTATCGGCCAGCGTCAGGCTGTCTTTGGTGGCCTGGTTCAGCGCCACTTCGTAATCGGTGACGTTGCCGCCGAGATCCGTATTCATCACGGTAACGCCGTCGCCAGCGGTAACCGTAGTGTCATTGGCATTAACGGTATAGACGGCCTGACCGTCCGCCCCCGCTGCCTGATCCACCGTGGTGTTGGTGCCTGCTACCACTTCGGTCTTCGAGGCCGCCGCCGTGTCTTCCAGTTGATCAACGTTGACCGCATCAGTACCCGCAACACCGGGCGCAACATTACTGATGGTGGTGTTACCGGCATCAATACCCGCCGCGTCAATGCTGACCGGGCCTGCTGTCAGAGTGTCGGTCTGCACATCGGTGAAGGTGACGTTGTCCAGCGTGGCGACTTCAATGCCGCCTGCCCCGTCGTCACTGAGCGCAATGTTCTTGCCTGAGACGAAGTTGGCGTTGTCATCCCCCTTCGTCAGGGTTTTAACATCCGTACCGTCAACTTGGGTCACGACTTTCTGCAGCGACGTGTCGGCCAGTGTCAGGCTGTCCTTGGTGGCCTGATTCAGCGCCACTTCGTAGTCGGTGATATTGCCGCCGAGATCCGTATCCATCACGGTAATGCCATCGCCAGCGGTAACCGTGGTGTCATTGGCATTAACGGTATAGACGTCCTGGCCGTCCGCCCCCGCTGCCTGATCTACCGTGGTGTTGGTTCCTGCTACCACTTCGGTCTTCGAGGCGGCGGCGGCAGTATCCAGCTGATCAACGTTGACCGCATCAGTTCCCGCGACACCGGGCGCGACATTGGAGATGGTGGTGTTACCAGCATCCATGCCCGCCGCGTCAATGCTGATTGGGCCTGCGGTCAGTGTGTCGGTTTGCACGTCGGTAAAGGTGACATTGTCCAGCGTGGCGACTTCAATGCCGCCCGCCCCGTCATCACTGAGCGCAATGTTCTTGCCTGAGACGAAGTTGGCGTTGTCATCCCCCTTCGTCAGGGTTTTAACATCCGTACCATCAACCTGGGTCACGACTTTCTGCAGCGAGGTATCGGCCAGCGTCAGGCTGTCCTTGGTGGCCTTATTCAGCGCCACTTCGTAGTCGGTGACGTTGTTGGCATCCGGACCAGCGGGCGTGACATCTACCCCGTCTCCGGCACTAACACTCGCCCCATCGGCGTTGACTTCGTAGATATCCTGGCCATCGGCACCGGTGGTTTTATCCACGCTGGCGATATTGGTGCCGCCGGTGACTTCGGTCTTTGACGCCGCCGCCGTGTCTTCCAGCTGATCAACGTTGACCGCATCAGTACCCGCAACACCGGGCGCGACATTGGAGATGGTAGTGTTACCGGCATCAATACCCGCCGCGTCAATGCTGACCGGCCCTGCGGTCAGGGTGTCGGTCTGCACATCGGTAAAGGTGACGTTGTCCAGCGTGGCGACCGTGATTTCCTTGTCGTTGCGGGTAATCTCGATGTTCTGGCCATCGAGGAATTCTACCGTGTCACCGGGCGCGACATTCGATGGCACATCACCATTGGCCTGAATATCCCAGCCGGTTGCCGCAAGGTCATTTACCTGCTTAAGCTGATCTTCCGTTGCCGCCTGGCCAGAGATGAAGTTATTCGGATCGAAGGTGAGATTACTCAGTTCATTGATGGTTGCCGCACCGCCGGTATTGACCGTGATATCACCAAACTGCGGTTGGTCGGTCATGACGATTTCGAGCGTATCCGTGCCATCTCCCTGGGTGGTGATATTGGTATTGCCGCTGGCATCGGCACCACCGACGATATTGACTTGCTCACCCAGTTTGCGATCAAAGTCCGTGCCCGCATCACCCGCAAAGGTCAGCGGATTATTACTCAGCGCTTTCAACTGGCTGACATTAACGGCATCACTGTCTTCGGTTCCGGCGGCAACACTGGTGATCTGACGGAACTCGTTATTGGCAGCATCGCCTACCGATACGGCTCCGAGGGTACTATTGGTGGCAGCAATATCAGGATCCAAGTCATCGGCGGCACCTGTAACAGGGTTATACCCAGAGACCCCTGCGGCTGTATTAGCAACCGAGTTTGCACCCAGAGCAAGAGAGTTGGCTGTTTGTGCATCAGAAAGCAACCCTAATGCTATAGCGCTCTCCCCACTTGCCTCGGCTAAGCTGCCAAGAGCAATCGAATCGTTGCTTATCGCGCGCGCATCATACCCCATCGCAATGGAACCACGCGCTTCAGCAACAGCGGGCGCATACGCAGCAGGGGAGATAGCAATAGAAACATTCCCAACGGCTTGCGCCCCACTACCGACCGCGGTGCCTGTGTTCACTTCGCCGGGGGCGGCTCCTGGCCCGCCTGCCACAGCGTCGAAACCAATTGCGGTTCCAGAGTTAGCTGTTGCCCCGCTACCTACGGCTGTATTCGCAAGGTTATCATCTATCTCGTAACCATTCGGGTTACTGACATTATCCAAAGCATCTTTACTAGCAAACGTAACACCAGCAAAGGCACCATCACCAACAGCCACTCCCGAATCTCCCGTAGCTGAAGCATTGGTACCTGCTGCCAGGGCATTGATACCGGTGGCGCCGTCATTTTCATAGTTACCCTGAACAGCCGGATCAGCGTTAACGCTGTAGTAGTGCGTTTCTGAGGCTTTTAGCTGAGCAACGTTGACGGCATCACTATCCTGAGTACCCGCTGCTACACCGGTAATCTGACGGAATACGCTGTTTCCAGCATCACCCACAGCAACAGCACCCGTGGTGCTTTCAGTCGCTGCTATTTCTGCATCCAGTCCATCAGCCGCACTGGTGGTTGGGTTGTAGCCTTGAATGCCGGCACCTGTAGCAGACACGGAATCGTTACCCAGGGCGACACCTTCAGCGACAGTAACATCCGCGCCATTACCCATCACAAAAGCATCAGACACGTCCACATTGTTGCCGTTACCGATGATGCGGCTGTTGGTGGCTGTTGCAGCCAGGATATTGCCGTTACCAAAGGTGCCAGCCTCGTCAGCCTCAATGGTGTTGTCATTACCTAGCGCGTAAGAGCCTGTGCCGGTGATTGTATTCGGGTCACCGAATGCGCCTGAGTTATCGCCGCTGACGTCATTTTTATAGCCGATGCTGATGCTCTGTTCGCCAGAGGCTATCGCGCCGGTACCCATGGCAACAGAGTCAACTCCTGATGCGTCGGCATTAATACCCATGGCAACCGCATTTTCTTTAGTGGCTTTGGCATTAAGCCCCAATGCAACCGAGTAATCACCCTCGGCTTTTGTCAGGGTACCCATGGCAACAGAGTCATTGCCTTGCGCTTTCGCATCGAAACCTTGTGCAATAGAACCGCGACCTGAAGCAATTGCGGGTGCATTGGCACCCGACGATAGCGCTATCGAGAAGTTGCCCAGCGCCTGCGCACCGGCACCCACCGCCGTACCAGTCGTTATGCCTCCAGCACCATCTGGTTCACCGGCAACCGTATCAAATCCTATAGCAGTACCACTTTCGGCAAGCGCCCCTGCACCCACTGCCGTAGTGGGGTAATCATCTCCATCTGCATAGCCATTGGGGTTGCTACCATTCAATAGCCTTCCTGCGTCAAACATCTCACCCTGAGCCTTGGCACTTTCGCCGATCGCGACGGCGCTATTACCCAAGGCCTGAGCCGAGGTACCAAACGCAATCGAGTCATCCCCCGAGGCCTTGGTATTATCATTAACCTCCTGAGCATTGGAGGAGTAACTACCAATCGCCAGCGCTCGTTCACCTTCGGCAAAGGCAGAGCTGCCAAAGGCCAGCGAGTATTCGCCGGTCGCGGTTGATGCAGGACCAAAGGCCATGCTGTATGTCGCTGCTGCGGCACTCTGGTAGCCGATGGCAGTGGAACGAAGCCCCGTTGCGTAAGCCGCCGGGCCAAACGCCAAAGCAGCGAAGTCACTAGCGACAGACTGACCACCAAAGGCCATGGAGTTGATGGCGCTGGCATTACTATTGGGACCAAGCGCTATCGCCCCATCAAACGCATTGGAGCCACCACCAATCGCCATGGCGGGGTTAGGCACGTCTTTAATCGTCGCTTCCAGAACCCCGTTAGTATCTTTGCGGATAAGCCCAAAGATGCCACTACCTCCCGCCGTTGCATCTCCACCAATCGCGATGCCGTTTTCCGCGATTGTTTCCGATTGAGCACCAATCGCTACCGATGAGGCTTCTGTTGCTTTACTACCAAAGCCCAAGGCGGTGCTCGCTTCACCAATCGCACGACTTTCCAGACCAATCGCTGTTGCCCATTGAACAGCTCGAGCATTAAAACCGAATGCAGCCCCGCCTCTACCGGTAACTTCGCTGAACGTTCCGTAAACAGTAGCACCCGTCTGGTTGTTACCATTGGCATTACAACCCGCCACGGTTGAGTAGGTACCGCTGCCATCTATTGGAAGCGAATCTGTATTAGGAGTCGCAATGTTACCAACCGTGCCACCTGCTCCTGCAGATGTACAACCATTAACATTGTTAGTAGGCGAAGCAAATGCTCTCGCTTCGACATCCGAAATACTCAGCGGTGAGAGCATTGCTGCACACGCCAATGCGACCCCCAACGTTACGGGACGCAAAAAAATGTTCGCGGATATCCGTTTTGACACTTCTGGCACCTGCCCTACCTGTGTACTGCCACTACCCGCTTTGTGCAGGGAGCGAGCAGCCTCTGATGCCACGACCATGCGACCCAAGGTACGGTTCCAGATCAGACGAAATACATTATTCATGGCAGTCACTCCCTTGCTTTAACAAAGCGGCCGCAGGATAGGCACCCACTACCGATAAACTGGTGATTTAGCCGTCAGGAAATCGCTGATTTTTATGCGTTCGGTTGCGTTTTCCCGCCGCTGAATTTTTCTTACTGTCATTCATGACACTTAAGCAAAACATCCACAATCGCATGAAACTATTGTTAATAATAAAACCCTAATTCACTGGGTTCTTATTTGTAATATATTATTAAAAACACATTGCTTTCATTTTGTTACGATATTTAACAATATAAAGAGGCGGCTTAATGAGAGGTGTGAGGTGTGAGGTGTGAGTAGCAAGGTGATTTAGACATGCGCAAAAAAAGCCAGCACCGTCGGAGACGGGCTGGCTTCTGTTTACTGTGGTAAGCGGCCAATAAAGGCCGCGTTAAGCGATGGGTTTACCTGATAGGTGTGAAAAGGCGGGGTTGTCTACCAGTGCCAACCGGCCCCCACGCCTGCACCGAAGTTATTCTGCGAGTCTCCGGTGACCTTGCCTTGAATAATCCAGCGGCCGTTATCGGAAAGACGGGAAACCCCTACGGAAACCGCAGATTCTCCACCATAGGTACCAGCCCCCACCGCAATCATGCTCTCTCCTGAGCGCCATGCCTGAGGCACGGAACTGGCGGCCAGAGCACTTGCGGTGCCTGCGTTAGCATCACGTTCCACGCTATCCAGGCGGTTGTTGACGTTATTAATTTCCCCCTGGAATTGCTGACCTAGAGCACGCATCTGGCTCATGTTAACGGCATCACCATCCGCTTCACCGGGAGCAAGATTAGACAACCGAGTGCCATTCATATCGATACCGCCCTGAGTCATGCTCGGGCCGCCTTCTATCCGGACACCACTGTTATCCATAGTCGTGTTTCCCGTCGTAATACTGTCAACAGCCAGCTCATTGTTAAGAGTGACCTGAACACCATCTCCTGTGGTACGGGTGGTAATGTTGTCATCACCAGTGATCGCGACAGTATCACCCAGTTGGCGATTTACGACGTCGCCTTCATCGGCGCCAAAATTAAGGCCTTTATCTACCGTTTCGCCAAGATCGGCAATACTGTCGGTATTGGTATTAATCTGGGCTGTATTGCTGGCGATATTGCCCGCATTTTCGTCTATTTTCACCGAATTGCCTGCAATCTGAGTGGTATTACCGGCGATTTTATCGCTGTTACTGGCGATATTGGTCGTATTAGACGCTGTCTGGGTATTGGTTTGATAAAGCTGTCCGCCTGTCACAGCATCGGAACTATCCGGTGATAGTTTACCGTTCGCCACATTGGTGATTGTCGTACCACCATCACCTTCCAGGGTGATAGAACTGGGATCTGTCTCACCATCGTCGTTTTTGTTGTATTGGATACCTTCGCCGCCTGCCAAGATATCCCCTTCCTCAATCTGTGTATTAATATCGGCAACATTGGTTTCAATGCTGTTTACGCGGTTATTCAGCCCTTCCAACACCTGATTGGTGATGTACAGCTGGCTGCCATTTATTGCATCGGTGCTATTGGCGTTAATACGCCCTGCCGCGACGTTGGTCATCGTGCGCTCAGCCCCAGGGCTGCCTACGCTGACCGTGGCCAATGGGCTGATACCGGCAAAGGTATAGGTTTCTCCACCAATCTCAATGGTTGCCGTTCCTACGGCTTCATCTGTGCGGGCACCCTCACCCAATGCGATACTCCCCTGGTGGGCCGCCATCGCCTGATACCCTAGAGCCAGAGAACGGTCGGCACTGGCTTCTGCCTCATAGCCCACGGCTGTCGAGCCTTGCGCCTGAGCAAAGGCATCACTTAGTGGTAAGCCATCATCGTTGGTACGCACGTAGCGAATTCCCTGACCGTTGGCTACATCGCCCACAATATTGGTCACGCTGTTATCCAGGTTCTGCAACCATTCGTTGGTTTCATAGAGTTGAGAGCCATTGATGGCGTCCGTGCTTTGCTCGGAAATTTCCCCAGGTGCCAGATTGGTGATGCCGGTTTCACTGATTTCGGGGCCATCAGCGCCCACTGTCAGGCTGTTATCAATCGTAATATCGCTGGCCAGTGCAAACGTCACCTCCTCACGGCCATTCGAGGTTGCTTGAGTAATGCTCAGGTTGCCATCCTCATTGCGCAGATTGACTTCACCGTTCGGCGCTATATTTTCTGCACTTTGATCCTGCGTGCTCAAGTTCCAGCCCGTGTTGGCTACTTTGCTGACTTCTTCAATGGCCTGGTTAGAGGCAAATAACTGGCTGCCGTTAATCGCATCGGTGCTGGTTTCGCTTACTCGACCTGCTGCCACGTTGGTCAGCGTACGTTCATTGCCTGCACTGCCCACACTCACGGTGCTGTCCGGCGTGGTGCCTGCAAAATTGTAGGTCGTGCCTGCCAGAGTAATATCTGCGGTACCCACCGCTTCGTCAGTGGTGCTGTTACTGCCCAGCGCCACACTCTGATCATGACTCACTGTGGCACCGGCGCCCAGTGCAATGCCCTGCTGCGCTTCGGAACGGGCATTGGTACCCAGCGCCATGCCGTCGGAAAGCAGCACTTCGGCATTGTTACCAATCGCGGTACCGCCGGGGGCCATCTGGCCCACAATCGCGCCGTTACCCATGCCGATGCCGTTGTCGCCATTGGTGACCGTGGTCGGCCCGACTGCAATACTGTCTTCGCCCACTGCCGCGGCATCCGGCTGGGTGGAGTTGGCGCGGAAGTATTTGGTGCCGGATTCCACGACCGACCCCACCGCGCCTTGCAGCTGGCGAACGGTGACAGCGTCCTGCGCCTGGGTACCATCGGCCACATTAGTGATCTGACGGTAGGAGTCGTTATCGCCCACCGAGATCGCACCGAGCAGCTCTTTATCCGTGGTGTTGAATTCAATCGTCGCGCCATTGGCAGGAATAAAACCACTCACGGGTGCCAAGGCACGATCCACCACTGAGCCACTACCTAGCGCCAGACTGTCACGAATCGGCGCACTCGCCCCAAAGCCCATCGCCACCGCGCCATTACCACTGGCACTGGCATCCACGCCACTGGCAATCGCGTTCAGGCCGGTCGCGCCATCGTTGTTGAAGTTGCCACCGATGATGCCGCCGTCATTAACGCTATAGTAGCGGGTGCGGTTGGCATCGAAGTATCTAAGGTTGAGGGCATCCCCTTCATTAACAGGATCGCCCAGGCTGGTGATGGTGTCGCCGCCCATATTGATGCCGTTGTCGTTCAGCGACGGGCCGTTGGTGATGGTGACGCTATCGAAGTCCACATCATCCGCCGTGGCGACCGTGATATCCGTGCCATTGCGAGTGATATCAATGTTTTTACCATCCAGGAACTGGACGGTATCGCCGGGGGCCACATTGGTGGCCACGTCGCCATTGGTCTGTACATCCCAGCCCGTGTTGGCGATATCGCTCACCTGTTTGAGCTGATCTTCACTGGCCGCCTGGCCGGAAGTGAAGTTATCCGGATCAAACGTCGTGTTGCTCAGGTTGTTGATGGTGTCGCCGCCACCTTCGTTAATGGTCACGTTGCCGAACTGCGGCGAATCTGCCATTTCCAGTTTAATCGCGCCGCTGGCCGGGTCTGTCACCGTCCGCAGGTTAGTGCCACTGTAGGTGCCAGCGGCGGTGGCCTCACCGGTAATCGCCAGGGTTTCCCCGAGATTGCGCTGAACATCGCCTGCCGTGGCATCATTGCCGGTGAAACTCATGCCCAGGTTGATCAGGTCGATTTCGGCCTGGTCGACATACTGCTTGTTGGCGGCATCGGTGTTGTTGACCGGATCACCCAGGTTGGTGATGGTGTCGCCATTCATATTGATGCCAGCGTTATTGATCACTGGGCCACCGTTAATGGTAAGGCTGTCGGCCGTCAGGGTTGGTGTCGTCGCCACTTCGATACTGTTGCCCGTCCGCGTGATGGCAATATTGTCGCCCTCGGTGAAGTCAGCGGTTTCGCCGGGGGCGATGTTTTCGCCTGTGGCTTCGCCGTTGGCGGTCAGATTCCAGCCTGCGTTGGCAACATCGCTTACTTGTTTGAGCTGATCTTCACTAGCGGCCTGGCCGGAAGTGAAGTTATCTGGGTCAAACGTCGTGTTGCTCAGGTTATTGATGGTGTCGTTGCCAGCGGTATTAACCGTTACGTTGCCGAACTGCGGAGATGCCACCATGGCCACGCTGATATCCGCACCATTGCGGGTAATTTCGACATTACTGCCATCCAGGAACTGAACCGTATCCCCAGGGGCCACGTTGGTGGCGGTATCGCCGTTGGCCTGAACATTCCAACCCGTGTTGGCCACTTTGCTGACTTCTTCAATGGCCTGGTTGGAGGCAAATAACTGGCTGCCGTTAATCGCATCAGTGCTGGTTTCGCTCACGCGGCCTGCTGCCACGTTGGTCAGCGTGCGTTCATTACCTGCGCTGCCCACACTCACGGTGCTGTCAGGTGTGGTACCTGCGAAGGTGTAGGTGTCACCGGCGATGGTGACGTCACTGGTGCCCACCGCTTCTTCAGTGGTGCTGTTACTGCCCAGCGCTACGCTCTGGTCGTGACTCACCGTGGCACCAGCGCCCAGGGCAATGCCCTGCTGCGCTTCAGAACGGGCATTGGTGCCCAGCGCCATGCCGTCGGAAAGCAGCACTTCGGCATTATTACCAATCGCGGTACCGCCGGGGGCCATCTGGCCGACAATCGCGCCGTTACCCATGCCGATGCCGTTGTCGCCATTGGTGACCGTGGTCGGCCCGACCGCAATGCTGTCTTCGCCCACTGCTGCGGCATCCGGCTGGGTGGAGTTGGCGCGGAAGTATTTGGTGCCGGATTCCACGACCGACCCCACCGCGCCTTGCAACTGGCGAACCGTCACGGCGTCCTGCGCCTCGGTACCATCCGCGACGTTGGTGATCTGACGGTAGGAGTCGTTATCGCCCACCGAGATCGCGCCGAGCAGCTCTTTATCCGTGGTGTTGAATTCAATCGTCGCGCCATTGGCAGGAATAAAACCGCTCACCGGTGCCAATGCACGGTCTACCACTGAGCCGCTACCGAGCGCGAGGCTATCGCGAATCGGCGCACTGGCACCAAAGCCCATGGCCACCGCGCCATCACCGCTGGCCGTGACGTTAACCCCACTGGCAATCGCGTTCAGGCCGGTCGCGCCATCGTTGTTGAAGTTGCCACCGATGATGCCGCCGTCATTAACGCTATAGTAGCGGGTGCGGTTGGCATCGAAGTATCTAAGGTTGAGGGCATCCCCTTCATTAACAGGATCGCCCAGGCTGGTGATGGTATCGCCGCCCATATCGATGCCGCTGTCGTTCAGCGTCGGGCCATTGGTGATGGTGACGCTATCGAAGTCCACATCATCCGCCGTGGCGACCGTGATATCCGTGCCATTGCGAGTAATATCAACGTTCTTGCCATCCAGGAACTGGACGGTATCGCCGGGGGCCACATTGGTGGCCACGTCGCCATTGGTCTGTACATCCCAGCCGGTGTTGGCGATATCGCTCACCTGTTTGAGCTGATCTTCACTGGCGGCCTGGCCGGAAGTGAAGTTATCCGGGTCAAACGTCGTGTTGCTCAGGTTATTGATGGTGTCGTTGCCAGCGGTATTAACCGTTACATTACCGAACTGTGGGGAATCCACTGTGGCAATCTCAATACCGCCCGCCCCGTCATCGCTTAACGCGATATTCTGGCCGGTCACGAAATTGGCGACGTTGTCGTTCTGGTCAATCGTCTTGACCGCTGTGCCGTCAATCTGGGTGACAACTTCCTGCAGCGCAGTATCCGCCAGAATCAGGCTGTCTTTGCTATCTTGGCTGAGGTCTACCGCATAGTCGGTAACGTTGTTGCCATCAGGACCTGTTGGCGTGATTGCCACCGCGTTTGAACCTGCGCTTACCGTAGTACCATCAGCGTTAACTGTATAAATGCTCTGGCCATCCGTACCAGTAGTTTCCACTACGTTGGCAACATTGGTACCCGCCGCCACTTCCGTTTCAGCCGCTTTTAATTGACTGACATTGACGGCATCGCCATCAGCAACACCATCACCCAGATTGGTGATGACATTGCCGCCCATATTGATACCAGCGTTATTGATCACTGGGCCACCGTTAATGGTAAGGCTGTCGGCCGTCAGGGTTGGTGTCGTCGCCACTTCGATACTGTTACCCGTCCGCGTGATGGCAATATTGTCACCCTCGGTGAAGTCAACGGTTTCGCCGGGGGCGATGTTTTCGCCTGTGGCTTCGCCATTGGCAGTCAGATTCCAGCCTGCGTTGGCAACATCGCTTACTTGTTTGAGCTGATCTTCACTGGCGGCCTGGCCGGAAGTGAAGTTATCCGGATCAAAGGTGGTGTTGCTCAGGTTGTTGATGGTGTCGTTGCCAGCGGTATTAATCGTTACATTACCGAACTGTGGAGAATCCACCATGGCCACGCTGATATCCGCACCATTGCGGGTAATTTCGACGTTGCTGCCATCCAGGAACTGGACGGTATCTCCAGGGGCGACATTGGTGGCGGTATCGCCGTTGGCCTGAACATTCCAGCCCGTGTTGGCCACTTTACTGACTTCTTCAATGGCTTGATTGGAGGCAAATAACTGGCTGCCGTTAATCGCATCGGTGCTGGTTTCGCTCACGCGACCTGCTGCCACGTTGGTCAGCGTGCGTTCATTGCCTGCGCTGCCCACACTCACGGTGCTGTCCGGCGTGGTACCGGCAAAATTGTAGGTCGTGCCTGCCAGCGTGACATCTGCGGTACCCACCGCTTCGTCAGTGGTGCTGTTACTGCCCAGCGCCACGCTCTGGTCGTGGCTGACCGTGGCACCGGCGCCCAGGGCAATACCCTGCTGCGCTTCGGAGCGGGCATTGGTGCCCAGCGCCATGCCGTCGGAAAGCAGCACTTCGGCATTGTTACCAATCGCGGTACCGCCGGGGGCCATCTGGCCGACAATCGCGCCGTTACCCATGCCGATGCCGTTGTCGCCATTGGTGACCGTGGTCGGGCCGACTGCAATGCTGTCTTCGCCCACCGCTGCCGAATCCGGCTGGGTGGAGTTGGCACGGAAGTATTTGGTGCCGGATTCCACGACCGACCCCACCGCGCCTTGGAGCTGGCGAACGGTGACGGCGTCCTGCGCCTGGGTACCATCGGCCACATTAGTGATCTGACGGTAGGAGTCGTTATCGCCCACCGAGATCGCGCCTAGCAGCTCTTTATCCGTAGTATTGAATTCAATCGTCGCGCCATTGGCAGGAATAAAACCGCTCACCGGCGCCAGAGCACGGTCCACCACTGAGCCGCTGCCTAGCGCCAGGCTATCGCGAATCGGGGCACTCGCCCCAAAGCCCATGGCCACCGCGCCATCACCACTGGCAATGGCATCCACGCCACTGGCAATGGCGTTCAGGCCCGTGGCGCCGTCGTTGTTGAAGTTGCCACCGATGGTGCCGCCGTCATTAACGCTGTAGTAGCGGGTCCGGTTGGCGTCGAAGTACCTGAGATTAAGGGCATCCCCTTCATTAACGGGATCGCCCAGGTTGGTGATGGTGTCGCCGTCCATATCGATGCCGTTGTCGTTCAGCGTCGGGCCGTCGGTGATGTTGACGCTATCGAAGTCCACATCATCCGCCGTGGCGACCGTGATATCCGTGCCATTGCGAGTGATATCAACGTTCTTGCCATCCAGGAACTGGACGGTATCGCCGGGGGCCACATTGGTGGCCACGTCGCCGTTGGTCTGTACATCCCAACCCGTGTTGGCGATATCGCTCACCTGCTTGAGCTGATCTTCACTGGCGGCCTGGCCGGAAGTGAAGTTATCCGGATCAAAGGTGGTGTTGCTCAGGTTGTTGATGGTGTCACCACCACCTTCGTTAATGGTCACGTTGCCGAACTGTGGCGAATCTGCCATTTCCAGCTTGATGGCACCACTGGCCGGGTCTGTCACCGTCCGCAGGTTGGTGCCGCTGTAGGTGCCAGCGGCGGTGGCCTCACCGGTAATCGCCAGGGTTTCCCCGAGATTGCGCTGAACATCGCCTGCCGTGGCGTCATTGCCGGTAAAACTCATGCCGAGGTTGATCAGATCGGTTTCGGTCTGGTCGACATACTGCTTGTTGGCGGCATCAGTGTTGTTGACCGGATCACCCAGGTTGGTAATGGTGTCGCCGTTCATATTGATGCCGTTATCGTTCAGTGTCGGGCCGTTGGTGATGGTGACGCTATCAAAATCCACATCATCCGCCGTGGCGACCGTGATATCCGTGCCGTTACGAGTGATATCAACGTTCTTACCATCCAGGAACTGGACGGTATCGCCGGGGGCCACATTGGTGGCCACGTCGCCGTTGGTCTGTACATCCCAACCCGTGTTGGCGATATCGCTCACCTGCTTGAGCTGATCTTCACTGGCGGCCTGGCCGGAAGTGAAGTTATCCGGATCAAACGTCGTGTTGCTCAGGTTGTTGATGGTGTCGCCGCCACCTTCGTTAATGGTCACGTTGCCGAACTGCGGCGAATCTGCCATCTCCAGCTTGATGGCACCACTGGCCGGGTCTGTCACCGTCCGCAGGTTGGTGCCGCTGTAGGTGCCAGCGGCGGTGGCCTCACCGGTAATCGCCAGGGTTTCCCCGAGATTGCGCTGAACATCGCCTGCCGTGGCGTCATTGCCGGTGAAACTCATGCCGAGGTTGATCAGGTCGGTTTCGGTCTGGTCGACATACTGCTTGTTGGCGGCATCGGTGTTGTTGACCGGGTCACCGAGGTTGGTGATGGTATCGCCGCCCATATCGATGCCGTTATCGTTCAGCGTCGGGCCGTTGGTGATGGTAACGCTATCGAAGTCCACATCATCCGCCGTGGCAACCGTGATATCCGTGCCGTTACGAGTGATAGCGATATTCTTGCCATCAAGGAACTGAACCGTATCGCCAGGGGCCACGTTGGTGGCGGTATCGCCGTTGGCCTGAACATTCCAGCCTGTGTTGGCCACTTTGCTGACTTCTTCAATCGCTTGATTGGAGGCAAATAACTGACTGCCGTTAATCGCATCAGTGCTGGTTTCGTTCACGCGGCCTGCTGCCACATTCGTCAGCGTACGTTCATTGCCCGCACTGCCCACACTTACGGTGCTGTCCGGCGTGGTGCCTGCGAAGGTGTAAGTGTCACCGGCGATAGTGACGCTACTGGTGCCAACCGCTTCCTCAGTGGTGCTGTTACTGCCCAGCGCCACGCTCTGGTCGTGACTCACCGTGGCACCGGCACCCAGAGCAATGCCCTGCTGCGCTTCGGAACGGGCATTGGTACCCAGCGCCATGCCATCGGAAAGCAGCACTTCGGCATTGTTACCAATCGCGGTACCGCCGGGGGCCATCTGGCCGACAATCGCGCCGTTACCCATGCCGATGCCATTGTCGCCATTGGTGACCGTGGTCGGGCCTACCGCAATGCTGTCTTCGCCCACTGCCGCGGCATCCGGCTGGGTGGAGTTGGCCCGGAAGTATTTGGTGCCGGATTCCACGACCGACCCCACCGCGCCTTGCAGCTGGCGGACGGTGACGGCGTCCTGCGCCTGGGTACCATCAGCGACGTTGGTGATCTGGCGGTAGGAGTCGTTATCACCCACCGAGATCGCGCCTAGCAGCTCTTTATCCGTGGTGTTGAATTCGATGGTGGCCGAGCCCGCCGGAATAAAGCCGGAATCCGGGGCCAGAGCACGGTCCACCACTGAGCCGCTGCCAAGCGCGAGGCTGTCACGAATCGGCGCACTCGCCCCAAAGCCCATGGCCACCGCGCCATCACCGCTGGCACTGGCATCCACGCCACTGGCAATCGCGTTCAGGCCGGTCGCGCCGTCGTTGTTGAAGTTACTACCGATGGTGCCACCGTCATTAACGCTGTAATAGCGGGTGCGGTTTTCGTCAAAGTATCTGAGATTGAGGGCATCCCCTTGATTAACGGGGTCGCCCAGGTTGGTGATGGTATCGCCACCCATATCGATGCCGCTGTCGTTCAGCGTCGGGCCATTGGTGATATTGATAGTGTCAACATCAATCGTATCCGCCAGGTCATACACAATTTCGTTGTCGCGCACCGTGGCAACCAGGTTACCGTCATCGTTGGTATAGTTGACGGTTTCCCCGAGTCTAACGGTGTCATCTGCCCCGTTATCAGCGGCGATATTGAAACCGGTATCAATCACACTGAACAGCTGACTGCCGTTGATAGCATCCGTACTGGTGTTTGTGATACGCCCGGCAGCAACATTGGTGATTTGTCGTTCAGCCCCAGCACTTCCCACGCTGACAACGCTGGTGGGAGCACTACCAGCAAAGCCACCATACGTCGTGCTGCCAACTGTCGCTTGAGACACCGGCGAGGCAGCGGCGGTTTGCGAACCGCTACCCAAGGCAACATCACCTTCGCTGGCAGCGGCTTGTGCACCACTACCCAAAGCAACGGCGTAGTTCTGATTGGCGTTCGCACCACCTCTACCTGCAGCACCATAACCCCCAATAGCAATGGCACCGGTGCCGGTAGCATTCGCTGCATCGGCAGCGGTCCCTCCTCCCAGCGCGATGGACCCTTGCCCCTGAGCATTAGTGGCACGACCAATTGCCGTTGAAAAACGGGTATTGGCGGTAGAATCCGCTCCCATGGCCAGACTGTTTTCGGCAGCAGAGGTGGCATTTTCACCTAAGGCAAAACTGTTGGCGCCCTGCGCCTTGGATGCATAGCCAATGGCGGTTGAGCCAGAACCGGTAGCGGCGGCAGATGTACCCACGGCAGTGGCATTGTCTTCGGTGGCACTGGCTGCCACACCGGCTGCCATGGCATTGGCACCCGTGGCACCGTCATTATTAAAGTTGGCTTGATTCGTGGGTACATCATTAACGCTATAGTAGCGAACACGATTATCATCGACATACTGTCTGTTCGCAGCATCAGTATTGTTGATCGGATCTCCCAGGTTGGTGATGGTATCGCCGCCCATATCAATGCCGTTATCGTTTAACGTCGGGCCGTTGGTGATGTTGATACTGTCGAAGTTTACATCATCCGCCGTGGCGACCGTGATATCCGTGCCGTTACGAGTGATATCAATGTTTTTACCATCCAGGAACTGGACCGTGTCACCGGGAGCCACATTGGTGGCCGCGTCGCCGTTGGTCTGTACATCCCAACCCGTATTGGCAATATCGCTCACCTGCTTGAGCTGATCCTCACTGGCAGCCTGGCCGGAAGTGAAGTTATCCGGATCAAAGGTGGTGTTGCTCAGGTTGTTGATGGTGTCGCCATTCGCGGTGTTAATCGTCACATTACCGAACTGTGGAGAATCCACTGTGGCAATCTCGATGCCACCCGCCCCGTCATCGCTTAACGCGATATTCTGGCCAGTGACGAAATTGGCAACGTTGTCGTTCTGATCAATCGTCTTGACCGCTGTGCCGTCAATCTGGGTGACAACTTCCTGCAACGACGTGTCGGCCAGGCCCAAGCTATCTTTAGTGGCCTGATTCAGGGCCACTGCGTAGTCGGTGACATTGTTGGCATCCGGGCCAGCGGGCGTGACATCCACACCGTCTCCGGCACTGACACTCGCCCCATTGGCGTCGATTTCGTAGATGTCCTGGCCATCTGCGCCGGTGGTTTGATTCACGCTGGCGATATTGGTGCCGCCGGTGACCTCGGTCTTCGAGGCCGCCGCCGCAGCATCCAGCTGATCCACGTTGACCGCATCAGTGCCAAGGGCGCCGGGCGCTACATTGGAGATGGAGGTGTTGCCCGCATCAATGCCCGCCGCGTCAATGCTGACCGGGCCTGCCGTCAGGGTGTCGGTCTGTACATCGGTGAAGATAACGTTGTCGGCCGTGGCAACGGTAATGTCCTTGTCGTTGCGGGTAATCTCGATGTTCTGACCATTGAGGAACTGTACCGTATCTCCCGGTGCGACATTTGAAGATGCATCGCCATTGGTCTGCACATCCCAGCCGGTATTGGCCACATCGCTGACCAGCTTGAGCTGATCTTCCGTTGCCGCCTGGCCAGAGGTGAAGTTGTTCGGGTCGAACGTGAGATTACTCAGCTCATTGATGGTCGCCCCACCGCCGGTATTGACCGTGATATCGCCAAACTGCGGCTGGTCGGTCATGACGATTTCGAGCGTATCCGTGCCATCTCCTTGGGTGGTGATATTGGTATTGCCACTGGCATCGGCACCACCGACGATATTGACCTGCTCACCCAGCTTGCGATCAAAGCCCGTGCCCGCATCACCCGCAAAGGTCAGCGGCGTTGTCGCCTGCTCATTGACTGCCTTCAGCTGGCTCACGTTGACCGCATCGGTATCAGTTGCACCAGCGGCAACGTTGGTGATACGGCGCTCGTCACCGGCGCTACCTACTGAAGCTTCACTATCCGCTGTAGGTGCTGCGACGGCAATCGGGTTGCCATCAATATCCAGAGGCTGGTAGGCCGCTGTTCCAAGCGTGCTACCATCTGCAATTGAGCCAGAGCCCAGTGCAACACTACCATCGCTGGATACATCAGCACCTTTACCCAGTGCAACGCCGTTTATCCCGCCGAATGTCGAGGTTTTAGCGCCATCACCGATAGCCACATTGCCTGAGCCATTAGTTTGAGTATTACTACCAATGGCAACTTCACCTTGGCCAAAGGTCGTGGCATTGTCGCCAATAGCGACTTGCCCAGGCCCGAATGTTTGCGTTGTGGCACCGTTACCCATCGCCACTGAATTGTCACTAGCTGCTGTAGCATTAGTGCCTGCGGCTAGTGCGTTAACACCTGTAGCACCGTCGTTATCATAATTGCCTTGGATGGTGCCATTGTCGTTGACGCTGTAGTAACGAGTGCGGTTTTCATCAAAGTAATCAAGATTAACCGCATCCCCCCCATTCACAGGGTCGCCCAGATTGGTGATGGTATCGCCACCCATATCAATGCCGTTGTCATTGAGGGTGGGGCCGTTGTTGATCGTCAGGCTGTCAGCGATAAGATCGGCGCTAGTGGCAATTTCAATCGCGCCGCCGTCGTCGCTCAGTTCAATGTTCTGGCCGCTGATAAAATTGGCGACGTTATCGTTCTGGTCGATCGTTTTAACGTCGACACCGTCAACCTGGGTGATCACTTCCTGCAGCGAGGTGTCGGCCAGCGTCAGGCTGTCCTTGGTGGCCTGGTTAAGCGCCACTTCATAATCGGTGACGTTGTTGGCATCCGGGCCAGCGGGGGTGACATCCACTCCGTCTCCGGCACTGACACTCGCCCCATCGGCGTCGATTTCGTAGATGTCCTGGCCATCTGCGCCGGTGGTCTTATTCACGCTGGCGATATTGGTACCGCCGGTGACTTCGGTCTTTGAGGCGGCAGCGGCAGTATCCAGCTGGCTCAGGTTGACCGCATCCTGCGGATTCACCCCATCGGCAACATTGCTGATGGTGGTGTTACCGGCATCCATGCCCGCCGCGTCAATGCTGACCGGCCCTGCGGTCAGGGTGTTGGTCTGTACATCGGTAAAAATGACGTTGTCCAGGGTGGCGACTTCAATGCCGTCTGCTCCGTCATCACTGAGCGCAATGTTCTTGCCTGAGACGAAGTTGGCGTTGTTATCCCCTTTCGTCAGGGTTTTAACATCCGTGCCGTCAACCTGGGTCACCACTTCCTGCAGCGAGGTGTCGGCCAGCGTCAAGCTGTCCTTGGTGGCCTGGTTAAGCGCCACTTCATAATCGGTGACGTTGTTGGCATCCGGGCCAGCGGGCGTGACATCCACCCCGTCTCCAGCACTGACACTCGCGCCATTCGCATTGACGGTGTAGATGGTTCCACCATCGGGATTTTCGCTTGCCGTCACATCGGCAATATTCGTGCCCGCAGCAACGTCAGACTGTGCAGCAATCAGCTGACTGACGTTGACGGCATCATCATCCTCAGTACCGGCGGCTACACTGGTAATCTGACGGCTTCCCACATCAACCGCCGCGCGGGTTGCTATCGTATTATTGATAGCGGTGGTATCAGCCGCTGTCGCGCCAAAAGGAATGTAGCCATTGATACCTGCAGCGGTATCCGCTATTGAACCAGAGCCTAATGCGACGCTCTGATCCAGTGTAGCTTCAGAAAAACTACCTATAGCAGTGGATTGAATACCAGTAGCCGTGGTTTCGGCACCAAAAGCGGCTGAATAATCATCTAACGCCCATGCGCCACGGCCAAAGGCCGTTGAGCTTAAACCGAGTGAATCTGATGCTGTACCAATTGCCAGTGCATCCTGCCCTGTGGCTTCGGCTTGATCACCCGCCGCAAAAGATTGCAGGCCGCTTGCGATGGAATCTCGCCCAATGACGACAGCCCCTTCACCGGAAGCCGTATTGCGATTACCTAAGGCTAAAGCATCTATACTGCTAACCGTATTAGTATTACCCACAACACGACTGCCATCTGCCGCTGCTGTCAGAGTATTGTCATTACCAAAGGCGCCGGCATTATCTGCATCAATGGTGTTGTCGTTACCCAGGGCATAACTACCTGTACCCGTAATAATATTAGGGTCACCAATGGCACCTGATCCTACTCCGGACACCTCATTTTCGAAACCAATACTTATGCTTTGTGCGCCTGAAGCAATCGCCCCTTTACCCATAGCAATGGCATTGGTAGCAGACGCTTCAGCATCAATCCCCATCGCAATAGCGTTTTCGGCAGAAGCTTCAGCTAAGCTACCTATTGCAATCGTATCATTCCCACTTGCGCGGGCATCAAAACCCTGAGCAATGGCACCACGCCCTGCTGCAATGGCAGGTGCATAAGCAGCCGGAGAAATAGCGATTGAAACATTACCGATCGCCTGTGCGCCGGCACCTATAGCAGTCCCAGTATTCGTAGTTGCCCCTATATCCTGGCCTGCTACGGCATCGTGCCCAATAGCCGTCCCTGCAATGGCTTGTGAACCTGCTCCCACAGCAGTCGTTGGTAAATCATCACCCAATGTATATCCATTTGGGTTACTAGCGCCGTCTAATGCATCAACTGATACGACGATGTCTCGTGCGATAGCATCACCACCAATAGCAATAGCATTGTTAGCGGTAGCTTCGGCGTCTTCACCAATCGCCAGTGCACTTAGTCCGTCTGAAAAACTCCTGGTACCAATGGCCAATGCACTTATCCTGGTTGCCTGAGCCGAGGTACCAAACGCGATCGAGTCATCCCCCTTAGCCTGGGTATTATCAACAAGCTCCTGAGCATTATTGGAGAAACTACCTATCGCCAACGCCCCCTCCCCACTGGCTGACGCTGAGGCGCCAAACGCCAGAGAATATTCGCCGGTCGCGGTTGATGCAGGACCAAAGGCCATGCTGTATGTCGCTGCTGCGGCACTCTGGTAGCCGATGGCAGTGGAGCGAAGCCCTGTTGCATAAGCCGCCGGGCCAAATGCTAAAGCGGAGGCTTCAGTAGCTTTAGACTGACCACCAAAGGCCATGGAGTTGCCACCACTGGCTGTGCTATTGGGGCCTAATGCCGACGCCCCAAAAGCCGCATTGGCACCACCACCGATCGCCATTGCGGGGTTACCCACGCCATCAATCGTCGCTTCCAGAACCCCATTAGCATCCTGGCGGATATGCGCAAAGACGCCGCCAGTTGACGCCGTTGCACCTGAGCCAATTGCGATGCCGTTTATCGCCTCGTAGGTCGCTTGAGCACCTATCGCAACACCACCTTCCAAAGTGGCTTGCGAGCCTCTGCCTATGGCAATTGTGTCAGCTGCAGACGCATTTGCATTACTGCCAAAGGCTATTGCGAAAGCGGCACAGGCCGTTGATCCCTGGCCAATAGCATGACGCGACGCATTACCATTACAGTCATCCCCTCCGTTCAGCTCAAAAGCTTGTGCCGTCAATGACCCAGAAGTAGCGGCGACCGCGCTAACGATAAAGGCGAGCCGAGGCAGCCAGCTACTAGAAGGGGGTACGCAGCACTTAACTGACCACGGCACAACCACTGGGGTAACGCCAACCTCTATTTCGGTAACCGAGGATTTGCTACGCGAACGAGCAGCTTCTGATGTCACAACCAGACGACCCAAGGTGCGATTCCAGACAAGACGAAAAATATTGTTCATTGCTTTTATCTCCGTGGCGCATCTGACTCTCTGGCCCACCAGCGTCAGTAAAATCACGCAAGAAAGTGGATAGTCGAAGCCTAAACAACTTCTTAAGATATAATAATTTACAATTATTGTTAGAAAATTAGCACACCCTTAAAAAAGATGCCAAATTTTTAAACAATGTAAAACAGATGGAAGGATCATGGCCCGAAAAATCGCCTCAGGCAGCCACAAGAAGAGAGAAAAACACTTAAAACATTGTTAATAAAAGAAAAAAATAAAAATGACACATATTTCTTTTACTAAGCATGCTCATCGTTAACGTTAAGAGGGAGCGTTGAACTGAAAAATCGGAACAGTGGCGAGAAAAGAATGAAACGTGTATGTTGTCGAAAATGAGTGAAATGAAGTAACAAACCCAAGTAGTTAGCCAGCTATGTAAGAAGCTCTTCTGATATGTATACATTTACAGCTCTGGAGAGCTTATCCGTTGAAATCCGATAGTCTAACCGAGATTAAATAGACTCTATGCTCACGAGCACCATCAGCCGTTAATGCCGGAAATCATTAAAAACAATTAACCAAAAGCACAACTACTAGGACACTTACTTGTCATAAGGAACATAGCTCGCTCACTGTAGTCAGACATGAGCTGTTTAACCGCCTATAATCTGGTCTATACTCTGGGGTGAGAAGAAAAGAACGAGTGTTTTAATGCATGCTGCCTGTAATGGCGTGCGATACGATAAGATACATACAGCTTTCATCAGACTGACTTGGAAATAACCCTATGCGCATTGCAGTTGTAGAGGATGACACCGTGGTGCTTGAGCGCATTAACAAAGCGCTGCTCGATGGTTTTGAAGAAAGAGGCATCAAAGCCAACATCACGTCGTTCGAATCCGGCAAAGCCTTTATCCGCATTGCCAGTCGAGAGACTTTTGATCTGGTGTTTCTGGATTGGCACCTGCCTGACGGTACTGGCATAGGGCTGCTGGACTGGATGAAAAAATATCTGGAAGCACTACCTGCGGTTGTAATAGTGACCCAGCGCCAGGAAGAAAGCGATATTATCGAAGCGCTCAATGCCGGCGCGGATGACTTTATCAGTAAGCCCTTTCGCCCACGTGAGCTGGCCGCGAGAGCTTACGCAGCAACACGCCGACGCTCCCTGCGCACCTCTGCAACGGCGCAACAGAGTGAACTAGAGTTCGGGCGTATCAAGCTCAACTCCAACCGTGAAGTTGCTTATGTGGATGGCGAGGAAGTTGCCCTGACACGGCAGGAGTTCCGTCTGGCATTCTTGCTTCTCAACCAGCTGGGTAGCCCCCTGTCACGCTCTTATTTATATGAATACGTGTGGGGACGTAGCAATGATCCCAACACACGGACACTGGATGTCCATATTCACCGGGTACGCAAAAAGCTCAAGCTGACGTCGGAACATGGTTGGAACCTGGTATCTGTCTACGGCTATGGCTATCGCTTACAGACGATTGACGAACCGGAAGCAGAGACCAAGGAAGATTAAACAAGCGGTTGCGGTGAGAGCTGATCCTTGACCCGCACCAGACGCAAACACCCCCTTGATCATCGCATGGTGATCAAGGGGGTGTTTTGCTTTCTGATGACGGGTTAGGTTGGAAAGTGTATCCCCAGACGTTTACCCACTTCTTCATACGCTTCAATAACTCCGCCTAACCCTTGGCGGAAACGGTCTTTATCCATTTTCTCCCGAGTTTTTGCATCCCATAGTCGGCAACCGTCCGGAGAGAATTCATCGCCCAGAATAATCTGCCCCTTGAAAAGACCAAATTCCAGTTTGTAATCAACCAGAAGCATGTCGCCTTCAGCAAATAACTGCTTGAGCACATGATTGACCTTAAATGTCAGGTCCTTCATTTTACTTAACTGCTCTGGCGTCGCCCAGCCGAATGTCTCTGCCAGCGACTCATTGATCATCGGGTCGCCCTGTGCATCGTTTTTCAAAAACAGCTCGAAGGTCGGCGGTGTCAGTGCCATGCCCTCTTCTACCCCGAGACGTTTTACCAGACTACCGGCAGCGATGTTGCGTATTACGCACTCCACAGGAATCATTTCCATCCGTTTGACCAGGCTTTCTGTCTCGGACAGGCGTTTTTCAAAGTGAGTGGAAATACCCGCCTCTTCCAGACGCGCCATGATGAAGGCATTAAAAACATTGTTAACCATGCCTTTACGTGCCAACGCCTCTTTTTTGAGGCCATTATAGGCACTGGTATCATCACGAAAATGCATGACCAGAAGATCAGGGTCATCAGTGGTATAAACGGATTTTGCCTTACCGGCATATAGCTCTTGACGCTTTTCCATGGAGGCTCCAAAGGGCGAGGAATCTTGATGTATCGGTTAAATCACTCAATGAACCGTCATATCACAGAGCGTTACGAACTAGCGTAGATAGCCCGCAATGCGCTCCAGCAGCTCACGTTGGTCATCAGGTGTAAATGCCCGTTCGCTTTCATTAACGGCTCGCAACACGGTCTGGTCGCCGCGACTCTCCAGTGCTAAGCGGATTTCCTGTGACATCTGACGAACATCCGCACTGAATACGATTTGCAACGGATTACGGTTACGCTCGCTCAACGTCATATAGTTAACCAGAAACGTATAATCATCCGCATTGGCCGCAAGCAGGTTACGCTCATTTTCAACGGTAAAATCCTGCTGAATGAAATGATTGATTTCAGCCCATACGCGATCAACCGGCTGAGGAATGACTACCTCCCAGTTTTCATTTTGCTGACGGAAAGCTAAGGACTCACCTTCATCAATCCGCTGCGCCTGCCAGGAGGCCGCACTGGCAGTAGCACTGCGGCCATCAAGATAGCTCTGCAGCGCCTCGAGGCAGCCTTCCGAAACCCGGCCCCCTTGCTCACAGCGCACTTCACTGCTGCCCGAGCGTAACGCACGCTGTAGAGTGAACTGACCCTGATCCGTATCGATGCGGCCACGAGCGGCATCAAATGCCGTGACATTCAAACCACGGCTACGCACAAAACCTTCAAGCTGAGGCCAGACGTCAGCAGGCGCGGCATCGACAACCAGCCAAGTCTGATCGCCCACTTCACGACGCTCGACATACTCCGCCTCCATGCTGCCGCCGACTCGCATGGCCTGTGGTGGACGCACCTCCGCTGGCCCATCTGATGAACCAACACTTCCGGCGCGGGGGATTGGCAGTGCATCACCGTAGCGTCGAACGTCACGCGTATCCGGGAGCATCAACGGTTCACCCGGCTCGATATCGGCGTAATCCAGATTACGGTCATGGTAGAAACCATCGCGCGCGCAGCCTGACACAACCATAGCGGTTGCCAGTGCCAGCGGTATCCATCTAAGCGCACGTTTTTCAAGCACAGAACTCATCATGCCACCTTAACGTTTAACAGTAAGGACCGGACACACTCCAGCACTGGCTGGCGTAAAACATGCCAGGATCGCTGTTTATCTGAAGATTGTGTCACTTGTTCATTCTTCGACGACGCCAGCCAGCTGCATGGCTTCATTCACTGTGGCGTGATATTTCTCGGACAGCCAGGTTAATGGCAAACGAATACCTTTGTCTGCGTAGCCCATTCGATTCAGCGCCCATTTAACAGGAATCGGATTGGATTCAATCCCCAGATTGGTGTGCAGTGGCATTAAACGCGTATTGAGCTGGTGGGCTTTGTCAGCATCACCGTTAACAGCGGCCAAACATAGCTCATGCATCGCTTTAGGGGCGACGTTGGCGGTCACCGAAATGTCGCCATGCCCACCCATCAGCATGAAGTCACAGGCAGTCGCGTCATCACCGGAATAAAGCATGAAATCACTGCCCTTGAGGCGAGCGATCAGATCTTCGGCACGTTCAAGGTTGCCGGTAGCGTCTTTCAGACCAATGATATTATCGACGTCAGCTAGACGCAGCACGGTTTCATTATAAAGATCCGCCACCGTACGCCCCGGCACGTTATACAGAATAACGGGCAGTTTGCTGCCTTCAGCCACCGCCTTGAAGTGCTGGTATAAGCCTTCCTGGGTCGGTTTATTGTAATACGGGCACACGGACAGACAGTAATCTGCGCCAACCTCACCGGCATAGCGCGCCAGTTCGACTGCTTCGGAAGTCGCATTGGCACCGGTTCCGGCAATGACAGGAATCCGGCCGTTAACTTCCTCTACCACGCTGCGAATGACGTCAAAGTGCTCGGCAAACGACATGGTCGTGGGTTCGCCTGTCGTCCCTGCCGCCACAATCGCGTCAGTGCCGTTGTCGAGATGAAAGTTCACCAGACGACGAAGCGCCTCCCAATCGATGTCGCCATTGACTTTCATCGGCGTCGCAAGGGCGACGATGCTGCCTGTGATCATCCGTTTATTCCTCAGCTGCAAAAATGATATGTGCGTCACACGTGACGGGGTGTTGTTCTTTGAACTGTTCTTTGAACTGTTCTTTGAACCGTCTCAACCAAATCGTTCCATTGTAACGACACCATGGCGTATCGGCTATTCTACATCGATTCTCGCCTTCACGGGAATGATGCTGGCTATTCCCCCTTGCCCTGCAGTGATTTAGTCTGGTGGTTGTCAATATTTACATGCCCACCAGGAGTCCATCATGAGCGTCACTCTGAATCAGCCAGTCAGCGATTTTTCTGCACAGGCAACCGGCGATAAAACCATGACACTTTCCGAGCTGCGTGGTCAGCAGGTTGTGGTTTATTTTTATCCCAAGGCAAGTACGCCGGGCTGCACTACCGAAGGCGGTGATTTCCGTGACCGCAAGGAACAGTTTGACGCCGCCGATACAGTGATCATCGGCGTTTCCCGCGATGGCATTCGCGCCCAGGAAAACTTCAAAGCCAAGCAGGACTTCAATTTCGACCTGATATCCGATAAGGATGAAACGGTCTGTCAGCTATTTGATGTCATCAAACTCAAAAAGATGTATGGCAAAGAACATCAGGGTATTGAACGTAGCACTTTTCTGATTGATCGGGAGGGCAACCTTGCCGAGGAATGGCGTGGCGTGAAAGTGCCCGGCCACGTAGATGAAGTGCTGGCTGCCGCTCAAGCGCTTGATGCCAGGAAGTAACGATAAGACAGAAGAAGAGAGGGAAATTGACATCCGGTGGTAAGTCACGACGATTGTCCACCACCGGATATCATTCAGGATCAGAGCTGAGGGTTTGCTGATTCAGATTCTACTGCTCGGGCCGCCTCGCGTTCATGAAGTCCACGTGGCCATGCAAAAACCAACGCCTTGAGTAAGGTGGCCAGTGGAATAGCAAAGAAGATTCCCCAGAATCCCCAGATTCCTCCAAAAAACAACACTGCCACAATGATCGAGACGGGATGCAGGTTAACGGCTTCCGAAAACAGCACCGGCACCAGCACGTTGCCATCCAATGCCTGAATAACCCCATAGGCAATCAATACGTAAGCAAACTGATCACTGATACCAAAATGAAAGCCTGCAACCGCTGCCACTGGCAACGTCGCTACCGCGGCGCCAATATAGGGCACGAGAACGGAAAAGCCGACCAGCACAGCCAGTAGCGCCGAATAAGGCAGACCAAAAAATGCAAAGGTGAAAAACGCCACGCTGCCGACAATCATGATTTCGATAAACTTGCCACGAATATAGTTAGCAATCTGCGCATCCATTTCTTCCCAGATACGTGTCAGCAATTTACGTTTCTGTGGCAACAGAGACAGCGTAAATCCCACCAGCACCTCGCGATCCTTGAGCATAAAGAAGACCAGGATCGGCACCAGCACCAGATAAATGATCAGCGCCATGATGTTGCCCAGCGACGCCAGCGAAAGCGTGAGGGCGCGCTGCCCTAACTGGCTGATTTCGCGGCTGGCAACCCCGATCCAGTTCTGCATCTGATCGGGGGTGATCAGGTTAGGATAACGTGCCTGCAGCTCATCCAGCCAACTCTGACCACTGGCAAACATACGGGGTGTTTCCTGCACA
Source organism: Halomonas sp. LS-001 (assembly GCF_052983955.1). Taxonomy (NCBI): domain Bacteria; kingdom Pseudomonadati; phylum Pseudomonadota; class Gammaproteobacteria; order Oceanospirillales; family Halomonadaceae; genus Halomonas; species Halomonas sp. LS-001. The sequence goes on from NZ_CM129816.1 coordinate 3,226,220, forward strand.
AGCCCGACCATCTGGTTCCAGATCAATGGCATCAGAATAAACGCCAGGGTCAGCAGTGCGCTGATAAACGCCAGGAACACGACCACCACTGCGATCAGATGTGGCACTCGCCGACGCGTGAGAGCACTCACAGCGCCCTGTAACAGAAAGGCCACCACCAATGCGGTGAGAAACGGGGCCAACATTCTCCCCAGCCAGATAACGACGGCAAATCCGGCCACCAGCACCAGCAGAAGTGTCAGTGCTTCTTCATCGGAAAGGTAACGTTCAACCCAGCCTTTTATGATAGTACGCATGGTCATGTAGCGCGGCTCCCGGCCTTGCGAATCCAGTAATAGTAAATATCTTCACGCTGCTCACGCGCCTCCAGCGTGTGATCACTCTGTTCGGTGAAAGATGCCATATCACGCCACGACCCCGCATCTGTCGACCGCACTTCCAAAAGCTGCCCTGCGCCAAGGCTGGCCAGTGCCTGCTTGGCTTTCAGTAGTGGTAACGGACAGTGCAACCCGCAGGCATCCAGCATGGCATCCGGCGATAGATTCCCCATTGGTTCGGTTTTCGGCTGTTCGGACATGTCTCCCCCTCACACGGCTGCAATATTTCGCTATTGTGGCATAAACACGTTGTACACGTGGTGATGGCATAACGTCCTTCACTCTATTGAGGGAAGATGATAATCGTGTTGCCATGCCCCAACGCCGTCATGATTATGGATGAAGCTTGCGATTTAACGGCACTTCCCCCCTTGAATCAATGTCACAGTGCAAGGAAACACCCATCGCTTCGCCAATGCATTTTTATTTTTTCACCGCGATTCATGCTCATGCAAGAGGACGCCATGCCACTTTTCTGTCGCCATAGCACTCGCTGGTTGTGCATCCTTTCTCTGACTGCCAGCACATTACTGGCCAGTGCTGGTAGTCTTGCGCAGACGGATTATCGGCTGCCGACCTTGCGCTCAAGTACCGATATCGTGAGCAATGAAGAGGTTCGACTAGGGCATGCCTGGTTGCGCCAGTTTCGTGCCCGGGTACCCGAATGGCAGGATCCGATTACTCACTACTATCTTGATCGCCTGATGGCTCGTCTGGCACCTCACAGTCAGATCGGCGGGCTAGACACGCTAACCATCATGGTCGATAGCCCATCATTGAATGCGTTTGCCGTGCCGGGTGGCATTATCGGGGTGAACACCGGGCTTTTTGCGTTTGCCGAAGATGAAGGCGCCTTTGCTTCTGTCCTTGCTCATGAGATGGGGCACCTCTCACAACGTCACTATGCACGCGGCAGCGCGCGCGCCGAACAAACTCAAATTCCCGCCATGGCAGGTATGCTGGCAGGGTTGCTGCTGGCGGCCAGTGGCGCCGGAGAAGCGGGCATGGCAGCAGCCATGGGCTCGCAGGCCGCCGTGATTCAGGATCAGCTGGCCTACTCACGGCGCTTTGAAGAAGAAGCCGACCGGGTTGGATTACAAACCCTGGCGGCAGCTGGCTACGACCCACAGTCAATGGTCAGGATGTTCCGTTCGATGCTTCACATGGCACGCTTACAGGGCGGCACGCCGCCTGAATTCCTGCTCTCGCACCCCATCACTGATAATCGCTTGAGCGACACTCAGACCCGTGCGGCTCAGCTTAACGTCAGCGACTTGCGTGAGAACAACCTCCTCTACGCCATGATGCGTAGCCGTGCTTTACTGCATATTCACACCCAAAACCCTCAAAATGCCTTGACCCGCCTAAAGGAAACCACCGTGGACCCGGATGCGGTGGCGTATCTTGAAGCCTTGATCATGGCACACAACGATCAAACGGATCAGGCGTTGCAGACACTGGACCGCCTGGCTCGCAAGCATCCCGACTTTACGGCGCTCTCAGCATCAGCGGCGAGTGTTGCCTTTGAGGCGCGTCGCTATGAAGATGCCGTGTCACGCAGCCAGCGGATATTGCGCCTGATACCTGACTACCTGCCTGCACGCCTGATCATCGCCGAAGCCGAGCTACAGCGAGACCCCGAGGCTGCCTTTGCGCAGCTGCGCGATATTACGGCGAGCCATCCGGATATGCCTTACGGTTTTAATCTGCTGGCTGATGCTGCTGGTCGCAGTGGCCGTAACGGCTGGGGCCATCTGGCACGCGCTGAATACCTGCAATTGACGGGCCGTATTGACCGAGGCATTCAGCAACTGGCCATCGCCCGTGATGCCGCGGAACAGGAAGGTGATCGAAATGTGCTGGCTAGAATCGAGCAACGCCGAGAAGCGTTTATCAGCTATCGCGAAGCGCTGGAAAAGTTTTAGCCGCACGCTTCAGCGACTCCCTGACAAAACGACTCTTTTAGAGCGCCCCTTACAGAACGACTTTTTAGAACGACTTTTATAAAAACAAACAAGGCCACCCTTGGTGGGTGGCCTTGGCAAGTGCTTTAAAAACGTTTCAGGGCGACGTGGTCAGACGTTGAAATTCAGCATGCGTTCCAGGGGTTTCAGTGCCTGCTGACGAAGCGTTTCACCCACCAACACTTCGCCGCTACCTTCACGCAGAGCGCCTGCCAGATTATCCAGCGCATTCATCGCCATCCAGGGGCAATGGGCGCAACTACGGCAGGTGGCACCATTACCCGCAGTGGGCGCTTCGAACAGGGCTTTGTCGGGTACGGCCTGTTGCATTTTGAAGAAGATACCGCGATCCGTCGCCACGATCATCTTGTCGTTGGGCAGCGTTTTTGCAGCCTTGATCAATTGTGAGGTGGAACCGGCGACATCCGCCAACTTAACCACGGACTCAGGCGATTCAGGGTGCACCAGGACAGCAGCGTCCGGGTGGAGACGCTTCAGGTCTTCAATCCCCTTGGCCTTGAACTCTTCATGCACAATACAGGCACCGTCCCACATCAACATATCGGCCCCTGTTTTCTTCTGGATATAGCCGCCCAGATGCTTGTCAGGTGCCCAGAGAATTTTCTCCCCTTTGGCCTGCAGGTGTTCAATCACCTCGACAGCGATGGACGATGTCACCACCCAGTCAGCGCGCGCTTTGACTGCCGCTGATGTATTGGCATAGACAACCACTGTTCGGTCAGAGTGTTGATCGCAGAAAGCGCTGAACTCGTCCGCCGGGCACCCCACATCCAATGAGCAGGTGGCTTCCAGCGTGGGCATCAGAACACGCTTTTCAGGCGAAAGAATTTTCGCCGTTTCGCCCATGAAGCGCACCCCCGCCACTACCAGGGTGGTGGCATCGTGACGCGCGCCAAAGCGTGCCATTTCCAGTGAGTCAGCTACGCAGCCACCGGTTTCTTCTGCCAACTGCTGAATGGCATCGTCGGTGTAGTAATGCGCGACCAGTACGGCATTGTGCGCTTTAAGCAGTTGCTTGATTTCAGCAACCCGCGTCTGGTCTTCTGCAGGAATTCGCGTAGGGCAGTAGGCACTGGGTAGCGAAGTATCCAATGCCGCTTGAGAAGTCATAATCGTCATCGTGTCTACCACTGTGACAAACAGGGAATCCCCCTGTTAAAGCCAATCACGTTGAATGTGATCCACATCCAGCGTGCCCGGGCGGCAAGCCATTGCGTCTATCGCGCTGCCCTGCCATTAATTCAATACTGATCAATTCAATACTTGCAGACTATATTATCTTATTCTGGTCGTAAAATGCGCTTCTGTGCAAGCACAATGTCATTATTACGTCACACACTCATGATTCAAAAGGCGTTAACGGCTCAGTGTCGGCTGAAAGATGGCGAATTAGCCCACTTCAACACGGTTGCGTCCCTGGGTTTTCGCTTGGTAAAGGGCTCTATCTGCGCGGGAGTACAGGCGTTCAAAAGAAACATTGTCACGACGCTCGGTAGCCAACCCTAGGCTGACAGTTACCGACGTGGGTATGCCAAGCTGTTGCTGCGATAGCGTGGCAATACGCTGGCGTATTCGCTCGGCAAGCTCCCAGGCACCATCAGCACCCGTATCAGGCATGAGCACGCAGAACTCCTCCCCGCCCAGACGCGCCACGATATCGCCCTTGCGGGATACCGACATCAGCGCTTCTGCGAACACCTGAAGAATACGATCCCCCGCCGGATGACCAAAACTGTCGTTCACCTGCTTAAAATGATCAATATCAAGCAGTGCCAGACTCAAGACCGCCCCGTCTCTCAGGTTTTCATGATGCAAGTTATTCATGAAATCAAGTAGATAGCGTCGATTACCAAGCCCAGTGAGTTCGTCAGCCAGACTGAGTCTGGTGACTCTCTCATGCTCACGATTGAGACGCAGAAGAGCCAACAGCAGCCCCAATAGCAGTAACAGAATGACAAAGATCAGCACGCCAATCACAAGGGCCAGGCGCTCCATAATGATGCGCTGCTTACCAGCCTCTGAATGAACAAGATCGCTAAGATCGCTATAGGCTTGCGCCAAGTCGTTTTCAATCGCAAAACCCAAGTCGAGCAGCTCATTATAAGATACTCCGGAATTCGGCTGACTGGCCAACTGCAGTTCAAAAAGCGCATCTTTTACGTCGGCAAGACGATTAACCGACGGTGCATAATTCTCTCTGCCTAGCTGACTGGCACTCAAGCTGAAACTAACGACATCAATATGCTTGGGGATTCGCCACAGCAAATTGTCAAGCCGATCATTCAGCACAGCATCTTGCGGGCGCTCACGCAACGCATACAGGGTATGGCGAAGCAAAATGGCATGTGACTGTGGCCTGACGATCTGAGCGGCGAGGAATGTATAGTTGGTTCCCAAGTGCTGGCGTGCCTGAAACATGTAAAGCGCGGTTACCGCAATGCCTATGCTCCCCAGCAAGACAACCCCCAGAATTATTTGCCAAGCGAATACCCGGTTGAAATATAGCTTCATTGAATGGAAATATTCCGAATTGACCAAATCCAATCCATCATACTCGCCTTACCCGACTCAACAGCTTCGGCTTCAGCCGGAATCATCAACAGGCTGGGTCCTAGCTTTTCCAACGTCAGAGGCTCACCATCCAGCCGTGTCGCCAATAGGTAATCTCGTGCTTGACGGTCATCGGGCGTAATAAAAGTAGTGTAATCGTCATGAGCGATAAACCGCAAAGTTGCTGTCTCAGCAATTCCCTCAGCCGCCATTAAATCCTCAAGCCATACGCCTGCAAAACTCCCTTGGGAACCCTCGAAATGTTTCAGGGTAGTTTCATAAAGCGGCAAGGATTCGATATCAGCGCGACTGAGCGCGCGGCGCTCCTCCAGGCCGTACAGTGTAAGAATAGGCGTTTCATCCTGTGACGGAGAGAGTGTACTTGGCGTGGTCTCAGCCGCCTGGACGGACATCGTCAAAACGCTGACGATGAAGGCGAGCACTATCGGTATCCGTAAAAGAAAGGGAGCCATGTGCGGTACCTCTTGGGTTGTAAGCTTAATTTCAGTTGGCGCCTGCCGCATACATAAGGGAGCTTAACCTGTACCCGCTCTTCTCTTCACGAAAAATCATTCAAAACGCTTTTACCTGACGTTATTTCACGTATTTATAGGGAGCAAAGCGAAGCTTCTTATTACAGACCCATGACATGAATACCTGATGAAAGCAGCGACACATTGACCAAAGTGCCCAGTGAAAGTTGATTGCGACGGGCCGCGTGAGTGCTCACATCAAAACGCAGCGTATCACCATGCGCGACCCGCAATGCCACTGAGGTCATCCCACCCAGCACGACGACTTCACTCACCGTTGCTGCCACAGGATTTTCACGTTCGCCCCTGGAAGGCCGGTCACGGCGATGCAACACAATATCGGAAGGAGGAAGATACCAGGTAACGTTATCGCCAATAGCGCAGGTGTCGAGCTGCGCTTGCAACAAGGCATCCACTTCAAGCGCAATACCTCCCCATAGCAGATAACGCTGCCCATGGTTTTCCGCTAACGTCGCCTGAAAGACATTTTGACGGTCGAGCAGTCTTGCGACACTTGCAGACACCGGGCGACGGAATATCTTATCAGGAGGCCCGGTTTGCAGGCTTTTGCCGTTATGCAGCACGCAGATATTGTCTGCCAGGGCAGCAGCTTCGTTGAGGTCGTGGGTTACCAGCACAATCGGTATATCGATCTGTTGGCGCAATAATGCCAGCTCTCGCTGCAAGCGACGCCGGGTTACCTGATCAACCGCTGCAAAGGGTTCATCCAGCAGCAAAACTTGTGGTTCACGGGCCAGGGCTCTTGCCAGGGCCACCCGCTGACGTTGACCGCCCGACAGTTCATGCGGAAAACGGCTGCCCAGCCCCTCCAGTTTCACCCGGGCAAGCCAGTCTTCGGCATGGTGGGTACGCGCCGGTTTGGGAAGATGGCGTAGCGGGACAGCGACATTATCGCGCGCGGTTAAATGCGGGAAAAGTGCGTAATCCTGAAAGACAATGCCGACCCGCCGACGCTGAGGGGAAAGCGAATACTTGAGATGCGCATCGAACCATACGCAGCCGTTGCAGCGGATCATCCCTTCAGCAGGCTGGTAGAGGCCTGCGATGGCACGCAGCAGCGTTGTCTTCCCGCTCCCGGAAGGCCCGACCAGCGCCAGCAGTTCGCCACTCTGACAGGCAAATTCGGCCTGCAAGGGAATCGGCCCCGATTGGGCGAGCTGTAGCGACAATTCAGCCATGCACCCTCCTGCGCCGTCCGGCCAGGCCGTACACCACACCAATGGTGATAAACGAAACGCTTAACAGTACAGCGGACATCAGGGCAGCGGCTGCCTCGTCAAATGCCTGCATGCGGTCATAAATGGCAATCGCTAGGGTGCGCGTTTCAGCATCAATGGAACCACCTACCATCAGGACAACCCCAAACTCACCCAGGGTATGCGCAAAGGTCAGCGCAAACGCTGACAGCACGCCTGGCCACACCAGCGGCAGCTCGATCCGCCACAAGGTTTGCCAGGGAGAGAGGCCACTGCACCAGGCAGCTTCTCGTAAATTGGCGGGAATACTTTCAAAGGCACGCTGAATCGGTTGAATGGCAAACGGCAGGTTGGCTACCAGCGAGGCCAACAGAATCCCACTAAAGGTGAAGTTCAGACCGCTGCCAAATATACTGACCCACAGGGCACCAAAGGGCGCATCACGGCTGAACGCCACCAGCAGGTAAAAGCCCAACACCGTCGGCGGCAACACCAGCGGCAGGGCCACCAGGGCTTCACACAGCCCCTTGCCACGAAAACGCGCATAGGCCAATGATCGCCCTACCCAGATGCCCAACGGCAGCAGAATCAGGCAGGTCAGCACGGCCAAGCGTAAAGAAACAGACAGTGCGGCCCAATCTATCATCACAGTACGCCATCTTTACAGTGCGCCATCATTGCGGCACAACAAAACCATAGTCACTCAATAGCGTCCGCCCGGTATCCTGCTGAAGCCATTGATAGAACTGCTCGGCCACCTCGCCGGCCTGATGGGTCAGCACCATGCGCTGGCGTAGCGGGTTGTGCCAATCCTCTGGTATAAGCAGGTACTCACTGCGCTTTTCAAGTGCAGGGGCAAGTGCCAGAGAATAGGCGACCAGACCACCGCTGACGTCATCAGCAAGTGCATATTGAGCAGCCTGGGAAACATTCTCGCCAAGAATATGCAAATCAGCCGTCGCCTCCCACAGCCCGGCATGCTCAAGTGCCTCCATGGCAGCGACGCCATAAGGGGCATGTTGCGGGTTGGCCAGGGCAATCCGCTGGCGCTCACCCGCCTGATGAGCGGCCAGCGCCTGCTCTACGGCGCCCAACGGGTTATCTTCATCGAGCTCAGACATACCGGGGCTCTGTAGCCAGGCAAGGCGACCAATCGCATAGATAACACCTTCATCCTGCACATGGCCTTCTTGATGCAGTGCCAACACATAAGATTCATCGGCGGACAGGTAGAGTTCAAACGGCGCGCCCTGGGCAATCTGGCGCCGGAAGTTACCGGAAGAGCCAAAATTAAGCCGCAATGAATGGCCCGTCTGCTGCTCGAAAAGCGCGGCAGCCTCAGTCAGCGCAAACTGCAGATCCGATGCTGCTGCAACAAGTGGCGGCCGTTGCTGGCCATGCACTTGAAACCCACTTGTCAAAAATAACACCATGAAAAGCAGGATATTTCTCACCAACGTTAAACGCATAAGGCACTTACTCAACCTACCTGTTGTTTTACCAGCAACATCACAGAATGAAATTGAAACCATCATTGTCATCTCTGTCGTTTTCATTGTTTTAATTTCTGTTTTACTTTCATGATGTTGCCGCTCATTTTATCAGCCGCCATGTGGCGACTACGTTTGCGTGGCCGAGCCCTGCAAATGGATACTTCCAAACGACATGCTTGCAGCGCTTCTAAGTAAGCCAATTTATTGATTTGTAAAACACGCTGTTAAGAAGCCAACCTGTGGCGCTATCAGCTACCAAACTGTTCAGTCAATGATCCTTGATATCGCCACCCTTCAGGCACTCGTAATTCATGGCTGTGGCTATTTGCCAAGCGGCAGATAGCAACTTCTGGCGGTGTACCACCAATACCAATATTAACTGTCTCGAATACCAACCAGTCACATTGCGTGATGAGCCCACGTTTCTGATCCGCGAAAGCGATATCTTCAAAATGCCCATCCCACGTAAACCCTAGCCCAAGCGCGGCAAGTTTATCCGCCAACTGACGCACCTCAGCCGGTTCAATCAAGCTGATACTTACCAATTCATCGTCTGAACTAACGTTACATTTAGGCAAAGCCGCCTTAAAAGCTCCCCATCCCCCAGCGACCTTTTCCTCTATTGCTGAACCTCGAACAAGAATCGCTGTTGCCTCGACCAATACTGCCATTATTGCGTCTCCCACCAGTTCAGAGAATATGCAGCTATCTATAAAATTGACGCAGATCAAAATTCCACACATTACAGAGTAAAGCTCGACTAACGTAGATGGCTGCAAACCTATACATATGCCAAAGTGAATGTAATTACACACACTAGCAACCATAACAACAAAATGTATTTTTCTGTGGTGGTCAATACGTATGAAATATTCAGATACCACACACGTCAAGCAAACGACTAGCATCGGTTTTCGTGATGCTGATTTGGGCTGGCTATCTTCTCGCTGCATGCAATTACCACCTCACCCGCTTGCCTGTGATAAATGTGTAAATGCCTGCCCTGTTGGCGCGATTGATTTTCAAGATATTGAGAACAGTGGCGAACTCACACTTACTATCAGCGACAACTGCCACGGCTGTTCACAATGTGTACCTGCCTGTCCTTCCGAGGCTATTTTTAGTGCAAAAGTCACTGCACTGATGTCTAAACAAGCGGCACATCAAATACTGGATTTAACCTGCCATCGCGCCGTGAACCAAGACAACAACGGGCATCGTATACACTGCCTTCGTTCTCTTGGCGAGGATGTTTTAGCAGAGCTTGGCGCGAACGCCCTTCCCAACATTGTGACGCTCCATATTCCTGATAATTGCAGGGGTTGTGACGCAGCGCCCATCGAGCCGAACGATGACTGGCTGGCGAGTGCACGTTTGATTTGTCGCCTTGACAATGTTGCCGCACAAAGCCCCTACCAACCACCGCGCAGCGCGATAAGTCGTCGAGACCTGTTACTTGGGCGACCTGAAGTAAGCTTACCAAATGTTTCTTTGGATGACGCAGCGCCCAAAGCCAGGCGTTTGCAACGTCAAGCAAACGCGGCACAAACACTTGGATCCCACGCATCGCCCTCCTATTTAAACTTAATGCTTGATAATGACGCATGTGTTGCCCATGGCGTTTGCTCAAAAGTGTGCCCAACCCAGGCCTTAACAGAGGATGACGGTGCACTGGTTTTTAATCCATCAGAATGTATCAGCTGTGGTCACTGCGAATCCGCCTGCCCAGAAAAAGCACTAACGACTTCCTACGGCGGCAACGGCAACAACATAATTCTTCGTCAATCGGAACATGCGACCTGTCACTCATGCGGTCGTCTATTTCAACAATGCAACACATCAAATAATGAAAACTCAATGCTGACCTGCTCCGCATGCCTACGTGAAGCCACGCTTATGCAGGAAAGCTTTCATGATCTTTTCCAGTAATGATTACACGTTGCCAGCTACTTATCCTTAAGCGCCGGTGGCTTTCTGACAAGACTCGCACTAATAGAGCGAGCCATACCCCGAGGGAGACTCCATGAAATTATTTGAAACGCTAGTTAACCGGCGGCGATTTTTGCAATCGTCAGCGGCTGTGGGGGCTTCTGCCGGGGCCGTCGCTACAGGTATTACCGGGTTAAAAGGGTTTAGCGCAGTGAGTGAGGCACAAGCACCGCGGAGCGAAACCACTATTACCAAAAACGTTTGCGCGCAATGCCCTGCTCGATGTGGTATCGACGTTTACACAACCGATGGCCGCGTGCATGCCATATATGGCGATACCGGTAACCCTATCGCGAATGGCAAACTCTGCCCTAAAGGGCATTTGGGTAGCTATTTTCTTTACGATCCTGACCGTTTCAAAGGCCCGATGAAGCGTACCAACCCTAATAAAGGCCGCGATGAAGACCCAGGGTTTGTTCCGATCTCTTGGGATGAAGCACTGGATACTGTCGCCGGTCGTTTGAACGACCTTCGCCGCAGAGGGGAGTCACATCGTTTTTCGATGTTTTATGGTCGTGGATGGGGCGCTTCTGACGCTGGAATGCAAGGTGACTTTGGGAAGCTATACGGCACACCCAATGCGGCCATCGGCCACTCATCCATGTGTGCGGATGGATCTAAAAAAGCCAAGCACGCAACCGATGGCAACAAGTCTTATAACTCCTACGATTACCGCAACACCAACTATTTGCTCATTATAGGGGCTAGCTTTCTTGAAGCTTTCCGCCCCTATAACAACGTTATGCAAATGTGGGGGGAAATGCGTAGTAAAAGCCCCAAGACGCGCGTTACTACCGTTGACGTACGCATGAGTCCCACTATGGCGGCATCAGATCGGGCGCTTTATATCAAACCAGGCACCGACGGCGCGTTTGCCTTAGCCGTTGCCCATGTCATTTTAAGTGAAGGGCTCTGGGATCGTGAGTTTGTCGGAGATTTCAGAAACCCTAATATGCGATTTATTCCCGGGCAGCGTATTGCTGCTGCCAGCTTCAATGAAAAATGGGTGCATGGCATTGCCGACTGGTGGAATGAAGAACTAATCGATCGCACCCCCGAATGGGCAGAAGAAGTTACTGGCATCAGTGCCAATGACATACGCAAAACCGCGATTGAATTTGGCTCGACGCGGCCTGCCGTCGCCCTGTTTGAACGTGGCGCTACCGGTCACTTCAACGGCACCTACAACGGTATGGCGATTCATAGCTTGAATGCGTTAGTGGGTTCACTATTTGCTGAAGGCGGCCTGGGTTATCAGCAAGGGCCTTCCTATGGCGCGCTGCCTGCTGACGCTAATAATTACCTTGATGATTATGCCCGCAACGGCGCGTGGAAAGAACAGCCGCGCATCGATATGAAAGGCACTGATCGCTGGCCCATGGTGGACAACATGATGCAGGAGGTTGCGCCCAACCACCTCGCAGGCGACCCCTATAAAATCGACACGGCGATGTTCTTCTACACCAATCCTATCTGGTCGGCACCCAACCCAAAAGTTTGGGAAGAAGCCCTTAAAGACGTTTTTATTATCGACACATCACCCTTCCCGGGTGAAACCGCTATGTACGCGGATATTGTGCTTCCAGACAGCACCTACCTGGAACGTCTGCAAGACATTCCCACTTATCCCTTTGAAGGATGGCCGATGGCGGCTCTGCGCGTTCCTGCCATTGAGCCGATCCACGACACGAAAATGTACGGCGACGTTATTATCGAGCTGGGTAAACGTATTGAGGGACCTACGGCAGATTATTATCACGCGCTGGGGAGTATTGAAAATGTGGTTCGTCACCTGGCCGCCGGCTTTGCAGACGACCCTGGTGACAACGGCGTTGATAGCTTTGAGAGTTGGAAAGAGAAAGGCGTGTGGTACAAGAAACCTTATAAGTGGCGCCAGATCCGTGGTGAATTCTATGAATGGGATGGCCAACGCTATAGCCGCCAGTTAAGTGAAGCGGAGGTGCAAGAACACCTCTTCAAGACGCCATCTGGAAAATTTGAAGTACGTTCAGGCTACCTGGAACAACATGCCGCTTATATTGAGCGTGAAATGGGCATCCCAAGTGAGCGTGTTGGATTGGTTCAGTGGGTTGAGCCGAGATACAGCGGCGGTGATGGCGACCTGCATTTTATTACGCCTAAAACACCGCTACACGCTGAAGGGCGTGGTGCCAATATTCCCCAGCAGATGATGATTCACCAGCCCATTGTGGGTGGCCGCAATACGGTTTATTTAGAAGTCCACCCACAAACCGCAAAAGATCGCGGCATCCGTAACGGTGATCGTGTACGCATTACTTCCGACATCGGCAGCATCGAGGCCGAATGCCGTTTTGTCGCCGCGCACCGACCGGACACTTTGGTACTTCCCTTTGAGTATGGCCATTGGGCGCAAGGGCGTTGGGCTAAAAACCGAGGCCCGGGCAATTCCAGCGAAATCACCACCAACCAGTCAGATCCCATCTCCGGCCTGGCAAGCTATTACACCGGCAAGGTAACGCTTGAGCGCGCCTGATAACAATAACCCTGACCGAATAGATTAAGAGGAGAACGACTATGGCAAAGTGGGGAATGGTCATCGACCTGGATAAGTGTACTGGCTGCCAAGCATGTACCACCGCGTGCTCGATGGAGAACAATACGCTACCAGGAGAAACCTGGCAGGACGTTCTCTTTTACAACGCTGGCGAATATCCGAGCGGCCAAATGAAATGGCTACCGCGGCCATGTATGCAGTGTGAAAACCCCTCTTGCGTACATGTATGTCCAACTCGCGCAACCTATAAAGATCCTGATGCAGGCGGCATTGTCTTTGTTGACTGGAACAAATGCATTGGTTGCAAATACTGCATGATTGCCTGCCCCTACGGCGTGCGCTTTTATGCTGATGAAAAACCACTGATTGAACCAGATATCCGCGACGTTTTTCCAGGTGAAAACGCCCAGTTATGGAGTCCTCCCTACCAGAGTCCTGATGAAGACTGGCGTCGTGGCATTGGTATCCAGCCAAAAGGTGTAGTGTCCAAATGTACTTTCTGCTACCACAAGGTAAAAAACGCGCCTGAAGGAACCGCGGATCTTGATGAGGATAATCCTGACGTTAAAGAATACGTTCCTGCTTGCGTGCGCACCTGCGCACCTAAAGCGCGTTATTTTGGCGATCTTGATAATCCGGAAAGCCACGTTAACCAGCTAATTGGTGACAAGCACGGTGTGCGCCTTAAGGACCATACCGGTAATAAACCGCAGGTCTATTACCTGGGCGCTGGCGCGGGCGTACCTGCCTTTACACCTGCAGACAGGGAGAATGACGCATGACCACACAACAACACAAAAATGCCCTCCAAGGCCCACTAGGATGGGGGCTTTTAGTCATTGCAATGGCAGTGCTACTGATTAGCTTGGGTTATGCATTTTCTCAAATCATCGCGAATGGCCATACATCATTCAATACAAGCTCTGCTCTACCCTGGGGCCAACCCATTGCTACTTATGTTTTTTTTGCACTCGGATCATCTGGTCTGGGGCTAATTGCATCTTTACCGTTAGTATTCGGTTTTAAGCAGTATTACCCGATCGCGAAACGTTGCGTATTCCTGGCCTTTGCACTGCTCATATCAGGAATGATCGTACTAGCACTAGAGCTTGGCCACGTGTTCCGTATGTTGTGGGTCATACCTGCAAACCTGCAGGTGCAATCCGCCATGTTCTGGATGGGGGCCTTCTACGCACTCGACTTACTGTTTTTGCTATGGAAATTCAGCAAACTTCAAGGTGGCCACTGGGATAGTAAAACAGCAAAACAGGTAGGTATTGCGTCGTTTGTTGGTGTTCTACTGGCTAGCGGTAACCTAGCGCTAATCTTTGGCATGATGAGCATGCGTCCTTTTTGGTTTGATCCACTTATGCCCGTTTACTTCTATGTCACCGGTATCACCACCGCTGTCGCAATATTGGTGCTTCTAACGTACTTAGCTTATGCCTTCAAACAGACACGTATGCCCGCTCCACTGCAGGCACTTTTAACAGGCCCGCTTCCCAAATTATTTGCAGCATGCGTGGGGGTTACGCTTTTGCTCATCGCCGTCCGAGCCATCACCGGCTTATATAGCAATAATCCTGAAATTAACGTTGTATGGACCGATTACTTATTTAAGTCAGGTGTATACATTGCCGCATTGCTGATTGGTCTTTTGCTGCCTTTTGTTATCTTGCTTAGCAAACTACGCAACAGCATGGGTATACAAGTAGTTGCTGCATTGCTAGTGACAGTCGCTATGTTTGCAGAACGGCTCTACTTTGTGGTGGGTGGTCAGGTAGTCCCCCTTTTCAAGGGCACATGGATACCTGATCTCATTAGTTACACGCCCTCTGCAACGGAGTGGTCATTGACCTTTATCGGCTTTGCGTTGTGCTTTGTGATTTACCTGCTAGGTGAAAAGTTTTTAAATTTAGGTGATATGCCAAGCCAAATGATTGATCACACAACGCCGCGAAAACCCATAGAAGCCACGGCATAAATCGTTCATCGCAATAAACACGGGAGAAGAGGCAGCTTATTTTTAATAAGCTGCCCTTTACTATAATGAAGTCAACAACCTTTCCTGACCTGATACCCCACGCAGAGTTTGCTATGTGCATGGCTCGAGCGACTCAATGCCATTTTGCCAATATCACACTCGCTGAGATGCAAGGCCCACTTATCGAGGATTTGCGACAGCTCTCAAATGTGCTGCCTACGCTTGAAGCTGAGCAGATTGACGCTCTTGAGCATGCTTTTAACGCCTTGACAGGTACCCAGCAGCTACTGCTCGGTTACAGTAAGCTTTTTCTTGCGCCGCCTGCTCCGGCACCCTTAAATCTTGGTGCCTACCTGGACGGCAGCTTAATGGCGCGAAGTGTACAAGCAATGGAAATGCTTTATCGGAAGTATGGGTTGGAGCGAGATAGTCACTTTCATGAACTCCCAGATCATCTATCGCTTAACCTGCAGTGGCTTGCCTGGGTGTTTAGCGAAATTGCCGAATCTGAGCAGCACAACGCACACAACATAGCGGCCATTAGCGATGCAGCGACTATGCTACGCGATTTCAGCTTACCTGCCCTTGAAGGCATTCGGCGTAAAGTGGTTGCTGCTTCTGGCGATACCATTACCCAACCCTGGCGCTTATTGATTGAACTGATCCAGTCTCAGTTAACAAATGATCTGAATATCTTAGCGCCGTATGCAGCTCAGTCCTTTGCAAACACGTCCGTTGCAAAAGAGACACTTGGCAGCGATCTATCAATGGCGCAAGTGCATACATTTGAAACCAGCGACGCCCCCAAAGAACAGCTAATTTGTCGCAGCTGTGGCTCATCTTTTGAAAGCTCCCCTGTCCTTGCCGAAATGCGTAAACGCCTTCAGGAGGCAGGTGTCAGCGCTGACCACATGAGCCTTTGCTCTCGCTGCCAAAACAGCGATAACAATGCAGCCATGAAGCCACCTGGTTCCAATATCAAGGCGTGGCAATAGCGAGTCATATTCGACAACTCAGTCAACCTTAACTGGTGGCTTGGCAGATTTATGACATTATCAAGCAAATCGACGCTGAGACCTGTGTAACCATGAATTCCATACACCCACACTGCGAAGTTATCGCTGCATATACGCTAACCGATGCCAACGGCGATACGCTTGCCGCATCCACACCGGAAACCCCGCTACGCTATATACACGGTGCTGGACAGATGATCGCGGCGCTAGAGACCGCAATATCAGGACATCAAGAAGGGGACGAGCTTAACGTGACGCTCACACCCGAGCAGGCTTACGGTCATCATCGCCCTGAACTTGTTTTTGAAGCGGTACGTGAGAATCTGCCAGCTGGGAAAGAGCTCCACGTCGGCATGACATTGACTCCAGGCGGCCAACAAGGGAAATTTTCATTAAAAGTAGTAGCGCTAACTGAACGAGGCGCTCTCCTCGATGGGAACCACCCGTTAGCGGGAAAAACCGTCAACTGGCAGATCAAGATATTAGCCGTCAACTCACCCAAAACAGATTGGCAAGAAGAACACCAGCCTATCAGGTGGGTTAACATCTGAGAGATTCTCGCGAATATTTCCAATAACATCAGTGGGCAATACTGAATAATGGACTAATATCAGCACTCTCCTCAATTTCTGCTGGAAGTCATTGCCCGTCTCCAGGTTCTGACAGGCCAAATTGAAGACAACAAAAAAGCGCCCTAAGGCGCTTGATTGCTGGGTTTAAGAGTCTTTTGGGAACTCTTGAACCCTATATCTGGTGGGTCGTGTAGGATTCGAACCTACGACCAATTGATTAAAAGTCAACTGCTCTACCAACTGAGCTAACGACCCTTAGCGGGTTCGAGTGGTGGGTCGTGTAGGATTCGAACCTACGACCAATTGATTAAAAGTCAACTGCTCTACCAACTGAGCTAACGACCCCCCGAACGGATGCATATAGTACGGATAGCGCCCGACTTTCGCAAGTACTTTTTCTCTTTAATGTCTTAAACGACCGTCACTGACAACAATGTTTAACGGCTTAATGGCGTTTGGGCTTACGCATTGCTTGCACCGGACGACGCTTGTTCTTGTCACGGCTCCAGCGGTTTTTCTCATCCGGCGTCAATTCTGGCACTTTGCGCGACTCAAGCCCTGACAAGGTCGCCAGGTCATCCACTTCTGCCTGGGAAAGCTCGACCCATTCACCGGCCTTGGCGCGTTTATCCAGAAAGATATTGCCATAGCGTACGCGTTTCAGACGGCTAACCGTGAGGGCCTGGGACTCCCAGAGGCGGCGCACTTCACGGTTACGGCCTTCCAGAATCACCACATGGAACCAGGTGTTGATTCCCTCTCCACCGAACTCCTGTACGTCGGTAAAGCGTGCCGGGCCATCTTCGAGCATGACGCCGTCTACCATCGCCACGATATGTTCTTTTTTCACTTCGCCCATCACGCGAACGGCGTATTCGCGTTCCACCTGGGTAGACGGATGCATCAGCCGGTTGGCTAATTCACCATCCGTGGTAAACAGCAGCAGGCCACTGGTATTGATATCCAGACGCCCGATCGCGATCCAACGCTCGCCTTTCAGGCGCGGCAAGCGATCAAAGACAGTGCGTCGCCCTTCCGGGTCTTTGCGGGTACACAGTTCGCCTTCTGGCTTGTTGTACATGATGACACGGCGTGGCACTTCTTCTTCTGCCACGAGCGTCACCGGCCGTTCATCAAAAGTAACCCTATCCTGAGTTTCGATACGGTCACCCAGGGTGGCCACACGGTTATTGACGCGCACACGGCCATCGCTGATGGCTTTTTCCATTTCGCGCCGTGAACCTAACCCGGCACGGGCCAGGACTTTCTGCAGCTTTTCACCGCTGGGGGCATTAGTGTTCTGATTCTGACTCATGGTCATCTGACCTCTTTATGTCTTTCTCCGTGGCCCCATCATCCTGTGATGAAGGCTGCTCACGGGCCGCAAGCCGTGCTTCCAGGTCAGCAAAGCTAAGCGGTTGGGTTAACGCCGTCTCGGCGTGTGGGTCGGCCTCATCGGCCGTCTCGGGGGGCGCATCCTGCACCGTTTTTGCGTCGCCGTCCAGCGCCGCATTTTCACTATCTGAATGACGCGCGTCGTTAACTGAATCACTCTCGTACCCGTCAGACGTACCGTGCTCATCAGGCTCTTCCAGGCCAGCGCTGGTCAAAACGTCCATAAAGCGCTCGTCAGGCGCGTCTTCACCTTCGGCAACCAGCGCATGCATGGGTGGCAAGGCATCAAGGGTTTTGAGACCAAAATCATCCAGAAAGCTGCGCGTGGTGGCAAATACCGCCGGACGCCCAGGCACATCACGATGGCCTACGATACGAATCCAGCCGCGCTCCATCAAGGTACGCATAATGGTACTGCTGACCGCAACCCCGCGCACCTCTTCGATATCACCACGGGTCACCGGCTGGCGATAGGCAATCAGCGCCAGGGTTTCAAGCAGTGCTCGAGAATAGCGCTGCGGACGCTCGTCCCATAGCCGTGATACCCAGGGCGATAGCCACGGACGAATGCGCAGCTGGTAGCCTGAGGCGGTTTCAAGAAGCTCAAGAGCGCCGCTGGCGTGTCTTTCCCCCAGGCGTGAAAGCGACTGCTTGAAATCAGCGCGGGGCGGACACTCCGCCTCACGAAAAAGGCTTTCCAGACGCTCCAGCGCCAGCGGTTCACCGGCGGCCAGTAGCGCCGCTTCAATAATATCATCCAGTGTTGTGGTGGCGTCACTCATGCAGGCTCCTCATCAAAAGCGTCATCCTGCTGGTGGCGGGCGCGAACATGAATCGGTGATAACGGCGCATTCTGCACAATCTCGATCATGGCTTCCTTGGCCAGTTCAAGAATGGCCATGAACGTCACCACGACACCTGCACGCCCTTCTTCCAGCTGGAACAAGGATTCGAAGGGCGTGTAGCGGCGGGGCGCCTGCTGCAGTTGATCCATGATCGCCAACATGCGCTCGCGCGTGGAAAGCACTTCACGGCTGATATTATGCGCCTGAGCCAGATCAGCGCGCTTGAGAAGCTCCGTCAAGGCGCCCAGCAGCTCATCCAGTTCCACCTCCGGGTGAATGACCCGTGATTCCAGTGGCGGCAGCCCCGCATGCACGCTGAACCAGTCGCGGCCCATGCGCGGCAGCGTATCCAGCGATTCCGCCGCTTCCTTGAGTCGCTCGTACTCCTGCAGGCGGCGAATCAACTCGGCGCGCGGATCTTCGCCTTCGTCGTCTTCTTCTTTGGGCGGGCGCGGCAGCAGGGTGCGCGATTTGATCTCGGCCAGCATCGCCGCCATCAGTAGGTATTCACCGGCCAGCTCGATTTCCATGGCCTTCATCAGCTCAACATATTCGATATACTGATGGGTGATCGTGGCGACGTTGATGGTCAGAATATCCAGGTTCTGGCGGCGAATCAGGTACAGAAGAAGATCCAGCGGCCCTTCAAAGGCTTCGAGAAACACGCGCAGCGCTTCGGGAGGAATATACAGATCCTCCGGCATCTGGGTAATCGGTTCATCAAACAGACGCGCCACGGCCTGTGACACCTGCTGCTCTGCCGCCGCTTCCTGCGTCGCGTCCATAGTCGTCTGTTGGCTCTAAGGTGGATGAATGATGATGGTGCGTTTTTCAGGATAACCACTTGCTTGCTTAGGTTACTGCGCCTCTGTCGCCTTGCGATAGCGTCCCTGATAATCAAACAGTTTATCGCGAATCTGGAAGTGCCGCCCGACCTTGCGCCCGACAACAAAATCCGGGGCCCGCAGGCGCTGTTGTTCCCCTATGACCTCGTCGGGCGTCATCGGTTGCCAGCCAGATGCCGGTGCCCGCAAGTGGTCGCGCAGAAAAGCGGCATAAAACGCTCGGCGTTGCGCCTGGGTTTCCAGCGCAAACCATTCGGCCAGAGTGGCACCGTCTTCGTCATGATAGGTGACTTTCAAGCGTGGCAGCCCGCGCCCGTTAATGGTGGCCTCAAGTTGCATGCCGCTGACTCGCAGAACGCGGGCATCTTTGAGTTTCAGGGCGTCCTTGAGCTTGTCATCGGCATCCACCAGTAACTGCTGGCAGCCATGACAACGCCGGGCGGCAATATCATTTTCCGCGCCACAGTCGCCGCACACTTTAAAGCGGAAACGAAATTCGCACTGTTGTTTAGCGGCCTTCGCTGTCACACCCTCGTTGTCAGCGTCCACCAGCCCCTGGCAACGGCGACCAAAATGCTCGATCACCACTTCGCCGTCGCGCTTCCCCCAGAACAGGTTAGCGTGCCCGCAAGCCGGGCATTCTACCTGTACAGGTTCACTGTCGCTGTCAGGCTTTGGCGACCCCACCTCCGGCGCGTAAACATCCCAGGGGTTACCGGCGTAATCAAGAATCAGGCAGTCGCTTTTATCCGCAGACAAGCGCAGCCCACGCCCCACAATCTGCTGATACAGGCTAACCGACTCCGTGGGGCGCAGGATCGCGATCAGGTCCACATGGGGCGCATCAAAGCCGGTCGTCAGCACTGCCACGTTGACCAGATATTTTAGCTGTTGCGCCTTGAAGGCCTCAATCCGCTGAGTACGCGCCTGCGACTCGGTGGCACCGGTAATCAGGGCCGCCTGATCCTTGGGCAGGTAGCCGAGAATTTCTTCGCCGTGAGCCACCGTGGCGGCAAAGATCATCACCCCACGGCGGTCTTCAGCGTGCTGGATGATATCGGCGATAATCTGGGGTGTCGCCCGGTTGCCAGCCACCACACGGTTGATTTCCTCTTCGCGAAACGCGCCGCTGGCGCCCGGCGTCAATGCGGAAAAATCATAATGCGCCACCGCCATGTCGCGACGCACCGGGGGCGCCAGATACCCCTGTTTGACCATCAGCCGCAGCGGCTGCTCAAACACGCAATCGCGGAAAAAGCTGTCTTCATCACCACGCACCATACCGTGGTGGTGGCGATAATAGATAAACCCCTGCCCCAGGCGGTAAGGTGTGGCGGTCAGGCCGAGAATCTTTAGCTGCGGGTTATGCTGTTGCAGATGCGTAATCACCTGGCGATAGCTGGCATCTTCACTGGGCGATACCCGGTGGCATTCATCAATCACCAGCAAGGTAAACCGTGCATCACTAAAGCTTTCCAGATTGCGGACCACCGACTGCACCGAACCAAACACCACCTGACGCCCGGCTTCCTTGCGCTTCAAACCGGCGCTGAAGATGTCCGCCGCAAGGCCATAAGCCTCATATTTGGCATGGTTCTGCTCGACCAGTTCGCGCACATGGGCCAGCACCAGCACGCGCCCACGGGCAATCCGCGCCAGCTCGGCAATCACCAGGGATTTTCCGCTACCGGTCGGCAGCACGACTACCGCCGGGTCGCTTCCGCCGCGAAAATGCGTCACCACGCGCTCAACCGCCTCGCGCTGGTAGGGGCGAAGGGCTGGCGGGGATGACAATAAAGGCGACCCTTGGGTCGCCTTATGGTGGTGGCTGGCAGGCATGGATTAACCGAGCCAGACCCGTGCATTGCGGAACAGGCGCAACCAGGCGCCGTCTTCCGTCCATTCAGCCGGGCGCCAGGAGTTGGTGACGGCGCGGGTGACCCGCTCCGGGTGCGGCATCATGATCGTCACGCGGCCATCCGGTGTGGTCAGGCCGGTAATCCCTGCAGGCGAGCCATTGGGGTTGGCCGGATAGCGGGTGGTGACCTGGCCGTAATTATCAACGTAGCGCAGCGCGATTTGACTGCTGGACTGCATGCGGCGCAGGTGTGCGGCGTCGCGGAAAGCAGCACGGCCTTCCCCATGGGCCACGGCAATCGGCAGGCGTGAACCTTCCATACCCGCCAGCAGAATCGAGGGACTTTTCTCAACCCGGGCCATGGCGACCCGGGCTTCAAACTGCTCGGATTCGTTACGCACGAACTCGGGCCAGTCTTCTGCCCCCGGAATCAGTGTCTTGATCTGTGAAAGCATCTGGCAGCCGTTACATACCCCGAGGGCGAAGCTGTCATCACGCTGGAAAAACGCCGCGAACTGCTCACGGGCTCGCTCGTTGAACAGCACCGATTTTGCCCAGCCGCCCCCCGCACCGAGCACATCTCCGTAAGAGAAGCCGCCACAGGCAACCAGACCGTTAAAGTCTTCCAGCGACACCCGGCCAGCGAGGATATCACTCATGTGAACATCCACCGCTTTGAAGCCGGCTTTATCAAAGGCCCAGGCCATTTCTACCTGGCCGTTAACGCCCTGCTCGCGCAGCACGGCCATGGCAGGCCGCGTCGTATTGATAAAGGGCGCGCTGATATCGTCGTTGACATCAAAGGTGGGCGTTGCGGATAAACCGGGGTCTCGCACATCCAGCAGGTTATCAAACTCATTTTTCGCGCATTCAGGATTATCACGCAGTGCCTGCATGCGGTAGCTGGTTTCCGACCAGGTGCGCTGGGCCAGCTGGCGGGTGGTTTCCAGCAACGGCTCTTCAAACAGGGTCACGCGGACCTGATCGTCGTAACGCGGGCGGGCAATGACGCCACAGGTTTCGATGCCTGCCATGGCGAACTGGGTCAATACCGCTTCGGTATCCGCACGGTTCACCTGAATCACCGCCCCAAGCTCTTCGGCAAACAGCGCATTGAACGCTTCAACCGGCTCGTCAATCAGCCAGTCCAGTTTGATTTCCAGCCCGGCATGGGCAGCAAAGGCCATTTCCAGCAGCGTGACCAGCAGGCCGCCGTCACTGCGGTCGTGGTAGGCAAGGAGCTTGCCATCCCGGTTGAGTCCCTGAATGACTTCAAAAAATGCCTTGATGTCTTCCGGGTCATCCACGTCCGGGCATTCGTTACCCACTTGCCCGTAAACCTGCGACAATGCCGAACCGCCGATGCGGTTCTGGCCGTTACCCAGGTCAATCAGAATCAGGTCGGATTCTTCCTGCTCCAGGTTGATTTCCGGCGTCAGCGTGGCCATGGCATCGGTGACCGGGGCAAATCCGGTGACGACCAATGCAAGCGGCGATGTGACGCTTTTTTCTTCGCTCTCGCCTTTCGCGTTGGTGCCTTCCCAGGCGGTGCGCATCGACATGGAATCCTTACCCACCGGAATGGCGATACCCAGCGCCGGGCAAAGCTCCATACCCACCGCGTAAACCGCGTCATACAGCGCCTGGTTTTCCCCCGCGTGATTGGCAGCACTCATCCAGTTGGCAGAAAGCTTGATATCCCCGAGCTTGGCAATCGGCGCGGCCGCCAGGTTGGTAATCGCTTCCGCCACTGCCAGGCGGGCGCTGGCCGCCGGGTTGATCAAGGCAACAGGCGGACGTTCGCCCATGGCCATGGCTTCACCTGTGTGCGTATCAAAACTTGCTGTTGTCACCGCCACATCGGCCACGGGCACCTGCCAGAGGCCAACCATCTGATCACGTGCGACCTGACCGGTAATCGAGCGGTCGCCAATGGTGATCAAAAAGCTTTTGGAGGCCACGGTTGGCAGGCGCAGCACGCGATCCATGGCTTCGCGCAGGTCCAGGTTATCCAGCATCACGCCGGATAACGCTGGCGTCTGACGCTTGAATTCACGCTGCATTTTTGGCGCTTTACCGAACAGCACGCTCATGGGCAAATCGACCGGCTGGCTATCGAAGTGGCCGTCACGGACTTCCAGATGGTGCTGTTCAAGCGCTTCGCCCACGACCGCATAAGGGCAACGCTCACGCTGACAAAGGGCATCGAAGGTATCGAGATCTTCTGCGGCCACGGCCAGCACATAGCGTTCCTGGGCTTCGTTGCACCAGATTTCCAGCGGGCTCATGCCCGGTTCGGCGTTGGGCACGGCGCGAATATCAAACAGACCGCCGCGACCGCCATCTTTGACCAGTTCAGGCAAGGCGTTGGAAAGCCCGCCCGCCCCTACGTCATGAATAAAACGAATGGGGTTGTGGTCGCCCAGCGCCCAGCAGCGGTCAATCACTTCCTGAGCGCGACGCTCGATTTCCGGGTTTTCTCGCTGTACCGAGGCAAAGTCCAGATCAGCGCTGGAAGCACCTGAGGCCATGGAAGACGCTGCCCCACCGCCCAGGCCGATCAGCATGGCCGGACCGCCCATCACAATCAGCTTACCGCCAACCGGAATATCGCCCTTCTGAACGTGCTGGGCGCGAATATTGCCGTAGCCACCCGCCAGCATGATCGGCTTATGGAAACCGCGACGCTCGATCCCGCCTTCGTTGAGCGATTCCTGCTCGTAGGTGCGGAAGTAACCGGTCAGGTTAGGGCGGCCAAATTCGTTATTGAAGGCGGCCCCGCCAATCGGGCCTTCAAGCATGATGGAAAGCGCCGACTGCATGCGTTCGGGTTTACCGTAGTCGAAGGCTTCCCAGGGCTGAACAAACTCAGGAATACGCAGGTTGGAAACCGTAAAGCCTGACAGCCCAGCCTTGGGTTTGCCGCCGATGCCGGTTGCGCCCTCATCGCGAATTTCACCACCGGAACCCGTCGCGGCGCCGGGGAAAGGCGCAATCGCGGTCGGGTGGTTGTGAGTTTCCACTTTCATCAGAATGTGGATCGGCTCCTGATGCGCAGCGTACTCTGCCTGCTCATTATCAGCGCCGGTCAGAGGCGTTGGAAAGAAGCGTCCGGCATGACTGCCCTTGATCACGGCCGCGTTATCGCTGTAAGCCGACAGAACATTATCCGGCGAAGTGGCAAAGGTATTCTTGATCATCTTGAACAGCGAGTAAGGCTGTTCTTCCCCGTCGATCACCCAGTCGGCATTGAAAATCTTGTGGCGGCAATGCTCCGAGTTGGCCTGGGCGAACATCATCAGTTCAACGTCGGTCGGGTTGCGGTCAAGCTCGCGGAAGGCGTCGACCAGATAGTCGATCTCATCCTCGGCAAGCGCCAGACCCAGCTCGACATTGGCAGTAGCCAACGCCTCACGGCCACCGTCCAGAATATCCACCTTGCCAAGTGGCGCCGGTTCATGCTGAGCAAACAGCAAGGCGGCATCGGAGGCATCCTGCAACACGGTTTCGGTCATACGGTCATGCAGCAGCGCGATTAATGCATGAAAGGCCGCTTCATCGGGGGCAGCGCGAAAAGTAATCCGATAATCAATACCGCGCTCAATGCGGGCAACGTCCGCAAGGCCACAGTTATGAGCAATATCCGTTGCCTTGGACGACCAGGGTGACTGAGTGCCGATACGCGGCACTACCAGAAAACGCTGCGCTCCGTCCGCCGGCGCTGGTTGACTGGCTGAAGACGGATCCGTCCCGTAATCCAGCAATGCTGTCAGACGCTCGCGGGTAGCGGGCGAAAGCTCAGCGCGATGGTCAACAAAATGAACATAGTCCGCCGATAACGCCTCCACTTCTGGCACGCTTTCCTGAAGCGTGGCCAATAAACGGGCGTGTCGGAAAGCGGAAAGGGCTGGCGTGCCGCGCAGTTCGAGCATATCTGGGAGCCTCTAGAGCAGAAGTTTCAAGCAGGAAACAGTGACACCGCGATGCGGCATTTGGCGCTATGATACTGGAAAGCATGGGCCACACGAAATCAACAAGGTGACAGCCTGCTGATGGCTGGGTATCGTGGTCTTATGACAGAGACACGAAAACTGCCATGCTAACGTCCAAACCACAGCTCATTAACACCCTGAGCCGCCTGTGCCTTGCACTGGCGGGTGCTTTGCTGTTGGTGATAATACCGACGTTATCCACGGCACCTCAAGGCGAGCATCTTACACTTGTTCAAAGCCGTGATTTTATCACTTTTCATACTCGCACTTCGCCTACGACTTACTATGAAGGGCGACGCGGCCCAACCGGCTTCGAATATGAACTGATGCGACGCTTCGCAGCACACCTTGACGTGAGCCTGAACCTTGATGCCGGCCATCACCTGGAGAGCATCCTGCCAGCCGTCCGCGCACGAGGCGACATTGGCGCTGCTGGCCTGCCGCTGACACCACCGACCCCAGGCATTCATTACACCCGCCCGATCATTGAAATGCAGCCACTGGTGGTCTATCGGCGTGGGTTAAACGGTATTGATTCCGTCGCCGACCTGGCTGATCTGAACGTTGGTACGCTCAGCAGTTCAGGGCTGTCGAGCATGTTAAACCAGTTACAGCAAACCCATCCGGCGCTTGACTGGCAGGCGTCACGTGATCTTGAGGTCGCCGACCTTCTCGCCCGCATCCAGAATGAAACCCTGGATGCCGCCATCATTTTTGATCACCAGTTCCGTGTTAACCGGCTGTTCTTTCCTGATGTAGAGCGGGGGTTTCTGCTGGGAGAGCCATTATCCATGGTCTGGGCACTGCCCAGTGGCCAAGGATTGAATCTGATTGATGCCGCGAATGCGTTTCTTCAATCCCTTCATGACAGCGGAGAACTCGACACTCTGGTAACGCGCCATTTCGGTCACGATGATTATCTTGAATACGTAGGTACGCGCACCTTTCTGTCCCACCTGGATTCTCGCTTGCCGCAATATACCGAGCATTTCAAACAGGCTGCCCAGGAAACCGACTTTGACTGGAAGCTGCTGGCGGCAGTGGGCTATCAGGAATCTCACTGGGACAGAGACGCGGTTTCCCCTACTGGCGTGCGCGGGTTGATGATGCTGACCAATGCCACTGCTCAGGAAATGGACGTCAGCAATCGCCGTGACCCGGTACAAAGCATTGATGGCGGCGCACGCTACCTGCGCAGTGTGATGGATCGCCTTCCAGAGAGCATTACCGGTGAAGACCGCCTGTACATGGCCATGGCATCTTACAATGTAGGGCTTGGCCATCTTTACGATGCGCGTAAAATTACTGAAATGCGCGGTGGAAATCCGGATCTCTGGCAAGATGTGAGAGAATCACTTCCTCTGCTTCAATACCGAGAGTGGTACAGCAAGACCCGCCATGGTTACGCCCGCGGCGGCGAGCCAGTGATTTATGTACGCAACATCCGCCGTTATTATGAGATGCTGAATTACGTTGAACGCAGTCGGCAACAGTTTTTCCAGCTGGAACAGACATTGGCCAACGACGGCCCCATCCCGGACACCGGACTGTCTCCATCGACTGATTAGGGTCAGCTCATCATGATGCCTGCGATTTTTCATCGATCCACCTGGCTTCTCGCGCTTGCAAGCGCCGTGGTTATCGCAGACGTTTTTTCGCATCCACGCTTTGCTGGCGTTGTTCTGCTCGTTCTGATGCTTGCTCACTGGGCAATAAAATTTCGCTGCGCTCTAACGTCTCAGTCGATTGCTGCTCTGGTGATTGTGCTTTTGCTGCCCGGCACCTTGAGCTATATCACGCCGGAAGCCTGGGTCAACACCGTTCAATGGCAACGGCTGAGCCCGCCATTGATCACCGACACAAGCGTAGACAACTGGCGTGCTCCACTGCTGACGACCCTTTGCATGCAACTATTGGCTCTGAGTCTTGTGTTGCGTAGTCAGGTTCATATTGGCGCGCCACTTCTGCTCACGGCAACGCTATGTCTATTAGCGATGCAACTGATTGATATACTATTTCCGTTAATTAACACCCCCCTTTTACATTACACCAGCGGCTTGCCTACTCTGGCGAGCATCGGCTTGCTACTGGCCTGGCAATACGTCCAGGCCAAACCCGACTGGCAACGCAAACGGCATCTCTCCTATGCGCTATGGCCGGCCGCTCTGCTGGTAGTGGTCACGCTACTTCTTTGGCAACAACAGCACCGCCAGGCCGAAAAATCGCTGCACGCCATGAGTGCTGAAGAAGGCCAGCGCCTGGCGATACAACTCACCCAGGAAATCGTGGCACAACGTCAGGCCATGCGACGTTTTGCGCATTTCTGGACACTGCTCGACAGCCCGCCAAACGATGTGCAATGGACCCAACAAGCGTCGGTCTATCACGCTGATTTCCGTTATTTTCTGAATATTGCGTTTATCGACACCACCAGCCGCATCCAGCATGTCTACCCACCCACCTCGCTCAACCTGGCAGCACAGGGGCAACGTCTGTATCAGGTACAACCCAGTGGAAGGGGTGCTCTGGAGCCTGCTCTGGAAGGGGCACGCACGGCAAGCACCGAAGTCATTGAGCTTCTTCAGGGAGTCCCCGGCATTGTGACTTACTGGCCCGTCAGACAAGCCAATGGCAGACTGGTGGGGGCTGCGGCCATGGCGATTAGCATCCCCATGCTGGCAGACACGCTGTTTGCTGAACTGGACCCAGCACATGGCCAGGTGCGCTGGCATGAAAACAGTCATGTGCTGGCCAGTTTTGGTGACCTCACCCACCCCGGCCCCTGGCAGCATCGCTACGCTCTTTCCTTAGCCGAATCACCTCTCACGCTGACATTCCAGCCACGCCGGGACTATCTGCTGACCCATTTACCCCGCCTACCTTCCATCGGCCTGGGTATTGGCCTGATCCTCGCTTACCTGCTGTATCTGGTGGTTTATACGTTCCGGCAGCTCGGTGAACAGAATCGTAACGTACGTTTTAATAACCATACCCTACAGTCAGAAATTGAAAAACGTGGGCGTCTACAGCGGGAAATAGAATGGCTGGCACATCACGATGACCTCACCGGTATCGCCAACCGTCGTCATGTCCTTGAACAGATCCATTCCCAACAGGACCGTCGTCCTTTTAGCCTGATAATGTGTGATATTGATAATTTCAAGCACGTTAACGACCAACTCGGGCACCTTGTTGGCGATGACTACCTGATTGCAACGGCCCGGCTCGGGGTCGATGTGGTTGGCGAACGGGGCATATTTGCCCGCTATGGCGGTGAAGAGTTTATTAGTCTGTTACCTGGCGTTGATCATGATCAGGCAAAAACCATCGCTGAACAGCTTCGCCAGCGCCTTCAGGCAACCAAGCTACTCCACGCTGATGGTAAGCCGTTAACGCTAAGCGCCGGCGTTATCACTTTGCAAGCGGGCGAACTTGTCTTGCCGCGCCTGGTACAGCTAGCTGACGAGGCGTTATACCGTGCCAAGGAAAACGGCCGAAATCGGGTAGAAAGCGCTTATTATCCCCCCTGATGACTCTCACTGACTACTCTCCCTGAAGAGGGCGGCGTTTTTCACTGAAAAAGCGCTTTAACAGGCGTTTCGACGATGCTGCCAGCACGCCGCCAGTCACCGCGACCTGGTGATTGAACCAGGGCTGTGCCAGCAGATTGGCTTTTGATTCCACCATACCGGCGCGCGGTTCGGCGGCGGCATACACCAGCCGGGCAATGCGCGCGTGCACCATGGCCCCTGCACACATCATGCAGGGCTCAAGGGTCACAAACAGTGTTGCGCCGTCCAACCGGTAATTACCTGCCGCCTCTCCAGCGGCTCGCAGGGCCAGAATCTCAGCATGAGCGCAGGGGTCACAGCCGGTAATGGGTGCGTTATACGCCGCCGCTATTATTTCCCCATCAGCGGAAACCACGACCGCCCCCACCGGCACTTCTCCGTCGCTAAACGCCAGATGCGCCTGATCCAGCGCACGGTGCATGTAAAATTCATCGCTGCGCATGGCACAATACTCCGCTATGGTAGGCAAACAATCGTATGATAGTGACAGGACGCATTACCTTTCGCCCTAAAAGAGATGCCCTACAGGATACGCTACAATGACCGATATCCCTCAAGAGACTGCCTCCTCTCAGGAGGCACTCGACACACTCGCCAACCTGTTGGTTCTGGAACCGCTGGAAGACACCCTGTTTCGCGGCCAGAGCCAGGATCTAGGCTTTCCGCAACTGTACGGTGGGCAAGTGCTCGGACAAGCGCTCGCGGCTGCCAGCCTGACGGTACCTGACGACCGTAGGCCTCACTCTCAGCATGGCTATTTTCTGCGCCCCGGCGACCCACACCGTCCGGTCGTCTATCAGGTCGATAACGTGCGTGATGGCGGCAGCTTTACCACACGGCGCGTCACAGCGATTCAGAAAGGTCGGCCGATTTTCTTCTGCAGCGCCTCATTTCAAACGCCTGAACCAACCTTGATGACGCATTATAGTCCCATGCCGGAGGTGCCCTCGCCTGAATCGTTATTATCCAGCGGAGAGGCCAGGCACAGCCGCTTCAAAGGTCATCCCAGCGAGTTTATCCATCTCTCGCGCAGCGAAGCGGAACAAGCCCCGGCACATCAGTGCTTATGGTTTCGACTGGCAGGTAAACTCCCCGATGACGCCGCGCTGCATCGCCATTTGCTGTCCTATGTCTCGGACTTCAATCTACTGACCACAGGGCTGATCCCCCACAAGGTCACCTACACGGACCCTAAACTGCAGATTGCCAGCCTCGACCATGCTATCTGGCTGCACCAGGATGCTCGCCTGGACGACTGGCTTCTGTACGTCACTGACTCCCCCTGGGCGGGAGGTGGTCGTGGTCTTGCCCGTGGCCATATCTATAATCGCCAAGGGGCCCTGGTGGCCTCTACCGCTCAGGAAGGCCTGATGCGCCTGCATGACGCACCGATCCGCTGAACCGGCGTTCATCAGTGCGTCAGCTCACCATGCAAACGCCCGCGTTATAAGCGGGCGTTGCAGGCTTTCATGGTGATAAACGCGGAGCAGACAGCGCTAATCAGATAGCGTCAATCAAACACCGTAAACATCGTTAACGCTTTCAAGCGGATAATGCGCAGGGTATGGCTTGCGCGCGACGCCGGAATCTACCGCCGCCTGAGCGACGGCAGATGACACTTTGCCCAGCAGTCGCACATCCACGGGTGTCGGAATAATATAATCACGCCCAAAGCTCATGGAATCACGCTCGTAGGCATCCAGCACGGCTTGTGGCACCGGCTCGCGGGCCAGATCTTTCAAGGCATGCACCGCGGCCAGTTTCATCGATTCATTGATTCGCGTGGCACGGACATCCAGCGCCCCACGGAAAATGAACGGGAAACCAAGCACGTTATTCACCTGATTGGGGTAATCCGAACGGCCGGTTGCCATGATCACATCCGGGCGCGCTTCGCGGGCTACCTCGGGATGAATTTCCGGGTCTGGATTGGTGCAGGCAAAAATCACCGGATCAGGCGCCATGGTTTTAACCTGCTCGGCAGACAGCAACCCAGGACCGGAAAGCCCGATAAAGACATCCGCGCCATCGACGGCATCGTCTAACGTACGCATCGCGGTACCACGGGCAAATTCAGCCTTGTACTCGTTGATGCCTTCACGATCAGTGTGAATGACGCCGCGACGGTCCAGCATGACCAGATTATCTTTGCTAGCGCCACAGGAAATCAGCAACCGCATACACGCAATGGCGGCAGCTCCGGCACCCATGCAGACGATCTTGACGTTTTCAATCGACTTACCAGCAATATCCAGCGCATTGAGCATACCTGCTGCTGTAACAATCGCGGTGCCGTGCTGATCATCATGAAAAACAGGAACAGCGCAACGCTCAATCAGCGCTTTCTCAATCTCGAAACACTCCGGTGCCTTGATATCCTCAAGATTAATCCCGCCCCAGGTGCTGGCAATCCGCGCGACAGTATCAATAAAAGCCTTCGGGCTTTCCGATTCGACTTCAACATCGACGGAATTAATACCAGCAAAGCGCTTGAACAAAACGCCCTTGCCTTCCATCACCGGCTTGCTGGCCAGCGGCCCCAGGTTACCTAACCCAAGAATCGCACTGCCATCAGAGATAACCGCCACCAGGTTACCTTTCCCCGTGTAACGGAAAACATTTTCAGGGTCACGGGCGATTTCACGCACAGGCTCGGCCACACCAGGGCTGTAAGCCAACGCAAGATCCCGCGCTGTCGATGCGGGCTTAGTCAACTCGACCGACAGTTTTCCGGGAATGGGTTTAGCGTGATAATCCAAAGCCGCCTGTTTAAATGCTTCCGTCATGGTTTGGGTCCGGTTGGGCGTTAAAAATAAAGTATCAACAATCACAATCAAGCGCTGATAAACGCGGTCATCAAGAGGGACGCTAAAATAAAGCGCACGAGAAAAAGAGGTAAAAAAAGCAGGGTGTTATTTTAGGAACAGAGCGCTGCAGAATATACAAAAAACGTTAACGCCTCAACTACAGCTTCAAACACAAAACGCTCGTTTTAATCGATTTTGCTTCACTTTCGCAAATTTTACGTATTATTTCGTAGATTTTATGCTTAGCATGCTCAGGCTCAGCCAGTTTTTTATAAAAAAACCCCCGGCGATTGCCGAGGGTTTTGCAAGATAATAAGAGCGCAATGTGTCTATCGCGATCAAACACCTTGTATTGACTTAATAACGCGTCAATTAA
The DNA here is from genome assembly GCF_052983955.1 of Halomonas sp. LS-001. Classification (NCBI taxonomy): domain Bacteria; kingdom Pseudomonadati; phylum Pseudomonadota; class Gammaproteobacteria; order Oceanospirillales; family Halomonadaceae; genus Halomonas; species Halomonas sp. LS-001. The sequence goes on from NZ_CM129816.1 coordinate 3,258,162, forward strand.
CCGCGTTTTACTGCAGCGCCGAAACGCTTGTTGAAGCGCTCTACACGGCCACCGGTGGTTGCCTGCTTCTGCTTGCCCGTATAGAACGGGTGGCAGTTAGAGCACACATCCAGAGAGAAGTCGTGACCTGAAGTCGAACCGACCTGGAACGTGGCACCGCAAGAACAGCTTGCCGTTACCGTGTTGTAATTCGGGTGAATACCTTGTCTCATCTTAAGCCTCGCGAAGCTGTATGCCGCCACCTGATCATTTGCCAGGCACCGCATACGGGTTTGAAATCGATTAACCGGTTAAGCCGCTTGAGCCCATTGGCTCAAAGCAGCCGCGCATTCTAGCAAACCTGACGCCGGAGGCCAATTGCCGCGTTCCACTCTTTTATCAGTATCTGTGCTGCGGGTGGCATTGCCTTCACCGCTTCGCCGTCTGTTCGACTATCGGCCATCCGCCAGACCGCCTGTGGATGGCTGGCAGGTTGGGCTGCGAGTCAGCGTTCCGTTTGGGCGTCGTGACGTGGTAGGCGTCATCGTAGAACTCGCCAGCCACAGCGAGGTGCCAGACGCACAGTTACGCTGTGTTCATGACGCTCTGGATGAAACGCCCTTGCCCGCTGACTGGCTATGGCTGTGCCGTTTTACCGCACGCTATTATCAGCACGGCCTGGGCGATACGCTGGCCAATGCCATGCCCGCTCGCCTTCGTCAGGGCCACCCAATGGCGGGCCGGACTCAAACATTCTGGAAACACAGCCCCTCAGCGCCATCAACGCCCGACTTTGGCCGCGCCAGGCGTCAGGCTGAGTTATGGGAGTTGCTTGGCCAGCATCCACAGGGCCTGGCTCGCCGTGTTGTTACCGCTCACGGGTTTACTCAGGACACCCTGAACCGGCTAGCCCAAAAAGCTCTGATTGAATCTTTCGATGTCGCCCTGGCTGCGGCTCCCACTCCTACCCGTCAGCCGCTGGCCAACCCGGCACTGCCCCTTAATCGCGAGCAGGCAACGGCGTTATCCGTCCTGCATGAAAAGCTCGACGACTTTCACCCCTGCCTGCTGGAAGGCGTCACTGGCAGCGGCAAAACCGAAGTTTACCTGCAGTTGATTGATGCCGTGGTCAGCAAAGGTCAGCAGGCACTCGTGCTGATTCCTGAAATCGGCCTGACGCCGCAAACCCTGGCGCGTTTTCGCCAGCGTTTTAACGTGCCGGTGCTTGCCCTGCACTCAGGCCTGACAGACGCGGAACGCATGGACGCCTGGGAAGCAGCGGCCAGCGGTCGCGCGCCGATTATCATCGGCACCCGTTCGGCGATTTTCACACCCTTGGCGCGGCCGGGTGTGATCATCGTCGACGAAGAGCACGATGGCTCCTATAAACAGCATGACGGATTGCGTTACCACGCCCGAGACCTTGCCGTGGCACGCGCGCATCACCATCGCATTCCGATCCTGCTAGGCAGCGCCACGCCGTCGCTGGAGAGCCTGCAGCGCGCCCTCGATGGTTCTTACCGCCATCTATCGCTCACCCAGCGCGCCAGCCGTCATGCGCCTGCCCGCCTGGAGCTGGTCGACTTACGCCATCAGCCTTGCCGTGGCGGCTTGCTGCCGGGCACCGTCAAAGCCATCAAAAATTCGCTTGGCGCGGGCAAGCAGGTACTGATCTTCATCAACCGCCGTGGGTTTGCTCCGACACTGGCCTGCCATGCCTGCGGCTGGGTGGCGGAGTGCCACCAATGCGATGCGCGCATGACCCTGCATCGTCAACCTTCGCTGCTGGCCTGCCACCATTGCGATGCACGACGCGCCTTGCCGCCTGCCTGCCCGGAATGCGGCAGCGGGGATCTGCGGGCACTGGGCAGTGGCACGGAACGCACGGAAGAAACCTTGCAGGGGTTATTTCCCAAAACAACCGTCCACCGCATCGACCGTGACAGCACTCGACGTAAAGACAGCTTCGAACAGATCATGAAAGAGGTATCACGCGGCGAACCCTGCCTGCTGGTAGGCACTCAGATGCTGGCCAAGGGGCATCACCTGCCACACGTTACCCTCGTTGTGGTAATCAACGCGGATGGCGGCCTGTATGCCGCCGATTTTCGCGCGCTGGAGCATAGCGCCCAGCTGCTTGAGCAAGTCGCCGGGCGCGCAGGGCGGGCCGCCGACCCGGGCCGTGTTCTGGTGCAGACACTGCATGCCGATGACCCGAACCTTAACCAGCTGGCGGAACACGGCTATGGCACACTGGCACGCCACCTGCTTGCCGAACGGCGTAGCGCCCATTTGCCACCTTTCAGCTTTATGGCGTTACTGCGGATCGAAAGCCCGCAGGCCGACGCCGCCATGGCACTGGCCCAGGCGTCAGCCCAGCATCTGCGTACCTGGCTGGAGACTCACGACTGCCAGGCACGCTGCCTGGGGCCGATTCCTGCGCCGATGGAGCGTCGCCAGAATCGCTACCATCTGCACGTCATGCTGAACGCCGATAAACGCAGCCATTTGCATCAGGCCGCCAGCGCGCTGGTTCATTGGCTGGAAAGCAGCCGGGATGCCCGCCGCGTTCGCTGGTCGCTGGATATCGACCCTCAAACGCTGAGTTAGGGAATCTTGCTGTTTGAAAGTCGCCCGCAATCGTCGATAATACGCCGTTTTACGATGCGCACGCGCACGCCGCCACCGACGTTACTGGATACCCATGTTATGAAAGACACCATTATTACCCTGCTTGAAGGCGCCATTGATGCGCTCAAGCATCAGGGCGTGCTTCCTCAGGATATTCAACCGACGGTCAAGGTTGACCCCACGAAAGACAAAGCTCACGGCGACTATGCCACCAATCTGGCGCTGATGCTGGCCAAGCCAGCGGGCATGAAGCCCCGCGACCTGGCCGACGCGATTGTACAGGCGCTCCCCGCCAGCGATGCCGTGCAGAAAACCGAGATCGCAGGCCCCGGCTTTATCAACTTTTTTGCCGCCACCGACGCCGCCGCCCAGGTTGTGGCGCAAGTGCTTGACTGCGGTGACACCTTTGGCCGCAGTATGGTTGGCCAGGGTCAGAAAGTGCAGGTGGAATTTGTGTCTGCCAACCCGACCGGGCCGTTGCACGTAGGCCATGGCCGTGGCGCCGCCATTGGCGACTGCCTGTGCCGCCTTTTGGAAGCCACCGGCTATGATGTCACCCGCGAGTTTTACTACAACGATGCAGGCGCACAGATCAGCAACCTGGCGCGCTCCGTTCATGCCCGGGTCAAAGGGCTGACACCCGACGACAGCGGCTGGCCGGAAGACGGTTACCGTGGCGATTATATTATCGACGTAGCAAAAGATTACCTGGCAGGCAAAACCGTCAGCGCCGATGACCGTGAAGTCACTGCTAAAGCTGACCCGGACGATCTTGACGCCATCCAGACCTTTGCGGTGGCCTGGCTGCGCCGCGAGCAGGATCTCGATCTGAAAGCGTTTGGCGTTGAGTTCGATGTCTATTTTCTGGAGTCCTCGCTGTACCAGCACGGCAAGGTGGATGCCACCGTCGAGCAACTGGTCAACAATGGCCATACCTATGAAGAAGACGGTGCCATGTGGCTGCGCACCACCGCGTTTGGTGATGACAAGGACCGCGTCATGCGCAAACGTGACGGCGGATTTACCTACTTCCTGCCGGATGTGGCCTATCACCTCGACAAATGGCAGCGCGGCTTCAAGACGGTCATCAACGAACAGGGCGCTGATCACCACTCTACGGTAACCCGCGTTCGCGCCGGGCTTCAGGCGCTGGAAGTCGGCATTCCCAAAGGCTGGCCGGATTACGTTCTGCACCAGATGGTGATGGTGACCCGTTCAGGCGTTGAGGTGAAACTGTCCAAGCGGGCTGGCAGCTACGTCACCGTTCGGGATCTGATTGATGAAGTCGGCCGCGATGCCACGCGGTTTTTCCTCGCGGCACGCCGCGCAGACTCCCAGTTAACATTTGATATTGATCTTGCCCGTTCTCAGTCGAACGAAAATCCGGTTTACTATGTCCAATATGCGCATGCACGCGTGTGCAGCATGATGCGCAAAGCTGAGGCAGCCAAACAGCCGTTTGATCACGACATGGCCCTGGCCAACCTGGCATTGCTCGACAGCGATCAGGAAAAGGCCGTACTGAACCGTCTGGCACGCTTCCCGGACGTAGTCGAAGTGGCAGCCAGAAATCGTGAGCCCCAGCAAATTGCACAGTATCTGCTTGCTCTCGCGGGTGATTTCCACACGTGTTACAACGCCGTCAAAGTCATGGTAGACGATGACACCCTGCGTAATACACGCCTGGCCCTGGGTCTCGCCACCCGCCAGGTACTGCGCAATGGCCTCGACCTGATGGGTGTCAGTGCGCCAGAGGAGATGTAATTAATGGTAAGTTCAAGCCAGAAAACGCCCCGCCGCGGAGCTACAACGCAGCGCAATAAAGCGACGAAAACGTCCCGTGCCCCGATGCCAGGCTGGCTATGGGCGCTTGGGGGGCTCGTCGTGGGCTTTTTCCTGGCGCATTACCAGAACGGCACGGCTCCCTGGCAGGACGACCCCGCATCTGGCCCTGAAGCCACGGTAATCTCCAGGGAACAGCGCGATGATTCTGCTGCCGAGGGGGCTGCGGAGGACGATGAAGCCTCCATGCCAACCTTTGAGTTTTACACCTTGCTGCCGGAAACCGAAGTCATTGCGCCCGGCGGTGTAGTGCCCTCAACGGTCGTACAGCCTGAGCCCGCCCCCGCCGCAACACCAGCGGAAGAGGTGGCGAGCAACGCATCTGACACGTCCGGCCAGCTGACCGAGGATGAACAGTCAGCCATGCCTGACGAGCCCATCGCCTCGTCCACGCCGGTCAGTGACGATGACCCGATTGCTGAACTGATTGCCGCTAACAATACCGAGAACAGCGCCGAGAACACCGAGCAGAATACGGCAACATCACAGCCTGAAGCGCCAGCCGCTCAGGCCGAGCAGGCACGTTACATGCTGCAAGCGGCCTCTTTCCGCTCCGAAACCGATGCAGGCAGAATGCGTGATCGGCTGAAAAATCTAAGCCTGCTGGCTCATATCAGCAAGGTTCAGGCCAATGGCAATACTTGGCACCGCGTTCAGGTCGGCCCTTACGACGACCCTCGCGAACTTAATCGCGCCCAAGACCTGATGAACACCCAGGGCATTGAGCCACTGCTGATTCAGCTTCAGAACTAGCGTTTTCCGTCAAAATCTCACAGACACTTGCTCGCGGGCGGTTGATTTTCTATCAACCGCCCGCACTTTGTTGTGAACTGCTTTTTTTTAGCGGCTGCTTTAGCAGCCGAACCGTCATCGGGAGCACGCCTCCCACAAGGAGCTCACTCCATGACTACGATTGTTTCTGTGCGTCGCGGCAATCAGGTAGCGCTGGCTGGCGATGGCCAGGTATCTCTTGGCAACACCGTAATGAAAGGAAACGCCAGCAAGGTTCGCCGCCTTTATCGCGGCAAGGTGTTGGCAGGTTTTGCCGGGGGTACCGCTGATGCCTTTACGCTTTTCGAGCGTTTTGAGGCGCAGCTGGAAAAATACCAGGGGCACCTGACCAAGGCGGCGGTCGAACTCGCCAAGGACTGGCGCACCGATCGCGCCCTGCGCCGGCTGGAAGCCTTGCTGGCAGTGGCCGACCATAGCGCCTCGCTGATCATTACCGGTAACGGTGATGTGGTTGAGCCTGAACGCGGCATCATTGCCATTGGCTCTGGCGGCAACTACGCGCTTTCCAGCGCCCGGGCGCTTTTGGAGAACACCGATCTTTCGGCTCGTGAAATCACTGAAAAGTCACTCGAAATTGCCGGTGATATCTGCGTGTTCACCAACCATCACATCACCATGGAAGAGCTATAAACCATGACACAGATGACTCCCCGCGAGATTGTCCACGCGCTGGACCAGTACATTATCGGCCAGAAAGATGCCAAACGCGCCGTCGCCATTGCCCTGCGCAACCGCTGGCGCCGCATGCAGCTGGAAACTGACCTGCGCAGCGAGGTCACGCCGAAGAATATTCTGATGATTGGCCCGACCGGTGTCGGCAAGACCGAAATTGCCCGCCGTCTGGCGAAACTGGCCAGGGCACCTTTCATCAAGGTCGAAGCCACCAAGTTCACCGAAGTTGGCTATGTCGGCCGCGATGTAGAGTCCATCATTCGTGACCTGATGGAAGCCGCGATCAAGATGGTGCGCGAACACGCCAAGGAAGAGGTGGCCCATCGCGCGGCCGATGCCGCAGAAGACCGCATTCTTGATGCCCTACTGCCTCCACCCCGCGGGCAGGAAGACAAGCCCCGCGAAGAAAATGCCACGCGTCAGTCGTTTCGCAAGAAACTGCGTGAAGGCCAGCTTGATGAGAAAGAAATCGATATTGAGCTTTCCCATCAGGGCCAAAGCGTCGACATCATGACCCCGCCGGGCATGGAAGAGATGACCAACCAGCTGCAAAGCCTGTTTTCCAACATGGGCCAGCAGAAGCGTGAAAACCGCCGCATCATGGTCAAGGATGCCTTCAGCCTGCTGCGCGACGAAGAAGCCGGCAAACTGGTCAACGAAGAAGACATTAAAACCCGCGCCGTTGAAGCGGTGGAGCAGCACGGTATCGTCTTCCTCGATGAAATTGACAAGGTTGCCAAGGGCAGCGGTCAGTCCAGCGGTGGCGAAGTATCCCGCGAAGGCGTCCAGCGCGATCTGCTTCCGCTGATCGAAGGCTCTACCGTCTCGACCAAGTACGGCATGGTCAAAACGGATCACATTCTGTTTATCGCCTCGGGTGCTTTCCACCTGTCGCGTCCGTCAGACCTGATCCCCGAGCTGCAGGGTCGCTTACCGATCCGCGTTGAGCTGGATGCCCTGACACCCAGTGATTTCAAACGCATCCTGACCGAGCCTTCGGCCTCGTTGACCCGGCAATATCAGGCGCTGCTGGCCACCGACGGGCTGGATATCGAGTTCACGCCGGATGGCATCGAACGCATTGCGGAAATCTCCTGGCAGGTCAACGAAGGCACCGAAAACATCGGCGCCCGTCGTCTTCACACGGTCATGGAGCGCCTGCTGGAAGAAGCCTCGTTCAAGGGCGGTGACATGGATGGCCCGCTGGTGATTGATGCCGAATACGTCAACGCTCAACTGGGCGAACTGGCGGTGGACGAAGACCTTTCCCGTTATATTCTGTAACGCAACGTCCGGTTAAGGCAGCAGGATCGCCAGCCAGCATCAGCGGCCACGCAAACCCAGCGGTTGCGTGGCCGCTTGCTGTCGGCGTATTGTGCCTGATAACCCGATTTTCACCCTTTCATGAGGCATCCCATGAGCGCTCCCATCCCCTCCCGCGTTCACTACCACCGCCAGGTACGCGAACTCGAACTTGGCTACGCCAACGGCGACAGTTTTCGACTGCCGATTGAGTTATTGCGTGTTTACTCGCCTTCGGCCGAGGTGCGTGGCCATGGTGGCGATTCGGCAGTACTCCAAGTCGGCAAAAAGCTTGTCGGCCTGCAAAATATTACCCAGGCGGGTAATTATGCACTCAAGGTGCATTTCGATGATGGCCATGACAGCGGCCTGTTCACGTGGAACTATCTGTATGACCTGGCCACTCACCAAGCCACTTACTGGCGCGACTATTTGCAGCGTATCGAAGAAGCGGGCGCCTCACGCGAACCGCTCGGTATCGAAATCAAACAGCTGTAAGCACCTGCAAGCGCAGACAAGTCAGGCCTGAGAAGGCTACAATAGCGGCAACTTTTTAACGACGGTTGCAGCCGAGCATTGACACACCGTCAGGCTGGCCTTCACTGTCTCGAATTCGGGAGCCGCCCGCTCATGAGCCCCACCGACAAGCAGACCACGCATTTCGGTTACCAGGAAGTCCCCGTCGACGAGAAAGCGTCTCGCGTGGCGGATGTTTTCCACTCCGTTGCCTCCCGCTACGATGTCATGAATGACTTGATGTCGATGGGCATTCATCGTCTCTGGAAACGTCTGACACTGGAGCGCTCCGGCGTTCGTCCGGGTCATCAGGTCCTTGATATTGCCGGTGGCACTGGTGATCTGACCCTCAAGTTTTCACACATGGTTGGCCCACGCGGCAAGGTCGTCCTCGCCGACATCAATGCCTCCATGCTGCGCGTCGGGCGTGATAAGCTGATCGACAACGGTGTCGGTGGTAATGTGGAATATGTCCAGGCCAATGCCGAATGCCTGCCCTTTCCAGACAACAGTTTTGACTGCATTACCATTGCCTTTGGGCTGCGTAACGTCACCGATAAAGAGGCCGCACTGCGATCCATGCAGCGAGTTCTCAAGCCTGGTGGACGTCTGCTGGTGCTGGAATTTTCCAAACCGGGCAATCCGTTACTGTCCAAAGCGTATGATGAATATTCTTTCCGGCTACTGCCCAGAATGGGACAGATGATCGCAGGCGACGCAGAAAGCTATCGTTATCTGGCAGAATCCATCCGTATGCATCCGGGTCAGGAAGTGCTCAAATCGATGATGGAAGCGGCAGGGCTGGAACGCGTCGAATATACCAACCTGACCGGTGGTATTGTCGCTCTTCATCGCGGCATCAAGCTATGATCAAGGCCGTTATGAACATTTCATCCATCACGATTACACCACCGTCTTCCCCCACGGCCACAACAGCGAGGTGGGTATGCTGTTAACCCCTGCCCTGCTTCTGGCGGGCTGTGAGCGCACTCTCAACGGGCTTCTGGCCCGAGACCCTGCGTCCCCGGGGCGTCTTGAAGCGCTGGCGGGTAGCCGTCTGCTCGTTCGTATTGAACAGCCGAATCTGGCTTTGCTGATGGTGTTCCACCCGGCAGGCATTGATCTGTTACGCGCCGAAGACGTTGACGAGACCAGCGCAGACGCTGTGGTAGAACTGTCACCGGAAACCCTGTCGGAATGGGTCAGCGGCAGCTCCGTTGAACGCCTGATGTTTGAAGGCAAACTCTCGGTGCGCGGACGCATTCAGCTGCTCGAAGCCACTCAGGAACTGCTGACGGACCTGGATATCGACTGGGAAGGCGAACTCGCCCGCTGGCTGGGTGACATTCCGGCCCACTCTCTCGCCGAAGGGCTGCGTCGCGCTGCCCGCTGGGGGCTGCGTGCCAGAGATGAGCTGATGGCCGACGTTTCCGAGTACGTGTTTGAAGAAGCCAAACTGCTTCCCGGACGTCAGCAACGCGATGTGCTGCGCGACCATCTCAGCGAGTTGGAAGTGTCGACGGATCGCCTCGAGGCTCGCCTTAACCGGCTGCACCGACGCTTGACTCAACGTTTATCACAAGAAGGGGACTCTGGATCATGAGCTTGCGCCTTTTGCGCATTGGTTGGGTGATTGCCCGCTACCGACTCGACACCCTGATCCCTATGGACCGCCTGCCCTGGTGGCTTCGCCTGCTGCTTAGCGTTTCACCGCTTAAGCTATTCCCCTTAGGCGAGCGAACGCGCAGCGAACGGCTCAGGCTGGCGCTCGAAGCGCTCGGGCCTATTTTCGTCAAGTTCGGCCAGATGCTTTCAACCCGGCGAGATCTGCTGCCGGAAGATATCGCCGACGAACTCAAACGACTGCAGGACCAGGTTCCCCCCTTCCCCGCCGATGCTGCCGTGGAAAGAGTCGAGAAAGAACTCGGTATGTCGCTTGTTGAGGCCTTTGCCAGCTTCGAGCGTACCCCGCTGGCCTCCGCCTCTATTGCACAGGTACATGCCGCCCGGCTGCACAACGGCGATGATGTGGTGGTCAAAATCATCCGCCCCGGCATCGATCGTGTGATGCGCCAGGACATGGCACTGATGTATCAGCTCGCCAAATTATTGAGCTATGTACCGGAAGCCCGTCGCCTGCGGCCGGTCGAGGTCATCCGCGATTACGAAGCCACGCTCTTCGATGAGCTGGACCTTTACAAGGAAGCGGCTAACACCTCCCAGCTAAAACGTAATTTCAAGGATTCTCCGCTCCTTTATGTGCCCGCCATCCACTGGCCTTACACTCGACGTCATGCCATGGTGCAAGAGCGTATCCGCGGCGTTCCTGTCGCGGATCTGGACACTCTTCGTGCACGCGGTACCAACCTGAAAAAACTCGCGGAACGCGGTGTGGAAATCTTCTTTACCCAGGTATTCCGCGATAATTTTTTTCATGCCGACATGCACCCAGGCAACATCTTCGTTAACTGCGACGACCCTGACGACCCTCAATATATCGCCATCGATTGCGGCATTGTGGGAAGTCTGACCCGGGAAGATCAGGACTATTTGGCGCGTAACCTGCTGGCCTTTTTCCATCAGGACTATTACGAAGTTGCCGCCCTGCATATCGAATCCGGCTGGGTGGGGGAAAACACCCGTGCCAATGAGTTTGCCGCGGCCATCCGTACTGTGTGCGAGCCCATTCTGGAAAAACCGCTGAAAGATATCTCGTTTGGCCAGGTGTTACTCGGGCTGTTTCAGACCGCGCGGCGTTTCAATATGGAAGTGCAGCCACAGCTGGTGTTGCTGCAGAAAACGCTCCTTAATATCGAAGGGCTTGGGCGCCAGCTTTACCCCGACTTGGATCTCTGGAGCACGGCCAAGCCATTCCTGGAACGCTGGATGAAAGAACGGGCAGGGGTGCGCGGGCTATGGGATTCACTTAAACGCCAGGCACCGGAGCTATCGCACCAGCTTCCGGAGCTGCCTGTCCTGGCCCATCACGCCCTCAGCCGGATGGAGCAGGAGCATCGCCAGCGTCATCAGCAAGCCAATGCGATCAGCGCGATTCGCCAGACACTGACCCGCCAGGGTCGACGCCACTACCGGCTCAAGCTTGGCCTGCTGCTGATCGCCACGGCCGTTGCCTGGCAGCCACTCAGCCAATGGGTCAGCGTGCAGGAATGGCCAGTGCTCGCCGCTGCCGCTATCGGGCTGTTGTTACTGGTGTGGCAATAATGTACGCGGTTACCTTAACCATTTTGCCCTCGTTGGCCGCATCACCAAGATGCAATCTTCGAAAGGCAAACTTATTCAAGTCACTCTTGCTTAAGGTACTCTTACTTAAAGTACTCTTAAAGGTACGATTCGACATGCAACAAAAGGCCCCCTCATGACGAACACGCGCCCCCCTGCCGTGGATGACACCGTACTGGATGCGCTATTCGCCGTCCTCAAGCAACGTCGCCATGCCGCACCGGACGATTCCTACGTTGCCTCCTTGCATCACAAGGGACTAAACAAGATACTGGAAAAAGTCGGCGAGGAAGCCACCGAGACATTATTGGCTGCCAAAGATGCCGAACAGGGTGATGAGCATCAACAACAGGCGGTTATCGCCGAAACCGCAGATTTGTGGTTTCATAGCTTGGTTATGCTTTCTCACCTGGGATTGGATCATCAAGCCGTACTGGATGAACTGGCACACCGTTTCGGGGTCTCGGGCCACGACGAAAAAGCTTCACGCAACAAGGCCTGATGATCGTCTGCCAACGCATACGATTTACTTGCCGCAAACACTCATGAGGACGCGCATATGTTAGGTGGTATCAGTATTTGGCAACTGCTGATTGTTCTGGGGATCATCATCCTGATTTTCGGCACCAAGAAGCTACGCAATGTGGGCACCGACCTTGGCGGCGCCGTGAAAGGCTTCAAGAAAGCCATCCATGAAGAGGAAAAAGAAGGCGACAAGAAGGAGGCTGACGAACCGCAAGCCAAAGTCAGCCATGAGGAAAGTGGCAACACTTACGATGTTCAGGCGCAGGAAAAGCAGACAGACCATAGCGAAGAGCGCAAATAACCCATGCTGGATATCGGTTTTCTTGAACTCTTGATCATCGCCGTAGTGGGTTTACTGGTACTCGGCCCTGAACGCCTGCCCCGTGCAGCGCGTACTGCCGGGCTATGGGTCGGCAAGATAAAGCGTACGGTATCCGGGATGCAGCGCGAAATCAGCGCTCAGCTTGAAACAGAAGAGCTACGCCAGAAGCTCAATGAGCAGCAGAAAAAACTGGATGATAGCCTGAAGAAAGCCAAGCTGGACGTTGAAAGCGTTGCCGAGCCGTCCGATGCTGCCAAAAGTCAGTCATCCGAACATCAGGCTGAGCAGCGACTTGCCGATGCCTCCGCGCGTATTGACGACGCCCTGAACACCGTGCGTGAAAGCGCCGAACAGAGCGCCAGTTCAATCACACAAGAGGCATCTTCTCAAAAGGCTGATTCTCAAAAGACTGATTTGCAAAAGGATCACAACCCTCGATGAGCAGCGGCGACTCCCAGGAGCAGCAGGCTAAACAGGCGCAGGCTCCACTGATTGAACACCTGATTGAACTCCGCTCACGTCTGATGCGTGCTGTTGTGGTCGTTCTGGTGATTTTTCTTGGCCTGTACCCGTTTGCCAATGACATCTACACCTTCGTAGCACAACCGCTGATGGCATTGCTGCCGCCCGGTTCGCAGATGATTGCCACCGAAGTGGCCTCTCCCTTTCTGGCACCGTTCAAATTAACCCTGGTGGTGGCCGTCTTTGCCGCAGTGCCTTTTATCCTCCATCAGGCCTGGTCGTTTGTGGCCCCCGGGCTTTACGATAATGAAAAAGCCCTGGCGATTCCGCTACTGGTCTCCAGTGTCGGGCTTTTTTATGCGGGTGCCGCCTTTGCCTATTACATCGTATTCCCCCTGCTGTTTGCTTTTTTCACTCAGACAGGCCCGGCTGACATTCAGGTAATGACCGATATCAATCAGTACCTGAACTTCGTACTCAAGCTTTTCTTCGCCTTTGGCGTGGCCTTTGAAATTCCTATTGCGACTTTCCTGCTGGTGTTCAGTGGCGCGACCACCGTGGAAAGCCTCTCGAAAAAGCGCCCATATATCATCCTCGGCTGTTTTGTCGTCGGCATGTTACTGACACCGCCCGATGTGGTATCACAAAGCCTGCTCGCCGTCCCCATGTACCTGTTATATGAAGTCGGTCTGTTGTTCGGGCGACTGGTGCGCAACCGCCGCGCTGCAGCAAAAAACGCCGAGGAAGGCGAATCTGACAGCACCCAGTAACATACCGGCTACCCTGCTCACGCTGACTGACAAGTCGTCAATAAAAAACCTCCGCCCACTTTGCTTAAGGACGGAGGTTTTTTGATGGGGCCAAGCGTTGATGAAAATAAGCCTTTTATGAAGACAAACGTTAGGGTCTGTTGACGTTTCATTCACGGCCGCGCTGGTGTCAGTTTTTATTCGGGGCAAGGCAGGAGGAGAGACGTTTGGTAACTCCAAATGAACGACGACTAACGCAGCAGCGGATAAAAACTGACCCAGCCCTTCGGGTTGCGCCTCAAAATGCACCATACTGCGTTGCGAAACTTGAGAAGGGAACCACCCTTAACGGCGTTCCGCGCCTTGTCTGGCACATTTTGATGCGGCAACGCGGTTCGCGATGAAACGTCAACAGACCCTAGTGAAAACAAGTTTTGGTGAAGACAAGCGTTGGTGAGGACATGTTTTTAATAAATAGCGTGGCTAATCAGCCCATCATGTCGTCAATCCGCTCGACCAGTTTGAAAATACCGGTGGCCGCTTCACTGATGCGGGTCGCAAGCATGTAGGCCGGTGTGGTCACGACACGGTTTTCAAAATCCACGACGATATCTTCGACACCGCAGCTGCGGTGAAGGCCGCCCATCGCACTGATCGCCCCTGCAACGCCGGGGTCATGCCCGACCGTTACAGCGACACCTTCTCCCAGCAGGCGCGGTACCATCACGGGGGAAATGCACATCAAACCTATCGGCTTAGCGTCTTCCCGGAACGCTTGCAACGCCTCTTTAAGCGGCTCCAGCACCTGCATATCGTCACCTTTAAGGGCAAAATCCGACAGGTTTTTCGCCACCCCGAAGCCGCCCGGGACAATCACCGCATCAAATTCACCAGCATCCAGCTCGTCTAAGGGGCTGATGTCTCCTCGTGCCAGCCGGGCTGACTCTTCCAGTACATTGCGCGTGCTGCCTTCGACCTCATCCTGGGTGATATGATTGATCACGTGATGTTGAGCCATATCCGGCGCGAAACAGTGATAACCAATGCCCAGTTGATCCAGTCGCAATAAGGTCAATGTGGTTTCATAAATTTCAGAGCCGTCATACACACCGCACCCTGCTAATATCACCGCTACCTGCTTGGTCATAGTTCCATCCTCATGAAGAGCCAAATAAACAGCCCTTCACTCTAGGCAGTTTATATGTCAGCCACAAGCCTGCTTTCGCTACTGAGCAAGACTGATATACTCACACGACGCCTATCGGGCACCCACTTACGCGATTGTCTGGAGAAAGCCGTTGAACACACCTGCTCCCCGTCACTTCCCTGCCACCCGGATGCGCCGCATGCGCCGCGATGATTTCTCCCGTCGCTTGATGCAGGAATCGACACTCACTCCCAGCGACCTGATTTTGCCGGTTTTCGTACTGGAAGGTGACAATCAACGCGAAGCCGTTGCCTCCATGCCCGGCGTTGAACGTCTGTCCATTGACCTGTTAATTGAGCAGGCTCGTGAGGCCTACGCACTGGGCATTCCAGCGCTGGCGCTATTCCCTGTGATCGGGCCAGAGCAGAAAAGTGAGCTGGCAGAAGAAGCTTACAACGCTAATGGCCTGGTCCAGCGCAGTGTGCGCGCCCTGAAAGAAGCCCTGCCAGCGCTGGGTATTATTACCGATGTGGCGCTTGACCCTTACACCAGCCACGGTCAGGACGGCATCCTGGATGAGCGAGGCTATGTACAGAATGACCGCACGGTTGACACCCTTCTTAAGCAGGCTCTTTCCCACGCTGAAGCCGGCGCAGATGTGGTCGCACCGTCTGACATGATGGATGGCCGTATCGGTGCCATCCGCCAGATACTTGAGCAGGAACATCTGCATAACGTGCGCATTATGGCGTATAGCGCCAAGTACGCGTCCAAGTACTATGGCCCCTTTCGTGACGCGGTCGGCTCGGCATCGAATCTCGGCAACGCCGATAAGCGCACCTATCAGATGGACCCGGCCAACAGTGATGAAGCCATTCATGAAGTGGCCATGGATATTGCCGAAGGCGCTGACATGGTGATGGTCAAGCCAGGCATGCCCTACCTGGATGTCGTGCGCCGGGTCAAAAGCGAGCTTCAGGTGCCCACCTTTGCCTATCAGGTCAGCGGTGAATACGCGATGCATCGCGCTGCGTTTGATAACGGCTGGCTAGACGCCGACAGTGTGATTCTTGAGTCATTGATGTGTTTCAAGCGCGCCGGTGCCGACGGCATCCTGACCTATTTCGCCATGGACGCCGCTCGTCTGCTAAACGCACAAAACTGAGAAGTCAACATGACCGCTTGCTGACATCAATGTTTCACCGCTGCTCAATGTCGGAAAAAAGATGACCTTTTAGTGACACTCCTTTGTCATCTTTTTCGTCCATAATAGTATTAGTAAAAAAGATAATTTTGATGACTCAGGAGCGGTGATGGATACATCCGGTGAAGATAAACAACGTCAGGCAGGTGCCGACACAGGAGCAGGTGACAGCGAAACACCGCCCCTGCGGATCAACCGTACGCCTACGGGCGTTCAGGCACGGGAAAACCAGCTGGAAACAGACCTGGATGATACTCAGCTGTATTTCAACCGCGAACTTTCCCATCTGCAGTTTAATATCCGCGTGCTTGAGCAGGCATTGGATGATGCGCACCCGCTGCTCAACCGGCTGATGTTCCTGCTGATTTTCTCGTCCAATATGGATGAGTTTTTCGAGATCCGCGTCGCTGGCCTGAAGCATCAGATTGCCCTCGGTGATGATTCAACCGGCGCGGATGGCCGCCTACCCAAGGCGGTGCTGAGCGAAATTTCGCAGATCGCCCATGAACAGATTACCCGCCAGTATCAGATTCTGAATGACACCCTGCTACCTGCACTGGAAGCGCTGGGCCTGCGTTTCCGTCGCCGCGGCCAATGGACCGATGACCAGAAATCCTGGGTGCGGGCAATGTTCAACGACGAGATCATGCCGGTGATCAGCCCCATCGGGCTGGATCCTTCCCACCCGTTTCCAAGGCTGGTCAATAAAAGCCTCAACTTCATAGTCGAGCTGGAAGGTAAAGATGCCTTTGGCCGCGCTGGCGGCATGGCCATTCTACCGGCACCACGCTCATTGCCGCGCCTGATGGCCCTGCCCAAGGAGCTATGCGAAGAGGGCTACTCGGAATATGTGTTTCTCTCATCGATGATCCACGCCCATGCCGAAGAGCTGTTCCCCGGCATGCGGGTTCGCGGCTGCTACCAGTTCCGCCTGACCCGCAATGCTGATATGACCGTCGATCCTGAGGAAGTCTCCGACCTAGCATCAGCATTGCGCGGCGAGCTGCTGGCCCGTCGTTATGGCAGTGGCGTTCGCCTGGAAGTGGCCGACAATTGCCCGCAAGACCTGATCGACTTCCTGTTGCGCCAGTTCAACCTGGACCAGGAAGACCTCTATCGTGTTGCTGGCCCCGTCAATCTGACCCGCATGATGGCGGTCCTCGGCGACGTTGACCGGCCAGAACTGCTTTATCGGCCGTATACACCAGGCATACCCAAAGCCCTCAAGGCGGGCAGCCTGTTTAACGCCATTCGCAAAAGTGACATTCTGCTTCATCATCCCTTCCAGTCGTTCACCCCGATTGAAGACCTGCTGAGCGAAGCTGCGCGCGACCCTGATGTGCTGGCGATTAAACAGACGCTCTATCGTACCGGCGCAGACTCGCCGATTGTGGGCGCTCTGGTGGATGCGGCCAGACAGGGCAAAGAAGTGACCGTGGTCATTGAGCTACGCGCACGCTTTGATGAAGCAGATAACCTGCAGCTGGCCTCGCGCCTGCAGGAAGCCGGTGCCATCGTGATCTATGGCGTGATGGCCTACAAAACGCATGCTAAGATGATGCATATCGTGCGGCGTGAGAAAGGGTCCTTGCGCCACTACGCTCATCTCGGCACCGGCAACTATCACTCCAAAACCGCCAAGCTGTATACGGATTACAGCCTGCTGACTGCCAATGAAGCCCTGTGTGCCGATGTGCATCGCGTTTTCCAGCAGCTTTCCGGCATGGGTCGGGCAAGGCGCATCGAGACGTTGCTGCATGCCCCCTTCACCCTGCATGAAGGGCTCACCGCGATGATTGAGCGGGAGGCGCAGAATGCCCGCAAAGGTAAACGCTCGCATATCATCATCAAGTGCAACTCGCTTACCGAACCGAAGCTGATCAAATCCCTCTATCGCGCCTCTCAGGCTGGCGTGGAGTGTGACCTGATCATTCGCGGCATGTGCTGTCTGAAACCGGGCATTGAAGGGGTCTCGGAGAACATCCGTGTCCGCTCGATTATTGGCCGTTTTCTGGAACATACACGGGTTTTCTATTTCCACAATGATGGTAAGTCAGAAGTCTGGTGTTCAAGCGCCGATTTCATGGCCCGCAATATGTTCCACCGGGTGGAAACCTGTTTCCCGCTGCTGGATAAAAAACTCGCGACCCGTGTGCGCAAGGACCTTGAAACCTACCTGGTGGATAACTGCCAAAGCTGGCTGCTGCAGTCAGATGGTACCTACCAGCTTCAGGATCACGGTGAAGGCGCGCCGATCAGCGCACAGGAAACCCTGCTCTACGCCTACGCGTCCAAAAGTTAGTGGATTAAAACCGACGCCCCCTCGACGCACATGCGTCGAGGGGGCGTTAATGCTGTTAAAGCCAAAATATCGTTATTCGAAAACTCAGGCGTATCGATGGCGCAGCTGGTTCGCCGCTTCAACCATGTTAGCCAAGGCTGGCTCGACTTCTGCCCAACCCCGCGTTTTCAGACCACAATCAGGGTTCACCCAAAGCCGTTCGGCCGGGATTTTTTCAAGCGCTTTTTCCATCAGATCCACCATCCACGCCACCTCAGGAATATTCGGCGTGTGAATATCATAAACCCCTGGGCCAATGTCATTCGGATACGCAAAATCCTGGAAGGCGTCCAACAACTCCATATCGGAACGTGAAGTTTCAATCGTGATCACATCAGCATCCAGCGCCGCGATGGCAGCAATGATGTCGTTGAACTCCGAATAACACATATGCGTATGAACCTGAGTGCTGTCCGCCACGCCAGCTGCACTTAACCGGAAGCTCTCCACCGCCCAATCCAGATAAGTCTGCCATTCATGCCGGCGAAGCGGTAAGCCTTCACGAAGCGCGGGCTCGTCAATCTGAATGACCTGAATGCCCGCCTTTTCCAGATCCAGCACTTCGTCACGCAACGCCAGGGCAATCTGGCGGCAGGTCGTCGCCCGGGGCTGGTCATCACGCACGAACGACCACTGCAGAATGGTTACAGGCCCGGTCAGCATGCCCTTCATGGGTTTATCGGTCAGCGACTGCGCGTACGCCGTCCAGCGAACCGTCATAGGCACCGGGCGCGAAATATCACCAAAAATAATCGGCGGTTTGACACAGCGGGAGCCATAACTCTGTACCCAGCCGAAACGCGTAAAGGCAAAGCCCTCCAGCTGTTCACCAAAGTATTCCACCATATCGTTACGCTCAGCTTCACCGTGCACCGGCACATCCAGCCCCAGGGCTTTCTGGCGTTCCACAACGTAGGCAATTTCTTCACGCATGCGCGCTTCATAATCGGCCTGGCGCAGCTCGCCAGCTTTAAACGCACGACGCGCTGCACGTATTTCGCCGGTCTGTGGAAAAGACCCAATCGTTGTGGTCGGAAATAACGGCAGTGCGAGCCCCTCTCGCTGCGCCTCGGCACGAGCCGCATACGGCGATTGTCGCTGGCTATCCTGAGCCGTCATCGCCGACAAGCGAGCACTCACGGCTGGCTGGTGAATACGGAGTGATTCCCGACGCGCATCCAGTGCGCGGGTTGCATCGCTCACCCGTTGCTCATCCCTAGGTATTGCCCGGTTGTCGGTCAGCCGAGCCAGGGTGACAACCTCATCAAGTTTCTGGCGGGCAAACGCCAGCCAGCCTGCCAGTTCACTATCCAGCTCGGTTTCCTGAGCAAGGTCTACGGGCACGTGCAGCAGCGAACAGCTGGGCGCCAGCCATAGCCGCTGACCGAGACGTACTTTTAGCGGTAGCAGACGTTCACGCAGAGCCGCCAGATCTGCTCGCCAGACATTGCGGCCATCCACCACACCAACCGACAACACCTGATGGGGGCTTAAGCGATCGATAACGCTTTCTATCTGTTCGGGGGCGCGCACGGCATCAATATGCAAACCGGCCACAGGCAGGCGTGTGGCTAATGAGAGATTATCGCCCAAGGCGCCAAAATACGTGGCCACCAGTAATTTCACTGGCGCTGACTGCAGGCGATGGTAGGCACGCTCATACGCCTGCTGCCAGGCCAGCGGCAGATCCTGCACCAACGCTGGTTCATCAAGCTGTACCCACTCAACGCCCTGAGCAGCGAAACGCGTCAGTATTTCGCTATACACATCCAGCACGCTATCCAGCAGGCTCAGGCGCTCAAACTCACTGCCTTTGGCTTTACCTAACCATAACCAGGTCAGCGGCCCCGTCAGCGTCACTTTCGGCGTAAAGCCTGCCTGCAAGGCTTCATCCACTTCATCAAACAGACGCTCAGATGCCAGCGTAAACGTTTGCCCCTCATGCAGCTCAGGGACCAGGTAGTGGTAGTTAGTGTCGAAATACTTGGTCATTTCACAGGCAGCGGCTGGCTCACCGCTGGGGGCACGGCCACGGGCCATGCGAAAGGCCGTGTCGAGATCCACGCTGCCAGCATCCACTTCCTGCTGGGCGTTAAAACGTGCCGGTATCGCCCCCAGCGTGACGGAAACATTAAGCACCTGGTCGTAGAAGGCAAAATCACCAACACTGACAACATCAAGGCCCGCTTTTTGCTGGGTCTGCCAATGAGAGAGCCTTAGCTCTTTTCCCGCCGCTTCCAGTGCCTGCCTTGATATTTCCCCTTGCCAATACGCTTCTGTCGCTTTTTTTAGTTCGCGTTTAGCACCAATGCGGGGATAGCCGAGAATATGAGAAACTGTCATGATGAAACCTTCCAACGTGAATGATTTCGCATAGTCTGCTTACCCCACCAAGGTGAATCAAACTAAAGTTTTTAATGATAACTATGAAAAATTCTCAACATGATTGAATTACGCCATTTGCGCACCTTACTCGCCCTGCGTGAAACCGGTTCATTAGTGGAAGCGGCCGAACGGGTTCATCTGACTCAGTCGGCGCTTTCCCATCAGCTGAAAGACCTGGAAAGCCGCGTCGATGGCCCCCTGTTTGTGCGTAAAACGCGCCCGGTGGAATTTACCCGAGCGGGGTTGCGCCTGCTGGCGCTAGCGGATGAAATTTTACCTGAGGTGCGTAAAGCAGAGAGAGACCTGGCGCGTCTGGCAGGCACCGAACAGGGCCGGTTACACATGGCCATCGAGTGCCACAGCTGTTTTCAATGGTTGATGCCGACGGTCGATTACTTTCGGGATCATTGGCCAGAGGTGGAAATTGACATTCCCAGCGGTCATCATTTCGACCCCTTGCCCGCCCTCGCCAGAGAGCAGCTTGACCTAGTGATCACCGCTGACCCTCAGCCATTGGAAGGGGTACATTACGCGCCGTTATTCCGGTATGAAGGGTTGCTGGCGGTGTCACGCCAACACCCCTTTGCGGGTCGCCCGTTTATTACGCCCCAGGCACTGGCTGAAGAAACACTGATCACCTATCCGGTTGAGCATTCCCGGCTGGATGTCTTCAGTCAGTTTTTAACGCCGGCCCATGTACGCCCAAAGGAGATCCGCACCGCTGAGCTCACGATCATGATGATGCAGCTGGTGGCGAGTGGACGCGGGGTCTGTGCATTGCCCAACTGGGCGTTGACCGAGTATCTGCAGCGCGATTACGTCAGCGCAGTCAAGCTGGGGGAGAACGGCATCTGGAGCACGCTGTATGCCGCCATTCGCGAAGAGAACCGAGAGGCGCCCTGGATGCAGGACTTTTTACGCACCGCAAAAGAGACATCCTTTGCCGTGTTGACCGGCATTAAACCGGCGACTCGCGACGAGGAATCAGCAGGGTAAAGCGCGCCCCTCCCAGAGAGGGGCTGGTATCGACCGTGGCGCTGCCACGATGCCCGGCCATGACCTTCTGTACAATCGACAGTCCCAGACCATAACCGCCGGAGCTACGGGCACGACTGTCATCCAGACGCGTAAAGGGTTTAAAGACCTCTGCACGGGATTCTTCCGGCACCCCAGGCCCGTCATCCTCAACGTCTATGCGTACCAGACGTGGCTCATCCCATAAACGCACCTCGACGCGGGAACATCCATGCCGACAGGCATTACTCACCAGGTTTTGCAGCGCGCGCTGCAAATAACGCGGCTCGGCGAGCAGTTCAATTTCCGGGCCTGGCAACAGGATCAAGGTCATCGATTCATGCAGCGGCGCTAACGTATCCAGAACGCGCTCGACCATGCTTCGACAATCCACTAATGAGGTTTCCATTTCGGCGCCATTCACGGTATCACCACCAAGCCGTGCATAGGTGAGAATTTCGTCTACCAGCTGATCCAGCTCTGAGATATCGTCATCAATGCCTTGTAATTGACGGCGAATGGCGGGCTGGTCGGTCATGTCTTCGACCATCTGGACGGCAAAGCGAATTCGGGCAACGGGCGTACGCAGCTCGTGGGAAACGGCGCGAATCATCTCCTGCTGGCCTCGCAGCAGGGACTGAACCTGGTTTGCCATACCATTGAAGGCCATGCCCAGACGCCCCAGAAAGTCACCGTTTTCCACTTTTACCCGGGTTTCCAGGCGGCCGCTGGCAATCCGGGTTGCCGCCTGCTCAAGGCGTGCCATACGGGCTTCGATATTGCGCATGATCAGATAGATCACCAGCGACAGTACGATCATGACGCCCAATAGAAGAGGCAAATGAAGATACAGTGGCAGGAAGTCGCCCTGGACAACCGGGCCAACTTTTAGCCATCTCGGTGCCCCGGAGGGCCCATCAGGCAAAGCGGCTAGAAAGGTCACACGCAGCTGTTCGCCCTCAAGGCGGGTGATGACCTGACCGCTGGCCAGTGCCTGACGTTGCTGAAGGGAAAGGTCGCCGGGAAGCTGATCAAACAGGCGCAATGGCCAGTGTTCACTCGACAGTGCCTTGAGTCGCGCCGGTTGCTGAGCTGATGGCATCTCCGCCAGATCAGCGGCAGCCAGCGCTACACTGGCCATCCACTGCTGTTCGTGCCACTCATCAAACTCGATACACAGCAACCGGGAGGATTCATTGAGGCGTTGACACAAACGCCAGGGAGAGGATTCTATCACCCGACCGCCACGCGTCAGCCGCATCCTGTCAAAATAACCAAGATCCGCTTCATCAAGGGACATCAGGTTCAGTGAGATGGCATCACCAAAGTGCTGGCGCAGAGCGGGCAGGCGTTGCTCTCGCTCACCAGGCGGTAACGGAGCAAGTTCAGCGACCAGCACCGCCATGGGAAAGTGGGCAAGCTGTTCCCGGTAATCATCATGACGAACCGTCTCAATCAGCAGCCGCCCCGTCAGGGCAATCAGGAAAATCCCCAGTAGCGTCAGCCCTAATAACAGGTAAAAACGCAGGAAGGGGCTGCGGTTCAATACCCGGCGCATAGCATCCTCACCTCACCTCACTTGACCGGCAGCGCTTGATGGTTAAAAGCCCGCTGATTAATGACTGGCTGCTTTAACTAACTATTTTTAAACAACTATTTTAAACAACCATCTTTAACTAACTATTTTTAACTAACTATCTTTAACAAACAGATAGCCTTTACTGCGCACGGTTTTGATGCGATGCGGCTGATTGGGGTCATCACCAACCTTGGGCCTTATCCGCGACACGCGAACATCAATCGAGCGATCCTGACCATCGTATTTAATGCCGCGCAGCTGGGTGAAGATTTCTTCACGGGTAAGCACCTTGCCTGCGTTGCTTGCCAGCAGCCACAGCAAATCAAATTCGGCGCTGGTCAGGTCGATGCGTTCACCTAACAGCCAGGCTTCACGGGTGGCGCTATCGATTTCGAGGTTATCAAAGCGCAGACGCACCTCGCCCATCGGCGTGGGTTGGTCGGCGCGACGCAAAAGGGCACGCATTCGTGCCAGCAACACTCGTGGCTGAACGGGTTTGGCCACATAATCATCCGCTCCCATTTCCAGGCCTAGCACCTGATCCAGATCGTCGGTACGTGCCGTCATCATCATGATGGGACCGGAAAAATTCGGTCGTACACGTCGACAGATCGACAATCCGTCTTCACCGGGCAGCATTAGATCCAGAATGACCATGTCAGGTTGTAGCGTCAGGATACGATCCACGCCTTTTGAACCATCCACTTCAAGCGACACCTGAAACCCATTGGCTTCCAGGTAGTTGCGTGTCAACTCAGCCAGACGTTGATCATCTTCAATGATCAATATGTGGTCCTGGTCTGGATGGTCCGGTACGTTTGGCTCCTGTTTTCCCAGTGCCTCAAACTGCTTTTCTAGATGGTCGACCATGCGTATTTTACACTCCACTCAAATCTTTCACGTTTCTGTCATTCGCTACTAAGAAACGTGCGTTTACATTGTGTCAGGATACCTGAAAACAGGGTTTTCGCCTGCTTTTATCCACCCGTTAGGGCCCTTTTTGTCGATTTTAATGAGATTGAAGCACCTTGATTAGCATGCTCACTACCTCTACAGTGAAAGTGACCGTATCAAAAAAGGAGAACTTCATGTCTGACAGCTCCCCCAAAAGCGTTATCAAACGCGTTTATGTACCCACCCAGGTTTATGATTTACCCAACGGTGAACGCCTGAAAATCCCTGGGCACTACAAAACGCCTCCCAAAGAAGATAGCAACGATCAATAACGCAGAAAGGCAAGTCATGAGACTCGCCTTCCATTGGTCGCAATGCATGTGTCTGGTAAAACATCAGCCTGGACAGTTAGCCTTTTGGCCCAAGTAATAGCCAGGCAATCAGCCCCACCAGCGGGAAGAAAAGCAACACCAGTATCCACAACAGTTTGGATACAGCGCCCGCTGGGCTTTTGGCAACTTTGACAATCGCCCAGATCAGAATGATCAACCAGATCAAACCTAATAGTCCGCCTACTTCAATTCCCATTTTGCACCTCTTGCGTCAACGCAGGTTTATGGCTCAGTGGTTGGCTTGGGTGAACGAAGCATCATCTCACCCTGCTGCATCTCAATATTCAGCAATCCAAGAAAACTCATTCCCAGTAATACCACGTCTTGCTCACTTTTCGGGCTGATAGAACCTTGCACATCGGTCACCCGGATTGCGCCAAGGCGCACCTCATCCAGGTGAGTCAATGCACCTTCAACACGGCCATTCGCGGTATTGAACCAGGCGCTACGGCCGGGCTCCAGCCCCAGGTCTTCGGCTAGATTGGCAGGCACCGCCACATAGGTCGCGCCAGTATCCAGCAAAAATGTCACCGGTTTGCCATTGATAAAGCCGGGGGCCTCAAAGTGCCCGGCACGATTGCGCTTCAGCACCAGAGGCTTTCCCGATTCTGCGGTCTGAATAATATGCGTGTTAGGGTGCCACATGGCTTTCCAGCCACCGTAGACCCACCAGGTACCTACGGCCATCAGTAGCACCCAGAACAACAGCATCATTACCAAACCACTGCCACGTTCACGCTGGCCCATTTCACCTCTCCTGAAGCGATGCCAGAAGCACCGGTGATTAATCTGAATCACCGCACCACTGACGCGCAACGTCACGTCCACGGGTTTCATTAACCCCCAGGCAGATCACAATGGCCAATATAAAAAACACGGCACATAGCAGAATAGCGCCCTGCAGCCCTACCACGGCTTGCAAGGTGCCTAGCATGACGATACCCAGCACCCCTGCCAGCTTGTTCGCCAGCCCCCAGAAACCGAAAAATTCTGCGGATTTGGAAAGCGGCGAAAACAGCCCCACCAGAGCACGACTGGCCGATTGACTCGAGCCCAGGCTTAACCCCGCCAGACACCCTACCACCAGAAAGACGTACTGGGCCTGCCACTGCAGGTCAAACCACGTATTCACTAACATTGTGACCTCCGGTGTCGCCCAGATGGCGATAATGGCGGTCACCCACAACACCAGGGTGATCTGATAGGTTCGCTTGGCACCCAGCTGATCCTGCACCCAGCCCAGGCCCACCGCTCCCAGCGCCGCCGTTATCTGAACAATGATAAACATGATGTTGCGAACGCTTTCATCCCAACCGATCACCTGGGCACCGTAGATAAATGCAAAGGCAATGATGATGTACACCCCGGCCATCGAAAACAGCAGTGAAACCAGGAACCGGCTAAGATCCTGAAAGCGGTGTAACTCGCGAAACGTCGTTGAGACGCGCTGCCAGGCAATCTGCCGAAAGTTATTCACTACCGGTTGTGGCTGACCACGTTCTTTCAGCCACACAAACGTCGGGATAGCCGCAAAAAGGAAGAAACCTGCCGCAAACGGCCCGACCCAACGGATGCGTTCAAAGTTATCAGCACTTGCCTCACCCAGCACCATCAGGGTGAACCCTGCCGCGCACAGCCCGCCAATATACCCTAGCGCCCAACCAAAGCCGGAGATTTTACCCAGGGATTCAGGCGGCCCCAGTGAAGGGAGAAAAGCGGCAATAAACGACTCCCCCATGGAATAGGCGTAATTGGACGCGATAATCAGCGCCATTCCCAACCACACATAACCCGGCTCGACAAAGTAAAGCAGCGCAGTGGCCACCACGGTGGCGAGATAACTGACGAACAGGAAACGCTTTTTCTCGGCGCGGTAGTCCATTATTGCCCCGCACAGGGGGGCGCTTAACACGACCAGCAAAAAACTCGTCGCCAGCGCCAGGCTCCATAGGAGATTTGCCAGACGAAAGTTATCACCGCGATCTCCGACAATCACAGTGGTAAAAAGCTCGCCAAATACCACCGTAATAATCAGCAGTGTGAAAGCCTGGTTGGCAAAGTCGAACATTGCCCAGCCAAAAATTTCGCGTCGAGAGGCGAAACGGCTGCTTGGCATTGGCTCAGTCACGCAAGAAGATTCAGACGTCATCAAAGTGCCTTTTGGTTTTATAGAGCCTTTTATAAGAGTCGTTTTATAAAAGCCAGTGAGCCAACACCGCCGATAGCCCCACCAGTAACGCCACGCTGACAGCAATAGTGACGGCCAGGTTCAACCAGCGATCAAAGGCATTCGATCCCTGCTTTTTGCGCGTGGCACCTCGCCGAGCTTGCCGCATCATGGGTTACCTCGCTTTTATTGATAGCTCATGCGTGGATGCGGTCAGCACACCCTTCCCGTACCAGCACGCCACCATCATATACAAGATAAAAGTAAACGGTAGCGCCGTCGCTGCCCCAACGTAACCCTGCAATGGCCGCAAAAACGCCAACTGTTCCTGGAGTTCATGGCGTGGTTAATTACTGTGAACTTGCGCCTGGGTTTATGTTCCAATGCAGCATACACCTTCACAGGGAGGCTCGAATGCCAAATACCAATCGTGACCAACGTAATGCTGCCTGGCAAGCGGCCAATCAATGGCGCGCCCGTGCCGCACAGACACGCCCGACCGGCCTGGTGAGCAGCATAAAACTGTTCTTTACATGGCTGGCGGTGGGCGCACTGATGATAGTGGCCGTTGTTCTGGGCTTGATCTTTATGCTGATTGGCTGGGCTTTGATGCCATTTTTACGCCGTAAAATGAATCAGCGGATGGAGGAAATGCGCGCTCAGCAGGCACAGGATATCGGCACCGGAAGCGGACAGACGCATTCGGCTAACCAGCCTCCCCAAGGGGCACTTGAGGGCAGTTACGAAGTCAAAGACGACCCTTCAAACCGCTAATCCATGACAAACTGTAATCCATGACAGGCTGTCACTTGGGCGTCACACAGGTGTTATACGGGTGGCAGGCGCTATACAGGTGAGTAAAACCAGGCAAAGGCGGCAGCCAACGTCAGCGGCATCACCACCAGACTGCCCAGGTTACCAATCAGTACCAGCGACGCCACGTGATGCGGCGACAGCTTGTACTGTTCGGCGACCAGATAATTAAGCACTGCCGGCGGCAAGGCCGCAAATACGAGCAAAACGGCTAGTTGTAGTGGTGCTAGAGGCAAGAGCCACATAAGGGGTAAGGCAATTACCAGCCCGGATAGTGGGCAAAGCACAGCGCCTAGCATGCCCGTGCGCCAGTCGCTGAAATCAATCTCCAGAAGTCGTACGCCAAGGGCAAACAGCATCAGGGGAATACACACGCCTCCCAGCATATGCATGGCCTCCAGCAGCCAGCCTGGCAGCGGCACTCCTGTGACGTTGACCCCAAGCCCAAGCACGCTGGCAAAGACGATGGGCATACGCAAAAGGCGCCATAGTGAAGTGCGCGGGTCCAGCATGTAAAGCCCGACCGAAAAATGCAGCAGCATTTCAATAATAAATACGACCACTGCCGCGGGCAGTGCTTCCTCGCCAAAGGCCAGGACAATTAATGGCACGCCCATGTTGCCGGAATTATTGAACATCATGGGGGGCAAGAAGGTCTTAACATCCAGCTTCAGCCATTTCACCAACGGCCATAACACCAGCCCCGACCCAAGCACCACGCAGGCGGCCGCCATTGCCAGCCAGGCGTAATCCGCCAACGGTGCCTGCCGGTCAGCCAGAACGGCAAACACCAGAAGCGGCACAAACAGCTCCATATTGAGCGTATTAAGGCTACGGATATCCGGGGTACGAAAGCGGCCATACGCCGCTCCGCACCCGGCAATCAGAAACACCGGCAGCAAGGTCGCCAGAATGTGCTGCAGCAATTAGCTTTCTCCCCCCAGGAAGCGCTCCCACAACTGGCTGACGGCTTCCCGTTCCGATAGGAACGCCTCACCGTCAAGTTCGGCTTTTTCTCCCGTCAGGGCTGCCCGATGTGTTTTGCTGCGATACGCCAGATAGGTGTCGCGCAGACGGGTCGCCTCCTCTTTGCTCAAGTAGTCGTTCTCCTCCAGCGTTTCAAGAATACGCATATTATCGCTGTAGGTGAGCAATGCAGGGGTTTGATCGGCGAAGGCCAGTACGGCGTACTGGCAGAGAAACTCGATATCGACCATACCCCCCGCATCCTGCTTGAGGTTAAAGGTATCGGCTTTTTTACTGGCCAGATGGTCGCGCATCTTGTGGCGCATTTTCACCACGTCATCACGCAACGTTTCCCGATCGCGGGGCTGAGCCAGAATAGCGCCGCGCAGCGCATTGAATTTACCGGCCAGGCGTTCGCTGCCCGCAACAACTCGGGCGCGCACCAGCGCCTGATGCTCCCAGGTCCAGGCATTATCGCGCTGGTAATCCGCAAAAGCCTCCAGCGACGTCACCAGTAGCCCCGCATTGCCCGACGGGCGCAGGCGCATATCCACTTCATACAGGCTACCCGCCGGTGTGATGGCCGTTAGCAGATGAATAATGCGCTGCCCCAGGCGAGTAAAAAACACCGGCGTATCAATTGACCGCGGCCCGTCGGTGGCGCCCTTGCCATCGCTGTCGTGAAGAAACACCAGATCCAGGTCCGAGCTGTAGCCCAGTTCGATACCGCCCAGCTTGCCGTAGCCAACGATCAGGAAGTCGGGGCTTTCCTGGCGCATTCCTGGCGGTGTGCCATGTTTGCGGGTCAGGTGCTTCCAGGCCATGGCCAGTACCGCTTCCAAAATCACTTCGGCGATATAGGTCAGGTAATCGCTGACTTTCATCAAGTGGCGCGTGCCGGCAATATCCGAGGCCGCCACGTGCAAGGTCTGGGCATGTTTGAAGACACGCAGCGCTTCCAGCAGCGCCTCTTCATCATCCTCGGGAATGCGGTTGAGGGTCTGGCGCAACTCATCGCTCAGGCGGGCTTTATCGGCGGGCGTGTAGAGCGACTCAGGGGTTAACAGCTCATCGAGCAGAATCGGGTAGCGAGCCAGATGTTCGGCAATCCAGGGGCTGCCGGAGCACAGCCGCATCAGGTGTTCAAGCGCATGGGGATTTTCGCGTAGCAACGCCAGATAGGCGGTGCGCCGCAGTACGGCCTCCAGCAATGGCTGCACCCGAGGTAGGGCCGTATCCGGGCTGTCACTCTGGGCTAACGCATCCAGTAACAACGGCATCAGTGCGTCCAGGCGTTCAAAACCGATGCGCTGCATACTCTGGACCTGGCGTGAGTGATACAGCCGCTGCAGGCGTTTGAAGGCTTCAGCCGGCTGGGCAAATCCCGCCTGGCTCAGATTGGCTTCAGCAACCTCCTCGTCAAGCTCGCCCCGCCACAGCAGACGCCACTGTTCCAACGCCTGGCTTTGGCTGTCGTTAGCGGTGTCGACATCCTCTTCGGGGTCTGCAATAACCGCATCAAAATGGCGTCGCACCCTGGCGCGGACTTCATCAAGCAGTGCCATCACGGCAGGCCAGTCCTCGCTGCCCAGCGCCAGCGCAACCCTTTCGCGGTCGAGGTTATCATCCGGCAGACGCTGAGTCTGGCGGTCTTCCAACCCCTGTAAAATGTGTTCCAGATCACGCAGAAACGCATAATCCGGCAGCAGCTCGTTAACCACGTCCTGAGGCAGCAGCCCCAGATCCGGCAAGCGTTTGAGCGCAGTTCGCAGCGATGTCACCTGAAGTTCGGTGTCCCGCCCACCGCGAATCAGCTGAAACGCCTGAACCACGAACTCCACTTCACGAATGCCACCCGGGCCAAGCTTGATATTGCTTTCGATCCCTTTACGTTTCACTTCACGGTTGATCATCGCTTTGAGTTCGCGTAGCGATTCAATCGCGCCGAAATCCAGATATTTGCGATACACAAAAGGGCGCAGACTGGCCAGCAGCTCATTACCTGCATCCAGTTCACCGGCTACCGGGCGCGCCTTAAGCATGGCATAGCGCTCCCATTCGCGGCCCTGGTCCTGATAATAGGCCGAAAGCGCAGCAAAGCTGCCCACCAGTGGGCCACCATCGCCCAGCGGGCGCAGGCGCATATCCACTCGGAAAGCAAAGCCATCGGCGGTCATCGCATCCAGCGACGCAATCAGCTTCTGCCCCAGTTTGGTAAAATATTCCTGATGTTCCAGCGACTTGCGCCCACCGGTCGTATCACCATTTTCAGGAAAAGCAAAAATCAGGTCGATATCTGATGACAGGTTAAGCTCACCCGCCCCCAGCTTGCCCATTCCCAGCACTACCAGCCGCTGCTCGCTACCGTCATCCCGCAAGGCGGGATAACCCCAGCGCGGTGCCAGAAAGGTTTCCAGCCAGCCAAGTGCTGCTTCCAGGCAGAGTTCTGCGAGCATGGTCACCGCCGCTGCCGTGTCCCACATGGTGTAACCTGCCGGGCGATTAAGATCCCGCCAGACAATGCCCAGCATCCGCCCACGCCGAAAGCGCCGAATCGCCTGATGCATTGCCGCTTCGTCATCAGCCTCTGCCAGGCGCTCGGCAAGCCAGCTTGCCTGGGTCTCACGGTCTGGCGTGCTGTCCAACTCACCAGCGATGTCCAGCTCCAGCAGTAGTGAAGGCGTGCGCACCAGGGTATCAAGAGCAAAGGTGGAAATCGTGATGACCCGTAACAATGCCGCCCGGCGCTCGGCCGAAAGGCCTGCCCAACTCTCGGAAGGCGGCTCCTGGCCCGTCATTGACGCAACGTTGTCAGCTTGCGACAAGGCTTCATTCAAGCGCGTTCGTGCTTGCTCAGCAGGCTGTTGCAAAGGCACCGGCAGTAAATCCAGTGCGAAACAGGCATCATCCAGTTGCATCTTATCCCTCTCAGATCGCGTTCGCGATTACCCGAAAAATTTCTGCCAGCCAAGCAGCCCCCAGGCCAACCCTGCCAGTAGCAGTGCCAGCATCACCGCTGCCGAACCGATATCCTTGGCGCGCCCGGAGAGCTCATGCTTCTCAGGCCCAATCCGATCCACAACGCTTTCGATGGCGCTATTCAGCAATTCCGTGATCAACACCAGAAAGCAGCTGCCAATCAGAATCAGCCAGCTAACCGGGTCATCCGCCACCCACCAGGCAAGCGGGAGCAGCACCAAAGTCAGTACAACTTCCTGACGAAACGCAGCTTCGTGATGAAAGGCGGCTTTCAACCCTTTTAGCGAGTAACGTGTTGAATTTTTTAAGTGTTTCAAGCCTGTATGGCTGGGTTTCATCGCCTTTCCTCATTTTACCCGCGGGCAGTCGCGCCGCATTAATTCCTTAGAATCATACCGTCAAGGTCTTGCGTAAGCGGTGTCAGTACATCCGACCAGCTTAAATACGGGGTGTTGGCATTACCATTCACCATGACACTAAAAACACCCCAGCGACCGCTTGACGTACGGAAGTAACCCGCCGCCGCACGCACCGCAAACGGTTGGTTCAAGGTGCCGGTTTTTATCATGACATTGTTCTGAAAGGTATCGGATCCACGCCGGATAAAACGCATGACGCCATTGACGGGTGACTGAAAAGCGGCCACAAAGCTTGGAAAAAGCGCTGTTTCATGAAACATTGACTCCAGCATCACGTTTACACCGTGAGCGCTGGTACGATTGCTGGTGGTCAGGCCGCTACCACTTTCAAAAGTCGCTGGGCCGTGGCCCGGCAGGCTGGCGGCGAAGGCTTCCAGTGCCTGCCCGGCCTGACGTAATTGCGCGCGGGGCGTTTCCACCAGGTTGAGCGCCATCACATCAGCCATGTAATTATTGGAGTAATTCATGGTACGCAGCAGCAGTTCCTGCAGCGGCTTGCCATCCACTGCTGCCAGTGTATTCGCCCATTGCGGCGGGCGCTCCGCGCTAACTCGGGGCGCGTCCGTCAGCGTAATGCCCGCCTGGATAAGCATGGCATTCAGCGTCTGGGCGGTTTGCTGCGCACTGTCGCTGGCGCCACGATAAATGTCGCGTGCCATGGCGTTGGTCGAAATCTGCCCACTGATGCGCATGACATCGCCCGCCGCATCTGTCACCCGCACAGCGCTCAGCTCAGTACCGCTGTTATCCGGCTTTGTAGTGACATTATTTTCGATGCGCGTCATCGAGGTAGGGCCATCGCAATGGGTGATAGTGGCCGACTGCCCCGCTGAATTGGCGGGGGCGACATTCACGCACCAGCTGCCAAAGTTGACGCCAGCCGACGACAGCGGTGCGCTATAACTGTTGCCAACTCGAGTGCGAGCATTGCAACGGTCAGTCGTCAGGCATTCTACCGGCCCAAAGCGCCATTGATTGACCACCAGCCCACCACGAATCTCACGCACACCAGCCTGGCGAAGACGCTGCACCAACCGCCATAGATCCTCACTGGTCAGGCCCGGGTCACCACCGCCATCAAAGATAAGATCGCCCGGCAGGACGCCATTGCTATTCATTTCAGCGAGGCTCACCAGACGCGAGGTGAAACGATGCTGCGGGCCAAAGCGGCTTAAGGCCGCTGCCGCCAGATAGGCTTTTGTTACCGATGCGGGGGAGCGCAACTCCTGGGGATTAATGCTGCCAAGGGTGGTCTTGGAACCATCAAGCAATCGCGCTTCGGCACTGATAACAAAACCTTTCTGCTGCAACTGGCCTAGGCGGGAAAAATCCGCCATCGCCAGAGGGCTCGTCATTATTGCCATACACGCAACAGCAAAGGAAAGCACACAGCCGATGCCTTTGTGTGATAGGGAGTGTCGCCACTGCTTGCCGAGCATATCCATCTCCATGTTATTGCTTATCCTCTACTTTACTATCTGTATGCCTGATATTCATGCGTCTGATTGCTTCTTGCGGTCAATGCACGCTCATCTTTGAAAACACCTGAAGGACCACGACGCCAGCGACAATCAGCGCGATGCCCAGCACACCAGGCAGGTCAGGACGCTCACCGAACACCACCATACCGACAAGCGTGACCAGCACAATACCCAACCCGGCCCAAATGGCATAGGCTAACCCGACAGGTAAGGTACGCAGCGCCAGCCCCAGCAGATAAAAAGCGACGCCGTAACCAACGAGCACCAGCAGACTGGGCCATAACCGGGTGAAACCTAAAGAGGATTTCAAAGCACTGGTGGCGATCACTTCCGCCACAACCGCAAGCACGAGATAAATAAATGTCATAGAGATTCCAGTGTCACGGCCAAACGCCACAGCGTTTGGCCACTTTGTGCGTATTTCGCTTCAAAAGGGGTCAGGTACTCACCTTGAGGGTCATAGGCTTCGATATGCGCCTGCTGCCCGGTGACCTGAGCGACGGCTTGAGCAAACTCTTCAATATACACAGACCAGTTGGAACGCAGCTCCAACTGTCCACCGAGTGCCAGTAACGCGGGCAATACGGGGTGTCCATGCCAGCGCATTTTCAACCGGGACGCCTTAGGGTAAGGGTTAGGGTACAACAGGTAATGGCGCTTGGGCGCCCACCCAGCATCCACTGCCAATCGCCAGAAATCTACCAGATCCGCCCTCACCAAGCAGGCATTTTCCGGCACGGCGCCATGATCCCTCCCCAGACGATCCTCGCTGCGATCGACCCCGATCACCGCATGATCAGGAAACGCTAACGCCAGCTTGCGCGTAGAAATTCCGACACCGCAACCGGCATCCAGAATCAGAGGGCGTGCCTGATGATTCAGCCACTGCGCGGCCTGTTCGAACGCCGTCCGGGTATGTTCAGCGATGGGTTTGCGCAACGGATGCTCCAGCGCCCTCGCGACACGCCGACTAAGGTCATCATGGGGCCCCGTCTGATTAGAGAACACTGCCCGAGAACGTTGCTGCATGACTCTACCGCCCAACTTGTTGCGAAAAAGATAAAGATTCTACCAGTCTGTTAAGCATCCAGCATGACGCCATTGCATACCCGGTGCTATGATCATTACCCAGTAAATAATGACGCGTCTACAAGGTTCCACAACAAGACCCGTTGTCTGCTATGGTTTTAAACCACATTTTAGGCTTTTAACCACGTCTTGGTTTTAACTATATTTTGGTTCTTAACTATGTTTTGGCGACTTCGTAACGCTGTCTTTAACCACAACCGCACCACGAGGAACCCGGCTTGTCACACTTACCGGTGATTGTCGGCATGGGCGGCATCAATCCCGCCGGCAGAACCTCGGGCCATCAGGCCTTTCGCCGCACCGTGCTTGATGCACTCCCTGCTGAGCAGCAACGCCAGACACTTCATAGCCTGGCCACCCTAATGCGCCTCGATACATCCGCTACTGCATCAGCGGATGAAACGCTGCGCGATACGGTACTCAGGCGCACCCTGATCCGCCGCAACGAAGACCCGCGCTTCAATACCCCTGGAATGCCTGCCAATCGTCGTGCAGCGCTGAAACTCGACACACCGCTGCGCTTTGAACTCCGACGCCGCGAGCTGCCAGAACATATTCCTGAACACTGGCAGATACGCGAGCTTGACTCGCGACGTGTTGAAGTCAGCGTACCGGCCGGTGATTTCAATGTGTTGCTGCCGGATGCCCAGACGCCACGTGTGCGCGCCGCCGGGCAGCTACCCAGTGGGTTTGACCCTGCCGCCCTTTACCGCAGCGTTCACCATCCGCGTGGCCTTTCCATGGCGGTTTTCAGCGCCAGCGACTGCCTGGGTGCCAGCGGCTTTGTATGGGAAACCCTGCGCCAGCAGCTGGACCCCGACCAGATCGCCGTTTATGCCGGTAACTCGATTGGCCAGCTGGACGATGAAGGCTGGGGCGGGCTACTCAAAAGTCTGGTGAGCGGCCAGCGGGTTAGCTCCAAGCAGATGCCGCTGGGCTATGGCCAGATGCCAGCCGATTTCCTCAATGCCTATGTGCTGGGCAGCGTCGGCGGCACCGGTGCCGCGCTGGGTGCTTGCGCCAGTTTTCTGTATAACCTGCGCCTGGGCATTGATGATATCCGCGCCGGTCGGCGTCGCGTTGTCATGGTCGGCACGGCTGACGCTCCCATCACGCCGGAAATTATTGAAGGCTTTCGCGCCATGGGCGCCCTTGCCGACGACGAAAGCCTGAAGGCACTGGATGCCGTCAGCCTGCTGGGTGATGCGGACTATCAACGCGCCTGCCGCCCTTTTGCGC
This sequence comes from Halomonas sp. LS-001, assembly GCF_052983955.1. Classification (NCBI taxonomy): domain Bacteria; kingdom Pseudomonadati; phylum Pseudomonadota; class Gammaproteobacteria; order Oceanospirillales; family Halomonadaceae; genus Halomonas; species Halomonas sp. LS-001. Next base: position 3,293,303 of record NZ_CM129816.1, read on the forward strand.
GCAATTGCGGCTTCACCATGGCAGAGTCCAGCCAGTTCGTAATGCTGATGGACGACAGCCTGGCACTTGAGACCGGTGCCGATATTCTTGCGGCTGTGCCTGATGTATTCGTGAATGCAGACGGTTTCAAGCGCTCTATCTCCGCGCCGGGCATCGGTAACTATATTACCCTGGGCAAAGCAGCCTCCCTGGTGCGTAGCATGCTGGGCGAACAGGCCCTACAACAGCGCACTTACCTGCATGCCCATGGCACCAGTACGCCCAAGAACCGTATCACCGAATCCCACGTATTTGATGAAATTGCACGTGCCAACGGCATTACCCGCTGGCCGGTGGCGGCTATCAAGGCGTTTGTCGGACATTCACAGGGGTCTGCCGCCGGTGACCAGTTGATGAGTGCACTGGGCAGCTTCGCCCATGACCTAGTGCCCGGCATCCCCACTCTCGATGCAGTGGCTGACGATGTTTACGCTGACCGCCTGCTATTTTCTCAGGCCAGTCAGGCGTTTCAGGCCGATGCTGCCTTCATCAACGCCAAGGGCTTTGGTGGCAATAACGCTACCGGCGTGGTGCTTTCCCCCGGAGTGACTGAGCGTTTGCTGACTCAGCGCCACGGCAAGGCGGCCATCAACGCCTGGAAAGCGCGCCGCGAAAGCGTCAGAGACGCCGCTGCCAGCTACCTGAGTCAAGCGGACAACGGCCACTACCAACCCCGTTATCAGTTTGGCGAGCAGGTACTGGAAGGCCCTGAGCTGGACATTCACGCCGACCACATTACGATTCCGGGCTACCATAAAGCGGTTTCACTCAGCGTGAACAACCCGTTCGGCCAGCTAACGGACACGCCACAGGATGACGAGGAATTGTGATGAATATCGCTGTCTACCCCGGCACTTTCGACCCCATCACCAATGGTCATCTGGATTTGATTGAGCGCGGCGCGCGCATGTTTGACAAGGTGGTGATAGCCGTAGCGGAAAGCCCCGGCAAACGCCCTACGTTTGATCTGGCAACGCGCAAGATGCTGGCTGAAACCGTGTGCGCGGAATTTCCAAACGTAGACGTTATCGGCTTCTCCTCGCTGCTGACAACCATGATGTACGAGCAGAAAGCCACCATTATTCTGCGTGGGTTAAGAGCCGTATCGGATTTTGAATATGAGCTGCAGCTGGCTAATATGAATCGCGCTCAGAACCCGGAGCTGGAAAGCGTTTTCCTCACACCCGCCGTGGAAAACTCGTATATTTCTTCCACGATGGTGCGTGAAATCGCCCGACTTGGGGGCGATATTTCCCCTATGGTGCATCCTCAGGTCGCACGGGCGTTGCATGAGTACTTTTCATAAGCGCTTCACATAAGCACTACAATAGTTGACCATCATGCTATTGTTGAGTAAAACACTCAGGTATCTTTCACTGTAAAGGTGAGTGATAGCACCCTACGCGAGGTAACCCCATGGCCCTGATGATTACTGATGAGTGCATCAACTGCGATGTCTGTGAGCCGGAATGCCCCAACGACGCCATTTCCGCAGGTGAAGAGATCTATGTGATTGACCCGAACCTGTGTACCGAATGTGTGGGCCATTACAATGAGCCCCAGTGCCAACAGGTGTGCCCGGTCGACTGTATCCCCCTCGACCCGGAGCGGCGTGAAACCCATGATGAACTGACGGAAAAGTATCATCGCATCACCGATAAATAAGCGATTGTGATGCGTTTATCTGCCGTTCCTGACTATCACTAAGCCTGCCTTGACGTGACAACCCGTTCATCTGCTCCACCACGCCAGCGCATCTGGGCACTGGCGTGGCCCATCATACTTTCCAACATCACCGTCCCACTGCTGGGGCTGGTGGATACGGCGGTCGTTGGCCACCTGCCAGACTCTCGCTACCTCGCATCGGTCACTCTCGGGGCTACCCTGTTCAGTTTTCTGTATTGGGGATTCGGTTTTCTGCGCATGGGGACGACAGGGCTGACCGCACAAGCCGTTGGACGGGATAGCGCCAGCGAAGTGCGCAACCTGCTGGGTCAGTCGCTGATCATGGCGCTGGTGATCGGCACACTGTTAATTGTGTTTGCCACACCGCTGATTTCGCTTGGGTTATGGTTGCTGGACGGCAGTGACACAGCCACCCCGCTGGCGCGTGAATACGCCAATATCCGGATTTTTTCAGCGCCTGCCGTACTCGCCAACTATGCCATTCTGGGCTGGTTTCTCGGCCAGCAGAATTCACGCGTCACACTGATGATTCTGGTGCTTACCAACAGCGTCAATATTGTATTGGATATAGGGTTTGTGGTCGGGCTGGGCATGACCAGTGATGGCGTCGCGTGGGCCAGCGTGCTAGCCGATTATTCCGCGCTGTTGCTGGGCGTTGTGCTGGTGGTACGCCAACTCAAACGGCTGGACGGACACTTCCTGCGTCATCAACTGCTCGTATTAAGTGCCTATTACGCCCTGTTCCAGGTCAATGCTCACCTGTTTGTCCGCACCCTGGGGTTACTCTTTGCCATGGCGTTTTTCACCGCTCAGGGCGCGCAGCAGGGCGATACGATACTGGCCGCCAATGCCGTGCTGTTACAATTCATCATGCTGGTCAGCTATGCACTTGATGGGTTCGCCCATGCCACCGAATCGCTGGTAGGACGCGCTTTTGGCAAACGTGACTGGTCAGCGTTTGCAACCACCGTAAAAGCCGCCGCACGTTTTTCCTTCTGGACAGCCCTGGCGGCGTCGTTGGCATTTGCGCTGGGCGGCAATGCGTTGATCGCGCTGCTAACGGGCTTGCCTGACGTCCGTGCTACCGCTGCCGTTTACCTACCCTGGATGGTCGTGATGCCACTGCTGGCGGTCTGGAGCTACCTGCTGGATGGCGTTTTTATTGGCACCACCGCCGTCAAGGAAATGCGTAACAGTATCTTTATCGGCCTCGCCGTCTACCTGCCTGCCTGGTGGCTATCCCAGCAATTAGGGGCCTGGCACAATCACGGCCTGTGGTTGGCTTTTACCCTGTTTACGCTGGTGCGCTCTGGCGTGTTGATGGCCTACTATCGTCATTATCGGTTGACTCGTTGGTGCGACTGAAGGAAATATGGATCCAGCAACATGGAACGACCAGAAGTACTTGATTAACGTTAACGCAAGATTGATTATTAACAACGACTTAATACAGACACAAAGCCGCTTAACGCCTAGCATCTCATAACGAAAAGCCTTTAATAGCGAACAGTCTCTAATAACGAAAAGCGAGCCTTCCATGCTGAAAATGATTTCAAGACCCGCCGTCAAGCTGGTCGAACGTTATCTGCCTGACCCCTATATTTTCGTTCTGATCCTCACCATCATTGCCGCCGTCGCCGCTATTGCGGTCGAGCGCCAAACGCCATTGGCGGTAATGCGCATGTGGGGGGATGGGTTCTGGAACCTGCTGACATTCTCCATGCAGATGCTGCTGGTACTGGTGACGGGCTTTATGCTGGCCAGCTCCCCGCCGGTAAAACGCCTACTGCAAAAGCTCGCCAATGTGGCCAAGAGTCCAGGAAGCGCCATTTTGCTGGTGACTTACGTTTCCCTGGCGGCCAGCTGGATTAACTGGGGGTTTGGCCTGGTCGTCGGTGCTCTTTTCGCCAAGGAGCTGGCTAAGCTGATTCGCGTCGACTATCGCCTGCTTGTCGCCAGCGCCTACTCAGGCTTTGTGGTCTGGCATAGCGGTCTGGCGGGCTCAGTGCCCCTAACCATTGCCACCGAAGGGCATTTTTCCGCCGACCAGATTGGCGTGATCGGCACTGGCTCGACCATATTTGCCTTTTTCAACCTGGCCATCGTGGTGTGCATGTTCATTGCCATCCCGCTGGTCAACCGGATGATGCTGCCCGATGAGAAAGACAGCGTTTACGTCGACCCCAAAATGCTGGGAGATGACACTGATGATCAGCGGGTACGCCTGACGCGCCCGGCAGAACGTCTCGAAAACAGCGTTATTCTGGCATGGTTGGTAGGTATTCCTGGCCTGCTGTTTCTGCTTGATCACTTTATCCTGCGCAACGGTGGCCTGAACCTGAACGTCGTCAACTTTCTGTTCCTGTTCCTGGCGATTGTCCTGCATCGTACACCGCGGAGCTTATTGACCAGCCTGAATGAAGCCATCAAAGGCGGCGCAGGCATTGTGATCCAGTTCCCATTCTACGCTGGCATCATGGCGATCATGATTCAGTCAGGCCTGGCCACCAGCATGTCGGAATGGCTGGTATCTTTTGCGACCGAAACGTCCCTGCCTTTCTGGACATTTTTGAGTGCGGGCATTGTGAACCTGTTTGTGCCTTCCGGCGGTGGCCAATGGGCCGTTCAGGCACCCGTGATGCTACCAGCCGCTGAAGCGCTAGGAGCGGATATTCCACGCATCGCCATGGCGGTTGCCTGGGGAGATGCCTGGACCAACCTGCTACAACCTTTCTGGGCGCTGCCAGTGCTGGCGATTGCCGGGTTAAAAGCCAAGGACATTATGGGCTTTTGCCTGATTCAACTCTTTATTACCGGCGCCATCATTTCGATCGGCCTGGTGTGGTTCTGAAGGAGCCGCTGATATGTCGACCCAACAGCCTGAGCAAAGCCAGTCACTATCCGGGCAGCGCGACCTTTCCATGACGGTATTAATGACACCGGACATGGCCAACTTCAGCGGCAAAGTTCATGGCGGCGCGATTCTGAAGAAACTCGATGAAGTCGCCTATGCGTGTGCCAGCCGCTATTCCGGCCACTACGTCGTCACACTGTCGGTGGATCAGGTGCTGTTCAAGCAGCCGATTCATGTTGGCGAGCTGGTGACGTTTCTGGCCTGCGTCAACCATGTTGGGCGTTCATCGATGGAAATTGGGGTAAAAGTTGTCGCTGAAGATATTCGCAACAAGGTGATTCGTCACACCAACAGCTGCTACCTCAGCATGGTCGCCGTGGATAGCGCGGGCAAGCCTGCCCGCGTGCCACCACTGACCCTGGAAACACCCGCGCAGAAACTGCGTTTTGAAAAAGCTGAACTACGCAAGAAATTGCGCAAACAGGCAGAGCAGGAAGAGGCCCAAACCCACCGGGAGCATCATGCCCGCCAGTAACGGATAGGCCAATTAACCCCGTCGCTGCTACCACGATGTAGACAGCGACGGGTTAACCTTCCTTTAGTCGGCAGCGTCTTCCAGTGCACGCCCGCCTTCCTGAACATCCTTACCTACGCCTGAAACGGTATTACAGCCACTCAAAGTGCCCAGTAACCATAACGCCAGGGCACTTGCGATCAGCACTTTTTTGGTCATTAAGCGTTGCATTGCATATTCTCCTTTCAGTGAACGATTTATTCTGTTGCGGATTTTTTGCACCACAACAGAATAAAACACTTACCTGCATCATAGAGCCTGTGAGGATTTGCAGCCAGAGACTATTATGCTAATGGCACTTAAAGCCCAGCAACCAAGGAGTCAGGATGAACGATATCGCATTGGATGAACGTCTTGAAGCGGACACGATCCCTGTTACCGAGCTACCGCTTTGCCGTGTGCTATTGATGAATGACACACGTTTTATCTGGGTTATTCTGGTACCCCGCCAACCTGGCGCCAGCGAAGTGTTCGACTTAAGTCCCGAAGATCAGCAGCAGTTGTGGCGTGAAACAACGGCACTGGGCGCTGCCATGAAGGACGCCTTCGAAGGCGATAAGATCAACATTGCCACCCTGGGCAATGTTGTCAGCCAGTTGCATATGCATATTGTCGTTCGCCGCCAGGACGATGCGGCCTGGCCAAGCCCTGTCTGGGGTAATGGAACTGCAGAACCCTATACGCCTGATCAGCAGGCCAGGGTTCGTGCCAAGCTGTTAGCGGAAATAGAAGGGCTGGAGCTGGCCACTTAACAGCTGTGGCATTTACTGGCCAGTTAACGGATTGGCACTGCGTGAAGGCTCGTTCAACAGCGGCGACCCTATCGGTTGCGTAGCGCTGGTGGCGAAAAGTGAAAGCCCTAATACGACAATCACAGCGCCACCGGCCAGCGCCAGCCAGGCGGCAATCCGCTGCCCTAACTGACGTTGCTGGCCCGCCAGGCGCCGCTTGGCCCAGTCGCGGGCAAAAATGGTCGCCAGCGCCAGCATGGAGACGGTCAGCCCCGTCCCCAGCGACATGGCCAGCACTGCTGCCACGCCCAGCATGACATTCCCCAGAAGGCTGGCAGCTCCCACCATCAGCACGGCGCCACTGCAAGGGCGCATACCAATGGCTAATACCGTCATCAGAGCCGTGCGCTTGTCCAGTGCCTGTTCTGGCTCAATATGATGGGCACCATGACAGCAGCTGTGATGGTCGTGATGGTCGTGATGGTCGTGATGGTCGTGATGGTCGTGATCAGCATTGCTTAACGGCGGACGATAAGCCGCGCGTAATTGCCCTGCCGCTCGCCAGCATAGCCAGCCGCCCAGTGTCGCGACCAGCAAGAAGCTGACATGCTCCACTGTGGTAACACTGCCCATGGCTTGCCGGGTGACCCAACCCAGGGCGTAGACCAGCACCACCACCAACGCAATAGCGGTAACGCCCTGCAGCAGAGCCGCCGCAAACGACAGCCCCAACGCCCGGTGCAACCCGCCGCCGTGTGACGCAAGGTAAGTAGAAAGTACGGCTTTTCCATGTCCCGGCCCTGCCGCATGAAAGACCCCATAACCAAAGCTCACACCGACTAAAACGCCCCAGGTGGTTGCCGTTGGAGCCTTTGCCAGCTCCGTAATAGCGAGCGTCAGAGAACGATGCAGGTCGCGCTGCCAGGCCAGCAGCTGATAACTGAGCCCCTGAAAGGCGTCGCTTGAAAGGCCGTAAGCCAACAGACTGCTGATAACAACCAGCAGGGCAATGATGACGAGCGAGCGAGAAGTAACCGGCATGCGAATTCCCAACAGAGCAATGTGCAATGCGTTATATCATAACAAAAGACTGCCAGAAATTAGCGACAGTCGATCTGACCGGTTTCGGCAAAGTAGCGCCCCAGGCCTGGTTCACCCTGTTCATCTTTATCCAGCAATGCCGCACGCATGACAACCTCCGGGTCCGGGTCAGCTTTCTGCACGCTAGAGCTACAGTCGGCCACTCCTTGAAGTATCAGCGCATTCTCGTCAATGCGTTGCTGCGTGTCGGCTTCATGGACGACCTCGAGGTAGTAGGTAGGGTCAAATACCTGATAAGTCAGCACGGCATCAGCCACCGGCTGCGGCCTGGCGAGCGGCAACCGGAACATAAAGATCAGACGATCATCACGGGTCCGCGTGGTGTACTCGGTGACCTCGCCCAATGCCAGAGGCTCACCGTCAAGGAACATTTCCGTAAAATAGTGCATGGGCGTCAGATTATCGCGGATTTCCTGCCCTAACTGCGCAAGCCCTTCCTCCAGGGTGGCATCTTTCACCTGGCCTAACTCTTCCATCACCACCAAGCTATAGAAAGGGTCCATCCGCCAGCTTTGTTCCAGCGCTATCACTCTGCCCTGATCATCACTGATGACCTTGACGCTTAGATCAATCCAGCCATGCGGATGCGCCGATACAGCAGGTGCCCCCATCAACAAAACGCTGGCTAACACCATCAGACAGGTGATCTGTGTTTTTTTCCAATGCATGTGACAACGCCTTATTGAAGTTCGCCCGGTTGAAATTAGCCCAAGTAGCTGCCGCACGATGTTACCTTGGCAGTCTTTAACGTTCTTTGAAAAACGCTCTGTGAAAAACACTCTGCGAAAAACGATCTGCAAAAACGCTCAGTGAAAACCTTCAGGAGAAAATATTCAGCGCATTAGCGCCTGTTGTAACGGATGGCAGAAATCTGCGTCACTAGCGCTATAGGCTTCACGCAGATTTCCTCGACCATCAAACCGGCGAATATCCCGAGCGATACGTACGCTGGTTTCATCCACCACCAGAGTGACATCTTCGACTTCCCGAGCAACACCGCCACGCTCACTTCCCAATCGCGTGCCGATGCCCAGTCCGAAAGTGCTGCTACCGCCACCGCCAAAACCACCAAACATACTCAACCCACCTAACAATCCACGGGTATCAAAGCCATCGTCATAGTCGCGCAGCGGGCGATCCCGACGCGCACTGATAATGCCAAGGCTTCCATCGGCGCTGCGTAGGGTAAACCCCAGCTCATCCAGAACGTTAACACTTTGGCGCATCATCTGTTCAACGCTTGTCGACTGTGCCGCGTAAGCAAAATGACATTCCTTAGCAGGTGGTGATTCTGCTTGCGAGCGTAAGTCAGGGGGCGTCTGGCAACCGGCCAGCGCCAGTAGGGTAAAACTGATAAACACGAAACGTTTCATAATCTCTTCCTTGTCAACGCCCGGTGAGTGAACCGGGTTGATCTCCCTGCGAATATGCGCGTTACTTTCAGGCATTGTTTTTAGGCATCGTTTTTAGACACTGTTTTTCGACACTGTTTTTCGACACTGTTTTCAGACACTGTGATTGATGAATCGTGCCTCAATATGATCAGGGAGTTTTACATGCACATCCTAGTCTGTCCTGATAGCTATAAAGAGTCGCTAAGCGCTGAACGCGCTGCACAGGCCATGGCCCGTGGCGTCCGGCTGGCAGTGCCGCAGGCTGATATCATCTGTTGCCCAATGGCGGATGGTGGTGAGGGCAGCCTGGAGGCACTGATCGCAGCCACCGGGGCACAGCGAAAGGAAACACGGGTACAGGATGCCCTGGGGCGCTCTGTTAACGCCACCTGGGGATGGCTTGAAGCACAGCGCACCGCCTATATTGAGCTGGCAGAAGCCTGTGGGCTTCAGCAACTTAGCCTGACAGAACGCGATGCGTTATCCACCTCCACTTTCGGCGTCGGCGAGTTGCTGCTCGCCGCGCTTGATGAAGGAGCACAGAACCTGCTCCTGCTGCTGGGTGGGAGTGCCACCAACGATGCGGGTGCCGGTATGCTCTGCGCGCTAGGTGCCCGCTTGCTGGATGCACAGGGTCAGCCGCTACCTGCCGGTGGTGCTGCCCTTGCTCAGCTCGCCACCCTCGACCTGAGCGGCCTCGATTCACGCCTGACCAATATCACGATCGAAGCGGCCGTGGATGTCGACAACCCCTTGCTGGGGCCAAGCGGGGCCAGCGCCGTATTCGGCCCCCAGAAAGGCGCTTCACCGCAACAGGTCACGCAGCTGGATCAGTCGCTGGCGCGATTTGCAGAGATCACGGCTCAAACGCTGGGCAGCGACAAACGCGACTTACCAGGCGCAGGTGCCGCAGGTGGAATGGGCTTTGCGGCACACGTCTTTCTAAAGGCAACGCTAAGGCCCGGCATTGAGCTGATCATGGATCAGGCAGGCATGAGCGCTCATCTGGCGTGGGCGGACCTGGTGATTACCGGTGAGGGTCGCCTGGATGGCCAGAGCATGGCGGGCAAAACCCCCATCGGTGTGGCCCGGGCAGCCCACCATGCCGGTAAACCGGTCATCGTGCTGACAGGTAGTCTGGGTGACGGTTGGCAAGCCGCGTATCAACACGGTGTTACCGCTGCCTTCGCATTGGTTGAAGGCCCCGCCACGCTGGCAGATGCCATGGCTCACACGGGCGCCTTACTGGAAGCCCGTTGCCAAAGCCTGCTGCGGCTATGGGCCGCACGCCCTTGAAAGCGCGGCCTTATGCCATCACGTTAAAAGTATAAGGCAACGTTGGGCATTGATGCGTTTACGCTATCGCCACCTTAGGCAATCCTTGTTTCCTACTGCATGGCAAAAGCATTACGCTACTGACCCATTGCTCATCGTGCCGTTTTATTGACGATGTCTAACCAACAAGGAAACACCATGACTGATACTAACAGCATTGGCCTACACTCAGGCAGCGCCAGCCAGCTGGCCGAGAAGCTCAACGACCTGCTGGCCAACTACCAGATTTTTTACATGAATGTGCGTGGTTACCACTGGAACGTGAAGGGCAGCGACTTCTTTCAGCTGCATGAAAAATTCGAAGAGCTCTACACCGACCTGCTGACCAAGGTGGACGAAGTCGCCGAGCGTATCCTGACCCTGGGGCATCAGCCGGTACATGCTTATACAGATTACCTGACGCTTTCCAGCATCAAGGAAGATAAGAATGTTAGCGAAGGCTCGGCATGCGTTAAAGGCGTATTGGAAGGCTATCAAACGCTGATCGAACTACAGCGCGAACTGCTGGCGCTGGCGTCTGATGCCGATGATGAAGGTACAGCCGCACAGGCAGGCGATTATATCCGCGAGCAGGAAAAGACCGTCTGGATGCTGGGTGCTTATCTTAGTAAATAACCGGCTCAGTAAATAACGGACTGAGCTAATAAGCTCTACAATCTGCTGGCTGTATACTAATAAAACCGCCGCAGCGCTTAAAGCGCTGCGGCGGTTTTGTCTTTCCAGGCTGACACTTTCAGTAGATTCGCGCTGGGTTCCTGGCGTTCAGGCCAGATCAAACAGCAGCACGTCGGCCTGATCCGGACAGGTTACCTGAATGGCTTCATCCGGTGAAAAAGAGGCGGCGTCGCCAGTATTCAGCAAGGTGCCGTTCACTTCCAGGCTACCTTTCACCAGGTGCAACCAGGCGTGGCGCGTGGGTGGCGGCGTCATACTGTCGCCTTTTTTAAACAGGCCCGCGTAGAGATTGACATCCTGGTTGATGCTTACCGAGTCGAGCCTGCCATCCTGAGACACCACCAGCCGCCATTGAGACGTGCGGCTTGCCAACGGAAACGCTTTTTGCTCGTAGCTTGGCGGAATACCCAGCTTGGCAGGCTCAATCCATATCTGCAGGAAATGCAGGCCGTTCTCATTGGAATGGTTGAATTCGCTGTGCACCACGCCTGTGCCTGCGGACATCCGCTGAACATCACCTGGGCGCGCGATGGCTCCATTGCCCATGTTGTCACGGTGCTCTATTTCCCCTTCCAGCACATAGGAGATGATCTCCATGTCGCGGTGTGGGTGCGCGCCGAACCCATTTCCCGGCGTGACCCTGTCTTCATTGATCACACGCAGGGCGCGAAACCCCATATGCGCCGGGTCCATATAGTTGGCAAAGGAAAAGGTATGAAAGGAGCGCAACCAACCATGATTGCCCTTACCGCGGTCTTCGGAACGTCTAATCTGCATATCGGGCTCCAGGATAACTGTCTAATCAGTGCTGCATAACCAAGCACTGTTTAACTAAGTACTGTTTAACCAAGCAATGTCTCTCAGGCTACCATGTTCGTGTTAGTTGACGCTCAGTCTGTAACTCTTTCGATGAGCGTCGCAACGCCCTGCCCAACCCCCACACACATGGTGCATAGCGCATAGCGCTTGCCCGTATTGTGTAGCTCATGGGCGGCGGTCATCAGTAGCCGTGCGCCTGACATACCCAAGGGGTGGCCTAGGGCAATGGCACCGCCGTTGGGGTTCACTCTGGGGTCGTCATCCTTGAGGCCAAGGTCACGCATGCAGGCAAGCGCCTGAGCAGCGAAGGCCTCGTTAAACTCGAACACATCGATATCGTCCATACTGAAACCAGTGCGCTTGAGCAACTTCTGCACCGCTGGCACTGGGCCGTAACCCATAATGCGCGGTTCAACCCCCGCGGTAGCCATGCCGATAATCTTTGCCATCGGCGTCAGGCCGTGCTGTTTTACCGCGTCTTCACTGGCCACCAGCATCGCCGCCGCGCCATCGTTAACGCCGGAGGCATTGCCTGCGGTCACGCTGCCGCCGTTACGGAAGGGTGTGGGTAAACCCGCCAGCTTTTCCAGGGTGGTTTCGCGAAGGTGCTCATCCTGATCGAAAATCAGCGGTGCCTGCTTGCGGCGGGGAATCTCAATCGCGGTGATTTCCAGGGCGAAGCGGCCCGCTTTTTGTGCAGCGGCGGCTTTCTGCTGGGAATTCAGCGCGAAGGCATCCTGATCTTCCCGGGAGATGCTGAACTGCTCGGCGACGTTTTCAGCCGTTTCCGGCATGGAATCAACGCCATGGGCTTTTTTCATCAACGGATTAATCAAGCGCCAGCCAATGGTGGTGTCTTCGATTTTCTGACCGCGAGTAAAGGCACTATCCGCCTTGCCCATCACGTAAGGGGCCCGAGACATGGACTCGACACCCCCCGCCAGCGCCAACGACATCTCACCGGTCTTAACGGCACGAAACGCCGTGCCTACCGCGTCCATACCTGAGCCGCACAGGCGATTCATGGTAGTGCCTGGCACTGTGACCGGGATACCTGCCAGCAGCGACGACATGCGTGCCACGTTGCGGTTATCTTCACCGGCCTGATTGGCACAGCCCATAAAGACTTCATCAATGGCGGCAGGGTCGAGTTCCGGCGCTTGTGCCAGCACGGCTTTAAAGATCGTCGCAGCAAAATCATCGGGGCGTACGCTGGCCAGGGTGCCACCGAAGCGGCCAATGGCGGTACGGCGAGGGTGGCATAAATAGACATCAGTCATACAGAACTCCTTATTCGCCCGCGTGGGCACGCTCGGTACGTGCTTTCAGTTCGCGCAGGATATCAAGCTCATTGGCGCTCGGCTCCGGCGTGCTTTCAAGCTGTTCGGCAAAGCGAATGTCCCAGCCAGTCGCCTCTATCACGTCATCTCGCGTGACACCAGGATGCAGCGATACCACGACCAGCTCTTTGGTATCGGGGTCGGGGTTCATCACACACAAGTCCGTAATGACGCGAGTGGGGCCTTTGCCAATATTGGGAACCTTGTCGCGCCCTTTGCCATCACGGCCAAACCCGAGCGTGGTGATGAAATCAACATCCTTCACGAAGGCACGCTTGGAGTGCTTGAGGGTAATGAAGACTTCACCGGCATTGGTGGCAATTTCAGGCGCGCCACCCCCGCCCGGCAGGCGAACCTTGGGCGCTTTGTAGTCACCAATGAGGGTTGTGTTGAGATTAGCAAAGCGGTCGATCTGTGCGGTGCCTAAGAAGCCCACATTAACTTTTCCACCCTGAAGCCAGTAGCGGAACATCTCCGGCACGGCCACCGTGGTCAATGCGGATTCGCACAGCTCGCCGTCACCAATCGAGAGCGGCAGAATGTCGGGCTTGGTTTGCAGCGTGCCGGACTCATAAATCAGCACGACCTCAGGGGCATGGGTCAGGCGCGCCAGATTGGCAGCTTCAGACGGCAGCCCAATACCCACAAAGCAGGTCATGCCATTTTCCAGCGCGCGGGCAGCAGTCACGGTCATCATTTCAGAAGAGGTGTATTCAAGACTCATTGGGCTTTCTCCTCTGCCTGATTTTTAAAAACGTTCTCCTCAATCCATTGAGTAAAGGTGTCGCGGTCACGCGCAATCGCATCCCACTCTTTATAGAAGCGGTTACTGCGCCCGTAATAGCCGTGGGTGTATGAAGGCAGCGCCCCCTTTTCAGCCACGGCAACCGCACTGATCGCCCAACCGGGAATCACGCAGGCATTGGGATGAGCCTTCAGGTCATCAACGATCTCTTCTACCGTGACAATGCTGTATTTGGCGGCCAGCACGGCCTCTTTCTGTACACCGACAATGCCTTCCACCAACACATTACCCTGACGATCTGCCCGCTGGGCGTGAATGATCGACACGTCCGGGCGCACTGAGGGCACGGCTGCCAGACGTTCACCGCTGAACGGGCACTCAATGAATTTGATCTGATCATTCACACTGGGCAATTCGCTGCCGACATAGCCGCGCAGCACGGCCAGAGGCAGCCCTGCCGCACCTGCTTCAAAGGCGCAGGCCATCGCCGCATGGCTGTGCTCCAGAATCTCGATTTTTTGCGGCCAGCCTTTCTCCACCGCATCGCGTAAGCGGTGCAGAGACCCCACCCCCGGGTTACCGCCCCAGGAAAAAATCACTTTCCTGGCACAGCCCGCACCGATCAACTGGTCATAGATGATATCGGGGGTCATGCGGATAAGGGTCAAATCGCGCTTTTTCTGGCGGATGACTTCGTGACCCGCCGCAAACGGAATCAGATGAGTAAAGCCTTCCATGGCGACAGTGGCGCCGTCTTCGACGTAGCGCGCTACCGCGTCATGCAAGCTGAGAAACTCGGCCATGATAGGTGCCTCTTCGCTGGTGATTGCCTTGTTGACGAGTCTTTAGCAAATCTCAAAGACGCGTCTTACTAAAAGGCTTTATTCGTTATGCGAACATAGATTCTACATACGAACAAATTAGCCCTCTAAGTTTCACAAGTCAACTCCGATTTACCGCTTGGCTTTATTAACAGACAATGCCTCCTATTGTTCGCCATTCGAACACAATGTTATTTTCACCCCTCGTATTCACATCAATATCGCCGAGATTCCCATGAGCCATGCCCCACAGGAAGATGCTTTAAAACCTACCGATCGTGATTTTGTTGCGGCGTTAGCCAGCGGATTGGACGTCGTGATGGCGTTTGACGAGGCGCACCCGAGAATGACGCTCAGTGAAGTGGCCGAACGGATAGGAATGAACCGAGCCAAGGCACGGCGGTTTTTACTGACGCTCCATGCGCTTGGGTATGTGCGTAAACAGCAACGCTACTTCGAGCTGACCCCCAAGGTGCTGCAGCTGGGCTATTCGTATCTGGCATCGAATAATTACCGTGGCGTTATCCAGCAGTATCTGGAAGACATTACCCGTCAGTGTGGCGAGTCTTCATCGCTTGGGGTGCTTGATGGTGATGAGGTGATCTATCTGGCCCGCTCAGCTGCGCCGCATCGTTTAATGGCGATCACGCTTTCTGTCGGCACTCGCCTACCCGCCGCCTACACCTCTATGGGCCGGGTATTGCTGGCACAGCTGACGGATAGCGAGCTTGACAGCTACCTGAACCAGCTCACGTTGGCGCGCCATACCGAAAAGACGATTACCGATCACGAATCACTGAGAGCGGCAATTCAGCAAGCCCGTGAACAGGGTTATGCGATTACGGATCAGGAGCTGGATTCCGGCCTGCGCTCGATAGCAGTGCCGGTATTTGATACCCATGAAAAACTGATTGGCGCGATCAACATCAGCACCAATGCTGCCCGAGTGGACATGACTACCCTGCTGGAAACCTACCGACCGTTACTGTTGGAGAAAGCCCAACTCATTCGCCAATCGGTGAGTGTGTGATTCAAACACTTCCACAAGGCCTACCCACGCCAGCGCCAGCAAAAAATCCAATCTGGTCATATTTGCGCCAGACCAACCTGTTATTGCCCATGAGACGTGCACAGAATAGGCGAACACAAGGAAACGCTTCCTGCCATTTGCAAAACTGACGTTCGGTACGCACTGGCCATTGATTTTTTCCTTGTTAATGCTAACTAACGCCGGCTCCATGCGCCCAATTTCGCTGGCGCAGTACATGGAGTGACTTAACAACAAGACTTCCAAGGTGACCTCATGGACAAGACTCGACTCAAAGGTAAAAACTGCCTGATTACAGGCGCTGCACGTGGCATGGGTGCCGCCGTTGCCGAACATTACGCGGCTCAGGGCGCGAAAGTATGCGTGGCTGACATCAACCTTGAAGGGTGTGAAGAAGTAGCGGCACGTATCAAGGCCAATGGTGGTGACGCCATTGCAGTCAAGCTCAACGTCACCGACCGCGCTGAAGTCAAGGCTGCTGTGAAAGCCACCGTTGATGCTTTTGGCAGCCTGAATGTCATGGTTAACAACGCGGGTATCAACAAGCCTCTGATGTTCATGGATATCACAGAAGAAAACTGGCATCAGATCATGGACGTTAACGCCTTGGGCTGCTTACTCGGCATGCAGGAAGCTGCCAGGCAGATGATTGACCAGGGTAAGGAAAACGGCCCTTACAAGATCCTCAATGTCGGCTCGATTCTTTCGCGTCAGGCGTTTGATGATGTGGTGCCCTACTCCTGCAGCAAGCATGCAGTACTCGCCATGATCAACGGTGGCGCCAAGGCGCTGGTGGATCACAACATTACCGTCAATGGCTATGGTCCGGGCGTGGTACGCACCGAGTTGTGGGAGCAGCTGGACAAGGATCTGGTCAGCATCGGTAAATTCGAGAAGCAGGGTCAGTCCATGGACCAACTTGCTGAGAAGATGATTCTGATGAAGCGTTATTCCTATCCTGAAGATGTGGTCGGCACGGCTTCTTTTCTGGCAAGCCAGGAGTCAGACTACATGACAGGTCAGCTTTTGATGATTGATGGCGGCATGATCATGCAGTAACTATCATTCGGGAATGACGGGGGCGGCCCCGCCAAACTGTCATTCCCGCATGCCCTTAGCGGGAATCCATTTTAGTTTTCGTCCGTGTCATCCGTGAGTGTCCGTGGCCTTTTGGAGCACTCCTCACTCCTCACTGTCTAATAATGCCCTTTCTCGCGCATCACTTTATCCGCCCGCTCTTGAGCAATAGAAAGCGCTTTCTTGATCGAGCGCCGTCCATCCAGCACTTCGAATATCTCGTTCCCCGCGATGCTGATGAGTTCTGTAATCCCAGGCACAGGCGGACGCGGCCAGGCCTGCAACACATCCTTTTTTGCCATGTCATCGACAATCCTGATCAACGGCGATAATGCCGATACTTCAGGGTCCTGACTGACACTGAAACGAGGCGTCACCAGACTGCCGTTCAACATGTAAAGTTTAGACATATTAGCGGACGTCAAATGCCGGAGCGCCGTCCACACGGCCTCAACACGTTCGGGAGCCAGGTTAGCGGGAATGGCGAGTGCATAACCGCCGATGGGGGTGATGGGACGCCCATGGTTGCCCACCGGATGAGAAAGGTAGCCTGTATTGCCATAGGCAGGTGATTGCCGGTCCAGCTCGAACAACGGGGCCAGCAGCGTATAGCAATAGGCCATACTGGTTTCACCCGACGCATACGACTGAGCGCGTTCGTACCAGGACATACTGAGAATATTGGGGGGTGAATATTTGAGTATATCCAGCATATATTCACAGGCTCTGTAAGCAGCATCAGACTGAAACATCGGGCGCAACTGTTCACCCGTGGCTTGCTGAAAGTCATAACCGCCCGGGCCGCTCGGTAAATTAAGCAGTGGCTGACCGAACTTTGCCATCAGAAAACTGAAGGTATGCCCAAGTGGCGTGCCTCTTGCCGCATTCCAGGCGATGCCGTAATGCCCTTTGGCCGGGTCATGTAACTGTCTGGCCACTTTCACCAGGGATTCCGTGGTGGTAGGCGGCGTTAGCTGTGCCGCGTCGAAAACATCCTGACGATAGCAGAGTAATTCCGGTGTGGTCTGCACCGGGATACCGTACTGACGGCCAGCATAGCCTGAGCTCTGGATCGCCATGGGATGGAAGTCCGCAAGGTCATAATTGTCGCGCTGGATTAACGCGTCGAGCGGCATCAGCACACCATTGGCGGCTAACTCACCAAACCAGGGCAGGTCACAGGCGACAATGTCGTAGCGTGATTTTGCCAAACGGGCATTATCGAGGATGTCATCCAACAGGTTGTCAATGGACCGTGCCTTGTTGCGAATCTCGAGCCCAAAGATCGACTCCAACTGACGCTTCAGGTTGTGCATGGCCATAAACGTTGGATCAGCGTGGGCTAATACACGTAGCCCGCCCTTCAGTTCAAGCCGTGCAGACAGTACGGCCGGGGTCGATATCACCTGCTCCGACGAAGACGCCCCCAGGAAGATCTTGCTGGCCGTTTCCGATGCCGGATCCAGCCCGAACAAGGGCCCGAGGAGCCCCTTGATACGCTCCGCATAGCGCTCCCACTCCTGAATCATTTGCGTGGAAGGATGCAGCGAGACGGTTTTACCCGACTTGGTGCGTGGGCGCGAAATAAGAAGACCGCGCTGCATAATACTTTCAATGCCGCGCTTTGCCGTCCCATAAGTCAAACCAGACGCATCAGCCAGTGAGGTTGGAGTGGTTAATCGACCCGCGAGATGGTTACGCATCACGTGCAGCAGCATCCGCAGCTCACGATAGCCCAGCGACATGGAAAGCGTACCCTCGGTTTCATCTTCAAACTTTTCAATGAAATCAAGAAATCGAGCCAACTCTGTATTGGATATTTTCGAGGCTGGCATGGACGATAACGTATCGTAAGGTCCTTCCGGATTCACCTCATCAACCTCAGCATGACCGTCTCTCATAACAGCTCCCAAGCATTATAAAACCACCAGGCTGGCAAATTAGGGTCTGTTGACGTTTCATCACGAACCGCGTTGCTGCATCAAAATGTGCCAGACAAGGCGCGGAACGCCGTTAAGGGTGGTTCCCTTCTCAAGTTTCGCAACGCAGTATGGTGCATTTTGAAGCGCAACCCGAAGGGCTGGGTCAGTTTTTATCCGCTGCGGCGTTAGTCGTCGTTCATTTGGAGTTACCAAACGTCTCTCCTCCTGCCTTGCCCCGAATAAAAACTGACACCAGCGCGGCCGTGAACGAAACGTCAACAGACCCTAGTAATGAGCACTTTTAACTATAGGCCAGGGCTTAAAGCGTGTAAGTGTCAGCCTAAACCGTCCATGATCAGCCGGATACCCAGTAAGATCAGCAGGCAAAGAATAACCCGGAAAAACAGCTCACCATCAATGCGTTTCTGAATCACCAGCCCTAACCTGACCCCCAGCCAAGCCACTGGCATCAGTAATAGCGCTATCGTCAGGTTATCGATATTCACCAAGCCAAGCAGAGTATAGGGAACCAGCTTTACCAGATTGGTAATGGCCAGAAAGACAACGGCCGTTCCTAAAAACTGCTGCTTCGTCAGCTGGCATTGCAGCAGATAAAAATTGAGCGGTGGACCGCCTGCATGGGCAATAAAACTGGTGAACCCCGCCACCCCACCACACAAACGCCCGACCCAGCCCGGCAAAAGCTTTCCACGCAGCGGTTTGAACAAGCCCCATAGGCCAAACAGCACGGAAAAAACACCCAGTACTAATTTAAGCAGCGCTTCATCAAACCAGCCATAGGTAAAATAACCGACGGCAACACCCAATATCGCGGGCGGAAACATAAGCAACAATAAATGGTCCACCCGCTGCCGCCACCATGCTTTCAGACTAAAAACATCCATCACAATCAGCAGCGGAAGCATGACCGCCACGGCAAAGGTCGGGCTTGCCTTGAGCGAGATCAACGGCACAGCAACGACCCCAACACCACCGGCAAAGCCTGACTTGGAAATACCGGTCAGCAGCACGGCGACAACCATCAGCAGAACGAATAACCAATCAACAGTCATGACACGTCTCTTTTACAGACCGCAATCTACGGATGAAAAAAAGGGGCCATGACATGCACGGCCCCTTTCGAATACTTGATTCTGTCACACGCTACCTGAAACGGCTCACAGAATCTGGCAGACTTCCTCAAAGGCGAAGCGGTCACCGCGTGGGAACAGGGCGCTGGTATCGCCGTAGCCTAAGTTACACAGGAAGTTGCTCTTCACCTTACCATCCGGGAAGAATTCTTCATCGACGGCGGCGTTATTGAAGCCGGACATGGGGCCAGTGCCCAGGCCGAGCGCGCGTGCCGCTAAAATGAAATAGCCGCCCTGAATGGAGCTATTGCGAAACGCTGTCGAGTGAATGAAATCCGGCTTACCTTCGAACAGCGACTTGGCATCCTTGTTATGGGCAAACATGCGCGGCAGGTGCTCATAAAACTCAGTGTCGAAACCTATTACAGCAACCACAGGCGCTTTCATCGCCTTTTCCTGATTGCCAGGTAACAGCGCAGGCTTCAGACGCTCTTTGGCTTCGTCAGTGGTCAGAAAAATAATCCGCGCTGGCTGGCAGTTCATGGACGTGGGGCCAAAGCGCATCACTTCATAAAGTTCGCGCAAGGTTTCTTCGCTGACTTCACGGTCCTGCCAGGCATAACAGGTGCGTGCTTCGGTAAATAACGTTGCCATTGCGGCTTGATCAATCTTGCTCATGTCGTTTCCTCTCTTGGTATAAAATGGCTCAATAGGAGCCGGACGTTTCAGATAGCGGCCCTCAGGACGCTTTCAGGCCAAAGTCATAATTAAAATAGCGGTAAGGCGTTTCTACCTTCTGGCCGTTAGGCGCCTGGCCTGCCGGCTGCAAGGAAAATTCCTTGACCAGGGAGTCTTTCACGCCAAATACCGCATCAGAATCCAGATAAGGATCATCTTCGGCAAAAATCTGGGTGACCAGGGTTTCATATCCCGGCGCCATCAACATGAAATGTACATGGGCGGGTCGGTAAGGATGACGGCCGGTAATTTCGAGCATTTTGCCAACCGGCCCGTCAGTGGGAATCGGGTAAGGGGCGGGCGTGATCGTCCAGAAGGCGTAATAACCTTGATCATCCGTCTTGAAACGGGCACGCAAAGAAGCGCCTTCCAGTTCCGGCTTCTGGACATCATAGAAGCCTTCACTATCGGACTGCCAGACATCAATGGTGACATTGGCCAGGGGCGCTCCCTGGGCATCATGCACATAGCCTTCCACCAGCAGCGGCTCCCCTTCCACGCCCCAGTCAATCGCCTCTCCTTGCTTCGACTCAGGTGGGTCAGCCACGTAAAAAGGCCCTAACACCGTACTTTCGGTAATTTTCGGGTCGCTGCTTGCGTGGTTAATGGCATCCACCAGCATGGTTACGCCGAGGGTATCAGACAGCAGGATGAATTCCTGGCGTTCGTCATCGCACATTTGACCCGCACGGGTGAGAAATTCAATTGCCTGGGTCCACTCTTTCTCAGTGGGCTCCACCTCGCGCAGATAGGCATGCAGGTGTTTTACCAGACCATTGAGCAGCGTTTTCAGCCGCTCATCTTCACAGCCTGCAAACTCATCAATCACCGCCTGGGTGATATTGTCGGTGGTTAAATTACGCATTTTTCTGTCCTCCATGCCCTGCCGATGAAGGCTCACCCAGCCCTGAAAGACGCTCGGTATGATGCACCGTGGCGATATAGTCATCATCGCCATGCCCGGTGGCGATAAGCGCGGTGTAGGCTTCGCGCATTTGTGCGGCCAGTGGTGTCGATACGCCTGAGCCATGAGCACAGTCGAGTATCAGATCAAGGTCCTTGGCCATCTGGGCGGAGGAAAACGTCGAGGTGAAATCGCGCTCTAACAGTGGCGGCACCTTGTACTTCACCATGGGCGAACCCACCGCACTGTCGGAAATCAGTTCCAGCATGGCATCCCATTCGATGTTGCCTTTACGCGCCAGCGTCAGAGCCTCACTCATCATCCCGGCACTCACGGCAATCATCAGGTTGATTGCCAGTTTGGCCACACGTGCCTGCTCTTCTTCGCCCAGCCAATACTGGGCTTTGGTAAAGGCGTCAAACACGGGTTTTGCCTTTTCCAGTGCATCGCGTGGGCCAGACACCATCGCCGACAGCGTGCCTGCCTCTGCCGCCACCGGGTTGCCTGACACGGGGCTACGCAAATACGCAATGCCATGAGCTTTCGCCGCCTCGGCCACTCGCGCGGAGGCTTCAACACTCACCGTACTGGTCTCGATCAGAATGCTGCCGGGCGTCATATGGCGAACCAGCTCACCCGAATCAAGGCACAGACTGATCAGTGCCCGGTCGTCGGGAATGGAGACAAACACCAGATCACAATCGGCCACGGCGCTGGCAAGCGATTGATGAGGAGTAATGCCGACTTCTTCGGCGAGCGCCAGACGCTGCGCCGAAAGATCAAACCCCTGAACGGCAGTCCCTGCCTGAATAATCCTGGTGGCCATGGGTAAGCCAAGCTTACCCAGTCCTACCCAAGCAACGTTGGCATGTGAATGGGACATTTACTTTGACTCCTGTGTGGATTGCGCTTCACGCGCCAGTAGTTCGGCGTGAATTCGGTGGCCAGACCTGGCAAGCTCAGCAATACCCTGCCGGGTTTCGCTCAACAGCTGGCCACCGCGTTTTTTGAACTGCCCTGCCACCATGACGCTGTCGACGTTGGCAAGGCTGGTCTGCATAACAACCGTGGAAACAAGCTCATTAACCGGCTGCATGTTCAGCTGGTTGCTATCCAGCAGCACCAGATCCGCCTGTTTGCCTGGCGTCAGGCTGCCGATACGGTCATCAAGCCCCAGGGCTTTCGCGCCATCCAGGGTGATCCAGCCCAACGCTTCGCGGGTGGTGATCGTCGAGGTATCAGGGATCTTGCCCTGCTCACGGCGCGAGGCATCGTTATCCAGAGAACGCTGCATCCCCAGCGCGGCACGGGCGACACTGAACATATCGCCGGACAGCACTGACTCAAGATCCACCCCCAGCGAGACCACGCCGCCGTGCTGGCGCACCAGCCCGGTCACGGGAAATCCGTGGCCCTGAGTCATCTCGTTTTCCGGTGCTACCGAAAACGTCACGCCGCTGGCGCAGAAACGGGACATCTGTCCATCGTCCAGGCTCTGGCCATGCACAATATTGATATCCGGGCCCAGCAGACCACGGGCTTCCACTTCGTCCCAGGCGCCGGGGGCTACGGCTTCACCGCCGCCCTGGTGCATGGAGGCGACCAGGCCAAACTCCTTGGCCAGGGCAAAATCCTGCAGGGTGACATCCAGCGTCGAATAGTGAGGACCAAGAATCGCCATCCCCAGAGTGACAAGGCCTTCCGGCTCAGACAGTTCACCGGCCAGCAAACGCTCGATTTCATGACGCGGGTGAGGAATTTCACTAAAGTGTGGCTGACCGGGCTTGGGGTCGGGCTTGGGCGAGCCGTGCATGAAGAGGGCGCGAATTCCCGACTCCTTCAATCCTCGCACAGCAGCGTCTGTGTGCTCAGGCGTCGGATTGTTGTGGCACCAGTCCCCTAGGGTGGTGGTACCGCAGTTCAATTGATTCATCGCGCCCATGCGGGTCGCAATATAGATGTCGTTCGGGGTGAACAGCGCCGCCAGCCCACGGTGCACGTGGCGGAAATATTCCAGCAGCGTCCAGTTGGCAGCAACGCCACGTAGGCCGGTCTGCCAGGTGTGCATGTGCGCGTTCACCAAGCCGGGAATGAGGATACCGCCACCACAGTCAATGACCTCGGCGTCCTGTGCTTTGGGGTCATCTGTCAGGTCATGGCCCACGGCAGCAATACGGTCACCCTCAACCAGTACCTGGCCGTCGCTCAGCTCACCCAACTGCGGGTCCATGGTGACAACGCTGGCGTTGATAAAAAGCGACTTCATTGCTCACCCCCGTTATCTGTCTGTGGCCGTTTCCCTGATTGGGCATCACTTAACAGACGGCGGATCCCATTGGCTTCCACTTCCCTTGGGTTCCAGTAAGGGTTACGGGTAGCAATCTCAGTGGCTCGCTCCACGTCTTCCACGCTGAACCCGAGTTCAGAAAGCGCGCTTGGCGCACCGACCGCACGCCCCA
Source organism: Halomonas sp. LS-001 (assembly GCF_052983955.1). Lineage (NCBI taxonomy): Bacteria > Pseudomonadati > Pseudomonadota > Gammaproteobacteria > Oceanospirillales > Halomonadaceae > Halomonas > Halomonas sp. LS-001. The sequence goes on from NZ_CM129816.1 coordinate 3,316,656, forward strand.
GATCGTAAAGACCAGTGGCGGCATCTTCGCAGCCTAGCGCACGGCTGATACGTGCCATGGCATCAGGCGCAGCCGGGGCGTTGTAGGCCACCGCATAGGGCAGCACGATCGTATGCGTTTCTGCATGAGGTAGATTGAAAGAACCGCCCAGGGTATGGCACAGCTTGTGATGCAATGACATACCCACCGAACCAAGGCAGGCACCGCATAACCAGGCGCCATAAAGGGCATCAGCCCGCGCCTCGATATTGGTAAGGTCGTCGGCAATCACCGGCAGACTTCTTCCCAGAGCGGCAATCCCTTCTTCTGCCATCAACGCAATGACCGGATTTCCATCACGGGCATAAAGCGCCTCGACAGCATGGGCGATGGCGTTGATGCCACTGGTTCCCGACATTCCTGCGGGCAAGGTCAGCGTAAGGTCGACATCATAGATCACGGTTTCGGGCAGAACGTCCAGGGTACGCTGGGTGGTTTTCTCTCCGTCTCGGGTCTCGCCCAGGATCGGGGTCATTTCCGAGCCAGCATAGGTCGTTGGAATCACGATCTGAGGCAGGCCAGTGCGCAGGGCAATCGCCTTACCCAGCCCGATGGTTGAACCACCACCGATGGCAACGGTGCAATCCACGTCAAGCGACTTTACCTGCTGCAAAGCGTCTTCCGTGATATCCACCGGGGTATGCATGGCCGCCTGGGCATAGACATCAATGCCTTTGTCCCCCAGCTGCTTTAATACTTCCTGAGCCTGCTGTTGCTGTTGCGGCGTCGACAGTACCAGGGCACGTGAACAGCCAAGCAGTTCAAGTTCTTCACTTAGACGTGACAGGGTTCCCTGGCCAAAGACCACACGGGATGGCAGGCCATTGTAAACAAAAGGTTGCATGGAACTTTCCTTATACGTTTGAAGTGGTAGGTATGCGCTCCCTCTTGTGGAGAGGAGGAGCGGAGCGCATCTATCGCAACAAGGCAGGCTAACTTGCCTGTGCCTGCTTACCCATTCCGGTAATGGCCTGAACCAGCTCGTCTTCGCTGACGTTGTCACCATCAAACTCAGCGGTCACGCGGCCGTCATACATGGCAATAATGCGATTACTCAGCCCCAGCACTTCCGGCATTTCGGAAGAAATCACCAGCACCGCATAGCCGGATTTCGCCAGATCTTTTACCAGAGTATGAATCTCCGACTTGGAGCCCACATCAATACCGCGCGTCGGTTCATCCAGAATCAACAGCTTGGGATGGGTATGCAGCCACTTCCCGATAACAATCTTCTGCTGGTTACCGCCGCTCAGGTTGCCAACTTTCTGGCGCCAGCTGGGGGTCTTGATCTTCATCGCCTGGTGATATTTGTCATAGACAACGCGCTCTTTCGCACCCTGCATAAACCCCATGGACGATACGCTGGTGAGGCTTGCCATGGTCATGTTGTCGCGACAGTTCATGCCCAGAATCAGCCCTTGATCCTTACGATCCTCAGGGACCAGAGCGACACCACTGGCAACCGCATCATGGGAATTACGGAACTTCACTACCTCGCCGTCCAGGACGACTTCGCCACCAGAAGGCGTGCGCAGCCCGAAGATCGTTTCCGCCACTTCCGAGCGCCCAGCGCCCACCAGGCCATACATGCCGACAATTTCACCTTTACGAACATTGAAGCTGACATCGCTGAAGACACGCTTGACTGAGAGGTTGCGCACTTCCAGCAGGTTGTCGCCGAAATCACTGGGTTTGCTGGCATGATCAAGCTCCAGACTGCGGCCAATCATCATCCGGGTGATTTCGTCTTCGTTGGTATCTGCGGTATTGACCGTCCCGGTGTATTCGCCATCGCGCAACACCGAAATGCGATGCGACAAATGAAATATCTCGTCCATACGGTGGGAGATATAAACAATCCCCACCCCCTGCTCGCACAGCGAGTTGATCACGTCATAAAGCACCGGTTTTTCGTGGTCAGTAAGCGATGCCGTGGGCTCGTCAAAAATTACCACCTGGGGGGTAAACGCCAGTGCACGGCCAATCTCAACCATCTGTTTCTTGGCAATCGACAGCGACCCCACCAGATCATCGTGTTGAAAGCCGCACTTGAGCGTCTCAAGAATCTTGTTGGTATCTTCGCGCAGCTTGCGCCAATTGACGCGGTTGAACGGTTTTCTCGGCAGACTGCCGAGAAAAATATTTTCAGCGACCGTCATTTCAGGAACCAACGACTGCTCCTGATGGATCAGCACAACCCCTGCCCGCTTGGCGTGCTTGGGGTTTTCGAAGTTCATTTCCTCGCCACCAAGAAAGATCTTGCCTTCATTGGCCTGGTGCTTACCCGCCAACACCTTCATCAGGGTGGACTTACCGGCACCGTTTTCCCCCAGCAAGGCATGGACTTCACCGGGGCGAACGTCAAAGTCCACATCGTTAAGGGCCACGACACCAGGAAAGCGCTTGGTAATACCTTTAAGCTCAAGTATCGGCGCAGCATCAATCGGCCGACGTGATTGAGTAGGCGCATTCATATCCGCACCTCCTTGGATGAGGGTACATTGACCTTTTTGTCGATGATCAGAACCGAGATGAGGATAACGCCGAGCACCACCAGCACGTAAAAGGCGGGCACCTGCATCAGGTTCATGCCATTACGCAGGATCCCGATAGCCAGCACACCCCCTAAAGTACCGATAATGCTGCCGTAGCCACCGGCCAGTTTGGTGCCACCCAGCACCACCGCCGTAATCACCCAGAGTTCGTAGTCACGCCCCAGGTTCGGCGTTGCCGCGCCCATTTGACTCGACAACAGCACACCCGCCAGCGCTGCAAAAAAGCCCACGATAATGAAATTGATCATCATGTGGCGGCCAAGACGAATCCCTGCATCAATCGAGGCTTCAGGATTGCCCCCCACTGCAAAAGTGTTGCGGCCATGGCTAGTACGCGTCAGCACAAGGTGCATGATGAAGACACAAACCAGAAAGATGATGGCGAGCACCGGCATTGGCCCAATTGAGCTCATGCCAAAATCGGAAAAGGCAAAGTTTGAGGCGTAGAACGACTGCTCATCGGTATACACGAAAAGTAGCCCGCGAATCCCCAACATGGCGCCAAGTGTCACGATGAAGGCGTTAACCCCGGTTTTCCAGACAATCAGACCATTGATCGCCCCAAGCAATATGCCAGCGCCCAGGGCGGCCGCAATCGCCAGCGTCATGCTGATTTCCTGCAACCCCACTGCCAGTGAAGCCGCCAACCCCAGAATCGCGCCGACTGATAGATCAATATTGCCGTTGATCATCACCAGCGTCATACCCAGCGCAATCAGCCCTATTGTCGAGGTTTGCACCAGAATGTTGGTGATGTTGCCCCACGACAGAAAATACTCTGACATGAAGCTGAAAAAGATGAAGATAACAATGACGAAAATCCAGATGGGCTGGAGCTTCGTTCTGCCACGGAAGAACCCTTTAATCATTGATGTCATGTTTCATTCCTCCGCGTTATGAGTGGGTCGTGAACAAGCTTTTACGCTTGTTAGCAAGATCCAGCCATACGGCCAGGATGATAATCACCCAGGTCACGATCCACTGGATGTAATAGGGGTAACCCATCAGCAGCAGTCCGTTCTGAATGAACCCCAGGATCAGTACGCCAATCACTGTCTTCCAGATACTGCCCGCACCGCCCAGCAAGCTGGTTCCACCGAGGATAATCCCGGCCAGCACCAGCAACTCGTAGCCTTGGCCGACGTTGTTCTGGGAACCCATTACCCGTGAACCAAGCACTAGCGCCGCACACGCCACACAAAAGGCAGAGATCAGATAGGTGCTGAAAACACACCAGTTTTTGCGAATACCGGAGTAGACAGCCGCCATGGGGTTGCCGCCAACCGCAAAGATGCGTCGACCGTATCCGGTACGTGACATAACGATCTGTACCACAATGGCCAATAACCCGAACAACAGGATGGGCACTGCAATACCAGCAACATAACCTCGCCCGAAGAAAGCAAACCAGGTACCTTCCTGATTGGCGATATCGACGTTCTGGCCACCGCTATAGATCAGCACAAGCCCCTGAATCGCCGATAGCATAGCCAGCGTCACAATCAGAGAGTTAAGGCGCAGAAAACCGATCAGAAACCCATTGACTGCCCCGATCATCAAGGTAAAGGCAAACATCAATAAAATTGCATTGGTGGGACCGATCTTGTCATGCAGGTCCACCACCAGAACGGTGGAAAACGACAGCATTGACCCGACGGAAAGGTCCAGGTTACCGCCAATGATCACCACGGTGACCCCGATAGCGATAATCCCGATAATAGAGGCCTGCCGAATCACGGTCATGATGTTCGACTGGGAAAGAAACTGCTCAGAAAAAAGCGAAAACGCCACCATGCCAAGCAGGAAAAAGATTAGAATCCCCTGAGCTGACAGAAAGCTCATCACGCCCGCCTTGCTGAGCTTTACGCCAGGCAGGCCGGATTTAGGTTGATCTGCAGAAGCCATTTTATTCACCCGTATGGAGTTACCTTGGCAGGCACCAGTAACCGCTATGATCAAATCGACATATCACAGCAGCTAACCGTGCACTCCCGTGCAGGAATTTCTGTATTAGGCAGGCGCTGCCTGCCAGCCCCTATCAAGGCGCTGGCAGGCAACACGATTTGCCATCAGAAAACCGGACGATCGAACTCTTCAAGGTTTTCAGCAGTGATTTTAGGCGTCTCGAAGAAGTTCATCTTCGGCACATCTTCCCCTGCCAATACATCCAGGGCTGTCTGCAGCGCCGCTTCCGCATCATCAACTGGCGACTGGTAGATAGAGCCGTAGTACTCACCACGCTTAATGGCGTCATAGCCAACCGCAAAATTGGTCGCGCCAATAAAGATGATTTCATCCGCTCGGCCAGCGCCTTTCGCAGCGTTAAGAGCACCTACTCCCATATTGTCATCGCCGGAATAGACACCATCGATGTCATCATATTTGGTCAGGAAGTCTTCCATCACCCGCTGGGCCCGCTCACGGTTCCAGTTGCCAGGCTGAGTTTCCACTAGCTCAACATCAGGACAAACTTCCGGAAGACGTTCTTCAAACCCCGTGGCACGTTCCATGGCCGTGGTATAACCCGGTTGACCAGATATCTGCACGACCTTACCTTCACCGCCCAGGGCGTCACACATCATTTCGGCAGACGAAATACCCTGCTGGACGTTATCCGGGCCAGAAAAGGCGGAAATGAACTCTAGCCCCGCTTCCGCGATTTTTGAGTTTGTCACTATCACCGGAATGCCCGCACCATGCGCCTGGCGAATAGCTGGAATGACCGCCTGCCCGTTGGTTGGCCAGATGATGATGGCATCCATCTGCTGCTGAATCAGGTTACGCACCTGACCGATCTGACGCGCAACATCACCGCCGGCATCCAGCACCACGACCTCAACATTCCCCTGGTCGGCAGCCGCCTGCTCAAAGGCGCTTTCATAGGTAGTCTGGTAACTGTCAACACCGACGTTGTTCTGGGTGATACCGATTCGGTAAGTGCTTTCTGCCATCACACTGGTGGCGGACAGCATCAATACTGAGGCAGCAATTGTAGTTTTCATGAACATAGCGCTTCTCCTAGCGTTTTTTTAGTAATTGTTTTTAGCCTGCAGGCTTTGCAAGCCTGGGAAAGAAGCTTACGGGCAGGCATTGTTTTCGCACAACGTGACGGCAGTGAAGAAATGACCAAACTGGTTATTTCTTCACTGCATGAAGATAAAGAATGGATAAAGAAGACATAAAGAAAAGAAAAACGGACCTGCCAGCCTTTATTTACTCCCGGCTATTCAGACTACTGCCAAGCATCATCAGGCGGGCGGACACCACGGGGAGCTTATGAAACTATGTCGAGATGCCGATACTTGCTCTATCGACCACTTTTTCAATCATGCTCCGCTCCAGACGCCTTCGCCTGTTCAATCTGCTGCTGTACCAGGTCCCGTTCACGCTCCAACTCGCGGCGCAGTTCTTCTTCCGTCGGCAAATAAGGGTGATATTTAGCGGCAAACATCTGTGCGCTGTCGGTCAGTACCGAGTACTTCACCACCGCTTCGCTCTTCTGGCTGCAAAGGATAAGGCCGATAGTGGGGTTGTCGTCTGGCTCTTTGTAATGCTGATCGTAGATGCGGATATAGCTATCCATCTGCCCTACATCCTGATGGGTAAGCTTGCCCAGCTTGAGGTCTACAAGAAGAAAGCACTTGAGCTTGAAGTTGTAAAAGACCAGGTCAATATAGAAGTCTTGGTCTTCGGTGGTGAGGCGCTGCTGGCGGGCAACAAAGGCAAACCCTTTGCCCAGCTCCAGCAGAAAGCTCTGCAGGTTATCGATCAGGCCTCGTTCAAGATCCGCTTCCAGATAGCGCTCGGCGGGTAGGTCAAGAAAATCCAGAACATAAGGGTCACGCAGGTAGTGCCGGGCGTCCTGCTGGGCTAACGGGCGGGTAAGCGTCTCGGCCTCCTGCTCTACCGCTTTACGATCCTGGCTGCTCAGCAGCCGCTCGTAATACAGCGCGCTGATCTGGCGTTCCAGTGCTCGACTGCTCCAATGCTGGCTTGCCGCTTCAGCCATATACCACTCTCTGGTCTGAAGGTTATCAACCCGCAGCAGAATACGATAATGCGTCCAGCTCAATTCGGGACGCAGTGCGTCTCGTTTTGGAAACGACTCATAGAACCGGCGCATATTACGTAAGTTAGTGACATCAAAGCCCTTGCCAAATTCGAGGGTCAGTTCGCCAGAGAGCCGTTTCAGCTGCTGTTTACCGTAAGCCGCACGGGATTCGCCATGCTGCTCGTCTTCCACAATCAAGCGGCCAATCTGCCAATAGGTCAGCACCATGGTGCTGTTAACCGTTTGCACCACCTGCTGCCGGGCAGTGGCAACCAACTCACGGATCTCAGACACCAGCCGGGGGCTGAGATCAACCTGCGCTTCCCTGTTTTTCTCAGGCGCCATCGCCAAACTCCTTTGAATACCAGCAACATGGGTAGTTGCCAGAACACTATACTAATCTATCATCATCGAGTCTGACGACCTGACGAGCCTTTGAAAAATCAAAGTATAAGTCTGCTTCACGCCACTGCGGCCCCTGGTGTCAGGATAGTTGTGCCCTGATTGATTTCAACGACGTTCACGCCGTGTAAGCGGTCAGACATGCATGTCTCCTGCGCAGGATTAAGCGGGTAAAGGTTTTTCTCGAAAGAACTTTTATGCTGATCGGCATACGCGCGAGCAGGGTAGCGGCTTGCGTTGTGCGGGGGACAGTAAAGCAATGCTAGCTTGTAGGCTTTTTGATTACTTCAGGAGATAGATGATGACTTACGAGGTAAGTGCTGCAACCAATTTAGGGAAAATGGTTTGTACATTTCTTGACGACTGGAGAATAAATCGAATACTCGCTAAAGCACAATCAGCAGGCATAAGCAGAAATGATTTGATGAAGACTCATCATCGCATAGCTTTTGTGATGCGCGTTCAGCGAGCAGCGGAGGTTTGTTCAAGCCAGGAGGTCATTGACTATCTGGCCGATGTAATGATTGGGGGCTTTAAATCTGAAGAGGTTGATTTAAACCCTGATTTTTCACAAATGGCGGTAACAGCCCTCTCAAGCACAACAAAAACTGAGCTAAATGTAATATTGATGATGAAGAAACATGACCTTTTTGAAGGGGATGGTAGGGCAGATCCTTTTCATGCAAGGGGAGCTTTCGTAACTGACTGTTGTGATGATCTAAATTTAAACCCTGAAATGCTATCAGCCATTCAAAATGGTCTTATTCGCACAGGTTTAGGGTCTGTTGACGTTTCATCACGAACCGCGTTGCTGCATCAAAATGTGCCAGACAAGGCTCGGAACGCAGGTAAGGGTGGTTCCCTTCTCAAGTTTCGCAACGCAGTATGGTGCATTTTGAAGCGCAACCCGAAGGGCTGGGTCAGTTTTTATCCGCTGCGGCGTTAGTCGTCGTTCATTTGGAGTTACAAACGTCTCTCCTCCTGCCTTGCCCCGAATAAAAACTGACACCAGCGCGGCCGTGAATGAAACGTCAACAGACCCTAGTAAGTGTTGAACAATCTGCTTGGGAAGGTCGTGCAGCGAGTTCCAATCAACTTACATCACTTGCAGAATTTTTATTTCACCTCGTGGAACGAAAGCATGGCTTTGTATAAGTAAGCCCGCCAAATAGGCGGGCTTGGTCGTTCTGGTTTAGACGGTGAGTTTATGCGGCGTCTGGCCAAAAACGGTTAAGCTGTTCGATGGTTTGCTGGGCTGCTTGCTCGGCGGCTTCAATAATATTCACCGCGCGACAAATAACAGGACACCAACAGCAACAGCTTGACCCCTGGTTGAATTACCCCCGTGCCGCGGCTGCCAGCAACCTTTTCAGCAGTTCCCAGAATTCCACCACAGAGTCCAGCTCAACACGTTCATCCGGTGAGTGGGCACCACGGATGGAGGGGCCGAAGGAGACCATATCCAAATGCGGGTATTTACTGCCGATAATGCCGCATTCAAGCCCGGCGTGAATGACTTTGACGTGCGGCTCATGGCCCAGAAGCGCTTGATGCTGGGCGTTGAACAGCGCCATCATCTGGCCGTTGGGGTTGGGCACCCAACCGGGGTAGCTGTTTTCCGCTTTGGCACGGGCGCCCATCAGTCCAAACAGGGCCTGAAAGCGGTCGACCATGGCGGCCACCGCACTGTCATGCAGTGAGCGCACCAAGGCGCAAAGATGAAAACGACCGTTTTCCAGCTGCACAACGCCGAGGTTATTGGAGGTTTCCACTACGCCCGGCACATCGGCACTCATTTTTTCCACTCCGCAGGGGGCGGCGTGCAGAGTTGCCGTTAACATGGCGCTGGCATCGTGAGTCAGCGCATCGCCTTCAATGGCCGTCGGTTTGGCGTCAAGCTTGATGCCAGCATCCGCACTGCCCAGTTCACGTTTGAAAACCTGTTCAAGCTCGGCGATCTGTTGAATGGCGTCGTCCAGCTCATCAGCGGGTAACACCAGGGTAGCGAACGCTTCACGGGGAATGGCATTGCGCAGGGTTCCGCCGTGGTAATGCTGCAAGCGCGCACCCCGGCCATCCAGACGGCGCAATACGCGCATCATCAGGCGGTTGGCATTGCCCAGCGGCTGGTGAATATCCATCCCAGAGTGGCCACCTTTCAGCCCGGTGATCGACACTACCAGCCCGCATTCGTGCTCCTGCATGGCGGCGCTGGGCAGCTGCGCATCCACGACGACATCACTGCCACCGGCACAGCCGATATACACATCACCGCGCTCTTCACTGTCCAGGTTGATCAGCCGCTGGCCTTGCAGCCAACCTGGGGCAAGGTTCAGCGCACCGCCCATGGAGGTTTCTTCTTCCAGAGTAAACAGCGCTTCCAATGGTCCGTGAACCAGCGCTGGGTCTTCCAACACCGCCAGTATGGCAGCGACGCCGAGGCCATTGTCGGCCCCCAGCGTTGTGCCATCGGCTTGCAGCCAGCCCTCGCTGACATAGGTGCTGATCGGGTCGCGGCTGAAATCATGTTCATGCCCGCTGTTGGCCTGCGCCACCATATCCAGGTGACCCTGCAGAATGACACCGGGGGCCTGCTCGCAGCCAGGCGAAGCGGGTTTGATAATCCGCAGATTGCCGAAGCTGTCGCGGTCATGGGCCAGGCCCAGCGAGTCTGCCCAGGCTTCCAGGATGGCGACAAGTGCTGCCTCTTCCCCGGAAGGACGCGGCGTGTTGCATAGGGTACGGAAATGACGCCATACCGGCGCGGGGTTTAACGTTTCAAGATGTTCGTTCATTACATACTCATTTATAAAAGCTTATTTATAAAGCTCATTCATAAAGCCAATGTATAAAATCGGGCGTGAGATTAATCGCCACACTTTACACGCCATCACTAAGTTCAGGGAAATTTAACAATTCCGTGACCGCCACACGCAGCGCCGCAACCGAGGCCTTATGGCTGCTGGCAAGCGTATGATTTTGCAGCGCAAAGCCTGCGACTGTCTCCAAGGCCGGGGCGACGCGCTGGCTGTCTGGTTGCTGAGCGGCGTGAATGACGAGGGCCTGTAACGCGCCGCGTGCCAGACGCGGGTCGCGGTTGGCGAAGGCGACATCCCGGGCATCCTGAAGATGATGATTTTCAAGCCGCATGGCGGGGCTTTCCATCAGCAGGGGTACGACAACATCAGTGGGCAGCTCTCTCAGTTCAAACGCCAGCAGGGGCAGGAGGCTTACGTGAAAGCGTTGGCGTAATGCGTTCAGCACCCGCTCACCTTCTGGCGTTAAGGCGGTCGCCACCATCATTGCGTATTCCCCTGTTGTTGTGTCCCGGGAAATACCCAGCCTGACCGGCGTAAACCCTGCTGCCTGCCAGAACGCCAGCAAACCGGCCTGGGCCCCAAAGGTGGCGCCGCATAGATCACAGCCATCCTGGCGGGCCTGCTCGATAGCCGCTCGCAGCAGAGTGCTACCAACGCCTTCGCGGCGCACATGGGGGTGAGTGGCGATACGGGTTACCCGGCGCCATCTGGCCATCAGAGCGTCACGGCAGCCAGCGTGTGCCGCCAGCGACTGAGCCATCAGGTGCCCCTGCGGACGACGCTCGCCTCTAGCCACCTGTTCCGCCAAGACTTTCGGAAAGCCGCCTTCATCACGCGCCACCACAACACCGCGAGGCGCCGTGCGTTCGCCTTGCACAATAATGTGAGTGGCAGGGCCATCAAGCAGCTGGCGAACATCGCTGGGTGTGGTGCGATAGTGGGATTGCACCAGAAGACCAAACAAGGCATTCAGGGCGGGTTCATCACGCCCCAAAGCTGCCCGATCTAGCGTCTCAAGCGTAGCACTGGTTGAACAGGATGGCAGCTCGGCCTTGAGCAGCAGCAAATCATTCAGCGTGGTCTCCAGCGGGTCGCCGGCTCCCCAGCGCACGGGCGTTTCAAGCGTCATCTCGCGCCACTGCGGGGCATGGCGTATCAACTGTTCACGAAAACGTAACGCAAAACCACGCCCTGACCCTTCGTAACCGTGCACCGTGGTGGCAAAAGCGATGCGCGGAAACGCCCTTAACCAGCGGCCAAGCAGCGCGGCGGGTATCGCGGCGGCTTCATCCACAAACAGATAGCTACCATCGCCGCCCTGCTCACCCGCGTTGACATCCGTAGTCAGCGCATCCGGCGCGATAAAGCGCACGCTCTGCCCGCTGGCAAGCTGCAACCAGTGGGCAGAGCGCCATTCGGCGTCCGGAAAAAAACGCGCCAGGCGCTCAAACAAGGGTTGCACGGCCATTGGTCGTGGTGCAGTCACACACAGGGTGGTCACGCCGCTGGCCAATAACCGCGCACAGGCAATACCCAGTGCTGCCGTTTTACCCCGCCCCCGATCGGCGGTAATCACTAAGGGGCGTCGTCGTTTCAGAGCGACCAGCGCGGCGACAACGTCCGCCTGGTCAGTGGTCTTGCAGTCACTGTCGTCGGGAACTTTCGTGCGGGATGGCATGCCTTTCAGACGCGGTAGCGTAACGTGCGCGTCGTCATCCCAGCGCACCACCTCGGCACTGTCAGTCAGCAGCCTTCGCAGCCTGGTCAGATAATGCGTACTCAGCGTTTGGGTCGCATAGGGATAATCAGCGATCCTGCGGTAATCGGCATCCGGCTCCGCTCCCCAGTCATCCGGTGTCAGCACGACAAAGAGCCCGCCTGACATCAGGGTGCCAGCAAGGGCGCCGATGGCATCCGGATCAAAGCCATCTTGGCTGGCATCGACAATGATCAGCTGATGCTCCAGCCCTAGCCGGGTCCGCGCCTGAGCCGCCTGAATGGCGGGCTGACACGGAGCCTCACAACCGACCCACAGTGGCGATGCCCAATTTCCGGATTGCCAGAGTGACAGCGCCCTGGCGTGCAGATTACCGCCCTTCAGCCACAACCACTGCCGCCAACGACGACGTTCAAGCCGTTGACGGTGAACCAGAAGTGCACGTAACACTGGCATTCCAGCTTCCTGACTGGGCATACAAAACCTCTCAACCACGGTGATCGACATACAACTTTGGTGGACGTCCGCTGACTTTTTCAACGCTGAAGGACGTTTTGTCAGACTTTTCTCATACACAAATCCACAGCACAACACCATGATTTATCAATAAAAAACTATGAACAGCATGTAACAGTGCTTCATCCAGGCGATTGCGTTTCACTTAAAGCCGTGACTCGTCCCTATACGCCATGTGATAGGTTGCGACTGTCAGTTGACCTTTAAGGCAGGTTAACAGATGGCAATTTGCCCCAGGTCAGCTGATCACGAAAAATTACTTTACGTTAACGTTAACTTGTAATCTCATAGCAGTTGTATTTCCCTGCTATAGGCAGCTTGTCGGTCGATGTGCAATGCCTTGAGCTATGTATCTGATGCACCGTTTCTAGTACATAGCACCTGGGGCACACTCGGCTATTTCTTAAAACAATATCCACAACGCCAACACGAATGGGAAGTTAACAATGTCCAAAATGATCAAATTTACCGTCTCTGGCCTGGCTGCAGGCATCGCCATGGCAGCGCTTTCTACAACGGCCCATGCGCAACAGCAGTGGACAATGACGACCACCTGGCCGGACAACCTTGATCTGATCAAAATTGACCAGCACTGGGTTGAAATGGTCAACAAACTCGCGGGAGATGATCTGCAGATCAACTTCCGCGCAGGCGGCACCTTGATGCCTGGCACCGAAGTCTTTGATGCCACCGAAACCGGCGCCATTCAGGCCGCTGGCGACTGGCCTGGCTACTGGGCAGGCCGCAGCCCGGCATTCTCGCCTCTGGCCACCACCACCAGCCTGTTCAACGGCGTTGATTACCTGAACTGGATTCAGCAATGGGGTGGCTTTGAGCTCTACCAGGAAGTGTACGGCAAATACAACATGGTCTACCTGCCTTACGGTATTACCAACAACGAATCTGGCTTCATGGGTAATACACCTATCGAAAGCATCGCGGATCTGGAAGGCAAGCGTCTGCGCCTCTCCGGCCGTGACCAGGGCCGTGTACTGGAAATTCTGGGCGGCTCACAGGTCACGCTGGCTGGCGGCGAAGTCTATCAGGCCATTGAGCGCGGCGTGATCGATGCGGGCGAATTCTCCACGCCAGGCGTTGATTACAATGCAGGTTTCTCGGAAGTGGCTGATTACTGGTCGACGCCGGGTTGGCACCAGTCAGCCAGCGTTTTTGGCGTCATGATCAACAAAGATGCCTGGGATGAGCTTTCCGAAGAGACTCAGGACATTCTGAAAATTGCCTCTGAAGCAACCATGGCCTGGTCTCTTTCCTGGTCTGAGCGTACCTCGACCGATGCCACGATAAAATTCCAGGAAGACGGTGTCGAAATCAGCACGCTATCGGCGGATGACCTGGCAGAAATCCAGAACGCCACCAACGAAGTGATTCTGCGCGGCGCCTGTGAAGACCCGATGCATGCCAAGGTCTATCATTCCATGATCAGCTACATGGAGAACTACGCTAACTGGCGCGATGTTACCGTACCGTTCAACATGAGCCGTCAGATCGACAACCTGCCCTCGCTTGAAGAAATCGAAGCCTGCCTGTAACCCTTAGGGCAACCGCCCCGGAGGACTCCGGGGCGGTCGTATTGCGACCCATGCCATAACCGTTGCTACCACCTTGGAGATCTCCCCAGATGCTTGCGATCGCAAAAGCCATTGATGCCCTCAATGAGCTCCTTGGGCGAATTATCGCGCCACTTGTCGCGGTCATTACCATCATTGTCCTGTACGACATCGCCATGCGGTTTTTCGTTGGACGCCCCAGTGACTGGGCCTTTGACGTGACCAAAATGCTCTTTGGTGCCCACTTCATGCTGATGGCCGCCTATGGCTTGCGCCATCACGCCCATGTAGAAGTCGACGTACTCAAGCGCCTTTTAACCCGTAAAAAACAGGCGCTACTCGAGATTATCGGTTACGCCATTTTCTTCGTGCCGTTCATCTGGCTGCTGCTGACTTACGGCTGGAGCTTTTTCGAACGCTCCATCAGCCGCGGCGAAACCACCTACGGCATGGTGTCGATTCCGGTTTACCCCGTGAAAGGGGTGATTGTCGTGGCGGCGGTGCTGATCCTGTTACAAGCCATTGCCATCGTGCTACGTGCCATTATCGAGTTACGTGAGGAGACAACGGCATGAGTGCAGAAATGCTGACGCTGATGATGTTCAGCGGCCTACTGGTAGGCTTGTTCATGGGGCACCCCTTAGCGTTTGTACTAGGCGGTGTTGCAGTTATCGGTGCTTTTTTGGGCCCGGGTGTGAACACGCTAGGCATCATCATCAATAATGTTTACGGCAACGCCATGGACAATTATGTGCTGGTTGCCATTCCCCTGTTTATTCTGATGGCGCGTTTTCTCAACGACTCTGGCGTGACAGAGAAGATGTTTGACGCCATGCGTCTACTGCTGGCCAATCTGCGCGGCGGTCTGGCACTGACGGTCGTTATTGTGTCTGTCCTGCTGGCCGCGACCACCGGCATTGTCGGTGCCTCAATTGCGGTGATGGGCATGATTGCTCTCGCTCCCATGCTGAAATACGGCTACAACAAAGAGCTCAGTACCGGCGTGATCATGGCAAGCGGCTGTTTGGGCATTCTGATTCCTCCCAGCATCATGCTAATCCTGATGGCCAGCTATTCACCGGTATCTGTCGGCGCACTCTTTGCGGGTGCACTGGTGCCTGGGCTAATGCTGGGTGCCATGTATGCGCTTTACGTGCTGATCCTCTGCTTTCTCAAACCGTCCTATGGCCCGAAAGTGCCTGCGGAAGAGCGTGCCGAAGTCAGCACAAAAGAGCTGCTGATTATGCTCGCCAAGTATGTGGTTCCGCCCATGTCATTGATTCTTGGCGTGTTGGGTGCCCTTTTCACCGGGATCGCCACGGCGACTGAAGCCTCCGCCATTGGCGTGTTTATTGCCTTCCTGCTGTTCATGATCTTCGGGGATCGCAAGTTATCCACTTGCTTTCATACGCTGATTTCCGCCAGTAAAACCACCACCATGGTCATGCTGGTATTGGTCGGTGCGACTGCCTTTACCGGTGTTTTCTCGATCGGCGGCGGGATGGATGTGATCAGGGAACTGGTGCTTTCCATGCCAGGTGGCACGGTCGGTGCTCTGATATTAATGCTGTTTCTGGTATTCATTCTGGGCATGTTCCTCGACTGGACGGGCATCGTTCTCCTTAGCTTCCCGATCATGCTGCCCATCGTTGAGACCATGGGTATTGATGTGCTTTGGTTCGTCGTCATGGTCGCCGTCGTGCTGCAGACGTCATTCTTGACGCCACCTTTTGGCTACGCGCTGTTTTACCTCAAGGGCGTTGCGCCTCCCGGCGTGGAAATCGTCGACCTGTATAAAGCGGTCATTCCCTTCGTGGCGATTATTCTCTTCGCCTGCCTGTTGATGGCCGTTTTCCCAGGCTTGATTACCGGACTCCCCGCTATTCTGCTTGGCTAATCAACGTCTTCTCCAGCAACCCCCTGTTAGCCACCGCCTGCGCTGTTTGACCGCAGGCGGTGGCTTTTCTGAGGAGGCGAAGTCATGCACAACGGACGCTCAGGTGGTACTATCTGGCTCCGTTACGACTTAAAAGCGTTACGATTCGCATCAGATAATTCATTGCACATCGTCCATCGAATCGCATCAGCGACCCACTTCATTACACGTTAACACCGGCTTCCAACAGGAGGGGTTCACTTGTCGCATTCTGCCAGTCGCGGGCTTGCCGGCCTGACCCGCCGCTTCACTAATCACATTAACGTCTGGTCAGTGACCCTTTTTCTTATCGCTCTGGTGGTTGCCCTGCCTGTCGTTGTCATCCTTGCGCATATCTTCATGCCAGCGGGTGACATCTGGCAGCACCTGGCCAGTACCGTACTCCCCCGCTACCTGACCAACACCTTCTGGCTGGTGTTGATTGTCGGCACTGGCACCTTAGTCATCGGCACCGGCACGGCCTGGCTGGTGGTAATGTGCCGTTTCCCTGGAAAACGACTCTTTGAATGGGCGTTATTGCTGCCACTGGCAGTGCCCACCTACGTCATCGCCTATGCCTATACGGATTTTCTGCAGTTTGCTGGCCCTCTGCAAAGCCTGCTGCGCGACACCTTTGGCTGGGAGCACGGTGACTATTTCTTTCCCAACATTCGCTCACTGGGCGGGGCGGCAACCCTGATCACCCTGGTGCTTTACCCTTACGTTTACCTGCTGGCGCGAGCGTCTTTTCTGGAGCAGTCCGTTTGCGTACTGGATGTGGGGCGTACCCTGGGGCGCGGCCCCTGGCACCTGTTTACCAGCGTAGCCGTCCCGCTGTCACGGCCGGCCCTGGTGGGCGGCGTGTCACTGGTATTAATGGAAACCCTCAACGAGTTTGGTGCCGTACAGTTTTTTGGCGTCGATACCTTCACCACGGGTATTTACCGCACCTGGTTCGGCCTTGGCGAGCCTATTGCGGCCGCACAGCTGGCCGCCTGCCTGCTGGCCTTCGTGATTGTTTTCGTGTTACTTGAGCGCTGGTCGCGGGGCAAACGTCGTTACTTCCACACCACTAACCGCTACCAACAGCTGCCGGAATATGTGCTCCATGGCTGGCGCTCGGCGGGTGCCGTCGCACTTTGCCTATTACCGGTACTGATCGGCTTTCTGTTACCCAGCGGCATTCTGCTTGAAATGGCCATCACTGAAGGTGATAGCCTGTTTGGCACACGTTTCTTCAGTTTCGCGTTTAACAGCCTGTCGCTGGCGACCATTGCCGCCTTGCTGGCCGTGGGCCTGGCCATGCTGCTGAGCTATGGCGTGCGCATTCACAACACCCCTTTCGCACGTTTCAGTTCGCGGATTGCTGCTATGGGGTACGCCATTCCCGGCTCGGTGGTGGCCGTCGGCATTCTGATACCCTTTGCCTGGCTGGATAACACCATCAACCTGTGGACCCGGGATACCTACGGCGTCATCGTCGGGCTTATTTTCAGCGGGTCAGCGTTTATTCTGGTCTACGCCTATGTGGTGCGCTTTCTGGCCGTCTCGTTCAATGCCGTTGAAGCCAGCCTGGGCAAGGTAACTCCCAGCATGGATGCGGCCTCACGCACCCTGGGCCAGACAGCCGGCGGTACCTTGCGGCATATCCACACTCCGCTGATGCGCAGTAGCCTGCTGGCGGCAGGTATTCTGGTCTTCGTGGATGTCATGAAGGAGCTCCCGGCCACGATTATCCTACGCCCGTTCAACTTCGATACTCTCGCCGTTCGGGCGCATAACCTTGCGGCTGATGAGCGCCTGGCAGAAGCCTCTACGGCCTCGCTGGCGATTGTCATCGTGGGCATCATTCCGGTCATTCTGCTGAGCATTGCCATGCGGCGCGCTCGCCCCGGTAGTGGCCATTAACGGCGAGCGCATCGGGAAGTGACTCAGACGAGTCAGTGGGGAAAGACAAACACCTGAGAGAGATCAAGGCTGATATCTACCGGCTGACCTTCCTCCGGCAGAAACAACCCGGAAACCCGCGCATGCAGGTGCGCCTCATTACCGCTACTGCCATGGGCGCACAAGTGAATCAGGCTGGTGCGCCCCAGCAGTTTGGCCATGATGACATGGCTATGGTCATGCGCCTTAGCAGGTAAATCCCGCGTCGCAATGCGCAATGCTTCAGGGCGAATCATCACCTTGGCCAAGCTGCCATCCGGTATGTCGCCGGCTTCCACATCGCCCACAGGCGTTGCTACCTTGCCGTCTTTGACCACGCCTTCGAGTTCGTTAACCTCACCGAAGAAAGTCACCACAAAGGGATCGCTCGGCGCACAGTAAAGCTCTCGCGGCGTGCCTGTCTGAATGATTTCGCCATCGCGCATCAAGGCAATACGGTCGGCCATGAACATGGCTTCTTCAGGGTCGTGGGTCACCAGCAAGGTGGCCGTGCCCACTTTTTTCAAAACGTGGAGGGTATCGTCACGGATCTGGTCACGCAGACGTGCATCCAGGCTGGAAAACGGCTCATCCAGCAGCATCAGTTGCGGGCTGGGGGCCATTGCACGGGCCAACGCCACGCGCTGTTGTTGACCGCCTGATAACATATGCGGATAAACGTCGGCGTAGCTGGCCATTCCCAGCTGTTCCAGCAGCTCCACAGCGCGGGAACGGCGACGGGCAGAAGGTAGACTTTTCAGGCCAAACATCACATTTTCCGCCACACTCAGATGAGGGAAAAGCGCGGAGTCCTGAAAAGCCAGCCCAACACTGCGTTTTTCAGGCGGCAAGTGACGCATGCCAGGCCGCGCAATGACCTGACCATCAAGCTCGACACTACCTTCCTGTAACGTTTCCAGCCCTGCTGCAATGCGCAGTAAGGTCGTTTTCCCACAGCCCGAAGGTCCTAAAAGACATACGACCTCGCCGGGTTTGATTTCAAGATCCACACCTTTGACAACGTTGTTGCCATCAAAAGAGTGGCGCACGTTGTGCAGCGCCAGTGCATGTGTCGGCGCAGCGACGTCTGCTGCTTTCACTGTTGCCGTCATGATTCTCCGCCATCGAGTTGAATCGCTAATAGAACGTAGTAAAACTGAAAGTTATTCTCATTCTATTTTTTATCGGGGCAGAATGCACCTGCTCTATCGCAGCATACTAATCGCAGCATACTACGGCTTATCGCGGGGGAGTAAGGCAGCACGTGGATCGCCGAACAGAAAACAGTAGATGATTTTCCTTCTCATTAACTTGACGAAGGAGGCAGAAGAGGCTTAAATTATCAGCACTGCTAATGCAACTTATTATCATTAATTATCAACCAAGCTTGAAAATATATCTTTAATCGCTACACCGTTCATCGAAATGAGGAAACTGACAGATGAAAATTGTTCGCACAAAAAATGTACGTGTCGCCGCCCCTTTGGCTGCCGTCGTATTAGGCAGTGCTTTTGCTGGCCAGGCACTGGCAGATGAAGTGAATGTTTATTCGGCGCGTCACTACGATTCTGACGAAGCCCTTTATCAAGCCTTCACTGATGAAACCGGGATTGAAGTTAATGTCATTGAAGGGGATTCTGACCAGCTGATTGAGCGTATTCAGCGAGAAGGGATCGCAAGCCCAGCGGACATCATGATGACCGTTGATGCTGGCCGCCTATGGCGCGCCGAGCAGGAAGGTATTTTCCAGAGCGTTGACTCCGAAGTATTGAACGAGCGTCTGCCGGAAAGCATGCGTCACCCGGAAGGCAAATGGTTTGGTTTCAGCCAACGTACCCGCGTGATCTACTACAACCGTGAAAACTTCGACCCCAGCCAGATCAGCTCCTACGAAGACCTTGCTGACCCGCAGTTCGAAGGCCAGGTATGTATTCGCTCATCCAACAACATCTACAACCAGTCACTGCTGGCCTCTTTGATTGAGCATCACGGCGAAGAAGGCGCTCAGGAATGGGCAGAAGGCGTTGTGAATAACATGGCGCGTGACCCGGAAGGCGGTGACACCGACCAGATCCGTGGTGTCGCCAGTGGCGAATGTGATCTGGCCGTTGGCAACCACTACTACTATGTGCGTTTGCTGCATTCCGATGATGACGCTGACCGTGAAGCAGCGCGCAAAGTCGGTATCATCTTCCCCAATCAGGAAGGACGCGGCACCCACGTCAATGTCGGCGGTGCTGGCCTGGTCGCCAACTCGCAGAACCCGGAAAACGGCATTCGTCTGCTTGAATTCCTGGCATCCGATGAAGCTCAGGAAATGTTTGCCCAAGGCAACTATGAGTTCCCCGCTGTGGCTGGCGTCAAGAAGACCCCGGTACTGGAATCCTGGGGCAACTTCAAGA
The DNA here is from genome assembly GCF_052983955.1 of Halomonas sp. LS-001. Classification (NCBI taxonomy): domain Bacteria; kingdom Pseudomonadati; phylum Pseudomonadota; class Gammaproteobacteria; order Oceanospirillales; family Halomonadaceae; genus Halomonas; species Halomonas sp. LS-001. The sequence continues at coordinate 3,336,566 of NZ_CM129816.1, forward strand.
AAGACGACCTCAACATCAGCGTACTGGGTGAGAACAACCCGGAAGCCGTGAAGATCTTTGATCGCGTCGGCTGGCGTTAATTAATACCTGAGTTTCGGTAAGCTCTCTCAGGTAGTCAAAACCGCCCGCAGCCACAGGCTGCGGGCGGTTTTTTTGTTAGGGTCTGTTCCCCTCTTCCAGTCTGATTGTTCAGCGGGCTATACCACTTCCCTAGGCCGTAAGCATTTGATGAAGCTCGTCCTTCAATACGAGGCGTTCCTTTTTCTTCTCCTCAATCGCGGAATCCGAGACTGGCAAACCCTCCTTTTCCAGACGCTCAATCTCTTTGGTAACCAAGTCGTAACGTTCGAACTGCCTTTGGAAGTGATTGTCATGCGTCTTTAACTCATGGATACGTTCCTTCAGCTCGGGAAATTCATGGGCCAGATCGTGATGTTCGACATCCATACGTATACTCCAGTGAGTGAACTGAATTAGATGTAAACAGGGTAATTGCAACATTCTGTTATATCAAGTAAGACGACCTCAACATCAGCGTACTGGGTGAGAACAACCCGGAAGCCGTGAAGATCTTTGATCGCGTCGGCTGGCGTTAATTAACACCTGAGCGTCAGATAAACGCTTTCAGGTAGTCAAACCGCCCGCAGCCATCGGCTGCGGGCGGTTTTGTTTGCGCAGTCACGTTCTGAATCTGGCATTATGGTTGTTTCGACCAAAACAACAAAAAATTTCAGGAGAAACTAATGGATACCTGGTATCTGGCCTCAATTATTGTGCTGTTTGCCGCATCACTTCAGGCCGCTACCGGGTTCGGTTTCTCCGTGATAGCCACGCCCTTCCTGCTACTGGTGTTTGACGCACACACCGCGATACAGATCAATATCATATTATCGCTGCTGATTTCGTTAATCATGGTGCCCAGAATCGGGCATACCATCAATAAACCCCTGTTGGCCCGGATGCTCAAGGGCTGCCTGGTGGGAGCGCCTCTGGGGCTTTTGGTGTTTCTGTATCTGGACCCTTACTACCTGACCCTGATCATCAGCCTGCTGATTCTATTTCTAACCGCCTTACTGCTCTTCAAGATCAGAACCCAGCAAAGCGTGATAAAGGATCATGCCGCTGGCGGTATATCGGGGATATTAACCACCAGCCTGGGAATGCCGGGCCCACCCTTGTTGCTTTATTTTTCGGGCACCCAGATGGATAAGGCGGCACTGCGCAGCACAACCCTGGCATTTGGCCTATTTGTGTACGCTGCCAGCCTGCTGTTACAGGTCGCAAGCGGCAGCACCCGCCTTGATATCTGGCTAACCGCCGTGTCGCTGGCCCCGGTTGCCATTATCGGCATCGTTATCGGCCAGTACCTGTTCCGGTATATCAGCCAGGCCATTTTCACCCTGATCACCTACCTGATTCTGGGCATTACCGGCACCCATCTGCTGCTCTCCACGCTGTAACCCTCGCGCTGTACGGCCCAGGGCACGCGCTCAGGCCAGAACACCGGATCAGTGTGCTTCGTCCCAGTTGGCACCACTTTCCGCTTCAATGGTCAGCGGCACGCTAAGGCTGGCGGCGGCCTGCATACGCTGCTGAATCTGGGGGATAAAGGCTTCAACCTGACGATCCGCCACTTCAAATACCAGCTCATCGTGTACCTGCATGACCATCAGGGCATCGAACTCCCCTTCTGCCAGCCAGGCATCCACGTCAATCATCGCCCGCTTGATGATATCGGCTGCCGTGCCCTGCATCGGCGCGTTGATCGCGGTGCGTTCAGCGCCCTGGCGACGGTTATGATTCTGCGAGTGGATCTCGGGAAGATACAGGCGCCGACCGAAAACGGTTTCAACAAAACCATCGTCCGCTGCCTGGGCGCGAATACGTTCCATGTAGCGGGCCACGCCCGGATAACGGTCGAAGTAGCGATCGATATAGGTCTGCGCCTGGCCACGTTCGATATGCAGCTGGCGCGAGAGCCCCCAGGCACTCATGCCGTAGATCAGCCCGAAATTGATCGCCTTGGCACTGCGCCGCTGATCGCTTGTCACTTTCTCCAGCGGCGTGCCAAAGACTTCTGCGGCAGTGGCGGTGTGGATATCCTTGCCGTCGGCAAAGGCGGTCAGCAGCCCTTTATCTTCGGATAGATGGGCCATGATACGCAGCTCGATCTGCGAGTAGTCGGCGGCCACAATGCGGTAGCCTGGGCGGGCGATAAACGCCTGACGAATCTTGCGGCCTTCTTCGCTACGGATAGGAATATTCTGCAGGTTGGGGTCGGATGACGACAGCCGCCCCGTGGCCGTCACGGCCTGGTGGTAACTGGTATGCACGCGGCCCGTTCGCGGGTTGATCAGACGGGGCAGCTTATCGGTATAGGTTGATTTCAGCTTGGCAAGACCGCGGTGCTGCATGATGACCTTGGGCAGCGGGTAATCCAGCGCCAGCTCTTCCAGCACGGCTTCTGCCGTGGAGGGTGCGCCTTTGGGCGTTTTCTTGAGCACGGGGATTTTCTGTTCCTCGAACAGGATTTCGCCCAGCTGCTTGGGCGAGCCCAGGTTGAACTCACGCCCGGCCAGTTCAAAGGCCTGCTTTTCCAATGCGTGAATACGCTGCTCAAGTTGCTGGCTGTGGGCATGCAGGCGCTCGGCATCCAGCGCCACGCCATTGCGCTCGATGCGTGACAGCACCGGCACCAGGGGCAGTTCCAGCTCGTCCAGCACCTCGGCTAGCTGGCCTTCGGCTTCGACCATAGGACGTAATGCCGCCTGCAGGCGCAAGGTAATGTCGACATCTTCACAGGCATAGGGCACCGCCTGTTCCAGCGCTATCTGATTGAAGGTGAGCTGTTTGGCCCCTTTGCCAGCAATGTCCTCGAACGACGTGGTGGCTTCGCCCAGGTATTTCAGCGCCAGCGAATCCATGTCGTGGCGCGTGGCCGTGGCATTAAGAACATAGGACGCCAGCATGGTATCCGCCAAGGGGCTTGCCAGCGTAATCCCGACATTGGCCAGCACCGACATATCGTACTTGAGGTTCTGGCCGATTTTGACCTTATCCGGGGCTTCCAGCAGCGGCTTCAGCGCCGTCAGTACGCTGTTGCGGTCAAGTTGTGCCGGGGCATCTAGATAGTCGTGGGCCAGCGGAATATACATCGCTTCACCCGCTTCCAGCGCCAGCCCGACACCGACAATTTCAGCCTCCATATAATTCAGGCTGGTGGTTTCCAGATCGACGCAGAAGGACGACGCCTTGTTCAGCCGGGCCAGCAGTGCTTCAAAGTCAGCCTGCTCGGTAATCACCTGATCACGGCGCTCTGCTGCAGGCGTTGGCAATTCTTGATTGTCAGGTGATGAATCCGCCTGATCGGCAGCTGCCACCACTGCACTGTCCTGGCCGTTCAGCAGTTCGTTCAGCCACTGCTTGAATTCCATTTCGCGGTAGAGCTCCGCCAGCTGCTGCTGATCGGGCTGGGCGATATCCAGGTCGTCCAGGCCGACGGGCAACTCACAGTCGGTCTTGATGGTAGCCAACTGGTAGGAAAGAAAAGCCTGTTCGCGATGTTCCTCAAGCTTTTTGGGCAGGGTTTTCGCACCACGGAAGGTCAGCGTTTTTACCCGTTCAAGGTCGGCGTAAATCGTCTCCAGCCCACCACCCATGCCCTGCAACAGGCCAATTGCGGTTTTCTCGCCAACCCCCGGCACACCTGGGATGTTATCAACCTTATCGCCCATCAAGGCGAGGTAATCGATAATCAGCGCTGGCGGCAGGCCAAACTTGGCTTCCACACCGGGTTCATCCAGGGTTTCGTCTTTCATGGTGTTGACCAGGGTGATGTGCGCATTGACCAGCTGCGCCATATCCTTGTCACCCGTGGAGATCACCGCATCGCGCCCGGCTTCGGTCGCGTGATAGGCCAGCGTGCCGATCACGTCATCCGCCTCGACGCCTTCAACGCACAGAAGCGGTAAGCCCAAGGCTTTGACACAGGCATGCAGCGGCCGGATCTGGCTGCGTAGATCATCGGGCATCGGCGGGCGATGAGCCTTGTAGTCGCTGTAGAGCTCATCACGGAAGGTTTTTCCCGGTGCATCAAAAACCACCGCCATGGGGCTGTCCGGGTAGTCCTTGATCAGGCGCTTGAGCATATTCAGCACGCCTTTGACAGCCCCCGTTGGCTGCCCCTGAGAGGTTGTCAGTGGCGGTAACGCGTGAAAGGCGCGATATAAATAGGAAGAGCCATCCACAAGCACAATCGGAGCGCGAGCCATAACCAGAAATCCACCTGCTGAAAATAAAGGCGACCATGATAACGCGCTCAGCAGGAAGTGCCGAACGGAAACACACCTTTCACGGTCCCACGGCGAATAATCACATGTTTGAATGCTGCCAACTCACGCATCAAACCGCTACAATGTTGGCCTTGGCAACCTGGGCGAGGCTCTCATGGCTGTATTTACTCCGCTAAGCGACGCACAGGTCGCAGCGTTTCTGGAAAAGTTCGACGTTGGCCACCTGCAAATCCTGGAAGGGGTCGCGGGCGGCACCGAAAATTCGACATTTTTTGTCACCACGGATCACCGCCAACTAGTGCTTACCCTGTTCGAGCAGGGCGAGCATGAAGAGTTGCCTTTCTTTGTGGATCTGCTGGACTACCTGGACGAGCACCGCCTGCCGGTCCCCGGCCCGGTGCATGACCGTAAAGGTGTGGCGCTGCATAGCCTGGCGGGCAAACCGGCCCTGCTGTTTCCGCGCCTGCCCGGCCGTCATCCAGAGGCGCCCAACCTGACCCAGTGTCAGGTCTTGGGCGATACGCTTGGACGACTGCACGCCGTTTCTCAGCATTTTCATGGGCACCGCCATAATCCGCGCGATCTGCACTGGCTACAGGCGATGCATCACAAGGTGCTGGCCTATATCAGCCCTGCTGACCAGACGCTGATAAAAGACGAAATCGACGATTACGAAACCGTTTTCAGTCAGCACGCCGAGTTACCTCAGGGTGCGCTGCATGGCGATCTGTTTCGCGACAACACCCTGTTTGACGGTGACCGGCTTGGCGGCATTATCGATTTCTACAACGGCTGTACCGGCGATCTGCTGTTTGATCTGGCGATTGTGATTAACGACTGGGCCTCTGATGAAAATGGCCAGCTTAATCAGGAACGTTACGAGGCGATCCTCAGCGCTTATCAGGCACGCCGCCCCATCAGCGTGGAAGAACGCGCGGTCTGGCCGGTGATGCTGCGAATGACCGCCCTGCGTTACTGGTTATCGCGGCTGCTGGTGGTTTACGTTGACCCACCCGCTCATGACCTGACGCCACATGACCCGGAGCGTTTTGGTATTATTCTGAAAACGCGCATTGCTCACGATGCGCTAGCGTTTCCTGAGGCAAATTCATGAGCCATATGGCGTCCGCCAGCACCCCGGCCCAGCGCGCACGGCGCACCTGGAATATCGATCAGTGGGGCAGCGGCTACTTTGATGTCGACGACCAGGGGCAAGCTCTGGTGCGACCGCTCGGCCATGAAACTCCTGGCCCGGCTCTGCCGCTCAAAGGGCTGGTTCACCAACTGCTAGATGCCGGGCTACGCCTGCCAGTGCTCGTGCGCTTCAGCGATATTCTTCACGATCGTGTGGAACAGCTGTGCGGCGCCTTCGACCGCGCCATGAGCGATGTTGATTATCAGGCTGGCTACACGGCGGTCTATCCGATCAAGGTGAATCAGCAGCGTCGCGTGGTTGAAGAGATTCTGGCCACTGCCGAACGCGGTAACGGCCGCGTGGGTCTGGAGGCCGGCAGCAAGCCAGAGTTACTCGCGGTGCTGGCCCTTTCCGACCGCACGTCTTCGTTGATTGTGTGTAACGGCTATAAAGACCGTGAGTATATTCGCCTGGCACTACTCGGCGAAAAACTCGGTCACCGGGTGTACCTTGTCATTGAAAAGCTTTCCGAGCTGACGCAGGTGCTTGAAGAAGCTCACGCTATAGGCGTCAAACCACGCATTGGCCTACGCGCCCGGCTCGCGTCAGTGGGTAAAGGCAAATGGCAGAACACCGGCGGTGAGAAATCCAAGTTTGGCCTGACGGCGAGCCAGATTCTCCAGGTCATCGACACATTGCGCGAACAGGACGCCCTGGCCAGCCTGCAGCTGGTCCATTTCCACCTCGGCTCACAGATTGCCAATATCCGCGATATTCAGCGCGGTTTGCGTGAATGCGCGCGCTTTTATCAGAGCCTGATTGAGCTTGGCGCCCCGATTGATAGCGTGGATGTCGGCGGCGGGCTGGGCGTTGATTACGAAGGCACGCGTTCGCGCAGCTTCTGTTCGGCCAATTACTCCATGGCCGAATATGCCCGCAACGTGGTCAACGCCTTTGCTCAACTGTGTCAGGAAACCGACTTGCCGCAGCCTCACCTGATCAGTGAATCTGGTCGGGCGCTGACCGCTCATCACGCGGTACTGATCACCAATGTGATTGATGAAGAACGCATCGACACCACGCCACCGTCTCGCCCGGAACACCAGGACCCGCAGCTGGAAGCGCTGTGGCGGGTCCTCGACCAGCTGGAAACCTTTCAGGAACCCCGCGTGCTGGTTGAGGCATGGCATGACCTGCTGCAGGCCATCAGTGAGCTACAGGAACGCTTTGTCCTTGGGCTATGTAACATGTCTGCTCGGGCCGAGGGTGAGCGCGTTTATACTGCCGCCTGCGGTCGCCTGCGTACCCAACTGGACAGCCGCAACCGGGCGCATCGTGATATTCAGGACGAACTGGCGGAAAAGCTCGCCGATAAGCTGTTTGTGAATTTCTCACTGTTTCAGTCGGTGCCGGACGTGTGGGGGATCGAGCAGATTTTTCCCGTGCTGCCATTGACGGGGCTCGACCAGACGCCTGATCGACGCGCCGTGATTCAGGATATTACCTGCGATTCCGACGGACGCATTGACAGCTACGTGGATGGTCAGGGCGTGGAAAGTACGTTACCGCTACCCGAGTGGACCAGTGATGACGAACGCTGGCTTGGCTTTTTTCTAGTGGGTGCCTATCAGGAAATTCTTGGCGACCTGCATAACCTGTTCGGTGATACCGATTCCGTGGATGCCGCGCTGGATAAAGAAGGCCACTGGGTGCTTTCCAATCCGCTGGCAGGCGATCGCGTGGCGGATGTGCTTTCCTACGTCAACTTTGACGCTGATGAGCTTCAGGCCCGCTTGATGGCACAGCTGGCAGCCAGCCAGCTATCAGACCACGAGCAGGCCCATTTTGCTACCAGCCTGCGCGATGGTCTGAGTGGCTACACCTACCTGGAGTAAGCGTTCAAACAAACCGCTTATTCGATGACGCTGGCCGTCACTTCCAGCCCGCCGGTCAGGGTCATACGCAGCTGAGCGCCACGCGGCAGTTCACCGACCCCGGCTGGCGTGCCGGTCAGAATCACATCGCCTGGTTCCAGCGTAAAATGGCGACTCATTTCCGCGACCAGGGTAGGAATCGGGAACAGCATATCGGCCCCTTCCCCGTACTGGCACTCTTCGCCGTTAATTTCCAGGCGAAACGCCAATGCGTTCCAGTTAGGCACCCGGCTTAGCGGCAAGAATCCGGAAAGTGGGCAAGCCCCGTCGAAACCCTTGGAAACCTCCCACGGATGACCCTGCTCCTTGAGCTGGGTCTGAACATCACGCAGCGTCAGATCCAGCGCCATTCCAATCCCCACAATCGCACGTTCGGCTTCATCCTGCGTCGCATCGGTCAGAGTCTCCCCTATCAGCAGCGCCAGTTCCGCTTCATAGTGAACCTCACCGCGTGAGAAAGGCGGCTCCAGCGGCGCATCAAAGCTTATCGCACTGGTCGATGGCTTGATGAACAGTATGGGAGCAGACGGTACGGGGTTGTTCAGTTCCTTGGCATGATCCGCGTAATTGCGACCCACGCAGACAATTTTGCCCAGCATATGAGTAAATGGCTGGCCATCCGAAAACTGAGGAACAAAAGGCATGGCGGATTTTCTCCTTCTCGTAATGCCTGCCGCCGATTAACGACAAAAATCGGTGTTGTTAGCGATCTGAAATGATTACCCGACGTGATGGCGAACCAGCCATTCAGACGGTGTTTCGCCAGCCCCCGGGCGATCCCCCGTCAACTGGTACCATTCGGACTCAGTCAGATAAATCTGGCACCAACGCCCCAGCGCCATGGCGGTGGCCTCGGAACCCTGGCGGTTACTGCGATAGTTGTTGGCCATATCAAGAAGATCCTGGCGCGCCGTGCGGGCACGCGGGTGACTGCCATGAATATTGGCCAGCGGGCAGCGCCGGTCATACGCTGCGTTGATGAGCGCATTGAGCCAGTAATCAAGCTCCCGCGCCTGTATGCCGCCGTAAACAGCCACCTCTATCTCTCCCTTGAATGCACGGCCGTGCCATTGCACATGAGCCAACGATAAAATATCAACACGCTATCGTAACGTATTTAACGATGAAACGCCTGTTCTTGCGACTGTCTTCGCCTCCCCCGTAAGTTCCAACCCAAGGCGGCGTCAAGGAACAGCACAGGAAGTTGACCGATGGCGGTCATCAAGCCAGCAACAAGGCTTACTTTTCAGGAACCACTGGCCAGGTTCTGGCCCAGGCTCGCTTTTGCTGGGCGGTACACTTTTTCAGCGCATATTCCGCACGGCTTGCCTCAGCACGACTCTCAAACGGCTGCGCGCCCAATAATGCCAGCGGTGGGTTGGCACGGGTGTAGCGGGCGCCTTTTCCAGCGCAATGCGCTTTATAACGCTTTGCCAGGTTATTGGTGATGCCAACATAGGTACCGCGTTGGCATTCCAACAGGTAAAGGCACCATTGGCTGCTGGTGTCCACTGGCGAGGTTTCGGCTTCGCCCTGGTGGGTATCAAGTGGCATAACGGAGAGTCATTCGCCGCAACACTGTTTGATTTTGCGACCACTGCCACACAGACAACGGTCGTTTCGACCTGGCTTCAGGCGTTCCACTGTGGGCACGCCATCGACATACCACCAGCGCCCGTCTTCCCGCACAAAGCGTGACTGCTCCTCCAGCACCTGCCAGCGGTTCTGCTCGCGAAAATACGCCATAAAATGCACGATGCCCGTCTCATCCGTTGCCGGTGGTGCTGCCACAATGGTCAGCGCTTTCCATTGAGTCAAAGGGTCAGGTGCCAGCGTCGCCGGTCGAGTACTGGCATGCCACGTTGCCAGCAGATACTCCGCTAGCTGGAGCGCAAAGGCGCTGTAACGAGAACGCATCAGCGCTTCTGGCGTCGCGGGGGTCGCTCTGCCAAGATGATAGGGGTGGCAGCAGGAGACGAACATAGCGCCACTGCCACAGGGGCAAGTCACTGGTGTGGAAGGTGTCATGGGTTATTTACTTATGTCATTTTCATGCTTGATATATGTTTTGTTTCGGTATTAGTAAATAGTTAGGTATAGTAGCTTGGCAAGAATAGCAGACACACGAGGTAAGCATCACGATCGATCATCTTTCCAACATGCAATGGAGGTTCTCCTATGAAGGTCTTTAAACCGGAATGGCAGTGCACGTTTAGCGTAAACGAAGGCGCGGAAGAATCGGCAAACTGGAAAGAGAGAGTGGCGTGGCGACTGCGGGGCATGGCCGACCGGCTGGATCGCGGCGGCCGTACGTTGAAAGTAGCCTACAACGTAACACCGGCAGTTAGCCAGGATGAAGTGGATACTTGTCTGGGTAAAGGGTTTGAAGTGACTCAGCAGCTGTTGATTCAGCTGGCCCACCAGCAAGCGTGTGAAGATGTTATGCGCCATGCCAAGGCTGAACTTTACGAAGAGCAACCTTCTACATAAAGGGTTTTTTGATCACTTTTTTGACCAACCTTTTTCGTTGAAAGTCGGCGTATTAGAAGTGGTATGATTCGATGCCCCACCCGCTCATGCGTGTGGGGTTTTTTGTGTCGCTAACCGCCGTACGAGACTTCAAGCGCGCGGCCCATCCGGCGCATGAAGGCCACACAGGCTTCCAGCTCACTCCTGTCAATATACTCATCCGGCTGATGCGCCTGGGCAATGCTACCCGGGCCAAGAATAATGGTCTGCAATCCGGCCTGCTGGAACTGCCCAGCTTCCGTGGCGTAAGCAACCGCATGCTGGCAGCAGGTATCCGGTAGATGCTCGCTGGCTAAACGCAACACGTGCTCATTATCGTGATCAGCAAGGCCCGGCACGGTGACGTTAAGCGGCTCGGTGGCAATCTCAAGGTATTTGCCTTTATCACGCAACTCTGCCGTTAACGTCTGGCAATAGGCTTCAAAACGCGCATAGATTTCGTCAAAGGTGTCGGTTGGCAAATGGCGGATTTCCCACTCGAACTGACATTCACGCGCCATGATGTTGATCGCCGTACCGCCCTTGATCTTGCCGACGTGCAAGCTGGTATGCGGCACATTAAAGGCGTTATCGACGCGGCCCTCCTCGACCAGTGTCGCCATGGTATCTTCAATAAAGGTCACCAGCCTGGCGGCAACGTGAATCGCTGAGGTACCCTGATTAACCTGGCTGCTATGGGCTTCCTTACCAATCACCGTCGTACGCAGGTTCGTCGCCCCCTTCTGAGCGACCACGGGCTGCATACTGGTTGGTTCGCCGACAATGACATGGGCGGTGGTGGAATAATGGGTATGAAAGCGCCGAATCAGATCCGGTGCGCCAACGCAGCCAATTTCTTCATCATACGAGAAACCGAAATAGATCGGCTGCTTTAACACCGCCCGCGACCACTCGGGCACCATGGCCAGCGCACAGGCGATAAAGCCTTTCATGTCGCAGGTACCACGTCCGTAAAGCCGACCGTCGTCACCATCGCGCAAGGTGAACGGTTCGCTTGACCACGGCTGGCCCGTCACTGGCACGACATCGGTGTGGCCTGACAGCATGACGCCGCCGGGCGCGTCTGGCCCAATCCGCGCAATCAGATTGGCTTTCTTGCCACAAGGGCTCATCACCCGCTCGCTTTCCACCCCAAACTCTTCCAGATACGCTTCGACAAACTCGATCAGCGCCAGATTGGATTCACTCGACGTGGTATCGAACGCGACCAGACGCGCCAGAAGTGTTATGGCCTCTTGCATCATTCACCTATCAGGTTGCTGGCATCATGCCTCTTGCCAAGGCTACACGGCTCAGGGGCTGTTGACCAAATACCGTCTTCAAATACCATCTTTACATACCATCGTCATATACCGTCTGCTACATGTCGTCTGCTACACATTGTATTGTCACAGGCACTTCATCTGGCATTCACAGAAATGTCATCTATATTAATTACTGTTATTACGAAGTTAAATTAAAAAAACAGCACGCTATTCTCAAGGAGACGTCATGTCACGCTTCAAGTTTCACGCCCTCGCGCTGGGCGTCATGAGTGCCAGCTTCAGCCTCTCTGCCCAGGCCGCTACCGAAGTGACCTGGTGGCACGCCATGGGTGGCCAGCTAGGGGAAATCCTCGTAGGCATGACGGAAGACTTCAACGCCTCCCAGGATGACTACCGTGTGGTGCCCAGCTACCGCGGCACCTATACCGAGACCATGACCGGCGCGATCGCCGCCTTCCGTGCCGGTGAGCAGCCGCACATTCTGCAGGTATTCGAAGTCGGCACCGGCACCATGATGAGTGCCGACGGTGCCATCTACCCGGCTTACCAGCTCATGGAAGACCATGGCCGTGGGTTTGATCAGAGCGCCTTCCTGCCTGCCGTGGTCGGTTATTACACCGATACGGACGGCAACATGCTGTCATTCCCGTTCAACTCTTCCACACCGATCATGTACTACAACCGCGACATGTTCGAAGCCGCTGGCCTCGACCCGGACCAGCCGCCGACCACCTGGCAGGAAATGGAAGAAATGGGCACGCAGCTGCTGGAATCCGGCGCGGCCTCCTGCGGTTTCACCACGTCCTGGCCCAGCTGGGTCATGCTGGAAAACTTCTCGGCCTGGCATAACCTGCCACTGGGCACACTTGAGAATGGTTTTGGCGGTCTGGAAACAGAGCTTACCTTTAATAATGAGCATGTCGCCCGCCACTGGGAAAACCTGAGTACCTGGCAGGAAAGCGGCGTTTTCCAATGGGGTGGCCCAGGCTCCGGCCCTGATTCCGAACCCATGTTCTATTCTGAGGATTGCGCCATTTTCTTTGGTTCCTCCGCCTCCCGTGCGGATGTCGCGGCCAACGCTGAATTTGAAGTCGGCTACGGCATGCAGCCTTACTACGACGATATTGATGGCGCTCCGCAGAATTCTATTATCGGCGGCGCCACCCTGTGGACCCTGCAAGGCCACACCGATGAGGAATACGCAGGCGTTGCCGCCTTCTTCGATTACCTCTCCCAGCCGGAAGTCCAGGCCGAGTGGCACCAGCAGACCGGCTATCTGCCAATTACCCAGGCCGCCTGGGACTTGAGCGAAGAGCAGGGGTATTACGCGGAAAATCCGGGGGCTGATGTTTCTCTCGAACAGATGACGCTGAACGAGCCAACCCAAAACTCAAAAGGGCTACGTTTTGGCAACTTCGTACAGATCCGCGACGCGATCTCCGAAGAAATGGAAGCCGTGATGACCGGTGAAAAATCCGGCCAGGAAGCGGCTGACGCTGCCGTTGAACGCGGTAATCAGCTGTTACGCGATTTCGAAGCTGCCAACCAGTAAGTATCGCCTTCACAACCACCGCCCGGCTTTGGCCGGGCGGTGGTTTTGCTATTTTCATCCATCACGCTGATGATCAGGCGCGGTGGGTCTAACGTTTCAGACAAAGCCCAAGACCCGTCCGTGCTGAAATAAAAAAGAGTCGCCCATGCAAACCAAACGCATGACGTTTCCTGGCCGCTGGCTACCTTATGCCCTGCTAGCGCCTCAGGTCATTATCACCCTGATCTTCTTTATCTGGCCTGCGGGCCAGGCCATGTATCAATCCTTGTTACGGGAAGATGCCTTTGGCCTGCGCAGCACCTTTGTCGGCTTTGAGAACTTCACCAACCTGTTCCGTGATGGCGCCTACCTCAATTCACTGTCGGTCACGGCGGTGTTTGCCATTGGCACCACGCTGCTCTCAATGTCGGTGGCGTTGCTGATGGCCAGCACGGTTAACCGCATGATCCGTTCGCGCAGCACCTACACGACACTGCTGGTCTGGCCCTATGCCATTGCGCCAGCCATTGCCGGGGTGCTGTGGTGGTTCATCTTTCATCCATCCATCGGCATTATCCCTTATGTACTCGACGCCATAGGCTATGACTGGAATCACCGAACCTCCGGGGCGGATGCCATGATGCTGGTGGTCTTTGCGGCTGCCTGGAAACAGATTTCCTATAATTTCCTGTTTTTCCTGGCTGGCCTGCAATCCATACCGCAGTCATTGATCGAAGCCGCTGCCATTGACGGTGCCAGCCCCATCAAGCGCTTCTGGACCATCGTGTTTCCGCTGCTCACACCCACCACCTTTTTCCTGATGGTCGTCAATGTGGTTTACGCCATGTTCGACACCTTCGGCATTATCCATGCCACCACCGAAGGTGGGCCCTCACAGGCCACCAATACGCTGGTCTACAAGGTCTATGCCGATGGGTTTGTGGGGTTGAACCTGGGCTCCTCCGCTGCTCAGTCAGTGATTCTGATGGCCATTGTGGTTGCCCTCACCATTGTGCAGTTCCGCTTTATAGAACGCAGGGTGAATTACTGATGCCATTGACAACGCCTACCCGTCTATTCCTCCTCCCGGAGCATCATTATGGTTGAGAATCGCCCCTGGGCTAATTTCTTTGCGCACCTGTTGCTGATCAGTGGCGTTGCCCTGGTCGTCTTCCCCGTGTACATCGCCATTGTGGCCTCGACTCAGGCACCGGGAGACTTGTTGCGTGGCAGCCTGCCGATGTTGCCTGGCTCCCACGGCTGGGAAAACTACAAAGCCATGTGGAGCACAGGCCTCTCACGGGCCGGTGCCCCACCAGCTGGCCAGATGCTATGGAACAGTTTTGTGATGGCCATGGCGATTACCCTCGGCAAACTGAGCATTTCACTGCTATCCGCCTTTGCGATTGTGTATTTCCGCTTTCGCTTCCGGATGTTCTTTTTCTGGCTGATTTTCGTCACGCTGATGCTACCGGTGGAAGTGCGCATTATTCCCACCTATCAGGTGGTGGCGGATCTCAGCATGCTCAACAGTTTTGCCGGGCTGTCGATTCCCTTGATTGCCTCAGCGACAGCGACGTTTCTGTTCCGTCAGTTTTTCATGACGGTACCGGAAGAAATGCTTGAAGCCGCCCGCGTTGATGGCGCCGGCCCCTTGAAGTTTTTCAAGGACATTCTGATGCCCCTCTCGATCACCAATATAGCCGCGTTATTTGTGATCATGTTTATCTACGGCTGGAACCAGTACCTGTGGCCCCTGCTGATCACCACTGACCCGGACTACTACACCATCGTGATGGGCATTCAGCGCATGACGTCCGAGGAAAACCCTCAGTGGCACCTGATCATGGCCGCCGTGGTACTGGCCGCCTTACCCCCAGTATTAGTCATCCTGTTCATGCAGCGCTTGTTTGTGAAAGGCCTGACCGAGACGGAGAAATAAGTATGGCCAGTATTACCTTGGAAGGGCTCAAGAAGACCTACAGCGGTAACGTCGATGCCGTCAAAGGCATTGACCTTGCCATTCAAGATGGCGAGTTTGTGGTGCTGGTTGGCCCCTCGGGCTGCGGCAAGTCCACGCTACTGCGGATGGTCGCAGGGCTTGAAAGCATTACCGATGGCACCCTGAAAATCGGCGACCGGGTCGTCAACAATCTGGAACCGGCCGAGCGCGACATTGCCATGGTATTCCAGAACTATGCGCTCTACCCGCACATGACGGTCTATAACAACCTGGCTTACGGGTTGAAGAACCGCGGCTTCAAGAAAGACCAGATTGAAGGGCGCGTGCAGACGGCCGCCAAGATGCTGGAAATCGAAGACTTCCTGCAGCGCAAGCCGCGCCAGCTTTCCGGCGGGCAGCGCCAGCGGGTGGCGATGGGCCGCGCTCTGGTGCGGGACCCGGCGGCTTTCCTGTTCGATGAACCGCTCTCCAACCTGGATGCCAAGCTGCGTGTACAGATGCGGGTAGAAATCAAACAGCTGCAACGCCGCCTGAAAACCACCAGCCTTTACGTGACCCACGACCAGCTCGAAGCCATGACGCTAGGCGACCGCCTGGTCGTGCTCAACGCCGGGCAGATTGAGCAGGTCGGCACGCCGATGGAGATTTACGCCCGCCCGGCCAGCATGTTTGTCGCCGGGTTTATTGGCTCCCCCGCCATGAACATGCTGCCGCTGAATTATTTGCATGACCAAGGCAGCGGGGCGCTGTTACACGACCTGCCGGAAGGCACCGATACCGTCGGCATGCGCCCGGATGACATGCTGCTGGAACCACCGGAAGCGCCACATCTGGAGGTGGAAGCCACTCTCGTGCTGTTTGAGGCGGCCGGTGCGGAAAGCCATCTGTATGTTCAACTTGCCGATAGCGAACAGCCGACGGTGATCCGTACCTCCGGACAGCCGCCGGTCAGTGAAGGCGATAAACTCACGTTCTATATTGCCCGCGATGCCTTGCATCCGTTCAATAGCGCCACCGGCAAGCGCACCGGCGGCTGAGTTGTTGACCAAGGAAGCTTACCAGGGCAGTTCTTCACCATTGGAGTGCCAGAAGCCGCCGGTATTATCGAGAGTGAGGGCGTCAATCCTCGCGATGATGCCGGAGGCTGCTTCCTCCGGTGAAATCATACCGCCGAAGTTGACCATGCGGGTTTTGACATAGCCCGGATGCAACTGCGCCACGGCAATGCCACGCGGCTTAAGGTCCATCGCCAGGGATTTGCCAAACGCATTGAGTGCCGCCTTGGACGCCCGATAGCCGTAGCGGCCGCCGGAATCATTATCGGCAATCGAGCCCATACGGCTGGTGATATTGGCGATCTTACTGCCCTTTTGCATCAATGGCACCAGGGCTTCACTGACCCGAAGCGGCGCGTAGGCGTTGATTTCCATCTGAGTGCGAATACTGTCGAAATCAATGCTGCCCAGGGACTCATCCTGTAAAAGCCCGGCATTATTTATCAGCAGATCCAACGACTCCCCTTCCAAGGCTTTGGCCAGCGCCGTCACGCTCTCTGCCTGTGTGACATCAATACCGTCAATCACCCGCTCCGCGACCGCCTGCAAAGCGTCTGACGACTCACGGCAAACGCCGATGACACGCCAACCGGCCTGATGATACTGATCCGCTAATGCCAGGCCGACGCCGCGATTGGCACCGGTAATAACAACGCTGTGTGACATATGGTTCACCCCTTACGGTTTGAATTCAGGCTTATCAGCTACATCAATAACCCTGTACAGGACATATGATTCAAAATGTTATTTTCAAGGCGAATTTTCAAAAACGCCTATTAACTATTATTTACATAAATAAATTTACCACATGACGGGAGTGTTTCTTGCATTTTTTATAGGTAAAAAAAGCCGATAAAGTAATTTTTATCGGCAATAAAAACAATCGAAACAAAACCGGGCGCTTAACTCACAATTCCAAATAACAACTCACAACTCACAACTCACAACTCACAACTCACAATTCTTACAGACAACCCTCAAGATGGGCACAGCCACCTCAAGGGCCTTCCGTTGAACGCGTTATAACACTATCTTCATCCCACGCACTTCTAAAACCCGCGCACTTCTGAAACATTAGAAGTGGTAACGGGATTAGAAGTGGTAACGGGCGCCCAGTGCATAGTACAGATCTTCATTGACATCGCTGAGTGAATCTTCATCGGCGTCATTGATTTCCAGGAAGACATCAAAATCGCCTGTGACATCATAGTGTGCGGCTGCGGCAAAGGCAGTGCGGCTATCGGCGCTGCCTTCGGGGTCGATATCGTAGACATCCGCGTGGAAAGTCCAGGCATCAAGGCCGACGCTTGCCCCCAGCCCCGTACGATCAAAACCGCCGCCACGAAGGTCATTGTCATCACGGGTTTCATACCCCAGACGCACAGAGAACTCGTCACTGACATCGAACGTCGCTGTTGTACCATAGCGGACTTCTTCATTACCGCCACCGCGTGCCTTGTCGTCAACAAACCCCAGTGCCAGGCGCACCGGGCCAGTGGCATACACAGCGCCACCCTGCAGAGCGATGACATTACCGTCACCCGGCGCCTGGTCTTCCGGCAGGCCACGTACCGAGTAATGCTTGCCTGACAGCACGACCTGGAACCCATTCATATCAGGCGTTTTATAACCGATAGAGTCACCACGCGACTGAGTACCACCCCCGGCGAACTCATAGCCTCGCTCAACGTAGACATCGAACGGCGACATGACGTAACCGTCATAGAAACTGTCATAGTTGCCCGCCATCACGGTACCAAACTGCTGGCTTTCCAGGCCGAGGTAACTGTTACGAACTTCATCAAAGCCGGAAGACTGGTTGCGCTCATCCCCCGTAAAGCGCCATTCAACCCGAGCAAAGGCACGCAGGTCAGAACTGATCTGCTGGCTGCCGGTTACCCGCAGACGTGAACCGAAGTTGCGGAATTCCTCGCTGTTATCGGTACCCGCCTCGACACCGCCGCCTTCAACACCCATGGCAATACGGCCATAGATATCCAGCGACGTGCCATCCTGATCATAAACAACCGCTGCCTGGGCGGCAGACGCTCCCAGAAGGCCAGCGGTTGCGAGTGCTAATGTACGTTTCTTGAACATGTCTGATCCCATCAGTTAATGATTATTGAATTACGCCTGCACACTTCCTGAAAATATAAAGATCGGCCTAACCATCCTCCTGCTAAACCCTCTCTCTTAATCAGTCAGGTCATTTATGTCGCAAGCCAAAAACCGTTAGTATTTATTCGCAGGATCAAAACTAATGGGTCTTTATTGCAGTAATCTTAAATTTCCCAAAAAAATATTCACAAAGTAAATTCATACAGAAATCATAAAAATGACACCTTTTTGAACACAACTGAGTGGCTGCATAAAATCAGGCGTAAGCGCTGATCAAATTAATAATTTGTCACTGATTGTTCACATCAGTGTCGTGGACATGTCATCGCCTTCCCCCAAGCTGAAAGTAATCTAACGATCAGAGCGACGAGCATGAGGCTATGTATTGTCAGTGAAACCTGGGTGCCGGAAATCAATGGCGTTGCCCACACACTGGCCCGGTTAAGCCGGGAACTTGACCAGCAGGGCGTTACCATCGACCTGATCCGGCCGTATTCCCGGTGCTCGTCTCTCCAGAACCATCGCGTGCTCTCGTCAATCATCTGCGCAGAAGAACAGGTCAAACCCTTCGCACTACCGGGTTATCGTGACGTGCAGATAGGCCTGGCCACGCCGCGCAGACTGCGCCGTTTCATGCAGCGTCATCGGCCGGATGTTATTTATCTTGCCACTCAAGGCCCGCTGGGCTGGGCCGCACGCCAGGCGGCACGGCAATTGAATATCCCGCTGATAGCGGGTTGGCATACGAACTTTGATCACTACTGCCAGGACTACGGCCTGAGGCTTCTCACCCGTATCACGCGTCGCTACCTGCGCTATTTCCATAACGCCTGCGCATTGACGCTGGTGCCGACGGAAATGCAGGCAAGCGCCCTGCGAAAAAGCGGTATCCGCCGTGTTGAAGTGCTTTCCCGGGGGATTGATAGCCAGCAGTTTTCTCCCGATCAACGCGACCCGGCACTCCGCCAGCAATGGGGGGTGAATGACCACCAACCCGTCGCGCTGTATGTCGGCAGGCTGGCCGCCGAGAAGAACCTGACGTTGCTTCAGGAAGCCTATCAGGCGATGCACAATGTCCGCCCAGATATGGCCTTTGTGGTCGTCGGTGATGGCCCGGCTCGCCAGTCATTGGAACAAGCGCTGCCTGAGGCCCACTTTACCGGCTTTATTGCTCAGGAGACGCTGGCACGCTACTACGCCAGCGCCGATATCTTTGTGTTTCCGTCATTATCAGAAACCTGGGGCAACGTCGTGACGGAAGCCATGGCAAGCGGGCTGGCGGTGGTGGCTTATCAGCAGGCCGCCAGCGCAATTTTGATCAACCATCAGATTAACGGACTCTGTGTACCTGCCCACGATGCCGACGGGTTCTGTCAGGCAGCGGTTTCACTTTGCCAGCACCCGGCCGACTATGCCCGCTATGGCCGTCTGGCACGCTGCCGAGCCCTCAAACAGAGCTGGCCCGACATTGCCCGGCAGCTGGTCAACTACCTTTATCAGACATTGGAGACTTATCATGCGACCTCGGCTTCTTGGCGTGTTTGATCGCCTCGACATACTCGAATGGCAGTTCTGCCAACGCATTGCCCGCCTTTCCTCCTACCGGCCCTGGCGGCTTACCTTACAGGCCGCCAGCCGACTGGGGGATTGGCCTGTCTGGG
Source organism: Halomonas sp. LS-001 (assembly GCF_052983955.1). Lineage (NCBI taxonomy): Bacteria > Pseudomonadati > Pseudomonadota > Gammaproteobacteria > Oceanospirillales > Halomonadaceae > Halomonas > Halomonas sp. LS-001. Next base: position 3,356,049 of record NZ_CM129816.1, read on the forward strand.
TGGCGTTGATCCTGGCCCAACCCTGGCTACAGCCCAACGGCGGCTTCCGGGTCATGCAGTACACCGTAACGGCATTAATTGCTGTTGTGGTCTACCGCTTTGTAAAAACGCGCCTGTGCCGTGAACGCCCTTTTATTACCTACTGCGGCGGCATTTTGTGCAGCGAACCTGCGCGAGACCGCTATAGCTTTCCCAGCGGTCACACCATGCACGCCGTCATGTTTACCCTGTTCGTTGCGGCCCATACGCCGTGGCTGCTGCCGATTGTTGTGCCACTCGCGGTACTGATTGCCATCTCGCGGGTCGGGCTTGGCCTTCACTACGCCAGCGATGTGGTCGCTGGCGCTGCCATGGGCTATGGGTTTGCGCTGTTAAGCCTGGCGCTGCTGGGTTAACAGCACATCCAGCGGGAACGACACCATCGGCATGATCAAATTTTCCCAGCGCACGCCCTGAGCATGCGCGATCGCCAGTGCAAACATGGCTTCACGAAGGCCATCTTCACCCACTGAATCAATCAGATAACGCAGCACATTGGCTGACAGCAAGGGCTGAACCCTGCTGCCGTGGCAAGCCACAATCCAGCGTGCGCCCTGGTGCTGAGTAAGCGTCAGCGCCTCGCCTCCTTTCGCAAGATGCGCCACCAACGCCGGGTTATCCGCCTGCATGGACACCAGCAGTGACTGGCAGCCCGCCGGTACCTGCTGACACAGCGCCAGCACCTTGTCGGAATCCGCATTGATGACCAGCGTATGGCCAGCACGCGTCAGACATTCCGGCACAAGATGATTAAGCGGCTGCTCATCGGCCTCATAAAGGGCCAGGACGTCATAGCGATCACAGAAGTGGCCATATTTATCCAGCAGGGTTGGCCAGAGCTCAAAGAAAGCACGGTCTACCGTGGCATCACATAGCGCCGCCGGTACCTTGCCGGAGGAAACCGAACTTTTGGTGCTGATCTGCTCACCACCGATGATGACCCCCTGAGACGTGGTGGTGCCCGGACAGCCGTCATTAGCGGCGGCAAGATGATGAAGCATACGGCACACGCGAGTCGCCGGATTTTCCCCCTCGTCATGCATCACGCCAAGAACCGCGGCGGTGGGTATTCTCAGCTGCCGTTCACCCAGGCACTGGTAAAGAATCTCCCCATTGAGGTCACGCGTTGGGTTACCCAGCCAGTGCAGACGCAGACCGGGGCCACCGTTGACTTCAATAATATGCCCGTTCATCTCGCGCCAGGAACGTTCGATATCGGAAATCAGCAGATCCACCCCCGCAATGTTCAGGCCAATGGCGCGGGCTGCCCGCACCGCCAGCAAGGCATTGTCCGGGTGCACTCTGTCGGTGACATCTTCCACGGTGCCGCCGGTAGAAAAGTTGGCGATCTGACGCAGATACACTTTATCCCCCGCCGCCGGAATGCTGTCCGGGTTAATGCCTTGCTGCTCCAGCACCTCTAACGCAATCTCATCCAGTGAAAGCTTCATCAAATAGCTGCGATGGGAGTCGCCACGCCGAGGGTCCTGATTGGCAATGTCGATCAGTTCTCTGATGCAGTGCTGGCCATCACCGATAACCGCAGCTGGGTCACGACGCGTGGCAACCAGGCATTTCCCGTTGACCACCAGCAGGCGGTAATCTTCCCCTTGCACATGCTGTTGAACAATAATGTTCTGACTGAACTCAATGGCTTTCTTGAAGGCACTGACCAGCTCGACCTGGCTGTTCAGGTTGGAAAAGACCCCTTCGCCACGGTCATTGTTCAAAGGCTTGACCACCACAGGGAAGCCGAGTGTTTCGGCGGCTTTTTCAGCGGCTTCCTGAGTGGTGACAACATGGGTTTTGGGTACCGGAATGCTGACCTGCTCAAGCCGCTGGGTCGATAAATGCTTATAGTTGGCAATCCGGCCAGCCACCATGGTGTCCTGGCAGCAGGACCCTTCCCAGTGCATTTGCGCGCTGCCCCAGCCAAGCTGGAATGCATCCGGCGAAAGACGTGTGACCGGCAGCTGGCGTTGGCGTGCTGCCATGATAAAGCCCTGGGTGAGAATATTATTCCCGCCGCGCTGGGCTTTTTTCAGCCATTCCTTGAAGTCGCCATGCCAGGCGCGCGGCTCAGCCGATTCACTATAGGATGACCACGCAATCAGGTGCTTCCCTGCCCAACGCAGCGCATCCTGAGCGGTATGCAGCCTGGCCCAGGGCAAGGCCAGCGATACGCTGTTTTTATCCACTGACAGCACCTGACCCTGGAACGTAGAATCATAAGCCGTGCGTTGCAGGGCAACGGTCAACGCAATCAGCCACTCACCCAATGCCCAAAGCGCTTCTGAGAGCGTGGCATTGCCGGACGTATCGTTGCTTGAGGGATCGTATTTCACTACGTTGAAGTGCTGAGGCCAGACTTCAGGCGGCGCTTCAAGAATCGGCTGGCTCGGCCACAGCGTAGGCACAAGTGGCCGCAGGCGTTGATGCAGCGTCCCGGCGCGAGGAATATCACCGCTAATCGTCACCTTGCAGGTGATGGTGGGTTCTACCAGGCGACCTCTGGCTCCTAGCGTGGCTCGAATACCGCTGATATTCAAGCGCACATCGCTAAGCGGTTTTGCCGGAGAGGAGGTTTGGGGATCGCCTGATGGCTGCTGAGACATAACGTTTCACCTGCAGAACTGGATGCTGACAAAACGCTGCCAGCAATGTGGGCTACCCTTATAACATAGCGCCTTCAGGCATACAGCGGCGGCACGCCGGGGGTTACTTTGTTTAATTTTTACCCTTCATTGTTATTAATATTAAAGGTAATACGATGTTGACCGTTTATCTCTCTCACGGGCTTGAAAGCGGCCCAAACGCGTTGAAGATGCAGGCGCTTAAGGGCATCGTCGAAACCTTCGACGACTGCGAGGCCGTGGTCATGGATTACCGCGACATGCCCGACCCCAGGGTGCGGCTGGAGCATCTTTATCAAACCCTGGAGGCACGCAGCGAAACGCCGGGATGCTGGGTGATGGCAGGTTCCAGCCTGGGCGGCTGGCTGAGCGCCATGGTCAGCTCGCGGTTTGCTACCCGTGGTTGTTTCATGATTGCCCCCGCGCTTGGCCTGCCTGACTATCCACAGACCTCACCCACGCTGCAGGCCCGTCACGCGCATATCATTCATGGCTGGCAGGACGATGTTGTTCCCCCTGATCCGGTAATCGAAATCGCCCGGCGCCAGCGCCTGTCTCTGCGTATGATCAATGATGACCACCGCCTGCATGCCAGCATGTCGACAATCCTCAGCGACTTTGATGTCTTTATGCGTCAGTGTCTGACTGACGACGCTCAATAAAACGGTAAAAAGCGACAATAATGTTAGACATGAGCAAACAAAACCTCTACAAATAGTGTACACATGATAGGAGGTGTTTTATGTTCGGTTTATTCAAGAAAGACCCGGTCAAGAAGTTGCAGAAGGACTACGAAAAGAAACTCGAAGAAGCGATGCTGGCTTCGCGTAATGGTGATATGCGTGCCAACGCCACCCTGACCGAAGAAGCCAATGCGTTACTGGCCGAAATTAACAAATTGAAATCCTGAGATTCGCCATGCTCTGCTTCCACCGACGCCACTGTACTGCCCTGCTGTTTTGCGTGATAAGCGTCACCGCAACGCCTGCCACCCTGGCGGATGACAGCGCTCAATGCGCACGCGCTGGCCAGTGGTGGCAAGCGAATTCTCCGGTGGCGGCTCCTTATCTGCTTGAACAGGCTGCAGAGCATGATGTGGTGCTGATGGGCGAATACCATGACCGGGTCAGCCACCACCGTTGGCAACTGCACACCCTGGCAGGCCTTGCCGCGCATCGTGATGATATGGTTATCGGGCTGGAAATGCTCCCGCGTGAAGCCCAACCCGCGCTGGATGCCTGGGTGGCGGGTGAGCTGTCTGAAGGCGAGTTTCTGCAACAAAGCCAGTGGCACGACGCCTGGGGATTCGACCCTGAACTGTATCTGCCTATTCTGCACTTTGCCCGCATGCAGCAAATACCGCTGTTGGCACTCAACATTCAGCCCTCCCTTCGCCGCCAGCTGGCCACACAAGGGTTCGACGCCATTCCCGCCGAAGAGCGCTATGGCATTCCCGCCCCGACCATGGCCAGTGACGCCTATCAGCAGCGCCTGCGGGAAACGTTTCAGCACCATGCCATGGGGGCCGATGATGCCGCCTTTGAAACCTTCCTGAACGCCCAGCTGGCCTGGGATGTGGCCATGGCAGACGGCCTGGCAGATGCCGCAGCCGACGGCACCCTGGCCGTCGGGCTGATGGGCGTTGGTCACCTGGCCTATGGCGACGGCGTGCCCTACCAGCTTGCCGCCATGGGCGTGACCAACACCATGACAATGGTGCCGATGACCCTTGACGAAGGCTGCGAGCCACCCGACGAAAGCGTTGCCGAAGGGATTTACCTGCTGGCCGAGGAAGAAGGCATTCAGACACCGCCACCACGGCTTGGCGTTCAGATTGAAGCTCACCCCGACGGCGTTCTTATCGTCGCCGTGGCAGAGGGTTCACTGGCCACCAGGGCAGGCTTGCAGGAAGGCGATGTGGTCGCTCAAGCCGCTGGCCTTGTGACCCGGCAACCCGCTGAGTTAATTGCGATCATCAACCGCCAGGTGCCAGGCACCTTGCTGCCGCTGGACATTCTGCGCAGTGGCAAATCTCAGGAAATACTGGTGCGTTTTCCGACTACTGACCGTTGAGGTGACGGAATGAGGCTGTTGGCTCTGCTGTGCGGCTTGGGTTTATGGGTGAGTACGGCGCTAGCGCTCGAGCCTGAAAATGGCCTCGAAAAATCCATCGAGGTGACCTTGCACCCCGAACAGCGCCTGATCACCGGGACCATGAGGCTGAACCTGCCTGATGACATCGCCCGTGCGCCGTTAGCCTTCACGCTTGCCCCCGGCCTCACGCTTAAGCAGGTCAAGCAGGAAGACGCATTGCTTGACTGGGAAGAGACTCAACCAAGCCACTACCGCTTGAGCGCTCCGGATACGCCAAGCGCTTTAACCTTGAGCTGGGAAGGACAGCTGGCTTCAAGGTTGCCGGGCGGAGGCTACTGGTCTGCAGATAACCTCTGGCTCCCCGCCCAGCTGGACTGGTACCCACAAATTGATGACCCAGCCCCTTATGTGGCAAACGTCAGCATTACAACACCTGAGCGCATGGAAAGCGTGGTGAGCGGCAACTGGCAGGAGACCACGACTCAGGGCGAGAAACGTCAGACCCGTTTTGCTCACCCTGAAGCGCGCCAGCTGTCACTGGCGGCTGGTAACTGGCAAGCCAGCACCCGCGAGGCTCAAGGCGTCACGCTGCGCACCCTGTTTCCGAAGGCACTTAGCGCGTCTTTCGCCACGACCTATCTGGATGCCACCGTGCGCGCCCTTCAGGTGTTTCAGCAACGTCTGGGGGCATATCCTTATTCAAGTTTCACCATTGCCGCTTCAGCACGCCCCATCGGCTTTGCCTTTGCTGGCTTTACCTTACTGGGTGAGCAGGTGATTGCGCTGCCGTTTATCCCGCATACGTCGCTTCCCCACGAACTGATGCACGGCTGGTGGGGCACGGCTGTTCAGGCCGCGCCCGGCCAGGGTAACTGGAGTGAGGCCCTGACGACCTACCTCGCTGACTACACCATGGAAGCACTTTCAGGTGAAGCGCACGCCCTGCGCCAACGCTGGCTGACCGACCTTAACGCCCTGCCTGATGTCAGCCACCTGGCCTTGAGTGAGTTTGGTTACCAGCGCCAACCCCAGGACCGCCTGATCGGCTATCAACATGGCGCCATGCTGTTTTACATGCTTGAGCAGCAAATCGGTACGCAGGACTTTAACGCTGGGCTGAGGAAGCTGATCGAGCGGCACCGTTACGGGCAAGCTGACTGGAACGACCTGCAAAGCGCTTTTGAAGCTTCATCCGGCCAGGCGTTGGACGATTTTTTTCACGCCTGGGTAGAACAGCCCGGACGCCCCAGAGTGACCCTTGACGAAGTCCAGCTGGGAGAAAATGACGGCAGATTCAACCTTTCAATTACCCTTGGCCAACACAGCCATCAACATCACGAAGAGAGCCGCCCTCCTGAAACGCTGACCTGGCCGCTGCGTATCCCGGTAGACATCCATTACCAAGACGGCCAAACGGAACGCCATTGGCTAAGTCTTGAAGGTCGCTCTCATACCTTTACGCTCACCGTGACTCAGCGCCCTGAGCAGCTATATGTCGACCCGAACTATCAGGTTCTGCGCCAGTTGCCCAATGCACCCGCCACTCTGCGCGATCTGACCCTTGACCCTGACACCCGTTGGCTACGCCTGGGTGAGCACAGTGAACTGCCCCTTCCCCAAGAGGCCACTGCGCTATCCAGCCCGCCGGATGACATCACATCAACACCGCTTTGGGTTATTGGCACGCCGGATGACATTGATCAGTGGTGGGACGATCACCCCCTGGACGCCCCCGCCCGATTGCCGACAAGTGAACCCGCCCAGAGCTCGGCGAGCCGACTCTGGCGTCAACCCGGCACCCAGCTGGGCATCATCAGCGCGGCAACGCCCGAAGATGCCATGCGCCTGATGCGGGGCCTGCGTCACTGGGGTAGCGCCAGCTATGTGGTGCTTACCCAGGACGGCACCCAGCGCGGCAACTGGAAGACAGCGCCTGACTTGCGCCACACCTTTGACTAGGCCTAAGCACCACTCACGACACAATTACGCCCGCTTTCCTTGGCACGGTACAGCCGTTCATCGGCCCGCCTCAGGGTCTGTTCGCTTTGTTGCGACGATTCAGGGCAGGCCACACCAATGCTGGTCGTAATCGGCACCCGGTTGCCGTCGTGATCAAACAGGGTGGCGTGTTCGATGGCATCGCGTATCCGCTCGGCAATAACCGCCGCATCGGTGGCACTGATGTCCAGCAGCACCACCACAAACTCTTCACCGCCATAGCGGGCCACGAAATCCCCCGAGCGAACCTGCAGCGCCATCAGGCGGGCAAATTCACGCAGGACTTTATCGCCGACGGAGTGGCCATAGGTATCGTTGACGCGTTTGAAGTGATCGATATCCATCATCAATAACGCATAAGGAATTGACTCGCCACTGCGGGCTTCTTCTCGCTCAATGTCTGCCAGCCTGAGTTCCAGCGCTCCCCGGTTGAGTAGCCCGGTGAGAGGGTCGTGGGTTGCCTGGCGATAAAGCCGCAACAACAGGCTCAGCTGGAAGTGATTGGCCGTCAGTGTCACCGCCATCAGCGAGGTCATTAGCCATTGAGCCTCAAGCCCGGCAGGCGTCATCCAGCTGCCACTCACCTGCTGGGCAAACACCAGCAGCGCTTGCAGCAGCAAACCGGCCACTAACGATTCCACCAGCGTAAAAGGAAAGACACTCAACACCGCCACCAGCAAAAACGGGATAAAACCATACCCAGCCAGCACCGTGTTATTGCCTTCAAGAATACTGTCTTCAAGAACGCTGCTTTCAAGAACGTTGGCTTCAAGAACACTGGCTTCAGGAACGCTGGCTTCAGGAACAATGCTCAGTATCAGCACATAAAACAGGGCAGGCATGGCCAGCAAAGCGCCAGCACTGAAGCGAATGCGGCGGATATTGTCTTCGTTGCACCAGGCCCACCACACCACCACGGCAAAGCCGAGCATCATCACACAACGGCCCATCAGGGTTGTCACCCACAAGGCATCGGGCAGCATCCAGCGATCCACCAGCAGCCACACCGGCGACATCACCAAAAAAATGACCCCCATCGCTATCACGCGGCTGCGCATGTAATACGCATGGGCGAAGACAAAATCACGGCTGTGATAACGGTTGGTCAGCGTGTCTCTTAGCGAGCTATAGGTACTGGCCACCCAGGAGGAGTCAGCCGGTTTGGCTAATCCCGACTCACGGCGGCGCTCATGGCGCGTCGGCATGATAATGTGGCCCTTAAAAGGATTATTGTTAGTTAATAATTTAGAAAGGCCGTTTACGCTACTCCGCTTTTACGTCATACGCTATGACGCAGGTCATAGAAAAGAGAGAAACGCGGGTGATAAAGCCAACTAAAATCACCCACGTCAGGACTGACTTTCCAGTACCAGCCTTCCAGAACTGACTTTCTGGTACTGACTTTCTGGTACTGGCTGGCCAGGGCTAACCGTCATCTGCCAGCGCAGGCAACAAGGTTTTGAGTTTGCGCGTCAGTGTATTGCGCCCCCACCCCAGCAGTTCGGCCGCTTCGCCTTTACGCCCGCCGGTATGCTTGAGCGCGGTTTCGATCAGAATCCGCTCAAAGTCGGGCACGGCCTCTTCCAGCAGGTGAGTATGCCCTTCTGCCAGCGCCTGATCCGCCCAGCTGCGAAACGCACTGCGCCAGTCACCGCTCAGCGCACCCTCCAGGTTGCTTTCTGCACGCAATTCCGGCGGCAGGTCTTCGACCAGAATTTCCCGCCCGGACGCCATCACCGTCAGCCAGCGGCAGATATTTTCCAGCTGGCGCACATTTCCCGGCCAGGCAAGATGCGTCAGATGGGTTTCCGATTCCGGCGTTAATACCTTGATATCGGTCGCCAGCTCCTTGGCCGCCTCGGCCAGAAAATGGCGGGTCAGGCGGGGGATGTCCTCACGCCGCTCCGATAGACGCGGCAAGTGGATGCGAATGACGTTGAGACGATGGAACAAATCTTCGCGAAAGCGCCCTTCATCGACCAGTGACTCGAGGTTCTGGTGGGTGGCTGCAATAATCCGCACATTGACCTTCACCGGGGTATGCCCGCCCACGCGGTAGAACTCACCATCCGCTAACACGCGCAGAAGCCGCGTCTGGGTTTCGGCGGGCATATCGCCAATCTCATCCAGAAACAGGGTGCCACCGTTGGCCTGCTCAAAACGCCCCTGACGCTGGGAAGTGGCCCCGGTAAAGGCACCTTTTTCATGCCCAAACAGTTCCGACTCAATCAGATCTCGCGGAATCGCCGCCATGTTCAAGGCAATGAACGGCTTTCCCGAACGCGGGCTATGTTGGTGCAGCGCCTGCGCTACCCGCTCTTTACCAGTGCCGGACTCACCATTGATCAACACAGTAATGTGCGAATGCGACAAGCGCCCGATGGCGCGAAACACCTCTTGCATGGCCGGTGCTTCACCGATAATTTCCGCATTCAAGCCTTCCGGTACGCTGACTGGCCGCTGACGCTCCCGCGCATGGGCAACGGCCCGACGCACCAGCGCCAGCGCTTCATCAACATCAAAGGGTTTGGGCAGGTACTCAAAGGCGCCCCCCTGGTAAGACGCCACCGCGCTATCAAGATCGGAATGTGCCGTCATGACAATCACCGGTAAATCCGGGTGCGCCTCACGAATTCTTGCCATCAGGTCCAGCCCGCCAATACCCGGCATGCGGATGTCCGTCACCAACACATCGGGTGGTTCGGCAATCAGGCGTTCCAGCACCGTGTCGGCACGCTCAATACACTCCACCTCAAGGTCGGGCTGCGCCAGAGCACGCTCCAACACCCAGCGAATGGCGCGGTCGTCGTCCACAATCACCACACGAGCAACATCGGTCGAGTGAACTTCAGTCATGGTGCTTCTCCGGTGAAATCAACAAACAAATCTAAAAATGAATCTATAAACAAAGCTACAAGCGAATCCTTAAGCACCGTCATGGACAAACGGCGTCATTCACAAAAAGAGGAATCAGCAAACGAAACTCGGTGCGCCCCGGCCGTGAATCGCACTCGATGAGCCCTTGATGCTGATGGAGAATCGACTGCGCAATTGAAAGCCCCAGCCCGCTACCTTCCGCCCGCCCGGAGACCATCGGAAAGAACAGCGTTTCCTGCAGCGTCTCGGGAATGCCCGGGCCGTTATCGATAATCCCGACATCACACACCAGCCGATGACGCTCAGCCCCCAGCGTAAACTGGCGCCGCGCCCGAGTGCGCAGCACCAGTTCAGGGTTCTGTGTCTGGGCATCCGTCATCGCCTGTACCGCATTACGTGCCACGTTGAGAATGGCCTGAATCATCTGGGCTTCATCGCCGCAAAGGTCAGGCAGGCTGGGGTCATAGTCGCGCTCAATGCGTACCTCAGGGTGCTCGGCGATCAGTAGCGCACGCACCCGCTCCAGCACTTTATGAATACTGACCGGCTCATGCTTGACGATACGGTTCGGCCCAAGCATGGAATCCACCAGGTCGCGCAAGCGATCCACCTCTTCAACAATGATATGGGTGAACTCCTTGAGCGCCGGGTCCGCCAGATCACGCTCAAGCAACTGAGCCGCGCCGCGAATACCGCCCAGCGGGTTTTTGACTTCGTGAGCCAGGCCACGTGCCAGCACCTTGATGGTCTCCTGGCGCGTGGTCAGCGCTTCCTCGCGGGAAATCTGCATCAAGCGGTCGCGAGGCTCAATTTCCAGCAGCAGCTCATTGGCCGATAACGGCGTGACCGTATAATCCACCGTCAGCGACTCGCCGTTAACCGGCGTAATCCGCGCTTCCCGCTGCGTATAGGGATGAAACGCATCGCGCGCCTTTATCAATACGCCCTCGATTCCCTCCTCGCCGCCCAGAAAGCCATCCAGCCGCGCCCCCAATACTCGGCTGACGCTGACGGCCAGCAAGGCTTCTGCCGCCGGATTCATCCATCGCACCTTCAGCTCGCCGTCAAGCAGCAGGACGGCTGTCGTGAGGTGTTCAAGCAAGCGCTGATACATATCCCTTCCTGTGATCGAATGGCATGATGTTGGGGCTGCAAAAAACGCGCCAACATGGCGCTGGCAGCAAACACGGCAGCGCATCAGGCTAAGCAAAACGCCTTCATGCACTGCCAGAACCGGTGATAGCGCCGCGAACAGCCTCTTAAAGCACCATTATGGTGCAACATGAATGCGCACGCTTGATGTTTGATGGCGCACCCGCCCCTGGGCATCGAGTAACTCTGCCTGCAACTGATGCACGCCCGCCGGAAGGTTAGCCAGCCAGAACGCATCACTGTGCAACGCGGTCTGGCTGACCTCACCATTAAGGCGCAAACGCATCTGATGGTCCTCACGCAAGGCAGGGCTGACGGCCACTTCCACCTGAGTGGTTGTGTCCACACGGGCCTCAGGCCGAGGGTAAGCAATCTCAAACCGGTCATACGGCATGAAGGGCTGCCCCGGCGAACTGGGGCGGGCGCTGGGACGGGTACGGGAAGACGCCGCCGGTGACGCGGAAACACTCTGTAGCGGCGCCAGCTCAACCGCTTCTCCGCCCTGATCGGGGTTATCGGTGAAGGTGACACGTCCCTGTTCATCCACCACGCGATACACGGTCTGCGCGGCCAGCGGTGTGGCCAACCACAGCATCAACGCCAACATGGCGACTCTCGGCCAGATTCTGAATGCCATCCCCTGCCCCCTTTAAGCAAAAAACCCCGCCGAAGCGGGGTTTTACTCACATCACCTCTGGAGTGATGGTAGCAGCTGATAAGGTGCTGCTCATCTATCAGCTTAAAGCGCTATGTCTGTTAAGAACTTAGCAGCTGTAGTACATATCAAACTCGATCGGGTGAGTTGCCATGCGCAGACGCTCAACTTCTTCCATCTTGAGTTCGATGAAGGCATCGATCATGTCGTCAGTGAACACGCCACCTTCGGTCAGGAAGGCGCGGTCAGCGTCAAGCGCTTCCAGTGCCTGATCCAGGCTATGAGCCACGGTCGGTACGGCCTTGCCTTCTTCCGGCGGCAGGTCATACAGGTTCTTGTCCATGGCATCGCCAGGGTGGATCTTGTTCTTGATACCGTCGATACCAGCCATCAGCATTGCTGAGAAGCACAGGTACGGGTTAGCGGTCGGGTCAGGGAAACGCAGTTCCACACGCTTGCCTTTCGGGCTTGCAGTGTACGGAATACGGATAGACGCCGAACGGTTACGTGCGCTGTAGGCCAGCATAACCGGCGCTTCAAAACCCGGCACCAGACGCTTGTAAGAGTTGGTAGACGAGTTAGTGAAAGCGTTGAGCGAACGCGCGTGCTTGATGATGCCGCCAATGTAATACAGCGCCATTTCAGACAGACCCGCGTATTCATCACCGGCGAACTGGTTCTGGCCATCTTTCCAGAACGACTGGTGGACGTGCATGCCTGAACCGTTATCACCTACCAGCGGCTTCGGCATGAAGGTCGCTGTTTTGCCGTAAGCATGCGCCACGTTGTGGATGACATACTTCATTTCCTGCACTTCGTCAGCTTTCTTCACCAAGGTGTTGAACTTGATGCCGATTTCGTTCTGACCGGCGTTCGCCACTTCGTGGTGATGCACTTCAACCGTCTGGCCGATGGCTTCCAGCGTGTTACACATGGCGCCACGGATATCGTGGAAGCTATCTACCGGCGGAACCGGGAAGTAACCACCTTTCACGCGCGGACGGTGTGCCAGGTTGCCGCCTTCGATAGTACGATCCGTGGCCCAGGCACCCTCTTCCGAGGAAATCTTGTACATCGCGCCTTCGATATCGGCTTTCCAATGCACTTCATCAAAGATGAAGAACTCTGGCTCCGGGCCAAAGAAGGCGGTATCGCCAAGGCCAGTTGACTGCAGGTAGGCTTCGGCGCGCTTGGCAATAGAGCGCGGGTCGCGGTCATAACCCTGCATGGTAGCAGGCTCGATGATATCGCAACGCAGTACCAGGGTAGCGTCTTCAGTGAAGGGGTCCAGGAAACCAGTGCCGTCTTCAGGGCGCAGGATCATGTCGGACTCATTGATTCCTTTCCAGCCTTCAATGGAAGAACCATCAAACATCTGGCCGTTTTCGAAAAACTCTTCATCAACGTCACGGGCGGGAATCGTCACGTGCTGCTCTTTACCGCGAGTATCGGTAAAACGCAGGTCTACCCATTTGATGTCGTGTTCTTCGATGAGTGCGATCGTCTTGGCTGACATGGTGATCTCCGGTGTAAACAAAACTGAATGTATCTGAGCATCCGGGTTGCACGCCATTCATCATGGTGGACAAAACGTGATGCAAGGTTAAATCGGCTACTGTTTTAGCATGCCCAGGCGTCCTCTGCCTATGACATTAGCCGCTGCCATGAATAATGCAGATAGCGTGCCAACCATGCACCAATAAAGTGTAAAAAATCATAAACCCATGTTTTTGAATAGCTTATATCTGACTTTTAAATAATTATATGCCATATAAAAGCGCAAAAACGTTTCTCATTCATTAACTATTGACCAATCAGCGTTTCAATCGCCTCGTTATGCACCATAAAAATACACGAAACACTTAACATGCACCAAAACAGAGCAATCATAAAACAAGCAGAACTTGATGACCCAAGCATCTGCCCACTAGACTCAACGTAACCGCCTGATGCACTGACATCCTTACTCGACGCAGTCATCCCATAGACGAACACACCCAGCACCTGACATAGACAGTCACCCAACACATCGGCAAAGGAAAATTATCATGCATAAGCACATTGAATGGGATGCCCCCGGCAACGACAGCGTTACCGGACTCAACACCGACGCCCCCTACCCCGGCGAGATACTTTCCGCCCGCTACCAAAGCTGCACCGTGCGCGTCGAAGTGGAAGCCTATATGGAAGACGACGCCGTCAGCATCGGGACAGTGGTTGCACTCATCGACGCCCATGGCAAACGTCACAAGCAGTTTCACGGCCTCGCCCTTGGCCACATAGTGCGACTGCCCGATAACAAACGCAGCCTGGAAAGATGGCAAGAGAAGGAAAAGGGAGAAGAAAACTAAGCGTTTATGGCTAGTTAATAGGTTCATCCCCGCCTGTGCGGGGATCGGGGTGATTCTGCTTAATGTCTACTTTTGTCTGTGGGTTCATCCCCGCCTGTGCGGGGATCGGATAGTGACAAGCCCGCTAGCCTGCATGCAGAGCGGTTCATCCCCGCCTGTGCGGGGATCGGAACGGCATCACGCCTGAGATAGCCGTTGAGACCGGTTCATCCCCGCCTGTGCGGGGATCGGATTGGATGGAGGCCAATGCGCCCAATGTCATGCGGTTCATCCCCGCCGGTGCGGGGATCGGGCTAAGCGTTAGATCATTTGCCACGGGGTTTCCGGTTCATCCCCGCCGGTGCGGGGATCGGGGCGCGCCTTTGCTGCTGGGTTTGATTGAGGGCGGTTCATCCCCGCCGGTGCGGGGATCGGCATCCATCGTTTGCCAGTCATCTACGGAAGCGCGGTTCATCCCCGCCGGTGCGGGGATCGGTGCGTGTAGGCGATCCATGACCGCCGTGAAATCGGTTCATCCCCGCCGGTGCGGGGATCGGCCTGTCGATGCGTTTCTTGCTGAACTCTCGGGCGGTTCATCCCCGCCGGTGCGGGGATCGGTTCAAGTCTTTACCGCCCGGGCTGCTCAAATCCGGTTCATCCCCGCCGGTGCGGGGATCGGAGCTGCCTGCACAGCCGGGTTATCAGCCTCACCGGTTCATCCCCGCCGGTGCGGGGATCGGTGACAGTATTCATCTGCCTAGGCGTCAATTAGCGGTTCATCCCCGCCGGTGCGGGGATCGGCTCAACGCTCGAAGGCAAGCCTACGCAAACACCGGTTCATCCCCGCCGGTGCGGGGATCGGGCTCAGGATTTCCCGTTCGTGTTCCTGTGCGAGCGGTTCATCCCCGCCGGTGCGGGGATCGGATCTCGGTGCTTTGCAACGGCAATCCTAATACCGGTTCATCCCCGCCGGTGCGGGGATCGGATAAATGCAATTATTTTATGCCATCTCCCGGCCGGTTCATCCCCGCCGGTGCGGGGATCGGATTTTCCCCTTATGCGTAAACGTAGCAGATGGCGGTTCATCCCCGCCGGTGCGGGGATCGGGCGCGGTGCCGTCTTGCCCTTATCCTGAATCTCGGTTCATCCCCGCCGGTGCGGGGATCGGCCTGTGTTGCGGCGTAGGGCAGGAACGTTAAGCGGTTCATCCCCGCCGGTGCGGGGATCGGCTCAAGACTAAAGAGCGCCCAAGTAGAATTATCGGTTCATCCCCGCCGGTGCGGGGATCGGTCTACCATCCAGGTGATAGCGGTACATCCACTCGGTTCATCCCCGCCGGTGCGGGGATCGGCCATCCATTGCGTAGTCCACCAGCCAATTCAGCGGTTCATCCCCGCCGGTGCGGGGATCGGTTATGTAAACGCAGTAGGCGAGGTTGATTATGCGGTTCATCCCCGCCGGTGCGGGGATCGGTCGTCGTCGGTCAGATTAAGCGAGCCGTCAACCGGTTCATCCCCGCCGGTGCGGGGATCGGCGTGGCCACTGCTTTGAGGTCGTCAACGTTGACGGTTCATCCCCGCCGGTGCGGGGATCGGGAGAATATCGGAGTAGTCCCGCATCACTATCACGGTTCATCCCCGCCGGTGCGGGGATCGGAAACCATTACTGGCAAGGTCATTGCCGCATTACGGTTCATCCCCGCCGGTGCGGGGATCGGACTAGCTGTAGACAGTTGATCTACAAGAAGAAAATAGCAGATAAAAAATCCACCAGCTATTTTGCTTGCTTTTTAACCACATTAAATTATTAAAGATCTAGTTAAATCAGTTAGTTAACTTGTGGCGGTAAAAAGCGCACCAAACGTAACCCGTCGTGATCAACCGGTTCTCGACGGTTTTCTCCGTAAGTCTGAAATTCAAAGCCAGATTCATGGTTACTGGCCCAGGCCATGGCGACATTGCCATCTTCTGCCAGGGCTTCCACTTGCTCCCAAACCATTTCTCGGATGCGCCGACTCACATCGCCAACGTAAACACCGGCTCTAATTTCCAGGAGCCACACGGCTAACCTGCCGCGCAGGCGAGGTGGTACAGCTTCTGTAATCACTACAAGCATCGCCATTTATCCGCTCCTATGCCCAGCATCGCCAACTGAAGGTGGCTCTGGAATAGCAGGTGGAACTGAATCGGGTGCTGGCGGTGGCGGCTGAATATCGCCAGCGGCAAGCACATCTTCGATCATGGGGATTAAGCGCTGGAGTATTCGGGATTGCTTGAATGCATCGCGGCAGGCGATACGAACTTCTCTTTCAGGCATGGGTGGATTGCGGGCTGCAACTCGAAAAGCCGCTGGCACTACCGTTTCAAATTTAACAATATCAGCAATATCGTACACAAAGCTCAACGGCTTGCCGGTGTGCAGATACCCAATCGCAGGAGCGTAGCCCGCCGCTAGAATAGCCGCTTCGGTAATCCCGTATAAGCAGGCGGTTGCTGCTGATAGACATTGGTTAGCGACATCAGAGGCATCCCACTGCTTGGGATCGTAACGTCGCCCATTCCATTTCACCCCATATTGTTTGGCTAACAGTTGATAGGTTTTGCGCACTCTTGCGCCTTCCATACCACGCAGTTGCTCAATGCTACGACGTGATGGCGGCTCTTCCCCAAAACGCAGCTCAAACATCTTGCGAACCACTTTTAAGCGCAGCTTTTCGTCCAGCGCCAGCTGCGCTTGGTACAACAATTTATCTGATCGCGCACCACCGGGCTGGCCAGCGCTATAAAGCCTTACGCCTGCATCACCCACCCAAATCAATAGCGTGCCTACCGTGGCAGCCAACTTAATAGCGGCATGAGAAACCCGTGTGCCTGGTTCAAGCAGCAGGCACGCCACTGATCCCACCGGGATGTGCATCCGCTCGCCATTGACTTCATCAATAACAACAAAGGCACCGTCGCGCACATCTATTTGCCCCATCCCGATAAAGATCATCGACATACGGTCTTTTTCGGGGATGGGCTTTAGCGGAATAAAGCCCATGCTAGCCTCCTAAGGTCGGCGCAGTAGTAGCAAACCACCGCCAAATGCTTTGGCTCGCCCGATACCATGGGCCATGGTTTCAATGAGTTTTCCTGGTTCGGTGACTTCCAATAACCCTTCGTAATCCACGGTAGAGAACTGAACCGGCTTTCCGCTGCCTTTATTCAGCACATGCTGACGGTAAGCACCTAGTTCTGGCGTCACCGGCAAGCGAAAGCCCCAAGTTTCAGCACGGCTTTCAAGCCACTCACGGGCTTTACTGTTCATTGCATCAACACAGGCTTGGCTTGTGCGCTGCCCCGGCGAAAATGGCTTTTTGGCCGCCATCAACACATCGGCACGCTGGCCGCGTTTTCCGGGCACCGAAAGTGCCATCGTGGGGTTAGCGCGCAGGCGAAAGGCTAGCGTCTCGCCCGCTTTGAGCTCTGGTGCATAGGGTTTGCTCTCTGCGGTCAGCAATCCTGGCACTGATGAGGGTTCACGATCTGAAAGAATGTAGAACAGAGGTAGCCCTTTGGGTCCTCTGCCCTCCTCAGCTTCTTCCAGTTCTTGCCGAAAAATAAATGGCCTTGGTCCTTCGTAGTCGGGGAATAGCTGCCATAAAAGCTGATGAGCCGTATAGGCTTCGGCATTCATCACATCAAACAGCTTTTCGCGGGAAAGTCCGTTCAGGTCAACACGTATGCGTGAGAGATACATTAGCGCGCCTCCTCGGCTGCTATGGCCCGGCGAAACTCTAGCCGGGGGCCAAACTGCCAACGACGACGGTTCAGTGGTAGATCCCACACGTCGTTGTACTCTGCGGCTTGGTCATTGCCATCTAACGTACTGGCCTCACCTTCCCAGGCATAGAAGGCTTCATCGGGGAAGCGAAGCACCGTTTTGTCTTCGCGACAGTTGAACGCGATAGCGGGAAACGCCACATCAAGGGCTTCTTTCAGTGTGTGGCATTGCCGCAATTGAGGTGCAAGTGGTGCAGAGGGCGGGCAAGATTTTCGCCCAAGATAAAGCGGGTAATGAGGCGTTTTCAATGCCTGCTCAAGCTCGGCGAGTGTCAGGGTTGCCGCAGGCGTTAGCCAGACGGCCACTGTCCAGAGACCATCACAACGATAGTCACGACTGGAAAGTATTGTTTTCAGCGCATCGCGTGGCCCGCTTAGCTCTTCTTTGCGGGTGTGATAGCTCACTTTTGATTGCGTGGCAGGCATCTGCACCGTGTGGTAGTCGCGCATTAGCATACCGGGGGTGGACTGTTTGACGCCCATGGCAATGCTTTCACGCAGTTGCGTTTGGCCTTCATCGTCATCGCGGCGAATACCCAACGCAGCACCGAGCAACCCAAGTATGGCACCTTTACCAGGGTAGGTAGCTGTAGGGCGCGTTTCACCAACGGCCGCTTCTCCCCAACTCGCCAGCGGCGCATAGAGCCGAAAAATAAGATAGTCGGTCATGCCGCCTCCTTACTGGTCGGTTTTTAAGAAAGCGATCAGTTCGGTCAGGCTGCCTTTCTTAATATCGCCTTTTAACTGCGGCGCTTCATAGTCAGGCTCAGCGCTGGTGACAAAGCGGCTATCGGCACCTGCTTCATAGGCATCATCAAAGGCTTGTGCTTGGCGCTCCAGACACCTGATCGCATCAAGCGCTTGATCCTGCCCCGTGATGGGCCGCAGGTAAGCGGTGGAGAGTGAGCGCGGCTGCTGATTGCCCTTTTCCGCCAGCACGTAGCTCGCATGGGCGCGGGAACCAAAGCTGTTCTGTTTGCCTTTGGGCGACATTTTGACAGCAGCTTCCACCAGGGCCGCAATCGCTTGGTCGGCTAGCTCGTTATTGCCTTGGAGATTTTCAACCAACTGCTGGCGGTCAATGCAGATGTAAAGATAGAACAGCCCGGCACCAAAGCCAGAATCCCCTATATGCGCCGCGCCACGATCTTTATCACCGCTGTTCAAGTCGTCTACCGCCGTAAAATAATCATCTTCCACTTCGGCAGCATGTACGGTGATAGCGTGTGCAACCTGGCAGGCGGCGTCTACGTTATATTCAGGAACGGCAGCCAGCATACGGCCAAACAGCGCCACATCGGCGGCGGCAGGTTTGTGGCGTAAAAGCTTTAACTCATCATCGTTTGGCTCGCGCTTTTCTTTCGCCAATATTTCCACTAATTCACTAATCGCTTGGCGCTCTTCAAGGCCAACGTGTACAAGCTGCTCAATTTCAAACTCCTTAGGCTCACCTTTTTCTACTTTACGCAGCTTGCCAAACACACCGGCGATTTTTTCTGCACTGGCAGCGGCGGTTTTTTGGTCAACGTCTTTGTCGATTAACTGATCGTAAGCTTCTTTGCCTAAACGCTTGGTGCGCGTCCCCACATGTCCTGCCAGGGCTTCTTCAAACAATGCAGACGTACGCCAGGTGCGTTTCAGGCTTTGAGAAGAAACACGTAGACGCTTAGCACCACCCATCAAGGCAGTTTTGGGGCGGCCTAAATCATCACGGTTTAGGTTGGCGGGCGGATAAGAGGTCAGCAGGTGCAGTTGAATAAAGTGGCTCATAGATAACTCCGTTATTGATTTCCATATGACGCTAGAAAGGGTGATAGTCAGTCGTAAAAATCAGTCGCTGCGATGGCTATAGCGAGACGTTGCCGCGAAATAGTCATTTGCCAGTACGAATCCAAGCCGCTGGGTAGGCTTGGCAGACAAACGCCCACGATGCTCCTGCCACCAGAGTGAGATAACACTGGCTAGCAGTACGACACTGACATCCTTCTTATCCGCAAGCGCCAGCGCGCGACGTAAGCGCTGAATAAATTCTTCCGGCGTTTGGCAGGAAAGTAACTGTTGAAAACGCAGCTCGCTCATCAAGGGCTTGCCGGTTTTCTCTTTTTGTTGGCCAAGGCGTGAGGCTAACGACGCACTCTTCTTTTCTTCGCGCAACTCCGCAGCTATTAGCGCGATGCATGACCACACCTGTAGCTTTTCATCGCGATAATTCGCTTGCTTCGTCGCTTCCGGCAGCATCGCCCATAGCTCACGAAAACCTTGGGTTAGCATCGCGACCTCCGCGCTATCACAGCGGCGCAGTACCGCTCGCACACCACGGGGCAGTGGTGGTTGAGGGGTCAATGCTTTCAAAGCCTGTGGCGGTAGCGTCAACCGCTGCCACCAACGGCGTAAGGCAGCGGCTTCATCCCGTTTCAAAGCAACGAGTGCCTTTTTCTCCGCCTCGGTCAATACATCTTCTTTCTCGGGTGTTTCCAGCGTTAACACGTCACTCATCAGGCGTCTCCTGTCGTGGATGCAGCAGAGGCCGCATTACGCTTGGCCTGCGCGGAGGGGTCAAAATCACCCTGTTGGATAAAGTCACTCACCACTTTGCTACCTTTACTCTTGCCGCCAAGAAAGCTCTGCAGCTGCCGATGGGCAGCGGTGGCACGCTCAAGGTCCATGCTTTCCTGGGCACCGCTTAGTGCCAAGTCTTCGAATACACGCATAGCTTCACGCTTAAGGGCTAAGTACCAACGTTCGGCAATGTCGGGAGGAATATGCGGTGGCGGCGAGTCTTGTTGCAGCACCTGCTGAAGGGCCAGCAATGCTTTAAAAAACTCAGGCTGGGTTACATCGTAAAATTGGTTATCAATGGCGCTTATATCGCCTTTGGCATCTGATGGCCTCGAAAACCAAGCGTTTTTGACTTGGGTACGTACCATCCAGGCAATATTGCGCGAAAGCTCTGTCAACTGGTGAACCCAGGTGCGGAGCCTTTCCTGCTGACCTTGTGGAATTTCCACAAGTGGCATTTCGATGCTGTACCAACCGCGCGGTTTCATGTTGTCCATGTCGTAGCCAAACACCCATAAACGCGCCTCTCTCAGCAATGCCTGGATGTCTTCGCCATGCGCTCGCTCTTGTGACACTAGCTTTTGTTTTTGGATGTAGCTTTTCAGCACCGCTGCCGCGATTGCACCACTGCTTTCTTCATCATTCAGCACAAAGCCTGACCAGTGCCGATAGCCAAGCCCACCTGGCTGGCCTTTACTGGAAAGCGGCAATTCATTGGGCTTTTTGGGATCACGTCGATAGGGTGTTAGCGGGTGGAGCCATGGACCGTCGTAATTTGCCCCCTGTTTTTTAGCGCGTAATTCACGCACGACCCGTTGCGTTTTTCGTCCACAAATATCACACGGACATTCATCTGTTTCTTCAAATAGCAGCCGGAAGCGGCGCGGCATTGACCAGTAAGCGTGCAGGGGGTGAGTGTCTTCAGGCAGCACTTCGGTGCCTTTTTTATCGCTTACCCGCGTATTAGCCATCCAGAAAAATAGTGAAGGTTCTTCTGGATGTGGCGTCGACCAATGCTGACCTTTTTGTGTGGTTTCTTTCTGCGTAATGACGTTTAGCCATAGCCGCTCCCATAGGCTGGCATCTGACAACTCCGGCATCACCAGCGTTGTTAGTGGGCCACCGCCACGCAGACCCACGCGGATACCGGCACCACCCGCAGGCGCGTTAATCTGCATGGTGTACAGCGCTATGGCCGCACAGGCGTCACACATCACCTCAACGCGACCACGTTTCACGAAGAAGTCGGTGTTGTTTTTGATGCCATTAGCGCCGGGGGCATCAATCAATAAACCGCTGACCGTGGCGTTTTTTACATCTTCCAGCGGGTCAAGATCCTGCATAAAGCGAGGGCCATCACCGTCCAGTTCAAAAGCACTACTGAAAGGGGCGAACGCTTTATCCAAGTCGTCAACACTGGGAGGCTCCATTAACAAATCCAGCCAGTCATCGTGAGTTTTTGGCGGAAGTGCTGTTTGTAGCAGGCCTATCAGGAACTGGTAGGCCGCTCCTTGAAAATCCGCCCGCGGCAGGGCGAGATTAATTACATCTGGATCAGCTAACGCTGAGAGGGGGCGGTATTTGACCTCGCCGCTGCGGTGGAGAAACGGCAACCAAGGGTCACCACAGATCATGTTCATATCCTCACCTCCTGCCCAGCATGTGAGCAATTCGCTTAATTAGCTTTAAAAAGAGCAGCCATGCCAGACGCTCAGCAATGCTGATCCAATCCCACTCACCCAATCTGTCAAAAAAGCCTTTTATCCAGCCGGGCATATGCAGTAGTCCCCCATCAAGGTAGTGAGGAAAAGCATAGAATCACTCAAAAATATTATCAAGTAAACAAGCCTGACTAAACAAGTTAAGCAAACCAGGCATACTTATCAAGACAGCGCACTAGGCATAAACAAACTCACGGTGCACAATTAAGTTTTTAGCTCCTCATACGAATGGGGATGAGCCGTAAACTAGGCTGACTGAACAAGCAGCCGAGATCCGTTCCCCGCACTTGCGGGGGCTTTACTGAGTCGATCACTAGCAGCGATAGCTTGAGGCTTAAAGGTACTTCTATTATCAGCAAACAGGCCAAGAGGGTCAGAGCAATGGCGATTCACTATGAGCAGGATGCCTACGCCTGGGCACTTGAACAGGCGGGGCTGCTGCGGGCGGGAAAACTCGACAGTCTGGACCTTGAGCATCTCGCTGAGGAGATTGAAAGCATGGGAAAAAGCGAGCGACGCGCCTTGATTAGCCAGCTGGCCCGCTTGCTGATGCACCTGCTGAAATGGGATCACCAGCCGGATAGGC
The DNA here is from genome assembly GCF_052983955.1 of Halomonas sp. LS-001. NCBI lineage: Bacteria > Pseudomonadati > Pseudomonadota > Gammaproteobacteria > Oceanospirillales > Halomonadaceae > Halomonas > Halomonas sp. LS-001. The sequence continues at coordinate 3,378,517 of NZ_CM129816.1, forward strand.
GCTCGCGCAGCTGGCGGCTGACGATTGAAGATGCGCAAAGCAAAGTGAATCGTCTGCTGAAAGACAATCCCAGCTTGAAAGCATCGCTGCCTGATTTGATGAATGAAGCTTATGAAGATGCTCGTCGTGCGGCCGCCATCGAAACAGACCGCGAGCCTCAAGATTTTCCCGAGCAGTGTCTTTATAGCTTCGAAGAAGCCATTAGCTTTCAGCCTAGCGAACATTGAACGCCTCATGACGTTTACTCCTTACTCCCCAACCTAACTCCCCATTGGGTATCGTAGTCGCAAGCAGCGTCATCACCCGGCAGCCAAGGCTGGGTATACTTCAGTGCTTTATAGCGCCCTTGAAGGGCAAGCCAATGACTTTCATAGCGGCTCGGCAGCGCTGCCAACTTGGCGGCTTGGCTTTGGCGTAATTTTACTTGGCTGAGCATATCCGTATGGCGGCTCTCTCCCGCCCATAGCGCTAGCTCGTCATCCTCGGAGAGTGACAGCAACACGACATTGATTGTAGGTTCATCCATCAAGCGTGTCCCTATCTCTTGCTCTTCCTGCCATTGGTCGGTTTTTACGTAGCCTTCCTCAAGGTTGAGTGCGTTGAAGTTCGCTATCGAGCCAGCCGTTCTCTGCAATCCTTTCTGCTCGTAACGAGCTGTCTGCAGCGCATCAGGAATATCGTCAGAAACCTGGCCGTAAACACCTTCAATGAGATCCCTCGCCTCTTCAGGCATGCGTATCGCTTCCAGACGGCGCAATACCCCTTGGGTTAGCCAGCAGAGGGATGTATCTCGATAAACCGCCTGAGTACCCGGCAGCGTTCGCTTGAGCCATTGCTCGTCAGGCTCATCCATCCATGGCGGCGCTAGCAACAACAGACGTGGCAGGCAGCGCTCTCCACGTTGATGGCGCTGCAAACGCCCAGCTCGCTGGATAAGCAAATCAATGGGGGCAATATCACTGATCATCACATCGACATCGCAGTCGAGAGACTCCTGAAATACCTGGGTACTGATCAACACTTGGCCCTTGCGTATTTCAGGCGTCGAATCTTTGCTTAAGCGTTCAATGACTTGGGACTCAATGCGCTGCCTATCGATCATGGCAAAGCGGCTGTGAAACAGCAGGCAGCGTTCGGGCTGAGGGTGGCGGGCGGCGATAGTCTCGAACGCACGAATGGCGTCATCAACAGTATTGCGCACCCAGGCGATACACTCACCTGCATCGACTGACTCCATTACCGTATCAATCGCCTGCTCTTCTTCGGTTAGCCAATCAACCTCTACGCTTCTAGAAACTTCTGAACGCGATGCTAGCGGCAACTCCAGGGGCTGACCTTCACTTACATGGGTCATCAATGGGAAGTGATCTTTCTGTGGTTTAGTTTCTGACTGCCCAAGCCCCGTTTGCCAGGCAGCCATCAGAGCACTGCGCATAGCACGGGGAAGCGTGGCGGTTAGCAGAATAGCGCTACCACCCTGCCGGGCATGGTAGGCCAGCAATTGGCTAAGCAGTGTTTGCATGTAATTGTCGTAGGCGTGAACCTCATCAATTACTAACACCTTTCGCGCCAGCCCGTACAAGCGCAGCGACTGATGACGAAATGGCAAAATTGCCATCAAGGCTTGGTCAATGGTGCCAACCCCCACTTCTGCCAGAAGCGCTTTTTTACGCGAATCCGCTAGCCATTGGTTGCAGCGACTTGTGGCCGACAGTTCGCTAACGGTGTAATTCAAATCAGCAGGCTGAGGTGAGGCAACAGCAGCCATAAAATCCTCATTTAAATCCCGTGCGCCGTGGGCCAAAACAAAAGAGGGCGATGAATCAGCGGTATAAAATCGACGATGCAAATTACCCAGCCGTGAATACATGGCATTGGAAGTTGCCATAGTAGGCAGCGCAAAATAGAGCCCATCGCCGTGGCCTGCCGCTAATAAGCGTTGCGTAAGAATACAGGCGGCCTCGGTTTTTCCTGACCCAGTGACATCTTCCAAGATAAACAGCTGCGGCCCGTCCGTGATGCTTACTGTCTCGGCGGCGTGCTGTAAGGGTGTCGGTGTGACGGACTGCTTGCCAAACCAATCTGCCATGCCAGCGTAAGGTAACGGTTTGGAAACGTTGCTAAACCCTGTTTCTTGCAGCGCTTTTTCAGCGTTTTGTAATGCAATTTGCCAATAGTCGGCGAGAGGAATCTCCTCTTGAAGATAGGGAAAGTGATCCTGGTTCGAGCCCAACCAATCACTTAAGGTTGCCCAGCCTGCGATTGACCAGCTTAGCGTCTGCAGGGCATATACCCACTGTTCAGAACATAGTTGTTCAATTGGCCACTTTGGCGGAACAACGCTGGCCCAATCGGCAATAAACTGACGCGTTGCCTCCGTATCATCAATGTGTTCGTCCCGACAGAAAAATATCTCAGGCGCAATACCGTCCGCACTCACTGGCTGACCGTGATGCCCAAAGAAGGGTACCGCAAGAACAGAAAATGCATTGCGAATTGCTTTGCGCTGAGTACGACTTATCTCAAAAGGCCATTGCAATGTGCCGTCCTGGAGCCACTGAGGCAATTTAGCTTCCCAGATTACGGCGCCTAAGCGGTCGTGGCGCTCGGTATAAACATACTGTGCAGCGGCAGGAACCAGTTTTATATTTGAGGTCGCTTGAAAAAGCCCTTGAAAGGCTCGGGAAAATTTACCGATGTCGTGAAGGCCAAGCCAAAAAACCAGTAAATGGCGAAGTCTTTCAGGTGAGAGATCAAGCTGTGCGGCAAGACGTTGAGTCAGGGGTTTATCAGGCGAAAGCAACAGCCAACCTACTGCTGCAACATCCAGGTTGTGATACGGCAATAAATGGCACTCGACGGCGCCTCCCGTAGCCTGCGCTTTTCCCCAGTAGCGGTAATAAATCATCGTTGCCTCCCTGCGCCATTGTTTTCCTTCCATCTAACCACCCTTAACCCTGCAACGCTATTGACCTTCGTCATACTTAGGTCACCTGTTGGCAGGCTATCTCGTGAGGCGCAACGTGCTAGGCTTGGCGTGACTTTTTTCCATGTTGGGGGATGCGTTATGTCGATGATTCGTGTGCTGGCGGTGTCTGCCCTGGCGTTATTGGTTCTGCCTTTTCAGGTGGCAAAGGCGCAAACGCCTTCTGATTGGGCGACTTACAACCAGGTGTTTGAAGATGGGGCTCGTCATGCGGCGTGGTGGCAAACGGGATGGACAGGCATTTATGCGGCAAGTCTTGCCTTTGATGCGTATCAGTCCAGCGAAGCGAGTAGCCGCGATGACCGCTTTGATTCGCGCGTGGGCGTGGTCAAATCAGCGTTGGCGTTAGGCGGCATGCTGACGGATCGGCAGCCGCACCAGGCGGCGTTGGCTGAGTATCAGCGGTTGAAGGCACAGGGTGAATTAAGCGACGTGCAGGCATTGGGTTTACAGCTGGCCAGAGCCGAACGGGCGCGCCGTGGCGTTGATGCGCGCATCAGCTCGCTGGTGGTGAATAGCATCGCCGGGGCCGTTATTGCGGCGGATGGCCGCGAGCGGGATGGTGCGGTGAATTTTGCCACCGGGATGCTGGTTAATGAGCTGCAGATATGGACACAGCCCAACCAGGCTTCCAACGCGATCAACCAGTTTCAGCCGGCTAGCGTTTCCGTTGGCTCTGTCACTCTGGAGGGTGAGTACGCGCTGTTGGTCTCGCCTCAGCAGATCGGTGCTGTGTGGCGTTACTAAACATCGCGTCACTAAAATGCGTCTAATCGCTCCTCTGGCATTGTCAGCACCGTTGGAGCGCGTAAAATGTCGCCCTCTTTTTTGCTTCATCAACTGTTATGTTATAACTTATTTATTCGTAAGCGAGGGCACTCAATGAGTGAGCATACGCATCACCATAATAGGGAAGGTCCTTGTCATTTTTCGCTGATGTCGCTGTCTGCCGTGAAGCGGTTGAGCCTGGTGGCATTGCCGCTGCTGGCGCTGTGGGCCTTGGTGGTTTGGGCCAGCGGGTGGCCGTTATGAGTGAGCCTTCTCTTTCACGACTGCAGTTGCAGGATCTTCATCTGGCCCAGGGTGGGCGCACGGTGCTTGAGCATGTGGATGGCGACATAAAGCCAGGGGCCATTACGGCGCTTATCGGCGCGAACGGGGCCGGTAAAAGCACGTTGATTCAGGCGATTATGGGCGAGCTTCGCCCGACCAGCGGCAAGGTGCTCTGCAATGTGGATAACGCCCGCCGTGCGTGGCTGCCCCAGCAGTTGGCGTTAGACCTGACTTTTCCGATGAGTGTGGAAGAGCTGGTGATGACCGGTAGCTGGCCAAGCCACGGGGCACTGACAGGGTATTGCGCGGCGCATTACCGCAAGGGTCGCGACATCATGGCCCGCTTGGGCATTTCCGATTTGGCGCATCGGCCATTGGGCGAGCTTTCTGGCGGCCAGCGCCAGCGGGCATTGATTGGCCGCACCCTGATGCAGGAAGCCGAGCTATTACTGCTCGATGAGCCGTTTGCCAACGTGGATAGCGATACGGTGAATGTTTTGATCCCTATCCTGCGCCAGATGGCCGATGACGGCGCCACCATCGTGGTTGTGCTGCATGATATGGATCACCTGAGCCGCCTGGCGGATGAAGTGCTGATGCTGAGTGGCGGCCATGGCCGCTGGGTTGCGCCGAGCGCGTTGAACCACTCGCATGCCCCGGCAAAGGTTGTGCCGTTTACCTTGGGAGAGCGTCATGCTAGCACTTCTTGATGCATGGTTCGTGGCGCCCTTTGATTATGGCTTTATGCGCCGAGCGGTAGTCGGCGGCCTGGCACTGTCACTGGCCGCGCCGCCACTTGGGGTGTTTCTGGTGTTGCGCGGCATGAGCCTGATTGGCGATGCGATGGCCCATGCGATTCTGCCCGGTGTTGCCATCGGCTTTCTGCTGGCAGGGTTTTCGCTGCCGGTGATGAGTGTTGGCGGCGTGCTGTTCGGGGTGATGGTGGCGTTACTTGCCGGGGCCGTGTCGAAAATGGGCGGCCAGCGGGAAGATGCGGCTATGGCGAGCTTCTTTATTATTTCACTGGCGGCTGGGGTCATGCTGATTTCCATGGGTGGCAGCAGCGTGGATCTGACCCATGTATTGTTCGGCTCAATTCTGGCGGTCAACTCTACGGCGTTATTGCTGATTGCCTCTATCAGTACGCTGATTGTGATTATCCTGGCAATTATTTTCCGCGCCTTGGTGGTGGAGTGTCTGGACCCGCTGTTTCTGCGCGGGCAAAGCCGCCGCAGTGGCTGGGTACATAGTGTTTTTCTGGGCTTGCTGGTACTCAACCTGACGGCGGGGTTTCAAACCCTGGGCACCTTGATGGCCGTGGGGTTGATGATGCTGCCCGCCACCGCCGCACGGTTCTGGAGCAAGCGGCTGGAAGGCCTGATTGGCATTGCGGTGGTGTTGGCGATGGTTTCCAGCACCGGTGGGCTCTTGCTTTCGTTTCATCTGGATACGCCGTCTGGGCCAAGCATTATCTTGCTGGCCGGGCTGGGGTATCTATTGTCGGCACTGTTCGGCCGCTATCACAGCTTGGCCGCCAAGCTACGGCGAAAGACAACGCCGCTGGCGCTTGAACAGTCGTCATAACGGTCTGTTATTGTTTTTTTAAGGAGCACAGTATGTCGCTTTCCTCTTCTTCACGCTGGCTGGTGGGCGTTTCTGCCATGCTGGCGCTTCCAGCAGCGATCGCCAACGAGCGGGTTCAGGTGGTCACCAGCTTTTCGATTCTGGCGGATATGGTCAAAAACGTGGGTGGCGAGCACGTCGAGGTGACCTCATTGGTCGGCTCTGACAGTGACACCCATATGTACTCGCCAAGCCCAGGCGATGCCCGTGCATTGGCAGGAGCCGACTTGGTGGTCTTTAACGGCTTGCTGTTTGAGGGCTGGATGGAGCGCCTGATCGAATCCAGTGATTACCACGGGGCGCTGGTTACCGCCACAAACGGCCTTCAGCCACGCGCCTTGGGCGAGGCTGGCCATGACGAATCCGGTCACGATGAACATGGCCACGATGAACACGGTCACGACGAACCCGATCATGACGAGCACGGCCACGACGAACACGGTCACGACGAACACGGTCACGACGAGCACGATCACGACGAGCCCGATCATGACGAGCACGGCCACGACGAACATGGCCATGACGAACACGGTCACGAAGAAGCCGATCACAGCGAACACGCTCACGGTGATGATGACCCTCACGCCTGGCAGGATCTGCAGCAGGCACAGGTCTACGTGGCCAATATTCGTGATGGATTGATGGAAGCCGACAGCGCAAATGCGCAAAGCTATCAGGCCAACGCGGAACGCTATTTGGCCGAGATAGCCGCAGTGGACAGTGAGATTCGCGATATCCTGAGTGATATCCCTGCCTCTGCCAGCGTGATTACGGGTCATGATTCCTTTGGTTATTTTTCCAGTGCTTACGGCGTCAACTTCCTATCGCCCGTGGGGCTTTCCACCGAAGCAGACCCCAGCGGGGCCAGCATGGCGGCACTGGTGGATGTGATCGAACAGGAAAACGTCCAGGCACTGTTTCATGAAAACATGACCAATCAGGCGATCATCAACCAGCTCGCCGAAGAGACCGGCCTGCCGATTGCGGGCACCCTGTATGCCGATGCATTGGCCAGTGAAGGCGATGCCAACACGTATCTGGGCATGATGCGTCATAACGCCAAGGTATTGCACTCAGCGCTTGCTGGGGCGGAACAGGCTGACCACGATGATCATGGTCATGACCACTGATCAAGAATGTAAACGATTGAATACCGCCTACGGGCGGTATTTTTTTTGGATTGCATTCTACGCTCGAGACGGAGAGACTTGGCCGCAACCCTGCCACTCCCCTAATGCAAGAGCCCATGCCATGCGTGTAAACGCCGATTTTAGCCATTTTGTCTCTGTTATCCCGGAAGAATATCAATGGGTCGATTCTCCCAGTGCTGGCGTAGAAAGGATGATGCTGGACCGTATTGGCGATGAAGTTGCCCGAGCGACAAGCCTGGTTCGCTATGCGCCGAACAGCCAGTTCAGCCGCCATACTCATGATGGCGGCGAAGAAATATTAGTCCTGGAGGGGGTATTTGCCGATGAACACGGCCGTTACCCTGCGGGTTGCTATCTGCGCAACCCAATCGGCACAGGTCACACGCCACACATCGGCGAAGAAGGTGCGTTGATTCTGGTAAAGCTGCACCAGTTTCATCCCGACGACATCCTTCAGCTGGCCGTCCCGGCGCATCGCCTCCCCTGGCAACCTGATAGACGCCCTGGTATTACGTACAAAATGCTGCACACCTATAGTTCAGAGGGCTATGGCTCTGAACGGATCAGCCTGGAACGCTGGGACGCTAATACCACGGTCGCTTATCCGCCGTTGCGGGGTGGTTTAGAACTTTTTGTGCTGGAGGGAACGCTGCTGTGTGATGGTCAGGAGTACGCGGCAGGCAGCTGGTGTCGCTATCCTATCGGCGCGGCACCGACGCTGGAAGCCGGCCCTCACGGCGCGCAGCTATATCTGAAACGCGGTCATCTGGCCTTTATCAATTCACCAGACCAATAAAGGGTAGGAGCGTCAGGAGTATGATCATGGCCACGGCCAGGATGACCAGAGCCACCTGAAGCGGGTGGGCAACCAGGCGGCGCCAGAGGGTCGGCGCTTCGCCATTGGCCAGCGCATCCTGGTGTTCCCGGCGCACGCGCTCAAACCGCTTGGCCTGATAATCGGCAAGCACCGCTTGTGCCCTCTCCTTCTCGCGATTATCACGCAACCAGATAGCCTCTACGCCCAGGCGAAAAAAACCTGCCTGGGTTTCGTAGGTGTCAAACCCCTGTTCTTCCAATAGTTGGCGAACTTCGAGGGCTTCTTCCTCTGTGACATGACGCAGCCGGAACAGCAGATGCGCCATGCTTAGTCTCCTTTACCGGCCATGCGGTCGGCCTGAATCACTTCAATCCAGTAGCCATCCGTGTCCTTGATGAAAATAACATCCTGCATTTTGCCCTGATCGGCGCGCTTAACGAAGGTGACATCGTGTTCGTCAAACCATGCCTGAGCGGCTTCCAGGTTGGGAACGCAAAAGCAGATATGGCCAAAGCCCTGAGGTTCGGCATTACCATCATGATAGGCAAAATCCTGCTGGTCTTCGGTTCCCCAGTTATGCGTCAACTCCAGCAACCCTTTCTGACTGAATGTCCAGGCCGTTCGAGCCGAGGCGTCTTCGGGCACGCTATCGCTATCTTCCACGTTGGACAGAAAGTAGAGAGAAAACTGCATTTCCTCAAAATCCAACCGGCGCAGAACCTGCATGCCAAACACCTGGGAATAAAAGGCCAGTGCGCGCGCGGGATCCTTGATGCGCAACATTGTATGGTTGAGTCGAAAGCCCTGGGTTTCCTCAGGGGGTGCCGTCACGCCTGGGTGGTGCTCGCCACTAAATGCCATCGTTGAGTCTCCTTGGTTAGTCGCCATGATTTGTACAAAAGTCATTCCATGTACAATATATTCAAGACCGTCATATTCAGGACCGTCATATTCAAGACCGTCATATTCAAGACCGTCACACGTTTTCTGATGGTGACGGCTTGCTGTTTTCAAATGCCTGTTTTTAAGTACCTGTTTTTAAGCACCTGTTTTAAGCCGATAGGACCTTCAGGCCAGTATGCAGGCTGAGCGCTGATACACGCAACGGGCGACCCCGCCCCTTTTGAGGAGATACTAGTATGTCACGAGATCGCAATGTTTTAGGTGAGCCACTGACACCTTGCTGCCACGAGCCTGTTACTGGATTTTATCGCGATGGTTTTTGTCGCGTCGGCGTTGAGGACCAGGGCGTTCATGCGGTATGCGCCATGGTCACGGAAGAGTTTCTGGCCTATTCGCGCGCCCAGGGGAATGATCTTGTGACATCTCGTCCTGAATTTGGCTTTCCGGGCCTTATGCCAGGCGACCGTTGGTGCTTGTGTGCCAGTCGCTGGAAAGAAGCCGCTGATGTCGGCCTGGCACCGCCCATCATTCTCAGCGCAACACATGAAAAAGCGCTGGATGTGATTCCCTTAAAACTGCTGCAGCAACATGCCCTGGACGCTGCACGCTAACCACAACGAAGCATTTGATGGCCTCGCCTGTAAAGGTTTTCGTTTTTTCGAAGAATGCGCTGGAAGAATTTAATAATTACTCTACACTTATTATCCAAAGGCTATACAAAAATCCCTTTCAGCCGTATCAGCCTGTTATCAGGAGTTGATCATGACGAGTATTGATTATCAGCTTGGCGACCGCCTCAGCTATCGCGAGTTATCTCGCGCAGTTCATAATGGTTTTTCCCCCATCGTGGAAGTGGAATCAATGGATGGCATCTACACCGTGCGCTTTCACCATGCTAACGGTGTTTCCAACTTAAGCGATAATGAGGGGCGTGTGTGCTCGTTTCTTGGCACCGGTGAAATCCGCGATAAGCTAAGCCAATTAGGTTTTCACCACGGCGTGCTTACCTTCGCCGATCAATGCGGGGATGAAATGATTGGCACACCCGGCCGAGCGATGACCCCGGATGAAATGCTGACCTACGGTACACGCATCGCCTTTCGGTAAATAATTCGCTAGGATGGCGCTTCTGAAAACGACAGGGGCGCTTGTGAGGCTTTGTAAGCCTGATCCTCAAGCTGAGACGCACCCTCAAGCACCTGAACCGGATAATGCCGGCGTAGGGAGTCGTGGGGCTTCTCTGCCTCACTGCCTCCCAGCCGGGAGGATGTCATGACAATACCCTCGCCACCATCTCCATCAATATTTTCATCAATGCCTTCATCGGCATCTTCGCTTGGTCAGCATCTGGCCGCTTTGCGACAACTCACGCCGTTGACCCACTGCATGACCAATTATGTGGCGATGAACAGCAGCGCCAATGTGTTACTTGCTCTTGGTGCCTCACCGGCCATGTTGCACGAACAGGAAGAGGTCGTGGAGTTTGTGCGTCTATCGGCGGCTCTTTCCATTAACATTGGCACGATCTCCACCCCTTGGGCGCACAGTATGCGTCTGGCAGCCCGTACGGCGCATGAAGACGACACGCCGTGGGTATTAGACCCTGTGGCCGTGGGCGCCACCGCTTACCGACAAGCACTGTGCGCTGAGCTGTTAGCATTAAAGCCGAGTGCCATTCGCGGTAATGCCTCAGAAATTCTCAGCCTCAATGGTATTGCCAACCCTGGGCGTGGCGCTGATAGTACCGCCAGCGTAGAGGAGGCTCACACCGCCGCCTGTCAACTGGCACGCCAGCAGCACTGCATTGTGGCGGTCAGTGGTGAAACCGATATCATCACCGACGGACAGCAATCGATACGCATTCACGGTGGGCACGCCTTAATGCCTCGCGTTACCACGCTGGGTTGCGCTCTCAGTGCAACGGTGGCTGCGTTTATTGGCGCTGCACCTTCCACCCCTTTGACCGCCACTGCCGCTGCCTTTGGCTGTTTTGCGCTGGCAGGCCAACAAGCAGGTAGCACGGCCGGTGGGCCCGGCAGCTTTGCGCCTGCGTTTCTGGATGCCCTGTACCAGCTTTCCCCGCAAGACCTGGATACCCGGTTAACATGGGAGATGATTGATGCCGTTTGATCTTTCGGTGTATCTGGTGACGGATGCCACGCTGTGTGCTGCCAAAGGGCTAGAGCGCACGGTAGAAGAAGCTGTCGCCGGAGGGGTCAGTATCGTCCAGTTACGTGACAAATACGCCACCGACCAGGCCATGACAGCGCAGGCAAAGCGACTGAAAAGCCTGCTTGCTGGCAGTCATGTTCCTTTGATTATTAATGACCGCCTTGAGGTCGCTCTGGCAAGCCAGGCAGATGGCCTTCATGTCGGGCAAAGCGATGCAGCGATTGAACGGGCTCGTCAAGTGCTTGGCCCAGAGGCGATTCTCGGGCTTTCAGTGAATACCCTGGCGCAGCTTGCCAGCGCCCCTGTCAGTCAGCTGGATTATTTCGGCTTTGGGCCCGTCTTTGCCACACCCAGTAAAGGCGACCATGAACCTCCGATTGGTTTTGATGGATTGGCCGCCTTGACGGCGGCGAGCCAACTGCCAGGTGTTGCCATTGGCGGGTTGAAAGCCGCCCATATTGAACACGCAAAACGCAGTGGTGCCGCTGGGATAGCCGTCATATCCGCTATCTGCGGCCAACGCTCCCCCCGCGATAGCGCGAACGAACTGGCTAGGCGGTGGGCCGACGCTTAAGGCTTGTACGGCGGTCGTGGTAAGCAATGGCCAGACCGCTACCAATAATCAGCACACTTCCCACCAGCACCCAGATATCGGGCAGTTCTCCCCAGAACCACCAACCCAGCAAAACCGCCCAAACCATGGCGGTATAATCAAAGGGTGCCGCAATCGCTGCTGGCGTATACCGAAACGCAACGGTAATAAAAGCCGTTGCCCCTATCCCCAACACGCCCGAGGCCAGAAAACCTAGCCAGTGTTCAGAGAGGGGCGTTTTCCAGACCCAAGGTAAGGTCATGGCGGTCAGTAGCATCGGCACCAGCGTCATATAGAACAACATGGCCCAGAGATGCTCCCGCCCGCCGTAACGGCGTGCGGTAATCATCATCAAGGCATAACAGACGGCGGCCGCCACCATGATCAAAGCACCGACTTGGAAGGCGTCTCCGCCCGGACGGACCACGATTACAACGCCGACGAAACCAATCAACGAGGCAACCAAGACGGGAAGGTCAATACGCTCACCCAGTAAAGGCACCGAAAGCAAGGTCACAAACATCGGCGCGACAAACGCAATGGCCGTTGCTTCTGCCAGTGGCAACAGGGTTAACCCCCAAACAAAAAACCCCATGGTGCCGGTATAGATCAGGCCACGTAGCAGATGGACCCGTGGCCGCCGCGTTTTTAACTTGCGCAGCCCACCTGCAAAATAAGCAAGCACGGCAATCAGCGGTAACGACACCAGCGTACGAAAAAAAACGATCTGCAAGGGTGAATAGGTTTCCCCCAGCCATTTGGATACCGCATCCCCCAGCGCCAGAAAGAGCACACCAACACACATGAAAACAATACCTTTAAGTGATGATGTCATGCATGTCTCCCTCTCTGAACGGTGGTAGATAGCGGTTAATTGGCAAGGGCCGATAAATTAAAACCATCAAAAAAAGCTGCTCAAAAGAACAGCCCTATTAATAAATCCTAACAATAATGCAGAAACATACAACCAAAAAGCCCCCGCAAGGTCATCCTTGCGGGGGCTTTACGTCATTCTGCAGGTTTACAGGCTGGCGTTGACAACCATGCAGTCCATGCCCTGTGAACGAAGCTTCTGGCACGCTCGGTACGCTTGCTGCTCCTCAAGGGAGACTAAACGGGAGCGAAACAGCGACGCCTGACCAGGAACCGCTTCTACTTTCACGAGACCATTAACGTCCGTGCTTAAACGCTGTGCAGCCTGAGAAGCCAGACGATGAGCATCGTTTTCCTGACTAAAAGCCCCCAGCTGGATACCCCAGTCGGATGAACGATGCATCGCGGTCGTTGGTGCGGGCGGCGCAGGCGTCACGGACGGGGAAGGCGCAGGTGCCGGGGTCACAGGCGGCGCCGGCTCAATCACCTCGCGTACCGCAACGTTGCGTACTTGCGTATTCTGGGAACTACCATTCTGAGCGTTGTTGAACGCTGGCGTACTTGGAAGTGAGGCATTTGAAGCTGAAGCACTTGACGCCGAGCCGCTTGACACAGAACCAGCAGAAACCCTGTTTGCTGGACGGGAAGCGGTATAGGTGGGCTGAGTGTAAACCGGTGGCCGACCATCGAAGTGCATATATTCCCGCGAGAACTCCGCATTGGCTAACCAGTTGCCTCGGTCACGAAGGCCAGCACGCATGAAACCGCGGTCCAGCAAGTCAGCCATATGATCATTACGCGACTGTCCGGTGAATCCACCCATGACAATACCCACCAGACGACGATTGCCTCGCACAGCGGTCGTGGCGACATTGAAGCCCGAGGCACGAATAAAGCCGGTTTTCAAACCATCAACACCAGGGTAATTAGTGACCAGGCGGTTATGGCTTGTGTGCGTTTTACCTTTATAGGTAAACGATTTAAGCGAAAAATAGTGATAGTACTGCGGAAAATCCTGTATCACATGCACCGCCAGACTCATCATGTCACGGGCGGTGGTTACCTGCCCGCTGTCAGGCAAGCCAGAGGCATTTTTGAAGGTGGTGGATGTCAGACCAAGTTCACGGGCTCGCTCCGTCATCTGCAACGCAAACATGCTTTCTGAACCGCCTAACGCTTCTGCGACAACGGCCGCTACGTCGTTGGCAGAGCGCACAGCCAGTGCGCGAATCGCCTCATCAACCGTAATGGTGCTACCCGCGGGCAACCAAAGTTTCACGGCAGGCTTTGCGGCGGCCTGACTGGAAACCGGCAATGGCTGATTTAGCGAAAGGCGACCGCTCTCAAGCGCCTCGAACGCCATATAAAGCGTCATCATTTTAACCAGCGATGCGGGATAACGACGCTCATCAACATTCTCTGCGTAAAGAACTTCCCCTGATTCCAGGTCGATCATCATCCCTGCATAACGAGGGTTCGCCTGGGCGGAGTAGGGTACCGCAAGTGTCAATAACATCAGTAACGTCAGCGCAATAAAAGCGGCTGTTCGATAGATGGCACTGTGCTGGACGATAGAGCGTTTCACAGTCTGCATGCTTAAGCCTCGATAAATTCCTTGTTCATGACACTATCTCGTTACTGATGGCCGGAGCGCCACAGTGTTTAGGGCCTGTTTTAATCATTATGGCCAGCTTGCTATTTGACACCAACCAAAATCAAGCAAAAAAACATCAGTTGTGTGATATCGCTCAAGCGAAAGGGTAAAAATAAAAAAAACCGGCCTGATAACAGCTGGCATTATGCCAGAAGTATCAAGCCGGTTTTACCGACATGAAGCACCGAGACAAAAATTAATCTTCTACGGCGATATCTTCAACGATCGGGCGATCGACTAACTCAACGTATGCCATCGGTGCGTTATCACCTGTGCGGAAACCGCACTTGAGAATACGCACATAACCTCCAGGACGCTCGGAGTAGCGTGGGCCCAACTCATTAAAGAGTTTGCCGACAGCTTCTTTCGAGCGTGTGCGGGAGAATGCCAAACGACGGTTAGCAACGCTATCCTGCTTGGCTAAAGTGATCAGCGGCTCAATGACACGACGCAGTTCTTTAGCTTTAGGCAGGGTTGTCTTAATCACTTCGTGCTCGACCAGGGACACAGACATGTTTTTGAACATTGCCTGGCGGTGCGAGCTGGTGCGATTTAAATGACGACCACTCTTACGATGACGCATGGTTGTGATTCCTTACCAAACTGGGACTCAAGTTGACGCTCACGCGGAGGCCTTATCGTCCTTCAGGCTTGCTGGCGGCCAGTTTTCTAACCGCATGCCAAGGGATAAGCCACGTGCTGCCAGTACGTCCTTGATTTCATTCAAGGATTTCTTGCCGAGATTGGGGGTTTTGAGCAGCTCAACTTCTGTACGCTGAATCAAATCACCAATGTAGTAAATATTCTCGGCCTTCAGGCAGTTCGCGCTGCGAACAGTCAGCTCAAGATCGTCTACGGGGCGCAGTAGAATCGGATCAACGTGATCCTCTTCTTCTTCGACTTCTTGCTCTTTATCAGCTTCAAGGTCGACGAAGGCGGCCAGCTGCTCTTGCAGGATGGTCGCACTGCGGCGGATTGCCTCTTCTGGATCCAGGGTGCCGTCTGTTTCCAGATCGATAATCAGCTTATCGAGGTCAGTACGCTGCTCGACACGGGCTGCTTCAACGGCATAAGAAACACGACGCACAGGGCTGAAGGTAGCATCCAGCTGCAGGCGGCCAATAGTACGCGATTCATCATCAGAACCTCGCACATCAGCTGGCTCATAGCCGCGCCCCAGTGCCACTTTAAGCTGAATCTTCAGCTCGGCACCTTCGTTTACGTGCGCAATGACGTGATCCGGGTTGACGATTTCAACGCTGTGATCAAGTGCAATGTCGCCTGCGGTGACGACGGCTGGGCCCTGCTTGTTCAGCGAGAGCACCGCCTCATCGCGGCTGTGCATCTTGATCGCAACATCTTTCAAGTTCAGAAGGATTTCAATTACATCCTCCTGCACCCCTTCGATGGCACTGTATTCGTGCTCGACACCTGCGATTTCAGCCTCAACCACGGCGGCGCCGGGCATGGACGAAAGCAGAATGCGACGCAGTGCATTACCAAGAGTGTGACCAAAACCGCGCTCGAATGGTTCGAGAACGATCTTGGCATGATGTGCGCTAATTTCTTCGACCTTGATATCACGAGGACGGAGAAACTCTGTCACTGAACGCTGCATAAGAACACCTTTCAGGCTGCCAAACGGATTCTGAGCACTCTGGAAACGTCAATCGACTAATATCCAGAATAACCGGGCGGGTTAAGCACCACGCCCGGACATGAAGAAGCCAGTCAAGACTTACTTCGAGTACAGCTCGACGATCAGATTTTCGTTGATGTCGGCAGACAGGTCACCGCGTTCAGGCAGAGCCTTGAAAGTGCCTTCCATCTTCTTGGCGTCTGTTTCGATCCAAGTCACATCGCCACGGTTTGCCGCTAAGGACATTGCGCTTTGAATACGAGCTTGGTTCTTCGCCTTTTCGCGAACGGAAACCACGTCACCTGGCTTAACCTGATAGGAAGCCACGTTGACGGTTTTGCCGTTCACTGCAATCGCTTTGTGGCTGACCAGCTGACGTGCTTCTGAGCGGGTCGAGCCAAAGCCCATGCGGTAGACGACGTTATCCAGTCGGGATTCAAGCAACTGCAACAAAACTTCACCAGTCGCACCTTTCAGGCGAGCGGCTTCTTTGTAGTAGTTGCGGAACTGCTTTTCGAGTACGCCATACATACGGCGTACTTTCTGCTTCTCGCGAAGCTGCAAGCCGTAGTCGGAAAGACGCTGACGACGCTGGCCGTGTACACCCGGGATCTGCTCGGATTTACACTTTTTCTCGAAGGGAGTCACACCACTCTTCAAAAAGAGGTCTGTGCCTTCACGACGAGACAATTTGCACTTCGGTCCAATATAACGAGCCATGAATCTTTCTCCTTAAACGCGGCGTTTCTTCGGCGGACGGCAGCCATTGTGGGGAATGGGCGTCGCGTCAGTGATGCTTTGCACGCGGAAGCCGGCGGCGTTAAGCGCGCGCACGGCAGATTCACGGCCAGGACCTGGGCCTTTGACCAGCACGTCGACGTTTTTCACACCATACTCGGCTGCAGCAGTTGCTGCACGTTCACTTGCTACTTGAGCAGCGAACGGGGTGCTCTTGCGAGAACCACGAAAACCCGAACCACCGGCAGTTGCCCATGACAGAGCATTGCCCTGGCGGTCTGTGATCGTCACGATCGTGTTGTTAAAAGAGGCGTGGATATGCGCTACGGCGTCCACTACCTGCTTTTTAACCTTTTTACGGTTACTACGCGGGTTAGCCATGTTGATGTCTATTCCTGTCTTTACGCCAGAACGTGCGTGTTATTTGCGGATCGGCTTACGCGGGCCCTTACGGGTACGCGCGTTAGTCTTAGTACGCTGACCACGCAGCGGAAGACTACGACGATGACGCAGACCACGATAGCAACCTAAGTCCATGAGACGCTTGATATTCAGCGTAACATCACGGCGAAGGTCGCCTTCTACGGTATATTTACCAACTTCAGAACGAACGGTATCCAGCTCTTCACTGGAAAGGTCCTGAATTTTGGTTGTCAGCGCGATACCAGATGCGGCACAGATGTGCTCAGCACGGGTACGGCCAATACCGAAGATGTAGGTCAGCGAGATCGCCGCATGCTTGTTATCCGGGATATTGACGCCTGCAATACGGGCCATCAGCTTACTCCGAAGTTTGAGCGGCTTGCTCGTTTGTTCATCTTTAAAAGGCGCAACAGAATACCTCTATAAATACTAAAATGCAAATCATGCACCAAGCGATGTCACAGAGGACTTTTTACGCCAACATGTTTCAGGTCAGAATTAACCCTGACGCTGCTTGTGCCGTGGCTCCGTACAAATAACGCGTACAGCGCCATTGCGACGGATAATCTTGCAGTTACGGCACATTTTCTTTACGGAAGCTCGAACTTTCATCGATCTTTCTCCAAAAACCGGCTCGCGGTGCGCCCTCGACAATTATTGCCGAGGGGCTTCCCTCACGGGTATTAAAGCGTTGAACATCGCCTCAGCGCATGATTCCGCCACTGCCGTAGCCTTTCAGATTGGATTTCTTCATTACCGAATCGTACTGATTAGACATCAGATGCGATTGGACCTGAGCCATGAAATCCATAACAACTACTACGACAATCAACAGGGATGTACCGCCAAAGAAAAACGGAACATTCCAGGCCACAATCAAAAACTGGGGCATCAGGGAAACTGCGGTGATGTACAGTGCACCGAATAAAGTCAGACGTGTCATGACTTTATCTATGTAGCGAGCAGTTTGCTCGCCTGGACGAATACCCGGCAAGAACGCACCTGACTTTTTCAGATTGTCAGCCACATCTTTCGGGTTAAAGACCAGCGCTGTGTAAAAGAAGCAGAAGAATACCACTGCCGCCGCGAAAAGCAAGATATAAAGCGGTTGGCCTGGTCCTAACGCCTGTGAAGCACGTTGCAACCACTCCATGCCTTCACCTGCCCCCACCCACTGACCGATCGACGCCGGAAACAGCAGAATACTGGAAGCAAAGATCGCAGGAATAACCCCAGCCATATTCACTTTCAGGGGCAGATAACTGCTTTGGCCCGCATACATCTTGTTTCCCACTTGGCGACGTGGATAGTTCACCTTGAGGCGGCGTTGACCACGCTCAATGAATACCACAAACGCCACAGTGGCAATACCTAACGCAGACAGAGCCAACAGCGGCAACACATTCCAGGCCCCTTCGTTACGCGCAAGCTCGAATGCCTGCCCGACAGCACCTGGAAGTGCGGCCACAATACCGGCAAAGATCAGCAACGAAATACCGTTACCAATCCCTTTCTCGGTAATTTGCTCACCCAGCCACATCATAAATACTGCGCCCGAGACAAAAGTCACGACGGCAGTGAAATAAAAGCTGAAGTCAGCGCTGTAAGCAATGCCCTGGCTAGCCAAGCCAACCGACATACCGGTGGCTTGAATAAAGGCCAGTATCACCGTGCCGTAGCGGGTGTACTGGCTGATCTTGCGGCGGCCGGATTCACCCTCTTTCTTGAGCTGCTCAAGGTGAGGTGAAACCGCGGACATCAGCTGCATGATAATCGACGCAGAAATATAGGGCATTATACCCAGCGCGAGGACACTCATGCGCTCCAGGGCGCCACCCGAGAACATGTTGAACATGCCCAGAATGGTACCCTGTTGCTCCCTGAACAAGGCAGCAAGCTGGTCAGGATTGATACCGGGTACGGGAATGTGGGCACCGATACGGTAAACCACAATGGCGAGGAGCACGAAGCGCAGACGCGCCCATAGTTCACTCAGACCGCTCCCCATCGCCGGCATAGTTCCTGACTTGGCCATTTAGTCCTCTACCTTGCCGCCAGCGGCTTCGATAGCAGCTCGCGCACCCTTGGTGCACTTGATGCCGCGAACGGTAACCGCTTTGTTGAGATCGCCTGACAGGATAATCTTCGCATGACGCGTAGAGTCCTTCAGTACGTTGGCATCTTTCAGTGTTTGCAGTGTCACTTCATCGCCGGCAACTTTTGCCAGCTCAGCCACACGAACTTCCTCAGATACCATCGACTTGGCAGACGTGAAACCGAATTTCGGCAGACGACGCTGCAACGGCATTTGACCGCCTTCGAAACCTGGCTTGACGCTACCGCCACTGCGTGACTTCTGGCCTTTGTGGCCACGGCCACCGGTCTTACCCAGACCGGAACCGATACCACGACCAACACGCTTTTCAGCCTGCTTTGAACCCGGTGCCGGGCTCAGAGTATTGAGTTTCATGGATTACTCTCCCTCAACGCGCACAAGGTAAGTTACCTTGTGGATCATGCCGCGTACGGCGGGGGTGTCTTCCAGCTCAACCGTGTGACCGATGCGACGCAGGCCCAAGCCTTTCATAGTAGCTTTATGCTTGGGCAGGATGCCGATGGTGCTGCGGACCTGGGTAACCTTGATCGTTGCTGCCATGGTATTCACCCCGTGATCGCTTCGACAGACAGACCGCGCTTGGCAGCCACGTCTTCCGGTGCTTTCATTGATGCGAGACCATTAACGGTTGCGCGTACAACGTTGACCGGGTTGGTAGAACCGTAGCACTTGGCCAGAACATCGTGGACGCCTGCTAGCTCAAGTACTGAGCGCATAGCGCCGCCTGCGATGATACCGGTACCTTCGGAGGCCGGCTGCATGTAAACCTTGGAAGCACCGTGACGGGCTTTCACAGGATACTGCAACGTATGACCAGCCAGGTTTACCTTGACCATATTGCGACGTGCTTGTTCCATCGCCTTCTGAATGGCAACTGGCACTTCACGTGCCTTACCACGACCAAAGCCGACACGACCTTTACCATCACCAACGACGGTCAGCGCGGTAAAGCCGAAAATACGACCACCTTTGACCACCTTGGCGACACGGTTGACCTGCACGAGTTTTTCTTGCAGATCGCCGTTTTGCTGTTCGTTCTTCGCCATCGTAAAACCCTTTAGAATTCCAGGCCGCCTTCACGTGCGGCGTCGGCCAGCGCCTTGACGCGGCCGTGGTACATAAAGCCAGCACGATCAAAGGCCACCTGGGTGATGCCTGCTTCTTTTGCGCGTTCGGCAATCAGGGCGCCGACTTTCGTGGCAGCCTCTGTATTACCGGTTGCACCCTCTCGAAGCGCTTTGTCCAGCGTAGATGCACTGGCCAGCACTTTGCCACCATCCGGCGAGATAATCTGCGCATAGATGTGACGTGGGGTACGATTGACGCACAGGCGGAACGCGCCTAGCTCGCGGATCTTGGCGCGAGCACGGCGGGCACGACGGAGACGAGATTCTTTCTTCGCGTTCATAACCCTGCCTTACTTCTTCTTGGCTTCTTTGCGACGCACCTGCTCGTCGGCGTACCGAACACCCTTGCCTTTATACGGCTCAGGGGGACGGAAGGCGCGGATTTCCGCGGCGCACTGACCGAGCTGCTGCTTGTCCGCGCTTTTCAGCACGACAACGGTGTTCTTCGGCGTTTCCGCTGAGACACCTTCAGGCAGTTCGTAGTCGACCGGGTGCGAGAAGCCCAGTGAAAGATTGAGCGTCTTGCCCTTTACTTGGGCACGATAACCGACGCCAACAATTTCGAGAGTTTTTGTGAAACCCTCGGATACGCCCGTGACCAGGTTCTGGACTAAAGCACGAGTTGTGCCAGCCATTGCCCAGCTTTTTGCCGATTCACTCGGCGCGAAGGTCATCTGGCCGTCTTCCTGCGCAACCACAACATCGTTGTGAATCTGCATGGAAAGCGTACCTTGGCCTCCTTTAACGGTCACTTGACCAGCGTCGATTTTAACCTCAACGCCTGCGGGCAGTTTAACCGGATATTTCGCTATGCGGGACATTCCAGCCTCCTAGAATACGGTGCAGATGACTTCGCCACCGACACCCGCTTGGCGCGCGGCACGATCGGTCATGACACCATTGGATGTGGTGACAATCGCGATACCCAGACCATCGGCGACCTTAGGCAGGTTGTCTTTGCCTTTGTACTGACGCAGAGACGGCTTGGAAACCCGCTGGATATGATCGATAACCGGCTTACCCTCAAAGTACTTGAGAGTGACGGTCAATTCGGGCTTGACGCTCTCAGCCACTGAGTAATCAGTGATGTAGCCCTCTTCTTTCAGCACGCGGGCCACTTCCACTTTCAACTTGGAAGACGGCATGGTAGCCGTCTCCTTGGTGGCCATCTGCGCATTGCGGATACGGGTAAACATATCCGCCAGAGTGTCTTGCATGCTCATTTAATGTGCGCTCCTGATGATTCTACGTGGCACTTACCAGCTGGACTTTTTAAGACCAGGGACGTCGCCACGCATGGCGGCTTCACGCAGCTTGTTACGGCCGAGGCCGAACTTGTTATAGAAACCGTGCGGACGGCCGGTAACGCGACAGCGATTACGCTGACGTACCGGGCTTGAATCGCGCGGCAGTTGCTGCAGCTTAAGCTGCGCGTCGAAGCGCTCTTCGTCGGAAGCGTTAACGTCCTGGATGATCGCCTTGAGTTCAGCACGCTTGGCAGCATATTTCGCTACCAGGTTTGTGCGCTTGAGCTCACGCTCTACCATGCTTTTCTTTGCCATGATCCAACCCTTATTTTTTGAAGGGGAAGTTCAACGCACGCAGTAGCGCACGGCCTTCCTCATCGGTGTTGGCGGTAGTGGTGATTGTGACGTCCAATCCCCGAACGCGATCGATCTTATCATACTCGATCTCAGGGAAGATGATCTGCTCACGCACACCCATTGAGTAATTGCCACGACCGTCAAAAGACTTCGGGTTGAGACCACGGAAGTCACGCACGCGTGGAATCGCGATGTTTACCAGACGGTCAAGAAAATCCCACATACGCTCACTGCGCAGTGTGACCTTGATGCCGATCGGCCAACCTTCACGCACCTTGAAGCCCGCGATGGACTTACGTGCTTTGGTCACCAGCGGCTTTTGACCGGAGAGCTTCTCCAGGTCACCGATGGCATTATCGATCAGCTTTTTATCGCTGACCGCTTCGCCGATACCCATATTAAGGGTCACTTTCGTGATCCGGGGCACCTGCATTACGTTGGCGTAGCTGAACTCTTCTTTCAGCTTAGCTACAACCTCGTTTTGATAACGTTCTTTCAAGTTCGCCATTTTGCTACCCGACTCACGTTAGGCGTCGATCTGCGTCTGCGTCGACTTGTAGATACGTACCTTGGTACCGTCTTCCTGGACTTGGAACCCGACGCGATCCGCCTTACCGGTCTCCGAATTGAAGATGGCTACGTTGGACGCGTGAATCGGAGCCTCACGCTCAACGATACCGCCCTGATTTCCCGCCATGGGATTTGGCTTGGTGTGACGTTTAATCATATTCACACCGGACACCACAAAACGTTCTTCTAGAACGCGTTTGACCGTGCCACGTTTGCCTTTATCCTTCCCGGCGATGACGATGACTTCATCGTCACGTTTGATCTTTTGCATATCCGCCTCGCTCCTTACAGCACTTCAGGCGCCAAGGAAATGATCTTCATGAACTTTTCATTACGAAGTTCACGAGTGACCGGCCCGAAAATACGGGTCCCGACCGGCTGTTCGTTGGTATTATTCAACAGAACCGCCGCATTCCCGTCGAAACGGATCAGCGAACCGTCTGGACGACGGACGCCGCTCTTGGTGCGTACGACAACCGCTTTCATGACCTGGCCTTTTTTGACCTTGCCACGAGGGATTGCCTCTTTTACTGATACTTTGATGACGTCACCAACGCGAGCGTAGCGGCGGTGTGAACCACCTAACACCTTGATGCATTGCACCCGGCGCGCTCCGCTGTTGTCAGCGACATCCAGCATTGTCTGAGTCTGAATCATCGGTTTTCTCCAAACCTAATCTGACTGCACTGATTGAACAGGCGCAGGCAATTAACCTTTAGCCTGCTCAACCACCTCGATGAGGGTCCAGGCTTTATTTTTGGACAGCGGACGGCACTCTTGGATAGAGACCGTGTCGCCAGCCTTAGCCTGATTTGTCTCATCATGGGCGTGCAGCTTGGTGGAGCGCTTGACGTATTTTCCGTAGATCGGGTGACGCTCACGACGCTCGATCATTACGACGATGGATTTTTCCATCTTGTCACTCACCACTTTACCGGTGAGTGTACGGGCTTTCTTTTCTTCGGCCATCTCAGTCACCTGCCTTCTCGTTGAGCATAGTCTTCACGCGGGCAATATCCCGACGGACCTGCTTGAGCAGATGAGTCTGGCTCAGTTGGCCAGTGGCCTTCTGCATGCGCAGGTTAAACTGCTCGCGGAGGAGTTCGAGGAGCTGCTCTTGAAGCTCGCCGACTGACTTTTCACGAATTTCCTGGGCTTTCATCACATCACCGTCCGTTTCGCAAAGGTGGTGGATACGGGCATTTTCTGGGCGGCCAGCTCAAACGCTTCACGCGCGAGCTCTTCTGACACACCTTCAATCTCGTATAGGACCCGACCCGGCTGGATCTGGGCGACCCAATACTCGACTGAACCTTTACCCTTACCCATACGAACTTCGAGTGGCTTTTTGGAGATCGGCTTATCAGGGAATACGCGGATCCAGATCTTACCGCCACGTTTAACGTGACGTGTGATCGCACGACGACCGGCTTCGATCTGGCGCGCAGTGATGCGGCCGCGACCGGTAGCCTTGAGGCCATATTCCCCGAAGCTAATCTTGCTTCCGCGATGTGCCAGGCCGCGATTACGACCTTTCTGCACCTTACGGAATTTTAAACGCTTGGGCTGTAACATCGACTCGCTCTCCCCTTACCTGGAACCTTTCTTCTTGGGCGCGTTGCCGGCAGGCTGTTGTTTAGCCTTGGCACGAACTTCCTCAATACCGCCGAGGATTTCACCCTTGAAGATCCACACTTTGACGCCGATGACGCCGTAGGTGGTGTGAGCTTCGTAAGTGGCGTAGTCGATATCCGCACGCAACGTGTGCAGCGGAACGCGACCTTCGCGGTACCATTCAGTACGTGCGATTTCAGCACCACCCAAACGACCTGACAGCTGAATCTTGATACCACCAGCACCGAGACGCATTGCGTTCTGTACCGCACGCTTCATGGCGCGACGGAACATAACACGGCGTTCGAGCTGGCCAGCAACGTTAGCAGCTACCAGTTTGGCATCCAGTTCCGGTTTGCGAACTTCTTCGATGTTCACATGGACCGGGACGCCCATCATCTCGCCGAGATCACGACGGAGACGATCAACATCTTCACCTTTCTTGCCAATCACGATACCCGGACGGGCGGTGTGAATGGTAATACGGGCGTTATTAGCTGGACGCTCGATGTGAATGCGGCTTACGGAGGCGTTTTTGAGACGCTCTTCCAGGAAGCTACGCACTGCGAGATCATTATTGAGCTTATCGGCATAGGCGCCGCGCTCGGCATACCAGACAGAAGCATGGTCTTTGACGATGCCCAGTCGAATGCCTGTTGGATTGACTTTCTGACCCATCTGGTCGACTCCTACTTCTCGGCTACCTTGACGGTGATGTGACAGGTGCGCTTCAAGATACGATCCGCACGCCCTTTGGCACGCGGCTTGATACGCTTGAGCGTCATGCCCTCATCGACGCAGATGGTCGATACACGCAGCTCGTCGATATCCATGCCGTTATTTTCTTCCGCGTTTGCAATGGCGGACTGAAGCACTTTCTTGACCAGTTTGGCAGCCTTCTTCGGTGAGAAGGTCAGCAGGTCGAGCGCCTCGGCGACCGGTTTACCGCGCACCTGGTCAGCCACCAAACGGGCCTTCTGGGCGGATAAACGAGCGCCACGCAACTTAGCTGTGACTTCCATCTCTCAATCCTCTCTGGCTTACCGTTTGGCTTTTTTGTCCGCTACGTGCCCACGGTAAGTGCGGGTGGCAGCGAATTCGCCTAGCTTGTGGCCAACCATTTCCTCGGAAACATGCACCGGGACGTGTTGGCGACCGTTATGTACTGCAATGGTCAGACCTACCATATTTGGTAGAATCATCGAACGACGCGACCAGGTCTTGATCGGTTTACGGTCGTTCTTTTCCACTGCAACCTCTACCTTCTTCAAAAGATGAAGGTCAATAAAGGGACCTTTCTTTAGTGAACGTGGCACAGCCGTTACCTCTTAATTTCTTGGCAAGTTCAATCACCGAGCCTTACGGCGACGAATGATCAGTTTGTCGGTGCGCTTGTTCTTACGCGTCTTATGACCCTTAGTCGGGACACCCCACGGCGTGACCGGATGACGACCACCACTGGTGCGGCCTTCACCACCACCATGTGGGTGGTCAACCGGGTTCATCGCAACACCGCGAACGGTGGGACGCACGCCTCTCCAGCGCTTCGCACCGGCCTTGCCAAGTTGACGCAGGCTGTGCTCAGAGTTACTCACTTCACCTAGGGTTGCACGGCATTCCGCCAACACTTTGCGCATTTCGCCAGAACGAAGACGCAAGGTGGCATAATTGCCTTCACGCGCAACCAGCTGGGCGCTAGTACCAGCACTGCGAGCAATCTGCGCGCCTTTACCCGGCTTCAATTCGATACCGTGAACGGTAGAACCAAGCGGAATGTTGCGCAGCGGCAAAGCATTGCCTTTCCTGATGGGCGCGTTAACACCAGATTCCAGCACGTCACCCGCGCTGACACCTTTCGGTGCAATGATGTAACGACGCTCACCATCAGCGTACTTCAGCAGTGCAATGTGCGCACTGCGGTTCGGATCGTGTTCCAGGCGCTCAACGGTAGCAGGAATGCCATCTTTGGTACGCTTGAAGTCGATCAACCGATAGTGATGACGGTGACCACCGCCCACATGGCGGGTAGTGATGCGACCGTAGTTATTACGCCCACCGGACTTGGACTGCTTTTCCAACAGCGGTGCATAAGCACGGCCCTTGTAAAGCGTCTCGCCAACAATCTTAACGACGTGGCGACGACCGGCGGATGTGGGTTTGGTCTTGACGATTGCCATTATCCGTACTCCTGCCCTTATTCGGCGCCAGAGAAGTCTTCGAGCGTTTCGCCCGCGGCCAGGGTGACATACGCTTTGCGATACCCTTTACGCATGCCAACGCCATTTGCGGTACGCTTCGTCTTGCCTTTGACATTAAGCGCTTGAACGCTATCGACTTTCTTGCCGAACAGCGCCTCAACGGCTTTTTTGATCTCAGGCTTGGTAGCGTCGCTCGCCACCTTGAAAACGTACTGATTACGCTCAGCTGCCATCGCGGCCTTCTCGGTCACGTGCGGTCCGAGCAGAACCTTGAATACGCGTTCCTGGTTCATGCCAGCTTCTCCTCAAATTTGCGCAGGGCGGAGACGGTGACCAGCACCTTATCAAAGGCAACTAGACTCACCGGGTCAGCGGCAGCAACATCAATCACATCAACATGTGGAAGGTTGCGCGCAGCCAGATAGAGCTTTTCGTCAATCTCTTCGGTGACGATCAGAACTTTTTCAAGCTCCAGCTCTTTCAGTTTGGCAGCGACCTGCTTGGTCTTGGGCGCATCAACGACAAACTCATCAACTGCCACCAGACGCTCTTGACGAACGAGTTCAGACAGAATGGAGCGCATCGCAGCGCGGTACATTTTACGGTTAACTTTCTGGCTGTGGTCCTGGGGACGCGCCGCGAAAGTCACACCACCGCTGCGCCACAGCGGAGAACGAATGGTGCCGGCACGTGCACGGCCAGTACCTTTTTGACGCCATGGCTTTTTACCACCGCCACGAACGTCAGAGCGATTCTTCTGAGCGCGAGTCCCTTGACGACCACTAGCCAGATAAGCAGTGACCACCTGGTGAACCAGCGCCTCATTGAATTCTTTGCCAAATGTGGCGTCGGCTACTTCAACGGTACCCGCACCTGCAGCAAGATTCAGATTCATTGGTAAACTCCCCTTCAGCCAGCTTTGACGGCGCTGCGTACAATAACGTCGCTGCCGGTTGCGCCCGGTACAGCACCCTTGATGAGCAGCAAGTTACGCTCGGCATCAACGCGTACGACTTCAAGGCTCTGAACAGTACAGCGGACGTTGCCCATCTGACCGGCCATTTTCTTGCCTTTGAATACACGTCCGGGGGTCTGACACATACCAATGGAACCCGGCGCACGATGCGACAGAGAGTTACCATGAGTCATGTCTTGGGTACGGAAATTCCAACGCTTAACAGCACCTTGGAAGCCCTTACCCTTAGAGGTACCGGTCACGTCAATCATCTGACCAGCTTCAAAGAGGGATACGGTGAGTTCGCCGCCCACTTCAGGAGCTTGCTCGCCTTCTTCAAGACGAAACTCCATCAAGGAACGACCAGCCTCAACACCCGCCTTGGCAAACTGCCCTGCTTGCGCCTTGGTGAGGTGTTTGGCTTTACGAGAGCCAGTTGTTACCTGAACCGCTGCGTAACCATCAGTTTCAACTGACTTAACGCGAGTAACGCGGTTAGGATCAACTTCAATAACGGTTACGGGCACAGATGCACCGTCTTCGGTAAAGACGCGGGTCATCCCGGCCTTAGTACCGACCAAACCGATAGTCATTCTCAGTTCTCCTATAGTGTACGGGGCTGTCACCCGCTATGGCTGCCCTTTCCAGAGCATTCCACTAGCACATTGTGTGGCGCCTCACGGCGCGGCGACTGCTGCTTTCGCTGATAACTATTTACTTTAACGCTTAGCGAAAGCGCTGGGTCGCGAGTGTCTAGTGTAATTAGTCGAGTTTGATTTGCACGTCTACGCCAGCGGCGAGATCAAGCTTCATCAAGGCATCAACTGTTTTCTCAGTAGGCTCAACGATGTCGAGCACACGCTTATGGGTACGAATCTCGTACTGGTCACGCGCGTCTTTGTTGACGTGCGGTGAGATCAGTATCGTATAACGCTCGCGGTTGGTCGGAAGCGGAATGGGACCACGAACCTGAGCGCCAGTACGTTTTGCGGTTTCAACAATCTCCGCAGTAGACTGATCGATCAGGCGATGGTCGAACGCTTTCAACCGAATGCGAATCTTCTGGTTCTGCATTAGCCCTAAACTCCAATGGATGTCGACGGCGCGAGCCGTCTACCCACGCATTCAAAGGATGCGCATTATAGGCACAGCGAAAGCGCATGTCAAACATTTGCTTATACTGCGCAGAAAAGGGGGCTCTGCAAGAGCCCCCTTGGGTACTTCAGGGGTCTACTTACTTAATGATTTTGGCAACAACGCCAGCACCAACAGTACGACCACCTTCACGAATAGCGAAACGCAGACCGTCATCCATCGCGATCGGCGCGATCAGGGTAACAACCATTTTCACGTTGTCGCCCGGCATGACCATCTCAACACCTTCCGGCAGCTCACAAGTACCCGTTACATCAGTGGTACGGAAGTAGAACTGCGGACGATAGCCCTTGAAGAAAGGCGTGTGACGACCACCTTCTTCTTTGGACAGTACGTAAACTTCTGCTTCGAAGGTAGTGTGCGGGTTGATGGTGCCCGGCTTAGCCAGAACCTGACCACGCTCGACGTCATCACGCTTGGTACCACGCAGCAGGGCGCCAACGTTCTCACCCGCACGACCTTCGTCGAGCAGCTTACGGAACATTTCAACACCGGTAACGATAGTCTTGACAGTATCGCGGATACCGACAATTTCAACTTCGCTACCTGGGTTGATGATACCGCGCTCTACACGACCGGTAACAACTGTACCGCGACCAGAGATAGAGAAAACGTCTTCGATCGGCATCAGGAACGGCTGATCGATCGCACGCTCCGGCTCAGGAATGTACTCATCCAGAGCTTTGATCAGATTAGCAACAGCGGTAGTACCCATGCCGTTCTCATCTTCACCGTTCAGCGCCATCAGCGCAGAACCTGTGATGATCGGCGTGTCGTCGCCCGGGAAGTCGTACTCGTCGAGAAGTTCACGAACTTCCATTTCGACCAGCTCAAGCAGCTCTTCGTCATCGACCATGTCCGCTTTGTTCAGGAACACTACGATGAAGGGTACGCCAACCTGACGAGACAGCAGGATGTGCTCACGCGTTTGCGGCATCGGCCCGTCAGCGGCAGAACACACCAGGATCGCGCCGTCCATCTGCGCAGCACCGGTGATCATGTTCTTGACATAGTCAGCGTGCCCCGGGCAGTCAACGTGCGCGTAATGGCGAACTTCTGACTGGTACTCAACGTGAGAGGTGGCGATAGTAATACCGCGCTCACGCTCTTCCGGCGCATTATCGATGGTGTCAAACTCGCGCCAGTCACCGCCGAATACTTCAGCAGATACACGGGTAAGAGCCGCTGTCAGTGTTGTTTTACCGTGGTCAACGTGACCGATGGTGCCAACGTTGATATGCGGTTTGGAACGTTCAAATTTTTCCTTAGCCACTGCTATAACCTCTTTATTAGCTAACGGTTAACCGTTTTGGTTGATGACGGCTTCTACGACGCTGGAGGGCGCCTCCTCGTACTTCGCGAACTCCATGGAGTAGCTCGCACGGCCCTGAGTCTGTGAGCGCAAGTCGGTTGCATAACCGAACATCTCACCCAACGGGACCGTTGCGCGGATGACTTTACCGGAAGATGAGTCATCCATGCCCTGCACTAAGCCGCGACGACGGTTCAGGTCGCCCATGACGTCACCCATAAACTCTTCGGGAGTCACGACCTCGACCTTCATCACCGGCTCCAGCAGCACGGCCTTAGCCTTCCTGGCGCCTTCTTTGACTGCCATGGAAGAGGCAATCTTGAACGCAGTCTCGTTAGAGTCCACGTCATGATAGGAACCATCAAACAGCGTTACCTTGACGTCAATCATCGGGTAACCCGCGATAACACCATTTTGCAGCTGCTCAAAAGCACCTTTCTCTACCGCAGGAATGTATTCCTTGGGAACCACACCACCCACGATTTCAGAGTTAAACTTGAAGAAGATTTCATCATCTCCTTCGCCTTTCTCTTCATAGGTCAGCGGCTCGATACGCATGACGACGTGACCATACTGACCGCGACCACCCGACTGACGTACAAACTTGCCTTCCTGCTCAACGCTGCCGCGAATCGTTTCACGGTAGGCGACCTGAGGCTTACCGATGTTGGCTTCCACCTTAAACTCGCGACGCATGCGGTCAACAAGAATATCAAGGTGCAACTCACCCATACCGGAGATGATGGTCTGACCTGTCTCTTCGTCGGTTTTCACCTGGAAGGACGGATCTTCCTGAGCCAGCTTGCCCAGTGCCACACCCATTTTTTCCTGATCGGCTTTGGACTTCGGCTCAACGGCTACCGAGATAACCGGATCCGGGAATTCCATACGCTCAAGGACGATCTTATTATTGATATCACACAGAGTATCACCCGTTGTGACGTCTTTAAGACCGATACATGCCGCGATATCCCCAGCACGCACTTCCTTGATTTCTTCGCGCGAGTTGGCGTGCATCTGAACGATACGACCGACACGCTCTTTCTTGCTCTTGACTGAGTTATAGACGCCATCACCCGAGTTCAAAACACCCGAGTAAACACGGATAAACGTCAGAGTGCCCACAAAGGGATCCGTCGCGATCTTGAAAGCCAGCGCGGCAAAGGGTGCACTGTCGTCAGCTTCACGCGTATCGACGGTACCGTCTTTATCGTCAAGCTCACCCTCGATCGCCTTAACTTCTGTCGGCGACGGCATGTACTCGATGACGCCATCCAGAACGGCTTGAACGCCTTTGTTCTTGAAAGCAGAACCACACGTCACCAGAACGATATCATTGGCCAAAGTACGCGCACGCAACCCTGCCTTGATCTCTTCAACGGTTAGCTCACCGCCTTCCAGGTACTTGTCCATCAACTCATCAGTACCTTCGGCAGCGGCCTCTACCATTTCTTCACGATACTTCTCTGCCGTTTCCTGCAGTTCAGCAGGAATATCGACGAGCTCGTAGTTCATACCCAGACTCGTTTCATCCCACAGGATGGCCTTCATCTGAATAAGGTCAACAACGCCCTTGAAGTCTTCTTCCGTGCCCCAGTTAATCTGGATCGGCACGGCTTTAGCTCCCAGGCGCTCTTTCAGCTGATCAACAACCATGAAAAAATCAGCGCCGGTACGGTCCATCTTGTTGACGAAGACCATGCGCGGAACTTCATACTTGTTAGCCTGACGCCAGACCGTTTCAGTCTGCGGCTGAACGCCTGATGAGCCACACAGAACAACGACTGCACCATCGAGAACACGCAGAGAACGCTCAACTTCGATAGTGAAGTCAACGTGCCCAGGCGTATCGATGATATTGATACGGTGCTCAGGGAACTGCTTATCCATACCCTGCCAGAAACAGGTCGTTGCAGCTGACGTGATCGTAATACCACGCTCCTGCTCCTGCTCCATCCAGTCCATGGTGGCAGCGCCGTCATGAACCTCACCTACCTTATGAGAAAGGCCGGTGTAAAAAAGCACGCGTTCCGTTGTCGTGGTTTTACCCGCGTCAACGTGCGCGACGATACCAATGTTACGGTAACGATTTAATGGTGTCTTGCGTGCCACGGTGGAAACCCCCGTTGGTTGGCGATGCCCGAAAGGCAGATAGTTCTGTATTTTCTATGCCAAGGCCGCTATCGAAGGGATAGCGGCTTTGCAAGCATATGTAACACAATTCTGATCTACGCAACGAGCTTAGAAACGATAGTGAGAGAATGCTTTGTTGGCCTCAGCCATACGGTGCACGTCTTCACGCTTCTTGACCGCAGAACCTTTACCTTCTGCGGCATCCAGCATTTCACCAGCCAGACGCAGCACCATGGTTTTCTCACCGCGACGACGCGCCGCATCAACCAGCCAGCGCATTGCCAGCGCTTGACGACGAGACGGACGAACTTCTACCGGCACCTGATAGGTCGCACCACCCACGCGGCGCGATTTAACTTCGACCATTGGCTGAATAGTTTCCAGCGCCTTGTCGAAGATTTCCAGCGGCTCTTCTTTGCTGCGTTCGGCAACCTTGTCTAACGCACCATAGACGATACGCTCAGCTACAGACTTCTTACCGCCGAACATCAGGTGGTTCATGAATTTCGCTAGGCGCTCACTTCCGAACTTGGGATCCGGCAGAATCTCGCGCTTTGCTACAACTCTTCTTCTAGGCATGATAAGCCCTCTATTAAGGATCCTTCAGGTAAACTCGAGACTCACCACTAGCAGCCGCTCGACCTTACTCTTATCAGACCAACAAAATTCTGTTTTCGCTTTTGTTAATTAAAGCGACTATATCTATCGAAGCAGACGCAGCTGCTGTCGATTACTTCTTCGGACGCTTGGTGCCGTACTTGGAACGGCCCTGCTTACGGTTCTGTACACCAGAGGTATCCAGAGCACCGCGAACGGTGTGATAACGCACACCTGGCAAATCCTTTACACGACCGCCACGAATCAGGACCACTGAGTGCTCCTGAAGATTGTGACCTTCACCACCGATGTACGAAGACACCTCGAAACCGTTGGTCAGGCGCACACGGCAAACCTTACGCAGGGCCGAGTTAGGCTTCTTCGGGGTAGTTGTGTATACGCGGGTGCAAACACCACGTTTTTGCGGGCATGCCTGAAGCGCCGGCACGTCACTTTTCGTGACTGGGCGCTTGCGCGGCTTGCGCACGAGCTGATTAATCGTTGCCATAGTCTGTAGCTGACTCCAATGGTTGCCTTGCCTTGCAGTGGGACGCGGATAAACCGGCCCCACTGTTAAAGGCTGCGCATTCTAATCGTTGTGCCTGGGTAACGTCAAGTCGTCTCGGCTATTTGACGCCTCCCCAGGCATAACCAGTTTAGAGCTCTTCGTCTGAATCCAGCGCAGTTAGCTGAGCACCCAATTCCTGTTCGACTTCAGAAGCCGACGGATTGAACAGACGCTCAACATCTTCGCGCTTGCGACGACGCTCGGCATGGTGGGTCAAGCCGGTACCGGCCGGGATCAAACGTCCCACCACCACGTTCTCTTTCAGGCCACGCAGATAATCGCGCTTGCCTGTCACGGCGGCTTCTGTCAGCACGCGCGTGGTTTCCTGGAACGAAGCCGCTGAGATAAACGACTCGGTTGCCAGACTTGCTTTTGTGATACCCAGCAATAAACGATGATACTTGGCCGGGAACTTGCCTTCTTTTTCCAGGCGTGCATTTTGCTCAAGCACCCGCACCAACTCTGCCTGGTCACCGTTGATAAAGTCGGAATCGCCGGAGTCGGCAATTTCAACCTTACGCAGCATCTGACGTACGATAACTTCGATGTGCTTATCGTTGATGCCAACACCCTGCAAGCGGTAAACCTCTTGCACTTCCGCGGTAATGTATTTAGCCAGTTCACTAACGCCAAGCAAGCGCAGAATATCATGCGGATTGCTGGGTCCATCCGAGATCACTTCACCCTTGTCGACTTTCTCGCCTTCGAATACGGCGATCTGACGCCATTTAGGGATCAGCATTTCGAACGGATCGCCTTCGTCAGGCGTAATTGCCAGACGACGCTTGCCTTTGGTTTCTTTACCGAAACTGATCACACCGCTGATTTCAGCGAGGATGGCAGATTCTTTCGGCTTACGTGCTTCGAACAGGTCCGCTACGCGTGGCAGACCACCGGTAATATCCTTGTTACCCGAGGCTTCGACCGGAATACGCGCAACCACTTCACCCACGCCAATCGTTGCACCATCATCCACCGAGATAATGGCGTTACCCGGCAGCAAGTACTGTACCGGCGTATTGACGCCAGAGACGGCCACGTATTCGCCAGCGGTATCCTTCAGCATGATCATCGGGCGCTTGTCACGACCTGCCATGGGACGTGCGGCTGACTCAATGACCTCAATCGATGAAAGCCCTGTCATTTCATCAACCGTACGGTGCATGGTCACACCTTCGTCGAGATCCAGGAACTGGGCCTGACCTTCCACTTCGGCGATGATTGGATGCGTGTGGGGGTCCCACTTGGCAACAATCGTACCGGCATCAACGACATCACCATCACGAACAGAGAGTTCAGCACCATAAGGTAGCTTGTAGTACTCGCGCTCACGACCATGATCGTCAGCAACCGCCAGCGCACTGGAACGGGATACCACGACCAGTTTATTATCGTTGCGCTCTACGTGCTTGATGTTATGCAAACGAACCTTGCCACCGTGCTTGACCTGTACGCTGTCTACCGCAGAAGAACGCGATGCCGCGCCCCCAATGTGGAAGGTACGCATGGTCAGCTGAGTACCCGGCTCACCGATGGACTGTGCGGCGATGACACCGACAGACTCACCGATGTTGACCTGATGGCCACGTGCCAGATCACGCCCGTAGCAGGACGCACACACGCCGTGTGCTGTACTACAGGTAATAGTAGAGCGAACAATGATCTCGTCGACGCCCATGGTATCGAGCTCGGCACACCACTTTTCATCCAGCAAAGTGCCACGCGAGATCAGGACATCATCACTGGCAGGATCGATAACATCCTGCGCAACGACACGACCCAGAACACGCTGCGACAGCGGCACAATGATATCGCCGCCCTCGATTACCGGGTGTAACGTCAAACCTCTGTCCGTGCCGCAATCAGTCTCGGTAATAACCAGATCCTGGGCCACGTCAACAAGGCGACGCGTCAGATAACCGGAGTTCGCTGTTTTCAGAGCGGTATCCGCCAGACCTTTACGTGCACCGTGGGTCGAAATGAAGTACTGCAGTACGTTCAGGCCTTCACGGAAGTTGGCGACGATCGGCGTTTCAATGATCGAACCATCCGGTTTGGCCATCAGGCCACGCATACCCGCCAGCTGACGAATCTGTGCGGCAGAACCACGCGCGCCGGAATCAGCCATGATAAAGACGCTGTTGAAAGAATCCTGCTCAACTTCGTTGCCATCGCGATCAATAACGGTCTCTTTTTCGATACCGTTCATCATCGCCTTGGCGACTTTATCGTTGGCCTTGGACCAGATATCGATAACCTTGTTGTACTTCTCACCGGCAGTCACCAGGCCAGAAGAAAACTGGTCTTCGATTTCTTTAACTTCCGCTTCAGCCGCATCGACGATGGCGGCTTTTTCGTCAGGAATAACGAAGTCGTTAACCCCGATGGAAGCGCCTGACCAAGTCGCCAGCCGGAAACCGGTGTACATCAGCTGGTCAGCGAAAATGACCGTCGGTTTAAGACCTGCACGACGATATACTTCATTGATCAGGTTGGAGATCGCTTTCTTCTTCATCGACTGGTCAATCAATGAAAACGGCACGCCCTCTGGCAAAATGCGGAAAAGCAGCGCACGGCCAACGGTTGTGTCGTAGATGCGGCGATGGAAACTACGCTCACCGGTTTCCTCTTCGACATCTACTTCGTCCAGACGCACTTTCACGCGGGAATGCAACGAAACAGACTGCGTTCCAAACGCACGCTCCACCTCATTGAGGTCAGAGAACACCATGCCCTCGCCTTTGGCGTTGATCTTTTCACGGGTCATGTAATACAGACCCAGAACAACGTCTTGTGACGGCACGATGATCGGTTCGCCGTTGGCTGGCGACAGCACGTTATTGGTGGCCATCATCAGCGCACGCGCTTCAAGCTGGGCTTCCAGGGTCAGCGGTACGTGTACCGCCATCTGGTCACCGTCAAAGTCGGCGTTGTAGGCGGCGCACACCAGCGGATGCAGCTGGATCGCCTTACCTTCGATCAGCAGCGGCTCAAACGCTTGGATACCCAGACGGTGAAGCGTTGGCGCACGGTTCAGCAGTACCGGGTGCTCGCGGATAACATCGGCCAGGATGTCCCACACTTCCGGCAATTCACGCTCAACCATCTTCTTGGCAGCTTTGATCGTTGAGGCATAGCCCAGCGACTGCAGCTTGGAGTAGATGAACGGCTTGAACAGCTCAAGCGCCATTTTCTTCGGCAGACCACACTGGTGAAGGCGCAGCGTCGGACCAACGGTAATCACCGAACGGCCTGAGTAGTCGACACGCTTACCCAACAGGTTCTGACGGAAACGACCCTGCTTACCCTTGATCATATCGGCCAGGGATTTCAGCGGGCGCTTGTTGGAACCTGTAATGGCACGGCCACGGCGGCCGTTATCCAGCAATGCGTCAACGGCTTCCTGAAGCATACGCTTCTCGTTGCGCACGATGATATCCGGCGCATTAAGATCAAGCAGACGCTTCAGGCGGTTGTTACGGTTGATCACACGACGATAAAGGTCGTTAAGATCAGAGGTCGCAAAGCGACCACCATCCAGCGGTACCAGCGGACGCAGATCCGGCGGCAGCACGGGCAGCACTTCCATGACCATCCACGCCGGCGCATTACCGGAGTGGTAAAAAGCTTCGAGCAGCTTGAGGCGCTTGGAAAGCTTCTTGATCTTGGTTTCCGAGTTCGTCTGCGGAATTTCTTCACGCAGATGATTAATCTCTTCTTCCAGATCGATATCTTTGAGCAGCTCCTGAACCGCTTCGGCACCCATACGCGCATCGAAATCGTCGCCGAATTCTTCCAGCGCTTCAAAATACTGTTCGTCGTTGAGCAGCTGACCACGCTCCAGCGTGGTCATACCTGGATCGATGACGACGAAGCTTTCGAAGTACAGCACGCGCTCGATATCACGCAGGGTCATATCGAGGAACATGCCGATACGCGATGGCAGCGACTTCAGGAACCAGATGTGCGCGACCGGAGACGCCAGCTCTATGTGCCCCATGCGCTCACGGCGCACGGCGGCTTTCGTGACTTCAACACCACACTTTTCACAGATGATGCCACGGTGCTTCATGCGCTTGTACTTGCCGCACAGACACTCGTAATCCTTGACCGGGCCAAAAATCTTCGCACAGAACAGACCATCCCGCTCCGGCTTAAAGGTACGGTAGTTGATGGTCTCGGGCTTCTTCACCTCGCCGAAAGACCAGGAGCGAATCATGTCCGGCGATGCCAGGGTAATCTTGATCGCGTCAAACTCTTCAGTCTGAGACTGCGACTTGAGGACTTTTACCAAATCTTTCATTGGACAGCTCCTAGCTCTCTAACTCGATATCGATGCCCAGCGAGCGGATTTCCTTCACCAGTACATTGAAGGATTCCGGCATGCCTGCCTGCATGGTGTGGTCGCCATCCACGATGTTCTTGTACATCTTGGTGCGGCCTTCGACGTCGTCCGATTTGACGGTGAGCATTTCCTGCAAGGTGTACGCAGCACCGTAAGCTTCCAATGCCCATACTTCCATCTCACCGAAACGCTGACCACCGAACTGCGCCTTACCGCCCAATGGCTGCTGGGTAACCAGTGAGTAAGAGCCGGTAGAACGTGCGTGCATCTTGTCGTCTACCAAGTGGTTCAACTTCAGCATGTACATATAGCCGACGGTTACCGGGCGATCGAACGCCTCGCCGGTACGGCCATCATAAAGCGCCATCTGACCAGAGTCAGGAATGCCCGCCAGACGTAACAGGTGCTTGATCTCATGCTCCTGCGCACCATCAAAGACCGGTGTCGCCATCGGCACCCCGCCTTTGAGGTTCTTCGCCAGCGCGATCACTTCCTCATCGGTCAGTGAGCTGATGTCTTCGACGCGGGTTCCCGGCGTGTTGTAGATTTCGCCGAGGAAATCGCGAATTTCCGACACCTGCTGATCCCGTGCATCACGCAGCATGGCATCAATTTTCATGCCCAGGCCACGAGCTGCCATACCCAGGTGGGTTTCCAGGATCTGACCAACGTTCATCCGCGACGGTACACCCAGCGGGTTCAGCACCACATCGACCGGCTCACCGTTATCATCAAACGGCATGTCTTCGATCGGCATGATGGCCGAGATAACACCTTTGTTACCGTGGCGCCCGGCCATTTTGTCGCCTGGCTGGATGCGACGTTTGACGGCCATGTAAATCTTGACGATTTTAAGAACGCCCGGTGCCAGATCATCACCCTGGGTCAGCTTGCGCTTCTTGTCTTCAAAGCGCTCGTCCATTTCCTTGCGACGGTTTTCCAGCTGTTCATCAGCCTGTGCCAGCAGTTCGTTGTAGGCTTCATCCTGCATGCGCAGTTTGAACCACTGTTGGCGCGGCAATTCGTCAAGGTAGGCGTTATCGAGCACATCACCTTTCTTAAGGTTAGGGCCGCCGTTAACCACCTGACCTTCCAGGGTGCGCTGCAGACGTTCAAAGGTGGCGTCTTCAGCAATGCGGTAAGTTTCCTGAAGATCCTTACGCACTTCGTCCAGCTGCATCTGCTCGATGGCAATGGCGCGGGCGTCTTTCTCTACGCCGTCACGGGTGAACACCTGAACGTCAATGACCGTGCCTTTCATGCCGGTGGGGGCACGAAGGGACGTATCTTTAACATCCGACGCTTTTTCACCGAAGATGGCACGCAGCAGCTTTTCTTCCGGCGTCAGCTGGGTTTCGCCTTTTGGCGTTACCTTGCCGACCAGAATATCGCCGGGGCCAACTTCAGCACCGATATAAACCACACCGGCTTCGTCCAGCTTGGAAAGCGCCGACTCACCCACATTCGGAATATCCGCCGTGATGTCTTCCGGGCCCAGTTTGGTATCCCGGGAAACACAGGTCAGTTCCTGAATGTGGATAGTGGTGAAGCGGTCTTCCAGCGCCACCCGCTCGGAAAGCAGGATGGAATCTTCGAAGTTGTAACCGTTCCACGGCATAAAGGCGATGCGCATGTTCTGACCAAGCGCCAGATCACCCATATCGATGGACGGGCCATCTGCCAGGATATCACCACGCGCCACATCATCACCTGGACGCACAATCGGGCGCTGATTCATACAGGTGTTCTGGTTGGAACGGGTGTACTTGGTGAGGTTGTAGATATCTACGCCCGCTTCACCACCGATAATCTCGTCTTCGTTAACACGAACCACAACGCGGCGCGCATCAACAGAATCAATCACACCACCACGCCGTGCGACGGCGCAGACGCCCGAGTCACGTGCAACGAAGCGCTCCATACCAGTACCGACAAGCGGCTTGTCAGCACGCAGGGTGGGCACCGCCTGACGCTGCATGTTCGCACCCATCAGGGCGCGGTTAGCATCATCGTGCTCAAGGAACGGAATCAATGCCGCCGCCACGGAAACCACCTGGCGTGGTGAAACGTCCATCAGCGTGACCTGCTCAGGACGCATGAAGGTAGTTTCCCCACGGTGACGCACCTGAACCAGGTCATCACTCAGCTTGTTGGTTTCATCCACACCGGCCGACGCCTGAGCGATAACAAAGTCACCCTCTTCAATCGCCGATAGATGCACGATATCGTCCGTTACCTGACCGGCATTAACCTTACGATAAGGCGTTTCGAGGAAACCGTAGCTGTTGGTATGACTGTAAGTCGCCAACGAGTTTATCAAGCCGATGTTCGGGCCTTCCGGTGTCTCAATCGGGCACAGACGACCATAGTGCGTGGCGTGTACGTCGCGCACTTCAAAGCCGGCACGCTCACGGGTCAAACCGCCTGGGCCGAGTGCAGAGACACGACGCTTGTGAGTTACCTCAGAAAGCGGATTGTTCTGGTCCATAAACTGAGATAGCTGGCTGGAACCGAAGAATTCTTTCACCGCTGCCGCTACCGGCTTGGCGTTGATCAGATCCTGCGGCATCAGGCCTTCGCTTTCTGCCATGGAAAGGCGCTCTTTAACCGCGCGCTCTACACGAACCAGGCCGACACGGAACTGGTTTTCCGCCATTTCGCCAACGCAGCGAATACGGCGGTTACCCAGGTGATCGATATCATCAACGTCACCAAAGCCGTTACGGATATTGATCAGCTCACGCAGCACGTCGAGGATATCTGTCTTATCCAACACGCCGGAACCGGTGTCTCCTTCACGACGCAGGCGACGGTTAAACTTCATGCGCCCAACGTTGGAAAGGTCATAACGATCTTCAGAGAAGAACAGGTTATTGAACAGCGTTTCAGCGGCATCCTTGGTGGGCGGCTCACCCGGGCGCATCATGCGGTAAATTTCTACCAGTGCTTCCAGCGCCGACCCTGTCGTATCCAACTTCAAGGTGTCGGAAATGAACGAACCACAGTCCAGATCATTGGTGTAGAGCGTTTCAATATCGGTGATACCGCTCTGAGCCATCGCCTCCAGCACTTCAGGCGTGATTTCGGTATTACAGGCAACAATCAATTCACCGGTCTTGGCATCCACCTGGTCTTTTGCCAGTGTTTTGCCAAACAGGTATTCCATTGGCACATCCAGACGTTCCAGTCCGGATTTCTCCAGCTGACGGATGTGCTTCTGGGTAATGCGGCGGCCTTCTTCAACAATCGTACTGCCGTCAGCATCCTTAATATCGAATGTCGCTGTTTCACCGCGCAGACGAGACGGCACCAGCTTCACAGAAAAGCCGGACTTCTCAATGTGGAACTGGCTGGTTTCAAAGAATTCGCCAAGGATCTCTTCAGTGCTCATTCCCAGCGCACGCATCAATACTGACGCCGGTAGCTTTCGACGGCGGTCGATACGTACAAAGACGTTATCTTTGGGATCGAATTCGAAGTCGAGCCAGGAACCACGGTAAGGAATGACCCGCGCAGAATAGAGCAGCTTGCCTGAAGAGTGGCTTTTGCCTTTATCATGATCGAAAAACACACCGGGCGAGCGGTGGAGCTGGGAAACAATAACCCGCTCAGTACCATTAATGACAAAGGTACCGTTTTCTGTCATCAGGGGGATTTCCCCCATGTAGACTTCCTGCTCCTTGATATCCTTGATCGCTTTATTTGACGAATCACGATCATAGATAATCAAACGAACTTTGACACGGAGCGGTGCGGAGTATGTCACGCCGCGAAGCTGACACTCCTTGACATCAAACGCCGGCGTGCCAAAGCGGTAGCTGACATACTCCAGCGCTGCGTTTCCTGAGAAGCTCTCAATCGGAAACACAGACTTGAACGCCGCGTGCAAGCCCACTTCGTGCCGCTCGTCAGGCGAGCGGTCTTGCTGGAGAAAACCGTAATAGGAATCAAGCTGGATGGCCAACAAGTAAGGCACATCCATTACTTGGGGCAGTTTGCCAAAATCCTTGCGGATGCGTTTTTTCTCAGTATATGAGTAAGCCATCTGTATTCCCCAGCTTGTTCACCATGGGTGACCGATGCGTGGTCATCTGCCCCGCGGGCGTTTCAGACGCAGACAGCAAGCTCCTAAAAAGGGTAGCTCGCCGTCAAAAATCTAGAATTCGTTGCGTTGTAATGACAACAGGTAGTGATTACATATCATCGAGTCACGAACGCGTCTACTGCAACAGCTGCATCGCTGTTGCAGCAGAAAAAGGCCGGCAGCGGGATTTTCCCGCCACCAGCCGCGGAAGCTTACGCAGCGCGAAAGCCATCGAGCCACAAGTTACTTGAGCTCGACGCTTGCGCCCGCTTCTTCCAGCTTCTTCTTGGCTTCTTCAGCATCGTCCTTGGACATGCCTTCTTTGATGGTCGCCGGAGCGCCGTCAACGGCACCTTTAGCTTCCTTCAGGCCAAGACCTGTCAGTTCACGAACCGCTTTGATGACGTTAACTTTCTTGTCACCAGCAGCCGTCAGAACCAGGTCAAATTCAGTCTGCTCTTCAGCGACTTCTTCGCCACCGCCACCAGGGCCGGCAACGACAGCGGCTGCTGCAGAAACACCGAATTTCTCTTCCATTGCTTCGATCAGTTCTACAACTTCCATCACAGACATTTCAGCGACGGCGTTGATGATATCGTCTTTGGTCAGTGCCATTGTTTCATTCCTAACTTTGCGGGAGTCTCGGTAGCCCGATGACTCAGGATTCATTGCTCGTATCAGGCAGCTAATGCTGCCAGCAAAAGAAAAAGTGGCTTATGCCGCTTCTTCCTGCTTCTGGTCGCGTAGAGCGGCCAGAGTACGAACCAGCTTGCCAGCGGAAGCTTCTTTCATTACCGACATCAGTTTGGCAATTGCTTCGTCGTAAGTCGGCAACGTTGCCAGACGGTCGATGTCAGCAGCCGGGATCAGCTCACCTTCGTAGGCCAGTGCTTTCACTTCGAAGTTCTGATCTTTCTTCGCGAACTCTTTGAACAGACGAGCAGCAGCGCCCGGATGTTCCGTAGAGAATGCCAACAAAGTAGGACCGACGAAGCTCTCGACCAGGCACTCCCATTGAGTACCTTCGAGGGCACGACGTGCCAGCGTGTTACGAACAACACGTACCTGGACGCCATTCTCACGCGCCTGCTTACGCAGATCGGTCATTTTGCTGACCGTAACGCCACGAGAATCGGCAACTACGACGGAGAGAGCGTCTTTAGCCGCTTCACTGACTTCGGCAACAATCGCTTTCTTGCCTTCAAGTGCTAGTGGCACAGTGATCACTCCTTCGTGCCGAAACCTTAAAGCAGGTTCCGGTGGTTACCATCTCTTTCGGT
Organism: Halomonas sp. LS-001; assembly: GCF_052983955.1. Lineage (NCBI taxonomy): Bacteria > Pseudomonadati > Pseudomonadota > Gammaproteobacteria > Oceanospirillales > Halomonadaceae > Halomonas > Halomonas sp. LS-001. The sequence goes on from NZ_CM129816.1 coordinate 3,420,799, forward strand.
TCATTAGAACTGAAGTTATTCCAGTTCACGACGCCGAAAGCCTAAGGGATGGTGCTCACCAGAGAATGGCTTGGCTAATAAGCTTTTACCAACTGGCGGCAACACCATCTGCGCAGGTGATTTTACTCATTAAGTCACGCATCAAACGCAACGCCTGCGGTCTTTGACGGCGCCCCACATCAGACATGCTCTTCAATCAAATGCAGGGACCGCAAAGTTCTTGCTCTTTACTACCGTCACGCACTCCCGTAACAGGGAGACACTCGATTTATACGTAAGCCGAGTGATCGACAGTCAGGCCGGGACCCATTGTCGTGGACAGCGTCATTTTCTTTAAGTAGATGCCTTTGGAAGCGCTCGGCTTGAGCTTTTTCAGATCGCCGATGAGCGCTTCGATGTTGCCTTTAATAGCATCTGCATCGAAATCTACTTTACCAACTGTCGTGTGAATAATACCGTTCTTGTCAGTACGGAAACGCACCTGACCGGCTTTAGCATTTTTCACAGCAGTGGCAACATCAGGTGTTACCGTGCCAACTTTAGGGTTCGGCATCAGGCCGCGCGGACCCAGGATCTGGCCCAGCTGACCCACAACGCGCATGGCGTCTGGCGAGGCGATGACGACGTCAAAGTCCATCACACCTTTCTTTACCTGTTCAGCCAGCTCTTCCATACCCACGATGTCAGCACCGGCCTCTTTAGCAGCGTCGGCGTTTGCACCCTGAGTAAAGACAGCAACACGCACGTCTTTACCGGTACCATTAGGCATAACGGTAGCACCGCGAACCACCTGGTCAGATTTACGCGGATCAACACCTAGGTTAATCGCAACGTCAACAGACTCTTTGAACTTGACCGTAGACAGCTCGGCGAGCAGCGCTACCGCTTCATCAACACTGTAAGCCTTGTTGGAATCGACTTTTTCACGAATCAGCGTCGCGCGCTTTGAAAGTTTAGCCATGATTACAGACCCTCCACATTTAGGCCCATGCTACGAGCGCTGCCCGCGATGGTACGCACAGCGGCATCAAGATCAGCAGCCGTCATATCAGGCTCTTTCGTCTTAGCGATTTCTTCGAGCTGTTCGCGAGTGACAGTACCCACCTTCTTCTTGTTCGGCTCACCAGAACCGGACTTGATGCCGACTGCCTTCTTGAGCAGCACAGCAGCAGGCGGCGTTTTGGTGATGAAGGTGAAACTGCGATCAGAGTAAACAGTGATCACAACAGGCGTTGGCAGACCAGGCTCAATATTCTGAGTCTCGGCGTTGAACGCTTTACAGAATTCCATGATATTCACGCCGTGCTGACCCAGCGCAGGGCCGACGGGCGGACTTGGATTGGCTTTACCTGCAGCAACCTGCAGTTTGATGTAAGCCTGTACTTTCTTGGCCATAATTTACTCCAATTGGGTAATAGCGCCTTGCGGCTCCCCGGTGACGATTAACTGGCGAAGCCAGCCAATAAAAACAACACAAAAATGCCTTACAAACATCGAACGCCAGCCGACAAAAGTCGACTGACGAAGAAAACGTAACAATTACTCTTTTTCAACCTGAGAAAACTCAAGCTCTACCGGTGTTGAACGACCAAAAATCAGCACGCTGACATGCAGGCGACTTTTCTCGTAATTAACCTCTTCCACTACACCATTGAAATCAGCAAACGGACCCTCAACAACGCGAACCGACTGACCAGGCTCAAACATTGTCTTCGGACGCGGCTTATCCACTCCATCTTTAACACGATGCAGAATGGCATCAGCTTCACGCGTGGTAATCGGCGCAGGCTTTTCTTTCGTACCGCCAATAAACCCCATCACCCTTGGCGTTTCATTCACCAGGTGCCATGTCTCGTCAGCCATTTCCATCTCAACGAGAACGTAACCGGGATAGAATTTGCGCTCACTCTTGCGGCGCTTACCATCACGAACTTCAACAACTTCTTCTGTCGGCACCAGAATCTCGCCGAAGCGATCTTCCATGCCATATATTTTTACACGCTCAAGCAATGAGCGCATGACATGCTTTTCGAAGCCGGAATAGGCGTGTACAACGTACCAACGCTTGGACATGAAAACTCCTAACCGATAACGCCGGACATCGCCCAGCTGAGAAGCGTGTCAATCAACCACAACACCAGACCAACCACGAGAACAGCCACCAGCACGATAGCGGTGGTTTGAATAGTCTCAGGGCGGGTCGGCCACACGACGCGTTGAATTTCTTTTTTGGCTTCTTGAGCCAATACCACAAGGCTTTTACCTTTTGCCGTCATCAGCGCCATGGCGCCGGCAGCTACACAGAACACCACAACACCTATGACACGATAAAGCAGCGCCACATCAGCAAAAAAGGTATTACCTACAACGGCTACCAACAAAAGCGCTACGACCACTGCCCATTTGAGCCCGTCATGACGCGACTGTTGCACCTCAGCGCCATGCTTTACAGAACTAGGCTTCATAAAACGAGACTCCTCAGGGTGCAGCGAACGATAAAGGAATTCTTGAGAGGCACGCCAACTTGGGGAAAGCTGGCAGGCCAGGAGGGAATCGAACCCCCAACCTGCGGTTTTGGAGACCGCTGCTCTGCCAATTGAGCTACTGGCCTGTATCACAGACAGACAAATAACGCTGCCTGATTGGGGGCGCCATCATAGCGAAGGACTCACCACTTGACAACCCCTTCCCCTACCTTCAGGTCATCATTTTACAGATTCGCTGAAAGCAGTGAAAAAAAAAGCGAGCGTGGCTCGCTTTTTCGGATTATGGAGCTCATGGACGGAATTGAACCGTCGACCTCACCCTTACCAAGGGTGTGCTCTACCCCTGAGCTACATGAGCATACTGCACAAAACTACACATTGCACAAAAACAATGGAGCGGGTGGCGGGAATCGAACCCGCACCATCAGCTTGGAAGGCTGAGGTTCTACCATTGAACTACACCCGCTTAACAAAGATGCCAGAAGGCTTAGCGTAACACCCGTGACAACATTGTCTTAATAAAATCTGGTGGAGAGGGAAGGATTCGAACCTTCGAAGCTTTCGCGGCAGATTTACAGTCTGCTCCCTTTGGCCACTCGGGAACCTCTCCAGCATGGCGGCATATTCTGCCTTATTCCGATATATTGTCAAGCTGTTTAGCTTTTTTATTTATCACTAACAACAAGCTAAAGCGTTTTGACTGACGATACTGGCTGTAAGCAATGTATCGCTTCGGAACGCGCAGCATTGTGTCAAAGCAACATGGAAAATGCAAGCGCGGCACGTATTTTTTCCAATGAAACAGGGCCTGGCACTTCTGGTGCACCCGACATTTTCCCCGTGCGCTCGGCAGAGGTTAGCGGAAAGCTTGCTTCAAGACCTCCATACACCATATCAGGCCATACGGCATGCGGCACCTGCACGCCGCGCGACACAACACGAGCATCGCCACCGGTCAGTAGCATCGGCAATGCCACACTCTGCTGGTCACACACCTCGCTATAGATACGATTAATCGCACTCACAGCGGCCATATAAATACCGTGGTTAACAGCCTCTACCGTCCGCCTACCTGGCTCAAGGAGCTCAGCTGCCTCGCTTTCCGGATCAATAGCGACATTACGTGTCCCCAGTTTGAGACTCTCTTTCATCAACCTGAGACCGGGAATGATATATCCCCCAAGATGATAGCCACCGGGCAGGACAAAATCGACGGTAATGGCACTTCCGCAATCCACGGCACAGCAGCCTCCTGCCAACTGGTAACCCGCCAGCGCTCCCATCCAGCGATCCACACCCAATCGCTCTGGCTCTTCATAGCCGTTCACTACGCCTAGCGCCTCATGGGTTGAGCGCGCCACAAATACGTTTGGCACACGGTTGCGCAATAGCTTAACCGTATCATCCAATACTGCCTTACGTGCGACACTGGAAATGCGCACGGCCTCAACGACATCAAGGTCTGGAATATCGGCACCCGGGCGCCACTCTTCCCGGGTCCAGACCGCACCTCTCGAACGAATCTCACTGCTTTCGACGTCTTTCAATCGCCACTTGGACAACGTATTGCCAATATCAAGATCAAGTATCATAGGCGCCTACGTATGCTGATTTCACCACCTGCAAGGCGCCGCGAATGACCGTTTTCGTCACTGACCCACAGATTACCGTTGGCATCCGCCTCCCCAGCTATCGCTTCAATACTCTGCGAGCCCTGCAAAACATTAATAGGCAGATTGGCAAAAGCATGACGCTGATTCCATCCCGCCTGCCAGGCACTGAAGCCTTGCGTTTCGAAGGTCGAAAGCATTGTTAACAGCCCTGCGATCATATCTGCTGCCAGCTGATTACGACCAATATCCGGGCATATTTCCTTAAGCGTGGTTACTGGCTGATCAATTGCGTCTCGCATTGCCTGCGGCAGGCATAGGTTCATGCCAATACCAATGACGACCTCGCAGGGGCCAGCCGCATCGCCGGTGACCTCAATCAGAATACCTGCCAACTTTCCAAGCTCATCATTCTGGTTCAGGAGCAGGACATCATTGGGCCATTTAAGCTTGGCATGCGCCCCCTGCGCCTCCAACATCTGAGCCACCACCACGCCTACTGCCAGGCTTAGCCCTTCCAATGCGGCAACACCACTCTCAAAGCGCCAGCCTACTGACAGCAACAGACTTTGCCCCCAGGGGGTGACCCAGGCACGTCCACGACGGCCACGCCCAGCCGTCTGCGATTCAGCCAGACATACTTCGCCGTGGCCCGCGCCCTGCTGAAAGCGCTCACGTAAAAGCGCATTACTGGACACCAGCTGATCCTCCACCAGCAGGCGCGACAGCAAATGACGGGCTTGCGCAGGAAGATGCGCCACAATCGCGGCGCCATCAAGCGGCTCAATCGGCTGCTCAAGACGATACCCTCGCCCTTTCACTGCTTCGACTGCAACGCCCATCGCTTCAAGTTTTTTCAGCTGTTTCCACACAGCCGCTCGCGAGATACCCAGAGCGTTACCCAATTGTTCGCCGGAATGTACACTTCCGTCGCTTAATAAACGCATCAGATTACCGATGGTCATAGTGTCGCCCAAGCCGGGAAAAACCTTATCTTACCGGATGCAATGAGCCAGCGAAAACACAACCACGTACGACTATTCGCTACAGCACTTTAATACAGACTTAAATACAGTACTGGTAGTAGACCGCTCCGACCCCCTATAATGCTGCCCTATTTTTCTAGCAGGATCGCGTCGTGATCGAGAATCTCCGTAACATTGCCATTATCGCCCACGTTGACCACGGTAAAACTACCCTGGTTGATAAACTTCTGAGTCAATCCGGCACTCTGGACCGCAAGGCCGAAGGCCAAGAGCGGATCATGGATTCCAATGACCAGGAAAAAGAGCGTGGCATTACCATTCTGGCCAAAAACACCGCTATTCAATGGCAGGACGGTAATGGCAAGGATTACCACATCAACATCGTAGACACGCCTGGACACGCCGACTTCGGCGGTGAGGTCGAGCGGGTTATGTCCATGGTGGATTCGGTACTGCTGCTGGTCGACGCCGTTGACGGCCCTATGCCGCAAACGCGTTTCGTGACTCAAAAAGCCTTCGCGCAAGGTCTGAAACCTATCGTCGTGGTCAACAAGATTGACCGCCCGGGCGCACGTCCTGACTGGGTTATTGATCAGATTTTTGATCTGTTCGACAACCTCGGCGCCTCTGACGAGCAGCTCGACTTTCCGATTATCTACTGCTCGGCACTTAACGGCATTGCGGGCATGGACCCTGAAGAACTGGCTGACAACATGGACCCCATGTTCAAGTCGATTGTTGATATTGTCGAGCCACCCAAAGTCGAAGCTGACGGCCCGTTCCAGATGCAGATCTCCGCTCTGGATTACAACAGCTATGTGGGCGTTATCGGCCTGGGCCGTGTTTCTCGCGGCAGCATTAAACCCAGCCAGCAGATCGTCGTGGTGACCAAAGAGGGCAAGACGCGTAAAGGCAAGATCGGGCAGGTCATGACCCACATGGGTCTCGACCGGGTACAGACTGACGAAGCCACAGCAGGCGACATCATCTGCGTTACCGGCATTGAAGACCTGGCCATTTCCGATACCTTGTGCGATCCGGCCGCTGTAGAAGCCCTTCCGCCGCTATCGGTTGACGAACCGACGGTATCCATGACGTTCCAGGTCAATGACTCGCCATTTGCAGGTAAAGAAGGCAAGTTCGTGACTAGCCGTAATATCAAGGATCGTCTGGAGCAGGAACTGATTCACAACGTTGCCCTGCGCGTTGAACAGGGCGAAACGCCGGAAAAATTCAAGGTTTCCGGACGTGGTGAGCTGCATCTTTCCGTACTGATTGAAACCATGCGTCGCGAAGGTTTCGAGCTGGCGGTGGGTCGCCCGGAAGTTATCATCAAGGAAATTGATGGGGTTAAACAGGAGCCTTACGAAGAAGTCATCATCGACTGTGAAGAGCAGCACCAGGGCGCCATCATGGAAGAGCTGGGCTACCGCAAGGGCGAAATGACTAACATGAACCCGGATGGTAAGGGACGTGTACGTCTGGACTTTATCATTCCTGCTCGCGGCCTGATTGGCTTCCGTGGCCAGTTCCTGACCCTGACCTCGGGCACCGGCATCCTGACCAGCCGTTTTGACCATTACGGCGCACTAAAACCCGAAGCCTCCATTGAGCGTCGTAACGGCGTGCTGGTTTCCATGGTCGGTGGCAAGGCGCTGGCTTATGCGCTGTACGCCCTGCAGGAACGCGGCAAGCTGATTATCGATCACGCTACGGAAGTTTACGAGGGCATGCTCATCGGGATTAACAACCGCGCCAACGATATGGTGGTTAACCCGACCAAGGGCAAGAAACTCGACAACATGCGCTCAACGGGTAACGATGAAAACATCGTGTTGACGCCGCCGATCAAGTTCACTCTTGAGCAAGCCATCGAATTCCTGGATTCCGATGAGCTGGTCGAAGTCACGCCAAGCCATATCCGTCTGCGCAAGAAGCACCTGACAGAGAACGAACGTAAACGCGCCAGCAAGAGTTAAGCCACGCGCCCAAGCGTTTTCTCAACATATCCGTTGATGGAACCTTCTGGATAAAACCCGCACTTTTCTGTGCGGGTTTTTTTTGAACTGCAATTCATCCTATTCGCAAAATACTTCCCTTAACGCAACCTAAACGCTAGATGGCTAGAAAGGTTGGCCAAACTGGCGCAAAGTAAGCGGTTAAATGACGTATTGGAGCGTCAATCTCTGGTTTACAGACTGTTTTTACAGACTAGTTTACAGATTGGGGTTACAAATTGTGTAACACGCCAATTTTAATACATACGCTTGATATTTTTCGCCACTTAAACAGGCGAGAAGACCCTGGGACCTTCCATGACACCACTAATTGAAGTGCAACACGTCAACAAGGCCTTTGGTGGCCTGCATGTCATTAATGATTGTTCGATTGAGGTCGCTAAAGGGTCTGTCACTGGCATGATAGGCCCCAATGGGGCGGGTAAATCGACACTGTTCAACCTGATTGCCGGTTCACTGACACCGGATAGTGGTCTGATACGCCTCGACGGTGAAGATATCAGCGCGCTTAGCGCAGACCAGCGTTTTCATAAGGGATTACTGCGCACCTTTCAGATTGCCCATGAATTCAGTCACATGAGTGCACTTGAAAACCTGATGATGGTGCCATCTGATCAGCCCGGTGAAAATCTGTTTACCGCCTGGTTCAAACCCGGGGTCGTGCGTTCCCATGAAGCTGAAGTGCAGCGCCGGGCACTGGAAGTGATCGATTTTGTCGGGCTTCACCACGTTCGCAACGAACTGGCGGGTAATCTTTCCGGCGGTCAGAAAAAACTCCTGGAGCTCGGCCGCACCATGATGACCGACGCCAAGGTGGTGTTACTTGATGAAATTGCAGCGGGGGTCAACCGCACCCTGCTCGGCGACCTGATGGGCAATATCGAACGCCTGAACCGTGAAATGGGTTATACCTTCCTGGTGATTGAGCACGACATGGAGATGATCGCTCGCTTGTGCGATCCGGTCATTGTCCTGGCTCAAGGTAGTGTGATGATGGAAGGCAGTATCGAAGAGGTACAGAACAACCCTGAGGTGATTGAAGCTTACTTTGGCGGCAGCGCCGCCTAGCATTTCGCGGATCATCGCTTTTCAGATGACGTTTATTATACAAGGTGAGAGTTCCAGACCATGCCATTATTGGAAGCACGGGATGTGTACGGTGGCTACGGCAGCATGAACATCCTTAATGGGGTCAACATGACGCTGGAAGCCGATGAAGTCGGTGTGATTGTCGGCCCTAACGGGGCAGGCAAATCGACCATGCTGAAAGCTATTTTTGGTCTTCTGAATGTTAATCAGGGCGATATCCTATTGCATGGAGAACCTATTCAGAATCTGGCGCCTAACAAGCTCGTTCAGCGTGGCATGGGGTTTGTGCCCCAGGAAAAAAACGTCTTCCCCAGCTTGTCCGTTGAGGAAAACCTGGAGATGGGCGCTTTTCTGAAACCGGCTAACGTGAAACGCATGCTCGCGCAGGTTTACGAGTTTTTTCCGCCTTTGAAGGAAAAGCGTCGCCAACCGGCGGGTGAGCTCTCCGGCGGCCAGCGCCAGATGGTCGCTATGGGCCGGGCACTGATGGCTGAGCCTACCCTACTGCTGCTTGATGAACCCACGGCAGGCCTATCACCGCTTTACATGAACGAAATTTTTGACCGCGTCAAAAAAATCAACGCCGCAGGCGTCGGCATTCTCATGGTCGAACAGAATGCCAAACAGGCTCTGGCGATTGCCGACAAAGGTTTTGTACTGGCCGCCGGCCAAAACCGCTTTACGGATACCGGGGAGGCTTTACTTGCCAACCCCGAAGTCGCCAAAAGCTTTTTGGGCGGCTAGCCCGGGAGAGACACGCGTGAACGAACTGGTCTTTTTTATCAATAACGTGATTATTTCCGGCAGTGTGACCGGCTCCATCTATGCCATCGGAGCCGTTGGCGTCACCCTGATCTTCAGCATCATGCGTTTCGCCCACTTTGCCCATGCTGACATGATGACCTTCGGCGCCTTCATGGTGCTGTTGCTCACCAGCGTGTTTCCGGCAGCAGGCGCAAGTCTAGGCGTGCCAACGGCGCTGATCATGCTGCCGCTGGCCATGGTGCTAACCGCCGCGCTTGCCGTCGGGATCGACAAAGCCTTCTATAGGCCGCTGCGGGCCCATGGGGTCAAGCCCATCGTTCTGGTGATCGCTTCATTGGGCGTTACCCTGATGCTGCAGGGGTTGATTCGCCTATTCTCGGGCACTGGCGGGCAGAGTCTCTACGTCGACGATCGCAAGGAAATCTTCCGCTTTGCCCTGCCCTTTGAAAACGTCCGAGCGCCGATTGTCATCACTGAGCCGCAGATTTACCTGTTCATCCTGACCCTGGTGGCGGTTATCGCGCTGCATCTGTTTCTCAACCGCTCTCGGATTGGCAAGGCAATGCGTGCCATGTCGGATAACCCCGAGCTGGCTCAGGCATCGGGTATCAACACCCAGATGATCGTGGCAGTGACCTGGGTAATTGCCGGTGGTCTGGCGGCCATTGCAGGCACATTGCTCTCCCTTGATGTAACGTTCAAACCGGATCTCAGCTTCTTTATCTTATTGCCGATTTTTGCCGCTGCCATCGTCGGTGGTGTAGGGCACCCTTATGGCGCTATAGCCGGTGGCTTTGTGGTTGGCTTTGCCGAAACCCTGGCGGTGTTTAACTGGAATATCCTGCTGCGCCCTTTCCATGACAGCCTGCCAGTCTGGCTGGAACTCCCCAGCAACCTGGCGTTTGTCAGCAGTGAATACAAGATTGTGGTGCCGTTTTTCATTCTCGTCGCCATTTTGGTGTGGCGCCCAACAGGGCTCTTCAAGGGTAAGGTGATCTAATGACGACCAACAGCACACCCTCCAAACGGGATGCTTCCTATACACCACGGGATGCAAGCGCAGCACGACGTTTCCCGCTGCGCGAAGTGGTGCTTTTCTGCCTTTTGCTGGCGGCCATTCTAGGCGTCTACGCGATGATGGGCGCGGCTTACAGCACGCGCATGATGGTGGAAGCCGCCTGCTATGCCATTCTGGCCCTCGGTCTGACCATTCAATGGGGTTACGCGGGACAGTTTAATGCGGGTGTCATGGGCTTTGTGGCGCTGGGTGGCTTCTGTGCCATGCTGTTCAGTGTGCCGGTGAATCAAGATTTCTGGAGTACGCCGTTACCCTGGGAACTTAGCCGCGTTCTGCTTTATGGTGCTGCCGCTGTCCTGGTTGTCTTCGCTGCTTCGCGACTTGATCGTATCGGTGTACCAAAAAAGCTGCGCACCGCGATCACGATTCTGCTCGCTGTGGTGCTGTATCTAGTTGTTATCAGTTTACTGCGTGGGGTGACCGAGCAGATCGAGAACAGCGCCGGGTTCATCGGTGGCTTCGGGCTGCCCGCCTGGTCTGGCTGGATCGTCGGTGGCGCGCTCGCTGGCGTGGTCGGCTATTTTATCGGCCATGTCTGCCTGGGCTTACGCAGCGATTATCTGGCCATTGCCACCTTGGGCATTGCCGAAATCATCAAGGCGTTTCTGAAAAACTCCGACTGGCTCACCCGAGGCACCGCCACCGTCTCGCCGCTCCCCTGGCCCACTCCCGGTCCCGCCGAGTTAGGCTTTACCCTGGCGCGAGCGGTGTATCTTTCGATTACCGCGGTGGTCATCGCGATTATCTTTTTCCTGCTGCACCGCGCCTACCATGCCCCCTGGGGAAGAATGGTGCGCGCCATTCGCGATAACGAGATTTCTTCTGCGGCCATGGGCAAAGATATCAATCGGCGGCGGCTGGAAATCTTTGTGCTGGGGTGCATTCTGATGGGGCTGGGTGGCGGCATGCTGGCCACGTTTAACAGCCTGTTCGACCCTAACGGCTACCTGCCTCTGAATCATACCTTTCTGGTGCTGGTCATGGTGATTCTAGGTGGCCCTGGCAACAACCTGGGTACGATATTTGGGGCAGTGGCGGTTTATATCATCTGGCTGATGTCAGAACCGTTGGCGCTGTTCCTGATGGATCTATTTGTTAGCGCAGGCGAAAGCGCCTTCGGCTGGGACGCCCCAGGCAATATGAGCAGCAGGGCATTGCAGGCACGGGTACTAGTCATCGGCCTATTAATCACCCTGGTGCTGCGCTTTGCTCCCAAGGGTCTGTTACCGGAGAAAGTCGCCCATCACGGCTGATAGCCAGGCAGTAAGCTTAAGCCTCTAGCCTCCCTGCGGGGAGGCTTTTTCATTGGTAGCCACAAAAAACCGCCCAGGCGATTAAACCTGAGCGGTTGAAAGTTCAGAACAAAGAGGCCGACTGCCGTCGGCCTGTGACAAGTTACAGATCCACAAACCCTTTGTTGGTGAAAGTACCGTCTTCCACCACCATTTCTATCACGACACCCGGTACATCACCGTTTTCATCAAACTCATGGGTGCCGGAAGCGCCTTCGTAGTTGATTTCGGTGCCAGCGGCAATCAGCTCAACGGCTTTTTCCCATTCTCCCGGCAGAATCACTTCACCCGGTGCGCTGGAAACGCTGCGCAGCGCTTCGGATAGCCCTTCACGCTCGGCACTGCCGTTCTGTTCGATGGCCAGTGCAATCAGGAAAGCCGCGTCATAGGCTTGCGCCGCAAAGACTGAGCTTGGGTCATAGCCGGCCTCTTCGGCTGCACTATTGAAAATCTCAGAGCCTGGCAGATCCGGGCTACCGGGGCGAGTGGCGATCATGCCATCCAGTATATCCGCGCCAATCGCTTCAATCAGGCTGTCACCCACCATGCCGTCAGCCCCGACATACTGGGTAAACATACCACCTTCATAGGCCTGGCGAAGCACTGTCTGGCCTGACGTGTCGGCATAGGCCAGCACCACAAGGGTTTCTGCGCCGCTGACGGAGAGTGAGCCCAGTTCCGAGCGATAGTCTGCGCGGTTATCTTCATGACCAAGGCTTGCAGCCACCTCACCGCCACCCCCTTCAAAGGCTGTGGTAAAGGCATCAGACAGACCGCTGCCATAGTCGTTGTTGACGTAGGTCACCGCAACGTAATCAATGCCTTTTTCGAGCAGCAGTTTGGCCAGCATTTCGCCCTGGAAGGCGTCGGAAGGCACGGTACGGAAAACCAGGTCATTATCATCGATAGCCGTCACGGCTGGGGCTGTGGATGCTGGGGAAACCATCAAAACACCGCCGGGTACCGCCGCGTTGTTAGCCGCTGCTATCGTCGCACCGGTACACAGGGCGCCAACAATGGCAGTAACCTGCTCAGTATTCACCATACGGTCGGCAGCGTTAGAAGCAGCAGATGCATCCGAACAGGTAGTGTCGCCGGTTGGCATCACCAGTTCCTGGCCACCCAGCAGCCCGCCCTGAGCATTGACCTGTTCAACCGCGAGACGCGCGCCATCAAAAATGGGCGGTGTCAGGCTTTCGATACCGCCGGTGAACCCTCCCAGAAAGCCAACTTTCACTTCAGCATTGGCAACACCTGCCAGCGCCAGCGTTGATGCGGCGACGGCACTTGCAAGTAAGCGTTTGTTTATCATGTTGTTTGATGCTCCTGTTTTAAGCTCAAGTGTCAAGCTCAAGTGTTTATCTTAATATCAGCATTCACTTTAAATCTGGAAGTAAACACGCCAAAACACAACTGTCTTTTTTAACGTTACTGAACGCATTTCAAACGCTTGTCTCTATGCTGACTTCTAAGCAGCCCAACCAAACCCAAGAATCGGCATCGCCAGCGCAAACATGGCAACACAAATGACCACGACTGCAATCAGGCTCATGACCGCCCCAGCGCGCAGCATATCCAGCACGCTGACCTTGCCACTGGCAAACACCACCGCGTTCGGCGGTGTCGCCACTGGCAGCATGAACGCGCAGGAGGCGGCCATGGCCACCGGCACCGCCAACAACAGTGGGCTGGCATCCAGGCTGACGGTCAAGGCCGCCGTCAGCGGGAGTATCGCCGCGGCCGTGGCACTGTTGCTGGTCACGTGGCTCATCGACATCACGATCACGACGACCATCAGAATCATCGCCCAGGTGGGCCAGCTGCCGAACACCGCAAGACCATTGGCGACCACGCCTGCTAATCCGGAGCTGTCGATGGCAGTGCCCAGGCTCAGCCCGCCACCCACCAGAAGCAACACGCCCCAGGGCAGATTCTTGGCACTATCCCAGTCAAGCAGAAACTGGCGCTGACGCCAGCGCGCGGGCACCATAAACAGCAATAGCGCCCCCATCACCGCGATACCGCCATCGCTTAGCGTCAGCCCGCTCCACTGCTCAAGCAGAGGACGGGTGATCCAGGCCAGGGCAACCAGAGCAAATACCAGCGCCACGCGCTTTTCCGGGCCACTCATGCGCCCCAGGTCTTCCGCCTGCTGGGTGAGCATGGCGCTGATGCCACGTAACGGCGTGTGAGGCACCGGGTAGAGCCGGTAGGTCAGCAACCACCAGGCAGCTACCAGCATCAGCGCCGCCGGGGGAACCGCGACCAGCATCCATTGCGCAAAGCCAATTCTGATACCGTAATTATCGCCGATAAAGCCTGCCAGCAGCGCATTCGGTGGCGTGCCGATCAAGGTGCCCATACCGCCGATATTGGCCGCCAGCGCGATGCCTAACAGCAAACACAGCCCGACTGCCCGCTGCTGTGTGCTGTTCAGCTCGTCATTGCGTTCCAGAAGCGCCAGGACGGAAATACCGATGGGTACCATCAGAGCGGCAGTGGCGGTATTACTCACCCACATACTCAGAAATGCCGTCGCTGCCATAAATCCGGCCACCAGCGTATCCGGCCGTTTACCTGCCAGTGACAGCACGCCCAACGCAATACGCCGATGCAGATTCCAGCGCTGAATGGCTTCGGCCAGCATGAAACCACCCAGGAACAGGAAAATTAGCGGGTTGGCATAAGGCGCTGCCGCCGCACTGATATCTCCCACGCCCAGAAGCGGCAGCAACGCCACCGGCAATAACGCCGTCACGGCCATGGGAACAGGCTCTAAAATCCACCACACGGCCATCCAGACGGTTAGTGCCACTACACTCCAGGCCGATGATGGAACCCCCTCCGGCGCATTCATCAATAACAACAGCACGGCCAGCAATGGGCCAAGAAACAGCCCAGTGGTCACTTTTACTCGTTCCATGCGTGTCACGCGTCATCCTCCTCGTGATGCTCATCGAGAAGCTTGGTACGCTGCTTACGCTGCTTATTGCGCCGGTACAGGCGCACCAGGGCAATGCACAGCGCCGCCGTTACCATCAAGGCCAGCGTGACGCCCTGCCACAGCCGTGCGTTATCGCCAAGCGCCGTCTCCAGAGTGATGATCAGCATCAGGCCAATCGCCTGCGAACCAATCGCTAGCGCTCTCAACATATCAAAGGGTTGCTGAGCCATAATCTCTCCGCATAAGAAGAATTGCGTGATAGGGTTTTGCTGCTCTCGATGGAACGGCAACCGAACATACTGTGTACACATTGTAACGATTATTTGGAAAAAATTATGAACGCCATCGCCCTCGGCCCTTTTTTGCTGTCTTTACCGCGCCTTTATGCGTTTGCCTGCGCCCTTGTGCTGATGCTGGCAACCCGCTGGCTACTGAAGCGTTCCAGCCACGAACAGCAGCGCTGGTTCACCGGCTTGATGCTGGTATGGTTGATCAGCGCTCGGCTAGGGCATGTACTGATGAACCTTGACAGCTACGCAGGCGCGCCGCTTGACGCCCTCATGGTGTGGAAACCCGGCTATGAAGGCTTATTCGGCTTGCTGGGAGGCATCGTGTGGAGCGTTTGGGCACTGCGCCATCACCTGCAGGACATGATCGCCGCCATCCTGATGCTGATCGGCGCCTCGGGCCTTTGGCTAGCGCTGGTGGTTTTTTCCCCGCTGGGTGGCGGCCTATCGTCTCAGCCGATCCCTGAGCTGACGCTGCAGGATATCGAAGGCAATGACGTTTATCTTCCCTCGCTGGCCGATGGCGAGCATCGCGTCATTATCAACCTGTGGGCCACCTGGTGCCCGCCCTGCCTGCGGGAGATGCCGCTACTGGAAGAGGTTGCCACCCGCGAAAATGTCCATGTGGTGATCGCCAACCAGGGCGAAGACCTGCTTCCCGTAGTACGCTATCTTGATGAACAGTCACTGACTTTTCGCTATGCCTTACGGGATCCCCGCCAGCAGTTAATGGTCGCCTTCGAAACCCCGGGGCTTCCGACGACCCTGCTGTTTGACCGCCAGGGCCGCATGATTGAACAGCATGTCGGCGAGCTGACACGTGCTCAATTGGATCAATGGCTGGAAAACTAACACGGTAACCCTTGTTATCCTTGTTGGGCCGCCACCGGCTTTGCGTTAGAATCCCCCGCCCTGACTCCTCCGTCGGTTACCCCGCCGACGGCTTTGACCCGTTTTCATCACCCGTTGAGGCAACATGAGCGATTTTTCTCCAGGCCAGCGCTGGATTAGCGACGGAGAGGCCGAACTTGGCCTTGGTACCGTACTTAACTGCGACTCCCGTAGCGTCACCATTCTGTTCAGTGCCAGCCAGGAAACCCGCACCTATAATACGCGGCAAGCCCCGTTAACACGGGTGCAATTCGGCAGCGGCGACCGTGTCATTGCCGCTGACGGCTGGCAGATGCTGGTCGATGAAAGCCAGCAGAATAATGGCCTGATTACCTACATCGGCGAAGACGACAACGGTGAGCGGCGCGAGCTTTCCGAGGCCAAGCTTGCCGACACCATGCGCTTTGACCAGGCCCGCGACCGTCTGCTCACCGGTCAGGTTGACCGCAACGACTGGTTCGATCTGCGTTTTCGCACCCTGCATCACTATCAGCGCATTGAGCAGCATAGCGCCCTGGGCTTCTCCGGCCCGCGTATCGACCTGATCCCCCATCAGCTCTACATCGCCGATGAAGTGGCAAATCGCCATGCACCACGCGTACTGCTGGCCGATGAAGTCGGCCTGGGCAAGACCATCGAAGCAGGGCTGATCCTGCACCGACTGCTGCTCGTCGGGCGTGCCGAGCGGGCGCTGATTCTGGTGCCCGATAGCCTGACCCACCAATGGCTGGTCGAGTTACTGCGGCGCTTCTCCCTGAACGTGACGCTGCTCGATGAACAGCAAAGCCAGGCCCACGGCAGCGAGAACCCGTTCGAAAGCGGCCAGCTGATTCTCGCCAGTCAAGGCTGGCTGTTTGCCAACCCCGCCCGCCAGCAACAGGCTAACCAAAGCCATTTCGACATACTGATTGTCGATGAAGCGCACCACCTGGACTGGAGCGCAGAGGGCAGCGGCCCAGGTTACCTGTGTGTTGAGCAGTTGGCCGCGAATATCGAGGGTTTGCTGCTGCTGACCGCCACGCCCGAACAGATGGGGCTGGAAAGTCACTTTGCCCGTCTTCGCCTGCTCGACCCCGAACGCTACCACGACCTGGCCCGTTTCAAGGAAGAAGAGCGCCACTACATTGACGTCGCATCCGCCATTGATGCGCTTGACGCTCTGCCCGCGGATACCAGCGCCCGCGCGGCGGTAGATGCCGTCGCCGACGACCGTGACAGCCAGGCATTGCTCGCTACCCTGATGCACCCGGAAGCCAACGAAGATCAGCAGGAAGCCGCACGCCACCAGCTACGCGACGCCCTGCTCGATCGCCATGGCACGGGGCGCGTCATGTTCCGCAACAGCCGCCGCCATGTCGGGGGCTTCCCTGAACGCCGCCTGCACCTTGTGCCACTGGCCTTGCCATCGGCCTACCGTCGGGTGGTCCGCCGCCTTGAGCGTGACGAGGACTACCTCGACGAATTGCTGATCGAAACCGGCATGGATCACCCGGATGTACTGATCTACCCGGATGCCATGTACCGCGAGATGTCTAATGATCCGCTCAATGCCGAAGACTGGTGGCACATTGACCCGCGGATCAACTGGCTGCTGGAGAAGCTCAGCGACGACAGTGAAGAAGGCTTTGCCAACGCTAAGGTTCTTGAGAAAGTCCTGGTCATTGCCCATCACCGCGAAACCGCCGAAGGCATTGCCGAAGGGTTGCGTGTGCTGGGCGGCTATCACGCACCGGTGTTCCACGAAGACCTGACGCTGATTGAACGCGACCGCGCCGCTGCCGCCTTTGCTGATGACGAAGACGGCTGCCAGGTCCTGGTCTGCTCGGAAATCGGCTCGGAAGGACGCAACTTCCAGTTCTGTCGCCATCTGGTGATGTTTGATCTCCCCCAGCACCCGGATCAGCTGGAACAGCGCATCGGGCGGCTGGACCGCATCGGCCAGCAGCACGCCATTGAAATCCACGTACCAACGTTTGAAGGCAGCCCCGGTGAGCGCCTGCTGCGCTGGTATCACGAAGGCATGGATGCGTTCAGCGCGCCCACCGGCATCGGCAGTGACCTGTTTGAAGCCTTTGGTGACGCTCTGGCAGATGCCCTGCTTGATGACGAAACGCTGGAAGAAATCATCGACGAAACCCATACCCAGTTTACGACCCAGCTGGCCGAACGGGATGCAGGACGCAATCGTTTACTGGAGCTCAACGCCTGTCGGCCTGCCCGCGCCAACGATGTCATTGATGCCGTGAGCGAGCTGGATGAAGACACTGCCTTGCCCCGCTACATGGAGCGCGCGCTGGATATTTTCGGCGTAGAAAGCCAGGAACTCGGCAAGGATTTGATGCTGCTGCAGCCTAGCCAGCACATGCTGGATGGCCTGCCAGGGCTGGTCAAAGGCGAAGAGGGTTTTACCGCCACATATCGCCGCGATGTGGCACTGGCCCGTGACGACGTACAGCGCCTCTCCTGGGAACACCCACTGCTGCGCGAAATGATGGGCCGTATTATCGATGGCGCCATGGGCAACACCGCCCTGGCACTGCTGCCCCACCCGGCGCTGCCCAGCGGCCGTCTGATGGTCGAGCTGATTTTCAGAACCCACTGCCCGGCGCCGAAGCGGCTGCATCTTAATCGCTTTTTACCGCCCACGGCGATCCGCGTTCTGCTGGATGAATCCGGTGCCAACCTGACCAGCAAGATTTCTTTTACCGGGTTGAGCAAGAACGTCCGGAAAATCAATAAATCGATGGCGCGCGAGTTGATTAAAAGCCGCCATGACCAACTACGCGAACTGCTGCTTCAGGGGGAAGGGGAAGCCGACCGTGAACTGCCGAGCATTGTTGAAGCCGCGGAAACCCGTATGCGTCGCCAACTGGACAGTGAACTGGCCCGCCTGACCGCCTTGGCGGAACATAACCCGACCGTGCGTGACGCCGAGATAGACGCTATCCGCCAGGAACGCCAGGCTCTCAGTGATGCCATCGAAGCCACCCGCTTACGCCTGGATGCGGTGCGCGTCGTGATCACCGCCGACCCGAAGAAATAACGGCGCATGCAAAAGCCCCAGGGAAGGGGCTTTCCACACGATTCACCAGCTTCATACAAACCAAATACATTCTTGAGATACACCCTTGGCGTAGGGCGGGTTCCCGACGTGATCCGCTGCCACTAACCTCAATCAGGGCACGTGTACCACAGCGGATTCACGGCGCAACCCGCCATTCCGTGCCATCATCGAGGAAACGGTGGATTACGTCGTTCATCCGCCTTGAGTTTTATCGTTTGCAGCGAGCGGTATGCATGGCGGATGACGCCGGGAATACACCCTACAGGTGACGATTCACAACTCACGCCTCACGCCTCACGCCTCACAATTTACCCGTCACTTACTGACAATCGCCTCCAGGGCTTTATCAAGCGTGGGATACTGGAAGATAAATCCGGCAGCTTCAAGACGTTCCGGGCGCATATCAGCGCCGGTGAGTAACAGCTGAGACATTTCACCCAAGCCGAGTTTCAATACCGCCCCCGGCACCGGAAAGATCGCCGGGCGATTGAGTGCCTTGGCCAGGGTACGGGTGAATTCAGCGTTGGTCACCGGATGAGGGGCACTGCCATTAAAGGGTCCTTTCAACGTCATGTCATCTAACAGAAACAGCATGGCGGCCACCAGATCATCACGGTGAATCCATGGCATAAACTGCTTACCATCGCCAAAACGCCCACCCAGCCCCAGTTTGAACGGCGGCAACATTTTTTGCAGGCTACCGCCTCCGGCATCCAGCACCAGGCCAATACGCAAGATGGCTACCCTCACGCCCAGCGCTTCTACCTTACCTGCTGCAGCTTCCCAGTCGGCGCATAAGCGATGAGCAAATTCATCATTAGGCGATGTTTCCTCAGTGACTTTATGGTCGCCCTGATCCCCGTAATACCCCATGGCAGAGGCAGAAATCAGCGTGTGTGGAAGCGGCTGACCGTTCTCCTTGAGCTGCTCGCACAGTTTGACCAGCTGCTGGGTTGCCTTCAGCCGCGATGAAATCAGCTCGTCTTTCTGTGCGTCGCTCCAGCGCTTGGCAGCAATGGACTCCCCTGCCAGATTGATCAAGGCCTCCGGCGGCGAATCCAAAAACGCCTGAGCACTTTCGCGAATATCGCAATCTTTAGGTAAACGTGAACGGACCTTCTGCGGTGTTCTCGACACAACCTGCAGCGAATGCCCTTGTGCGGCCAGTCGCTCGCAAAGCCGCTGGCCGACAAAGCCGCTTCCGCCGGTTATCAATATACGCATCTTGTTCTCTCCTCTCGGGGACGCCTGTGACCTGAATTCTTATAAACCTGGTTTTACCTGAGTTCTGTCATTGCCAAAACGATATAGCCACACTTTGCCACACCTGATTGTACAACACCTATACCACCCTGCTACAATTGTAGTTACTCATAAAAGCATCCCACTCATATCATTATCAACGGCGATAAAAAACCGTTGCCTTCAAGGATACGTTACATGACGGTTTCTCACACAGCGGTTATCGGCGCGGGGCTTTCAGGGCTGGCTTGTGCCCAAGTGCTTGCCAGTGCGGGAGAAAACGTCACGCTATTTGATAAAGCCAGAGGCCCCGGTGGGAGAATGTCGAGCAAGCGCCGTCCTGATGCCACGCTTGATCTGGGCGTTCAAGCGTTTACGGTGCGCGACGATGCGTTTGACGCAGAGGTTTCTCGCTGGCGGGCCGCCGGTTGTGTCAGCCAATGGCCGCAGCAGGTTTACCAGGCGAACCCTATTGGCTGGCAGGCTTGCCACGATGGTCAACATCGCTACACCGGCGCACCACAAATGAGTGCAATCACTCGCCATCTGGCCGATACACTCGGCGCACAACAGGTCCCCATTCACCTGACAACACGCATTACAGCGCTGATCAGGAAAGTTGACGGCTGGTGGCTTGAAGGCGATGACACTCAGCTGCATGGACCCTATACACAGGTGGTTATCAGCGCACCGCCGCCCCAGGCCGCCACTCTGGTACAACCCTGGGACAATCATCTTTTTGAGCTTACCCAGCGCCTTGCTCAACGTAGTTGCTGGGCTGGTTGGGCGGTATTTTCAGCACCATTACCCACCCTTCCCGACGTCGACACCAATTGGCAGATGGCACGGGTCGACCATCCCATATTACGGCTAATATCACGCAATCAGACAAAGCCCGGTAGAGAGAATCAGCCAGAAAGCCTGAGCCTGCTTGCCACGCTTGATTGGAGTGAGACTCACCTGGAAGCCACACCAGAAGCGGTAACGCAGCAGCTTATTGATGTGCTGAAAAGCCTTTATCCTGCTCCCCTGGCACTGCCTGACCTGCTGGATAGCGGCGCTCACCGCTGGCTTTACTCCCAGCCTGATGAACATAACGATGTTCCGTCACAAGGATTTGCCTACAGCAAGGAAGGAATTGCGTTGTGTGGTGACAGCCTGAGCGGTGGTCGCGTTGAAGATGCCTGGCTGTCAGGGCATCGGCTAGGGCACTTTCTGCTGACTCAAGTCGTGTGAATTGAGGCGCAAATTAATGTGTGCGGAATGAGAGGTTGTACCTGAAGGCAACAAGTTGTACAAAGAAAGCATGTATAATACGCGTCGATTTTTTGCGTTACGAATCAACCGCGTTGAGAGCTGAAACCAGCCTGAATCAAACACACCGTGCATTTTGCAAAAGATAACCAAGAGGCAATGGCGCCCATGAGCAACAAGGCGACCCACCCACCCGATACGCCGCTTTATCCCATCCGGGAAGTTTCCCGACTGACGGGTGTGAACTCGGTCACCCTGCGTGCCTGGGAGCGCCGTTACGGGCTCATTCGCCCACAGCGAACACCAAAAGGCCATCGTCTTTATGCCCAGGATGATATCAGCCGCATTGAGCGCATCCTGCAATGGCTAAACCGTGGCGTACCCGTTAGCCAAGTCGTTGACCTGCTGGATCAGCCGGAAACCGTCGAGCCGCCGACACCTGCCAGCGGCGACTGGGAAAGCCAGCGCCAGCAGCTACAGGGCACGATAGAAGCACTGGATATGGCCAGGCTTGACCCGCTCTATCACCAAAGCCTGGCGCTTTACCCGCTCAGCGTGGCCATTAATGAGCTTTGGCAACCCGTGATCATGAACCTGGAAACCAAGTGGGCGACAAAACCGGATGCTCTGGTACGCCGCACGCTGGAAGCGTTTTTGCGCAACCAGATCGGTATCCGTCTTCATCACGCCAATCAGGCAACTCGCGGCCCGCTGATTTTGCTCAACAGCATGCCTGATGACCCTGGCCCATTATGGATTCTGATGGTAGCGCTGGTCGCCAGCGAGCACGGCTATCGCGTGCTGTTACTCGACCGCAACCTGCCACTTGAGGATCTGCCCCAGGCAGTGTCACGCCTGCACGCCTCCATGGTGTTACTGTCGAGCGGCCAGGCAGAAAGCGATGACTATATTCAGCATGCCCTACCTCAGGCAGCGAAAAGCCTGAATGTGCCGATAGGTGTGTGTGGCAACGTCGCCAGTCTGAGAGAAAATGCTTTTACCAGCGGTGATGTGCACCTTCTGGGCAACGACCTCCCTCAGGCCATCTCACGCCTGCGCCCGTTATTGCGCGAATCCGGCGTTCTCTAGGTCATACCAGTCTCTAGACCACGCCTTGAACACGATTTTAGACAGGAGACACCATGGCGCTGCAGTTGGTTTGGTTTCGTAGCGATTGTCGTATTCACGATAACACTGCACTGGCCGCTGCCGCTGCCAAAGGGCCAGTCGTCGCTGTGTTTCTGCGCAGCATCGAGCAATGGCAGTCACATGACCATGGCGCCAACAAGCTGGATTTCTGGGCTCGCGGCGTAGAGGCCCTGCAAGATGCCTTGGCAGGGCTGAACATTCCGCTGTTGCACCGCGATATCGGCACCTTTGAGCAGGCACCACAAGCGCTGCTTGAGGTGGCTGAGCAGGTTGGTGCCCAGGCGCTGCATTTCAATTATGAGTACCCCCTCAACGAACAGCGCCGCGACCGGGCTGTGTCTGAGCGTTTCCATGCCGCAGGGCTTGGCGTTCACGGCTACCACGACGCTGTTGCCTTTGCCCCCGGCACGCTGCTGACCGGCAAGGGTGATTACTACGGTGTTTTTACGCCGTTTTCAAAAGCCTGGCATAAAAATATTCAGCCTGAACAGCTGGCACTGCGGGAGACCCCGGCGCCTCAGGCACCGCTGGATATCCAAAGCGACCCACAACCTGCTTTGCCGGAAGACCTCACTCACACCATTGATGGCCGCCAGTGGCCTGCCGGTGAAAATGCGGCAGCGGACAACCTTGAGCGTTTTCTGCGTTTTCGTGGCCGTTATTATCAAGCGCAGCGTGATATTCCTGGCGTGCGCGGCACCAGCGAGCTATCGCCTTATCTGGCCCTCGGGATGATTTCCTGGCGACAATGCATGCAGGCCGTATTAAGCGAAAACGGCGGCAGCCTGGCGGATGGCGATGTAGGGCTGACGACCTGGGTCAGCGAACTGATCTGGCGGGAGTTCTATCAGCACGTGGCGGTTGGCTTTCCCCAGGTGTGTCGCCACCAGCCTTTTCAGGCGCATACCCGCCACCTAGCATGGCGTGACGATGAAGCCGGCTTTGCGGCCTGGTGCGAAGGGCGTACCGGTTACCCGATTGTTGACGCCGCCATGCGTCAGCTGGTGGCCACTGGCTGGATGCATAACCGCCTGCGCATGATTACGGCCATGTTTCTGACCAAACACCTTCTGATTGACTGGCGGCATGGCGAAGCCTTTTTCATGCAGCACCTGATTGATGGTGAGTTCGGCGCCAACAACGGCGGCTGGCAATGGGCAGCTTCAACCGGCACCGATGCTGCGCCGTATTTTCGGATTTTCAATCCAACGACCCAGTCTACCCGCTTTGATCCGGACGGGGCGTTTATTGCCCAGTGGCTGCCAGAGCTGGCCTCGCTACCTGCCAAAGCGCGTCATGCCCCACCCAGGGATCTATCCACCCAGCTCGACTATCCGCAGCCCATCGTTGAACACAAGATGGCTCGCCAGCGTGCGCTGGATGCCTTCAAAGCGCTGAAAGACTGAAGGGGCGCGAAGGCTTTGCGTTTTAACGATTGCTATCTTCTCTCACTGTCAGGAGCCCGTCATGTCACAGGACACGGCGTTGGATGCATTCTGCGCTTTCTTCAACAAGCTGGACAATACCTGTACAGGAAAGCTATACGAGGTATATACTGAGGACATTATTTTCAGCGACCCGCTTCACAGCGTTGAAGGCCGGGAGGTGTTAGAGCGTTATTTTGCAGGCATGTACGCAAACGTCAGCGAATGCCGGTTCCATTATCATCAGCGTTTTCGCCAGGGTGAAAACGCCTTTGTTACCTGGACCATGCATTTTGCCCACCCCAAACTGGCCGGGGGTAAGTGCATTAGTGTCGAAGGCTGTTCGCACCTGACCTTTGCCGATGATGGCCGGGTGAAGCGGCATCGGGATTATTTTGATGCCGGTGCCATGCTATATGAGAACGTGCCTGTTCTTGGTCGCCTGATACGCTTACTGAAACACCGCGCGGGATAACCACACCGCGCCATTAAGGAGAGAGCAATGAGCCGATGGCCAACCTCACAACGCATCTGGTTGACCGGTGCGACATCTGGTATTGGTGAAGCCGTTGCCAATCAACTATTGGATGAAGGCCATCAGGTGGTGCTCAGCGCACGCAACGCCGAAAAGCTGGCGACTTTTTGTGGCGGACGCTCTAACGCCATTGCGCTTCCCTTGGATATCAGTGACCACGAGGCCGTTCTGGCCGCGGCCCAACAGATTGAATTCACTCTTGGCGCGCTGGATATCGTCATCTTGAATGCCGGTACCTGCGAGTACCTGGACGCCCGTCATTTTGATATGGAACTGGTCAAGCGCGTATTTGACGCCAACCTTTACGGCACACTTTATTGCGTAGAAGCTGCACTGCCGCTGCTGCGCACCGCACGTAAGGAAGGCCGTAATGTGCTGCTCGCGGCAACCTCAAGTGCTTCTGCTTATCTTCCGCTTCCCAGAGCCGAAGCCTACGGCGCCTCCAAAGCGGCGATCAGTTATTTTCTTGAGTCGTTACGCCTGGGGCTGGATCAGGAAGGTATCCGCGTCAGCCTGATCCATCCCGGCTTTGTCAAAACACCGCTCACCGATCAGAACGACTTTCCGATGCCTATGCGGATTAGCGCAGAAAAGGCTGCCAGCGCCCTGCTTGACGGCCTTGCCAAAGGCAAGCTGGATGTTCACTTTCCGCGTCGCTTTACCTATATGGTTAAGCTGCTCGGTATTCTGCCTCCCCGCCTACGCCATGCCATTGGTCTGCGTATGACCCGTTCGCAAGGAGAGTCGTCATGACCGCGACGTCATCTCTTCAGGCTTCTCAACGCATTGCCGTCATCGGCAGCGGCATCAGCGGCATGTCCGCTGCCTGGTATCTTTCCGCGCAGCACGAAGTGACGCTGTTTGAATCCAGCGGGCGCCTGGGCGGCCATACGGCCACTATCGACGTGGAGATCCCAGGCAAGAGCGGGCCGGAAAACTACGCGATTGATACCGGTTTCATTGTCTTCAATGACTGGACCTATCCACATTTTCAGCGCCTGCTGGAAACCCTGGGTGTCCCCGCTCAGCCTACCGAGATGAGCTTTTCGGTACACGAAACCGAAATAGACTTCGAATATAACGGCCATACGCTGGGGTCACTGTTTGCCCAGCGCCGAAACCTGCTGCGCCCGGCGTTTTACCGGCTACTGCGCAACATCATGCGTTTTAACCGAGAGGCAACCCGAGACCTTGACAGTGAGCGCCTGCCAGAGGCCATGACGTTAGGTGAATACCTCGACCAGCAGGGCTACGACGATGCCTTTCAACGCCGCTACCTGCTGCCCATGGGCGCTGCCATCTGGTCGGCCAGTATCAGTGATCTGCGTGGGTTTCCGTTGACCTTTTTTGTGCGTTTCTTCCGCAACCATGGGCTGCTTTCGGTCAATCACCGCCCCCAGTGGTACACCCTGATTGGCGGATCACGACAATATATCCCGGCCCTGACGGCTCCCTACGCCTCGCGCATTCGTTTGAACACTCCCGTCACCGCGATTCAGCGTGACACCGCCGGTGTGACCTTGACCACCGCTGACGGCGACGAACGTTTTGATCAAGTAGTGTTGGCTTGCCATAGTGACCAGGCGCTGGCCATGTTAAGTGATGCCAGCGACGCCGAGCGCAATGTACTCGGCGCCATGGCGTATCAGGATAACGACGTGGTGCTACACACCGATACGCGTTTGCTGCCGCGCCGCCGCCGCGCCTGGGCCAGCTGGAATTACCGGCTTGATCAACGTGATGCCGGAGAGCGGGTTTCGGTCACCTACGATATGAATATTCTTCAGTGCCTGACATCCGACACGACCTTCTGTGTCACCCTGAATGACACTGACAGCATCGACCCGGACAAAATACTCGGGCGTTTTACCTATGCGCATCCGCAGTTCACCCTGGCTGGCTATGCCGCTCAGCAACGCCACGCGGATATTTCAGGTGTGAATCGCACCCATTTCTGCGGCGCCTATTGGCGTAACGGCTTTCACGAGGATGGGGTATGGAGCGCGCTGCGGGTAGCGAGAGCCCTGGGCTGCGATGAAGCCGCCGCGCCTCCCACGCCACCGGACGCCTTGCCCGCTCATGACCTGATGCCGTCATCAACCGTCGGCGAGGGGTTAGGATGAAGGCTTCAACCAGCATGACTGCTTCCCCGGTTCGTTCGCGCATCTATCGTGGCACCCTACGCCACCGCCGCTTTACGCCGCGTGAGCACCATTTCAGCTACCAGGTATGGATGGCCTACCTGGACCTGGATGAGCTGCCGACGCTGTTTGATAACGTGCCCGGCTTTAGTGCTCGCCGCCGGGCGCTGGCCTGCTTTCGTCGTGAAGACTATCTGGCCCCCACTGACCTGCCACTCAAGGAAGCCGTACGTCAGGAACTGGCCCGTCAGCTCGGCGAAGCGCCTAAAGGGCGAATTTGCATTCTCACCCAGTTGCGCACCCTGGGCAGTGTGTTTAACCCGATTTCGCTGTACTACGCCTTTGACCAGCACGACCAGTTGACTGCCGTGCTGGGTGAAGTCACTAACATGCCCTGGCGGGAACGCACCGCTTACGCCTGTCGTGTGAGTCCTGATCGCCACAGCCATGGCGCAATGTTTGCCAAGGATATGCACGTCTCGCCGTTCAACCCCATGAACATGACCTATCGCTGGCGCTTCAATACGCCCAACGACAAGCTCCTGTTGCACATGGAGAACTGGCATGACGATCCGGCACCCGATGCGCCAAAACGCCAGTTTGATGCCACCCTGATGCTGGAAGCCGCACCCGCGACCCGCCGTGTACTGCTCTCGACACTTGCCCGTCAGCCCTTTATAAGCCTGAAAACCGTGGCCGGCATCCATTTCGAAGCGTTGCGCCTCTGGCTCAAACGCGTACCGATTTTTGACCATCCGCAACGCAAGGAGACGCCGCAATGACTCGTTTGCAATCGTCACGTTCAGCCACCAACAATATTGTTTCGACTGCGTCCCTGACGGCTCCGTCCGAGTCTACCAAGGCACACGATGACGTACCGCAAATGCCAGCCGCTGACCGTCTGACGCGTTGGCTTAAGCCACGTTTAATCAAGCAGTTGGATGCCATGCAGGGTGGGAAGATCACCCTGATTGATGGCACTCATTCCCACCACCTTGGCCAGGGCGGGCCGCTTCAGGTCACCGTAGTGGTTCGCCATCCACGTGCCTGGAAACGTCTGGCCTTTGGCGGCACCGTGGGCGCGGCAGAATCCTACATGGACCAAGACTGGGATGCCGACGATCTGGTGGCGCTGATACGGCTATTTGCGATCAACCTGGATCAGGTCAACAGCCAGATGGAAAACGGCAGCGCACGATTTACCCGCTGGCTGCTTAACCTGGCCTATCGCTTTCAGCGCAATAGTGTCTCAGGATCAAAACGCAATATTGCCGCCCACTACGACATTGGTAATGACCTGTTTTCCACGTTTCTGGATCAGGCTCACTGGATGTATTCCAGCGCGGTCTTCCCGCACCCGGACGCAAGCCTGGAAGAAGCCTCGACGTACAAACTTGACCTGATGCTCGAAAAGCTCGACGTTCAGCCGCACCATCACCTGCTGGAAATTGGCACTGGCTGGGGCGGGCTTGCGATTCACGCCGCCAAGACGCGTGGCTGCCGGGTGACGACCACGACCATTTCGGAAGAGCAGTACGCCCATACCGCCGCCCGTGTCAAAGAAGAAGGTCTGGAACAGCAGATCACCCTGCTCAAGCAGGATTATCGTGAATTGTCGGGCACCTATGACCGGGTGATCTCCGTTGAAATGATTGAGGCGGTGGGCCACCAGTATCTGGATACCTACCTGGCCAAGATTGACAGCCTGCTGAACAATGAAGGCCAGGCCATGCTGCAGGCCATCACGATTCGTGATCAGCGTTTTGAGTCGGCCAAGCGGGATATGGACTTTATCAAGCGCTACATCTTCCCTGGCGGCTTTCTGCCCTCCCACCATGCCATGCTGTCCAGCGTGATGCGCAAGACATCGCTCAACATGGTGGCGCTGGATGAAATTGGCCAGCATTACGCCCGCACACTGCGCGAGTGGCGTCATCGCTTTGAGGCCAGTCTGGAAACCGTGCGTTCCCAAGGGTACGACGAACGCTTTATCCGTATGTGGCGCTATTACCTGTGTTATTGCGAAGGTGGCTTCATCGAGCGTTCAATCGGCACCTGCCACCTGGTGCTGGCCAAGCCACAGGCCAAACCGACGCCGTTAACCGGTGCACTCTAAACATGGCGACGACACCACGATGGCCTAAGCTGCTGTTTAATATTATCGGTTTCGAGGCAGGCTGGTTACTGTGTGTGCTGGGCGGTTCCTGGGTCGCGCTGGCCACTGGCCTGCTGCTGATCGGTGGGCATCTGCGTTTTATTGCCAGTGCCGGAGAATGGCGTTTGCTGGCTGGATTTGCCGCACTTGGCCTGGTGCTGGACGGTAGCCTGGCGCTGCTGGGTGGTTTTGATTTCAGCAGCCATACTCAGATATTGGGGCTGCTGCCGCTGTGGCTATGGATGCTGTGGCCACTATTTGCCACCTTGCTCAGGCATTCACTGGCATGGTTGTGGCGCTTTCCATGGCTGGCGGCCGTCGGCGGCGCGATCAGTGGGCCGCTTTCCTATTATGGAGGAGGTCTGCTCGCCGATGTTCCTCTGGCGCCTTGGCTGCTCCCTGTTCAAGCCCTGATCTGGGGGACCTTATGCTACCTGCTAGCCCGCAACGCGACGCGGCTTGGGCTGGTGGAGCATAGAGCATTAGCGGATTAACGGGTTAGCGATTTCATCTATGAAGGCTGGTGGGCAACGACCGGTGCTATCTTGCCGTTACTGCTGCCGGTCACGTTGTTACTTACCCATTGTGCTTCCAGCTCTACGGCAGGCAATGGGCGGGCAAAATAGAACCCTTGAACCGCATCACAGCCGATATCAACAAGAAAACGGCATTGCTCTAGGGTTTCTACCCCTTCGGCAATCACATCAAGCCCCATCCCCTCTGCCATGGCCAGCACAGCTTTGACAATGGCCGCATCGACGGTACTTTCGGGCAGCTCCCGAATAAAGGCGCGATCCAGCTTAACCTTGTCCACCGGCAAGCGCTTGAGATAAGCCAGCGATGAATAGCCCGTTCCAAAGTCATCAATGGCAATGGGAAAGCCCTGTTCACGCAGCGATTGCAGACGCGGGCCCATATCCCCGGCACGCTCATCCAGAAGCACCGACTCGGTCAGCTCAAGGCCCAACTGCGAGGCTTTTAAAGCATAGCGCTGCAAGCTACTTACCAGCTGGCTTTCCAGGTCACCGTGAAAGAGCTGTAGCGCTGAAATATTGATCCACACGGTCACCTTGGGCATCGCGCTGTTCTGCCAATGCGCCTGCTGTGCACAGGCTTTCTCGATCACCCAGCTGCCCAGCTCGGACATTAACCCGTGTCGCTCAGCCAGGGGAATAAAGTCGCCCGGAGAGATCATGCCGTCGCGAGGGTGGCGCCAGCGTAGTAACGCCTCCATACCGATCAATTCGCCGGTCGCAGGATGGTGCTGGGTCTGATAATGCAGCTCAAGCTGGTCACCTGACACCAGCGCCGCGCGCAAATCGCTGACCATCGCCAACTGGGGGTTGTCCTGCTTATCCAGCGCAGGACGAAAACGCATGCTGTTGTTTCGCCCCAGGCGTTTAGCGTTATACATGGCGGATTCAAGACGCTGAAACAGCACCCCGGAATCCTTGCCATCTTCAGGCGCACGACAGCTGCCAATGGTTAGCCCTAACCGCAGGGACTGCTCCTTGATTTCAAACGGGCGGCTCATGTGATCACGCAGCCCGGCAATCCACGCGTCGTGATCATCAAAAGTAGTGGTGCGGATAATCATGAATTCATCACCGCCGAGACGGCCGACAACGCTGCCTGCAACGTGGCTGGCAAGGCGTTGGGCAAAACGCGCCAGCAAGCGGTCCCCTTGCTCAACGCCTAGGGCATCGTTGATGACTTTTAAGCCATCGATATCCATCAGGGCGATATCCAGGCTTTCTCCGGCACGCAAATGACGCAGCCGCGACGCCATTAAATCATGCAGGCGACGACGATTCGGCAAGCCAGTCAGCGGGTCTTCGTAACCAATGCGGCGCAGATCCTGCTCACGGGCTTTCTGGGCGGAAATGTCAGTAAACAGACTGATGTAGTGAGTAATTTCACCGCGCTTGTTGGTGACCGCACGCACTTTCAGCCATTCAGGATATTCATCACCGTGTTTACGGCGGTTCCACATTTCGCCTTCCCAGCGCCCGGTGCTCTGCAAAGTGCTCCAGAAGGTTTGGTAAAAGGCTTTATCGTGGCGCGGTGCGGCCAGGGTTTCCAGTTTCAGCCCCACCATCTCATGGCTTTCAAACCCGGTAATTTCGGTGAATGCCGGGTTAACCGCCAGCACGCGATTTTTGGCATCGCTGATGGCCACCGCATCAGCCGTCAGGGTCACGACATCCTGCGAAAGGCGCATCTGTTCGCGTTGATGACGCACCTGACGCCAGGCATCACCAACACCCAGGGCCACAGCGCTCGCTGCCACCATGCGCAGCAGTGCATCCGGCACCCAGATGCAGGCAGGCAGTGCAATCAGCGCCACCCATATCAGCGGGCGATTCAAAGAAACAGTTGGCCACATAGATTAAGCGTTATTCCCCATTGATGATGACCCGCGCACAAGAGATATTACGCTCTCTATACTTACACATTTACCGATTTACCGATTTACCGATTTACAGACAGCGATATTAACGGTTATCGGCCGATACAGAAAAAACTGAAATAATGTCTGATATTCACCGCCTGAGGCTGGCCATGACCGGCGTGCTTTTAGGTCAGAAGGCTTTGCCTGGCGTTGCGCAGCTGACAATCTTGCACTCGGCCTCGCCGATGTTACGAAAGCGGTGAGGAATACTGGTTTTGAAGTAATACGACTCGCCTGGCCCCAGCTGCCGCACAGAGGAGCCCACCGTCAGTTCGATTTCCCCCTCAAGTACGACACCGGCTTCTTCGCCGTAATGAGAAATCATTTCATTACCGGTATCCGTTCCCGGTGGGTAATGTTCAATCAAAAACGC
The DNA here is from genome assembly GCF_052983955.1 of Halomonas sp. LS-001. Lineage (NCBI taxonomy): Bacteria > Pseudomonadati > Pseudomonadota > Gammaproteobacteria > Oceanospirillales > Halomonadaceae > Halomonas > Halomonas sp. LS-001. The sequence continues at coordinate 3,452,034 of NZ_CM129816.1, forward strand.
CAGCCCCCGATTCGGCCGGTTGGCGCCCACCAGTTGCAACGTAATATCACCGGAACCAATATCCACCAACTCATCAGGCGAATAGAAAATCTGCTCCTGATTATCGAGATCCATCGTAAAAAAATCCCCAACGCTGATCGCAAAAGCGTTAAGAATTTTCTTTAGAGAGCTGACAGACGGGCTTACTTTTCCCTGTTCAATCAGCGACAAACTGGAGTGGGTGACCCCACACTGCTTTGCCAGCTCACGCTGCGAAATGCCACGCAGCTTGCGCAAGGAGCGCAGCCGCGCACCTACGTCATCCGTCATGCCTGATTAACTCCCGATTAGTGTGACAAACGAGGGGCTTTATAAAGACTGCTGTCCAAGAATAAAGCGGGGCTTATCATAGCGCAAAAAAAGCCCCACCGTGGTGGGACATAAACGGTGGGGCAAGCTCTCAATCTGGAGATTTTCAATAGAGATAACAAATCAGGCTTTGGCAGCTACCAGCCCGGGGTTGGTTTCCTCGGTGTCTACCTCATCTTCATAGGCAATCCGGAAACCGGTAAAGCCATAAAGAAGCGCAAACAGCGGGCTTAACAATGCCAGGAAGGCATAGGGCGCATAGCTGAAGGCGCTGACCCCCAGGGTGGCAAACATGAAGGCGCCACAGGTATTCCAGGGCACCAGCGGTGATGTCATGGTGCCAGCATCTTCTACCGTGCGGGACAGGTTTTTCAGTTTGAGCGAGCGACGCTTGTACTCGCCAGCATACATGCGGGCAGGCAGAATAATGCTCAGGTATTGGTCGCAACCCACCACATTCGCCGTCATCGCCGTTGCTACCGTGGTCGCAATCAGGCTGCCGGTGGTCTTGGCCAGCTTAAGCAGGCTTTCGACGATGGTGCGGAAGAACCCGGCAGACTCAAGAATCCCGCCAAAACACATCGCAATGATAATCAGTGAAACGGTCCACATCATGGCGCTAACGCCACCATTGGTCAGTAGATCATCAACGGTGACATTACCCGTGTTGACGGCGTAGCCTTCTACGAAAATAGTGAAGCTGTCCTCCAGCGGGACTCCCTGAATCACAATCGCGCAGATAATCCCCATTAACGAACCAACCGCAAGCGCCGGAATCGCGGGCACTTTCTTGACCATCATGACAATCACCGCGGCTGGCACCAGCAGCAGAAACGGGCTGATGATAAACAAGTCGTTCAAGCTGTTCTGCAGCTCAGCCACCTGCATCGCGCCATCGCCAGACGGCGTCATGTTAAAGCCGATAATGGTGTAAAGCACCAGAGACACCGCAATTGCAGGCACCGTGGTGTAGAGCATATAACGAATATGTTCGAACAGGTCGACACCGACGACACCAGATGCCATGTTGGTGGTTTCGGAAAGTGGCGAAATCTTGTCGCCAAAATAGACGCCGGAAATCACCGCACCGGCCACCATGCCCGAGTTAAGACCCAGACCTTCCCCGACCCCCATCAAGGCGATACCGATGGTACCTGCTGCCGTCCAGGCGTTACCGCCCGCCAGCGAAACAAGGCAGCAGATCAGACAGGCCGCGACCAGAAAGTAATCCGGCGTCAGAATGCCCAGGCCGTAATAGATCATGGTCGGCACAATTCCACCGGCAATCCAGTAGCCGATGATGGTGCCGATAATCAGCAGAATCACGATCGCCTGAATGGTCAGGCCAATGGAGCGCATCATTCCCGCTTCAAGTTGTTTCCAGCGGCTGCCGGTCGCAATGGCCACACCGGTCGCAACGATAGCACTCAGAAATAAGGGTAAATGCGGGTCGGTTCCGAAATAGCCGATAAATACGCCTAAAGACGCCACCATGAACAGAATCGGAATCATGGTTGCCTTAAGGCTTGGGCGGGGTGTTTCCTGATCTTCTTTAGCCGTGTTGTCAGTTGACATAAGGTCCTCACTCAGCATTTGCTTGTTATTGAAGTTGTTTATCAACGGTTTGAATTACCGTTGTGAAGCTCATCGTGTTGCTCGTTTTTGAAATCGTTATTAGCGCCGTTGTCGTTCAACAGGTTTTCAGGCCCGGACTTTCAGATATGAGTTTTCAGACTTGGGCTTTCAGGCCTCGACCTTCAGGCATGGGGCGTCTACTGCCAGGCGTCGCTGCGTTTGCTGCAACACCTGGCGATATCAATGCATCAAAGGAACAAAGCGTGGGTTCAGGAAGCGCTTCCTGGCCACACGCCTTGGTGGATTACACGTTCAGCGACATCCAAACGGTTTTCACTTCGCAGTATTTTTCCTGCGCGTGAAACGATTTATCGCGCCCATTGCCCGACTGCTTCACGCCACCAAAGGGCACTGTCTGGTCAACACCGGCCCAGTTATTCACGAAGACCTGGCCGGACTGCAGGCGCCGGGAAACCCGCATGATGCGGTCAACTCCCTGACTCCACACGCCTGCGGCCAAGCCGTAGTCGCTGTCATTGGCCAGTGCAATCGCCTGCTCTTCCGTGTCGAACCCGAAAACACTGAGTACCGGCCCGAAAATTTCCTCGCGGCCAATACACATCTCGGGGGTCACGTCATCAAATACCGTGGGTGACAGAAAGTACCCCTTGGAGGTACTGGGTTCGCCGCCCATTTTCAGGGTGGCGCCTTCGCTTACCCCCTGGCGGATGTAGTCAAGCACCCGCTGGTACTGTGTCTCATCTACCATGGCGCCCATAAAGCTATTGGGGTCGAGGGGGTCGCCGGGCTGCATCTGTTCGGCGGCTTTCACTACGCGAGCGACAAAGTCCTCACGAATGCTGTTTTCCACCAGCAGGCGCGAACCGGCAATGCAGACTTCGCCCTGATTATGGAAAATCGCCTCGGCAGCGCTTTGCGCCACATCATCCAGCTGCTGGCAATCAGCGAACACGATGTTGGGACTTTTGCCGCCACATTCAAGAAACACGCGTTTAAGGTTGGACTGGCCAGCGTACTGCATCAGCTGTTTACCCACGCCGGTGGAACCGGTAAAGGCCAGACAATCGACCTGCATGGAAAGCGCAAGAGCCTTACCCACGGTGTGACCAAAGCCTGGCAGCACCTGAAAGACACCCTTGGGAATACCCGCTTCCTGGGCCAGTTGCGCCAGGCGCAGCGCAGACAGCGGCGATTTTTCCGACGGTTTGAGAATGACGCTGTTACCCGCCGCCAGCGCCGGTGCGATTTTCCATGAGGTCATCATCAGCGGGAAATTCCACGGCACAATGGCAGCGACAACCCCCATCGGCTCACGTAACACCAACCCCAATGCGTTTTCACCGGTCGGCGCGACTTCACCGTAAAGCTTATCGATACATTCGGCCTGATAGCGCAAGCAGGCCACCGTTCCCGCCAGATCACCCAGCGAGCTGGAAATCGGTTTCCCCATGTCCAACGTATCCAGCAGCGCCAGTTCGTTGCGGTGCGTGTTGACCAGCTCGGCCAGACGCAGTAACACACGCTTACGCTTGCTTGGATGGCAACGCGACCAGGCACCACCTTCGAAGGCAGCGCGCGCTGCTTGCGTCGCCCGCTCGGCATCCATCGCATCACAGCTGGCCACTTCAGCCAGGGTTTCCCCCGTGGCCGGGTTAATGCTGGTCAGGGTGTCGCCACTGATGGCGGGTACAAACTCACCATCCACAAAGGCGCGTGTTTCAAAGCTCAGTGTCGCGGCTAGCACCTGCCAATCGGCCAGGTTTTTTGGGTTATCCGTCGTCATCAAGCACTCTCCATCGTCGGTGTGACCGCCAGCTGTTCGGCGGTTTTGTCCAGGGCTAAACGTGCTTTACTCACCAGCTCGTCGATTTCGCTGCGCGTGATGATCAAAGGCGGCGACATCACCATGGTGTCGCCAACCGAGCGCATGACCAGGCCGCTTTCAAAGCACAGATCCCTGCATAGATTGCCCGCAGAGAGCGATTTTTCGAACCTCTCCCCCGTTGTCTTGTTGGCCACCAGCTCCAGCGCACCAATCAAGCCCAGTGAGCGGGCTTCACCCACAATCGGGTGTTCTGCCAGTTCCTGCCAGCGCTTGGCCAGATACGGCCCAAGCTCATCCCGCACCTTCTCTACCACGCCTTCACTTTCCAATAGCTCCAGGTTCTTCAGCGCGACAGCCGCACAGGCCGGGTGACCGGAATAGGTAAAGCCATGGAAGAACTCGCCGCCATCGTCAATCAGCGTATCCGCCACGCGGTCGCCAACCAGCACGCCGCCAATCGGCAGATAGCCTGATGACAAGCCTTTGGCAATCGGCATCAGGTCAGGTTTTAATCCATAATGCGTGCTGCCAAACCAATCGCCCAGACGGCCGAAACCGCATATCACTTCGTCGGCAATCAGCAGGATGTCGTACCTGGCCAGCACCTCTTTTACTGCAGGCCAATAGCTGTCTGGCGGAATGATCGCTCCCCCAGCCCCCTGAACGGGTTCGGCGATAAAGGCGGCCACTTTGTCTTCCCCCAGCGCCAGAATCCTGTCTTCCAATGCCTGGGCACACTGCCTGCCAAACGCTTCCTGACTCATATCGCGCCCTTCACCGAACCAGTACGGTTGGCAGATATGCGCAATTCCCGGCACGCAGGGCCCGCCCTGATCATGCATCGGCGCCATACCGCCCAGGCTCATGCCTGCAACGGTAGAACCGTGATAGCCATTTTCACGTGAAATGATCCACTGCTTTTCCGGCTTACCCTTGATCGCCCAATACCGGCGCACCATGCGCAGTACCGTATCGTTGGCCTCAGAACCGGAGCCCGTGAAGAACACATGATTGATATGTTCGGGTGCCAACTCACTCAGCTTGGCGGCCAGTTTCACGGCGGGAGGATGGGTGGTTTTGAAAAAGTTATTGTAGTACGGCAATTGCTGCATCTGCTCGGTAGCCGCATCGACCAGTTCCTGACGCCCGTAACCCAGGTTGACGCACCAAAGCCCGGCCATCCCGTCAAGAATACGGTTGCCCTCGCTGTCATGAATATAAACGCCGTCGGCGTGGGTAATGATGCGCGAGCCCTCTTCGCCCAGCGATTTAAAATCGGTAAACGGGTGAAGATGGTGCTGGCGGTCCAGCGCTTGATAATCCTGGGTTTGCATAACTCAGCTCCTGATCAGATCGTTGGACACGCTTTCAGCAAGCGGCTAGTGAGGTGTCACGGGGGACGCAATGCTGGCGACATGCCATGGCAAAGCCCTGAAAAATGGCGTCGTAGAAGGGGTGTTCTTTGGGGCGCCATTCCGGATGCCACTGCACCGCCAACGCAAAGGCAGAAGCATCGCGTACGGAAACCGCTTCGACCAGCCCATCCGGCGCCCAGGCTTCGGCTTCAAGGCCGGGTGCCAGTTGGTCAATCCCCTGCTGATGGAGTGAATTCACCTCAAGATACTCACCGCTATACAGCGCTGCCAACACACCCTCCGGGCGAAGTGTCACTGTATGCGAAGGCGCGTAATGTCCCGCCATGTCATCTGCCGGCGGTTCGCGGTGATCCAGCATGCCCGGCAGCGTCTGCACGGCTTGATGCAGCGTGCCACCCAAGGCCACATTCATTTCCTGAAAACCGCGGCAAATGCCCAATAAAGGCAACCCCTGGCGCACGGCCTCATGCACCCAGCTAAGCGCTTCATCATCGCGGCGACGATCATCGCGGGTGTTTTCCGGGGCTCGCTCAGCGCCATAGCGGTCCGGCGAAACGTTGGTGTAGCTGCCGGTCAGCATCAACCCATCCAGGCGGCCCAACAGAGCAGCAGCCTGCTCGGCACGTGCTTCAGGCGTCAGCATATCGGCCGCCAGCACAGGAAGAATCACCGGCGTAATGCCGTAGTGGTAAAGCGCCTGCAGAAACTTATCCGTCACCATCTGAGCGGGGTGGCCTTCCACGTTCCGGCAACAGGCAATAACACCTACCATCGGTCTTGAAGGGCCGGGCCGTGAGGAATCAGGCCGCGAGGAATCAGGCCGCGAGGAATCGAGCCGTGAAAAATCAGGCCGTGAAGAATTAATGGCTTGCATGATAAATACACTTTGTCGGTTGTTATGTTTTATTCAACGATGCACTCAACATAGCGCGGCTTGTTTTAATTTCCAAGCCTAAACCGTAATTTTTACAAAAATAACTTATAAGTCATTGTTAAAAATGAAAATAAAAATTCAATATGAAATTTTCGCCAAAAAAACACGCTATTTTTGTTATTAAATATTTGACACATGCGTCAGGCGAGGCAAGGATACTGTTATCAAAATCACTACCAATGGTTCAGCGCCAGCGATAGATAGCCAACGCTTCATAAGCAGCGGCTCCATAACCAACAATTCATAACCAACACTGTACAAAAACAAGGGTTAACGTATGTCTTCCGCCCAACACGCTCACAACGAAGCTTTAGCCTTTCAGGATCGTCATCCCGACATCACCAGCATTGATCTGTTGATCAGCGACCTGAATGGCGTCATCCGTGGCAAGCGCATTCCCGTCGACAATCTTGGCAAGGTGTTCGAAAAAGGCATCTACCTGCCGGCATCCGTCTTTGCACTGGATATCAACGGCAACACCGTCGAAGAAACCGGGCTGGGGCTTTCCAGCGGTGATGGCGACAGGCTATGCCGCGCGATTCCCGGCACGCTCCACGCCGTTCCCTGGTTGAATAACAAGCACTACGGCCAGGTATTGATGACCATGGAAGAAATGGACGGCACGCCATTTTTTGCCGATCCGCGCCAGATTCTGCAACGCATTCTCGGCCAGCTTTCCATGCTGGGCTTAACGCCGGTGGTTGCACTGGAGCTGGAGTTCTATCTGGTTGACCGGCAACGCTGTGAAGGCAATTTGATCCAGCCACCGAAATCGCCCTGTAGTGGTGAACGTGCCACCCAAAGCCAGTTATATTCCGTGCTGGAGCTGGACGAGTACGCCGAGTTTATTGATGACCTGCAAAGTGCCGCCCAGGCGCAGGGGCTGCCGCTGGATACCGTGCTGAAGGAATGCGCGCCCGGTCAGTTTGAAGCCAACCTGATTCACACCGATGATGCCCTGCGCGCCTGCGATCATTCCGTACTGCTCAAGCGGCTGATTAAAGGGGTCGCTTTGCAGCACGGTTTTGAAGCCACCTTCATGGCCAAGCCATACGGCCAGGAAGCCGGAAGCGGCACCCATGTTCATGTCAGTTTGCTGGATGAAAACGGCCAGAATATCTTTTCCGAAAACGGTGACGACCCGCTGGAAAGTATCGCGCTTCAGCATGCGGTTGGCGGGTTGCTGGAACTGATGCCAGACTCCATGGCACTACTCGCCCCCAACCTCAACTCGTTCCGGCGCTTTCAGCAGGGGCTCTACGTGCCCATGGCGCCCACCTGGGGCTATGACAATCGCTCGGTCGCAGTGCGCGTTCCCGCCGGGCCGAAAGAAGCACGGCGTGTGGAACATCGCGTGGCAGGCGCCGATGTTAACCCTTACCTACTGCTGGCTACCGTACTGGCATCGATCCACCATGGCCTGATCAAAGAACGCCAGCCCTCTGACGCCATCATCGGCAACGCCTATGAACAGGTCGATCCTCAGCTGACCAACAGCTGGACCCACGCCCTGCACTTACTCGCCAACAGCCCCGTTCTTGGTGAACAGCTCGGCGAAGATTTTATCCACGTTTTCATCGCCAACCGCCACGCCGAACGCGCCGAAGCCATGCGCGAAGTCAGCGCCATGGAATACGACTGGTACCTGCGCCACGTGTAAGCTTGCAGGTATTGATAAAAGCATTTGATCAAAAAAGAGAGGCTTCTACTGCCTCTCTTTTGCTGTATTCGTTGTGCGAGCCGATGAATTTCCGGCACAATCGCCATCTTCCATTGAGGCTCGGTACCCGTAGGGAGGATTCCCGGCGTAATCCGCCATCGACTAAATCCCCCATAGCGAATATTTAAATGGCGGATTCACGACGCAATCCGCCATTTCTCACATTGGCTCCTCGCTCGCCTAACGGCACAACCACCCTAGCTATGTACTAAACACTAGACCGCCAGCCGATCCCGCATGGCATAGAACCACGCCCCCATGGCGGAAAGTGGCACGCGCAACAACCGCCCACCCGGCATAGGCAGATGTGAAATCTGCGCAAACGCTTCAAAGCGTTCTTCTTCACCGCTAATGGTTTCCGCCACCAGTTTGCCCGCAAGGTGCGAACACGTCACTCCGTGGCCGGAATACCCTTGCGCATAATAGACATTGCGATTGATGCGCCCGAACTGCGGCAAGCGATTAAGCGTCAGCAGGAAGTTACCGCTCCAGGCATAATCAACACGTACATCGTTCAGCTCTGGAAAGGTACTCAGCATTTTAGGCCGAATGGCCGCTTCAATGCTGGCAGACGCCTGCCCGCCATAGTTGACCCCGCCGCCATACAGCAGGCGGTTATCCGCCGTCAGACGATAATAATCCAGCAGATAATTACAGTCCTCTACTGCTTTATTGTTGGGCAACAACCGCGCGGCCACCTCATCAGACAGTGGCTCAGTGGTAATAATCTGGGTGCCACATGGCATCGCCTTGCTTTCCAGCTTGGGTAACAAGCCTTGTAGGTACGCATTACCCGCCATCACGACGCGATTCGCGGTCACCCGCCCGTTGGCCGTATGCAGCGTGACTGGCTCACCATGTTCCAGCCGCGTGACCGGCGAGTGTTCAAAAATCTTGCCACCTAACGACTCAAACGCGGCGGCTTGACCCAACACCAGATTAAGCGGATGCAGGTGACCACCCGAGTGATCCACCAGCGCGCCTACATAGCGCTCACTGTCAATTTCACGCTTGACCTCATCGCCTTCCAGCAACTCCAGCTCATGATGGCCGTAGCGCTCCCACAATGCTTTTTGTTCCTTCAACCCTTCCCACTGTTTTGCATTACAGGCAGCGAACAGGTTGCCCTCTTTGAGATCGCAGTTGATGTCATACTGAGCAATCCGCTGACGAATAATCCGGTTGCCCTCAAATGCCATTGCGCCCAGTGCCCGAGCGGCTTCAGCGCCGTTCTGCTTTTCGATAACATCCATGTCACGGCTATAGCTGTTGACGATTTGCCCACCGTTTCGCCCAGAGGCTCCAAAGCCAATCGCCACACTTTCCAGCACCACGACATTATGGCCACGCTCCGCCAGATGCAGCGCCGCCGAGATGCCGGTAAACCCGGCCCCCACCACGCAAATATCGCACTCGATATCACCGCTAAGCGCTGGCCTTTCTGGTGCTGCATTCGCCGACGCCGCATAGTAAGAGGCCACATGGCCAGAGGATGTTTGAGGCTGCATTCGCCACTCTCCTATCACCTGATTGTTGATTATTTTAACCACTCGATCATATAGAGAGAGATACGCAGGTGCAAGGCAGAGAGGACAGGCTAAGCATGAATCCAGCCAAAATGCTGCGGTCACGCCCCTGTATGCCAAATTGACACACGGGCGAAGCTATCGACCCGTTTAACCTTCCATCATCGTCATCGCGGGGTTTATTCAGATCAGCAAATAGGCAAAACTGTGTCGATTAATGATTTTTTGGCGCAACTCTATGAGACGTACGTTTTCTGACCACCCAGTAAGCGTTGATGATGGCGTTATCTCCTGCCCCTCAACTTTACGGCGTGAAGCGATATTGAGTTTAGACGCCGCCCATGACCCCAAAAGCCAGAGCGGGTTGGCGCAAGCTATTGACCTGATGCTTGAACGTCCAGACGCTGACTGGCAAGGGCTGCTTATCAAGCCAGATGGCAAACAGGCGCTCTCTGGCGCCACCTGGGTAGAAGTGCTCTCAAGTAAAGAAGCCAACCTATGGCTGCCGCACATGGAATGTAACGCTGCGCCAGAGTTACTGAACGCCGCCATTGGCTGGGCAAGCCAGCAAAACCTGAAGGTCGTCAAAACCGTTATTGCACATGATGACCCTGCCACCGCTGCCCTGCTTGAAGAAAGCGGCTTTGCTCAAGTGGTGACCCTGAACTATATGAGCGCCACCACCCAGGCAATACCGAACGCCACCGTAACCCATGCTGAGTTTGTTCACGTAAAAGAGGCAGCCCCTGAACGCCTGGAGGCGATATTTCGCCAAATCGAGCGCAGCTCGCTGGATTGCCCCGAACTCCAGGGAGTTTTGACCACCCAGGAAGCTCTGCAGGGATTCTATCGCCAAGACATTCATGCCCCTGAACAATGGTACCTGGTTCGCTACCAGAAAGAAGATGCCGGATTACTGCTACTCGCCCCGCATCCAGAAGCCAATAACTGGGAACTTATGTATATGGGGCTGGCGCCCACCTGGCGTGGGCATGGCCTAGGGAGGCAAGTGGTCAACGAGGCACTACGCAAAGCAAAAGAAGCCGGGATGAAAGAGGTCATATTAGCGGTAGATCAGCGCAACACCCCAGCCCAGAGGCTGTATGAAAACCATGGGTTTGAAACACGAACCACCTGCGCCGTACATGCCTGGATATCAAAGCAAAGCACCACACCGTCATTCCCGAGTGGGGTTATCGGGAATCCAGTTTGATCTATGCCCGATGATTCACAGTTGCCTGAATCACAATGGATTCCCGCTAAGGGCATGCGGGAATGACAGCTGAGAAAAGGCGTCATTTCCGCCACCGGCGGCAATTAGCGCCTTGTATCAGTGCCTGTTTTCATTACGCAGGCGCTTTATGTCGGCTTCCTGCAGACCAGAGGCTGAAGCAATCTGTTTGTCGTCAAGCACCTGCATGGCAATCAGGTTACGGGCGACGGTTTCACGCCCTTCCTCACGCCCTTCCTCACGCCCTCGGCGTTCAGCATCTTTAATAAAGGAAATTTCATCGCGCAGAGCGCGTTCGCGCACAAAGGCCAGCCGCCGGGTTTCTTCATCAGCGCTGAGTTCTTTCAGACGTTCCATGGCTTTGTTTACCGGTTCGTAGCTTGTGTCTACCATTGCCAGCCCCTCTTTCCAGTGCTCCAGAAAATTAACCCAGGCCCGCAAGGGCCTTTCAGACATGCCTAGACGGTCAGCTTTCTTCAATTCGATCAGGTTCATCTGCAACAGGTTCCCAAGCGATATATGCGGCTGAGTGGCATCGCGCATCTCAAACCGCCAGATGGCTTGCTGTTGCTCACTTTCCGTGCCAACAAACAGATCAAAATCCAGCAGATGAATTCCGACCGCCGCATTCAGTGCCTGGTAATCCTCCCCGGCGCTTAGCTGCTTGCTTAGCAGGCTGGCCAGATAGAAAAGCCCACGTTTGTGCCAAGCATCGTAACGGCGTACCTGTATTTCAACATTATAGCAGTGACCTGAGTTATCGCGGGCGAGCACATCCAGAATGATGTACTTACCTGACAATTCACTCGGCTCAATATTGGGGTTAGTGATATCGACCGTGGTGATCGCCGGTAAATCCGGGCGCAGATCATTAATCAAAGCCACCAGCAGATCAGGTCTTTCTGCAAACAGACGTTTGAAAACGTAATCATTGGTAGGGTCAAGCAGCGTCATCGTCATAAAGCCTTCCCTGGCAGATGCATACTTAATGGTCAGAATAGTTCAAAAACGGCGATGGGTCACATTAGTCCGAATGCCCTGCCCCACTGCACCGGCACCATCGTTTCCGCCTGACCACAACACCGTCATTCCCGAACGGGGTTATCGGGAATCCAGTTTGACCTATGCCCGATGATCCACGGTTGCCACACCTACGCCAGCTATCTGGTGAACATAGGCGTATCCTTTTTGCCAGATATCGCTTCGGTAGAAATCATTAACCCCAACATCGAACCCAGTGAACTCACCGGCAAATACATCATCCTCGATGTATTGGCGCGTGATGAAGACAACAACTGCTACAATGTGGAAATACAGGTGCGGCGCTATGGGGCTTGGCACAAGCGTGGTCTCTTTTACCTAGCCCGAACCCTAGGCAGCCAGCTAAGCGCAGGTGAAAACTACCAGGAGCTGCGCGCTTCGGTAGGCTTACACTTGTTGGACTTCGATCTATTTACAGAAACCGCGACAGAACGCGAGCAAGCCGTGTGGCGCTTCGAGATGCGCGATGAGCGCCATCCCCATATTTCACTGGGGAACATTTTGCAGATGAACCTGATCGAACTCAACAAAGCGGATCGCTTAGGCTTGCCAGAAGGCCCGTTGCGCGCCTGGATCACCTTCTTCAAACACTGGCAGGAGGAATTAACGATGGCCAATGTTGCTCATGAACCGGTTAAACGTGCGATGAGTCGTATCCGCGAGCTTAGCGCCGATGAAGAGACGCGCCGTCTTGCCTTTGTGCGTGAACGAGCGCTGCGGGACGAGGTGTCGTTGCTGAACGATGCAAAGCGAGAAGGTGAAATGACGGGAGAGCGTCGCGTTCTGCAACGTCTTCTGAGAAAACGTTTTGGTGAATTACCCGCGTGGGTTGGTGAAAAGTTGGAGCGGGCTGATACTGGGCAGCTAGAAACCTGGACGGATGAAATACTGAGTGTCAACAGCCTTGATGAACTTTTCAAACACTAAGTCTTCCCAAAAAGCGATGAGTCGTATCCGCGAGCTTAGCGCCGATGAAGAGACGCGCCGTCTAGCGTTTGTTCGAGAGCGGGCGTTACGGGACGAAGTCTCATTTTTGAACGATGCTCGTCGAGAAGAATCAAGCGAGACACTCCGCAGTCAAGTTGAGTTAAAGTTTGGTGAAGTCCCTGGTTGGGTGGAAACCAGAATTGAGCAAGCGGATCGAAATCAACTGAAAGGTTGGTTACGAGATATTCTATTTGCCGACAGTCTCGACGAAATGTTCAAGCATTAAAATGACCAGGAGTGCCATGAACCATATCCGCGAACTCAGCGCCCATGAAGAGACTCGCGGCCTGACCTTTATGCGGGAGTTTAGCCTAAGCGTCATGCCGCTCAACACCGTCATTCCCGAGTGGGTTATCGGGAATCCAAGTTAGCGGTGGCACTGTTGCATAATAACCTGACGATTTGGCGGATGGCGGCATCATAATTATCCAAGCAATGCCAACACCGATTCCGGTATCACATTAGCCTGTGCCAGCATGCTATTCCCCGCCTGCTGAATAATCTGCGAACGCAACATCTTAGCGGTTTCCTGAGCGTAATCCGCATCCATAATGCGAGATTCAGCGCTAGCCAAATTAATAGCGGTGGTTTCATTATTGCTGATGGCGGATTCCAGACGGTTTTCCACAGCGCCCAGATGGCTACGCTTCGCATCCACCATGCCGATAGCACGATCTAATGCTGCAAGCGGATTGCGCGGGACACGCAGTCGAAAATCTTCACCATTCTCACGAATCTGTAAGCGCGTATGCGGTACGCCGTCATCATTAAAACCGTCAGCGTCAGTAAGGGCCACCGTACTGAAATTCGTACCCATACTGACGTTGCTGGGATAATAAACGACAACCTCACTGCCGCCGTTCTCGGTGCGTAATAAAATCTCGCTGGTGCCTTCCAGGTCAACCAGCGTTGCGGTTTTGTAACCACCTCGCAAAGAGCTTTCACCAGGCAACGAAAAATAGTAATTACCATCTTCGTTTTGCTGTAGAACGTCTTCAAACGTTTGCCCTTGAGCATCCGTATATTCGACGGTCACATTACGCGGGTCGATAGTGATTTCCGAATATCCACTGACTTTTTCCTGTTCGTGGCTCGCCGTACCCAGCACATCCGCCACTTCTTGTGTGGCTGTTATTACCGCCTCAGTCGCTTCGCCATTGGCATCTACTTTCAGCTCAAAATCTGCTTCCAGATATGCCTGGCTGCCATCGGGTTGCTGACCACGGATTATCCATTGCCCATCTGACTCACGCTGGACAACCGTAAGGTCTGTTAACCCGTCTAAATTGTTATTTTTAGGATTAAAAGTAATATTGCTGGCATCAAGTGAAGAAAAATCTACGGCAGGAACCTCGGGATCAATTAGCGTCGGTTGTGAAGAAAAGTCTGCGCCAGCAAATCCTTGTGGCCCAGCTTCCAAGACAAGGTCTCTCTCAGAAGTAACACCGGTAAGCACAAAAAAATCATAATCGCTCGTGGAGCTTCCAGTCCTCACAAAAAAGTCGTCATTTTGATCTTGAACCAGTGTACCGGTTGGATCTGTAAACTCGAGTTCTACGCCACTAGTAGAATAACTATTAACTCCATATGTAAAGTCACCTGTCACTTCTGTAAATGTATCGCCAGAATTTACTTCAATAGCACTTGCTTCCTGTGTAAACACCAGTCGATCATTAGCTGTAACATCATCGAGCGCAAAAAAACGATCCTGACCACTTACTTCTGTCTGGATATAAAGATTACCATCAGCATTCTGGGTTAATGATGCAGGATTAAGAGTGCTGCCCGTTGAAGATAAAAACGCAATATCTTCAGCGCTTGCCTGACTGTAACTTTCACCGTTAAACGTAAAGCCATCACTGACGTTTGCATAGGTACCAGCGGCAACCGTAGAGGAAGGCTCAAAGGCACCTGTTCCCATAGCTTCTTCATAACTAAGAGCAAAACCCGTTTCACGATAACTTAAAGTGCCATCAGGCAAGCGCTCTTCAAGATAATAAGTATTATCTTTTTCAATAAATCGCTGATTAGACGGCAGGTCAGGCAGGGGCTCTGGATCCGTCATCATGGCACTGGAAAATATAGGTTGCGGATTGGTTATCGATACCTGGCTGGTATCTGTTGATGTGTTATGTGACGCATTGACAGATACATGCGAAAAACCGTCACTCCCATCGCTTGTATAATAGCCAAAGGCATCTGAATAGTAGAGAGGCTGCTGGGTGCCTGGTGCGAATGTTGGACCAATGGTTGACGGGTCATCAAGGCGGATGTCACGTGCCACACCGCGCAGCGCATCCCGCTCAGTAACGTCTCCATCGATACCTGCAATGTTTAACCCTTCTAGCCCCAACGCCTCTACACTAAAGCCAGGTGGATTTAAATCTACCCCAATTTGCTGGCCATCATTGGCCCCCACCTGTAACGGAACATTTCCAGCCTGACCTGTCATCAAAGGGATACCGTTATACTCAGAAGTAGCAGCCAAACGGTCGATTTCCATCAAGTTCTGATTGATCTCAGCTTGGATAGAATCGCTATCACGCGTCTGATTCGTGCCATTTAGCCCCTGAACCGCCAGTTCACGGATGCGCTGCAGTTTCTCGTTCATGCCGTTCAGTACATCATGGGCGGTCTGGGATAGAGATATCCCGTCATTGGCATTCCGCGCGCCTTGATTGAGACCAATACGCTGAGCCTGGAAGCGATTACCAATCGCCTGGCCTGCCGCATCATCCTTCGCGCTATTAACGCGCAGCCCAGATGACAGCCGCTCCATGCTGGTAGAAAGGGATGACTGATTTTGTCGCAAGCTTTGCTGGGTAGTGAGTGAAGTCAGATTGGTATTGATCATTGGCATGGAGTCGAATCTCTTCCGTGAACTGGCTTATCTATTTTATCGGCATCAGCTAAGAAAACTTTACCAGATTACAAAAAATTATTTTTCTTTACGACTAGCGACTCAATCTGTAGTGCTATCCAACATCACCTGGGTATGCTCACGCTGCTGCTTCACTGCGTCATCCAGTATCCCCAGCAGCTTGTCATAGTCCTTACGCATCTCATGATCCATGCCGGTGGCTTCAAAGCGGCTGAGGGTGGCTTGGGTATCGTCAATGACCTTTTGTAACTCATTGATCACATGCTGGCGTTCGTCATCGGTCATGTTCACCTCAAACAAAAACCGGCCCCAAAAGGGAGCCGGTTTCGTATGCTTCTCAGTGATAGAGAAAAATCTCTATCAATCTCAAGCCTCAGATTAACCCAGCAGAGACAAAACGTTCTGCGGCAGCTGGTTCGCCTGTGCCAGTACCGAAGTACCCGCCTGCTGCAGAATCTGGTTCTTGGTCATGTCTGCCACTTCCATTGCATAATCAGCATCTTCAATACGTGACCGTGCAGCTGAGAGGTTAGTCTCGTTGGTGCTTAAGTTAGTGATGGCAGATTCAAAGCGGTTTTGCACCGCACCTAATTCAGAACGCAGGCTATCAACCTGGGCAAGTGCGCTATCAAGCTGCTCAAGCCCACCTTTTGCGAGATCAGCAATTGCGCCTTCACCAACATTAGCTCCGCTCAAATCAATATCTGTACCATCAGTAGAAGCAGAAGCAAGAGTCTCTACTTCTACAGTAACACCATCACCATTTTCGCCAACAATTTTCAAATCACCGCGTGAAAAGTCATCATTTGCAGCATCATTCGCTTCATATTGAAGGGTTGCGGTAATTCCTGTGTTGGTTCCATCCTGATAAGTTACAGCTTCATAACCTTGGTTAGTTGCGTTGGCTGTAGCAGCTACTTTTACGGCTGTAATGGTGCCGTCGTCATTCTTTGAGCCAAAAACATCGGTTCTTGCTTCACCGGTATCCTTGTCGATAACTTCATAAATCTCGCCAACTGCATCATTATAACCAACCTGCTCACCAAGCTCAGGCTCCAATGACTGACTCGAAGTTACATCAAAGTTTGCTAAACCCAGTGTGGTCTTATCAATTTGCTCCAAATTTACCGAAATAGTTTCGTTATCATTAGCGCCCACTTGAATAGAAATTCCTTGGTCGGAAGCAAGCACTTTCGTTCCGTTAAAATCCGTCTCTTCAGAAATCCGATCAATTTCGTTCATACGCTGTGTGATCTCGTCTTGAATCGACTGAAGATCATCCTGAGAGTTAGTTCCGTTCTGTGCCTGCACTGTTAATTCACGAACACGCTGCAAGTTATCGTTCACTTGGTTAAGCGCACCTTCGGCGGTTTGGGAAATCGAGATACCGTCGTTGGCGTTACGCTGCGCTTGTCCCAGACCGGTAATCTGAGATGACATACGATTGGCGATGGCCTGACCGGCCGCATCATCCTTGGCACTGTTGATGCGCAGGCCTGAAGACAGACGCTCCATGGAGGTTTGCAGCGCATTTTGTGATTCGCGCAGGTTTTGCTGGCCGATCATGGAAGTGATGTTAGTGTTGATCACAGACATGGTGATTCTCCTTTACAGTTACACTGGCCGTTGAGGCCTGCTTTTCGGCCACATTGTGTGCCGTTATTAATAATTACGGCCTGTCAGGAGAAACCTTTAGCATAATCGTAAAAAAAGATGTAACGGTTGGTAACGGCTATTAAAAGTTGGTGGCAGGCGCTTGCTGGATGATGGCTCAAAGGTACACTGTGGGCTCTTTTCGCTGGGTACTGGCCGTTTCATGACTTCCATGCAGATCTACGCATCTCCCGTTCAGCTTTATGACGTGGTGTTTACCATCCTCCCTCGCCTTGAGCGGGCACGCACTCTGGTGAATACCACTCTGGAAACGCTGATTGATAACGCCAACCGCCCGCAAGACCTGCTGCGCTACCGCGAAATGCAGCGCAAGCTGATGCTGGAAATGCAGATGATTCACGCTAACCTAGATCACCTGCTGGAGCGCTACCGCGCCAATGTGCATCAGTTGCTGCAAAGCCAGGGCGGCAACGGCAACCGTGAGGTAACGTTGGATGATATGGAGAAGGATGCCCTCGCCCGAGCGCGGGAGATTTACCAGAAAGTAGTGGAGTTTCAGACTGGGCGGCGCAGTGTGCCGTGGTAAATGAAGGGGTTGCCACACACACTCACAGCATCAGGTCGGCAATAATGAACCGGCGAGTGAACCTCCTCTCCCGCCAGTCTGGGAAGGGTTACTTCTTGCGGCCCAGCGCTGAGTCGAGGGCATCGAACTGCTGGGTGAGGTAGGTGCTGGTCTGGTTCATCTGGGCGATCATTGAGTCCAGCTGGCCGAACTGGGTGCGGTAACGGGAAATTGTCCGCTCGATACTTAGTTCGGCACGTTCGTAACGCGCATTGAGGCTTTCAATGCGGTTTTCCGCACCGCTGATGGCGCTGCCCAAGGTGCCGTTGCTGTTAGTCAGCTGTTCGATCGTTGTGCTGAGCAAATCGCCCAGGCCGCTGTTGCCGTCGGTGCCTGCGAAGAAGTCACTCAATGCATCAGGCTGGTTCTTGGCCAGATTGCTGATGGTGTCGTCGTCCATTTCCAGAGTGCCATCACGCTGCAGGGTAATACCCAGTTGGCTGAGGGTGGAAAATTCACCCCCTGCCACACCGCCACCCAGCACACTACGCAAACGCCCTTCAATGGTACGTACCACACTATCGCCAACCAGCTCACCGGCGGTTTCCCGGTCGCCGCTAAAGCTGGTCAGCGTACCAATGGTGCCTTTCAGGTCATTAAAGGCCTCAACGAAATCCCCGACGGCCTCACGGATTTTTAGCGTATTGCGCTCAACGTTGACCGTGCTGCTGGCGGTTTCGCCTTCCCCGATATTGAGTGCGTTGAGATCCAGAGTCACGCCTTGAATCGCGCCTTCAATCTGGTTATTGGCGCTGGTGATGGTCACGCCGTTAACCGTTAGATCAGCATTCTGGCCGCCGTTGACAACCTCAGCCGTAAAGGGCTGGGTAACAACAGGATCAGCAGCAGCATCCAGGAAACTGAAACCGCTGATCGAAGCCGCCTGGCCGGTGTCACTGGAGCTAAGTGCCAAACGGTGGTTACTGCCATCAAAGATAATACTCGCGCTGACACCGCTATTTTCCGTAGCGTTAATGGCATCGCGAATATCTTCAAGGCTGCTGTCCGCCGCGATATCCACATCAATATTTTTGCTGGTGTCAGTAAATTCAAGACGCAGCTTAGTAGCACCATCCAACGCCAGGGCAGTATCGCTGAACTCTACACCGCTGGACGCCAGCGTCCCTGCCGTAGCAAGCTGAGAGACCTCAACCCGGTAACTACCCGGCAGCGCGGTGGCATCCGTGGTGGCGGTGATTTCGTCACCACGCACGCTGGCAGAAAGGCTCTGATACAGTTTGGGCTTGCTGAGCGCATCCACCGCATCGTTCAAGCTATTCAGCGATGACTGAATTTTGCCGTAGGCAGAAATTTTGGCTTCCTGCTGCTCCTGCTGACGGACAATCGGTGTCAGCTTGCCGCGTTCTGCGTCATTGAGCTGGTCAAGCAGACCGCTGAGGTCGAGGCCTGAGCCAATACCTAGAGAGGTTATTGTCGCCATACTGGGTGTCTCCTCAGTGTGCCTGGCTTAAACCCAACACGTATTGCCCAGCGCCTGGTGACAACAGAATCAATGCAGTGGGCTGGCGCTGGTGTCGTTCACAGCACCGGTGTTTGGCAGATTGGTTACGTTTGGTTTTTTAACTACTGAAATATTATCGGCAGAGAAGACATCAACTTTAGCCTTTATTTTCGCTTTAAGCGCTTTTGAGACGTTTCTGAAACGTTTTTGAAGCCCAGCTGGAACCCAAATAATTATTTTTTAGAAAAAGCACCAACGAAACAACAGGTTCGATAAAGAAGCGTAACTCACAAAAAAGCCCGCCTGATTTCAGGGGCGGGCTTTAGCGCTAAACGGGTTTGTCACTGTTTGAGGTCAGTCGCGCCCCAGCTGCGCATCCAGTGAAGCAAACTGCTGAGTCAGGTAGCTGCTGGTCTGGTTCATTTGCGCAATCATGCCATCGAGTTGACCAAACTGAGTGCGGTAGCGGTCAATGGTACGCTCAACCTGCTGCTCCATATTGGTGTAGCGACTGCCCAGCGATTCAATACGGCTTTCAGACCCGTTGATCGCCCCCTGCACGGAGCCATTGCTGCTGAGTAGCTGGCCAACGCTGTCGTTCAGCTGCTCGGCCAACCCGGTGGTCGTTTCATTACCGGCGAAGAAATCGGATAGCGCTTGCTGATCATTGGCGATCACGTTATCAAGCTTATCCTGGTCAATCGACAGAGTGCCATCCAGCTCCAGTGAAATACCGATATCACTAAGCATTGAGAAGCCGCCTTCTTCACCGGCAACACCACCGCTCAACTCGCTGCGCAAACGGGATTCAACAATGCGAACCGTGCTGTCGCCGTTAAGCTCACCCGCCTGGCCGGTTTCCGAGTTGAACGCCGTCAGCTCGCCAATGGTGCCTTTCATGGTGTTGTAGGCATCAACAAACCCGGTGACCGCTTCGCGTACCGCAAGGGTGTTCTGCTCAACGGCCACCGTGCTGGCGCCTTCGCTCTGCAGGTTAAGCGTGACGCCCTGGATCGCGCCTTCCACCTGGTTATTGGCGCTGGTGATGGGCACACCGTTCACGTTCAGGCTGGCATCTGTGCCTGACTGGGCGGCGTCAGCATCCTCTGTTAACCCTGTAAAGGTAAAGCCTTCAATGGAGGCATCAGCACCTGTTTCCCGAGAGCTAAGCGCCAGCCGATAGTTTTCGCCGTCGTTAATCACGGAAGCATTAACGCCCGCGTCGGCATCCGCATTGATGGCGTCGCGGATATCTTCCAGCGAGCTGTTGGCAGCAATCGTGACCTCGGAGGTATCCCCGTTACCGAAGGTAAACGCCATGGTCTGTTCAGCTGTACCGGAAATCGCTTCATCAGCTGCTTGCGTTACCCCTTGAGACGCCAGGGTACCGCGCGTAGCAAGAGAATCTACATTAACGGAATAGCTGCCCGGCATGGCGGTGTCATCTGCTGCCGCGCTCACCGCCTCGCCGCTGGTATTGGTGGAAAGGCTTTCATACAGCGCAGTATCGCCAAGTGCGTCAGCCGCTGACTGAAACGCTGACAGGGCGCCTTCCAATTGCCCATAGGCAGAAATACGTGTCTGCTCGGAATCCAGCCGCTGCTGAATTGGCTGCAGCTTTTCACGCTCAGCGTCACGCAGCTGATCCAGCAAGCCATTCAGGTCAAGCCCAGACCCGATACCCAGTGATGAAATAGACATAGCAAAACCCATCCTTTGCGTTGCTCTGCGGCAGCTTTGCTACCACGACCTGGTGATACCACCTATCAACAGATCAACGCTGGTGTTTGTGTCGACGAAGCCAATAGCAGATGCTTTTCATACGGCACGCTTTTTAGCACGACACATTATTTAATACTGTTACCTTAAACTCTCGGCGGGAAGATTTCTAACTTTAGGATTTCGCGGTATCGTTATGTAACAAAATGCAAGCATAAAGTCACCAACACACGGCCCTACACACGGCCCTACACACGGCATTACGCTGTGAGATGCTGGCAGTGACGGCTTTTGCTGTGCCAGGTAATTCCTCTATCAAAACCTGTTATTGCAAAGTTACCATTCCCTATAAGACTACCTTACAAAAAAAAGACACAGTTATTCGTCTATCGCTTAATTTCATTCGTTTTTTTTACGTATTGCATCGCAACACAGGCTGGTAAACTAATGCGGCTTTTTGCCACCCTGTCCTCCACCCCTTAGACGAAGATAAGGATAAATTCACTATGAGACCCTTGAACGAACCTCCCAGCCAGCCGCGAAGCGATCGCCGCTGGCTTTTTTTGTGGGCGTTTGTCGCCTTCTCAGGGCTGTTGTTTTTTAGCCCAGCCGCCCTGGCGGCAACCGGCACGCTGGATATGACCAATACAGCCGTGGGCTTTTTCGCCATTGCGATTTTTGTCATCGCCTACATGCTGGTCATCGCTGAAGAAAAGATCCACATGCGCAAGTCCAAGCCTGTATTGGTTGCTGCAGGTATCATCTGGAGCCTCATCGGCTGGGTGTATGTCCAGAACGGAATGTCGGCAGATTCCGAGAACGCCTTTCGCGTGACGCTTCTGGAGTTCACCGAGCTGATGCTGTTCCTGCTGGTGGCCATGACGTATATCAATGCCATGGAAGAGCGTAAGGTATTTGATGCCCTTCGCTCCTGGATGCTGCGTAAAGGCTTCAGCTATCGCAAGCTGTTCTGGCTGACCGGCGGCCTGGCCTTTGTGCTCTCGCCGATTGCCGATAACCTGACCACCGCTCTGTTGATGTGTGCCGTGGTCACCAAGGTGGCTGAAGGCGACAAGCGCTTTATCAACCTGGCGTGTGTAAATATTGTGGTGGCCGCTAACGCGGGAGGTGCCTTCAGCCCGTTTGGGGATATCACCACGCTGATGGTCTGGCAGGCCGGTATGGTCGAATTTCAGGAGTTCTTTATCCTGTTCCTGCCATCGCTGGTCAACTTCCTTGTGCCCGCCATTGTCATGAGCTTCTTTATCAAGGATGCCAAGCCGGAAAGCGTTTACGAAGATGTGTGGCTCAAGCGCGGCGCAAAGCGGATTGTTTTACTGTTTCTGCTGACCATTACCACCGCTGTACTGTGCCACACCCTGCTGCACCTGCCGCCGGTACTTGGCATGATGACAGGCCTTGGTTACCTGCAGTTCTTCGGCTACTACCTGCGCCAGAGCCTGCCGCGCTCACTGGAGCGCAAGCGCGAGCGCTATAGCCGCCGGGGTGATCACAAGAAACTGGAAAACCTCGGTGGCGTGGTGCCGTTTGACGTCTTCAACCGCGTGGCGCGAGCCGAGTGGGATACCCTGCTGTTCTTCTACGGGGTGGTGATGTGCGTTGGCGGTTTGGGCTTTATGGGTTATCTGGCCATGCTTTCCGAGACCCTTTATCTTGGCTGGAACGCCACCGGCGCCAACATCACCCTCGGCGTTATTTCGGCGTTGATCGATAACATCCCGGTGATGTTTGCCGTGCTGACCATGGAACCGGACATGTCCCACGGCCAGTGGCTGTTGATTACCCTGACGGCGGGTACCGGCGGTAGCCTGCTCTCGATTGGCTCTGCAGCCGGTGTTGCGGTGATGGGCCAGGCGCGCGGGGCCTACACCTTTATGGGTCACCTGCGCTGGACGCCGATCATTATGTTGGGCTACATCGCTGGCATCATTGTTCATATGTTCCTGAACGCGAACAGCTTTGCTCTGTTCAGCTAAACGGACGACTGGCTAAACAGCGACAGCTGAAGCAGGTATGACGCCCCGAGTGGAATTCCACCGGGGCGTTTTTGTTGATTGGCGATGCCGAGCTCATCCACTTAGAATGATCGTTCATTAACCTTTTATTTAGAGCATCCTATGCCTAACACTCATATCAGCCGCAAAATTCTGGTGCTTCACGGTCCTAATCTGAATCTGCTGGGCAGTCGGGAACCTGACATCTATGGCCATGAAACGCTTGATGATGTAAACAACGACCTGCGTGAAAAAGCCGTGCTGGCAGACTGGGAACTGAACTGCCATCAAAGCAACCATGAAGGTGTCTTGATTGATGCCATTCAGACAGCCCGCACGGATGGCACCTACGCCATTATCATCAATCCGGCGGCTTACACCCATACGTCAGTGGCGATTCTGGATGCGCTTAACGCTTTCGAAGGGACCGTGATTGAGGTGCATATTTCCAATGTTCATCAGCGTGAAGCGTTTCGCCATCATTCCTACGTTTCTCTGCGCGCTAACGGTGTGATTGCCGGGCTGGGCACTCAAGGGTATCAGGCCGCATTGGACGCTATCCTGCGAAGCGCAGAACAGGGTTAAATGCCAGGGAGAGCCAGAATGATTATCTTAAACACCCAGGTGGCCGCTGAGTGGGTGGATTACAACGGCCATATGAATGATGCCGAGTATGCCCGCGTTTTTTCACTGGCCGTAGAAGCCCTGATGGATCACATTGGCCTGGATGTTAACGGGCGTGCGCATTATGGATACACGATTTATACGCTGGAAACCCATCTGTGCTATCAGCGAGAAACGCATCAGGGGCAGCCGCTATCCGTTTCCATGTCGCTACTGGATAGCGACAGCAAACGCCTGCATGTGTTTTTTGAGATGTACAACGACAATAACGAGCGGCTTGCCAGCAGCGAACAGATGTTAATGGGCATGGACACTACGACAGTAAAGCCAGCGCCGTTTCCTGATGCGATTCAACCGGCTATTGATGCTCTTCCCCGCCCTGCCGAGCGTCCCGCCATGGCGGGAAGAACCATCGGGATTCGCCGGTCGGGTCCCGGTTGATGCCAGGGCCTGACCAGCCATCAAGTCACCTGGTTGGTGATCGGTATCGGTGGCCCGGCCTCACTCAGGCGTTGGATAACGCCATCACGCGGTTCCAGAGAGCATCAGGCACGTCAATCAATGATTTTTCTTCCCGCACAGCACCCGGTAGACGGGCATTTGGCTGTTCGTCTACGGCCTCTGCCAGACGTGCAAAGCGCTCATCGAAATGATCACCAAAGGTACCAGGATCAAGCAGCAAGTAGCATTGCCCCAGGTCGTGAGGGGCGCCTTCAGGTGCCTTGAGTGCTTTTACATCCAGTGAATTCACGCCTCCTGCAATCCCTGCCGCCAGCAGTTCTGCCAACAGGCCAAAGCCCCAGCCTTTATAGCCGCCAGCACTCACCAGAGAACCGCCAAGCGCGGCTTCAGGATCAGTTGTCGGGTTACCCTCTGCGTCAATGGCCCAGCCTTCAGGAATCGGCTCGCCTGCCGCCTTGGCCATCGTGATTTTTCCAAGCGCCACCGCTGAGGTTGAAAAGTCGAAATGCAGGCGCAGCGGGTCACCGACATTGCGCCCTGGTACGCTCAGGGCAATCGGGTTGGTACCAATTGCCGCTTTTGTTCCACCCGGTGGCGCCACTATCGGAGAGGCATTAGTAAAGCCAAGGCCGATCAGGCCATGGGCAGCAATCTGCTCGGTGAAGTACCCAAGCGAGGTGCAGGTGTGTGCGTGGCGAACGGCCAGCATGGCCAGACCCTGCTCCTGCGCTGCGGCTACCGCTATCGGCAGCGCCTCGGCAAAGGCCGGCTGGGCAAAACCGTAACAGGCATCTGCCAGCACAGACGCTGGCCGGGGTTTACTGATAACCGGTTCCACATCGCCTTTGACTCGCCCGGATGATAATTGTAGGCAATAGCTTTCCAGGTAATACAGGCCACAGATCACATTGCCCATGGCCTCCGCCCGCCGCACAGCTTGAGCGACAGCAGAAGCAGAAACCTGCTGAGCACCGTGGGCCGTTAACGCGCGGTGGGTGGCTTTTTCAATATCGTCGAGAGTAACCTGCATGCCTACCTCATCATGGTGAGTTGTAATTACCGGGTTATTTTGCCTGACATGGCAGCTTATGATTTTCAGTCATTATCGTTGACGCCTGCACCGGCACCGCCTCGGGAAGCATCAGAAGACTCGACCAGAATACGATGCGCCAAGATTTTCAGGCGTTTCCAGATAGCTTCATCCACTTCAATCCCTTCCTGAAGCGAGCGCTTGCGGCAGGCCATCAGGTCAGATTCGGAATGCAGCGCCAGCAGGTCCAGGTCGTGATCATCGTCCAGGGAGGGCAGCAGTTCCACGTGATTGGCCATCACCAGGGTGATACCGTCGTTGGGCTCATTTTCTTCCGGCACATCGCGGACCGAATAAATACGCACTTCCGGCGTGGGGTGGCCCGCGCGAAAGCCGACGACCTGCTCGGTCAGTGGTGACTGAGCATTACGCCAGAAGGCGGTAATGTTGATGCCTCGCCCGGCGAGGCGTGAGAGATACCCCATGATCAGCTGACGATTGTGGCAGCGGCGGATCTTGACGACCGAAAGCCCGCGAGCCCGCGCCTTGGCAAAGCCCAGCTCCGTGGCCAGGCTGATACTGCGCAACACGCTCTGACCTTGGCCATCCAACACGGCCAGGTCGCCGTCCTGATAAATGATCCGGGGAAGCGCTTCCGGATCTTCCTCCAGCAAAAAGTCCAGCCCACGGCTAAGCTGGTCGACAGCATTAAAGCCATGACACTGCATCCAGGCCACCATGTCGGCGGCATCAGCGGCATCACCGTCTTCAAAACCAATCCCGGTAAAGGCTTTACGGCACAATCCCTGTAGCTCATTGAAGGAGACTTTCATAACATTTCTCCACGAGCAGGTTGAGGGTGTAAGGATGAGGCTGATGCTTGCGCATGAGGCGAAAGCACGGAAGGTTCAATGACACCATTTTCCAGCTGGGGCTGTAGTGGAAAGCTCCAGTTGTCAAAATCGCTCAGATCTTCCGGCTCGGCGTTAAGCTCTTCTACCAGTGGCGCCCCCTGAAACATGGTAATACGCACCCAGCGATCAGATTTGGGATCAAACCGGCTGGCACCGAAAAACGCCAGCTTGGTGCGCAGCAGCTGCATGGGTTTCATGTCCTGATGCCAGAGGTTGGCGTGAATATCGCCATAGGTATCTTTCACCAGCGTCTGCACACGGCGGATAATTTCTTTATGACGAGGCTTGGCGAGCAGAAAATCAACGACCTTGGCACGCGGCGTTTCTTCAAGAAATTCACAGATGGCCGCGTGGCTGTGGGCCACTCTTGGCCCCATGGCAATCAGCATTTCCTTCTCAGCGCCAGGTTCTTCATGGCGAACGCCAAGACGGGGCTCTTCCTTCTCTGCTGAGCGGTACCAGAACCAATAGCTACCTTCACGGCTGGTATAGTCGTGTTCCAACGCCCAGTTATAGTGGGTTTCTATTAGCAGGCGCAGATGAATCAGTGGCATATCAGGCGTCAGGTCAAGATTCTCGGTCACTCCCATCTGGTCTTCCAGCGGGTCGACATGATCCGGATACAGCTCAATTAGCAGCGTATTGATCAATTCCTGCGCTTCCAGCGACAGCGTCCGCTCGCTCCAGGCGACCAGCTGGGTCCACAGATCTTCTTCCAGTGGTGCATATTCCAGCCAGGCCAATATACCCGGCAGGCTCGCCACGGTTTCCGCATTGCGTGCGCTCTGCTCGGCGTCTTCGGTCACCGTTTCAGCCAGATGCTGCTGAGCGCGCCGGGTCAGCGTAATCAGGCGTTTGCGATCTTCTTCGCAGGGTACCTGACGCTGGGCCAGCGCCAGAGCGGTTTCCCGCTGGTGAACCCACTGGGCAATCAGCTGGGGATGGTTGATCAGAAAGGGGGCCATGCCAAGGCCGGTCGAGTTACCGATGCCCAGATAGCGACGCAGCTCGGTAGCCAGTTCGCAGGCCGTATCCGGGGCCTGACAGCGAGCCAGATGTTCGACCTGCTCAATGGAAAAATGCCTGAGCAGATAAACACCGGCCATCTGTGCAGAGAAGGGGCGACGAAAATCCGGGTTTTCGTGCAGACGGGCAAAATCCGCAATCCCGAATTTACCGTTCCCATAGACCGCCGTGGTGCGATACAGATAGCCCACCCGAGTCAGCCAGGCGGGATCTGGCTGTTGTCCATTGGCCAGGGCCTCAACAAAATGCGCGAAGTTGCGCAGACTTTTGTTGGCTCGCGACATGACCAGAAGGCGTGGATGCTGACGCCCCGCCTCCTGCAGGGGCACATTAGCCGCCATTTGCTCGAGCAGACTATCATCCACGTCACCTTCTACCAGGCCAAAGGTGACATCCCAGGCTTCAGCAATTACACGATCCGAGCGCTGCGCATCATCCAGCGGCTGGGCAAACATCACGCCATGATAACGGCCATAAGGCGTCTGCAAGCGATAGATGGCCGTACCAAAGCCGTTTTCATCCAGGTCAAAACGCTCCCGGCTGACCTGCCAGCGCTGACGTCCCATCTGGCGCATCAAGGTGCGCACAAAACTCAATCGGCATGCATGCAGGCTTCCCAGACGCTCCAGTTGCATGACGTCATCAGCAGACCGCAGGGTGAGAGGCGCCAGTGTTCCCAGCGCCCAATCACGGTTATTCATGAACAATGACCTTCTTACGCGTTGTCAGCCCCTGTTCGCGAGCCATCGCATACGCCGCTTTTGGCCCTAGCCACAGCGATGGCAACAACACCAGGGAGACAGGAATGGCCGTAATCACAATAAACTGCTGCAACACACCAATCTGCCCGGACCCCATGTAAAGCAGAATGGCTGCCATCAGCGCCATGGTGATACCCCAGAAAACCCTCACAGCGGTATGCGGTTCATCGTGGCCGGTACATACCACGGCAATCGCATAGCTCATGGAGTCACCCGTGGTCGCCACGAAGATAGTGGTCAGCACCAGGATCGCCAGGGCCATAAAGGCACCGCCCGGCAGCGCCTGAGCCACCGTCAGAGTCGCCACATCAAACTGGAAGTTATTCAGCGCTTCTGCCAGATCAATGGCGCCGCTCATCTGGTAATAGATACCGGACCCGCCGAGCAGGGTAAACCATACGGTGGTGGCAATCGGCGCCATGACAGCAACGGCAAGAATCATCTCGCGAATCGTGCGACCACGCGAGATACGCGCCACGAAAATCGCCATCAGCGGGCCATAACCGATAAACCAGGCAAAGAAGAACACCGTCCACCACTGCATCCACCAGCCCGGCGCGGTTTCCGAGGTCACGGTGGCCATGGCGAAGAACGAGGTGATGTACTGGCCAAAACCTTGCAGATAGGCATTGGTGAAAAATAGCGTCGGCCCGAAGATAAAGATCACTGCCGCAATTGCCAGCGCCAGAAAGACGTTAAAGCGGCTCAGGATCTGAATGCCTTTATGAATACCGGTGGCCGCCGAGGTCACATAGACTGCGCCCAGGCCGATCAGAATCACCAACTGCGTCATGTAACCTTCGCTGATGCCGAACAGCTCATGCAGGCCAAAGCTGACCTGGGTGGCCAGAAAACCGATAGGGCCAACGGTGCCCGCTACCACGGCAATCACACAGCAGGCATCCACCACGCCGCCTAACCAACCACGCATCAAACGCTCACCCAGCACCGGGGTCAGCAAGGTACGCGGCTGCAGTGGCAGGCCACGGTCATAGTGCCAGTAGGCCAGCACGATGGCCGTCAGCGAGCCAAGTACCGCCCAGGCCAGAAAGCCCCAGTGCATGAATGACTGCGCCAGCGCACTGGCAATGGCTTCCACCGTACCGGCTTCGGTATCAAAGGCGGGCGGCGTCACCACAAAGTGATAGACCGGCTCACCGGCGGCAAAGAACACACCACCGCCAGCCAGCAAGGTACACATGATGATGGACAGCCACTTGAAGGTGCTCAGCTCCGGCTTGTTCAGCCCTCCGATCTTGGCGCTGGCCGCTGGTGAAATCGCCAGACCAATCGCAATAAAGAAGGTCAGCAGCAAAAACAGCTGGAAATACGACCCCAGCACGGCCGCCGTCCAGGCAAACCCGGTGGAAATGACACTGGCCACGCCGTCAATATTAATCAGTGAGAGCAGTACAAAAAGAACCACAAAACCGCCACTCAGCACGAGTACGACTGGATCGCCGAACTTGCCAAGCCCAGAGGCCGCTTCCTTGTCCTGGGATGAACTCATGGGGGACACCTCGTTGTTGATTATTGTTGGTAATACATAAAGTGATTGACCCTTGGGGTCAGCTCATCGGGGTGGTGGTGCGTTCCAGCAATTCCACCCAGTTGCGCCCCATAATGCGGGCGACTTCCTGCTCAGCGAAGCCTTTGGCGCGCAACCCCTCAATCAGATTGGGGAAGTCGCGGCTATCGCGTAGCCATGCCAGCGGTTTTGGCCAGCCTGCGTTATTGGCGCTACCTTCGCCGTAATCCATCTCTTTCGACCAGCGGCCATTGCGCATCCATTCCAGTACAGAGGTTGGCTGGTTCTGGCACAGATCCGTTCCCAGCCCGACGTGCTCAATGCCCATCATGTCGACCGTGCGGGCAATCATGTCGCAGTAATCTTCCAGCGTGCAGTCAGGGCCATTTTTCAAGTGGAACGGGTAAGCTGAAAAACCCAGCAAGCCGTCATTTTCGGCAATCGCCTTGAGCACTTTGTCGGACTTGTTACGCTTGGCGTCGTGGAAGAAACTTGGGTTGGCGTGGGAAATGATCACCGGACGCTCGGAAATCTCGATGGCTTCCAGGGTCGAGCGCTCGCTGCTGTGAGACATGTCGATCACCATGCCAACCCGGTTCATCTCGCGAATCACCTGGCGGCCAAACCGGGTAATTCCGCTGTCTTCGCTTTCATAACAGCCACAGGCCAGCAGACTCTGGTTGTTATAGGTCAGCTGCATAATCAGCAGGCCCAGCTGGCGCAACACCGCCACCATGTCGATGTCGTCTTCGATTGGCGAGCAGTTCTGGGCACCGAAAAAGATGCCCACCTTGCCTGCCTCACGAGCGCGCTGAATATCGCCCGTTGCATGCACCGGCATAATCAGGTCGCTATGGGCCTCGAAGCGACGGTTCCATTCACCGATGCGCGTCAACGTCTCACGCAAGGTTTCATGGTAGACCAGGGTGGCGTGGACGGCGTCCACACCGCCCTCGCGCATCTGTTCAAAAATTTCCCGGGACCAGTTGGAGTACTGCAACCCATCCACGGTCAGCATCTGTTTGGACATACCCCGCTCCTTACGCTTTGACGTAGCAGGTCTTGACCACGGTGTAGAACTCACGCGCATAGCGCCCTTGTTCACGCGGGCCAAAGCTTGAGTCTTTGCGGCCACCAAAGGGCACGTGATAGTCGGTGCCCGCAGTCGGCAGGTTGACCATCACACAGCCGGTTTCGGCTTCTGCCTTGAAGCGGTTGGCCAGCGCCAGGGAGTCGGTAATGATGCCAGCGGTCAAACCGAAGTTGGTGTCGTTGAGCATGGCAATCGCTTCGTCCATGTCCGCCACCTTGATGACACAGGCAATCGGGCCGAAGACTTCTTCTCGGTTGATGGCCATGTCATTGGTGGTATCGACAAGCAGCGCTGGGGCCATGAAGTAACCTTCGCTGGCACACTCGACCCGCTCGCCACCGAAGGCCAGCGTCGCGCCATCGGCCTGGCCACGCTCGATCCAGCTCAGGTTGGAATCCAGCTGGCGGGCATCCGCCACCGGGCCGATCTGCACGCCTTCTTCCAGCGCCGGGCCGACCTTGGCTTTCGCCAACCGCGCCGTCAGTTTTTCGACAAAGGCGTCATGCACGGCGGCATGTACGATCAGGCGCGAAGACGCGGTGCATTTCTGCCCGGTACCGGAATAAGCGCCGTTGAAGGCAGCTTCCACGGCCAAGTCAAGATCGGCATCTTCCGCCACGATCAGGGCGTTCTTGGAGCCCATTTCCAGCTGGCACTTGACCAGATTACCGGCGGTGGCAGCGGCCACGCGGCGACCGACTTCCAGAGAGCCGGTGAAGCTTAGCGCGCCGATGGCAGGGCTTGTGATCAGCGCTTCGCCAACGCTGCCGCCGCTGCCCATCAGTAGGTTGAAAGTACCCGCAGGCAGTGCCTGACGGCTGATGATCTCGGTCAACGCCCAGGCACTCGCCGGTACCAGGTTGGCAGGCTTGAAAATCACCGCGTTACCAAAGGCCAGTGCTGGAGCGATCTTCCACACCGCGGTCGCCATGGGGAAATTCCAGGGGCTGATAATGCCGACGACGCCCACCGGCTCGCGGCGGGTATCAACTTCCACGCCTGGGCGAACGGAATCGACCCGCTCATCAATCTGGCGCAGCACTTCGGCGGCATAGTAGTGGAAGAATTGCGCCGAACGCCCCACTTCCCCCATGCCTTCCGCCAGCGGCTTGCCTTCCTCGCGGGATAACAGACGGCCCAGTTCTTCCTTGCGGGCCATCAGCTCGTCGCCAATCGCCATCAGGATGCCATAGCGCTGTTCCAGGCCACTTTTCGCCCATTCTTTCTGACCGTTGCGTGCCGCCTTGATGGCTTCTTCTACCTGGGCCGGGCTGGCTTGAGCATAATCGCCAATCACATCATTCAGGTCTGAAGGATTGCTATTGGTGATATGACTATCGCCATCGACCCATTGACCATTGATGTAAAGCGCGTGAGGGGATGACATAGATATCTCCATTAGGGTTTTTTAGTAACAGGGTTAAAACTTAAGGTTGACCACATGCTAAATAAGGCAACAATATAAGAACAATCAATAATTCAGATAAAATGATCAGAAAAACTTACCAAAAAAATTTACCAGCAATACCGACCGGAAAACCTGCCAAAAACCAGCGAGAAAAACTGATTAATCTAGGGTCTGTTGACGGTTCGTGATGAAACGTCAAAAGCCCCTAAGCAGACTGGAATCCTCACCATGCTTCCCGAACTGAAATTGGCCCCCCTGCGCTATGTCTTGGCCATTCTCGATACAGGCGGCTTCCACGCCGCTGCCAAGCAGCTACACCGCAGCCAGCCTGCCGTTTCCATGGCCGTGCGTGATCTGGAAGAGCGCCTTGGCCAGCCGCTGTTTGAAAAAGGCAGCGGAAAAGCTCAACTAACTCCCTTTGGCCAGTGGTGCGAACCTCGATTTCGCGAATTGGTGGCGCATCATGACCGGGTATGCCGCGATGCCCTGGCGATTGCCCGCCAGCAGCGCGGACGAGTGGATATTGCAGCGGTGCCATCGGTGGCCAGCCGCCTGATGCCGACGCTTCTTGCCGGGTTTCTCGACGCTTATCCGGGTATCGATATCAGCCTGCAGGACGGCCATTCCGAGCGGGTTAACGAGATGGTGCTGAAAGGCGAAGTTGAACTCGGCATCACCAGTCTCTGGATACCCGATGACACCCTCTGTTTCGATGCGCTGTTGCAAGACGATATTGGCGTGGTATGCCGCAATGATCATCCACTGGCTCACCAGGAGGCCCTGCATTGGCGAGCGCTAAAGCCTTATACGCTGATTCGCAATGGCACCTCACGCATGTTGGAGGGCTCGCCAGCAGCGGAGCTTCTCACCCATAGCACCCTGTATATTTCCAATATGATTTCGCTCACGGCCATGCTGGAAGCGGGCATCGGCGTGACGACCCTGCCCCGCCTGGCCTTTCAGGAAGAGCACGAGCGGCTGCGGTTTATCCCTCTGGCCACGCCGCACCTAAAACGCCGAATTGGCCTGCTGCGACGTTCCAGACAAAGCCTTTCTCCCGCGGCGGATGCCATGTATGGCTACTTGCTGGAACAGCTCAGCAAACATGCTGAGTATTGATCCAGATCTTTAAAAACGGTCGTTGAAAGCTGTCTTTAAAAACGGTCGTTAAGAAGCG
The DNA here is from genome assembly GCF_052983955.1 of Halomonas sp. LS-001. Classification (NCBI taxonomy): domain Bacteria; kingdom Pseudomonadati; phylum Pseudomonadota; class Gammaproteobacteria; order Oceanospirillales; family Halomonadaceae; genus Halomonas; species Halomonas sp. LS-001. The sequence goes on from NZ_CM129816.1 coordinate 3,484,957, forward strand.
TGTCGTGAATGGGCAGGCAGCTCAGCGGCTTTAGCGCTAGACTCCAAGGCAATGGCTCACCCGCACTGCCCAGGAGACTCTATGGATTTTCACGCTTATCGCCATGCCCTTGCCCAGCAGCTGCAAGGGTCTGAATTGCCGTTTCCCGCCGAAGAGTTTGCCGCCCGCCTGACTCACACTCGCCGCTTGATGCAAGCGGCGGGTCGGGACGCTTTACTGCTCACCGACCCGGCGGATATTTTCTACCTGACCGGCTATCACACCTTTGAAGTCTCGGTACACACCGCCCTGGTGGTCACTCCCGAGCAAGTCATCTTACAGGTGCCCTCGATAGAAACCGGCCCGGCGGTGGTGACCGCCACGGTAGACGAGATTATCGGTTACCGCTGGGAAGGTATCGACGAAGTGATTGCACCGCTGGCGGATGTGCTTGCGCCTTACCACGCCATCGGGCTGGATGCGTTTAGCGCGGGGCTGCGTTTTGGTGTCATTCAGCCACTCCAGGAACGCCTGGGGAGTGAGCGTTTTCATCCGGATGGCGGGGAGATACTCGACGGCCAGCGGCTGGTGAAGCGGGAACGGGAGCTGGATTGTCTACGCGAAAGCGCCCGTATTACGGCCGCTGGCCTGGCGGCGGCAGAGGCAATTATTGCGCCAGGTATGACGGATAACGACATCGCCGCCGAAGGCGCTCGGGCACTGATCGCCGAAGGCAGCGAGTTTATGAGCCTGCAGCCCATCGTCACCAGCGGGCATCGCATCAGCATCATTCACGTTAATCACAAGCGCACCCCGATTGCCGCAGGCGACCCGGTGTTTCTGGAATTTGGCTCAGCCTATCAGCGTTACACCGCCCCCATAATGCGCACCGCCGTGGCGGGCCGCGCCAGCACCGAAATGCAGGCCGTCAGGGATATCTGCCGGGGTATTTTCGAGGCGCTCATCCACGCCATGCGCCCCGGCAACACCTTTGACGACGCAGCAAAAGCCGCGGATGCCGTGCTGGCACCCCATGCCAGCCAGCTGTTTTTTTCCGGCGTATTTGGCTATGCGGTAGGGGCGCAATTTCCGCCCAGCTGGGTAGAAGGCACGGGCTACATCGCCCGTGGCCAGATGCGCCCCTTCGAGGAGAACATGGTCTTTCACCTGCCGATTTGCCTACGCATGCCTGGCCACTGGGGCATTGGCATCAGCGATACCGTGCTGGTGACGGCCCAGGGTGGCGTCGCCCTGACCAACAACGACTGGAGGATTAATGAGTGCTTTTAAGAGGCTCTATGAAATCGCCCGGGTTCGATGCCCGGGCGGAGGTCAGACAATCATCTATCCAGGTTAAACCCCGATATCGCGATAGTGGCGAGCGACTTTTTCAATTGCAATCACGTAAGCCGCCATGCGGTAGTCATTCACCTTGGGGTTTTCATTACGGGTGCGGATAATTTCCTGGAAGGCCAGGCGCATACTGTCATCCAGACCGGAACGCACCAGATCAAACTCATCGGCACCACGCCCCAGCTCATCTGCCAGGTGCTTAGGCACTTTTTGCCCGGTTGATTCCTCAATGGCCTGGATAATATGCTCGCCGCGCGCTTCGTGAAAACGCTTGTCGAGTCGCCCGAAACGCACATGGTTAAGGTTACGGATCCACTCGAAGTAGGAAACGACAACACCACCGGCGTTGCAGTAGGCATCTGGAATGATTTCGATACCGCGCTTTTGGAGAATCTGGTCAGCTTCAAAAGTGACCGGGCCGTTCGCCGCTTCTGCAATCAGTGGCGCCTGAATATTATGGGCGTTGTGTACCGTAATCACGCCTTCGAGAGCAGCAGGGATCAGGATATCGCAGGCCATCTCCAGCACACTGCTGCCGTCTTCACGGTATTCTGCCCCAGGGAAGCCTTTCACCCCGCCATTTTCAGCAACGTATTGGTGGACGGCGTTAACATCGAGGCCGCTTTCATCGATGATCGCCCCATCACGCTCAATAATTGCAGTGATAAGACAGTCATCCTCGGTTTGCAGGAAATGTGCCGCATGATAGCCCACGTTACCCAGCCCCTGAACAACCACCCGCTTGCCCGCCAGGGTGCCGGATAAACCACAGCGTTTGATTTCGTCCGGGTGTCTGAAGAGTTCACGCAGTGCATATTGCACCCCGCGACCGGTGGCCTCGTTACGCCCGCGCACGCCACCATGCTCAACGGGCTTGCCAGTCAGGGCGCCCATGTAGTTGATATCGTTCGGGAACATCTGACGGTAGGTATCCACCATCCAGCTCATTTCCCGCGGGCCGGTTCCCATATCGGGGGCAGGCACGTTAACTGCTGGGCTCAGATAGCCTTTGTTGATCAGTTCACGTGCGAAACGCCGGGTAATGGTTTCCAGCTGTTTGGCCGTGTACTTGCGCGGATCGATGACCAAACCGCCTTTCGAACCACCAAAGGGAACATCCACAATCGCGCATTTATAGGTCATCAGGGCAGCCAGCGCTTCGACTTCATCCTGGTCGACCATCATCGCAAAGCGGATACCGCCTTTGGAAGGTAGACGGTGATCACTATGGGTGGCTCGCCAGCCAGTAAACATTTCCACATTGCCGTCGATATCCACAGGAAACGATACCTGCACAACGCTCTGGCAGATTTTAAGCGCTTCACCTACCCCTTTTTCCATATCCATAATGCCAATCGCGTTATCGACCATATGCTCAACACTTTCACGAAAAGACATGCCCTGCTGGGAAAACTTGGTATCACTCATGAATGGCGCTCCTTTTTTGTCGCTGTTGTTATCACTTCTGTCGTTTTGGGAAAGCACACGAATGTCATTTCATGAATCAGACTGTTTTCTGACAGCTTATTGTTATTATTAAAAAACTTTCCCTAAACGACTTTAACAAGCAGTCGCGCGACCGACTGTTAATTATCATTAACCCACTCAAGGATAGTTCTTAAGAATAGCTAATGTAACCGCCGTTTCAGCGTGTCGGAAGGACGCTCACAGAACAGCCGTTTATAATCCAGGGAAAACTGGCTAAGGTGATAAAACCCCTGACTCGACGCTGCATCGGCAATGGAAATATCGCCATGCGCTAACAGCTGGCGCCGCACGCGGTTCAGTCGTGTAGCCCGCAGGAACTGCACAGGGCTGATCCCCAGAATACTTTCGAAGCTGTACTGTAGGGTTCGTCGGCTGACACAGGCAATGTCACATAACGCGGCAATGGTCACCGGACTATCGCCCGATGCCTTGAGGTAGTCCCATACGCGGTCAACCACGGCACGACGGTGTAGGTAGCTGGGGGCTTTTGCCGAATTGAGCGTCCCGCTGTCGAGCAGGCCAAGAAGCTCCTGTAACAGCATGTCCTTGTGGATTTCCGTATCCATGGCATCACCGGACGCCGTCAGAATCTGCCTGACCAGTAACGCCAGTGTATCAACTTGCTGTGTATTGCTTTTCAGACAGGGTGTTGCAGATTCAGCAAGGTGCTCAACACTGATGCCTTCCCGCTCGGCCAATGCGAACAGCTCATCACGACGAATCAGAATGCTGAGAATATGGCAGTCTGAGGGTGTCATCAGCTCAAAGGAATGGTCGCCAAGTCGCCAAAGCACGTCGTCCTGCTCTATCCCCTGACCATTGATGCGAAACTGTTCACGCTGGGTGGGAATCCCGATCCAGAAGGAATCTGACCAGGTGATGCATTGCTGGTAGAGCATCTGGTTGGTGTATTCATTGATGATCTGAACCCCCTCAAAGTGACACTCATCCACACGCCCTTCAAAGCGCCCTGCGCTGCACTGGTTGTACTCCTGGGCCCAGTTGGTCAGGTTAAACGCCTGTTCATTCACTTCGTGCGAAACGCAGACACGCCGTCGCGGCGCGACCTGGTCGCATCGTGGTTCGTTCGGGTGCATTTTTTCCTCTTTATTGTTGTTTTGCACCAGTATGGGCGTTGTTTTTTTCGCCTGTAAAGCCTTATACACGGTGGACTCCCCCTCTTTGTGTACTTTTGCCAAAATTCGATAACCCGCATCGAACCAAGCTCTCTACCCTCAAGGAGCTAGCAATTTCCGTTCCCTTTTCACTGCCCAACGCGCCATTTTCTAATCGCAGTACAAAGGAATCGATCAACGCACAACAATTCGCGACCTTGACCTGGAGAATGCTCATGGCAAACGCAATCGATAAGGAGTACCTGGCCAAGCGCCAGTTAAAGAAAGGTACCGCTGGCTGGGTTCTGCTCGCAGGCCTTGGGGTGTCTTATGTCATTTCCGGCAACTTTGCCGGTTGGAACTTCGGGCTGGCGGAAGCTGGCTGGGGTGGTTTTTTAATTGCCGCCGTTTTGATGGCCACCATGTACTTTGCCTTGGTGCTCTCGCTGGCGGAAATGTCAGCCGCGATTCCCGCAGCCGGTGGCGGTTACAGTTTTGCCCGGCAAACCATGGGCCAGGCCGGTGGGTATCTGACGGGGCTGGCGGTACTGATTGAATATGCCTTGGCACCAGCGGCCATCGTGATCTTTATCGGTGCCGCTGTTGAAGAGCTGCTGGGGATTAACGGCCCCTGGGTCTATGCGCTGTTCTACGCCATCTTTATCGGCATCCATCTCGCCGGTGTTGGCGAAGCGCTGAAAGCCATGATGGTTATCAGCGGTCTCGCCGTGATCGCGATTCTGGCCACAGCCGTTGTTTTGATTGGCGATTTCAGCACCGCCAACCTGTTCACGATTGCCGCCACCGAAGAAGCCGGTAGTAGCACCTGGCTACCCTTCGGCTGGTACGGCGTATGGGCGGCGCTACCCTTTGCCATGTGGCTGTTTCTGGCCGTTGAAGGGGTGCCACTCGCGGCGGAAGAAGCTCGCGACCCGGCCCGTGATATGCCCAAGGGGATTATTGCGGCAATGATCTTCCTGCTGTTCACTGCCACCCTGGTGGTGTTCTTGCTGGCCGGTGCGGCAGGGGCTGATGTGATTGCCGCCAGCGGCGTTCCGCTTGTCGATGCGCTGAAAACCACCGGTAACAGTGGCCTGGCCACGGCCATCAACGTACTGGGCCTTGCCGGGCTGATTGCGTCTTTCTTCTCGGTCATTTACGGCTATAGCCGTTTGGTATTTGCTCTGTCACGGGCAGGTTATTTACCCAAAGTGCTATCGCTGACCAGCAAACGCAAAGCACCGACCTGGGCATTAGTTGCCCCTGGGGTTTTCGGTTTTCTGGTCTCACTGACCGGTGAAGGCGATCTGATTCTGGGCATGGCCGTGGTGGGCGCCACCATTTCCTATGCCCTAATGGCACTCAGCCATATCCTGCTTCGCCTGCGTCGCCCGGAGCTGGAACGCCCCTATAAAACCCCTGGCGGCATGGTGACCTCGTCTCTTGCGCTGGTGCTTTCCCTCGTCGCCATGACCGGCGTCTATGCCTTCGATCCCCGCGCCTTTAACTACACCATTGTGCTGTTCGCCATTGGTGCGGTGTACTTCTTTGCCTACGCCAAGCACCATCTGGTCGCCCAGTCAGCGGATGAAGAACTGGCGCTGATCCTAGATGCCGAGCATGCCGTTGAGGAAATGGAAGCACTTCAGGAAACCCCTGATAGCCCCCTGCAACCCAATGCCCCGCGGACCTGAACATTGTCACGACACCTTCGTCCCTCAGCGCCGTCCAGTGATGGCGCTGAGGGTCCCAAATCGTAGGAGAGGATGTCAGATGTACACACAAACCCTGGTTGATAATCTCAAGACGGGCATTTGCCAATCCCTTGATTATTGGCAAATGCCCGCCGATACCCGAATTGAACTGCTGACGACGTCAGAAAATGCCACGTTCGTCTCCCACGACCCAAAAACGGACCACAAGCGCATCATCCGCGTTCATCGTCCCGATTATCACGACCGGCGGGAGATTGAATCCGAGCTGGCATGGATTCAGGACCTGCGTGCGTCAGGCTGCGTGAATACGCCCTCGCCGATCACCACTGTGACTGGCAGCCCGGTGATCAAAATGGCCATTGATGGCCGTGATTTTCATGCGGTCGCGTTTGAGCATGTCAGCGGCAGTGAGCCAGGCGTCGGCGAAGCACTACCTGACTGGTTTGAAAAACTCGGCGCGGTGACGGCCTCTCTGCATGAGCACAGCCGAACCTGGCAGCGCCCCGACTGGTTTGCGCGCAAGCGCTGGCATCTTGACACCATGATTGCCCCCGACGGGCTGTGGGGCGATTGGCGCCAGGCACCGGGCATTACCGCCAAGGATGAAGCCGTCATTCATCAGGCGATTGAACGTGTCCACCTCGCCATTGATGCCTATGGCCATCAGGAAGACCGCTATAGCCTGGTACATGCCGATTTGCGCCTGGCCAATCTCCTGGTCAATGACGACCAGCTGGCCGTCATTGACTTCGACGACAGCGGTTTCTGCTGGTACGCCTACGATTTCGCTGCAGCAATCAGCTTTCATGAGCTCGACCCGATGATTCCCCAGCTGCGCGATGCCTGGATTCGTGGCTACCGGACCATCGCCCGTTTCGATGAGGAAGATATCGCCGCGCTGGATACCTTCATCATGATCCGCCGCATCATGCTCAGTGCCTGGCTGGCAACCCACGCCGAAACACCGACAGCCCAGGCGCTGGCGCCGGGCTACATTCAGGGTACCGCCGAGCTGGCTCGCCAGTATCTGCACGCGAGGGCCTGAATAACAGGGCCTGAGCGACACAAACAGCTTTCTCCGTTGATCAAAAGGATATTAGCGTGAACGATATTCGCGGCATTCTCGACCAGAACGCGTTTCGCTTTGAGCATCTGGATCACGCTGATCCAGCGCTGAGGGCGATGGTTCGCAAGCGCCTTGAAACCGTCGGCCCCACGTCCATGCTGTTTTACGAAGAGCCTTTGCACATCGTCAAAGGCGAAGGTGTCTGGCTGGACGACAACCAGGGGCGTCGCTACCTGGACATGTACAATAACGTGCCGTCAGTTGGGCATTGCCACCCCCACATCGTGCAGGCGGTGGCCAGACAGATGGCGACACTGAACACCCATACCCGCTACCTTCACGAAGGTATTCACCATTACGCCGACCGCTTGCTGGCAACCCTTCCTGATCCGCTGGAACGCCTGATACTGACCTGTACCGGCAGTGAGAGCAACGATATGGCCCTGCGTCTGGCGCGCCAGTGGACAGGCAAGCACGGCATTATCGTCAGCGAAGCGGCCTATCACGGCAATACCACCGCTGTTACCGACGTGTCCCCGTCATCATACAAAACCGGCACGCCCCCGGATTACGTCCACGTTATCGCGCTTTCCGACATGCTGACCGCCGCCGACCCGGCACAGTGGTTTCTTGAGCAGGTGCAGGCGGGTGTTAAACACCTTGCCGCGCGCGGCTACAGCTGTGCGGCGTTACTGGTCGATTCGATTTTTTCCAGTGACGGTATCTATGCTGACCCCGCCGGTTTCCTGGCCCCTGCGGTGACATGGCTTCAGGCCAATGGAAGTTTGCTGATTGCCGACGAAGTCCAGCCCGGCTTTGGCCGCACGGGGGCTGGCATGTGGGGATTCAGCCGTCATCAGGTCACACCGGATATCGTGACCATGGGCAAGCCAATGGGCAATGGTTTTCCGATGGCGGGTCTGGTGACACGGGATGCGTTATTGGCCGCACTCAATGCCGACATCGGCTACTTCAACACCTTTGGTGGCTCCACTGTCGCTGTCGCGGCAGGCATGGCGGTACTTGATGTGCTGGAGGATGAGCAGCTGATCGCCAATGCCCAATATCAGGGTAAGTATCTCAAGGCACAGCTGAATGACCTCAAGACGCACTACGAGGTGATCAGTGATGTCCGTGGCGCGGGGCTGTTTATCGGGCTGGACCTGTGCGATCCCGATCGAAACGGCCAACCGGATGCCTCTCGTACCACTCGGGTTATCAACACCCTCAAACACAATGGCGTGCTGATTGGCGCAGCGGGAAAATCGGGCAGTACGTTAAAGCTTCGCCCCCCGCTGTGTATTCAACGCCAGGAAATTGACCTCTTTATCGAGACGCTGGAACACGCGATCAAGGCCACTTCAGGGTAATCCTATGCGCTACACCACTGATATCGGGCAAACACGCTACACTTTCACTGACCTGAAAACCCTGCTGGCCAAGGCCACGCCGTTACGCTCGGGCGACTGCCTGGCCGGTGTCGCCGCCGCTAACGCCACCGAGCGGATTGCCGCCCAGCGCTGCCTGGCCGAGGTGCCGCTTAAACAGTTCCTCAACGAGGCGGTCATTCCGTATGAAGAGGATGAAGTCACTCGGCTGATCATGGATAGCCACGATGCCAGCGCGTTTGCGCCGGTCGCCCACCTGACGGTGGGTGACTTTCGCAACTGGCTACTCTCGGAACAGGCCAACAGTTCATCACTAAGCGCCCTGGCAGCGGGTCTGACGCCGGAAATGGTCGCTGCGGTTGCCAAAATCATGCGCATCCAGGATCTGATTCTGGTTGCCCAGAAAACCGAAGTGGTAACCCGCTTTCGCAATACCCTCGGGCTGCGCGGCAGGATGTCAACGCGACTGCAACCCAACCACCCGACAGACGACCCCGCTGGCGTGGCGGCCAGCTTGCTGGATGGCCTGATGTATGCCAACGGCGATGCGGTGATCGGCATCAATCCGGCGACCGATAATACCCACGCTGTCACGCGCCTGATGCATTTGCTGGATGATGTGATTCAGCGCTACGAAATCCCCACCCAGTCCTGCGTGCTGACCCATGTCACCACGCACCTTGAAGCCATGAAACGTGGCGCGCCGGTGGACCTGGTGTTCCAGTCGATTGCCGGTACTCAGGCGGCAAATGATAGCTTTGGCATCAATCTGTCAATTCTGGATGAAGCCCATCGCGCCGCGCTGGAACTGGGCCGTGGAACGGTGGGTAACAACGTCATGTATTTTGAAACCGGCCAAGGCAGCGCGCTCTCGGCCAATGCCCACCATGGGGTCGATCAGCAGACCTGCGAAACGCGCGCCTACGCTGTCGCAAGGCGGTTTGACCCGCTACTGGTTAACACTGTGGTCGGCTTTATCGGCCCCGAATACCTTTACGATGGCAAGCAGATCATCCGGGCGGGGCTTGAAGACCACTTCTGCGGCAAGCTACTTGGCGTCCCCATGGGCTGCGACATCTGCTACACCAACCATGCCGAAGCCGACCAGGACGACATGGATATGCTGCTGACTCAGCTCGGCGTTGCCGGTATCAACTTCATCATGGGGATTCCGGGTTCCGACGACATCATGCTTAACTACCAGACCACGTCTTTTCATGATGCGCTCTACCTGCGCGAGGTGCTGAACAAGCCTCCGGCACCGGAATTTGCCGACTGGCTTAAGCGCATGGGCATTTTTGATGCCAACCACCGGCTGGACGTCGGTTCAGGCTTACCGACGCCCTTCGCCCACCTTGATCACAAACTGTGAGGCTACCATGACAGTGGATCAAAACGACGCGCATGACAATACGCTGGTCACCGCCAACGCCTGGGCCAGCCTGCGCCGCTATACCGATGCCCGTATTGGCCTGGGGCGCACCGGTATCAGCCTGCCGACCGAGGCGCACCTGGACTTCCAGGAGGCTCACGCCCGCGCGCGCGATGCGGTGCACATCCCTCTGGACACCCACGCCTTACTGCGAGAACTGGAAGACAGCGGCCTTGCGACGCTTCATCTGCATAGCCAGGCACACGACCGTATTACCTACCTGCAACGCCCGGACAAGGGGCGCCGCCTGAATGGCGACGCTGCTGCCTGTTTGAAACAGCAGCGCGACGCCCACTCAGCGGCCGATGCGGTGATCGTGATTGCCGACGGGCTTTCTTCCACCGCCGTGCAGCGTCACGCGGCGAAACTGGCGGTATTGATTGACCAGGGGCTAGCCAGTCAAGGTCTGACCCGTCACCCCGTCTGCCTGGTGGAACAAGGACGCGTCGCCGTCGGCGATGAAGTCGGCGAACTGTTGGAAAGCCGCCTGGTGATCCTGCTGGTGGGAGAGCGCCCTGGGCTAAGCTCACCGGACAGCCTGGGGATTTATTACACCTACCAACCCCGGGTAGGGCTGACCGACGCGGCACGCAACTGTATCTCGAATGTCCGCCCCGCCGGAACCCCGCCTGCTGATGCCTGTGAACGGCTTATGTGGTTAGTCAGGGAATCACTCAAGCGCCAGCTTTCCGGCGTCACGCTCAAGGATGATTCCGGCGACGCAGACGCCATTGATACGGATTCACCGGGTAATTTTCTGCTTGAGTAGCGCGGGTCTCGGCAGCATGCTTTCGCTGCCAGGCACGCCATTCTGCCTATAAAACCCGACACGATGCCGTTGGCATCCATCCACCCCAATCGATTTAACAATTTATTTCAAACATAACTAACTGATTTAGAAAACGAATTTTTCACACCATCGCAACATATACTAAAGATTAATATCAATCATATTTCGTAGCGCTACGATTTAGGTATCTTTCGTAGCGCTACGAAGGCCAAGGCTTGGCATTGCCAACAACTTATTTAAAACAAAAGCCGCCCAGCATAGGATTGATAATGAAAGCTCCTTTTAAAATAATCCCCATTACCGCCGCGATCTCAATGGCCATGTTTGCCACACAGGCAAACGCCGACCCTGCGATTGAAGCCCGCCTGGCAGAGCTGGAACGCCAGCTTCAAGCGACTCGCGCCGAACTCGCCGCTCAGCAATCTCAAAGCACGCCAGCTGCCGAGACGGAAGAGCGTATCGCTGAACTGGAACGTCGCGCGTCAGGCGATGAAGGACTGTCAATGAGCGGCTACGCACGCTCCGGCCTTCTGCTCAACGACCAGGGCAAAAGCGCCAGCGGCGGCCCATATGTGACGCCAGCCGGACCTCTGGGCGGTGCTGTCGGCCGCCTCGGCAACGAGCCGGACACCTATGTTCACGCCAAGTTCAGCTACCGCAAACAACTGGAAAACGGTGCCCGCTCACTGTTTCAGGTGAGTATCGCGGACTCTGTCACCACCAGTAATGACTGGACGGCTTCCGAATCCAGCCTAAATGTGCGCCAGGTATTTGTTGAATTGGATAACCTTCCCAGCTTTACCGGCGCGTTCGAAAATGCCGCGATCTGGGCGGGTAAGCGTCTTGACCGCAATAACTTCGATATCCACTGGATAGATTCGGACGTGGTCTTCCTCGCCGGTACCGGCGCGGGTGTCTACGACGTTCAGCTGAGCGATAACTGGAAGACCAATCTCTCCCTTTATGGGCGCAGTTTCAATGATTTCCCGGTTAACGACGTGAACGATACCGGCACCGGCGATACCGACAGCCTAATCCTGACCAGCAATAACTACGTCGGCAACTGGCAGTTCATGGTCAACGCCATTTCCGCCAACGATAATGACGAGCGTGTGTTGGAAAGCCCGGACACCGCCGCTGATAGCGGCGCCCACGGTATGATTGCCTACCACGGAAAGTCTTTCTTCGGCATGTCGGAAGGCAACTTCAAACTGGCATTGATTCACGGCCAGGGAATGGGTGCCGAAGCAAAGCGTATCGGCTCGAACGGTGACTTGACCGAAGATGCGCAATCCACGCGCCTCGCGGCATACGGCACTACCTACTTCGCACCAAAGTGGCGTATTGCGCCGTCCGTACTGGCTGAAACCAGCGAAGACCGCTTTAATAGCGGTGACAAATATAACTGGGCTTCGTTGAACGCTCGCTTGGCCAATGAGCTGACTCAAAACTTCGAAATGCAGTACGAGCTCAGCTATCAATACATGGATCTTGATCCGAACGGCTACAAGGGCCGTAATGCGGTTAGCGGTAACTTTGCCAAAGCAACCATTGCCCCAACGTTCAAGCCGAACGTCGGAGGTTTCTGGAAACGCCCTGAAGTACGCCTGTTTGCGTCCTACACGGACTGGGATCAGGAGCTGAATAGCTACGACAGCGGCGATGCTTTCGGCAGCGACAGATTCATGGGTGGCCAATGGAGCTTCGGCGTACAGGCTGAAACCTGGTTCTGATGTTGTTTGATTTGCTCGCACTCCTTGGTACTGGCTTAGTTGGGTATTGGCTTAGTTAAGTACTGAATGAGCTAGGTACTAAATGAGTTAGGTACTGGCTTACTTTGCATGTGATGACCTGTTTCCCCATGGGATTTCCCATGGGGCTTTTTTATGTTTATTTACCTTATCCTGAGTTTTTGATACTTCATCGCTAACCGTGTGGTGTCAGCAGGCCCTAAGCCTCCCAGCGGAATATGCTATATTCGTGCATCCAAGGATGGGGGCACTGGATTGATCGCCCTGGTCAGTCATTTCATTACTATAGCCGGAGCCTTTTCCATGTCTCAAAAATCACGTGCCAGACGCTCAACCCAGCGTGTCACGATGAATGACGTGGCCAAACTTGCTGATGTCTCTTCAAGTACGGTATCGCTGTATTTACGCAAACCTGACGAGGTGTCAGCGCCGCTTGGCCAGCGTATTCAGAACGCAATTGATACGCTGGGCTATGTTCCCAATCTGATGGCTGGCGCACTGGCCGCCGCACGGACACGGGTGATCGGCGTCGTTGTGCCATCCATGGTGAATGCGATTTTTGCCTCCACGGTTAACACCATGCAGAAAACGTTAAGTGCACAGGGTTATCAGCTTCTGTTAGGTCATAGCGATTACTCGCTGACGGAAGAAGCGGCGGTAGTGCGTACTTTTTTGTCCTGGTCTCCTAGCGCTATTATCCTGACAGGGTTAAACCACAACCGTGAAACTCGACGCCTGTTAAGCAACTCCGATGTTCCCGTTGTAGAAATGTGGGAATTAGGTTCCAACCCTCTGGATACGCTGGTGGGGTTTTCTCATCAGGACGTAGGCCGTGCACAGGCGCGTCACCTGGTCGAGACCGGTTGTCAGCATATCGCTTTTATTGGCACGCGGTTAAGTGTCGATGAACGCGCCAGACAGCGCTGTATCAGCAGTGAAGAGGCACTCCAGGAGATGCTGGGCACCGGCTACACGCGTATTATTGATTGCGATTCAAAACGTATGGCGGAAGCCGCCAACCAGGCATTTTCAGAACTGTTAGCCGACTACCCGCAGACAGATGGCATTATTTTTTCCAACGACATGCTGGCACTCGGCGCCTTGAATGAAACACATCGCCGAGGCATTAAGGTGCCCGATGATATTGCCATGATTGGCTTTGGGGATATGGATTTCAGCAACTGCACGCTTCCACCGCTGTCGACCGTTCGACTCCCCCGCGAAGAAATTGGTGAACAGGTCGCCCGGTGCGTCCTGAGACGTATTCAGGGGCAGCCCCAGGATAAACAGCTGGATCTCGGGTTTGAATTATTACTCCGCGAAAGCAGCCTGCGGGCCACGACCCCCGTTGTTTGACTCAAGGCCGAAGCCGGAACATTACATTGCCTGAGCCTTACAACGGGGCTGCTATCACGATTTAACGTCTGTCACAAAGCAGCTAACAGTGCTGATATACAAAGACTTGCACCAGACAGGAACAGCAATACAAATGCTACCCGCCTCAGGTTCGACCCTGACAAGCGTGGCGGATAGCGTCGCCCTAGCCAGGTAAATACAATCACCACCGGCATGGACATTGCTGCCAGCCAGAAAATCTGCATATTCAGCTTGCCCTGAAGTCCCACTAATACCAGACGTTGCAGTCCATTAATGGCGAAAATCAGTAGCAGACTGTCACGGATGACTTTCAGGCCAAGGGGTTGGCGGTAGAAATGAAACACCAGTGGCGGCCCTGATGAAGCAAACATGCCACCCATCAGGCCGGACAAACTACCAAAGAAAAGAAACGAAGCCCGGCTAGCCCGATAACGGCTGGGCAAGGGGCGCAAGATCAACGTCAGACTGCTGAGCAGAATGGCCACGCCGAGAATCAGCTGCAGCCAATGTACATAGTCCCCACTCAGCACATCCAACACCCAGACCCCGACGACCAGGGTGACAGCAGCGCTCAATGAACACAGCAACACAATCTCACGGTCGATATTGCCCATCTTGCGATACAGCGCCATGACAGCATTAAAAAAGCTGAGGATACTGATCAGGATGGCCACCAAGGAAATCGGTATCAACCCTGTCAGTACCACACCCCCCATCATCAGCAAACCAAAGGCAAACCCGGTAATTGTCTGGGCGTATATCGCAACAGCCACCCAACATAACAGCACTAAGGTTTCTACTGCTCCCATCAGACAAAGCCTGCCAACGAGCCAAAGAGGCTCACCCAGTCACTGTCATGGCGATAGAATACCGGTGGCTTGCCAATCGGAGCGGCCACGGTGACATGCTGTCCGCCCACATAGCGCTCACCGCTCCAGAGGTGGACCCACTCAGCGTCTTTAGGCAAATAGGCAGACCAGTCCTGACGCCCTGCCTGATGCACCGGTGCAACCAGTAAGTCCGGCCCAAGCAGGTACTGATCCTGAATATCGTAACAGTTGGGATCATTTTCAAAATGCAGGAATAAAGCGCGCTGCATAGGGATGCCACGTTCGCTGCCTTGTGCAACGTACTGTTTGAGATAAGGCCCCAACGCCACGTAAATCCGGCTCATATGCGCCAGATGTTCGGCCACGGCTGAGTCGTTAAACCACTGGACATTGGCAACAGGGCGGTTGGATTCGTGTGTGCGCATCACCGGCGTAAAGGCCGCCATTTCAGCCCAGCGCATATGCAGCTCAGCATCACGGGTGTTACCAAACAGGCTGGTATAGCCGCCGATATCACTATGATGAAACGCATTACCCATCAAGCCCGAAGAAAGCGCCGCACAAATGACGGTATTCAGCCCATCGTGGCGTGAAAAATCCACCGACTGATCACCCGCCCACAATAGAGGGCAATGCGCCTGTACGCCCGTGTAACCGGCGCGCATAAAGAAAGTCGCTTCATCCGTCAAACCCGCTTCGGCAATACCTTCGGCGTTCACTTTTGCCCAGCGTGTCGGCCAACGGTTGTGCTCCTGCATCGCTGGCACGCCGTTGCTCAAATGGACGTCAATGGGCAGGTATTCCCCGAAATCAGCCATCCAGCCACGGATACCGATATCCAGCATTTCCCGTTTGATGATGACGTCTTTATACCACTGGCAGGCTGCATCGTTAGTGAAATCGACAATCCCGCAATCAAATTCCCCAAAATCAATGATGGCAGTTTGGCCGTTTTTGTCGGTTGCCAGATAGCCCGCCGCTTCCGCTTCGGGGAACAGGCTGCCATCAACACACACATAGGGGTTCACATAGCTGAGGAAATGCACGCCACGCTCATTCAGCTCGGCGATCAGTTCTTCAAGCTGCGGATAGCGCTCAGGATTCCCGCGCCAATCCCAGAACAGCCGGGTGCCAAAGCTGGTTTCTCGAATACCTGCCCAGTCTTCGCACCATAACGCTGACACCGCCATGTCGTGGTTGAGTGCTTCTGCAAGTTTTTGACGTGCATGGGCCTCGCCGCGCTTGAGCCCCAGAATAACACCGTTATGAATCCACTCTGGCAGGGGCGGCTGACGACCAAAGGTCGCGCTGATTTTTTCCACTAGTTCAATAAAGGTGGGGGCATCGCGCAGCGTAATTGCCGATGGCACGCCCCAGGCATGAAGTTCGTGGAATGGCTCGCGACGGAAATCAAAGTCCGCATAGTCGCTGGTTTCAAAGTGGCAGAAATAGCGCCGAGACGAAATGAACGTCGGTTGAGGATAGTTGGTGTGGTAGTAGTCGCCACCACCGCCATTGACTAAATCCGCTTCAAACGTGATGGTGGTTTTTTTGTCACGTCCAACACCCGGTTCGGACGTCCATAACGGAAAGTTCCGGCCACGCAGATTGAAGTATGACATCTGCTCGCCACATCCCCAGACGTACTCTTTTTCCTCTGCGGCTAAACGCATCCAGAAGCGATTCACATGGGGAGCTACCCAGTCACGCTCAAGCTGAACACCGTCTTCCAGCTCAACCAGCTTGAAAACCAGTTGAAGCTCGTCCTGAGGGTAACGACGAAGCTCCAGACGTACGCCCCCCTGGTCGTCGGCGATCGTTAAATGGCGGAGCGCTTCCCGGCTTTCAAGAAAGTCGTCAATCTCGAAATTACCGTGATGCATGTCGATTTTTTCATGACCACAGCCAATAAAAAACGCCGGTGACTCTGGGGTGTGCAAAAGAAGGTCATGATCATTCTGCGTGATGTGAAGCCGATCATGTTGCAGGGTGACTTGCATAATGGGGTTCCAGGGCTAGAGTCGGACGAAGTAATCGTTAGTTCAGTGTTAGGCCGGCATCAACAATAAAGTTCTGGCCGGTACAGCCACGGCTCTCGTCGGAGCCCAGAAAAAGGGCCATGCGTGCGACATCGTCTGCTTCAAGACGAAATTTCAGAGCCTGTTGGTCTAAAAAACGCTGATTGACTTCCGGTGTCAGCCATAAACGTGCCTGTCGCTCTGTCAGAATAGCGCCTGGCACCAGAGAGTTCACTCTCACGCCATGCATTCCGACTTCCTGTGCCAGCGTACGCGTCAAACCATTAATGGCTGCTTTCGCCGCCGTGTAGCCCGCCATTCCAGGCCGCCCACGCATCCAGGAAATGGAGCCCAGATTAATGACCGCTCCCTGGCCTGCCGCTTTCATGGACGGCAGTACCGCCTGAATGGCAAACACATGATGGCGCAGGTTAATGGCCTGACAGTTATCCCAGTATTCCGGGGTTAAATCTTCAATCGCGTGTCGATCATCCAGGCCGGCATTATTAAGCAATATCTGAGTCGGCCCCTGGGCCGACTCAATACGCGCAATCACAGACTGCAATTGCGCAATATCACGCACATCACAGGCATAAAAGCTCGCTTTGTCGCCTTGCTCGGCCACTAGCGCCTCCCCTGCCTCACGGTCAATATCCAGAAAAGCGACATGGGCACCTTGCGCAATAAATGCCTTGACCAGTTCAGCGCCAATTCCAGACGCGCCACCTGAGATAATGACGCGCTTCTCCTTAAGCGAATGGTAAGTAACATCACGGTAATCGTTCATGAATTGCCTCACTCAATCGCCATATTGATGTACTTGGTTTCGAGATAGTCCTCGATTCCCTGACGCGCCCCTTCGCGACCAAGACCTGACTGTTTCACACCGCCGAACGGGGCTTCACAGGTTGAAACGTGGCCGTTGTTAATTCCCACCATGCCATAATCAAGGGCTTCAGACAGGCGCCAGGCGCGACCTAGATCACGCGTATAGCAGTAAGCGGCGAGACCATATTCCGTCGCGTTTGCCAGGCGGATGACCTCGGCTTCTTCCTGAAAGCGGAACACCGGCGCCAAGGGGCCGAAGGTCTCTTCGTTGAAGCAGTCCATCTCCGCTGTCGCACCCGTAATCACCGCAGGCGTCAGGAAGTTAACGCCACGACGTTCGCCGCCATGCAACAGCGTTGCGCCTTTTGCAACGGCGTCATTAAGCTGTTCCATTACTTTGTCAGCGGCAGCGGCATCAATCATCGGGCCGACCTGAATGCCTTCGTCGGCACCATTGCCTACCTTCAGCTTGGCCACTTCTTCGGCCAATCGTGCGGCAAACGCATCATGGATACCCGCTTGAACGAAAATACGGTTGGCGCAAACACACGTCTGGCCCGCGTTACGGAACTTGGCCTGCATGACGCCTTCTATCGCTTTTTCCAGGTCAGCGTCGTCAAAGACGATAAAGGGCGCGTTGCCGCCCAGCTCCATCGACACTTTCTTAACCGAATCAGCACACTGACGAAGCAACATTTTTCCGACGCCGGTAGAGCCTGTAAACGTCAGCTTGCGGACCTTCGGGCTTTCGGTCATCGCGCGGCCAATCGCGCTGGCATCACCGGTTACCACGTTGACCACACCGTCAGGAATACCAGCACGCTGGGCCAACAGTGCCATCGCCAGTGCCGAGTAAGGCGTTAGCCCCGCCGGTTTGATCACAATGGTGCAGCCAGCGGCAAGGGCAGGCCCCGCTTTACGGGCAATCATCGCCGCCGGGAAGTTCCAGGGGGTAATCGCCGCGCACACACCAACCGGCTGTTTAATCACCAGCAGGCGGCGGTCGCTCTGGGGGCTGGGAATGATGTCGCCGTAAGCACGCCGACCTTCTTCGGCAAACCATTCAAAAAAGCTCGCGGAAAAGCCGATCTCGCCACGCGACTCTGCCAAGGGCTTACCCTGCTCAGCCGTCATCAGTATTGCCAGGTCTTCCTGATGCTCAAGTAGTAAATCGTGCCAGCGACGCAGCAGTGCGCCACGCTCTTTAGCAGAACGTGCCTGCCATGCCGGCATGGCGTTTTCAGCCGCGTCAATGGCTCGCAACGTTTCGGCCTCACCCAGGCGCGGCACCTGACCCAGCACGCTTCCGTCGGCGGGGTTGGTCACGTCATCAAACTGGTTGTTATCAGCTCCAATCCATTCTCCACCCACAAAACACGCGTTACGCTGCAAAGTGGCATCGTGTAATTTCAGCATGGCTGCATTCCTCAAAATCGTTGTTTGTTAATTAACGCGCGCGCTTTAACCACGAAACCTGGGTTCACTTTGCCCTGCGACATCAACGCGCATGGCGAAAAGGTTGCCGGATTCAGGGTAAGCGTCGAGTTCATCGGCGGGTCGGCCGTGGCGCGCTGACGTAACGTAAAGGGTTTTCAGATCTGGCCCGCCAAACGCACACATCGTCGGGCACCTGGCAGGTACGGTATATTCCGCAACGATCTCACCGGTAGATGACAGGCGCGCAATGCGTCCACCTTCATAAAGCGCCGTCCAGTAATAGCCGTCAACATCCACTGCGGCACCATCAGGGCGGCCGTTGCCAAATGGGAACTGGTGAAATACTTCACGCGGCCCAGTGATGTCGCCACTGTCAGGGTCCAGCGGATAACGGTAGATCACATGATTGGGTGTATCAGAGTGATAGGCCCAGCGCCGATCGGGGCTGAAGGCCACCCCATTGGAGACTTTGATATCGCCTGCCAAGCGCTGGCAGGTATGGTCCGCATCGACTCGAAACAGCGAGGCTGAGGGCTTATCCCGGGGCTCGTGAATGGTGCCTGCCCAGAAACGTCCCCAGGGGTCAACGCGCCCATCGTTAAAGCGGCTGATGGAGGTATCCGCCACCGGGCGAGCCAGACACTCGGTTAACTCCGCCTGATCATTAAGCAACCATAGGCCCGAGCGCAGGCCCGCAATGAAGCCTCCGCTTTCGCGACGCCCGACACAACCAATGTTTTCAGGTAATGACCAGCTGACGTTTTCCCCGCTAAGCGGGTCAAAACGATTCAGGCTAGGCGCTTCAATATCCACCCAATAAAGCGCTTGCTCATCTTCCGCCCAGAGAGGGCATTCGCCTAGTGCGGCCTGAGCGGAAAAAATGCTCTGTAAGCTGGCATCAACCATGATCTTCCTCGAGGTTCAGTTGCAAGTGGCAGGAGAAACGCTCTCCTGGGGCCAGAGTCTGCATGCCATGCAGCTGGGGCGTGTCGCTGTTTAAAGCGGCATTGGCATGGCTGACGGGTTCAAGCGCAAAAAAGTCCTGATTTTCCGGTGTAAAAACCACTAAGTGGCGAAGCGCTTCAGAGACAACAAGCGTGAGACGCAACCGATATTCCGGCCAGTAGATCTCTGCCTGCCGTGACCAACCGGCAAAACAGTTATCCAGCCCTGGCCACTCAAGCGGCCGCAACTGACGAAAATTCCATTCCTCAGGCGGGGTAACCTGATGCAAGGGAAGTTGCCTGTCGTCATTGAGCCAGATCGATGCTGCGTTGAACTTAAGCTGCACCTTTGGCGTACGCTGAAAATACGGATGCCACCCCAACCCCGCAGGCATCGGGCGAGTGTCGAGATTATCAAGGTGCAGCGTCAGGCTGAGGCCGTTCGGGCCAAGAGACACCTGCTGAGTGACCTTGCAATGCCACGGCCAGTCAGCATCGGGTAAATGCGGCAATACAAGAGTGGCACTATCGCCTTCACGCGGTTCGTCACGCTGCCACTCCCAGGCCCGCTGCCAGGCAAATCCGTGCAGGCTGTGGGGGTGGTTGCCGAAATTGCGTTGTAGCTGAACCGTATCGCCCTGCCATGCAAAGCTGGCATCGGCGATGCGGTTTGAATAAGGCGCGAGTACATATCCCCCACTGCGCCTTGGCCCCTCAGGCAAGTCATGGCAACCGGAGGGAAGCGGTCTGAGCAGGTCCTGTCCTTTCCAGCGCAAGGACATAAAGGCGCCGCCACAACCGGGTAACAGACTTGCTTCCAGATCACCGTGGCGTAGCGGCTGCATATCAATAGACGCCGCTGTCTGACGTATCAGCCACCTGACCTTTCAGCGCTGCCACATACTCTTTGGCACGCGACATCATCAAGCTCATATCGGAGCCAACGGCCACAAAGCCAAACCCCTGATCGCGATAGCTGCCCACTAACTCCGGTTCTGCGCCAACAATGCCGCAAGGCAGCCCCAGACGCTGGCTTTCCGCGACTGCCGAGGAAATCGCCGCCTGAACGTCAGGGTGACGGATATCACCAATGCGACCCATGGCCGCCGAAAGATCGCCTGGACCGATAAAGAGGCCATCAATATGCTCCACCGCCGCAATCTCCGGCATGGCAGCCACGGCTTCCGGGGTTTCCAGCTGCAGAATCACAGCAATTTCTTCTTCAGCACGCTGTAAATAATCTGCCACGGTGCCATAGCGGCTACCCCGGTGTACCGCAGCAACACCGCGGCTTCCCTTACCTGGGTAACGGGTTGAGCTGACGGCCTGCGCCGCTTCTTCAGCGTTTTGTATGTAAGGGAACATCAAGCTTTGGGCGCCACTGTCCAGTACGCGCTTCACCATGACCGGATCGTTCCAGGGAAGCCGAACCACCAGCTCCGCTGGCGTTCCCGCCACCGCCTGCATGATAGCGATCGCCTGAGGCACATCGACCGGCACGTGCTCCATATCGAGCACCAGATAATCAAACCCGGCATAGCCAATGGCTTCCGCCACATTGGGGCTGGCCGTCATTAGCCAGGTTCCTACCGGCACCTTGGCAGGATCGCGTAACCACTGTTTGAAACGGTTTTTGGGAAGCGCTGTCATCTTATTGTTCTCCTTAGAAAATTTCCGGCTCTTCTTGGTTCTGACCGCCCTGCAAAATATCAAAATCGCAGCCCAGATCAGCTTGAGTCACATGCTCTTGGAAAAGCGCGGTATAACCGCGATCAATACGCGGACTGGGTGCCTGCCAACGCTGACGCCTGGCCTCAAGCTCGGCTTCATCGACCAGCAGTTCGAGGCGGCGGGCAGCCACATCAAGTTCAATTTCATCGCCATCACACACCAGGGCGAGAGGCCCGCCCACCGCCGATTCCGGTGCAATATGCAACACGCAAGTGCCGTAATGGGTGCCGCTCATACGTGCATCGGAAAGACGCACCATGTCTCGCACGCCCTGAGCAAGAAGCTTTTTGGGGATAGGCAAGGCACCCCATTCCGGCATGCCTGGCGCGCCTTTTGGGCCAGCCTGGCGTAGCACCAGTACGCTGTCGGCACTGACGTCCAGCTCAGGATCATCAATGCGCGCCACCATATCGGCGTGATTTTCGAACACGATGGCGCGACCGCGATGTCTGACCAGTTTCGGGTCGGCTGAGCTTGGCTTGATCACCGCCCCACGGGGCGCCAGGTTGCCACGCAACACCGCCAGGGCAGCCCCTTCACAAACCGGGTTATCCAATGACCGGATAACGTCGTCGTTGTAGCGTTCAGCGCCCTCTAAATCGTCCCCAAGCGTGCGACCACTTATGCTTTTCGCGGTGAGATCAAGGTGGTCAACAAGCTGGGTCAGCAACGCAGGAAGACCGCCTGCATAGTAGAAGTCTTCCATCAGATACTCCCCCGAGGGGAAGATATTCGTCAGCACCGGAATATCCCGTGCGACGGCATCCAGGTCATCCAGAGTGAGCTCGACATTTGCCCGCCGGGCAAGCGCAATCAGGTGGATCGCCGCATTGGTGGAGCCACCCAGCGCCATATAACATTTAGCACCGTTGAAGAAGTTGGCCTGGGTGAGAATGTCGGAAGGTTTGAGGTCTTCCCAGATCATTTCAACAATGCGACTACCGCAGCTGGAGGCCATGCGAATGTGAGCCGAATCAGACGCGGGAATACTGGAGGCACCTGGCAGTGTCAGCCCCATAGCATCAACAATCGACGTCATGGTAGAGGCTGTTCCCATGGTA
This sequence comes from Halomonas sp. LS-001, assembly GCF_052983955.1. Classification (NCBI taxonomy): domain Bacteria; kingdom Pseudomonadati; phylum Pseudomonadota; class Gammaproteobacteria; order Oceanospirillales; family Halomonadaceae; genus Halomonas; species Halomonas sp. LS-001. The sequence continues at coordinate 3,507,260 of NZ_CM129816.1, forward strand.
TTACAGGTACCATTTGAGCGAGTCATTCGCGACTCAAGATCGATCCAGTCCTCCTGCGAAATATTGCCGCTTCGCAGCTCATCCCAATATTTACGGGTATGCGTTCCGGCCCCTAAGGTTTTACCTTTCCATTTGCCGTTAAGCATAGGGCCCGCCGAGCAGAAAATGGCGGGGATATTCATGCTGATAGCCCCCATCAGCAATGCAGGCGTAGTTTTGTCACACCCACCCAGCAACACCACGCCGTCGATGGGATGACTGCGCAGCAGCTCCTCTGCTTCCATCGCCAGAAAGTTGCGATACAGCATCGTCGTCGGCTTCACCAGCACTTCACCAAGCGACAAGGCGGGCAACTCAACGGGATAACCCCCGCCTGCCCACACGGCCCTTTTCACTGCATCAGCACGATCTCTCAAGTGAGCATGGCAAGGGCTGAGGTCACTCCAGGTGTTGATGATGCCGACCACCGGCTTACCCATGAACTCTTCGCGGCGCAAGCCCATCTGTTGGGTACGCTGACGGTGTGCAAACCCTCGCATATCCTGAGAGTCGTACCAGCGCTGACTTCGTAGCTCTTCAGTCTTGCGTCGCTGTTTATCCATTTTATTTACCTTTCGGTGATGCAGGAAAGACGACTCTCCTGCCAGAAAAATTCTTTATTTCGTAGCGCTATGAAAAATATAAAGCAGTTGAAAAAAAGGTGTCAATAGCTAGCGAAATATTCGTGAATTGTTATATACAAGAAGTGTAAATGTTAAAAATGGTAATTTTATCCGGGAAAGAATATCTTTTTAAGACTTATGTCTAACCCGTCATCTGCCCATTTCATTGACAGCTATACATTGCCATTCTAGTATTTTTCGCAGCGCTGCGAAACCGACGCTTCATAACTATCCAATAATAAATGCAGGATTATCGTCGCAGGCACGAATGTCTTGCTGGAGCCGCCTATGCAAAAATTTATTGTTCGTTTGGATCGCTTTAATGCGTTTTCCACTCGGTATGCAGGATATGCAGCCACCCTGCTGCTGGGTTGCATGCTGACGATGATGGTCCTTCACGTTTTCTTTCGGTATGTCCTCGGCAGTAGCTTTGTATGGACCGAAGAACTTTCCCGCTACATGATGATTTGGATGGCGTTCCTGTTTTTTCCGGCTGCCCATCGTCAGGGTCTCAATGCAAGTCTTGAGCTGGCCGTCAACTGGTTCAAACACACCATGCCATGGCGACTGCTTCAGTTAGTTCTTGAAGTTTGCATACTGGTGGTCGCCTTCTGGTGCATAAAGCTGGGGTTTGGACTGATTGAACGGGGCGCAACGACACAGAGCCTCTCCCTCGGCATCAGCATGTCGTTCGTTTACGCCATTCTTCCCTTAAGTTTCGGGCTCACAGCGCTATGTTCTATTGAGCGAGTGTTACGCCTTACCCTGATACTTTTTTACCCAAATGCCTCATTGACTGGGCATCAATTGCATAATAACGACAACACCAAGGTGTAAATCATGACATTCGCCTATTTGTGGATTTTTTTATTCCTGTTGTTCGTAGGAATGCCAATCGTATTTCTGATGCTATTTGCACCGGGCGTCAGTCTTATCCTGGAAGGCAAACCGATCTTCCTGAACATGCTGTTTCAACGCCTGTTTGCCGGGATTAATAGTTTTCCCCTGATGGCACTGCCGTTTTTTATCCTGGCTGGCGAACTGATGACAGCCGGTGGCATTACGACACGTATTGTACGGTTTGCAGAAACCCTTATCGGCCATCGCCGCGCGGGACTGGGACAAGTATCGGTGATTTCATCACTCATGCTGGCAGGCGGCTCCGGCTCAGCCGTCGCAGACGCCTCTGCCATGGGGTCGGTCATGATTCCAGCGATGAAGGATTCCGGCTATACCAATCGTTTTTCAGCAGCAATCACCGCCGCATCTGCCGTCATTGCCAGCATTATTCCTCCCAGCGGCATCTTCATTCTGTATGCCTTTATCATGCAGGTGTCCGTGGCGGACATGTTTGCCGGTGGCGTGGTACCTGGCTTGCTGATCGGCATTGGCCTGATGATCACCATCGCTATCATGGCGAGGTTCAAGGAATTCCCTGAACCCTCCATCAAAGCGACCTGGCGGGAAAAAGGGCATGCTTTTATTGTGTCGTTCTGGCCGCTGCTCATGCCGGTCATTCTTATCGGCGGTATCGTGGGGGGTATTTTTACACCGACAGAAGGGGCTGCGGTCGCAGCGTTCTATGCGCTAATCCTTGGCATGTTCGTTACCCGTGAAATCAAGTTTTATGACCTGCCCAGGATTTTTGGCCGCGCAGCTATCAACTCGGCGGTTATCCTGCTGCTCGTAGGCTCAGCGGTTGCCTTTGCCTCCCTGGTCAGCCTGAAAGGCACGCCCCAGTTGGTGAGCACCTACATTCTTTCGATTACCGATAATCCGCACATGCTGTTCTTCCTTGTGGTTGCCTTTTTGCTGGCCGTTGGAACGATGATGGATGCGGGACCTGCCATTCTGATCCTCGGGCCCATTCTTGCCCCTGTCATGGTAGGTATCGGTGTCGACCCAATTCATTTTGCAGTAGTTATGAGCATCACTCTGATCATGGGGCTTATCACCCCACCGATGGGATTGGTGCTTTTCGTAGTGAGTAGCATCAGCAAAGAGCGCATCGAAAAGATCGCCTGGGAGATGTTGCCACTGTTCCTGGTGGAGATTGCCATTCTCTTCGCCCTCGTCTACATACCGGAGCTTATTCTGACACTGCCACGCTTGTTCGGATATGCCGGATAGTCCTACTTCATTCCAGGAGAATAATGAAAATGATGATGAAGCACGCTAAAAAAACGCTCACAACACTGATGCTAGGGGCAACTTTAAGCACCGCTGGCATTGCTCAAGCCACCGACCTCAACCTGGTTTTTCTGGCTAACGAAGAAGACCAGGAATACGATGCCGCGCAAGTGTTTAAAAACTATGTGGAAAGCCGCACAGGCGGAGAAGTTAACGTCAATATTTTCGTCGGCGCCCAACTTTGCGGTTCTGCCAACGAATGTTTTGAAGCCATGCAGGCAGGTGTCGTTGACCTCTTCACGGCAACAGCGGGTGGCGTTGCTGCCATTTATCCGCCTATCCAAGGGCTGGATATTCCCTATGCCTTCCCTGACGACCGGGCCGCGATGACGATGCTGACGGATCCTGAATTCACCGGTTTCCTGCGTGATGAAATTCTTGACGCCAGCGACGATAACATCCGTTTGATGGCAATGACGCAGGCAGGCGGTTGGCGCAATATCGTTAACGGCGAACGTGAAGTCCGCTCACCTGCTGACGCAGAAGGCCTACGCTTTCGTACCATCGAGTCACAGATTCAGCAGATCATGGTGGAAGAAATGAACGCTTCCCCCACTCCGCTGCCTTGGCTGGAAGTTTACACCGGTCTGCAGACGGGGGTTGTTGACGGCACCCTTAACTCCATTTCTGACGTTACCAACATGAACTTTCAGGAAGTCATCAAGTACATGACGCTGGATAACCATGCCTATATGTCTTCCATGTGGTTGATGGGTAACAACAAGTTCGAATCTCTGACACCTGAGCAGCAACGCGTTGTTGCGGATGGCGCCGCCATGATGTCGGTCGTTCAGTTCGGCGTTCAGCCACGCAAGGAGCTTGAAGCCTATCGTATCTGGGCGGAAGCAGGCGGTGAAATCTACACGCCAACCGCTGAGGAAATGGAAGAGTTCCGCGCCCTGGCAGAACCGGTACGTGACTGGTATCTGGAAAACTACGGCGAAGAAGGCGAAGTCTTCATTGAAGAATTTGAAGCCGCACGTGAACGCGCTGTTTCAAGGATCAATGCGGATCGCGATTCCGTAATACCTGAGTAACACGCATCAGGCGCCTCACTTGCTGAGGCGCCTTTATTTTCTGTTGCCTTTATCTTCTGTTACGACGCTTTTCCAGGTTCTTAGACCTAGCGTCTCGACAACCTAGCATCTCGACAACCTAGCATCTCGACAACCTAGCATCTCAACAACCAAGCCAAGCATTCCGACAGCCAAGCATCTCGCTCAGTGTCTTCTTACCTAGCCTTACCTGCCTGCCCATCAGTCCAAGCCAACTGTTACTGCCAGGGAGCCTGGGACAGCACAACGCGAACCCCGCGTTAACGGGACACGTCATCTTTCTTTTCCTCTTCAGACCGAGCATCTTCAGAGTCTGCTTCTGGTTCTGCTTCTGGTTCAGGATCTGGCTCAGGGTCGGGAAGCGGTTCGCCATCTTCATCCACCAATTGGTGGTCGTATGCTGCCTGAAGACCTGTTTCTTCAGCCGCTGGCGGAAGCTGGGTATCATCTTCCGTGGTTTCTTCTGCCCAGTCAGCCCAGTAATCGATATGGCCCGGATAAATCGGCGATAGAATCGCCACCACAATACCGGTCGCCGCGAACACCGAAAACGCGTAGGCATACCCGAAGCCATCCACCAGCACACCGACAACTGGAGACCCGGCTGCCTGACCCAGTGCACAAGCCATGAAGGGTAACACCGGCCCCACCGATAAACGGCCCGGCAACAGGCGAATACCGGTCATCAGATAGAGTCCTGTCAAACTCATGTATGCCAGCCCGAATATCAGCGCAGAAAACATCGCTAGCCCCAGCTGGCTTGGGCTGGCAGCCAACAACACCAGGCTTGCCGACAGCATCATCAACATTAAGGCTTGGGTAATCGGTGGATTGTTACGGTCGGCCAGATCACTCACAACCGCCCCACCGAGACCGGCAAGACCGACGGCAAACCATATCCACCCCGTATGGCTGGACGACAGACCGCCGAGTGTCACTGCCAGATCTGGAGCAAAAAGCCAGTACGGTGCAGACACAAACCCCATGGCAAAAGCAAACAGGGACAGCCGGATGAGGCGCGACTGCTGTGAGCGGGTAAGCGGTGGTGGCGGCGCTGCGTTAGCTGGCAATACCCGTGACACCGACGGAATGAAATACCAGGCAGCCAATACACCGATGCCTGTCAGAACGGCAAAAGAAACATAAGTAATACGCCAGGCATTAAAAAGGAAGATAACCGTTGGCACTGCCACGATAATCCCGATACTGGTACCGGCATTCATGATCGAGCTGACACGGCCATGCATGGAGCGGCTCACCAAGGCCTGCATCGCGGCAGTCAATGCAGGCATCATCAGGCCGGTGCAGACACCACAGACAAACACACCGAAGCCGAGCATCAGAGCATCAGACGCCTGGCTGATCAGCGTCATGCCAACCGCCCCGAGTACGCCCGAAAGTACGGCGACATTACGAGCGCCCAGCCGGTCAGCCGCAAGTGGAGCGACGATTGTTGCCAATACAAAGCTGATGAACGGCAAAGCCCCGATAATACCAACCACATAGGCGGTCAGTTCCAGCTCGGTGCTGATAGACGGTACAAACAAGCCAAATGCAAAACGCGCAAGCCCGTAACTGATGGCCACCAGCGCCGCCCCAAACAGGGCAAATCCCATGTTAGACAAAGGCCTCATACCGAGCACTCCACTTTTTGTAGGTTTTACATACTGGCAATGGTTCTCATCGTCTCAATAACCTCCGATATGAGCAATGAAAAACCTTGCCGCTATTCGTTTTCATTAGGGTCTGTTGACGTTTCATTCACGGCCGCGCTGGTGTCAGTTTTTATTCGGGGCAAGGCAGGAGGAGAGACGTTTGGTAACTCCAAATGAACGACGACTAACGCCGCAGCGGATAAAAACTGACCCAGCCCTTCGGGTTGCGCTTCAAAATGCACCATACTGCGTTGCGAAACTTGAGAAGGGAACCACCCTTAACGGCGTTCCGCGCCTTGTCTGGCACATTTTGATGCAGCAACGCGGTTCGTGATGAAACGTCAACAGACCCTAGTATATGCCGACGGACTGAAAGCGTTATTGATAAAAATCACCGACTTCTAAATTAATAACGCGGCTATCTCTAAAACTCTTCGTCTTTAATTAACATTCTGTTAACTATAAATTTTTAAAAACTGCTTTTAAAAACTTACGGGTCTCTAAAAATTCACCATCAGCATCTCTAGATGGAGAAACTATCTTTTTAGTTAGTCTTTTGTAAACAAAACGTTAACTTTCATCACAAGCAATAAAAGTTAACAAGACCAACGTAATAAAACAAACGTTTAATGCTTTATAATCAGTAATAACACCATGCAATTATTAATAAAAGTGTCAAAAAAACACGCTTTGTATCAGGTTAATCATTAACCAGATTAAACAATGAGTCGCACTGCATGGTTTTCCAGTACCAGATTTCTGCCTTCAGGCGATGGCCCGTTATTCGGCTTGGCCGCCTCATTGACGACCGAAGAGACTGATTCATCATGAAGACACGCCGCCCGTTTCCTTGCACCTTTGTCCCCGCTATTGTCTTTGCCAGCCTGTTTTTCAGCGGCTGTGCGTCTTCTGTCTCGCCGACAGGTATTCCGGTACCGCCAGAGGCCCATCCCTCTGCAAAGCTGCTTGAAGGCCCACTGAAAAATGACAAGGCACTGTTTCCCAAGGGGAATTACCAGGGCCCCATTCAACAGGTCCAGTATTTTCGTGACTGTGAAGACCAGTGTACGAATGAACATCTAATAGAGACCTTTGACTTTGATCCTGCCGGGCGGTTAACACGCCATGAACAGCCAGGCCTGGATCGGGTAGAGTTTTTTGCCTACGAAGAAAACGCGCATCACCCCGGTCGCCGCCTGCGGGAAAGCCTCAGCGGCGATGAAACACTGGAAACCTTTTACCGTCACGATGCCCATGGCAATGAACTGGCATCGGTTTCCATCGACCACAACGGCGAGATTCACCCGTCACGTCTGCGCTTTCGTGATACCCAGCAGGGTATGCGGGTTTCCGATGATCCGACGTTTTCAGGCAACGCAGCTGATACACGACAAACGCGTACCTTCTATGCCAAAGGCCGCCTGAGTCGCTTCGACGAAATTTTACCTGCCGAACCCGTTCAGCAGGCGACAGCAGCAAGCGAAGGCTCAAGCGAAACCCCAACTGAGCCCCCTGTCGCTACCCATAAGACACAGCTGATAACCTATGATTTTCATCCCAACGGACAGCTAAAAGAGCAGGTCATTTTCGGTTATATCAACAAACAGATCACTTCAACCGATATCATTCGCTTCGATGAGAATGGGCTGAAAACCATGCATTACGCTCAGGAAGCGGGTTTGCCAGCAGAAGATACTGTCTTTACGGATTATGTGCTGGATCAGTACGACAACTGGATCTCACGTCAGAGATGCCATACCAATGCCGATGGCGAGCTGTTCGACTGCCGCCAGGAAGCGCGCAAAACTGTTTATTATGCGCAATCATCAGTACCACCAGCACCTGCCTCACCGGACGAGTAACAGCCATATCCAGCAGGGGGTGATCAATCAGCGCCCCTTGTAAGGACGACCCGGGTCGATATCCGGGTCGACATACCACGGCAACCCCAGACGCGAATTGCGTTCCAGCTCCGCAATCACCTGGGCCCCCAGCAGCACGATAATCGCGCCCACTTCAAGGCTGAGAAGAACGATCACCAAGGTTGCCAGCGAGCCGTAGATAACGCTGACAAATGAAAGATTGGCAAAATAGTAAACCAGTAATAGCCGCACCCCTTCCCATAATAACGCCGCCACAAAGCCGCCCACCACCGCACGGCGTAAGGCGATACGAACGACGGGCAGCACCTTGTAGATCGCACTGAACAACAGAAATACCCCAACAAAACTGGTCAGGTTAAGAACCGGCTCAGAAAGGGCCGCTAGTGGCAGCTCACGCTCGAAAATCGCCATCACCAGTGTATTCAGAGAGCTGGCTAAAGTAACCACCAGTGTCAGCACCATTAACCCTGCCCCCAACACCAGCATGAAGGCATAAGGCAACATGACGGATACCCAGGCGCTGCGCTTTATATGGGGGGCTTCGGGGGCATGGAAGATAATTGCCAGGGCGTCTTCAAGCATACGAAAGGCAAAGGAGCTGAACAGTAGCAGCATGGGAAAGCTCAGAATGCCGATGACGTCACCGGAATCCAGCAGGCCACGCACAGCATCCAGCAGAACTTCCGCATGGGCAGGAGCCAAATGGCGCGCCTGAACCGCCAGGACATTCAGCAGATGCTGTTCATCAACCAGCTGAGCCAACAGCACTACCAGCACCGCAAACAAAGGCACAATGGAAAGCAGAATATTGTAGCCCACTCCGCCAGCAAGCAGGATGCCACGGCTTTTAAGGAAATGGCGCAGCACACGCCAGACAAAGTGAGCCAACCGGGGAAGCAGAAGGAGGGCAGCACTCAGTAATGTGGGGGTTCGAGCCATGGCTTATCGTTATCCTTTACGCAGAGGCCTGATAGACAAATGGCCCCGAAACACCTAGGGCGCTTCGGGGCCATTGTTGCCAGCGGATGTGTTACCGGTTAGCAGTTGCGCTATTCGGCCGTTGCCAACAGGCTGGCATTACCACCGGCAGCAGTGGTGTCGATACACAGGTGACGTTCCACCACATAACGTTCTGGTGAAATTACCTGAGTTTCAAGCGGAACGATAGCACCATCACGCTTGGCAAGCGCAATGCGCAACTCGCGGGTCCAGTCGCTGGCACCGGCGGCGGCGACACTCTCGATACCTTTGACGGTTACCAGGGTATCTGCCGGGATGATGCCATCCAGTCCCTTCACGGGTGCGCCAGCATCAAGCAGCGGTTTCACCGCTTCTACAGCGCCTGGCACGGCGACTACCACAGGAGAACCCGCCCCTAACGCCTGCACTGCCTGGGCAATGGCAATATCCAGGGTCGGCCCGAGGCATAATACGGGGCCTTTCGGGTACATCGCCAGACGGTTACTTTCGCCGGTTGGCCCTGGCAGCGTCTGTGGGGTCATATCCAACGCTGCCGTTTCAGCCAGCGCCTTGCGTACGACTCCCCCTTTACCGGACAGCGTCTTGCGCAGCACTTCGACTCTGTCGCGACGGGCAGCCCAGCTGCGGGAATCCAGCTTATCAAGGGCTGACTGAAGGTCGCCCAGGGTCACGTCATTGCCTGTTGGCGCTTTGTGCTCCTCAGCCTTGGCAGTACGCCGGAAACGGGTCAGATAGAGCGGGCCACCCGCCTTGGGGCCAGTGCCTGACAGGCCTTCGCCGCCGAAAGGCTGGGAGCCAACGATGGCACCGATCTGGTTACGGTTAACGTAAATATTGCCCACGTGAATACGCTCAACGATCTGCTGAACTCGGTCATCAATCCGGGTATGCAGGCCAAACGTCAGCCCGTAGCCTCTGTTGTTGATATCGTCGACCACTTTGTCGATATCCCGCGCCTTGAAGGTCGCGACATGCAGAACGGGGCCAAAGATTTCACGCTCCATATCTTCGATACCGTTCACTTCCACCACGGCAGGCGTCACGAAGGTACCCACCTCGGGTGCTGGCAGCGTCTTCAATACCTTGCCTGCTTTCTGCTTCGCGGCCACATACTCGCTGATCTCGGTCTGAGCGTCAGCGTCAATGACAGGTGAAACATCGGTATCCGTGTTCCACGGGTCGCCAATGGTCAGCGCATCCATGGCACCATCCAGCATCGTCAGCAGGCGCTCACGCGCTTCTTCCTGGACATAGAGCATGCGCAGTGCAGAGCAGCGCTGACCGGCCGACTGGAAGGAAGAAATCAGAATGTCGCGCACCGCTTGCTCGGTGAGCGCGGTGGAGTCGACGATCATGGCATTCAGACCGCCTGTCTCGGCGATCAGCACGGCATCCGGGCCAGCGTTTTCTGCCAACGCCTTGTGGATAATCTGCGCTACCGGGGTCGAGCCGGTAAAACAGACGCCCGCAATGCGCGGATCGCTGGTCAGCGGTCCACCGACTGTCGGTCCGTCGCCGGGCAGCAGTTGTAACGCCGCTTCCGGTAGACCCGCCTCACGCATCATATCAACCGCGCGCGCGGCGATCAGCGACGTTTGCTCGGCAGGCTTGGCAAGCACGGCATTACCGGCTGCCAGCGCGGCGGCAATCTGGCCGGTGAAGATGGCCAGCGGAAAGTTCCAGGGGCTGATGCAGACAAAGATACCCCGTGCACTGCCAGGTTCTTCTGTCTCCAGGCGCTCGCATTCGTTGGCGTAATAGCGCAGGAAATCCACCGCTTCACGCACCTCGGCAATGCCATCAAACATCATCTTGCCCGCTTCACGGGTGGTGATGACGGTCAGTTCAGCAATGTGCTCCTCATAGAGGTCGGCGGTGCGGCGCAGGACGTTGGCGCGCTCTGATACCGGACGGGCCGACCACTCACGGAAGCCTTCTTCGGCAGCGTCGATAGCGGTCATGACTTCTTCCGGCGTTGCATCATGTACCTGACCCACCACGCGGGACGTATCCGCCGGCGATAGGGCATCGCGGGCTTCTCCCTTGGGCGCTGGGTTGCCAGCCAGCATCGGGCCTGCGGTCCAGGTCGTGTCGGCAAACGTCTCACGCGCCTCCAGCAACGGCAGGATTGAGGCAGGCTCATTGATCCGGTAGCCCCTGGAGTTGGGACGATCAGGCGCAAACAGCTCGCTTGGCTGACGAATCTGGGGGCTGGAGACATCGTCACCCAGCTGCTGGAAGCCTGTCACCGGGTCTTTCGAGACCTCGCTTGGAGGAATCGAACTATCCACTACCTGGTTGACGAACGAGGAGTTCGCACCGTTTTCCAGCAAGCGGCGAACCAGATAGGCCAACAAATCGCGGTGCGCGCCGACCGGCGCATACAAACGACAATGCGTGCCTTCCGATTCCTTGACGATATGATGCAGCGACTCCCCCATACCATGCAGGCGCTGGAATTCGTAGCTGTCCTTATCGTCGCCTCCCATGGCCACAACAGCAGCGCAGGTGTGGGCGTTGTGGGTTGCGAACTGCGGGTAGATGCGATCACGGCGGTCAAGCAGCATTTGCGCGCAGGCCATGTAGCTGACATCCGTATTCACCTTGCGGGTGAATACAGGGAAGGTTTTAACGCCCATCTCCTGGGAGATTTTGATTTCGGTATCCCAATAAGCGCCTTTCACCAGCCGCACCATGATTTTGCGGTCGTAACGCTCGGCCAGCGCGTAAAGCGTCTCGATCATCGGGGCTGCGCGACGCCCATAGGCCTGTACGACGACCCCGAAGCCATCCCATCCATCCAGGCTGTCATCCGCCATCAAGGCTTCAATGATATCCAGCGAAAGGTCCAGCCGGTCCTGTTCTTCCGCATCAATATTGAACCCGATATTGGCCTTAGCTGCCTGCCGTACCAGTTCCTTGGCACGCGGCAAAAGCTCTGCCATCACCGTTTCTCGGTGGGTATATTCATAACGCGGATGCAGTGCCGAGAGTTTTACCGAGATACCGGGGCTGCCACGCACGTCGCCCTTGGCCTGTCTGGCAATGGCCGTGATCGCCTTGGCATAGGCGTCATGATAACGAACGGCATCCTCGTCAGTACGCGCCGCTTCGCCAAGCATGTCATAGGAATAGGTGTAACCCTGTTTTTCGAGTTCACGGGCATTTTTCATGCCCTCCTCGATGGTCTGACCAAGTACGAACTGGCGACCCAGAATCTTCATCGACTGGCCAACTGCCTTGCGCACCACCGGTTCGCCCATACGGCGCACCAGGCCGCGCAAGGCCCGGGTCGGCCCCTTGGGGTCATCGTCCAGTACTTTACCGGTAAGCATCAATGCCCAGGTCGACGCATTAACCATCGACGACGATGATTTACCCAGGTGGGCACCCCAGTCGGATGGCTCAATTTTGTCATGGATCAGATCATCAATGGTTTCCGCATCGGGAACCCTTAGAAGTGCTTCCGCCAAGCACATCAAACCAACGCCTTCAGCGGTTGATAGCCCGTACTCAGCCAAAAACGCCTCCATCATCGAAGGAGATCGTTCTTTACGCACGCGCTCAACATATTTTGCGCCGACGGCGGCCACTTTCTGGCGATCGTCTTCCGACAGTTTGATACGCTCAACGAGTTCACGGAGCACATCGATTTCGGCGGCATCGTAGTTAGCGCGAATACGCGCCCGGAGGTCGCTGACGGCGGTATGCAGGTGAAGCTTTGCTTCGTTCATAATGGATTCCCTTTTGCGACTCGGAAGGCAGCGTCGACATGTCGGCTCGAACGTTATTATTGTCGACAATCATGCTGAAAAGGGCCGGACAGCTGCCGCTTGTTATACTATTTTACATTTAACTACACGAAATTTTGAGATGAAAGCCTCTTTTCACGGGGCTCGTTAACGGTTCGCGCCATTCCAGTAAACCATTCTGATGAACCGTTTCGTGAAAACCGTGATGCTATCCAATGGTTTACCTTGAAAATAGAAATTCACTTTTTTTACCTTATGCAAGGTTTCATCATAATCACTCTTATGTCCAACACATCCTCTAACGTTTGGTTAACACAAGGCATCCACTTCAGTGTTCAACTCGACGCCATTAGACAGCTAATATTCCGTCAGAAAAGAGTATTTTTAAAGCCCTCTAAAAATAGGGGATTACCGAGGAACTAACAAAGGAGCGTGTATGGCACTGACATTTCAGGGTGTGAATGAACAGGCGCATTGGTTTTCAGTCGATGACGGGGTAATGGGAGGTATTTCCCATAGCGGGTTTAGCGTCGCCAATGGCATAGGATGCTTTCAGGGGGATGTGTCATTGGAAAACGGCGGCGGATTTGCCTCTGTTCGTCGCCAACCTGATGATTTCGAAACCACGCTGACAAAAGCACGCGGTATCAGCTTGCGCGTATGCGGCGATGGTCGCACTTACCAACTGCGCGTAAAAAGCACTCAGCTTAACGATGCCAGCGCGTATCGCGTGAGGTTCACCCCGACCCATGATGGCTGGGAAACATTATATTTGCCATGGGAGAACTTTGAAGCGGTACGAAGAGGCACCTTGCTGACAGATGCCCCCTCGCTTCATCCTTCCGGTCTTACTCAAATTGGTTTTTTGATTGCCGACCGCACGGCAGGCCCCTTCTGTTTACAAGTGAGTCAGATAGAGGCCTTGTAGATTCTACTAGCGAGGCATTAACTTTATAGGCTTGCCAACACCTTGTTCCTGGAGGCGTTTTCACGCGCTGCGTAAAGAGACAACTCATCAGTCACCTGGGCACCCAAGGCTTCTTCAAAGGCATCCCGATTTGCGTTACCGGCATACGCTTCGCTCTCAGTGCCGCCAAGGTTCGACTGGAAGATACCCGCCGCACTGACTGGTAGGAAGTCTTCATAGGTAATCGGTTGTGCTTCCACCAGCCCCTGCGCGATCAGCGTATCCATATCGGCAGTGTCAACGCCTTTAGCGGCCTGCCCTTTCTCGGTCAGGTGATAGTGAAAATACGCTAACGCCTCACGGCGCATGGTTTCGTCGTTATCAGGGAACCTGGCAAAAACGTTATTCATGACCGTCTGGTGGGCGTCGTTATCCAACCCGGCGGTTTGCTTGCGCCCTTCATTCAGCAACTCGTCGTAAAGCGCGCGGCCTTTCGGCGTTAGTGCCACACCGCGCTGCTCAATTTCACCAAAGCGAGCGGTGTGGGTACCTTGGGCATCACCAGCAAAGCGAGTCGACTCTTCTAACGCTTTAAAGCTGGTCTGGCGCAGCAGAATCGGACACTCACGACGTGGCGGCCCTTCAATGACGGCTTTGGGGTTCATACCCATCTCTGGCATGCGACGCTGCACTTCGTCGATATCCAGGGTGCGCGGCGTCAGGTGATTAATATGCGGCCCTCGGAAGCACACCACATCAGCAATCAAGCGGTGCTCATCATGCAGCGCCTGATAGGTATCCAGATCGACCGTCGCATCCTGGTGCCAACGGAAAGTTTCCAGGGCTTCTTTGACGAACTGATCGGCCTCTTCGCTGGTTAATCCACCCTGTGTTTCATGACGCTCGATAAGTTCACGCGCCCCTGGGGTAAAGATATCGCGCCTGGCCAGAATCTCTTCTGAACGCTGACGCAGCGCCTCACTTTCAATGAGTTCTAAACGTAATAGCGAGGTAAACACGCGGAAAGGGTTCATCGCCAATGCGTCATCGTCGATAGGCCGGAAGGCGGTTGAGTGAACCGGTACACCCGCTTCTGAAAGATCGTAATAACCCACCGGATACATGCCCATAACAGCAAACAGACGGCGCAGCATGGAAAGCTCTGCAGCGGTTCCCACGCGAATGGCCCCGTGACGCTCTACGCTCAAACGTACTAATTCACCCTGTGCTTCCAGGCGACGATGCAGTTCAGGCCGCTGACTCAGCGTTTCCTGGTTAACGCGGTCAACAAGTTCAAGTAGCGTGCCGTACTGCGGCACTTCAGCTTGATACATGGCCGACATCGCCTTGGAGAAGCGGTCACGAACATCATTGGTTGAAAGAAGATCTGTTTGAGTCATTTAATTACACTCTCTTGTCTTGTCTATTGTTGGGATAAAGATGAGATACCGATTTAAATTGCGCCAGTAGCGCCTGAAGCGGGTGCAGTAAAGTTTGCGCTGAGTAGCGTTTCACCTGGCGGCGGCAGGACTAGCTGGTGGCTAGCACCGTGCGGTTGGCATAGTCCTGTTGGAATTGACCATCGCGATCATGCCTTGAGCGTCTCCAACGCCTGCTCGATGAGGCCTAGCCCTTCTGCCATGACATCTGGCTCAGTGGTCAACGGCGGTAATAAGCGCAAGACATTTCGTTTGCGACCACTGGGCATTAATAAGACACCGGCATCACGACCGGCTACCAACAGATTGGCTAAGTGTTCCGCCCCCGTGGCGTTTTCAGTGTCTTCAAAGACGATGCCGCGCATAGCGCCAACACCCGTCATGGCCCCTAGCATGGGGAACCGCTCGCTGGCTTTCCAACGTTGGTAAGCACTCACAACCGCCGCTTCCTGGGCATTACCCCATTCACTTAACGCTTCGTCCTGCATGATATTCATCACCGCCAATGCGGCTGCGCAAGCCACTGCATTACCTGAATAGGTGCCTCCTAATGCGCCTTTGGGCAAGGCATCCATTAGCTCTTTACGGCCTACCAGGGCGGCAAGCGGAAGACCTGAGGCAATACTTTTTCCTAATAAAATCAGGTCGGGCTCAATGCCGAGGTGAGTGAAACCGAAACGCTTACCGGTTCGGCCGAAACCTGATTGGATTTCATCACAAATCAACAAAATACCGTGTTTATCGCAGATTGCCCGCAGCTCTCTGGCAAACTGAGGGCAAAGTAAGCGAAAACCGCCTTCTCCCTGAATGGGCTCAACAACCACACAAGCGACTTCGCTAGGGGCAATCTCGACGTCAAATACACGCTCTAAAGCAGCTAGCGACTGTTCGGCGGATACCCCACTGTCATGTCCAGGAAACGGCACGTGATAAACCGGGCCAGGCAGCGCACCTAAACCGGCTTTATAGGGCTTAACCTTGCCGTTCAAATTGAGCGCGGCCAAGGTGCGGCCATGAAAAGCATCGTCAAAAGCAATCACACCTTGACGACCCGTAACGCCACGGGCCACTTTCAGCGCATTTTCTGTCGCTTCTGCCCCACTGTTCGTCAGCATGCATCCCAGCGGATAAGAAACCGGCACAAACTGGTCAAGGCGCTCTACGACAGAAAGATAGCCACGGTGAGGCAATGCGTTAAAGGCTGAATGCATAAGAGTATCGACCTGCGCCTTAACAGCCTCAACCACCGCTGGATGGCCATGCCCCAGGTTAAGCACACCAATACCGCCAATAAAGTCGATATAACGCTGCCCTGCCTCATCCCATACCTCTGCATTACGCCCTTTAGTAATACAAACGGGATGAAGAATGCCTAATGCACTACTGACGTTGGAAAGTTCCATCGTCGAAAACGCTCCTGAAATAGCCGTGTACTGTTCTATCAAACAGGTTCATCCGACAGATCACAAACGAAAAAAAACGCCCAATGCATTCCAAAAGGGAATGTATAAGTTGAATAATTCTTGAGCTTATTGTGCAAAGTGCGGTACTTAGGGGAATAGTATGATCTTGATTCTCTCGATTTGGGCGATTCCGTCTTCTCGACGCGCCTGACACTGGATAAGGAGCGCCTGGATTGGCATCACGTAATCTTCCTTCCACATCGGCGATGCAGTGCTTTGAAGCGGCTGCACGCCATATGAGCTTTACTCGGGCAGCGGATGAGCTGAATCTCACGCAAAGTGCCGTCAGTAAACAGGTGGCGCATCTTGAAACCACGCTGCAGCATAAGTTGTTTCGTCGCGTACGACGAAGCCTTCTGCTGACCCCGGAAGGCGCCATTTTTTTAAGTGACGTGCGTAAAGTACTCAGCCAGCTTGAGATGTCGACGCAAGCGATCATGACCTACAGTGGCAATAGCGAAGTGCTCAAAATCGCGACGCTACCCAGCTTCGGCAGTCGATGGCTGGCAAACAAACTGCCCTCTTTTCTGTCGGCGAACCCGGGCATTAGCCTGGAGTTTCATGACCGTGTCAAAGATTTCGATCTTGAACAGCAGGACATTGATATTGCGCTGTTTTATGGGCATGGCAGTTGGCCAAGCCTTGCTTGTCATAAGCTGATTGATGAGGATATGGTCGCGGTGGCATCGCCAGAATTACTGGCTCAGCACCCGATTCAAAGTGTCGATGATTTAACCCGCTTGCCACTTCTTCACCTGTCGACGCGCCCGGACGCCTGGCATCACTGGTTTGCCAACCAGGCGATCATTACGGATCGCAGCTATCATGGCACGCGCTTTGAGACCTTTCCCATGCTGGTGCGAACCGCCATGGCTGGTGGCGGCGTCGCGCTGGTTCCTCGCTTTATCATCGATGAAGAGCTGGAAGGTGGCCGGTTAATACTCGCCTGGCCCTATCGGTTGCTCAGCGAAAGTGCTTACTACCTTGTTTACCCTGAACATTTAGGGGAACTCGCCAAGGTAAGACGTTTCGTCGAGCATATTACCCGGTTTGTTGATTAGAGAACTTCCCCAGAAAGACGCCTGGGTGGCATGACGGTAAACGGTCATGCCACTCCGTTAAGCCTTTATTTCACGTCTATTTCACGTCGCGCTGTACTTTCGTGTCAGTCAGCCGAGATTGACGCCACAGCTTACGCCCGTAAAAAACACCAGCCGCAATACCCAAGGCTGCAACCCCTAGCATCAGCCACATGACCGGGCTGCCTAGATGGCTGTGGACTTCTGTTGGGGCGTGCCCCGGATGCGCCTGCGCAGTGTTCATCAACAGCAAGGTGACAACACCGCTTGCCGTGAGAGCGTTTTTGAGGAACTTGTACGTTAATGTCATGGTTTTTCTCCTGAAAAATAGCACTAGGCGCTGACGGCAACTGGGCGGCGCTCGTCCAACATGCCTTTATCGAGAATGAAGCGGATGATCTCTTCAAGACCGACGCCATCGTAGAGGTTGGTAAACACAAAGGGCCGCTCACCGCGCATCTTCTTTGAATCGCGCGCCATTACGTCAAGCGAGGCGTGTACCTGCTCGGCAATATCAATCTTGTTGATAATCAACAGGTCTGACTTGGTAATGCCCGGCCCACCTTTACGGGGAATCTTGTCGCCGGCAGACACGTCGATCACGTAAAGCGTGAGATCAGAAAGCTCGGGGCTGAAGGTCGCAGAAAGGTTGTCGCCACCGGATTCCACCAGCACCAGCTCCAGTTTCGGGTGGCGGGCGTGAAGCTCGTCGATGGCCGCAAGGTTCATTGAGGCATCTTCGCGGATAGCGGTATGCGGGCAGCCGCCGGTTTCCACACCGAGGATACGGTCGGCGGGCAACGCATCATGCTTGAGCAGAAAATCAGCGTCTTCGCGGGTGTAGATGTCATTGGTCACCACGGCGATATCGTAGTAATCGCGTAGCGACGAACAAAGCTGCTTGAGCAGCGCGGTTTTACCGGAGCCCACCGGACCACCGACCCCAACGCGTAAACAGTGCGACATATCTCTCTCCTAAAACGTTGTTTGTTGATTAAGAAACATCCGATTAACTTATTCGATTAACTCGTTCGATTAACTTCTAAACAAACGCGAATATTGGGTTTCGTGCAGAGCGCTTGCCAGCGCCACGCCGGGCAGTACGGGGCCAAGTTCATCATCGTCGAGCAATAGGGCCTGATCGATGGCGGCCACCAGCTCTTTGCGCAGTTGTTCAATCACCCGTTGGGCAGCGGTGTGCCCCAGGGGCAGCGCTTTGCAAGCCACCGCCAGCTGGTTTTCCAGCCACGCCCAGCCAAACCCTAAAAGTGCCTGACGTTTGGACACGCCACGTCTATGGGCGGCGTAGCTAAAGAGCGTCACATAGCCAGCCTGAGCCGGTAGCAAGTCCTCATCGGGTAATAAATCCAGGCTGCCTAGCAGGCGCTTGAGCGAAGCACCCAAGCGGCTATCCTCGGCGGCCAATTCAGCGGTTTCCCGGGTGGCGGCCAGCCATTCATCCCACTGGGCTATCGCATCGCAGTCGGCGAGTTCAAAGGCGCTGTACATGCGCGCAATCAACGGCAGTTCACAACAGGTCAGGCCATCTTCGAGTACACCAGAAAGCCACTCCGCCAGGCTTTGCTCATCACTTACCCAGCCCAGCTCAAAGGCGCTTTCCAGCCCTTGGGAAAACGCAAAGGCACCAATCGGCAGCGCAGGGCTGACCAGCTGCATCAGCCCCAGCAGAGCCAGATCATCACGCTGGTTTTCCAATGCGGTCGAATCAGTGGGCATGGTGATGCTCGTGTGAATGGTTGTGGTCGTGGTTATGCGTTTGGTCGTGGTCATGAGTGTGCTCATGGCCGTGTGAATGCCCATGGGAATGGCCGTTTGAATGCCCGCCGCCTACCTGGTTATAGGCGCCTGGCTCCGGGTCGAAGGTGGCGTTGTGGTGTTCAAGCGTAGCCCCCAGCAATTCTGCCAGCTCTTCCAACACATGATCCGGCGGAAAACGCACCCAGCCGCCATCAGCATCCTCACCCAGCGCCAGCTGCACATGGCGGTTGCCAAGATGGTACGCCAGCCGGGCCAGAGGTAAGCCAGAGCTAACCCGTGCCGTCACCACCGGTTCGATGGCAGCACGTATACGTATTATTTCGCCGCTTTCCGCTTTCAGGCCTTCACCGTCGCGCAGCACCGGGCCACGGTCGAGAAACAGGCCCAGCGCCTGGCCGCTATCGCTGTCCGCTTTTAATCGCCCACGAATACGCAGTTCAAAGGGCAGCGTTAGCGTGTCACTGGCAGCACTTTCTTCCACCGGCCCTAAACGTTCTATCAGTTTCAGCATGAGGGCTCCTTTATCAGAACAAGTGGTAGCGCTGCGCCAGCGGCAGTTCAGTGGCAGGCTCGCAGGTGAGCAACTCACCATCGCAGCGCACTTCATAGGTTTGCGGGTCAACGGTGAGTTCCGGGCAGGCGTCGTTGAGTTTCATGTCGGTCTTGCGCACGCCACGGACGTTTTTACAGGCCGCCAAAGGGCTTTGCAGACCAAGGCGCTCTTTGATACCCGCATCAATCGCCGCCTGGCTGACAAAGCTGAGCCGGGTCTGGCTAGCCGCGCGCCCAAAGGCACCAAACATATAGCGGTAGTGGACTGGCTGTGGCGTGGGAATAGACGCATTAGGGTCGCCCATCGGTGCTGCTGCAATCATGCCGCCTTTAATAATCATCGCCGGTTTGGTCCCGAAAAACGCGGGTTTCCAGAGCACCAGATCGGCCATTTTGCCCACTTCTACCGAGCCGACTTCGTGGGCAATGCCGTGGGTCAACGCCTGATTGATGGTGTACTTGGCGATGTAGCGCCTGGCACGGAAGTTATCGGCACCCAGCGCCTCATCTTCCGGCAACAGGCCACGTTGCACCTTCATCTTGTGGGCGGTTTGCCAGGTTCTGCAGATCGACTCCCCCACTCGGCCCATAGCCTGCGAGTCCGAGGCAATCATCGAGATCACGCCCAGGTCGTGGAGAATATCTTCGGCGGCGATGGTTTCCCGGCGAATACGTGAGTCGGCAAAGGCCACGTCTTCAGGGATGTTGGGGTCCAGGTGGTGGCAGACCATCAACATATCCAGGTGTTCGTCGATGGTATTCACCGTATAAGGCCGCGTCGGGTTAGTGGAAGACGGCAGCACGTACGCTTTTGAGCAGGCGGTGATGATATCCGGCGCGTGGCCACCGCCTGCCCCCTCGGTGTGATAGGTGTGAATGCCGCGCTCTTTAAACGCCGCCAGGGTATCTTCCACAAAACCCGATTCGTTGAGGGTGTCGGTGTGAATGGCGACCTGGACGTCATAACGCTCGGCCACGCCCAGGCAGTTATCAATCGCCGCCGGGGTCGTTCCCCAGTCTTCATGCAGCTTCAGGCCCATGGCACCCGCTTCCAGCTGCGCTTCCAAGGCGTCTGGCAGGCTGGCATTACCTTTGCCCATAAAACCGATGTTCATTGGCATATCATCCACGGCCTGCAACATCTTGCCGATATGCCATTCGCCAGGGGTGCAGGTCGTGGCATTGGTGCCGGTGGCAGGCCCGGTGCCACCCCCCAGCATGGTGGTAATGCCGCTCATCAGCGCTTCTTCAACCAACTGGGGGCAGACAAAGTGGATATGCGCATCCAGAGCACCGGCGGTGAGAATCTTGCCTTCTCCCGCAATGATTTCCGTGCCGGGGCCAATCACAATCTCCACATCAGGCTGGGTGTCGGGGTTACCTGCCTTGCCAATCGCCGCAATGCGCCCGTTTTTCAGGCCCACATCGGCTTTAACAATGCCCCACCAGTCTAAAATCAGCGCATTGGTAATCACCGTATCCATTACCGTGGCATCAAGGCGCTGGCTTTGTCCCATGCCATCGCGGATCACCTTGCCGCCGCCAAACTTCACCTCGTCGCCATAATGGGTGGCGTCTTTTTCGACTTCTATCCACAGTTCGGTATCGCCCAGGCGCACGCGGTCGCCCACTGTCGGGCCATACATATCGGCGTAGGCCTGACGACTGATCTTGTTAACCGGCTTCATTGTTTACCTCCATCGAGCGCGCCCATCACTTCGCCGCGGAAACCGTAAATTTCGCGCTTGCCAACAAACGGAATCAGCGTAACTTCGCGGGTCTGACCAGGCTCAAAGCGAATCGCGGTGCCCGCTGCCACGTCCAGGCGAAAGCCACGGGCTTTGCTGCGATCAAACACCAAGGCAGGGTTGGCTTCCGCAAAGTGGTAGTGGGAGCCGATCTGAATGGGGCGGTCGCCGGTGTTGGCCACTTCGACGCTAATCCGTTCGCGGCCCACGCAAAGCTCAATATCACCGTCTTTTAACTGATACTGTCCTGGAATCATTGGTCCTGAAAACATTGGGCCGGGAATCATGATGATCTCCTGGTTGTTGATAATTAGTTAATGGGGGCGTGAACGGTCACAAGCTTCGTTCCGTCCGGGAACGTGGCCTCTACCTGCACTTCATCCACCATTTCCGATACGCCCTCCATCACGTCATCACGACTGAGGATTTCACGGCCGTAGCTCATTAAATCAGCGACGCTTCTGCCATCCCGGGCACCTTCAATGATTTCAAAGCTGATCAGCGCGACGGCTTCGGGATAGTTGAGTTTCAGGCCGCGTGCTTTGCGGCGTTCAGCAAGCTGGGCGGCAGAAAACAGCAGCAGCTTGTCTTTGTCTCTTGGGGTCAGTTCCATGGGGCATGTCTCCAGCTAAGCATCGAATCAGGTGAACATCGAATCAGGTTAACCATATGCGCGGTGTGTGGGCCTCGCGTTCAATCCAGCGCGGGCGCAGCAGGTGCCAGGCCTGTTCACACAGCGCCCAGGCTTCATTTCGGGAGTTTCCAAGGTAGCGAAGCAGCAGTACGCCGTGGCGAACGGTCACCGCCCAACGTGGGTTGTCTGGCAGCGCCTCGCGTAATTCATCAATCGCCGCACCGGCATCGTCCAGGCCGACCGCCCATAACGTCGCCTGCACCGTGGCGCCACCCTGCCCCCAGCGGCCAATAAAACGCGGGTGAGCAGGGTCCAACGGTTGGCGCTCCAGCCACAGCGGTTTACCGTCCAGCGTCAGGCGAAAATGCTGTTCAATACGGCCTGACACGTAGGGCAGTTCACTGGCCGGGCGACCCAGCGCCATGATTTCCCAGCCCAGGCAGCGGGCGCTGCCATGTAGCGCAATATGGGTGCGTTGGCTGCCTTTGGAGCCATCGAAAGCGATCGTTTCCTGGGGCAGCCATTCAAGGGTGCCGCCATCTTCTACGTTAAGTTCGCTATACTGGTTCCAGGCCACGCCCTGGCTGTCGGCTTTATAAAGCTTGTTGGCCGCAGGCGTGGTGAGCAGTGCATGGGCATCGCGCTCGATGTTGGCGCGTATGGTCAGCGCATCGCCGCTGACTAATCCACCGGGCGGGTGCAGCACGTAAACATGGCAGGCTTCAGTGCTGCCTTCCGGGTAAAACGGACGCTGTACCCGAAGCGGCCCCTGATGGCGTGCCTGCACCAGCCGCGTAGTGCTGTCACGATTAGCGAACCGCAGTGCCAGAGATGCCGCCCAGTGGCGCTCGCCATCAAAACGGTGACCTGAGCCAGCGGCAGGTGTCGCAAGTTCACACAGAATCATGAGCGCATTTACTTCCTATTAATAAGCCTGTCATTTTTAAGTGCAAGGAATGCGCCAGAATGGGGGAGAATGTTGACGGAGCTCATGTGTAAAATAAAAAAAACATCATCACTACACTTTTTTGCACCAAAAAAAGACAGCCCAGAGGCTTAATGCACCAAGATTGCACACATATACATTTCTCCCACTCAGCCAGCTGGCCGGGGCAATCTGGAAGATACGACGGATGGCTTGACATTCCACACAGAACGCCAGAAACTTAGCCAAGGCTATACTTCTTGCCCAATGCAAATAAATTTCATTTCATTATATGGCTCATCATTCATAGGCCAAACGCTCATCGACCCTAAACTCAATTTGACGCAACCTAACGCTTAAGCTGGTATTCCGGCTGGGGGGAATCATGGCAACAAGATACGCAATCGCTCTGGCAAGCCTACTTCCACTAGGCAATTTCGCCTCCGCCGACGAGACACCGCTTAATGTGGTCACAACCATTGGGATGATTGCCGACATTGCCCAGGAGATTGGCGGTGAATGCGTTAACGTTGACGCCTTGATGGGGCCGGGAGTCGACCCGCACCTTTATCAGGCAAGCGCCAGCGATGTGGCGACACTGCGAAATGCCGAGCAGATTTTTTACTCAGGCTATTCGCTGGAAGGCCAGCTAGGTGACGTACTGGCAAGGTTCTCCGAGCGCACACCAACGCTTGCCGTGGCCCCCGCCTCGATTGACCCCGCGTCGCTGATTACCTCGCAGGATGTTTACGGCATTGACCCCCATCTGTGGATGGATGTTTCCTTATGGTCGCAAACACTGCCCACGCTCAACGCAGCATTGAGTGAAGCGCGCCCCGACTGCGCCGCGACGTTTGACGCGAATACCCAGCGCTATCAGGCTCAGTTGCTTGCCCTGCATGAATGGGTCAAAGACAGTATTGCCAGCATTCCCGATGAGCAACGCATTCTGGTCACCGCTCACGATGCCTTTGGCTACTTTGGCCGCGCCTACGATATCGACGTGGAAGGCATACAGGGCATTAGCACGGAAACCGAAACGGGTATTGCTGATATTCGCAACATGACAGATATTGTGGTGGACCGAGCGGTTCCGGCGCTTTTCATCGAGAGCACCATCAACCCGCGCACGGTTCAGGCAGTGATCGATGCCGCTAAACAACGTGGCCAGGATGTTAAAATCGGCGGTGAACTCTACTCCGATGCCATGGGCGACCCGGATACGGTCGATGGCACTTATATGGGCATGATCTACCGCAACACCCAGCATATTGTCGAAGCGCTTGGTGGTACGCTGGCACCGCTTCCCGATGAAATGAACGATTGGGCCAGCGAGTGGAAGCTCACTCACTAAGATAAGGCACCGCAACAATGGCGACACCCATGACGACCGACACGGCGCTCAGTATTCAAAACCTGACCGTCAGCTATCATAACCAGCCCGTCCTCTGGGATATTAATCTGGATATCCCTACTGGCGTGATGGCAGGCATTGTCGGTCCGAATGGGGCGGGTAAGAGTACGCTGATCAAAAGTCTGCTGGGGCTTGTGCCGTCGCTTTCCGGTGAGGTCATGGTGCATGGACGCTCCTACGCCTCGCAGCGTAGGCGCGTTGGCTATGTTCCACAGCGCTCCAGCGTCGACTGGGATTTCCCTACCACCGCGCTGGATGTCGTCACCATGGGCCTCTATGGTCGCCTGGGGTGGTTCCGGCGGCCTGGGCGCAAGGAGCGTCAGGCGTCACTGGAAGCCCTGGAGATGGTGGGAATGAGCGACTACGCTGGCCGCCAGATCAGCCAGCTTTCCGGCGGCCAGCAGCAGCGGGTATTTCTGGCCCGCGCGCTGGTGCAACAGGCCGATGTGTACTTTCTGGACGAGCCCATGGCCGGGGTTGATGCCACCACGGAGCGAGCCATTATCGACATTCTGCGTCGCCTGCGCGATGCGGGGAAAACGCTGATTGTTGTCCATCATGACCTGCAAACCGTACGCAACTACTTCGACTGGCTGCTTCTGCTTAACGTTCGCGTGATTGCCAGCGGCAAGGCCGAAGACGTGTTTAATATCGATCATCTTCGTCAGGCGTACGGTGGCCAGATTGCCCTGTTGAACGATAGCGACTCCCTGATGTTCGCTGCTTCCAAGGTGAAATAACTGATGCAGTGGCTCGACCTTCTGTCTGACTACACTTTTCAAAACGTGGTGATCGGTGCCTCTCTGCTAGGGCTGATCAGCGGTCCACTGGGCTGTTTTGCGGTGTTACGCCGTCAAAGCCTGCTCGGCGACGCCATCTCTCACGCGGCACTGCCCGGCGTGTGTTTAAGTTTCATCATCACCGGCAGCCGCGATATCGGCGGCGTTATCATTGGCTCGCTGGTCACCGGCTCGCTAGCCGCGTTGACGATGCTGTTACTGACCCGTAAAAGCCGCCTGAAAACCGATGCGGCGCTCGGGATCTGCCTAAGCATTTTCTTTGCCATCGGCATCGTACTGCTGACCTATATCCAGGGCACCAACAACGCCTCCCAAGGGGGGCTTGAAGCGTTTCTGTTTGGCCAGGCCGCCGCAACGCTGCGTTCCGATCTATGGATAATGGGCAGTATCACCCTTGTCACACTCACGCTGCTCGCCGTCTTCTGGAAACAGGCCAAGCTGGTCACTTTTGATACGCAGTTCGCCCGCACGCTCGGCATGCCCACCACCGCCATCGAAGCCGTGCTTACCTGCATGGTGGCGCTCGCCGTCGTGGTCGGCCTGCAAATGGTCGGGGTGATATTAATGGCCGCCATGATCGTGGCACCGGCAGCGGCGGCCCGGCAGTGGAGCCGTCATCTGGGAGGAATGCTGGTGATTGCCGCTGGCATCGGTATTGTCAGTGGTGTTTCCGGGGCCACCATCAGTACTTTATCCCGCGGCCTGGCAACTGGCCCGCTGGTGATTCTTACCGCAACGGCGATTGTACTCATCTCGCTGGCGCTAGCGCCCGGCCGTGGCCTGCTCTGGGGCACCATCAAGCATTACCGCCAAAAAGAAGCGCTGCAAAAGCAGCAACTGCTCTACGCACTTTACAAGCATCCTTCCGCCTCCCGACACTATCGCGCAACCTTCGGCGCGCGCAGGGTGTTGGGCAAACTTAAACGCCAGGGTTACCTTGTACGCTCTCCTGACGGTGGCAGCGGATGGTCGTTAACGTCGCGGGGAGAAAAAGCGGCGAAACAGGTGGTCGCCACCTTTGAGGAGGTCGCGACATGATCGCTGAATTACTGACCAACACAGCCCTGCCCATTATCCTGGTAGGCGCCATGGTAGGCATCGCCTCCTCGGCGGTGGGTACCTTCCTCGTGCTGCGCGGCAACAGTATGCTCACTGATGCGATTAGCCACTCGATTGTCTTTGGCATCGTGATTGTCTGGTTGCTGACAAAACAGCAGAGCGGGCCCGTCCAGCTGGTAGGTGCCGCATTGACCGGGCTATTGACCGTGTTTCTCACCGAGGCACTGGCCAACACCAAGCGGGTAAAACAGGATGCCGCCATCGGTCTGGTTTTCCCCGCGCTGTTCTCCATCGGCGTGCTGTTGCTCAATGTCTACGCCCAGGATGTGCATATCGATACCCACACCGTCCTGCTTGGCGAGATCGGTTTCGTCTGGCTGGATACCATCGACCTGTTTGGCCTGCCCATCCCCCAGGCGCTCGTCTCGATGAGCATCATGACGCTGCTTAACTACGCGTTTATCGGCCTGTTCTACAAAGAGCTGAAACTTGCCACCTTCGACCCGGCGCTGGCAAAAACCTTTGGTTTTATGCCAACCATCCTGTTCTACGTGCTACTGATGCTCACCAGCTCCACTGCCGTTGCAGCTTTTGATGCGGTCGGTGCGGTGCTGTTTATCGCCTTTGCCATTGTGCCTGCTTCAGCCGCCTACCTGCTCACCGACCGCCTGTGGATGATGTTTATCATCGGCGCGCTCATCTCGATTGCCGCCAGCATTTCCGGCTACTACCTCGCCGTCTACCTGAACGTGTCTATCGGCGGCATGATGGCGGTAATGACCGGCGTTTTCCTGATACTCGCCTTCCTCGCCGGCCCCCGCTACGGCGTGATCACCCAGCACATGAAACGCCGCCGTGCCCGCGAGGCCCCCGTAGAGCCGCCCCCGTTGCGCTAAGGCTTTGCGCAACGGAGGTTAGAGGCGGTGCTGTTTGAAGTTTTCCGCCTGCTCAAACACATCCCGATAAACTTCGGCATGGGTTACCGGCGGATAGCCATTTTTAGATAGCAGCATAATCAGCTCAGGGGGCGAATTCCACACCCAGCGTCGAAGAGCCAAAGTTTATGCAACATCACACCATAATCTTTACTCATTTAACTTATACTTATATTCAATTTTATGCCCTTTAGCAGGAAGGCACTCAAAGGTAACCTCACTACCTTTTTGAACTTTCTTCAAATCATCTAATGGATCTAAATAAACAGACCTTATATATGTAACTTTATCAGGCAACGATACTTCTTCATCAAAAATTTTCAGCACTCCCCCATCCTCTTCTATCCTTAAATCTATTGAAGACCCTATCTTCATCTTGTCTATAGCTTCAGGACCTTCACAATCCAATATTATACTGATTTTTGAATTATCCTCTAAAGGCTCCTCATGACTAACAAGTACACCCGACAGAATACTTGCCGCATCGTAAATTTCTAAAACTTCCTCTTCTGAATGAAAACAATTTTGTTTATATAATATCTCGTG
Organism: Halomonas sp. LS-001; assembly: GCF_052983955.1. Lineage (NCBI taxonomy): Bacteria > Pseudomonadati > Pseudomonadota > Gammaproteobacteria > Oceanospirillales > Halomonadaceae > Halomonas > Halomonas sp. LS-001. The sequence goes on from NZ_CM129816.1 coordinate 3,534,718, forward strand.
GTTTAACTTTTCAGAAATTACCCTTACTTTATCTATAAAAACGAGAACACTATCAACATTACTAAACTCAGGTTCTTTACTCATTTTTTCTGTATTTGCTTTGAAAGCAGTATCACCATCTATTTCTAAGGATGTATGTAGCTCTGCACCGTAAAACACACTATCGAAAAACTCCTTAATTTTATTAAAATACGGTAATTTTCTTACATCCTTCCCTTCCCAAAGGGCAAAATTTATCGAAATATTGAAACTGGAATTCTCTCCTGTATTTAATATCGGCCGAGTGTAGCTAAATGCAAAAAGCCCTGAGCAAGCAACTCCTTTAAACCGCATAGCTTTTGTCCCAAAATATGCCTTCCCATGAACATCATTAAACTGCCCTGTTACTTTGGTCTCTGGATCTATTAACCATATTCTATGTATAGCTTCCACACCATCTTTTCTTATTTCGACATACTCTGGCTTATCTGGCGAGACACCAGGAAAACTGAAGCCTTTTGTATCAAAATATTTTGCTGGCAACTTAGCATCTTGCCCTTCTTCAAACATTTTCCTCAGAATTTCTACACCTTCCTCACCCTTTACTTCAAAATTGAAAGAGACATCTTCTTTTGCACGATACTCGAAAATAGTTCGTCCATCCTTGAAGTGAGTTGTGACTTCAAACCTTGGATCGGAGTTCTCTATCGCTCTGGCAGTTGCCGTGTGGACATTTGATATTGCTTTTGTTAAAAGCTTTTGAGGATGACCAGTCAAAGCCATTGTTGTTAAATTTATTGCATCTTCTTGGGAAGGCAGCTTTGTGCCTTGTTCCCTAATTGCTGTTTTCTCAGCTTTTGCCTTCCATTCTTTGAGTAATTTCGCTGTGTAACGGGCTTCATCACGATCAATAATTATCGAGCAGTTGGAACATAGCCATATCGCATTAGATATAGCCCCCCGCTCTAGCGATGTCATTGAGGGGTCATAACGTGGCCCACCTGGAGAGGCTGCATGTATATGTGCAGCAACCCCAATACTATTAACACCCAGTTCTGTTTCCCCTGGTGCAGCTGTAGGCACACGGCAGTCAGGATTAGAGCAACGTAAAGCAACCCGTTGGCTCAGCTTGGTGATGTCTCTTTTCTTGAAATTATCCCGAGCCATATCCCTTTCCTTTACTAATTTATAATTAGTTTACTCCAAAGAAAGACTGGCTCAAGAGGATCAGCCTCTCGGTAGGGCAATTCCTGAATGTCTTCCTTATCGCTCATCTCACTTGACGTCCGAGCAGCCGAGAGGTATACCATTTGATAGTTCATTGAAATATCAAATGAGAAAATGCTATGGATATCCACTTCACTCAATACCAGCCGCCTAAAGCCTTGGCATCAGGTTTCTGGCAGCAGATCGGCCTGCCTGCCAGAGGCCGTAAGTTGCATGAGCTGCTGCATCAAGGCGTGGATTACCGTGTTTATCCTCGGTTGGCCAAAGTGTCGGGAATTGAGCAGAAGGCACTGGCGCGCTACGTGGACATTCCCTCTGCCACGCTGAGCCGCCGCGCTAAATCGGGGCGCTTCAAGATGGCGGAAAGCGATCGGCTGTATCGCTTTGCCGAGCTTTTCAAGGCGGCGCTGGACCTGTTCGAGAATGATGCGGAAGGCGCCCGCGCCTGGCTGCTGAAACCCAATATCGGGCTGGGTGGGCGAAAGCCTGTTGAAATGAGCGCCACCTCGGCCGAGTATCAAACGGTGCTGAACCTGATTGGGCGGCTGGAGCACGGGGTCGCTACGTGAGTGAGGTCAAGGCTTATCGCTTGATCAAGCGCAAGTATCAGGACAATGCTTTCGATGGCGAAGGCGCACGCCTTTATGGCGGGCGCTGGAATAGCCCAGGTAACGCCTGTGTGTATGTGGCAAGCGCCGAGTCGCTGGCGCTGCTTGAAATTATGGTGCATCTGGAAAGTTATCAGCTGCTCAATGCGTATGCGCTGCTGCGCCTGACCTTGCCAGCCGATAGCATTCTAAGTGTTGGGGAAGCCGATCTACCGGACAACTGGCGGGAAGCGCCAGCCCCGGCAGAAACTGCCGAGCTGGGCGACGGCTGGCTAGATTCCGGCCAGAGTTTAGCCCTGGCCATTCCTAGCGTGGTCGTGCCAAGAGAATTCAATTACATGCTCAACCCCGCACATCCCTTGTTTGATCAGATCATCACCACGGCAGAGGCGCTGCCCTTCCAGCCCGACCCGAGGCTTTGAACCGGGTGTGGATAACTTAAACGGTCAGGTGCTGCTTGATCAGCTCGTTGGATAGCTCGGCGATCTCGCCTTTGGCGACCGGGCGGCCGCGATCCATAATCACAAAGCGGTCAGCGTATTTGCGGGCAAAGGGCAGCTTTTGCTCGACCAGCAGTACCGTGAGGCCATCTTCTTTGATCAGCTGGCGAATCACCTGACCGATCTGCGCGACGATATTGGGCTGAATGCCTTCCCCCGGCTCGTCGAGAATCAAAAGTTTGGGCTCGATCACCAGCGCACGACCGATGGCGAGCTGCTGCTGTTGCCCGCCGGATAAATCACCGCCACGGCGATGCTTCATCTCTTTGAGCACGGGAAACAGCTCATAGACGCGCTCAGGAATTTTTTTCAGACCATCACCGCGCGCTGCCAGGCCGGTACGCAGGTTTTCTTCCACGGTGAGCAGCGGAAAAATCTGCCGCCCCTGGGGCACAAAGCCAATCCCCAACCGCGAACGTGCTTCAACGGCTTTTTTGGTCAGCTCAATCTCGCCGTCTTTGCCGCTGTGATAGCGAAGCTGGCCGCTTTTTACGGCCACTTCCCCCATAATGGACTTCATCAAGGTGGTTTTACCCACGCCGTTGCGGCCCATCACGCAGGTACACTGGCCTTCCGGCACATCGAGATCCAAGTCCCACAAGGTGTGGCTTTCTCCGTAGAACTGGTTGAGCTTTTCAATCGCCAGCATTAGGCCGCCTCCTCGTCATCCGCACCCAGATACACCTCAACGACACTGGGGTCACTTGAAACCTGATCCATACTGCCTTCCGCCAGCACGCTGCCTTGGTGCAAGACCGTCACTTTACGGGCAATGGAACGTACAAAGCCCATGTCGTGTTCGACCACCACTACCGACTGTTTACCCGCCAGGCCCGTTAAAAGCTCTGCAGTGCGCTCCATTTCCTGCTCGGTCATCCCGGCCACCGGTTCATCCACCAATAACAGGCGCGGACGCTGCATTAACAGCATGCCAATTTCCAGCCACTGTTTCTGGCCGTGGGAGAGAATTCCTGCCGGCTGAAAGCGCAGCTCGGTCAGGCCGATGGTTTCCACCACTTCATCAATGCGATCTTTGATCTCACCGGTCATGCGGGCCGTCAGTGTGGGCAGAATTCGCTTGTCAGCGGCCATCGCCAGCTCCAGGTTTTCAAACACGCTCAGCGCTTCAAATACCGTAGGCTTTTGGAATTTACGCCCGATCCCCAGGCTGGCGATATCCGGTTCATTCATCTGCAGAAGATTATGGCGACTGCCAAACCATACGCTGCCCTGGTTGGGGCGCGTTTTGCCGGTGATGATGTCCATCATGGTGGTTTTACCGGCCCCGTTGGGGCCGATAATGCAGCGCAATTCGCCGTCATCAATGGTCAGGTTCAGGTTATTGATCGCCTTGAAGCCATCGAAGCTCACTGAAACATCTTCCATATACAGAATCGGGCCATGGCGCACATCGACCGGTGATGCCTGCGGGGCCATAAAGTCAAACACCCGATCCCGCGCGGTTAGCGATTGCAACAAGCTCATGCGGTAGCCTCCTTGGGCGAGGTATCGGATTTTTTGCGGCGTTTTAGGTGAAGCAATAGTCCCGCCACGCCTTTGGGTAGAAACACGGTGACCAGAACAAACATCGCCCCCAGGGCAAACAGCCAGGCATCGGGCATCACGCCAGTGAAAATGGTTTTGGCGTAGTTGACCAAAATCGCTCCGATGACCGCCCCATAGAGCGTGGCGCGGCCGCCCAGCGCTACCCAAAGAACAATTTCAATCGAGAAAATCGGCGAGAACTCGCTGGGATTGATAATGCCCACCTGGGGCACATAAAGCGCGCCAGCCAGGCCCGCCAGCATGGCGGACACCACGAACACAAACAGCTGGAAGCGCTCGACCCGGTAGCCGATAAAACGCGTACGGGCCTCGGCGTCACGAGTTGCCACACACACCCGGCCTAACTTGCTGGTGACAATCGCCCGACACAGGATATAGCCCAGCGCCAGTGCCACGCCGGTGGCAATGAACAGCCCCAGGCGGGTGTCGTTACTGCGCAGGTTGAAACCCAGCAGTTCGCGGAAATCAGTCAGCCCGTTGTTGCCACCAAAGCCCATCTCATTGCGGAAGAACGCCAGCATCAAGGCAAACGTCAGCGCCTGGGTAATAATCGACAGATACACCCCCGTCACCCGCGAGCGAAACGCCAAAAAGCCGAACACCAATGCCAGCAACCCCGGCGCCAGCAGCACCATGGCAAACGCAAACCAGGCCATATCAAACCCGAGCCAGTACCAGGGGAGGCTATCCCAGCTGAGGAACACCATAAAATCCGGCAGTATGGGGTCGCCGTAGGTGCCGCGATCACCAATTTGGCGCATCAGGTACATGCCCATGGCATAGCCGCCAATGGCAAAAAACGCCCCGTGGCCCAGGCTAAGAATGCCCAGATACCCCCATACCAGATCCACCGCCACGGCCAGCAGCGCGTAGCTTAAGTATTTACCGAACAGGTTGACGGTATAGGCGTTCACGTGCAGCGGATGACCTTGCGGCACCGCCAGGTGAAGCACTGTCACCAGCAGCAGCGCGGCAAACAGCACGCCAAGGAATATCTGGGTGGCCCGTTCGCCAAACGGGCGGGTTAGCCAAAACTGGCTTGAAGATGATTGCGTCATCATGGGTTAGCCCTCCGCAGCCCGGCCCTTCTGCGGGAAGAGTCCACGCGGGCGTTTTTGAATAAACAGGATGATGAATACCAGGACGATAATCTTGGCCAGCACGGCACCGGCCCAGGGTTCCAGCACCTGGTTGATGATGCCCAGGGAAAGCCCCGCCACCAGGGTGCCCCACAGGTTACCCACGCCGCCGAAAACAACGACCATGAAGGAATCAATGATGTAGTTCTGGCCCAGGTTAGGGCCGACGTTGGTAAGCTGCGATAACGCAACGCCTGCCAGGCCTGCCACGCCGGAACCTAACGCGAAGGTCATGATATCGACCCGCGTGGCGCGAATGCCCATGGAGCGTGCCATGGCGCGGTTTTGGGTCACTGCGCGCACTTCAAGCCCCAGGCGCGTGCGGCGCATGATCAGCATCAATGCGGCAAACACCACGAGCGCAAAACCGAGTACAAACATACGGTTGAGGGTCAGTGACAAAGCGTCGTTAATGACTAACGAGCCGCTCATCCATTCTGGTGTTATTACCGTGCGATTCAGCGGTGAAATTAGCGTTCGCACCAACTGCTGCAGAATCAGGCTGATACCGAAGGTTGCCAACAGGGTTTCCAGCGGGCGGCCTTTGAGGAACTGAATGACACCGCGCTCAATCGCCACACCGGCTAGCGCGGCCACCATAAAGCCTGCCGGAATCGATAGAACCAGTGCCAGCCCCGGCTGGCCGGGCAACAATTGCTGCATCATCCAGGTGGTATAGGCGCCCAGCATGATCAGCTCGCCGTGAGCCATATTGATCACACCCATCACACCAAAGGTGATGGCAAGGCCAATCGCCGCCAGCACCAACACAGAGCCAAGCGAAAGCCCGAAGTAGAGCGTTTCCAGGCCACGGTTTATCTTGATATTTTGCTCAATGCTGACCAGCGCTTGATTGGCGGCATCGGCAATAATGGGGTCATCGCTATTCGCTGCTCGGCCAAGTGCGACTCGAACACGCGGATGCAAACTGCCTTTTAGCGTTTCAACGCCTTCCAGTTCGCCATTTTCAACCTGGTAAATGGCCAACGCCTGGGTAAGCCGGCGCTTTACCTGGGCATCGTCTTCTTCAGCGATCAGTTCATTAATTGGTGCGGCCAGCTCTTCGTTGACCTCTCCCAATAGTCTGGTGGCCGAGGTGCGGCGACGTTCTACATTGGGCGAGTAAAGATCCACCACGGCGATAGCGCTACGCAGCTGATTGCGCAGGTTGTTATTTATACCAATACGATCCAGGTCTCGGCGGGACATCTCACCCAGCGGTTCACCGGTTAACGCATCCGCAACAGGCCAGTCGCGTCCCTGGTTGTCGAGCACCACCACGAAACGGCCATCATCAGCGCGCTGCAAACGGCCATCCAATAATGACTGCAGCCAATCACGGGCACGCTCGTCATCGCTTTGCAGAATAGCAATGATCGCTTCGCCTTTGGCAGGATAGGAACGCACGTCCAGCGCTTCCAGCAGCTCAAGTGCCGCTGCGTCATCAGCATCGGCACCGGCGCTTGTTTGTGCCTGGGCGTTGACTGTGACGCTTAACAACAGCAGACACAGTAACCCTAAGGAAAGAAAACGCCTCATGGGGTTCTTCCTTTAGTTAACAAAAAAGGGGAGAAGTCGCGTGCTCCTTACCGCGCCGCGCTTGAGTAAAGTGCGCGACGCGGCAAGGAAGTGTCATTCAGAAAGAACGATTACTCGGCGAGGGCCGCTTCGGCTTCTTCTGCTGCGGTGCTACCGCCACACGAGCCGTTCACCACGTTGAAGTTGCCGCACTCCATGGGCTTGCGCCAATCGGCAATCAAGTCACGTGAGCCAGGCAAGTAGTCAGACCATGCATCGCCCGCCACCGTAGAAGGCGTCTGCCAGACGATATCGAACTGGCCGTTGTCCTGAATTTCACCGATCAACACGGGCTTGGTGATGTGGTGGTTCGGCATCATGGCCGCATAACCACCGGTCAGGTTAGGCACGGTGACACCAATGATCGCGTCTTTCACCGTATCCACGTCAGTCGTACCCGCTTTACGCACGGCTTCAGCCCACATATTAAAGCCAATGTAGTGTGCTTCCATGGGGTCGTTGGTGACCGCCATTTCATCGCCGGTGTATTCGATCCAGGCGTCGATGAAATCATAGTTTTCATCAGTATCGACGCTCATGAAGTAGTTCCAGGCGGCCAGGTGGCCGACCAGCGGGCCGGTATCAATACCGGTGAGTTCCTGCTCGCCCACGGAGAAGGCGACAACCGGGATATCAGCAGCGTCAATGCCCTGGTTAGAGAGTTCGGTATAAAACGGCACGTTGGCGTCGCCGTTCACCGTTGAGATCACCGCAGTCGGCTTACCCTCTTCACCAAAGCGGCGTATTTCAGCCACGATGTTCTGCCAATCTGAATGACCAAACGGCGTGTAGTTGATCATGATGTCTTCATCAGCGATGCCATGCTCATCTTTGAGGAAGGCTTCGAGGATGCGGTTGGTAGTGCGCGGATACACATAATCGGTACCCACCAGCGCAAAGCGCTCGATGCCTACCTGATTGATCAAGTACTCAACCGCTGGAATCGCCTGCTGGTTAGGCGCAGCACCGGTATAGAAGACGTTTTCAGAAGACTCTTCACCTTCGTATTGCACCGGGTAGAACAGTAGGCCGTTAAGCTCTTCAACCACCGGCAGGACTGCTTTACGGGAAACGGAGGTCCAGTTACCGAAGATCACGTCGACTTCTTCCTGCGCCAGCAGCTCTCGAGCGCGCTCGGCAAATAGCGGCCAGTTAGAGGCGGGGTCGACAACCACGGCTTCAAGTTGGCGGCCAAGCAAGCCACCCGCGTCGTTCTGCTGCTCAATAAGCATCTCGACGGTGTCTTTAAGAACCGTTTCACTGATCGCCATGGTGCCGGAGAGAGAATGCAGGATACCGACCTTGATGGGATCGTCATCCTGGGCGATAGCCTGGGTGCTGGTCGCGGCAATCGCAGTGGCCAGGAGGGTCATGGACAGTTTGCTATTCAGGTAACGGCCCACCCCAGAAGCCCATTGACGCTGCGGGCGGTTCGTTGCAGAAACGTTCAGTGACGCCAGGATCGATAAAGACATGAAAAGCTCCTTGCCCCTGATTCAGGGCCTTGAAATGATGCATTCAACAAGTGAATGCCGACAAAGTCCCAGAGAATGAGCAAGGAGCGCGCCATAATGGCCAAAAACTCTTAATATTGTTTTAATTCAGAATGTTATAAAACATGGATAGCGCATTCATCGCCCCATTTTCATGTCGATCATTCAAGCACTGCCTTTTCATGGTGCATCGCTCATGGCACAACACTGACAATGCACTAAAAAGGCCCTACAGCGTTTTCTTCCCGTCTCATTAGTCGTAATACGGCCTGGTTTTCACGTTAATATCTATTACGCTTTTATATACCGACTCTTCTTTTACATGCATCTTGATAAAGGGCCATCGCATAGACACGACTGCCTATCAGGCGCGGCCCATGACAAGCGAAGGATGAGGAAATGAAAAAGACGCTCTTGCAAACAATGGCGTTGTCGCTATTGGGCGGCTTGGCCTGCACAGCGCCAGCCTCGGCTGCGACCGATGAAAATGTCATGATCGTGTTCGATGGCTCAAATTCGATGTGGGGCCAGATTAATGGCGTCGCCAAGATTGAGATCGCCCGAGATGTGATGGAGAACCTGTTGGGCGACTGGACCCAGCAGCGGCACGTCGGGCTGATGGCCTACGGCCATCGCCGCCAGGGCGACTGCTCCGACATCGAAACCCTGGTGGCTCCTGGAGCAGAGACACGCGCCCAGATACTTGACCGGATTGGCGGCATCACGCCAACAGGCAAAACCCCGCTGACGGGCGCGATTGAGCAGGCCGCGACGTCGTTGTCCTACACTGACACACCTGCAACCGTCATTCTGATTTCAGATGGCCTGGAAAGCTGCAATCGCGACCCCTGTGCGCTGGCGGAAACGCTTGAGACGCGAGGGGTTGGGTTCACCGCCCACGTTGTCAGTTTTGGCCTTGGTGATACCGATGCCAGCGCCCTCTCCTGCATTGCCGAAAAAACGGGTGGCCAATATCTCTCAGCGGGTAACGCCGATGAACTGGGCGATGCACTGACCGCTGTCGGCTCGGCAGTCGTTGCGCCAGAGCCAGAGCCAGAGCCAGAGCCAGAGCCAGAGCCAGAGCCAGAGCCAGAGCCAGACTATTCAGTCACCCTGACCGCGCCAGACACAACACTCGCTGGCGCCGCCTTTGATATCTCCTGGACAAATGCCGTTTCCGCTGGCGATTACGTCACCATCGTGCCCATGGGGGCCGACGAAGGCAGCCGAGACAACCATATCCGCGTTCGCGATAGAAACGAGGATACTTTGCGCGCCCCTGGCACCGTCGGGCTTTATGAAGTGCGTTATGTGCTCAATGAAGGGGGGCGCACGCTTGCCACGCAGACCATCGAAGTCACCGAACCAGAGGTCACCCTGACCGCGCCGGATACAACACTGGCCGGGGCCGCCTTTGATATCTCCTGGACGAATGCCGTTTCCGCTGGCGATTACGTCACCATCGTGCCAATGGGGGCCGACGAAGGCAGCCGAGACAATCACATTCGCGTTCGCGACAGAAGCGAGGATACCTTGCGCGCCCCTGGCACCACCGGGCTTTACGAAGTGCGTTATGTGCTCAACGAAGGGGGGCGTACGCTTGCCACGCAGACCATCGAAGTCACCGAGCCGGAGGTCACCCTGACCGCGCCCGACACAGCACTGGCCGGCGCCGCCTTTGATATCTCCTGGACGAATGCCGTTTCCGCTGGCGATTACGTCACCATCGTGCCCATGGGGGCCGACGAAGGCAGCCGCGACAACCATATCCGCATTCGCGACAGAAGCGAGGATACCTTGCGCGCCCCTGGCACCACCGGGCTTTACGAAGTGCGTTATGTGCTCAACGAAGGGGGGCGTACGCTTGCCACGCAGACCATCGAAGTCACCGAGCCGGAGGTCACCCTGACCGCGCCAGACATAACACTGGCCGGGGCCGCCTTTGATATCTCCTGGACGAATGCCGTTTCCGCTGGTGACTACGTCACCATCGTGCCAATGGGGGCCGACGAAGGCAGCCGCGACAACCATATTCGCGTTCGCGACAGGAGCGAGGATACTTTGCGCGCCCCTGGCACCATCGGGCTTTACGAAGTGCGTTATGTGCTCAACGAAGGGGGGCGTACACTTGCCACGCAGACCATCGAAGTCACCGAGCCGGAGGTTACTCTGACCGCGCCAGACAACATTCGGGCTGGCGATTCCATCAAAATAAGCTGGACAGGGGCGGTCTCCGCTGGCGACTACGTCACTATCGTGCCCATGGGCTCCGACGAAGGCAGCCGCGACAACCATATCCGCGTTCGTGATAACAGTGAAGACGAGTTGCGCGCGCCGGACGCGTCAGGGATTTACGAAATCCGCTATGTGCTCAACGAAGGGGGGCGCACCTTAGCGCGTCAGGCAATTGAAGTGCTCGACGAGGATGCTCCTTTGCAGAATGGTGCAACGCTCCAAGCCCCTGACAGAGCCGCAGCTGGCACAGATATTGAGGTAGGCTGGAGCACATCACGCGAAAGCACCGATCAACGTATTACGCTGGCTCAAGAGGGTCAGGCCATCTTTACGTGGATCACCGCGGTCCGTGTTGAAGGTGACGCGCCAATTTCACTCACTCTGCCAGATTCGCCAGGCCGTTATGAGATACGCTTCCTCGATGTTGCTAATCAGGAAGTTCTTGCCCGCCATGTCATACAGGTTGAATGATGCGCATCGCTACCCTTGGCCCTGCTTCCAGTAACCACGCACTGGTCGCGGGCCGTTATCTACAGGCACATGCGCCGGATACCGGCGATATCGTGCTCATGCCAGACTTTGAGAAGGCTTTCGAGGCTCTGCTGGCTGGCGAAGTCGATCATGTACTGCAATGTACGGCGCACCCTCAGCATAGCGAGTGCGTGGGCCGCTACATGCATCGGCTGTTTCCGGTGGATGCATTTATTGCGGGTAGCAAGCCATTAGCGATTCTGGCTCGCGCCGAGGTTAACGCACCGCGCACGCTGGGGTTACAGCCAGCCACCCGCCACTACACTGACCTCTCCGGTTATGCTGAGCTGATGGAAAAACCCACGATTGTCAGCGTCGCTGACAGTTTGCTGGCGGGGGAATTCGAGGCGGGCATCTGTGCTCAGGAAACACTCGATGCCCATCCTGACGCGCTTCGGCTGGTAGAGGCTCTTGGGCCTGCCCTGGATATCTGGGCGGTATTTGGCCGTACCCCTCTGCCCATGACAGCGCCCAACGTTTACTGAACCCATCAGCCGCTATATTTTTCGCCAAGCACGGAGATTAGAAAGCAAAAATGGCCAGGGCGCCTGCAATGACCAGCAGGGCTCTCAGCCATGCGCGTCGCCGAGCGATGACACCAAACGAGATAGCCGTCAGGCCAATCGCAATTTTGGCAGCCTCGAATAATGCCCAGCCGGGATCATCGGCCAGGCGAATGATGTCAGGGTTGGCGACCATCGCCAGCGGAATGATATACAGGCCAATGCCCAGTGACATGGCTTTAAGGGCCACCTTCAGCCAGTTCTCACCCACCATGCCAGCCGCAATAAAAACCCCACCACAGACCGGTGGCGTAATGGTCGAGAGTAACGCAAACCAGAAGACAAACAGATGCGCTAACAATGGCTCCAGCCCCAACGCTGTCAGTGCAGGGCCTGCAACAGAAACACAGATGACATAAGCCGCCGTGGTGGGGACTTCCATGCCCAGCACCAGACACGCCAGCGCCGTCAATAACAGGGCTGGCCACAGCATCTCGCCTGATAAGGAGAGAATACCGGAGGTGATTTTAACGCCCAGGCCCGTCAGCGACAGCACCCCAATCACCAGCGAAGCGCAGATGATAATGGCACCGATCATGGCGATCTGCTTGCCTGCCGTGACCATCGCATTCGCCAGACGCAAGGCAAAGCCACTCAGCGAGAACGTCAGTGTGACATCAAAAAACAGCAGCAACATGCCAGCGAATACCGCAACACTGGCGGCATATTGGGGCGTGTAGCCGCCCAGAAAAATCCGTTCCAGCAGAATCACGAAAGGCACGGCGAAGAACAGCGACGTTATCCATATTTCCTTGCCGCTGGGCTGCTCACTGGCGTCGATGGGGCGCAGGTCATGCCGGGTCGCGTAAGCATTGATGCCAACCCAGACCGTCACAAAATACAGAATGGCTGGCAACAAGGCGGCGGCCATGATCTGGGTATAAGGCGTGCCCGTCAGCTCCACCATCACAAAGGCACCGGCCCCCATCAGTGGCGGCATGATCTGCCCGCCGGATGAGGCGACCGCTTCGACCGCCCCCGCGAGCGATTTGGGGTAACCAAGCCGAGTCATCGTTGGAATCGTAATCGCCCCGGTCGACGCCACGTTCGCGGAAGCTGATCCTGAAATCGATCCCATCAGGGCTGATGAAATCACCGAGACCTTGGCCGCCCCACCGATCAACCTTCCGGCACAAGCGCTGGCCATGTTCATGAAACCACGGCCCGCTTCACCGGCGTTCAGTACGGCACCAAAAATCACGAAGATGGCGACCACACCGACGCTTACGCCGGTCAGTTTGCCCCATAACCCACCTTCCGCGATGGTCAGCGTTCCCACGAAACTCTGCATGGGCAACCCTGGGTGGCCAAACTGGCCCGGAATATATTCGCCAAAAACCGCGTACGCCAGGGCGATCAGCGCCACCAAAGGTAATGGCCACCCAATGGCTCGACGCGCGGCCTCAAGTGCAAGAAAAATAAGGAAAACACCCATCACCATCTGCAGGTTGCCGTAGATGAAGCCGTACTGATTGGCCAGCATTGAGGCATTCAAGGCGATATAGCCACAGGCGGCGACGCCCAACAGGGTGAGTATCCAGCCACTCAGGCGCTCGAAAGGCGTGCGCGCCGCAAAAATCAGAATCCATGGCAGCGCCAGCGCCATATGGATAGGACGACTGATCAGCGCCGGTGTTAGCCCATAGAAAATCAGCCCGATATGGAAAATGACACTGACGGTACCCAGCACCACCCAGACAGGATGCAAGCGAGAATCAGATGACAGCATGGGGAAGTCGCAACATTGAGAGAGATAAAGGGAAAATGCCTGAGAGCACCTTATCGCATGCCCCAGAGAACGTGTCTGGATGACGAAACAGGTAGGCTGTCATTAAGAGGTCATCCCGGCCAGTCGGCAACCCACTGGCCGGGGAACGCACCTGGTAGCTTTAGCGCAGACGATCAGGGATTTCGATACCTGCTTCGTCATAATAGCGGACGGCGCCGGGGTGCAGCTTACCGGTGATATTGGCAATCATGTCGTGGGTGATGCCGCCCCACCAGGGCGTTTCTTCCGCCATGGCATCGCGACGCTCCCAGAACGTACGGGTCAGCGTATACGCCGTTTCATCGTCCATATCGGTGGTCGTATATGCAATCACGGGAAGCGAGGTTGTCTGGACATCCTGCTCGATGCCCGAGTAGCTTCCGGCCGGAATGGTCTGGCGAGCGGCGCCGGTCTTCTCGATCTGCTCATCCGTCAGGCTGACCAGACTGATCGGCATGCTGGCCGCAATTTCAATGACATTAGGTGTCGGGAAGGAGCTGGCCGTCACAAAGGCGTCGATCTGGCCATTTTTGAGTGCATCCGGGCCACTGCCGATTTCCGCATTGGCCACGCGCACCTTGTCAGACATCTCAAAGAGCTTAAGGTAGCGCTCAGCCTCGCGGGCACCAAAGGTACCTCGACCAATCAGGATATGGGTGTCTTCCAGCGCGTCCAGCCCCACAACCCCTTCATCACTGGCCAATACAAAGTGCATGGTGATCGCCGGAATGGGGAACAGGCCACGAATCTCTTCAAAACGTGGATTGGGGCGCTCAGCAAAGGGGCCCTCGCCCGCCGCCGCACTGGTGACCAGCGCGGGAGGTGTGGTGAAAACATAGTTACCCTGGCGTGCCACCACTTCCATTACGTTCTGAACAGAACCCTGGCTTTCTTCAAGTGTCAGCACCACCTCACCATCAGTGCCTGCCTTGATCGCCTCAGAAAGCTCAACGCCCATCTGATAATATGCGGTACCCGCAGAAGCGGATTTATAGGTGACGCGGGTTTCCGCCTGCGCTGAAAGCGCGGCAGCGCCCATCAGAACAGCGGTTGCCGATACCAGTAGGGCACGAGTAAATCGCCGGTGGGTCAGTAACATTGATAGCTCCTTGGCATGCGTCCAGTCATACAAAGCGGACGATAAATTGTCGTTTTTATGGGTATGTCTGCCAATCAGAAAAGAGACGAACCACCTAGTGGCTCTCAGCTTTTCGGCAGTGGCGGGTGCTTCGCCTACAGACGATAACAGCGAAGTCGCTTATCGGTGAAATGTTACATTCACCGGCCACGATAAAAACCGGTTTTCATTCGGCTCTTAACTATAGAAGTTCGCTTAGCCCGCTGCAACTGAACTGCTTCCGCCTGGATAGCCACTAAGGCAGCCTGATTCCGTTTTAGGTCGAGCAGCCTCTGCGCCGTACAATGTTAACTAGCGACGGCGCTTTAACTAACATCATGTGAGTTGCAAAATGATACCGACAGCACGGATGCTAACACTGGTTGCCACCCTGGCCCTTGGCCTTATCGGCGGCGGGCTGGCCTACTGGCTAGCACTTCCCCTCCCCTGGCTGCTGGGTGCCATGATCGCGACCACGGTTGTCTCTCTGGCAGGCGTTTCATTAAAAGCGCCAAACAAGGGACGCAAAGGGGTACTGGTGGTGATCGGGGTCATGCTTGGCTCGGCCTTCACGCCAGAGATGACCGGCGACCTCACGCTCTGGGGCGCCAGTCTGGCCATCATGCTGATAGCCACGGCGGTGATGATGACCTTCTCGGTGTGGTTCTCGCACCGTATCGCCGGTCATTCCTGGGAAACGGCCCTGTATTCCGGCGTGCCTGGCGGGGTGTCTACCGTCACGGGAATGGCGCTTTCTTCAGGTGCCGATATACGGATCATTGGCATTACCCACGCCGTGCGCATCCTGGTGTTGCTTATCGCCATTCCTCCTGTATTGCAGTTTATCGGCCATGTGGATGTGGGCAGCGCCACGCCAGCCTTATCACAGTGGCTATGGCTACCGGCTCCCGCCGATATTCTCTGGCTGACGGCGGCGGGTATCGGTGGCATGTGGCTGGGCAAGTACCTTCGGCTACCCAGCCCGCTGCTGTTTGGCCCGGCTCTGGTGTCGGCGGCCCTGCACTTCTCAGGCCTTACGCATGCCGCCGTACCCCCTGTGATCATTGCATTCGCGCAGGTGATGATCGGCATTTCCGTCGGGGTACGCTTTACTGGCGCGCGGCTTGGCGAGGTGGGCACTGCCCTGCTGATGGCGATTATTCAGGCACTGGTGTTACTGGCGCTCGCCATTCTCGCTGCCTGGGTCGGGCATCTGCTAACCGGGTATTCTGCGGCCGCCGCCCTGCTCGCCTACATGCCAGGCGGCGCACCGGAACTGAGCCTGGTCGCACTCAGCCTGGGCATCGACCCCGCCTTTGTCACCACCCATCACCTCCTGCGAATCACGCTACTGGTGTTACTCCTTCCTCTGCTGCTGAAACGAATGGTGGCAAACAGCAAAGGGTGATCAGAGACCCCCTTTGAGACATTCGACGTGCGACTCCTGGGTCTGTCTAGTAAGCTTGATTTTTTTGGCAGTTGTGAGGGCTCACCATGACGCACGCGACCATCCTGCAGCAAGGTACCATCCACTGTTTTCCCGCCGGGCTGCGCGATGAGCAGGGCAAGCTGGTTAATGCCGAGGTATCCGCCGTACTCTTTGACGGCAAACGGCTGATTCTGGCCAGCGACAAGCCGGTTCCCGGCGAGGAACGTTCGGCAGTCTTTGCCATCCCTATGACCGAACAAGGGCCTGACGACAGCCAGCTGGAATACTTCACAACGCCGCTGATCAAGCAGGCCGTCAAGTACGAGGATATATCCCTCACCGCAGATGCCCGCCACGTGCTGGCCACGACCGGCTTTGACCGTATCGACGATGAAACCCATGCGCTCAACGATTACAACCACTTGCTGATCTGGCCGCTGGGCGAACCGGAAAAGGTACAGGTAGTGGACCCCGACCCGCGGGATGGCGTTGAAGGCTCCCTGGAGCTTCGCACCAAACTTGATCAGGCGATTGGCTTTCCCTACTACAAAATCGAAGGGCTCGCGGCGATCCCCGGCGAGCGCGGCGATGGTCTCTTGCTATTCGGTATCCGTGAACAGGGGCAGGCGCATGATGACTTTGCCTATGTGAGCCGTATCGTCGGTGCGCACTATGAAGTCAGCGCAAGTGGTAATCTGGTGTTCATTGATAAAATGCGTGAGCACTATGCCTTCGACCCGGGCAGCCACCCGGCGGTACGTTACGATTGCGGCCTGTCGAGCCTGGAATATGACCCCTACCATGCGCGCCTTTACCTGCTGAACAGCTTCGAAGTTAAAGAAGGTGGTGAACAACGTATCGGCGGGTACCTGTGGGAGGTCAGCCTGAGTGATTTCCGGGCGGGCCAGCGCCCAACGCTGGTGACCACGCCAACCGGGCAGCCGCTTGAGTTTGAGCATAAAGCCGAAGGTCTTGCCGTGCTGGATCATGACCGCCTGTTTGTTGCCTATGACAACGACCGGCACTTTGGCCTCGGCAGCGTTGACGAACGTGACGAACGGCATGCCTGTGAGGCGCCCTACACGCTGCTGAAAATTTCCTGACGCATCGACTGACAAGTAATAAACTCTGTCTTACCCGACATCATCAGGGAGCTATTGCCATGAGCCAGCGCGACGACTTTATTGAAGACATGAAAGCCAGGCTTGACGAGTGGAATGCCGAGATCGACAAGCTGACTGCCAAGGCCCATCAGGCGAGCGATGACGCTAGGGAAAAATATAAGGAAGATATTGAGCGACTCAAGCAACGCCAGGCCGAAACCGAACAGCGGCTGGAGGAGCTGCAGAATGCCAGCTCAGCGGCTTGGGACTCGGTTCGCGAAGGAATGGAAGACTCCTGGGAGCTGATGCAAAAAGCCTTCCGGGATGCGTCCTCGCGTTTCAAATAAGCGCGCCCAGGAAGACGGGCGTCGGTTATTTACGTGTATTGCCGGACGCGGGCTGGTCAAAATGGCCATCCTTCAGGCGCGATTCACTGCCTTCACGAAGGCGCTCGATGGAAGCGCTGCCCTTTTGGGACAACGCCGCCATGCGGTCAATCTGCTCATCCAGCCGGGGCAGCGCTTCCTGACGGTAGGTCGATAGGTCATCAATGGCCCCCATCACCTCACCAAAAGCGTCTTCCAGCACCTGCATGTCGAGCATCGCTGAGGACGCCCGTTTCTGGATATCCACTCCCTGCTGACGCAGCGCCTTGGCGGTGCCGCCAATCATCTGTGAGGTTGTGGTATTAAGGGCTTCAATGCGGTCCAGCACCAGACGCTGATTGGCCATGCCCATGGCCACGGTGACGGCAACCGTCAGCGCCGAAACGGTAACGTTAATCGCCCTGTCCACGCCGCGCATCAGTTCCCGGTTGTTGCGAATGATCACTTCCAGCGCCAGCACGCCCTGCTGGCTCACCGCCAGTTGCTGCTGGAGGTCAACGATGCGCTGACGGAGGGGGAAGAGCATTTCTTCTTCCAGAAAGTGACGCCGTGGATCCTCGGCATCACGCGCGGCGATGTCGTCTTGCAGGCGACGATCAATCAGGCGGCCCAGGGTAATCTGGCGGTTCAGTTGCGCCAGAATGTCTCTCAGGGCTTGCTGGTCGTCATTCAGGGTGAGGTTGTCACGGTGTAACATGTCGCGACCGCCTTCCAGCTCGTCGATAATCGCATCCAGCGCCTGTTGAGCATTCTCGAATTTACGAAAATAGCGCTGCAGTCGGCTATCCAGACCGGGAATAATCGCCATCACGCGATCCAGAACACTTGGTGCCAGACGATGGCGGGAAGGGTCGAGGCCTTCCATGCGCCCGCGCAGGTCAGTCAGCGCCTTGGCGACCGGTCCGCCTTCATCACCTTGATGCGCCAGCTGGCGCAGTGGCGTCTGTAGCATGGCACTGCGATGGGCAGCCTGCTGCTGCAGTTCAAGCCCCATTTCATCGACCGCGCGGCGTTGGCTAACCACCGACGCCTCGTCACCCTCGGCCAGAATCTCCGTGACAAAACGGTCGGCCATGGCCTCAAGCTCAGGATCGGCACCGGGATCATCGGAGGAGATCGCGTCGGCGATCTCCTCGACCGGCGGCAGGGAAAGACGACTTTTGTCATCGGATGGCTGAGTCATGGGCTTCTCCACTGTTCTTTTTAAAACCGGTCTTGAAAATCGTTTTTGCAAACCGTCCCAGGCACTGTTCTGACAGCACATAAGCTCCGGCCAACGGATCAATCCTTACGCGCATAGCGGTCAGCGCCCTCGACAAAACGGCGCAGGTCTTCCAGTGCCTTCTCCGTAGTAACCGAAGCCTGAGGGCGAGCGGTCTCAATCCGCGCCATGGAAACAGCCGTGTCGTCGAGCACGGTCAGGGCCGATTCAACCTGAGCGGAAAGCTCTTTCAAGCGCTTTTCGGTCTCTCCGAGCAGATCCAGACGCCGCATCAGGGCCGCCCGCTCTTCATCGCCCAGGCGCTGACTTTCCCGAGCAAGGCGGTCACGCACGTAATTGCCATCCACACTGACCACGCCGCGCGCCTGGGAGGCCATGGTGGTCAGCGTATCCACCGACCCGAGGCACACCTGCGTAACCAGGCCTTGCGAGCGCTCATAGGCCAACTCGCCACGCTGGAATCGGCCACTCAGCACCTCCATCACGTGGCGATAGCGGCTATAGAGGCGGTCGGGAAGGATGGCCAGATCCGGGCGGTTCACGTCCAGCAGGCGCTGTTTGGCTCGGCACATAGCCAGCACCAGGTCGTCGGCACCTTCGGGAGGCGCTGCCGGGTCAAGCACCAGAATGCCCGCCTCATGCGCCTTGCGCTCCTGCTCGGCACGCCGCTGGTGCGCTTTAGCGTCGATCTCCGCCTTTTGACGGCGCGCACGACGGCGGGCCAGCCAACCTCTCAGAGTTCGCTCAACCGGCAGTGCCACCGGGATAGCAACAATCCCCGCCAGCCAACCCACCAGACTGGGGCTGAAACCGCCCCACAACGAGGTCAACCACAGCAGCATGCTGATGAAAGGGACAATCAGGCAATAGCGCAGAATCACCTGAAGCCGGTTAGGCGCGACCAGCGGCAGCGCCAGGCGAGGGTTGAAGAGCCCTATCAACAGCCAGGGCAAGCAGGTCATAAAAAGACCATAGGAAAAGCCCTGCAGGAATCCTAACATTGCTTCAGCCACCTTCATTCGCGGAACGTAAATAACACGATGCAAATATTCAGGATAGTACCACTAAAAGCAGGCTAACCAAGAGGCACGCTGGATCACTCACCCTTTGATGTTGCTCGGCGCCGATCCATCGTGCTGAACTGTCATCTTATTATTCTGTGATGCAGGCGGGAGGGACTGACCTTTGCGAGGAATTTCCTCGGCCCCAGCGCCAGGTTCCCGGAATGCCTGGATTGCCTCGTTCAGCATGACCGTTTGCGCGTCAAGTTCGCTCGCAGCGTGAGCACTTGCCTGCACCCGAGCGGCATTTTGCTGGGTGACCTGATCCATCTGCGTGACCGCATCATTGACCTGACTAATGCCGTCGCTCTGCTCCTCGGACGCTGATGTGATCTCACCCATCAGGTCGTTGACCCGAATGGCCGCGTCAACGGTTTCCGTCAGCGTGGCCTGCGCCTTGCGGACAAGCTCAGCGCCGTCATTAATCTGGTGGGTGGATTGGTTAATGAGTCCGCGGATCTCCTTCGCTGCATCGGCACTGCGCGTGGCAAGGTTGCGGACTTCCTGAGCCACCACGGCAAACCCGCGACCATGTTCGCCGGCCCGTGCCGCTTCTACCGAGGCGTTGAGCGCGAGGATATTGGTCTGAAAGGCGATGGAGTCAATCAGCCCGACGATCTCGGCTATTTTCCGAGAACCCTCGGTGATCTCATCCATGGTGTTGACTACGCGATGCATCATCTCGCCTGAATCACGGCTGCGATCGGCATTCTGCGAGGCGAGCTGGGTCACCTGGCGAGCATTGTCGGTATTGTGCTTCACTGTCGTCGTGATTTCCTCCATGCTCGCCGCCGTCTGTTGGAGAGAAGCGGCCTGCTGCTCAGTACGGCTGGAGAGATCGTCATTACCTGCGGCGATGTCCTTGACCGATGGTGTGACCTGGTCAACGCCGTCACGCACATCCCCGACAATGCTTCCAAGGCTTTTGCGCATGATATCGAGCGCGGCCTGAACACGTCCGATCTCATCGCTGCGTAACACGACAGGCGGTGTCGCACCGAGGTTGCCCGAGGCGATCTGCAGGGTAAAGCGTCTGGCTTCATCAAGCGGGCGGGTCAGCGCCCGCGCGGTAGTCACGCCAAGGAGAACCAGCACGATTAGCCCAATGGCAAGCGCCCCGATCTCGACAGGAATCAGCAGAGCCTTGTCGATGCCACCCATCTCCCCAGCGATACTGATCCCTCCGCTGAGAGCCGCCATCAGCGTGGCGACAACAATAAATACTGTGATTCTCGCCTTGATGCTGCGCAGGTTCAGCTTGCCCAGCCAACCGAACAGCCCGGAACGACAAATGGTTCCCTGATCAAGACAATAGCCTCGACGTCCTTCCCGGATCATGGCATAGACCCTCTCAGCGGTCCTGATCTGCTCAGGCGAGGGTTTGATACGCATGGAGGCATAGCCACAGACCTGACCGTTCTCGATAATGGGCGTCGCGTTCGACTCCACCCAGTAGTGATCGCCATTTTTGCGGCGATTTTTAATCACTCCACGCCAGATATCTCCCTTCTGAATCGTGTCCCAAAAATCCTTGTAAGCGTCTTGTGGCATATCCGGATGACGGACAATGTTGTGGTGTGAACCCATCAGTTCTTCTCGTTTAAAGCCACTGACAGCGACAAAAGCGGGGTTCACATAGGTAATTTGACCCTTAAGGTTTGTACGTGAGATGAGGATCTGGTCATCACCAAGCACATACTCTTTCTGTGTCACGGGTTGGTTATTTCGCACGATTTTTATCTCTGTTATATGAACGACTTCGACCAATGACTCCAGCCATTTAAAAAAAGCTCAGCCACAACATTACTACCCGTGCATAAGCTTTCGTGAAACATCTATCCCGATCAAGACATCTGATGTGGCATTGCCACGGACCAGTACGCGTTGAGTGCTTTTCTTTGATTACGCGCTGCGCTCCAAATCAGCCAGGAAACGATACAGATGCTCCTCGTCGGCAAGATCACCGTAGAGCACGGAGACCTCGCCGGTTTCACTCGCCTTCACCAGAGAAGGCGTCGCAAACACAGAGTAAGTGATGCCCTTCCCGGGCTGTTCCAGCAGGTCAATCTCATAAGGCTGGATGTCGCTGCGCCCAATATGTTTAAGCATCTGGGCAAGGTTGGCGCGTGCTCGTTGCGAGCGCGGGGCGGTGCCAGTCACAAAAAGCGTCAACAGCGGCATTGACGATTCTCCCGCTTGATGAGGGAAGCTCATTGTGGGTCTCCTTTATCGTTGTGAGCATCGTCATCGCCATGCAGGGTCGAGTTTTCACGCAAGGGGGCGCGTTGCTGTCTGATCTGTTCGCGGTAAACACCTTCCTGGTAATCTGTTTCCGTTGACTCAACGATCTCCTGCTCTAGTTCATTGGTGAGGCGCTGGCGTTCCTGATCGACCTGCTCAAGTCGCCGCTCTATCTCCGTTCGACGCTGCTGACGTTCCCGTTCCCGGCGGTGTTCTTCCTCCTGTTCTTCAATCTTCCTGGCCTCTCGTGCGGTGCCCATGAGCACTTCAGTCCCATGCTCGTACACATCGGCGAGGGTGATGCCCGACGCCGACAGCACCAGCTCACGCTGCTGATTGGAGTGAGCCGTGCCGCGCGACTTGACGATCGAAAGCGAGCGATTTCGTTCACCAGCCCGTACGTTGTAGTCGAGCACGATCCAGCTGTCAGCGAGGGTCGAGACCTGGCCCTGCGTCGCCTCACCCTCCGGGTCTTCCACACCACTTAGCGAAGTGAGTACGGTGGTAATACCGCGGCGGCGTGCCAGGTCAATCAGGCGCTCGGTCGTCATATTTGCCCCTTCGACGGCCCCAGCCTTTAGCAGCGCGGAAATCGGATCAATAACCAGACAGTCAGGCGAAAAGGCATCTAGCGCACGGCGCAACGCCAGAAAGTGCTCGGTCACCTGAGAGGCAAAAGCAGACAAGCTGAGGAAACGAATAAGCCCGGCTTCGATAGGCGCGCGCAGATCAATTCCAACCGAAATCAGGTTGCGCACATACGCCCCCTCAAGCTCATCGAAGCTGACGTATAATGTGCGTTCACCGCGCTGCGCGGCGGCCAGTGCGAAGCTACCCGCCAGGGTACTCTTGGCGGTGCCCGGTCGGCCAGAAACCAGCAGACTCGACCCTCGATAGATGCCACCACCAAGCAGGCTGTCCAGCTGCTCGATGCCGGTACTGAGGCGTTCATTACTGGCTGACACCTCAACAGGGGGTAACGCCTCATGATAGGGCAGTTGGATGCCCTCGGCGTCGATGACCATGGGCAGTTCACTCGTTACATGCCCTGAGCCCCGAAACTTGGCGATGCGCACGGCGCGATTCAGCTGCTGGTTAACAATCCGTGCCGACAGCACAAGCGTCGCCGAGAGCAGAAACTCAATACCTTCAAGGCGGGCCGGCGCCATGCTGTCGCCGGTCGCCTTGCCGGTCAACAGCAAGGTCCAGCCACGGTTCTCGCAGTGCTCGTTGATTCGGCGAATCTGGTCGACCGCGACCCTCGGGTTCGGCTGGTACTGCAGCAGCTGGTCAATACCATCGAAAACAACCCAGGTCGCACCGGTCTGTTCGATGGCCGCTGCCACAACACTCAGCAGGCCCTCGATATCGAACTCCCCGGCCACTTCAACCCCAAAACGCGGGCGGGCATCAATCAGTTGCCAGCGCTTCGACTCAAGCAGAGATTTCCCCCAGCCAAACGAAAGCGCGTCACGCGCTACCTGTTTCGGTGACTCTTCGAATGTCACGAACACGCCGCCCCCGCCATGCTCAATGGCACGCGCCAGCACCTGCAGGCTTAGCACGGTTTTACCCGCTGCGGCCTGGCCGAGAATCAGCGTCGCCTGACCTGCCGGCAGCCCACCCTGGGTGGCATGATCCAACCCTGCGATGCCAGTTTCATGCTTTTGCAGCGGTGTATCAGTCTCGTTCATAGTGTGTTCCTTTTTTACCTACCGCTTTATCTATAGCGTCGGCATTGAGCGGGAGACGGCTACGCTGTTCCAGCAACCAGCGAAAATCTTCTGCTTCCAGTGGCATGCTGTAGAAGTACCCCTGCCCGAAACAGCAGCCCATCGCGACTAATTCGTTACTGACTGCGGCCGACTCGATGCCTTCCGCGATGACATCCGCGTTCAGCAGCTGCGCAAGCGTGATGACCGTTTCGACAAGCTGGTGACTGAAGGCGTCATCGAGAAGACGAGATACAAAGCCTTGATCGATCTTGATCTCATCAATGGGATACTGCTGAAGGTAGAGTAGCGATGAATAGCCCGTACCAAAGTCGTCCAACGAGAGCCGAACGCCCATATCACGCAGGGCAGACATCTGCATGAGTAGCGCGTCGGACGCGTCGCTGAAAACACTTTCGGTGATCTCCAGCGACAGCTCCCCCGGCGACACGCCAGAATGCTTGAGGACGGTCTGGACGCGACTGGCGAAATCCCCCATCTGAAACTGTATCACTGACACATTGACCGCTACACATACCGGTGCGAGACCGTTATCACGCCATTCGCGCAAATGCTGACAGGCACGACGCAGTACCCAGTCACCGATTGGCGCGATCAACTGGCTCTGCTCGGCGACAGGGATAAACATCCCCGGTGGGATCATTCCCCGCTCGGGGTGGTTCCAGCGGATTAACGCCTCGCAGGCAACAAGTCTTCCGGTGCTGAGTTCGACCTTGGGCTGAAAATGCAGCTCGAACTGATCTTCTTCCAGCGCCTGACGTAGCTCACGGGTCAGCTGAATACGTAACTGAGTCGCTTCCTTAAGGTGATAGTCGTAAGCCACCCAGGGCACCGTCAATGTCTTGCGATGATGGGATAGCGCAAGCTCCGCCTCCCGCAGGAGATCCTGAGCCGTGCGTTGAGGAGCATCAAGACGTGTGTAGCCCAAGTGAACCGAAAGCTCAATGGAGACTCCCTTCAGTTTAAACGGCACCGTCAGTGAATCGATCAGCTGATCGAGATTAACGTCTAACGTGTTATTCGAGGCAGGCGTTAAGAAAAGCGTAAATTCATCACCACCGATGCGACCGGCAATTCCCTGCTTGTTAACGTATTTTAATAGCCTATTGCTGAACTCAATCAGCAGCTTATCTCCCACGTCGTAGCCGTAAGCGTCGTTGATATCTCGTTGGCCAGCAATGTTAACCATTATCACCATGCTTGACGATTGCCAGATTTCTTTATCCAGGTGGCGTTGCAGTTCCTGAATGAACCCAACACGGGAATAGAGCTTAGTTAATGGGTCCTCAAAGGCCATACGGCTAAGTTCCCGCTCCGCTTGTTTGATAGCGGTAATATCCTGCTTGATCGCAACATAGTGGGCTATTTTTCCAAGATCATCGGTCAGCGGTGAAATGATTTCATGCTCCCAGTACGGGGAGCCGTCTTGGCGATGGTTTTGTATTTCGCCTGACCAGACGCGTCCAGCAGTAATGGTCTGCCAGAGATCGCGGTAGGTTGAGTCCTGTGTATGGCCACTCTGAATAAGTGAATGCTTATTACCCAGTAGCGTTTCGCGCGAGCGCCCTGACAATTGCTCGAAGGCAGGGTTCACGTACTCGATGTGACCTTCAGTATCCGTCACCGAGATGGGGACCGGGCTTTGCTCGGTAATATGCGCTAACTTGCGTAGTTCCTGTTCCCGTTCACGGCGCTGTGTCACATCTTGCAAGGAGCCCCGTACGCCGATGATGCGTTGATTGCCATCACGTATGGGTTCTCCTAATGTGCGCACCCAAACGCGACACCCATTGGCCGCCACAACCTGCAGCTCCTCGTCGTAGGGAATACCCTGTTCGGCACAGAGGGTGAAGCGCTCACGGATTCGCTCGCGATGCTCAGGGATATAGAAGGCAATGGCTTGACTAAAAGAAGGTGAATAATCATGCGGCATGCCATGGATATCGGCGATGACATTGGACCATTCGATGCAACCGGTTTCCAGATCGACAAGCCAGCCGCCAAACCGGGCCGTTTTCTCGGCCATTTTCAGTAAGTGGGTTTGGCGCGTAAGCTCATCGTGGGTGACATTGATATCGGTAATGCGGTTCTGCAAGGATATGTAATGAGTGACCTTACCCCGCTCGTCGCGAATTGGACGGATGCTCCAGCGCACGCGATAGGGGCTGCCGTCCTTACGATAATTGACCGTTTGTCCATCGAAAAAACCATTGCCCTGAGTAAGGGCGGTACGCAGCCGATCCAGCACGGCTGGGTCGGTTTCCGGCCCCTGGAGTATCTTGGGTGTCTGGCCAAGTAGCTCCGCTTCTGTATAACCGGTTTGTTCACAGAACGCCGAGTTGACGTAGACGATTTCCGGGCCAGGCGCGTTCATCTCAGCTGTCGTGATAAGCACGGCACCGTACTGATCAATCGCCTGGTGGAATATCTTATCGTTAAGTACCGGCATAACCCCTTCTTACTCAGTAACAACGGTTCGCGATGGTTTAGAAAGCCTAATGCTCATGTATATGAGTTTCTCACACCGTCATCAGCTGAGCACAGGATTTATTAAAAAAAGTAAAACTGATTAAATGTTATCTGCGTCTGTATTTCCTGAAACTATGACTACTTAACTACTTAACTACTTAACTACTTAACTACTTAACTACGAAAGGAAATAATACAGCGTACCCTGCCCTTTGTTCGTCCCGACGCCTCCATGATCTAAAAATAAGAACACCTGCTGGCTTTCATTAGCTCAGGGGGCTTCACAATACTCAATAGCGTACATCGCAGGCATACCAACAATCACAATCAGACTCGAAAGGACAAACCATGCCTCTATCAACGCTGCTCGACTGGCGCCTGCATGCGCTGGTCATCGCTATCTCCTTGCTTTCTGAATTCATTGGTATTCGGCAAATCCCGATGGGGCCTGGCACCTTACTGCTGCTGCCTCTCTTTTATGCCTTTGTTATCGGCGTGATTCTCAACCCTAACGTAACGCGCACAGCGGGCAAGATCTTTCCGGCGCGCATCAGTGAGGCGGCAGGCCCTCTTATCCTGCTCTCAATCATGCCCTTTATCGCCCGCTTTGGTTCTACCATTGGACCTGCCATTCAGGATTTAATCGAAGCTGGCCCTGCCCTGGTTCTCCAGGAGCTTGGTAATCTCGGTACCATGTTGATCGCTTTACCGGTTGCCGTGCTGGTGTTCAAGATGGGACGTGAGGCTATCGGCGCTACCTACTCGATTGCCCGCGAACCCAATATTGCCGTGATTTCTGACAAGTATGGTCTTAAAGGACCAGAAGGCATCGGCGTGATGGGCACCTATGTCGTCGGCACCATGTTCGGTACCTTGTGGTTTGCACTGATGGCTGGCTACCTGACATCGCTGGATATTTTCGACCCGCGCGCCTTGGCAATGGCTTGTGGCGTCGGCAGCGGAAGCATGGTGGCTGCCTGCTCTGCCGCCATTGCTGAAACGCTGCCGGAAATGCGCGAGGAGCTCCTTGCCTTCTCGGGCGCCAGCAACCTGATGACTTATGCAACCGGTCTGTATCTGACGCTTTTTGTGGCACTGCCCATTGCGGAAAAGCTTTACACCCTGCTGACTGGCAAGCGCTCGGCAAAGCCAGTCGGTGCACAGGTCAACACTGCTGATATCGCGGATGACGACGATATTCCCACCGAACCACGCCCCGAGCAGAACCTCGGTAAGACCGCGATTGTCATGGCCGCTGCCTGTGCCGTGGCCTGGGTTGCCAACACGATTAATGGCGCTGGCCTGATCGAAGCTCTGCCAGGCATGTTGATTCTGTATGCCATGACCATGATCGGCCTGGTCGTCACTCGCTTTGCACCGTTTTATCTCCCGGGCGTTGCCTGGGTATCGCTGGTCAGTATCATTTTCACCCTGCCCTGGTTCCCTGGCAATGGCTGGCTGGTCGAGCAACTGGGCGCGGTCAACTTCCTGGCCATTGTGACACCGGTACTCGCCTATGCAGGCCTTGCGCTGACCAGCCGTGAGCTGAAAATGTTCCGTCATGCTGGCTGGAAGCTGGTAATCCTGGCGCTGCTGGTGTTCACCGGCACCTTCATCTCGTCGGCATTGATCGCCAACCTTCTGCTGTGAGCCATCGCCAATGAGGACTCATGCCATGACAGACGTTAAGCCCAATCTCGAAACGTTGCGCCAGTGGCGTCACGACTTTCACCAACACCCGGAAACTGCTTTCGAGGAGCACCGGACAAGCCGCAGGATCACTGAGATCCTGCGTGACGCCGGACTTGAGGTAACGACCGGCCTGGGCGGCGGCACGGGGGTCGTCGCCACCCTTGATGGCAATCTGGGAGAAGGGCCCAGCATCGGCCTGCGCGCAGACATTGACGCTCTGGATATACAGGAGATCAGTGACTCGGCCCATGCGTCCAGCATTCCCGGCAAGATGCATGCGTGTGGCCATGACGGCCACACCACCATGTTGCTGGGCGCTGCCTGCCAACTCGCCTCCCAGCCAGATTTCGCTGGTCGCGTCCATTTTATCTTTCAGCCCGCCGAGGAGAGCGAAGGCGGCGGACGCATGATGGTGGAGGAAGGCCTGTTTGAGCGCTTCCCCATGCAGGCCATCTATGGCGTTCACAACTGGCCAGGGCTTGCCGTCGGTGAAGCCGCTGTGCATGACACTGCCGTGATGGCCGCCTTTGATGTGTTTACCTTGACCCTCAAAGGGAACGGTTGCCACGCGGCCATGCCGCACCTTGGCACCGATGTCATCCTGGCGGCATCACAACTGGTGACCCAACTGCAGGGATTGATCAGCCGGGAAACGTCTGCGCACCAGACAGCGGTTCTCAGCGTTACTCAGATCCATGCCGGTGATGCCTTTAATGTTATCCCGGAGAGCCTGGAACTGCGTGGCACACTGCGCTGCTTCGATGAACCGCTGCGCAAGCATCTGGCTGAGCGCTTCAAACAGGCCGTCGCGGCGTTGGCACAGTTTCATGAACTGGACGCCGACCTCGACTACCAGCCACGTTATCCGGCAACGTTTAACACACCTGAACACGCCCAGCGCTGTGCTGAAGTCCTTGAGGCCATGCCGCATATCACTCATGTCCACCGTGACCAGCCGCCGAGCATGGCGTCGGAAGACTTCGCATTTATGCTGTGCGAATGCCCAGGGGCCTACATCTGGCTGGGTAACGGCGAAAATAGCGCCGCCTTGCACAACCCTCACTACGACTTCAACGACGCCCTTTCTCCCATTGGTGTGAGCTACTGGGTCCAGCTGGTCCAGACGCTTCTGGCCCACCCTCATGACAATTCATAACAAGGAGACCGACGTGATCAAATCCGTTACCGTCATCGGCTTGGGTAACATGGGGCGCGGTATGGCGCTGACCCTGCACAACGCTGGCTTCGAGGTGCAAGGCACCGATATCAACCCTGACGCTTGCACTCTGCTTGGTGAAGAAGGCATTACCACCATGTCGCCCGAGTCCTTGAAAACGTCCCTGAATGAGCCCCTTAACGCAAGCGATGTCTATCTGCTGTCGCTACCCACGTCCGCCCATGTCAGAGACGTCCTCGAAAACACACCTGGCCTTCTTAGCAAGGCGCCGCAAGGGAGCCTGATCATCGATGCTTCTACCAGCGACCCTGTCGAATCGCGCCAGCTTGCTGCCAAGGTCATTGCCGCGGGGCTTAAGTGGCTGGATGCTCCGGTCAGCGGCGGCCCAAGTGGCGCGCATGCCGGGCAGCTCGGCATGCTAATCGGCGGAGAGCCTCAGACGCTGGAGCATGCCCGCCCAATGCTGGAGGCCATGACCAAGACGATCACTCATGTCGGCGAAGCGGGCAGCGGCCATGTGGTCAAGCTCGCTAATAACTATCTGTGCGCGGCCCATTTGCTGACTACAGCTGAGGCCGTCGCCATGGCGCAGCGGGCGGGCGTTGACCCCGCCGCCTGCCTTCAGGGGATCAATAGCGGCTCTGGTCGCAGCGCCGTCAGCGAAATCAATTTCCCCCGCTGGATTCTTAACCAGCACTTTGATTCCGGCTTTAGTCTGGGCCTGATGCGCAAGGACCTGCGCCTCGCCCACCAGACCGCACACACGCTTGGTCTCGATCACGGCTTGCTCGACAACATCCGTGATGCCTGGCACAACGAAGATCTAGGCCTCGAAGATACCGCCGACTTCAACCGGATTACCCAGCATCTGCTCGACGCTACTCGCCCAGGGGAAAAGCCAGCATGAACGATCTCAACCAACAGGCACGCGACCAACTGGCCAAGCTTCTTGATGTCTACGAGATGAACCCCCAGAAGCCACGCAGTAACTGGGTGTCAGGCCAGCTACTGGCAGGGGAAGGCGACACCATTACCCTGCAGGACCCGGTCACTAATCAGCCGCTGTTGCACTATCAGGACGCCGGTGGCGCCCTGGTCAAGCGCGCCGTTGAAGCGGGCAAGACGGCCCAACAAGCGTGGCTATCGCTCAGCGCCAGTGAACGAGGTCGGCGTATGTATGCCGCCTCACGCGGGTTGGAAGGCCATGAGGAAAACCTGGCCAGGCTGGAGAGCCTGATTGCCGGAAAGCCTATTCGCGACTGTCGCGGCGAGGTCGGTAAAGTCCGCGAAATGTTCGAATATTACGCTGGCTGGTGTGACAAACAGCACGGCGAGGTCATCGACGTGCCCAGCTCTCATCTCAATTATGTGCAGCGCGTGCCCTATGGCGTCGTCGGCCAGATCACCCCCTGGAATGCACCGATGTTTACCTGCGGCTGGCAACTCGCACCGGCATTGGCCGCCGGTAATGCGGCGGTACTCAAACCCTCCGAGCTTACCCCGCTAACCTCGGTGTTACTGGCCATGCTGCTGGAGCGCAGTGGAAGCTTTCCGCCAGGGCTTATTGGCATTGTCAACGGCCTTGGCCAGACCACCGGCAGCGCTTTGACCGGGCATCCGGACATCGCAAAACTGGTGTTCGTCGGCTCCCCCGAGACCGGCCGCTTGATCGCTGAAGCCGGGGCACGCCGTCTCGTCCCCAGCGTGCTGGAGCTGGGCGGTAAATCTGCCAATATCGTCTTTAACGATGCCATGCTGAAAGATGCCGTTGCCGGGGCCCAGGCAGCCATCTTTGCCGCTGCAGGGCAAAGTTGCGTGGCAGGCTCTCGACTGCTGCTGCAACAGGATCTGGAAGACGCCTTCTGCCAACGCCTGGCCAGTGCTGCCTCAACCATTGAGGTTGGCCTGCCGGGGGACGACAACACACGCATGGGGCCACTACAGAATGCTCCCCAGTACCAGCGCGTTCGCCAGCTTATTGACGCCGCCCTGGCCGAAGGCGCCGAGCTGCTGACCGGGGGGAGCGCCCCTGATGGTTTGCCGGATGACACCGCTCAAGGCAACTTTCTTGCCCCCACTATTCTCACCAAGGTGCGCCCTGATATGGCCATCGCCCAGGAAGAGGTGTTCGGCCCTGTGCTGGTAGTGATGACCTTCGCAGATGAACAGGAAGCGATCGAACTGGCCAACGGCACCGCCTTTGGGCTGGCTGCCGCCGTATGGAGCCAGGACACTGGCAAGGCCCTGCGGGTCGCCCACCAGTTGCGTGCTGGCACGGTGTGGGTCAACGGCTACAAAAGCATCAATGTGATGTCGCCCTTCGGCGGCTTTGGCAACAGTGGCTATGGCCGGTCCAGCGGGCTGGATGGGCTGCGTGAATACACAACAACGCGCAGTGTCTGGGTGGAAACCGCCCCTGAGGCGAGTGCTGCCATAGGATACGGAAACGCTTAGATTAACCCTTGGCGCACGGTTCATCGCAGCGAAATGCACTCATCCAACGCTGGAGGTGGCGAAGCAGCTGCAGTGATGCCCGCGGCATACGTCGGCCAACGCGTGTCACCATATGGGCATTCGCTTCACTAAAGCGTCGCCCGACGACATGCCGCGCCACCAGGGAGCCATCCTCCAGCTCCTTGGCAGCAGCAAAGCGCGGCAATAAGGTGACGCAAAGCGACGCGCGGGCAGAATGCTTGAGTACTTCCAGCGACCCCGTCTGAATACCGACCACAGGCCGGTAACCCGCCTCACGAAACGCCGAATCGACCAGTGACCGAACCCCATGCCCTGGGTGCCAAAGCGCCATGGGATGTGCCGCCAACTGCTCAATCGTCAGCGGCTCACTATCTCTCGCCAGGGTATGACAAGGTGACATCAGCAGCACCAGCGGCTGACGCGTTGAGCACCAGAAACGCAGATGCGGGTGTACCTGCTCGTGATACATCAAGCCAATATGGGCCTCATCATTGACCACTGACGCTATAATTTCCTGGGTACTGCCAGTATCCACTTCCAGACGCACACCACGATGCGCCTCGGTGAACTCACGCAGCGGATGATCGATCACATCACCGACAAAGCCTTCACCAATAGACAGCGTGATCTGCCCGGTTTCGAGGCGCTGATAAGCATCGAGATCATCACTGAACTGGCGGTCAAGCAATGCACGGCTCTGGCAATAATCAAGCAGCATATCGCCTACCGGCGTTGGGCGTACGCCATCCCTTCGCCGTTCCAGCAGCGTGGCATCCAGTGCGGTTTCCAGCAGGCCAATCTGACGGCTCACCGCCGAGGCTGCGATGCCCAACCGCGATGCCGCCGCCCTGATTGAACCGGTCTCAACCGTTAATTGGAAGTAAATCAACCGCTGATGCGGGATTTCCATCACCACCCCCTTGTGGCCAATCTGCTGAAGACGTCAGAGTTTACATTCGCGGGAGTTAGATAACCCGCCGCCTTTATTCAAAAGGATCCGTATGCGACCACGGTGGTGCAGCGGGTTTAAAAACCGTGTTCTGGTTACCGAACAAACCCATTTTTTTTCTAAACTTAGTTATGTATGGAGTCGTCATACTATGGTGTTTTTCACCTTACTTTGGTGCAGTATGTTTCACCAGAGTTAACTATTAAAGGCAATGAGAATGGTTAAACAGCCGTATGTTTAACGACCGACTACCCGGGCAGGGAACGGCCGATGATGATACAGAGCTAAACCGAATCCAGGCTGCATTGCGCACGAGCGAGGCGGAATTTAGAACCTTGGTCGAAACCATGCCACAAATTGTCTGGGTGACTCGCCCCGACGGCTGGCATATCGACTTTAATCAATCCTGGCTGGATTATACCGGGTTGACGCTTGAAGAAAGCCTTGGATTTGGCTGGAATCCACCCTTCCACCCTGAAGATCGAGACTTTGCGGCTGAACGGTGGCTTAAAGCAACGAGCAGCGGCGAACCCTATGAGATTGAATACCGGCTACGTCGGTGGGATGGGGTTTATCACTGGATGCTCGGCAGAGCCGTACCCGTGCGCGATGCTGAGGGCAATATCGTAAAGTGGTTCGGCACATGCACGGATATTGACGACCTGAAACGCACCCAAGAGCGTTTAGATAAGGCCCAACGCATTGGTAAAATCGGGGATTGGGAATATAACTCTGTTACCGAAAAAACCACCTGGTCACCCGTCGTCTATCAACTATTGGGGAGAGACTCCCGTCTAGGCCCGCCCCAAACCTTCCACGAAAGCACAATGCTTTTCGATGCTGAAAGTGTTGTTGTTTTTAAAAAAATGATGGGGGCGGGCGCTACATCAGGACTAATGCAAAAGTTTGATCTCCGTACAAAGGTAGATAGCGACAAAGAAACGTATGTTCAAGTCGTCGCCGTGCCAAGAAAAAATGATCGTGGTGAAGTCACCGGCTTTTTTGGCACGATCCAGGATATTTCTGATCGGAAACACGCTGAACTAGCACTACAGACAAGGGCATATCAACAATTACTGGTCGCGGCTCTTGGTCGGCTTGCGTTGTCTGCCGCAAGCCTTGACGAGGTTTATGAGGAAGCGGTGTCGACAATTGCTCAGGGCTTGGGTGTGACGTTTAGCAACATCCTGCTTTTGGAAGAAACGCATGAATCGTTGATCTTGAAAGCAGGTATCGGCTGGAAACCAGGTTGGGTCGGCCAACAGATGATAGACCCCCAAAAACAAACGCATGCGTATCGTGCCTTTGACTCACACGACCCCCTCATCATTGATGATTACCGTGAAGAGTCACGGTTTATCCGGTCTGAGTTACTCACTTCCCATGGCATTGTCAGCGGTGTCGATGTGTTAGTTGGAGGATTGAAAAAGCCTGTCGGCGTGCTGGGCGCCTATTCCGCTACGATTCGCCACTTCTCCTCTGATGACGCCAGTTTCCTGGAAGGCGTTGCCAACATCCTGAGTGCTGCGGCCGAACACCACCGGATAAATGAACAGCTTAGCCACATGGCTTTGCATGATCCGCTCACAGATTTGCCAAATCGTTCACTTCTAACCGATCGACTCACCGTAGCTCTTTCGTATGCCCACCGACATAACCAGCAAGTCGCGCTACTTTTTCTAGACCTGGATTTGTTCAAGCATGTAAATGACGTTTTCGGGCATGCCATGGGCGACCAGTTACTTCAGGAAGTTGCAAAGCGGCTAACGAATTGTGTTCGCACCGAAGACACCGTAAGCCGACAAGGGGGCGATGAGTTTATTGTGGCGTTAACCGGCATTAAGAATGAACAGGATGCCGCTCTTATTGCAGAAAAACTTCTCGCTGTCATTACCTCTCCCTTTATTCTGGAAGAGACTGAAATTATCCTGGGTATCAGTATTGGAATAGCATGTTTCCCACACGATGGGGAAAATGCTGAAACCCTGATGCGAAATGCTGATGCAGCCATGTATGTTGCAAAGCAGTTGGGGCGTAATCGGTATCAGTTTTATGCCCCTGAAATGAACATGCAGGCGCTGGAACGCTTAACCCTTGAAAGCGATTTACATCGTGCTATCGAACGTAACGAGCTGTTTTTAATGTATCAGCCTCAACGTGATCTCGGTACTGGCCATGTTCTCGGTATGGAGGCATTAGTTCGATGGCGGCACCCTTCTCGCGGGCTTATTCCCCCAAGCCAGTTTATTCCAATCGCAGAAAATTGCGGCCTAATTGCCCCCATTGGCAACTGGGTGCTGGAAGCGGCCTGTCACCAGCACGCTTACTGGGTATCTCAGGGTTTAACCAATGGCTCTATTGCCGTCAATATTTCAGCGCATCAATTCCGTCAGGTTAATTTTTGTCACCATATAAGCGAGGTACTTTCTCGCACAGGTTTACAGCCCGGTTTACTGGAACTGGAGGTGACGGAAGGTGTTGTCATGCAGGGCATTGACCAGGTTCTGCATAAGCTCAATACGCTTCGTGAATTAGGCGTCACTCTCGCCATAGACGACTTTGGGACTGGCTATTCAAGCCTGAATTACTTGATGCATCTTCCACTCCACCGCTTAAAGATAGATCAATCATTTACTCAGGGGCTGCTGAACGACCCGCAGAGTGGAGCGATTACTAACGCGATTATCCAGATGGGACACAGTCTGGGGCTGGTTGTCCTGGCCGAAGGAATTGAAACCAAAGAGCAAGAGGCTCACCTCCAAGCGTTGGGTTGTGACGCAGGGCAAGGTTTTTTATACGCTAAGCCGCTTTTGGCCGAGGACTGTGAGGAATACCTTCGAGCTAATCGACCGATGTAATCGCCATTGCCTTAAATCGGTTCGTGTGGAGTTTTTTCGGATGTTGCTATCCCTTGCCGTATGACGACGGGCTGCCGGCGCCCGTGGGCCGTGAGATCTGAAAGACATTGTCTGGCGAAACCTGTACATAATCCCTCTTTCCGCCGGAACGCATGATCGGAAAGGCCTCGGCTGTCTGATAAACGCCATCCTTCAGAAGTGTCTTGTCGATGTACACGGCCACCACCTCGCCCAGCACAAGCCAGCCCCCTACCTTTTCGCCTTCGATGTTTCGAAACTGCACGATGTCGATCACCTTGCATTCCATCGCCACGCGGCTTTCGCCCACTCGCGGGACGTTAACCTTGCGACCCGCCACGGCCGTGAGGCCGGCAAACGAAAACTCGTCTTCGCCATGCGGAAGCGGTGCCGAGGTCAGGTTCATCTGATCCCCCAGTTCGCGGGTGACCAGGTTCCAGGTGAACTCGCGGGTTTCCGATGCGTTTTTAACGCTGTCTTTCCAGGCGATCGAAGAAAAGCCGATGATAGGTGGATCGTAATTGAACGCGTTGAAGAAGCTGTAGGGCGCGAGGTTGGCCCGCCCCTGTGCATCGCGTGACGAAATCCAGCCGATGGGCCGCGGGGCCACCAGCGCATTGAACGGGTTATGGCTCAGCCCGTGGCCCTTGGCAGGCTCGTAGTAGTGAAAGTCTTGAACGCTCATTGTATGGACCTTTTCAGTGTACGTGTGCCCTTCGCGGTGACGGCGTCGCAAGTCGCGACCACGACAACTGCGGTATCAAGAATGCTGTGAGTCAGGGGGATCATGTTTGTCTCCGTGCGCCGGTCAACCGGCAAAGTGCCGCCATAGAGTGCGCTCCATCCGTTTGAAAGTCTGCAACGCGATCACCGTTCCCAGCGGATTGATCAACCCCATGCCGAACAGGAAACACACAATATAACAGCCGCTTATAACCAAAACGATATAAGACAATCAAAAAAAGGGAAACCTCATATCGACAAAAGCCAAATATGAAGTCAATATATTACATAGCGATATTTTTTCCTCTAAATACATAAAATTCCTGTTTTTTATTTATATTTAAACATTAAAATTTATATAGGAAATAAAATGAAGGTTTCTGGTGACAGTTACATCATCTGCGTTTCTTGCCCCGCTACATCCGGCATCATCTCGGCGGTGACATCGTTTTTGAGCGAGCATGACTGCTATATCAGTGAACTGGCCCAATACGATGATGAAGAGCTGCAAAACTTCTTTCTGCGTGCCAGGTTTCGCTTCAATGAAGGTGTGAGTGCGGATATCGAGACATTGCGTGATGAATTTGCCGACATCGCAAAGGACTTTGAGATGGAGTGGCAGATTTACAGCAGCTCCAAACCCATGCGCGTTTTACTGATGGTCAGCAAGTTCGATCACTGCCTGAGCGATTTGATGTATCGCCAGGCGCAAGGCGAGCTGGATATGGAAATCACTGCCATCGTCTCGAACCATCGCGACCTTCGCCCCATGGCCGAGCGCGAAGGCATTCGCTTTGTCTACCTGCCGGTCACCAAAGAGACCAAGGCCAAGCAGGAAGCCGCGCTGATGGATATCATCGAAGAGACCGGTACCGAACTTGTCGTGCTGGCGCGTTATATGCAGATTCTGTCTGACAACCTTTGCCGCCAGCTGGCCGGGCGTGCCATCAATATTCACCACTCTTTCCTGCCGGGGTTCAAGGGGGCCAAGCCTTACCATCAGGCACATACCCGAGGCGTCAAACTGATTGGTGCCACCGCGCACTATGTTACGTCTGACCTTGATGAAGGCCCGATCATTGATCAGGAAGTTCAGCGCGTTAATCATACCTATCGCCCTGAAGACCTGGTCGCCGTGGGACGTAACACGGAAACCATCGCACTTTCCCGTGCGGTCAAGTATCACCTGGAACACCGTATTTTCCTTGATCAGAACAAAACGGTGATTTTCCAATGACCCTCACAACGCAGACATCTGCCGCCTTGATTGACGGCAAGGCCTGGGCCGAGCGGGTACTGGTTGAAGTGGCCGACAGCGTGGCGCAACTGGAAGCCGAAGGCATCACACCGGGCCTTGCTGTCGTGTTGATCGGTGAAGACCCTGCCAGCCAGGTATATGTGCGCAACAAAATCCGTAAAGCCGAAGCGGTCGGGATCCGTTCGCTTGAGTACCGCTTTGATCCCTCCCTGACCCAGGCCGAACTGCTGGCACTGATCGACAAGCTTAACCAGGACCCTGACATCAACGGCATCCTGGTTCAGCTGCCGCTTCCCGACACCATCAGCGAGGACGCCGTGATTCAGGCGATCTCGCCGCTCAAGGACGTCGACGGGTTTCATCGTGAAAACGTGGGAGGGCTGGCACAGGGCGCTGACGTGCTGGCTCCCTGCACGCCTACCGGCTGTCTGCGTCTTCTGCAGGAAACCTGCGGCGACCTGAGCGGCAAGCATGCCGTGGTTGTCGGGCGTTCCAATATCGTCGGCAAGCCCATGGCAGCCCTGCTGCTCCAGGCCAACTGCTCAGTCACGATGCTGCATTCTCGCAGTGTCAACACCGAAGCCATCGCGCGCCAGGCGGATATTCTCATTGCAGCGGTCGGTCGTCCGAAGATGATCAATGCCGACTGGCTCAAGCCCGGCGCGGTGGTGATTGATGTGGGCATTAACCGCATTGAAGCGTCGGTCAACGGCGAGAAAAAGACCCGCCTTGTCGGGGATGTGGACTTTGCCAGCGCCAGCCAGGTGGCCAGCGCGATCACCCCGGTACCCGGCGGCGTCGGCCCGATGACCATCGCGTATCTGATGCAGAACACGGTGGTCGCCACCCGGCTTCAGCAACACCACAAAGCGGCTCAGCCAGCACTTATCTGATATACCACAGGAGGGCGTTGTCATGCCTTTTGGATTATTGAAATACGGTTTGTCCTCGGAGTATCCCGTCGAAGTGGACTTGCCTCCTCCCAAAGAGCTCAAGCCCTCCTACGATGTGGTGATTATCGGTGGCGGCGGCCACGGGCTGGCCATCGCCTATTATCTGGCCAAATACCACAACATCACCAAGGTGGCCGTGCTTGAAAAGGCTTATCTTGGGGGTGGCAACACGGCGCGCAATACCGCCGTTATCCGCTCCAACTACCTGACCTCGGAAGGGGTCAAGTTCTATAGCGAATCGGTCAAGCTGTTCCAGAACCTCTCGAACGAATTTGACTTCAATATCATGTATTCCGAGCGCGGTCAGTTAACCCTGGCACATACCGATGCCACGGTGCGCGCCTTCCGCCAGCGCGCAGAGGTCAACAAGCATTTCGGCGGACGCACCGAAATGATCGACCGTCAGCAGATCAGCGAGCTGGTGCCAACGCTTAACCTCGACCCGGGGCACTTGCCGGTTCTGGCCGGTTTGTGGCATCGCGACGGCGCCACAGCGCGCCATGATGCCGTGGCCTGGGGCTATGCCAAGGAAGCCGCCAAGCGTGGCGTTGAAATTCATCAGCTAACCGAAGTGCAGGAGCTGATCATTGAGGGCGGGCGCATTACCGGCGTGAAGACCAATCGCGGCACCATCCAATGCGGTTGCGCCGTGCAAGCGGTTGCCGGGCACAGCTCGATCCTGGCCAAAAAAGCCGGTTTCCGCCTTCCCATCATCAGCTACCCGCTTCAGGCGATGGTCACCCAGCCGGTCAAACCCTTCCTGGACCCGCTGGTCAGCTCTTCCGCCCTGCATTGCTATGTTCAGCAGACCAGCCGTGGCGAAGTGGTGTTCGGGGGCGGCTCCGACCCCTACCCGCTGTATAACACGCGCTCTACGCTGGAAATGAAGGAAAGCCTGATTGCCAGTGGTATCGAGATGTTCCCGTTTCTGGCCAAGGCCAAATTGATGCGCCAATGGGGCGGGATTACCGATATGACCCCGGATTACAGCCCCATCATGGGGGAAAGCCCGGTTGAAAATTACTACCTGGACGCTGGCTGGGGCACCTGGGGCTTCAAGTCAACGCCGATCTGCGGCAAGACCATGGCAGAGCTGGTGGCCAACGGCGGAAAAGTGCCTGAGCTGATTCAGCCATTCCGCCTGGAACGGTTTGCCAATTTCCAGCAAGTCAATGAAATGGGCGCGACAGCGGCCAGTCATTAACGTCAGCCGTTTATGTCAGCCACCGTCTCAGCCACCGTCTAAGCGACTATGTGAAGGCACGCTCAATGAAAGTCATGAACTGCCCACTCAACGGGCCACGCAATATCAGCGAATTCATCTATGGCGGGGAACTCAAACCGATGCCCGGTCAATGCAGCGACCGGGAATGGGCCCACTATGTGTTTTATAGCGACAACACCGCCGGTGTTATTACCGAGTGGTGGATGCACGTCGCCTCCAGTTACTGGTTCCTTGCCGAACGCCATACCGTTACCGATGAAATACTGCGTACGTTCGACCCCAGGGAAGTATTCCAGGAACGTGTCGAGTTTTCCTCTGAGGAGACACCCCAATGAACCGCGCTCAACCGTCAGGCAATGCACAGACGAGGGATAACCGCCTTCCCGACCCAATGGGGCTCTATATTGACCGTCAACAGCCCATCAGCATGACATTTGAAGGGCAGACCCATCACGGTTTTTGCGGAGACTCCATTGCCAGTACGCTGGCGGCCAATGGCCGTTACCTGCTGTCTCGCTCGTTCAAGTACCACCGCCCGCGCGGCCCCTTGACCATGGCCGGGCAAGATG
This sequence comes from Halomonas sp. LS-001, assembly GCF_052983955.1. Lineage (NCBI taxonomy): Bacteria > Pseudomonadati > Pseudomonadota > Gammaproteobacteria > Oceanospirillales > Halomonadaceae > Halomonas > Halomonas sp. LS-001. Next base: position 3,574,563 of record NZ_CM129816.1, read on the forward strand.
CCAATACGCTGGTGCAACTCCCCGATGAGCCGAATGTTCTAGCGGACACCTACCCCATCCATGATGACTTGAGCGTTATGGGGCAGAACTACAACGGTAGCCTGGATCGCGACAGCGACATGAAACTGGGCAAGTTTTCGAAGTTCATGCCGGTGGGATTCTATTACCGTTCTTTTTACAAACCCAAGGGGGTCTGGAAGTATTGGGAACCCCTGATTCGCAAGAAAGCAGGGCTGGGTCGCTTTGACCTCAAGGCAACGGGTGATTATCACGACAAGGCCTACCTGTTCAAAGACGTGGTCGTGGTGGGCAGTGGCCCCGCCGGGCTTAAAGCCGCCTTGACGGCCGCAGACGGCGGCGCCCAGGTATTGCTGGTTGAGCAGGAACCCTTGCTGGGTGGCGCGCTGACCTACGCCCGCTTTGATGAACAGGGTGAGCGCGGCACGGCGTTGCGCGACGAACTGGTGCCTGCCGTGGAAGCACACGCCAATATCCAGGTGCTTTGCAACGCCACCTGCAACGGCTGGTTCACTGACAACTATCTGCCGGTCATTCAAGGCAAGCGGATGTACAAGGTGCGCGCCAAGGAATGCGTCGTCACCGCCGGGGCCTTTGATCAGCCGGTCATCTTCCGCAACAACGATTTGCCGGGCGTCATGCTGGCCAGTGCCGCACAACGCCTGATGCGCCATTATGCGGTGCGCCCAGGCAAGCGGGCCGTTGTGTTAACCGGCAATGATGACGGCTATCTGGCAGCCCTCGACCTGCATGACCAGGGCGTTGACGTGGCGGCCCTGGTGGATATGCGCGCTGGGCCAACCGACAGCCAGCTACGCCAGGCAATTCAGCAGCGCGGTATCTCCCTGCATCTGGAGCACACCGTTTTCGAAGCGCTGTGCGACAAGAAAATGCACCGCGTTAACGGTGTTGATATCCGCCGCATTACCCAACGCGGTGAAGTGGGCAAAGACAGCGTAACCCTGGACTGCGACCTGCTGTGCATGAGCGCAGGCTACATGCCCGTGTATCAGCTGCTGTGTCAGGCTGGCGGCAAGCTGACCTACAACGACGATGTTGCCGAATTTTCGCTTTCCAATCTGCCGGAACACCTGCATGTGGCAGGCTCGGTCAACGGTTTACACGACCTTGACCAGGTACTGCAGGACGGTGCCTACGCCGCCGCTCAGGCGCTTTTGAATCTTGGCTTGCCAACGCCCGACGTATCTCCCACCGGGCAGCCCGTCAGGCAGGTAAACTTCCCCTGGCCGATTTTTGCCCACCCCAAAGGCAAGGAATTCGTCGACTTTGACGAAGACCTGCAGATCCGCGATATCATCAACGCCACCCGTCACGGCTACCGCGATGTCCAGCTGGTCAAGCGCTTCTCCACCGTTGGCATGGGGCCGTCACAAGGCCGCCACTCGGCACTTCCTACCGCACGTCTGGTGGCCGATGCCACCCAGCGTTCGGTCAGTGAAACCGGGGTGACCACCGCACGCCCGCCGTTTACGGCCGAAACCCTGGCGCACCTTGCCGGGCGCAGCTTTGACCCTTTCCGGGTCACTACCATGCAACAGCGTCACGTGGAACTGGGCGCCGTCATGATGCCGGCCGGTGACTGGCAGCGCCCGGCGTTTTATCCCAGCGCCGATGGCCGCCTTGACCGTCATCAGTGCATGCAGGAAGAAGCCCGGCATGTCCGCGAGCAGGTTGGTCTGATTGATGTTTCGACCCTGGGTGGCCTTGAAATCCGCGGGCCAGACGCAGCGGAATTCATCAACCGTATTTTTACGTTCGGCTTTCTCAAGCAGCCGGTCGGGCGGACGCGCTACGCGGCCATGACCAACGAACAGGGGGTGGTCATTGATGACGGGGTTTCCTGTCGCCTCGCTGACGATCATTTTTACGTAACCGCCACCACCAGCGGTGTCGGCCGCGTGTTTCAAGGCATGCTGCAGTGGAATGCGCAGTGGCGTCTTGACGTGGATATCGCCAATGTCACGTCTGCCTTTGCTGCGGTGAATATCGCCGGCCCCTTGTCACGCCAGGTACTGGAAACCGTATGCACGGGTGTCGACCTTTCCGCCCAGGCGCTTCCCTACCTGGAACTGCGCGAAGGTTATGCTGGCGATGCACCGGCTCGCCTGATGCGTACCGGGTTTGTGGGTGAGCTGAGCTATGAGCTGCACGTGCCGGCGCGCCATGGCGAATACCTGTGGGATTTGCTGATGGAAGCCGGTCAGGCATTTGGCATTCGCCCCTTCGGTGTAGAAGCACAGCGCCTGCTGCGCCTTGAAAAGGGCCATGTCATCATCGGCCAGGACACCGACGGCATGAGCCATCCCGGCGAGATCGGCATGAGCTGGGCGGTTAACCGCAAGAAGCCGTTTTTCGTCGGTCGCCGTGCGGTGGATATCCTCGACAAACAGCCCGCCAAGCGGCGTCTTGTCGGCTTTCAACTGCCCGCCGACAGTGCCAAACCGCTGGAAGGGCATCTGGTGCTCGACGGCACGGATATCACCGGCAACGTCACGTCCTGTGAGTATTCAACCACCCAGAACGCCATTATCGGCCTGGCCTATGCCGGGGCGGACAAGGCCACCCCCGGCAGCCGGATCACGATCCGCGTCGAAGGGGGGACTGACGTCAGCGCCGAGGTCGTCAAGCTGCCTTTCTACGATGCCAACAACAGCCGACAGGAGATGTAAGTCATGGCGACCCTGAACGACACACTCACGCCCAAACGTACGCCGCTTTATCACCTGCATCAGGCTGACGCTGCCCGTGCCGAGGGATGGCAGGCGCTGAACGGCTATGCCGTTGATGGCGGGGACAACACAGCCCTTGACGCTGACCTCACCGCAGCGGCGCATTGTGCGCTGGTGGATATATCAGCGTTGGCCCGCCTTGGGGTGCGCGGCAGTCATGCCGCCAGCTTCCTTAACGAACAGGATTATCAGCTGCCTGAGGCGCCAAACCAGGCGACGCGTCAGCCGGATGGCAGCATGGTCGCCCGACTTTCTGCCAGCGAGTATCTGCTGCTTGGCAGTCTCAACGACCAGGAACAGCGGATCAGCCAACAAGAAGCCACCTGGCCAACCATTCAGGCGGGTGTCTATCTCCTGCCTCGCCAGGATACCCATGCCTGGCTGGCCCTGACGGGAACCCATGCGAGCAACGTCATGGCCAAACTGTGTGGCGTTGACCTGAGCCCTGCGGCCTTCGCCCCCGGCCAGGTCGCACAGACGTCGGTGGCAAGGGCCAATGCCATCGTCATCAACGCCAGCCAGACGGAGCTTACCTGCCTGTATTTACTCGTCGATAGCGCCGCGGCCCGTTATTTCTGGCCGGTGCTTCTGGATGCCATGCAGGAATTCGGCGGAAAATCGCTGAGCATCAAGGCGTTACAACACGCGCTTAACGAGTGATACGCACTGGCAGGAAACATGGCGCCTGATAAATAGGCGGTGTTTATCAACGCGGTATTTATGAGCACGGTATTTATGAACACGGCATCTTGACGGATAATGCGTTCTGATGGCCTGGCGGTGCCTGCCACCCCAGGCCGTTATACATCGACCCCTTTCAGCAAGGCCTTATCACGTATGGCGAAACCTTCCAGCAAAGACAACGATTATACGGTGCCCGCGCTTTACCGGGGTCTCAGAATCCTTGAGTTGTTCAACAGCCAACAGCGCATTCTGACGACTCAGGATTTTGCGGATGCGCTGGAGGTCAGCACCTCGTCGATCTACCGTATTGTGACCACCCTGACCGAGATGCACTACCTCGAAAAAGTGGCCAAGAATACCTATCAACTCGGCCCTCAGGTGATCTCCCACGGCTTCAGCTATCTGGCCAGCCGCGATATTGTCGATATCGTCATGCCGCATTTGAATGCCCTGCGCAACCGGGTATCCATGTCCTGCCACCTCAGTGTGCGAGAAGGCCAGGATGCGGTGTATATCTACCGCTCGTTTGCGTCTCAGCGGCTGTCGGTGAACATTCCGGTGGGCACCCGTATCGCCTGCCACAGTTGCGCCATGGGGCGCGTTCTCCTCACTGCGCTGGATGAAAGCGAACTCGACGCGCTTTACCACCACGTGCGCCTGGACGGCTACCCTGCCCCCGCACCGCGGACATTGCCGGAACTCAAACACACGATTGCCAATGACCGTGACACCGGGTGGGTGATGCATCGCTCCGATCATGCCACGGCCATCGCCACCGGGCTCAAGGACTACCAGGGGCAGGTTGTCGCGGCGATCAATATCTCAGGCCCCGACGCCATGATGAACAGCGATGCCCATATCGACGACCTCAAAGTACAGTTAAAGGCCACAGCCGAACGTATCTCTTTTGAATTGGGTAATAGCAGGATTTAAACCAGCAACCCTCGACCACCGACCGCAGCGCCCTCTGGCTTCGTCAGATATGGGTGAAACGCTTTATTCATCCTCTTGATTCAGCGGCATGTTAGACTGACGTCCATCGCATCATCCGCCGTTTTCTGCACTGCATTCTGGGAGGCCTGTATGCCAGCCACGCACCGTCAGACATTACCCATTGGCATCCAGTCCTTCGAAAAGTTACGCAAAGGCCATTATTACTACGTCGATAAAACGTCCTTGATTCACAACATCGCAGAAACGGGCGGTTATTACTTCCTCTCCCGTCCTCGCCGGTTTGGTAAAAGCCTGCTGCTGGATACCCTGGGCTGCCTGTTCGAAGGCCGTGAAACCCTGTTTGACGGGCTTTATATTCACGACAAGTGGGACTGGCAAACCCGCAACCCTGTGGTGCGCATCAGTTTTGGCAGTGGCGTGTTGCAAAGCCGTAAGGAGCTTGATGTACGCATCCGCGAGCAGCTGCGCACCGAACGTGAACGGCTCGGGCTGACGCTTGACCATGACACTGATATTGCCGGCGAGTTTGAAACCTTGATTCGCCAGGCCCATGCCCAGGCAGGCCAACGGGTGGTGGTACTCATCGACGAATACGACAAGCCAATTCTGGATAACCTGCTCAATGTTGAGTTAGCCCGCGAACTGCGCGAGGGGCTGAAGAACCTATACAGCGTGCTCAAGGACGCCGACCCACACCTGCATTTCGTGCTGCTGACGGGCGTTTCCAAATTCAGCAAGGTCAGCCTGTTTTCGGGGCTTAATAACTTTAGGGACATCACCCTTTCTTCCGACTATGCCGCCATCTGCGGTTATACCGATCACGATATTGATACGGTGTTTGCAGCGGAGCTCCCCGGCCTTGATCGGGAAGACATCCGCCGCTGGTATAACGGCTACCGTTGGGGCGGGCGGGAAGTCACAGCGGTTTATAACCCCTTCGATGTGCTGCTTCTGCTGGAAGAGCGCAAATTCAGCCCCTATTGGTTCGAAACTGCCACGCCAACGTTTCTGGTTAACCTGCTGAAAGAACGCGGCGTGTTTACTCCCCAGTTAGAACACTGGGAAACGGAATACGAGCTGCTCAGCCAATTTGATGTCGATGCCATCAGCTCGGATGCCCTGCTGTTTCAGGCCGGTTATCTAACGATCAAGAATATCGAAGAGCCTATCGTGGGCTATCGCCAGTACACCCTGGGGTTTCCTAACCAGGAAGTGGAAACCAGCCTGAACCAGGCGCTGCTGCCTTCGCTGGGTGTTGACGACATTCCAAAACAACGCCGTACCCTGTTTACGGTATTGCGTCAGCATGATCTGGTGGGCTTGGAAGCACACCTGAAAGCCCTCTATGCGGGCTTACCCCACGACTGGTATCGCAACAACCCGATTGCTCGTTACGAAGGCCATTATGCCAGCGTTTTCTACAGCCACTTTGCCGCCCTTGGCGTGGGCGTCACGGTGGAGGATGCCAGCAGCCACGGCAAGGTGGATATGAGCGTCGACTTTGGCGGGCATATCTATGTGTTTGAATTCAAGGTCGTTGAGCAGCTGCCAGAAGGCAAGGCGCTGGAACAGATCAAGGCTAAAGGCTACGCCGACAAATACCTTACAAGTGGCAAGCCGATTCACCTGGTGGGTGTGGAGTTTTCCAGTGTTGAACGGCAGATCGTCGCGTTTGAGGTGGAGACGGTGACGCATTAATCAAACGCTATCCCCCTCCCAACACCAGACTTGTTTAAGGCGTTCTACCGTATGTGACCACTTAGGTGTAGTGGGCTTGCAAACGGTATTCTGATTGCCAAATAACCCCACCTCGCTGAAAGCTGCTTCACGACTGACAGTGTGCAGCCAGCGTACCGGCACCAGATATTCGGCGGTTTCGTCATCATTATTGGCAAAAAGGTGTGGGTAATCTTGCTGACTGAGCATATCAACCAGCCGCTGATACCCTTGCTCGGTCTCCACTTCATGTTGGTCGGCGCGACAACGCTCCCCTATCACTTCACCAACTCCAACATAGCCTGTTTTGGGAATATTAACCCAAACCCGATCGCCCTCTGACAGCATGGCCAGGGTCTTGGAATACCAAACGACACCACCACCGGCAATAAAACCGTACTGACGCGCCAACGCCCAGGGGCGGTCATCACCGAAAGACGCGTAAAACTCGCCGTTCCATGGCTCGCTTTTGGCTTTTTTTGTCATGGGCTGAACCGGCTCGTCCGGGTCAATCATCCAGGCACGGCTGAGGTAACGGTTACCATTATCTTCAAATGCTGAAAAAAACATGGCATTGATAGAAAGCTGCGCATGCGCATTCAGGTAGTTAATAATCCGTTCGCTGCTGGCATCTAATTGCGTAGCCACCACGACCATCTGATGGTTTTCATTGAGCGTGACACCGTCTAGCGAGATACCGAACTTGGCCTCAAAGGCTTCCCCCAGTGTGACGTGTGGGCGTGAATAGCGCTCGGCAAACTGCTGATAAATATCAATCAGCTGATAGTCCGCCAGCGTCACCACCCAGGAGGCATAATCAATCGCCTGAGACACCACATCTCGTGGCGTCTTATCGCGCTTGAGCTCAATGATGATCACCGTGCCGTTGGCATCAATCGCAAGCAGGTCAATAAACTTGTCGAAAACAGTACGAACCTGACGACCGATCAACAGCCAACCCTGGTTAAGGATCGAGACATCTTGCATGATCTGCTCTTCCAGCACGCTTTCATCCGCCAGCCCGGCCGGGCGTAGCTTCTGTGGCAACTCACCTTTGCTGCCTGCGAGTTTCCAGATGCCTTGTTCGATAGCCATCACGGTTCCTTTATCCTATATGGGCATATAAAACTCATTGATAGTAACTCATAAGGGAGCTATGGTTGATATCAACACGGCCCCTATCGGTGAGACTGCCACGCAGTAACATTGCTTAGGGGTTTTTTATTGGTCCTATATAACAAACGTTTTGTGCCGTACCAGCGCCTCAGTCGCCGATAAGACTGGGGCATTTTTTTAGTCTCCCACTTTTTTCTCCCGCTTGGCTTCCACCAAAAAGCTTGTGCGCTTAATCTCCTTCATGTAGCTATTATCTGCTGGGAATACCGTTACGAACTGTTGTGATCACTACGTCAAACACACTGCCCGGTTGCCACACATTGCCCTTATCCGATTAGACCAAGTGCCTAGAAGAAACTTGGTGCAAAGCTAATGGCCTTCTTTTCCATGGCAGCATCCTGCTTGTCTGGCAGGGTGGCATTTATTCCACAAGCTAACGATACTCAGTCAATTTAAGCATCCTGTGCTAGGCTGAAGCTCAGTGGCTGAATGTAGGAGGGCGTTGTGGAGGAAAGGCTGATTTCGACCCTGAGCGGTCATTCCGGGCAAAAGCGGCATGCTGATTCAGCCGTGTTATGCAGCCGGCGCGATGATCGGTGCTACATAGCCGAGATATACTTTATTTTTTTTGTTTTTCAATAAGATAAGAGGTGGGTGAGCATGCGACTGTACATTATTGAATGCGCCTGCGCGCACAAGTGGAATATCAAGCTCGCGGTATAATACCTGTTAGGAAAAAGGGTGTAACATGAAGTGGATTGCAATAAGTCTGAACCTGGTTTTGGTCGTGATGGTGGTTTATCTGTTTGCCACCGAAGGAGCTCCTAGTAAAGATGAACTCTTCCTTGTGGTGATTTTGTTCGCTGCCCCAGTGTCTAGTCTGCTAGCTCTCTTTCTGCGGGGTGGCGAAACATGGATGGGGCTTTATTTTAAGCGCAAAGCTCTCGAAGAAAAGAAGAAGATCGAAAAATTAGGTAAAGAGGAGTGATGTCTAATGCCTAAAAAAACGTTCGTTCGGACGCTAACTACGCTGCGCTTGTTCTGCGCCGCACAGCTTGGCGGTTAGGTTTCGGGTATGAATGAAATGCAGTTCACATTATTAATCGGGTCATTCGCGCGAGGCACAGGTGGGTGTGGTAGCGACATTGATGTGTTACGAATAGGCCATAAAAGAAAAGTCAAGAGGCCAGAAAATATAGATTACAGTCTTCCCATATCATATGTAGACTATGAGTTTTATTCGTTTAATAAACTTCTCGATGAAGGATCGCTTTTTCTATATCACGCATTTATGGAAGGACAGTTACTCGAAGGTGATATCCAGCAATGGAATAAGCTAAAAAAGAGCTTCACTGTTTCAGATGATTTTCGTGATTCTATAGAAGAATACGTTCAAGTATTAACTTATATCGCAGCATATCCTGAATACGAACACTCGCCTGTTCCATACCTTTCAAATATCTTCAAATGCCTAAAGAATATAGGAATATTTAGAATGGCCTCAGTGGGACAATATGATTTTGAGAAGGCTGCTGCATTAATGGCAGGGTGTGGTTTATCTGATCTTGATGCGAAAACATTAATCAAAGCAAATGCTGTATTTGAGCGAGCAACACCTATCACACCTGCTTTAATGAAAGAGTTTAAAGATTCCGCACTAGAATGGAAATATCGACTGAACGACCAAATAGCAAGGATAGAGCATGATATCTGATCCAACAAAGATAAAGCTTTTGGCCGCAGTCAGTGAGCCAAAATCATATTGTTCTGGAGCAAGGCGAAAGCAGTTGCAGGTAACTTTCGACAAAATGCTAGATGAATTGAGCGTGAAAATTTTTGATGAGCCTTGCACTAACAGGATGGTTTTTAGGCAAAAAGTTAACTCACAATCAAGCGACTCAACTGCCGTTAAAGCTCTAAAAAAAATGCTCAAGAACCAAGATCTGCTATTTAGCAAAGATTATCGGGATCATGCAGATGAAATAATAAAATTTTTAAAAAATGATGTAGCGCAATTCCTGGAGGCACTTCGAGGTGACTGAAAAAAATAAAGATATAGCGCTTAAGGCTTGGGAGGTATATCAGGGACTGGCCAAAGGAATGGGTGAAAGTGCATGGAAAATTAGATCGATATGTTTCGCAATGACATCTGCATTAATCGCGTATACATATAATTCTGCAGCACCTCTATTATATGTTCTTGCTTCTGTCGTATGTGTCCTTTTCTTTTTTCTCGAGTCAGGCTATAGAAGGTTGCAAGATCAGTATATTGAGAAATCCATTGCTATCGAACGAACCTTGAATGATTTCATCGCAAACGATGACCATCCGACTTTCCCAGAAAGTATTGGAACAGATGTAGATACACCAACTTTTCCCGGGCTGCTCAGGTTGTTAGCAATCAAAAGAATCATCTTTTGGCTTCCTTATCTCATTTTATTTTTGTTGCCGGTCGCTTTGTATGTTTTTGATATTAAAAAAATCTAACATGGTGATCAAGCGTAAGCTCCTGATGTCGCACCGCTTAGCTTGGCGTTATGAACCAGAACATTCTCAATGCCTGCTTCTGGGCGAAACTAGAATACTTGGGTATAGGTATTATAGAATCAGAGTTTAACTTTTAACAAAGTTATAATGCGCGCTTAACCTATACTATAATTTGCAGATTAATAACTGTTAGTCGAATTGAGGTGAAAATGTATTCAAACAGACATTATAAAAGTTATCCAAATCTTCAGCCTTGGGTGGGTGCAAAGTTTGTTGAAAAGAACGCCAAAAAGCTCCTAGTAATAGGAGAGAGTCATTACTTGCCAAAAGCATCTAACGTTGAAAATAGTAATGAGCACTGGTACGCCAATACTCAAGATAAGCTTACCGAAACTGAGAAGTCTTGGATTAATACTGCTGGTATAATAAAAAACAATATTTCAAAAAATTTCCCTAATAAATCTCATTGGATATATCGAAACGTAGCTAATGAAATTAATAAAAAATTCTTTGGTTACTCAAATTCAGCGGAAATATTCAATCATTTAGCTTTTATGAACTACTTTCAAAGACCCGCTGAAAGGCAGGGTGGAAGTATTCATGTTAGTGCTTTAGATAGGTTAATTTCTGAAAATGTAGTAACAGACGTCATACAAACTCTTCAACCTGAACTAGTTGTTTTTTGCTCCTCGAAAGCAGGTGGTTTAGGCGCTGGTGTGGTCAAGAAATTGGGCTTAGAGTATGCTGTAGCTCCCCACCCAACAAGCCATTGGTGGAACCGAACCGCTAAGAATTACGGTGGTTATGGTAGAGAGGTCATACCTAATTTTTTGGTCAAACATCAGTGGGCAGAATTCGCTTAGCAATGCGTTTAAGAGGGATTCACAACACTCGGTTTTCAGCTCGAATCGGTTAAATTTTTGCATAAAAATATCTCAGGTTAGCCTTAGGCGTTATATCAGCATCACCTGAAAGTCAGCTATTGGCCGAAACCAGCCAGCTCGCTATCCAGCGGATTAGGTCATTGCTGCCTGGCAGCTGGCTGAATGAATGGGAGTGCACTGACAAATGTTGTGTCAAACCTTGTGCCACAAAATGGCTAGAGGTCAATAGCCCTCTTTCCCTAGAAAATGTCTTTCGCGCTTAACTTGGCACGAGGATGACACAGATTTGACACAGCCAAAAAACAAGGGCCTACGAATTAACGTAAGCCCTTGAAATCATTGGCGCGCCCAGCAGGATTCGAACCTGCGACCCTCGGCTTCGGAGGCCATTTTTTGGCTAGCTGAGCAGCGAAAAAGTATTGGCTGCTCAGCGTCGTGCATGCTCATTGGATCAATAATAACAGACACTTAAGTACACAGCAATGTAAGCGCTGCGCTTTTTTGGCACACCGCTTAACACCGATACATCTACGTTTTGATCCGCCAGGCTGGCACAAGCGTGATTTTCAAATGTCCCTTTTTTGGACACTTTTGACCCTCGGCCTCTTATTGCAGCGCTCTCTGGCTTCGTCAGACACTGGTAAAAAACCTTATTCATTCCCTCCATTCAACGGCATGTTAAACTGGTATTCATTAAATTATCAGCCGTTTCTCTGCCCTGCATTCCGGGAGGCCCGTATGCCATCTATTCAGCGTCGCAAGCTCCCCATCGGGATTCAGACCTTCTCGGATATTCGCGAAGATGGCTATTACTACGTCGATAAAACGCCGTTTATTGAAACGCTGATCAATCAGAACAAATACTACTTTCTCTCCCGCCCACGGCGGTTTGGTAAAAGCCTGCTGCTGGATACCCTGGGCTGCCTGTTCGAAGGCCGTGAGGCGCTGTTTGAAGGGCTTTATATCCACGACAAGTGGGATTGGCACACCGAATATCCTGTGGTGCGCATCAGCTTCTCCAACGGTGTGGTCAGCAGCCGCGGGGATCTGGACGCGAATATTCGCTACCAACTGCAGCAACAGCGCCACCATCTGGGTATTGATTCAGCGCCACCCGAAAGGATTGCCGACGACTTTGCCAGCCTGCTTGAAAATGCTCACCGTGACCATGGCCAACGCGTTGTCGTACTGATCGACGAATACGACAAGCCGATTCTGGATAATCTGCTCAACCCTGAACTGGCCCGCGAACTGCGCGAGGGGCTAAAAAACCTCTACAGCGTGCTCAAGGATGCCGACCCGCACCTGCATTTTGTGCTACTGACGGGCGTCTCCAAATTCAGCAAGGTCAGCCTGTTTTCAGGGCTTAACAACCTCAGAGACATTACCCTCTCACCCAACTATGCCGCCATTTGCGGTTATACCGATGACGATATTGATACGGTGTTTGCGCCAGAGCTCCCCGGCCTTGACCGCGAAGAGATCCGCCGCTGGTATAACGGCTACCGTTGGGGCGGGCGGGAAGTCACAGCGGTTTATAACCCCTTCGATGTGCTTCTGCTTCTGGAAGAGCGCAAATTCAGCCCCTATTGGTTCGAAACTGCCACGCCGACTTTTCTGGTGGATGTCCTGAAACAGCGCGGCGTGTTTACGCCAGCACTCAACCAGTTACAGACAGAAGCTGAACTGCTGGGACGCTTCGATGTTGACCACATTGCCACCGAAGCCTTGCTGTTCCAGACCGGCTATCTCACCGTGCATTCAATAGAAGAGCCCATGACGGGTTATTGGCTCTATACGCTTGGCTACCCCAATCATGAAGTGGCCACCAGCCTTAATCAGGTACTATTACCTGCCCTGGGCGTACAAGAGCCTACCAAAGAACGTTTAACGCTGTTGCGTGTTCTGCAACGCCATGACATCCGTGCGCTGGAAGCTCACCTGAAAGCACTCTTCGCTGGCCTTCCTCATGACTGGTATCGCAACAATCCAATTGCCAAATATGAAGGGCATTATGCCAGCGTCTTCTACAGCCATTTTGCCGCCCTTGGCGTGGGCGTCACGGTGGAGGATGCCAGCCACCGGGGGAAGGTGGATATGAGCGTTGACTTCGGCGGGCATATTTACTTATTTGAGTTCAAAGTCGTGGAGCAGCTGCCCGAAGGCAACGCGCTAGCGCAGATCAAGGCCAAAGGCTACGCCGATAAGCACCGCGCCAGCGGCAAGCCCATTCACCTGGTCGGTGTGGAGTTTTCCAGCGTTGAACGGCAGATCGTCGCCTTTGAGATAGAGACGCTGGCACCTTTATCGTAATGCGGTAAAGCTTACAACGGCTCAGCGCTTGAACATATCATCCAGACAATTGGCGAATAGCACGTCACGCATCCAGCCTTTTAGTTGATCATGGTCGGCTTGCACAAGCTGTGCCTCCACCCAGTCAGGTACCTCACCAAACTTAAACGTGAGTTGGGTGCGTACCACCTCGCGTGCTTCAGCTAAACGCCCTTCTTGACGTCCTTCTTGACGTCCTTCTTGCCGCCCTTCCTGACGCCCTTCCTGACGTCCTTCCAGGCGTTCTTTCTTGACCAGGTTTTCTAAATTTTCTGCCAGCATGTCTTTGTCCTCCATCAGGCTGTCGAGCCGTCCCAGATTGACCTCGGCGCCCAGCCGGTACAGGTGCCGCTTGAGCCAGCGGGTAATAATCCGGTCGGTGCGCGCCTTGTTGGGGTCGGCCTGAATAATCGCCACTACCCGATCTACGGCGTTCTGTAGCGCTTCCCAACTTTCTCCGGCGTTTTCTACCCCGAACACACCGCTGAGCGGTGTCTGGCGCAGGCCCAGTTCTTTATCAGTATAGCGCCCTTCGTCAATCAGATAATAGCGCAAGTGGGGTTGATAGACCTGCAGAAATCCCGGCGGTTCCGGCTGCACCATGTCGTAGATATCCAGCGGCGCTGTCCAGGGTTTGGAGCCGTTATACAGCACCACCGGAAACACCGGTGGCAGGCCCTGGCTGGGCGTGATGACCTTCTGCTTGAGCAAGTCGCTATAGAAGCAGGCCACATAGTGCATCAGCCGAATCGGCATGCTGCGGTCAACCGCTGATTGGAACTCAAGCAGTATGTAAAGAAACACCGGCTGCGTTGTGCCTTCCCGGGTCACGTCCACCGACCACACCACGTCTTCGATTTTTTCCTCGAACAGCGGCGTGATGTAATGGCCGTTTCTTTTCTCAAGAGTGGTGAAGTCCATTAAACCGGTAATCTCGACAGGTGCAAAGCCCTCCATCAGTTGCTGAACGAACTCGGGGTGGCTGAACAGTTCCTTGTAGCCGGTATCGTGGTGGTGAGTCGCCATAACGTGTCCCTGTTAATCGTATCGCGCCAGAATACCATGGCGGGTAATAATCAGCAGCGCACTGCAGAGGCGTAAGCCCTTATCACCACGCTACCGACGGGCAAGACAACCCTCTGCCTTCCCTGCACGTCAATGCAGCAACGTCCGTGTTGCTGCGTCGGTTGAGAGTGTTATTTCCTGGCGTGAGCGAGTCTACGTGACACAGACTTTTGAACACCCTCATTTTTTATTAAAAAACTTAAATATATAAGAACTTAAAATCCACCCACCAACGACTAGAGCTATCCCACCTGGGATTACTCGCTCGTTTCCTAATGTCATACCTTTTATTTCACCGCTTATCAGCACACTTACACCTAAAACCGTCAACAAAGTTCCAAGGCAAAGATTTTCTCTACCGTTCCTTTTATTATTTTTCATCGCCCCAACTCCTCTGGGCTTAATTCTTTCCCAAAAATATAGCCTCCCACCCCAGATTTATTTGGAGAAGGAGTCCCTGGCAAAGCACTATCAATAAAATCAATTACTCCCTGCTGGACCTTGGGGTTAGTCACTACCGCAGCCGCCCCAGGCGACACCGCCGTTAATTTACTTACACCCATCAGGCTGAGGTGATTCACAAGCGCGGGAGCCGCAGCACCAGCTGCAATGAATGGTGGTGCACCCAAGGCGGCTGAAGCCGCTGGTAAGCTAATGTCATTACGAAGAGCTCCCTGCAATCGCAACCCATCTGCTTTTGCTGGATCTTGCGTAAACCCGGACATCGCGGACGGGAATAGTGCGCTGATCATGTCAGGGCTCATACGATGTTGCCTCAGAATTTGTTGTGCCTGTTCTGCCCGTGCAATATTAGCTGGATCAAGCGTCCATTCAACCCCCTGCAGGGCCGCCACATAGTCGTTCAGCTGGCGGGCAATCAGTTGATCCGTCAGCTTAGCACCGAGTTCTTTACGAACACCTGGATCGTATAATCTTTCAAATGTTGCGGTGATCACGTCAAGTGGATTGGGCGCTCTAGACCCAAAAGTCTCAGTCTGGCTTAGCTTGTACGCTTCACTGCACTCGCCTCCCATTACCGAGCATTCACGCACAAGGGCATCTTCCTGCAGCACGTTTAACAAATGGTGTTCAATCACTTCGCGCTTCTGCTCTTCGCTGAGACCTGCGTAACTTTCTGTCCGTAAACGCTCCAGCTCTTCATTCAAAGCCCGCGTGGTCAGATAATTATTCATTACCTCATTAAACGCCGCAGCGCCACCCCGGCTACCACCGGTGGCTGCACCGGCGGCGGTGCTGACCATGGCCGTGAGGCCGTCGGTGAGGGTGTCGTCAAGGCCGGCGTTTTTTAGGGCGCTGGCAACTGCCGGGGCGCTGAGGGTGCCGACGGCAGCGCCTGTGGCACCTCCCGTACCACCCGTCAGTGCGCCGATGGCAGTGTGAGCCGCGAGGCGTTTGGTGCCGTTTTCACCCCAGTCGCTTTGTAGCTGATCGGCCTGGGCATTGAGCTGTGCGGCACGTTCGCTGTCGCCTGCGGCTTGGGCTGCGTCGGCTTGCAGGCGTTTGAGTTGCGCTTCTTCGATCCTGGTCTGGGCGATATTACCGACCAGTTGACTGGCCTTTGACCCAAATTCCTGGGTAATGGTGGCCTGGGCCTGCACGTCTTTTCTGGCGTTATCGGCATCGAAGATCGGGGCTATGCCGCTTTCTGCATCGCCGGTGCGGGCGTCTTGATTGCCTGCCAGGCCGCTGATGGCAGCAATGGCGGTGCTGCTGGCGTCGCCGTCGTCTTGGCCGGTGCCGATGCCGGAGAGGCCGGTGCTCCTTTCTCCGCTACTATTTCCACCACTATTTCCACCACTGCTGAGGCCAATGCTAATGCTTTCCGCATCGAAAGTGGCGCGGTTGTCGAGGTCGGTGAGGGTAAGCGCGCCGCTTTTCAGGGCATCGCTGGCGCTTTGTCCGGCGGTGGTGAAGGTGTTGCGGTCTTCATCAATCGCGGTTTGGGTGCTGGTGATGGCACCGCCATCGAGGGTGGTGGTGCCTCCCACGTTGACCTGGAAGCCGCCGTCGCCAGCGCGTAGGCCGCTTTGCTGGTTGACGCTCTGGAAGTCGCTATCAACCTTCGTGCGGCTTAGGTCAAGGTTGAGAGAGGCTTGACCGCCGGTCAGCGGAATGCTGGCACCGAAGCCGCTGTTTGAGTGGCGTTCGTTATGGACCGAGGTGTCCTGCAGGCTTTCAATGGTCAGGTCGCCGCCGATGTGGGTGGCGATGTTGGGGGCGCTGACCACCGCGCCTTTGATGGCGGTGTCGCCGCCGCTGGTGAGGATGACCTGATTGCCTGCGCTAACCTGGGTGTTGTTGTAGAAGGTGCTGTCACCGTTGCCGTGACCCTTGGCGCGGCTGGCATCCAGGTTGAGGGCAATGCCATTCGTGCCGATGCCCAGGCCAATACTGCCACTGCTGCTGTTGTGGCTATCGCGCTGGGAGACGCCATCGGCACTGGCCAGCAGGTGGATATCCTCGGCGGCGTTGAGTTGGAGCGTATCACCGGCGTCCAGCTGGCTGCCTTGTACGGTGATGTTGCCTTCGCCCTCTCCTTTGCCCTCTCTCAAGCCCAGTGCATGAATGGCGAGATTGCCACCGGCGGTGATCGTCGAGCCGCGGGCGGTGTTGCTGCTCGCTTGACTGTTGCTGCGGCGTTGGCTGGAACCCAGGCTGATGTTGAGGCTGAGGTCGGTGGCGTTGCCGTTTGTTATCTGCTGCTGAATATCCTTCACTGCCAGGGCGGTGTTGGCCGCTGCCAGGGCTTGCATCCGCGGGTTGTCGGTATTGCTTGCCGCGTCAACCTGGCCCTTGATGCCCTGGGCGCTGTCCATCACGGGGTTGCTGAGGGAGAGGCTCAGGCCGCTTTGTTTGAAGCGCTGTTCCGTCCGGCGGCTGCTGGTCTCGCGGCCTTCCAGGATATTGACGGTGTTAGCCCTGATCAGGATATCGCCGCTGGGGGCCAGCACGTCAGAACCGATCTGGGTGTAGGTGTCACCCGCGGTGAGGGTGACGTTGCCGCCGATGCTGCCCACGGTGGTGGGGGCAACGAAGGTGGCGGTATTCGTCGCATCGGTCATCTGCCGTTGGCTGCCGAGGTTAATGCCTAACCCACCGCTGAACAGGCCACTTTTTTTGCTGCGGTTGAAGTGGCTGTTGCTCAGGATGTTTTGTTCGGCATCCAGCGTGAGATTGCCCCCGGCATGCATACCCAGATCCTGGTCAGCGACGATATTGGCCCCGCTGACGCGGATGTCTTCCCCACTGATAAGGCTGACCGTCTGGCCGCCAAGCTCGGTGGCCAGTGCCTGGGTGCTGGCATTGCGGGTGCGCGTGGTACGGGTGCGACTGGAGAACAACCCGCTGCTACGGGTTTGGTGCCCTTCGGCCAGGCTCTCGGTACGCTGCCCAGCTTCCAGGGTGATGTTGCCGCCAATGGCACTCAGGGCCAACGCCCCCTGAGCATCAACGCTGGCGGCGCGCAGGTTAATATCCTGCCCGGCGGTGAGGCTTACCGCCCCGCCGCCGGTGATCACACTGCCGATCTCTTCACTGCTGCTTTGGTGGTGGTAGTTGTTGGCATCCCAGTTGAGTTCGTGGCGTTGGCCAACCTCCAAAGTGTCCAGGTTGATATCGCTGCCTGCCGTGAGCTGAGTCACGCCACTGCCGATATTATGCAGCTCGGCAGCGGTGAGGTTGCCAGCCGCCCGGTCGACCTTGCAGGCTGAAAGATGCTAGCGCTTGAACATATCACCCAGACGATTGGCGAACAGTACATCGCGCATCCAACCTTTCAGCTGGTCATGGTCGGCTTGGGCGAGCTGTACCTCTACCCAGTCAGGCACCTCACCAAACTTAAACGTGAGTTGGGTGCGTACCACCTCGCGTGCTTCAACCAAGCGCCCTTCCTGCCGCCCTTCTTGCCGCCCTTCCTGACGTCCTTCCTGACGTCCTTCCAAGCGTTCTTTCTTGACCAGGTTTTCTAAATTCTCTGCCAGCATGTCTTTGTCCTCCATCAGGCTGTCGAGCCGCCCCAGATTGACCTCGGCGCCCAGCCGGTACAGGTGCCGCTTGAGCCAGCGGGTGATGATCCGGTCGGTGCGCGCCTTGTTGGGGTCGGCCTGAATAATCGCTACTACCCGATCTACAGCATTCTGCAGCGCTTCCCAACTTTCCCCGGCGTTTTCTACCCCGAACACACCGCTGAGCGGTGTCTGGCGCAGGCCCAGCTCTTCGTCAGTGTAGCGCCCTTCGTCAATCAGATAATAGCGCAAGTGGGGTTGATAGACCTGCAGGAATCCCGGCGGTTCCGGCTGTACCATGTCGTAGATATCCAGCGGCGCTGTCCAGGGTTTGGAGCCGTTATACAGCACCACCGGAAACACCGGTGGCAGGCCCTGGCTGGGCGTGATGACCTTCTGCTTGAGCAGCTCGCTGTAAAAGCAGGCCACATAGTGCATCAGCCGAATCGGCATGCTGCGGTCAACCGCTGATTGAAACTCCAACAGAATATACAGAAACACCGGCTGCGTCGTGCCTTGCCAGGTAATGTCCACCGACCACACCACGTCTTCGATTTTTTCCTCGAACAGCGGCGTGATGTAATGGCCATTGTGTTTCTTGAGCGTCGTGAAGTTCATTAACCCCGCGATCTCTGCGGGGGCGAAGCCTTCCATCAGTTGCTGAACGAACTAGGGGTGGCTGAACAGTTCCTTGTAGCCGGTGTCGTGGTGGTGAGTCGCCATAACGTGTCCCTGTTAATCGTATCGCGCCAGAATACCATGGCGGGCGATAATCAGCAGCGCACTGCAGAGGCGTGAGGCCTTTATCACCACGCTACCGCCAGGCAAGACAACCCTCTACCTTCCCTGTGAGTCAATGCAGCAACGTCCGTGTTGCTGCGTCGGTTGGGAGTGTTATTGCTTGGCGTGGCACGGCAACTGATTCAAGGGGTAGTGCCTATTTATCATCGTAAAGCTCTGGGTATTTTCGATAGCGCCACATATTGATGATGCCAAGAACCGTGCCATAGATATACATGCCCACAAATCCCATCGCCAAGACACGATGCCAGCGTTGTTGAGGTGGGCCATAGCCTCTTAACTCACCACCGAACAACGCATAAGCCCACTCTCCAATAGCCACGCTGTTCCATAGAAATAGAACTAAAGTCGCGACAACCAATGTCAACTTGGCCTGCCGCTTGGCAAATGATGACCATTTGAAATACTCATCATTGCTCTGCATTACCGCCCCTCCTTGTCATTGGCATCTGGCAAGGAAATAAATGATGGCAAATTGCTGATGGTCGTTTCAGTTGCTTTCGAGACGGCATCTTTATTGGGCAATGAGACACCGAAGGCAGCCGGCATCTGCAGATAGGGTGAGGCTAACCGACTGGAGTCTCGCTTTATAAACTCACCCAGCACTGTACCTCCCCCAGCTGTTCCCGCACCCAAGACAGTACTTAGCGGTACCGACTTATCCTCATCATAAAGCCAGTTAGTCGCTGAGGTCAGTGAACCCCCTGCCGCGCTGCCCACGGCGGCGTTGCGCAAGGGATTCCGCCCGGCCAGCGGCCCGTACACTAACGCCGTACTGCCCGCCGCCAGTGATTGGCCTGGGCGATACTCACCGCCTTGCACCATCTGGCCAGCCGTATCGAAGCCCGCCCCGGTGGCAAAGAGCCCGGCCGTGCCGCGGGCCGTCAAGGTGGCAGCCGTGTAGGGTGCCATCACGGGAATAGCCGCCATGCTGGCCATGCCGCGGCTGAAGGTGTCCTGATCCTCTTTCATCTGTGCTAATGTCCTGGTGTCCGTATCGTTCAGGTTATAAGGGAGGCCTGCCGCCTGGGCGATGCCATAGGGATATTGCATTGCTTGCTCACGCGGTGGATAGGCCGATGAGGTGGACGGTTCCCATGCCCGATACGGCGAACCTTCCCCGCCAGTCTGTTCGATGATGTAGTTGATCAGTTCCGGTGAGGTGTTCTCCGGTATCATCTGAACCAGATAGCTCGTCGTGCCGTCTTCACCGGGTGTGGCAATCCAGTCGCCGCCATAATCGAAGTAGGTGTCATCAACGGCATCTTCGTCCTGTAAGTCGACGATAAGGTTGGAGCCGGGGCTTTCTTCCAGCTCATCGTTATGCATGGCTCTAAGGGCATCGGCGATCTGTTCAGGCGTGTACTCGCTGCCCTCGGCCAGCTGTTCCGCCAATGATTGCTCAAAGCTATGCAGCTGACGATTATTGGCATCGAGATTGAAGGCCATCGCGCCGCCGCTGGTGTTGCCCACGGCGGCACCCGCCAGGGTGGCGGTGAGCGATTCCAGCCCTTTTCTAACGCCGTTCGGGAGACTCATGTCATCCGTGAGGCGCTCTACTTCCGGCATCAGCGTCGCGCTGGTAAGTGCGCCGCTGGCACCGTCTACACCGCCACCCGCCAGGCCGATAAGCGTATGACCCGAGCTACGGTAAGCGCCGCCTTCCGCCCAGCGTGATGCTTCTGCTTCCAACATCGCCTTGGTGTCAGGATCACGGGCATTTTGTGCCTCACGCCATAGCTGAGCTTCCTGCTGGCTGGCATAATCCCCCCATTCTTGACTCGCTTTTGACCCAAACTCCTGGGTAATCGTGGCCTGGGCCTGCACGTCTTTTCTGACGTTATCCGCATCGAAGATCGGCGCAATGCCGCTTTCTTCATCGCCGGTGCGGGCGTCTTGATTGCCTGCCAGGCCGCTGATGGCAGCAATGGCGGTGCTACTGGCTTCACCGTCGTCGCGGCCGGTGCCGATGCCGGAGAGGCCGGTGCCGGTGCCGCTTCCACCACTGCTGAGGCCAATGCTGAGGCTTTCTGCTTCATAGGTGGCGCGGTTGTCGAGGTCGGTGAGGGTAAGCGCGCCGCTTTCCAGGGCGTCGCTGGCACTTTGTCCGGCAGTGGTGAAGGTGTTGCGGTCTTCATCAATCGCGGTTTGGGTGCTGGTGATGACACCGCCATCGAGGGTGGTGGTGCCACCCACGTTGACCTGGAAGCCGCCGTCGCCAGCGCGTAGGCCGCTTTGTTGGTTGACG
Source organism: Halomonas sp. LS-001 (assembly GCF_052983955.1). Classification (NCBI taxonomy): domain Bacteria; kingdom Pseudomonadati; phylum Pseudomonadota; class Gammaproteobacteria; order Oceanospirillales; family Halomonadaceae; genus Halomonas; species Halomonas sp. LS-001. The sequence continues at coordinate 3,595,642 of NZ_CM129816.1, forward strand.
CTTTGGAAGTCGCTATCAACCTTCGTGCGGCTTAGGTCAAGGTTGAGAGAGGCTTGACCGCCGGTCAGCGGAATGCTGGCACCGAAGCCGCTGCTGGCGTGGCGTTCGTGGTGGACCGAGGTGTCCTGCAGGCTTTCAATGGTCAGGTCGCCGCCGATTTGGGTGGCGATTTTGGGGGCGCTGACCACCGCGCCTTTAAGGGCGGTGTCACCGCCGCTGGTGAGGATGACCTGATTGCCTGCGCTAACCTGGGTGTTGTTGTAGAAGGTGCTGTCACCGTTGCCGTGGCCTTGGGCGCGGCTGGCGTCCAGGTTGAGGGCAATGCCACTCGTGCTGAACCCCAGGCCAATACTGCCACTGCTGCTGTTGTGGCTGTCGTGCTGGGAGACACCATCGGCACTGGCCAGCAGGTGGATATCCTCGGCGGCGTTGAGTTGGAGCGTATCACCGGCGTCCAGCTGGCTGCCTTGTACGGTGATGTTGCCTTCGCCCTCGCCCTGACCAAGCGCATGGATAGCGAGATTGCCACCGGCGGTGATCGTCGAGCCGCGGGCGGTGTTGCTGCTCGCTTGACTGTTGCTGCGGCTTTGGCTGGAACCCAGGCTGATGTTGAGGCTGAGGTCGGTGGCGTTGCCGTTTGTTATCTGCTGCTGAATATCCTTCACTGCCAGGGCGGTGTTGGCCGCTGCCAGGGCTTGCATACGCGGGCTGTCGGTATTGCTTGCCGCGTCAACCTGGCCCTTGATGCCTTGGGCGCTGTCCATCACGGGGTTGCTGAGGGAGAGACTCAGGCCGCCTTGTTTGAAGCGCTGTTCGGTCCGGCGGCTGCTGGTCTCGCGGCCTTCCAGGATATTGACGGTGTTAGCCCTGATCAGGATATCGCCGCTGGGGGCCAGCACGTCAGAACCGATCTGGGTGTAGGTGTCACCCGCGGTGAGGGTGACGTTGCCGCCGATGCTGCCCACGGTGGTGGGGGCAACGAAGGTGGCGGTATTCGTCGCATCGGTCATCTGCCGTTGGCTGCCGAGGTTAATGCCTAACCCACCGCTGAACAGGCCACTTTTTTTGCTGCGGTTGAAGTGGCTGTTGCTCAGGATGTTTTGTTCGGCATCCAGCGTGAGATTGCCCCCGGCATGCATACCCAGATCCTGGTCAGCGACGATATTGGCCCCGCTGACGCGGATGTCTTCCCCACTGATAAGGCTGACCGTCTGGCCGCCAAGCTCGGTGGCCAGTGCCTGGGTGCTGGCATTGCGGGTGCGCGTGGTACGGGTGCGACTGGAGAACAACCCGCTGCTACGGGTTTGCCGCCCTTCGGCCAGGCTCTCGGTTCGCTGTCCGGCTTCCAGGGTGATATCACCGCCAATGGCGTTCAGGGCCAGCGCCCCCTGGGCATCAACGGTGGCGGCGCGCAGGTTAATATCCTGCCCGGCGGTGAGGTTAATGGCGCCACCGCCGGTGATCACACTGCCGATCTCTTCACTGCTGCTTTGGTGGTGGTAGTTGTTGGCATCCCAGTTGAGTTCGTGGCGTTGGCCAACCTCCAAAGTGTCCAGGTTGATATCGCTGCCTGCCGTGAGCTGAGTCACGCCACTGCCGATGTTATGCAGCTCGGCAGCGGTGAGGTTGCCAGCCGCCCGGTCGATACCTTGCAGGCTGAAGGATGCTAGCGCTTGAACATATCATCCAGACGATTGGCGAATAGCACATCGCGCATCCAACCTTTCAGCTGGTCATGGTCGGCTTGCACAAGCTGCACCTCTACCCAGTCAGGTACCTCACCAAATTTGAAAGTGAGCTGGGTGCGTACTACCTCGCGTGCTTCAACCAAACGTCCTTTCTGAATACCAAACTGCTCGCCTTCTTGACGTCCTTCCAGGCGTTCTTTCTTGACCAGGTTTTCCAAATTCTCTGCCAGCATGTCTTTGTCCTCCATCAGGCTGTCGAGCCGCCCCAGATTGACCTCGGCGCCCAGCCGGTACAGGTGCCGCTTGAGCCAGCGGGTGATGATCCGGTCGGTGCGCGCCTTGTTGGGGTCGGCCTGAATAATTGCCACTACCCGATCTACGGCGTTCTGTAGCGCTTCCCAACTTTCCCCGGCGTTTTCTACGCCGAACACACCGCTGAGCGGTGTCTGGCGCAAGCCCAGCTCTTCATCAGTATAGCGCCCTTCGTCAATCAGATAATAGCGCAAGTGGGGTTGATAGACCTGTAGGAATCCCGGCGGTTCCGGCTGTACCATGTCGTAGATATCCAGCGGCGCTGTCCAGGGTTTGGAGCCGTTATACAACACCACCGGAAACACCGGTGGCAGGCCTTGGCTGGGCGTGATGACCTTCTGTTTGAGCAGCTCGCTGTAAAAGCAGGCCACATAGTGCATCAGCCGAATCGGCATGCTGCGGTCAACCGCTGACTGAAACTCCAACAGAATGTATAGAAACACCGGCTGCGTCGTACCTTCCCAGGTCACGTCCACCGACCACACCACGTCTTCGATTTTTTCCTCGAACAGCGGCGTGATGTAATGGCCATTGTGCTTCTTGAGCGTCGTGAAGTTCATTAACCCCGCGATCTCTGCGGGGGCGAAGCCTTCCATCAGTTGCTGAACAAACTCGGGGTGACTGAACAGTTCCTTATAGCCGGTGTCGTGGTGGTGAGTCGCCATAACGTGTCCCTGTTAATCGTATCGCGCCAGAATACCATGGCGGGCGATAATCAGCAGCGCACTGCAGAGGCGTGAGCCCTTTATCACCACGCTACCGCCAGGCAAGACAACCCTCTGCCTTCCCTGTGAGTCAATGCAGCAACGTCCGTGTTGCTGCGTCGGTTGAGAGTGTTATTTCCTGGCGTAACTCGTCAGTAGAAAGTTTTGGGTGCAGCATCTATTAATCACGGTAATCCTCCGGTGGATGTTTCCTGTAATGCCACATGTTGATCAGCATAAGAACAGTGCCAACGATATACATACCCACAAATCCCATCGCATAAAAACGGTACTTCCGTTGTTCACCTGGGGTATAATCTCGTGCTTCCCAACCCAATAGTTCGTGTATCCACTCCAATAAACCCACGGCATTCCAAAGGAACAGAAAACCAACCAAACCATAAGCAAAGAGCTCACCGTTTCGCTTAGCGAATGACGACCATTTAAGATACCCCTTCTCCAGTTTCATTACTGCTTCTCCCCATCATCTGAATCAGGCAATGGGATAAACGATGGCAAGTTGCTGATTGAGGTCTCAACACCCTTAGAGATAGAACCCGCAGTAGGCAAAGAGACGCTGATAGGGGTCTGGGAAAATGGCACGGTTACCCTATCTGGCAAAACATGCCCTTGCCTCCTGACGATACCACCCATTCCTGTACCCACCCCGGCAGTTACCGCACCTAATGTCACTCCATCCAGTATCGACTTATCCTCATCATAAAGCCAGTTGGTCGCTGAGGTCAGTGAAGCTCCTCCCGCGCCGCCCACGGCGGCGTTGCGCAAGGGATTCCGCCCGGCCAGCGGCCCGTACACTAACGCCGTACTGCCCGCCGCCAGTGATTGGCCTGGGCGATACTCACCGCCTTGCACCATCTGGCCAGCCGTATCGAAGCCCGCCCCGGTGGCAAAGAGCCCGGCCGTGCCGCGGGCCGTCAAGGTGGCAGCCGTGTAGGGTGCCATCACGGGAATAGCCGCCATGCTGGCCATGCCGCGGCTGAAGGTGTCCTGATCCTCTTTCATCTGTGCTAATGTCCTGGTGTCCGTATCGTTCAGGTTATAAGGGAGGCCTGCCGCCTGGGCGATGCCATAGGGATATTGCACTGCCTGCTCACGCGGTGGATAGGCCGATGAGGTGGACGGTTCCCATGCCCGATACGGCGAACCTTCCCCGCCAGTCTGTTCGATGATGTAGTTGATCAGTTCCGGTGAGGTGTTCTCCGGTATCATCTGAACCAGATAGCTCGTCGTGCCGTCTTCACCGGGTGTGGCAATCCAGTCGCCGCCATAATCGAAGTAGGTGTCATCAACGGCATCTTCGTCCTGTAAGTCGACGATAAGGTTGGAGCCGGGGCTTTCTTCCAGCTCATCGTTATGCATGGCTCTAAGGGCATCGGCGATCTGTTCAGGCGTGTACTCGCTGCCCTCGGCCAGCTGTTCCGCCAGTGATTGCTCGAAGCTGTGTAGCTGGCGGTTATTGGCATCGAGATTGAAGGCCATTGCGCCACCCTGGGTGCCGCCCGTGGCCGCACCGGCGGCGGTGCTGGCCAGGGCCGTGAGGCCGTCGGTGAAGGCGTCATCAAGGCCTGCGTTTTCAGGGCGTTGGCAACCGCCGGGGCGCTGAGGGTGCCGACGGCAGCGCCTGTGGCACCTCCCGTACCACCCGTTAGTGCGCCGATGACGGTGTGGGCGGCGAGGCGTTTGGTGCCGTTTTTGCCCCAGTCGCTTTGTAGCTGATCGGCCTGGGCAACATGTGACCAAGCGTGTGACTAATAGCGGCCAATGGTCAGCAAGAAGCAAACCAAAGAGACGGTGTGTTTTGAAACTGTGGTCACGATTTGGTCACAGGATGGTCACAACCAAAAAATAAGGGCTTACGAATTAACGTAAGCCCTTGAAATCATTGGCGCGCCCAGCAGGATTCGAACCTGCGACCCTCGGCTTCGGAGGCCGATACTCTATCCAACTGAGCTATGGGCGCACAGTGGTTGCGTATGCTACCTGTGTGAGTAGATGGTGTCCAGTTGTGCGGTGGATGTATTGCCATTGCGGCAGTGCCTGGTGCATTCTTTCAGAGCGTTAAATCATCTTAGTGCATCATGTACCAAACAGTCCCAAACCAAGAGACTCCTATAATGAAAACATTGGCACTGAACACGCTGGCACTTTCCGTTTCACTGGCTGTCGTTGGCACCGCCAACGCGGCTGAATTTGACGAGATGGACCCGGTCACGCTGCGCCTGGCGCATGTAGTGAACGAACAGGATGGCTTTCATATTGCGGCGCTGAAGTTTGAAGAGCTGGTGGAAGCACGTACCGAAGGCAAGGTGGATATTGAAATCTACCCCAACGCTTCGCTAGGTGACGAGCGTACCCTGCTGGAAGGTATGCAGATCGGCACCGTGGATATGGGCGTGATTACCAATGGCCCGGTGGCCAACTTTGTGGAAGAGATGGCGGTGTTTGAGCTGCCCTTCCTGTTTCCGTCCAATGAAGCGGCCTACGAGGTGCTCGATGGCCCGATTGGCCAGGAGCTGCTCGACAAGCTTTCCGAGGTTAACCTGAAAGGTCTGGCCTATGCCGAGCGGGGCTTTCGTAACCTGACCAACAGCGAGCGGGCGATTAATACGCCAGAAGATATCGATGGTCTGCGCATTCGCGTGATGGAAAATCCGGTGTACACCGATACTTTCCGTGAGCTGGGCGCCAATGCCATTCCCATGGCCTGGACCGAAGCACTCACCGCCATGCAGCAAGGCACCATTGATGGCCAGGAAAACCCGGTCAACGTCATTCACTCGTTCAAGCTGAACGAAACCCAGAATTACATGACCCTTTCCCGCCACACCTACGCACCAGCGATCTTTGTGATGGGCATGCCGGTCTGGAACCAACTACAGGACGCTGCTCAATCCGTGATTGAAGACGCTGCCCAGGAAGCTGCCGAGTACGAACGTCAGATGAACGCTGAAATGGAAGCTGACCAGCTGGCGGCACTGCGCGAAGCCGGTATGCAGATCAACGATTCGCCTGACCTGAGTGCTTTCCAGGAAGCCGTCGCCCCGGTATACGAAAAATACGGCGAGCAGTTTGGTGATTACCTGCCGCGTATTCAGGAGGCCATTCAGCAGTGATAGCGAAGGCACAGCCGCTATTAACGCTGTTGCAACGCATTGAACGCGGGCTGGATGCCATCATCCAGCCCGCTGTTTTTGCTTGCATGGCGGCGTTGATTGGCGTCATCACGTTACAAATCGTCTCCCGCGTTCTGTTTACCGCCGTTGGCTGGACAGAGGAAGTGGCGCGTTTTCTGCTGGTGTGGATGACCTTTCTGGCAGGCACCCTGGCCTTTCAACGCGGGCGTCATATTGCCGTGACGTTTGCCGTGGACGCCCTGCCAATTAGTGCCCGCCGCTTTGTTCGGCTAGCCGCGTTGGGCATCGTGCTGGCTCTGCTGATCGCGCTGATGGTGATCGGTTATCGCTATATGCAGGTGCAGAGTTTCCAGAAATCCGCGTCGCTACGCATTTCGATGACCTATATCTACGCCGTCATGCCGGTGTGTGCCGCCATCATGGCCTGGTACACCCTGGTGGATATGCTGGAAACGCTGATACATGGCGAGCCCCAGTTCGCGCAGGAGGACACCCCATGACGTTGGTACTGTTTGGGCTGTTTTTCCTGTTTATGTTGATGGGCATACCGATTGCTTTTGCGATTGGCGCCAGCACCCTGTATGCCCTGTATCAATCCGGCGTACCGCTGATGGTGGTGACCCAGCAGATGTTCCAGGGCATCAACTCCTTTGCGCTGGTGGCGGTGCCGATGTTTATCCTCGCCGGTGACCTGATGGCGCAAGGCAAGGTGAGTGAAAAGCTGGTCAACTTTGCGGATGCGCTGGTGGGCTTTATGCGCGGCGGGTTGTCGATTGTCTCGGTGATGGCAGGGATGTTCTTCGCCGCGATTTCCGGCTCCGGCGCCGCCACCACGGCGGCCGTTGGTTCCAGCTTGGTGCCGGAACTCAGACGCAAGGGGTACGATCCGGCCTCCGCCGCCAGCCTGATTGCTGCCAGCGGCACGATCGGTGTCGTCATTCCGCCTTCGGTGCCAATGATCATCTACGCGGTAATTGCCCAGCAGTCGGTTTCCAAGCTGTTTTTGAACGGTTTTATTCCCGGTGTGGCGATGGGGCTGGGGTTGATGGCGATTGCCATTGTGCAGGCCTATAAACGCCAGTATCCGCATGGCACGGCGCTGTCGTTAGCAACTATCTGGCGCACGCTCAAGGACGCCAGCTGGGGGCTGATGACGCCGGTGATTATTCTCGGTGGCATTTTCTCAGGGATTTTTACGCCATCGGAAGCGGCAGTGGTTGCAGTCAACTATGCCTTGATGGTGTCGCTGTTCGTCTATCGCGACCTGACGCCAAAGGCGATTTACCATGTGCTGATCCGCTCGGCGATCACCACCTCAGTGATTATGCTGGTGATTGCCATGTCAGCGGTGCTGAGCTGGACGCTTTCCAGCTGGCAGGTGCCCGGCGCGATTGCCCAGGCGGTGCTGTCGCTGTCTGATAATCCTTACATCATCATGCTGCTGATTGTCGGCGTCATCCTGCTCACTGGCGTCTTTATCGAAACCGCCAGTGCGCTGATCATTCTGACGCCGGTGCTGCTGCCGCTGATTCTCCAGCTGGGCATCGACCCGATCCACTTCGGGCTGATCATTGTGATGGGGCTGGCGGTTGGCATGATCACCCCGCCGGTGGCGATCAATCTGTATGTCGCCTCGTCGGTCACGCGGCTGCCGCTGGAGCAGATCACCCGCGCCATCATTCCGTATCTTCTCGGGCTGATCGGTGTGCTGCTATTGGTGGTTTACGTGCCCATGCTGATGGGCTGGTCGGGGGGATAAGGGCAAGAGGTAACGTCAGAATCCGAGAACCGATTTTGGCATTTTGGTGGTGATATTGGCATCGCTGCCTCGACTTACGTCTATGTCGTTGTTATAGTGGCGCCAGATCAGGCGCCATTCATTGAATGGCGCTTTTTTTTACACGCTTTTTCGTATCAATTGTTAACGCGTGTTTTAACAATTTAGCTGTGTCAGCCAAGTTGTTGCCCGCTCTTTGTCTTTTTCAAGACACCTCGAAAACGTTATCGCTTTCAACTCCCCTGCTTTAAATAAACCAACCTAAACGGTGGCCTTGATGCCTCATTCTTCTGACGAAAACCCTCAGCCTGGTGGCTTACGTGCGCTGGGTGACCCGATTGTGCTGATACTGAGCGTTGGCTTTATCGCCGCGTTCGTACTGCTTTCCCTGTTGGATATTGACCTGGTGGCCAACAGTATCGGTAGCGGCTTTGCCTGGACCGCGCTGACCCTGGGCACCTACTTTCAGCTGCTGCTGATTGCGACCTTTTTCATTGCCGTTGGCCTGGCGTTAACGCCTGCCGCCAAGGCAAAAATTGGCAACCTTGATACGCCGGAAATGAGCACCTTCAAGTGGTTGTCGATTATTCTTTGTACTCTGCTGGCCGGGGGTGGCGTGTTTTTTGCTGCCGGTGAGCCGGTTTATCACTTTGTGGTCACACCGCCTGCCTTTGATACAGAAGCGGGCACCGCGGAAGCCGTGAGTGGCGCGTTGGCGCAGTCGTTCATGCACTGGGGCTTTCTGGCCTGGGCGGTACTTGGCTCGCTGACAGCAGTCGTACTGGCGCATGCGCACTATGTGAAAGGCCAGCCGCTGCAGCCGCGCACCCTGCTGTACCCGGTGCTCGGCAAGCGTTTAATGCAAGGGCCGCTGGGCGGTGTTGTCGATGCCTGCTGCGTCATTGCCTTGGTCGCCGGTACCGTCGGCCCCATCGGCTTTCTGGCGACTCAGGTCAGTTTTGGTTTGCATGAACTGTTCGGCCTGCCGGAAGGCTATATCGGCCAGTTAATCATTCTGGCCTTGTTGGCAACGGTTTATGTGGCGTCTTCATTGAGTGGTGTTCACAAAGGCATTCAGATGCTGAGCCGCTTCAATGTGTTTCTGGCATTGGCTATTGGTGCCGTGATTTTTATCTTTGGCCCGACCCTGTTTCTGGTTAACACCTATGCCGCCAGCATGGGCGCTTATATCAGTGAGTTCTTCACCATGGCGACCATGACAGCGGATACAGCACCGGCCTGGTGGATGCAGTGGTGGACGGTATTCTTCTTTGCCTGGTTTATTGGTTACGCGCCGCTGATGGCGATTTTTGTGGCGCGGATTTCACGCGGGCGCTCGGTGCGCGAAATGATTCTGGCGGTGGCAATCATGGCACCGATTGCCACCACGGTCTGGTTCACCCTGCTGGGCGGCTCCGGCATTTATTACCAGCTGACCGGCGTGATCGACCTGACCGAGGCACTCAATAACTTCCAGTTTGATGTGGCGACTCTTACCGTCGCTCAGGCCCTGCCGGGTGGCACCCTGATGGCACTGGCGATTCTGCTGTTGACCACGATCTTTGTGGCCACCACGGGGGATTCTATGAGCTATGCCATTGCCATGGTCAGCGCTGGCCATGATCAACCCAATTCGCTACTGCGTGCCTTCTGGGGAATTGCCATGGCGCTGATGGCGGCGATACTGCTCTATATGGGCGCAGGCCAGATCGGTGTGTTACAGCAGTTTATCGTCATCACCGCCATTCCGGTGTCGTTGATTATTCTGCCGTCACTCTGGAAAGGCCCGCAGGCCGCCTACGCGATGGCCCGTGAACAGGGCATCATCGAGTAAATCGTTGATTTAAAGCCCCAGCAGCCGCAGGATCATTTGCGGCTGCTGGTTCGCCTGGGCCAGAATGGCGATCCCTACCTGCTGGCGAATCTGAGCGCTTATCAAGTTAGATACTTCGCGTGCGTAGTCAGCATCCTGAATTCGCGACTGCGCCGAGGAGAGGTTAATAACGCTGCTATTCAGCCCTTCAATCACGCTATCGAAACGATTCTGTACCGCTCCAAGGGAACTGCGCTGGCGATCCACCTGACTGATTGCGTCATCCAGAGTACTCAGAGGGTTAGCAGTGGCACTACCGTCATCCAGCACGCTGAAGTTGCCCAGCCCTAATGTATCAATGTTCGTTTTTTTCAACGCGATATTGATCACGTCGCCATCGTTAGCGCCAACCTGAATAGACACATCACGATCATCAGCCAACAGATTGACGCCATTGAAGTTGCTCTGGCTTGATAAGCGGTCAATTTCTTCCAGGCGCAGATCGATTTCATCCTGAATGGAGCGCAGGTCAGATGAGGAATTGGTGCCATTGGCAGCTTGAACACTAAGCTGGCGGATACGCTGTAAGTTCTCGTTAACCTGATCGAGAGAGCCTTCAGCCACTTGAGCGAGTGAAATACCATCCTGAGTGTTGCGCATCGCCTGGTTCATACCACGAATCTGGCTTTCCATGCGGTTGGCAATCGCCTGACCGGCGGGGTCATCCTTGGCGCTATTAATACGCAAGCCTGATGAAAGACGTTCCATGGCCGTCTGCATATCCTGCTGGCTGGCACGCAGATTGTTTTGAGCAATCAGCGACATGAGGTTCGTGTTAAGAACCATCATAGACACGTTCCTCGGCAAAAACGCCATCTCGCCCATTGTGGGCTTCATACTCTATATCGGCCGCTACGGAGGGTGTCTTAAATGTTTTTGCTATCTCCTGACGTTATTGCCCCGCTGGTATTGTGCTGCTGTTATTGTCCTACTTAGTTAGGGGTATCAGTATCGTTTACGTTTCATGAATCAATAAGCTCACGGCCTGCCTCAGCCAGCAGTGCATCCACTGGTTCACGCACATAATCATGCTGGTGATATCCCTCATCCACCACATGCCCATCCCAGGCAACAATATCCAGATCCATGGTGCGAGGCCCTGACTTGATCGGCCCGCGCACACGCCCAAGGCGATCTTCTACCTGCTTCAGATAGGCTTTGAAATCGGCCTGATTTAGCCCGGTGCGTATCAGTACGGCGCTGTTGAGAAAATCCGGCTGAGCCTGAAAGCCTACCGGCGTGGTAAGAATAGGTGCCGTTCGCGCCAACAGATCACATTCCGCTTCCAGAATCTCGATGGCACGGGCGTAGTGGTGCTCAGGATCAATGTTGGAGCCAATCGAAATCACGCATTCATGCAGTTCGGGGTCCACCTTTGCGGGCGCTTGCAGCATGGTCAACATCCTTGAAAATTGTGAATTACCGTTAGATTAACGCCTTCTGCCTTTTGTGCAAGTACTGTACAACTTATTGACAAACGCTTTCCTCACGCTGAAAGTAAGCGCAGATTTTATCGCTCAACGATGCTTGACTAACAACGCTTTGACCAGAGGAAAAAAGTCATGAACCCACAGGCAGCACTGATTACCGGCGGTGCCACGCGTCTTGGCCGTCATTTTGCTGAAGCGCTGGCCAGCGCAGGTTATGATATCGCTTTGCACGTTAACAGCTCCCGCCAGGAGGCTGATGAGGTGGCAAAGGGGATTCGCGAGCTAGGCCGCAATTGTGAAGTCTTTACCTGCAACTTCCTCAGCGATGCCGCTGAGGACGATCTGGGTGAGCTGATCCGCCGTGTTAAAGCCCGCTTCCCTCAACTGGGTGTACTGGTCAATAGCGCCTCCGCCTATGAGCCTGCCCCCATCGCGCAGACCGATCTTGCGATGCTGGAGACCCAGTTTCGCGTCAATATGTTTACGCCGCTGCTGCTGACCCGCCATTTTGCTGGGGCCGTCGATCAAGGCCGGGTCGTTAACATTATTGATAACAAGGTGACGTATCACCAATACCCCTACGCCGCCTACCTGCTCTCAAAAAAGAGCCTGGCAGACATGACGCGAATGGCAGCGCTGGAGTTCGCCCCGCAACTGCGCATCAACGGCATTGCGCCTGGGGTAGTACTACCTGCCTCGCAGCGCACCAGTGACTATATACAGTGGCGCATTGAGGGTATTCCAGCCAATCAGCAAGGCGCTCCTGAACACCTCGTGCAAGCATTGCATTACCTGCTCGATAACGCGTTTGTGGTCGGCCAGATTCTGTTTGTGGACGGCGGCGAATCCATCAACCTTGAAGGCCGTCATTCGGAGAACTATCCAGGCTGATACGTCCCAGACTGATACGCTCTTTTTTGGCCCATTCTCCCTTACGCCCGCCCTATCGCTGGGCGTTTTTGGTGCACCTGATCAGTCCATCCTGGCGAATCATGACTTTCCCGTTTGATTTAACCAAAGGTCACACTACCCCGCTTCCTTGCACAAAAAGATTATCTGTAAACTCAACTCAAGCCGTCGGCTTTTCGCTGGCACTTTCCTGGTTTACTCAATGATTCCAACAATAAAAAGGAATTTTGCATGGATAAACTCGCGCGTTCGCTGGGGCTGCGCACAGACCCCACGATTTTCTTTACCTCCGCCGGACTGATGGTGCTGTTTCTGGTAGCACTGGTAGTCGCCCCCGAGACGATCGGCGATATTTTTGCCAATGGACGTACCTGGGTCGTCACCAACCTTGGCTGGTTCTTCATCTTCGGCGTCAGTTTCTGGTTAGTGTTTCTGCTTTGGATAGCATTGAGCCGTTACGGCAATATCCGCCTGGGGGGCGAAGATGACCGTCCAGAGTACGGCAATATTTCCTGGTTCACCATGCTGTTTGCCGGGGGGATCGGCACAGTGCTGATGTTCTGGGGCGTGGCAGAGCCAATTTTTCACTTTGCCAACCCGCCGCATGGCGATATTACGCCTCACTCGGTCGAAGCCGCTCGTGAAGCCATGGGCTTCTCGCTCTATCATCTTGGCCTGCATACCTGGACGATCTTTACCCTGCCTGGGCTGGCGTTTGCTTACTTTATCTACCGCTATGATCTGCCGGTTCGGGTTAGTTCGGTGTTTTATCCGCTGCTCAAAGACCGTATTTACGGCCCTATCGGTAAAACCATCGATATATTTGCGGTGCTGGGTACGCTGTTTGGTGTGGCAGTTTCCATTGGTCTTGGCACCTCACAGATCAACGCCGGGCTTAGCGAACTGTTCGGCGTTGCTGATAGCGTCACCAGCAAGGTGTTGATCATTACCGTACTCACCGCCGTGGCCGTTGCATCCATTGCCGGCGGGCTGGATAAGGGCGTCAAGCTGCTTTCCAACCTCAACATCGGTATGGCAGTGGGGTTGATGCTATTTGTGCTGTTTGCCGGTTCTACAGTATTTCTGCTTCGCGGCATCATCGAAACCCTGGGTATTTATGTATCCAACATCGTGCCGCTATCGTTCTGGAACGATACGCTGGCGCAATATACCCGTGAAGACGGCAGCTGGGGCTGGCAGGGTAACTGGACGGTTTTCTACTGGGCGTGGACAGTTACCTGGTCACCCTTTATCGGCCTGTTCGTGGCACGTATTTCCAAGGGTCGTACCATCCGTGAGTTCGTACTCGGCGTCTTATTTGCACCGTCTGCCTTTACGCTGGTGTGGTTCGCCATCTTCGGCTGGTCTGCCATGGAGATCGACGGTATCGGTGAAGCGGCGCGTGCCCAACTGGGTGATCAGGCCGGCATGATGACCGCTGCGGTGATGGAAAGCGTGCCACTGGCGATGTTCGCGTTCTTTGAGAATTTCCCGGCCGCCACACTGATTCAAGGCCTGGCTGTTGTGATCGTTGCGATCTTCTTTGCGACGTCTTCGGATTCGGCCTCGCTGGTCATCGACCTGTTATGCACGGGTGATGTTGAACCAGGCCCGATCCATCAGCGGGTATTCTGGGGCGTTTCAGAAGGCGCGGTGGCTGCCATGCTGATCGTGCTGGCCGGTGATGCTGGTCTGGTGGCGCTACAGCAGGTTATCACCGTCATTGGTCTACCGATCTTCATCATGGTATTCGCTATGGTGTTTTCGCTGATGAAGGCGCTGATGAGAGAGAAAATCAAGATTGTACGCCCGAGTCAGGCCCCTGAACTGGAAGGCCTTAGAGACTAAATGCCCTGTCTTGCCACGGCCTCGACGAATGGAAGGCCGTGGCCAAGACAAAGGCTTTTAAAGCAACATGTTAAAACAACATTTCAAAACAACAATGCCGCCCTTTTGGGCGGCATTGTTGTTTTAACATGCTGTTTGCAGGGCATGACGCGGAAATTACACGTCATCACCTGTGGGGTTGGTGCTGTCCGGATCAGAAATTGTCTGAACACCTTGCCTCGGATCGTCACGGCGCACATCCAGTGCCTTATTATCCGGCATGGCATCCAGAATACGGATGTTGGCCGCCGGTGAAGCGCCCGCTTTGTCTTCCCCAAAGTACATGGTGGTATGCGGGAACGGAATTTCGATACCGGCCTGATCAAAGCGCAGTTTGACCAGACGGTTATAGGCACGACCTACCGCCCACTGATCCCCCGGCGTGGTTTTGATGATCACACGGATATTCACCGAGCTGTCAGCCAGCGCGATCACCCCCGCCACATCCAGCGGTGCCAGCAATTTGAAGCCGTGGTCTTCACTGGCTTTCAGATCATTAAAGGCCAGATGCAGTTGTTCCACTGCCTCATCGATGCTTTCACGATAAGCGATGCTGTACTCGCCAATGTGATTACCGTACTCACGCATATAGTTGGACACGGTATCCACGCTGGAAAACGGCACGATATGGTAGGTGCCGTGAAGATCCCGAATTCCCACCGAGCGAATGCTGAGTTTCTCCGCGGTACCGGTAACGCCACCAACGGTGACCACATCACCGGTATTCATGGCGTTCTCGACCTGAATGAAGATACCGGTGATCACATCCTGCACCAGTTTCTGAGCACCAAAACCGATGGCCAGACCCAGCACACCGGCACCGGCAATCAATGGGCCAATATTAATGCCGATTTCCGACAGCAGAATCATGCTGGTGATGGTCACCATGGCAATTGCCAGTGCATTACGGAACAGGCTAAGCAGCGTTTTGGCACGCGCCGACGGCTCACCGCTACCCGTATCCGGATTCAGCTTGTGCTCAATCAGGCTGGCGAGCCCCAGCCAGGCCGCTACCGCCAGAATCAGGATAAACGCAACATTGATCAGCTTACTGACCAGATTGGCGCCACTTTCCGAGGCATACCAGTTAGGCAGATCAAACGCGCCCCAGGCATCCAGTACCACCATGATGACCCCAATCGCGATAATCGTACGCAGCACGCGGAGTGCGTTGGGGACGTAGCTGTTCAGACGCTTTTCCAGTAACGGCAGTTTCTGGCGCAGATCACTGGATAATGTGATGCGCCGCCCAATGGTTTGGGTCAGGAAAGAGGAAACCAGTATGCCTGCCACCACGGCCGCCAGGGTTTGCAGCGTGGCAAAAAGCACAAAGGGTAGGGCATCCGCGGGACGGGTTAACGTCAGTACGAACACCATCAGGAAGTACAGTAGCGCGAACAGGTGCCAGGTGCGGGCAAAGAGTTGTAGCGTGACGCGGCTGGCAGTAAAGCTGGAATTACGGGCAATGACGTTGAGATTATCGCGCAGGCGCACGCGGTTTCTGAGAATCACAGCCACCGCATAAATGAATGCCAACACCATGATCAGCGTGCCCAGGGCCTGCCCCAGGGTCGGCGCCAGATAGTAGTTGACCAGCGGTACAGCAACCATCAACCCATAGCCCACCAGGCCTACCAGGCGCGCCAGCCAGCGGTTCCAGTAAGAGGCTTCCTCGGCGGAAATCGGCAATAGCCGCAGCCCTTCATAACGTGAAGAGAACAGCATGCGAACGGCTGCCTTGATCAGTTCAATCACCATAAACGCATTGAGGAACAGGGAGGCTCGGGTAGAAAGCCCGCCGGTTTCCCCAACGGCAAAGGTGGCAATCAGATTGCCGCCCACGTAGGAAAGCGCCACGATCAGCACGTCGATAACAGCCGCCACAATCACACACACGATCAACCGCAAGACGGGGGTAAGGCCATAGCCCTGCAGCGACCAGAGGCTCAGCTTGTTGAACAGTGGACGACACACCAGTCGAAATACCATGAACAACACAAACGTGGCCAGCACCACCAACCCAAGGTTAATGGCCGCTGACATAAAGGCTGACGAATCAAACGCGCTGGCACTACCCGGGCTGAGAAGTCCGGTAATAATCACTAGTGTCTGTTCCAGTTGACTACCAACGTCGCCGACGATACCACTGGTCATTTCGGCAAGCTGGCGAGGTAGCGACACCTCTTCAGGCGTCATCTCACTGCCTTTAGCAGCGGCGGCCTGAACGTCTTGCGGCATATTCGCCGCCTGACCGCGCAACACATCAATCAACGCCTGACGTGACTGCTCGTTTTCAAGCAGATCCGCCATGGTGCTGTAGGAAGCTTGATCGCCCGTACCGGCTTCATCTGCCGTTTGCGCCAGCACTGGTGTTGTCATCAGAGTGAAAATCGTCAACAGCCAGATGCCCAGCCAGGGCAAGAGTCTTAATGGCGTCACTCGACTACCTCATTCGTCATGGAATTTTACGCTTTAGCCTAACATGATCGATTTTGAAGTTCGCGTTAGGCGCCGTTGAAATACATTAGCATAGCGGTGCCAGCCAATGATGCGCCAATACCAGCACTACCGCATAACGGCCGCCTTTAGCGAGCAAAATCCATAAAAATGCTCGCCACCAGGGTAGCCGGAAAACCCCGGCAAGCACTGTCAGTGGGTCACCGATGATCGGCACCCAGGACATCAACAGGCTGACCTCTCCGAGCCGATGGTACCAACGTTCTGCGGCTGCCAACTGTTCGGGGCTGGCGGGAAACCAGCGACGCTGTTGAAAACGTCGTGCATAACGGCCCAGCCAGACATTAATCAGACTACCTATGGTATTGCCAAGGGTGGCCACCCCCCATAACCAGAGTGGGGATTCCCCCAGGCACCACAACCGCGCCAGCCAGATTTCAGAGCCTCCCGGCAGCAGAGTGGCACTCGCCAGGGCAACAAAAAACAGGCTTAGCATGGCGCCCTCAGCATTGCCGCCTGATATTGACCGTCATCATGCTGACGCTGGCACCTGCCCACCCAGCTGAGCGGTGATTTCCGCTGCGGTGGTTTTGACCAGTTCACCCAAGGCGGGCAACCGAGGCTCAGGAATGCGTGCCACCGGCCCGGATACCGAAATGGCAGCCAGTGGCTGGCCGTGCTGATCATGGATGCAGGCGGCCACGCAATGCAGGCCAATCGCATGCTCTTCACGGTCACAGGCAAACCCCTGGGTACGGATTCGCGCTATTTCCTGCTGTAACGCAGGTGGCGTCGCCAGGGTATTGGCCGTCACCTGGGCCAGTTCGTGGTGCTCCAGCAGCTGCTTACGGTCATCTTCCACCATCCAGGCCAGCAGCGCCTTGCCCACGCCTGAGGCGTGCAGCGGTGCTCTGGCCCCCAGCCGGGTGATCATGCGCATCATCTGCGGCGATTCATGCTGGGCCAGAAACACAGCGGTGGCGCCATCGCGAATCCCCAGGTTGGCGGTCTCTCCACTTTCTGCGGTTAAGCGGCGCAGAAAAGGTCGGCTCTGAGCAACGACATCACGCGCCTCCAGAAAGCTATTGCCAATGCGAAAGGTTTTGACGCCGATGCGCCATAACCCCTGTTCATTTTCCTGGCTAACAAACCCCTGACTCTGCAATGCCTGTAACAGCCGATGGGTTGTGGAAGGTGCCAGCTCGGCCATTTCCGCCAGTTCGGAAAGCGCTAACCCGCCAGGGCTTAACGACAGATATTCAAGAAGCTTCAAGCCACGCACCAGAGACTGGCTGTGACCGCTGCTGCCCGCTTTATTGGTACCTGCTGGCCGACCCGCCGTTCTGCGCTTTACGTCACTCACTCCGCTGCCTCCTTCACCCAGTTTTCCACTCGTGTTCTCACTTAACGGCCAGCGCTCGCGGATTTCACGTCACTTACCTGCCCTGTTTTGAGCAGGTCGTCATGCCAACAGAATACCGCGCTCCCCTGGGGCTGTCGCGTTTGCGGAAATACCTTCCATTCAGCGCCGTCGCGCGTGTGAGCGTTTAGCGATGCTTCCATTCGGGAGGACGTTTGGCAATAAAGGCGTCAATGCCTTCTGCCACATCCTCTGCCAGCATGTTGCAGGCCATGGTTTCACCGGCGAAGTCATAGGCATCATCAAGCGGCATGGCAAGCTGACGGGCAAACATGGCTTTACCGGTTCGCACCGCAACCGCGCTTTTCGCACAGATCTTGTCGGTTAATTCTGCCACGGCATCATCCAGACTGGCGTCATCGGCCACCCGGTTAATCAGCCCCCAGTCCAGAGCGGTGTCGGCGTCGATGAAATCGCCAGTCAAAAGCATTTCCATCGCCCGCTTACGCGCCACATTGCGTGATAGCGCCACGGCTGGCGTTGAGCAAAACAGGCCAACGTTAATGCCGGAAACCGCAAAGCGTGTACTTTGCGCCGCGACGGCCAGGTCACAGCTGGCCACCAGCTGACAGCCTGCTGCCGTGGCAACGCCCTGCACTTTGGCAATCACCGGCACCGGCAGATTAACCAGCGACTGCATCACTTGGCCGCAGCGCGCAAACAGCGTCTGGTAGTAGGCCTTGTCGGGGTTGGCGCGCATCTGCTTGAGATCATGGCCAGCACAGAACGCCTTGCCTTCTGCGGCCAGCACGACGCAGCGCACGCTGTCATCTTCGGCGATGGCGTCCAGGGCGCTTTGCAGGGCGGTGAGCATCTCTTCGGAAAGCGCGTTAAAGCTTTTCGGGGTATTCAGGGTCAGGGTAGTGACCCCATTGTGGTCATCACGCAGCACAGGGGCATTCTGAGCCGCACTGCTCGCGGAGGTTGGGGGCGTTGTTGTTGTCGTTGTTGTCATCAGGCGATACTCCATCAGCGGATAGTAAATGAGACAGTAATTGAAACGGTAAATGAGACAGTCAATGAGACGGTGGATGAAGCTGCCAGTCTAGCGCTTTCATTCAGCTCTGCGAGCCGTCTACGACGAAAGGCGGGCACCAAGCCTTAGACGGTTCTCAGGACAGCCCCTTTCAAGACTTGCGGCGGGTCTTTTTGCTCAGATCACGCCCGATGGGATGTGGTTCACCGCGCGCTTTGGCCAGATCAATCTGGCGTTGGCGGGCACGCGCTGCCTCGCGGGTTTTCTCGGGTAAGGTGTCAATACAGTGAGGGCAGCTGATACCCAGCTCAAACGCGGCGCTGGCGCGATCCTCAACCGAGAGCGGTTGACGGCAGGCGTGGCACAGGGTGTAGTCGCCTTCGCTGAGATCATGACGCACCGTAACGCGGTTATCGAACACAAAACAGTCGCCACGCCACAAGGAATCTTCCTCAGGGACTTTCTCAAGGTAGCTGAGCACGCCGCCTTTCAGGTGGTAGACGTTTTCAAAGCCTTCCTTGAGCATAAAGCTGGAGGCTTTTTCACAACGAATGCCGCCAGTGCAGAACATGGCGACCTTCTTGTGCTTTTCAGGGTCGTAATGCTCCCGCACATAGTCAGGGAACTCACGGAAGCTTGCGGTTTTCGGGTCAATCGCCCCTTCAAAACTGCCGATGCCCACTTCGTAATCGTTGCGGGTATCAATCACCAGCACCTCGGGGTCGCTGATAACGGCGTTCCAGTCTTCCGGCTCCACGTAAGTGCCCACGGTGTCGTTAGGGTCGATACCGGGCACACCCAGGGTCACGATCTCTTTTTTCAGTTTGACCTTGGTGCGGTAAAACGGCGGCACGTCGCAAAAGGACTCTTTATAGAACGCCGGATTATGGGCGATATCCGCCAGGCGCGGGTCATCACTCAGCCATGCCAGCAGGGCATCAATGCCCTCACGGCTGCCCGCAACCGTGCCATTGATGCCCTCGTTGGCCAGCAGCAAGGTTCCTTTGACATCATTCGCCAGCATTGCCTGATGCAGCGGTTCGCGCAGTGCCGCGACGTTGTCCAGGGTGACAAATTTATACATCGCCGCCACCACAATAGGCGGTGATGCGTGTGAAGCCCCGCGATCGGGCAGGTTTGAAGCGGTCATGAAAGCTCCTGATGTTCGCCCGCGTAAAGGGCGCTCCGGATGATGAAAGTCGCGCAGTTTAACGCAAGCAGAGCCTATGGCGCACCTGTCTCATCTGCACCATTCATTTAAAATGTCGTCATGATGAGGTAAGCCGTATAACCGATAAAACAGGCGAGCAGTGCCCCACCTTCTATGCGATTGATACGACCAGGCCCACGGAAGCCATACCCAAGGACAAACAGCGATAATGTCAACGCTGTCATCACGACAAGGTCTCGGCTAAGCACCTCGGGCGCGACCGCCATCGGCGATATCAGCCCGGCAATACCGACCACCGCAAGCGTGTTGAACAGATTGGACCCCAGGATATTACCTAGCGCCAGATCATGCTCCCCTTTGCGGGCGGCAATCACCGAAGAGGCGAGTTCCGGCAAAGAAGTGCCAATGGCGACAACCGTCAGGCCAATAACCAAATCACTCACGCCAAAGGTCGTCGCTAGGTCCACTGCTCCCCAAACCAGTATGCGAGAACTGATTATCAGTAAGACGAGCCCAACACCCAGCCAGAAGATGGCTTTTTTGACCGTCATTTTCTGGCTGTTGATTTCGGTTTGAACTTCCGTCGCTAACGCATCTTTTTTCTGTCTCATGCCCTGGTAAATCGACCAGCTAATCAAACCAATAAAAGCGGCCATCAGTATTAAGGCGTCGACAAACGTCAGCAGACCATCCCACAGAAGCCAGAACGTCAAAAAAGTGATCAACGTGAGTAACGGCAGCTCCTTACGCAGCACCTGAGAGTGAACCACAATCGGGCTTATCAGAGCGGTGATCCCCAGAATCAGGGCAATATTCGTAATATTAGACCCATAGGCATTGCCAAGCGCCAGGCCCGGGTTGCCCTGAGCAGCCGCCAACGCTGATACCACCATCTCTGGCGCAGAGGTACCAAACCCCACCACGACCATACCAATCAGCAAAGGAGGCATTCCAAAGTGGCTGGCCGTCACCGCAGAACCTTCGACGAAGCGATCAGCGCTCCAGACCAAGAGAACAACACCGACAATAATGGCAATTAACGCAAGCAGCATGGTGCACCTCGTTAAGCAGGATGGTGAAAATCTTCATGGAAAAGAATACCCATCAGCAAGTCGTGATTCACTCAATCAAAGGGCTAGATGCCATCCCAGGCGTCCTTGCAATAAAAACGGCCCTGATTTGGGCCGTTTTTATACACGCTATCTTATTAATAGACTAGCTGGTTTGCGAGGAATACAGCGCACGCAGTTTCAGGGTGTGATCGACCTGCTTCAAGGCTTCCAGCGCCTGAGGGCCGTAGGCTTTATCAACATCAATGACCACATAGCCGACCTTGTCATTGGTCTGCAGGTACTGGCCGGAAATATTGATGTCGTTTTCCGACAGCACACGGTTGATCTGTGACAGCACACCCGGCACGTTATCGTGAATATGCAACAGACGGTGTTTGTCAGGATGTGCGGGCAGCGCCACTTCGGGGAAGTTGACCGAGGTGACGGTCGTGCCGTTATCCGAGTAAGTGATCAGTTTCTCAGAGACTTCGATACCAATATTTTCCTGCGCTTCCAGCGTAGAACCACCAATGTGCGGGGTCAGGATGACATTTTCCAGGCCACGCAGCGGGCTTTGAAACTCTTCTTCATTGCCCTTGGGTTCAACCGGGAAGACGTCAACCGCTGCACCGTTGAGTTTACCGGCCTTAATGGCTTCCGCCAGGGATTCGATTTCCACGACGCTGCCACGCGAAGCATTAATAAAGACAGCCCCCTGCTTGATAGCAGCGATTTCCTTGGCACCAATCATCCAGCGCGTCGACGGCAAATCCGGCACGTGCAGGCTGACCACATCAGAGCGGCCAAGCAGCTCCTTCAGCGTGGCGACCTGGTTGGCGTTACCCATCCCCAGCTTGTTGACTACATCGAAATAGATGACGTTGAAACCAAGGGATTCCGCCAAGACCGAAAGCTGAGCCCCGATATTGCCATAACCGACAATCCCCAGAGTTTTGCCACGCGCCTCGTGTGAGTTTTTGGCAGACTTCAGCCAACCGCCCTGGTGGGCACGTGCATTTTTCTCAGGGATACCGCGCAGCAACATGATGGCTTCCGCCAGCACCAGCTCGGCCACTGAGCGGGTATTGGAGTACGGTGCGTTGAACACCGCAATACCACGCTTTAGGGCTGCCTGAAGATCGACCTGATTGGTGCCGATACAGAAGCAACCCACCGCCACCAGCTTTTCCGCCGCCGCGAATACCCGCTCGTTGAGCTGAGTCCGGGAGCGAATGCCGATGAAGTGCACATCGCGAACCTTCTCGATCAACGCCTCTTCATCCAGCGATGTCGGCAGGTGCTCAATGTTGCTGTAACCCGCGTTTTGGAAATTGTCCACCGCAGTCTGGTGGACGCCCTCGAGCAGCAGGATCTTGATCTTGCCTTTTTCCAGGGACGTTTTGGCCATGGCTGAATCAACCTCTTGGTCAGCGGCTCGCGCCGTGGTTCGGTTCATGAAAGGCAAATATATTAGCACACCCACCGGGAGCAAATGACACGCATTGGATGAAAAGTCTACGCCGTGAGCATGAAAACCCCACATATTGATGTCATGGTGGGCAGACGCACCCTGGGTTCCTCAGTGTATACTGTGGCCAACGTAAATCGACGGTGTTTATCAAACGCCGATAAGAGTCAGGCAGATACGGTAGGTTGGCCATGAGTGACCAAAACGCTTCTTCACAAGATTTTGCTGCCACGGTTGAGCAGCTGGAAAGCCTCGTCGAGCGACTGGAATCAGGCGCGCTGTCGCTGGAGGATTCGCTGACCGCCTTCGAGCAGGGCATTCGCCTGACACGTGAAGCTCAGCAACGTCTGGATACCGCCGAGCTGAAAGTCCGAGCGCTTAGCGAAGACAATCAGGGGCGCCCTGCGGTAACGCCGTTCGACCCGCCTGACAGCTCTGTTGAGAACGCGCCTGCGGAACAGGCACCTGCGGAAAGCGCCCCGGAACGCGACACGCCCTATAAGGATGCCCCGCCATGGTAGCCACTGAGCCATCTCTTGATACCTTGCGCGCCGCCAGCCAGAAACGCGTTGACGCAACATTGAACGCGCTGTTTGAGTCCCGCGACGCCACCGCACCACGGCTGGATGCGGCAATGCGTCACGGGCTTCTGGTGGGCGGCAAACGCTTGCGCCCGTTGCTGGTCTATCTGGCAGGCCGCGCTCTGGGGGCTGACGACGACACCCTGGATGCGCCTGCCGCCGCAATCGAGTTGATTCATGCCTACTCGCTGATTCACGATGACCTGCCGGACATGGACGATGACGACCTGCGCCGAGGCCAACCTACCGTGCACAAAGCCTACGACAACGCCACGGCGATTCTTGCCGGAGATGCATTGCAGGCGCTGGCCTTCGAAGTGCTCGCCCGTCAGCCACACCCGCGCCTGGGGGCGCTGGTGCACACGCTTGCACATGCCGCCGGACGTGAGGGTATGGTAGCCGGTCAGGTGCTTGATCTTGAAGCCGTCGGTGGGCACCCGGATGTCGCCGCCATGGCGCATATGCACGCGCACAAAACCGGCGCCCTGATTGATGCCGCCGTGCGCCTGGGCGGGTTGACGGCCGTCGACGCCAGCGACCCGCGTCTGACAGCCTTAAGCCTTTACGCTCGGTGCATCGGGCTGGCCTTTCAGATTCACGATGACATCCTGGATGTAACCGGTGACACGGCCACCCTGGGCAAGATTTCCGGCGCCGATGCCGCCCGCGCCAAGCCCACCTATCCCGGCCTGCTTGGGCTTGCCGGGGCACAGGAAAAAGCCCGCCAGCTGATTGACGAGGCGGTGGCTGCGCTGGCACCACTGGGTGATGCCGCCACCCCACTGGCGGAACTTGCCTATTATATGATCGAGCGCGACCATTGAAGGCAGCAACCGTTATCAGGATGGCGGCGAAAAAACGCCCCATGACGCGACCCCATGAAAGCGTATCGATGAAAGAGTGCCCATGAAGCTGTTTGATGAGATTCCCCGCGAGCGCCCGGCCACGCCGCTGCTCGACTCCTTTGATCATCCCGCTGCCTTGCGGGCCATGAACCTTCAGCAGCTCAACCAGCTGGCTGATGAGCTGCGCGCTTACCTGCTGTACAGCGTCGGTGTTTCCGGCGGTCACTTTGGCGCTGGCCTGGGCGTCGTGGAACTAACCGTTGCCTTGCATCACGCCTTCCACACGCCCGAAGACCGGCTGGTGTGGGATGTCGGCCATCAAGCCTATCCGCACAAAATCCTGACTGGCCGCCGCGAAGCCATGACCAGTATTCGCCAGCATGAAGGGCTGGCCGCCTTTCCACGCCGTGCGGAATCCGAATACGACACTTTTGGCGTCGGCCACTCCAGCACCTCCATTTCCGCCGCGCTAGGCATGGCCCTGGCCGCCAAGACCCAGCAGACACCGCGCCGCGTCTGCGCCATTATTGGCGATGGCGCACTCACCGCTGGCATGGCCTTTGAAGCCCTGGCTCACGCAGGCCACGTGGACGCCAATCTGCTGGTGATTCTCAACGACAACGAAATGTCGATTTCCGAGAACGTAGGCGGCATCGCCACCTATCTTGCTCGCGTGCTATCCAGCAAGCCCTATCTCAAGATGCGTGAAGAAAGCAAAAAAGTGCTTTCGCACCTGCCGGGTGCACTGGAGCTGGCACGCCGCACCGAAGAACACATGAAAGGCATGGTCAGCCCCGCCACCCTGTTTGAAGAAATGGGCTTTCACTATGTCGGCCCCATTGATGGCCATGACCTCGATGCGCTTACTCAGGTACTTGAAAACCTGCGCGACCTGGACGGCCCACAGTTTCTGCATATCAAAACCTGTAAAGGTAAAGGGTTTCTGGCAGCGGAAGCCGACCCCATCGGCTACCACGCGATTACCAAGCTTGAACGCCCCGATGCTGCCAAGACCCAGCGTCGCCCACCGTCACAACCGGCACCGCGCAAATACTGCAACGTTTTCGGTGACTGGCTGTGTGATATGGCCGCCGTTGACCCTCGCCTGATGGGAATCACCCCTGCCATGCGTGAAGGCTCCGACCTGATTCGTTTTTCACAGGAATACCCGCAGCGCTATTTTGATGTGGCCATTGCCGAGCAGCATGCGGTCACCCTGGCGGCGGGCATGGCCTGCGAGGGTATGAAACCGATTGTGGCGATTTACTCCACCTTCCTGCAGCGTGGTTACGATCAGCTGATTCACGATGTGGCGGTTCAGCACCTTGACGTGACCTTCGCCATTGACCGGGCAGGGCTGGTCGGTGAAGACGGCCCGACTCACCATGGCAGCCTGGATATTTCCTACCTGCGCTGCGTACCCGGCATGGTCCTTCTGACACCGGCCGATGAAGCCGAATGCCGCGCCATGCTCAGCGCAGCCTACCACCACCCAGGACCTGCGGCAGTGCGTTACCCACGTGGCACAGGGCCTGGTAGTGACATCCCCGCGCACCTTGACCCAATCCCCATTGGTGAAGCGCACGTTCGCCGCATCAGCCAGACCGACGGTACGCGCATTGCGATACTCGCCTTCGGCAGCCTCAATACCGCCGCTGCCGACGTCGCCGAACGCCTGGATGCCACCCATATCAATATGCGCTGCGTGAAACCGCTGGACCGTGATGCCGTTCTGCATGCCGCTGATGAGCATGAACTTCTCGTCACACTGGAAGAGAATGTGGTGGCAGGTGGTGCAGGCAGCGCCGTCAATGAACTACTCGCCGCCGAAGGGGTTCAGATAGAGGTGCTCAACCTCGGCCTACCGGACGCATTTGTGGAACACGGCACGCCAGCCGAGCTGATCCGCGACTGCGGCCTGAATGCTGAAGGCATCGAACGCGCTATCCGCGCTCGATTGGCGTAAATTTTTATCTTTTAGACAGTTGAGAGTGTCATGTTATTTCTGATTATTATATTTGGCCTGATTGGTCTGGCCTTTGGTGGCTTTATTGGCCTGCTGATCGGTGCCGGGCTGGGCTGGGGGTTGGGGCGATATATTGGCCGCCGCCTGAACGCCGCACGCATGAAGATTCAGGAAGGCTTTCTGGAATCGATTTTTTCGGTCATGGGCTGCTTGTGCCAGGCCGACGGCCACGTGTCCGAAGGGGAGCTGAGTGTCGCCGAAAAACTCTTCGACCAGATGCGCCTGCAGGGCGCGGCCCGCGCTAAAGCCAAGGCAGCCTTTGAGCGTGGCCGCGCGGATGATTTTGATCTGGAAGCAGAGCTGGCCAACGTTAACCGCCTGACCCAGCGACAGCCGACATTGCGTCAGGTCTTCCTGCAAGTGCAGTTGACGGCGATTGCCGCCGACGGCGAGCTTCACCCTGCCGAGCACGACATGATCCTCCGCGTTGCCCGAGGCGTTGGCTGCAGCGACGCTGAAGTACGCCAGATTGAAGCCATGCTCCACGGTGCCGCTGCCAACTCCCAGGGAGCCAGCGAAGAAGCGCTGAAAGATGCCTATCAGGTGCTTGGTGTATCGGACGAGGCAAGCGATGCCGAGATCAAGAAAGCCTATCGACGCCTGATGAGCCAGAACCACCCGGATAAACTGGCCGGCAAAGGCCTGCCGGAAAGCATGCGTGAAGTGGCCCAGGCCCGCACCAGCGAGATCGGTAACGCCTATGAGCGTATTCGCGCTGCACGCGATAGCTAAACTGTATTCTCTTCAGGATCATCCCGGCGATGAAAACATCACCATTGCAAAGCAAAAGGAATGGATATGATCACACTCTATACCTATCCGAAATCTCGCTCGCTGCGGGCCACCTGGACACTTGAAGAACTCGGCCAGGACTACCGTTGCCAACATATAGCACTGGAAAAAGGCGAAGGCCAGTCCGCTGAGCACCTGGCCCGCCATCCGGATGGCAAAGTGCCGGTATTGGAAGACGGCGAGTTGACGCTATTTGAATCCGCGCCTATATGCCGTTATCTGGCGGAGCAATACGGTAATGGCAGCCTGCTGCCAACCGATGCCAAAGAGCGGGCACAGGTGGACCAATGGTTAAGCTTTATCGTCACTGAAATTGAACAGCCGCTGTGGTTTCAGGCCAAACATACCTTTGCCCTGCCCCGTGAAAAGCGTGTACCAGCCGTTCTGCCGACGGCCGCCTGGGAATTCCAGCGCGCCCTGCTCGCCCTTGAGCGACGCTTTCATGGTCAGGAAGTGCTGGTCGGCGACACCTTCACGCTGGCAGATCTGTTCCTGGCCCAGACCCTGTCATGGGCAACCAGCATGAAACATCGCCTGCCCGAGCCCCTGAACACCTACCGCAAGCAGCACATGCAGCGACCAGCCATTGCGCGCGCCATGCAAAAAGAACAGGCCGCAGCAGACGCGGCGTCTTGATCTGGTGGAGTTTTAGCCATACAGGTACTTGCCGCCGTTGTGGCGGTATAGCCTCACTCGACCAGATATCGAGCTCAAGAAAACCTATCAACGCCTGATAAGCCAGAATCACCCGGATAAACTGGCAGATAAAAATCTGCTGGATAAAAGCATGCGCGAAAAGTGGCCCAGACCCAACCAGCGAAATTAGTAACGCCTACAAAAAACGTTTCCACACGACAGTGACGTTGCTCTTGTAAAGTTTTACACGCCAAAATGTTACCGAAAGTAAAAATAACACTGGCAGCCTGACCCGCTTCGTCTAATCTTAATCTGGAACTCACCACTGGCCCGCCTTAGCAGATGATGAAGGCTCACACTTACCTCTACCAGATTGGCTAATTATTAGCCATTGGGCCAGCGCGTAAATCCCAGACGTTAAAGGACCTGACGCAGTCAGTAGCATTTTAGGGATGGATACTCACCGTTTTTAACCTATTGGCTCTGCTTGCTGATTCTGAGGGTATAACAATGACAACACATCATGACGGCAGCGATTATCTGTCACGCTCCACCTCCTTTATTGTTTCAGGTCCCGTTAACACACGAGTGGAAATCACCGAACAGAATGACGGCACACTGCGGCTCGACCTGACTGTTCTGGGTTCCGGTCTACTGGGGGATTTACGGGGTTTCTTTTTTGACCTGAATGATCTGGATGCCAGTCAGGCGCAGCTTGCCGTGACAGGTATTGACGGTAGTGAGGAGTTACTGACGTCAAGCCGGATAGCGGAGGGAAAGGTCGACAGTGTCCGGGGAGACGTCAACATGAAGGGGTCTGCCGTGAAGCAGACCGGAAAATTTGACGTCGGTGTCGCCTTTGGCACACCAGGCATGGGCAAGGATGATGTTTCTTCCGCCAGTTTCATTCTTTCCTCTGACAGTATGGCGCTATCATTGGACAGCCTTGATCTGGCTGATCTTGGTCTGCGTTATACCTCTGTCGGCGATACCGATCACCGGTCCGGCAGTGAGAAAATCGTAGGTATGACCAGCGGCGTGGCAAGAAACGATGCCTTCGAGGTCGATGAAAATTCCAGCAATACCCTTGATCTGCTGGTTAACGACAGCAACGGCATTCTTGCCGATGGCACCCGTAAAACCGTGATCGCCGTCGAAGATGCAGACGGACTCCTCGCTCTGGAAGACGATGGTTTCCAGCGACTGGTGGTGATCGATGGCCTTGAACTTGGCACCTTGACCGTCTCAGAAGACGGCGTTGCATCCTTTGAAGCGGATGGTGCGGATATTGACCGGCTTGGACATGATGCCATTCGTACCTACCGCTTTGCCTATCAGACGCAATCCCAGGAAGGCAACCTGGCCTCAGCTGCCGTCGAAATCACCATTGATGGCCAGAACGACCAGCCGATTGCCCAGAACCTTGCGTTCTCGGTAGATGAAGATGACGCCTTTGATCCGCGCGACCCATCTCTGATCGGCGATGGTGTAACCGGCTCCTTTCTGGCCAGCGATATCGATATTGGCGACACCCTGAGCTATGCGATCATCTCCGCACCCACGGACGCCTTTGGCAACCAGTATGGTGAGGTGGTCAACAACGGTAATGGCACCTTCACCTTTAATCCGCGCGATAATTTCCAGTTTCTGGATGAGGGTGAGTCGCGTGACGTCACCTTTGATTATGTGGCCATCGATGATTCGGGCGTAGGCACCAGCCCAACCGCTCCTGAAGAGAGCGATACCTCCGCCCCAAAAACCGTCACGATAACCGTTAACGGTTCCGACGATGCTCCTTTACAGGTGACAGATCAACTGCTTTTCCAGACCGAAAACCAGTCGATGTTCGGTACCGGTGAGGCTCTTATTCTTCAGCCGGACCTTCCTTTTCTGGGCTTTGATACCGGCAACCTCAGTCTGGATGCCACCATTATCCCCAGCTACACTTTTTCCGGGGATGTGCTCGATGGCATCTTTGAAGGGATCGAGGTCATAGCCCAGGCCTTCGCCGATCTAGGCTGCGAAATTGGCAGCTGGTTCGGCGCCGACTGCGAGGCGGATATTGACCTGCCGGATTCCATTACCACGCCAAGGGTAGGCACCAGCGGCTATCTGGATGCCAGGGTAGGGCTTCAGCCGTATTTCTATTTCAACTCCGGCGAGGTGGACAGCGAGATTCCCGTGGATATCCGCTTTCAGTTCCCACGCCAGGTGGAAGCCAGTGACACCTTCCAGATCGACAGCATCTACTCACTGGATGGCGGCGCCAATTTCACCACCATGAGCCCCAATGTCAATTTTGGCATGGATTTCGTCTTTGACCTCGACACCCGGCTTGATGTCCTGCTGGGATCCTCCACCCTTAACCTGTTCAACTTTGATACTGGAGGCATTACCGGTTTTGAGGGCAGTCTGGGTGAGCCTGGTTTCAATATTTTTGACTTCAATGCCGAGGATGACCTGGAAACCTCGATTGATTTGGGGAGACTGGCAACGCTTGATCTCAACTTCCCTGTGATCGAAACAACCGGCGAACTTGACCCACCCGGATCAAATACCCTCACTAGCGAAGGCGAGGATGATGTTGCCGTGCTGGATATTGATGTTGATGCTGTGGTGTCGCAAATTATCCAGTCGGCCACAGGCGTCCCCATCCAGTTCGGCGATTCCGGCAGCGAAGGGCTCACTATTGATGTCGCGGGCGCATCCCTGAACCTGATATCACTTGAATATGATTGGGATCTTTTTACAGTCAACCTCATCACCACGCTCAAGGCGATTCAGGAATTCGAACTGGAGGTCATGGACCTTCCGTTGATGGCCATGCTGGAAGATGGCTCAACGATTAACGGATTCTCCCTGGGCGATTCCATCACTGTCGGGGAGTTGAGTGGTTTCGACGCGGACGTTGACGGCAACGCCGACGGTCTGATCGACTTCATGGTCGATGTGGACATGGAAGCTGTCTTCAGCAATCTTTCGACGCTAGGACTGGATATGGATCTGTTCACTGGGCTGTTGCGCTTTGATGCCGGCATTACCTCAGACTTTGCCGACAATCTGCCTACTTTCAGCCTCTTCGATCCGAACGGCGATGATGGCGGCTTCCTGTTGTCCGAAACCACCAGCCTAGTGTCGGATGTGCCACTGGCGACCCTGTTTGAGGATGATTTTGACCTGGTAGGCTGGAACAACCCTCAGTCAACACAGCTGCTTTATGATGTCGCCTGACACCTTATTTTGACGGGCATCTCCTGGCGGGCATCACCGGCCTTAAGGTTTGCGCTCGATATCCACGTCGCTGGCGTGCTGGAAGTCTTCGAGCGCCATCATGTGGCCGAGCTTGCCTGCCTTGGTGGTCAGGTAGTGCTCGTTGTGTGGGTTCAGCCCGGTGGTAATCGGCAGGCGTTCGACGACGTTGACGCCATCGCGGGTCAGCGCATCCACTTTGCGGGGGTTGTTGGTCATCAACTTGAGGGCGGTGATGCCCAGGTGATCAAGCATCGGGACGCATAGATCGTAGCGGCGCATATCCGCGCCGAAGCCCAGGCGTTCATTGGCTTCTACCGTATCCGCGCCTTCATCCTGCAGGTGGTAGGCGCGAATTTTGTTAAGCAGGCCAATGCCACGCCCTTCCTGGCGGAGATACAACAGAACACCCCGCCCTTCCGCCGCAATACGCTTGAGCGCTTCCTGCAGCTGATAACCGCAGTCGCAGCGCATGGAAAACAGCGCATCGCCGGTCAGACATTCAGAGTGAACGCGCCCTAATACAGGCGGGTCGCCAGCCACATCGCCCAGCGTCAGGGCAATGTGATCTTTACCGGTGGCATCATCTTCGAAGCCGTGCATGGTAAAAGTTGCCCACGGTGTGGGCAGACGGGAAGCAGCAATAAAGCGAATCGTCACAGGTTACCTCGGTGTCAGCACACCCGTTCAGGCCAAGCGTGTCAAAGTTGACTAGCATTTTATCAGGAAGTTACTGCCTTTGCCGCGCATTCGCCATCCTCTGGCCATATCATCTGGCGGCCTTGCTACCCTATAATTGCGTCACTGTTTACTTTTCCAAGAGTCCTGTTTATGACGTCAGCGTTAAAGAATGACCGTTTCCTGCGCGCCCTGGCCCGCCAGCCCGTCGACCGTACCCCCGTCTGGATGATGCGTCAGGCCGGCCGCTACCTGCCGGAATACCGCGCCAGCCGTGCCGATGCGGGCAGTTTTATGGATCTATGCCGCAATCAGGATCTGGCCTGTGAAGTCACCATGCAGCCGCTGGAGCGCTACCCGCTGGACGCCGCCATTCTGTTTTCCGATATTCTGACCATCCCGGATGCCATGGACCTGGGGCTGTATTTCGTGACCGGCGAAGGCCCGAAATTCAGGAAAACCGTGCGCACCCCTGCCGAAGTCGACGCGCTGAAAGTGCCCGATGCCGAGCGCGACCTTGATTATGTGATGAACGCGGTGTCGACCATCCGCCGCGAACTTAACGGCAGTGTTCCGCTGATTGGCTTTTCCGGCAGCCCCTGGACGCTGGCGACCTACATGGTCGAAGGCAGCTCCAGCAAGGATTTCCGCCACGTTAAAGCCATGCTGTATGACACACCGGATGCCATGCATCAGCTGCTCGACAAGCTGGCTTATGCCGTCACCGATTACCTGAATGCGCAGATTCGCGCAGGCGCCCAGGCCGTGCAGATCTTCGATACCTGGGGTGGCACGCTTTCCACACCGGCCTATCGTGAGTTCTCGCTGCGCTATATGGAACAGATTGTTGCCGGGCTGATCCGCGATCATGACGGTCGCCGTGTGCCAGTCATTCTGTTTACCAAAAATGGCGGCCAGTGGTTGGAAGACATTGCCTGCGCGGGTGCCGATGCGCTTGGGCTGGACTGGTCCACCGAGCTTTCAGACGCCCGCGCACGGGTGGGCCATAAGGTCGCGCTGCAAGGCAATCTTGATCCGAACGTGCTGTTCGCTCGTCCTTCCGCCATTCGGGCCGAAGTGGCACGGGTGCTGGAAAGCTATGGCCACGGCCCTGGCCATGTGTTCAACCTGGGCCACGGCATCAGCCAGTTCACCAACCCGGACAACGTGACCGCCTTTATGGAGGCGCTTCACGAGCTTAGCCCTCAATATCATCGGGAGATCAGTGTTCAATGAGCCAGCTCGAAGACACTCAGTGGTTTACGGAAATCTTTGATCATCACGGCAGTGCTTTCTCACTGAAAATCCGCGAGAAACTGCTTGATGTACAGAGCCCTTACCAGCACCTTGAAGTGTATGCGACCGAGACGTTTGGCAACCTGTTGGTGCTGGATGGCTGTGTGATGCTGACGGATCGCGACAATTTCCTGTATCACGAAATGATTGCCCACCCGGCGCTCTTCACTCACCAGGACCCTAAGCGGGTGGTGATTATTGGCGGCGGCGACTGCGGCACCCTGAAAGAAGTGCTGCGCCATCCAGGCGTTGAAAAAGTGACCCAGATCGATATCGATGAAGAAGTCACCAAAGCCTCTGAACGCTTCTTTCCTGCGCTGGTAGAGGCCAATGGCGACCCCAGGGCCGAGCTGCTGTTTGCCGACGGCGTCAAGTGGGTGGATGAGGCGGCTGATGAGAGCATTGATGTTCTGATCATCGATTCCACCGACCCGGTCGGCCCCGCCGAAGGGCTGTTCAAGACCGATTTTCTGAGGCGCTGCCACCGCATTCTGAAAAGCGGCGGTGTCATGGTCCAGCAGAGCGAGTCTCCGCTTTACCACAGCGGCTCGATCATCCGCGAACTGCGTCACGATATGCGCGAAGCGGGTTTCGATAGTGTCGCAACCCTGCCTTTCCCACAGCCGGTGTATCCTTCTGGCTGGTGGAGCGTCACTCTGGCAGGTAAAGGCCTGAATGTGGAAGATTTCCGCGAACAAGCCGCCGCCGAGCACGAAATGCCGCTACAGTACTACACAGACGATGCTCACCGTGGTGCGCTGGCACTGCCGCCGTTCATGCGTAACGCCTTCGACTGAACACAGATACGCATCGCCAGGGCCGGGCATTGTCCGGCCTCTTTATAGGCTGATATCGGTTGACTCTTCGCAATAAGGAATAACAAATGAAAATCGTTCGTTGGTTGGGAGCAGGAATCAGTATGCTGGTGCCCATGCTGGCCACGGCCAGCACGCTGGAAACGGTGCAGGAGCGCGATAGCGTGCGCTGTGGGGTCAATGCGGCTCAACCCGGTTTCTCATCACTGGATAGTAACGATGAATACCAGGGCCTGGATACCGAGGTATGTCGCGCGGTTGCCGCCGCCGCTCTTGGCGACGCCAGCAAAGTCAACTTTGTACCGCTGAATTCCGTTGAGCGTTTTACTGCCTTGCAAGCCGGTGAAGTTGACTTACTCTCGCGCACCACGACCTGGACCTCCAGCCGTGATACGACGCTGGGGCTGAACTTCACCGGTGTGACTTACTATGACGGCCAAGCCTTCATGGTGGCCAGTGACCTGGGTGTAAAAAGCGCCAAAGAGCTTGATGGTGCAGCCGTATGTACGCAGTCCGGCACCACCAGCGAGCTGAATCTGGCGGATTACTTCAACCTTCACGAAATGACATACGATGCCGTGGTGTTTGACTCCCCGGAGCAGTCCATTGCCGGTTTTGAAGCGGGCCGCTGTGACGTTTTAAGCTCTGATGCTTCACAGCTTTATGCTCAGCGCATGCAGCTGTCTGACCCCTCGATGGCGGTCGTATTACCCGAAGTCATCTCCAAGGAACCCCTCGGCCCCGCCGTTCTCCAGGGCGATGATCAATGGTTCAACATCGTCAAATGGTCGCTTTTCGCCATGATTAACGCCGAGGAGCTGGGCATCACCCGCGCCAATGTCGATGACATGCTCACGTCAGAGAATCCCAATGTCATTCGTCTGCTTGGCCAGGACGGCAACTATGGTGAAGGAATGGGGCTGGAAGCTAACTGGGCTTATAACATTATCAGCCAGGTGGGAAATTACGCGGAAATTTACGATCGCACCATCGGGATGGAATCTGACTTCAATGTGGCCCGTGGTTTGAATGCACTTTGGTCTGATGGCGGCATCATGTACGCGCCCCCGATTCGCTGATTCAACGATAGATAACAGCCTGGCACGCTGGCATTGCGCTAGTGTGCCAACGCATGTCGCTCACTCGAACATGCCGTATTGACTCGCCTCCCGCCCCCTTTCTGTTCTCTCGATGCACCTTTTTGGTGAATCAGCGATCTGTTTTTGCCTGTTCAAAGAGCAATAGGCCCCATCCTGCAGGATATTTTGCGTTGAAAAACGCTGAATTCAGAACCATACCCTTGATGGCACTTTTATTGCTAGGTTTTAGTCACATGCCTTGGCATGCTTTAAACAAAACAACATAAACCTTTAAGGTGAAATCACATGCTGAATAAGAAAAACCTGGTTCTCGCGATTTCCACAGGCGCACTGACGCTTGCCAGTATTTCCGGTGCCCATGCAACGACACTGGAAGATACCAAAGAACGTGGCGCGCTTCGCTGCGGTGTGAGCGACGGCTTGCCCGGTTTCTCAGCGCCCGATGATGAGGGTAACTGGCAAGGGCTGGATGTGGATGTCTGTCGCGCCGTGGCGGCAGCCGTGCTGGGCGACGCCGATGCGGTTGAGTACGTTTCCCTGAATGCCGTTGAACGCTTCACGGCGCTGCAATCCGGCGAAGTGGATATACTGTCGCGCAACACCACCTGGACCACTACCCGCGATACCACGCTGGGCATCAACTTTGCTGGCGTCAGCTTCTATGACGGCCAGGGCTTTATGGTCAGCCGTGATTTGGGCATTTCCAGCGCCTCTGAACTCGACGGCGCCGCGATCTGTATTCAGGCGGGCACCACCACCGAGCTGAATCTGGCCGATTACTTCCGTGCCAATGACATGGGATTCGACCCCATCGTTTTCGATACTTCCGAACAGACCGTTGGCGGCTATCAGGCCGGACGCTGTGATGTGCTGACCTCTGACACTTCACAGCTGGCTGCCCTGCGTATTCAGCTGGATGACCCGGATGCCTCCGTGATTCTGAGCGATGTTATCTCCAAGGAACCGCTGGGCCCATCCGTGCGCCAGGGTGATGACGAATGGTTCAACGTTGTGAAATGGTCGCTGTTTGCTCTGCTGAACGCTGAAGAGCTTGGCCTTAACAGCGAGAACGTGGAAGAGATGACGGAATCTGAAAACCCCAATATCGTTCGCCTGCTTGGCCAGGACGGCAACTACGGCGAAGGCATGGGGCTGGAAGCTGACTGGGCCTACAACATTATCAGTCAGGTAGGCAACTACGCTGAAATATACGACCGTAACGTCGGTATGGGTTCTCCGCTGCAAATTGAACGTGGCGTCAACGCGCTGTGGACAGAAGGTGGCTTACAGTACGCACC
The DNA here is from genome assembly GCF_052983955.1 of Halomonas sp. LS-001. Taxonomy (NCBI): domain Bacteria; kingdom Pseudomonadati; phylum Pseudomonadota; class Gammaproteobacteria; order Oceanospirillales; family Halomonadaceae; genus Halomonas; species Halomonas sp. LS-001. The sequence goes on from NZ_CM129816.1 coordinate 3,631,237, forward strand.
TCCCATCCGCTAAGCGTCTCGTATGAACCCAGGCCCGCCGCAAGGCGGGTCTCTTGATTGAGTTTGTGATTTACGGAGACGCCACCCATGTCTGTAAAATCTACCCCTCGCCCGGCTGGCCAAAAGCCACCGTTCTGGCGAGACCGAGCCAAGCGGGCACTTATCTTTCAGATCCTGCTGATTGCGGCGGTTGCCGCTTTTCTGCTCTATATCATTGGTAATACTCAGGACAACTTATCCAACCGTGGTATCACGACCGGGTTTGGTTTCCTGAGTAATACCGCCGGGTTTGGGATTGTTCAAACCCTTGTTGACTATACGTCTCAGAGTACTTACGGCAAAACCTTTCTGGTCGGCCTGCTGAACACACTGCTGGTCGGTGGCCTCGGCGTGCTGGCGGCAACCCTTATCGGGTTCACTGTGGGCATTGCCCGGCTATCGCCCAACTGGCTGATTGCAAAGCTGGCCAACGTCTATATCGAAACATTCCGAAATATTCCGCTGCTGCTGCAAATTTTCTTCTGGTACTTTGCCGTCTTGCGTACCTTGCCAAGCGCCCGTGACAGCATGGCCTTTGGTGAAGCAATTTTTCTTAATGTCCGCGGGTTGTATTTACCTCAGCCATTGTTTGAATCTGGCTTTGGTTTGATTCCAGTCACTTTCCTTATCGCCATTGTGGCCAGTATCGCGCTGATCATATGGAACAAACGCCGTCATGAAGCGACCGGCAAGCGACTCCCCGTCGGCTGGATGTCCCTGGTACTGATTTTTGGCCTGCCGCTATTGGTGCTGGTAGCCACTGGCGTGCCCGTTACCTGGGAAATGCCGGAGCTGACTGGCTTTAATTTCCGCGGTGGTATTACCGTGATCCCTGAGTTCCTCGCCCTGTGGCTGGCTCTGTCGATCTATACCGCCTCGTTTATTGCTGAAATTGTCCGCTCGGGTATTCAGGCCATTGCTCACGGCCAGACAGAAGCGGCCCAGGCACTGAGCCTGCCGCGCAATCTGATTCTGAAACTGATCATCATTCCGCAGGCAATGCGAGTCATCATTCCGCCGCTGACCAGCCAGTATCTCAACCTGATCAAAAACTCGTCGCTGGCCACCGCAATTGGTTACCCCGACCTGGTCTCTGTCTTTGCGGGCACAACGCTCAACCAGACAGGGCAAGCCATCGAAGTCATTGCCATGACGATGGCGGTGTATCTCACCATCAGTCTGCTGGTATCGATGTTCATGAACTGGTTCAACGCCCGCGTGGCGCTGGTCGAACGCTAGGCCCGGTGAGGATAACAAAATGATTCATAATCGTGACATGATCCCTGAACGGGCAGCGCCGAAGAGTACCATTGGCCTGGTCGCCTGGCTGCGTGCCAACCTGTTCAATGGCCCGATCAATTCGCTGTTTACCCTGATAGGGCTCTATCTGGTGTATTTGCTGTTTGTCCCCGCCATACAGTGGGCGTTTATTAACGCTGACTGGATCGGGACCTCCCGTGATGACTGCTCCCGCGAAGGTGCCTGCTGGGTGTTTGTCAACGCCCGCCTCAGCCAGTTTATTTATGGCCTTTACCCGAGTGAGGAAACCTGGCGAGCCAATATCATCTTTGCCGGTCTTTTCGGCCTGATCGCCTGGCTTGCGATTCCGCGTTTGCCCTTGAAACGCTGGGTCGCCATCTTTGCCCTACTGGCGTTTCCCGTCATCGCCTTCGTATTACTTCACGGTGGCTATTTCAACCTGCCCGTTGTGCCGACCAACCAGTGGGGCGGTTTGATGCTGACCCTGCTGCTGGCCACCGTGGGGATGGTCGCTGCCTTGCCGATTGGCATCATGCTGGCGCTGGGGCGCCGATCACAGATGCCGATCGTGAAAAGCTTCTGTGTGGTGTTCATTGAGTTCTGGCGCGGCGTGCCACTCATTACCATTCTGTTCATGGCCTCTGTCATGCTGCCGTTATTCCTGCCGGGGAATATGAATATCGACCGCCTGGTGCGGGCACTGATCGGCATCACCCTGTTTCAGAGTGCCTATATGGCAGAAGTCATTCGTGGCGGTTTGCAGGCCATCCCCAAAGGCCAGGAAGAAGCGGCCGCCGCATTGGGGATGACTTACTGGAAACGCATGGGCCTGATTGTGCTGCCCCAGGCATTGAAGATGATGATTCCCGGCATCGTGAATACCTTCATCTCGCTGTTCAAGGACACCACCCTGGTGATGATCATCGGTCTGTTTGACCTGCTCGGCATTGTCCAGGCGGCGCTTTCCGATTCCCGCTGGCTTGGGTTCTCGCTGGAAGGCTACGTTTTTGCCGCCTTCATGTTCTGGATCTTCTGTTTCAGCATGTCGCGCTATAGCCAGTACCTTGAGCGCAAACTGCATACGGGTCACCAAAATTAACGGTAAGCATGGATTGACCTGATAGCGAACGTCGCTTTAAGAAGCGGCGTTCGCGAAAAATAGCTTATAAAAGAAACATTTATAAAAAACAGTTTATTAAACAAGGTGGATATCGCTATGGCACAAGCAGCGATCGACAACGCAGACCTGATGGTCGAAATGCATGACGTCAATAAATGGTTCGGTGACTTTCACGTTCTGCGGGATATTAACCTGGAAGTAAAACGCGGCGAACGCATCGTGATCTGTGGGCCATCCGGCTCCGGCAAATCCACCATGATCCGCTGCATCAATCATCTGGAAGAGCACCAGCAAGGCGATATTACGGTGGGTGGCGTGCCACTGACCCAGGATGTGAAGCGCATCGAGCAGATTCGCCGTAGCGTGGGCATGGTGTTTCAGCACTTTAACCTTTTCCCTCATTTGAGCGTGCTGGAAAACTGCTGCATAGCGCCGATGTGGGTGCAGAAAAAACCACGCCGTGAAGCCGAAGAACTCGCTATGCAGTATCTCGAACGGGTACGCATTGCCGAGCAGGCGCTTAAGTACCCTGGCCAGCTTTCCGGCGGTCAGCAACAGCGTGTGGCGATTGCCCGCTCACTGTGCATGCACCCGGAGGTCATGCTGTTTGACGAACCGACATCGGCCCTTGACCCGGAAATGATCAAGGAAGTGCTGGATGTCATGGTTGAGCTGGCGGAAGAAGGCATGACCATGCTGTGCGTTACCCATGAGATGGGCTTTGCCAAAACTGTCGCCGACCGGGTAATTTTCATGGACCAGGGCCAGATTATTGAAGAAAACGCGCCCGAGCCCTTCTTCAACAACCCACAGTCTGAGCGTACTCAGCTGTTCCTTAGTCAGATTCTGGGACACTAACCCACTGCCAATAGGCCATTACCTGATTGCGGCCAGCTTCTTTGGCCGCATAAAGCGCCTGGTCCGCCTGTGCGACCGCCATGGATTGGCAGTAACGTATTCGTTCCTGCATAGGCGCTGCCTGTTGCCCCGCACAAAGGTCAGGCGCGCTTAACTCGGTAATTCCCAGGCTGATGGTCATCGGCACCCGCACGTTACGTCTGCTCAGCGTGCCCAGAATTTCCGGCATGGCCTCCAGTAAAAAAACATCATCGGCAATACTACAACGCAGCCTTTCGCCCAGCGCCAATGCCTGCGCTTTGCTGAGATCCGCCGCAATCACTGCAAACTCTTCACCGCCCAGGCGAACCAGGCAGTCGTCTGGACGCAATTCAGCCTGCAGACGTTTGGTCAGATTGACCAGCAACGCATCACCCGCGGGATGGCCGTAGCGGTCATTGATCAGCTTGAAATAATCGATATCCAGCAGCAACAGAAAATGCTGCCCTGCATGGCTGTGCTCAAACAGGTGCGTAAGGTGACGAAACATCCCCCGGCGATTTAACACACCCGTCAGCTCGTCCATTTCTGCTGCTACGCTGGCTTGCACTTCGCTCTGCTTGCGCTGGCTGATATCAATGGCCAACCCAGCCAAACCGGTCAGGCGACCGTCTGGTGCGTAATGTGCTTCCATCACCAGCTCATACCAGAGGACGTCTCCCTGCAAGGTTTTTAATCGGACATCAATCCGGCAGTTCGACTGTCCGCAAGTCAGCCCCAACCGCAGCAAGCACCGCAGGTCTGCCCGATCGTCAGGCAGAACGTGAGCCAGCAATCGCCTGAGTCGCAGTGAGGCATAATCATCTGGGTAGCCCAGCGATTTAAGCAGTACCGATGAGCACCAGGTCGCATGGGTGCCAGGGTCTATCTCCCAGGCACCGCAACCTGCCACTCGCTCCAGCAAAGCGACCTGGCGCTTGTGACTAGTCAACTGATGCCGATAAATGGTAGAGGCAATCAGTTCAGCCGCTACAACTAACGCCTGTAAACCTGGCCCCAGCCAATTAACCTCGCGCTCGCAATCATCAAAGCCCAAGGTGCCCCACCATTTGCCGTTCACCATGATAGGCACTGTCACCATAGAGCGAATCTGCTGACTTTCGAGATTGTCGCGAAGTGAACCCGGTGACAACTGCGAGACAATGCAGGTATGCGCACCACCACGCTGGCGACGTGCCACCATATCGGCATATTCGCTGTCATCGATAATCGTGGTGAAAAAACGGAAGCGCCGCTGGGTTAGCTGACGGTATTCAGGCCTGGATGCCCATTCGAAAACGTAGTCCTGCAAAATGCCATGCGACGAACGCTCCAGCATCTGGAAAATCCACACGCGGCTGACACCGGAAGCTTCACCCAGCGCGGCCATCAGCTGGTTAACCCCATGGCTCCAGAAGCGGCGCTGCAGCAACGCCGTACTGCCAGAGGCCAGTGCATCCAGTAGCTTAGAAACCTCTGGCGTTAAAGGAGCTGGCATGGGCTGACTACCTTATAGGCTTAGTTATCACTTGTAGGATTAGTTATAAATAGCCTAGCACAGCGATATTGATGTACCGCATTTTCATTGGTGTAACGTCGCCGCCAGCAGGGTAATACTGGCCGGCGCCAGGGCGGGCTGTTCACGGTGATGCGTCAGCGGCTTATTGGCGAGCGCCGTGAGTAGTATCTGTAACGGATCACCGTGGCTGACCAGCAGCACTGTTTCACCGTCACATTCGCGCTCTGCCCTCTCGATCACGGCACACATACGCCTGGCAACGCGACTTACGGTCTCTACCTGATGCTGTTGGTGGTCAGCATTCTGGGCATCCAGCGCCCAGATATGGGGGTAGTAGCGATCCGCCTGACCTTCAAGTTCACCAAAGTCGCGCTCTCGTAAGCCCGTCTCTTTTTGCGGTGTCAAGCCAAATGCACTGGCGACTCTTTGTGCCGTTTGGGTAGTACGCAGAAAGTCAGAATGGATCACCTTCGTCGGGGTAGGCCACCGCCACCGCCCAACAACGGCCGATAGTTGCTCTTCGCCCAGCGCTGATAAGCCGAAATCAGTCAGCCCACGTGCTGGCGAACTGATAATCAGCCCTTGTTCGTTCGCTTGACTGTGGCCGTGACGCATCAAGAGATAGCGGTTGCGCCATGTAGCGCATGAAAACGTCACCGATAGCGACAAACGGGATCTCCTTTTATGCGTTGAATGGCATATTCAGCGTAAAGCTGCCAAAAGATAAAGTTTACAATTATTTAAGATTTTACGGCACGTGCCGATAGGGTTCATTTATTGAATTGCTGCGCAGCGTTTCCGCAGCGCTAACATTCCCTTTATACCCTGAGAACGTTCATGTTTGCATCTTTGAAAGTCCGTATCCTGTTGGCCGCCCTCACGGCCATCATATTAGCGCTGATCATTAACGGCATTGCCAGTTATAGCACCGTTAAACACCACAATGACCAACAGGTAAGCCGTAACCTGAGTGCTGTGGTTAACGGCAATACCCAGGCGATTAATGAATGGTTCAATGCCCGCTATTCCATGCTGGCCAGCATGGAAGAAGCCGTAGTGAGCGATGACCCGTTGAGTGCACTTCGCCAACTCGCGGATTCCGGCAGTTTCATGACGGCCTACATTGCCTACCCTTCTACCTCGGAAGCCTTTTTCTCCGATGACTGGCAGCCACCCAGCGATTACGACCCACGCCAACGGCCCTGGTATCAGGATGCTACCCAGGCAGAAGACACCATTATCACCGCCCCTTATGTTGATGCTCAGACAGGTCGTTTGGTTGTTACCTTTGCCCGCCCGTTTTACCGTAATGGACAGCTTGCCGCCGTCATCGGCGCGGACATTACGATCCAGGATGTTATCGGCATTGTGGACAGTATTGCACCAACCCCCTCGAGTTTTGGTTTTCTGACAACCGAAGACGGCACTCTCGTGGCGCACCCTGACGCCGAGCTAACGCTTGAGCCTTCCTCCGTATTGAGCAGCGATCTGACCAATGAGCGCCTGACACAGATTATTCAAGCCGACGAGCCTCAGATGCTTGAGCTGCAGAACAGCAGCATGCGTCTCATGGGGAGTGCCGTTGGTGGCAGTAGCGGCTGGCAGTTGATAGTCGCGCTTGACGAAAGCGAGGCCACCGCAGGCCTGCGAGCCATTGCAACAACGTCAATCATCACGCTGCTGGTTGTCGCCGGCATCACCGCCGTGGTCTTTGGTTTACTGCTGTCACTGCTACTTCGCCGCTTGCTTGGCGTACGTAACGCCATGGACAACATTGCCTCAGGCGAAGGCGACCTGACCCAGCGACTACCGGAAGATGGCAATGACGAAGTCGCCCAGATTGCCAACGCATTCAATCGTTTCGTTGGCAAAATGGAAGCCGTTCTGATGGATGTCCGCGAAAGTAGCGAGGCGGTGCATCATGCGGCCAACGAAATTGCCATGGGCGGGCAGGATCTGTCACGCCGCACGGATAACGCCGCTTCCAGCCTGCAGCAAACTTCCGCTTCTATTGAGCAGATTACCAGCACGGTTCAACACACTGCCGCCTCTGCCCAGGAAGCCAACAAACTCTCGCAAACCGCCTCCGAAGTGGCAAACGAGGGCGGCAAGGTTGTGGCCAATGTCGTGACAACCATGGAAGGCATCACCCAGGCCTCCGACAAGATTGGTGAAATCGTCACGTTAATGAACAGCATTTCATTTCAAACTAACCTCCTGGCACTCAACGCCTCGGTGGAAGCGGCTCGCGCAGGCGAGCATGGCCGTGGCTTTGCAGTGGTGGCTGATGAAGTGCGCAAACTGGCCGGGCGCAGCAGCGAAGCCGCCAACGATATCCAGAAGCTGATTGAAGATTCCCAGACCCGGGTGAATAACGGCACAACGCTGGTGCGCAATGCCGGTGTCACCATGGAAGACATCGTCGCGCACATCACTCGTGTGACCGATGTGCTTGAGGAAATCAACGCCGCGACCAGCGAACAGAGCGACGGCATCCATCAAGTCAATATCGCGGTGGCCGAACTGGACCGCATGACTCAGGAAAACGCTGCCATGGTGGAAGAATCCACCACTGCCGCAGAACAGCTGAAAGAACAATCCGAACACCTGGCGGGGACGATCAGCAGTTTCAAGCTGTCTCAAGCGGCCACGCCGACGCTGCAAGCCCCTTATCAGACATCTGACCAACGTCGCCGTCTTACCTGAGGAATGACCCCTATGCATTTTCGCTCGTTACGCTCTTTCGTCGTGGCACTGGCAGGCCCTTGTCTACTGGCGATTGTGGCAGCGCTGGTGGTGTACAACCTGCTTGCCGCTGCTCGCACCCAGCAAACGGTGGAAGAGCACACTCGTGAGCTCATGGAAGATGCGCTGAGTGCTCGCCTGGATGCCATTGCCGACGCAGAGGGCGCGCGCATTCAACGAGAACTGGATCAGGCCATGACACTGGCCAAGCAGCTGGCTACGACCAACGCCTTGATGGGTAAGGAAGATTCGGAAGGTCAGCGGGCGCTTTTTCTGAGCCGTCGCCAGTTATCGAACCTGGTACGCCAGACACTGGCCGACAACCCGTCACTGCTGGATGCGTATATCGGCTGGGAGCCTGATGCTTTTGGCGATGATGCGCGCTACGCCGGTGATGAGCGTTACGGCCATAATGAAAGCGGCCGCTTTATGCCCTGGTGGTATCGTGACGATGATGGTTCGCTAGCGCTACTGCCGCTTGGTGACGACATAGAAAGTGAGACGCGACTCGACAACGGTGTCCGCCAGGGGGAATATTATCTGTGCCCGCGTGAAACGCTATCAGCCTGTATTGTCGATCCTGCCGCCTATGATTTTGGCGGCACGACGCATCTCGTTACCTCGTTCAATGCCCCCATACTGGTCGATGGCGAATTTCGCGGGATCGCGGGGGCCGATCTGTCTCTCAGCTTTATCCAGACGCTGTTAACCGATGCCAACCAAGCGCTTTACGACGGTGCAGGACGGATGGCGCTGGTCGCCGGGCAAGGGGGGCTGGTGGCTGACACTGCCGGTGAAAACGGCCTGGGCCTGCCAGCAGGAGAGTCGCTCAGCAGCACCCTGCTAGCCGGTATTGAAGAAGCGTCCGCACAGAATCGTCTCCATAGCAGCGTTGCAGATGGCATGCTACAACGCTTCCAGCCGATTGCTCTGGGCGATGATAACGCCACTACCTGGGTGTTGGTGCTGCAGTTGCCCGAATCAGTAGCTCTGGCCGAGTTGAACGACCTGCAGAGCGTCCTCAGCGAACAGAAGCAGCAAAACACCTTAGGCATGACCCTGATTGGCCTGCTGCTTGCCGCCATTGGCATGGCAGCCCTGTGGTGGATTGGTGGACGTATTGCCCGCCCCCTGAAACGGCTGGCCAACCGCATGGAAGAAATCGCCTCAGGCCATGGCGACCTTACCCAGCGTTTGCCCGTTCATGGGCGTGATGAAAGTGCCGCCGTCGCCCAGCAGTTCAACGCGTTCGCCGAAAAAATTCAGGCGATTCTGCTGGATGTGCGCCAAAGCAGTGAGTCGGTCAATACGGCGGCAACGGAAATCGCCACTGGCGGTAGGGATCTTTCACGCCGGACGGAAAATGCCGCCTCCAGCCTGCAGCAGACCTCTGCCTCCATGGAAGAAATTACCAGTACGGTGGAACATACGGCAGCCTCTGCACGAGAAGCGAACCAGCTGTCGCATTCAGCTTCCCAGGTCGCTGAGCGCGGCGGGCAGGCGGTGGCCGAAGTGGTGACGACCATGGAAGACATCGCCGCTTCATCCAACCAGATCGGTGATATTGTCAGCCTGATGGATGGCATTGCTTTCCAGACCAATCTGCTAGCCCTGAATGCGTCGGTTGAAGCCGCGCGGGCAGGAGAGCATGGGCGAGGATTTGCCGTGGTGGCCGATGAAGTCCGCAAACTGGCCAGCCGCAGTACCGATGCCTCAAACGACATCAAGCGACTGATCGAAACGTCACAAAGCAACGTGGAAAATGGCACCACTCTGGTGCGACATGCCGGCGAGACCATGCAGGATATCGTTCGCCACATAACCCAGGTCAGCGATGTGCTGGGCGAGATCACCGCCGCAACGGGCGAGCAGAGCGATGGTATTGGTCAGGTTAATGTGGCCGTGGCCGAACTCGACCGCATGACTCAGGAAAATGCCGCCATGGTAGAAGAATCCACCACCGCTGCAGAGCAGCTAAAAGAGCAGGCCATGTATCTGACAAATATCATCGGCAACTTCAAGCTTTCTCCAGAGCAATATCAAGGGCAGTCTCAAGGGCAAGCGTTAGAAAAGGCTCAGAAACACACGAAAGCGCTGGAAAGCGGCAACGGTCAACGCCGCCTGCCTTAGTGGGCATTAGTGCTCTTAGTGGGCTTAGTGCTCTTAGTGAAAACCGCGCTCTGCCGCCCTTCAGGAACACTTACGGAATCGGCGGCAGGGCGATGTCATCGCTTCGCTGAGCGCCATCGGTCATTTCCCGGCAAAGGCGCAGGAATTCACGCACGCCAGGAGCCAGGTACTTATGACGATGCCAGATAAACGTGAACTGGCGCTTCAGATCCAAGTCCGGCGTGGGTAAGGGCACCAGGCTGCCGCGGCGAAACGCGTCACGCAGCGCCAGCCGCGACACGCAGCCAATACCCAAACCGGATTCCACCGCCCGCTTGATACCTTCGGTATGCTCAAGCTCCAGCAAGGTATTAAAACGGCTGCGACGATGGCGCGCCGCCTGCTCCAGCGTCAAGCGTGTACCGGAACCTTCTTCACGCATAATCCAATCCTCGCGTAACAGTTCTTCCAGTTCCAGCCTGTCGCGTCCGGCCAAAGGGTGGCGTGGCGAGCAGAACACACACAGCTCATCATCGACCCATGGCTGGCTGATAATGTCCTCATCGTCGCACGGCCCTTCAATCAACCCGATATCCAGCGAGTGCTGGCGAACACCCTCAATAATATGCCGGGTATTACGTACCGCCAGACGTGCTCGGCTACCGGGAAACCGCTGCATAAAGTCACTGATCAGCAGCGTTGCCAGGTAATTGCCGATGGTCAGCGTCGCACCGACTTCCAGCGTACCTACCCCCTTCTGCCCACGCAGCAAGCCTTCAATTTCCTCACCACGGTCCAACAGTGCTACCGCCTTGGGTAGCAGCTGAAACCCCAGAGCATTGAGTTTTAAGCGTTTTCCCAGGCGGTCCAGCAGCTGGCAGTCAAACTGGCGCTCCAGTTCCGCCAAGGCGGTACTGGTGGCAGATTGCGAGAGTGACAGCACACGAGCGGCATGGGAGACGCTCTCATGTTGGGCCACCGCGACAAAAACCTCTAACTGACGCAAGGTAAAGTGCATAAAAAATGACCTATATCTATATACTGAATAAGCGTTATCACTATTATTGACTTAACAGATATAAGACGTTTTCTTAGACTAAGAAGCAACACTAAATCGATCTTTTATTCAATTTACGCATAACGGCGCCCCTTTTAACGCTTTCACCGGAGACACCATGAGTAAATTCGCCCTCGAAGAAGTTCTCAGCGTTCATCACTGGAACGACACTCTGTTCAGCTTCCGCACCACGCGCGAGCGCAGTCTGCGCTTCAAAAATGGGCAATTTGTCATGATCGGCCTGGAAGTCGACGGCAAGCCGTTGATGCGCGCTTACTCCATCGCCAGCCCCAACTACGAAGATCATCTCGAGTTTTTCAGCATCAAGGTGCCGGATGGCCCGCTCACCTCGCGCCTGCAGCACCTGAAAGTCGGCGATAAAATCATGGTCAGCCGCAAACCCACAGGCACTCTTGTCACAGATGACCTTCTGCCTGGGCGCAACCTCTATCTGCTCTCCACTGGCACCGGCCTTGCCCCTTTCATGAGCCTGATTCTCGATCCGGAAGCCTATGAGCGCTTCGAAAAAATCGTGCTGGTGCATGGAGTAAGGGAGGTATCAGAACTGGCCTACGCTGATTTCATTACCCATGATTTGCCTGCCCATGAGTACCTGGGTGAAGAAATCGCCGAAAAACTGGTGTATTACCCGACGGTTACCCGCGAAGAATTTCATACCATGGGGCGCCTGACCGACCATATACGCTCCGGCAAGCTGTTTGCAGATACCGGCCTACCAGCGATCGACCCTCGTCAGGATCGCGCCATGATTTGCGGTAGCCCCGCCATGCTTGACGATACCAGCGCACTTCTCGACGAACTCGGCCTGAATATCTCACCGCGTATGGGTGAGCCGGGTGACTACGTCATTGAGCGTGCTTTTGTGGAAAAGTGAGTAGTGAGAAGTGAGAAATGAGTAGAAAACCCTAGTCGCTATAATCACTACATCACTAATACAAAGCCCCTGCTGGAGATGATCCACAGGGGCTTTTTGCTGGTTACTGTTTACAGTTCAACAATTTACTAATTTTTTTTCTTACCATTCACCACTCACTATTCACAGTTAACAAACCTAAACCGCGTCTTTGCCCGTTTCACCGGTACGGATACGGATAACCTGTTCCAGCGGCATGACAAAAATCTTGCCGTCACCGATCTTGCCGGTATTCGCGACCTGGGTGATGGCCTCGATGACCTGCTCGGCCATGTCGTCATCCACGGCCACTTCCAGTTTTACCTTGGGCAGGAAATCCACCACATATTCGGCACCACGATAAAGTTCCGTGTGGCCTTTCTGACGACCAAAGCCTTTCACTTCAGTGACGGTAATCCCCTGCACACCGATGTCGGAGAGCGATTCGCGCACGTCATCAAGCTTGAACGGCTTGATAATCGCAGAGATAAGTTTCATGGCGGCGTCCTCAATACAAAATGGAAAGTCTGCTCAATCGAGCTATACCAGCCGAACGGTGTCAGCTAAACAGTGTCAGCCGAACCATGCCAGCATGTCAGTATCTGCGCCAGCGCAGACGGCATCAACCGCCTGCCTGAGATGCCCTTTAGCATACACTGCCACCCACGGATAATGAAAAGCTGATTCACTTAAGGAAACTCTGCCGATACAAAAAGGCCCCCCAAGAAGGGAGGCCAGGTGAAGCGGTTACAGCAGAGTCATTTATTTATTGGCAATACTGAACTCTGGGTAAGCTTCCATACCGCATTCCGTGATATCAACGCCTTCGTACTCTTCTTCTTCGGTGACGCGGATACCCATCACCGCTTTAAGAATCAGCCAGACAATCAGGCTGGCGAGGAAGACCCAGGCAAAGATGCCTGCCATTCCGATGATCTGCGCGCCGAACGTCGCATCCGCATTGGTCAGCGGCACGGCCAGACAGCCCCAGATACCCACCACACCGTGGACGGAAATCGCACCGACCGGGTCATCCAGCTTGAGCTTGTCGAGCGTCACGATAGAGACAATGACCAGGAGGCCGCCCACCATACCAATCAGCATCGCGCCTACCGCCGTGGGCGCTGAAGGCCCAGCGGTAATCGCGACCAGACCTGCCAGACCGCCGTTAAGCGCCATGGTCAAATCCGCTTTGCGGAACCAGAGTTTCGCCAGAACCAGGGCAGCAATCACACCACCGGCAGCCGCCGCATTGGTGTTGACCATTACCTGTGCTACCGCGTTGGCGGAGCCGATATCCGACATTTTCAGCTCCGAGCCACCGTTAAAGCCGAACCAGCCCATCCACAGGATAAAGGTACCCAGGGTTGCCAGTGGCAGGTTGGCGCCGGGAATGGCACGGATCGAGCCATCCTTGCCATACTTGCCTTTACGTGGGCCAAGTACCAGAACACCGGCAAGCGCAGCCGCCGCACCGGCCATGTGGACAATGCCCGAACCGGCATAATCGGAGAAACCGATTGCACTGATCCAGCCACCGCCCCAGGTCCAGTAGCCAGACACCGGGTAGATAACCGCCGTCATCACCACAGCGAAAGCCAGGAAGGCCCACAGCTTCATACGCTCTGCCACGGCACCGGAAACGATCGACATGGCAGTCGCCACAAAGACGACCTGGAAGAAGAAGTCCGAACGCATGGAATAGTAAGGCGCATCATCACCACCCGCCGTCACGGCAGCAGCGCTGTTTTCATCACCCAGAAGGAAGCCCAGGTTGGGAATGAAACCGCCTGCCGAACTGGAGTACATCAGGTAGTAGCCCACCAGCAGATACATGGTGCAGGCAATCGCAAACAGAGCCACGTTCTTGGTCAGGATTTCAGCGGTGTTCTTGGAACGAACAAGGCCAGCTTCCAGCATCGAGAAACCAGCGGCCATCCACATGACCAGAATACCGCAAATCAAAAAGTAGAAGGTATCGAGCGCATAACTCAGCTCAGCTAACTCGTTCATAGGATTTTCTCCATCAGGCTAGAATCAAGGGGGTGGAAGCAGGCTTACACAGCGTCGCCGCCGCGCTCGCCGGTACGAATACGGATCACGTCTTCCAGCGGTGTAACGAAGACTTTGCCGTCACCGATCTTGCCGCTGTTGGCCGCACTGCAGATAGCATCCAGCACGCTCTCCAGGCGTGAATCATCAACGGCGACTTCCACTTTCACCTTGGGTAGAAAATCCACCACATATTCAGCACCACGATAAAGCTCGGTATGCCCTTTCTGACGACCAAAACCTTTCACTTCGGTCACGGTAATGCCTTGAACACCGTTGTCAGCCAACGCTTCGCGCACGTCGTCGAGCTTGAACGGTTTGATGATGGCGGTGATGAGTTTCATCCCGGATCTCCCTTGCGTCGTTAACAGATGTTGGTGTAAGCAGCAGCCACTGCCCGAACCAGGTGCTTGCCCTCTACAATGCGCATAACGTGCCAACTTTATTTTTTTACTTTTAAAAACAGTATTTTATTACGATTATGTACTTTCTTTCGTAATCTCTGAAAGTCTTATAGCCAGCACAACCTCGGTTGATGCACCAAAAAAGAGCAAGCGATTTACGGCGCTGCATCATTAAAAGGCATGGATGGGACTACGCTATTTTTTGGCCAAAAAGGCTTTGGCGCATGCGCGTTGCCGCTGTGTTGCGTATCCTTACCAGAGCGCTAACCCAAAAGGAGACGACTATGATGCCCCACGACCGTATCGGCCAACTGGCACAACAGATCGGTGAACGCCTGCAGAATGCCTCGCAGGCCCCCGAAGATATTCAGAAAGGTGTGCAACAGGTGGTCCGGGGTGCTTTCGACCGTCTGGAGCTTGTATCACGGGAAGACTTCGATATTTTGATGGATGTCTTGCAGCGCACTCGCGCCCGCGTTGAAGCACTGGAAAAACAGGTGGCAAGCTTAGAGGCTGCCGTGGAGGCATCCACGACACCGACCACAACGCCTGTTGAAGCAGAAGCCCCTCCGGCACCTGTTCAGCATGAGCCAGAGCCGGAAACAGAGCCGGAAACAGAGCAGAAAGACAAGAATACGGATAAGCCGCAATAAAGCGCGGTCCACGATAAACACTCAACGATTATTCGCTGCACTGATTCGTTAGCGCAGCGAATATCAATGCATGATGAAGGCCGTGCTCAATCAATAAACGCGGGAAAATAAATACGAATCAATATCATTAAATTTAACATTTTTTATGATACTCTCTGACACTCTGAATGAACTGGTCGATGGCGTATTAAATGGCTGATTAATTGATGCCCAAGGGATGCAACCGATGGTAGAGGCGACAGCTCGCATACCGCTCACCACCCATGATCTGCAGGCCCTTGGGCAACGCTACGGGATTGATTACCACTTTCCCGATGCCGAGCGGTTTCTATCCGGGCCGTGCATTGCCCAGGGACGGGTGATGGACGTAGAGATTGATCCTTCCTTGCGAGTGACACATTCTGATCTGGATGTCCTGCACGCTTACGCCTCTACCTCACGGCGTACTGTTCCCTGGTTTCTCAGCGTGATCCTTGAAGGCCATATTCAGGTGGGGCTCGGCCGCCAATCATTTCAGTTAGGGGCCGGAGACGCCTTCAGCGCACATTTCAATGAACAGACCGGGCTCAAGGCGTTTCAACCCGCACCGCAACGCCTGCGTATCCTTAATGTATCGATGTCAGCAGGCAACGGCCCCCTCTCCTCGCCTTCGATCCATCTGGTGGCGCCAGCCCCTCTGCTGCATACCTGGAAAGTGCCGCCTTCTCTTCACCATAGCCTGGAGACAGCGCTGGCATCGGACTGGCCAGCCGAGCGCCAGCGCCTGTTGTGGCAAGGCCTGGCGCTGCAGCTGCTTGCGCACGGCCTGCCTGACACCCAGCTTGACCCCTGCCATGAGAAAAAAGCGGCGAGCCTTCCTGCGAAGCTCTCCCAGCGCGACTACCAACGACTGGAACAGGTACGTCAGCAGATCGAGCATCATCCCTCTCAGGATTACCAGCTGGAACACCTCGCGCGGGATGCCGCCATGAGTGCCAGCAGCCTGCGCGCCAAGTTTCACCACTGCTACGGCTGCTCGATTTTTGATTACCTGCGACGCTGCCGCCTGACACGTGCGCAGGCGTATCTGCATAAAGGTTACAGCGTTCAGCAGACCGCGCATGCCTGTGGCTATCGCCATGCATCCAACTTTGCCACGGCTTTTAAACGGGCCTTTGGTATGACACCTCATGAGTTTCACAAGCGCCGCTAGCGGGAACTTCGCGGTAACAAGTTCCTTTTGAAGCTCATGTCTGGCACGACGCATAACACCTTTGTCATCGCGCATACCTCTTTACAGCGATTAAACGTAATAATTCTCATTACTTATTTTTCATGGCTTCTTCTTTCGGGTATTCGCCTTATGCATGCTTCACATCGTCGCTTTTTACGTTCGCCTCTCAGTGCCGCCGTTATCGCGGGATTGGTGGTTTCCCCGGTGTCAGCTAACGAAGGCGTCACGTCATTAAACACCGTAACGGTCACCGCCCAGCAGGCCGCGACCAAAGTCACTACGCCGTTCATCGAAACGCCCCAAAGTGTTTCGACCATTACCCGTGAGCAGATGGACCAGCGTGGCGTGAGCACTGTTCAGCGCGCCACTGACTACACGCCAGGGGTTTACAGCAATCAGATAGGTGCCTCAAACCGCTTCGATTACCTGGTGCTTCGCGGCTTTTCCGATGGCAGCCTGAGCAACACCTTTCTGGATGGCCTGAAAGTCATGGGCGATGCCAACTCGCATAGCAGTATGCGCATCGACCCCTGGTTTCTAGACAGTATTGAAGTGGTACGCGGCCCCGCCTCGGTGCTCTATGGCCGCGCATCACCGGGGGGTGTCGTTGCACTGAACAGCAAACGCCCTGAATTTGAACCGAATGGCGAGCTACGTTTCCGGGTCGGCAATAATCGACAGCGCAGTGCCGCCTTTGACCTCACCGGCCCCATCGGTGAGGAACAGCGGCTGGCTTTCCGCTTAACCGGCATTGCTAGCGCTGCCGACACTCAGTTTGGCCCCGCCGAAGAGCAGCGCTATGCCATCGCACCGCGCCTCACCTGGGACATAACCGATGACACCAGCCTAACTGTAGACGCCTACCTGCAGGATGAACCAGAAGGCGGCTACCACTCTGGCGTTCCCTATGAAGGCGCCGTGGTAGCGCGCAACGGGCGCAAAATCAGCAATAACTTTTACGATGGGGAAGACGATTACGATGCCTACGAGCGCACCCAGCGTATGCTGGGCTACTCGCTGGAACATCGCTTTAACGAACAGGTCACTGGCCGCCAGTTACTCCGCTACCTGAACTCGGATGTCACCCTGAACCAGGTATACGGTTATGGCTGGACGTCACCCACCTCGGATGAGCTCACTCGTTACTATGCTGGCAGTAATGAGTCACTGGATGCCTGGACCCTCGACAACCAGCTCGAAGCCAACCTCGACAGCGGCGCGATGCAGCACACACTGCTGTTTGGGGTGGATTACCAACAGCGCGACAACACGGTGTCATGGCCTTCAGGGTATTTTCAGCCGCTCAATGCCTTTTCGCCTGTCTATGGCAGCGACCCCATTGAATTCTACGATCCACTGCGGGAACGCCATGAAATTGACCAGACCGGCGTCTACCTACAGGATCAGATCGCCGTGGATAACTGGCGCTTCACCCTGGGCGGCCGCTACGATTGGGTCAATATCGACAACACCAACCGCGATAGCGGCGATACCAGCTCGCTAAGCGCTACCCAGTTCAGTGGCCGCGCCGGGGCGGTTTACCTGTTCGATAACGGCGTTGCCCCCTATGCCAGCTACTCGACGGCCTTTACACCCACCAGCTTCGTGGATGAAAGCGGTGATCTGCTGGCCCCCATGGAGGGCGAGCAATGGGAAACCGGCATCAAATTCCAGCCTGACGGCAGCGCCAATCAGTTCAGCGCAGCGCTTTATCATATCAGCCAGGAAAACGTTGCCACCAAGGAGCAGCCATCAGATCCTTATCGCGCGGTGGGTGAAATAAAATCCCAAGGGCTAGAGCTTGAGGCACAAACCCAGCTAACCAAATCACTTTCCTTGCAGGCCGGTTACAGCTTTACCGATATTACTTACGCCAAAAGCGACGACGGCAACCAAGGCAACAATGCCATCTATTCACCGCGTCATCAGGTACAGTTATGGGGCCAATACACAGTGAATCAGGGGTGGTTAAGCGGCGTGGATGTTGGCGTTGGCGTGCGTCACTACGCTGACATTGCCGCCGACCGAGCCAACACCGAAACCGTACCCGACTACACCCTGGTGGATGCCACGCTGGGCTACGATTGGAGCGAGGCAGGTATGAACGGCGTAGAGACCCGCCTGAATCTCCATAACGCCCTGGATAAAGCCTACGTCGCCTCGTGTAACTCCCTGGAATACTGCTACTTTGGTGCCGAACGCGGCATTACGGCCAGCGTGCACTACCGTTTCTAGGTCGCCCTGAAAACCGCGATGCCCGGGCTTAGCGCCTGGGCATTTTTCCTGTCCTCAGTCTTGTAAACCCAAACTTGCAAACAATACGCATTACCGTTTAAATATAACGCTTATTTTCCGGATGACCTCTCACCACCATGCGCCACCTGTCGCTGCTCTCTTTACTGGCACGTTGCGGTTTATTCGCCATTTGCCTGCTGCCCTTTTCGAACGCCAAGGCACAGT
This sequence comes from Halomonas sp. LS-001, assembly GCF_052983955.1. Lineage (NCBI taxonomy): Bacteria > Pseudomonadati > Pseudomonadota > Gammaproteobacteria > Oceanospirillales > Halomonadaceae > Halomonas > Halomonas sp. LS-001. Next base: position 3,649,657 of record NZ_CM129816.1, read on the forward strand.
GGGCGACAGTCGACTGGACCATCGCTGAGACGCTGCTGGCGATTGACGCGCCAGTGAATGGTATCGCCCAACAGAGTGACTACCATCAATGGGTAGGCGAGCCACGCATCCCCGCCAGCGTGACGGATCTCGGCCTGCGGACTCAGCCTAACGTCGAACTGATGGCGCAATCACCGCCATCGCAAACGCTGATTTCCCCCATGTTCGCCAGCTTGACGCCGCGTCTGGAGCGAATTGCTCCCGTCACCTCGTTCGCCCTCTATTCGCCCGGCACCGATACCTGGCAAGAAATGCAAACCCTGACCCGTCAGCTGGGGGAATTAACCAAGCGCCAACCTCAGGCAGAACAGCTGATCAACGACACACACGCTCTGATGAGCACGCTACGCCAACAGCGCCCTGATACTGCGCCGCTATTGATGGTGCAGTTTATGGATGCCCGCCATGTGCGTGTTTTTGGCGATAACAGCCTCTATAACGCTGTGCTTGAACAGCTTGACCTGACTAACGCCTGGGACCAGCCCACCAACGCCTGGGGGTTTTCGCTATCCGGTATCGAAGCGCTCGCCCGTTACCCCGAAGCAACCCTGGTTATTGTTGACCCATTGCCAATCGGCGTAGAAGACGCGCTGGCGGAAAGCGGTCTATGGCAACACCTGCCCAGCGTCAAAAACGCCAACCTGCTGCGCCTGCCGCCGGTGTGGAGCTTTGGGGCACTGCCTTCCGCGCAACGTTTTGCCCGGGAACTGGTTACCGCGCTGGCATCGCAAACACCGCCGCCAAACAGCCGCCCAGATTATTAACTAGCGTTTCCAAACAGACAGGGCGCTATTTTTTCATGCCAAAGATAACGTAGGGTGAGGTTTCGGCATAAAAAATGGAGCGAGGGAGCGCCATGACATTAGCGATTGTCGCCACACGGGCTGGGTTGGGGCTGGAAGCGCCACCGGTACATGTTGAAGTTCACCTCGCCAACGGCTTGCCGGGGCTGACGCTGGTGGGCCTGCCGGAAGCGGCCGTCAAGGAAAGCCGCGAACGCGTGCGCAGCGCCCTGGTGAATGCAGGCTTCGACTTTCCCAATACCCGACGCATTACCCTGAACCTTGCCCCTGCTGACCTTCCCAAGGAAGGTGGCCGGTTCGATCTGCCGATTGCCCTTGGCATTCTGGCGGCGTCCGGCCAGATCCCGGTCGAAGCCCTGGAAGGCATGGAATGTACCGGCGAGCTGGCACTGGATGGCAAACTGCGAAGCGTCATGGGCGTTCTGCCCTTTGCGCTGGCCACCAAAGCGGCTGGCAATGCACTGATCGTGCCCCGCGCCTGCGCTGACGAAGCCGCCCTGGCGGGGGATTCGCTGAAAGTGCTGCCCGCCGATACGCTGTGGGACGTGGTTGCTCACCTGCTCGGTCAACAACCCATCGCCCCGCATCATCTGGCCGCACCACCTGAAGCCAAGGCCCCCATGGACGACCTTGCCGATGTGCGTGGCCAACAACAGGCTCGCCGGGCGCTAGAAGTTGCCGCCGCCGGTGGCCATAACCTGCTGTTTGCTGGCCCACCCGGCACCGGTAAAACCATGCTGGCCAGCCGCTTGCCCGGCATTCTGCCCCCGCTTTCCGACGAAGACGCCCTTGCCGTCGCGGCGGTGCGTTCCGTCTGTGGCATGGCGCTGGATGAACATTGGGGGCAACGCCCGTTTCGCCAACCTCATCACAGCGCCAGCGCAGCAGCATTGGTCGGGGGTGGCTCAAAACCCAAGCCCGGCGAGATTTCCCTGGCTCACAAGGGGGTTCTGTTTCTTGATGAGCTACCCGAGTTTTCACGCCATGTACTGGAAGTACTTCGCCAGCCGCTGGAAACTGGCGAGATACATTTATCCCGCGCCAATCACGAGCGCCGTTATCCTGCCCAGTTTCAATTGGTAGCCGCTATGAACCCTTGCCCCTGCGGGCACCTTGGCGACCCGCGACAGCGCTGCCAATGCACCGCCTCCCAGATTCAGCGCTATCAGGCGCGGCTTTCCGGCCCGCTGCTTGACCGTATCGACCTGCAGGTCGAGGTCCCCGCGCTGCCACCGGAACAGCTCACGGCGCAAACCGAAGGCGAATCGTCTGCCGCCGTGCGCCAGCGCGTGATGGCCGCCCGCGAACGACAAATGGCGCGCGGAGCACTCAACAGTCAGCTCAGCGGTAAAGCCCTGGAAGCCGCCTGTGACCTCAACGATGAAGAACGCGCCTGGCTTGCCGGTGTACTGGAAAAGCTCAAACTCTCCGCCCGTGCCTACCACCGGGTGCTGCGGGTCGCGCTAACCCTGGCGGATCTGCAGGGCGAGCCTAAACCCACGCAACCACACCTGATCGAAGCCATCGGCTACCGCCAACTGGACAGGTTGTTGAAGGGGGGTTAGCAATGAAATCATTGATTACCACTGAGAGATCAACTATGGCCAAACTTCCTAACATCCATCCTGGCGAAATATTGTATGAGGATTTCATGCAGCCGATGGGGCTAAGCAAGAATGCATTAGCCAGCAAAATGGGGGTGCCAGCCACGCGAATCGGTGAGATTACGCTTGGTCGTCGCGCGATTACTGCTGACACTGATTTGCGTTTAGCCAAGGTTCTAGGTACCAGTGAGGGCTATTGGCTACGCCTACAAAACGCCTACGATCTGGAAGAAGCACGTCGACACCAAGTCGCTTGAATTGCCTTCATTCATGCGAGTGTTCCGTCACCGATGATGAAAGCTGGTCGATGAACGTATCCAGCCTATCAAACAATACCTGGCGTATTGGCTCCGCTTCGTTGACCAGGTGATGCCGCGCCTCAGGATGGCAGTGAATCTCGGCCTCGGGGAATTTTTCCGCCAGCACGCCGAGGTTCCATTCCCAGTCGACCGTCAGGTCCTGCTCACCCTGCAGAATCAGGGTGGGAACAGAGACCGGCGCATACGCCAGAAGCCTAGGCATCCAGCGGCGCATGGCACTCACCCAGCCAACACTGATTTTATCCGGCTGAAGCGGGTCATGCTCACGCAGAAATAACGCAAAGGCTTCATCGGTTGAGTTGGCGCGATACTTACGCGGAATCTCCTTGATAAACGGGCTGGCGACCCAGTGCAGCCAGCTTGATTGCGTCCAGCCCCAGGGTCTTACCAACGGCGCCAGGAGCACCAGCCCCGCCCAGGGCGAAGGGTTTCCCTGAATGAGGGCGTCGGTGGCCAGAATGGAGGCACCGGTGCTCTGACCGATACCCAGCCAGGGGCCAGGGGCCAGTGATTCGGCACGCAGTCGCGTTTGCAAGGTGCTCAGGCAATGCTGATAGTCTTCAAAATCTTCGATCGCCGCTCGCGGCCCACTGGAAAGCCCATGCCCCGGCAAGTCCCATAGCACCACGCGCCAGCCTTTTGCCAAAAGGCGTTCCAGCAGATGCCGGTAAAGCCCCATGTGATCAAAGTAGCCATGCGTCACAAAGGCAGTTCCCAGCGGTTCGGGTGGGCTCCACACCTGGCACCACAACGAAAAACGCCCCGTCTCGATGAAGCCTGCGTGCACCAGGCTAGTGTCGGCCAGCAGGGTGTCCAGACCGTAGTGAATGAAATACCCCTCAACCGCTTGGGTCAATACACTTCCCGGGTGCAACGGCTTGAGCGCTGGCTCATCCGGCGGGCTGGCAAAAACGCCAGGCAGGTGCTGAAAATCCTCTGAATGCATGCTCACTCTCCTTGCCGAGCCACCGCGGGAATCACGTGAAAACATCTATACTGACTTATCTTTTGGTCGAGCATGGCAGTGCTTTACTGTCTACGCTGTTTACATGACAACACTGTTATGGAATTATTTTCCATAAAATACATTTCAATATTGAAAAAGCATTGAAACGCCTTGTCGTATTGAACCCTTATGCATTCCGTGGCCGGCACCTGCCGCTCGCCACAACAACCTGACAGACAGGAGATATTTCATGAGCGAGCGTATCACGCGACATCGTTTACAGGTGGCCGCTGACCTGGATCGTTTTATCAACGAGCAGGCATTACCTGGCACGGACGTTGATGCTGAGGCCTTTTGGGCAGGTGTCGATGCCCTGTTTCACGATTTGACCCCAAAAAACCGCGTATTACTCGAAGAACGTGACACGCTTCAGGAAAAGCTGGATGCCTGGCATCGCGAACACCCTGGCCCGGTTAGCGATATGGCCGCTTATCGCCGCTTTCTGAAGGAAATCGGTTATCTGGCCAGCGCCCCCGCCAGCGTCAAGACCACCACGGAAAACGTCGACCGTGAAATTGCCGTTCAGGCAGGCCCTCAGCTGGTCGTTCCGGTGAGTAATGCGCGCTACGCGTTGAATGCGGCCAATGCCCGCTGGGGCAGCCTTTACGATGCCCTCTACGGCACCGATGTGATTTCAGAAGCCGATGGCGCTGAAAAAAGTGCCCTTTTCAACCCGAAACGTGGTGAGAAAGTGATCGCCTATGCACGTGGCGTGCTTGACCGGGCAGCTCCACTGGCAACCGGCTCACACCGGGATGCCATCAAGTATGCGATTCGTGATGAACACTTGATTGTTACTCTCCAGGGTGGCCGCGAAACCGGCCTCAAAGATTCCGGTAAATTGATTGGCTTTAATGGCGACGCCAGCGCACCGGACACGATTCTGCTGGCCAACAACGGTCTGCATCTGGAAATTCAGATTGATGACGCTCACCCGATCGGCAAGACCGACCCGGCTAACGTCAAAGATGTAGTGATGGAAGCCGCGCTGACCGCCATCATGGATTGTGAAGACTCCGTGGCCGCCGTCGATTCTGAAGATAAAGTCGGGGTATACAGCAACTGGCTCGGCTTGATGAAAGGCGACCTGCAGGAACAGATCGAAAAAGGCGGCAAAACTCAAACCCGCTCGCTGCACGCTGATCGCACCTGGCAAACCACCGATGGCAACAGCGTGACGTTGCCCGGCCGTTCGCTGATGTTTGTGCGCAACGTGGGGCACCTGATGACAACACCGGCGATTCTGGACGCAGACGGTAACGAGCTGCCGGAAGGCATTCTGGATGCAGTGGTCACGTCTCTGTTGGCCTTGCACGATCTGAAAAAAGACGCTGACCAGCCCCGCAATTCGCGTACCGGTTCTGTGTACATCGTTAAGCCGAAAATGCACGGGCCTGCTGAGGTGGCATTTGCCAACGAGCTGTTTGGCCGCGTGGAAGATATCCTGGGTATGCGTCGTGACACCCTGAAAATGGGCATTATGGACGAAGAGCGCCGCACCACGGTCAACCTTAAAGCGTGTATTGCACAAGCGGCCTCCCGCGTGGTGTTTATCAACACAGGCTTCCTTGACCGCACCGGCGACGAAATGCACACCGCCATGGAAGCGGGTCCCATGGTGCGCAAAGGCGACATGAAAAGCGCTGCCTGGATTAGTGCCTACGAGAAAAACAATGTCCAGGTCGGTTTGGCCTGTGGCCTGCGTGGCCGTGCCCAGATCGGCAAAGGCATGTGGGCAATGCCGGACCTGATGCATAACATGCTGGAGCAGAAAATCGGTCACCCGAAAGCCGGTGCCAACACCGCCTGGGTACCGTCTCCCACCGCCGCCACCCTGCACGCGTTGCACTATCATCAGGTCAACGTGACAGATGTTCAGCGCGAGCTGGAAACCCACGGCGAGCCAGACTACCTGGATGACCTGTTAACCGTGCCGGTGGCACAGAACGCCAACTGGTCTGAAGACGAGATTCAGCAGGAGCTGGACAACAACTGCCAGGGCATTCTGGGCTATGTCGTGCGCTGGGTGGAGCATGGCGTTGGCTGTTCAAAAGTGCCGGATATTCATAACGTCGGCCTGATGGAAGACCGCGCGACGCTGCGCATCTCCAGCCAGCATATCGCCAACTGGTTACACCACGGCATCGTTGATGCGCCACGCGTGGAAGACACCCTCAAGCGCATGGCCAAGGTGGTGGACGAGCAGAATGCGGGGGATCCGACTTACACCGCCATGAGCGCTGATTTCGAGGCATCCACGGCCTTCAAGGCGGCCTCGGACCTTATCTTCAAAGGGCGTGAGCAGCCTTCTGGCTATACGGAGCCACTGCTTCACGAATGGCGTCAGGTTCACAAGGCCAAGTAATCGCCGTAAGAAAGACAACGCCCCAAGGCTCGCACCTTGGGGCGTTTTTATTTATGCTTGGTTGACGTTAACGTTAACGGTTATTAACACCCACCCCTAATGGTATTTCATCACTCAAGGAAAACAACAATGACTGTGATGACAGCGGAACAGATAGAGCACTTTCTGGATGAGGTTTTTCCCCAGCGGATGGGGCGAATTGAATGCGTCGGTGATATGACGGCCACCTTACGTCTGACCATCGGCAACGAGCACTTGCGCCCTGGCCCAAGGGTGTCTGGCCCGACCATGATGGGGTTTTCCGATGTGGCGCTGTATGTGGCGATTCTGGCCCAGATCGGCCCTGAGCCCATGGCGGTAACCAGTGACCTGAACTGCCACTTCCTGCGCGCCGCATCAGGCGATCATGACATTATCGCCCGCGCCCGGTTAATCAAGCTCGGGCGGCGGCTGGCCGTCGGTGAGGTGCAGATCTTCTCGGTCAGCGATGAACAAAAGCCCGTCGCGCACATTACCGCGAGCTACGCACTGCCGGATAAACCTTCACCGGTTCAAGGTGTCTGACAGGTCAGATACATTACCCTACCGGGAGTCATCACATGGCCAACCTGACACGACGCCAACTTCTTGGCGGCGCCGCCGCTCTGGTTACCCTGCCCTGGCTGGGCGGCCAGGCATGGGCGCAGGATACCCTGGGCAAGGTGGCCGATGACGCCCGGCGCCTTGAACAGCTTCATGCGCTGGTGATTCACCGTCATGGAGAACCGCTGTTCGCTGACGCCTTTCGCGGCCCTTCAATGACACAGCCTGCCAATATCAAATCGGCCTCCAAGACACTGCTGGCACTAATGACCGGCATCGCCATTGAACGGGGGGTTCTGGAAGGCACCGACCAGCGGGTCTTACCGCTTCTTGGGCGACCCTTGACCGGAGATGCCCGTGACGCCCTGACAATTGGCCACCTGCTCAGCATGCAAACTGGCCTTGAAAGCACCTCGGGAGCCAATTACAGCGCCTGGGTCGCCAGTTCTGACTGGGTTGACTACGTGCTGACACGCCCTCTGGTGGATGAGCCCGGCGGGCGTTTTATTTACTCCACCGGCAGCTGGCACCTGTTGGGCGTTATCCTGGCCAGAGCCAGTGGCAAAGATCTCCACCGGCTGGCTAACAACTGGCTGGGTAGCCCACTGGGGATTACTATCCCCCCCTGGGTCACCGACCCTCAAGGCTATTACATGGGGGGCAACGAAATGCCGGTTAGCCCGCTGGGGCTGGCAAAAATCGGCAATAGGGTACTGGCTGATAGGCGCACACAGGAACACCAACTGGTCAGCAAGGCATGGATTGACACCTCCTGGCAGCCCCGTGGCCGCTCACGCTTTTCGGGAGATCAATACGGCTATGGCTGGTTTCTTACCCGCTTTGCTGGCCAGCAGGCGGCCTATGCCCGTGGCTATGGCGGCCAGATGCTGGTGGTGGTTCCAGACCAGCAGCTGTCCATCGCCATCACTTCAGACCCGACAAGACCAGCACGTAGCGGCGGCTTTTTTGGTGATTTGCGTACCCTGGTGACACGTATTGTCGCCCTTGGCTGACGATTGAAGCGGTGGCACCGCTTGTTTTTCCCGTTGGGTTCAGGCTCGTTTCAGGTTAACACCGTATAAAGAACAGGTGACAATCACCTCTGAGGTAAATAACCATGCGCAAAAACATGTTAGTAACGTCTTTGTTTGCTCTTACACTAAGTTTGGTAACAAGCGCTACATGGGCTGCACCCGGCCATGGCGGTGGCGATAGTGGCCTAACCGACGCTGACGTTGATCGCACGATCAGCCTTGAAGCTGGCGATATGTGGTTCGATCCTGAAGCGTTAGAAATGGCGGCTGGAGAAGTTGTTAGATTTGAAATTACCAATACCGGCAATTTAGAACATGAATTTGTGATTGGTAGCAAAGAAGCCCAAGAAGAGCATCGTCAAATGATGCTGGATATGGCGAATGGCGAAAGCCATGACATGTCGGATATGTCACACGGCGGCGGTCACGACATGGCCAACATGAGCATGGCAGGCGTCACCATTGCGCCTGGTGAGACAGGGACTCTGCTATGGAGTGTCCCTGATAATGCTAACGAGCTAGAGTATGCCTGCAACATCCCCGGTCATTACGAGTCCGGCATGTACGGCAATTTTTCTCTCTAACCTGATGTTTGCCCATGAAACTGTTGTTACTTGAAGATGATGACTTAATAGCAGAGAGCTTGGCAGAGAGCCTAAAGGACAACGGTTACCTGGTTGATTTGGCCGCTTCAGTGAAAGCGGCCAAGTCGCTTATGGCAACTGAGCATTACGAGCTGGCTATTTTAGACGTCGGTTTGCCCGATGGCTCGGGGCTGGATCTGCTCGCCCAATGGCGCAGGCAAAAACGCGACACCCCTATTTTAATCCTGACGGCGCGCGACACCTGGGAAGATAAAGTCATTGGTCTTGAAACAGGGGCTGATGACTACCTGACAAAACCCTTCCATGAAGCCGAGCTAATGGCCCGCCTGAAGGCTCTCCTTCGCAGGCAGTCCGGTCAGTTATCTCAGGTGATTACGCTTAACGGCGTATCGCTGGATGGAGCAGGCCAACGAGTGTGCCAAGAAGGAGAAGCGTGGCGTTCGCTAACGGCGACTGAGTTTCGGCTACTCCGCTACTTAATGCTGCATCCGGATCGCATCCACTCGAAAGAGCAGCTGCTAGAGCAGCTCTATGCCTTGGAGCAGGATGCCGCCGCGCCCAACTTGGTCGAAGTCTATGTCGCTCGTCTGCGCCGTTATCTCGGTAAATCGGTGATTCAAACTCGCCGCGGCCAGGGGTATTTCTTTGCTTCACATTGATCGGCGCAGTTTACGTATTCGACTACTCGCATGGCTGGGTGGTGTGGCGCTATTAGTGGTGATAATTACCTGGTTAATGCATGGGGTATTGTTACAGAACCTTGCTCGGGATTTCTTGGGTGAGCGTCTTCAGCGCGAAGCCGACCATGCCGTCACGCAGCTTGAACAAGGTGAGGCTGCCGTGCCTGCCGCTCTTGACTCGGTTAGCCAAGGCTATCAAGTCTTCCATCATTTATACGTGCTGCGCCTTAACGGCTCGGTGAGCGCCTCCAATCTGCAATGGCAGCAGCTGGCACCGCTGCTGGAAGAAAACGGCGATGCGCTGTTAGACGTTAAACATGACAATCAGCACTTACTGGTTTACCGCCGCCATTTTGAATGGCAAGGCACTCGCGGTGTGCTGCTGGTGGGAGAAGATTTTTCTCAGGTTGAAGCAGGACTTGCGACCTTGCACTGGTGGGTAGGTGGCATTGCCGCCGTGCTTTTGGTGATGCTCATCATACTTAACATGTTGGCGGTCAACCGTGGGCTCACGCCACTTTGGCAACTGCGTCAACAGCTTGAATCATTGCGAGCGGGCCAGCGCGATCGCCTTTCATTAGTCGCCCCTGCCGAACTGGATGAGTTAGTTGACCAGCTGAACTGGTTTATGGATGACATTGATCTTCGCCTGCAGCGCTCGCGGGAATCAGTTGCCAACCTTTCTCATGCATTGAAAACCCCGCTGGCAGCGGTTACCCAAGTCCTACGCGGCAACCGACCTATTGATGAAACCCGACGCCACAAGCTACTCAGCCGTATTGAGGACATTAATGCCCAACTGGATGCTGAGTTACGCCGTTCTCGTATTGCAGGCCCTAACGCAGGGCGAATGGCCAACATCACGCGAGATAGCTCACGGCTGATAGAGATGTTCCGTGGCCTTTACCCTGAACGTATGTTTCAACTAACCCTCTCGGCAAGCGAGAAAGACCAAGTGCCGATTGAAGCCCACGACTTTTCTGAAATATTAGGCATTGTGCTTGATAACGCTGGAAAGTGGGCGAGTAGGTGCGTTAATTGCGACATTACCGTCTCCGCTACCACACTCATGCTAACCATTGATGATGACGGCCTCGGCGTTGCTGAAGAGGATCTCTCGCGACTGAGTGAACGTGGCACACGGCTGGATGAACGCCGTCCCGGTTACGGCTTAGGCCTCTCGATTCTTGCCCAGTTAATCTCTCGCTACTCTGGGCGCTCTCAGTTTGAACGAAGCCCACTGGGTGGCTTGCGCGTCACAATTGCTTTGCCTTTAGCGAACGAATGGACCAATTAATCATTATTCAGCTCTGATTCAGCTTCTTCCATCAAGATAACGCTATTCATCATTGATGGGAGTTGCACATGGCACGCTCAAGTATCATTTCTCACCCACTTTCTCGTCGGCAGGTTCTAAAAGGCGGCGTTGCCTTAGGGTTAGGCTCCGCTGCGGCAATGGGATTAACTCCCGCCTGGGCAACCCCCTGGGGGCGCACCAATGTCTATGCTCAGGGCATCGAAGAGGGCCCCGAGGTATCGCTAGCCATTCGCCGTGAATCACACCCCATTGATGGTCAGGATGCGATGCCCATTACCATCAACGGCACCAGCCCGGGCCCGATGATTCGCTTGCAGGAGGGGCAGGATGCCGTACTGCGTGTGACCAACCTGCTTGATGAACCCACTTCTATCCACTGGCATGGCCTAATCCTGCCACCGGAAATGGATGGCGTGCCTGGCGTCAGCTTTGCAGGTATCGCACCAGGTGAAACCTTTACTTACCGCTTCCCTGTTCGTCAGAACGGTACCTACTGGTACCACAGCCACTCAGGTATGCAGGAACAGCTTGGCCATGCAGGGCCGTTGATTATCGACGCTGCCAAGCGCGAGCCTTTCCGCTACGACCGTGAGCACGTGCTACTGCTTACCGACTGGACCTTTGAAGACCCAATGTCGGTGTTCCGTAATCTGAAAACCATGGAAGGCTATTACAACTTCCAAGAGCGTACGATTGCTGACTTCTTCGCTGATGTTCGCGATAAGGGTTTCTCACAAACCGCCGAAATGCGCGGTATGTGGGCCCAAATGCGCATGAGTTCGCGGGATATCGCCGATGTCACGGGTAGTACTTATACCTACCTGCTCAACGGCCACTCTCCACAGGAAAACTGGAATGCGCTGTTCAAAGCTGGAGAGCGGATACGACTACGTGTGATTAACGGTTCGGCCATGTCATTCTTCGATGTTCGCATACCCGGATTGAAGATGACCGTGGTGTCCGCCGATGGCCAACCGGTGCAGCCGGTTCCCGTGGATGAGTTTCGTATTGGCGTGGCTGAAACCTACGATGTGCTTGTTTCACCCGAAGATGACCGGGCATACACCATCTTCGCAGAAGCGATGGATCGCAGCGGCTATGCCCGCGCCACTCTGGCTCCACGAGAAGGCATGCAGGCTGAAATCCCTGAACGACGTCAAATTGCCGATCGCGGCATGGAAGCCATGGCTGCCCACGGCATGGGCGGCATGGATCATTCCAGTATGGCGGGGGTGGACCACTCAGGGATGTCGAATATGGATGGTATGGATCATTCCAGCATGGAGGAAATGGATCATTCTGGCATGTCGAATATGGATGGCATGGATCATTCCAGCATGGCGGGAATGGATCACTCAGGCATGTCGAATATGCAAGGCATGGACCATTCCAGTATGGCGGGAATGGATCACTCTAGTATGGGCGGCATGTCCGGGGAACAGGCGAAAATCGGCGCAAATGGCATGCTACTTGCTGGTGAAGCCCAGCCCGGCTCTCGCTACGACCAAGCGGGCATCGGCATCGACCCCGACGAACGACGCGTCTTAGTCTACCGCGACCTTAAAGCCTTCACACCATGGCCAGACCGCCGCGAACCAGGCCGTGAGCTTGAACTGCACCTGACCGGCAACATGGAACGTTATATGTGGTCGTTCGACGGCAAGAAATTTAGCGAGGTGACCGGCCCCATTCATTTTATGAAAGATGAGCGGCTGCGCCTCATCCTCGTCAACGACACCATGATGGAGCACCCCATTCACCTCCACGGCATGTGGATGGAGCTGGAAAACGGCCAGGGTGAATTGATTCCGCGCAAACACACCCTAAATGTGAAGCCCGGCGAGCGTGTGTCTGCACTGATCACCGCAGACGCAGAGGGCAGCTGGGCGTTCCACTGCCACCTTCTCTATCACATGGATGCCGGTATGTTCCGCGTTGTTCAGGTTTCTTAAGGAGACAGCATGAAAACCAAGCGCTACTTAACCCTCGCCAGCGCCGCCCTCGGCATGGTCGCTGCTACCGCTGCTCAAGCCGAAGATGGCTATGCAGCGCCAGATCATTGGCCAGCGCCCACCGAGGAACACAACATGGGCATGGCCCTGTTCGACCGGCTTGAATATAGCGTGCCCGATAAAGGCCAAGAGGCTGTGGTATGGGACTTTCAGGGCTGGTACGGCGGCGATATCAACCGCGTTTACCTGAAATCAGAAGGCGAAAATGTCCAGGGCGACGGCGAAGATGCTGAGTTTGAGTCCCTGGAACTCCTCTATAGCCGCCTAGTCGCTGATTTCTGGGAGTTACAGGGGGGTATCGGTTACCAAGGCGGTGTGTTCTCCAATGATCACGCCGAACGCATCTATGGTGTGGTGGGTCTGCAAGGCGTGATGCCTTACGGCATTGAAACCGACGTTGCTATACAAGTGAGTGAGGATGGCGATGTCGCCGCCAGTTTTGAAGGCGAATACGATCTGCGCCTTACTCAACGGCTCTACCTACAGCCGCGCACCGAAATTGCCGTGGCCGCTAGCGAGGTTGAAGAATTTGGTGTGGGCGAAGGGCTTAACTCGGTTCGTGCTGGCCTGCGGCTAGGCTATGAAGTCACCCGCCGCTTCGCCCCCTACGTCGGTGCTTATTGGCAGAAAGAGTACGGCGACACAGCAGATTTCTCCCGAGCTAGTGGCGATAGCACGGAAGACACTGGGGTCGTTGCCGGGGTTAAACTTATGTTTTAACCACTTTTTTAAGAACTTTTTTTAAGAACTTTTTTAAGCGACTTGCATTAAGTCGGGCTTAGCAAAGCCGTGGCGGCTAAGCCCAACCAGCCAGCCATCAGCAGCACGCCACCGATAGGTGTCACAATACCGAGGCTCAGGCCGGCTAGCGCCATCAGATATAGCGAACCTGAAAAACACAGCATGCCCAGTGCCCATAACGCTATTACCCAGCGCTGGCCAGCCAACGGCTGAACGCTACGCCATACCAGCACCACCATGATGGCCAGGGTATGCCAGGCCTGATAACGCACGCCGGTTTCCACGGCGCTGACCAGCTCAGCGCTGACTCGGGCCGATAGCCCATGGGCGGCGTAGGCGCCAAGCATGACCATCAATGCGCCTGAAAGCGCCACACCGCACCAGGCCCCGCGATGGATTTGCAGCATACTGATCTCCTGTTGTTCACTGTTCTGGTTACTTCGTGATCTATTGTCATCGGTTAATGGCTGTCTGCAGGCCGTTAAGCCGCTACAATAGGCCGCATCGATCTGTCACTTATGATATCAACGACCAAGGCAGTAGGCTCTCCATGACCATGATCAGCATCCGCCTTAATGGTGACGACCACGCGCTGGAAGCAGGTACTTATGTGGCCCAACTGATTGAACAGTTGGGCCTCACGGGGCGACGCATCGCTGTCGAAGTCAACGAAGAAATCGTTCCCAGAAGCCAGCTTGCCCAGACGCTGCTCAGCGATGGGGATCAGGTGGAAGTGGTGCATGCCATTGGCGGCGGCTAACGGAACACCTGACATCGCCTCACGCAGCTGACACATTTCGGCTCATTGACAGGGCTCACTCACAAGGCTTATTCACAGGATGCTCGCATGACCCTTGCTAATAACCCGCTTCACCCAGACACGCCGCTGACGATTGCGGGTCGGGAATTCTCTTCTCGCCTACTCGTTGGCACCGGCAAGTACAAGGATTTCGACGAAACCGGGGCTGCCATTGCCGAAAGCGGCGCTGACGTTGTGACCTTTGCCGTACGCCGCACCAATCTGGGGCAGGAAGCAGACGCCCCCAACCTGCTGGATGCGATCTCGCCACAGCGCTATACCCTGCTGCCCAACACGGCAGGCTGCTATACAGCCAAGGATGCCGTGCGCACCTGTCGGCTGGCTCGAGAACTCCTCGATGGCCACAACCTGGTCAAGCTGGAAGTGCTGGGCGACGATCATACGCTCTACCCCAATGTGGTTGAGACGCTGAAAGCCGCCGAAACGCTACTGGCAGATGGCTTTGACGTCATGGTGTACACCAGCGATGACCCCATTGTGGCACGCGAACTGGAAGCCATGGGCTGCTGCGCCATCATGCCGCTAGGCTCGCTGATCGGCTCCGGCCACGGCATTCAGAATCCGCATAATGTCCGCCTGATTATCGAGCAGAGTCACGTGCCCGTGCTGGTCGATGCGGGTATCGGCACCGCCTCGGATGCCGCCATGGCCATGGAGCTGGGCTGCGATGGCGTGCTGCTGAACACCGCCATCGCTCATGCCCGTGAGCCGCTACGCATGGCCCGGGCCATGAAACTGGCGGTTCAGGCGGGTCGCGAGGCCTTTCTGGCCGGCCGTATGCCGCGTCGCCAAAGCGCTGACCCATCGTCCCCCTTTGCAGGCCGTATTAACGGCTAAATGCTTGATTCAAGAGACTCGATGCAAGAAACACTATGACAGATTCCCAACATTCCCCTGAGGCCACCACTGGCCCTGAAAATGCCGATGCGCCGTTACACCGACGCGGCATCAAAAGCTATGTGATTCGTGCCGGTCGTATGACGCCCGCACAGACACGTGGCCTGGAAGAGGTCTGGCCGCGCCTGGGCCTGACGATTGCCGATGGCTGCCAGGACCTGAACGCCCTGTTTGGCCGGAAGGCGCCTCGCGTTGTTGAAATTGGCTTTGGCATGGGCAACTCGCTGATCGAGCAGGCCGAACGCCATCCGGACACTGATTTCATCGGCATCGAAGTGCACGCCCCCGGTGTCGGCAAGTTGCTGGATGAAGTGGATAAGCGCGGCCTGACCAACCTGCGCGTTTATCGCGAAGATGCACTGGCCGTGCTTGAACAGTGCCTGCCGGAAGGCTCGCTGACCACCCTGCAGCTGTTTTTCCCCGACCCGTGGCCGAAGAAGAAACACCACAAGCGGCGTATTGTGCAGCCCGCGTTTGTCGAGCTGATTCGCACGCGCTTACAACCCGGCGGCACCTTTCATATGGCAACTGATTGGGAAGCCTACGCCGAGTGGATGGCCGAGGTGATGGAAGCCGCCCCCGGTTACACCAATACCGCAGACCCGGAGACAGCGCCCTATGTACCACGCCCGGAATTTCGCCCACTGACCAAATTTGAGGCCCGTGGCGAAAAGCTCGGCCATGGCGTATGGGACCTGATTTACCGCCGGGAAGAATAAGCCTGCTGAACCGCTGAAGCATGGCAACATTCAGGATTAAGATTGATCGATAACCACTCTGTGCATCGTGCCGCTGCCGCTTTCAAAGGCGTCAATATTGCCCAACGTGGTTTCTGCAATGTTGCTCAATGCCTCATGGGTGAAAAATGCCTGATGCCCGGTAATCAAGACATTATGAAAGGTCGTCAGGCGCATAAACTGGTCATCGTCGATCACTTTATACGACAGGTCTTCGAAAAAAAGCTGTTCTTCCTCTTCATACACATCAAGGCCCAAATAGCCAATGTGGCCACTTTTCAAGCCACCAATGACCGCCTGAGTATCCACTACCCGCCCACGCCCGGTATTGATCAGCATCACGCCGGGTTTCATCCGGGCAATCGCTTCGCCATCAATCAGGTGATCGGTCTCAGGCGTCAGCGGGCAATGTAGCGAAATAATATCCGCCTCGGCGTAGAGCGTTTCCAGCGGCACATATTCAACAAAGGCTTTGGCATCCGCGCTTCTGAACGGGTCGCTCGCCAGAATGCGGCAGCCAAAACCGTGCATGATATCGGCAAAAATCAGCCCGATTTGCCCGGTGCCGACCACCCCGACGGTTTTACCGTAAAGATCAAAGCCCAATAAGCCATCCAGCGAAAAGTTACCATCGCGTACCCGGCTATGAGCCCGGAATGTCATCCGATTGAGACTCAGAATCAGTGCCACCGCATGCTCGGCCACCGCGTGGGGCGAGTAGGCAGGCACCCGAACCACGGTGATGCCGAGACGCTCAGCAGCCGTCAGGTCGACGTGATTAAAACCCGCCGAACGCAACGCCACCAGACGCACTCCCCCCGCATGCAGGATATTCAGCACGTCAGCGTCCAGGCGATCGTTAACAAACGCGCATACGCCATCAAACCCTTGCGCCAGCGCAGCCGTGTCGGCGTTCAGGTGTACGTCAAAAAAGTTTAAATCGTGGTTTCTGGTCGCATTAGCACGATTCAGGAATGTCTCGTCGTAGGCTTTGGCGCTGAATACAGCAATACGCATCACGTTCTCTCCCGTTGTTTGACGTTAACCAGGTCGTTTTCCAAAGTGCTTTGCAATAAACACTGTAAACAGGGCCGCATGGATAAAGAAATAAATACGCTGAAGACGTGCATCATCTACCTCGTCTAATAACGAGACAAGCGCGTATGAAGGGTATAAAAAAAGAAGGCCGCCCCCAGAGGAGGCGGCAAAAAGACCGTGACTAGCAATGAGAGGGAGAAACCATGACAGGATAAGGTGTAATGACACTTAACCTTGTGGGTGTCATGGTTGCCAGCGGCTCATCAAACGCTGACCATCACAATATAATCATTCTCATTTACCCCGTCAATAGTAATGCGAATATCTTTTATTTACCGTTTGATTACCGACCCTTCTACCCCGCTATCAGCTGCAACCATAATGGGAGCGTGAGCATGGCAAACAGCGTTTGACCGGTAATGATCGCGGCCATCAGCTCGGCATCACCGCCTAGCTGACGAGACAGAATGTAAGCCGACGTCGCTGTGGGTAATGCCGCAAACAGCAATGCGACATCCCGGGTGACGTTATCCAGCCCAACCAACCAGGCCAGCACAAGCACCAAGGCGGGTAGCAGCAACAGTTTGATGCCATTGGTCACCATCACGCCACGGTCCAGGCGTAGCAAGGCTGCCGGACGCAATGCAACACCAACGGCAACCAGGCCCAACGGCAAGGCGGCGCGCCCCAGCAAGGTAACGCTGTCTTCGCTCCAGCCAGGCAGGCCGATACCGCTCACATTCAGCCCGATGCCAACCAGACACCCCAGGATTAACGGGTTTTGCACCAGCGCCGCAATACTTTTGCGCAGGCTCGCTTTTCCCAGTGTTCCCGCTGCTACGAAGCTGGCCACACACAGCACATTGACCACCGGCACCATTAAGGCCACTGCTACCGCCGCTGTGGTGGCGCCCGCACTGCCGTGCAATGCGGCTGCTCCGGCCACCCCCACATAAGTGTTAAAGCGCAGCGCCCCCTGGAAGACAGAGGTAAAGGCAGCGGCTTCCAGCTGCATCCAGCCACGTACCCGCCATAACAGCAGCGCCAGGAGGCTGATCGTCCCCAGCAGGGTAATTGCCAGGCGGCCAACCGGTACCGCCGCTACATCAGCTGTCGCCAAGGTGCCCACCAGCATCGCGGGAAACAGCACGTAATAGATGACGCGTTCAAGCTGCGACCAGAACTCGCTTCCCGGCCAACGTCGATAACTCAACACGGCACCAAACAGAATCAGCAGGAACAAAGGGCCCAGTGCCCCAGTAATACTTTGACCCGCTACCCCTTGCATGTGACTCTCCTCACCTGCGACATCCCAGCACAGGGATGTCTTATCGTTTACTGTTACCATTCAAAAAAGAGTAACTTCCATTCCACGCTTGATGTCACGATGATCCTGCCATGAACACATCTTCAAAAACGGCGAATGCCGAACCGTTTCCGGTGCTCAAGGTGCTTATCCTGGTGACAGGCATCGCGCTGGCCGCCCTAAGCTGGTATGCGTTTTCCCATTGGCTACGCAGTGATGGCGATATCACCTGGTACCCGCCTTCAGCCGAATGCGACCTGCATACAGAAGCCTGCTCGGTAAGCCTTGCGGATACAGGCTCTCTGACATTTTCGATAAATGTTGACGGGCGTATCGAGTCGCTTGAAATTCTCCCTCTCACCGTCACCACCCAAGGCATGGAGGTTAGCGCTGTCGACGTTGACTTCATTGGTCGCAGCATGGATATGGGGATCAATCGCTTTTCGCTGGCAAAGGCTCAGGATGGTCACTTTCATGGACAAGGGCAATTAGGCGTTTGTACATTATCCGTGATGCCATGGCGTGCCCGGGTTATTCTTGATACACCCAATGGTCGTGTGGGCAGCTGGTTCGATTTCGATGTTATCCGGAGCTGATGTTATGTCACAGAGGTTTTCCCGCCGCTTTACACTGCTGATTAGCAGCGGTGTATTTGTGTTGATTCTGGTGGCTGTCGGTGCTTTTGGCCTTAACCACTATGTTTTCAACCCTAATGCTTCCGCTCAACAGGAGAACAACGGGTTGACGGGCGGCCCCATTGAGCTGCCATCGACACGCGGAGACTTTTCCCTGACCCAGCTGGAACAGGATCAGGTCGCCGTGGTGTCCTTCGGCTATACCTATTGTCCGGATGTCTGCCCAATGAATCAGGCGATTAAAAAGCAGGCGCTTGCTGAGCTGACGGAAGAACAGCGCGCACGCGTGGTGCCACTGATGATTTCCGTGGACCCTGAACGCGACAGCCTGGAACGCTTGAAAGAATATATGGGCTTTTTTGGCGATAGTTTTGTTGGCGCCACCGGCTCTCAGCAGCAGCTGGAAGCGCTGGCTGAGCGTTATGGCGTGATATGGCGGCGGGTCGACGCAGAAAGTTCAGCAATGGAATACACCATCGACCACAGTTCATCGCTTTATGTGGTCGATCGTGACGGCAGGATTCTTGAACGCGTTCTGTATGCCCCCAACGCGGCACCGCTGGTCAGCGCATTAAAAGCCACGCTGGGCAGTTAATCGGTTTCCGTCTCGGCGGCGGAAGATTGCAGGCGTGTCAACATCGCCATCAGAGCGCTCACCTGAGAACCCTGGCGAGTGTCATGCAGCGGGTTAAGCTGCCAGCTACTTTCCGCAAATCCCCACCAGTCCCAGCACCCTTGCGGGTTGGCTAAGGTACTTTCAGCCTGAGGATAGACAATGATTCGCCCGTGCTGGTCAGCCCACTCATTCAGGCCGGTGTCACGTACAAAGGTGTCACCCACCTGCTCAGCGTTCATCTGACAACCGTGCAAGGCAATCGTCACTTCGCAACTGCCATCCTGGCAGCCTTCTGGCAGATACACATAACCACTATCTGCCAGCCCCTTGGCATCGAAATCGCTCTGATCAAAGGCAAGCAGCTCACCACTGGCGGCGGAGGACAAGGTTGACGAGTCAGCATCAGGGTGCAGCCAGTTCAGCATATCGGCGGCAATATTTTCCTCACACGCCAGCAGGTGGCTACCGCCACCCGACTGGCAATCACCTAACGGCTGTGAGAGTGCCACCGCATTATTCATCAGCTTCACTGGCCAACCGTGACCTGTTTCAGGGCTGCGCGCCACCTTGAGTTGTTCCTCATCTGCCAGCCACTGCTGCAGCTGCTCGGCCAGCAGGTCACCTAGTGCCGGGTCAACCACGCTATCGCTTTCACCGTGCCAGACATAGGCACGCAATGCGCTGCGGGCGCTTTCACTGCCTACCTGACCCTGTTCGCGATAGTTGGCCCAACGGGTATTCAGCGCATCAATCGACGGCAGCCCACGGCGCGTCATCATGCACTGATTCAGCGCCAGACTGAGCGAGCCCTGAGCACAGCTCCAGGGCCCTGCCGCCAGCACGCCGACACCGGCAAAACGCTCGGGCCAGGCAACCGCCAGCTGCATGGCCATGTAACCACCCGAGGACACCCCAACCACACTGACATCTGTTTCCGCCGCACTGACGGCAGGTAATGCACCCGGCGCGGATTCATCCTCCTGAGCCGCCGCAGGCAGCGAGTAGCTGGCAAGGGCGGCACTTAACAAAAGCCAGGTTGCTGCTGAGGGGGCGTTACCGGTGGTTTTCAACATGATGTGGTTACTCGATGCCGAGAAGTTCAACGCGGAAGGTCAGTACTTCATTCGGCCCGATCGGCCCCTGGCCACGCTCGCCATAGGCAAGATCAGAGGGAATGTAGAGCATCCAGGTGTCACCAACGCTCATCATTTGCAGCGCTTCCTGCCAGCCTTCGATAACCTGATCTGCACGGAAGCTCACTGGTTCACCACGCTCAATGGAACTATCAAACACAGTGCCATCCAGAAGCGTGCCTTCATAATGAACTTCGACAGTATCTTCCGCGCTTGGCGTTGCGCCATCACCGGATTCAAGAACTTCATACTGCAAGCCAGAGTCAGTGACATCGACTTCTTCGCGCTCGGCATTTTCTTCAAGAAACTCCGTGCCCTGCTCGCGATTGGCTTGTGCAACTGCCGCCGTCTCTGCTTCACGCTCGGCCATTGCCTGTTCCTGGAAGCTTGCCAATGCCTGAGCCATTTCATCATCGCTTAGCGCCAGTTCATTGCCTTCAAACACATCACGCATCGCAGACGTGAAGGTATCAACATCAAGGTCGGCAATATCTGCCTGCATGCTTTCCCCCAACGTTACCCCCAGGCTGTAAGCCAGGCGCTCTTCGTCAGTTTCAGGCGCGGCAGCGGCAAACGGGGCAACCAGTAAAGTACTTAGCAGTGCAGTAGAAAAAAACGTTTTCATGGCGTTCCTTACATCAAAAATGGTAGTTAACAGAATATATCAATACGTCTGTCTAAAAAGAGATCTATCTTAACCGTTATCTACCTAAAAAGTGTCTTAAAGCGTAACACCCGCGGCCTCAGGGTGCATCTTCCTGAGGCCGCGGGTGTTATTTACGACAACGGTTAGTCCCAAAAGTTGGGGCGATTACACGACCAGGGTCGGACAATGTGCCGCACCGGCAACGCGCTGGGAAACACTCCCCAGCAGCAGGTTTTTCTCGCCGTTCGTCCCTTGAGCACCGATCACGATCAAATCGCACTCCCGCTTGCGTGCAAAACGCACGATGGTACGCGATGGCCGGCCACCTTTGACAAAAGCACGTACCA
Source organism: Halomonas sp. LS-001 (assembly GCF_052983955.1). NCBI lineage: Bacteria > Pseudomonadati > Pseudomonadota > Gammaproteobacteria > Oceanospirillales > Halomonadaceae > Halomonas > Halomonas sp. LS-001. The sequence continues at coordinate 3,670,941 of NZ_CM129816.1, forward strand.
GGCTGCCATCAACGCCCAGCTCAACAGCATGGGACTTGGCATACACAGCAATTTCGGTGGCGTATTCTTTCAGCGCATCATCCGGGATATCCAGCCTATTGGGGCGCACCATGGAAAGCGATGCTTCCAGCAGGCTGTGATGCTTGAAAACGCACAAAAAATACATCTCGGCGCCGGTCAGCTTGTGCAACCCCACTGCTTTTTCCAACGCTTTCAAGGCGCCTTTGGAGCCGTCTACCGGGATAAGAATACGGTTGAACATTAGCCTGTCTCCTTTTGGCGGTTAACGGCTTAGCGGAAGGCAACATCACGCAGGAACAGTGCAATCTGTGGGAACATGATCAGTAGCGCAGCCGCTGTAATCAGCATGAAAATAAACGGCGGCGTACCTTTGATCACATCCCAGTAAGGCCGTTTGAAGATCGCAATAGCCGTGAAAATATCACACCCGAAGGGCGGTGTTGCCGACCCTATCGCCACCTGCAGCGTGATCAGAATACCCACCAGCACAGGATCAAGGCCCGTTGCTTCAATCGCCGGTGTAAAGATGGGCGTTAGCACCAGAATGACCACGATAGGGTCCACGAACATACAGGCCACGAAGAAGGCAATACAGATCGCGATCAATACGCCCGTGGGGCCAGCCTCATTAACCCCGACGGCCTCAAGAATGGCCTGCGGGATCTGTGCAAACGAGATAATCCACGAGAAGCCATTACCTACTGCTACCAGGATAAAGACCACCGCCGTGATCAAACCGGTGGATTTCGCAATGGCATAAATATCGTTTATCTTCAGCGAGCGGAAGACCACGAACTCCAGCAGAATGGCATACAGTACGCAGGCCGCCGCCGCTTCCGTAGGGCTGAAAATACCGCCATAGATACCACCGACGATGATGACCGGAAAACCTAATGGCCAAAGCGCCATTTGCACCGCTTTGGCACGGTCACGCCAGGTACATTTGGGCTCGGTGGGAACGCCTTTGATGATGGCATAGGTGATACAGTAGGCAGAGAACATCATCAAAATCATCAGGCCTGGCCCGATACCGGCAATAAACAGCTCGCCGATGGACGTACCGGAAATCACCCCGTAAATAATCATGCCGATGCTCGGCGGAATCAAAAAGGCAATGTCACTGGCGTTGATGATCAGCGCCAACGTAAACGAGTCGGAATAACCGGCTTTCAGCATTTTCGGGCGCAACGGCGAACCAACCGCCACCACGGTTGCCTGGGTGGAGCCAGAAACCGCGCCAAATAGCGTACAGGAAGCTGCCGTACTGACGGCCAAACCACCTTTCACGTGGCCGATAAACGACATTACCATCTCGATCAGGCGATTGGCGGATTGCCCGCGTGTCATGATATCCGCCGCCAGAATAAACATGGGTACCGCAATCAGCGACGCTGGACGAATCCCCGCCATCATCTGCTGGATCAACGTCTCCATCTGGCCGAGGCCATTGAACATCATATAGAAACCGATTACCGCAGCGGTAACCAGTGGAATCATCATGGGAAAGCCTAGCAGCAGCAGGCCTATCATGGTGACGACCATTATCGTTGTCATAGTGTTTCCCCTTTGGTGCAGACCCCTGCGTCAGACTTCAGTTTCCGTATCCTTGTAGCCATCCACAACGCCAGTCGAAAGATATACGTCACGGGTTGTCAGGTTTTTGATGGCTGTCAGAAGGTATTGAATACCCGTAATCAAAAAGCCCAGCGGCACCCAGACATAAATGATCCAGATAGGTAGCTGCAGAGACGGCAGTACACGACCTTTACTTTGCAGATCAATAATATAAAAAACCGAGTAGTAGCAGAGGAAAAACATCACCAGAGAGGTGAACAGGGCAATAAAGATCATCAACACCTTACGCCCACCGACAGGCAGTGCATCATAGATAGCTGACATACGAATATGACGCCCATGGCGAGCGGCATAGCCAATGCCTGCAAACGTAATCATGATAATCAGAATGCGGTTGAGTTCGCCTGAAAACATGATGCTGTTACCAAACACAAACCGGGCAATCACGTTGGTGACCGTATTAAGCGCCATCAACAAGACACCCAACGCCAGAATTGCCGCCTCCAGCTTGCTGATAAAGGTATCAAGTACCCCGAGAAACCCCGGCAAACCAGAACGATAATTTTTTTCGGCTTCTTCTTCAGTCATCGCCAGACTCCTTTTCACCACGCTGTTTTCGCTGCACTGTTTTTCTTCTCACATGGTTCACCATGCTTGCGTGAACCAAAAAGGGGCAGCTTGTGCTGCCCCTTTATTCAGTACTGCGTTGGCAAAATCACTCCGATAGAATCAATCGTTGGAAACAGCTTCAAGGTCAGCTTTGAACTGATCCAGAAGCTCTTTACCGCTCTCACCGGTCATTTCAATAAAGGCTTCTTCTACCTGAGGCGCACGCTCACGGAATGCCTGGATCTGCTCTTCAGAAAGACGCGTTACCGTGACTTCATCAGAGGCTTCCTGAATCTTGGCGAGCGCTTCGTCAGCCAGCCCCAGGATGTGTTCAATGGTGTGATCATAGGCATGCTCTGAAGCATCCTGCACCAGCTGCTGCTCTTCCTCGGAAAGGCCTTCGTAGAAGTCCTGGTTGGCCATCATGGCTGTAGTAAACCAGCCATGGCCGGTAAACGTCAGGTGCGGAGACACTTCATACAGCCCGCCTGACTCGATCCAGAAAATCGGGTTTTCCTGACCGTCGATGATGCCGGTCTGCAGGCCACCATAGACTTCACCCCAGGGTAGTGGTGTCGGCGTGGCGCCAAAGGCGTCGTAGGTTTCCGACAACAGGGGGTTAGTCATGGTACGGATTTTCTTGTTGTTCATGTCTTCCGGCGAGCTGATCGGCTCGTCGGTTGTCACGACCATTTCACCTTCCGGATACATCTTGAGAAGCTCTAGTCCCTGTTCAGCGTAGAGTTCCGGGAACATCTCGTGGATGGCTTTACTTTCGTTGAAGAACTTAACAACGGTTTCTTCATCGGTCGGCAACAGATAAGGCACAAAGAAAATCTGCGCTTCAGGAATCAGTGAACCAGTGAAACCAGGCGACTGGTTTACAAACTGCAGAATACCATTCTGCGTCTGCTCCATGATGTCGTCAGACTCACCGAGCTCACCGAAACGATATACCTGTACGGAATGATCAGAATTATCTTCAATGTAATCTTTGAAGGCGTGAGCAAAGACGTCCTGAACATCACCTTCATATTCTTCGTGGGCGTAACGCCAATTGTCCGCAGACGCACCACCCGAAAGCCCTATTAATAAGGCACTGACGCTTGCCGTCGTGAGTAGCTTGGTAGTAACAGACTTAGTTGCCTTCATGCGTTATTCCCCATTCCAGTGGTGTGCGCTATCTACCTGCACATGAACCTGCCTTGATACTTGATGAACCAACAACAAGATTTTGGTCAGGTTACTGTCGCTCGTTCCGCTGATATCAACAAATGTAGCACCCTATTGATTGTTTATTCACAATTATTGAATCGACAACCTATCGCTGAATATCATCGGACAAAACTGCAATTAATTAAAAACCAATGATTTTCAGGCTAGCGCGCTCGAATCAAGGGGTCAAGCCGGTAGACAATCATGATCCAGGCATTTTCGACCTCATCAGAGACCTGACCCCCTTCACACTCAATGTGATCGATCTGCGGCGAAAAAATACTTAACTTCAGCAAATTCACGACTTCTTGCAGGCTTCGTTGTTTACTGGGCAGCATTTCAAGCACATTTTCATGGCACTGCCCCCACTGCTGCCAGCGTTGAAGGTTTTCACGTTCAGCCAGTAACTCCGCTTTTTTAATCACTCCACGCAGCTCTGCCACCCCAGATTCAGCACCAGCGCGCTCTGCATCGTCTTTTAGCCCCTGTCGCAACTGGCGCAACACCGCTGTCACTTCGCCCTGCCAACGTCTTCTTTCAAGGCATTCAATGGCTAACGCTTGCGGTTTAGCCTTAACGCCATAAATCAGCAACCAACAATGCAATAATAGTTCACAGACATCCACGCCATCTTCATTTTGCAGGCGCAGACATGCCGCTTCTACATCAGGCAACGCATAAAAGCGCTGTGCAAAGTCCCAAAGGGAATCCTGCTGAAGTGCTGTCAATCGGGTAGAATTGCCCATGAATCGCTAACCTCTTTACGGGAGAACGCATGATCGCACTGCGCCAGGTCGCGCTGCAACGCGGCACACAACGGCTACTCGATAACGCTGACCTCACGCTCAATGATGGCGTTAAAGCCGGCATTATTGGCGCCAATGGGACAGGAAAATCCAGCCTGTTCAAACTTTTACTTGGCGAGCTAGGCGTCGATCAAGGCGAAATCGAAATAAGTGGCAACCAGCGCATTGCTCACATGGCTCAGGAAGTCGAAGCCCTCGACCGTGCCATTATCGATTACGTGCTGGATGGCGACCTTGCCTTGCGCCAGGCAGAAGCCGACCTGGCCGCCGCACAAGCTTCCGGTGCCGCCCACCGGGAAGCGGAGCTCCACGGCCTGATCGAGACGCTCGACGGCTATCGGGCGGAATCCCGCGCGGCTCAGTTGCTGGTGGGCCTGGGCTTTGTGCAGGCGGACCTGAAGCGCCCGCTATCGGATTTTTCCGGCGGCTGGCGTATGCGTATCAATCTCGCCCGCACGCTGTTTATGCCTTCCGATTTGTTACTACTTGATGAGCCCACCAACCACCTGGACCTGGATGCCTTGCTGTGGCTGGAGCAGTGGCTGACCCGCTACCCCGGCACCCTGCTGCTGATTTCTCACGACCGTGACTTTCTGGATGCCGTTTGTGACCACATTGTGCATATGCACCATCAGAGTGTAGAACTCTATCGGGGCAACTATTCGCGCTTTGAACGCACAAGGTCTGAAAAACTCGCGCTCCAGCAGGCCGAGGCCGCCAAACAACAAGCCCGGCGTGAGGAGATTGAGCGCTTTATCAATCGCTTCAAAGCCCAGGCCAACAAGGCCCGTCAGGCGCAAAGCCGCGTCAAGATGCTTGAACGCATGGGCGAAATCGCCGTTGCTCACGTAGATTCCCCCTTCCACTTCCGCCTCCCGGCTGCCGACAAAACCTCGCACCCTCTGCTGGTGCTCGATCAGGCGCAGCTGGGGTATCAGAGCAACGACGGCAATATCGTTCAGCTGGATAACGTTAACGTGACCTTGTTGCCGGGAAGCCGAATCGGGCTACTCGGCCCTAACGGCGCAGGCAAATCCACCCTGATCAAGAGCCTGATCGGCCAGTTACCGCTGCTGGCAGGCAAACGCACACCGGGTGAGCATCTGGCCATCGGCTACTTTGCCCAGCATCAGCTGGAAAGCCTGGATATCACCACGACCCCTTTTGTCCATGTACAACGCCTATCACCGACTGCCAGCGATCAGGAAATCCGTAATTTTCTGGGCGGCTTCGGTTTTGCTGGCGATGATGCCTTTGGCGAAGTTGCCACCTTCTCCGGTGGCGAAAAAGCCCGCCTGGCACTGGCCCTGGTGGCCTGGAAGAAACCTAACCTTCTGCTGCTTGATGAGCCGACCAACCACCTTGATCTAGAAATGCGTGAAGCGCTCACCGAAGCGCTGGCAAGTTTTGAAGGCACGGTGATTCTGGTATCCCACGACCGTCACCTGCTGCGTGCCAGCGTAGATGAATTCTGGCGTGTGGCGGATAACCGGGTCGAACCTTTCGACGGTGATCTGGAGGATTACCGCCAGTGGCTGAAAGAGCGCCTGGAATCTCAACGACGCGATGCACGAAGCGACAAAAGTGACCGGCAAGACCAGCAGGCCAGCGGTGATAGCCGTGACGCCCGCAAAGCCGCACGTAAGGCCGCCGCTGAAATGCGTGAAAAACTCAGGCCAATGAAGAAGACCCGTGACAAGGCCGAGAACGCCATGGAGCAGGAGCAGAAAGCGCTGACAGCACTTGAGGAACAACTGGCTGACCCAGAGCTTTACACCGACGCCAGCCGCAAGGCGGAACTGACCGATGTGCTGGCCAAACAGGCTGCAATTAAAGCGCGCCTGGACGACGCCGAACAGCGCTGGCTAGCCGCAGAGGAAGAGCTTGAAGCCATGGAAGCCGCCATGCTGGAAGCTGAAAACAGTGACGCGTCTTAACTTTCCAGCAGAAAGGTGACCGGCCCGTCGTTGATCAGCGCAACCTGCATGTCAGCGCCAAACTCACCAGTGGCGATAGGCGTAGAGGTTAGCTTTGCCTGGGCCACCAGATAGTTGAACAGCCGCTCGCCTTCTTCCGGCGAGGCGGCACTGGAAAAACTCGGCCGCAGCCCTTTATGGGTATCTGCCGCCAGGGTGAACTGGGAAACCAGCAGTAGCTCGCCCTCTGCCTGCTGTACATTCAGGTTCATTTTACCTTGTGCATCACTGAAGACACGGTAATGCAGTAACTTGTGTAGCAGTTTATCCGCTTGTGCGTCGGTGTCGTTTTTTTCTACGCCTACCAGTACGAGCAAACCACGGCCGATACGTCCCACGGTCTGCTCGTCCACTTCAACGCTGGCCCGGCTAACCCGCTGAATTAATGCTTTCATATTTCCTCATTGTCTGGCTGCCCACGGCACGTTACGTGACAGCAAAACGCGCCTAACGCTGCCCCAGCAGCGCATCTCGAAACCCCTCGCCTAACGGACGTTCTCCCAACCAGATACCGAACATGGCACTGGCCGCCTCGGCGCTATCACCGGTATACACGACCTCATCATTCAGGGCGAGACGCAGTTGGCTACCGTCCCAGCTCAATATATAGCGGTCACCGGGCGACACGCTACGGTAGCTGTCATTGATGAACTCAACATCGTCTCTGACCTGATTAAATTCGTACAGTGTCAGGTTTTTTTCCAGCGTTTCGCGAGTGGCTTCAGCAAAGTCTTCAGCCTCGATGGCATGAAAGTAAGCCAGCTCCAGTCGACGTGGTATGTCATCCAACGGCTTGGGGTCTGTTTCGCCTTCAACTTGATAGTAGGCGCCTGCGTAGGCTGTCCAGATCATGTACTTGAATACACCGCTGCCAATCAACTCATAGCGCTGTCCATACGCATCCACCGTACGGCTAAACGATTCACCGTTTTCGGTAACGGTTTGTGCCTGTGCGACAGCGGTTGTAGCCAGAAGCAGCCCGACTGTCAGTACAGCTGCAAAACCTTTATGAATCCACATAAAACCTCCACCGATGATAATGAAAGACTCTTATACCTACCATTATTCAGCGTATAAGTTCCGCATAGCCTACACCTGTTCAATCCCAAGCGGTGCCTTTCATGTTTCGTACAATCACCGAGGAAACGGTGGATTGCGTCGTTCATCCGCCCTGAATTTCATTATTTGAAGCGAGCTGTGTGAATGGCGGATGACGCCGGGAATCCACCCTACAACTCACCACTCACCACTCACCACTCACTATTCACGACTTCGACTCACCCGAACTACCACCATTCATGGAAATGGTGAACAGGCCCGCGCCCCTTGCCGACCTCTAGACGAACACTGGCTTCAAGCGCGGCATGAAGCCACTGCTTGGCCGTGCGAATTGCTTCTTCCACGGGTGCATCTTCGGGCTTTTTAGCCAGGCAGGCCATCACCGCTGACGACAGCGTGCACCCGGTGCCATGCAGGTTCTGCGTATTAATACGTGGCGCCGGTAACCAGGTGTGGCCCTGAGGCGTCGCCAGCAGGTCGGGGCAATCAGCGCCTTGTAAGTGCCCACCCTTGAGAATCACGTAAGGTGCCCCCAGACGCGTCAATGCAGGCAAGATGGCTTCCATCTCATCCACTGACGTGGGCGTATCGCAGCCGAGCAGCACTGCCGCTTCAGGCAGGTTAGGGGTGATGACGTCGGCCAATGGCACAAGAATATCCCGCACCGCCTGAATACCGGCATCATCGACCAGCACATCACCGCTTTTGGCGACCATTACCGGGTCCAACACGACCCAGCGCGGGCGATGTTGAGAAAGCGCATCAGCAATGACCTCGGCAACGTCACGACTGGCCACCATGCCGATTTTTACCGCGTCGAGTTCAACATCATCCAGCAAGGTTTCCAGTTGCTCACTTATAAACGTTGCCGGAACCGGAAAAACGTCTCGTACGCCCTGGGTGTTTTGCGCGGTTAACGCCGTAATAACACTGGTGGCATAGGTGCCAAGGGCGGAAAAGGTTTTGATATCTGCTTGAATACCCGCGCCACCCGAAGGGTCCGACCCGGCGATGGTTAAAACATTTTTCACTGATGGGGAAGCTTGCTTGATTGCCATAAACGGTCCTGTTCACGTTCCATTGTGCTGGCCAGCATACCCAGGCCAGGGGCACATTGCAGAGAAAAAACGATGCTGATAAAAACGACGCAGATAAAAACGGTGCAGACACAAAAACGGCCACCCGAAGGCAGCCGTCATGACTCACCGATGTGTTTACTCGGTGGTATCACTTTCCGGATTACGGGCGTTGTAGTACGCCTGCTCGGAAATGGCATGATAGTTTTCTACTTTATCCTGGAAAGCACGATAGGATTCATGGATCCGCGTTGCCAGGTCGCTGGATTCCGCCAGCTCAGCCACGACATCTTCTGAATGCTCACGCGCCTGAGCCAGTACTTCGTCAGGAATACGCCGCAGTTCAACCTCATGCTCGTTGACCAGAGTTTCCAGTGCATCGTTATTACGCGCGGTGTACTCATCCAACACGTTGGCGTTGATATCACGCACTGCCGTCGTCAGGATAGCTTGCAAGTCGGCAGGCAACTCGGCCAGCGCTTCTTCGTTGACGATGGTTTCAAACATCACCGTCGGCTCGTGCCAGCCCGGATAGTAGTAGTAATCTGCCGCCTGGTGAAGGCCGAATGCCAGATCGTTGTATGGACCAATCCACTCGGTGGCATCAATGGCACCGGATTGCAGCGACGTGAAGATTTCACCGCCCGGCATATTAACGATGGCAACGCCCATGCGGCTCATCACTTCGCCGCCCAGACCCGGCATACGCATTTTCAGGCCATCAAGATCTTCAAGAGAGTTGATTTCCTTGTTGTACCAGCCGCCCATCTGAACGCCGGAAGCACCAGCGACCATGACATCGACCCCAAACGGCTCATAAACTTCGTTCCACAGTTCCATGCCGCCGCCAAAGTGCAGCCAGGCGTTCATTTCCTGGGCATTCATGCCAAACGGCACTGCCGCAAAGAACTGTGCTTCGGGCGCCTTGCCTTTCCAGTAATAGGAAGCAGAGTGACCAAGTTCGGCGGTGCCCTCGGATACGGCATCAAAGACCTCAAACCCGGGTACCAGCTGCCCGGCACCGAAGACTTCAATGGTCAAACGGCCATCCGACATTGTCTCGACCAGTTCGGCCAGACGTTCCGGCCCCTGGCCAACACCTGGAAAGTTTTTCGGCCATGAGGTCACCATCTTCCAGCTGAAGGTTTCCTGCGCCTGAGCCTGATTATCCAGGCTGGATACTACCAGCATGCCGGCCGACATTGCCGTTGTCATGGCAACTGCTGCGGTCAACGTTTTAAGCTGCATACGAACCCCTTTTTATTACTGTTTTCAGGTTGAAATAACGCCACCGCAACGCGACGGCGTGAAAATCCACTGTTAACTTTTAATGGGTAATGCCCAATAGTGCAATACCCGACTCAGTAAAGCTTTTTAACCTTTTCATCAACTTAAACCTTTCATCAACCCTCGCAGGCACAGCGACGTGGCTCGCCTGCGAGGAATCGCTTGGTTTGGTCCATCCGATTTAACCAAATTGACTTGGCAGCCAGGTGGCCAAGCCCGGGTAGAGCGCCAGCATCAGCAACATGCCCAACTGAATGAGGATAAACGGAATCACCCCACGGTAAATGGCCGATGTCGGTACCGAAGGCGGCGCAACACCTCGCAGATAAAACAGCGCGAAACCAAAAGGCGGTGTCAGAAATGAGGTCTGAAGGTTGATCGCAATCATGATACCCAGCCAGATGGGATCAAGCCCCATAGCAAGAAGTATTGGCCCGACTATCGGCACCACGACAAAAGTGATTTCGATGAAATCAAGAATAAAGCCCAGCAGGAAAATCACCAGCATGACGATAATGGTGGCGCCGACGACACCGCCCGGCATGCCTTCGAAGAGCTCAGTCACCAGATGTTCACCGCCATAGGCGCGGAATACCAGCGAAAAGAGCGCCGCGCCAATCAGAATCATGAACACCATGGTAGTAACATGGGCCGTCGAGCGCAGAACGTCCCTCAAGGTGGCCAAGTCCAGCTGCCGATAGGCCAGCGCCAATACCAGGGCACCGAAGGCCCCCACCGCAGAGGCTTCCGTTGGCGTGGCAAAGCCGGTCAGGATCGAGCCCAATACGGCCACAATCAGCACAACCGGCGGTACCAAGCCTTTCAACAGCAGCCAACCGATACCTGAGGTATGACCCAGCTCTTCCATCAGCTCCTGACGGTCCGCCGGCGGAGCAAGGTGCGGGCGAAGCCAGGCAATGAAGGCGATATACAGCATATAAAGTACGACAAGGATTAATCCGGGCACCAGCGCACCCATGAACAGGTCACCCACCGAAACGGTTTTCGGGCTGAAGATCCCCATATCCAGCTGCGCCTGCTGATAGGCAGACGATAAAACATCACCCAACAGCACCAGTGCAATGGACGGCGGAATGATCTGGCCCAGGGTTCCCGTGGCGCAGATGGTTCCGGTGGCCAACGACATGGAATAGTTGCGCTTCAGCATCGTCGGTAGCGACATCAACCCCATGGTCACCACGGTTGCCCCGACAATGCCGGTGGAAGCGGCCATCAACATGCCCACCAGCGTAACGGAAATACCCAGGCCACCACGCAGCGAACCAAAGAGCAGCGCCATGGCATCCAGCAGGGTTTCAGCGACTTTTGACTTTTCCAGCAGCACCCCCATCAACACAAATAACGGCACCGCCAGTAGGGTGGTGTTGGTCATGATGCCGTAGAGCCGGTTGGGCAAAGCAGCGAGGTAGCCGCCATCAAAGTTGGCATCAACCCCAATGGACTCAAGCCCCATGCCTAGACCGGCGAACAATAGCGCTGTGCCCGACAGCGAAAACGCCACGGGAAAGCCGAACATCAGGACAATACAGATGACAGCAAACAGAACGAGCGGCATAAATTCCATCATCAGACACGCTCCTCAAGATGCTCTTCGCCTGTAGAAGGCGGCACGATACGCCCGGTCAGAATATAAAAATTACGAATCAGCTCAATCACGCCTTGCACCAGCATCAGCAGGGCAAACAGAGGAATCAGGCTTTTCAGCAGAAAAACACCGGGAATACCACCGTAGTCGGGCGAGCCTTCCAGAATGCGCCACGAGCTACTGACGTAACCCATGCTGGAAGTGATGATAAACACCATGACTGGCATCATCAGAAGCAGAATACCAAACAGATTGACCAGCGCCTGACCGCGTGGCGCCATCTTGCGATAAAAGATATCAACGCGAACGTGCCCGTCGTGGCGCAGGGTATAGGCCGCCGCGAGCATAAAAACGGCCGCATGCATGTACATCACCGTTTCCTGCATGAACACGCTGTTGACCGAAAAGATGTAGCGTAATAGCACAATAGCAAACTGGACCAGCATCATCAGAATGATGAGCCAGGCCAGGGTTCGCCCGAACCACTCTGAAGCGCGATCCAATGCACTGATCAAAGGGGGGAGTTGTGAAGTCTGCGACATGGGAAGTGTCTCGTAGCCAGCGTCTGGGGAAAAAACCGCGCAACAGACAATACCGCATCTGCCTTAACAATGCAGTGCCGTCTTCATGGTATTTCTCACGTGATTTCGACGTTTACCTCATACTTTAGCGGGATAAGCACCACGCAGTGTGGCAAGACATGCGTCCGGCAGAGGGAGGTCAATCGCCAGGGGTAAATGATCTGAAAAGAGGTGGTCGAGCACCTGTACATCAACCGCTTCCAGGCTACGCGACAAAAGAATATGATCCAGCGCCCGGCGAGGCTGCCAGGAAGGATAGCTCAGTAAAGGTTTTACCGGATGCAGCGGAAGGGATTCGCTGAAACGCGCGTGGGCGTGAATCTGCTCAGGCGTACAGTTCAGATCTCCCATGACGACCACATGGCGCAACGGTTTGATCAGGTCGCTCAGGTAGTTGAACTGACGTACCCGACCACGATGACTCAGCGCCAGGTGCGCGATAAATATATGCAGCGCATCAGGCCCGTCTCCAAAACGCGCATGAATGGCACCACGCCCCGGCAGTGCGCCCGGCAGGCGATGTTCTTCAATATGCGACGGTTTCAGACGGGAAAGCAGGCCGTTACTGTGCTGGGCAATTTTCCCCAGGTTACGGTTAAGCTGCTGAAAATGGTGAGGAAAACCGGCACGCTCGGCCAGGTAGGTAACCTGATTGACGCGGCCGGAGCGAAAACTGCCACCGTCAACTTCCTGCAGACCCACCACATCAAAACGCCCCAGCACATCACTGATAATTTCAAGACGTTGGTTGCGCTCAGGATGTGGCAGGACGTGCTGCCAACTGCGTGTCAGATAGTGGTGATAGGCAGATGTCTGAATACCCACCTGCAGATTGAACGTCAGCAGACGCAGGTGGCCATCGGCAAGCGACGGTGACCGGGCATCCGGTGGGTTCATCAGCAAGCACTCCATTCAGATCGTGTTCGGGCCTATTAACGTTTTTTCACGGCCGAGACACAGGCCCTGGACTATCCTGTTACTCGGTACGGTCTTCACGAATACGCGTGATTAACGCATCAGCAATCTGCGGCATATTGGCCAGGCTGCCCGCACTGCTGGGCGAGATCAGATACTGGCCGTCAATGATCAGCGCTGGCACGCCCATCAGCTTCATATCACGCATGCGGCTATGAGCACGGCTGACGTCACTGCGCACGCCAAAAGAGGTTAATGCGTCACGCGCTTCTTCTTCACTGACACCATAGTCAGCAAAAAACGCCGCGATATCATCGGTATCGGTCAGTGTCTGACCGTCTTCGTGCACAGCATGGAAGAAATCGGCATGCAGTTCATCTTCAATACCCAGTTGCTGGGCCGCATAGAATGCCGTGGCATGGGTGTTCCAGTCGCCACCCATGGTTGCAGGCATTTTGACAATGCTGACATCGTCTTCCAGTGTTTCATACCATTGATCAACGGATGACTGCAGGCGGTAACAATGCGGGCAGCCGAACCAGAACGCTTCGGTGACTTCAATCTGACCGTCTTCCACCACGGTTTCTACAGGGGTTTCCAGGCGTTCGTAATGCTGCCCTTCAACCAGTTCCTGAGCATTGGCAGCCGTTGAAAAGGCCAGACCCGCCGCCGCTATCATCAGCGCTTTTAACATCATTTATATTCTCCACTCAGCAGATAAACCCATAACTCATAAACGAGTGAACCATAAGACCGCCCACGCCGCCTTATGGTTCATTTGCCGTTTGCCTTTGCAATCAGCAGCCTCTCATCGTCTCACGCTGAGCCGGTGCCATTAAATCTGATAAATCTGACTTAATGAAAATCAGTGCAAGCCCAGTACATAGTTGGCGACCGCTTCCATGTCACGATCGCTCATTTTCGACGCGATATCACGCATGATGGCATTAGGATCGTTGTGACGCTCGCCTGCCGCAAAATCCTGCAGTGTCGAAACAGTGTACTCGGCATGCTGGCCGGAAAGCGCGGGATATACCGCTGTACCGATGCCTTGGCCAGTCGGGGAATGACATGCCGTACACGCTGGAATGCCTTTGCCCATGTCGCCAGCACGGTAGAGAGTTTCACCACGCGCCAGCAGTTCGGCGTCGTCTTCGGCCTGCCCGATATTCGGGTCCATATTGGCGAAATACGCCGCGACATCCCAGGCATCCTGGTCAGAATAGTCATCGACCTGGCCCGCCATCTGTGCCACTTCACGACGACCGTCACGAATGTCCATGATCTGCTTGGCCAGATAGGACATCTGCTGCCCCGCCTGATTAGGGAAGGCACCAACCATACTGATACCTTCCTGGCCATGACACGCGGCACAGCTGGTTGCCAGTTCGCGACCCGCATTCGGGTCTGCGTTGATCTGTAATTCCTGTGATTGAGCTTGAACGGTGCCAACGGCACCCATGGTAATTGCTAGGCCTGCCAGTAACTTTCTCATTGCTATTCCACTATGCCGTTAGTTGGTGACTGGTACGCATCCCGGGCGCTGCCCAGGTTCAGCAAATTACCAGGGTCAGCTCTGCCTGCCGCAAACAACGCACCAAGTGAATTGTCGCTGACGGTTAGAACGCGATGGTACACTAGCGCCCCAGGTCGCAGATATAAACAAACCGTATTATAACGAATCACCCCAGCGGCGGGAATGCAAGTCCTGACCTGCTTTAGGGGTATTTTTCGTGCTTATGTTACGCTTCATAGCGCTTTTCAGCGCTCTGTTTTCGCCAGGATGTCACCGATGACTGAATCACCCGCTTCTTTTCCAGCACTCAATTATACCACGTCCCGCTTTTTGACAAGCGCGCCGACCCTTGCAAAATGCCCTGATGACAGTGGCGCAGAGGTCGCGTTTGCCGGGCGCTCAAACGCTGGGAAATCCAGTGCGATCAATGCACTTACCCAGCAAAAAGCGTTGGCTCGAACCTCACGCACGCCAGGGCGTACCCAGTTGATCAACTATTTCGGCCTGATGAACAACACCACTCAGCGGCTGGTTGACTTACCGGGTTATGGATACGCCAAGGTCCCTGAAGCCGTCAAGCTGGAATGGCAACGCCACCTCTCCGATTACCTGCGCGGACGTAACAGCCTACGCGGTCTGGTGCTACTGATGGATGTACGCCATCCGCTTACCGAGTTCGACCAGATGATGCTGGGTTTTGCTGACCAACGTAACATGCCGGTGCATATTCTGCTTACCAAGGCCGATAAATTAAAAAAAGGGCCCGCCAATGCGTCTCTGCAAAAAGTGCGTTCTCAGCTTCACGAATGGGAAGACCTGGTCTCTGTTCAGCTATTTTCGGCACTGAAGAAAGACGGCCTTGCCCCGCTTGCAAAACGCCTTGACCAGTGGCTGGCACTGCCCGATAACGCTTGATGCCTATCTTGAATAACTGTCTTGAATAACTGTCTTGAATAACTATTTTGATAACTATCTCGCCAGCTGTGCATCCTGTCCGCTGAATCTGTCCGCTAAATGAATCATACCCCTTAGCCCGTCGGCTATCACGCGCGTTTTTCAATCCAGTTCAGGAGCTCGGCCAACTCCTTCACATGGGCAATACGTTCAACGCGCTTTGGCAAGGCCTGATCATCACGCTCACTGATCCACACCGCGCGCATGCCCAGGCGCTGAGCGGGCAACACATCTTCCTCCCACGAGTCACCCACATGCAGGGCCTGTTCAGGCGCCACCCCAAGCCGTGCAAGCGCCGTCAGAAACGGCTTGGGGTCAGGTTTGGGGGCAAGCAACTCACCGGCAGCAATGGCAACAGGGAAGTAACCTGCCAGCGGCTGGCGCTTTAAATGTATATTGCCATTGGTAATGGCCGCCAGGCGATAGCGTTGACGCAGCGTGGTTAATAACGGCTCGACTTCCGGGTGAGGAGTCACCTGAACCCGAAGACGATGGAATTCGTTCATGGCAGCGGCTGCCCACATTAAAGCCGTGCTGCGCGCAATGCCGTTCGCTTCCAGCTGGGCTTCCAGTGCCCGCAGGCGCAGCCAGGTGAAGTCACCGCGACGTTCTGGCACGGCTTCTGCCAGCTGTTGGCGACGCTTTAGGTAATCTGCCAGACCCGCAGCATAACTCACGCCCAGTGGCGGAGCATGACGCGCCGCTAACCAGGCACCCAGGCTGTCCAGTAACCAGCGGTAGTGGCCCTCTTCGGTCAGCGCCATCACGCCGTGGTTATCCCAGAGGGTGTCATCCAGGTCAAACGTAATCGCTTCCAGCATTATCAAGTCTCAGGCGGTGAATCTGTGGCATTGGTACGGCGTCGAGCACGTGGATGCGCTGCGTCATAACTGGCCGCCAGGTGCTGCCAGTCAAGCCGTGTGTAAACTTGGGTGGTCGATAGATTGGCGTGACCCAATAACTCCTGCACGGCCCGCAGATCCTGGCTGGATTCGAGCAGATGACTGGCAAAGGAATGGCGCAGCCGGTGTGGGTGCAGGTGTTCCGGTAGCCCTCGTGCGATTGCGAGCTGGGCCAGGCGTTTCTGAATGGCCCGGTGCCCCAGGCGACGACCTCGCTGGCCGACAAACAGGGCATTTTCACCCGCCACTGCCAACTCGGGCCTGACTTGCTGCCAGGCTACCAATGCCTGCTGGGCACGGCGCCCTACCGGCATCTGGCGAGGCTTTGCGCCCTTTCCCATCACCCGCACACGCTGCTTCTCAAGGTCACTGATGTCCAGCGCGGCCAATTCCGCCAGACGCAGGCCGCTGGAGTAAAGCAGTTCCAGCATGGCCTGATCGCGATAGGCCAATGGCGTTTCATCGTGGGGCGTGTCGAGAAAATGCGCCAACACATCGACATCCAGTGGGCGCGGTAGATGGCTGGGCTGCTTGGGAGTGCGCAGCAGTTTGACCGGGTTATCTGCCAGAATGCCACGCGTGACGCAGTCATCGGCGAAACGCGATAACGCGGCGCGGCGACGGGCCAGGCTGCGGGGTGCCAGCCCACGGCTGCGTTCACTGGAGAGAAACGCGCGTAACGCAGCGATATCCAGCTGTGCGGCATCCGTAATACCACGGGCATCAGCAAAGGCATCCAGCGCGGCCAGATCACGTCGGTAAGCATCCAGCGTGGCAGCGCTGGCATGTTGGGCCAGCACCTCCAGAAACTGTCTGATCTGTTCACTCAGTACCGTCACGTGATCTCCTGTGGATGACAGATCGCTTAGGCCCCCGGCCCAAGGCGCACTAGCAGACGTGCCGTGATATCACCCAGATACTCAGTGAACAGCGTATCCATGCTGGCGCGATACTGCTCCGGGTCGGGGCTTGCCAACAACAGGTAGCCCATGGGTTCCCCGGCACTTAACCGGGTGACCGCACAGGAACCTGCCTTTTTGGGCGGTGATACATGGGGTAACAGACATTTCCAGTCACTGACACCCAGCTTGGCACAGCGGCTGGTGCGGCCATCCAGCAACGCCGCCAGTCGCGCACTGGCACGCTGATCCAGCACATGGCGCGGCGGC
Organism: Halomonas sp. LS-001; assembly: GCF_052983955.1. Taxonomy (NCBI): domain Bacteria; kingdom Pseudomonadati; phylum Pseudomonadota; class Gammaproteobacteria; order Oceanospirillales; family Halomonadaceae; genus Halomonas; species Halomonas sp. LS-001. The sequence goes on from NZ_CM129816.1 coordinate 3,688,208, forward strand.
TGCGGCGGTGTCGGCTCTTCATCGCTTAACGCGGACGGACACCAGAGCGACAACGCGGGCGTGGCAAAGCGTTCGCTCATCTGCGTTGCCAATGCCTGTGCCAACATGTCGCGGTCCTGCGCCTCCACTAATGCCAGCAGGGTTTCACGCAGCCGACGGTATTGAGTTTCCGTATGCCGGGCAGTCTCCAGCAACTGCTCCAACCGCCCTTCGGCCGTATCCGCACGGCTGCGTAGATCCAGCACCAGCCGTTCCAGCAGCGAAACCGCCGCACCATCAAGGTTGGGGTGCGGCACTTTGAGCTGCTGCAACAGGCCTTCCCGACCCACAAAAAAATCGGGATGACGGGCCAACCAGAACGCTACCTGTTCCGGGTCAAGCGTCTTGCGTGGCTCAGGGGCTTGAGACATCACCGTTCTCCATTTCAGTCCATTTCTGTCATCGTCGGGGCAGCTCAGTTCAATACAACACGGCCATCAAATACGCGGGTAGCAGGCCCAACCATGATCAATGCGGCTTCAGGATCAGGCCATTCAATGGTCAGCTCTCCCCCCGATAGCTCTACCGTCACCGGGCTTTTCAATAATCCTTGACGAATCCCGCTGGCAACGGCGGCACAGGCGCCGGTTCCACACGCCAGAGTTTCCCCGCACCCCCGTTCAAACACACGCAAACGGATCCGGTTAGGTGAGACCACCTGCATAAACCCCACATTCACTTTTCTGGGGAAACGTGGATGCGCCTCAATGGCAGGCCCGAGCCGTTCCACCGGGGCATCCTGCACATCATCCACCTGCAGCACGGCATGCGGGTTGCCCATGGATACGACGCTGACGGATAGGGTGTCATCACCTACTTCCAACGGGTGCAGTGGCTGATCCCCCGGCGCATCAAACGGCAAGGCGGAAGGGGTAAACCGCGGACGCCCCATGTCAACGCGCACCAGACCATCGTGCTGAACCTTAAGGACCAGTGGCCCGCCGGCGGTTTCAACATGAATCTCGCGTTTATGGGTCAGCCGCTGGTCACGCACGAAACGGGCAAAACAGCGTGCGCCGTTGCCACAGTTTTCTACTTCGCTGCCATCAGCATTGAAGATACGGTAACGGAAATCCATGGTGGGATCGCGTGGCGGTTCAACGATCAATAACTGATCGAAGCCAATACCGAAGCGACGATCTGCCAGCTGGCTGATCTGTGCGGCGGTCATGCGCGCCCGTTGGGTCACCAGATCCACCATGACAAAATCATTGCCCAGGCCGTGCATTTTCGTGAAGTGTAACAGCATCAGCCTTCTCCAATACCACCCGGCAATAGCGATTCACCCGCCCACAGGCTTTCCAGCCGTTCGCGGGTGCGTACCACATGACAGACATCACCATCTACCATCAGCTCGGCCGGGCGCGGGCGGCTGTTATAGTTGGAGGCCATGACAAAGCCATAGGCGCCCGCGGACCTAACGGCCAGAAGGTCGCCCTGGGCAATCGCCAATTCACGGTCTTTACCCAGAAAATCGCTGGTCTCACAGACCGGACCGACCACATCGTAAAGCGCGGCTTCCCGGGCTTCACGCGTATCGACCGGCACGATTGCCTGCCAGGCCTGATACAGCGACGGGCGAATCAGGTCATTCATCGCCGCATCGACAATCGCAAAGTTCTTGGTTTCGCCTGGCTTGAGAAACTCGACGCGAGTCAGCATCACGCCCGCATTGGCCGCAATGGAACGTCCCGGCTCGAACAGCAGCATGAGGTTTTCTTCGCCTTTCCAGCGGGATAGGCGGGACAACAGCTGGCTGGCATAATCAAACGGCTGCGGGGGTTTTTCATCGCGGTAAGGCACGCCTAGTCCGCCGCCAAGATCCAGGTGTTCAAGCTCGATACCCTGCCCACGCAGGCGGTCCATCAACACGAGCAGGCGCTCAAGAGCGTCCATAAACGGCGCGGTTTCGGTCAGCTGTGAGCCGATGTGGCAGTCCATACCGACGACATTCAGATGTGGCAGGCTGGCTGCCAGCTGATACACGCTGAACGCATCTTCCACCGGAATACCGAACTTGTTGTCTTTCAGACCGGTGGAAATATAGGGGTGCGTGCCTGCATCCACGTCCGGGTTGACGCGCAGGGATACCGGCGCCACTTTGCCAAGCTCACCGGCCACCGCGTTCAAGCGTTCAAGCTCAGGGCGAGATTCCACATTAAAGCATTTGATACCCACTTCCAGCGCACGGGCCATCTCGCCCGCCTGCTTGGCCACACCGGAAAATACCACTTTGGCGGGGTCGCCACCGGCTTTAAGCACCCGTTCAAGCTCGCCAACCGAGACAATATCAAATCCGGCGCCCAACCTCGCCAGCAACCCCAGCACCGCCAGGTTGGAATTGGCTTTGACGGCATAGCAGATCAGATGTGGATGGCTGCCCAGCGCTTCGGTATAAGCGCGAAAATGACGTGCCAGCGTGGCTTTGGAATACACGTAGCAGGGTGTGCCGTGTTCGGCTGCAATCCGCGACAACGGCACGTCTTCAGCGTACAGCACACCATCGCGATAGTTAAAATGATCCATTATTCCTCCTGCTCAGCGGCGGGCGTATCGGGCACATCTGTTTCAGGTACATCTGTTTCAGACACATCCGTTTCAGACACATCCTCGTCAGGTAAATACAGTGGCCCTTTCTGTCCACATCCCGCCAGCGATAGTGCTATCAGCAAACCTGTCAGCAACACACCGGCAAAGCGCGGTGATAAAAAGCGCAGTGATACGAAGCGTGTTTTCATAGGGCATCCTTGAGCGTATGAAGTGCTTCACGGGCGCGCTGTGCCGCCGCGCGCACTTGGTCCGGCGCGGTGCCACCAATGTGGTTACGTGCCGCAACCGAGCCTTCCAGCGTCAGCACCTCAAAGACATCCGCTTCAATCGTCAAGGAAAACTGTTGCAGTTCTTCCAGGCTCATTTCCGATAAATCTTTTTCTTCCTTAAGCCCGTACGCCACCGACTGGCCAACAATTTCGTGGGCATCACGGAACGCGACCCCTTTGCGCACCAGATAGTCTGCCAGGTCCGTTGCCGTGGAAAAGCCTTTGCGCGCTGCTTCAAACATGGTGGCCTTTTTAGGCTCAATGGCCGGGATCATATCAGCAAACGCTTTCAGGCAGTCGCGCACCGTATCCACCGCATCGAACAAAGGTTCCTTGTCTTCCTGGTTGTCCTTGTTGTATGCCAGCGGCTGGGATTTCATCAGTGTCAGCAGGCTGATCAGGTGGCCATACACACGACCTGTCTTGCCACGCACCAGCTCCGGCACATCGGGGTTTTTCTTCTGCGGCATAATGGACGAGCCAGTGCAGAAACGATCCGGCAGATCGATAAAATCGAACTGGGCACTGGTCCACAGCACCAACTCTTCACTCATGCGTGAAAGGTGCATTAAAAGAATGCTGGAGACACTGGTGAATTCAATCGCAAAATCGCGATCCGACACCGCGTCCAGCGAATTTTCCGCAGGGCGCGTGAAACCTAGAAGCTCTGCCGTGATGTGGCGATCAATGGGATAGGTAGTACCTGCTAACGCGGCCGCCCCAAGCGGCAACACATTAATGCGTTTGCGGCAATCCAGCAGGCGCTCGTGGTCACGCGCCAGCATTTCCTGCCAGGCCAGCAAATGGTGACCAAACGTCACTGGCTGGGCGGTTTGCAGGTGAGTAAAGCCCGGCATAATGGTGTCGGCTTCACGATCCGCCAGCTCGACCAACCCTTCGCGTAGACGAATCAGCTCCACTTCAATCACATCGACGGCATCGCGCATGAAAAGGCGAATATCCGTGGCCACCTGATCGTTGCGTGAGCGGCCGGTGTGTAGCTTTTTGCCAACAATGCCGATCTTGTCAGTCAGCCGCGCTTCAATGTTCATGTGCACATCTTCCAGCGGCACTGACCATTCAAACTCACCGTTATCAATTTCCGTTTGAATTTCATGCAACCCATCAACGATGGTATCACGCTCTTCATCGGTGAGAACGCCGATTCGCGCCAGCATGGTGGCATGGGCGATAGAGCCGCGAATATCCTGATGGGCAAGACGCTGATCAAACGTGACGGAGGCGGTGAAACGCTCGACAAAGGCATCAGTAGGTTCACTGAAGCGACCGCCCCAGGATTGATTGGTTGTTTGGCTCATGACAGCTATACCCTGCGTAAATATTGAAATAATCGTTGCCGGAAAGTGTACCAGAGTCACCTTGATCAGCGGCATGTCTGACAACCGGATTTTTCCTTGGCTTTCGAGTGCTTTATGATTAGCGCTATTATTGTTTTTATAAGCCGTTATGGCGGCAAGGGAGAATAACGTGCAACCCATCACCAAGCTACGTATCGCCACACGCAAAAGCCAGTTGGCCCTGTGGCAGGCTGAGTATGTACGTGACCGCCTGATGGCGGCGAACCCGGGCCTTGATGTCGAGCTGGTGGCGCTTTCTACGAAAGGCGATAAGATCCTTGATACACCGCTATCCAAAATTGGTGGAAAAGGTTTGTTCGTCAAGGAGTTGGAAGAAGCAATGCTGGATGGACGCGCGGATATTGCCGTTCACTCGATGAAAGATGTCCCCATGCATTTTCCCGAGGGTCTTGGGCTGTCGGTCATTCTGGACGGTGCCGATCCCACTGATGCCTTTGTCTCCAATCACTATCAGAACGTTGATGAGCTACCGCAGGGTGCACGCGTTGGCACTGCAAGCCTGCGCCGGGGTTTACAACTGAGAGAGCGGCGTCCGGATCTGGAAATTCTCAATTTGCGCGGCAACGTTCAAACTCGCTTGGGCAAGCTGGATAACGGTGAATTCGATGCCATCATCCTTGCCACCTCCGGCCTTATGCGGCTGGGTCTGGAAGCACGCATTGCCCAGGCCCTGCCGCCGGAAATCTGCCTGCCTGCGTGCGGCCAGGGGGCGCTGGGCATCGAGTGCCGGCTTCACGACCCTGAGCTAATTTCACTGCTGGCGCCTCTGGATGACCCGGATACCGCCACGCGGGTCCGCGCCGAACGCGCCATGAACACCCGTCTGGAAGGTGGCTGTCAGGTGCCGATTGGCGGTCATGCAATACTCGACAAAGCCACTGAGACCCTTTGGTTACGTGGCCTGGTTGGCAACCCCGAAGGCACCGAAGTACTGCGTGCGGACGGTAAAGGCTCCATGCATGAACCGGAAGCATTGGGCATGCGCGTTGCCGAAGAACTGCTGGAGCAGGGTGCCGGCGATATTCTCGCTGAGGTTTACGGCGCACCGTGATGGCACCTGTGCTGATCACTCGTCCTGGTGAGCGTGGCGAAAAACTCGCCAATACGCTCACCCATCACGGGTTCGCGGTTGAGCCGCTGGAGGTATTAACCTTACAGCCAGAGCCGGAAGATGCCGCGCTACGTTCGCTGTGGCTGGACTTTGATCAGTTTCAGAAAGTGATTGTGATCAGCCCGTTTGCTGCCGAGTGCCTGGAACAGTCACTCGATCGGTATTGGCCACAACTGCCGGTGGGCATTGATTACTACAGCGTTGGACGGGGTACCGCCAGTGTCTTATATCAGCAGCTCGGCGTGCGGGTTCACCTGCCGGAAGCCGCACATGATGAAGACACCAGTGAGGCGTTACTTGCACTGCCATCATTGCAGCGCGTTGATCAACAGAAGATACTGATTGTCGCAGGCAAAGGAGGGCGTGATTTATTGGCCGATACTCTGCGTGAACGCGGCGCTCGAGTGACCCGCGCGGCGGTTTATCAACGCATTTACCGTCCGCCGGATGTCGCAGGTATTGCGCGGCTGACGTCAGGAAATTATCTGGCGTTGATCGTTACCAGCGGCGAATTGCTGCAACATCTGGCAAGATGGGTAAATCAGGCAGCCTTGAACCAACCGCTAATCGTTTCCAGTCACCGTTTGGCTACACTAGCGGCAGGATTAGGGTTTCGTGCCACAACGGTGGCAACAGGAGCAACTCCGGCTGCACTGACAGCCGCGTTGACTCGCACCTGCAATCCACCGGGTGCCGATGTCGATCAAGGAACTTAACAAGGGCTAGCGACAGATGAGCAAACAAACAAACGATCAGGACGACGCACAAAAGACGTCCGCCGATGCTTTGAATGACGACGCTCAGCAAACGGCGTCATCAACGACGGCGGCTGACAACAACCAACAGCGCCGCGGGAACAGCCGTGGTCATAAAGGAGGAAGCAACACCTCCTCCAGGACGACGGGTAAAGCAGAAGCCAGCAAAGCTGGAAACACCGCCTCCGACGCTAACAAGTCTGACACCAGCAAACCTGATATCAGCAAACCTGACACCAGCAAATCGGGTGATGGCGCAAAAAGTAGCAGCACGGCCAGCACACCGGCGTCATCAGGTGGCAGTCAAACGCCACCGCCTACAGCCGCCCCAGCTCAAGGTGGTAGCAATAAAGGTGGTGGCAGTAAAAGCGGCGTCTTCGCGATTGTGCTGGTGCTTGTTCTGGCGGTTGCCCTGGCATTAATCACCTGGCAAGGCTGGCTGCGCCTGGAGAGTCAACAGCAACACCTGGATGAGCTTGCCCAGCAGGTTGGCAACAGTGCCACTCAGGAAGATATCGCCGCCCTTAACGAGCGTCTGGAAAGCGGTGAAGCTCAGCGTAATCAGGCGCTTGAAAATACGACAAGCCAGATGCAGGAAGCATTTTCGGCCTACCGCTCTGATGTGAATGGCACGCTTGACCAAGTCCTTGCACAGCTATCTCAGGAGCAGGATGCCGACGAGCGCGAATGGCTGCATGCCGAAGCAGCTTACTTGCTGCGCCTGGCCAATCAGCGCCTCCAGCTGGAGCGTGACGTGGAAGGTGCTGCTGCCCTTCTACGCACGGCGGATAACGTGCTGGTCAGCGCCAACAACCCGGCACTGACCTCGGTGCGTCGTGAAATTGCCAGTGAACTGGCCGCACTGGATGCCGTTCCGCGCGTTGACCGCACGGGTATCTATCTGGCCCTGAACGCTCAACAGGAACGCATCGCCTCGCTGCGGCTCGCCCAGGAAGTCGAAGAGCAGGCAGTCGCTTCCAGTATCGAAGAGCCGCCCACCGGCACCTTCCAGCGCCAGCTGGCTCGCTTCGGTTCAGAGCTTAAGGATCTGGTCGTCGTTCGCGACCATGATGAAGCCATGGAAACGCTCATCACGCCCGAGCAGGAGTCCTACCTGCGCCAGAGCCTGCGCCTGATTCTGGAACAGTCTCAGCTGGCGGTTCTCAAGGAAGAGCAGGAACTCTTTGAAGCCAGCATCGACAAGGCACTCGGTCTGCTGAACCGCTACTACGACACGTCACGTAGCGAAACCCAGGGCGTTATCGCGCGTCTTGAAGAGATCAAGCAAACCAATGTCACCCCTGAACTGCCGGACATCAGCCGCTCACAGCAGGCGCTGGCGGAGTTTATCGAGAACCGCTTTGAGTCGCGCGGAGGTGAGGCATGAGAAAACTCGTTCTCCTCATTGTCGCCGGTCTGGCCGTCGGTGCCTTTTTTGGGCACCTGATGATGTCAGTGCCTGGTTACTGGCTGATACGCGTCGGTGATACGTCGATTCAAACGTCTTTCTGGTTCGGTCTCGTCTTACTGCTTGCCGCGTTTGTTGTGTTGCACTTTGCCTTACGCCTGCTGACGGGTCTGATTCGACCTGTCGGACGCTTTCGCACCTGGAACAGCCGTGGCCGCAACCGCCGCGCCATGAAACGCACCGTACGTGGTCTAGTGGCACTCACTGATGGTCAGTGGAAAAAAGCCGAGAAAACACTGGTACGTGCCGCGGATGATTCCAGCACGCCGTTGGTCAACTATTTGTCGGCTGCCCTCGCTGCTCATTACCAGGGTAATTACGACAAATCACAGGAGCACCTGAACCAGGCGCAACTCACCACCGACGGTGCCGATACGGCCATTGGTCTGATGCAGGCTCAGTTGATGATTGATCGCCAGCAGCCTGAAGAGGCGCTTGCGATTCTTAATCGCCTCGACAAGAAGATGGCCAATCATCCTCAGGTGCTCAAGCTGCTCAAGCAGGTGCATCTGAGCGTTAATGACTGGGAAGGCCTGCGTCGCCTGGTTCCTCGCCTGGCGGCGAAGAATCTGATTTCCCAGACCGAGCGCGAACAGCTGGAATACCGCGCTTACCGCGAGATCATTCTTTTCGAAGTCCATAACCCCAGTGATATCGAGGAAGTACGTAGCCTGTGGGCAGACATGCCGGATTACCTACGCGGTAATACCGAATTGATTGTTCTGTATTGTGAAGCACTGATTCAGGCTAATGAGGAAGTCATTGCCGAGCGTCTGCTGAACCATTCACTGGACAATCACTGGGATGCCCGTCTTGTCACTCGCTATGGCCTACTGAACGTGGATGCCGCACGCCAGTTAGCCAAAGCAGAAAAATGGCTGCAGGAACGGCCTAATGACTCCGAGTTGCTGTTAACCTGCGGTCGCCTTTCACTACGCACTGGCAAATGGGAAAAAGCACAGGAATATTTTGAAGCCAGCCAACGCCAGCGCCCCAACGGGGTGGTATGCGCTGAGCTTGCCCGTTTGTTTGCAAGCCTTGGTGAGCACGACAAGAGCCAGCTCTACTATCGCCACAGCGTAGAAATGCTTGCTAAATCATTACCTTCCTTACCCCAACCCAAGCAACCAGAGGGTGAGGGTAAAGTGATTGTAGAGCAGGACAGTAAATCTGCCTGAGAATCGAATTAACGTTTTTCGCCTATCAGCGTCGGGTGCCTTTATGGCACCCGTTTTCTTTGCGCCATCATTACATGATGCACCCAGCCTGCTGCCAGTAACCAACCACTAACACTGGCCCCCAGATACGCGGCAGCCAGCCAAGGCATCCCATTGTGCCAAAGCCACCACACTTCCAGGCTAAACAGCGAGAACGTGGTAAAACCGCCACACAATCCTGTCACCCAAAACCCATGCCAACGAGCAAAATGCCCCTGCGGAACATTCTGTGCATGGCAAGATAATCCGACAATCAACGCCGAACCCAGGATATTCACACCCAGAGTCGCCCAGGGAAACAAGGGACCAAATGCTGCCAGGGCACCCAGCGTAATCACATACCTCAACCCCGCGCCCAGTGCGCTTCCCATGCCTACGCTGGCATAGATCAATACTCCGCTCATGATGCCACCATTGCCTGAACCACGGCATGGCCAGCGGCTACCAGGACAATCCCGCCTGTCACGCTGGCCAGAAGATAGCAAACCGCAGACATCCGGCGTTGCTGCCACAGGGTTAACACCTGCAGGCTCAGCGATGACACCGTGGAATATCCGCCTAACAGACCCGCGGTGAGAATGCTCCAGCCAAGGGTATCGGGCGTGCTCCCCTGCACGCTCCAAACGCCAAAAGCCGCCCCCAGCAGCAGTGCCGATGACAGATTGATCACCAGGGTTCCCCAGGGAAAACGCCCCCCCAGATAATGCGTCACTCTATTACCGACCCACATCCGCAACATGCCGCCCAGCGCACCGCCCAGCATGACGCCAATCACCGCTGTCATATTCACTGACTACTCCCTAACCTCATTCAAGACCTCAGCACCTTTACCAACACCTCTCGACGATACCTCAACATCCACTTTCACGTCAGGCACTCAATGCTATGCACTCGATGCTATAGTAGCCGGCTATTAACGGCTGAATTGATCACACCATGACGCTACCTTTGTACCTGGGCCTGCCGATGTGGGCCAATCATGACTGGCGCGGCAGCCTCTATCCTCAACATGCCAAGTCAGATTTATTGAGTGACTATGCGGCGGTTTTTTCCACTGTTGAAGGAAACACGACGTTTTACAGCGGTGCACCTTCCGCTGCAACGTTAGATGCCTGGGCACGCCAGGCACCCGAAGCCTTTCGCTTCTGCTTCAAGTTACCGGCCAGCATCACCCATGAACAACGCCTGACAGAACCCCAGGCTGCGCTGGCGTTTCTGGATGCGCTGACACCACTGCATAGCCGTCTCGGCCCCACCATGATTCAACTCCCGCGTGATTTTGGCCCACAGGAACTTCCTCGCCTCGAAGCGCTACTTAACATTTGGCCAACCCATTTACCCTGTGCAGTGGAAGTCCGTCACCCGGAATTTTTCCACAAGGGCCTGGCGGAACGGAGCCTCAACCAATTGTTGATAACTTTTTCTGTCAACCGCGTTATGCTGGATGTTCGTCCACTTTTCTCCACCTCCGCGAAGGATGACCCAAGCCTCGCTCATGCCCAGCAGGAAAAGCCCAAACTCCCACTACACGTGCTTTCCACGGCAGATCAGCCGGTCATACGCTTTATTGGGCATCTTGACAAGACAATAAATACACATTATTTCAGCGCATGGAAAAAACAGCTTAGCCTGTGGATAAATCAGGGGAAAACCCCTTTCTTATTTGTGCATACTGCGGATAATCGCCACGTTCCAAGCCTGGCGCGCGACCTCTATCAACAATTAGCAACACAGACGGCGCTTCCCCCTCTGCCTGCTTTTGCAGACGAAAAGCAAGCTTCTCTTTTCTAGACACTCTTTTTAGGCCGGATCACTGGCATACACGGCGTTGATCGGATAAATTGCCCGTTATGATCGGGAAATAATGATTATTCGACGGTCGCTGTCGACATTTCCCGACAAGATGTTCAGCATTCAGCGTAGCGCTTTAAGCTAGCAACGAAATGTTAACTAACAACGAAACGTAACTAACAGCTAAGCGTAAACTAACAACTAAACAGGTGATGTATGGCGAAACTTGCGCACGCGCAATGGTCATCCAAGATGACCTTTGTGCTAGCGGCTGCAGGCTCTGCAGTTGGCTTGGGCAATATCTGGCGTTTTTCCTATCTTGTCGGCGAAAGCGGTGGGGCTGCGTTCGTACTGGTCTATCTGGCATGTGTCGCCCTCGTGGGTGTGCCCATTCTCCTCTCAGAGTGGATGATCGGTCGACGCGGCCAACAAAACCCTATCGATAGTATGGTCCAACTGGCGAAACAAAGCGGTGTATCAAAATCCTGGGCACTCGTCGGGTTCAGTGGTGTATTAGCGGGCTTCTTGATTCTATCGTTTTATAGCGTGATTGGCGGTTGGTCACTTAATTACACGCTGAGCTCGGTAACCGGCACCTTTAGCGGTCAGGATGCTGACAGCATCAGCGCCATCTTCAGTAACATGTTGGCCAGTCCCGGGATGCTACTGTTTTGGCATAGCATCTTCATGCTTCTGGTCATCGGCATCGTCGCACGCGGTGTGACCAAAGGCATTGAAAGCGCGGTGCGTTCAATGATGCCAGCGCTGGTCATCCTGATGCTGATTCTTGTTGGCTACGGCATGACCACCGGTTATTTTGGTGAAACCCTGTCCTTCATGTTCAGCCCGGACTGGAGCGCTCTGGACGGTGGCGTCGTATTGGCGGCCATGGGCCAGGCATTTTTCACCCTGTCGCTAGGCATGGGCATCATGATGGCTTATGGCTCTTATCTCGGTGAAGACGTCAACTTATTGAGCACGGCACGCACGGTTATTCTGATTGACACCTCAATTGCCTTGCTGGCGGGGCTGGCGATTTTCCCGATCGTCTTTGCTAACGGCTTGAGCGCGGGCGAAGGCCCAGGGTTGATCTTTGTCACGCTGCCGATTGCCTTTGGCAACATGACAGGCGGTGTCGTACTGGGGCTGATGTTCTTCCTGCTGCTGACATTTGCCGCACTGACATCCGCCATTTCCCTGCTGGAACCCACAGTGGAAATGCTTGAAGAGCGCACTTCACTGCCACGCCTGACCGCGACAATCATCAGCGGCCTGGCGGTCTGGTTACTCGGGGTAGCGGCACTGCTGTCATTCAACCTCTGGTCGGACGTACTGTTCTTCGGGCTGAATATTTTCGACCTGCTTGATACCTTTACCGCCAAGATCCTGCTGCCGCTAACAGGCCTGGGCGCTGTTGTCTTCGTCGCCTGGTGCCTGAAGCGCCAAAGTGTTGAAGAAGAACTGGCGCTTTCCTCAACGGGCATCAGCATCTGGAATATCGTGGCGCGCTATGTCGCACCGATTGGTGTTGTCCTGGTGTTTATCGCTGGTTTTATCTGATCAGCTGAGGCGAATACCTCTCTGCGCCCTGCCAAATGGCAGGGCGTTTTTGTTGGTAGGATCACTCGCTTACTCACTCTCCTACTTCTTCGCAGCGGGTGAGTCTCAGTGCAGTTCCGGCTCGTTTTCCGGCAAGTCTGAGATTTCCTGAGTGAGTTGCTGAAATTCGCGATGCAGCTCTATGCCACGCCGGGCACGCAGGCTACGCTGAGCAGACGCACGCCGCCTTTCTGCGTGTTCACTCACTTCCATACTCATGAAAATATCGAGCAATTCGCTCTTGACCGAGGTGACTCGTTCGATGTTTCGCATAATCGACGTTCCTCCAGGTGGAAATGCCTACGTCCACCTGCACCTGCCACGCCAGTTACTATCCATGACGCCTACAGCATGATGCAGTGCGGCACTTCAATTATTACTATAACCTAGTTGACAAAATGATGAAGCTTTCAGCAAAAACTGACTAACGTTGATTAAACGACGCCTAACCCATGCAGGGTAAAGTCGCCTTTTTGGACCTGAAATCAGTCATACTGACGCTCTTTTAATGCCTTATTGCTGTCAAAAAATATCGCGTCTACAAGCGTTCTAAGATAGCGAAATATCATTCGCATTTTAAAAACCCAAGACAAACGTTGCCGAAGATACAATTGTTAACCACCAAAGGAGCTGAATGTGAGCCGCGCCCTGTTCGATGAAATGAGACGCCGTATGGAGCACTTCCGCCGCTCCGAACAGAAAGTGGCGCGCTTTGTGCTGCGTAATCCTGACGAAGTCATTCATATGCGCATCGTCGACCTGGCGACGGAAGCAAAAGTCAGTGAACCTACCGTGGTCCGCTTTTGCCGGGCACTCGGTTGCAATGGTTTTCAGGATTTCAAGCTGCAGCTGGCCCAAATGCTGGCCACGGGTAGCCAGTTTGCTCAGTTCTCCATGAGCGATAGCGATTCAGTGGCAGAGTTTTCCCACAGTATTTTCGATTCCACGGTGGGCACCCTGCTTTCGGTGCGTGACCGCCTCGATAATGATGCGTTAGGCCGTGCGGTAAATGCCTTGGCAATGGCCAACCGCGTCGAGTTTTACGGCTTTGGTGCGTCCGGTGCCGTGGCCTTTGATGCCCAACACAAGTTCTTTCGCCTGCAGATTTCCACTTCTGCCTACGCGGACCCGCACATGCAAAACATGTCGGCCGTGACGCTCAAAGAAGGCGATGTGGTCGTTGCCATCTCTCAGACCGGCCGCACCAAAGCATTGGTGGCCAGCGTGCGCCTGGCCCGCGAAGCCGGTGCAACGGTAATCGGCCTGTGCCCGAGTGACTCCCCGCTTTCCAAAGAGGTCTCCTTGCCGCTGTATATCGATGTGCATGAAGATACCGAAATCTATACGCCAATGAGTTCACGCATTGCCCATCTGGTGCTGGTGGACGTGCTGGCGGTGGGCGTTGCCAAGACCCGTGGCCCGCGGCTTGCCGAACAGCTCAAGGCGGTGAAAAAGAGCTTGAACCCGCTGCGCTTCTCTGAAGACCCATAAGCACATCAATGCGGCTGACACAGCGCTACAGTCCACCGCCCTTATGATAGACTGCAGGCTCATTTTCGACCCCTGCAATGGCTTCTATGGACGACGTGACGGCGATTCTCGATCAGCTTAATACGGATCAACGCGAGGCGGTCAGCGCCCCGCAAGGCAATTCCCTGGTACTGGCGGGTGCCGGGTCAGGCAAAACCCGTGTGCTGGTGCACCGCATTGCCTGGCTAATGCAGGCGGAAGGTCTCTCGCCCTATGCGCTGCTGGCGGTCACCTTTACCAACAAGGCGGCCCGCGAAATGCGCACCCGTCTTGAGGCGCTGCTGGGCATTTCCCTGCGCCACGTCTGGGTTGGCACTTTTCACTCTATCGCCCACCGTCTGCTTCGCACGCACTGGCAGGATGCACGGCTGCCACAACACTTCCAGATTATCGATTCTGACGACCAGCTACGCCTGGTCAAACGCTTGCTGAAAGATTACTCAATCGACGATGAACGCTTCCCCCCCCGCCAGGTGCAAGGGTTTATCTCGGGTTGCAAGGAAGAAGGGCTGCGTGCCCATCAGGTCGATGTGGCGGGCGACGCTTACATGGGCCAGATGGTCGAGCTATACGAACGCTACCAGCTGACCTGTGACCGTGGCGGCCTGGTCGATTTTGGCGAACTGCTGCTCAGAAGCCTGGAGCTTCTGCGCGACAACCCTGCTCTGCTCGCCCACTACCGCGAGCGCTTTGGCCATGTACTGGTCGATGAGTTTCAGGATACCAACACTTTGCAGTACGCCTGGCTCAAGCTGATCACGGGCATGCAGGTACCAATGACCATCGTCGGCGATGATGATCAGTCCATCTATGGCTGGCGCGGTGCCAAAATTGAGAACATTCGCCGCTTCGAGCAGGAATTTCCTCAGGTCAAAACGGTGCGCCTGGAACAGAACTATCGTTCGACCAGTGCCATCCTCGAAGCGGCCAACGCCCTGATCAGCCATAACAGTGACCGCATGGGTAAAAGCCTGTGGACCGACGGCGCCGAGGGCGAGCCGATCTCGATTTACGCCGGCTTCAATGACCTGGAAGAAGCGCGCTTTATCGTTGATACCCTTAAAGAACAGGTTGATAACGGTAGGCAACGTAGCGAGATCGCGATTCTATATCGCTCCAATGCCCAGTCCCGTCTGCTTGAAGAAACCTTGATCCGGCAAGGCGTGCCGTATCGCATTTACGGCGGACACCGCTTCTACGAACGGCTGGAAATCAAGAATGCACTGGCCTATCTGCGTCTTTTGTTGAATCGCGATGACGACGCCTCCCTGGAACGCGTCATCAACGTGCCCACTCGTGGCATCGGCACGCGCACGGTCGAAATCGTTCGTCAGCGTGCCCGTGAACAGCAGATTTCGCTATGGCAGGCACTCCATGACAGCCTTCAGGATGCCACTCTGAAAGGCCGTGCAGGCAATGCCGTTCAGGCCTTTGCCAACCTGATCGAGCAGCTCGACAACGACGCCTCCGGCCTCGCTCTGCATGAAATCATGGATCACGTCATCGCCCACACCGGGCTAATTGAGCACCACAAAAGTGAGCGCGGTGAAAAAGGTCAGGCACGGGTAGAAAACCTGGAAGAGCTGGTAACCGCCGCCCGCGCCTTCACCCAAGGCGATGTCTTCGAAACCCCGGAAGCCGGTGAAGGTATGGCAGCACTGGAAGCCTTTTTGTCTGAGGCCGCCCTCAACGCTGGCGACCACGAAGCCGAAGAGTTTGAAGACAGCGTCCAGCTGATGACACTGCATTCTGCCAAAGGGCTCGAGTTTCCCGTGGTATTCATTGCGGGCGTAGAGGAAGGCCTGTTCCCCCACAAGATGTCGCTGGAAGAGCCTGGGCGGCTTGAGGAAGAGCGCAGGCTTTGCTATGTCGGCGTCACCCGCGCCATGCACAAGCTCTACCTGACTCACGCCGAAACCCGCCGCATGCATGGCAAGGAAATCTTCCCGCGCCCATCGCGCTTTCTGCGAGAGTTGCCGCCTCACCTATTGGAAGAGGTTCGCATGCGCGGTCAGGTCTCACGGCCGGTCACGGCCTCACGCGGTGGCCTGACCCAGCAAAGCATCGAAAGCAGCGGTGATATACCCAGCCTGCATGTTGGGCAAGGCGTTGAACACCCAGTGTTTGGAGAGGGCATCATTCTTAATGCCGAAGGGGAAGGCCCACGCGCCCGGGTTCAGGTCAGCTTCGAAGGCGAAGGGGTCAAATGGCTGGTCCTCGGCTTTGCCAAGCTGACGCCGTTGTAAGAGTTTTATCCATCACGACACAGAAAACGGGGCCTGCATGGCAGACCCCGTTTTGATTCAGATAATCTGAGCGGACGTTCAAATACTAGACGTTCACCCCAAAAGAACTTGCCAGCGGGTGAAGACCGCCGCCAAAGCCCTGGCCAATCGCCTTGAATTTCCACTCATCACCGTGGCGATACACCTCGCCAAAGATCATGGCGGTTTCAATGCTGTAGTCTTCGCTAAGGTCATAACGGGCCAGTTCTTTGCCGTCATCGCCATTCACAACGCGCATAAAGGCATTGGATACCATGCCGAAGTTCTGTTTGCGGCTCTCAGCTTCGTGGATGGTGACAGCGAAGGCGAGTTTTTTCACATCAGCGGGAACACTTGAAAGATCAATTTTGACCTGTTCATCGTCACCTTCACCTTCACCGGTCTTGTTATCACCCTGATGCTCAACCGAGCCATCACCACCGACCTTGTTGTTATAGAAAACAAAGTCCGTGTCAGCACGCACTTTGCCATCCTCGCCACACAGGAAGACCGAGGCGTCAAGGTCAAACTCCTGACCGTCGGTGACCCGTGGGTCCCACCCGAGGCCGACGACCACGTTTTTCAGCCCGGGGGCTTCTTTGCTAAGGGATACGTTACCGCCTTTGGATAGAGAAACTGCCATATATCTGACTCCTGTTTTTAGATTGAATCGTAAAGCGCCTGGCTGATTCCAACGCCAGGCGTGAGGTTATTGCGTCAAGTCATTACGCTGTGGCGTTGATACCGTAACGCTGGCACATGGCCAGCAAACCACCCGCATAACCCTGACCAACGGCGCGGAATTTCCACTCGCCGTTGTGCCGATAAACTTCGCCAAATTCCAGCGCGGTTTCAGTGGAATAGTCTTCACTCAAATCATAGCGGACGATTTCATTACTGGTATCGTTATTGACGACCCGGATAAAGGCGTTCTGCACCATGCCAAAGTTCTGCTTACGGTTGTCTGCTTCATGGATGGTTACCGTGACGACCAACCGTTGGATATCAGCAGGCACCCCGTCAAGATTGACTTCGATGGCCTCGTCATCGCCCTCGCCTTCGCCAGTGCGGTTATCACCCGTATGCACAACAGAACCATCGGCCGACTTGAGCTGGCCGTAAAAGATGAAATCAGCGTCGCTACGCACCTTGCTTTCACTGTTGACCATAAAGACCGAGGCATCAAGGTCGAAATCATTGCCGGAGGTCGCACGCTCGTCCCAGCCAAGCCCAATCAGGATATTCTTGAGCCCAGGGTCGGACTTGGACAGCGAGATGTTGCCACCCTTGGAAAGCGATAGTGCCATATGCGTGTCTCCTTTCGTGTGCTGTGACTTTCTTAACTTGCGTGCTTAACGTGCATGTTTCCAGGTATGAATCATCATGAGCCGCAGATCAGGGGGCGATAGCGACAAAGCTGTCCGCCACCGTGTACTGCGCCACAATAAAGGCTACATAGCAAAACGCCATTACCGCGCCCGCGATACGTCCAATCTTACCCACAAAGAGCAGAAAGGCGGCAAAGACAAGGGTTACCACAACCACTGCGACCAGATCCAGGGAGGCAAAGCGCGGATCAATCAACAGGGGTCTGACGATGGCAGAAATAGCCATGACCGAAAAAATATTGAAGATATTGCTGCCGATAATGCCGCCAACGATCATATCGTTGTGCCCCTTGCGCGCGGCCGCAACGCAAGCCGTCAGCTCAGGCAGGGAGGTGCCGAAAGCGATCATCGTCATACCAATGACGGCTTCGGGAACGTTAAGGGCAAGCCCACCGGCTACGGCCCCCTGAACCAGCACCTCAGACCCGACCAGCAGGGTCAGGATACCAGCCAGCAGCATCAAGCCTGGATAGCGACCGCCCGCATCATGCTCTTCGACTTCATCGACATCGAGCTTACTGGCTTTGTACTGATAGAAAACATAGCCGATAAGCGCAACAAACATCACCAGACCACCCCAAACGGGCAGAATACCGGCGAGAATCGCGGCGACCATCCCGGCGGTGGCAACCAGCATCACGATAGTGTCAAGCCGCACATCCGCACGTCTGAACACAACCGGTGCAATCAACGCTGATACCGCAATGACCATGAAGACGTTGGCAATGTTGGAACCGATGACATTACCTACCGAGATCCCGGGAAACCCCGAAATGTTGGCGTTAACCGAGGTGAAAAGCTCCGGCGCGGAGGTGCCAAAGGCCACCACAGTGGCCGCAATAAATAGCTTGGATAACCCCAAGCGTCCTGCCACTGTGACTGCATTATCAACCGTCCAGTCCCCTCCCTTGATCAGCAGCCAGACGCCAAAGGCAATGGCACCAAGTGCAATAAGGGAAAGTTGGTAAGTACTTAACTCGTGCATGCGGGTTCCTGAGAAAATTCCTGAAATTGATGTCGGTTGAAGACAGGTCGCTACGTAATAGACCGTTCGTGACACACTGTCCGTTGCAGACTGTCTGTTCTAGACAGTGGGTTACAGACGGTGATTTAAAGACAGTACTTTAAAGACAGTACTTTAAAAATAGCACTTTAAAAACAGTGCCTAACGGGCAGCCGTTAAACCTATTGCTGCCCGAGGAAGAGACGTTTAAAGATCAAACTCTTCAGGCTTGAGGCCAAGTTCCTGAGCGATTTCCCGCACTACGGCTCTTTCATCGGCATCAAAATCACCGTCGGCGGCACCAATGGCGCACACAACGCGCACTACCATTCTTGCCTGGTCATCTTTATCACGGACCTTAGCGACCGTTTTCAAGGCATTGGCTTTGCCGATTGCCTGGTCAAACTCGAAATCGCCAACCGTTTTGTTGAATACCTCAATCACCTCGCGGATATCGAAATGCTTCATTTCGTCGGAGCGTTCCAGAAAAGCCGTCATCTTCTGCTTTTCGGAGGCATCCACCGTACCGTCAGCAGCGGCGACCAGCGCACAGCCAGCAACAACGGCTTCCATGAACGTCCGGTTTTTGAATTTCGCGACCTCAGCAGTGAGGTTTTCGCGCGCTTTGGTGATGTTATCTTTCAGCCAGTTCATAGGCATTTTGCTTCTCCTGTCGAGTCGTTATATAGCCTCAAGGCCTGTGATCAGATGACGGATACAGCATCCTGAGCAAGATCCTTGACGGTGCGTCCTGAGCATGGCTTACCGTGGGCGGTCATGCTCCAGCCATCTGATCCTTTGCTCATTGAGGCCATGATGACACCAGTATGGCCACCTTGATCAGTCAGGGTATAGCGGCATAACTCTTCTTTTTTGACTTCATCTACAAGACGGCAGAAAGCATTTTCCACCTCGTTGAAGGTCTGGCCGCGAAAGCTGTTGACCGTAAACACAAGGTGCACAACGTTCGCAGGCAATTCTGTCAGTTTCACATAGATAACTTCATCGTCGCCGTCGCCTTCACCGGTCAGGTTATCGCCGCCGTGACGAACCGCGCCATCCTTTGACACCAGTTGGCCGAAGCTTACGGTGTCAACCGGTTGCTTGGCTGAGTCCAGCATGATCACGCTGGCATCAAGATCAATATCGCCTCCCCCGCCACCGCCGAGCAGTGAAGACAGAAATCCGCCGCTTTTTTTCTTAACCGGGTCCCAACCCAGCCCCATAAGGACGTTACTCAAGCTTGATTCGTTGTTCTTGGCCAGAGAAATGGTCTGGCCCTTGCTGAGTGAAATTGCCATGGTGATGGCGCTCCTGATGCTGGTTCAATGGATTCAATGACGACGTGATGCGCATTGAATTTATAGTCAATTAGTAAAGATAATGGGGGTAGAGTTCAGAGTTTTAAAGCCATCTTTTCTAGTGTAGCAACGTTAGTCGGCTCGCCAACAACCCCGAATATCTCCTTACGCGCCATCGTGCGCCTTGCCCAGGCGCAATGGGTCGCAGGTTCGCACATCACCCCGCCCAGCTTGAAAACCGCCTGAGCGTCAGTATCCAACGCCGCTTGTGCATGTTTAACATCGTCTCTCGATACCTGAAAGGCACGGTTGATCACTGGCGTTTGAGCCGGATGAATGACCGTTTTTGAAATGAACCCGGCAGCGACGTCACGCAACGTTTCGCGTCGCAAGGTTTCAAGGTCATCAATCACGTCATAGACCGGGGCGGCGACCGGGTAGCCTGCTGCAATCAAAATACTACTGGCCATGGAGAGAACCCAGCCAAGTGGGCCTTCCCAGGAGGTGACGCCACGTTCACGCCGTAATGCCAACGTTGACAACAGGTCGTTGCCTCCCAGGCGAATGGCGGCGAGCCGAGCCGCATCGTCTGGATGATCATCAAGAATATCGCGTATGGCACCTATCTTGCCGGGATCAAAGAAGCAGGCACTCTCAAGCGTCGGCATGACGTTAAGCCCAGCCTCTCGCGTCAGCGCCAGCCAGTCGGGCAATGTTGTCGGAACGACCTTGGGAGCGACCAGCCCTTCAATCGCCGTTCCTGCTGCCCGTGCGCACAGCTCAAGCGCCATATTCCTGTCACGGGGGCGCAAAAAAGTACGCACCGGCAAGTGTTCAGGAAGATGTTTCATCAGCTGGTCAAAACGCCGGAGGCCATCAGCAACGTCACCAACGGCCAGTGCATCCTCAAAGCACAAGACGATCGACGCGGCAGGTGGCGGTACTCGGCCATGGAGAATATCAGCAACCCGAGGATGCAGCACCGGCATGTAAAGGGTGGCACCCAGTGAGTAGGCATCAAAGCGGTGCATATCAGGACACCTTCTCAATGAGAGTAATGGCTCGGAAGGGGCCGGTCAGATCAGGATTCACTTGTGTTTCAATGCCATCCTGCTGACATAGGTGCACAAGCGCCGCCAGATCCGGATCCTCTGCATCGCGCAGATAAACTTTGCGTGGTCGGCGACGCAAAACCGCTCGCGTGGCTTCTGCGATGCCAGGCTTGACCCGGTTGAGGTTATCGACGCCGTGACGCGTGGCAATCGCCTTGACACACTCGGCGGCCTGCCGCTGGTGGCGCTCGCGCAGCGCCGGGTCGCGCTCGGCAGGCGTCGCCTGCGCCAGCACGGCGTCAAATCCCGCCATGACCCGATCCACAAAGGTGCAGGAATAGTCGATGTCAGCAAGGTGATCCACCGTCATGGCCGCATGGAAATCACCCGGCGCGACCAGGTCAGGGCGCAGAATCGAACGGCTGATGAGACCGGACACGTTGGCCCCCAGAATGCCACTTGGGATCAGCCAGTCGTCATGGGAGCCTGACAACCAGGCGTGGCCCGATGGGTCCGCCAGCACAACAAGACGCGGCGACTGGCCAGAGAGCGCCTGCCAGGCCTCAGTCAGCTCGCCTGAGATCGCGCCCTTGCCGGTCCAGCCGTCAACGAACAGAATATCGGCATCAGGCCGTTCGGCGCACACGTGGGCCATCGCCGCCGCATCAAGACCGCGGTCACGAATGATGGAGACGCCGTAATGAACGACATCAACTCCCAAATGCGCCAGAGCGCGCCGCAGTAGCACTCCATAGGGAATGCCAGCGCGCACCAATGAGCACAACGAAAGCGACGGGGACAGCTCACCCGTGGAGATATCCTGGCGAATCCGCAGAGCAATGCGGGCAATATCATCGGCAATCCTGGCCAGATGGCGTTCAAGCGCCTGTTCGTAAATCGCCAGATAGCGGGCATCCGGCCGACGTTCTTCCGAGATCATTTCAGAGTAGTGCGCTTGCCCGGCCTGGATCAGACGCTCCTTTTCGGCAATATCGGTCGGCGCGATACGGATCGGGGTAAGCAGAAAGGTGACGTCTTCAGGGGCATAGCTGTGCTGAAGAGCTTGACGGGATTCTGGCATGCTTACTCCTTGCCAATCGCGCTGGCGACCTGCGACGCTGGCGGCATCATCATCATATTGGCCAGCCTCATGAACGGCAGATCTGTCAGGCTATCCCCCATGGCCAGGATGATACCGTGCCGAATTTCCGGGCGTATATCGATAAGATAGGTCACGGCCGCTCGCTTCGAAATGCCTTGGGGCGTAAAGCTCAGGTTATTCCCATTACGATGGTAGACAAAGTCCTCGCCTGCCAGGGCGCGCAGCCTCCCTTCAAGGTCATCCAGCCAGGTTTCCTCGCCATTGGATTTAACGCAGAAATAGATGGGGCACCCCTGCTCGCGCACGATCCAGTGCCGAAAACGCCCCGCTGGGTTGAGTTTGTATGTCTCGGTGTTCAGCGCCTCAAGGCCAGCCTCAAAATCACCTGAAAGGCGGCTTATGTGTTGTGACCAATCCAACTCGGCCTTGCCATCAGGGTCAAGAATCACCGCGCCGTTAGACGCAATTTTCCAGCTGTCAAACGGGATTCGACACCGCGAGAGCGCTTCTGTCGAGCGCGCCGTCACCGGCACCAGGCAAGTAGCCTTCAATAGCCAGGTGGTCATCGCTGCCTGGGAAGCCGTCATGTAGGAATGATGACCGTTGGTGGCTTCTGCCGCGAGACGTGATTCACACACAGGTTCAACCATTTTGCGCGCTGTCTGGAACAAGGTATCGTCAAGGTCAGTAAAAAGCACCGGGCGCTGGCCACTCTCAAGCTGGCCGGGTAGCGAAGCGTGGCGTGCCATCATGAAATGTCACCTTCATTGATAAGGTGTATCTGCTGAACTCCATCAACAACCCAGCATCGGCCCAGGGCCGCCTTCAGCGCCTCA
This sequence comes from Halomonas sp. LS-001, assembly GCF_052983955.1. Taxonomy (NCBI): domain Bacteria; kingdom Pseudomonadati; phylum Pseudomonadota; class Gammaproteobacteria; order Oceanospirillales; family Halomonadaceae; genus Halomonas; species Halomonas sp. LS-001. The sequence goes on from NZ_CM129816.1 coordinate 3,710,862, forward strand.
GGAATACCGGAAAGCCCTGTTTCCGTGAACACAATCATCTCGTCCCACTCTTCGGGGTCAACATTGTTGAGGTACATGGTGATGCCGATACCATAATGATCGGGAAACGTTATCTGATGCTGGATCACCGCCCCAGGCAGCACCGGTGAGCGGGTGGTAGAAATAAAGCTTGCCGCATGGCCGTGGCGTTCCAGCTGTTCAGCGGCCAGAAACGGGTGCCAGACATGCTCACCGGTGCCGATCACCAGCACTCGCGACCTTGGAGTGAGCAAAGGGCACAGTTCACGGTCGATATAGTCGGCCCAGGCCAGTTTGTCCGTTGCCATGGCATGTGCGCTGAGCCCGGCTCTTGGCACGCCGAAGGTCGCCCTGGGGTCCGGTGCCCAGGGCGGACAGCCCGCCGGGCACCCCGGCGGAAGCTTACGCGCTTGCACGCCTGAGGTAGATGACCAGGCATAGCGCCCCGACAGAAGCGCGACCGCACTGACGGAAACCCCCGGCAGCGCTTCTTCAACAGCCGTTACACAACCTTTATCTGACCAGTCAGTCAACGTGACCAGTACGATGTGCGACACCGCGAGGCCAGCCTGATGCAGCGCCTCGGCAAGCCCTTTAAAGGTATTGCCGGTGGTTGTTTCGTCATCCACGAGGACCAGGGTGACCTCACCAGCATCTGGAAGCACACCTTCCCGTGGCCGCAATACCATATGGTCAACCGCATGTGAGTGCTCTTCACGGGTGTTCAACCAGGGCCGCGCGCCTTCCGGGCACAAGCGGGTCGTAGGCAGGTATCCCGCCGCAAGCCCCGGACGTTTGCGGCACAGACCATCAAAGACACCCAACCCCAGGCCAACCGCGGTTTCCGCATAGCTCATCACCAGTACCGGCCCGCTTCCCAACGACTCAAGCAGCTTCTCGGCCAGCTGATCCAGAGCGGCACGATGGCGGGCAGTGGCGACCGGTATATGGCGGCCCAGCACGGTCGACACAAACAGAAAAGCGCGCTTGGGATTCTGGCGCTCGGCGATCCGAAAAAGCTTCTCGCCCCTGCTGTCTCTACCATGGTCGTCAACGGCAAGCGTCAAAGTGCCTGTATCCAGCTGATACTCTGTCATGACGAAGAATTATCATCAGACAGAAACTCATCGCGGGCGCGCTGGCTTTCATCATTGTTACGGCTGGCCATACGCTCACGTTCTGCCTGCGCTTCGCGTTCAATCCGGGCGGCCTCGTTCGCCTCGCGGCGGGCAGACAGGGCACGGCGGGCACGCCACGCTACGTAGCCAATACCGGCTGCCAGAAGCGTCAGAAAGACGATGTTAAACAGTGGCAAGTGACGATAACCCGGCTCAACCTGCCAGATTTTGACAGCGTTCGGGAACATCGAGAACAGTGGCAGGCGCCAGCCGTAATGCCGAACAGCTACCAGATTTTCTTCGTTCTGGGCGATCGACCGGGCGCGGGTATGCAGGTTGGAGCTATCGAACTTGCCGAAGATAATCGCATCTTCATTGCGGTAGTTGCGCGGCTCTCCCTGCTCGGTTTCCGTCAGCACAAAATACACATCCGTTGTGCTGACGGACCCACTGGATTGATCATCCGTGGGGGTTTCCTGGGTATCAACCCGCTTGACGTCAGTGCCGATCAGGCGCACCACGTCGACCTGTGGCAAGGCATAATGCAGGGCAGCGCCGATAGCGATGACAATCACTCCAATCAGGACGTATCCAAAGCGTTTCATCTATAATCTCCTGTTAACTTAGTGCTAGGGTAGCAGCATATTCAGATCTGAAGAATTCGCACCATGATGCCAGCTTTCGCATCAACGTTCTTCTCTATCAGATGCCAATCGACGAACCAAGGAATAACTCCATGGCCACTACGCTGATCGCAGGGCAAAACGCGAAACTTGATAATGAAAAACTCACCTTTCGCCTGATTGTCGGTAATGTGCAGGACGTAAGCCTCGACGCCTCCGCCATTCTGCTGGCTAACACGGGAAAGGTGTCGAGTGATGATGATTTCATTTTCTTTAACCAGCCATCCCATCCCTCTGGCGCCTTGGTTCAGAAAGAGGGTGCCACTTTTACCGTTGATCTTGGCAAAGTACCCAGCCACCTCGAACGTATCGCCTTTGTGCTGACCGCTGACCCGGGATTGTCAGCGTTATCGAACGGTTACCGCTTTGAGCTTACCGGCGATACGGATCAATTTGATTTTAGTGGCCAGGGCGCGGGACGCCCCGAGAAATCCTTGATTGTCTGCGAGCTGTATCGTCGTAATGGTGATTGGAAGATCAAAGCCGTTGATCAGGGCTTTGCAGGCGGTATGGCACCCCTTGCTGAGCACTTTGGCGTTGACGTCGAGGGGTCGCCTGATCAAGCTGCGACTCCCCAGACACCTCCCCCGAGCCCTGCACCGTCAGCGGCGCCTACGCCCTCTAAAGCTCAGGAAAAGCCTCAGGAAAAACCTGCTGTCAGCCTCAGTAAGATTACTCTGGACAAGAAAGGCGACACCATTTCGCTGGAGAAAAAGTCCAGCTCCTTCGGGAAAATCCATATTAACCTTAACTGGAACCAGAGCGCAGGTTCCGGCAAAAAGGGCTTATTGGGTTCGCTGATGGGCAAGCAGGGCGGCATCGACCTTGATCTTGGCTGCATGTTTGAGTTTAAGGACGGCTCCAAGGGGATTGTTCAGGCATTAGGACAGCACTTTGGTAATCTGGAACAACCGCCTTACATCTTTCTTGATGGGGATGATCGCACGGGCTCTGTGAATCAGGGGGAAAACCTCTATATCAATGGCAAGCAATGGAGCGAGATCAAGCGCGTCATGGTGTTTGCATTCATTTACCAGGGCGCCGCGAACTGGGCTGCAACCAATGGTCAGGTATCAATTAAAGCGCCTGATCAGCCGGAAATTGAAATCCATATGGATGCCAGCGGCCGAAACGAAAATTTCTGTGTGATCGCGATGCTGGAAAACAAAAATGGCGATTTGAGCATCTCCAAAGAGGTAAGTTACTTTAGTAGCCACAAGCCAGCTGATGAGCATTATGGTTTTGGCTTTCAATGGAAAGCGGGCAGTAAGTAGATACCCAGACACCGTCTTGAATGCGCCTGAAAAGTATCTGAAAAATCATCTGAAAAAGTATTTGAAACACGTGCCGCTCTACTTTGCGGCACTGCTTTCGGTAATTTTCACCCCCGCTGCCTTACGCTGCCTGAGCCATTACAATCATAGGTCGCCAACCGACTACGGCAAGTTTCTGAAAAGATGCGAAACAGAGTTTGCAAGACTCAAGAGTTTATTTTCTTCCTGATGTGCACATGTAATCTGCAACCCCACTGGCATACTCCCTGGATCACCTGGTATTGGTATTGTGATTGCGCACATATCATAGACATTTGCCGCTCGGGTGTAGCTCAGGCTGCGCACAACAAAATCTGAGGCTGCCGAAACACTTTTGCTAACGTTTTTCACTGGCTGAGGTGTCAGGGGCGTAGTTGGCCCTACAATACCATCGAGCCCCTGCATTCGATCATGAGCAAGCTCAGCCAGCCGTTTTTGCATACGCTGTAAACGAATGTACTCCGTAGCAGTTAACTCCACACCACCTTCAAGGCGCTGAACCGCAACAGGATCAATGGCATGTCGCTGGCTCTGAAAACGCTCTCGCCCTAAGGTAGTCAAAAGATCTGCTGGCACCATACCCGCATAAATTGCCTTGATATCCTGTTGTTCCTGTTCTGTTGGCCATGTTATTGGAACAAGCTCAACGCCAGCGGCTTTCAGGTAGTGGAGAGATAATTCGAACCTATCGGAAACGTCAGTATCCATAGCGTCAAGGCATTCCGGTTCAGGTACGCCAAGTCTAACTCCAGCCAGTTTTACGGCAGAGGCCGCCTTATCATCTACTAGCGCCGTGTATACGGTTGAAGCATCCTCAGCACTGGCAGTTAACAGCCCCACGGTATCCATGGAGGGGCAGAGAGGAAACACCCCTTCCGTCGACCAGATGCCATATGAGGTTTTCAACCCCACAATGCCGCACAAGGCCGCTGGCTGTCTGACTGACCCTCCTGTATCCGAGCCGATAGCAAAGCCGCACAGTCCTACGGCAACCGCCACTGCAGAACCATGGCTGGATCCCCCCGGCGTTCTGGGTGTGCTCATGTCACAAGGGTTCCAGGGCGTCGGATGAATCAGATTCTGTGCACCCGCCGCAAATTCTATGCTTCTTGTTTTGCCAAGAAATACGCAACCCGCCTGCCTAAGTGATTTGATAAAGGGCCCTTCAGAGCCAATGCAATCATTTAAATCCAGGTTTGAGCCTGCTTTTACCGGCATACCTGCAACCGCAAACAGATCCTTGACGGCGACTGGCACGCCCATTAGTGGCCCTAGATCAACACCTGCTGAGAGCAAGCTATCCAGGGCAGTTGCCGTTTTAAGAGCCTGATCAGCATCCACATGGATATAGGCATCGAACGTTGGATTCAGGCTCTCGATACGTGAAAGATACGCTTCTGTCACGGCTCTGGCCGACGTATGCCCTGAACGCAACCGCCTGGCAAAATCAATCAGTCCTTTTTTTAACGGATCATCAGGTAAAGTTGTCATTTTACTCAACCTATTGTGTAAGTAGGCAGTTTATCGGCCCAGTAGAATCAGACTTAACTGCGGCACAAAAGCTAATACCAGCAGAGCAAAGATCAGTGCCCCAAGAAAAGGAAGAACAGCGATACTTAATCTTTCAATACTGATATTGGCAATATTACAGCCAACAAAAAGGTTCACACCAACAGGAGGTGTAAGAAAACCGATAGCAACACTGACAATCATGACAATCCCGAAATGTATCGGATCAAAGCCTGCTTGTTTGGCAACTGGCAAAAGCAGTGGTGTTAATATAAGAATATTAGCCAATGCATCCATAAAGGTTCCCAGTATCAGCATTAGTAATATAATGAGCAGCATAAGGATATACTTGTTTTCAGAAATCCCCGTTAACAACGAGACTATCTGGCTGGGTACATTATTGAACAGTAACAACTGCCCCAGAGCGGAGGCTGTGGCAATGAGAAGAAAAATAGTTGCAGTGGTCAGGGCGGTGCCACGCAATACCTGCCAGAGATGGCCCAACGTCAAAGAACGCAGCAGAAAAGCTTCCGCCAGAAGTGCATAAACAACAGCAACGACACCTGCTTCGGTGGGTGTCATAATGCCACCGTAGATACCACCGAGTACGATAACGGGCACCATCAGTGCGTGAATGGCTTCCTTGAAAGCCTGCATGGTTTCACGTAATGGGGGGCGGTTTCCTTTAATACCATGCCCTTGATAACGCGCCATTACATAAGAAATGAGCATAAGAACGCCAGCAACAAAAATACCAGGCAGGATACCTGCAATAAATAAATCACCCACCGACACGCCAGCGGTTGTGCCATAAATAATCAAGGGAATACTGGGGGGAATCATCACACCGAGACACCCAGCAGACGTATTAACCGCTGCAGCATAAGAACTGCTATACCCTTCTTTTTTCATGGTTGGGATCATCACCCCACCAATAGCCGCCACTGTTGCGGGGGATGAGCCGCTCAATGCGCCAAAAAACAGACTGGTCAACACCGAGACCTGCGCCAAACCACCGGTAATATGTCCCACCAGGCAACGGGAAAATGTCAGCAAACGCTTTGCCATGCTGCCCTTTTGCATGATTTCTCCCGCCATGATGAAAAAGGGAACCGCTAACAGAGGAAAGGAATCCAGTGATGTAATCAGTCGTTGAGCGAGAAAAGTAACCGGGATATTACTTGCAAAAATACCAACAACGACAGTCATTCCCAAGGCAACGCCAATGGGAACACTTAACACCAGAAGAACCAATAGTGTTATTGCTATCATAACAACTGTAAAGTCCATATAATTCCCCTAGGGTGTTTTATCTATAAGATTGGTGTCGGGCAGTTGCCCCTTGATAGCAACAAGCCACAACCTCTGCAATATACGTATTCCCATCAAAGCCATACCCACCGGCAAGGAGAGATAGACCCAATAAATACTTACACCGAGTGTCTGTGTGCGCTGGCCTGTACGCTCAAGGAAGTTAAGCATTTCTATGCCCCAAATAACGCAAAAACCACAGAAAGCAAGGGTGACAATGTAGGAAAGCGATATAATAAATCGCTTGCCGCGTGGCCCCAGGAGCGAACGAATAAAGGTTACTTCTAGATGGCGATCTTCTTTTGCGGCAAAGCTACAACCTATATAAACAGCCCAGATAAGCAAGTAGCGGCTAAGCTCTTCTGACCAGCCCAGAGAGTTTCCCAAAACGTAACGAAAAAACACCTGAAAACTGATAAGTACAACCATAAAAGCAAGGCTCAAAGATGCCAGGATTTCTTCAAACCGATCGATAAAGCGCAATAGTTTCATATTGCCCCCTAATGAGACTCAATACTGTAAAAATACGGCAGGAAGCCTTAGGCTCCTGCCGTATTGCAGCTTTATCTTATTCAGCCATGGTGGCACGAGCGCGCTCTATGAGCTCAGCACCTACTACTTCCTCAAATTGATCGTAGACACCCGCGGTAGCGGCAGCCCATTCGGCACGCTCTTCTTCGCTAAGTTCTACGATATTGACGCCTGCTTTCTCCATCTCCTCGAGAATCATTTCCTCGTTCTGACGAATCAATTCACGCTGATAAAGTTTCATTTCAGCAAAGGCTTCTGCAATCATGATCTGATCACTTGAATCAAGCGATTCATAGAAATTCTGGCTAATCATAACCAGATGTGGGCTATATAGACTTCTAACCAGTGTTAAGTTTTTATTCACTTCATGGAAATTATTAAACCAGGCAAGGTTCAAATCGATATCAATACCATCGACGGTTCCTTGTTGCAGAGCAGTGTAAACTTCATTCCATGAAATCGGTGTAGGGTTAATTCCTAACGACTCCAACGTTGCTATATGCGCATCACTGGGCGTTGAACGGATTTTAAGCCCATCAAGATCCGATATGGTTTCAACAGTACGCTGATTGTTGAAAATATGGCGAAAGCCTATGTCAATATATCCCAAACCGATAATGCCAGTTTCAGAAAGTGCCTGAGCGGCGGTTCGGCCAATTGGCCCATCCGTTATCATGTCTGCCGCTTCATAACTGGGGAACAGGAAGGGCATATCAAAGATCAGGAAATCATTTGAAAAAGGTGCCAGGTTAGGGGTGGAAGCAGACCCCATTTGAAGCATCCCCGTTTGCAAGCCCTGGACAACGCTATCAAAGTTGCCGAATTGACTACTGTGATAGACATCAACTTCAAACTCACCATTACTCCGGCTTTCAACAAGCTCTTCGAAATAGGTGAATGCCTGCCCCATGGGGTGATCCGGCACATTGGGGTGAGCAATTTTTATTGCTGTTTGGGCGGAGGCTGGCACTGCAGTCAAGCATAACAGGCACGCAATAGCGGAAGCTGAATAATTGCTCGTTTTTTTACTGATTTTTTTCATTTCAACACCTCTTTCTGTTTTTGTAAATCTGACATCCATTGCCAAAAACTCCCTACGCACTATAAAAACCAACTTAGTTTATATAGAACTTTTTAGGCGGCGTGCTATGATTATTTAATAGTTATTTTTTATTAGTGCTTTTAAACAACTTCTCTAAAAAACTCACATGCTAATTTTTAATGTTAAATATTAATCACCCCTTATAATCAGGAAAATCAAACGCTTCGGGATACCCAAACAGCGCCACACTGCCACCAGTATGTAAAAAGACAATATTTTCATCTTTCTTGAAATGCCCCTGGCGAATCAGATCAATCAGGCCTGCCATGCCCTTACCGGAGTAAACGGGGTCCAGCAGAATGCCTTCATGACGCGCCAGTAAAGTGACTGCCTCCACCATGCTTTCAGTCGGGATGCCATAGCCGTCACCCACATAATCACAGTTAGCAACGACATCTTCCCGAGAGACGACGCCAGACAAACCAAGCTTCGCTTCTGTTTTCTGAGCCAGAGCGAAAACATTGGCTTCCTGCTTATCTTTCGGCGCACGGACGCCAATCCCCAGAACGGGAATACCTGAGTTGCAGGCCGCTAATCCCGTCACAAGACCTGCTTGAGTCCCTGCACTACCGGTGGCATGCACCAGATGATCGACTTGAAGGCCCATTTCATTTGCTTGAGCAAGAAGTTCAAGCGCGGCGTTGACGTAACCGAGAGCCCCGATTTCGTTGGAGCCACCGCCAGGAATGATGTAGGGCGACTTGCCTTTGGCTTTCAATTCACTTGCCAAAGTTTCCATTTCTGCCGCCATATCCGCACCACCAGGGCGCTTACTGACAGTGGCGCCATGCAACTGATCCAGAAAAACGTTACCGTTATAATTATAGGCGGTATCGTCACTTCCTGTTCGATCTTCCAGCAAAATATGGCATTCAAGGCCCAGTTTGCAGGCAGCAGCCACCGTCTGGCGAGCATGGTTAGACTGCGTTGCCCCTTGTGTAATAATCGTATCAGCGCCTTTATCGATGGCATCCGCCATCAGAAATTCCAATTTACGTGTTTTATTACCGCCAGTGGATAAACCTGTGCAATCATCGCGTTTGATCCACAGCCTTGGGCCTCCTAACAGGCGGCTCAGGTTATCCATCGGTTCAAGAGGCGTCGGCATGTGGCCCAACCGGACACGGGGAAAGCGGGATAGATGCATATGAGCCTCCAGGCGAGTCGTTGTTTGCATAAGCGTGCTCTCTAAGTGACCGATTCAATAGGACTGTGAACGCTTGTTCATCACCAGCCGGTCTTCTCGAAGATTAGTAGTTGCCCATAATGTGAACCAATGCCAAGATCCTTAGTCTTGATTAATTTTTTGCATACGAGGAAATAAACCCTGAAACTAACCACTATTCCAGAACTTACATATGAAAATTGAGTGGATAGAAGACTTTCTTGCTCTTATTGATGCGGGCACCTTTTCTCAAGCCGCCGAACTAAGGCATGTCACCCAGCCAGCATTTTCAAGACGTATAAAACAACTGGAAGAATGGTTAGGGGTTGAACTGGTTGATCGACACTCATCACGATTGACACTGACAGCCCATGCAAAAGCCTATGAAGGGTCTATGCGAGACTGGTTGGCACACCTCTATGCGATGCGTAGCCGCATTAGGGCGGACGCCCTACATGGCCCCCGCGCAATTCTGACAACCCAACACACGCTGACGGTGAGTTATTTACCGCGGCTTTTGCGTTATTTTCGTCATAATGCGCCTGACGCTCGCCTGCAAGTGCGTTCTTCTGATCGCAGTGAATGCATCCGTAATTTTCAACGAGGCGAAGCTGATTTATTACTGTGCAGCGAATTGGAAGGCGCGCAGCTAAGCTTTGATAAAGGGGAAGTGGAGCGCGTTCCTCTGGGAACAGAACAATTAATTCCTGTCTGTGCATCAAATCGCCTGGGCCGTCCTTTATTCAACCTTGAGAATCAGGCTTACTTGCCACTGATCGGGTACAGTGCTGATAGTTTTATGGGCAGTATTCTGGCAAGCCCATATCTTTTCAATCTTCAGCGACGCTATGATATCGAGCTTATATGTGAAACTTCTTTTACTATCGGGATACGCGAACTGACGTTGGCGGGCCTGGGTATCAGCTGGCTGCCGAGCGGTTTGATTGAGGAAGATCTGATATCAGGTAAACTCATATCGTTAATTGATTTACTTGGCGGCCCTCAACTCGTTGTGGCGTGTTACCGCCAAACAGGGGCAAATACATTACCTGTGGACATACTCTGGAATCTGATACACAAAAGCCCCCCGATGGTATGAACCCTCTTGTATGTTAGTTTTTTCTTAATTTCTCGATTTCCCTTTGATCTTCAGAAACTTCGGCGATCACAGAACGACAATAGCTTGCACAGAAAACCCCCGGCTTGCCCTCCAAAACCTGCTTAGCGCATACTCAGTGGTGGACACCGCGCACAGCGCATTTTTATAAAAACCAAAATTATTGGAGTTCAGTTCACTATGCAACGCCGTCACTTTCTTAAAACCGCTGGCCTGGGTGCCGCGGGTGTTGCCGCCGCACCTTTCATTTCAACCGCCAATGCTCAGGAAACCATCACCTGGAACATGGTGACCTCATGGCCAAAAAACTTTCCGGCTCTGGGCACTGGCGCTAACGAGTTCGCCGCACGCATCGAGGCACTTTCCGGTGGACGGATGCGCATCCGCGTGCACGGGGCGGGTGAGCTGGTACCTGCACTGGAAGTATTTGATGCGGTAGCCGCAGGCACGGCTGAGATGGGCCATTCAGCGTCCTACTACTGGCGCGGCAAGGTCGCAGCATCACAGTTCTTCACTGCGGTTCCCTTTGGTATGAATACTCAGGAAACCAATGCCTGGCTTTACTACGGTGGTGGCCAGGAGTTGTGGGATGAACTTTACGCCAAGCACAACCTCAAGCCGTTCCCGGTGGGCAATACCACCACACAGCCTGGTGGCTGGTTCAAAAAAGAAATCAATTCGCTGGAAGATCTTCAGGGCGTAAAACTTCGCCTGCCGGGCCTTGCCGGGGAAGCCATGAACCGCATCGGTGTGACCACGGTGACAATTCCTGGCGGAGAAATTTTTACGGCCATGCAAACCGGTGCGCTGGATGCCGCTGACTGGGTCAGCCCCTACAATGACCTGGCCTTTGGCCTGCATCAGGTGGCGGAATACTACTATACGTCAGCCTGGAACGAGCCCAGCGCCATCCTGGAAGGCACCGTCAACCTGGATGCCTGGAACGCGCTGCCGGACGACCTTAAGGCGGTCGTTGAAGAAGCCGCTCGCGCCTCCAACCTGTCGATGATCAGCGAATTTACATACCGCAATGCACAGGCGCTCGACACCCTGGTCAATGAGCATGATGTCAAGCTGCGTTCTTTCCCTGAAGATGTCATGCAGGCGCTGTACGAATCCTCGAATGAGGTGATTCGCGAGCAGACCGAAAGCGATCCGGAATCCAAGAAAATCTACGATTCCTACCGTGCGTTCCAGGAGCTTGTGCGCCCTGTCACGGATAGCGGTGAGTTCACCTACCTGAAAAACCGTGAGCGTGTGGGGATCTGATCCCTTGCATGGAGTAAACGCCGCCGCTAACCGCGGTGGCGTTTTCTGTTCAGGGGAGGCGTTTCAGGCAAGCGCTGAGTTTCAGACAAGCACTGAATTCCAGATAAACGTTAGATTGTATCGTGCACTGAGCGGATACGCCCATTATCATCCAGAGCCACCATGACGAAGCGCGCTTCAGTAACTTTCTGACGTTCATCAAGGCGCTGGCCATGGGGCGGCCGCACCCAGACTTCAACATCAATCTTGAGTGAGCTATGACCAATCTCGCGCACCTGGGTAAACACACTGACCATCGACCCGACCCGAACCGGGCTTAAAAAATCCATGGCTTCAATGGCAACGGTCGCGGTGCGGCCTCCCGCTTCACGACCTGCGGCAAGCTCAGCCGCCTGGTCCATCTGATTGACCAGCCAGCCCCCCGTAATATCGCCATAAAAATTCGTATCCTGGCGCGACGCCAGTAATTTCAAGGTCAGCTGACCATTCGGCGCGGGAATATCATCTGCTTCGTTATCCAAAAGAGTCATAATAAAATCGCTTTTTAGGGTTATTGTTTTGGCGTAGTGCCTGATAAACCGTTTTACTGTCGTAACCGCCATTCAATACGTATTCAGGCGAAAATCGTTGTGCATTGCAATAACATGGCGGCAGTTAACCACATGAGGGCTTACGTTTGAACCGCTGCACTGTATCTTTACCATCTGCCCGTCGGTCCTGGGGCATCGCGCTTCTTTGCGTGTTGTCGATGCTACTGCCAGGCGTATCATTTGCCAACGCATCGGTCAGCGGAACGTTGGGAGCCGTTGGCTCAGACACCATGGCCGGCCTGGTGCTGCGCTGGGGTGAAGCCCTGAGGCGTCAGTATCCGGACGTGGCGATCCAGTTTCAGGCCAGTGGTTCTGCTAATGCGCCTTCGGCGCTGACGGCTGGTACCGCACGATTAGGGCCAATGTCACGCCAGATGACGCAGGAAGAACGTCAGACCTTTATAGAGCGTTATGGTTACCCACCGCGGGAACTCAAGGTAGCGCGGGATGCATTGGTGGTTATTGTCCACCGCCACAACCCGCTCAGCGAGCTCAGGCGCCAGCAGGTCGACGCCCTCTTTTCGTCTTCACGTGAGTGCGGCGCGAGCATACCCATTACCCGCTGGGAAGCGCTGGATGCCACTGCTGACTGGCCTTTTGGCGCCATTGCGCTGCATGGCCGCAATACGGCATCCGGCACCTACGGCCTGTTTCAGCAGCTGGCTCTGTGTGACGGTGAATTTCGCTCAATGAGTCAGCATCCCGGCGCTTCTGCCGTCGTCGCAGCGGTCGGCGAATCGCCCGGTGCCATGGGCTACGCGGGCTACCATCATCTGACCCCCAGTGTTAAGGCGGTTAGCCTGATTGACGCCGATGGCAAGCTGATTGCGCCCAGTGAAGATGCCATCCAAACAGGTGCTTACCCTTTCTCCCGCTACCTGTATCTGTACGTTAACGCCCCCCCTGGAGAGGCGCTACCGTCGGCCGAAAGGGCGTTACTAGCGCTTATTTTCTCGCCTGAGGGCCAACAGATTGCTCGTGCGGCCGGGTTTGTACCGCTCTCGGAAACGGTGCGCCAGCAGATGCGTCAGCAGGTTCAACAACAACAGTTTCATTAACAACAGTTTCATCAACAACAGGTTCACTAAAAACGGGTCCACTAAAAACAGGCGTTTATAACCGGGTAGCTTTTAGCCAGGCTATCAACTGTCATCTAAATGTCACAAAAAAGACTTACGCTATGGATTATTCAACAACATCACGTTTGCGTCTTACGCTTCCTGCGACATTATCCCGCGCCATGTCATTATCATGAATCAGCCACCACGGCTATTAACTGCGACCCGCCCGCAACGCCAACGGCTGGACCGTCTCGCTACGGCAATGATTACCGTCGGCGCCTTCGCCGTGCTGGCCGCTATCCTGGCGATTGGGGTCTTTTTGCTGTGGGAAAGCATTCCGTTACTGACCCAAAACGATACGTCGCTTATCCGTTCGCTTTCTCCCTTGGCATGGGGAACCCTGAAAGCCGCCCTGGCCGCCATGCTATTTGCACTACCTATCGCCCTGGGTGCCGCCATTTACACCGCGCTTTACATGTCTGCGCGCCAGCGCACACGCATAAAGCCTCTATTGGAAATGATGGAAGCCATCCCTGGCGTTGTCATCGGCTTTATCGCCGGGCTGATTCTGGCCCCTTGGGTGGAACGCCACCTGACAAGCTCATTGGCGCTGCTTGTCTGGCTACCCATCAGCGCCCTGTTGGCAGGGCTGCTATGGCACCTTGTGCAAAAGCGTTGGCGCCAGCGTTTGCCTTTTGGGCACGCCTGGATCTGGCTGATTCCGTGGTTCGCTGTGATGATCCTGTTCGTCTTATGGGCGGCGCCGTTAGCCGAGCAAGCCTTACTGGGTGTCGATCTGCGTCGTTTTCTCGACCAGCAGCTGGGCATTGATTACGCCACTCGTAACGCTTTGATTGTCGGTGCTGCCATGGGCTTTGCAGTGATTCCCAGCGTTTACGCACTCGCCGAAGATGCTCTTTCGGATGTCCCGACGTCACTACTTGAAGGGGCTCAAGCACTTGGTGCCGACCGCTGGCAGGCCTTATGGAAAGTGGCGCTGCCTGCGGCGGGGCCAGGCATCTTTTCTGCTGTCATGATCGGTGCCGGACGCGCCGTGGGCGAAACCATGATCGTTCTGATGGCCAGTGGCAATACGGCGTTGCTCAGCGCGAGTCCGTTTGAAGGCATGCGCTCCATGGCGGCGGCCATTGCAATAGAATTGCCGGAAGCTTCCCCTGGCAGCAGCACTTACCACATGCTGATCTTTGCCGCCTTGCTGTTATTTGGCTTTACCTTTCTGGTCAATACTCTGGCTGAAACGGTGCGTCTGAGGCTACGTACCCGCCTGAAACGCATGGGAGGTGGCGGATGAGCCGACTGATGCCCTGGCTGTGTGCCGCCAGTGTTGCCCTGTCGCTTCTGGTGCTCGGGCTACTGCTGACCCTGCTGCTCACGCGCGGTCTGGGCCATTTCTGGCCAGCCACGCTGGAAGTAGCCACACTGACGACGGGCGAAGTGGTTGCCGGGGAAATCGTGCGCGACGCTCCACTGCCGAATCAGGCAGGCAAGGAGCAGCTCTACTTCACCGGGAACCGTGACCTCGACGATGCGCGCTGGCGCTGGGTCAACGTGGACACCATTGTCTCCCGTCAGACACCCTCGGAGCTGGTACGCCTGCAGCGCACGCCCTGGGGAGACTTCATTGGTTTTTTAGCGAGCTATGAGGAGGCTGGCCAGCGCCTGGAAAGTGAAGCGGCCTGGCGCGCCCTGAACACCGCCCTGTCATTGCCCGAATCAGACCGTCCGCAAGCCACCCTGACGCTGGAAAGCGCCAGCGGACAGGAGATACAGCAACCACTGAACAACATTCATCGCGCGCAACGTCCTAACGCCATGTCCTGGCTTGAAAAAACCCGCTACTGGTCGCAGGGCGTCTGGCAATTTCTGAGTGAAGGGCCACGTGCGGCGAATACTGGTGGTGGCGTGTGGCCAGCAATTTTCGGCACCGTATTGATGGTGATCGTGATGTCGGTCATTGTCATGCCTTTCGGCGTATTGGCCGCCATTTACCTTAACGAAATTGCCCACCAGGGCCGTTTTACCCGGCTGGTCAGAATCGGGGTACGCAACCTGGCAGGCGTGCCCTCGATTGTTTATGGCGTCTTCGGCCTGGGTGTGTTCGTTTATGGTATTGGCAGTTCAGTCGACCAGTGGTTCTTCGATGACACCCTGCCGTCTCCTACCTTTGGTACAGGCGGTCTGCTGTGGGCCTCACTGACCCTGGCATTACTGACACTCCCCGTGGTCATCGTGGCAACGGAAGAAGGCCTGGCGCGAATTCCCTATGCGCAGCGCGAAGGCGCTCTGGCTCTTGGTGCTACCCGGCTGGAAACCCTGACCCGCATTGTGCTGCCAATGGCCATGCCCGCCATGCTAACGGCGGTTATCCTGGCCGTGGCTCGCGCTGCCGGTGAAGTCGCTCCCCTGATGCTGGTCGGCGTTGCCAAACTGGCACCGCAGATACCGCTGGACGGTGAGTTCCCGTACCTGCACCTGGAACGCAAATTTATGCACCTCGGCTATCATCTGTTTGATACCGCGTTTCACGGCGACGATGTACAGATGGCGATTCCGCTGGTCTACGCGACAGCACTATTACTTGTTGCCATTGTTCTGTTGCTTAACCTAACTGCCATATTTCTGCGTCATTATTTACGTCGTCAGCGAGGACAGCCATGTTAGCGCCGCACTATTCGTCCACCGCTACGCCTTTGACACCCACCGGTGCCGGGAAAAGTAGCGTGAGCATCAAGGATTTCAGTCTTGCCTATGCGGGCAAGACAGCGCTGCATGAGCTGACGCTGGAGATACCGCGCCATCGTGTCACGGCCTTTATCGGCCCTTCGGGGTGCGGCAAGTCGTCTTTGTTGCGTGCCATCAATCGTTTGCATGACCTGAATGATGATGCCACCCATCAGGGCAGTATCAGGGTGGAGGACGTTGATATCTATTCCCCTGACATCGATGTGTCCGAACTACGCCGACGGGTGGGTATGGTTTTCCAGACGCCGAACCCGTTCCCGATGTCGATTTATGAAAACGTGGCGTTTGGGCTGCGTTTGCAAGGGCGGCTGAGCAAACGCAAACGGGACGACATTATCGAGTGGGCGCTGACGTCTGCCGCCCTGTGGGATGAAGTAAAAGACCGCCTGCATCAATCCGCGTGGCAGCTCTCCGGCGGCCAGCAGCAGCGTCTGGTGATTGCCCGCACGCTGGCCGTTCAGCCCGATATTCTGCTGCTCGATGAACCGGCCTCCGCATTGGATCCGATTTCAACACTGAAGATTGAAGAATTGATACGCAACCTGAAGTCACAACTGACCCTGATACTGGTCACCCATAATATGCAACAGGCGGCGCGGGTTTCCGATTTCACCGCGTTTCTCAGCAAAGGCGAACTCATTGAATACGGTCCAACCGACCAGTTATTTACCAACCCACGTTTGCGTCTTACGGAAAATTACATTACCGGGCGCATCAACTGACAAGGACATCGGTGACCGGATACGGCAATCCCGACAACCCATTGTTCATCACCATGCAGTCGCATCAGGAGCGCTTTATGGAAATTAATAGCGAAAGCCATAGCCAACACATCTCTCGCCAGTTCAATCAGGAACTCGAAGAACTGAAAACTCACTTGATGGCCATGGGCGGCCTGGTGGAAAAGCAGGTTCACGATGCCGTGGCCGCATTGCTGGATGGCGATAGCAAGCTGGCCGCCAAGGTCCGCGATAACGACCGCCAGGTTAACGATATGCAGATGCAGATCGACGATGAGTGCACCCGCGTACTGGCCCGGCGCCAGCCTGCGGCATCCGACCTGCGCCTGGTGCTGGCGGTGATTCGCGCCTCGTCGGATCTTGAAAGAATCGGCGATGAAGCCAGTAAAATTGCGCGTAATGCCATCACGTTAAGCGAAAGTAATAACGTCATACGTGGCATGGTGGAAGTACGTCATATCAGTGAACATGTGCGTAAGATGTTACGCGATGCGCTGACGTCGTTTGCCCGTTTTGATCTTGAGCTGGCCATTGAAGTCGTCCGTGAAGACGAACTGGTCGATGGTGAGTACAGCAGCGCCATGCGTTCCCTGATCACCTTTATGGCCGAAGATGCCCGCTCGATCTCCTCGGTCCTCAGCGTGATGTGGGTGTTGCGTGCGTTGGAGCGGGTGGGTGATCATGCCGATAACCTGGCGGAACATGTGGTGTATCTGGTCAAAGGGCTGGATATTCGCCATGCGGATCCAAGTTCCCTTGAACAGACAGTGCTGAATAAAAAGCCCTGATGCTTTGCTGAGCATCGTTGACCTCAGCACTTGCTGAACAAAAGCCGTACAATAACGGGTCGCATTATTCCTGCGGCCCGTTTTTTTGTGAGCAAATCTTCATGAGGAACCTTTCATGATCAATGCCTTGACGGCTATCACCCAAGGCACGCGCTGGGTTTATCAGCCCGGCCTGCGGCGTTATATTTTCTTTCCGATTCTGGTCAACTTCATTGTCTACGCTGGCTTGATCAGCCTTGTATGGCAGCGCTTTGACGGCTGGATGGCCTATTGGATGAGCCAGGTTCCAAGCTGGCTGGAGTGGCTGTCCTGGCTGATCTGGCCAGTGTTTTTGATCAGCCTGATCGCGGTGATATTTTTTTCCTTTACGCTGGTCACTCACCTGATTGCGGCCCCTTTTTACGGTTTTCTGGCCGCCAAAGTGGAAGTCAAGGCCACCGGAAAGGAACCCATCGATGACCGCGGCCTGACCCGCACCGCAGTGGATACCCTCAAGCGTGAAATGATCAAGCTGGGATACCTTCTGCCACGGGTGGCAGTGCTGTTTGTGATCAGCTGGATACCTGTATTAAATCTTCTGGCACCGATTCTATGGGGAGTATTTTCTGCCTGGATGATGGCCATCACCTACCTGGATTATCCGATGGATAATAACAAGGTCAGCTTTGCCGACATGCGTTCGCGTCTTTCAGGGCGTTGGTGGCATAGCCTAAGTTATGGGGGGCTGGTGATGGTATTAACGCTGATACCGCTGGCTAACCTGTTCCTGCTGCCAGGCGCCGTGGCGGGGGCAGTACTGATGTGGGATGCGCATTATCGCCAACCGCGACAAGCCTCGGCTGATCGCTGAACGTCTGGTTTACGTCTCGCTGGTCACTTCTTCAGTGACCGGCACCACCAGCCTTGCCGTGGGAAAGTGGCAGGAAAACCGCGCACCTTCCCCCGGGCGCGAATCAATGGTTAGCTTGCCATCGTGACGCAGCAGTACGTGTTTGACGATCGCAAGCCCCAGCCCTGTGCCGCCCGTCGCGGTACTCCGCCCTTTATCGACCCGGTAGAAACGCTCTGTCAGGCGCGGGATATGTACCGGATCAATGCCATCCCCGTTATCTTCCACCGCAATGCAGGCCCCCTGTTCACCGAGCGTCCAGCTCAGGGCAATATCGCTGCCCGCTGGCGTGTAACGCACGGCATTAAACACCAGATTGGAAACGGCGCTGCGCAGCTCCTGTTCGCTGCCAATCAACTGCGCATCGCTTGCGATCGTGACAGAGATATCGTGCTGGCCTTTGGAGAGCGCAAGGGCATCATCTCTGACCTTTCTCAATAGCAGCGCCAGATCAATCGGGCAATGGTCATCGCCACCCTGGTCAATTTCCAGACGTGAGAGCAACAAGAGGTCATTGACCAGATTCTGCATGCGGGTGGTCTGCGCCTCCATCTGACCGATACTACGGGCGAGGCGAGGCGGCAGCTGGTCGGCCAGATCCGCATAGGTTTCCAGATAGCCCGCCAGCACGGTGAGAGGTGTACGTAACTCGTGGGACACATTGGCGACAAAATCACGGCGCATCTGCTCCAGGCGGTGAAGCCGGGTAATATCACGTGCCATGACCAACCGTTCATCATCACCATAAAGGGTGATCTGATACTGCAGAATGCGTCGCTCATCAATGGGAGACGTCAGCGTCAAGGGTTCACCATATTGCTTGGCATTGAAGTAGCTGATAAAACGCGGGTCGCGCAGGAGGTTGGTAATATGCTGGCCACGATCCTGGGCCGTCTTCAGACCCAGCATCTGGCCGGCGGCGCTGTTCCACCACTCAAGATCGCCGTGACGGTCAAGCATCACCACGCTATCACGCATGGCTTCCGAGGATTCCTGAATTCGCCCAAGGGTGGCGCGCAAACGGTTCTGGGTAATGCGCTGGCTTTTCTGGTAACGGTAAAGGCGATCAAACAGCTCGCCCCATAAGCCAGGGGCTGCTGGCGGCTCATCGTGAGGGTGGCGAGTCAGCCAGCGGTACAGAGCACGTAACTGAGTGAGATGGTAACCAAGACAGCAAGCCAGACCAAATGCCAGACCCAAGCCAGCACTGCCCGCAATGGCACCCAGAACGGTGCCCAGCGCACATAGCCAGAGTAAACGCCATACTTCACCGCTCCACAGACGCACAATTACCCCCGAGCGGAGAAGCGATAGCCCGTTCCACGCACTGTCTGGATCAAATGATGATGATCGATCAGCGCCTTGCGTAAACGGCGGATATGCACATCAACGGTGCGCTCCTCAACGTACACATTACCTCCCCAGACCTGATCCAGCAGCTGGCTACGGGTATAAGCCCGTTCCTGGTGGGTCATGAAAAACTGTAGCAGACGGTACTCGGTAGGCCCCATGTCAACCGCCTTGCCATAGGCACTGACCCGATGCCCCACCGGATCCAGAAGCAGACCGTCAATTTCAATCGGATCTTCGACGCCGCGCGGTGTGGTACGACGCAAAACCGCTTTCAGACGAGCAACAAGCTCGCGGGGCGAAAAGGGCTTGGTGATGTAATCGTCAGCCCCCGCTTCCAGCCCCTGAATCTTGTTATCTTCCTCGCCTTTCGCGGTCAGCATGATGATCGGGAGATCCGACGTGGTTTCCTCACGTTTCAGCCGCCGTGCCAACTCTATACCGCTGGTGCCGGGCATCATCCAGTCAAGCAGCAGCAGGTCCGGCTGGTGATCCACCACCATGGCATGCGCATCCTGGGCGTTGTCCGCTTCAAGCACACGATAGTCAGCCATTTCCAGCGCCACCGCGATCATTTCACGAATCGGCGCTTCATCATCGACAATCAAAACGGTCTTGGCGGTCATTCCAAAGCCTCAAGGTGTTGAACAAGACATTTCCATGACGATCACACCATGACTTGATGACATTTACGTGACAAAGCCCACATCACGGCCTGTTTTAAGCGGCTGATGGCCACAGACTCAAAGCAATACCGGCAAATATCAACAGCCCTGACCAGTGATTATTGAGAAACGCCTGAAAGCAGGCGTCGCGCTCACGGCCACGAATCAACACCTGCTGATGGACAAAGGTGGCGGCCATGGCGACGAGTCCCAGCCAGAAGAAACCTCCCAACG
This sequence comes from Halomonas sp. LS-001, assembly GCF_052983955.1. Taxonomy (NCBI): domain Bacteria; kingdom Pseudomonadati; phylum Pseudomonadota; class Gammaproteobacteria; order Oceanospirillales; family Halomonadaceae; genus Halomonas; species Halomonas sp. LS-001. The sequence continues at coordinate 3,731,078 of NZ_CM129816.1, forward strand.
CTAAGCGCCAGCCTACCGCCGCCAGAAGCCCGAGTGTGGCTATCTGAAGCAGGCCAATCATCAGACGATCCGCCTGCCCGAACAGGACCGCCGTGGATTTAATGCCGATTTTCAGATCATCGTCGCGATCTACCATGGCATATTCGGTGTCATAGGCCACTGTCCACAGCAGATTAGCGCCAAACAGCAGCCAGCCTTCCAGCGGCACATAACCCAGCACGGCGCCACAGGCCATGGGAATTGCCCAGGAAAATGCCGCCCCCAATACCACCTGGGGGAAATGCGTATAGCGCTTCATGAACGGATAGATAAACGCCAGCACCACACCGCCCAACGACAGCAGAATAGTGAACAGGTTGGTGAACAGCACCAGCACAAAGGCCACTGCAACCAGGCCGACAAACAGCCATTGGGCTTCACGCTCACTGATTCGCCCATTCGCCAGCGGACGGTTTTTCGTGCGTTTCACATGACCATCGAAATGGCGGTCAGCGTAATCATTTACCACACAGCCCGCGGCGCGCATGGCGTAAACGCCAGCCACAAAAATCAATAACAGCGAACGCTCAGGCACACCTTCCGTTGCCAGCCACAGCGCCCACAACGTCGGCCACATCAACAACCAGGTGCCAATGGGCCTATCCAGGCGAGTAAGGTGAAGAAAATCCGGCACACGGGCAAACCCGCTGGGCCGCAGAAGCGAACGATCCATGCTGACTCCATCAAAAAGGCGCTAGTAAGCGTAGCCTAGCGCGAAGACGGCTCCAGTGCATCCGCCATGGAGGTCAAAAAGTATTCCTGCACCAACAGCGACAGCCCCCCATGACGGAAACACGAACGCCGCCCCCATCGACTCGAGGCCGCGACAAAGCGGGGCATCTGGCGGGTGACCTCAATCGGCCCGCGGCGTAAATCCGGCTGCTGGAACAACCAGCTGCCAAGTGAACGCTCCCCCAGGCGCTCCAGGCGCTGGCCACGCAGTTCGGCCAGCGGTGCTACCGAGCGCGCGACCACCCAGGGGGTGTCATCAAGACACAGAGCCACCTCCCGCAGCCAGGCATACCGTCTTGGCGGCAGGCTGAGTGCCGCAGCTTCATCCACATAGGGGAAGCCAATGCCCTGGTGCAGCAAGCGCACACTGAAGCGCCGCGGGTCGCCAGCGGCAATCAACCGCGCCGTCAGCGAATCCGTTGACGCGACCCAGGACCACCAGAAGGGTGTCATGGCAGGGAGCGCCGCCCGCGCGGGAATCCAGCAGGAAGGTTGCTGTTCCAGGTGCCGGTGACCTGGCAGATGCGTCATTGACGCCGATGGCAAACGAGGGTCTTTCACGAGCGTTGCGTTCAAGGCTCCGTCCTTTCAGACACACATTTCATGAGGTTATCAATCGCATTGATAGGCCCCACCTTAAATTCGCTAGTGTAACATGACGCTGTATACGACCTGTGGGCTCGATAGCGCCAGAGTGAATCCCCTTCAGAAGGAAACATCATGTCTACCCCCTACGCCGATTTAGTTATTGTAGGCACCGGTATGGCGGGCATTGGCCTTGCCCGAGCCTTACGCCGCACAGGCGATACGCGATCAATCACCCTGATCAGCAGCGATCGCGGTGACGAATACACAAAACCGTTGCTCTCAACCGGCTTTGCCAAAAAACTGGCTCCCGACCAGCTCGCTCAGCGTGATGCCAATGCCCTGGCAGAAGCGCTGAATGCCGAAGTGCTGGCGGGCGCCCACGTCACCGCCATTGACCCCGAAGCCCACCAGCTGCAGCTGACAATGGGTGATAACATTTCCAGTCACTACCGCTACCAGACCCTGGTGCTGGCGACCGGCGCTGCGCCTCGTATTCCGTTTGACGTACCAGACACCTGCGCTTCGCGCTGCGTGACCATCAATGATCTCGACGATTACCGCCGCTTCCATGCGACACTTGGCACAACGCCATCGCGTATCGCGATTATTGGGGCAGGCCTGGTGGGCTGTGAGTTTGCCAACGACCTTCACGCTGGCGGCCACTCGGTCACCCTGATGGCGCCGGAAAACACCCTCTTGCCACGCCTGCTGCCTGAGACCCTGGGGGCAGCGCTGGCGGATGCCTTCCACACAGCGGGCATTGAGCTGGCACTGGGGCAAAGGCTTCAGTCGATCACCTGCGCTGACACGCAAACCGTGCGCCTTTCTCTGGCACCCGCAATGTCCGACAGCAAAACCGTACCCGGCTCAATCGAGGCTGATGTTGTTTTGCTGGCCACGGGCCTGGTACCGCGCACCAAGCTTGCCGAAACAGCAGGCCTGAGCGTTTCAGCCAGCGGTATTACGGTTGACCGAACCCTGCAAACCACCCATCCCGACATTTACGCACTGGGTGATGTCGCCTGCATTGAAGGCGTTAACGCCATGTATGTACAACCCTTGCAGGCCAGCGCCCAGGCCCTCGCCAACACCCTGAGCGGCACGCCCACCTCTGTCAGTTTCGGTGCCTGGCCAGTGGTGGTCAAAACCCCCTTGCTACCGGTAGTGGCTTACCCGCCGCAAGCAACGCCTGCTCACTGGAAAATCGACGCAGACGGCCATAACATCACCGCATTGGCGGAAGATGAGCGCGGCAACCTGGTGGGTTTTGCGTTGACAGGAAGCTGTGTGCGTCAGAAAGTGGCGCTTTCCAGAGCGGCGCCCGCGCTGCTAGGCTAGCGTTGATAAAATGTTGAGGTCCACAGAAACACAATATGACACTTGACCGCTGTTTTTCGCGGCCAAATTCAACTACCGTTTAACGTGTCTTTTTAACGACTTTATTGGAGATAAATAATGCGCAAGCCCGAACTCGCCGCTGCGATTGCCCAGAATGCCGACATGTCAAAAGAAAAAGCAGGCCAGGTTCTGAACATCATGCTGGATGAAATCACCAACAGCGTTGCCAAAGGTGAAGATGTTGCCCTGATCGGCTTTGGCACCTTTACCGTACGCGAACGTGCCGCGCGTACCGGCAAAAACCCGCAGACCGGTGCCCCTCTGCAGATTCCTGCCAGCAAAAATGTGGCGTTCAAGCCAGGCAAAGCGCTCAAGGATGCCGTTTCCTGATGAAACTCAAACTGGTGCTATGGCTATTGAGCGTGCTGCTGAAACGCGCCTTGCGTCGCAAGCCCCGTTTTCGCGAAAAGCTTGAACACATGCGCCGGTTAGACTGGGGGGTAGCAACCGAAGATCTCAGCATTTCACGTTACTACCGCATGTCGCCAGATGGCATCACCTCCGGTACGGGTCTACCTGTCGACCTGGATCTGGAACTGCGCTTTGAAGATGCAGAAACGGCTCTGGCAGTTTTAAAAAAGCCGACTCAGCAAGCATTTCTGGATGGCATGATGAACGATAAGGTGCGTCTTGTGGGTGATTCTGCCGATATGACCAAGCTGCAATCGTTACTCAAACACCTGTAAGTTTTTATTCCAGCCGTTCGCGTTTTGAACAAACCCGCCGCGCCGCCGCAATGTCGGCGGCGTGGCGATTGGCTCCCGTCCCCTCTATACTGTACTCCTTTCGTTTAAAACGATGCGGGTTTGTGGCCACGTAGATGTTTGGCAACACCAACATCCTGATTATGGAGTGCATCATAGCGTCCCATGCGAATTTCCCTGTCATTGCGCCGCCTTTGGACACTGGATAAGTTTGCTTACAGCCTGAGGGTCTTTGTCGCCTTCAGCGGGGCGCTCGTCCTGATGTCGGTATGGGGCGATATCAGTCTGGTTATCCCGCTGTTTTTGGGCATTATTGCCAGCGCCCTCGCCGAAACCGATGACAGCTGGCAAGGACGGCTACTCGCCCTGGCCGTCACCTTGGCCTGCTTTGCGCTTGTCTCATGGATTATCCGCTGGATCTTCCCCTGGCCATGGCTGATGGCACTTTGGCTTGCAGGCGCGACGTTCGGCCTGATCATGCTGGGAGCCATTGGCCAGCGTTACGCCACGATAGCCTCTGCAACGCTGATTCTGTCGCTCTACTCAATGATCAACATTGAACAGCACGGCGGCGTGGATGATGACGTTACCCTGCGCCAGATGCTGTTGTTGGCAGGTGCCGCCTGGTACGGGCTGATTTCGGTGGTCTGGTGCGCGCTGTTTTCCCGCCAGCCCGTCAAAATCAGCATGGCGCGATTATACAAGGCTCTCGGCAAGTATCTGATGCTCAAGTCTGCCTTGTTCGAGCCCGTGCGCGGTGTGGATATTGAAGCACGCCGCATGGCCCTGGCACGCCAGAACGGCGTGGTAGTTGACGCCCTGAACCAGGCCAAGGAAATGCTGTTAAGACGGATGGAAAGCCAGCGCGGCAGCCGTAAACTGAACCGATACCTGCAAATCTATTTTATTGCCCAGGACATCCACGAACGGGCCAGTTCGACTCATTACCCTTATAGCGCCCTGACAGAAACCTTTTTCCATCACGACGTATTGTTTCGCTGCCAGCGACTTCTTGACCAGCAGGGGCTTGCCTGTCGGCAACTGGCCAAGTCATTACTGCTTAACCGGGCGTTTGACCATCGCCAAAGCGAAGAAGCCCTGGCGGACCTACGCGCATCCATCGATAACCTGCGCGACCGCGACAAACCCGAATGGCGGGCGTTGATGCAGCCACTCAATGCCCTGGCCGATAATCTCACCGTACTCGAAAAGCAGATTGCCAGCGCCCACAACCCGGATGCCAACCAGCCGCGCCAGGACACTAGCCTGCTTGATCGCTCCCCAGGTAGCCTGGGAGACGCCTGGCAACGCATCCGCTTGAACCTGACCCTGGGCTCGCCAACCTTTCGCCATGCGATACGTCTGGCGATCGCCCTGGTCAGTGGTTATATGCTGCTGCAGTGGCTGGACCCAGAACAGGGCTTCTGGATTTTATTGACCACGCTGTTTGTCTGCCGCCCCAACTTTGCCACCACGCAGCGCTTTGTGTTCAAACGCATTATCGGCACCGTGCTGGGGCTGATTGTCGGCTGGGCACTGATCAGCCTGTTCCCTCAGCCTGTCATCCAGAGCATGGTCGCGGTAGGTGCTGGGGTGGCGTTTTTCGCCACGCGTGAACGGCATTATCTGGTGGCCACCGCTTCCATCACCTTACTGGTGCTCTGCGGGTTCAATCAGGTCGGTGACGGCTTCGACCTGATCTGGCCACGCCTTTTCGATACGCTGCTTGGCGCCTTCATTGCCGCCTTGGCGATCTTTTTCATCTTTCCCGACTGGCAAGGGCGTAAGCTCTACCGCACCGCCGCTAAGGTCATGCTCAGCCATCGTCGTTATCTGGATGAAATCATCCAACAATATGCCACTGGCAAACAGGATGACCTGACCTATCGGCTGGCCCGGCGCAACGCACATAACAGCGATGCGGCCTACTCCACTCAGGTCAACAATATGCTGCATGAACCCGGCTACTACCGACGTCAGGACGCGGATAGCGGGCTGCGTTTTCTATTATTATCGAACATCCTGCTTAGCCATTTATCTGCGCTCGGCGCTCACCGCCACCAACTGGAAAAGGGCGAGGATGATACCGCCTTGATCCCCGTGGCCAAGCGCATCAGTACACTGATGGGCTATATTGCCGAACAGCTGGAACAGGGACAGCCTTGCAGCGCGATTGATGATGATATCGCAAGGCTGCTGGATCATTTAGAAGACGAAAACGACCCGGCTGACACGACCAATCACGACATGACACGTAACAACACTACCGGCAACGTCTACCGGCCGATGCAAAGCCAGCTCCGGCTGATTGCCTCGCAACTGCCGCCACTGGCGGATGCGGCCAACCGACTGACCACCGCCAGGTCGTCCAATACCAGCGACTGAGCCACTATATCTGGACAACGGGCTGTTACACCTGGCCGTAACGTCCCGCCGCTTCGCCTAGCCAGCGGCGTACCAGCACCGCGGTGATCTGTGGCTCCTGCTGGAGCGTGCGCGCCAGGGCGCTGACCCGGTCAAGCAGATCACCATCGCGCTCCAGGTCAGCGACTTTCATCTGTGCCAACCCCGTCTGACGCGTGCCCAGCACTTCACCTGGCCCGCGAATCTGCAGGTCTTTCTCGGCAATCCGAAAGCCATCATTGGTATCGCGCATCACCCCCAATCGTTCGCGGGCACTTTTCGATAACGGCGAATGGTAAAGCAAGACACAAAAGCTTTCGGTATTGCCACGGCCCACTCGGCCACGTAGCTGATGTAGCTGGGAAAGCCCCAGGCGTTCGGGGTTTTCAATGATCATCAGGCTGGCATTGGGCACATCAACGCCTACTTCGATCACTGTGGTCGCGACCAGCAGATCCAATTCCCCCTGCTTGAAAGCCGCCATGACCTCGGCCTTTTCGGCAGCTTTCATGCGCCCGTGCACTAACCCGACGGCCAGCTCCGGCAGCGCCTCGGTCAACTCGTCACGGGTAACTTCCGCCGCCTGGCATTGCAACACTTCCGATTCTTCAATCAGGGTGCATACCCAGTAGGCCTGACGGCCATCGCCACAGGCGGTGCGGATACGCGTTACAACTTCGGGGCGGCGCTCGTCAGAGACCACGACCGTCTTGACCGGCGTTCGCCCCGGCGGCAGCTCGTCAATGACGGACACATCCAGGTCGGCGTAAGCGCTCATCGCCAGGGTGCGTGGAATGGGCGTGGCCGTCATGATCAGCTGGTGCGGCGTCAATCCTCCGCCCGCTTCGCCTTTTTCACGCAGCGCCAGGCGCTGATGAACGCCAAAGCGGTGTTGTTCGTCAATAATCGCCAGCCCCAGGCGCTGAAAGTGCACATCGTCCTGAAACAGGGCGTGGGTGCCCACCACCATACGGGCTCGCCCATCCGCAATGGCAGCCTTGGTATCCAGCCGCGCCTTGCCTTTGAGCTTGCCGGACAGCCAGGCCACCTCAATACCCAGGGGCTCGAACCACGCCTTAAAGGCTTGATAGTGCTGCTCAGCGAGCAGCTCGGTGGGGGCCATCATGGCTGCCTGGCACTCACCGGAAAGCGCAGAGAGCGCCGCCATGGCGGCTACGACAGTCTTGCCGGAGCCAACATCGCCCTGCACCAGGCGCAACATAGGGGCTGAACGCGCCAGATCCAGGCCGATTTCTTCAATCACCCGGCCTTGCGCCCCAGTCAGCGCAAAAGGTAACTGAGCCAAAAAGCGCATCTGCAGATTGCGTCCGGTGGGTAGCGCCGGGGCACCATCCGCCTGAATACGCAAACGTACTTCACGCAGGCTGAGCTGATGAGCCAGCAGTTCTTCCAGCGCCAGTCGACGCGTGGCGGGATGCTGGCCCATTGCCAGCTGTTCCAGGTTGATATCCGGTGGAGGTTGATGCAATAAGTGCAGGCTGGCATGCAGGCCCGGCAGATTGAAGCGTGCCAGTAGCGACTCAGGAATCACATCCGGCAAGGCCTCAGGCGTGCTATCCAGCTGACTCAACGCCTGCTGGGTCAGGGCACGCAAGCGAGCCTGATTCAGCCCTTCCGTGGTGGGATAAATCGGGGTGAAATACTCTTCAACCGGCGCGGCCCCCGCGCTGGTCAGACGGTATTCCGGGTGATAGATTTCCAGCCCTGTCGCCCCGGCGCGCGCCTCGCCAAACGCACGCACCGTGACGCCTGGGTGGAGTTGCTGCTGCTGGGCAGGCGCAAAATGGAAAAAACGCAGGCTGAGAATGCCGCTGCCATCGCGCAGGCGGATAAGCAGGCTACGCCGTCGCCCTTTCACCACATCACTGGCGGTTACTTCCCCCTCGATGACGGCTTCCTGCCCCGCACGCAGACTGCCAATTGGCGTTAAGCGTGTGCGATCCTGATAGCGCAAGGGAAGGTGGAACAAAAGATCACTGACCCGCTCAATACCCAGCCGCGAAAGCTTCAGCGCCAGCGCCTCGCCAACCCCCTTGAGCGCCGTCACCGGGGCTTGTAGCGCATTCATGAGACGATCTCTTTACCCGTATCACCCGTGGTACCAGGCTCACCCACGGTGCCGGGCTCACCCACGGTACCAGGCTTACATAGAGGTTTACGGCATTGCGCAATGGCATTGATCAAAGCATCAATCGCTTTCGGGCGCGGGAAGCTTGCTCGCCAGGCAATGGCGACGGTTCGGGCGGGCGCGGGTGGCGCAAAGGGACGGCTAACCAGTAATTTATGTTCGTAGGCGTCCGTTCCCAGGGCGGATTGTGGCAATACGGTGATGCCCAGCCGGGAAGCCACCATATGGCGGATGGTTTCCAGCGACCCGCCTTCTGCAATCAGAGTATTATTCGGGTTATTCAGCTGATGCGTAATCGCCGGGCAGGCTTCCAGAATCTGGTCGCGAAAACAGTGCCCTTCACCCAGCAGCAAAAGCCGCTCACCGAGCAGGTCTTCTTTCTCGATTGTCTGACGCTCAACCCAGGGATGGCTGGCTGGCATCAGCACCTCAAAATGTTCTTCATAGATGGCTCGCGTCACGACATCCGTTTCATTGAACGGCAGCGCCACGATAATCACATCCAGTTCACCGCTACGCAGCTTGGCACGCAAGGTACCGGTTAACCCTTCCTCAATGTACAGCGGCATTTGCGGCACGGCCTCGGCCAGCGCAGGCACCAGGTGAGGAAACAGATAAGGCCCGATGGTATAAATCGCCCCGATTCGCAACGGGTTGGCGAGCTGGTCTTTCCCGGCACTGGCCATCGAAAAAATCTGACCGCTCTGTTCCAACACCCGCTGCGCCTGGGCAACGATTTTTTCGCCTAGCGGAGTGACTTGAACCGTCGACTTGGAGCGCTCGAACAGTGCGACTTCTAGCTCTTCTTCCAGCTTTTTGACCGCCACTGACAGCGTTGGCTGAGATACATGACAGCGCTCGGCAGCACGACCAAAATGTCGTTCCTGAGCAAGGGTTACGATATAACGCAGTTCTGTTAGAGTCATAGCGGCGCCGTGGCATCCTCTCGTGGCAGTCACTGGTGTGTCGTCGTCACCCGCGCGACAACGTCTATTACTGGCCGACCGGCCAACGCCCGCCAACCTTCGTATCATTCTAATGGAGGGAAGCGGTCGCTAATAGGGATACTTTATCGCAGGAGTGAGCAAGATGGGATTACGCGTACTGATTATCGGCTGTGGAGACATCGGCATCGCCCTTGGGCGTGAACTGCTCGCCGAAGGCCATCATGTCATCGGCGCGCGCCGCCGAACAGAGGCCTTACAGGGCAGCGGCATTGAGCCGTTGGCACTTGACCTGAACACTCTCACCGGCAGCGCCGAAGCCCTTCCTCAGGCAGATTACGTCATCTATACGGTCAGTGCGGACCGTTTTGAGGAGAGTGCTTACCGCAGTGCCTATCCCGATGGTCTAAAAGCCGTTCTCAACGTTCTTGAACAGCACAAGACGCCCCCTAAACGGGTCTTCTTTGTGTCCTCAACCAGCGTCCATGGGCAGCAGGAAGGCGAAGTCGTCAACGAGCAAAGCCCCACGGATTCGACCAGTTTCTCCGGAATATTGATGCATGAAGCCGAACAGGCGTTGCTTGATCACACACTGCCCGGCACGGTTTTACGTTTTTCAGGCATTTACGGACCTGGACGGGACCGTTTGATTCGCCAGGTTGCGGAGGGCCGCGTCGCCGCGATCACACCGATGATGTACTCCAACCGCATTCACCGCGACGACTGCGCGGGCATACTGAAACATCTGATCGAATGTGACGCGCAAGGTCAGCCGGTCGAGGAGGTCTATCTCGGCAGCGACTGTGAACCTGCAACCCTGCATAACGTAATGATGTGGTTAGCGGAACAGTTAAAGGTCGAAGCCACGGAAACCATGCAGTCGCCTTTGCGTCGCCGGACCAGCAAGCGTTGTGACAATACACGCCTGCTGGCCAGCGGCTACACCTTCCGTTACCCAAGCTATCGCGAAGGCTATCAGCAAGTGTTGAAAGAAGGTGGCTTTCTGGACGCGACTCAGCCAGCGCCTTGATCAGCGTGCTCAGTCGCCAACGATCATCACGGCTTCAGCTTCTACCTGGGCACCCTTGGGCAGCGCCTTGACACCGACCGCTGCGCGGGCCGGATAAGGGGCAGTGAAGTACTCTTCCATCACCTGGTTGACGATGGCGAAGTTGCCAAGATCAACCAGATAAAGGTTCAGCTTGACGATATCCTGTAGCGAACCCGCCGCTTCTTCACAGACGGCCTGCAGGTTAGTAAATACCTGGCGTGCCTGCGCTTCAAAGTCGTCAGAAACAATTTCCATGGTTTCCGGATTTAACGGAATCTGGCCGGACATATACACGGTGTTGCCCGCTTTTACGGCCTGAGAGTAGGGGCCAATCGCGGCGGGCGCTTTTTCGGTATTAATAACGGCTTTATTGCTCATATTGAGCACTCCTTAAAGGATTTTGAGGGATTTAATAAAACAGGAAAAAAGACTTACTTGCCCAAGCGGGTAATTTTGCTCACGTTGGGGAGATTGCGAAGACGTTTGATGATGCTTGCCAGGTGAACACGCCCCTTTACCGCCAGCGTCAGATTCACCGTAGAGAGGCGGGCATCGCGTTCTTCAATGTCAATACGCTCGATATTGGCGCCCGCGTCAGTGACCAGCCCGGCCAGTTCTGCGACCAGACCGCGACGACTTTCGATTTCAAGGCGCAGCGCAACCGGAAAATCTTCTTCAATGCTTGTGGACCATTCAAGGCTGAACAATTTATCCGGGTCATGCTTATCAATGATGTTCCTGCACTCGGCGCGATGCACGACCAGCCCTTTGCCCATGGAAAGATGACCGATAATCGCATCACCCGGCAACGGGTGACAACAGCGGGCAAAGCTGGTCACCATGCCTTCACTGCCGTTGATGATCACCGGTTCGCCATTCAACGCCTGATGAGCGGGAAGGCTCTCGCCTTCGGCAAGGTCCACGCATCGCCGTGCCACGGCATGGCCTACCCGCTCTCCTAACCCGATAGACTCAAGCAACGTATCCTGGTCGCGAACATCCAGCTCCTTCAACACGCGCTCAATCACGCCGTCATCCAGCTCTTCCAGACTCAGTTCGAAGACAGATAATGATTTATTCAGTAAGCGCCGCCCAAGCTGGATGGCTTCCGTTTGCTGCTGATGCTTGAGCGCATGGCGGATAGCAGAGCGCGCCTTGGCCGTCGTGACAAAATTCATCCAGGCGGCATTTGGGCGTGCAGCGGGTGCCGTAATGATTTCAAGTGTCTGACCACTTTCCAGTCGAGTCGAGAGCGGCGCCAGCTTACGGTCAATCCGACAGGCAATGCAGTGGTTACCAATATCGGTGTGTACAAAATAGGCAAAATCAATCACGGTTGCGCCCTGTGGCAACTCCATGATGTCGCCTTTTGGCGTGAACACATAGATATCGTCAGGGAAAAGATCGTTTTTGACATGCTCGATGAATTCAAGTGAATCCCCTGCATGGCGCTGCATTTCCAATAGCCCCTTCACCCAGGCGCGAGCGCGGGCGCGGCTCCCCTCGGCAATCGGATGCGCCGTTTGGCCAGCTTTGTAAAGCCAGTGCGCGGCAATGCCGTTATTCGCCATGGCTTCCATTTCCCGAGTACGAATCTGCACTTCAATAGGCATACCTCGGGGGCCAAACAGCGTGGTGTGCAAACTCTGGTAGCCATTTGCCTTGGGAATCGCAATATAATCTTTAAAGCGCCCCGGGACAGGTTTGTAGAGATTGTGTACGACACCCAGTATGCGATAACAGGTGGCCACGTCCTCAGTCACAATCCGGAACCCAAACACATCCATGATTTCTGCGAAGGGTTTGCGCTGATCGCGCATTTTGCGATAGATCGACAATAAATGTTTTTGTCGCCCCATCACGGTACTGTTTAGCGTTTCATCATCCAGGCTTTGCTGCAAGGCTGCCTGAATCTCCCGCATGGCACTCCGGCGATGTCCGCGAGCATTGGAGACGGCCTGCTTGATACGCTCGGCGCGCATCGGGTAGATCGCCTGAAAAGACAGGTCTTCCAGCTCCACGCGAATGGTATTAATGCCCAGACGCCCCGCAATACGGGCATAGATTTCCAACGTTTCACGCGCAATACGACGCTTTTTATCAGGTCTCAGTGCACCCAGGGTGCGCATGTTATGCAGGCGATCCGCCAGTTTGACGATAATCACGCGGATATCCCGCGACATCGCCAACACCATTTTCTGGAAGTTTTCCGCCTGGGCAACGGCTTTATCTTCGAAGGTAATCTGGGTCAGTTTGGAAACACCGTCTACCAGCTCGGCAACCGGTGTACCAAATTGAGCTTCCAGCGCAGGCTTATCAACACCGGTATCTTCAATTACATCATGCAGCATGGCAGCCATCAGGCTTTGATGGTCCATGTGCATGTTAGCCAGGATATTGGCGACCGCTAGCGGGTGGGTAACATAGGCTTCGCCTGAACGGCGACGCTGGCCGTCGTGGGCTTGCTCAGCGTAATAGAAGGCGCGTTTAACCTGCTGAATTTCGTCTGAGGGTAAATAGCCCCCAAGGCGGTCCGCCAGGTCATCAATCGTAAACATGCAACGCGCCTCACATCGCTATCAGTCGTCAGTAGAAACGCTGGTGTCAACGGCCTGGCGTCGTGGCGCTGCCTCGACAGGCTCATCCAATACGCTGTGATCCACCAGGCCGGCAGCAATTTCGCGCAGCGCTAATACGGTGGGTTTGTCGTTTTCCCAAGGGAGATGGGCTTCACGAGAACCACGTGCTAGCTGACGGGCTCGCTGGGTAGAAATCATCACCAGTTTGAAGCGGTTTTCAACGTGATCCAGACAATCTTCAACAGTCACTCGTGCCATAAATAAAGCGCCTTCCTGTAATAACGGCGGCGAGTCAGCCAGCGTAATATCGCGTCGATATCAGCGCTAACCAACCCAAATAGAATAAAAAGATATCCAGAACCCGATAGATTACTCGACGCCGGGTTGCTGTGACAAGAGCGCGGCCAACAATGGTGCGTGCCGATCACGCATTGAGGCCAGTGTCAGGCGTCGGCTGATCACCAATGACTTCAACTCCTCCAGGGCCGTCGTAAAGTCATCATTGACGACCAGGTAGTTATATTCGTCGTAATGCGACATTTCGCTCACGGCATCACGCATGCGTCGAGCAATCACGGCATGTTCGTCCGTGCCCCGACTGGCCAGACGCCGCTCCAGCTCATAGCGGGAAGGTGGCATGATGAAAATGGAAACAGCTTCACTGGCTTGTTCGCGAACCTGACGCGCGCCCTGCCAGTCAATTTCCAGAATCACATCCTGACCGGCATCCAGCAGCACCTGAACCGATTGGCGGGATGTCCCATAGTAATGATCAAACACACGGGCATACTCGAAAAAATCGCCCTGTTGAATCATGGCTTCAAAGTTGTCCACGTCCGTAAAGTGGTAGTTCACACCATCCACTTCGCCTTCGCGCCGGGCACGGGTGGTATGTGAAACAGAAACCTGAATGCCATCAAGACTTTCGATCAGTTCGCGCACCAGGCTGGTTTTGCCGGCACCCGATGGGGCAGAAATAACAAAAAGCGTACCTTGGGACATGAAGCGCTTTCCTATTGGCGAAGGAACATAAAGCGGCCGACATGCACAGCAAAACAATGATCCACGCTGCTGCACTATTAAAGGGCATATTGTCTCATACCCACGCGCCCGACTGTAGCACAGGGAGAAGGAGAAACCATGTAACAACGGGCACGATCACCAAGCCAGCAAATACCGTTTGCGTTGCGCAGCGCGCGCATCTGCGCAACCCGCATCCCGGTCAGAGTCCGATCAGAAAAATTGCTTAGATAAGCGGTACAAAAGGCACATTAATACATCCGGTTAACGCAAGCGAAACCGCCAGAATCAGTACTATACGCATGTTACACCTTGGTTTTATGATAAGTTTGCATCAATAGCGAGAAGTGTATTGATGACCGCGACACACTGAATATGCGAGCAAAAAAGAAGGATAACACCCTTTCAAGAGATGTTATCCCTCATTTAAGCCAGCGGTTAAACAGAGCATGATTAACCAGATAACCTCCTATCCAAACAAATAGCTGTCCAGATCAGTTGTAACGCCAACGAGTCCATTCTCGACGTTGTCCTGCAAGTAGTTATCTACCCTGGTTTGGCTGTTTTGCTGATATTCGCGGGATTCCGTGAACGCCAACACCAGATCTCCAAGCCCGACACTATCGTCCTGCAGTCTGTCCTGCCAATACTGCTCACCTTCGGGGTCCGGAGCACGTTCCAGCACCTGGCGATAGAGTGTATCCAGTACCTGATCTGCGGTTGGCTCGGTGGCACTACCCAGGAATTCGTCACTGCGTAGAAAGTTTTCAGCCAACGTGACCAAACCATCTTCCTGCTGGCCAGCTTCCAGCCAGTACTCAAAACCGTCCCGGTCGGGTGTTCGGTCCAGCACACCGGTATAAAGACGCACAATGGATGCCGCTAATTGCTGCTCTTCAGCAGAAATGCCGCTTTCGAAGCCAAGTTCGCCGGGGTTCATGTCTTTCAGGTTAACCCCCCAGGTGAGCAGCTTGGAACCCTGTACCAGGGGGTAGCTTGATGCGACATACTCCTTGGAATCTGTAAACGACAGCGCGATTTCTGCTTTATCCGCCGTGTCATTTAACATCGTATTCAACCAGTAGACCCGCCCCTCACCATCAGCCCTGCGGCCCAACACGTTTTGATACAGCGCATCAATAAAGCCGCTGTTTCCGCCTCCCAGCTGATCCACTAATGAGGAAAACTCTGAGGAGGCCACAAACCCATTCGACAGGTCATACAAGCTATTGCCAGTGTTCAGCTGCGTTACCCAATACTCAAGGCCCTCTTTATCTGCCGCACGGCCTAACATTCCTGTATATAGACGGATCACCGGATCCAGCGTCTCGTTTAGATCTGGAAAACGCAACAATGTCTCGGTATTGGCCAATTCTATCGAGAGTGTATCGGGCCAGTTCCAACCATGATCTTCCAGTAGATTGACAAAGGCGTTAAGAGTCGCTTGCTCAGGATCAACGCTGGGCGGAGGTGGTGTAGGCTCGGGCTCAGGTTCGGGCTCAGGCTCAGGTTCGGGCTCAGGCTCAGGCTCAGGTTCGGGCTCAGGTTCGGGCTCAGGCTCAGGCTCAGGCTCAGGCTCAGGCTCAGGTTCGGGCTCAGGCTCAGGTTCGGGCTCAGGCGCTGGTTCGGGCTCAGGCGCTGGTTCGGGTTCAGGCGCTGGTTCGGGCTCATCAAAAGGAACAATCAAACTATCGTTGCCCGTAATCCATGACTGTAGTGTCGCATATTGTGCTTCCACCAAGGTTGCCCAGCTTTTGGTGGATACAACACCAACGACCTGTGGATTATCTCCTGACATGCTCCAGACAGGGCTGCCGCTGCTGCCAGCACTGATTTCGAAGTTATCCAACGAAACCACATCATACACTGGGTCACGAACAACCAAGCCGCTTCCTTCGATCAGACGTGGGCCACTGCTGTCGCGATAATCACTCGGATACCCCGTCACCTGATACGTTTCACCCGCCGTCAGGCCATCTAACCCCAGCCAACCAATGGTATCGCCCAAGGGCTCGGCAATCCCAATCAAGGCGAGGTCTGTCTCGCTTTCTGATTTTGATAAAAAGCCATCATCACGCGGGGTTAGCGTAAAATAATCCAGGCGCTCTCCATTGACCGTGCCAAAAGGGCGTGAGCTGGCATCACGGCCCAACGCAATTGAGATGCTGGTGGCCTGCCCACCTTTGGCCAGGTCATAAACCAAATGGGCAGCCGTCAGAATGTCGTTACGACCCACCAATGTGCCGGAGCCATAAATGCGTGTACCATCTGGAAAGCTGGCTTCGATATAAGCCATGGCAGCATTTGGAAATTCACTGCTCTCTTCGCCAATGTAACGTGTCATAGAACGTTTTCAACCCAGAAGGTTACAAAACGTTAATTTTAGCAGCTAAACTTCAGTGCCATTGGCCGATCAACGTCAACATTTTCGGGTATTTTGGAGCTTATTAGAGACACGTCAAACTACCCTCGTATTCAAAGCCGAAGGTAGTTTGACGCTTAGAGGTTATTATCCAAGTAAATAAGACGCCAAATCTGTCTCCACGCCTGCCAGATCCACCTGAAGGTTATCCTGAAGATAGTTATTCTTAAGATAGTTATCCACCGCAGACTGACTGTTGTGCTGAAACTCGGAGGATTCAGTAAACGCTAACACCAAGTCGCCAAGCGCCATGTCTTCCTGCTCAAATTTATCCTGCCAATAGCGCTTGCCCGATGCATCAGATTTGCGTTCCAGAACCTGCCGATAAAGCGTGTCAAGCACCCTATCAACTGAAAGCTGCGGCTCATCCCCCAGAAACTCGTCACTATTCAGAAAAGTGTTCGCCAGCGTTTCCAACCCACCTTCCTGCTCACCCGCTTCGATCCAGTATTCAAGCCCCTGTTGATCAGGCTCACGATCAAGAACACCGAGATACAGACGCACAACCGACTCAGCAAGCGGTTCTTCAAAAGCAGAAACACCGCTACGACTAAAACCTAATGCATCTGGATTCATACGCTCAAGGTTAACCCCCCAGGTGAGCAGTTTGGTGCCTTGAACAAGCGGATAGCTTGCTTGCACATATTCTTCCGAGTTGGTGAAGGAAAGCACTATTTCAGCTTTATCGTCAGCACTGCCGCTGTTAAGCAGGCTATTCAGCCAATAAACGCGACCCTGACTGTCTGGCGTACGATCAAGTACGTTGTGATAAAGAGCATCAATAAAGCCGCCATCACCGCCACCGAACTGATTAACCACTGAGGAAAATTCTGCGGAGGAAACAAAGTCCCTGGCAAGCTCATCCAGGCGACTGCCTGCATTAAGCTGCTTGACCCAGTATTCAAGCCCTTGCTTGTCAGCAGGGCGGCCCAACATGCCTGTATACAGGCGAACTATTGGGTCGACTGTATCCTTCAAATCTGGAAAATCCAGCAAGGTATCGGTCTTTTCCAGCTCACGACTCAGCTCATCAGGCCAATCCCAGCCATTGGCTTTAAGTTGCGCCACAAACGTTTCCATGATGCCGGGTTCAAGCGCCGGTTCAACCTCTGCTTCAGGGGTCGGTTCAGTCGCGGGCCGGACATCCGGTTCTGGCTCGCGTTTTGGGTCAGGTGTCGGCTCTGGCTCTGGCTCTGGCTCTGGCTCTGGCTCTGGCTCTGGCTCTGGCTCTGGCTCTGGCTCTGGCTCGGGCTCGGGCTCGGGTTCGGGCTGTCGTTCTGGACTCATCGAATGTGAAGACATACTAACGTCAGCCATATCTTCGGAGGCGTCCGCCGTATCGAGATCTGGCATTGATGCTTTGATCAAGCCGTCATTGCCATTAATCCAGGCTTGCAGTTGATTCTGGCTGGCGTCTACCAAAGCGGCCCAACGCTGGGTCGACACAACACCCGCCAACTCAAGCGCGCCGTCATTTTCTAACCAGACGGGGCTACCACTACTGCCTCGGCTTATCTCAAAGTCTTCCAACATGATGAGATCATAATAATGATGCGCACTGGTCGTGCCACTCGACTCAATCAGGCGGGGGCCATTAGCGCCGTAATACTCGCCAGGATAACCGGTAACGTTGTAGTCAGCCTGTTCCGAAAACGCAGCCAACTCAAACCAGCCAAGAGTATCGCCAATGGCATACTCAAGCCCAATCAACGCCATATCATGCTGGCTTTCGGACTGAAGGATGAAATTTGGCTCCTCCAAATCAAGGGCGTGGTAGTCTAGGCTTGCTCCCTTAAATGTATCAAATGGATAGCGGCTGCCATCGCACCCTGGAATCACAGTCACCTCACTGGCTTGTCCGCCACGCGCAGAGTCAAACACCAGATGCGCTGCAGTGAGGATATCGTTAGGGCCTACCAAGGCCCCAGAGCCATAGACAATAGACCCATCAGGGAAAATGGCCTCCACATAGGTCATCGCCGCATAAGGGTATGTACTGCTCTCTTCAGCTATATAGCGCGTCATATTCTTCCCTCCAATAATCCCATAAGATCCATCTACATTAGTTAATATAGATTATCTCAAAGAGACTTGCACGCCCTTAAACAAAAGTTTTTTTGACCGAAGGGCTTGAAGGAAAAGGTGCTCGCTAGAAATTATATATTCAGGGTTAGGCACGACAACGTCTGTGGACGCCACTCTCAGCTCGGCAAATGGCTTCTTTCTTTGCCCACTGTCGCATAAAAAACGCCGCACTGGGCGGCGTTAGCGATCTAACCAAATGATACCATTGGATCAGTGCGTTTCTTTCTTGGGTAGCTCATCGTTCAGCGCATTGGCGTAGGCAATGCGTGCTGTCTGAACAATCGCCAGCTGCTGATTCAAGCGGCTGATTTCCTGGTCGGCCACGCGCAGGTTCATCACCTGATTACGAGCATTTTCAGAAAGATCAGCAACGTTATATTCAGTACCGTCGATAGTGAGGACTTGGGTTTCGTTCTTTTCGGCCATGAAAGGCTCCTTGTTAAATAGAGGTGTGAATGGGTTGAATCGTATATTCAGGATCAATCATCAAAATTGAAGGTGAGATCGTCGTCTTCATCATTATCAAAAAAGGAATCAAGCTCACCGCTTTCCAAAGAGGGTTCGACCGTGCCATGCAATTGCGCCAGTTTTTGCAGATGTTTGAGCTGCGGCATGCTGAATAACTGGGCATAGGCAATTTGTAGTGCGCCACAGGCATTCAGCTCTGCCAACGCCTCGGAGGTCAGATCCAATAGTTTCTTACTATTGATTCTTCTAAGCCCTTTAACATCCGTTTTACCTTTATCTTTTTGGATAGTAATAGGCCATGGCTCAAGCAGACTATGTCGATTCAGAACCTCAACAGCCTGATTCGTTCGCTTAAGACCCACTTCACGGTTGTTAAGGAACTCCAACGTATCTTTTACCGCCTGGGTTGGATTCCCTTGATCATCGAAAAATGCGGTGTCTTGCGGGCCAGCAGATTCACGCAGCAAACCACTCAGTACATCAAAACACAATACGTGCCTTTTTGCGCTCTCATCAACCCCTAGCGCAAAAGGATAAGCGCGATAAAAAGCAGGCGTATAACCGGTCAACCATTTTTGGCTTGCTGGGTGCACATAAAGGTTAACAGCAGCATCTAGTCCTTGTATTGCAACCAGTTTATAGCTTGAGGCTTCTTCTGAATCACCCACAAAGCCCAATGGCATATAGGGTATCAGGTATGCAAGCTCATCAATCAGTACGGGCGCTACCCGGTCTTGGGCAGCATGGGAGTAATCCCTTGCTCGCTGAAAACCTGCAGACGCGTGCTGGCTGCTGCGGAGCGGTTCATATCGGGTCATGATGTCCTCTTTACCGGCTCATTTACAGTACCTGCCATCTATAATAGAGCTTAAGTTAATATTTTTTAAAGGAAAAAAAACCCTCGACCTAGGCCGAGGGTTTCATTGGTCTATCTTCGTTCAGCTGAAGTGATTACCTAAGGCAATTACCTCAGTAAGCGACAACTTAAGCAAAGTTATCAAGGGTGAAGTCTTGAGTCTCACCAAAGTCCATAACGCCTACCAGGCTAGCTTGGTTGTCATCACCATCGCTTGTCACTTCGTAGACGTTGTACACACCGCTGTTGCCGCCTTCGACCATGACAATAGCTTTTGCTTCGTTGCCGACAATGTCACCAGTACCAAAGTCAGCAATACCGTTAGCCACTTGGGCTTCCGTCAGGTTATTGAAGTTAGTGGTATTGGACGTCAGATCATCGAAATCGATGATGTGAACACCGTTGGCTTTCAGATCAAGCTCAGTAGCAACACGGTCACGAGACGCCGTAGAGCCGGATGCAGACGCTTCATTGTCCAGGAAGGCAGTGAAGTCCAACACATCGCCATTGTCGCCATCGTTGAAGTGAGCGATGGTGTTACGGACGAAGTCAGTACCAGCGTCAATCACAACGGTATCAGTCGTATCGTCGTTAGAGCTCAGAACGATAACGTCATTACCAGTACCGGCATTAACAGTATTTACACCGCCAGTAGAGGAGTTAGTACCTTCATCACCTAGCATTACAGCGGCTTTGGCAGAAGCATCGCTGTAGGCACTCGCCAAGTCGCCAGCGCCAATGGTGGAGTCGCTGTACTTTTCACGCAGTGCGTTAACCAGGTTGTTGTTGAAGTCGTTGCTTTCAATATCATCAGCGTCGCGAGTTTCAATCTGAACCAGTTCATCACCAGCAACGGTCTCACCGTCGACCAGGTAGTTAACTTCCAGATTACCTTCACTGGTGACAGTTGCTGTGGCTAAGCTGCTGAACACACGGTCTTCGTTGATCAGATCAGCGACAGCCTGGTAAAGGTCACGCTCATCAGTGATAACACCTTCACGAGCATTCACTTTTACCGTACGCTCAATGCCGTTGTTGTATGAGTCAACCGCGCCGTGATCACCCGGGAACTGCAACGTAACCGTTACTTCACGATTGTCAAGCAATTCAACTAGGCTAACGCCACCTTCGCTGTTAAAGAAGGCATCGCTTTCCACAGGCGCTGCAAGAACAGCCATGGTTTTCATACCAGTGTTTTCGGCGTAGATAATATCGTTATTACCGCCGGACTCAACCATCAGGCTGTTGCCGCCACCTGTGATGACATCTTTACCAGCACCTGTTGTTACAGTCGCAAGATTAACGACAGGGTTAAAGACATTTTCAGCATCAGACGAAGACAACATCACTGTGTTATCACCGCCAGTAGAGGTGATGTCAACAGACGTCTTGGAAGTTTCAGAACCAGAGTCAAACGCCGTGTTGCTCAGCATAACGTCGATCATGTCATTGCCGTCACCTGTGGTGATGGTGTGATCCAACGTTGTAGCGTAATCAGCAAAGTAAGCAACATTGCCGCCGCCAGTTGCAGAGAAATTAGCAACGTTCTCAACACGGTCTACGTTACCGATGGTCAGGAACTCGCCAAGGAAATCATCAGCGTTAACGGTAGACACCAAACCAGCATCGTTATCAAAGCCGTTGCGGATCGTCAGGTCAGCGTGAGTCTCACCATCAACAAAATCTTCATGAGTGAAGATTTTGACGGTGTCCATGCCGCCTTCATTCTGACCAGTGTTCAACCAGCCGATGTCACTAGGCTTATGATCAGCGCCCAGAACAGCAACGTTGAAGACTTCAATGCTGCCGCCAGCTTTACCACCAACGTAGAAATCACCACCGTTATCACCACGGCCAGCTTTGTAAAGCTCGACGTTGGTAGTGATCGGGTTGTCAGTTGTCAGTTCGCCACCCTGAACCCAGGTGTTCAAACCGTCAAAGTTTTCGATATTACTGTTCAGCTCGATCGGACCTGTAGACAGGGCTTCTGTTGTGCTGACCAGCTGTACCGGGCTGTAACTACCAGCTACCTGACCTTGAGAGAAGCCTTCAATGTCATCAGTAAAAACAGCTGTACGCTCAGGCATTACAGTTGCTGAAACACCGGAAATGCCCTGCTCGTTCAGCTCAGCATTGATAGCATTCGCAACATCCTGGTAGGTGTCTGAACCTTCAATATCTACGTTAACTTCCTGGTCACCAACAGAGAAAACAACGCCACTGAAGCCATCCAGCGGATCATCGCTCTGTGCCAGTTCAAGCGTATTAACGATACGCAGCTCGATGTTGAACTCAGTCTCTGAACCAGACAGCAGATAGTTTTCGTCAAAATAGACGGTCATATCTGACTGGTTGCTGTTACCAGAGTTAGCATTGGACGTGTGGTCCATGCGGAACGTCAGCGAGTCAGTGTTACGCACACCGCCATCACTGGTCTTGGTGGTGACATCCTGAATCACCAGGTTCGCGTTGCTGTCTTTAGACCATACGTTGACCAGGTCGTACATGTCAGCAGCATTCAGTGTAACCGTGCTGTCTGCAAAGGTACTAAAACCGTTTGTTCCAGTCTCAATGGCGTTAACAACAACGTTTTCTACGTTTTCGGTAGACGGACGAACAGCACCTGAGAAGCCGGTAACGAAAGCATCGTCAACCAACTGAGCGTTCAGAGTGTCATTACCAGCGCCGCCGTCAAGCATATCACCAGAATTCAGTGTATTGCCGTTAGCGAAATTGATGGTGGTGATCGGAGCTTCGAAGGTATCGTCGTTGGCAGTACCTTCAACCATATCAGCGTTTGCTGTGTGCTGAATGGTTTCACCCGGTGTAGCAGGCTCTTCCGGCTCTTCCGGCTCTTCCGATCCAGAAGGAATACCAGCAATAACGCTACTGATGGACACGGCATCAAGGTCAGTATCAACATCTACTGTCGACAAGAAGTTAGCTGCATATTCGTCAGCAGCGTTACCTGAATGAGCTTCACCCGCAGCTTCGGTGTACATATCAGCTGCAGCCACTTTAGCTGCCAGCGTAGAAGCGTCTTGTGCATCGGTATCGGTTGCGTTCTGAACGATGGTCAGGGCAATGTTTGCCAGGTCCAGCTCACCGCTTTCCAGTTTCTCGGTGTAAAAAGCCAGGCCGCCAGCATCAGCATCGCGACCAAACGCTTGCTGATAAATGCCGTTAACCAGCGCTTCGTTACCCATATCGCCAAAGCGCTCTGTGTACTCAGCAGAGTTACCAAAAGCGCTGATAGCGGCGTCAATGCCGTTGGCTTCGATTTCTTCTGCCCAGAACTGTAGGCCGGCGGCGTCAGCAGGACGGCCGTAATAAGCGACATACAGTTGTTGAGCTAGATTCAAATTTTCTTGTGTTGCCATGGGACTATAGTCTCCTTGCTTAAGAAAGATACCACCAAACCGGGTGGCACTTATCAACCTTGAGCGCTCAAGGTATTCGTTGGGTTCCTCACCGTAATGCGGTTTTCAGCGAACAGGCCAAGCCTGAAGCCGATACACCTGCACTACTTTAACCTAGTGGAACTCGCCTAATGTAATGTCACGCATAAAGCCAAGTCAATGTCAGCAGTGACATTTAGCGTACGCACGGCACGCTATAAAACCATTTATTGACGCACGGCAGTAATTAAAATGCAGTGCATCGAATGTGTACGAATTACTAGGTTAAATTTTCATGAGTCACCGTCATGATTTTTCAACATCGCGCTAAGTCAGTTTTCGAACACTGATCGATAACATCACTATAAAGCCACCTTGGGCAAAGATGCAACAAGCATGTGCGCTTCGCATGCATTTATACCTTTCTGATGGCTGACATTTATCTATCAATGCTGGCTAATCACTCTAATTAGTTGTCTATTCAGGTCAAGGGGCCACTTGAGAAGAAAGCCGTTTTTTCACAATTCCCTGACCTGCAGGGTAATTTTCAAGCTTGACACTGATTTCAGTTAACTTTCAAAACGCTTCAATTGTTAAAATAATTGATGACATATCTGGCGCTGCCATTTTTATTGGTTGAGCGCCTCTTTAATACATGAGTTTTGTGACAACCTGATGCCAGGAGATCTGCGCGGCGTGATAAGCCTCACGACCCTGCCTCCCCATGCGCTTTGCCTGATTACGGTTGGCATAGGCGCTATCCAAAGCAGCGGCCAATGCCTGTGATGTGGGGTCACACTGCCAGCCAGTCACGGCATGTTCCACGAAGGCAGTGGGGCCGCCACTGTCGGTACAGGTAATCACCGGTTTGGATGCCAGCATCGCTTCTAACGTCACATAGCCATAGTCTTCATCAAAGGTGGGGAATGCTACGGCCAGCGCATGGGCATACAGCGTATGCTTTTCCTGTTCGGAAATATGTCCTAACAGGCGCACCCGGTTCCCCAACTGCAAACGTTCGATCTGCGCTTCGAGCAGATGGCGCTGGCTGCCGTCGCCAGT
The DNA here is from genome assembly GCF_052983955.1 of Halomonas sp. LS-001. NCBI lineage: Bacteria > Pseudomonadati > Pseudomonadota > Gammaproteobacteria > Oceanospirillales > Halomonadaceae > Halomonas > Halomonas sp. LS-001. The sequence goes on from NZ_CM129816.1 coordinate 3,754,976, forward strand.
GAGCAGCAAGGTCACGGGGGTCTGGGTCAATGCCATCGCCTCTATCAGCAACGACTGGCGTTTCAGTGGCTCCAGGCGGCTTGGGTAGAACACATACCCCCAATCATCGCCACAGGTAAACTGCTCGGCCTGATAAGGCGGGTGGTAAAGGGGTTCTGCAGTCACGTCGTTATGGTATTTCAGACGCTCAGCAACGCGGGGCGAGTTGGCAAACAGCTGCTTGGCACGACCAAGATGGTGCTGATCAAACGCTTCTACCTGGGGTTTTAACGCCGCCAGGGCAGGGCTGGCCAAGGCAGGATCGTAAAGTTCATAGCAAACGCGATGCTGGTGCATCAACCAGATAACATGTTCTGGGTGCTGCACGCCATAGGTAGGAAATTGCAGGCTGATCACACGATCAACCTCAACATCATTCGGGGAGCTAAGTTCCAGCGTCTCAGCAAACGCCATCTGGCGTTCAATCTGCGCTTCTTCATAATGAAATGGCAGGCGCAGGCATTCCACCTGATGACCGTAACGCCGCAACGCGGCGACCAAGCCTTCAATATGGTAATTGGCACCACCGGCAATAAAAGGCGTGTGATTCGCCGTCACCAGAATTTTCATGGTGCCTCCTTTTCTTTGCCGCTTAACGCTTTCTCAGCGTTTTTCAGCATTTCTGCCATAGCAGCGGCCTGGTCAACGCTTAGCCATTCGACAGGCTGTGAGGAAGAGTCACGCGATGCAGCATTAAGCTGTTCCACGATATGCTGCTGAATATCTGCTATTTCCGCCAGCGTCATGGCAAGCGCTTGATGCTCCTTTTGGCGCTTGCCGTAGTGGGCAAGAATGTCGTAATACTCGGCCTCTTCTCGCCAGCGCTGTTCGTAGCTGCGCCACAGCAGGCCCGCAAACTCTCGCCACGCTATGAGCCCGATGCGACGAACACCTGGCAGAGCAACCAGGCACCGATAGCCACGCTCCAGTCGACGCAGGCTGCCTGGCAACTGCAGGCCCTGCTGTTGGATATAGGCTTGCGCTTCGTTGGACTGCAACAGGGCAATCAGCATCGCGACCCGTCCTTCACGGGCCGCCAGCTGCCGATAATAGATAGCGCCTTGCTGGTCCGAGGAGCGTCCGACCAAAAACCGGTAAGCACGCTCGACAAAAAGGTCATCCTCAAGATGCGCACTCAATAACTCCGCCAGTCGCGGTGCCTGCGGCTCATAAAGCCGGTGATATGACTCGTCCAAGATAGGTGCCAGTCGCGTCTGCCATAGCGTTAACCAGCGTTTGATCGCCAGTGAGTCCTGCGCATCAACTAAGGCGGCCTGGTCTTTGAGGCGCGTAATCAAAGCATCCATGCCGAATTCCGGGTCAGTCATGCCGAAGATCCCATCTCAAACGTGCAATCCAGCCGACAGAAACCCGAAAACTTGCTGTAGCGATAACCGGCAACTTCAAAGGTATCCAGGCTGTCATGCCACCAATAGCAGTCATCCAGATGATGATCACTGGAATGCAGCGCCGCTGAAAGAGTGTACTTGCCGGGTGCGATGTCTGCCTTGATACGTACGACGACATCCCGCTCTTCGCCTTCCTGCATACTGAATGTCTGCTTATGCTGGTGGGTATTCTGGCCAAACACATCCTGCCCATAACGGTCACGCAGCAATACCCCCAAGGCGATATCATCAAGCGTAGCGTTGGCTTTCAGGTGCAGGTGGATCTCGAGAACTTCACCACTGGCGATCATTGGGCTTTCGCTATCCTGGCCCTGAATATGACAATCCGTCACGACAACTTCCTGGGTGCCGAAAGCGCCCGCTTCTCCGTCGCGCAGATCATCGCCCTCAGCCTGCTCCGCCATGATGCGATTATAATGATTAACCGCACCTTCCGGGTCACCATCATGAATCAGGCAACCGCCTTCCAGCACAATCGCTCGGTCACATAACACCTTCACCGCATTGAGGTCGTGGGAGACAAACAGAATCGCACCGCCTTCCTGTTTGAACTGACGAATGCGCTGAATGCATTTTTGCTGGAAGTAGCCATCGCCAACAGAGAGCGCTTCGTCAACCAGAAAACAGGCCGGATCGGCGTGAATGGCGATCGCAAACCCAAGCCGCATGACCATGCCGGAAGAATAGGTGCGTAGCGGCTCATGGATATACTCACCCAACTCGCAGAAATCGATAATCGCCTCTCGATGATGCTCGATATCCGAGTGGTTCATTCCCAACATCAGCGCATTGATGGTGATGTTATCAATGCCGCTGAGCTCCGGGTTGAATCCGGTACCCAGTTCCAGTAACCCGGTCACTCGACCATCAATCTGCAGCGTGCCCGCATCGGGCATCAGCACACCGGTGAGGAGCTTTAGAAGGGTGGATTTCCCCGCACCATTACGCCCCAGCACACCCAGCACTTCACCTGGAGCAACTTCAAAGCTGATGTTATCCAGTGCAACATGCTGGGAATGATGACTTTTTCCCGTCAGCGCTTCCTTCAGGCGTTCCCGTGGTGAGGCAAATAGCTTGAAGGATTTATGCAGATTTTTAACAACTATCACTGTCATCTCCTGATGCGCTGAACGTTAATAACACGCGCAGTGGCGCCATCAAAGCGAATCACGCAGGTCACGTTCGGTGCGTTTGAGCAACCAGAAGGCGACGTACAATAACCCAAGGGTTACCACCAGCATGGTCGCCAGCCCCGCGATGCCTGGCAGGCGTTGATACAGAATCAACTCGCGGTAGGCATCAATAAACTGAAACATCGGATTGAGGCTGATCAGCCCCATCGCCCAGCTGGGAATAATATCGTCAACGTACACAATCGGCGTTAGCCAGAACCACACTGGCAGAAGTACTGCGACACCTTCACGGATATCTTTCAGGTAGACCGCCAGAATGGCGAGCGAGAACCCCAGCGCATAGGTAAAGCTCAATTGCAGGGCCAATATCACGGGAATCATCAACCAGTGCCAGTCGATGGGGAAGCCGATCATGAGCAGAAATATCGCGAAAAACCCCATACTGATGAGATACACGACAATTTCCGCCAGTAACACCGAGAGTGGCAACGCTGCCAGGGAGGTGTTGATCTTGGTGATCATCCCGGCCCGCTCGATAAACAGGTTGGTAATCGCGCTCAGGCTCTTGGCAAACGCCGTCCAGGCGAGAATCCCGCTGATCAGATAGATACTGTAGGTAAATCGCTCGACTTCAGCACCAAAGCCTTCAAGACGTGCCCCCATGATGGCCGAAAAGATCAGCACGAACACCAGGATATTGATCAAGGGTGAGAGCAACGTCCAGAGCCGCCCCAGCACCGACCCTTTATGGCGATCTATCAACTCCTGACGCGTTAGCAGAATAATTAACGGTAAATGCTGACGCCACCAGCTCATTCCCTGATGCACCCGTTGTTTCAGTGCCGATTGCGGCTCGCTGTTACCAGACAATGCCATGGGTACGGCTCCTTAAATGGGTGAATTTGATGACGGGTAATGATCACTTAACAACGCCGCTAGCCATTGCTCGCTGCTCTGCTGCCAACCCTGGCATGGCATGCCTTCAGACGAGACAACACGGCCGGACTCCCAGTCACGCGCCCAGCCTTGCAACGCCTGAGCCAGTGCTTGCGGCGTATCCGCCTGGAAATACGTCGCGTACTCGCCCGCTACTTCACGAAAGACCGGAATATCCCGGGCAAGAATCGCAATGCCGTGATGAGCTGCTTCGATCAACGGCAGGCCAAAGCCTTCTCCGTAAGAAGCGGCTACCAGTACATGGCTGCGCTGATAAAGTGTCTCAAGCAGCGTATCACTGGCTCCCTGTGCCCAGAAAAGCTGACGGTTTCGGCGTGGGTGCTGTTTGATCCGTCGAATCAGATCATCTACCTGCCAGCCCTGCTTGCCGACAATCACCAGATTGATAGCCGCATTGTCAGCCCAGCACTGCTCTATGGCATCCAGTACCTGGCGATGTCCTTTACGCGGCTCAATCGTGCCGACCATTAACAGGATAGGCCCCTGGCAGTGTTCAAGCGGTTGAAGCCACTGCTCCTCGCTTTTGCTTAACGCCTCATCGGCGCTGCGCATCGGCGACTGAAAATCCGCGCCCAGATGAAAAGGCTGAACCCAGGGGCGATGCCTTTCATCCAGGTCCCGCTGGTCCAGCTCAGCCTCAACCACGTCAGCGACATGGCGGGAAACACAGGTAATACCATCGGCCAGCTCACTGATCGACGCAAACCATTCGTCCATGGTGGCCGGTATATGCTCGGGAAAACACTCAGGAAGCGATAAAGGCAGCAGATCGTGAACGGTAAAATAAAAGCGTACGCCATTGGCGCGCATTCGGCGCATCACATGGCCTGCCTGTTTGAGTAACGGGGGAGCCCACTCCAGGGTCACGTAGCGATCTCCTGGGCGCGCTTCCACGGGCATATCCGGCCCAGGCGGTGTCAGGCCCAGCTGCTCACTGGCAAAGCCACGCGCCAGATAAAAGTCATCGCCGCCCCAGCGAATCAACTCCACCCGCCAGCCTGCAGGTGGATGGCGCAAGAGGTGATCAGCAATCCGCCGTGTAACCCGCTCAATGCCCGTTTTCAGGTCTTCCCAGGCGATGGTACTGACGTCGAACAGTAATCGGGGCGCATTTTCATCCGGCGTGACATCGACCTCGCTCAACACCTGCGTCAGCTGTTTGGCGGTTTCCGGCTTTTGCAGCGCGGTAGTTAATGGTGCATGGGCCGCCAGCTGATCGAGAAACCGTTCGTACCGATAGCGCGATGCTTTCAGGGGGGCTTCCACAATGGCATGGCGATATTGCTCGGCCACCCGTTCTGGCGCCAGCATGGTGGCAACATAATCACGCCCGGCCTGCCCGAGCTGCTCGCGCTCGTCATCGTCGGCGCACAGCTGACACAGTGCCTGGCGCAACGACGCCAATAACTGTGTTTCTGGCTCATCGGCCAATTGCCAGTGGCTGTGTTCAGGAAGCTCCGCGCTACTGCCGTGCGCATTGGCAACGACCGCAACGCCATACGCCATGGCATCAAAAATGGCCCCGGAGGTTTCCCCCCGGGAATGCGTGCGCAACTGCACGGCAATATCAGCGGCCTGCAACCATTGCTGGTAGGTTTCGCGGGAGGCATAGCCGGTGACGGTCACTTGATGCCCAAAAGGATGACGCTTGAGGTAGCGTGTCAGTGCATGACCATAGTCGCCACTGTGCTGGGCACCGACCAGCACCAGACGCACGGGGCGATCCGTTGCACGGACAACCGGTGGTGGAGCCTGCTCATCAGTATCACCGAGAAATGCCTCCAGCAGCAGGTGGGTAAGCTTTTTGGGGTTGATCCCACCGAAGCTGGCAATGACCCGCTCATCGGCACGGATTCCCAATGACTGGCGTGCCACCTGCTTGTCAAAAGGGACAGGAAGTTGACGCAGGTGCGGAATCAGGTACGTCGGCGCTAAATGCCCATGCTGCCAGTGTTCAGCCAATGAGCGGGCAAACTCAGAATGATAGATCAAGCCACCCGCCTGGCGTGTCACCAAGCCATTGACAGGGTATTGTTCAGCACCACGCCCGTTTTGTGCCGCGTCGGCATGGGCAAGCAAGGCGGGATAACCGTGGTCTTCATACAGCTGCTGCGTCAGGGCATCAGGTTTCAACCCGCTTTCATTCAGCCACCAGACAGCATCAAACAAAAAGTAATCGTGCAACACCACAATCCCCGGGTGCTGTTGCAATAAACCAAACTGGTAGGCGTGGTAGAGCGAATTCCCCACCTGATACAGGAGATAATCAAACTCGCTGGCCCGCTGGCTGAACGCATCCGGATCCATACAGGCGTACGCCTGGCGCAGCGCCGGGTCCAGCTCAGGCTGGTCGACCACCAGCGTCAAGGTGAAATGTGCGGCCAGATAGGGCAACAGCTCAGCACTGTAGCTGGCAATGCCTGTCGCTTGTGGGGGCAAGGGAGAGACAAAGGCCAAGGTCGGTTTGTCAGCATCATTCGATGAAGGGGTTGGCGCTGACAAGGCCATTGTATCGCCGTTGGCAATGTTCACTATTCCTGCCGGCGCCAGTGCTTTCACCATATGCTGCACGACAATATCCACCAGGGTGTCACTCACGGCAGCTAGCACCTGCTCCTGATCCGGCAGCAGCGTGTGACACCGCGCGGGAGCAATCCCAAGATCATACAGATGCCGGTGACAGGCAATTAATGCCGCGTGATCAAACCCGAGTAACAAAACGTGAGCAGCCGCGATATCGGCCTGCCCCTCCTGCGCGAGGGCATCCGACAATGCAGCCAACCAATCTTCTTCCTCGGAGAGTGACGAGGCGTGACGGCGATCGGCAATATAAAGCATGACGTTATTCATGGGTCGATGGCTTCCTGCGCTGTTCGAGTCCATTCATCAACTGCTGCTGTCGCTCGCCATAGCCTTCGATACGGTTGGGTGCGGCCATTGCGCTGTACTGTCCGGCCTGAACCAGGCGGATAACCCAGCCTTTGAGTCTCGGAAAAGGGGTCAACAAACGCTGACCCAGACGCCTGAGTCGCGGATAGCGGATCAACAGTTTGACGATGGGGCGCAGTCGCCGTTTGATGGCAGCCTTGATCACGCGTCACTCCTTGTGGTTTCGGGGAAGCCTTTCGAGACATCAATTCGCGTCGTTTCAGTGGTGTTCTTTCGACGTTGCAGTGAGTTTTTCATCCACTAGACGGATCAACCCTTGGGCAAAGCAGGCATCACTGAACTGTTCGGCGTGATGACGACAGACGGACGGTGAAAAATCATGCGCCTCGAAGGTCTCAATGGCATCTCCCAGGCTGGCGACTGTTTGCTGGCCAAAATGCACACCGGTCGCTTCCTCGTGATGCTCCAGACCCTTGACCGTTTCCAGCGCGCCGCCATGGCCATATGCGACCACTGGCGTGCCACATGCCTGGGCTTCCAGAGGCACAATACCGAAATCTTCGTCAGCAGCGAACACAAAAGCCCTAGCACGCTGCATAAGATCGTGTAGCTTTTCTCCCTGCAGGTAACCCAGCAGCTCAATATGCTCATGGCCTTCTGCCAGCTGCGCAAGACGTTTGAACTCCGGTCCATCGCCCACCACTTTCAGCGTACGTTTCTGCGGGTCCTGAGCAAACGTCTGAACAATCAGATCCATGCGTTTATAAGGCACCAATCGGGAAGCTGCCAGATAATACGCCTCTCGCGGCCCGGCATGCAGAGCAAAGCTTTCGGTATCCACCGGCGGATAAAGCACATCAGCGTCACGACGATAATACTTGGCGATACGCTGGGCAACATTGTGGGAGTTGGCCATGAAGGCATCCACCTGAGTGGCCGTAAAGTAATCCCATTGACGTAGGCGCTTGAGGGTTTTACGTACGTAAGCCTCCATACCGGGTACGCGAAATCCCGCGTCTTCCAGATAGGTTTCTTTCATATCCCAGGCGTAGCGCATTGGTGTGTGGCAATAACACAGATGTGCCTGGCCAGGATGCGTAATAACGCCTTTGGCTACTGCGTGACTGGATGAAATCACCAGATCAAAGCCGCGCAGATCAAACTGCTCAATAGCGTAAGGCATCAACGGTAGGCAATGACGATAAAAACGACTCACCATAGGCAAGCGCTGCAAACCACTGGTATGGATGCGGTGCCGGTTCAGCCAGGGCGCGGCGTCATCAGCCAACGTATGTACCAGGGTAAAAATTTCTGCCTGGGGAAAGACCTCCGCCAACCCTTTGAGCACTTTTTCAGCACCACCGTTGACCACCAGCCAGTCATGCACAAGAGCGACACGCAGGTGCTGAAAGTGCGATTTAGGGACTTCTTGCATGATGACCTGCTTTCCATGTCGAGCGGAATAAAGCGTTATAGCTTAAAGCAAGCATGGCGTTGGCTCCAGCCAACAGAACAAACACAGCTTCATAAAAAAATCCCAAGCCTGCTGTCAGGCTCGGGGTACACTTTTTGCTCGATAGCGGGTCAGTGAAACATCATCCGCATGGATTACATCAACCCGTGACATTCACAAGACAAACCAGAGAAGCTTGGCGGATTGCTCCCCAACACAAGCGAGATCGCGTATCATCCTGCTAATGCTAATTAATGCGTCATAACGAACGCTTTTAAATAACCGCTTACTAACTACGTCAATAAAAACGTCGTCAATAAGAACATCGTCAACCAGTTTTCGAGGGCAGCATGATCATACCGGTAATCCTATCCGGCGGCTCGGGCTCACGTTTGTGGCCTGTATCACGTGAAGAATATCCCAAGCAGTTTCTTAACCTGCATCTTGATGACCAAAGCCTGCTTCAGGAGGCCGCCTTACGGGTCAGGCACCTCGAAAACGCACAGCCACCGTTGGTCATCTGTAATGAGACCCACCGTTTTCTGGTTGCCGAGCAGTTGCATCAGATCGGTTTCCAGGAGGCGCAGATCATCCTTGAGCCTTGCGGCCGCAATACCGCTCCCGCGATTGCCCTGGCGGCCGCTGCGGCACTTCAAACGGACCCTGAGGCGGAAATGCTGGTGATGCCGGCAGACCATGTTATCAAGGATGAAGATGCCTTCAGGCAGGCGGTAGAAAAAGGTCGCACTCTGGCCGCGAGTGGCAAGCTGGTCACTTTCGGCATCACGCCGCAGCGGGCGCATACCGGTTATGGCTACATCAAACGCGGAGCAGACTGCGGCCAGGGCTTTGACGTCGTCGCCTTTGTTGAAAAGCCGGATGCTGAACGCGCCGCCGAGTACCTTGCCAGCGGTGATTACCTGTGGAACAGCGGTATTTTTCTGTTCAAGGCTCGCGATTACCTGAATGCCCTGCGTGAACACGCGCCGGATATTCTAAAAGCAACAGAGCGCGCTTTTGCTTTACGCAGTGAAGATATGGACTTTATCCGCGTTGATGAAGCGGCTTTTGCCGCCTGCCCGAGCGATTCCATCGATTACGCTATCATGGAAAAAGTGCGCAATGTGGCAGTGGTCCCGGTCAATCCGGGCTGGAGCGATATCGGTGCCTGGGATGCCCTGCATGAACTTAAAGCCACTCCCGGCGAGTATGACGATAATGCGACCCATGGCGATGTAATGCTTCACAACACCCATGGCAGTCTGATTCATAGTGAATCACGCCTGGTAACTGCCGTCGGTGTCAACAATCTGATCATTGTTGAAACCGAGGATGCGGTACTGGTGGCTGACCGCCATCAGGCGCAAGACACCAAAAAAATTGTCGAAGCATTGAAGGCTGCCGGACGCACCGAGTCAAAAAATCATCAGCAGGTGTATCGCCCTTGGGGCTACTACCGCACGCTGGCGCTCACCGATAGTTTTCAGGTCAAAGAAATTGTCGTTAAACCAGGCGCCAAGCTATCACTGCAGATGCATCATCATCGGGCGGAACATTGGGTGGTGGTGGAAGGCACCGCGCAGGTCACCCAGGGCAAGGGCCATGGAGACATTGAGTCACTGCACAGCTTCCTGCTTTCCGAAGACGAATCGACCTATATTCCGCTAGGCACCGTTCATCGGCTGGAAAACCCTGGCGTGATTCCTCTAAAGCTGATTGAAGTGCAGACAGGTTCTTACCTGGGGGAAGACGATATCATCCGTTACAGCGATGACTATGGTCGTGAATAACGCACTTAGGGTTGATGGTTGACGAAACCACGGGTAAGCGTCATGGCCAGAATTTTAAGATCGAAACTTAGTGTCCAGTTTTCGATGTAATAAAGATCGTACTCAACACGTTTCTGCATCAGGGCCACATCGTCCGCAATACCCCGCAGCCCGTTCACTTGCGCCCACCCGGTCATGCCTGGCTTGACCCGGTGGCGCTGCATGTAAATATCAATGTGATCTTTGTAATGATCGTTATGATCCATGGCATGGGGGCGCGGCCCTACCAGCGACATACGTCCCTGCAATACATTATATAGCTGCGGCAATTCATCCAGGCTGGTACGGCGAAGAAAAGCCCCCAGCGGGGTAACACGCGGGTCGTTATGAATGGCTTGCTGAGTGTGCTTGCTTTGATGCAGCGTCATGGTGCGGAACTTATAGATCTTGAATCGCTTGCCATCAAGCCCATGGCGCTCCTGCTTGAAGAGCACCGGCCCACCCATTTTACAGCGTATCGTCAGCGCAACCGCTAGCATAACGGGCATAAAGGCGATAAACAGCAGCAACCCAAGCACCCGGTCTTCCAACACTTTAAGCACCCGCATCGGGCCGGTCAGCGGCGTATAATTCAATTCAAGTGAGTACAGCCCAGCCAGCTGGGTAATACGGTGATTAAGCAGGCGGATATCGGGTTGTTCCGGAAAGTATCGCACCGTGACCGGGACACCTGCCAGCAGCGCCATCAACTGACGCACCCGCCCACCATCGGCCAGCGGATACCCCAGCCAGACCTCATCGAAGTCGCGTTGAAAAATGCTCGCCTGGGCCAGACGACGGATCTCAACCAGAAACGGCTTATTTGCGCTATCGATATAACGCCTGGAAACGATATAACCGGCATGCGGGGTATCAATGACCTTACGCTCCAACAAGGCCAGATTGTCTTCGTGGCCAATGAGCAGAACCCGCTTCTGGTTTCGCCCTGCCGCGCGCATGTGGCGCAGATAGAGATACAACCCAACACGCGTCACAATGCCGACCAATAATACCGCCAATGCGGCACTGCCCATCCACAGGCGGGAATACAGGTGAACGCTTTGCAGAATGGTCAATAACAGGCTCAACAGCGTAATCGTCACCGCCCATGTCAGGGTATAAACGCCCAGCATGTTATAGAGGCTACGCCCTCGCCAGGGCTGATACAGCCCCAGGAATTCGCCAGCGGCCGGAAAGAGAAGGCTACCGATCAGGATAAGAAAGAGGTAATCGCTACTGCCGCTGGCCTGCGGCATCAGCCAAATGACAACACAGGCACTGACCAGCGCAACCGATACATCCAGGATGTGCATGGCACGACGTAACCAGTCGCTGTGTTGCGACGTTTTGCCAGCCACCATGGCGCGTTATTCCGCTGTCAGCTGCAGTTCAGAGGTGACATTGGCCGTCATTGAAATCAGCAGTTGCATGGCTTCGACGAGGTCCTCACCATCAAGTTCGCCGGCCGCCGAATAAAGCCTGAGCCGGTCAAGTGCGTAGTTGCCCAGCGTATCGACAAACTTGATACGCTGATCAAACAGGCTGGCACGGGCATCCAGCACATCAACCAGATCACGCAGGCCCAGTTGCTCGCCACGTTCTGCTGCATTCAGAAACAACTCGCTCGATTCAATCGCCTGTTGCAGCGCTTCCATGCGGCGAATACCACCGTTGAGCGCTCGCAGACGGGTACGCACTTCCTGGATCGCCAGGTTGCGCTCGTGATCGACCGCCGCCTTACTCGCCTCGATGCGTTTTTCACCCTGACGCACGCTGGCACTGGTGTGGCCACCACTGAAAAGCGGCACGCTGACTTCCACATTAGCGGTGTAGTCTTCGCTGGTGCGTAATTCATCTTCGCTGTCGCGATCGCTATAGCTCAAGCTGAGATTGACTTCCGGATAGTGACCCGCGCGGCGCACACTTGTATTGGCTTCGCCAATCCGCTGCTCTCTGCCGGCCAGCTGCACAGAAACGTTCTGACTGATTTTTTCCACCCAGTCGCTTTCTGCGCTCCATTCCTGAGTCAGGGACACATCCGTCAAATCACCCACCGCCAGGCCACGCATTGCCGGGCGAATGCCGGTCAGACGTTCAAGCTCACTTAAAGCGTTATCCAGTTCGTTTTCTGCTTCAACAGCGTCAGCGATCGCCTGATCAAGCCTAGACTGGGCTTCCAGCAAATCAACGCGATTTCCGATACCCAGGTCATAAGCGCGACTTGCCTGGCGTAACTGCAGCTCCAACGAGGCCTGCTGAGATTCCAGTAGCCCCAGACGCTGGGAAGAAAGATAAGCCTGCACATAGGCTTCGCTGACACTGAGTGCAAGATCGCGCTCAACGACGGCTAGTTGCAACTCAGCCGCACTGATCTGGGCATCCGCCACTTCCAGCCCACGCCAGCGCTCCAGACTGAACAGCGGCTGCTGAAGCTGCAGGCGCCAGTAGTGTTCATCGAACTGCCCCGGACGTGACGCCGGTTGATCCAGACCAAACCCATCCGGGTCAGTCTGAACATTGGTGGAATCCTGCCATAAATAGCCGCCACTGGCGCTAATCTGCGGCAACAGCTGAGAACGCGCCATCGGGCGCTCTTCCTCGGTAGCCTCCAGCTCATAACGCTGACGCGTCAGCTCGGCATCGTTGTCACGGGCACGGGAAAACAGTGCCAGCAACGAAGGCAAGCCGCGCTCATTGGCAGCCAGATTGTTATCAAGGGCAGAAAGTTCTGCCAGCGCTTCATCGCCAGCAGGGACTGCTGCGGGTTCCTGAGCATGAGAAGCCATTGCCACGGCCAATGCCAGCGGCGTCAGTGCTACCCACGAAAAAGTCGTCCATAAGCGCTTCATTAATCCTCCCGAATGGCGCGAGCCAGCATGTCGGTAATCGGCTTGGCAATATAACTTGCAAAGGTGCGCTCACCCGTACGAATCATGACTTCAGCCGGCATCCCGGAAAGCAATTGCATCTGCTCGGCCATGCTTTCACGTCCATCATCGGTGACACGCACCCGGGCCCGGTAATACTGCTGGCCGGTGGATTCATCCTCGAAAGAATCAGCACTGACATGAATCACTTCGCCATCAACCGAATCCGTCAGACGCTGATTGAAGGCGCTAAAGCGGATTTCCGCAAACTGGCCAATATAAATATTATCGATATCCCGGGTCGGTACACGAGCTTCCACCACAAAGCCATCATTGGACGGCACAATATCCATGATGACATCACCACTGCGGATGACCGCGCCAACCGTATGCACTTGCATGCCCACCACGGTGCCGGATACCGGCGCAATGATATCGGTACGTGATACCTGGTCCTGCAGCGAGATCATCTGCTCCTGAGCTTCAGCAATCTGTGTTTGTGCCTGGCGCAGCTGTTCACCCACTTCTTTGTTGAATTCCTGCTGCTGCACCTCGCGTTCAAGGCGGTTTTCGCTGATCTGTGAACGCAGCTGGGCAATATTGGAGCGATACTCCGAGCTGTTTCCCTCGTATTCAAGGATCTGGCGCTCAAGTTCGCGAATACGCTGATTATCACCTAACCCTTCACGGTACAGTGAACGGAAATCTTCCGCTTCAGCGCGCAGAGACGCTACCCGTTGGGTATTAACGCGAATACGCTCTTCCAGGCCGGAAATCTGCTGACGCATCTGCACGATCTGCTCATCCAGGGCTTCCAGCGTACTGTCAAGTGATTGCCGACGTGCCATGAAAAGGCTTTGCTGAACGGCCAGCACCTGTTTCACACGCGGATCATCTACATTTTTCAGATCGTCCGGCACCGTCATGGTATCGGCTTTTTCCTGCTCAGCCAGCAGGCGTGCTTCCATGGCACGATTGATCAGATATTGTGAACGGGCAATTTCAAGCTGCGAACTGACTTGCGTATCACTCAGCACCACCAGGGTATCGCCCGCTTCAACACGGTCACCATCCTGAACCAGCAATTGCTTGACGATACCGCCTTCCAGGTGCTGAACCGTACGCTTGAAGGACTCTATCGACACATTGCCCGGTGCGACCACCGCCACGGCAAGCGACGCCGTTACTGCCCAGGCACCAAAGCCACCAAATGCAACCAGCAAAATGGCAAAGCCCAACCGTCGGTAGCCTTTATCACTGGTAGGTAGCGCTTCACTGGCTTCCCCCTCCAGCGTTGCCGGCTCCTTCGGAGTAATATCGATTTCAGAGGTTGCCGGAACATTAGACTTGCTACTCATGTTACTTCTCCTCGCCACGGCCGCCAGAAATGGCAGAAAGACGCGCGGCGTTCTGACTCAATTGCGCCCGTGACTTCTTGGCGAACTGTGCCAATACTTCATCACGAGGGCCAAACATGCTGACCTGACCGTCCTTCATCACCAGCAGCTTATCCATGTTTTTCAGGACACTGGTGCGATGACTAATAACGAACAAGGTCGTACCTTCTTCCTTAAGCTGCTGAATCGCCTTGGCCAGTGCGCGTTCACCGGCATCATCCAGATTGGCGTTGGGTTCATCCAGCACGACCAGAACGGGGTTGCCATAAACCGCCCGAGCCAAGCCGACACGCTGGCGCTGCCCGCCTGAAAGCGCGCCGCTGGTAGAAGAAATTACGGTGTCATAACCATTGGGCAGTTCCAGAATCATTTCATGAACGCCCGCTTTTCTGGCCGCTTCCACTACCTTGTGTGCATCAACCTCGCCGAAGCGGGCAATGTTTTCACTAACTGTGCCGTCAAACAGCTCGATATCCTGAGGCAGATAGCCGATATGAGGGCCAAGTTCATCCCGGTTATACTGAGTGATCACACCGCCATCCAGGCGCACATCGCCGACCTGAGATGGCCAGATTCCGAGTAGCACCCGCGCCAGGGTCGATTTGCCCGCTGCACTAGGTCCAATGATGCCAATATGCTCGCCTTTGTCGACCGTGAAGTTAATGCCGCGAATCGTCGCCATACGCACACCGGGAGGGGCAGCTGCAACATTTTCCAGACTGATATCACCCCGCGGGGAAGGCAACGACATGCGTTTTTCTTCAGCAGGAATCTGATTCAGCAACTCATTGAGGCGTTCATAGGCACCACGGGCATTCACAAAGCCTTTCCAGCCGCCAATCATCTGGTCAATCGGCGCCAGCGCGCGCCCCATGATGATCGAACCGGCAATCATCATACCGGGCGTCATATCGCCCTGAAGCACCAGAAAAGCACCAAGCCCGAGAATCAGCGACTGGAACAGCAGACGCAGAACTTTAGAAGCGTTGGTCAATACGCCAGCACGGTCACTGGCCTGAGACTGCTTTGAAAGGTATTCATGGTGCCGCTTTGACCAGCGCCCCATAATGCCTGGCAACATCCCCATGGCATGCAGTACCTCGGCATTACGCAAATTCGAGTTCGCCAGATTTTGTGCCTGAATCTGTTCACCACTGGCTTCAGCCAAGAGTTTCTTGGTGGATTTTTCATTGGCAATCGCCAACACCAGCAAAATAATCCCCGCACACGTGGCAAAGACCCCTAACCAGGGGTGAAAGAGGAACAGAACACCCAGGTAAATAGGTACCCAGGGCGCATCAAAAAATGCAAACAGGCCATTACCGGTCAGAAACTGACGCAGACTGGTAAGATCACTCAGCGGCTGAGCGCTTTGGGCTCCCGGAACCATCAGGCTACGACGAAACATCGCACCATACAGGCGTTCATTGATCGTCGTATCCAGACGATTACCGACGCGAACCAGCATGCGCGAACGCACCAGCTCTAGCCCACCCATTACAAAGAAAAAGAATACCACGACCAGCGTCAGCATCAGGAGGGTGTCAACGCTCTGGGTGGTCAGAACGCGATCATATACCTGCAGCATATACATGGGGGGAACCAGCATCAGCAGGTTCACAAACATGCTGAAAAATCCTACTGATACAAACGAACCTTTGCAGGCTTTTAAAGCGCGCTGCAGATCCGTTGCTTCCTGTTGCTTTGCCATGAAGAGGTCACCGTTGAATACAAGAAACGTCAAGCCAGATAGTAATGCGCAGCAGCATAACAGAAACGCCCTTACAGGGGGTAGGGCCACTTTGCAAGACTACCTCGCGTAGAGGCCTATCAACGCAAGCAAAGACACCAGACTCTACTGGTGTTATATGACACTATTATCACCTCAATATTCTGAATCTGCTCAAATCAATCCCCCACTCAGGCATGGCGGCTAATGCAAGCCGATCACGCGCCGTTGATCGCAGCGTTTCTGTCGTCTTGTTGTCGACTGACATCATGCTTTAGATACAGGCAGCTCCTCTGGCAGTGCAAGAACGGCTTCTCTGGGCATAGGCCTGGCGAAAAGAAAACCTTGCAGCAGATCACAATCACGACGGACCAGGTCCTGCTGTTGATCGTGGTTTTCGATACCTTCGGCGACAACGACCAAGTTCAGGTGATGCGCCATGGTAATAATGCCCTGCACGATAGCTGCATTACGTGTATCGGTGGTGATGTCCTTGATGAAAGCACGATCCAGCTTAACCTTATGAATCGGCAGGTCGCGCAAATAGCTGAGACTGGAAAACCCCGTGCCAAAATCATCAAGCGCGACCTTGATTCCCATCACCTTTAGCCGGTTGATCAGATCAATCGCCTGCTCGGCACCGTCCAGCAGTACGCTTTCGGTCACCTCAATTTCCAGCAGTTCAGGAGCTATACCTGATGCATCAAGGGCCTGCTGCATATCCTCCAGGAACCCGGCTCGCCGGAACTGTAACGATGAGATATTGATGGCGACTGACGCTTCAAAGCTTTTTTGGGTTTGCATGAAAGCGACATCCTGGCAGACACGATGCAGAATCCAGCGCCCTAATGGAATGATCTGCCCAGTCTGCTCAGCCAGGGGAATAAACATACCCGGCGAAATCATCCCCTTTTCAGGATGATGCCAGCGAATCAGAGCCTCCAGACCCCGGACCCGGCCGCTCCCCGCATCAACAATGGGTTGGTAGTAGATCTCAAACTGGTTATCTTTCAGCGCTTTATGCAGGTCATGTCGCAACAGCACCGACTGTCTGGTCATTCGTTGCACATCGCCCTGATACCATTGCCAGATATTACGGCCCTGTTGCTTTGCCTCCCCCATGGCAATATCAGCTTGCTGCATCAGTTCGTTCGCGTGCTCGACGTTCTCGCTGTTACATGCGATGCCAATGCTTGCACTGATATGGACAGATTTGCCTTCTATCTGAAAAGGCGCTAGCAGCGAATTCAGCAGCCTCTCTGCCATGACAATGCCTGCTTCACTATCGTCGAGCCCGGCAAATAACAACGCAAACTCATCGCCCGTCAGGCGCACCAACGTCCCGTACGACCCGATTATGTGATGCAACCGACTGGCCACCTCTATCAGCAACTGATCACCAATGTGATGGCCTAACCCATCATTGACCGTTCTAAACCCATCCAGGTCAAGGTGCATGACCACCAGCAATTTTCCAGTCTGTTGCGCATTTGCAAATGCTGCGTTCAGGCGGTCATCAAAGACACTATGGTTAGGCAGACCGGTCAGAAGGTCATGCGTGGCCTGGTAGGCCAGCTGGGCGGCTTGCTCGTGTTGATGGGTGATGTCTTTCGCAATACCGAAAACACCTTGCGTTACGCCATCGACAATAATCGGCATGGTGGTCAGGTCTAGAAACTTCAGATGCCCTTCTTGATGCCTTATCTGCAACTCTACCCGGCTTGGCTGGCCAGCCAAGGTGGCGACATAGAGCGCCTGCAAATGTTGGATATCCTGAGATTGCAGGAGCGCAGTAAAATGCTTACCCAGCATTTCATCGTTTAAGCGCCCAGTAATCCTGCTGCAGGCATCGTTCGCGGAGACGATCCGGCCTTCGCGGTCTATCGATATGACACCATCAGGATGATAGAGATAAAGCGAACGATAGCGCTGCTCGATATCATACTGTGCCTCAAGCTGCTTTCGAGCCACCAGCAACTCGCGTGAGCGCTGGAGAATCAGCCTCACCAACCCCAGGCTTAGTGCTAACAGATAGCTAAGTATCAGGCCTGCAATCGCAAAACCAGCGGGCATGATACTTGCTTGCAGCATGCCTGACACCGAGTCCATATAAACGTTAAACGTTAAACGGGCACCGCCAGGCAGACCAACATGACGCTCTTCCAAGTGCGGTAAAGGGCGAAGGGGGGTGTCGTCGATAGCTCTTCCCGGCTGCCTTAAGGATAAATAAGGTGCGCCTTCACCAACGGTGAGCTTGAATAGGCTCAATGGCACATTAAGTTCACGTCTGAGCAAGTCCGCCAGATCCAGCTCGGCGACCAGCTGCCCATCAGTGTTGTTACCTAATGAAGAAATCAGCAGTACTGTACTCGGCTTACTATCCAACATAAACGCCCAGATTTCTGGCCATTCAGAGAATATTACATCACTGAGGGTCGCATAATCTTCCGCGGCCAAGTGGCTTTCCTGATCGCGCTCAGTTGATCTTCGCAGCGCCTCAAGTTCCCCTGTCGGGCCAATTAATGCAACGGTCTTTAGATATGGCGTGTGCTGGAAGTAGGTCTGAACATCATGCTCCCAGCGGATCGATTCGTTCAGGGTAGTGTTCAGTCCTTGCCGCCAGGCCAGGCGTTGAATGAATTCCAGTTGTTCCTGCATGGCGTGGCGTGCGTTGTGCTCGGCGTTATCCAATAAGGTGGCGGCCTGACGTTGCATATTGCTCTGGGCGCTCCAGCTTAGGGTGTACCAGGCCAAACAACTCACCATCACACCAAACACAGCCGCGAACTGCGTCAGCCAACCCAGGGGAAGCAACTGACGACTGCCGCGCCAGGCAGCGCCGACGAAGGCAAAGCCCCCAAGCAACGCATAAAGCGTGGCAAGAATGGGCGCTGAAGCAAAGCCTTCGGCCCAGCCAAGGCGACTAGCGGGAAACAACAACAAAATCAGAGAAAGGCTACCCGCGCCCAGCGCCAGGGCTCCACTCCCAGCCCACAATAACCGCTGCCAGGCCTGTTTCATGCCCAGCGCTGTGCAAACAGCGACCAGAAAAAGGAGAAACGCTGCCGCCGATAGAATTCTTGGCCCGCCTGTTACCAACGATGTTCCTACCCAGGCCCCGCCTGACAGGACATTGTGCAACAGGGTATAAAGCGTGATAAGCGCCAAGGGTGCAGCCGCCAGATAGATGATCCAGCGACGATGCAACAACCAGCCGAGCAAGCACAGACCCGCTAGAAAACCGGTCAAGGCCGCATCGGCCACCATTAACCCGCTTAAAGGATAAGCAATACTCGCGAGATGTCCAAGGAGCCCCGTTGCGCCCAGCAGAATGAAGACGGTAGCGACCATCAGCAAACCGACATCCATCGCCACATCGCGTATCCGATAAGGCAGCTCAGTCGCTTCTCGTGAACTCAGCTCAGCCATTCTGGCTTGCATAGCAAGCTCCTTTTTCATCCCTTAGCAACGAGATTACGCCCCTGATGCTTGGCGGCATCAGCTCGCGTTATGAGGCTCTCGCGAGTATCCCCTGTCAGGTAGCTCGTGACACCTAAGCTGACAGTAATCGGCACAGGCTGCCAGCGATATATTTCAACAGCTTGGCGCAATCGCTCCAGAGCGCTGATTGACTCGTCAATTGAGGCATCCGGCATCAGTAAGGAACACTCGTCTCCACCAATGCGTCCGGCAAAATCCCGACCTCTCAGCTTCGAGGAAAGCAGCTCTTGAAGGGCAATATCAAAGTAACGTCGGTTGGATAGGCCAGTAAGTGGACCGCTTCTGGCCTCATGTCCCATCGTCATGGTCAGTCGCTGTAATTCTTCATTATGAGATTCAAGTATGGAGCGAATTGACTCGAGTTCAGTAATGACAGTTCGTTTTCCAAATACGCCCCCCTTCGGGTCTATTATAATTAATCGTTATCTGTCAGGAATAAAGCACCGTTTACAAATAAAGCACCGCTTGCATGAAGCAAGCAACGTCGCGTTACCTCAGCTTGCAACCCGCACAAAACATTACAAACGTAATAATTGCCCTGCTAATTAAAGTGTATATAGTCTACTGGGGTAGATAGCAAAAATTTATACCCGATATAGATAAGACCTATAACTTAAAATAGGCGTATAACCGAGGTACTTTCGATGGTAGCTCCTGCATCTTACGAAAATCCTTCAGCGACCATCATCCGCTCGCTGATTCAGCATTCCTATGTTCTGTCTGTGTATTGCAAAGACATGTCTTATGCTTTGAAAGCGGAAGTGGCTGAGCTTAACACCATCAGCGGGCACATGGTCCTGAAGGTGGAATACGCTGGGGAAAATATTGAGCGCTATATCACCCATGACAGTCTGGGCTTCGACCTGGAAGCGCTAAAAGGGCCACACGGTAGTGAGCGTGAAACTTACAGCCTCAGCAATGTGCCGGTCAAACTGCTGAAAACCGACAGCACACTGTATCGCCTCGAATGCCAGTTGCCTGATTCAGTATTTGTTCAAGAAAAACGAGGCGCGGTACGCATTCCTTTTATTCTTGGCATGCTGGCACGCGTAGGCATCGAAGTGTACCTGCATGAGCTCAATGTACCTGGCAGGCTGCGCAACTTGTCGGTTGGCGGCTGCATGGTCGATGTTGAACTGGCTGACAGTCTCGCGCTTGATGTTGACCAGCCGATACCGGGGATAACGCTGGAATTTCCCAACGGTGATAGCTTTTTTGCGCAAGGCTATATCCGCCACATACG
The DNA here is from genome assembly GCF_052983955.1 of Halomonas sp. LS-001. NCBI lineage: Bacteria > Pseudomonadati > Pseudomonadota > Gammaproteobacteria > Oceanospirillales > Halomonadaceae > Halomonas > Halomonas sp. LS-001. The sequence goes on from NZ_CM129816.1 coordinate 3,775,401, forward strand.
CCCTTTCGGCAACAATGGGTATGCAGCCGTTGGTATGGAGTTCATCAACTTATCGACAGCGCAAACCGAAGTGCTATTCCACTATGTGAATGAGGCAGAAAGAGAAGTCGCTTACCGCACCGGTACGAATGATAAGGTCGCCTATCATTCAACGTTGTTTATTCCCGGCGCCAAGGAGAAGAAGATCCAACAACGCGAAACTCTCGAGCGTGACAAGCGCGCTCGCCAGTCACCCATGGAACGCGGCATGCTGGACTTGGCTCACCAGCTTCAAGTGGGGTTGATGTATATTAAAACCCGCCAGCAGTTTCCCACCGAAATTTTCTACGATTGCGTTGATACCCTGCGCTACCTCGTAGAGCAGGATCGCAAGACCTTTCTGTATGCGCTGTCGTTTTTAAACGATGAATCTGACTGGGTAAGGCATGCCGTGCAGGTCGCCGGTCAGCTAGCCGACATCCTGCTGATCCGCGACCCTCATGACCCCCGCGTTCGCGAAGCCATACTCGGCGCCTTGTTACATACCATGGGCAAGCCTTTGCTGGTTGGCCCGGCGTTGCCATCGCTCAAGATCAAAATGAACCCTACTCAGAAGGCCATACTTAGCGGCCATGTGGTAGCGTTGCTCGCAAAACTTGATGAACTTGGCTGGGAGCCCAGCCCAACCTGTCGCGATGTGATTGAGAATGCCAACGAGCGCCTGGATGGAACGGGTTACCCTGCAGGCAAAAGCGACAACCAGCTTTCCGACTTGGTACGGCTGATTTCAGTCATAAAGGCCATTAACAAGCGGCTGAATGTTCGTAACGGTGTTCCGCCTTACTCGCCCATTGATGCCTATCGCAAAATTCATGAGGCAGGCGCCGCCTACGACAAAGCGGTATTAGTGGCATATATTCAGATATATGGCCTGTACCCAATTGGCAGCCTAGCTAAGTTTTCAGGCGGTTTCCTTGCCTGGGTGATGGATATCAACGGTAAAGGCATGCCGTGTCAAGTCAATGTGGTCAAGAACTTACGTTTTCCAGATGCTAATATCAACAGTGTTATCAAGGAACAGGACCTGTCACAAATTGGCAAGCTGGAAGGCATCGTCAATCCCCTTGATTACGGGGTGAAAATGATAAAACATTGAAGAGCGATATATAGGCTCTTTTTAAGCACCAAACTAAGCAAGGCCTGATATTGTCCAATATCTTTTTCACATTGATTGATAATTCTAGCCGAGTATAAAGCTTACTCAGCAAGTCAAACCTGGGTCCAGGTTTTCATAAGATAGGGTCATGGCAGAGCGCCTTGCAGAAACATGATGCCTTGCATATCTAGCATGAGGCCTCTAGAGTTTCATTTAACATACCCGCCAAGCCTATGTCTGTTACGACAGTCACGCTCAGATCGCGCGGGTTTTTTATTGTCTGTACCTGTTCTCATGTCACTCACTTCCGCCTTCGTTTTGATCACCCTTTTCAGCGCGACGCATCCTATCACGCAGGGCTGGATAGGCAATATCTTCAAGCCCGTTACCTACCTCATCGTAATACTGCCAGAGCTGGCTCACATCCTTGAAAAAATGAAAACCTGCCTTTGGATCGCTATATGACACTGCAACTGCTATTCCAACAGGACTGCTGTGATCACTTTCCGTTCATTTCGACGTATGAGGCAGTATCAGGGCATGTAGTGCATTTTGACTAGGTCCAAGAGGCGATGCACAAGGGCGAAATAGGTCAGGTTGCTACCTTTCCAACCTTTTGTTAATTTCAGCCAACGAACGCCTAAAACCAACGTCACGAATGGATGGGCTCCTACCCATCGTGATGACACTCGTCGTAATCTGCAAACTGCCAGCACGGATAAGCGCATAGTGTCCACCTGCTGGCCGTGTGGCTTGCTAACCGCACTGGATAACGAAATCAGTAACAAGGTGTATAAAGTCAAGCAATTGACTTTATTAAAGAAAGCCCTGATGCAAGACCTACTCACCGGAAAAATCCGCGTCAAGGTTGATACCCACGATCTAGCAGAAGCCTGATTTTTCTCTCCCAAATGATCTTCTACATGAGTTGACAGAACTATATTTTAAACCATAATTGTCAACTCAATTTCTCGTCACTAAGGTGCCCCATGCTGCATGATCGTTTGCATCGTGCGCGTGTCCTCAAGAACATGACTCTGCAGCAGGTGGCCGACCAGCTGGGGGACATTACCAAGCAGGCTCTGTCCAAATATGAGCAGGGCAAGGACGCGCCCAACTCCACTCGCTTAATCCAGCTCGCCGATGTGCTGGGGGTAAGCCCTGAGTATTTTTTCCGGCCTGACTCCGTGGCATTAGGGGCGGTAGATTTCCGCAAGCACTCCGCCTTTGGCAAACGCCAGCAGGAAGCTGTGAAAGAGCAGGTACGCGAACACCTTGAACGCTATTTAGCGGCGGAAAGCGTGTTCGAGACTGAGCCACGTAGCCGTGGCTTTACCCAATGGCATCGCCGTTTTGCAGTATCTAGCGCAGAAGAGATTGAGCAGGCGGCAGAGGCGTTACGCCATGCCTGGAACCTGGGGCTAAACCCGATTGCTAACCTGACCGAGACCCTGGAAGAAAACGACATAAAGGTCGTGGGCCTGCACGCCCACCAAAAGTTTGACGGCCTGTGTGCGCTGGTCAATGAGGGCGCGGATGCGGTGATTGTGAGCAACACTGACCGCCCCGGTGAACGCCAACGCTTTAATCTCGCCCATGAACTGGGCCATCTAGTGATGGCTATGCCCGAAGCCATTCACGGCACTCGGGAAGAGGAAAACAACTGCCACCGCTTTGCCGGTGCCTTTCTGTTTCCTGCCAGCCAGGTGCGCGCCATTTTCGGCGAGCACCGCAAGCGTGTGCTATTTGATGAGTTTTTGCTGGCCAAACAGGAGTGGGGCATTTCCATTCAGGCGATTCTACGGCGCCTGCATGACCTGAATATCATCACCCCGAACGTCTATCAAAGCACTGCCAAATACTGGTCAATGCAGGGCTACCGCACCAGTGAGCCTAACCCATTACCCTCAGAGACTTCTTACCGCCTGCGGCAGCTGGTTTATCGGGCACTTGCAGAAGGGTTAGTGACCCCCTCACGGGCAGCGGAATTACTCAATACCGGCCTGGGGGATATCCAGGAGGTAATGGCCAACGGACAGACAGGTGGCGGTGCACATGTCAGCGAAAATACTTGTCTCTGATACCAATATTTGGATTGATCTTCATCGTAGTGGCCTGCTGGCAACCGTTTTTGAACTACCCCATCACTTTGTTACCACGGATTTTGTATGGCGTGAGTTAAGGCAGCCACCCGGCCAGCAGTTGACGGATCTGGGGCTGACGATAGAAGGCTTAAGTGGCGATGAGGTGGTGTCGCTTTTTGAACTTCGCCAGACCCTGGGTAACTCTTCTCTGGCCGATGTGTCCTGCTATTTTCTGGCCAGGGAGAGGCGCTGGCCGCTATTAACCGGTGACGGTGCGCTGCGCAAATCCGGGCAACAAGGCCAGCTTGAGGTGCGGGGTGTGCTGTGGATTTTGGATGAGCTGGAACGCCACGCATTGCTATCGACGCAACAGCTCGCCGATGCATTAGACAGCATGCTGAAGGCAGGTGCCCGATTACCGGAGACTGAATGCCGTAAACGGCTGAACCGCTGGCGGTGATTGAGTGTAAGTCGCCCTATATTGCCGATGCCTTGGCGCAAGGAATTGATCAGTTACGGCGCTACGCCAACCTACGTTACCTCGAAGATGACGAAGGCGCCCAAAAGCTGTTCTGGTATAACCAGCTAATGGTGTCGACCTGCCGCGTCCAAGCCAGGGTCGGCACGATTAGCTCCAGCGCTCAACATTACCGGTGGCTTAAGCTAGATTTTGATAGACAAGCGTAGGCAACAACTGACATTAAATTAATTAAAAACAATATTTTATATATCTAAGCAGACAACCGTTGACTTCACTCAATATTCTGAATCTGCTCACGCATCTGCTCAATCAGCACTTTCAGTTCTACGGCGCAGCGGGTGGTATCCGCGACGACGGATTTTGAAGAGAGCGTGTTGGCTTCGCGGTTGAGCTCCTGCATCAGAAAATCCAGGCGGCGACCTTTAGGGCCTTTTTGGGCGAGTTGACGGCTGACTTCTTCTACATGGGCCGTTAGACGGTCGAGCTCTTCGTCTACATCGGCTTTTTGCGCGACCAGGACTAGCTCAGCTTCCAGGCGCTGCGGGTCAAGGTCGGTTTTAGCAACGTCCAGGCGTTCCAGCAGCTGGGCGCGCTGGCGCTCTAGAATCTGCGGCAACAGATTGCGCACGATAGCCACCTGCTGACTGACGGCCGCCAAGCGAGAGGTGATCATCCCAGCAAGCTTCTCGCCTTCGCGCGCACGGGCGTCGACCAACTCATCCAGTGCCTGGTCAAATAGTGCTTTAGCCGCCGTTTTGATGGCATCCTGGTCAAGATGCTGGGTTTCCATCACACCCGGCTGGTTAAGCAGCGCCAGCGTGGTAGGCGGCACGGCGCTGGGCACCTGCTCCTGAATGGCTGCCAGAGCATCGGCGATGGCCGTCAGCTGTTGGCGGTTAACCGCGGGAGCCTGACTGGCTTCGGTGGCTTCAAAACGCAGACTACACTCGACTTTGCCTCTTGCCAGGCGCGTGCGCAGAGCGTCGCGTAGCACCGGCTCCAGTTCACGCAAGGCATCGGGCAGGCGGAAATGTGGCTCTAGATAACGCTGGTTCACCGAGCGAATTTCTACCTGCAGCGTACCAAACGGGGCGGCCTGTTCGGTGCGCGCAAAGGCCGTCATGCTATGAACGTGAAGCGGGTTGGCCATATTGGCTCCTGTAAGGACGATCTTTTCGGTCAGTCTAACTGATATCGCACGCCTTACGGTGGCAGACGTGTACAATATCGGGCAGTTATTTTGCAGTGTTTGTTATCTGATTTTTACCCCAGACGATGAGAGAAGCTATGCGTCCTGATGTTGTTCGCCCCAGTGGCCGCGAAGCCGACCAGCTCCGTGAGATTCGTTTGACCCGTGATTACACCTGCCATGCCGAAGGCTCGGTTCTGGTGGAATTTGGCAATACCAAGGTTCTGTGTAATGCCAGCGTGGAGGCGGGCGTGCCACGCTGGCTGCGCGGCAAGAATCAGGGCTGGATCACGGCGGAGTATGGCATGCTACCCCGCGCCACCCATACCCGCAGTGGCCGTGAAGCGACGCGTGGTAAGCAAGGGGGCCGTACACTGGAAATTCAGCGTTTGATTGGTCGCAGCCTGCGCGCGGCAGTGAATTTAAAAAAACTCGGCGAGTTCACCATTACGGTAGATTGCGATGTGATCCAGGCCGATGGCGGCACTCGCACGGCATCGATTACCGGTGGCTGTGTCGCACTGGTGGATGCCATTCGCTACCTGCAGCGCGAGAAGAAGATTAAAGGCGACCCTTTCAAACAGATGGTCAGTGCCATTTCCGTTGGCATTTATAGAGGCGTCCCGGTACTGGATCTGGATTACCCGGAAGACAGCAAAGCCGACACCGACCTGAACGTGGTAATGACCGAAAGCGGCGAACTGATTGAAGTGCAAGGCACGGCAGAAGCCGGTGCGTTTAACCGGGCCGAGCTAAATGCGATGCTGGACCTGGCAGAAAAAGCCGGCGAGGAACTGCGCGCCCATCAACGCGAAGCACTTGGAATCTGCGAATAGTGAGTAGTAAGTGGCGTGGTGAATAAATAGCGAGATGATGGAACACAAAAGGCCAGCTTGATGCTGGCCTTTTGCTGATGACTCTTTGCTGATTACTCTAGCTTCTAGCGACGCGGGCAAGTCGTTTACAGCGCCAGGTCGTACTCAACGATCAGCGGAGCAAACTCAGAGAACGTCGCCTCGTAATCAATCCACGCATCCACGACATGGCGACGGAAATTAGGGCCGACCAGCTGATAATCGATCCGCCAGCCTTCCTGACGTTCGCGCGGCACGTCCTGATTAAGCTTCGGCCACCAGGTATATTCTCCCGCATCACGATTAATTTCGCGGAAGGTGTCGATAAACCCGGTTGGGCCAAGCACCTGATCCATCCAGGCGCGCTCTTCCGGTCGGAAACCGGAAGTCAGCTGGTTATCTGACCAGTTAGCCAGATCGATGGTTTTATGCGCCACATGCCAGGTGCCACAGATAATATATTCACGGCGTTTACGGGCCATTTTGCTCAGGTATTCCTGATACTGCTCCATGAACGCCTGTTTGGCCTTTTGATCACTGCCATCAGGCATCAAAAAAGTGGCAATGCTGAAACGGTCATAATCCGCCTGCAGAAAGCGCCCTTCATGATCACACTGAGGAAACCCGAGGCCATACATGATCGCCTTGGGAATTTTGCGGCAATAAAGTGCCACACCGGCAAAACCATCCTCCTCGGCATCCAGAAAGTAGCCTTCATAGCCTTCCGGATAGAGAATATGGTCGCTTAATTCGAAACTTTTCGCTTTGATGTTCTGCACGCAGACCACGTCGGCATCCTGCTGAGCCAGCCAGTCCAGGAAGCCACGATCGACGGCATCACGAATACCATTGACATTGATGCTGGCAATTTTCATAGATCGTCCCTTTAGCGTCGCTGCTGTATGATACCCGACGTTTCGACGTTTGAGTAAATCCCATACAAAAAATCATGAGGATAACAGTGACAGCCTCTTTACAACCCTATCAACGCGATTTTATCGCTTTTGCCATTGAGCAGGGCGTGCTCAAATTTGGCGAATTCACGCTTAAGTCGGGTCGCGTTAGCCCTTATTTTTTCAATGCTGGCCTGTTTCAGAGCGGCCGTGCACTGGCCAAACTTGGGCGCTTTTACGCTCAGGCGATTGTCGATAGCGGCCTGAGCGCCGATGTCTTGTTTGGCCCTGCCTATAAAGGTATTCCGCTGGCAGCCGTTACCGCCGCAGCGCTTGCCGACCACCATGACATTGATATGCCTTACGCCTTTAACCGTAAGGAAGCCAAAACCCACGGGGAAGGCGGTAATACTGTCGGCGCGCCACTCACCGGTAATATCATGATTATCGACGATGTGATTACCGCTGGCACCGCCATTCGCGAGGTGATGACCCTCATTGAACACAGTGGTGCCCGCGCGGGTGGCGTTATCATCGCGCTTGACCGCCAGGAACGAGGCCAGGGCGAGCAGAGTGCCATTCAGGAAGTTGAAGCAACCTTTGGCATGCCAGTCGTCAGTATTGTTACTTTGGCACAGGTACTTGCCTATCTGGAAGAGCAGGCGGGGCCCGAGATGCTAGCCCATGCTGAGGCCATTCGCGCTTATCGCGCCAAATATGGCGTTAAATAAGCATTTTTCAAGCTTGACGGTTCATGTTGATCGTTCATGTTGATGGTACGGCGCCGGCAAAGCCTCGCTGGCGCCATGCTTCGTAGCTGACCAGCGCTACCGCATTGGACAGGTTAAGGCTACGATTATTAGGCTGCATGGGGATAAGTAATTTCTGCTCCGGCGCTATCAGGGCATGCGCCTGTTCAGAAAGACCGCCCGTTTCCGAGCCAAACAGCAACACATCACCCGCGCCAAAAGACGCCTCGGAATAGTAGCGTGTGCCTCGTGTCGTCAACGCCCACAGGGTTTTCCCCTGCATTGCCGACACAAACGCCGTAATGTTGGCGTGCCGGGTGACGTTGGCCAGATCACGGTAATCAAGCCCTGCGCGGCGTAACTTTTTCTCCTCCAGATCAAACCCTAACGGCTCGATCAGGTGGAGACGACAGCCATTGTTAGCCGCCAGGCGCATAATATTACCGGTGTTAGGCGCCATTTTTGGCTCGAACAGCGCAATTTCAAACATTAGTTCTTCCAGACATTGGTTCTTCCAGACATTAGTTCGCCTTCCACATGTAAAGGATGCATTCTGCCATGAACCCCGCGATTGCCCAACGCTTGCGAAACCTGAACCCACGCCAGCAGGAAGCGGTGCGCTATATCGACGGCCCCTGCCTGGTGCTGGCGGGCGCAGGATCGGGTAAAACCAGCGTCATTACCACCAAAATTGCCTATCTGGTTCAGGAATGCGGCATGAGCGCGCGCAAAATTGCAGCGGTGACCTTTACCAATAAGGCCGCCCGCGAAATGAAGGAACGCGTCGGCAAAATGCTGCAGGGCAAGGAAGGCCATGGGCTGACGGTGTCGACTTTTCATACCTTGGGGCTGACGATTATTCGCGGCGAGCTGAAATCCCTGGGCTACAAACCGGGCTTTTCACTCTTTGATCCGGAAGATGCCAAGGCGCTGCTGCGCGATTTGATGAACAAGGATGCCCAGGTCGACGCTGAACAGATCAACGCGGTTCAGGGCAAAATTTCCCAGTGGAAAAACGATCTGGTGTTGCCCAGCGACGCCCTGTCGTTGGCAGCCGATGATGATGAGCATTTTGCCGCTCGGGTGTATGAAGCCTATGTGCGCCACCTGAAAGCCTACAATGCGGTGGATTTTGATGACCTGATTCTGCTGCCGGTGGTTCTTTTACAACGCGACCCGGAAGCACTGGCCCGCTGGCGGCGCAAGATTCATTACATGCTGGTGGATGAGTATCAGGACACCAACGTTTCCCAGTATCTACTGGTAAAACTGTTAATGGCGGAACGGGCCACTTTCACCGTGGTGGGCGACGATGATCAGTCCATTTATGCCTGGCGCGGCGCACGGCCGGAAAACCTGATCACCCTGGGCGAAGACTTCCCGCGTTTAAAAGTCATCAAGCTGGAGCAGAACTACCGCTCTACGGGGACGATTCTGCGCGCTGCCAATACGCTGATCGCCAATAACCCTCACGTGTATGAAAAAACCCTGTGGTCGGACATGGGAGATGGCGCCTCCATTCGCGTTGTCGTCAACCGCCATGAAGAAGCCGAAGCCGAACGAGTGGCCAGTGAAATGCTCACTCGGCGCATCAAGGAAAAAGCCGAATGGCGGGATTTTGCCGTGTTGTATCGGGGTAACTTCCAGGCTCGCCTGTTGGAACTCAAGCTGCAGCACTATCAGATTCCCTACAAGCTGTCCGGCGGGACCTCGTTTTTCTCGCGTAACGAGATCAAGGACGCCATGGCCTACCTGCGGTTGCTGATCAATCCTGCCGATGACAATGCCTTTCTGCGCATTGTGAACGTACCACGTCGGGAGATTGGCCCGAGTACACTGGAAAAACTCGCCAACTATGCCACTGAGCGCTCCATTTCGCTGTTTGCTGCCTGTCACGAGTTAGGCTTGGAGCAAACACTGCCTACCCGTGCCGTGGAACGGCTTTCACGCTTTACCCACTTTATCGATGGCGTACGTCAGCGGATGGATAAAGGCGACGCCATTGCAGCGATTCGCGATATGTTGCGCGATATGGACTACGAAGCGTGGCTCTACCAGAACGCCAGTGCCCCGACCATTGCCGAACGGCGCATGGCCAACGTGTGGATTCTGATCGACCAGCTGGAAAAATCGCTTAACCGCGAACCGGAAGACGATGCGGATTCCACCGCCACCGAAACCGACAGCGTCGAAGCGGCAATATCCCGCCTGGTGCTGCGCGATATTCTGGAACAGCAGGCGGAAGAAGATGACTCCGACCGCGTGCAGCTTTTGACCATGCACGCCTCAAAGGGGCTGGAGTTCCCTCATGTGTATCTGATGGGTCTGGAAGAAGATTTGCTGCCCCACCGCAACGCCATTGAAATGGGAACGGTGGAAGAGGAGCGCCGCCTGGCTTATGTCGGCATCACCCGCGCGCGTCGCACCTTGACATTGACCCTGGCTCGCCAGCGCAAAGCCTATGGCGAGCTGATGGACTGCCAGCCCAGCCGCTTTCTGGATGAACTGCCCGCGGAAGACCTGGAATGGGAAGGCCGCGCGGATAAAGAAGACCCGGAGAAAAAGCAGGCACGTGGCAAAGATGCCTTGGCAGGCATTCGCTCGCTGCTGGGCTGAAGAAACAAAATCATAGGCAAAAGATATCCACAGGGAGTGTAAGCCACCCACCTGTGGATATTATTTCAACGTCACCGATTACTCTGCTTGAGACACCATGTAATCAACAACGGCCATGATTTCTTCATCAGACCCTTGGCTGGCACCGCGTGGAGGCATCGCACCCTTGCCATTGAAGACGCTCTGATACAGCGCGTCAGTACCCTGCTCGATACGCGGCGCCCAGGCTTCTGCATCACCAATCAGCGGTGCACCAGCAACGCCATTTGCATGGCAGGCCACACAGCCAAGGCTGCTGTAAAGCGCTTCACCATCCAGCCCGCTATCCGTGCTGGCAGTTGCGGCTTCTGCTTCCTGAGCACCTGCTGACGCTTCTTCAGACGCAACGGCCATGTCGTCTTGTGCAGCGCCTTCACCTTCTTCAGCAGAAGATGCCATGGCTTCTTCTGTACTTGCTGCTTCACCTTCGTCTGTGGCAGCTGTTTCTTCTGCCGCAGGTGCCGCGTCTTCTTCACTGGCGGCACTGCCTACGTCAGACACATCCATGACAGGCTCAACCATATACTTGGTCGCTGCTTCCATTTCTTCGTCAGACAGGTTGGGGTTACCGCCACGCGCCGGCATTGCACCAATACCGTTGATCGAGTGATCCAGCAGTGTGGCAAACCCTTGCTCGGTTCGCGTTGCCCAGGCTTCTTCGTCACCTCGGATCGGTGCGCCTGCCGCGCCCGTTTCATGGCACGCCATACAGACGTTGTTGTAAATGCCTTCACCATCAATGTCGCCACCGCCACTATCGCTGCTGGCCGGCGGCGCCGACGCGGTACCACATTCCTGGCCTTGTAAACAGAGTTGTCCTACCGGCGCCAGGCGCTCAGCGACGGCGTCACGTGCAGCATCCTGGGCATAGACACTGGATGTGCCCGCCATAACGCTGAGGGCTGCCAGCCCGCTCATGATCAGCTTAAATTTCACTCTCACCACCTCTTGAGTATTGTCATAAAACGTTTGTGCTTACCCCCTGCGTGCGGCAGCGCTATCACCAATCACAGGCAGCCGGGACGCCAAGATATGCGCATGACACTAGTATACCGAGAACGCCAAGACTAAGAAAATGCTACTAAACGCGGCAATTCAATCCGACATGCCAACCATCTTACCATTACTGCCAAAAATGCCCGCACTTGACAACACATTTTCGTTACATCATTCCAGCCAACGTATCAGGAAATACGATGGGGATCGAAGTTTCTCGCTGACCATTAATTCCGAAGGGATCGACAGTCTTTACTTCCAGGGCGATGATTGACAGAAACGATTATTGGCAGAAACCAGGCAGTAACCTCGCTGACAGTGGGCGTCATGATGAGATTCGTCCGCTAATATCAGCGCTTAAACAACAAGGAACCCTATGCGCATTTTGCTGGTAGAAGATGATCCCAGTCTCGCGTCAGGTATTCGCCTGGCGTTAAAACCTGAGCACTATACCGTGGATCATCTGGGCGACGGTGCGACGGCGCTCAATGCGCTGAAAGAGAACGAGCCGTTTGATGCGGTGATACTTGACCTCGGATTACCCCGACTGGATGGCATGGAGGTACTGAAAGCGGTCAGACGCCACGGCAGCCAGATACCTATTCTGGTGCTGACGGCGCGTGACGCAGTTGATAACCGGATCGAAGGGCTGGATGCAGGCGCCGATGACTACCTGACCAAGCCATTTGAAGTCGCCGAATTAAAGGCGCGTCTAAGAGCCTTGCTACGCCGCAGCCAGGGACAAACCAGTAGCCTGCTGAGTTACCGGGGAATTAGCCTGGACCCGCAGACGCTGAACGTCAGCTATCAGGATCAGGTCATTACGCTTTCACGACGCGAGATTACCCTGCTGCAGGAGTTCATGAGCCACCCCGGGCGCGTATTCACCCGCGACACTCTGAACCGTCTGGTTTACGGCTGGGAAGAAGATATCGAGAGTAACGCCATCGAAGTGCATATCCATCATTTACGTCGCAAACTGTTTCCTGACGTCATTCGCACGGTACGGGGCATAGGCTATGTCATGGATAAGCCGAGCAGGCCCAACGTATGAGTTCCATTCGTCAACGTACCCTGGGGCTTGCACTGCTGGTGTTCGGCGCCAGCATGCTAGTCATCGGATTTATCAGCTATCGCTATGCCGCCCACGAAATTGAAGAGCTTCATGATGCCAGCCTTGCACAGAATGCCCGCTTGCTGGAAGGGCTACTAGAGGCACCACTGCCCGATAGTGATCGTTCTCTTTTATTGAATAGCGTAGAGGGTGCGCTGCTAGGTACCGAGGAATCCGGTAACCGCTTTGCAGGCCATCGATATGAAAGCAAACTGGCCTTTCAGCTTTGGGAAGGCGACCGCCTTCTGTTGCGTTCGGCAAATGCGCCTGAAATACCGCTTGATCAACAGCCAGCGGGTTACTCAACGCTCACCGTCGACCAGATCGATTGGCGTATCTACCTGCTGGAGGTTACCGACACGAATAAACGCGTGGTGGTCGGCGAACGAGAAGACGTACGCGATGAACTGATCCGTGCCGTTGCCTTACGTACCTTACTGCCGGATCTCATTGGTCTACCGTTACTGTCATTATTGCTGTGGTGGTCCATCGGCTGGGGATTAGCGCCGCTATCACGCATGGCCGAGCAGATCCGGGGCCGTGACCCTCACAACTTAAAGCCGCTCACGCTGCATCCTCTGCCTCAGGAACTGGATACGATTTCGGGGGCGCTCAACCGCCTTCTGGAGCGGCTACGCCAACTGCGTGTCAGGGAAAAACGTTTTATTGCGGATGCCGCCCATGAACTACGAACGCCCCTGGCCGTGCTTGATTTACACGCGCAAAACGCACTGACCGCCGATAATGCCGAGGACCGGGAAGAGGCATTGCATTATTTGCGTAGCGGCGTTGCTCGCTCAACCCGGTTAGTCTCGCAGCTATTAACCCTGGCACGCCTGGACCCTGAAGAAGAACCGTTACCCGAATACCGCCATTCCGATGTGTTGCATGAAACCCGCGAAACCCTGGCGAAGCTCTTGCCACTAGCAGCAGAACATCACCAGCAACTGCTGTTGGACGCTGACGATTTGGCAGATTGGGAAATCGAGGAAGAACCGGGTGCGATCGAAACCCTCGTGCAGAATCTGGTCGGCAATGCCATTCAACACTCGCCTGAAGAAAGCACTATCACCGTCATGCTTCAGGCATCGCCTCAAGGTGTCGTGGTGATCGTGGATGATCAAGGCCCCGGCATTACCGCCGATCAACGCAGTCGCGTCACGGAGCGTTTTCAACGTGCAGGGCCTAACGCTGGCGCAGGCTTGGGGCTGTCGATCGTCGAACGCCTTGTAAAACGTCATCAAGGCGACCTGCAACTTGATGATGCGCCGGACGGTGGACTGCGCGTACGGGCCTCCTTTTTACGGAATGCCTTGTCACAGCGCCAGCCACATAAAAAGAAGCCATAAACCTTCTCTTAAGGTTCCCATAAGAATTCCGTGCAAGTGTGAAAGTACGAGGCAGGCAAGCGTTTAACGACCTGTCTGTTCACATAACGGAGATTCCCCGAATGAATATGATTGTCCACTCACCCAAACCGCTTATCCACCTTGGTGAAACGCCGCGTTTAACCACGCCAGAAGCGAGGTCGTTAACCCTGGAAAGTCCGGCGCTGTCCGTACTGACCGACTTTTCCAAGGTCAAGCCTCAATCGATTTATGCTGAAACACCGGTTGATGAAGCCCACTTGAAAATGCGCCATAGTGGCATCCGTCTGCTCTTTATTCTCGACAAGACGGATCACTGCATTGGCGTGCTCACCGCCAAAGAGGTTATCGGTACCCGGCTGATTAACCTGGCAATGCAACAGCGCAATCTTGATCGCGCCGAAGTGACCGCTGAGATGATCATGACGCCATGGCAGAAGCTGAGTGCAATGCCGCTTGAGCAACTGGTTTCATTAACCATCGAAGACCTGGTGCTTTGCATGGAGAGCTTTGCGGAACAGCACCTGTTAATCACCGAACATCAAGCCGATCAAACGTTAAGCGTGCGTGGGATTATTTCCGCCACCGATATTCAAAACGCCATGGGTAACAAGACGACTATGAAAGTAGCGTCTTCTAGCGTCCCGACGGCGCGTAGTTTCTCGGATATCTGTAAGGTCATTACCGGACACGATTTATAACGCATAAGCCATATCTCTCGACGCCACAGGCGGGCGCACTGATGGATAAAGCCATCAGAAACCGAACGTGAAAACGCCCCTTATCAACTCGGATAAGGGGCGTTTTTTGTTACGCCAATGTATTACACCAGCTAAAAAGCCGCGTTAGAACAGTGCCGCATTAATCCACAGGTGAGTCACAATACTGGCCGCATAGCCTAATAAAATAGCTGGCGCTCTTCCATGGCATTGATGTAAGTCATTGCCACCAGCAGGAACAGCAGCAGCTCAGTGTACTCAAGCAGCGTTTCCTTAAAGGCCGTTTCTGCTTCATGGGGCATCCCTGCCTGTACATAGACCCACGCCACCAAGGTCCAGATAAGCCCGGCAGCCACCAGTACAGGCTTGGATTTACGCATGTGAGTCAGTTCTTCACTCATGAACAAGGCATAAGCAAGAACAAAGATGGCAACAGAGGCAATACCCGCCAATGAAGCGGTGAGATCCAGAGGGCCAGCGTCACAATTTATCGGCAGGATCAATATCCAGATCTTTAATCAGATCATCCGCACTTTCATCGGGCCTGGACTCGTCGGCCCGCCACCAACGGCGGGATATCCGCATCGTATATCGGCGACGGTATTCCGAGGGTGTCACGCCTGTCGCACGCCGAAACAGGCGCCGAAAAGCACTGGCATCCTGATAACCGCAATATTCCATCACTTCCGTCAGGTCAATATTAGTGACTTCCAGTAGCTGTTTGGCTCGTTCAACCCGCAGCCGATGCAGATAATCAAGAGGTGTCATTCCTTCTACCTCTTTAAAATGGCGTAGGAGAGTGCGCGGGCTGGCTGCCACCTCGTCGGCGACCCGCTCCAGACTGTAGGGCGTCTGGATATGTTTTAGTAGCCAATGCTTGGCCCGGAACACCACGCTGTCGCGGGTTTTCATCGAAATACCAGCGGCATGCAGGCTGGAATGCTCAAAGCGTAACGGGTTATAAAGCAACCCATTGGTCGCAATCTGCGCCAGCTCTTCCCCGGCAAAATGACGAATCAACTCTACCATCAGATCGAAGATCGCCGCTGGGGCACCCGCCGTATATATCGGACCGTCAACAACAACCGGACCTTCCATCGCCAACTGCACGTCTGGAAAGTGAGACGCAAACCAGTTGGCAATCATCCAGGTGACTGTGGCGCGTCGGCCATCCAGCACCCCGGCCCGCGCGAGCATCACTGCCCCATTAAAGCTAGCTGCGATGACACGCCCTTGAGAGTGATAACGCGCAATGCAAGTCATCTCGGCGCTACATTGATCCAGCACGCGATTCATGTCCGGCACGCTTTTCATCTGTACGCCCGGCACAAAGAGTGCGGTTTGCGAAGGGGGAAGTGTTTTACGCCCACGCGCCGGTGATTGCATCGTCGACAACCAATCCGGAATCGGTAACTCATTGCCCATCGCATCAATCAGGCGCCAGTGAAAAAAAGCCCCCCGTTTATCCGGATGACGCAACTGCCAGAGATTGTTAAACGAACGCAAAATATCGATGACGCTAAACAGTGTGCCATCCAGGTTGTGTGGGCCGTGTAATAAATCAATGCGAACGCTCATGGGCTCTCCTGGCGATATTGGCTTTATTATTGGCGATATAGGCTTTTATTTAACATTTCACTTTTATGCTTTCTTTTCCAGGCACGCCATATCAACAGGCGGCGCAGAAACACCATGGATTCTATAAAAAATAGACAAACAGCGTTTTCATCGGGCTTGAAGCGATACAAAACAGTAATTTTTTTTGGCGATATCAGCTTTATTGCTGTCGGCATTTGCCTCATCAACATAGCAACTTCAGCGCTAGACTGAAATCACCTGAGATAAATATTAGAAAGGTGATTATCAGTGAAAACTAAAATAAATAACACGTGGGAAATGGTCAGCAAACCGGTCGTCGTCGGGCTGACTTCCTCGTTACTCAGCGCAGGTATGGCGGCACCGGTCATTGCCGGAGAACTGGTTTTCGGCGATCTTGAGTCCGGGCTGGGTGAGGGTATCGAATGGCAGCAGGACGATACGCGCCTGAACGTGAAGGGAGCGCTATCTATAGGCACCATTCGGCGAGCGGATAACCCAAGCCAACGTCTTTCAAGTCCTGAAAATGGCATGGGTATCGTCAGTGACGGTAACCTCAATTACGAACGCGGCGACGCGGTATCGACATCAGCGGATGCTTATCTGCAAGCCGACCTTAGTCACGGTAATGTCGGTGTTCTGGTGAGTGCAAAGGGCTGGTATGACTACGCACAAAAGCACAATGATGTTCCCCATGGTAGCGTCAACAACGGGTATCGTTCGGGCGAGCCTCTCAGCGACGATGGGTTCGTCTCTCTGGGACGGTTTTCCAATGCGGTCATCGATGATGCGTATGTCTACAGTGACTTCCAACCGGCAGGCCATGATCTTCATGTCCGCCTTGGCAACCAGTCGATTCCTTGGGTAACGCCCACCACCATCGCGGGTGGCCTGCATACCGTCAACGCCTTTGATATCGCCGCCGTACGCCGATCAAGCTCAATTGCTGAAGCCCGTACCATCGCGATGCCATCGCTTTATGCCAAACTGACCCTGACCGACAACCTGAAAGTTGATGCTTTCACGCAGTTTGATTTCCGTCCTGATGTCCTACCTGGCTGCGGCACCTTCCTCTCGACCAGCGATTACGCCCAACCCGGCTGCGATAAATTAACGCTTAACGGAAGCGTATTAAGCGCGCTCGCAGGTCAGCGAATTCGTACCACTGACGGTCAGGCCATTACCAACCCTCTGGATCATGTGACACGTGGCCCAGACCGTTACCCGGATGACAATCAGTTCGGTATCGGCCTGCATTATTTATGGGAAGACGTCGGGCTATTCGGCCTTTATTACGCCAATTACACCAGCCGAAACCCACTCACCCACGTCGTTCGCACAGGACCTGGGGTACTGACGCCCGCCGCTGCCAACCTGGGGCAGGCGGAACCCACCGGCATCTCGGCCGTTTACGAGCGCGCCTTCCCGACCGACATCGATATGGTTGCCGTTAACTTCAAAACGCGGCTTCCGGCGGGTACGGGGATTTATGCGGAATATAGCGTTCGCCCGAACCAACCCATTGCCTGGAACGGGTCAGATTTCGTCACCGGCCTGCTCAGTGGCACCGGCCCTCTGGGCGAGCTCGCCAGCACCCCGACGGGCTATGTCGCCCCCGGTTACGATCGTTTCCGCGTCAGCCAGCTTAACCTCGGCGCCAGCCACCCATTGGGGAACGTATTAGGCGGCGAAATGAAACTGTCGGCAGAAGTGGGCATGAAATACGTGCATGGCCTGCCCAGCACCGACGAGCGCCGTTATGGGCGACCCGGCTTCGGTACCGCCGCCCATGACAGCTATGCGGCGTGCACAGGCTCCGCCGAAAAGTGTGCCGTGGAGGGGTTTGACACGCCGTTTTCCTGGGGAACCCGTTTCAAGCTGGCCAGCGAATATACCAATGTATTGCCAGCTCTCAACCTGACCCCGTCGTTATCACTTGGTTATGACGTTAAAGGGTATTCCTACGACAGAGTCTTTTCCGAAGGTCGCTACGGAGCCATCTTCGGATTGGAAGGGGTCTTTCAGGAACATTACCTCTTTGATATCAGCTATCTGAGAACCGGCGGTGGTGATTACAACCTCGTCGCAGACCGAAGCATGTTCCAGGCCAGTGTCGGCGTTCGCTTCTAATACCAGACACTGCTAACCAACACTATAAAAAGGCCATAATCATGCACCCTACTTCCGATAAACGGCGCTTACTGATCGTTGCACTACTGATGGCAGTGGTCACTATTACCGTGTTGGAAAAAACTATCTTCGCGTTTGCTGGCCCTCAGATTATCGACGAACTGGAACTGACACCTGAACAGTTTGGCTTGATCAGTAGCGCGTTCTTTTTCCTCTATTCGATCTCTGGCGTCGTGGTGGGGTTTCTTGCCAACCGTATGTCGAGCCGCTGGATACTCACCGGGATGTCGGTTGTATCCATGACGGCTCAGTTGCTCGCGGCGCTCTCCACCAGTTTTTTCACCCTTCTTGCCAGCCGAATGCTGCTAGGTATCGGCTGTGGCCCCAGCACAGCGGTGACTCAGCACGCCTGCTTCAAATGGTACGTACCACGCGAACGGGTACTGCCCGCAGCGCTGATTCAGGTTGCCATTATGCTTGGCGCCATCGCGGGTGCGCTTGCGCTGCCTCCCATTATTGAGCAATACGGCTGGCGCACGGGGTATTTCATTATCGCCGGTATCGGCCTTATCTGGCTGGTACTGTGGCAACTGTATGGCCGTGAAGGCCAGCATGACGATGCAACAGATTCTGATGGTGGCATCATTCCCGCCCTTCCCTACCGCCAACTGCTGCTCAATCGTACCTTTATATGTATCACCATGGTCGCTTTCTGCAGCTACCTGCCCAACGCGCTGCTCTATAGCTGGTTGCCAACCTACCTACAGAGAGGCCTGGGGATGACACCTCTGCAATCCGGTTACCTGGTGCTGGCCACTACCTTAGGCGTGATCTTCATTAATTTACTGGTTTCCAGCCTGTCGCAACGCGCCTTGAAACGCGGCGCCAGCGTGCGTAATGCCATGGTGATTC
This sequence comes from Halomonas sp. LS-001, assembly GCF_052983955.1. Classification (NCBI taxonomy): domain Bacteria; kingdom Pseudomonadati; phylum Pseudomonadota; class Gammaproteobacteria; order Oceanospirillales; family Halomonadaceae; genus Halomonas; species Halomonas sp. LS-001. The sequence goes on from NZ_CM129816.1 coordinate 3,794,275, forward strand.
CACCGCTAGTGGCCTGCCTGATCGCTGCTGCTGCCTATATCACCATGGGTTATACGGCAACCAGCCTGGCCGTCACGCTAGGGCTGTTTCTTACTGGAAGCATCCTGCTTAACCTGCTGTCAGCCTTTGGCTTCAGCATTGTCGCTTTCATCGTCCCGGCCCGGCAGCGCGGCAGCATGCTCGCCATTCATATCGCCCTGCTGACCAGTTCCGGCATGCTTGCCCCACTCGTAGTCGGCCAGGCGATCAGCTGGCAGAACGGTGATCTGGCGGCTGGTTTCGAAATGGCCATCGGGTTATTCGGCATTCTCCTTCTGGCCTTCACCTTAATCGGTCTCGCCTTGATCGACCCCGAACGCAGCCGCCGTGAGCTTAATGACAACACGCCTTCTCCCATCGAATCACCGTCTGCCCGCCAGGCTTGATCAAGTGATTTCAACTTGCCACCATTTATTAACAGGAACCCCTTGATGGACGTATCCAGCTTCTCACAAAGCTACACGGCGGCGCGGCAAAAGTTTCTCAATGCTTGCGCGGACGCAGGCCTGGAGGTTGAGTCTCATCCTCATCCATTAACTGGTAGCGAGGGCGAGCAACTGGCCCTTGATGTGGCGCTATCAGGGTCACCGACAGCCGCTAACCTGCTGGTACTGAGCAGTGGTGTTCATGGGGTAGAGGGCTTCTGCGGCTCGGCCATTCAGGTAGACCATCTGCGCAACAGCGACTGGATGGAGCGCTGTCGTCATCAGGATCTGGCCGTACTTTTTCTGCATGCGATCAACCCCTACGGCTTTTCCTGGCTGCGCCGGGTCAATGAAGACAATGTCGATCTCAACCGTAACTTTATTGACTTTGGCCAACCGCTGCCCGACAACCCCGATTACCGCTCCATTGCTTCATTACTTCTCCCGCAGCAGCAACCTCCCACCCTGTTAAGCACCCTTGGCCTGGTGGGCTATGCATTGCGTCACGGCAAGAAAGCACTACAGACAGCCATCACCCGCGGCCAACACAGTCATCCTGACGGCCTGTTCTTCGCTGGCACCGAAGCCACCTGGAGCAATCAACAGGTGCGCCAGATTCTGCGCCGCCTGGGTGGGCACTGCCAGCGCATTGGTTGGATTGATGTGCACACCGGACTTGGCCCCTGCGGAGTGGGGGAACGCATCTATAAAGGGCGCAACACCCCCGACGATATCGCGCGGGCGCGTCGCTGGTGGGGTGATGAAGTCACCACCAGTGTGGATGGCAGCTCTTCATCCGCTGTACTCAACGGCACCCTGGACTTGGCCGTGATGGAGGAGTGCCCACAGGCTGAATACAACGGGATGACGCTGGAGTATGGCACCAAACCCGGCCCCGCCGTGCTCAAGGCACTACGCGCCGACCAATGGTTGCAGAATCACCCCGGCGTCGAGGATGCCCAACGTTTGAGGATCAAGCGCCAGCTGCGCGATGCGTTCTACATCGATACCACTGAGTGGAAGCAGCAAGTACTGGAGCAGGCCAGGGAAGTGACAGAACTGACTCGGCGTGGGCTCCTCACGCAATAGCCCTTTAGATAAGCACATCCACGTTCATTTAGAACGGCTGCTCACCTGTGAAAAAACTCTAAAGCAACAAAGGATGTTGTGATGAAAGCACATGAAATATATAAAAAATATAAAGACAATGAAGAAGACATTAAAGAAATCCTGCTGATGCTTAAGAATTACCTTGAGGAAAGTAAAGAAGAGGTAACCGCAACACTGCAAGGCGTAGCAAGTGGCGAACTGGAGATGCCCGAAACCATCAGCTCTGAAGAGGAGAAATATTTTCGTGCGTTATGTGAGTGGATTGTAGCAATGGGCCCCATGCAGGTCTTGGCAATGCTTCAGCCAGTACTGGCTGACCCTGAGGCATTAAATGGAGAGAATCTGCTTGATAAATTTCCTCTGGACCCTGGGTTTGGAGTCCCCCCCACTCTCCGCGACATCGCTAGACAGACGCTTCTCCTGACAAGCTATATTTTCTACGACGAATTCCATTACCCGCAGCCTGAAACGGGTGTGTACGATATTTCGGGCAATCCCTTCCAGAAACTTAAGTGGCTTTACCGCTACTGGTTCAATCAGCTTGAAGTAGCCGAGAAAGGGTCAGCGCTAGAGGACTTCTTTGCGTCTCAGGTTCCTGACTATCCGACGATCAAAGATCTAGAAGGCGTCAATTCACATGTCTCTGTTTCATGCGCGGGAGACCTGCTTGCCGTCGACGTTCTGACGCCGGAAAACACGCCACACCTGTTTGATGAAATAACCGATTTCTACAGTACCGCCGACATTGTCAGCGCCAACCTGGAATCCACCGTTGATAAGAGTAGTCCCGTGGGGCGCGTGCAAGCGCCTGGTCAACCGGCTCGCATGAATACCTCCCAGGAGATGTTTGATAAATTCCGCTATGAAGCGAAAATCAACTACTTCAGCACGGCAACCAACCACGCCATGGACTGGTGTGTCAGCGGAGTAGAGAAAACACTGGAGGTTCTTGAAAACTCGGGGGCCTACTATTCGGGCACCGCCAAGAGCCAAGCCGAGCAGGATGATGTTGTCGTAGTAGATAAAGGCGGCGTCAAAGTCGCCTTGCTGGCGTACACCTTCGACCTCAATGGCTACGAAAAATTTATTCCCGCCGACAGACCCTATCTGGTGAATGTCGTTCGCTTTAACGATGCTGACCCAGCCCCCGATTATTCGCTGATCAAAAAGCAGGTGGCAGCGGCGAAAGCGAAGGGTGCAGAATGGATTATTGCTTACTGCCACTGGGGGTGGGAGTTCGAGATGTACCCTCACGTCAATATCAGGGAGGCCGCCCATAAGGTGATTGACTGCGGCGTTGATACCATTCTTGGCAATCACGCCCATGTCAGCCAGCCAGCAGAGCTTGTTCCGCGTAAAGGCCAGCAGGATGCGTTGGTAGTCTACGCATTAGGTGACTTCGTCAGCTATCACCCGGAAAGCCGCAATTCAAAGCTTGCTTATATTGTGAAATTCGATATTAAAAGGTTTACATCACACACTGCATTCGAAGAACCCAGGCTCGAGCTGACGAACCTTCAGGCCCTACCTATCTATATAGTAAATGAGAAGCTTAACAGTAGTCGCTACGACTGCCGTATCGTCAAGTTCGATGACGTTCTAAGAAACCCGGATGGGTACGGCCTGACTGAGTTGGAGAAAAGTCAGTTGCCGCATTTGGAAGAAAAGGTGTGGAAGGATATTCTCTCGCCGCTTTCCGGGCTCGGTACGCGTTAATAGGTAGGCAGATTTAACGGCAATACTGATTGGTATGCTCGCATATTGCCCTGACGGTAGGACATATATCTAACCGCCAGGGCATTTTTATGTGGAGAACTGACGCCGCCAATTGCCGATTTATTTGGCTTTTTTAACCGGGCGCGGCCAATCCAGCTTTTCCAGCTGACGGCTGCGGGTCACTGCCAGGGCGTTATCAGTAACATCCTTGGCAATCGTTGACCCGGCACCCACCGTTGCCCCCTTTCCGACGGTCACCGGCGCCACCAGGGCGGTATTCGAGCCGATGAAAGCGTTATCGTCAATCGTGGTGAGATGCTTGTTAACACCATCGTAATTGCAGGTGATGGTGCCCGCACCAACATTCACATCACGCCCTAAATGCGCATCGCCAACATAGCTTAAATGATTGATCTTACTGCCTTCCCCCACATCGGCATTTTTGGTTTCCACAAAATTGCCAACCTTGGCTTTTACCGCCAGGCGTGTACCGGGGCGTAGCCGTGCAAAGGGGCCAACTTGGTTTAACCCAGCGGCTACCGTTGTGTCGATGACACTATGGCTGTCAATCACGCTTTCAGCGCCAATGGTGCTGTTTCTAATCACACAGTAAGGGCCAATCTGCACGCCTTCACCCAGCGTTACGTCACCTTCAAATACGCAGCCCACATCGATAAACACATCGTGCCCACAGGTCAGGGTACCACGCACATCAATGCGAGCCGGGTCGGCCAGCGCAACGCCCTGCGCCATTAAAGCTTCCGCTTTCTGCCGCTGATACGCGCGCTCCAAGCGAGCCATCTGTGAACGGTTATTGACACCTTCCACTTCAACCGCACTGGCGGGTTGGGCCGTACATACTTTGATGCCTTCGTTGGCTGCCATGGCGATCACATCAGTCAAATAGTACTCACCCTGGGCATTTTCCGCCGAAAGCTGAGGCAGCCAACGCTTAAGCTGCGCACTGGTCATCGCCATGATGCCAGTGTTGCACTCGGTGATGGCCAGCTGCTCGTCACTGGCATCTTTCTGCTCAACGATAGCGACTGCCTCTCCAGCGTTATTGCGCACAATACGTCCGTAGCCGGAAGGGTCTTCCAGCGTCACGGTCAGTAACCCCATGTTCTGCTCATTCACCTGGCTGAGAAGCGCCGTCAGTGACTCCCGGCGAATCATGGGCACATCGCCATACAGCACCAGCACATGGCCGCTACCTAATTTGGATTGCGCCTGAGCCACGGCATGGCCGGTACCTTTCTGCTCTTCCTGCACGGCAAACGATACCGCACAGTCGTTCAGTGCATCACGCAGCTGTTCGGCACCGTGGCCAATCACCACATGCGTACGTTGCGGATTGAGTAACTGCGCGGTTTCCAGCACGTGGTTGACCATCGGTTTACCCGCCAGGGTGTGTAACACCTTAGGGGTTTGCGAACGCATACGTGTGCCTTTGCCGGCGGCAAGAATTACGACATCAAGCTCGTTGAGCATCTTATTTCTCCGTTTGGGCGTCAGTGACATCGGGCGCCGGCAGCGCCACGTCAATAGCTAGCTCATCCAACAGGGTTTCACCGAAAGTCGCTGCGAATCCGGGGCTGGCGAGGCTTTTCCATTGGTCATCCTCGCGAATCAACAACAGTACATTAAGATCATTTTCTATCGCCAGCTGCATGCCCTCCTCGCTACCCGCTACCGAAATAGCCGTGGACCAAGCGTCTGCCCAGGTATTCGAGGGGTGGAATACCGAAACCGACGCTAACTGATGCTTCACTGGCCGACCAGTACGCGGGTCGATAGTATGGGAAAAACGTTCTCCATCGACTTCAAAGTAGTTGCGATAATTACCCGAGGTTGCGACCGACATATTCTCAAGGGGTATCACATGCTGGGCTTCCGGCACGCCATTACGTGGTACCTCAATCCCCACACGCCACGGCGTTTGTTCTTCCAGGTTTCGGTGGCCAAGAGCCAACAGTTCACCACCAATATTGACCAGATAATTTTCGATTCCTTGCTGATCAAGATACGCACCCACACGGTCAGTCCCATGCCCCTTGGCGACACCCGAGAGATCAGCAAAGACATCGCGAACGCGCTGCGCCTGCATACGCTGGGTATCCACTTCAACCGCATCATAGCCAATGGTGGCCATTCGCGCTTCTAGCTCGGCGTCTGAAGGCACTTCTTCAGGGCGTGCTTCGGGGCCAAAACTCCATAAGTTGACCAAGTCACCCACGGTGATATCAAAGGCGCCATGACTTGCCTCCGACACCGAACGGCTAATCGCCAGAACGTCAATCAACTCATTGGAAAGCGGCTGCCATTCGTTGAGCGGCGCCTCATTGAACGCCATGAGTTCCGAATCATCTCGGTAAGTCGACATTGCATGATCCACATCGTCAAGCTCTGCCAAAAATCCTTCTTCCAAGGTATTCGCTTCGCCCTGGGTTAGAGGGTCAACAATGGTAACCTGGTAAAATGTGCCAAAAATACTGCCTTCAAAGTGGACCGGGGAGTCCAGCGGTCGATCATTTTCTGAACATCCCACTAATCCGCCGAGGGCAATAAACAGTACCCCCGAAAATTTTAGTAAACGCGTATTCACCTTCATTTTAGTTTCCTTACATCAGATCCGCGGGGTTAAAAGTGGAAAAACCACAGTAACCAGACCCCAAATAACACACGATAGATCACAAATGGCTGCATCCCTATCTTACGAATGAAGGCAAGAAAGAAATGAATACACACATAGGCGCTGATACCGGATAGCAAGGTCCCCATGATCATGGCATTCCAGTCCATGGCCTCCGGCTGACCTGCGAGGTTTATCGCCTCCAGTCCTCCAGCGAGTACAATCACCGGAATCGACAACAGAAAGGAGAATCGTGCGGCGGCCTCGCGGTTCATTCCCAGCATCAGCGCGGCGGTAATAGTGATCCCCGAGCGTGAGGTACCGGGGATCAACGCCAGCGCCTGAGCAAACCCAATGATCACAGCGTCTTTAAGACCAAGCTGGTATTCACTGCGTGTACCCCGCTGTTTCCAGTCGGCATAGCCCAGCAACAGACCAAACACGATCAGGCTAAGACTGATAATCAGGGTAGAACGCATATAGCCTGAGATAACATCATGCAGAACAAAACCAATGGCACACACCGGTAACGTGGCAAGCGTCACCCACAGCGCCAACATGGCGTCCCGATCCACTCCTTTGCCACGCAGGGCCTTTAAGCTACTCTCGATCATGGAAAAAATTTCGCGCCGAAAATATATCACCACAGCCGAGAGGCTGCCCAAATGCAGTGCCACATCAAAGGCGAGCCCCTGATCTTCCCAAGTGGTCAGTACCGGTACCAGAATCAGATGTGCGGAACTTGAGATCGGCAGAAATTCTGTCAATCCCTGGACTATTGCCAATAACGTAATCTGTAACCAATCCATTGAAACCTTGCCTGTATAATGGAAACCTTAAGGTTGATAATGCCCCGGGGCTTATGCACCATCCAGTGAAGTATTTGCCTTACAGGACAGATAGCGCCCAAGGATACACGCCCTCGCTAAAATTGTCCGTTCCCGCCTTTAGCGGCCTATCTATTTCAAGCATGAGGTTTGAGAGACAGTGCGCTACAATGCGGCCTCCATCGCCTCTCAGCCTACAAGGTGACGTATGTCGTCCAACGCTGATTTTTCTTCCCAGGATCACGATATTCAGAGCCGCGAAGCCAAGCGCGTCACTATCGTGGGCGCCTGGCTGGATGCCGTATTAAGTGCCGTCAAGGTTATCGTCGGCCTGTTGGTCGGATCAGCAGCGTTGGTCGCAGATGGCATTCACTCCCTGTCTGACCTGGTAACTGACGGTTTTGTTCTCGCCGCGATTCATTATGGACGCCAGGGGCCGGATAAAGATCACCATTATGGCCATGGCCGTATCGAAACCCTGACGACGCTGCTATTAGGCAGTGTGCTGATCTTTGTTGCCGGGGGTATTGCCTGGTCGAGCATTCAGCGCCTACTGAGTGGCACCCAGATCAATGCCCCCGGATTGATGGCCATCGCCATCACCGCGTTGGCGCTCGTGGGTAAAGAATGGATTTTCCGCTACACCATGAAAGTGGCCAAACGGGTGCAATCCAAACTGCTTGAGGCCAATGCCTGGCATTCACGCAGTGATGCGCTTTCCACCGCTGTTGTGTTGGTCGCTTTGGTCGGGGCGCAGTTCGGGCTGGGTTGGCTGGACGCCGTGGCAGCCGTAATTGTGGGCTTACTGGTCGGCAAAGTTGGCTGGGATTTACTCTGGGAGTCTGCCCGTGAGCTGGTGGATACCGCGCTGCCCACCGATGCCCAGCAACAGATGCACGACGTCGCCTGCACCGTTCCCGGCGTGGATAGCGTGCATGATCTGCGTACCCGCCAATCAGCGGGCTGGGCTATGGTCGACCTGCATGTTGTCGTGGGCCCCAAAGTCAGTGTCTCTGAAGCCCACGAGATCGGCAACGAGGTGAGCCGCCGTTTGCGTGACCAGTTCCCGGCGTTAACCGATGTCATTTTTCATATCGACCCGGAAGATGATGCAGGCCAGGGTGACCCAAGCCGACTGCCTGGCCTGCCGTTACGCCCGGAAGTAGAAGCCACGCTGAATGAACGCTGGTACAAGCATCCGGTATGGCGCACGCTGACCGAACTTCAGCTTCACTATCTGGACGGCAAGATATCGGTATCTCTGGTTGTTGGCGGCACCGTCCAGCAACCTCCGCAGTGCCTTGCCAGCCAGCTAAAAGCGATGGCCAGCGATGTGGAATGGCTGGGAAACGTGGAAATCCTGTTTATCACCCGCGCGGCAAGCAGCGCATCTCATTAACAGGTTAGGGAATTACCACTGTGTTCAGAATGGCCGATGCAATGCTGAAATAGATCAGCACACCCGACGCATCAATCAGAGTGGTAACCAGTGGTGCTGACGCGGTGGCAGGGTCAACCTTGAAACGCTCCAGCACAAAGGGCAGGCACATTCCCATCAAGCTGCCAAATAAAACGATGATCACCATACTCAGCGCTACCACCACTGCAACGGCCTCACCTCCGCGTAAAACCCCAATGGGGGCAACGGCAAGGGCCATGGTAAGCCCCAGAGAACCAGCCACCAAGAGTTCCCGGCCGAGCATTTTTCCCCAGTCTTTAACGCCCACATCACCGGTTGCCATACCGCGCACCATCAAGGTAGCCGCCTGCGCACCGGCGTTGCCGCCAGAACCGATCAACAGCGGTAAAAAGAAGACCAGCGCCACCTGAGCGGCAATGATATCTTCAAAATAGGCGATCCCGGCACCGGAAAACAGGTTGGCAAATACCAGTAAAACCAGCCAGAACACCCGTTTGCGATACAGACTCCAAAGCGGTACTCGGCTAACGCCGCCTTCCAGCGCACCGATAGACATCCCTTTATGGAAATCCTCCGTGGCTTCCGATTCAGCAACGTCCATGGCGTCATCGTGGGTGACAATACCGACCATGCGGTTATCGGCATCAATCACCGGCAAGGCTAGCAGGTCATAGCGGGCCACAATCCTCGCCACTTCTTCCTGTTCTTCGTCCACCGGTGTACTGATCACATCCTTGATCATGATGTCGTCTACCATCGCACCAGGACGCGCTACCATCAGCTGCCTGAGCGACATGGTGCCGATCAGTTGCCCATTTTTCGACAGCACATACAGCTGGTAAACCGTTTCTGCATCAGGCGCTGTCTGACGCACTCGCATCATCGCCTGAGACACCGTCATGCCACTGGCTATGGCGACATAGTCAGAGGTCATGATGGCGCCCGCCGTTCCTTCTTCATAACTGGCCAGACGCTTGAGTTCTTCCCGTTCACGGTGCGCCATTCGCCTGAGCAGGGCTTCACGACGGTCTTCATCCAGCAGGTTAAACAGGTCAGCACGTTCATCTGAGCCCATTTCTTCAAGCAGCGTCAGTACCTTGCCGTCCTGAAGCCCACCGACTATTTCAAGCTGGTTATCTCCATCGAGATAGCCGAGCACATTCGCGGCCCGCTCTGGCGAAAGTGCATCAAGCACACTGATGGCCGCAGATATGGCGTCATCGTCCTCAACCATGACATCAAGCATTTCGCCGATATCAGCAGAGCGCACCTCGCTTAAACGCTCAGCAATAGCTTCCTTGTCCAGCGTCTGATCAGCCAATGCCTGAACGATTTCATCCTTGAACGACTGTAAATTTTTATCATCCAGCGACATAATAAACCTCCTTTTTTGTCGCTACCCTACCAGATTTTGTACGAGCAGTTGGAACGCAAGCAACTGTCATGATTCACCTCATCGTAGCGTATTACATTCTTGAGGCGTCCACTGTTACTGGGCAGGATCACTCGGCATTCATCTGAAAAACGAGGCATGAGTGTCTCTTCTTCGGCACTCTGAACAATATCTAAGAAAGCATATCAGAGGGTGTGACACCCATCCTGACATTGGGGGAGTGGGAGTGGGAGTGGGAGTGGGAGAGGCAACTTCAGCAACTACTTGGTGATTTTAAAACTCACTTTCCATTTTCTAATTTTCATTCAGAAAAAAATTTTTAAGCACTCTCATGACCCATCCGGGCTTGTTTTGAGGAGATTCTGTGTCAATTTCTGTAATGTCCTCGCTGGAAAGTCCTGTAGCAGTAGGATTAGCCTCAACATATGAATCAAAATCAGTAATTATAATACCTGAATCACCTAATCCACCTGAATCATTTGCCGCCCAATTAACCGTGCCGGAGTTATCAACGACTAACGTCTCACAAACCTCACCCCAACCAGGCAGGACTTCATTTGGCGATATATTACTCCCTGAATTATTAATAATTATTGATTCCATTCTCACAATATTAGCAAGAGATTGTGCATTTGTTAGGCATGCGCGATTAGTTACCTTTTGCGTGTAGTCTAAATAATATGGAATTGTAATAACTGCAAGAATGCCAATAATCGCTGACACCAACAATAATTCAATTATCGTAAAACCAAGGTTTTGCTTATTAAAAAATCTCTTTCTTTTTAATATAAACATCGAATTTTCCGCTTTAAATGAGCATTCCATATATTAAATAAATAAAATTTAAAATAAATTAATATTTACATGGCTAATATTTACTTTCTATTACAGCAGCTAAAGTTACTTTTTTTAACTTTAGCAAAAAAAACGGATACCAACTGTAAGAATTTCGCTATATTTTATTGAGAATTTTCTTACGTTCGTCTAAATCCAGGATTATCTTTCGCCATGCACGTTCATTTCAGGATGCTCTGCCATCCCGGTGAAAGAAGCCCTGGCGAGCTTAAGCAATAAAGCATGACTACCGCGAACGTTGAGGACGCACTGGAAAGGCCATCAGGTGAGGGTGGGACAGCAGACGCTGAGCACCACTTATCAGCAAAGTGAGAAGCGGGCCTTATGCCACAATGCTCAAGATTTCAAAGCTGATTATCATCTTCATACCCATCATTTTCATGCCAGTCATTGGCACCATAGTAACAGACACACAAAAACGCCCTTTAAACCCGGTAAAGGGATTAAAGGGCGTGTATTACCGCATCAGGTCACACCAAAAAATGGCTTACCCTTTGCCTGCCTTTTTACGCAATTGCTGGATAGTACGCAATTGGGCAACGGCTTCAGCCAGCTCGGCGGCAGCTCGCGTATAATCCAGATCAGCAGATTGATCATTCATATCGCGCAATGCCTGCTGACGCGCCTCTTCCGCCGCTGCTTCACTGAGGTCCGAAGCACGAGAGGCCGAATCTGCCAGAATAGTCACGACATCTGGCTGCACTTCCATGAAACCACCGGTCACAAAGAAGTTATCTTCTTTGCCACCATCAAAGATGACACGAATCGGGCCCGGCTGAAGCTCAGTCAGCAGTGGGGCGTGCCCCGGCAAAATGCCGAGGTCGCCCATCACACCGGATGCAATCACCTGCTCAACGGAACCTGAGAAGATGGATGCTTCGGCACTGACGATATTGCAAGTGAAGCTATTCGCCATAGCGAATCCCCCTAGTGAACGGGATTACTTCTGCATCTCGTTGGCTTTTTCGACAGCTTCTTCGATGGTGCCGACCATGTAGAAGGCCTGCTCCGGTAGCTCGTCGTAATCACCGTTCAAGATGCCCTGGAAGCCGCGAATCGTGTCTTTCAGCGATACGTATTTGCCGGGCGAACCAGTGAATACCTCTGCCACGAAGAACGGCTGCGACAGGAAGCGCTGAATCTTACGCGCACGGGAAACGGCCAGCTTGTCTTCATCAGACAGCTCATCCATACCCAGAATCGCGATGATATCCTTCAGCTCTTTGTAACGCTGCAGAACGCCCTGAACGCCACGTGCTATGTCGTAGTGCTCTTCACCAACAACCAGCGGATCCAGCTGACGTGAGGTGGAATCCAGCGGATCGATGGCCGGATAGATACCCAGCTCAGCAATGGAACGCGCCAGTACGACCGTTGCGTCCAGGTGCGAGAAGGTCGTCGCCGGAGACGGGTCAGTCAAGTCATCCGCGGGTACGTAGACGGCCTGAACAGACGTGATGGAGCCTGTCTTGGTGGACGTGATACGTTCCTGCAGAACACCCATCTCTTCTGCCAGCGTCGGCTGATAGCCTACTGCCGATGGCATACGACCCAGCAGGGCCGATACTTCGGTCCCCGCCAGGGTGTAACGATAGATGTTATCGACGAACAGCAGAACATCACGGCCTTCATCACGGAATTTTTCCGCAATCGTCAGGCCCGTCAGCGCTACACGCAGGCGGTTGCCGGGCGGCTCGTTCATCTGACCATAAACCAGCGATACCTTATCGATAACGTTGGATTCGGTCATTTCATGATAGAAGTCGTTACCTTCACGGGTACGCTCACCCACACCTGCGAAAACCGAGTAACCACTGTGCTCGGTCGCGATGTTACGGATAAGCTCCATCATGTTAACGGTTTTACCCACACCGGCGCCGCCGAACAGACCGACCTTACCACCTTTGGCAAAGGGGCAAACCAGATCGATAACCTTGATACCGGTTTCCAGCAGCTCTTCAGATGCTGCCTGATCCGCGTAGCCAGGCGCTTTACGGTGAATCGGCATACGCTCTTCTTCACCGATGTCGCCCGCTTCATCAATCGGCTGACCGAGCACGTTCATGATGCGGCCCAGCGTTGCCTTGCCAACAGGAACAGAAATTGCTGCGCCTGTGTTGGTGGCTTCGATACCACGCTTGAGCCCTTCGGTAGAGCCCATGGCAATGGTACGAACCACGCCATCACCCAGCTGCTGCTGGACTTCTAAAACCGTCTCGGATCCCGAAACGTTCAGCGCGTCGTAGACCTTGGGCACTGAGTCCCGCGGAAACTCTACGTCAATCACCGCGCCGATGATTTGTACGATACGTCCGCTCATCTTGGTTCCTCTCAAAAACCTGCAAATGAAACCTTTTGCTGGAAGCGCCTATGCCAGGCAGCTTCCAAGGCGTTATACGGCAGCGGCGCCGCCGACGATTTCAGAAATTTCCTGGGTAATGGCGGCCTGACGGGCCTTGTTATAAACCATTTCCAGATCGTCGATCAGGTCGCCCGCGTTGTCGGTGGCGCTCTTCATTGCAATCATGCGTGCCGCCTGCTCACAAGCACCGTTTTCCACGACTGCCTGATAGACCTGAGATTCGATGAATCGAACCAGCAGGTTATCAAGTAACGCCTTTGCATCTGGTTCATACAGGTAGTCCCAACTTCCGGGACGGGCGTTTTCGTCGTCCTGCTCGTTACCACCAATATCAGTGGAAAGCGGAAGAAGCTGACGTGTTACCGGCTTTTGCGTCATGGTGTTAACGAATTCGTTATGCACCACGAACAAGCGGTCAAGACGTCCTGAATCATACGCTTCGAGCATGACCGTGACGCTACCAATCAAGTTCTCGACCGTGGGCGATTCGCCCAGGCCACTCTTGGCTGCCACCAGCTTGCCACCGTACTTCTTGAAGAAGCTGCCGGCCTTGCTTCCTAGCGCACAGAACTCAAGTTCTGCCCCCTGGTTGCGCCATTTTGCAGCGTCTTTCAGTACAGATTTGAACAGGTTAACGTTCAAACCACCGCAGAGGCCGCGATCGGTGGAGACCACGATATAACCAACACGTTTCACTTCGTCTCGCTCGACCATGTAGTCGTGCTTGTACTCAGGATTCGCATCGGCAATATGGGCCACCACGTTACGGATCTGCTTGGCGTAAGGCTGGCTAGCCTTCATCAGATCTTGTGCTTTACGCATTTTCGATGCAGCCACCATTTCCATGGCGCTGGTGATCTTCTGCGTATTTTTAATGCTCCCGATCTGGGTGCGTATCTCTTTTGCAGCTGCCATAGCGATCTACCTTTCGTTCGTGGCTCTCAGAAAAGGAAGCTGGCCCATCCACACGGATGAGCCAGACGCTTTACCAGGTCTGAGTCGCCTTGAACTGTTCGAGACCCGACTTCAAGCCGCTCTTGATCTCGTCGTTGTAGTCGCCCGTCTGGTTGATTTTGTCAAGCAGATCAGCATGCTCTGACTTCATGTAGTCGTGCAAGGCACTTTCAAAATCCAGTACTTTGCTAACTTCCACGTCGTCCATATGCCCTTCGTTAGCGGCATACAGTGACAGTGCCATATCGGCGACAGACATCGGTGAGTATTGCTTCTGCTTCATCAACTCAGTGACCCGCTGACCATGTTCCAACTGCTTACGCGTGGCTTCGTCAAGATCAGAGGCAAACTGAGAGAACGCTGCCAGCTCACGGTACTGAGCCAGCGCCAGACGCACACCACCACCCAATTTCTTGATGATTGTGGTTTGTGCTGAACCACCTACGCGGGATACCGAAAGACCCGCGTTAATCGCCGGACGAATACCGGAGTTAAACAGGTTGGTCTCAAGGAAAATCTGACCATCGGTGATTGAGATCACGTTGGTCGGAACGAAGGCGGATACGTCACCACCCTGGGTTTCAATGATCGGTAGCGCGGTCAAGGAGCCGGTTTTACCTTTCACTTCCCCATTGGTGAACTTCTCAACGTAATCGACATTAACGCGCGCAGCGCGCTCCAGCAGACGGGAGTGGAGATAAAAGACGTCACCCGGATACGCTTCACGACCCGGCGGACGACGCAACAGCAGCGATACCTGACGATAAGCAACGGCCTGTTTGGACAGGTCATCGTAAACAATCAGCGCGTCTTCGCCGCGGTCACGGAAATATTCGCCCATGGTGCAGCCAGAGTAGGCGGCCAGGAACTGCATTGGAGCAGGATCCGCAGCGCCAGCAGCGACGATGATGGTATGTTCCATCGCACCGTGCTCTTCAAGCTTGCGCACAACGTTAGCAATGGTCGATTGCTTCTGACCAATGGCAACGTAGACACAGGTCACGCCCTTGCCTTTCTGGTTGATGATGGCATCAATGGCAATGGCGGATTTACCGATCTGGCGATCACCAATGATCAGCTCACGCTGACCACGGCCGATCGGCACCATGGCGTCGATAGACTTAAGACCGGTTTGAATCGGCTCATCAACGGATTGACGGGTGATAACGCCTGGCGCAACTTTTTCAACAGCGTCAGTCATTTTGGCGTTAATTTCGCCTTTGCCGTCGATCGGGTTACCCAATGCATCGACAACGCGGCCAATCAGTTCAGGACCTACCGGCACTTCAAGAATACGACCGGTACACTGTACGGTCATGCCTTCTTCAAGCTGCAGGTAATCGCCCAGTACAACGGCACCTACGGAGTCACGCTCCAGGTTAAGTACCATGCCGAAAATACTGCCGGGAAATTCAATCATTTCACCAAACATGGCGTCTTCGAGGCCGTGAACTTTCACGATACCGTCGGAGACACCCACAATGGTGCCCTGATTACGGGCTTCAGATGCGACGTCAAGCTTTGCAATTCGCTGCTTGATGATGTCGCTGATCTCGGAAGGATTCAGTTGCTGCATGCCATGTCCCTCAGACTCAAGTGGTCAGCGCTTCAGAAAGGCGGTTAAGTCGTCCACGTACCGAACCGTCAATAACGGTATCACCGGCACGTAGGACAACGCCGCCAATCAGCGATTTATCCACTAGAGTGGTAATAGAGATTTCGCGATTGAGACGTTTTTTAAGCGCGTTTTTCAGCTTGGTTTTCTGCTTGCTGTCGAGCTTAAAGGCTGACGTCACAGTTACGTCGATACGCTGTTCGTGTTCGGCGCGCAGTTTTTCAAACTGCTCAGCGATAGCCTTCAGCGCAACAAGTCGGTTCCGGCGTGCCAGATTGGCAAGAAAGCGTTCAAAAGCCTCGTCCGGCTGGCTGGGTAACACACTCACCAACAGAGAGACTTTCTGCGCGTTTTCAAGCTTCGGGCTGCTCAGGAAATGGCGAACTTCTTCATTCACCACGGCCTGTCCCAGAAAGCCAAGCGCCTCAGACCAGGTATCCAGCGCGCTATTGTCACGTGCATATTCAAACGCCGCCTTAGCGTAAGGACGAGCGACGGTGAGTAGTTCCGCCATGTTTCACCTCCTTACAGTTCAGCAGCAAGCTCATCAAGCAACTTGCGGTGCGCTTGTTCGTCGACAGAGCTTTCCAGAATACGCTCAGCACCAATAATCGCGAGATGAGAAACCTGTTCACGCAACTCTTCTTTTGCGCGTTGTGTTTCCTGCTCGATTTCAGCACGGGCACTGGCGACTATACGTTCGCCTTCAGTACGTGCATGTTCGCGAGCTTCTTCAACAATCTGGGCAGAACGCTTGTTCGCCTGTTCCAGAATCTGGGAAGCCTGCTCTTTGCTTTCACGCAGAGTTTGAGCGGCCTGTTCCTGCGCCAGTTCAAGATCGCGGGAAGCACGGCTTGCCGCGTCCAGACCATCAGCAATTTTTTTCTGGCGCTCATGGAGCGCTGTGCTGATGGGCGGCCACACGTACTTTGTGCAAAACCAGACAAAGATCGCGAAGGCAATCGTCTGCCCGATAAGCGTCATGTTGATATTCACAGGGATGTACCTCTGACAGTTTCGTGGCGACCGGAGTGAAACAAAACCGAGCGGGTTATCCGCTCGGCCATGTCATCAATTAACCGGCAACAACGAAGATCAGGTACATGGCAATACCAACACCAATCATCGGAACCGCATCCAGCAGACCCGCCATAATGAAGGTCTTGGTCTGCAGCTGATCACCCATTTCCGGCTGACGGGCAGTGGATTCAAGCAGCTTGCCACCCAGAAGCGCAAAGCCGATACCGGTTGCCAGAGCGCCCAGGCCGATGATGATAGCAGCAGAAAGATAAACCATTTCCATGATGATACTCCTGATTTCAAGGTTTGATTAAGGTTAGGGGTTAATGAAAACGTTTGCGTTGCTCGTTTAATGGTGCTCGTGTGCGGCGCTCAGATAGACAACCGATAAGGTAGTAAAGATGAAGGCCTGCAGTGTCACCACCAGAATATGGAAGATTGCCCATGGAACATCAAGTAACCAGATTGCCCAGAATGGCAGCAAAGCAATCAGAATGAAGATGACTTCCCCGGCAAACATGTTACCGAATAGACGAAGCCCAAGGCCCAGTGGTTTAACCAGTAGTCCAATGATTTCCAGCACAAGGTTGAAAGGAATCAACGCCCAATGGTTGAAAGGTGTCAGCGACAGCTCCTTAGCAAAACCACCGATGCCTTTAACCTTGATGCTGTAGTAAATAATCAGACAGAAAACGCCTAATGCCATCCCTAAGGTAGCATTCGGGTCTGTGGTCGGAACAATTTTCATATAGTCGACACCAAGCCGCATAAACAGCTCAGGGAAGTAATCGACCGGAATGATCTTCAGGGTATTCATCAACAGAATCCAGACAAATAATGTCAACGCCAAGGGCGCAATAACCGGATTTCTGCCATGGAAGGTAGCGCGGGTCAGGTTTTCAATAAACTCCACGACCATTTCAACAGCGTTCTGCAAACCACCAGGAACACCTGTCGTTGCCACTTTACCCGCTTTACGGAAAAGCCAGATAAACAGAAGCCCCATGGCAATTGACCAGCCCATGGTATCAAGGTGAATTGCCCAGAAACCCATTTCACGAGCTTCTTCTGCTGAACTTGCCAGTGACCAGCCGTTTTCAGGGTGCTTGCCGAACGTCAGGTTCTGCAAGTGGTGCTGGATATAGTAAGTCGACGAGACTTCGTTTCCTGCTGCCATAGAACGGTTACCTCAATCAATTGAGCGATGCCTGGGCATCAGCCAGGGTGCGAGCCAATGCGTCAGAACGACCGCTACATAAGCACTAAAGAATAAAGCGGGGTTTGAAGGAGGCACTATGATGAACACCATAATGAACAGAACCGCCGTCAAACCAAACTTACCCATTTCTGCGCCCAACAAGCGTCTGGCGCTTTGTGAAGCGCCTAACCGATAGCTAAGTACACCAGAGCGCGCAACGAAAACTATATGTGGTATTAGCGCCACCATACACCCCAGCAGGGCGGAAGCAATCCCCGGTACCCCTGATGCCATATAAGCCAGAAGTACAAAAATTAACGTAGTGCCGACTTGTGCAGCAGCCAATCGATACACATAGGATTGGCGACGTTGAACTTCTTTTCTAAATTGTCGTTGCATCATGATTGTGGTCCGCGATCCAGGTTCACTCTCATCACGCCAGTGTGATGACCACAATTTGCACAAATCTTGCGCGATTATAGGGAAGCGCTATCGCCCCTTCAACCAGAGTGGACCGCTTTTTACTCACTTGACGGATAACTTGCGACCAAAGGTGGAAAAATCGGCAACATTTCTGGCCTTCCCCAATGATAATCCTAATTTTATTGAATATGCTCAAGAATGCCGTCGAGTTCTTCAAGGCTGGTATAACGAATCGTGAGCTTGCCTTTGCCTTTCTGGCCGTGCTGGATGGAAACAGGTGCCCCCAAGCGCTCACTCAAACGTGTTTCCAGACGCGCCACATCTGGAGATTGCGCCTGTCGGCTTTGGGCGCGCGCAGGCTCACTCTGGGTCTGACGTTTCTTGACCAGCGCCTCTGTGGCACGCACTGTCAGGTCATTATTGACCACTTCCTGCGCTACCTGGCGTTGTTGGGCCGGCTCCAGTGAGAGCAAAGCACGGGCATGGCCCATGTCCAGATCGCCGCGCTCCAGCAAGGTTTGTACTTCCGGGTCGAGTGCCAGCAGGCGCAGCAGGTTGGCCACCTGTGTACGCGACTTACCGACGGCGTCGGCAATCTGCTGCTGGGTCAGTTCGAATTCGTCACCCAGACGCTTGAGTGCCATGGCTTCTTCCACAGCATTAAGGTTTTCACGCTGAATATTTTCAATCAGCGCCAATGCCAGCGCAGTGTCATCACTGACATCCCGGATCACAGCAGGAATCACATCCAGCTCAGCCAGTTGAGCGGCCCGCCAGCGCCGTTCACCCGCTATGATCTCGTAACGTGCCTCGCCCATGGGGCGAACAACGATTGGCTGCATGACGCCCTGTGCGCGAATCGAATCCGCCAGCTCTTCGAGCGCTTCCGGCTGAATGTCACGCCGTGGCTGATACTTTCCGCGGATCAGTTGACCAAGAGGCAGACGCTCAAGACGCTCTCCCGCCACACCAGAGGCATCTTTTGAGGCGTCGGATGTTTGCGCCTCATCATGCTCCAGTATGGGAACCGTCTCGTTTGGGATGATATCCAGGCTTTCACGACGCCGAGCGCCAGCGCCAATCAGGGCATCCAGGCCACGTCCCAACGCACGTTTTTGCGTCATTGCTTTCCCTCGTTGATCAACAAATTGATTAACTGCGTCATAGAGTGATTCGTTACAGCGATCATTGATTACAACGATAGTCGCTTGATCAATTCTTTTGCCAACACCCTGTAGGCCTGACTACCTCGCGATAAACGCGCATATTTGGTAACCGGCATACCGTGGCTCGGTGCTTCTGCGACCTTGATGTTACGTGGAATTGTCGCCTTTAGCAGCGTATCGCCAAAGAAATCACGCAATTGCTTATCGACTTCGCGGGTCAGGCTGGTTCGTTTATCGTACATGGTACGCAGAATACCAGAAACGGCGAGATTCGGATTGACGCTTACCTTGATCTGCTCAACGGTATCCAGCAGGGCCGATAATCCCTCAAGGGCATAAAATTCGCACTGTAACGGAATAAGCACACCATCGGCGGCCGTCAGCGCGTTGACGGTCAGCATGTTGAGTGACGGTGGGCAGTCGATCAGCACCACGTCATAGCCATCAGCTACATCTTTGAGCGCTATTGCTAGACGACTCTGGGGTTCATTGCTATCCAGGAGTTCGACTTCTGCCGCCGTCAGGTCACCATTACCCGGCAGCACATCAAATCCTGCAGGAAGGCCACTGACAATGACGTCTTTTGCCTGCGCATCGCCGATCAGCACGTCCAACACGCTGACTTCCAACGCATGCTTGTCAATACCACTGCCCATACTGGCGTGGCCTTGCGGATCCAGATCGACAAGCAGGGTACGGCGTCCCAGGGTAGCGAGACTTGCAGCCAGATTCACGGCCGATGTGGTTTTACCTACGCCGCCTTTCTGGTTAGTCAGGGCAATGATCTGGCTCACTTACACAACTCCTTTTGGGTCAGGATCAGTAACTGCCGCTGAGCAGCATCATAAGGTACGTTCAATAAATGGCGTGTTTTAAGGGCAATGTCGTCAGGCAGTGCGTTGAGCTCATCATCCGCGCCAGGGCCTTTCATTGCCAGCCACTCACCTTCTGCAGACGGTAATTTGCGCGTCAAAGCGATAAAATCGGCCAGGCTTGCAAAGGCTCGTGAAATGACCTGATCGAATGTGCCAGCGGCAAATTGCTCAACGCGAGTTTGAACTGGCGTCACGTTCTGAAGGCCAAGCTCCATCACTGCCTGACGCTGGAAGCGCACTTTTTTACCGTTGCTATCCACCAGGGTGACCATCAGCGATGGATCGAGAATGGCCAGCACCAGCCCGGGAAACCCAGGACCTGCCCCCACATCAAGCAATCGCGGGCCTCTGACAAAAGGCGCAACAGATGCGCTGTCCAGCAGATGACGGGATATCATCTCATTAAGATCACGCACAGCCGTGAGGTTATAAGCCCGGTTCCACTTGTGCAATAGCGCCAACAAGCCCAGTAGCTGTTCACGCTGCTGGGCCGTTGTTTTCAGCTTGAGTGTCGAGAGGCCATCTTCAAGCCGCTTTTGAGCATCTGCAGGCAGGGTGTTTATCAGCGTCTGTTGCACATTCATCCCGCTGCTACCTCACTGTTCTCAATAAGACGACGCTTTTTCAGATGAATCAGAAGAATTGAGACGGCTGCCGGTGTCACACCAGAAATCCGCGCGGCCTGCCCAAGGGTCTGCGGGCGCGTTTCGATCAGTTTCTGACGAATTTCATTGGATAAACCTTCTACCTGCCGATAATCCAACTCAGCGGGAAGCAGGGTATATTCGTGGCGTTTGAGTTTATTAATTTCATCTTGCTGGCGATCAATATACCCCTGGTACTTGGCCTGAATCTGAACCTGTTCAGCCACCGTGACGTCATTTACTGGCTGACCATCTATCCCGGGAAGCTCAGCGATATCTGTGTAAACCAGCTCAGGCCGCTTGAGCAGATCCGTTAACCGATACTCTCGGCTCAGTGGACGTTCGAGCTTGCCTGCTAACTGTTCCGCCGCCGGCGTTCCAGGTTGCACCCAGGTAGCATTCAGACGACTGGTTTCGCGTTCGATTGCTTCACGTTTATGGCTGAAAATCTGCCAGCGCGTTTCATCAACCAGACCAAGTTGGTGTCCGGTTTCCGTCAGGCGCAAGTCGGCATTGTCTTCACGCAGCAACAAGCGATATTCAGCACGCGAGGTAAACATGCGATAGGGCTCTTTGGTCCCCAGAGTAATCAGGTCATCGACCAGCACGCCCAGGTAGGCTTCGTCACGACGCGGCCACCAGGCATCCAGGCCTTTGGCACGCCTGGCAGCATTGAGTCCTGCCAGCAGGCCTTGAGCACCGGCTTCTTCATAGCCTGTTGTGCCATTGATCTGCCCGGCAAAAAACAGGCTGTGGATAAATTTTGTTTCCAGCGAGTGCTTAAGATCCCGAGGATCGAAAAAATCATACTCAATGGCGTAACCCGGCCGGGTGATATGTGCGTTTTCAAGCCCTTTTATCGAGCGAACAACCTGGAGTTGGACATCAAAAGGAAGTGACGTCGAAATACCATTGGGATATAGCTCGTGAGTATCCAGCCCTTCCGGTTCAATAAAAATCTGGTGGCTGGACTTATCCGCAAAGCGGTGCACTTTGTCTTCAATGGAAGGACAGTAACGTGGCCCAATCCCTTCAATGGTGCCTGAATACATGGGTGAACGGTCAAGGTTTGCCAGAATCAGGTCGTGCGTTTGGGTGTTGGTTTGCGCGATATGGCAACTGACCTGACGGGGGTGCATTTCCCGGTTACCCAGATACGACATCACTGGCGTTGGGCAATCGCCTGGCTGTTCTTCAAGCTGGGTAAAGTCGACGGTTTTAGCATCAATACGGGGTGGTGTACCCGTTTTTAACCGGTCAACCCGTAAGGGTAAAGCACGCAAACGCTCCGCAAGCGCATTGGAAGGCGGATCACCAGCACGCCCTCCGCGGCTTTGATCCAAGCCGATATGCATGACACCACCTAAAAAAGTGCCTGTACATAACACGACGGATTCAGCATGAAAACGGATGCCGGTTTCAGTTACCACACCGCGTACGGTGCCATTATCACCCGTTTGGTTATCCACAATCAGATCACCTGCCGCCTGCTGAAAAATCGTCAGGTTAGGCTGGTTTTCCAACATGCCACGAATTGCCGCTTTGTAGCGGATGCGGTCTGCCTGGGCACGAGTGGCGCGAACTGCTGGCCCCTTACTGGCGTTGAGTACACGAAACTGAATGCCACCAAGATCAGTTGCCAGCCCCATTGCTCCGCCAAGGGCATCAATTTCCTTGACCAGATGGCTTTTGCCGATGCCACCAATCGCTGGGTTACAGGACATTTGTCCCAGTGTTTCAACGTTGTGGGTAAGCAACAGGGTTTGACAGCCCATACGAGCAGAGGCCAATGCGGCTTCGGTTCCCGCATGGCCACCGCCGATGACAATCACGTCAAAGCGGTCGGGATGATTCATGACACCTCATCTTGAATATTTGGCGACGTGACAAGTGATATCTGTCAGGTCGGTGTTATCTGGCTGGCCAGTATAAACCTCCTGTGGGTAACCGTCAGTTTTTTCCACATACCGATTATCTATCTCACGCTACTTTTAATAACAATATAAAGATTAAATAAAAGAACTTCTGTAAATGTTGTTACTACTGGTGTGGATAAAAACCGTGGAAAAGTGAATTTATTCTATATTATTCAGTGATTTAAATTGTTGAAAAACATGTTGATGGCATGCGTAGCAAGTGCGTACAAGCGGTGCTGAGCCTGTGGATGGAATAGCAAGTTACCCACAGCACGAGTTGAGCACTGCTTGTCCACCGGTGGATACATGAGTTGTTACCGCAGCTGTGAACATGTCAGTATTTTTTACCGGATTGGCGATAAGCACTGTGAGAGAGGCGTATGCGATGAGGCAAGCGAGTAGGTAAAAAATAATTATCCACAGGCAAAAAAAGCCTGTCACGGGGACAGGCGAAAAAATAAGGCGTTTTTTGGCAGGTTTTTCGTCTTTCAAGGGGCATTAAAGAACGCTGATTTTATTAGGGTCTGTTGACGTTTCATCACGAACCGCGTTGCTGCATCAAAATGTGCCAGACAAGGCGCGGAACGCCGTTAAGGGTGGTTCCCTTCTCAAGTTTCGCAACGCAGTATGGTGCATTTTGAGGCGCAACCCGAAGGGCTGGGTCAGTTTTTATCCGCTGCGGCGTTAGTCGTCGTTCATTTGGAGTTACCAAACGTCTCTCCTCCTGCCTTGCCCCGAATAAAAACTGACACCAGCGCGGCCGTGAATGAAACGTCAACAGACCCTAACGTCAGTACTTTTATAATCATTACTTCAAGAATCAGTGCTCCGAAAATCAGTGCTTCAAGACGCGAGCCAGGAAAGATTGAGTGCGTTCATGTTGAGGCGTATCAAACAGCTTTTCCGGTGGCCCCTGTTCAGTAATTTCCCCTTGATGGATATAGATCACACGATCCGCGACTTCACGTGCAAAGCCCATTTCATGGGTCACAATCACCATGGTCATGCCTTCTTTGGCAAGTTCGCGCATGGCATCAAGCACCTCACCGATCATCTCGGGGTCAAGGGCCGAGGTAGGCTCATCAAACAGCATCAGACGTGGTTCCATGGCCAGGGCGCGGGCCAGGGCCACACGCTGCTGCTGGCCGCCTGAGAGCTGTGTTGGTGACTTCTCTGCCTGGTCGGCAATACCCACGCGTTCCAGCAGCTTACTGGCCGTTTCTTCGGCGTCTTCACGGCTCCAGCCACGCACTTTCATTGGTGCAAGGGTAATGTTGTCGAGTACGCTGAGATGCGGAAAGAGATTGAACTGTTGAAATACCATGCCGACTTCGGTGCGGATCTGCTGGAGTGCCTTGGTACTTTTTCCAAAAGGCATCAGCTCATGACCATCGACGGTGAGGCTTCCCGTCTGAAATTCTTCCAGGCCATTGATACAGCGGATCAGCGTGGATTTACCTGAGCCGCTGGCACCGATAACCACCACCACTTCACCGGGAACAATCTTCATATCAATATTTTTGAGTACATGCAGGCTGCCAAAATGTTTGTTCAACTGCTGCATGGTGACGATGGGCTGCGTCGTATCATTCATGTCTGCGTCCTTATTGTCCCGCGAGGCCTCTGCGCTCCAGTTGGCGCAGTAAGATTGAGAGCGACCAGGTGATGATGAGATAGAGCATGGCCACCATCAGATACACTTCCATTGCGGTAAAGGTGGTAGCAATGTAAATCTGCCCCTGACGCACCAGTTCGCCTACCCCGATGACAGAGAACAGGGACGTGTCTTTGATGCTGATAATGCCCTGATTGCCCAGGGAAGGAATCATGCGCCGGAAGGCTTGAGGCCAGATGACGTAACGAAATGCCTGGGTTCTTGACAGCCCAAGGGAAAGAGACGCCTCACGTTGACCGCGCTCCATGGATTGAACACCGCCACGCACGATTTCGGAGATGTAAGCGCCGGAATTGACCGCAATAGCCGCAATACCTGCCGTCAGCGCATTAATGGGGCTACCCAGCAGCTGGGGAAGGCCGTAAAAGATGAAGAGCACCTGCACCAGAATGGGGGTGCCGCGAAATACTTCGATATACACGATGGCAGGCCAACGTAGCCAGCGGATGGGGCTGATACGTAACAGACCAAAAAAGATACCGATAAAGAAACCGAATGCCAGGCCACCGAAAGAAATCAGTAATGTCCATGGGACCCCCGGTAACAGATGGGGGATCGAGCCGAGCGCGGCACTCCAATCAAACTCAAATGTACTATCCACGTGTGATCTCCTGAGAAGTGACCTTAGGAAAAGAGACCCTGAAACGACACAGGGCCGAGTGAATGTCCCCGGCCCCGGTTGCGTCTGCTATCTCGTATTATTCTTCGTTGGGCGTTTCACCAAACCACTTCGTGTAGATCTCATCGTAGGTGCCGTCTTCACGCATGGACGCCAGCGCTTCGTTGGCCGGTTCTACCCATTCGCTGTTGCTGTTAAAGACAATACCGTACTGCTGACCTTCGTAGAGAGGGCCTACTACCTTGGTGCGACCTTCGCCACGGGTCTGGGAGAAGTAGCCGACGTTAGGGGCGTCGTAGAAAGCGGCATCGACGTTACGCCCAAGCAGGGCCATATACATATCCGATGTGCCGGGATAGGGCGTGATGTCAGCGTCATCGCCGAACTGTTCCTGCAGGAAGTCGTAGCTTGTCGAGCCGATCTTGGTGGCGATCGACATGCCTTCCAGATCTTCAACGGTTTCTACGGTGTCATTGTCAGCGCGAACGATGATGCGCAGACCGGAATCGTAGTAAGGGTCGGAAAAGTTAACGATTTCAGCGCGTTCATCAGTGATGGTAATGCCGGCAATGGCAATTTCCTGGCTGCCGGTTTGCACGGCGGGAATGATGCCCGCAAATTCCATCGTCGTCAGGTTGACTTCAAAACCGGCACGATCGGCAATTTCGTTAATGATATCCATATCGAAACCGACCATTTCACCGGTTTCAGTATCCATCATTTCGAAAGGAACAAAGCTTGGATCGGTGGCCACATTGACGACAGGCATGTCCTGAGCCATTGCCAGTGTTGAGCCACCCAGGCCCAATGCAATGGCACTGGCCATCAGGCTTTTAGACAATGTTTCAGAGAGGTTGAAAGCGACTGTTTTTTTCATGTGTTTCCCCGTTTCTTGTACCCGAGCCGAAAGTTATCAGCATAAGCACTTGATAAATTGGACTTGATAAATTGGTGCGTTGGGCTTTTGTTAACCTTTTTAACCTTG
Organism: Halomonas sp. LS-001; assembly: GCF_052983955.1. Lineage (NCBI taxonomy): Bacteria > Pseudomonadati > Pseudomonadota > Gammaproteobacteria > Oceanospirillales > Halomonadaceae > Halomonas > Halomonas sp. LS-001. The sequence goes on from NZ_CM129816.1 coordinate 3,820,144, forward strand.
GCGAGAAACCGCCATGGCGTCAAGTCACGGGGAATGAATAGCGTAAACGCTAAGTGCACGCAGTACCGTCAGCTGGCGAGCGCCTGATGCGGAAATCCGTCAGTCGGAGTGTCTCAATACTGTGGTCAGCAAAAATTTACACCATGAAGGAGGCACCACAGCCGCAGGTGGTCGTGGCATTCGGATTCTGGATCCGAAAGCGGGCACCCGCGAGCCCTTCTTCAAAATCGACGGTTGATCCCACCAGATATTGATAAGAGAGTGGATCAACTACCAGGGTCGCATCGCCAAACTCAATGACAGTATCGTCATCGGCAATATCATTGGCAAAATCAAAGCCATACTGAAAGCCCGAACAGCCACCACCGGTAACATAAACACGCAGTTTGAGGTCAGGATTATCTTCTTCTGCCATGAGTGCCTTGATGCGTGTGCGGGCACTGCTGGAAAGAAGCAAAGGTGTGGGAACAAAGGATTCTGCACTGCTCATGGATACCTCCCGTGAGCGGACGTTCGAGGATTAGATATTATTATGAATAATTCCCAGTAAAAGGGTCAACTTTTACTGGGAAAGATATTTTGCCGAGCCGTTATCAGGGCATCAAAGCGGGGGCTTCAAGCCCACGTGTTTCTGGAAACCCAAACATCAGATTGAGGTTCTGGATGGCTTGCCCCGAAGCTCCTTTGACCAGGTTATCAATAACTGACAGTACGACGACGGTGTTGCTGTTTTCTGGTCGATGCACGGCGATCCGGCAGGTATTGATCCCTTTGACACTGCGTGTTTCCGGATGGCTACCGGCGGGCATGACATCCACAAAGGGTTCATTGGCGTAACGCGCTTCAAAAAGTGCCTGTAGCGCTTCTGGTTCTGCCGTCAACTGGCTGTATAAAGTGGCATGAATGCCACGAATCATTGGCGTCAGATGGGGCACAAAGGTCAGATTCACCGCCTGACCATGGATATCGCCCAAACCCTGGCGGATTTCCGGCAGATGCCGATGGCCGCTTGCACCATAGGCTTTCATGGACTCGCTGGCCTCGGCCAACAGTGAACCTACCTTGGCACCCCGGCCTGCACCGGTCACGCCGGATTTACAGTCGGCAATTAACTGTTGTGGATCAATCAGGCCAGCTTCCAGCAGCGGCAGGTAGCCGAGTTGAACGGCCGTGGGGTAACAGCCGGGAACCGCCACTAAACGGGCCTGGCGGATAGCCTCACGGTGCATTTCAGGCAGCCCGTAGACAGCTTCGCTGAGTAATGCCGGCGCGCCGTGGGGCTGGTTGTACCAATGGCTCCATTCGTCAGCATCGCGGAGACGAAAATCGGCGGAAAGATCAATCACGCGAGTGCCCTTATCGAGCAATTCACCGGCCAACGCATGGGCGACGCCATGTGGCGTGGCGAAAAATACCGCATCCATGGCGCCCAACTGGTCTGCGTTAGGTTCGCTGAAGGTTAACGTATCGTAGTGCCCACGCATGTTCGGGTACATATCCACGACTTTTACACCCGCTTCAGAACGTGACGTAATGGCCTCGACGCTAACATCGGGATGTTGCGACAATAGTCTTAAAAGCTCAACGCCGGTATATCCGGTACCACCCACAATGCCCACTTTAATCACAATCTGCTCCTTGCCGTTTCAGGTCTTGGTAGTGAAAGACGTATGTTCTCATTATAAAGACTATGATACACAAGAGCATGGATGAGATAGAGGCGTCGCTACAAGAGAACAGGTGTTCTTAGGGTCTGTTGACGTTTCATCACGAACCGCGTTGCTGCATCAAAATGTGCCAGACAAGGCGCGGAACGCCGTTAAGGGTGGTTCCCTTCTCAAGTTTCGCAACGCAGTATGGTGCATTTTGAAGCGCAACCCGAAGGGCTGGGTCAGTTTTTATCCGCTGCGGCGTTAGTCGTCGTTCATTTGGAGTGACCAAACGTCTCTCCTCCTGCCTTGCCCCGAATAAAAACTGACACCAGCGCGGCCGTGAATGAAACGTCAACAGACCCTAGCAAGCCGAGGCGTTTGCTCTTTTGCTGGATATGCCGACAGCCAGTTATCAACAACTCTTTATCTATAGCCAGTTATTCAATAACAAGGAAAGTGCGCGTGGCACGTTTTTCTCGGGCGAACTTCAGCCTTGAAAATTTTCGGCGACAATTGGCCAATGTTGATGCCCTGCCTCAGCTATGCGTGCTGGGGTTGGCATCCGGCCTGATTACCGGTGCGTTAATGGTGGGTTTTCGGTTGCTGCTGGAAACCGGGGCGCGACTTTTCATGCCTGACGGCAACCCGGAAGCGTTTGAGACACTGTCGCCCTGGTTACGGGCCTTATTACCGTCGGTGGCAGTAACGCTGGTGGGCGTTTTTCTCTATCGCCAGAAAGTTACCGCCCGCAAACTGGGCGTGGGTCATGTGATTGAGCGATTAACGTATCATCAAGGTCATTTTCCGTTACGTAACTGGCTGAATCAATGGTGGGTGGGGGTAGTGTCTGTGCTCGGGGGGCTTTCTGCCGGGCGGGAAGGGCCTGCCATTCATCTGGGAGCGGCCGCGTCCAGTGGTTTGGGGCTCAAAATGCGGTTGCCCAATAATAGCCTGCGTGTGCTGGTGGCCTGTGGAACCGCTGCAGGTATTTCTGCCTCTTTTAACACCCCGATTGCGGGCGTCATCTTTGCCATGGAAGTGGTGATGATGGAATACACCCTGATGAGTTTCATGCCAGTGATACTGGCCTCTACCATGGGCGCTCTGGTTGCGCAGCTTGTCTACGGCAGTGCACCGGCATTCAGTATTCCTGAAGTGGCGCTGGACTCTTTCTTTAATCTGCCCTGGATTGTGGTCATGGGGCTGATGATCGGCTTTCTTGCCGGTATTTTTATCCATATTTCACGTAGCCAGTGGGTGCAGCAGCAACCACTGTGGTGGCGGCTGGGCACCGTGGCGGTACTGACAGGCGCTGCTGCCTGGTTTTTTCCTGAAGTACAGGGAATTGGTTACGATAGTGTCGCGGCAGCGCTGAATAATCAGCTATCGATTTCGGTATTAGTGGCGTTGGTGGTACTTAAGTTAGTGCTGACTTCATTGACGGTGGCAGGTGGGATACCGATTGGCATCATCGGCCCGGTGCTGGTGATTGGCGCGGCAATGGGGACACTTTGCGGTCTTGTGGGGATGTGGTTATGGCCCGATAAAGCCGCCGACCCAAGTATTTTTGCCATGCTGGGTATGGCCGCCATGATGGGAGCTGTGCTGCAAGCCCCGCTGGCGGCCTTAATGGCCCTGCTGGAGCTAACTCATACGCCGAATATCATGTTGCCTGGCATGCTGGCTGTTGTTGTGGCCTGCCTGACATCACGGCATCTCACCGGTTGTGAAGGTTTTTTTATCAGCACCCTGCGCTATGGGATGCACCCTTTGCAGCAGCCATTGATGCAAGCGCTGTCGAGAGTATCCGTGCCAGCGGTGATGGAACGCAATCTGGTACGAACAGAACGAATGATCACCCCCGATGAAGCGCGTAAACTGCTGGAAAGCAATCCTGTCTGGCTGGTGATTGAACGTTCCAGAAAGGAAAAGCCGGTACTGGCGTTGAAAGCGGCCGAACTGGCCCGCTGGCTGATAGAACAGGAAGCGAAAGATGCCCCTGTCACTGAAGAACAGGAGAAAATCGATCTCCTTGAAATTCCTGCCCAGCGCCTGGAAATGGCGCCCATTGCCTTGCAGGCAACCCTTTCGGAAGCGTTTTTAAGCCTTCAGAATAATGCGCTGGGTGCCCTATATGTTGTTCATGGTTATCGTCCCAGACAGCGTCGTATCTCAGGTATCATTACTCGGGGGGCTATCGAACGGTACTATCAATATACGGATCCGCAGTCAAAAGAAAGGTAGCAACAACGTAAAATAGCGTTGATTACTGCATACCCAATGCCATACTGGCAGCCATTTTTGTGTACTGACGTATCAGGCATTGACCTGCGACCCAACCCTTGAGGAATTCACATGTATCTATGGGCGAAAGCGATTCATCTGATAGCAATGGTAACCTGGTTTGCCGCCATGTTTTATCTGCCGCGATTGTATGTCTACCACGCACTGGCACGCGACAAGGGCGAAACCACCAGTATCGAAACCTTCAAGGTCATGGAGCGTAAGCTGTACCGCGGTATCATGACGCCTTCCATGATCGTGGTATTGATCTTTGGTGTCTGGATGCTATTTCTCACGCCCAGCTGGTTAAGTCAGGGCTGGATGCACGCCAAGCTGTTACTGGTGGTTCTGTTAGTGGCGTATCATCACGTTTGTCTGATTTACCTGAAGCAACTGGCTCAGGATCGCTGCACAAAAAGTCATGTGTTTTTCCGTTGGTTTAACGAAGCACCGGTCATTGCATTGATCATCATCATTATTCTTGCTGTGCTTAAACCTTTCTGATGTCACGCTCTTTACCTCCGGTTGTGTTGGTGCTGGCAGGCCATGACCCTACTGGCGGTGCCGGTATCATAGCGGACAGTGAAGCCATCGCGGCGAGCGGTGGCTGGGCGGTTACAGTGCCCACGGCGTTAACTGTGCAGAATTGTCAGGACGTCCAGCAGGTGTTGCCGGTAAACGCCAAGAGCGTTCTCGACATGGTGGCGGCGTTGGAATCTCTGCCGGTTGCCGCGATTAAGCTTGGGTTAATCGCGGACTTGGCCGTTCTGGATGCTGTTGTTCAGGTGCTACGTCGTTTTCCGGGGATTCCGGTGGTGGCAGACCCGGTGTTGAAAGCCGGTGGTGGAACTGAGTTATCCACAGCCGGATTATGCCAACAGTATGTGGATGACTTACTGCCTTTTGTCGATGTTCTGACGCCTAATCGGAATGAGCTGGCACGTCTGACCCCGACCATAACGTCTTCCACGAATGATACGGCACGCGTGGTTTCACTGATGGAGCGAGGTTGTGGAGCGGTGTTAGTCACCGCCACTGACACCCCGCTGCCGGAAAGCGACCGACAGAAGGTAGTGCATACCTTGCACACCCCGGATACCACGCGCCAATGGCAGTGGCCACGCCTGCCAGCGCAGTTTCACGGTTCCGGCTGTACGCTGGCAGCGTCACTGGCCGCCCGGTTGGCGGTAGGTGAGCGCTTACTGACAGCCTGTGAGCAGGCTCAGCACTTTACCTGGCAGAGTTTGTCTCATGGGTATTACCCTGCGCTGGGCCAAGCGTTGCCTCATCGCTTTTTTAATGCCCACTTTTTTGATTCGACTCAGTTGGATTAGTGTCCGGTTTTTGTTGATTCAGGTTTGTTATTCAAGTTTTGATTTAGATTCGATCCGACCAAGAGATATAAGGAAGAAGACGCCATGACTACGTCTGCAGAATTGTTTGAACGGGCCAGCCGCCATATTCCTGGCGGCGTCAACTCGCCGGTACGTGCATTCAAGGGGATGCATCGCCCGCCGGTTTTCATGGAACGTGCCCAGGGTTCCTATCTGTTTGATGTTGAAGGCAACCGTTACGTGGACTACGTCGGCTCCTGGGGCCCGATGATCACTGGTCATGCGGATCAGGATGTTCTCGCCGCCGTACGTGCCCGGCTGGATAATGGCCTTTCTTTCGGGACGCCCACCGAAATAGAAACCACCATGGCGGACCTGATCTGCGAGATCATTCCGAGCATGGAAATGGTGCGCATGACAAGCTCCGGCACCGAAGCCACCATGTCAGCCATTCGCCTGGCGCGTGGCTACACGGGGCGCGATAAGATCGTCAAATTCGAAGGTAACTACCACGGCCACTCTGATTCTCTGCTGGTCAAAGCGGGGTCGGGTGCCCTGACGCACGGTGAGCCAAGCTCGCCAGGCGTACCGGCGGCATTGGCCGAACATACCATCACGCTTTCCTTCAATGATCCCGATGGTGTCGAAGCCTGCTTTGAGGAAATCGGTGACCAGATCGCCTGTATCATCGTTGAGCCTGTGGCAGGCAACATGAACTGCATCCCTCCCCAGCCAGGGTTTCTGGAAACCTTGCGCCAGGTGTGCAATGAGCATAACAGCGTGCTGATTTTTGATGAGGTCATGACCGGGTTCCGGATTGCACTGGGTGGTGCCCAGGCGCGCTATGGTGTTACACCGGATCTCACCTGCCTTGGCAAGATTGTTGGCGGCGGCATGCCGGTCGGGGCGTTTGGTGGTAAACGCGATATCATGGAAAACATCTCCCCGCTCGGGCCGATTTACCATGCAGGAACGCTTTCCGGTAACCCGCTGGCCATGGCGGCCGGTGTGACCTTATTGAACAAGTTGCAGGTGCCAGGGTTCCATGATGCGCTGACCCAACGCGTGGATACGCTTTGCCAAGGCCTTCAGGAACGTGCGGATGCCGCCCGGGTTGCACTGATTACCCAGTCATCCGGCGGGATGTTCGGGATGTTTTTCACTGCGCAATCGCGGGTGGATAACTTCGCGCAAGCAACCGCCTGTGACCCGGATGCCTTCCGTCGTTTCTTTAGCGCCATGTTGGACCATGGGGTCTATCTGGCACCGTCAGCTTTCGAAGCTGGCTTTATGTCTAGTGCGCACAGCGCAGAAGACATTCAACTGACGCTTGATGCGGCTGAAAAAGCCTTTGCCACCATGTAATATTATCGCCTCTCTGTAACGTGATGTTACAAATGAGCGCTATACTGAAAGAGCCGCCTGTTCAGGGCGGCTTTTTTACGTTGGGGGGCACATGAAACACATCAACGCTTGGCTAATTGGCGCGGGTTTATTGGTATCGCTGCCGCTTGGCGCAGCACCAGTAAAGGAAGAAACAATGGGGCAGATTCAGATTGAGATCACTGGCACACCAGGCATGGCGTTTAATGCGCAGTGGCAAGTGACTCGCGAGGGCGATACACAAACGTATCAGGAAAATGGACAGGCACCAGCGCACTACGTGTATGAAGGGGATGCCATTCAAGGGAGAATTCAATCGTTAAGCGAAGGACGGCTCGAGGTATCGGTTAATAAAGGGGGAAACCGCTCGCGCTCTTCAACGCAAGGCAAAGGGAGTACGTTAAATATCTCCGTTAAATAAAATGATGGTTTCAGAACAACAAAACCGCCCCCGAAGGGGCGATTTAAAAGAGCATCAAGCAACCTAAGCTTAGTACTGGATAGTAGAAGCTTGGTTACCTGCGCCATTTTGATTGACGACAGCATTACCAATTGTTGACCCAAGCTGTGTAATAGTTGAAACATTGTTCCAGCCGCCGCTTGGGTTGTGGTCCTGGTACACATTAGCAGTATGTGCGCCACTTCCGGTCTGTAAAATATATGACTCGTTGAATTCTCCATCGGCGCCACTTCCGACCTGTTGAACTTTTGCGTACTTATCATTACCATCTTGGATTACCCAAGAGATATCACCATCACTGCTTTGCATTACATCTGCTTTGTTGCTACTACCATCCTGGAAGATATTAGACATACCATCGTTGCCCTGCTGATTCACATCAGCTTCGTTGGAATCACCTACTAACTGAGAGACGTAAGAGTTGTTGTTTGCTCCGCTCTGAGTAACATTGGCTTCGTTTAAATCACTGGTGCCAGCATCACCTTGACGGATATAAGATTCGTTGTACATGCCAGTGTCCATCAGTACAGCTTTGTTACCATCACTCTGTTGCCAGATTTGGCTCATGCCGTTGGAGCCGTTTTGAGTAACACTGGTGTAGTTGTTGTCCCACTGTTGACGAACAAAGCTTTGATTTTCCATGTTGGTTTGTGAAACGAAGGCATTATTATTTTGAGCGCCACCTGGGTTTGTTCCTTGTTCGATTATGGAGCGATGGCTATTGCCAGATTGAGATACGTCGGCACCATTGCTATCAGCGCCGAGCTGATCAATGCGCGATAGGTTTTCATTACCTATTTGCTTGACTTTGGCGATAGCACCATGGCTTAGATCCTGATCGATATCTGAGCGGTTTTTGTTACCATCTTGAACAACCTCAGCCTCTAAGGCGTCTCCTTGACCCTGCTGGTTTTGAATTACATTGGACTCGTTTTCATCACCATTAATCTGTACCACACTGGCTGAATTGCCTAAAGCAGCTCCCCCCGATTGTGTTGTTTGATCAATCAAGCTGTCGTTTTCGCCATCGGCTGCACCACTGTCGTCCATTGCACCGAGTTCGACATCAAAACTATTGATGCCGTTGGTAGCGGTGAATGTACCACGTGAGGGTAAGCCGGGAGAACCCCATGCACCTTCGTCCAAAGTGCTATTATTGTTATCAACACCATAGCTGGGAGGTGATGATTGAGCACCAATATAATCCAAGTTGTTGGGAGATGTAACAGTAGTTTGTGCCATAGCCATGTTACTGGAGAGTGCAATAGCGGCTGCAATAGCTGTCATTTGAGTTTTCATTGTTGTTCCCCTTTGGTTTCGATCGACTTGCGTTGGTGGTTCACTGAGACTGAGAAGTAAAAGAATACTGCCCAGCTGTTATCGATAGTGATCGCGTAAAGCCCGGTGGGTTGTCTTGTTTGATGCTAATGCTGTCTGGACCACTACCTAATTCTAATTGAGTAAATGAAATATCACTGCCAAAGCCAAATTGTTCTATAGTAACTTTTTTACCTTCGTATCCACCTATCTGGGTAATTTCAGCGTTATGTTTATTACCCTCTTGAAATATAATGCCAATATTGTTGTCGTTACTTTGATGAATGCTGGCTTGATTATTGTTACCGTTTTGATAAATATCAGCAATATTTCCAAGTTCCGAATGCGACTGAATAACCTGTGCTTTATTATAATTGCCAATTTGTTGGATAATACTGACATTATCAGCACTCTGTGAATATTGAATAATCTGACCTTCAATATCATCTCCCTGGCTAGCATTGACAGTGACAGAAACCGCTGCAGCAAAGAGCGTCGCAGCTAAAATTAAGGCAATATTTTTTGCCTTAATAGCTGACCTGCTTTTGTTTTTATGATTGTTCGGTTCCATGACGGTGTCCTTTTGAAACGTTATGTATCAATTTGTGTTTCATGAGTTGAGTGTGGGCGATTTTAAAAATAGCGCTATCAGAAGTTTTGTTATGATTGCGATGATATATTTACTTTTTTATTTATATTTATGGTGGTTTTTATAGTTGCTTAAGTATTAGTTTTTTCATCAGAGATAAAAAAGCGACCATGGAATACATGGTCGCCATTTTTTCATATATAAATTTCTAGATATTCTTACAGATTACGTGCTTTTAAAGTGCAATCCTTTTACAGCATCGGACTGGGTACAACATGAGACTGGTTAGAGCATGGGAATAGGTGCATCCAGGTAGCTTCCCAGGAGTGTTTCCTGAATATTGACGCCAGGCGCTAAATTCCACAGGCGGTTTTCTACCCCACGCGCTATCAAGTGAATGACGGCCGATTCAATCGCCGCCATCACCGCCATTTGCACCGGCTCATTGGTGGTAATACCGGCTTCTGCTTCTAACAGCCGCCGAAAGTCGATAAAGCGATAAACGCCTGCTCGCAGTTCCTTGGAGTAGATGGTCTTGGTGGTGGTGACATTAGCGAGTATTTCTCCGGAGGAGATTTCAACCGCACGAAGATTCACCGTCACCTGATCCACCTGATACTGCCCCGACGCCCCTATACCAAAATACTCAGCGCCAGCCCCCCCCGTACGCACGTTGGATTCAAAAGCAATAATGCCGCCTTCCAGCATTACGGAAGCCGAACGTAGAGAGGGAAGCGTATCGGGCCGCCCGAAGCGCTCAAATTCTGCGCGTATGATGCGTCGTTCGGTTAACAGGTTCTGAAGCCCGACGCGTTCAAGCGGAATAAACCAACCTGATTCCGACAGTGCCCCGGTGAGCATCGCTGCCGCGCCTTGTGTGACCGCTGTTGAAAATGTACTGGCAGGGGCCGGTCGATATTGGCCGGTCTGGTCACGGAAATCGTACACCGAGACAAAAATTTTCCCCGCAGGTTGTGGCAGTGAAACAAGATCCTGATACGTTGCCCCTCTAGGGGTGAGCGTTGCTTCGGTGCCTTCCAGATTTTCCGAGTTGGCGACCATACCGGCGCAACCGCTCAGCAAGCCAACCATGAGAAAGGTCGCTATTATTTTCATGATGATCCCCTGATATATCCGCTATTTTATGGGTTATTGATTTTTTTAATTTTCGTGCGTTTTAGGGTTGGATAATCAATCTGAATCAAGGGTTGAATAAGCCGCCAACGCTGATTTCAGTGACACCACCTGTCACCTTGTCGACAACTCTGACAACCAACTCACCGCTGGAATCGCTGACCACCACGCCAAACTCATCGCTGTCAAAACTGCCTTCCTGGACTTCTCCCCGGCTGACATCGGAAATCAATTGCGAGATAAGACGGCTCTCCAGGCTTTGAATTAGGCGTTCCGTGGCGGATGTTGGTTGCGCGCGGCGAGCATTAGGGTCGGTGTTCGTATCCTGCGCCTGCGCCTTGCCAATCAGATAGCTACCTACAAAGGGGTCACCCCCAAATGATGGGTTGATGGGTTGATAAACAAGCTCACCTGCAGAGGCAAGCGCCGGTGCGGCCATCAAGATGGCAATAGCCGCACATTGTCTAGGGTTTAGGTGGGCAAATGGTTTCATTAGAAAAGCTCCTCTCTTCCCAAGTCTTTCTCTGAGGTGATGGCGGATGTCAGCTGATGACGCAAAAGCGCCTCTTCGACAATTTGCACGGCTTCCCCAGCAACACGGTCCGCTTCGTTGATCCTGGGGGAGAGCTGTGTACGGAAATACATTCGGTTGCCTTCCGTGATCCATACCTGACTGCCCCAGCGGGCATCGGGCCGTTCAAGAATGGTGATCGTGGCGTTACCAATAATGCGGTTATCCATGGCCCGTTGGCTAAAGGCACGGTAGAAGGTTTTTCCTGCCATCGTGATTGTGCGATCGACCATGACACCCGTTAGCTCACTGCTACCATTGGGCTGGTGCTGTAAAGCTGGCCCGTCAGGACTTTCCAGCTGGTTAATGGCATTCACATCGGCCTGCTCCTGCTCCTGCACTGTGACGCCATCGTCAGCAACGAAGGTTTGTGCCCATGCAACTGGCACAATAAACGCTGTCGTCAGTGCCAATAAGGCGGTAATACGTAATAGACTCATAACCGCTCCTCTCTCGTGAGACCGTCATGAAATATGCTGGTGTTTCAAGCTGCGAGCGGTATCAATATTGGGCAGGATTGGCCCAAGGTTTTGCTGAATCCAATTGAGCGCCTGAATACGGTTGTGTACGTTTATTTTGCGGAAAATGTTGTACAGGTGAGACTTGACGGTGTGTTCGCTAACAAAAAGTTTCTCGGCAATCTGCTGATTCGAAGCGCCAGCACTGAGTAAGGTGATAATCTCCATTTCACGATTGGTCAGACCGCAGGCGGGGCGAAACGCATTGCTTTGATATTTGCGGTAAAACAGGATCAGGCGGGCCATCAGCTCGCGTGACATCCACAGCTCACCGTCCAGTAGTGCGTGAATGCCTTTACAGATAACATCAAGGCTCTCGTTTCGATAGAACACGCCTTTCAGCTGTGCGCAAGCAAGCGTTTCCAGGGCGTGGTTGATATCATGGATATTGAGGGCGGCGATGGGCACGCTCGCCAAGTCGGAAGGCAGTTTTTCCTGCCATTCGACCAAGGCATCGATATCAGTATGGTCACTATCAATCAGTATTAATGCGTTACCTGCCGGGGCTGATTTCAGCGATGCAGACGGTGATTGCGTGCGTACGCAGCAACCTGTCTTATCCCCGAGATAGTCAACAAACAATTGAGTTTGGGGACTTTTTTCGGTAACGAGATAGACAGTCCCTCGCGTATTCGGTTGTGTCATTATTAGCACCTCTTACCAATAAAGGGTGAGTGAATAGTTAAATCAGTGTTAGTCAAAAACTACAAAACGTAAATATTTGTTACTAACTGTATTGGAATATAAATAGCATTTTTTAGTTAACTTTTTATAAGCTATTAATATTTATTATTATTTTTGTCAGAAATTCATTTTTACTCAACGTATGTAATGAAATGTCAGGAGACTTCAATGACGACAGACAAATCCCTTGTGCTTGCCAGCGGTAACGCAGGCAAGCTGCGTGAGTTCAATCAACTGCTTGCCCCTTTGGGTATCAATGTGCAGCCACAGGCGGATTTTGGTGTAGAGGATGTGCCGGAAACTGGCCTGACCTTTGTGGAAAATGCGTTGATCAAGGCGCGAGCGGCCAGTCAGGCCAGTGGGTTACCGGCCTTGGCGGATGATTCAGGACTGGAAGTGGATGCCCTGAACGGCGCGCCGGGCATTTATTCCGCCCGGTATGCGGGCGAGCCGAAGAGTGATGAGCGTAATAATGCCAAGCTTCTTGAGGCACTTAGCCATTATGAAGAAGGGTTGCGCAGCGGCCGTTACTGGTGTGTGCTAGTGTATTTACGTCATCCAGAGGACCCCGTTCCGTTGATTGTTCAGCGCAGCTGGGAGGGGGAAATACTGGCTCTTCCACGCGGTGAAGGTGGCTTTGGCTATGACCCGCTTTTCTGGTTACCTGAACAGGGGATGAGCGCGGCTGAGTTACCTGCCGAGAGTAAAAACCGTTTGAGCCACCGTGGACGTGCGTTACAGACATTGGTGGATACGTTACGGGTGGTACATGCCTGAACGGTCATCTCAGTTACCGCCCTTATCGCTTTATATTCACACGCCCTGGTGTGTGCGTAAGTGCCCTTATTGTGACTTTAATTCGCATGAGCCTCATCAGCGTGAGCTTCCAGAAGACGCTTACCTTGAAGCGCTGTTACAGGACCTGGAACATGATCTGCCGCTAGTGAGTGAGCGTGCTTTGACATCGATCTTTATCGGCGGCGGCACACCCAGTCTTCTTTCTCCGCGTTTTTATCAAACGCTGCTGCAATCGATTGAGGCCCGTCTGCCGTTTGCCGCTGACATTGAAATCACGCTGGAAGCGAATCCAGGCACAACAGAACAAAGCCGCTTTCAGGGGTATCGTGATGCCGGTATTAATCGCCTTTCCCTGGGAGTGCAGAGTTTTCAGGCGGAACAGCTTTCAGCGTTAGGGCGTATCCATGGCAGCGAAGAGGCGATCAAGGCCGTTGAACAGGCGCGTACGGCAGGCTTCGATAACCTCAATATCGACTTGATGCACGGTTTACCCAAGCAGACACCTGACGACGCCTTGGCCGATATCGAGCAAGCGTTGGCGCTATCACCTGAGCACCTTTCCTGGTATCAGTTGACCCTTGAACCCAATACCGCTTTCCACTCTCACCCGCCGACCTTGCCTCATGAAGAAACTTTGTGGGATATCCAGGATCTAGGACATGAGCATCTTCAACGCGCTGGCTACCATCGCTATGAAATATCCGCTTATGCACAGCCAGAGCGAGCCAGTCGCCATAATATCAACTACTGGCAATTTGGCGATTATCTCGGTATTGGTGCCGGTGCCCACGGTAAGCTAAGTCGCCTTACCCGTGATGGCGACTTAGCCATTGAACGACGCTGGAAAACCCGCCAACCGGATGCTTATTTGCGTCGCGTTGATGACATTCGTGGTTTTCTGGCGGGTAAGCGGGCCGTGGAAACGCAGGAACTGCCCCTTGAGTTTGCCATGAACGCCTTACGTCTGACGGATGGCGTTCCAATGTCAACCTGGCGAACGCATACCGGCCAGCCGATTGAAGTGCTGAAGGTATCGCTTGAAAGTGCTACGAAAAAAGGACTTTTAGAGGAATCGCCGGAAAGGCTTCGAGCCTCTCCTCAAGGTCTACTATTCTTGAACGAGTTACTGGCAGAGATCAGTGACCTTTAATTTGTCCATGTTCTGGTAATCCGCATGGCCACGACCACGCTCACTAGAATTTAGGAGTATTAGATGCGTTTCAATCGACTACTGACCCCATTGGCCGCGGCACTATTAGTCGCCGGCTGTGCCTCTGACCCTTATGGCGGCAATACGCAACGTTCCAGCACGGCAACCGGGGGCGGCATTGGTGCGGCTATTGGCGCTGCCGCCGGTGCGCTTTCTGGCGATGGTAGCACCAGTCGTCGTGACCGTGCGCTGATCGGGGCTGCCGTTGGTGCTGCTGCCGGGGCGGGCATTGGGGCCTATATGGACCGCCAGGAAGAACAGCTACGCCAGAACCTTCAGGGTTCGCGCATCGAAATCGATCGTCGCGGTGATGATATCGTGCTGAACATGCCCAGCAGCATCACCTTTGGTTTTGATTCAAGCGATCTGACCACACAGGCGCGCTCCTCCCTCAATGAAGTCGCTAATGTCTTGCGTAACTACACCGATACTCGGGTGAATGTTGCGGGCCATACCGACAGCACGGGTGACGACAGCTACAATCAGCGCCTTTCCGAACGCCGTGCGCAAGCCGTCGGTAACTACCTGAGTCAGAACGGCGTGTCGTCCGGGCGCCTTAACATGCGTGGATATGGTGAAACTCAGCCCGTTGCCAGTAATGATAATGACCAGGGGCGCGCTCAGAACCGCCGTGTCGAGATTACACTGACACCAACGGATGCGGCACGTAACTATCAACAGCCCTGATACCATTTGGAAATAGTTGTGGAACTGAGGCTATTGAATTGAAAAAGCGGCTGAATTGGCCTCATGGCAGAACAGCAACGTTACCCGCTACCTGAGTAGCGGGTTTTTCATTGGTGGCCTGTTTGTCCACGCTCAAAGGGAAAATCATGCTCTCCTACCAACACGCTTACCATGCCGGTAATTTTGCCGATGTGCAGAAGCATCTATCACTTTACGCTGTGTCGGATTATTTATTACGTAAAAAATCGGCCATTACATATATCGATACCCACGCCGGAAGAGGCATGTATCCACTGGCCGTCAAAGAGACACAGCGGTTGCAAGAGTACCGCGACGGTATCTGGCCTCTTTGGCAGGCTCGGCAAGATGTGACAGATTCCTTGTTAAGCCGCTGGCTCAATACGCTGGAAACGGCCCAGCCATGTGCCGCCGAGCTCACTCACTATCCTGGATCTCCCTGGTGGCTTTCACAGTCTCTACGTGAGCAAGACCGCCTTACATTGTTTGAGCTTCACCCTGGTGAGCACGAACACTTGAATACGCAGGCGCTTCCCGCTCAGGCGCAGCGTATTTACGCAGACGGGCTGACAGGATTAAGCGGACGTTTGCCGGTGGCAACGCCACGTTTGTGCGTGTTAATAGACCCCAGTTATGAGCGTAAAGCGGAGTACCAGGAGGTGCTGGAAACGACCCTGTACTGCCTGGCAAAAGCTCGCCACGCTGTCATGCTGATTTGGTATCCACTACTCCCTGCTGGGCACCACCACACGCTGTTAACCGGTTTGAAAAACAGCCGCATCGGGAAGATCTGGCGTAATGAGCTTAAACTGCGTACTCCCAGTGAAGACAGCCACGGCATGTACGGTAGCGGGATGTTAGTGATTAATCCGCCATGGGGCCTGGATGAACAACTGGCACGTGCCATGGCGGAGATTACGCCTCTACTAGGGAAGCAATGTCAGTACCATGGTGAATGGTTGGTCGAAGAGTAGGGGTTATTTCCCGATACAGAAGCTGCCAAAAATTTCGCCTAGAAGATCATCTGCACTGAACTCACCGGTAATCTCTCCGAGGGCTTGCTGTGCTTCACGTAAATCTTCGGCCAGCAGTTCCCCCGCCCCATACCCTTTAAGTTGCGCCTGACCTGTCGATAAGGCATCACGGGCGCGATCCAGTGCATCTAGGTGGCGACGGCGCGCAGAAAAGCGTCCTTCGGTGGTAGCCGAATATCCCATGATATCTTTCAGGTGCTGTTTTAGGTTATCCACACCCATTCCGGTCTTGGCTGATAGCCTGAGCGTTGGTTGGGGTGTGGATAAGTCAATGCCTGCAGGTTCCTGGCTGGTATCAATTTTATTACGGACCAGCGTTAGCCGGGAACGCTCTGGCAAGCGCTCAACAAACTCCGGCCATATCGCCAAGGGGTCGACGGCGTCTGTAGTGGAAGCATCGACCAAAAGCAGCACTCGGTCGGCTTTTTCTATTTCCGCCCAGGCGCGTGCAACGCCAATTTTTTCCACGGCATCGGGCGTGTCACGCAGCCCCGCTGTATCAATGATATGCAGTGGCATTCCATCCAGATGGATATGCTCGCGCAGCACATCGCGGGTGGTACCGGCAATGTCGGTAACAATCGCGGTATCCTGTTCGGTCAGGGCGTTAAGCAGACTCGACTTGCCCGCATTGGGTCGCCCAGCAATCACAACGTTCATGCCCTCTCGCATCAGGGCACCTTGCCCAGCGGCTTTACGAACGTTTTCAAGTGCGTCTGTCACTTCCTGCAAGTGGGTAGCGACATGGCCATCGGCGAGAAAATCAATTTCTTCTTCAGGAAAGTCGATCGCGGCTTCAACGTATACACGCAGTTCAATCAAGCGTTGGACAAGCGCATGCACGACCCTGGAAAATTCCCCCTGCAATGAACGGACAGCGTTTTCGGCGGCATGTCGGGAGGTGGCATCAATCAGGTCAGCAATCGCTTCTGCCTGGGCCAGGTCGAGCTTGTCATTGAGAAAGGCACGTTCGGAGAACTCGCCAGGACGCGCGAGCCGGGCGCCGAGCTGCAGGCTACGCTCAAGTAAAAGATCCATGATGACCGGGCCACCATGACCCTGTAGTTCCAGCACGTCTTCACCGGTGAAAGAGTGCGGTCCGGCAAAATACAGGGCAATCCCTTCATCGATAACTTCTGTCTGCCCGTGAAAAGGACCGTAGTGCGCCTGCCTGGGCGCAGGGCAGTGGCCAAGCATGCAGCTTGCGATGCGTGCGCTATCCGGCCCGGAGAGACGAATAATACCCACGCCACCGCGCCCCGGTGGGGTCGCCAGTGCCGCAATGGTGTCCAGTGTGTAAAGTGATTCGGCCATGGTGCCCCCGTTGGTGAGTGGTCATATTGTGAATTTATCCGCCCTGAAACGCCAGACCCCCGCACGAAGCGGGGGTCTGGGTGGTTTAACCATCGACCTTCAAGGCAGATAGTTCAGGCGAGGTAGCCTACTTGGTGAGTTTGCCTTTACCGATGCTCGGATCATTCTCGATCTGGCGCGTAATGTAGTATTGCTGCGCCACCGAAATGATGTTGTTCACGACCCAGTAAATGACCAGACCTGCCGGGAACCACAGGAAGAAGAACGTGAAGATAATGGGCAGCATCTTCATGATCTTGGCCTGCATCGGGTCCGGCGGTGTCGGGTTCAGCATCTGCTGAACAAACATCGAAGCGCCCATCAGAATCGGCAGAATGAAGTAGGGATCCTTCACCGAGAGATCCTGAATCCAGAACATAAACGGCGCATGGCGCAGCTCAACCGACTCCAGCAACATCCAGTAAAGTGCGATGAAGACAGGCATCTGTATCAAAATCGGAAGACAGCCGCCAAGCGGATTAATCTTCTCTTTCTGATAGAACTTCATCATCTCTTGAGACATTTTCTGGCGATCATCGCCATACATCTCTTTAAGACGCTGCATTTCCGGGCCGAGTTTACGCATACGGGCCATTGACTTATACGCCTTGGCCGAGAGCGGGAACAGGACAATCTTAACCAGCACTGTCAGCAGGACAATTGACCAGCCCCAGTTACCGACGATGTCATGAATCTTGTCGAGCAACCAGAATAACGGGTTAGCAATAAACCATAGCCAGCCGTAGTCCACGGTCAGTTCCAGGTTCGGCGCTACTTGTTCCATGTAGTCCTGAACCTTGGGACCCATATATAGCGTAGCGGTCAGGTTGGCTTCATTACCGGGTGCTATCTGCTGAGTGGGGCCTGCGACGGCCGCCACATTACGGCCGCGAGAATCGGTGGTGGCGTAATACAGGTTCTGCTGATTCTGAGGCGGTGCCCAGGCAGAAGCAAAATAGTGCTGGATAATCGCAATCCAGCCACCTTCCGCTTCGCGGCTGGAGAATTTGCTTTCCTGGATATCGCTAAAATCGATTTTTTCGTAACGCGATTCAGGCGTTGAGAAGGCAGCGCCCAGATAGGAATTCATGCCCATGGCCACGCCACTAGAAGGGTCTTCACTGTTATCGCGCACCAGCTGCCCGATAAAACGTGCACTAACGGGAGACTCGCCGTTATTCGTCACGTAATAATCAACACTAACCGCATAGCTGTTGCGCTTAAATGTCAGGCGTTTAGTAATCTCAACACCATCAACATCAGCTGTCAGATTTACAACGACCTGTTCATCATTTTCACCCAGCAGATACTCCGTGTTTTCCGGCGTGAAAACAATCCGGTTGGCCTGATCATTAAGCTGCAAGCCGGAGCGTGCGACGTAGCTGAGGCTTTCATTATCCGCTAGCAGGACATAATTGCGTTCAGAATTCAGGCTAAATTTATGCTGGGGTAATGCCGCATAAATAATATCACCGCCGTGTGGGTCAATGCGCACATCAAGTACATCGGTGGTGACAGCAATAAAGTCACGGCTGCTGGTCGTGCTTTCATCCGCTGACATCCCTTCTTCAATGTCAGCATTCTGAGAAGCACTCGACGGAATAGCCAAGCCGCCATCATCCTGAGCCTCTTGCGAAGTCAGCGTATTACGCTGTGTGACTTCGGTGGAGGACGGAGTATCTATTGGCTGACCGTAGTCCTGATTCCATTGAACAATCAGTAAATAGGCCAATACGGCCAATGGAATCACGAGGATAAGTCGTTTTACGTCCATGAGGGTTCTGCCCGCTGGGTGGTGAACATGCTAATGGCGCAATGCTTTTTTACTCGACCTATGACACACAAAAGCCTGCCAAACGGCAGGCCGAGGTCGAGCGGCGGCGTAGTATCGTCAAGCGTCACGTTGAGTACTTTCTGATGCTGTTGAAACCATGCACTCATGCTGTTTCGCTTCACGTTGCAGCCGTTTCCACATGCCATGTAGCTGACGATGTAACGTATCGTTATCGAGATCGTGTACGCCGCGTCTTGCCAGTACGACAATATCAAGTGTCGGAAACTGATGCTGGCGCAGTCTGATGGACTCTCTCACGAGGCGTTTGAAACGGTTGCGTTGTACGGCAAGCTTCACATTTTTTTTACTGACCACTAAGCCGAGTCGAGGGTGGCCGAGTGTGTTCCAACGAGCAAGAGCCATCATGCCTTTGCCGTGAACCTTCAGGTCAGCGCGTTCAAAAACGTGACTAAAATCCCCAGCATTAAGCAGTCGTAAACACCGGGGATAGCCTTGACGGAGCACACGCAATCCGGATTCAGGCGCTCAGACGCTTGCGGCCTTTGGCACGACGGCGCGTGATGATGGCACGGCCATTTTTGGTTGCCATACGTGCACGGAAGCCATGCGTACGCTTGCGCTTGAGAACGCTAGGTTGAAAAGTGCGTTTCATAACTCGTTATTCCCAGGTGGTTTTAGGACGGAACGTCGATTTCAGGAGCCCGGATCAGCAAGAAACTGTTCCGGGAGCCGCTAATTCAAGACCGGAAATTGTAGAGCTTTAGTACGCCTGGTGCAATTTTTTTGTCTGGAGATCCCTCAAAGGGCTTGAGAAAGCCTCGGATATGTAGCTGCGATGAACGGGTATGTTCATGTCAGATCACAACATCGTACCTTTAACAGTTATTGTTTTAATCTTTTTTACTACTGTTATTAATAGTGGGGATAGAAATTGTGGATAACCATTTAAATACGTTTATATTCATAGTTTTGCAATAATAAAAAATCTGTGGATAAACGGTTCTTAAGCAGTAGTCTAGCTGTGAAAAATAGGTGTATAAAATGCCGTCTTTCATTATTTCAGCTCTTTTCCCCAGTTCGTCCAGAGAGCTCTGGCATAAAAAACCAGAGGGTTATCCACAGAGGCTCGGCATGCAATACTTGTGTGGATAACTTGGGTTTGGGGCGCTACAATACTCGGCCGTTTTCAACCGATGGTGAGTTGA